>NZ_CP079107.1:0-2400000 GCF_019285735.1 Paeniglutamicibacter sp. Y32M11 | reverse complement strand
TCCAAGCTTTACCCAGGAGTTCCGAGCCCGCTGGCCAATCCCGGTGAGATTGACTTCATCGTGGTACGAGAAGGAACCGAAGGTCCTTACGTGGGTAACGGCGGTGTCCTTCGTGCCGGGACCCCTCATGAAATCGCCACTGAAGTTTCCATTAACACTGCACACGGTGTTGAGCGCGTCGTGCGCGATGCGTTCCGCCGCGCTAATGATCGCCCACGCAAGCACCTGACGTTGGTCCACAAGCACAATGTCCTTGTTTTCGCCGGACACCTATGGCGACGTGCGGTGGAAGCCATCGCCCCAGAATTCCCCGAGGTCACTCACGATTACTTGCACGTGGATGCGGCAACCATCTTCATGACCACTAACCCCTCGCGCTTCGATGTCATTGTCACCGACAATCTCTTCGGTGACATTTTGACCGACCAAGCTGGCGCCATCACCGGTGGTATCGGCTTGGCGGCTTCTGGAAACATCAACATGGATCGCACCGCACCTTCCATGTTTGAACCGGTACACGGATCTGCTCCGGATATTGCCGGTCAGCAGAAGGCTGATCCGACGGCTGCCATCCTCTCGACGGCTCTCTTGCTCGACCATGTGGGCTTGCCAGAGCTGGCCCGTCGTGTTGAGGTAGCCGTCGAAGGCGATATTGCATCGCGTGATGAAATGACCGACCCGCGCACCACGAGCGAGATCGGCGATGCAATCATCGCCGCACTGGCTTAGGGTGGAACGTAGGTTCATATAGAAATCAAATCTTAGGCTGGGAAGTCCATTAGGGCTTGCCAGCACTGATACCCAGTCGAAGAGGAAGCCTGACGGCATCATGGAATTCATTGAAGATCTCTCAACACACCGAAAAAGTGATCAGGAGCGCGCGGAAATACTAGCCAACCCGGGTTTCGGGGATTTCTTCACCGACCACACGGCCGTCATTGATTGGGCAGCGACAGCTGAAGACTCCACAGGTACCTGGAGCAACGCCCGCATCGAGCCATACGGTCCGATTGCCATGGACCCAGCCGCCTCGGTTCTGCATTACGGCCAAGAAATCTTTGAAGGCCTCAAGGCATACCGACATGCTGATGGCAGCGTCTGGACGTTCCGCCCACATGCCAATGCGGCCCGGTTGAACCGTTCGGCCGAGCGGCTAGCTCTCCCGCAGCTTGATGAGGACGTCTTTGTCGATTCGTTGCGGAACTTGGTGCGCGCAGACGTTCAGTGGGTTCCCAACGGCGAAGGGGAGGCTCTCTACCTCCGCCCCTTCATGATTGCCACCGAAGCATTCCTGGGTGTTCGCGCAGCTCGAAACGTCTCCTACCGAGTCATCGCTTCCCCCGCAGGAAACTACTTTGGCGGTGAGCTGAAGCCAGTAGGTATCTGGGTTTCCCATAATTACGCTCGTGCCGGCCGTGGCGGCACCGGTTCGGCGAAGTGTGGCGGAAACTATGCTGCATCCTTAATTGCCCAACTCGAAGCCGAACAAAACGGTTGCAAGCAAGTGCTCTTCCTTGACCCATTCAACAATGAGGCCGTTGAGGAACTTGGGGGCATGAACGTCTTCTTCGTGATGAAGAGCGGAAAGCTTGTCACACCGCGGCTGACCGGCACCATCCTTGAAGGAATTACTCGTTCCTCGATCATTCAATTGGCACAAGATCGTGGGCTCGAAGTTGAGGAACGCACCATCACCTTGGGGGAATGGCGTGAAGGTATCGCCAACGGAGACATTGCTGAGGTCTTCGCTTGCGGCACAGCCGCAGTCATCACACCAATAGGTGTGTTGAAGAACGGCGACGAGCTCATCGGCGATCCGGAAGCAGTCGCAGGTGCAATCACCATGGCTCTGCGCGATGAATTGCTTGGTATTCAAACCGGAGCGGTAGAAGACCGCCACGGCTGGCTTGAACGTTTGGTCTAACCACATCGTCATTATCGGGTAGGGGAAGGAATTCTTAAGAATTCCTTCCCCTACCCGATATAAAGGGAATGCGAGGTATTCTCCGTAGACTAGGGTCCATGAGAATTTTGGTCACCGGCGGCGCCGGCTACATCGGCTCCCACACAGTCTTGTTGCTTCTGGAAGAAGGGCACCAAGTTCACGTCCTCGATAATTTGAGTAACTCCTCGCCCGAAGCGCTGCGGCGTGTTGCCGAGCTCACGGGGCAGCGAGCCCACCTACATGTTGGTGACCTATTAGATCAGGAACGTGTTGCCGAGGTCTTAGCTGCGGCGAAACCCGAAGCCGTCATACATTTTGCTGGCCTCAAGGCGGTCGGAGAATCGGTTTCCAAGCCGTTGACGTACTACCGCAACAACGTCACCGGAACCCTGAACTTGCTCGAAGCGATGGATGAGCACGGGGTTCGAACGCTGGTCTTCAGTTCCTCGGCCACGGTTTACGGGGATACCGTCGAGCTTCCCATCAACGAATCCACCGCCCTTTCTGCAACCAACCCCTATGGACGCACCAAGCTTCACATTGAGTACATGCTTGATGATCTCGCAGCCTCTGATTCACGGTGGTCGATTGCTAAATTGCGCTACTTTAATCCGGTTGGCTCACATGAGTCTGGCCGTATCGGTGAAGACCCCCAGGGTACTCCAAATAACCTCATGCCCTTTATCGCCCAGGTAGCCGTTGGTGTACGAGAAAAAGTCAACGTCTTTGGTGGAGACTACCCAACTCCGGATGGCACTGGTGTTCGCGACTACATTCACGTTTTGGATCTTGGGGCTGGCCACCTAGCAGCCTTGGAATACTTGCAGGATCATGGTGGGCTACATGCGTGGAACCTGGGCACGGGCAACGGTTCTTCGGTACTGGAAGTTATCCAGGCCTTCGCTCGTATCTCCGAGAAAGAAGTTCCGTACGACATTGTTGACCGACGCCCGGGGGACGTCGCCGCAAGCTACGCTGATCCAACCTTGGCCCGTGAAGAAATTGGGTGGAAGGCCGAACGTGGTCTCGAACAAATGGTTGAAGACATGTGGCGATGGCAGTCAGCAAACCCCACCGGATATCCAGACGAAGAATCCGATGGCGTAGATGACGAGGATCAAAGTGAAGAAGATGTGGCTAAGGCCTCGGCGGCACAACGGGCATCTAGTAGCCACAAAGCCACTAAGCTGTAAACCATGCGTATTGCTCGTTTTGTCGTTGACAGTGACCCCATGTACGGCGTCGTGGAGGATGGCGAGGTTCTCGTCATCGCCGGCGACCCGTTCTTCCAAGGAATCAAGCCAACCGGCGTCAAGCACAAGCTTGAAGACGTCAGGTTGCTCGCCCCAATCATTCCGCGCTCAAAGGTGGTGTGCTTCGGGCGTACCTATGCAGACCACGCGGCAGAATTGGGTAACGAGGTTCCGCCCGAACCACTGATGTTCCTGAAGCCCAACACGGCGGTGGTTGGAACCGGTGACCCAATCACATTGCCCAGCTTCTCGGAGGAAATATCCTATGAGGGCGAGCTGGCAGTTGTTATTGGACGTATTTGCAAGGACGTTCCGGCCGACAAAGCCCAGGATGTGATTTTTGGTTACACGATTGCCAACGATCTGACCGCGCGCGACGCCCAGCGAACAGATGGTCAGTGGGCCCGCGCTAAGGGCTGGGACGGCTCGTGCCCGCTGGGTCCATGGATCCAGACCGAGCTTGATCACGAGGACACTCAATTGATGACCCGCCTTGACGGCGTTGTGGTCCAGGACGGCAACACCTCGGAAATGGTGTGGGGCGTCAACGATCTGGTTGCCTATGCTTCGGCCGCCTTCACTCTGCTTCCGGGCGATGTGATCCTCACCGGCACACCTGCAGGTGTTGGCGAAGTGGTTGACGGTCAGCGCGTGGAAATTGAGATCGAAGGCATCGGAACTTTGAGCAACACCTTCCGTCGCTAAATCTTTGAAATAGAGCCATAGATTGAACTAAGAGGTTAGGCGCTTTCATCCCCGAGTAGGGGACGAAAGCGCCTAACGTGCTTTACCGACAGGCCGCCTGTACTCTCTTGACGGGCCGAGCGAACTGGCGGCATAGAATGGGTACATCATGACTGATGTATCCCTCATTCCCACCGTGACCGATGAAACCCCCGTCCGCGTACGCTTCTGCCCGTCTCCGACCGGCACCCCGCACGTTGGCCTGATTCGTACAGCCCTGTTTAACTGGGCCTATGCGCGCCACACCGGCGGAAAAATGATTTTCCGCATTGAAGACACCGACGCCAAGCGCGACTCCGAGGAAAGCTACAACCAGTTGCTAGACGCCTTGGACTGGCTGGGTATCACCTGGGATGAGGGCGTTAACGTTGGTGGCCCACACGAACCGTACCGCCAGTCCCAGCGTGGTGACATCTACGCCGACGTCATCGCCAAACTTCGCGCAGCGGGCCACCTCTACGAGTCGTTCTCTACTCCAGAAGAAGTGGAAGCCCGCCACAAGGCCTCCGGCCGCGACCCGAAACTGGGCTACGACGGATTTGACCGCGAGCTAAGCGAAGACCAGATTGCCGGATACCGTGCAGAGGGTCGCGATCCCGTGTTGCGGGTGCGCATGCCGGATGAAGATTTGACGTTCACCGACGTCGTGCGCGGGGAGATCACCTTCAAGGCGGGATCTGTTCCTGACTTCGTTGTGGTTCGTGCTAACGGGCAGCCGCTCTACACGCTCGTTAATCCCGTAGATGATGCCTTGATGGGCATTACCCACGTGCTGCGCGGTGAAGACTTGCTCTCTTCCACTCCACGTCAGATTGCCCTATACCGCGCTTTGATCGACGTGGGAGTGGCCGAGTACATGCCACTGTTCGGTCACCTGCCATACGTTATGGGCCAAGGCAACAAGAAGCTTTCAAAGCGTGATCCGGAATCCAGCCTCTTCCTGCACCGCGATCGCGGATTCATTCCGGAAGGCCTTCTGAATTACCTTTCTTTGCTTGGTTGGTCACTCAGTGCGGATGAAGACATCTTCACCCGAGACCAGCTCATCGAAGCATTTGATGTCCATAACGTGCTTTCCAACCCGGCGCGCTTTGATATCAAGAAGGCTGAAGCTATCAACGGCACCCATGTTCGTATGCTCGAGGCAGAAGACTTCCGCAACCGTCTAATCCCGTACCTCCAGGCCAATAACTTGGTGGGGGAGCAGCTGAGTGATCGAGAGAATGAAATTCTCTCGGAAGCAGCCCCGCTTGTACAGGAACGCATCACGCTGCTCGGTGAGGCGCCAGAAATGCTTGAGTTCCTCTTCACAGAGGACTCTGCAATCGAGCCGGCCGCCGATGCCCTGAAGGGACTGCCGGAAAACACGGCAGAGATTCTTGACGCGGGCATCGAAGCGCTGGAGTCTGCCGCGCGATGGGATGCCGAGACCCTTCAGGACGTCTTGAAGTCGGCATTGGTGGAAGGAATGGGCGTTAAGCCCCGCCACGCTTTTGGTCCGATTCGCACCGCAGTTTCGGGAAAGCGTATTTCACCGCCACTGTTCGAGTCGATGGTCATTCTTGGCAAAGAGTCTTCACTGAACCGGGTGCGCGCCTTCCGCGCCACCCGATAGCTAAAGAAGCCATCACCAACACCAATATCGAGAACTAAGCCCCAGCCCACCTACGAATATCGATTCGCAGGTGGGCTGGGGCTTTTCTTTCTCCTCGGCATAGAAGGAGAAGCACAAGAAAAACCTTGGTGACTGCCGCTTTTCATGCAATCTCTGGTGCGGATTTTCGGATCTTCCCGATACTCACTGATCCAAGGCATAGTGTTCCGGGCCGTAAAGAAGGCCATTGCGAGACCAAGGCGATCTTCATGGTCCTACAGCAAGGCACCGTCAGCGGCGCGAGCGGGTTTCTCCGCAAGGGATTGACGTTTTAGTGACCGACGCCAGATGGCATCACTTACGTCGATGCATTGGCGCGCGAGTTCAAGCTTGAGCAGCTGGAAGCGGGCGTCGAGGGATCGGGTCCCGCGGACGATCAACCGCGTGAGTGTCAGCTCGCCAGGCAAACTGACACTCACGTGGCGGGGACAGGATCCTAGTTATTCACGGTCGTTCAGTGATCGCCGCACTGACCAGTGCGGATGCGCCGAGCCCTCTAGAAATTTGCGCGAATTCGTGCGCCAGATCACAAAACAAGATCACCTGAAAGACCCGAGAATAGTCACCGATTTGCCGCTCGGATCGCTGTAAGTACGGGGTTTTTGGGGGTTGCCAGTCCAAGTGATCCGCCGATTTGTACTTTATGCAGATCCGACTGTATAGTTATTTCTCGTGCTGAGGCGCAGGAAAGCTTTCGAAAGGAAGTTGGAGAGCGAATCAACGCTGTGGGGTATGGTGTAATTGGCAACACACTGGTTTCTGGTACCAACATTCTAGGTTCGAGTCCTGGTACCCCAGCGTCACGGTCTTCGCGAAAGCGAGGACCGGTTTGCGTGGAGGGCGTAAGTCCTCCGCGCAAAGCATACGGCCCCATCGTATAGCGGCCTAGTACGCTGCCCTCTCACGGCGGTAACACGGGTTCGAATCCCGTTGGGGTCACGATTCAGATGAATCGGACGGTAACAGTCCTAAAACGTTACAGCTATACGGCCCCATCGTATAGCGGCCTAGTACGCTGCCCTCTCACGGCGGTAACACGGGTTCGAATCCCGTTGGGGTCACAAGCACAAATGGTTCCAAACCTTGTTTGGAGCCATTTGTTTTTAAGCCGACATGATCTGTCCCCGAAAATGACTCGGGTAGCCTTGCGGATAAATCAGGCAAGTCTTTGGCATGATGTAGTGGTGACTACTAGTAATGGCTCTGAATCGGAAAGTGCGCCACTCGGCGAAGCAATGCCCGCTGACATGGAAGCCATCAACCTACTAACCGCCGTCAGGAAAAATCTCGCGGCAGGAGTTCTTCCGCTGAATATCGCCGGCGTCGAGGAAGTACGCGAAAATGTTCGTACCGCGGTAGAACAACTTGATGACTACATTTTGCCGCGATACCGAAGCCTGGACGCTCCATTATTAGCGGTGGTCGGAGGTTCCACGGGCGCAGGCAAATCAACACTCGTTAATGCTCTCGTCGGCCATCCTGTAACGCGAGCTGGTGCCATTCGGCCAACAACGCGACAGCCCATCCTGTTGCACCACAAACTAGATCTGCCTTGGCTGGAGAACCAACGGATCTTGCCTGGGCTCCGCCGCATTACTGGAACGGCTGTCGGCACGGGTCATGAGATTTCAGCGTCGCAGGTAGGCGCTACGCCGGATGCCAAGCTCACCGATTCGATTATCCTCCTCCAAGATGATGCGGTTCCCCGAGGATTAGCGCTACTTGATGCTCCGGACGTAGATTCCATATCCGATGAAAATCGCCGTCTAGCCGGACAATTGCTGGCAGCTGCGGACTTGTGGATCTTTGTCACCACGGCCAACCGGTATGCCGATGCTGTTCCATGGAAGCTACTTTCCGATGCAGCCGGGCGAAATATTACTGTAGCCGTGGTCCTTGACCGTGTGCCGGTGGGCGTCGAAGAGGAAATAGCCAAAGACCTACGGGGAATGCTGGGACGTGAAGGCCTCGATAGCGCGCAGCTCTTTGTTGTTCCTGAGGTGACTCTCGACGAATTAGACATGCTTCCGCCTAGCTCCGTGGCGCCGTTGAAGCAGTGGCTGGGTTATCTCGCCGCTGACAGCGAATCCAGGGCGGCAGTTGCCAGGCAAACCCTTGCCGGGGTGTTGGCCCATCTTGCTGACCGAGGCGACGCCATTTCCCAAGCCATGGTGGAGCAAGAATCAAACGGAGCGCGGTTGGCGCAATTTGCGCATGAAGCATTTGAACAAGCCCACGAGGAAATTCTTGTCAGTGTCCAAGATGGCACCTTGCTCAGGGGCGAAGTTCTTGCCCGATGGCAGGATTTTGTGGGAACGGGAGAATTCTTCAGATCCTTGGAATCGGGAATTGGACGCTTGCGCGACAGAGTTGGTGCATTCTTCACCGGCAAACCCAAGCCGGTCACCACCGTGGCTGCTGCGATTGAGACGGGTCTTCACGCTGTGGTGGTGGATCAAGCAGCCAAGGCCAGCGAGACCACCGAGGAGCGTTGGCGTGCGGATCCGGCGGGTAAGTCACTTGCGGCTGCCGCTAATTTAAGTTCGCTCTCGCCGCGGTTCTCAGAACACGTGGCCGCTGAGGTGCGCGCGTGGCAGGGAGATCTGATGGAGATCATTCGGACCGAGGGTGCCGGTAAACGGATGACAGCGAGAATGGTGTCATTCGGTGTTAATGGCGTGGCCGTGGCCCTCATGGTGGTTGTATTTGCCTCCACCGCAGGACTCACGGGATTGGAAGTTGGCATCGCTGGCGGGTCAGCAGTTGTGGGCCAGAAACTTCTCGAAGCGATCTTTGGTGAGGACGCCGTACGGCGACTGACAAAACGAGCCAAGGACTCATTGTCCACACGTTGCACCGCGCTACTGGAAACCGAAAAGCAACGATTCCTTTCCCACCTAGTAGACGTTCCGACAGAACACGATGCTGCAGACATGAAGAAAAATTCGGCGGCCGTCCGCCGACTAGCCAGAGAGCAGGGTGCATGAGCCGCCGTCGACAAACCAGCGCCGACAGCCCATTGGAACGGCGTCTTGAAGCTCTGAAGGAAGCCACCGAACTGGGGGCGGAGCGACTAGGCGAAGAGGTTAGTTCGGCTTCTTGGCGAGTCCTCGAATTGGCTTCAACGCGTCGGACTCTTTCTGCAGAACACACGGTCGTGGGCTTTTTCGGGGCAACCGGCAGTGGAAAATCTACCCTTTTCAACGCCGTGGTAGGTCAAGACCTCGCCAAGGCCGCTGCCACGCGCCCCACCACCAGCCAGCCCTTGGCCGGGATCTGGGGACAAGCGGGGTCTGATCCCTTGCTTGATTGGCTAGGCGTGCAGCAACGCCACATCGTGCAGTCACCCTTGCGGCTGGATAAAAGGGGTATCTTTGGGGCCGAAAAAGACGTTAACGGGCTGATCCTGCTCGATCTTCCGGATTTTGACTCGACAGTGGCGGCCAACCGAGAAATAGCCACGAAGCTTGCGGGACAAGTTGACGTATTGATTTGGGTTCTTGACCCACAAAAGTATGCTGACGCTGCCGTACACCATGACTTCATCAGGCCCCTAGCCACACACGGCTCGGTGACCTTGGTGGTTCTGAACCAAATCGATAAACTCCGGGAAACCGAACGGGGACCAGTCGTGGATTCCCTGCGGTCGATTCTTGTTTCCGATGGGTTATCCGCTCCACGGATTTTAGGTGTTTCTGCCCTCACGGGTGAAGGCGTTGATGCCTTGCGGCAGGAGATCGCCAAGGTCGTGACCGAACGCGCCGCCGTTACCAACCGCCTGAGTGCCGACGTGGCCATAGTTGCGGCAAAAATGGTGGATGGTGCGCCACTGCAAGTGCTCAAACTCCCGGCCGAGGCTGCCAAGCGGACACTGACCGGAGAGTTGGCTGCGGCTTCGGGTGTTGAGACGGTGGTCAACGCCGTACGAACTTCCTATCGGTTAGATGCCCATAAGCGCACCGGATGGCCACTGACGCGTTGGTTGGCAAAAATGCGTCCGGATCCGCTTCGCCGACTTAATCTCAAAAGTGCTGAGGTGAACCCCACGTTGAACCGGACGTCGTTGCCGGCCGCGGGTGCAGCTCAGAAGGCGCAAGCCGATTCTGCGGTCCGACGCTTTGCCGATGGGGCGAGTTCTGGTGCACCCGAGGCTTGGCAGGGATCTATCCGCCGTGCTGCACGAGCGGGACGCGAGAACCTCCCAGACGAACTTGACCAAGCCATCGCCAATACCAATATTGGTGCGACCCGAGGCGCCTGGTGGTGGCCGATCATCTCGGTCGTTCAGTGGATTTCTCTAGCCACGGCATTAGCTGGGGCATTGTGGCTTGGTGCCTTGTTTGGCGCGCAATATCTTCAATTCACTGTGCCTGCCGCGCCGAAGGTTGAAGGCTTCCCGGTTCCCACCTTGATGCTCGGCATTGGAATTCTCTTGGGCATCGTCTTGGGCCTGGCTACCTCATTGGTGGCGCGGATCGGGGCTGCGGCCAGAGCCCGAAAGGCCAGAAAAGTCCTTCAGAGCGCGATCAGCGTGGTTGCTGGAGCCTCGGTGGTCAAGCCGGTCGAGGATGAAATCACCCGACACAACAACTTTATTGGAGCCTTACAACGTGCCCAAAGCTGAACCGCTGACCGTTGAAAATCTCGGCGAAAGCGGTTTGCTGGGGAGGATTTTGCCGCGTTTGAAGGCGTTCGACCCGTTGCTGGGTCCGGGAGATGATGCTGCATTGATTGCCGCTCCGGGCGGAAAGTTTGTCATCAGCGTCGACACCTTGGTCGAGAACCAAGATTTCCGGTTGTGCTGGCCCAGCGGCTTCTGCAGTAGCGGCTTCGACATTGGATGGAAGTCGGCCGCACAGAATCTCTCCGATATTAATGCCATGGGTGCCCACGCTTCATCCGCGGTGATCTCCCTGACTCTGCCACCCGCAACACCTGTCGCTTGGGTCGAGGACTTTGCTGACGGCTTTAGTGCCGCTGTCCGAGAACTGGGAGCTACTCGCTGTGCCATCGGCGGGGGAGACCTGGGGAGAGGTGGCGAATTATCGGTGACGGCCGCTGTCACCGGAGACTTGGCTACTGAGAAGCCGGTGCTTCGAAGCGGCGCCGAACCAGGGGATATGGTCGCCGTTAATGGTGTTTTGGGAGTTGCTGCGGCAGGCTTGGCCCTACTGGATTCACCATTAACGTATGTGGAGTGGACCGCGGAAGAAAGCGCCCTGGTACTGGTACAGAGACGCCCGAGGCCGCCGCTGGCTGCCGGACCGGCAGCCGCGCGCGCCGGAGCCACGGCCATGATGGATCTCTCCGATGGTCTGCTGAAGGATGCTCAACGTATGGCCATAGCCAGCGGCGTCGCCTTTGATCTGGACACCGCGAAGCTGACTTTAGATCTGGAGCGGTTGAAGAGAGCGTCTGAACGACTCCAGATAGACCCGCTGAATTGGGTACTTGGAGGAGGGGAAGACCACGGACTCCTAGCAACATTCCCTCAATCGACGCAGCTGCCCGTGGGGTTCCGTGTCATTGGACGGGTAATGGCGATAGAGGTCGAGGCCATGGGCCCCGCTATTTATCTTGATGGCAAGAAACCGGACGTAGCTAAGGGTTACGACCACTTCGCCACTTAGCTTGGTGGTTTTATGTGTTCACGGGGACGCAATACGATGCAAGGGATTGGGTTAGAAATGCCCATAGACGGGCGCCAAAGTCGTCCCCACGAGAGTTGGTTCAGTCTCCTGTTTTGCGCAGCGCTTCGCTCAGCGCATTGGCGGTCTGGACAACAACCTCTTGGTGAGCCCTGCCGGGTTGACGAGATAACCGCTCAATAGGGCCAGACATGGAAACCGCGGCAATGACGCGTCCCGACGGTCCACGAACTGGTGCCGAAACCGAGGCAACTCCAGGCTCTCGCTCACCAAGACTCTGAGCCCAACCGCGACGACGTACCCCAGCAAGAATCGTGGGAGTGAATCTGGCACTCTGCAGTCCATCAAGCAAACGTTCGTGGTCCTCCCAGGCAAGGAGTACCTGCGCGGCGGAGCCTGCACGCATTGACAGTTGAGTTCCCACGGGAATGGTGTCACGTAAGCCAACGGGCCGCTCGGCCGAAGCCACACATACGCGGTAGTCGCCTTGGCGGCGGAAGACCTGGGTGCTTTCGCCCGTGGCATCTCGAAGTTGAATCAGTAACGGTCCCGCCGCGGCGATGAGGCGGTCTTCGCCGGCTGCCGAGGCGAGCTCAACCAAGCGACCACCCAAGACGAATCGGCCGTGGATGTCTTTGCCAACCAAACGGTGGTGAACCAAGGCCTGAGCCAAGCGATGGACCGTGGGCCGTGAAATTTTGGTGAGGGCAACCAACTGGGCCAGTGAAGTGGGGCCGGCCTCAAGCGCATTGAGGATCTGGGCCGCTTTGTCGATGACGCCAACGCCACTTGATGTGTCCATACTATGATATTGCTATCTCATTATTTGAGATGCAAGTCCGCTTACTGGATATTACGTAGGCTGCGATGAAACAGTTGTCTCATAGGACTTTGTTTCAAGTAAGGGAGTCGGTTATGGCCGCACATCAGGCAGCACAGACGCTGGCCGAAAAAGTTTGGAATGCACACGTTGTGCGCAAGGGTGAAGGCGTTGGAGCTGCTCGTCAGCCCGACCTGATCTACATCGATCTGCACCTGCTCCATGAGGTGACTTCACCCCAAGCTTTTGAGGGATTGCGCTTGGCTGGTCGCAAGTTGCGCCGTGTGGACCTCACCATCGCCACCGAGGACCACAACACTCCCACGCTGGATATCGACAAGCCCATTGCCGATCTCACCAGCCGGACTCAGATCGAAACCTTGCGCAAGAACTGCGCGGAGTTCGGTGTGCGCCTGCACTCGCTGGGCGATAAGGAACAAGGCATTGTGCACGTGGTTGGTCCGCAGCTGGGTTTGACTCAGCCGGGCATGACCGTCGTATGCGGAGACTCCCACACCTCGACCCACGGTGCGTTTGGCGCCTTGGCATTTGGTATCGGCACCTCAGAGGTCGAACATGTGATGGCCACCCAGTCGCTCTCCTTGAAGCCATTCAAGACCATGGCCATCAACGTTGAAGGCACCTTGAAGCCGGGCGTCAGCGCCAAGGACATCATCCTCGCTGTGATTGCCAAGATTGGAACCGGCGGCGGTCAGGGTTATGTGCTCGAATACCGCGGCTCCGCGATTCGCTCGCTATCCATGGATGCTCGCATGACCATCTGCAATATGTCCATCGAGGCAGGTGCACGTGCCGGGATGATCGCCCCCGACGCCACCACGTACGAATACATCAATGGTCGCCCGCACGCACCGCAGGGTGCGGACTGGGATGCCGCTGTTGCCGAATGGGACACGCTTGCAACCGACGACGGTGCAACCTTCGATGCCGAGGTATTCCTCGACGCCGACGATCTGGAGCCCTTCGTGACGTGGGGCACCAACCCGGGCCAGGGCATTTCCCTCTCAGGTGTTGTTCCGGCACCCGAGGATTTCGACGACGAAAACGCCCGGGCGGCCTGCGAACGTGCACTGACGTACATGGATCTGAAGGCGGGGACTCCGATGAAGGAGATCCGTGTTGACACGGTGTTCCTCGGCTCCTGTACCAACAGCCGCATGGAAGACCTGCGCGCTGCTGCAGCAATCGTCCAGGGGCAGGTCAAGGACCCCAATATCCGCATGATGGTTGTCCCGGGCTCGGCACGAGTCAGGCTGGAAGCCGAAGCCGAGGGCCTAGATAAGATCTTCCTCGAATTTGGAGCCGAATGGAGATTCGCTGGCTGCTCCATGTGCTTGGGCATGAATCCGGACCAATTAGCAGAGGGGGAGCGCTGCGCATCCACCTCAAACCGCAACTTTGAAGGTCGTCAAGGAAAGGGCGGCCGGACCCACTTGGTTTCACCGCAGGTTGCCGCGGCCACGGCGATCCGCGGAACCCTTTCTTCGCCGTCAGACCTTGTCGACTCTTCCTCCGACGCGAAAGTAGCCTAAGGAATTATCATGGAGAAAATTACTACTCACACAGGTATTGGTGTTCCACTGCGTCAAAGCAATGTGGATACTGACCAAATTATCCCCGCCGTTTACCTCAAGCGCATCACACGCACGGGATTCGAGGACGCGCTCTTCGCTGGCTGGCGCAAGGATTCGTCATTCATCCTGAACCAGGAGCCCTTTTCCCAGGGATCTGTGCTGGTCGCAGGTCCGGATTTTGGCACGGGGTCCTCGCGCGAACACGCCGTGTGGGCGCTAAAGGACTATGGTTTTAAGGCAGTTCTTTCCTCGCGGTTTGCCGATATTTTTCGAGGCAACTCGGGCAAACAGGGCCTCGTAGCAGCCCAGGTCGCTCAGAGCGATATTGAGCTGATCTGGAAGGAAATTGAGAACCACCCGGGCACCGAGGTGACGGTTGACCTTGCTGCACGCACCGTCACCTGTGGTTCGATCATTGCCCCATTCGAAATCGACGACTACACGCGGTGGCGCCTGATGGAAGGCCTTGATGACATTGGTCTGACCCTTCAGCACGAAGAAGAAGTGACGGCGTTTGAGAATGAACGGCCAGCATTTAAGCCGACCACTCTTCCGGCGCGCTTTTCCTAGCCTTCGGCTCACCGCGTAACTGGGGTCTGGTTTGGCCCATAGTGGTTCTCTAGCCCCGGAATCCTAGGTAAACCGAAACGGATTACCATCGCGGCGCGACCAGCGTTACACCAGCCATACAGCCCCCGGCAATGCCGGGGGCTGTATGCTTGCTAAGTCTTTCCTTCGGTTTCGAAGGCCTAACAATTTTGGTGAGGTTCTCAAGTTCATGGCGAAAGTCCTAACGATTCACGGCGGCGTGCCACTCAAGGGAAAAGTGACCGTCAGGGGTGCCAAGAACCTGGTCCCCAAGGCCATGGTTGCGGCTCTTTTGGGCGATTCACCCTCTGTATTGCGCAATGTCCCGGAAATCAAGGACGTGGCCGTTGTCACTAGCCTGCTCAAGATCCATGGCGTCACCGTCACCAAGGACGAAGTTACCGGGGATCTGACCATGGATCCCAGTGGCACCAAGACCGCCACGACCAACGAGATTGACACCCACGCCGGTGACTCTCGCATCCCGATTCTTTTCTGTGGACCCTTGCTCCACAGCCTTGGCGAAGCGTTGATTCCCAATCTTGGCGGATGCAAGATCGGCGATCGTCCGATCGACTTCCACCTTGATGTCCTGCGGCACTTCGGCGCTGTTATCGACAAGGCTGGCCCCCTGGGCACCAGCATTCGCGCACCTCACGGTCTCACCGGCGCGAAGATCAGCCTGCCATACCCCAGCGTCGGAGCCACCGAACAGGTCCTGCTGACCGCAGTGCGTGCCAAGGGCACCACCGAGGTTGAGAATGCAGCGATCGAACCCGAGATCCTTGACCTGATTTCACTTCTGCAGAAAATGGGAGCGATCATCACTGTCGGCCGTGACCGGATTATTCGCATCATTGGCGTCGAGAGCCTCAGCGGCTATAACCACAAGGCGCTGCCGGATCGCAATGAGTCAGCATCTTGGGCTTCAGCGGCTTTGGTCACCAAGGGCGACATTTTTGTAGAGGGCGCCTCGCAGCGAGACCTCACCGCCTTCCTCCACACGTACCGCCAAATCGGTGGGGAATTCCAGGTCACTGACGAAGGAATTCGCTTCTTCCACCCCGGTGGGGAACTACGTCCCTTGATTTTGGAAACGGATGTCCATCCCGGGTTCATGACCGATTGGCAGCAGCCACTCGTCGTTGCTTTGACTCAGGCCAAGGGTGTCTCGATCATCCACGAGACCGTTTATGAGAACCGTTTCGGCTTCACCAACGCCCTCGTGGAAATGGGAGCAAAGGTTCAGCTACACAGCGAATGCCTTGGTGCCATTCCTTGCCGCTTCGGTCAGCGAAACTTCCAGCATTCAGCTGTGATCTCCGGTCCCACCCCATTGGTCGGAGCCGATATTGACATTCCTGATCTGCGTGGCGGCTTCTCACACTTGATCGCGGCCTTGGCGGCCGAAGGCACCAGCCACGTCACCGGCATTGAGCTCATCAACCGGGGCTACGAAAAGTTCATGGACAAGCTCACTGACTTGGGTGCGCGCGTCGAGATGAACGAAATCGCCTGATCCGCATAGTGTTGCTTGCATGAAAGAATCTCGCGGGACAAAAACCGCGTTTGCTATAGCTGCTGGAATCGTTCGGCCACTCATGAATCTTATGATTGGCCGAACGTGGCGTGACTTCGACAAACTGCCACATGGTGGCTTCATCTTGTGTCCTAATCATGTGACCGAGATAGATCCCCTTGTGGTTGGCCATGCGATCTACAGCAGCAAGCGGTATCCGCATTACCTAGCCAAGGAATCCTTGTTTAAGGTGCCTGTCCTTGGAGAGATATTGCGCAAGACCAGGCAAATTCCGGTGGCTCGAAGGTCCGGCGGCGCGTCCCAATCGCTTAATGCTGCCCGGGAAGTGATAGACGCCAACGGCGTCATTGTCATATATCCCGAGGGAACACTGACCCGGGACCCAGATCTGTGGCCCATGCGTGGACACACTGGTGCGGCTCGACTTGCCCTACAGACCGGGGCCCCGGTGATTCCCATGGCCCATTGGGGAGCCCAAGAGCTCTTCCCGCGTTATGCGAAGGGAATCAAGCTCTTTCCGCGCAGGCGTGTCACGGTGGTCGCTGGAGATGCGGTGGATCTAGATGATCTACGAGATCTCCCGTTAACGCGAACCGTGCTCAACGAAGCGACGGATCGAATCATGCGCGCTATCACCAAGGACCTTGCGGTTCTACGGGGGGAAACCGCTCCCGAGAAACTGTGGGATCCGGCAGCGCACGGCCAAGCAGTCAACGGTCGTGATTTCGAGAAGGGTTCGACGCCGAACCAAACGAAAAAGGAAGAATTATGAGACCCGCTCCAAGGAAAATCGCCGTGATGGGCGCAGGCAGCTGGGGAACTACCTTTGCCAAGGTTTTGGCTGACGCCGGAGCCGAAAGCGGCACCGAGGTGATGGTGTGGGCGAGGCGCAACGAAGTTGCGATTGAGATTAACACCCGTCACACCAACACGCGCTACCTCAGGGAGACGATGCTGCCCGCCAACATCACCTCATCCTCGGACACCTCAGAAGTACTTGCTGGTGCCGATTTAGTGGTGCTTGCGGTACCGGCACAAAGTCTTCGCGAGCAGTTGCTTGGCTTCAAAGATTCATTGGAACCCACAGCGGTATTGATGTCCCTTATGAAGGGCCTGGAACGCGGCACGGATTTGCGCATGAGCGAGGTGATCGCCGAGGTTACCAATATGCCCGAAGAGCGTATCGCGGTGTTGTCAGGGCCCAACCTGGCCATGGAAATCGCGCGCAAGCAGCCCACCGCGTCTGTGGTCGCCTGCCGCGAACTTGAGACGGCCAGCTGGATAGCCGCAATGTGCTCAACAGACTATTTCCGCCCGTATACCAATACCGACGTCATTGGCGTTGAAATCGGTGGAATTGCTAAAAACGTGATTGCCTTGGCCGTCGGGATTTGTGATGGCATGGGTATGGGGGACAACACCAAGTCCTCGATCATCACCCGTGGCCTCGCTGAGACGACGCGCTTGGCCCTGGCACTGGGCGGCAGTTACGAAACGCTCTCCGGGTTGGCTGGATTGGGAGATCTGGTGGCCACGTGCTCGTCTTCACTCTCGCGCAACAACACCGCGGGCAGGCTGCTGGGTCAAGGGTTGTATCTTGATGAGGTCAACGATCGGATGTCGCAGACCGCGGAGGGTATTAAGTCCGGTCGGGCAGTATTGGATCTGGCAACTCGCCACAATGTAGAAGTACCCATTACCGAGGCAGTGGTCATGGTTTTGGAAGGCACGCTGAGCGTGGAGAACATGGGATCACGCCTGCTGGGGCGTCGACTGAAGTCTGAAGGTGAGCTCAATTGAGTCAAGTAAATGAGAACAAACCCCGCGTCCTGCTGCTTTTTGGTGGTCGGTCCTCCGAGCACCCCGTCAGCTGTGTCACCGCTGCCGGCGTTCTGGATGCCATCGATCGTGAGAAGTATGATGTGATTCCGGTGGGTATCACCCGCGACGGAGCTTGGACCCTGGTTGACGGAGATCTTGCGGGCTGGTCACTGGCGAACGCCGAGAAGCCGGAAGTGCAGGCGGGAAATGAAAGCCTGCGGCTGACCGGGGAACCGGGAAGCCACGAGCTGCTGGCGGCCGACCAAACACACGCGATCCGCAGCCTTGGCGAGGTTGATTTGGTATTCCCGTTGCTGCACGGTCCATTCGGTGAAGATGGATCGTTGCAAGGAATGTTGGAAATGGTGGATGTGCCATACGTTGGCTCGGGCATTGCTGCCAGCGCCATCGGTATGGACAAACACTTCATGAAGGTTGTCTTCGAAGCCGCTGGGTTTGAAGTGGGACCCTACGTGGTGATCCCTGACAAGCTGTGGGAGCGCGATCGCGAAGGTTCGCTGAAGTCCGTTGAAGGCCTAGAATATCCGCTGTTTGTTAAGCCTGCTCGTGCCGGATCCTCCGTAGGAATCTCGCGGGTGGACACGCCCGACACTCTTGTCGCGGCCATCGAAGAAGCACGAATCCACGACCCGAAGGTGATTGTGGAGCAGGGCATCATTGGCCGCGAAATCGAATGCGGAGTGCTGGAGGGCCGCGGTTCACTTCCGCCGCGTTCATCGATGCCGGGCGAGATCGTGGTTGATGCCGGAGACCATACCTTCTACGATTTTGACGCCAAATACGTTGACGGAGCTGCTGCACAACTTAGCTGCCCCGCGGTGCTCTCGGAGCAGGCCCTTGAGGAAGTACGTCGACTGGCCGCCGAGGCCTTTGATGCAGTGAACGCCGAAGGCCTCTCGCGTGTTGACTTCTTCTACACACCGGATGGCAAATGGATCATTAACGAGATCAATACGATGCCAGGTTTTACCCCTTCAAGCATGTATCCGCATATGTGGTCCAAAACCGGTATTGATTACGCGGACCTCATTGATGAATTGATTCACCTAGGCCTGAGCCGTAAGACTGGCTTGCGCTAACGCTTCTGATCCCAAACATTAAGGGGCACGGCACCACGTTGGGATTGGTGCCGTGCCCCTTGTCGTTGCTTATGAGTTTAGGGAACGTCGACGGTCTTGCTCACGGTGGTGCAGGTACGTTCTGCCGGAATCTTGGATGCTGCGCTGGAGAGTGTTGCCAAAACCGTGCTCGATGGAATGACATTAGGGTCGAAGACCAGCTCCGTGGCGGGAGCACGACCATAGGTGGTGAGCGTCCAGGCATCTTCGCCTTCTTTGGCCAACCAATCCACGCCGTTCACGCTGACACAGGGATCTGTGGACGGTGGCGGAGCACTGACCCCGCAGCGTAGAACCAATTGCGCAGGATCACCCCACACCGCAGTTCCCTGGCTGTTGGTCTGACGTTTTTGCTGTTCTGCGACTTCTGGTGGTAGAACCACCATCATCTCCGCGCACAGTGGATTGCCCGCGTCATCAGCGGACTGAACATTGGCGATAGGTGCGCATCCGGTGAGAACTGCTAGCCCCGAAAGGCCAAGCACAATACTCGTGCTGGCCCTGAAACGGAGCGGCGTACGGGGGCGCTCAATTCTGAAAGAAGACTGTGAGTTCAAGGTATCTGGTCTGGTAAACATCGATCTAGGCACTTAAACAGCCTACCGGGCGTGGGACATGACTAGGATGTAATGGAGTAATTGCTTGAGAGGCATAAATGACACATATGAATGGTTCCTATGAAGGCGCCAGCTACGAAACGCCCAAAAAGAAGAAACGCACCGGATTGATGGTGCTGCTTGGTGCGGTATCTCTGGTCCTCATTGCCCTGCTGGTGGCCGGAGGATACCTCTTCTCGCTGGCACGCAGCTTCGACAATGGAACCGAGAAGCTGCCCAATGCCTTCCCAGAGGAATCCTTGCGGCCAGTAAAGGCAGAGGCTTCTAAGGACGCGGTTAATATCCTGCTGTTGGGTAATGATACGCGGGCAACCGACCAAGGTGAAGAGAACTTTGCATCACTCCCTAACGGCGGCCGCTCCGACACCATGATGTTGGTTCACATCCCCTCAAACCGTGAAGGCGTTTACGTCACATCAATCATGCGCGACACATGGCTAGATATCCCAGGACATGGAAGCGCCAAGATCAATGCTGCCTTCGCCTATGGGGGAGTGGCCTTAGCCGTTCAGACCCTCGAAGGGCTGCTTGATACCCGCATCGATCACGTCGCTTCCATTGACTTTGAGGGCTTCAAAGGTCTGACGGATGCGTTGGGTGGGGTCGAAATCAATAACCCCATCGCCTTTACGCCCAAGACTTCTAGTGGCACGACTTTCCCGAAGGGTGTTCAAACCCTCAAAGGCGAGGAAGCCCTTGCATTTGTCCGTGAGCGCTACGCTTTCAAGGATGGGGACTACCAGCGCGTACGCAACCAGCAGCTGTACGTTAAGGCTGTCATGAGCACGCTAATGTCCAAGGAAACGTTGACCGACCCGGCCAAGATTTCCGAGACGGTCAAGCAATTCGCCCCTTACGTGGCCGTGGATAAAACCTTGGACGCCGTCAAGGTGGCAAAGTTGGGAACCACCATGGCGAACGTGCGGTCAAGTGACATGCACTTCTTCACGCTTCCGAACAAGGGAACCGGGCGCTCCGCCGATGGCCAGTCCATCGTTGTACCGGACATGGACGTTATTGGTTCCTTTGCCGACGCGCTCCAGGATGACAAGGTGGGAAAGTTCGTCACGGATAACGGGCTCTAAGGATCCAGTGATCATCCACACCATGAACCAAAAAATACACGCCAATTCCAAGGCCCTGGCAACGTGGCTCCAACGCATCGTTAAGAGCCTCGGGAATCATAGTGATCGGCTCAACGCGATCAATATCTTCCCGGTAGCCGACGGCGACACCGGGAGCAACCTATACCTGACCGCACGAAGTGCCCATGATGCAATTTCCAAATTGGAAACTGCAGACATTGGTGAACTAATGACCATGGCCTCCCGCGCGGCGATGGAATCGGCACGAGGTAATTCCGGCACCTTATTGGCTGTATTCATGGCAGGGATGGCGGAACCGTTAAGTGGCGTTGAACGCCTCACCGCCCCGGTTCTCGCCACGGCGTTGGAACGTGGGAAAGTCAGGGCCTGGTCAGCGCTCAGCGATCCAGTATCGGGGACCATGCTTTCGGTGATGGCAGTGGTCTCAGATGCTGCTCTGACGACTGTGCGCTCCAGCGCTTTGGAACCCGAAAGTAGAGCTGCACTGATCGAACTGCTGGACGCTTTGTGCCTCGCGGCCGAACGTGGCGTGGTGGCAACAGAAAACGAACTGGGCGAACTACATGCGGCCCAGATCGTTGATGCGGGAGCAGTGGGCGTGCTGATCATTCTTAATGAACTGCGCGGGACGCTCCTTGGACTCACCATTGAGCACGAAGAATACTCACAACTTCACGGCTACGGCATCCAAGACCCACATATCCACCAAGTCCGGAATAGGGACACCGGAGTGGAAGTCATGTGCACGATCAATTTGGATGCCTTGGGTGCAGCAACCCTACGCGGACAGCTCGATGCGATTGGCGATTCGGTCATCATGAGCCCGGTCAACCCCACCGAGGAGGGGTACCGTTGGCGGGTCCACGTTCATGTGCCAGAGGCAGAGGCAGCCCTCAGCGTGATCAAAGGTATGGGCTCACCGGTCAACGTTTCAGTCACTGACCTTTGCACGCATGACGCCTAAGCAACTTTTCACGCCCGAAACCACGTTGGATTCGGTTCTTGGAACAGCTACCGCGCGCAAGGTCGAAACTGCTTTTGGCTATGTAACGGTGGGGGAGATGCTCGCGCATTTCCCCCGTCGCTACATGGAAATCGGAGAGCTTTCCAAGATCTCGGATTTGCCAGTGGGCGAGGATGTCACGATCGTCGCAGAGGTGCAATCGGTTAATCGGCGGCGAATGCAGTCACGGTCCGGTTTCCTGTTGGAAGTCGTCGTCTCCGATGCCCTGGGACCGGATCAGTCGACGCTTCGCATGACGTTCTTTAATGGCTTCGAGGCCAAGCGTGACCTGCAGGTCGGATCCACGGCCATGTTCAGCGGCAAAGTCACCATCTACCGCAACCATCTGGAACTTACGCAGCCCGATTACTCGTTGCTCGACACGGCAGCCGATGCCGACCCACGTCCCATTCCCATATACCCGGCCACGGCAAAGTTCCCGAACAAGAAGATCCGAGAAGTTTTGGCGTTGGTGCTAGCGGGAGTTTCGCCCAGCGGCTTCCCGGAGTTCATTCCCGAGGCAATTCTCGAAACTCAACGAATTCCAACGCGGGTGTTGGCTTACGAAAACATTCATCGGCCGCAGACCGTCGGACAAGGCTACGCCGCGAGAACGCGGTTTGCCTTTGAAGAAGCATTCCTCCTGCAACTGGCCTTGGCACAGCGACGCGTCTATCGCTCGCAGCAGCCGGCCATTGCTCGCCACGGTTCATCGGATGGGCTGCTATCGGCGTTCGACAAGACACTTCCGTTCACCCTCACCGATGGGCAGATCACTTCTGGCATGGAGATTTCCGCTGACTTGGTCCGCGGACATCCGATGAACCGGCTGCTCCAGGGCGAGGTGGGCTCGGGCAAGACACTCGTGGCACTGCGCGCCATGCTGCAGGTCATTGATTCCGGAGGGCAGACGGCACTGCTGGCCCCCACCGAGGTGCTGGCCCAGCAGCACTACCAGTCCATCAGGAAACTGCTTGGTTCCTTGGGCGCCGGTGGAGAATTAGGATCGGACCCTCGCGCCACACGCGTGGATATCCTGACCGGTTCGCTGAACACCGGGCAAAGGAAAAAGGCGCTCTTGGGAGCGGCTTCCGGAGAGACCGGAATCCTTGTAGGGACTCACGCTCTGCTCGCCGACATGGTGAGTTTCGTGGATTTGGGACTGGTAGTCGTTGACGAGCAGCACCGATTCGGTGTTGAGCAACGGGATGCCATGCGCTCCAAGGCGGAAACTCCCCCGCATATGTTGGTCATGACGGCGACTCCGATTCCACGGACCGTCGCGATGACAGTTTTTGGGGACCTTGAGATCAGTCTCATGAAGTCGCTCCCTCCGGGTAGAGCGCCGATTTCAACGCATCTGGTCCCGCTCCAGATTCCCAAGATGCAACAGCGGCTATTTACTCGCATCGCCGAGGAAACAGCAAAAGGCCACCAGGTCTATATCGTCTGCCCACGGATTAGTGAGAAGACAGCTGAGGACGACTTCTCGCCGGCTGCCGCCGACCCGGAAAACGGTGCGCCAGCCGGAGACGGGCCCCCAAAACCAGCATCGATGACGGTTGAGAAGATGATGGAAATCTTGGACTCCATGTCGATCTTTGCCGACACCGAGATTCGTGCCCTCCATGGCCGGATGTCTAGCGAAGAAAAATTCGAAGCCATGCAGGCTTTTGATAGCGGAAAAGCTGCCATATTGGTGGCCACCACCGTCATCGAAGTCGGTGTCGACGTGCACAATGCAACGCTCATGGTGATCATTGATGCCGAAAACTTTGGCATATCGCAATTGCATCAGCTACGTGGGCGTATTGGGCGCGGTGGTCTACCCGGAACGTGTTTGATGGCTACGTGGCTTGACGCCGATCATCCGTCGGTGGCCCGACTGCAGGCCGTAGAATCGACCACAGACGGATTCGTCCTCGCCGAATCCGACCTGAATGAACGCCGGGAAGGCGATATCCTCGGCGCGAGCCAATCCGGTTCCAAATCGGCACTCAAGGTTTTACGCGTCATGAAGGACGCTAAACTCATTGCCCGTGCACGTACTACCGCCGAATCACTTGTTGCAGGAGAAGTAAGTCTGGATTCTTATCCCGGGCTGCAGTCGGCCGTTGAAGCATGGGTCGATGAAGACATGCAAGCATTCCTGGAAAGGGGATAGATCTACCATGACTCGTATTGTGGCCGGCGCCGCCGGAGGCATTCCACTCAAGAGCGTGCCAGGGGACTCCACCCGGCCAACCACAGACAGGGTCAAGGAGGCTTTATTCTCCAGACTTGAAAGTTACGACGTCCTAGCCAACGCACGCGTATTGGATCTATACGCTGGCGCTGGGTCGTTAGGCATTGAAGCAGCCAGCAGGGGCGCGCGTTCGGTCTTGCTGGTAGAACTGGCGCCCAAAGCAGTGGCCGTATGCCAAATAAACGCCGGATTAGTTAACAAGGCTCTGCGGAACAACGCCTTGGTGAGTGTTCGTCGCGGTTCGGTGGACAGCGTTCTCGATTCTTTCGCACCAGTCCCTGGCGGAACCGCCGGGAAATCATGGAACCTCGTATTCATGGATCCGCCGTACCCCTTGAGCGAAGAAGAACTAGCGACAACCTTGGAAAAGGTCTCGTTGGTCCTCGATGTTGACGCTACAGTGGTGATCGAGCGATCCACCCGATCGCCAGAACCTATCTGGCCGGCTGGCATGGAAATGTTCGCTGAGAAGAAGTACGGCGAAACACGACTATGGTTTGCCGAACCCATCCAGGTCGGAACCAAATAGCACGGTCCCCGGATGAGGGCCCGCACTGCGCAACCTTTCCACCCTTGCCAGATCGAGCTTGGCTTGGGTGCCGGCGAGAATCATGTTGCCAGGATATTTTCGAGTGAAGATCTCTGTAGGTGCACTGCCGATCACCGTGGTGAAAATCTCCGAGATGGCTCTAATCTGAGTATCCGCGAAGGTAAAGGGCGGGTCATCGCCGACATTGACCAAGATGATCCCCCCGGGTGACAACAGCGCATCCATCTCCGCGTAAATGGATGAAACAGTTAGATGTTCCGGAGCGCCAGAGCCACTGAAGATATCGAGAACGATGATATCGAATGATTCATTGGTTAATTCACCGGTCAATACTTCCCGAGCGTCACCAATGATGGTCCTGAGTTTGTGAGGATCTGCCATCGGCAGCGCGTCTAAGACGAAGTCAAGTAGCTCACGCTCCAAATCAACGGCGACTTGAACGCTCCCCGGGCGCAACTTTTGGATATAGCGAGCAAGGGTTAAGGCACCGGCGCCTAAATGGAGCACACGTAGGGGCACTCCCGGCGCGGCCTGCTCATCCACATGGTTTGCCAATCGACGAAGATACTCGTAGAAGATTTCTTCTGGGTGTGCCACGTTAACATGGGATTGTTGGGCATCGCCTAACGACAAGACCCACGCACCGGGGACGAACTCGTCTTCTTCGAGGGTCGCATGGGCTCCGAGTTGGCTGAGCCAGCGGCTGGCACGCTGTGCCACCCTTAGCCACCCAGCTTTGCAGAAAGTAGGGACAACCGGGTGGATGCCTCCATGAGTAAAGTCGGCTTCTTGCAGAAGGCAAATCGCATGAGGGTTCGAGTCCGCTCAGCCCCGTCCGGTTGGCAGAAGACTGAGAGTGGAATGCCTGCAACCCCGATCGATTCAGGCATTTGACGAGCCAGATCCAGGGCGTTGTCAAAGCCCAGCGGTGCCACGTCGGCGACGATGAAGTAGGTACCACGCGGGCGATATACCGTCATTCCTGCAGCTTCCAATCCACCGGCAAGAATCTCGCAGCGCTCGCCCAGATCGCGAGCAAAATTATCGAAGAATGACTTGTCGGAGCCCAGCGCTTCGGCAACGGCGGGTTGGAACGCGGTGCCCGAGGAGTAACTCAAGAATTGCTTGACAGTTCGAACGGCTGCGATGAGCTCAGCTGGTCCCGTTGCCCAGCCAACCTTCCACCCGGTGAATGAAAAGGTCTTCCCAGCCGAAGATACGGTGATCGTGCGCTCCCAGGCCCCGGCCAATGACGCGATCGGAATATGGGTAACCCCATAGGTGAGATGTTCATAAACCTCATCGGAGAGAATGATGCAATCGTGTTTGGTTGCCAACGCAACAATCTCAGCCAGCACCTTTTTGTCAAAGGTGGCGCCCGTTGGATTGTGTGGATTGTTCAGGACCACCATGCGAGTTCGATCGGTGAAGGTGGCGCGCAAATCCTCGATGTCGGGCTGGAAGCTCGGAGCGCTCAGAGCGATGGTCTTGTGAACGCCACCAGCCAACCCGATAGTTGCCCCATAGGAATCGTAGAAAGGTTCAAAGGTAATGACCTCGTCGCCCAGTTGCACAAAAGCCAGGATCGCCGCCGCGATGGCTTCGGTGGCGCCGGTGGTCACGACAACTTCATGGTTGTAGTCCACGTCCAAATCGTAAAAGCGCCGCTGGTGATCGGAAATGGCTTTGCGAAGGGGGAGTATTCCTGCCCCCGGGGCGTACTGATTGAGGTCACCTGCGACACCGCTGGCCGCGATGTTCTTGAAAACGTGGGGGCCGTCGGTGTCCGGAAATCCTTGTCCCAAGTTGATGGCTTGATGCTTCGCTGCGAGGGTGGTGATTTCCTCGAAGATGGTGACACCAAGGTCGCCGCCAGGAGAAAGTAAGTTGGCACCAGCAGCCATGCGCTGCCACGGAAATACGTGAATGGACATGACATCATTATTGCTTGAGATTGATTTAGCACTGCCAAAGCAGCGAAACGACACGCAGAGTCATTCGGCAGGCCGAACGGGGAATGAACGAGGTGGGCTTGGTAGATTTCAGTGTATGCGTCGAGCCGTCTGCCCCGGGTCTTTTGACCCCATCCATAATGGTCATGTTGAGATCATTGCCCGTGCAAGCAATCTCTTTGATGAAGTCATCGTGGCCGTGTCCACTAACTATTCGAAGAAGTATCGTTTTGATGCCGAAGAGCGCCTTGAGATGGTTCGCGAAACCATTGGTGGTTTACGCGGAGTGAGTGTAGAGCCGATGGGCGAAGGCCTGTTGGCAGACTTCTGCAAGCTCCATGGTGCCGATGCGATCGTTAAAGGGCTTCGTTCCACCGTTGATTATCAGTACGAGACGCCCATGGCCGTGATGAATCGCCACATGACCGGTGTGGAAACTGTGTTTCTGGCTGCAGATAACCGGTACACGCACCTTTCCTCTTCGCTCCTCAAAGAGATTCAATCCCTCGGGGGCGACGTTTCGGACTATTTGCCCCGAACGGTATTAAAGCGTTTGCGATCTACCGCACAGTAAACCTGACTTAGTTCGAAGTTTGTTTATTCAATGCAGTAAAGTCGAGTTCATGACTCAAAGTAGGCGTGTAATTAAGGCTGTTATTCCGGCTGCTGGGTTGGGAACTCGGTTCCTGCCAGCGACCAAGGCCATGCCCAAGGAAATGCTTCCAGTTGTTGACGAACCAGCCATCCAGTATGTGGTGGCCGAAGCGTCACGCGCTGGCCTAACCGACGTTTTGATGGTTACTGGACGAAGCAAGCGTGCTCTCGAAGATCATTTTGACCGGGTCCCGTCGTTGGAGGCGACCCTCGAAGCCAAGGGCGACATCGAGAAGCTCAAGCGCGTGCGTGAAGCCACTGAACTTGGTGACATCCATTACGTCCGCCAGGGTGATCCAAAGGGGCTCGGCCACGCGGTCCTTTGCGCCAAGAAGCATGTGGGGGACGAACCGTTTGCTGTTCTCTTGGGCGACGATCTCATTGATGAGCGAGATGAATTGCTCTCGATCATGATCGACGTCCAGGAAAAGACTGGCGGTTCCGTCATCGCACTGATGGAAGTTGATCCCCAGAAGATCAGTGCCTATGGCTGTGCCGATGTCTCGGTCATTGACGGAGAAGATTTCGTCAAGGTTAACGGCTTGGTGGAGAAGCCAACAGTGGAAGAGGCGCCCTCAAACCTCGCGGTTATTGGCCGCTACATCCTTCACCCGCGTGTGTTCGACGTACTTGAAGAGACCGGACCGGGCCGCGGAGGAGAAATTCAGCTGACAGATGCCCTTGAAACCCTGGCAGGCGCTGAAGGCCCGGGCAGTGGAGTGCACGCGGTTGTCTTCCGCGGACGCCGGTACGACACCGGTGACAAGCTGAGCTACATCCAGGCCGTTATTTCCCTCGCCTGCGATCGTGCGGATCTCGGACCAGTATTGGTGCCATGGCTCAAGGACTTTGTAGCAAAACGCTAAGATAACTTATGGTGGCAAGGTTGACTCAGCGTCCTCACAGGGACGCTGGTTAGCCTTGCTTTGTTTGTACGAAAGTTTTCGACCGATACATTGCCTCGAGTCGCCCAAGACTTCTCGTTCCGGTCTAATGGAGACGTTGATTGCCTACCAAGAATGATTTTCCCCCAGATTATGTGCCACGCAGGCTCACGCGACGTAAAAAACGTCGAGGTCGCGTTGCGCTCATTGTCGGCATTGCCGTGGTGGTCATCGCCGCAATAGTGGCCTCTACCTACGTTGTTAACTTGGTACAGACGTTCAATTCAAAAACCCAAGTCATTGACAACGCCTTCCCCGAAGAAGAATCCCGTCCTGTCAAAGACCCCGAAGACGGTTCGTTGAACTTTTTGCTGTTGGGCGTTGACCACGGTGCAGCCGGTACAGCTACCTCAGACTTGCTTCAAGGCGGCGGAACCGACCAGCGCTCAGACTCGATGATGCTGATGCATATTCCTGAAGATCGGTCCGGTGTTTACGTCATGTCAATCATGCGCGATCTCTACACCGATATTCCTGGCTATGGAAGTCAAAAGATCAACGCGGCCATGTCCGAAGGCGGTGTGCCACTAGCAGTACAAACGGTTGAAGGCATGCTTGATACCAAGATTGATCACGTGGCCATGATTGATTTTGAGGGGTTTAGGGAGCTGACCACAGCGCTTGGTGGCGTCACGGTGACCAACGACTTCGAATTCACTGCAAATGATACGGACTACTTCTACCCCGTCGGCGACATCGAGCTAGAGGGTGATCGTGCCTTGAGATTTGTTCGTGAAAGGAAGTCGTTCATTGACGGCGATTACCAGCGTGTGCGCAACCAGCAGAAGTTCATTAATGCGGCAATGTCGGAGCTCTTGTCCAAAGACACCCTGACTAATCCTTCCACCATCTTCGAGATCATCGACAAGGTTTCGCCCTATCTGTCGCTCGATAACGGTTTTGACGCGGCGACTGCTGCCGGCTTGGGCGTTCAGCTCAAAAACGTACGTGCATCTGACATCAAAATGTTCACTCTTCCAACGGCCGGAGTTGGAACTTCGCCAGATGGCCAATCCATCGTCTTGCGGGATGAGCAGGCTCTATCGGATATTGGGAAAGCTCTGAAGAGTGACACTCTCAAGGCTTATCTTGACAGTGCAAAACTCGAGAAATAACTACTGATACATAGATCACACATTGTTCGATCGCCTATTGAAAACCCGGCATGGACAGTGGTATCTACTAGACTTCATTAAGTTCGTCAGCGTCAGCGGGCGAGTAAGCCGTGATCAACGAGGTAACAAGAATTATGACAGCTGCCGAATATGCGGAGCAGCAAGGCCTGAACAGGGTCGGTGCTCGCCCCAGCCTGCGGAGCTATCTGATGCAGGCCTGGCAAAGACGTGATTTTGCCTTTGAGCTTGCCAGAAGCCGACTGCAGGCTAGTAACCAGCGAAATCGCTTGGGTATGCTGTGGGTCGTCATAAAGCCGACCATGAACGCGTTGATGTATGGCGCGATTTTCGGGCTATTGCAGTCAAATAAGCCGCACGACTTCCCGGTCTACGTGGTCATCGGGGTCTTCCTGTTCGAGTTCTTCACAGGTTCTGTGACCTCAGGTGCCAAATCCATTACCGGTAATGCCTCTTTGGTCCAATCACTCTCGTTCCCTCGTATTACTCTGCCGATCGCTGCGGTGATCCAACAGTTCCTGACGTTGGTCCCCATGCTGGGCGTTATGTTCATCTATTGCATTGTTCTGGGAACACCACCCAAGTGGAGTTGGCTGATGGTGGTTCCGCTGCTGGTTCTCTTTACAATGTTCAATGCCGGTATAGCTCTGGTGTGTGCTCGACTCACCGTGCACATCCGCGACTTCACGCAGTTCCTTCCCTTGATTACCAGGGTCTTGTTCTACACCTCCGGCGTGCTGTTCGGCGTTGACCGAATCCTTAATGCCTTCCCCATCTTGGTGCGATTGTTCGATTTCCACCCGCTCTATCAAGCCTTGCAAATTGCTCGCGGATCCATCATGAACAGCGTCGACTATCCGTCGTTCTATTGGGTTGTTCTTGGTGTGTGGGCTGTTGTCGCGCTTGTCGGGGGCACCATCTACTTCTGGTCTGCTGAGGAGCGTTATGGTCGAATTGACTAGTTTTGATGACCTGATTAATCCACGTCTACATGCCAAGTTTGAACCGGCGCCCGTCTTCGATACTCCGCCTGAAGTGGCTCCAGAATCGCCTAAGGTCGTTATAGACGAGAATCGGGTTCCTGTAGTTATCGTCGATGACTTACACGTTAAGTACCAGGTCTATTCGAGCGGTAAGTCGTTGGGGGCCGCAGGCGCCAAGCGTCTGCTCCAAGCATCAACGCGTGGTATTCGCGAAGTGCATGCCGTGAAGGGTGTCTCATTCGTGGCCTACGAAAATGAATCGATTGGTGTGATTGGCTCCAACGGTTCGGGCAAGTCCACACTGATGCGCACGATCACTGGGCTCACCACGCCGGCTTCAGGTTCGGTTTATGCTTCCTCGCGCCCGAACATGTTGGGCGTCGGTGCAGCGCTGATCGCTGACCTCTCCGGAGACAAAAATATCATTCTCGGCGGTTTGGCACTTGGCTACAACCGCCAAGAAATCACTGCAATGCGCGAAGATATCATCAAGTTTGCCGAACTTGAAGAGTTCATTGATTTGCCTATGCGAACCTACAGCTCTGGAATGTCGGCTCGTCTCAAATTCGCCATTGCGGCTTCCAAGCAACACGACATCCTCATCGTGGACGAAGCATTGGCCGTAGGCGACGCACGCTTCCGCAAACGCAGTGAAGCTAGAATCCGCGAGATTCGAGAAAACGCAGGCACCATTTTTCACGTGTCTCACTCCATGAACTCAATTCTGGATACCTGTAATAGGGCTCTGTGGATTGAGAAAGGCGTTCTCGTCATGGACGGCGATGCAAAGACCGTCGTGAACGCTTATAAGGCGAAGAAAAAGTGACTAGTTCCGCGACTGTCCTAACATTGGCGGTTTCTTACGTCATGCCTGTTCTCAACGAAGCAGACTATTTACGTGAAGCTGTAGCTAGCGTGCTTTCTCAAGAATACGAGGGAGACAAAGAAATAGTTCTTGCCCTTGGTCCGAGCGTGGATGCCACGGATGAAGTTGCAGCGGAGCTGGCAGCTGAGGACCCCCGAGTTAAGTTAGTTCATAACCCCATGGGACGTACGCCCATCGGCCTGAATCTTGCGATTAAGGCTTCGTCTTATCCGATCATTGTGCGGGTTGATGCGCATAGCGAATTGGAGCCCACCTACACAGCTCGTGGAATCGAGACCCTATTTCGTGTTGATGCCCATGATGTAGGCGGTTTGATGGATGCTCGCGGCAAGAATTCGCTTCAGCGGGCCGTGGCCGCCGCCTATCATTCGCCGTGGGGGATGGGGGGTGCTGCATACCACAATGGTGGTCCGGAAGGGCCAGCCGAGTCCGCCTACCTTGGTATCTTTCGGCGTGAAATTTTCGATGAGGTTGGGTACTACGACGAGACATTGTGGCGGGCTCAAGACTGGGAACTCTGCTTGCGGATTCGACAAGCCGGACGAAAGGTATGGTTTGATCCGGAACTTTCCACCGGGTATTATCCCCGCGATGACTTTAAATCGCTGGCCGCACAGTCTTATGCCTCAGGCATATGGCGAGGAGAGATTGCACGACGTTATCCCGACGGCAAATCTTTGCGTCATGATCTCCCGCCCTTGATGGTCGCCGGAACCACCATCGGCCTTATAGCGTGGATCCTTCAACCTTCAATCTCTCATCGTTTGCCCCGGTCGATTAATGTTGTCCTGAACCTGGTTAAAGCTGCACCGGTCGTTTACGCTGCCCTTGTGGTTTTTGCTGCTGCGCGATCGAAGCGGGCCTCTACTTTTGAAAAGTTGCTGCTGCTCAGAGTATTACCAACGATTCATTTTCCGTGGGCCATTGGTTTTGTCAAAGGACGAGTCCGCGGAGCGCAGGGCGCTCTCGATAAGGGAAGGGTTCGGTCATGAGCAACGATTTTGCACGTCCCAGTAATCCGACCCTCGAGCAGTTGCGTGCCGTCTGCCAACCGCCGGAGGTCCGAGCTCGGCGCAACGCCGAACACTGGACCGCCGAACTGTACCTGCGTCACATTTCGATCTACCTGACCGCGGTCTTGGTGCGCACTCGCATCAGCGCCAATGGTGTCACCGGGCTGATGATTCTTGCTGGCTGGCTCATGTCGGTTGCACTACTTATTCCCGGAATTTGGGGACCGCTGCTGGCCGTAGTGCTCTCTCAGGTGCAGCTCTATTTCGATTGCAGTGATGGTGAAGTAGCGCGCTGGCGCGGAACGCAGTCACCCCGAGGGATCTTCATCGATATGGTCGGGCACCACACCACCGAGGCCCTCATTCCACTGGCTCTGGGTTATCGCGTCTTCCGTGAGCTACAGACTCAGGGGGCAGATGCCTCTCAGGCTTGGCCGACGCTATTTATTGCCGCAGTGCTATCCACCCTTCTGGTGCTTAACCGTTCTCAGAGCCTCATGGTTCACGCGGCGCGCAGCATGGCCGGTCTGGGCAAACTCCCGGATACCGCAGAAGCGCGAGCCGTCTCGCAGACCAGCCTCGTGGGCAAGCTGCGTTCGGCAGCCAGGTTCCTTCCCTTCCACAAGATGCTTCACGCTGTTGAACTCAGCCTGCTCATCTTGGTTCTGTCGGTGGTCTCGGTCATTGCTGGAACTCCGGGAATCGCCGAAAAGTGGATGCTGTGGATTCTTCTCCCGGCGGTAGTGCTGGTCAATATCGGTCACTTCGTCGCCACCATGGCTTCATCACGGTTGCGGTGATCCAGTGAAAAACGCTTCACCTGCTCTACCCACCGTCGGAGTGGTAGTGCTGACCATGGGTGCCAGGCCTCAGGAGCTGGACCGAGCCCTCAAAAGCTTGCTGGCGCAACGGAACGTCGAACTTGACGTCATTGTGGTGGGTAACGGGTGGGATCCGCTGGGCCTGCCCGAGGGCGTTCGTGGCAAGTACCTGGAAGATAACCTCGGCATCCCCGCTGGTCGAAATGCTGGCGTGCCACATGTCGCGGGGGAGTACCTCTGTTTTGTTGATGATGACTGCTGGTTCCTGGATGACAACTTTCTTGAAACTGCCATCCAGCGATTCAAGAAGCACCCAAAAATGGGATTGCTGCAACCCCGGATTACCGATCCGGAACGCGATGACGATCCCACGCGCTGGATCCCGCGGCTGAACAAGCGCACCGCCATCGAATCAAGCCGAGTCTTCCATGTGGGGGAAACGTGCCTGCTGATGCCACGCTACATCTTTGATGAAACCGGCGGATGGGCCGGCGGCTTTTGGTACGCGCACGAGGGCATCGAACTAGCCTGGCGAGTCTGGGACACCGGTCACCACGTTTGGTACGCGGGAGATCTGCGGATTGCCCACCCCGTGGTGGATCAGCGCCGACACGAAGAGTTCTACCGGCTCAACGCCCGTAACCGGGTGTGGCTGGCCAAGCGAAACCTACGCTGGCCATTCAGCTGGATCTACGTCAGCAGTTGGGCCCTGATTGAAACCGCTCGTCTGCGCAAAGAACCCGGAGCAGTGCGGCAATACTTTGGTGGTTGGCGCGCCGGTTGGCGCGAGAACCCTTGGTACTCATCCCCGAGACCTAAACTGAAATGGTCAACTCATCTTCGGATGATGTTGGCCGGCCGGCCCCCCATCATCTAATTACCAGCGCTACGCGTGTACCCCCTCCGCCGATCCAAGCATTGGAGCCAACCTTGGCCAAGACAGTACTTACTTACGGAACCTTCGACCTCTTCCACGTGGGTCACTTGAACATCCTCAAGAGACTCAAAGAGAAGGGCGATCGTTTGATCGTCGGTGTATCCACCGACGAATTTAACGCCGTCAAAGGCAAAAAGCCCATCGTGCCCTTTGAACAGCGCCTCGAAATCGTCCAGGCCATTCAGTATGTTGACATGGCCATCCCGGAAGACAACTGGGACCAGAAGCGTCTGGACATTGCCAAGTACGATGTTGACGTCTTCGGCATTGGTGAGGATTGGAAGGGCAAATTTGACGACCTGGGTGACAAAGTAGAAGTCATCTACTTGCCGCGAACCACGGGGATCTCAACCACCGAGCTCAAGCGAGTCCTCAGTGCCTTCGACGAGCGCCATGTCGCGAAGCTGAAGGACACCCTCGATTCCCTGAGCCAGATTGTCAAGGAACTTAGTTAGTCATCACGTGGGTTGCGCGATCCTCGCGCATTCCGTTTAGTTGAAGCAATGCCGCTTCCCTGTTGATTCAATGCATCAAATTGCATGAGGGGGTGGCGTATCGAACGTTGAGAGGTTTTACAGACTCATGCGCAATATTGGTGTCATTCTGGCTGGCGGGGTAGGCGAACGAGTTGGCCTGGATATTCCCAAGCAGCTCATCAAGATAGCTGGGCGTCCGATCATTGAGCACACCCTGGCGGTCTTCCAGGAAAGTGACTGCATCGATGAAATTGTGGTCATGATGAAGCCGGGCTATCTTGACCGCGTTCATGAAATCATCAAGAAGAACGCCTTCTCCAAGGTGACCCGTGTGCTTGAGGGCTCCGGTACGCGTAACGACACCACCCAGGCGGCGTTGGCCGCCCTGGGCGATGAAGAATGCAACGTTATTCTTCATGATGCCGTCAGGCCCTTGTTGGCCCAGCGTGTGCTCTCCGACGTTGTTGTGGCGTTGGATGAGTACGCGGCAGTTGACGTAGCCATTCCCTCGGCCGATACGATCATCGAGGTCGTGCAGGGTGCTGGATCGCTTCCCGAGATCAGCCATGTTCCACCCCGTGCGGCACTGCGCCGTGGCCAGACCCCGCAGGCCTTCCGCCTCTCAACCTTGCGTGAAGCCTATGTGGGAGCCAACCAGGACTCCGCGTTTGCCGCGACCGACGACTGCAGCGTGGTACTTAAGTACTCGCCGAACGTTCCCATCGGCGTGGTTCAGGGCGAAGAGCGCAACATGAAGGTCACCGACCCGATTGACATTTACATCGCTGACAAGCTGTTCCAGCTGTACAACGATGACGGTCGCCGGATCCTCGAGGACACCACGCTGACCGAGGCATTGAGCGGTAAGGTCATGGTCGTCTTTGGTGGTGCCTACGGCATTGGCCACGACATCGCCGCAACGGCAGAAAAGCACGGCTGCGTCGTGCGGAGCTTCTCCCGTTCCTCGACGAAAACGCACGTAGACCGCCGCGACGATGTGGTTGCTGCCCGCGATGCGGTATTGGCCGAACTAGGTCGCGTTGATTTTGTGGTGAACACCGCCGGAGTACTTCCGCGTGGACTGCTGTGCAACGAGAGCGACGAGTCGATCTACCAGGCCACCGAGATCAACTACCTCGGCCCGGTCTTCATCGCCCAGGCCTTCCACGATGCCCTGGCCGCGTCCCAGGGATCCCTGCTGCTCTTCACCTCGAGCTCATACACCCGCGGACGCGCGGGCTACAGCCTGTACAGCTCGGCGAAGGCCGCCACGGTCAACCTGACTCAGGCTCTTGCCGATGAATGGGCGGAGGATCGCATTCGCGTGAACTGCGTGAACCCGGAACGCACGGGGACCCCGATGCGCACCAAGGCGTTTGGTGCCGAGGATCCCAACTCCTTGCTCGCATCAACGACAGTCGCCCGGGCGTCGTTGGAGACGTTGGTGGGAAGCCGCACCGGTCACGTCATTGACGTGCGCCGAGATGATCCGTTGTCTCCGGCCTCGCTGCTGAACCAAGAAGACATCTAAGCCAGGCACACCGAATCGGGTGAGCAAACAATGGCGGCTGGTCATTCCCCACAGGGGAGTGGCCAGCCGCCATTGTTTTAGGCTCGGTGTTGTTCTTGACCCTCGGTGAGCGCCGCATCGAAGTCCATCAGTGACGTGATGGTGGTACTAGGGCTTTCCCATGGCTGGTTCCTGCGGGCGCCGGCCCCGGCTGAAGCTTCCGCTTCCCCCAGTTCTGTTGACTCGGGGTGCAGGACAAAGAACCGTGACTGGTCATGGCCCGAAGCCCCCATGATCGCTAGGCCTTCGAGATCGTGGGCATCCGGGACAAGAACAAAGTCAGGGCGGCCGGAACCCAAGACACGCCGGTACTCCCGAGCAAAGGCCACCCGAGCCAGGGATGCCTGCGTTTCATTCAGCATGGCCATTTGGTTTTTCACCATGCCCAGCGCAAATCGTTCGTCGTGGGAGAGTACCGTAGCTCCTGCCCGCATCACACGCTGCACGTGTGCGGGCAGGGAATCTAGGTCCTTTTGCCGTTCCGGATTATTGACCAAGGATGCCCGATCAAAGGTGAGGACCACACGGATATCCTCCGGATTGATGCCCATAATCAGGTGGCGTAACGCAACGGTGGTGGTCGAGTCCGAGAAATTATGTCGAATCACCACGACCCGGCGTTCATCCTGCGCGAGGCTGACGAGGTGGGACTTGTCCGCGGCAAAGAAGAACGCAGCGGCCTTGGCGGCTGCCCGCCCGTCCTCGGCGGGTGCAAAGAGTTCAATAGCCCGCTCGTGGGACTCAGTATCGCTAATTCCACGCTCGAGTCCACGGGAGATGGCCGTACGCAATTCCTCCGAGGTTCTGGAGATTTCTCCGGGCATCTGCGACATCTCGAAATACAAGCCACGTTCGGCGGTGTATTCGGCCAAGTCATAGGCGTGGAAAACAATGGGACGGCGCAGTGGCAGGAAGTCAAAGAAGATGCTGGAGTAGTCGGTAACCAACAAATCCGTCAAGGCCAGAACGTCGTAGGTATCAATGTCGGCTGGAACGATCGTTGCGCTGAGGGTCACGTTTTTTAGTGCGGCCTCGGCCAGATGGTGGGCCCGGAACACCACGTGGAAGTCTCCACCGGCGAGGCCTTCGAGATCGTTAACCAACTGCGTGGCGTCAAAGTTTCGGTTACCTGCGGTTCCCCGCCAGGTGGGTGCGTAGAAGACAATCTTCTTGCCGTCATCGATCAGACCCAGGCGCGAGAAGAGATAGTCACGCGTCGTGGCGTCTTGGCTCAACATGCGATCCACTCGAGGTGTTCCCACTCGCGCGATTTTCCCCGTGAAGAGGCCATCAACCTCGTAGCGGTGAATCAAGCTGTCCTGGGTGTGTTGATTGGGAGCCAACAGGTGCGTGGTTTGCAGCAAGTTCCGGCTGACATTGCCGTGTTCCATGAAGCCGGCCGCGATGTCACGTCCCAATGCCTTCAGTGGCGTGCCATGCCAGGTGTTGAGGTATTGCTGGCCGTCACGGCGGGCAAAGTAGTTGGGGAAGGAGACGTTGGAGATCAGGTATTTGGCCGAGGCCAGGGTTCGGCGGTACAACGGTGTCGCGCGCAAGATGAAGCTAACGCGTGGATCCGCTGCAACATCGGCGGGCACCCGAGTTTTGCCCGTGATCACCCAGGCAAAGCGCAAGTGGTCATAGTCGGAATTGTCGCGCATGGAGCGGTAGATGGCGGCCGGATTACAGTCGATTTTGCTGCCGTGGTAGCTCTCGAAGAGGACCACGTCTTCCTGGAGCGGGAGATCAAGAGAGAACTGGGCAAATTGCGTTGCGTCGTTGGCGGCCTTCGCTTCTCCACGCAGGGCCAGCTCCAGTCGACGGGGGCGTGCCCACGCGTGAGCATCAAGGAAGGCACCAATCGCCAACTCGGTCTCGCCCATCGCATGGTGCGCCAGTCCCAAGCAAAAGTGACCCAGCGGGTTCTGGGTTGGATCCTGCCGGGTGGCGGCCAACAGCGCGGTGGTTGCCGATGTATACATGCCCAAGCGCAGGAAACGCTGTCCCGCAGCCAAGAGCTGTGCCGCATCGTGGTCGCCTAGCAGGTGCTCGAGATTCGTTTCGAGAATAACCGAGGTGGGACCTCCGATGGCGGGGTTTGGTTTCGTTGTCTCGGTGCCAAGAAGATCGGCGGTGACTTCTGGGAACATCAATGTCAGTGTCGACAACGCGGCCGCACTGTCGTCGGCCAGCTTTAGGGCCAATCCCTGTCGATGAATCCACAGTGGATTACTCGTGCCGGCAAGGACGAGGGCCGTTGCATAGGCATCTGCTGCGTCGGTGAACCGATCCAGGTACTCATGGCACAGGCCAAGGGCGAAGAACCGATCGGGATTATGCGGTGCGAGTTCAAGACCAGCGATGAGGGCGGCGGCGGCCGTATCCCACTGAAGTAAGTCCATGGCGACGTCGGCATGCGCAAAATGCAGGGCGGGCAGCTGAGGGGCGACGATTCTATATTGCTCGAAAAGGGCGGCAGCGGAAGTGAGGTCACCACCGCGGGCAAAGAAGGACGCCGAGCCAAAGTCATCAACGTGGCGCTTAGGCTGACTCATGAACCTTTCGATCCTGGCGCGCAGCGCATCGGTTTCGCCAGCATACAGTTGCGCCAAGTCAAGGAGCGCGGAGACCTCCGCGTCGGTGGGATCCGCCAATAGGGCTTGGGCGAGCAGCGGTACGGCGACGGACGCATGACCGGACTGCACCATGGCACGGCCGCGATGGAATAGCCAGAGGGCCGAGTCCTGGTGCCAGGAAACAGTTGTTTCAAGCATGGCCAGAGCCTCGCGGGGAGATCCCTTGCGTAGTACCTGCTCCTCGGCGGGCAGCAGCCCCACAAACTTGTGGGTTGGCGTCTCTTCCTTCGGGGAGAGTGGCTGCCTGCTATCCGTTGGTTTTTCGGCAGCCAAGCGTTTACGGACGCGTTGGAGCCGCTTCAGCGTCGCGGCATTTTTTGGATCCAGTGCCAGCGCCGCCTCGTAGGCATGGACGGCCCGATCAAAATGTTCCTCGCGCTCATTAAGCACTCCAAGGCGCAACAGCCAGGCCGGTGTTGTTGCATCCATCGCGACGGCCCGTTCCGTGTTGGCTAAGGCAGCGGCAAAATTGGCGGTTTGGAACTGAGAGTTGCCTAAGAAATAGTACGAAGCAGCAGTGGGCGCCTTGCGAACCGCTCGAGAAAACATCCGTTCTGCCCGACTCCACTTTCCGGCCCGCGAATAAAGCCGGCCCAACTGGATGTTGAGGTTGAGTTGCTGGGATTGCTTGGTCAAGAGAATAACCTTTGTATCAATGTTGCAAGGAGGGGCACTGCTGGATCACCGAAAGCCTCCGCTAGCGGTGCTCCCGAGGGGCTCTTACCGGGACGGCTGCGGAGCAGCCATGGAGTCAAGAATGGAATGCACTGCACGGTCAAAACTCTCGACCGAGGAATCCGCAACGTAGTATGTGGCGGATCGCTGGCGTTCGGAGAACCTGATGTCGGCTTCGAAGAGGTGACGCCATGCGGCTGAATCGGGAGAATCGGCAAGATAGGCACTGGCGGCCGTCGGATACTTCCGGCGAAATTCCGTGATGTCATCGGTGTTGATCAGGATGCTGATCGGCTTAGAGGTGGTCAAATAGTCCACGACCACACTTGAAATGTCGCTGATCAGCGCATCGGATTCGTTGAACACATCGGTCAGTAAACGCGTGGAAGAGCCCATTGAACCAACGTGGTCCCCGCCGTCGCTGGAAAGAAGCGCATCGATGGCTTCAACATACTTGGCATCTTCACCGCGTTTCAGGCTGAAGGGATGCGGACGAAAAATGACGCGCAATCCGCGAGCCAAGCAATCCTTGATGAAGGGTTCGGCCCGCTTCAGGGAACTCAGCGATGAGGCCTGGTTATAGCCCGACCAGGTCGGTGCGTAGAGCACCGTGTTGATGCGCTGCGGCGCCGAAATGCTGTGGAGCCCGGCCATTTGAGGCCGGCCGACCACTACTGCTTGGTCAGCATCAAGGGTGATGTTGGCGGCAGCGTACCTGTCGATGGCCGCCTGCCCGGAGACAAAGATCTTGTCGTACATGCGGTGCGCCGGGTGGGCAGAGATCTCCTTGTCGGAGTCTCCGTGGCCAAGATACACGTGCTGCAAAGATCTGTAGTTAACCGCCGTTGAATTGCTGCTCACGGAGTTTACATAGAATGCAATTCGTGCACTGCCGAGCATCACGAAGTCGAGGTCTGCGTTTTCCTGACAGCTAACAATAGCGGTCCCGGTGGGCAGGTCCTGCGCCAAAATAGATGCTGCAGTTGCATCGCGTGTCACAACTAAGGTATTTGGAATGACTGATAGGACCATGGGCAGCCATTGCTGAATTTGATAGGCACCGCCATCGGCGCGTGCGGTATAGATGATGGCTCGGGGCTCGAAGGCGACAATCGCCTTCTTCAGGGCGGCCTTTCTGTGGGGAATGGCCTTAAAATTAAGCAGCATCCGGAGACTCAGTAAAACGGTCGTGAACGTGGTGAGGGTAGCGGCAACGATGTTGAGCAATGAGTTTCCACTCACGAAAAGAACTCCGGCACTCGCCAGGCTAAACAGTCCGGTGGCGACGGTGAAGGTCTGAGCCCACCTCCTGAATTCAGGAACCTTCGGAAGCCCTAAGCCTGAACTGACGGGAAAACCTGGAAAAGTGGCCAGTACCCAAAGGCCGGGTAGTGGAATCATGGCCAACGACCAAAGGCAGAAGGCGAACACTGTCTCGGCAACCGATTGCGAAAGACTCCACATGCCATAGGCCTGAAGCGCGGCAAGGGAAAGAATAATGAGCATGCAGGTCAGCGTCATGGTCCCAGCGTTTTTCAAGGTCTTCATGGAACCAGTACCCCAGGGTAGGTGGTGATGCGCTGTCGTGCGGCATCCAGGAAGGCATCGGCGTAACCGATGGGCGCAAACGGGCCCAAGTAGTATTCCTTGACCGAGGACCGCAGGGGGAGCAGCGGGTCCGAGCCCAGCATCTTGTTCAAAACGTCGTCGTAGTTTTCCAACGACCCTTCCAAGACATAACCGCTGGTGGTCGCCGGCATGGTCTCGTGCAGGGCCGCCTCGTCCATCGTGACGGCCACGACGGCGAAGGGCTTGGTGGAGAACAAGAAGTCCGAAACCATCGCCGAAATGTCCGAGATCATGGCATCTGCGGCGTTAAAGCATTCTACGAATGTCATGTCCTTCTCGGCGGCTGCCCCGAAGAGGTGCTCACGCCCCGTGACCGCAGCGTCTTCCCGCAGGAGCCTAGTGACCCTGCGCATCATGCGCTTGGCATCGGGGAAATTGTAGTTAAACGGGTGCGCACGGAAAATGACGGTGCAGCCGCGGTCCAAGAGCCCCTGAACGATTTCTTCTCCCATGGGAAGGGAATAGACGGCCGAGTCGGCGTAGGGTCCGCGCCAGGTGGGAGCGTAGAGCACGGTCTGCGGTGGCTTACCTTCGGTTCCCTGAGCGATTTCCTCGACCTGCGGACGGCCAACAATGGCGAACTTCTCCCGCGGGATGTGAACACCATGGCGCTCATAGCGGTCAATGCCTGCCTGTCCGGCGGAGAAGATCTCATCATAGATCGCGTGCACCGGGTTAAAGCACGCCGGCTTTTCCGAGTCACCGTGGTTGAGCCAGATGTGGTGCAATTCCCGGCGTTCGATCAGGTGTGTGTTCTTCACCGCGTTATTGACGTAGAAGGCCGTGGTGAGACCCGGAACCAGCACGGTCTCCAGGGATCCCAGGGTGCGCCGGTAGATGACCGGAGCGTCGGTGACCTTGGCGGCAGCACGCATCATTTTTAAGTCGCGGGTGACCACGATGTAGGGCATGCCGATGCGGTCCAGGTACTCGACCCACATGCCGAGCTGGTAGGACACTCCGACGTTGGAGCCGAAATAGACCATAAAGCGCGGTCCAACGGCGGCGAGAAGTTCGGGGAGTTGAGCTTCGAGCACCAGGTTGACGTAGCGCCGACGCAAGCCCGAGAGGAGCACATGGGCGGTCAAAGCGAAGGAGGTGATGCCCAAGATCAGGTGGAGGTAGCCCAGATCCGGGACCAGGTAGCTGACCACCAGCATGATCGCCAGCGCGATGGAAGCGACCATCGCCGCCAGTCCACGGGCGTAGGGCAGCGGCTTGGCCTGCTCGGTTCCGGGGAGGTTGCGCGACTGCAGTCCGGCGGCGCGCCATACGGCGACGGCCTGTCCTTCCAAGGCGATGCCCAGGAAGATGAGCGCCGCACCCACGGCGGAGTCGGTGCCGTGGCCCAGCAGGCCCAGAGCCAGCGTGGCGGCAACCGTGGCGCGGGCGGGGGCAAAGGCGCCCAAGAATTGGTTCATCCGAGACTGGTTGCGGAATCCGCGGCGGTTCACGTACACGCAGAAGGCCACGGTCAGCAGCGCCGGGATGACAAACCAGAGGCTTGAAATACTGGCGATGGCCGCCGCTGTCAGTGCCAGGCCGGCCATGACGTTGGGCAGTAATTGCTTGGCCACGCGCAAGAGCGCGTTCTTCAGGCGTCGGCGCTTGGCTCGCGCTCTGCGCTGGAGCCGGGCGACCTCACGGGCAGCCTCGCGTTCTTCCTCACTGAGCTCGTCGACCGGCTCGTCTGCCGGTGCATCACTGGGATCATCATTCTGTGCGTCGGACTGCTCGTCTGCCTGCGCGTCGGCCGCCGATCCATCCTCGGCCTCGGGATCTGTCTCCTCGCCGACCGCCGGCGCGCTGTCTTCGACCTCCTGATCAAACACCTCCGGTTCATCGGGGTGCCGAGCTCCGGATTCGATGGTGTTGATGGCCGCCTGGATGAACCCTTCGACGTAGGTTTCCTGGGGGAAATCTCCCAGGTAGTCGGTGCGCAGCTCCAGTCGCCGGTTGTACATGGGGTCCTCGCCGAGCATGGCGAGAAGGGTGTCGTCGAGATTTTCGAGCTGGGCTTCAAGCACATAGGCGGCCCGGGCGATCGGGTATTCGGTGCTGAACTCGGCAACCGGAACGTTCACTGCCACCATGGCGAAGGGTTTGGCCGAGTAGAGGTAGTCGGACACAACGCTGGAAACATCCGAGACCATGGCGTCTGATGCATTCATGCAGCCAATGATGTCCAGTTCACTCTCCGCGGCGGCGCCCCACAGATGTTTGCGTCCGCTGGCGGCGGCATCCGCTGCCAACAGAGCTTTAACTTGCTCAATGATGGCGGCATCTTCGGCAAACTGGTAACTGAAGGGGTGGGGCCGGAAGATCACCGTGCTGCCGGTGCGCAAAAGCGCCTCAACGATGCCTTCGGCCACGGGGATGGAATGCAGGAAGGTCTCATCCACGTGCCCTCGCCAGGTGGGCGCGTAGAGCACGGTGGCGTCGGGGCGCACGCCCCGGGAAGCCATGGTGACGCTTTCGAGCTGCGGCCGTCCCACGATCTCAAATTTGTTCTCATCCATGATCACGCCGTGCTGGGCGTAGCGGCGAGTGGCTGCGGGGCCCGCGGCATAGATCTTGTCGTACATGGCGTGGGTCGGGTTGTAGGACGGAGCCTTGTCCGAATCCCCATGGCCGAGGTACACGTGGGTGAGTTGGTTGTAACGCACCATGGCACCGTTGCCGGAGGATGCGTTGACGTAAAAGACGGTGCTCAGCGACGGAACCAGCAGGTCATCAAGACCGGCGAGCCGCTTACGCATGATGATGGGGGCATCGGTGAGCTCTGCCAGCGCATGGCTCGGAGTTTCCGCGCGGGTAATGATGATGAACTTCTTGCCGGTGCGCTGCAGATACGGCAGCCACATGGCCACCTGATAGGAGGCATCGTCGGGCCGGGCGGTGTAGATCGCAAATTCTGGTGCGTAGTCGGCCACCAGCTCACCAATACGTTTTTCGTTCCGGTAGTTGGTCCTGCGGCGGCGGGTCACGCTGATGGCGCGAATGCCCGAGAGCACAACCACGATGGATCCACCCAGCAGCCACCAACCGGCAGAAAGAGCCGTGGTGGCGGCGAGGACACCGAGGCCCAGGAAGAGCAGCTGGCCCAGGACGATTGACTTGTTCATCCGGAGCACCCGGGGGAGAGGTTCGGTGCCGGGCAAATTCAGGACCGCGTGACCGCCGCCGAGACCGATGCGACGCAGCAACTGCTCACCGGCGATCGAGATCAGGCCAATGACGATGGCAGCGGCCGAGAAGATGATTTGGGTCAGCGATTCTGCGCGGGCCGTGGCCAGGGCGCCAACCAGGGAAAGGAAGCCCACGCGGATGGGCGTGAATTTTGCCAGGGCGGGAATCGAAGCGAATTTGGGAATGAACAGGATCAGTGAACAGACAGCCACCCAAGAGGCAAAGAGCAACCAGTTCCACGAATGATCGGCGGCGTTCTTGGCCATCGCGAATGAGGTGACGGCCAGCAGGGCCACCACCACGGTGATCGCAGCGATGGATCTCAACCGGAAAACGGTTTGTGTACGCGCCGGGGAAGTAGTCACCGAGGGGCTAGACAATGGAATGTTTCCTAAACAGCTTGTTCTTGCCTGGGGCTTTTGCTGCTCACCAGGGTGTTAATTTCTACTAAGAGTCTCATGATCCGGCGATGACCGGTGCTCCTGCAGCATGGCAGGGGCGGAAGCCGCAACTACTTTTTCATGCTCCAGTATCCATTTACGGTGCGGTAGCTGGTGTAGTCGTTGAAGCGGATCTCATCATGGTTGGAGTCGATCGGGACGCGGATCCGGCGGGACAAGTTGTGTCCGGAGATCTGAAGGTAGGCATCCAGGGGTTCGTCGTTTTTTGTTGGGTCCAATTCAAAGGGGAAGGCATTGTCCACCAGCACCTCATCGCCGACCCGGGTGGCGGGAATGGCCTGTTGGGCGCCGCTGGTGCGATTCATCCATAAGAATGTGTAGGACAGGTCCTGCACGTCACCGGTGATCAACGTGGTGCGTACCGGTATCCGCAGTCCGAGCGCTAAGCCCGTTTCGGTCAGCTGCACCGCGGACGCCTTCAGGGTATCGGGCAAGATCCGGCCGGCCTCGTTCGCCTTGGCGCTGGCGATCACCGCTGCCCATTGCCCCAGAGCCGCCTCGTGACCAAAGTTTTCGGCCTGCTTCCACGCGGCCTTGGACATGCGAGATGCCATGAAGCGTCGGGAGGTGATGGCAAGAACCTTCTGGGCGGCGGCGCTTTCGTCACGCAATGGCACCACAAAGCCGGTGGTGCCGTCGGTGATCAAATCTCGCGGTCCGTAGCGCATATCGTGGGCCACCGGGAGGCAACCGCGACCCATGGCCTCCATGACCACTAGCGGCTGCATTTCGCTTTTACTGGTCATCAACGTGAAGGCTGCCGTATCAAAGTGCTTGGCGGCACCTGGTACGGCCCCGTGGAAAGTGACCACGCCATCAAGGCCGAGCTGGGCACGGGTAGCAAGCAGTGCTTGATGATCCGGACCACCGCCATAGATGTCGAGAGTGACTGCCGGGTCCTGGTCGTGCACCCGTTTCATGATGCGCAGCGCCAAGGGAATGTCCTTCACCGGGGCGAGTCGGGCAATCATGACACCGCGTTTCCGGCCACGTTGCGAATATTTTGGCAATTCGGCAACACGCGGAACGATGTTGGATACAACAAAGCGGTTGTTGGCCGGACCGAAGCGATTTTCAAGATCTTGCTTGTTTCGCTCGGTCAGGGTGATAATCCCGTCCCAACGTTCCTGCCGGGTTAATACCGGGCGCCGTTGTGGGGTCAATGCTGCGGTGATGGCATGACCGGCCGCAACCGAATGGTATCCGTGCTGAACGTGGAACTTGTAGGTGCCGGGACGTTCATAGTGGGCAAAGTGGGTGGCCGAGAACTTCGAGTCAACGATCAAGAAGGTGGCGGCCTCGGAACGAAGCTCGTCAAACCAGGCTCGGTAGAGGTCCCCGGCGTTGGCGTAACTCTCAACACTGTGGGGGCTATAGCGGGTGAAGGTGCGCGAGACGCGTTCGCCCTTGGGGTTATATCCGCGTTCTTCGTGGAGATAGGCCACACCCTCGGGGGTGGTGAACGTCAGTGTTGCTGGTTGCCCGGAAACCTGATCCACCACGGTATAGCAGAACGGCTGGCCGGAATCATCAACATCCCAGCTGCCCTCGGTGCTGCCCTCGGACGTGAAGACCGGTGCGCCCGCGGCGGGAACCTGTGATCGCAGAGACTCGTGGAGATTGAGGATCGCCACGGCCGGGGTGATGCGTTGCTCTCTGAGCATGCGTTCGCGCACCACCTCGTAGCTGGGGCGGGCATCAAAGGTCAAAATCGTGGCCTTGACACCACCGATTTCCACAAAGGTCTTGGCTCGCTCAAGCATTGCGGCAGTTAAACCACCAAACGAATCTGCAATTTGCATGGTGATCATGTAGTAGTCGCCCTGCGGCAGCTGTGCGTGATTCATTCGATTGGTCATTGATACAGCATATCGGGCCTTGTGCGTCTTATTGGTGGGCAGCGACGGCGTCCATCGAACGTTTAGCCCAGCAAGTTGGCAGATGCGGCAATAAATCTTTCGGTTCCCGTGCCGATCGCCTCGGATCCAAAAACGTGATCCCGGTACTGCACCTGGGCATCGGGCACCGGGGCATGGGCGATGTTCAATAACTGTTCGAGCGGTTCCGCCGGAAGCGATTCCCAGTGCTTGATGGCGGCCAGCATGGGCATTTCGCGGGCTTTATCGGCGGTGAAGGTGGGGGGAGTGAGTACAAGCAGCTTCTTATTGAGCCCAATGGTGTCCATGGCCATGGCGGAAATATCGGTGATGACCAACCCAGCCCGATTAATGGATTCAAGGGGATTGCGGTTCTCATCAAGGGCGGCGCGATGCGTAAACCCTGCTGCTGCCTGGCGCCTGATGCCGGCGCGAATCTTCTGGTCGGCTGCCCGGTGTGTAGGGGAGAGCGAGCCCAATTTGGGATGTGGTCGATATACCAGGCGGAACCGGGCGTCATCAAGAATCTGGGCCGCCAGCTCTGCGCCGGGAGCGGCTACGGATCCGTAAGCCATGGCCGGACTATCGCCTTCCCAGGTCGGCGCATACAACACGCTCAGCGGGCTGAGTCCCTCGCAACTTTGCGGCGTTTCGAGCCTATCCAGTTGGGGGCGTCCGATGTGAACCAATTTGGCCGGGTCAAAGCGTGGGACGTTCGCCAGTATGCGGTCCCGGGATGCGGTCCCGGCGATGAAACAGAAGTCGTAGGCCTTGAGCTGGTTCGAAGTCATGGAGGACTTCTCGCTCTCGCCATGGCTCAGGTGGACATGGGCGGGCCCGTTAATGCGCAAGGTGGTGAAATTGGCCTGGTTGTTGTTCACGTAGAAGATCACGTCAACCGAACGAGACCGCACAAAATTCTCGATGGTTGCCGAAGACGTGGCCAGCAGGATCGGCAGGTCGGTGAGCTTGCGTAGGGACAAAGCGGTGAGCATGTTTCCCGCCATGATGGCCACCGGGCCCACGGAAGTTGCCAGCTGTTTCAGGGGAAACAGCCACTGTTCGAGTTGGTACAGCCCGCGGGGTGCATCGGAGAAGTACAGCGCAAAAGGAACGGCTGCTGGCATCGGTTCTTGACTGGCCAGTGCCTTGCGCGCAGCGGGTTCCGCCAGTGTTGAACGAATTTTGGCGGCCACGGGGCCCATTGAGGCACTAATTGAGGCACTAAACTTGATGACTTGACGCATTCCAGTAGCTTAGACGGTGGCTCAGGTTTGCTGGGGTGAGTGCCGGTGGGAAAGTGTGTGGTGCGCTACAAAACGCCATGCGGAGGAGCGCTACGTTTGGGTTCTGAACTTCCATCGGGATAAGATGTAATGTCGGTCTATGTTCTACAGGAGTCATCATCAGCGAAAAGCGTTCAGATCAATCGTCGTCACACGGGATTGATCGCAGCTCGCCCTTGGTCTTCTTGACCAAGGATCTTGGGCGAAGCCCAGGAAATATGACGAAACTTGATGAAGTGGTCGCCGCGCCGGGTGAAATTGGTGTGGCACTCATTGGAGTTCGTGAAGGATCAGAGATTGATCTGGATCTGAGATTCGAAGCCGTGCACGAGGGTATTCTAGTTTCCGGAACCGCTACTGTCGAAATCGACGGTGAATGCGGCCGGTGCTTGGAAGCCATCGCGTATGACTTCGATGCCGACATTCAAGAACTTTATTATTACGAGGGCTTACACGAGTTCACCGAAGAAGAAGATCTTGACCAGTACCAGGTTGTTGATGATCGTATAGATCTCGAACCGGTACTCCGGAATGCAGTGGTGACCGCACTGCCGTTCCAACCGGTATGCCGGGAAGACTGTGCAGGGCTTTGCTCCGAATGTGGAAAAAGCCTGAATGAGGATCCTGAGCATCACCATGAGGTCTTGGATCCTCGTTGGGCAGCTCTTGCCGGGCTGACCGACATCGTCGCAGAGGATGCGACACAGAGTACACATTCAGTCGAGAGAGAAGAGAAGTAGCCGTGGCTGTCCCGAAGAGGAAGATGTCCCGCTCAAACACTCGCGCCCGTCGCGCCCAGTGGAAGGCAACCGCGCCTACCCTGGTGAAGACCATGGAGAACGGACAGGTTACCTACAGCCTGCCGCACCAGGCGAAGGTTGTTACCGATTCTGCAGGCACCGAGCTGTTCCTTGAATACAAGGGTCGCAAGGTCGCAGACGCTTAAGTCTGTCTCATGCCTTCAACAGAAGAGCTTTTGAAGCGTCTCGGGGTCACTATTGACCCCGAGACGCTTCGTCTTGCACTCACACACCGTTCCTACGCCTATGAGCATGGTGGGATTCCCACCAACGAACGTCTGGAGTTCCTGGGCGACTCGGTCCTCGGTTATGCCGTCACCGACCACCTGTACAAGAATTACCCAGACCTTCCCGAAGGCGATCTGGCCAAACGACGCTCAGCCGTGGTCAGTACCCGTGCCCTAGCCGGCATCGCGCGTTCCCTCGGAGTGGGCGAGTTCATTTTGCTGGGTCAAGGAGAAATCCTGACCAATGGCAAGGACAAGTCCTCCATCTTGGCTGACACCATGGAATCGCTTATCGGAGCCACCTTCCTGAACAACGGCGTCGAAGTTGCCCGGGACATGGTCATGCGCCTGATCCTCCCGCTGCTCCACGATGTTGATGTCTTGGGCGCCGGAACCGACTGGAAGACGGCCATCCAAGAAGTCGCAGCAGCCCAGAAAATGGGCGGCATCGAATACCGCGTCATGGGTTCCGGCCCGGACCATGCACGTAGCTACGTTGCAATCCTTCATATCGGCGGCAACCCCTATGGCCAGGGCACCGGACCTTCTAAGAAGGAAGCCGAACAGGAAGCCGCGGCCGAATCCTGGAAAATGGTTCGCCCTCAGGACGACTCCGCAAAGGTTAACTAACTCATGCCCGAACTACCTGAAGTTGAGGTGGTTCGCCGAGGCCTGGACGACTGGGTCGTCGGCCGAACCGTTGAATCGGTCCAGGTCGTCGACCCTCGTTCGGTTAGGCGCCATCTTGAAGGCCCCACCGATTTCTCGGCCACGCTCAGGTCCACTCGTATCACCTCAGCCGTCCGCCGCGGAAAATTTCTCTGGATGATCCTTGACGGTTTGGAGACTCCCAGCGCCTTGGTGGCGCACCTGGGGATGAGCGGTCAGCTCCTGGTCGAAGAATCCAGCGCAACCGATGAGAAGCATCTCAAGGTGCGGCTGCAGCTATCGCCCGAGGCCGAAAAGCCCACCGAATTACGATTCATTGATCAACGAATCTTCGGAGGGATGTTCCTTTCACCCCTGGTTTCCACCGTTGACCATCTTCCCGGTGGTGTCGGATCGGAGATTCCGGTGATTCCGAAGGCCGCTGCGCATATTGCCCGCGACGTTCTTGACGCTGCCTCCACGCCCGAGACACTTTATGCGGCACTTCGCAAGCGCACCACACAACTGAAGCGCGCCATCCTCGATCAACAGGTCATTTCGGGTGTGGGCAACATTTACGCGGATGAGGCACTCTGGGCAGCCAAACTTCATGGCCTTCGTTCAACGGCAACGATCAGGCGCCCGGATGTAGTTCGGCTGCACACGGCGCTCGTAGATGTCATGGGTAGGGCGCTAGCCGCAGGCGGAACGAGCTTCGATGCACTCTATGTCAATGTCAATGGCGCATCTGGATACTTTGACCGATCCCTAAACGCCTACGGCCGCGAAGGCAAGGAATGCCAGCGCTGCGCCGAGGCGGAATTGACCTCGCTCATTCGGAGAGACCCCTTCATGGGACGATCCTCCTTCAGCTGCCCTAGGTGCCAGCGCAAACCCCGCTGAATGACACCGAGCAGGCACGGTAGGGCCGGCTAGCGAGCCTTCAGCTCGCTCACGACCTGATCGTTAAACGGTGTCCACGCCTCGACGGCCCACGGACCAAAGGGCTGATCGGTCAGCGTCACGCAGGCAGCCTCCAACGCCGGATCAACCCACAGGAATGTCCCTGCCTGCCCAAAGTGGCCATAAGTTTGTGGCGAGTTCTGCAGCCCGGTCCAATGCGGTGACTTTTCCGACCGAATCTCAAACCCCAAACCCCAGGTGTTATTTTTCTGGCGGCCGTAGCCGGGAAGGATTCCTGCAAGGTCGGGAAAGACCACGTGTGTGGCTTGGGAATGAGTTTGTACGTCCAGCAGTGTCGGATTCTGTAGTTCGTTCGCAAAGGACAGAAGATCGTGCAGTGTAGATGTTGCTCCCGCGGCGGCACTGCCGTCTAGAGACGTGGAATCCATCCCCAGCGGCTGAAGAACTGCTTCGGACAGGTAGTCACCAAATCGCATCTCGGTGGCCGCTTCCAAACTTTCGGCAAGCACTTCGAACCCCGCATTGGAGTACAAGCGTCGCTGGCCAGGGGCAAAGCGCACCGTCCGCTCCGCGAAGTCATAGCCCGAGGTGTGGGCCAGCAGGTGCTTCACGGTGGATCCCTCCGGTCCGGCCGGGGTGTCGAGCTCAAAGGCACCCTCTTCGAGGGCGACCAAGAAGGCATAGGAGCTCAGCAACTTGGTCACCGAGGCCAGCGCGTAGCGGTGATGTGGATCCCCGTGGGTGCCAAGGACCGTTCCATCGGCGGAGAGAACGGCTGCTGCCGCATGTGTCGAAGGCCATGAATCGATGGTCAAAAGACTCTTCAAGGGGGTCTTCTCCTGGTGTGATTGGTGAAATAGCTGACTAGCGGGGCGGGGAGCGCCAATGAGTGATAGTCACTCGATAGTATTGAAGGCAGCCCACCAATAACTTTAGCCACCAAATACTCAGGACGCTCCCACGTGCATTTGAAAACCCTCACCGTTCGCGGATTCAAGTCGTTTGCCTCGGCGACGACCTTTGAGTTTGAGCCCGGTGTCACGGCCGTAGTTGGCCCCAACGGTTCGGGAAAATCAAACGTGGTTGACGCGCTGGCGTGGGTCATGGGGGAGCAAGGCGTGAAAACCTTGCGTGGCGGGAAAATGGAAGATGTCATCTTTGCCGGGACATCGGGTCGCGCCGCCCTGGGTCGTGCACACGTTTCGTTGACCATCGACAATGCGGATGGTGCGCTCCCGATCGAATACGCCGAAGTGACGATCTCGCGCACACTTTTCCGAGCCGGGGGCTCGGAATATGCGATCAATGGCACGTCATGTCGACTTCTTGATATCCAGGAACTGCTCTCGGACTCCGGACTGGGCCGGGAAATGCACGTCATCGTGGGCCAAGGACAGCTCGACAAGATCCTGCATGCCACTCCCGAGGATCGACGGGGATTCATTGAGGAAGCCGCCGGAGTACTGAAGCACCGTCGGCGCAAGGAAAAAACCGTTCGGAAACTCGACGCCATGCAGGGAAACCTGAATCGACTCGAGGACCTCACCAGCGAAATTCGTCGCCAGCTCACCCCCTTGGGAAAACAAGCCAAGATCGCCCGCCGTGCCCAGAGCGTCCAATTCGACGTGCGTGATGCCAAATCCCGACTGCTCGCCGATGACCTGGTGACCTTGTCGGATGCCCTGAGCAAGGATATCGCCGAGGAAACCTCGCAGCGCGAAAACCAAAAGATCGTCCAAGCACAACTTGATGAAACACGCGCGGAGCTGGCCACCCTCGAAGTCGCTGCCGCGCAGGCAACGCCGGAGCTCAATCGGGCCAGAGACCTGTGGTTCGCGCTCTCCTCGGCACGTGAGCGATTCCGCTCCCTAGGAGCACTGGCGGCGGAACGATCTCGACTGCTGGGAACCGACGCTCTCGAGTTCGACTCCAGCCGCGACCCGGACCGACTCGAGGCGCAGGCCGAACGACTGCGCGATGAACTCGAGGAACTGGAAGAAAACCTTGAGATGCGCCGGGAGCTGCTCGAAGCTGCCGTAGAGGAGAAGGGTGAAGCCGAGGAAGCTGCCCATGCCGAACAGCGCCGCTTAACCAACCAACTACGAGTCGCCGCAGACCGGCGAGAAGGCGTAGCCCGACTCGCAGGTCAAGTGGGAGCGGCACGCAGCAAGGTAGATGCAACCGCCGGAGAACTTGGCCGACTACGCGAATCTCTCCAGGGCTGGGCCGCCCGCCGGGAAGGAACCGCAAATGAATTTGCGGTCTTGGAGCAACAAGCAGCCACCGTACAAGACGGCGAAGAAGACCTGGACACCGCCTACGAACATGCCGCAGATCAGCACGAGGCCCTGGTCGTCCGCATGGATCTTCAACAGAAGAGAGAACAAGAACTTGCCACCCAGCTCGGCGCCCTGAACGGACGCCTGGAAGCTTTGCGCATGGGAGCGGTGCGTAAGGACGCATCGGAGGATATCCTGGCCGGTGACTACCGGGGCGTGTTGGGCCGTTTATCCCACCACCTTGGAGTCGAAGCCGGCTATGAGATTGCCGTCGCGGCGGCACTGGGCCCGCTGGCAGAGGCACTTGCCGTGGAGGAACTTGATCACGCCACGGCCATTCTTGGTGGACTGCGCGATAGCGACGGTGGACGTGTCCATCTCATCAGCGGCAATGTTGAACCCTTGGCCAAGGACCACCCGACGACGTCCATCGGCAAATTTGCCCTTGAGGTTATCTCGGCGCCCGAGCCCCTTCGCGGCACACTGACACATCTCTTGGGGTCCACGATCATTGTGGCGGATTTGGGTGAGGCCAGGGAACTGATGTCCCTTGACTCCACGCTTCGGGCCGTGACGCTTTCCGGTGACGTCCTCACGGCCGCGACCGCAAGCGGCGGAACCACCGCTGCACCCTCGCTCATCGAACAAAATGCGGCTATTACCGAGACCGCCAACGAACTCGAGTCGGTACAACAGCAGTTGAGCGCATTGCGGCTGAGCGCCGCAGACTTGACGGCACAATTGATGACGGCAGAAGAGGCAGCGGATGCTGCACTGAGCCGCCTGCATGACTCTGATGCCAAAATCTCGGCGGTCGCTCAACGCATGGAGCACCTCGGTTCACTGCTCCGCCAGGGGTATGGAGAGCGTGAACGTCTCGATCAGCAGGTCAGCCTCGCGGAGGAAAAGCTCGAGGTGGAGCAGGAAAAGCTCGCCGAGCTCCTGGAACGACTCGATCTGGTCCAGGATGCACCCGAAGACCACGAACCGGAGACCGACGAACGTGACGAACTGGCAGCAGCTGCTGCTACCGCTCGGCAAAAGGAGCTCGACGCCCGATTAGCGCTGCGCAGTGCCGAGGAACGCGCCAACGGAATCCGTTCCCGTGTTGAGTCGCTCAAGCGCGCCGCGGAAACCGAGCGCCGAGCGCGGGTGGAGGCTCAACGACGGGCCGAAGCCCGTCGAGCGCAGGCCCTGGCCGCCAGCGAAGTATCGGCGAAGGTAGAACGCATCATCTCCTTCACCAACATTTCCATCGATCGCGCCGATGCGGAGCGAGAGCTGCTCCAAGCGCGACGTGAAGAACTTGAGGCATCACTTTCCCTGGTCCGTGCCCGGGTAGATCAGCTGGGCGCCGAACTTGCCGCGCTGACGAGTTCGGTCCATCGTGACGAGCTGGCCCGCGCCGAGCTACGACTACGCATTGAAACGCTGGAGAACCGTTCCATTGAAGAGTTGGGCCTGACCAGTGAGCATCTGATCGAAAACTTCGGACCTCACGTTCTCATTCCTCAGCCCCTAGCTGAAGAGGATAAATGGGCAGCGCTGCATCAGACGGTTGATGAGCAAGGAAATGCTCTTCCCCAGGGCATTGCCTATGATCGGGTCGAGCAGGAAAAGCGTCTCAAGACGGCCGAACGTGATCTTTCGGCACTCGGCCGCGTGAATCCCTTGGCCTTGGAAGAGTTTGCAGCGCTGGAAGAACGCCACGTGTTCTTAACCTCGCAGCTTGAAGACCTCAAAAAGAGCCGTAAGGATCTGCTGGATATCATCAAGGATGTTGATGAGCGCGTGGAACGGGTCTTTACCGAGGCCTATCGGGACACCGAAGCGCAATTCGAGCGAGTCTTCGAGCGGCTTTTCCCCGGGGGAGAGGGCCGCCTGGTCCTGACCGATCCTGCGAACATGCTCACTACGGGTATCGAGGTTGAGGCCCGGCCCGCCGGCAAGAAGATCAAGCGACTTTCTCTGCTCTCCGGTGGGGAACGGTCGCTGACGGCCGTTGCGCTTCTGGTGGCCATCTTCAAGGCTCGCCCTTCGCCGTTCTACGTGATGGATGAGGTTGAAGCAGCGCTGGATGACACCAACTTGGGTCGACTCATCACGATCTTTGAGGAACTACGCGAATCCAGTCAGTTGATCGTGATTACTCACCAGAAGCGCACCATGGAGGTCGCTGACGCCCTCTATGGAGTCACCATGCGTGGAGACGGTGTGTCCACGGTGATCAGCCAGCGCATCGAACGCGATCAGCAACTCAGCGCTTAACAGGGATACCGAGTCGCTGCTCTTTGCCTGACCCTTTCTAGACGTGAACATCCGGAAAAGGGCTCCCGAGAGTTGTTAGTCCTCGGTGCCAGTGGTTGTTGATGGGGGCGTTTGTGCGCCCGGGCCGGCAGCATTTTCGCCTTTTCGTTTTTCATTGACGGGAAGCCAGGCCAAGACACCCAACAGGCCGAGGGCTCCACTGACCGTGAAGGCCCAACCGAAGCCAACCTGGTCGGCAATGAAGCCGGCAATTACCGGCCCAATGATCGAACCGAAGTCGGTGGCCATCTGGAAGGTGGCTAGGACCTTGCCGCCGTTCCTGCCCTGGCCCACAACATCGGCGATGGCAGCCTGCTGCGCCGGACCCATGAGCCCGGTCCCGATGCCACCGAGGACCGATAACGCAATAAAGAGCGGGACGTTGTCGACCCAACCGATGGTGGCTGTGGCCAGCGAGGCAATCGACAGGCCCCACAGGATGGGCACACGCCGCCCAAAGGTATCGGTAATCCTGCCGGCGACGGTCAGTGCCAAACCATTGCCCACGGCAAAGATGGCCAGAGCAAGTCCCGCCAAGACAGTGCCATTGGAGCTGAAGGCTGCCACGGCAAAGAGTGGGATCAGTGACATTCGCACGCCGAAGGCCATCCACCCATTGGTGAATCCGGACACCAAGGCCGCCTTGAACGTGGAGAAACTCCAGGCCTCAGCCAGGGAGATCCGTTCAACCGCGAGCACCTTGGCGGATGAACCGGGAGTCAGCGTCCTGCGTGTGCGCGAGAGCGAGAAGTAGACGATCGCGGCCGCAACGATCAGTGCCCCGCCATAAATGAAGAACGGGATGCGGAATCCCATGCCAGCGGCGAATGATCCAAGCACCGGACCGGCGACATTGCCGAGCAGAAACGAGCCCGAATACAACCCGGCGATCCGACCGCGAATCTGTGGTGGTGAAATTCGTGCGATCAGTGCCATGGCCGAGACGGTGAACATGGTTGAACCCAGCCCGCCCAGGCCGCGGAAAATCAGCAGTTGTGTATAGCTCTGGGCAAAACCACACAGGATGGTGGAGGCGGCAACAATCAGTACGCCCGTGACATAGACGGTGGGTTCGCCCAACCGATCGGTGAGTTTTCCGCTGACCGGGGCAAAGACCAACCGGGCCAGGGCGAAGATGCTGACAATGACGCTGGCTGCCGCTACGCCGACGTTAAAGCTGGTTGCGAACTGCGGCAGGATCGGTGCGATGAGTCCGAATCCGAGCGCCACCACGAACGCGGCCGCAACGAGAACACGAATCTCGCGGGGCACCGACGGCCGTTGCTCTGGCTCGGGAGTGAGAGGTTGTTCGGGGCGACCGGAAGTCGAGGCATTGATAGGCATAGTTACCTCGAGTTTAGACAATATATAAGAGGGGCCGAGACCTCCGCTTCAAAGTTTCGTGGTTTGCCATGCGTTCGGGTCTTGGCCTTGCAGCCAAACCGCGGTGGAATGGTAGAGCCACATTGAAGGTTGGAGGTCCCGGCTATGTTCGAGCGTACCTATATCGGGCTCGATGTCCATGCCCGCAGCATCGTAGGATGCGCACTGAATATCGACACCGGCGAATTGACCCGTTCATGTTTCGAGGACGACCTTCTGGCCGTCTCGGAGTGGGTACAGGGCTTCGGCCCCGAGGTCCGGGTCGTCTACGAGGCCGGGCCCACAGGCTTCGGATTGGCCCGACACTTCCAGGCCGCCGGCATCGACTGCGTGATCGCCGCCCCTTCGAAACTGTTGCGAGCTCCTGGCGACCGCGTTAAGACGGATCGCCGAGATGCCAAAATCCTAGCAAGTATGCTCGCCCTGGGTGAAGTCACCAAGGTCACCATCCCAGACACTGAACAGGAAGCACTGCGGGACCTTTCGCGGACACGACACGTCGCCTCGATCGATCTCTCTCATGCCAAGCAGCGGGTCAACGCGATCCTGCTGCGACACGGCGTCCTCTTCCACGGCGGCAAGTCCCGATGGACCCGCGAACACCTGAAATGGCTGCATCAGCAGCACTTCGATGACCCGGCACTGGAGTTCGCTTTCCAGGAATCCTTGGCGCAAGAGGAATCCATGTCCGTGCGGCTGAAGCGCATTGATAAGGAAGTCGCCCGGGTGGCGGCTAACTGCCGGTATACCGAGGTCATCAATGCCTTGGCCTGCCTACGGGGATTCAGTATCGTCGGTGCCTTCGGGCTGGCCACCGAGATCGGGGACTGGACCCGCTTCACTGGCGCCACTATCGGTTCCTATCTGGGGCTGGTTCCCTCGGAGCATTCCTCGGGCGAGACTCGAACCCAAGGTTCGATCACCAAGGCCGGAAACACCTACGCCCGCCACCTGCTGCTTGAGGCAGCCACAGTGCACAAACGCCCGTACCGCAGGCCCGGGGTCCAGGAGCTACGCCAGCTCGAGCTGGTGTCCCCGGCCACCGCAGCCCGCGCTCGGCAGGGCAACCAACGCCTCCACGCCCGTGCCGTGGCCTTCGATGACCGGCACAAGATGCCCGTGAAGGCGCGGACCGCCGTTGCCCGCGAACTTGCCGGTTGGTGCTGGTCCTTGGCCGCGCCGCTGCAGGAAGGCCGTCCCATGATAGGACGGTGACCCTAAGACGTGCCCCGACGAGCGCACCTGGACGAGGCAACATGCGGAGCCAACACGAGGACAGACTATGGGTAGGCCCAAAGCCGACGCCCGAATTTAGACCACGTTACGCTCCACTCGAATTCCTTGTCATGCGGTACCCAACCCGCGTTTATCAGTCTGACCATGTCGTCGACCATGACCTGCCAAACCAGACTCGACGCCACCGCCGGGGCATGAGGAGAGCGGCTCCCGGAAGTCTGTTTTCCGGAAGCCGCTCATCTATGACTCTTGACAAACCTTCCTACATATCAGTCTGTGAGAAGCTTGGATGGTGTCAGAACAAATTAACTTGATCATTGTCCTCGTTGCAGTGGTTGCCGTCATTGGTATTGGTGCTGCGTTTTTCCTTGTTCGGGGCCGTAAGGCACCCAAGGGAACGTTCACCGGTCCCCGTGACGCCAATGACCCAGCGCCCACGCTCACCACCGACGAACCAGTTGCCCAGGCCCCAGAGGTCGCCGTCCCAGTGGAGCTACCCTCCACCGAGGAAGCAACCCTCGCCGAGGAAAAGCTCGATACGGTACGTGTACCCACCGACATTCCCGAGCCCGTTCAAGGACGTCTGGCCAGGCTGCGCGCCCGGTTGGCGAAGTCCAACAACGTTTTGGGCAAGGGGCTGCTCGCGCTGCTCAGCCAGGACAAGATCGACGAAGACGTCTGGGACGAAATCGAAGAAACGTTGCTCCTCGCGGACCTTGGAACCGAACCGACCCTAGAACTCGTTGATGCCTTGCGCGAACGAGTGAAGGTTGAGGGCAGTCGAGACCCGCAGCGCGTTCACGACATGCTGCGCGAAGAACTTCTAAAGCTCGTGGATCCAACCATGGATCGCAACTTCATCCCGGTTCGCCATGCCGATCGTCCCAACGTCATCATGGTTGTTGGTGTTAACGGGGTCGGCAAGACCACCACCGTTGGTAAATTGGCACGTGTTTTTGTTGCCGAAGACAAGGATGTTCTTCTGGGGGCCGCTGACACTTTCCGTGCCGCCGCCGCCGAGCAATTGGCTACCTGGGGCGACCGCGTCGGAGTACCGACGGTCAAGTCGGATGTTGATGGTGCCGATCCGGCCTCCGTCGCTTTCGAAGCAGTGAGCGCTGGCATCGATCAGGAAGTCGACATTGTCATGATCGACACTGCCGGTCGCCTGCAGAACAAGGTCGGATTGATGGACGAGCTTGGCAAGATCAAGCGAGTCATCGAAAAGAAGGCCAGTGTTGATGAGGTCTTGTTGGTCCTTGATGCAACCACCGGGCAGAACGGCCTGAATCAGGCCAAGGTCTTCTCGGAGGTTGTTAAGGTCACCGGCATCGTCCTGACCAAGTTGGACGGCACCGCCAAGGGCGGCATTGTTGTTGCCATCCAACGTCAGCTCGGTGTCCCTGTGAAACTCATTGGTTTGGGTGAGGGGCCGGACGACTTGGCACCCTTCGACGCCGCGGCCTTTGTCGACGCACTACTGGACTAAGGATTTATGATTCAAGATACCAACACGGCTGCTCCCGCGGTCGGCAGACATTTCGCGGCACCAAGTCGTTTTAAGCAAGGCTTAGCGCCACGAAAATCCGATGCCGGCACGAAGGCCAAGAATTTTCGTGGGGACATCCAAGGGCTGCGCGCCATCGCCGTTTCCCTCGTGGTCATCTACCACCTGTGGCCCCAGCGGCTCACCGGTGGTTTCATCGGCGTGGACGTCTTCTTCGTTATTTCGGGATTCTTGATCACCTCCCATCTGCTGAAGCGTCCACCCACGTCGTTCGCCGATGTGGTGACCTTCTGGGTTCGACGCATCAAGCGCCTCTTGCCTGCGTCGTTCCTGGTCTTGGCAGCATCGCTCGCGGCCATACCTCTGCTTGCGCCCGCCACGGTGTGGAAGGAGTGGGCAACCCAGATTGTTGCCGCGACGTTCTACGTCCAAAACTGGAGGCTCGCTTCGACCAGCGTGGATTACCTCGCTGCAGATAATGCGACCTCGGCGGTCCAACACTTCTGGTCGCTTTCCGTCGAAGAACAGTTTTACCTCTTCTGGCCCATCATCATTGCCGCATTGGTAGCGCTGGCAGTTGTGCTGCGTAAGAAACGAATGTTGGTGGTCACCGCCGGCATCGGGCTGATCGTTGTGGTTTCGCTGGTGTACTCGGTAGCCCTGACAAACAGCGAACCCGGAATTGCTTACTTCTCCACCTTCACCCGTGCCTGGGAACTGGCCATTGGGGGGCTGGTTGCGACGCTCCCAGCCCTGTCACCGCTGGTACGACGCTGGAAACTGGATGCCATCCTTGCTTGGGTCGGTCTGCTCGCAGTTCTTTATGCCGGTTTCACCTTCACCGGGGCAACGGTGTTCCCTGGTTATGCTGCCGCTCTGCCCGTGGTGGGTACCGCACTGGTTATCTGGGCCAACGCCTCGCGCGGAGTTTCACCCACCGGGTTGCTGAGCCATCCGGTGGCTCGGTTCCTGGGTGATCACTCCTACTCGATCTACCTGTGGCACTGGCCTTTGCTGGTCTTCCTGCCGTTCGTCAGTGGCGAATTGGGCATGCTGGACAAGGCTGGAGTCGTGCTGGCTACGATCCTGCTGGCGATGCTCACCAAGCGGTACGTGGAAGATCGTTTCCGTCTACACCTAGACACCAGCAAGGTGCTGACCGGTGGACGCTTCCTCATCGTGGGGACACTCATTCTTGGCTTGCTCGGCGCTGCTCTGATCAACGTTGGTAGTAAGGGCGAAGAGACGGGCGACAAATTGGCGCAGGAAGTTCAGAGCGTTCAGAAGCAAGTTGGCATCGATTGTTTCGGTGGTCCGGCGATGGAGAATTCCTGCACCAATACCGGATCCACACCAATGGTTCCCACGCCTGCTGCAGCCAAGAACGACAAGTCTCAGGCTTACGCGGATAAGTGTTGGTCGGGTGATGACTTTAAGGGCCGTCCGACCTGCACTTATGGAACAGGCGAAACGAAGGTTGCACTCACCGGCAACTCGCACGCTGGACAGTGGCTGCCGGCCCTGGCAAAAATTGCCGACGAGCGGGGGTGGACCATCACGACCTATCTCGCGTCGAACTGTGCTCCGACCAGTGCGCCGGCAGATTACGACAGTGACATCAAGACCGAGGGCTGTCTTGACTATGGCCGTTGGGTGCAAGAACAGACGGCCGACGGGAAGTATGACCTGATCATCACCTCCAACCGGCAGAGCAAGGCCGTCAAGGGATTCACCATTGAGAACACCGAACGTGCGGCAGTTGCTGGTTATGCCAGCTACCTCACCGCATGGAAGTCGGCAGAGACTCCGATCGTGGTCATTCGGGATACCCCATTCCCCGGAAACACGCTAAAAAACGTACCCGATTGCCTGGCGGGTAGTTCGGATCCTCTCAAGGATTGTTCGGGAAATCCGACGTCCTGGAAATCTTTGGACCCCTTAACGACAGCGGCTCAAGACGAGAATCTTCCCTATGTGAAGACCATCGACATGACGGAGTTCTTTTGCGATACGAACAGCTGTCCGGCGGTCATCGGTTCCGTGGTTCCGTACTTTGATGCTTCGCACATCACCGCCACCTTCGCCAGCACGCTAACACCCGCGCTGGAAAAGAAGATCTATGAGGCGGTTCCGAGCCTCTAGTACGACGGGTCAAACCAGCGGATATGTCATCAAGTCGGCCACGGGTATCCGTGGCCGACTTTGTGGTTTTCATGCCGTCTCGGAAACAAAGCGGCAATGTTGCAGACACGCGCCTTTTACCTGCGTGAAGATTCGGTAACCGCGACGAAACCAACGATCGTCACGGGCGTAACACCATCACGGAATTCTTGAATCAGACGAGAAACACTCGCAAATGATTCAGGGAGGCGTTAGACATGGAGCTAACAACGACTCAAGTGTGGATGATGGTGTGTGCCGCACTGGTCCTGCTGATGACACCGGCGCTAGCATTCTTCTACGGTGGCATGACTCGAGCCAAGAGCGTATTGAACATGATGATGATGAGCTTCTCGGCCATCGCATTGGTCACCGTCGTCTGGGTGCTGTGGGGCAATTCAATGTCGGGTGCCGGCGCGAACCTCGGCGGACTGACCGGCAATCCATTCGACGGCTTCGGCATGGCTAACATGCTCGGAACCGATGGATTCATTGCCGCAGGCTACGGGGCAACCTTCGCCATCATCACCGTCGCACTGATCTCCGGCGCCATTGCAGATCGTGCGAAGTTCAGCGCCTGGATGGTTTTTGTGCCCATCTGGGTGACTCTCGTCTACGCTCCTATCGCCTTCTGGGTCTGGGGTGGGGGCATTCTGGGTGAAGAAGGCGCCATCGGCTCGGTGGTTGGGGAAGCCATCGACTTTGCCGGCGGCACGGTAGTTCACATCAACGCCGGTGTAGCCGGGCTCATCCTCGCCCTGATTCTGGGCAAGCGTAAGGGCTTCGCCAAGGATCCAAGCCAGCGCCCCCACAACATTCCCTTCGTCATGCTTGGCGCAGCACTGCTCTGGTTCGGCTGGTTTGGCTTCAACGGAGGCGCAGCAAGCACCGCCGAAGAAGCCGGTTTGATTTGGGTCAACACTCTCGCCGCCCCGGCCGCCGCATTGCTCGGCTGGATCTTGGTAGAACGCATCCGCGACGGCCACAGCACCTCCCTGGGCGCAGCCTCGGGCATTGTTGCCGGACTCGTTGCCATCACCCCGGCTTGCGCCAACATCAGCCCCGTCGCGGCCATCTGCCTCGGCGTAGTCGCCGGTGTCGCCTCGGCACTGGCCGTGGGTCTGAAGTACCGCTGGGGTTATGACGATTCCCTCGACGTGGTCGGTGTACACCTGGTCTCGGGCATCATCGGAACCTTGGCACTGGGCTTCATCGCTCTGCCCGTTGACGGTGAAGGTGGCGGGCTCTTCTACGGAGGCGGCATTGGCCAGCTCTGGGCCCAAATTGTTGCTTGTGTGGTTGTCATGGCCTATACCGCCATCATGACCACCATCATTGCCCTGGGTATCCACAAGACCATGGGCTTCCGCATCAGCACCGAAGAAGAAATCACCGGCATCGACGTTATGCAGCACGCCGAAACCGGCTACGAGTTTGGCGGCTTGGGCACCGGCGGGACCTTCGTTCCGCACCCGGCAACCTCTTCACACCTGAAACCCACAAAGAACGCATCGGATAGCGATCGAGTCAAGGAAGAGGTCAACGCATGAAACTAGTCACCGCTATCATCAGGCCGGAAAAGACCGACTTGATCAGGGACGCTCTCGAAACCTACGGGGTCCAGGGAATGACCATCAGTCAAGCTAGTGGCTACGGCCGCCAGCGTGGACACACACAGGTCTACCGTGGAGCCGAATACACCGTTGATCTGCTCCCCAAGGTTCGCCTTGAGATCCTGGTGGAGGAAAGCTCCTGCGACGACATCCTTGACGTTTTGATCTCCACGGCCAATACGGGAAGCGCGGGTGACGGAAAAATCTGGGTCACCCACGTAGAGGAAGTCATCCGGGTTCGTACCGGAGAGCGCGGCATGGCAGCTGTCTAGAGTAAATATCGGTGTAGCGGGTTGGTTCATTTCTCACGAATGAACCAACCCGCTTCTTCGTTTTGGAACTGAGGTCGCCCGTTGGCCTCGCGGACCAGCACCGGTGGCACTCATCTCAAGCCGGACCAGCACGTCGGGATGGGGCGCCATGATGGATAGCAAAGCCTCGTCGCTCAACCTGCGCCCCGATATCGGCAAGGGATGGTCAGTGCCTTCATCCGTGGCGCTAGGGACGCACACGGGCCCTCAGTGCCCGACGAGGGCGAAGAACGCAGAAACGCCTGCCGGATGAGCGTGTTCGCGCTCACGGATCGACGCCCGCCTCAGGCAGGATGGCCCAAAGCCACGTTCGCTTCCGGTTCGTCAGCAACTTAAAAAATGCTCCCGACCGGCTGATAACAGGTTTTCATACCTATTATTCAGACCGATCGGGAGCATCTCTAGCTATTCATTCCCCGGGCCGGGACGTTCTTTTCAGGAACACCGCGGTTTAAGGGGTGGTTAGGAAGCATTCCATTCATCTGCAAATGGAGTTGCCATACCGCTCCACGGTTTGCTCGTATCACGCCAGTTCACCAGGGCCGGATCTTCTTGGACCTCGTAACCGGGGGCATGATTCCAGGAGATATCGAGTTCGCTTCGGTTCGATCCGATCGCGACATTGATGGCCTCACGGTAGGTCATCCCGTAATCGAGAATGAGTGGAATGAGGCGACCGCTAAGGTTCTCAAGTCGCGCACGATCGAGATTCATGACCATAACGTTCGGGTCGAACGTGGTGAAGTCGCCGGCCAACTCTCGGTGCGTGCCGAATATGAACTCGAGAGCCTTGCGATTGTCTTTGCCCTGTCGGCTTGCAACGCGTCGGATCAGATCCAGCCCGCTGGCACGGCCATGATGCCGGTCATCACCTGCCCTCAGCAGGTGATGATCTGCCGGGAGCTGTTCGGCCAATGCCGAAAGGTCCGAGCGAATCAAGGAGGAAGCCGGAAGGAATACTGCCGTCTCGACATTCGGCAAGGCTTCCGCGGCCAGTGCAAGCATCAGTTCATGCCGCGTGGCGTGCTTCAGACTGTTTTCGAATGATTCGAAGGTGGAGGCAACGGGACTGATCCAGCTGATGGGCAGGGGAAGATCCTGAGCGAGTAATTCTTCACGCTCGGTATCTGTGCTCTCAACGTAGACAATCCAGACCTTGATGGGAGCTGAATTATGTGCGGCGATGGATCGCACCAGCGTCGGGACATGCTTCAACTCGCCTTTTCGAACGTCAATGACAACGTTGAGAGCATTGCCGGTGGCATCCGTGGACTCGAGGCCAGCTGTCGCGAGCGAGGAAACTACTCGAGCGACCTCTTGGGTGTCCAGGACGCGGAGCTTGGCAGAAGCAAGATACGCGTCTGCTTCCGCCATGGCAGGAGCACAGATTTCGGCCCACTTCGCATACACGTCCTCTTCACTAACACCGGACGCGATGGTTTGAAGCATCGTCGAAGCCTTATCGAGAATGCCCTGCCGAATACGGTCAAACGCCTCATCGGTGGTGTCGATGAGACCGCCGAATCGATTGTCCGAGCGGTTCTTCGGCAGGAAGGTCACCGATGATCCAACCGAACGCGCCGGGAGGAAACAATGAAGACGTGAGGTCACCACGGTCTTGTATTCAAGGTGGTAGTGAGACACCCATTCCCGGGCCAGCTTGAGGTTCTCCACGAAGGAGAGGGACCGAATGCCGGTTTGTGCCTGGGTTCGTGATTCACCGGGACCCGTTTGCGGAGCATCAACGAAGATGGTCTTGTCCCGTGTGTCCTCGCCGTCGCGCCTAAATACCGTATCGATAGTGGTCGTTAAGCAGCCGGAGAAGAAGGCTGGAACGCCGACGGCGCGGAGCAGGGCAACGCTCTGCCAGTCGCGGCAACCCACTGGTGCATACTTGCGCAGATAATCGATGGCCTCCGGCGTCAACATGGTCGGGTACCGAACATAAACGGAGAGCAGGATCGGACGGAGGTTCTTGTGGAACGGGATTCCGAAGCCCTGATGGAACGTATGGTGCATGTACCACCCAAACGTCAACGCCCAGGTCTTCTCGGGCAACGCCTGATAGGGGTTGCCGTCACGGTTGAGCTCAAAGAGATTCAACGTCGCAGCAGGCCCGTCAACCACTCGTTCCGGCTTGACGGTTGACCGAAGTTCTTCTGCGAATTCGGTGATCTCCGGATTACCGGTGAAGCTGAAATTCTGCTGGCGGATAATGTGACCCATGGAGGCCACTGTTTGGATGTAGTCACCGATGTTGCGGGAGGTGACATCCGGCTGCTGGTAACCCATGATGCCGTAATTGATGGTTCCTGCGGTGACGGGAATTTCTGCTCGTCGGCTGCCTTCGGGAAGCCACGTGGCGAGGCGTATCAGCTCTTTGCTGATGTACTTGCTCGTGCTACCCGAGGGAAGCTCTTGTGCCGCGGCAATCAGGATTCGTGCCTGATCTGTCAGGCCTCGAACTAGCGCCTTTTGTGCAACGTGCAGCAGCGTACCAGCGCTCCAACGCCGAATGCGGCCAGATTCGATATCTGCGTCAAGGATGGACACGGCATCCGCGCCAAGAGCACCAAATGCTGCTGTGTACAGTTCATCCGCGACAGGTTCCGAGGCCGAGGTGTTGGCGATCTCGGAAAATACCGGCCAAGCGTTGGTCGGGCCGGAGCTGGCTAGCAGTCCGACGCCTAATGCCGCGGCACCGATGGTGCTGGTTGCAGGATTCTTTCGCAGGGAATGACCGACGGCAACGGCCTTGTTGCGTTCCCCGTCGCTGATCAGTTGACGAACTCCGGTAAGTACTGATTGGTCTAGGGATGAACCACGAGCCAGCTCATCCAGATTTACCGTGCTTGATTTGGCCTTACGCGCAGCCTCGACCTTCAGTGCAACAGCAGCTTTGGTCGGTGGGTTTTTTTCTTTCCCGTTGCCGTGAGAATCGGCTTCCGGAAATTCGCGTTCAAGTGCGCGGTAGGCATGGATGAAAGCTTCATCTGCAGGGGGAGCCGTCGCGGTGGAGGGTTTCGTCTTCGCGGTAGTGGTAGCCGCTATTCGTGACAATGTTGGCAATGCTCGCTTTGCTGCGGGAGCCAATACTTTCTTGAGTCGTTTTTTTAGAGGCGGGATTACTGGAACGGGGGACCAGCTCTTGGGGCTCAAAGATTGTGCCTTCGTTTCGCTAGGAGATGATGGGAGTAGTTCTCAAGTCTATCTGGGTCTAGTCCTCTGGTACTAGAGATTTATCACCCTAGGCGCGCCGCCCGTGCATGGGGAATACTCGGATCGAGAGCTCAGGGCGCTGACGGGAGGCTGGGAGATTCACCGCTCGGAGCAGGTTTCGCCCGGGTTGAATTAGGCGACACGGCCCGAGAAATGTTCGCTCCGCCGAGCAACAAGATCCAACCCGGTCGGCGTGGGAGCGTCCGAACGAGACATGCACTTAGCCCATGGTCCGATTGCCGTGTCGGCGTCGGCCGAGCAGAGATCAGACTATGCGCAATGGCACTGTGGCCTCGGCGTTGTGCTTTTTGGCCCGCAACTCGGTGGCCCGCTGTTCAATGAGTGCATCAACGGCTGAGATAAACGCATGGGTGGAAGCGCCACGTCCCTTCGTGCCAAAGTAGAAGTCACGAAGCTCTTTCCGTTCCTGCGCGTGAGTCGTGGCCAGGAGTTCCGGCATTCGACCCAGCGTCGATTCGCGACTTGACTCGCTGATCACCGGGCACGCTCGGCTGACCGGAACGTCTCGATGTAGCTTGTCAATGTTGTCGCGACGGTCCGTCAAGATCAAGGGATTTTCGGGATGGAGATACAAGTAGTCCAAACCGACACTGGATACATCTGTCACCAGTGCATCAACATCTTCAAAGATGTCGAGGATGTTTCCCGTTTCGATCACCTCATGCTGAGCACCTACGGCATTCGCCCGTTCCAACAGTTCGCAAATGCTGGTGTGCGCACTGGCTATCGCTGCAGTGTTTGAGGTTGCAATGCGAGGATGCGGCTTGTAAATGACCCTGGTGTTGGGGATCGCGACGAGGGACTCAATGATGTTCAAGCCAAAGAGATCCATCGAAGTGTAATTGTTGGCCTCGTTCTCGCCTTCCCACGTGGGAGCGTACATGATGGTTCGTCCTGGAAACTGCGGCAACGTTGATACAAACTGCGAATCGAGCTGTGGACGTCCCACGCTGATGAGTTTATTCATATCGAAATCCGACAATACCGCCTTGTGTCGTTCCACGGCTGCGGGTCCGGCAACAAACGTTCTGTCGTAGGCCTTTGCTTGGTTCGACACCATGGACAACTTATCGCTCTCCCCATGGTTGATATGAACGTGCACCAAGTTCGGTACGCTGAGGGACTGAAAATTTGCCACGCCGTTATTGACGTAAAGGCAAAGCCTGAAGTCATTTGCTGCGTAGAGGCTAACAAGATCCTCCAACCGGCGCACAAAGATCTTCGGCAGTTTAGTGAGTTTCCGGAAATGACGCAGCGTCGGGACCTTGCGGAATACCAGGACCACTCGATGTGTCTCATGGAGCCGTTCCAAGGTGGGCAACCACTGTTCAAGCTGGTAGGACTTGTTTACTAGATCGCTAAAGTAAACAACAACATCACCCGCTACGGGAATGCTATCTATTTCGTGGTTGGCCACGGGAGACCCGGCGAGCCCCAACCACCGTCGGGTCTGCACGCCTGGCTTCGAGACGATGGCTCCCTTAAGCTGTTGTCGCAGCCAATCCTTCATAATTACCTGCCTCTCAATGCCTACTGACGCCGGTTTGTTTCGTCGTCCGGCCAAGCGGCTGTTGGGCTCGAATTTGCCGGTCGCTGTAACTTCACAGACTAATTTTTCACAGTTACCTGTGTATTTGGCTTGCTGGACCTGCCAGCGTCCGGTCATCTTCTCCTTGGGTGAAGCTCAAAAGCGGTCTGATGACGTTCCATCTTCCGCCATCGTGTCCGGAAAGCACAGCAAAAGACAGTAAAATGCAACGATTCTGTGGACGTTACTTGATGCTCAGGTTTCCATACTTCGTTAAATAGGGCACGGCCTGGACCCGGGGACCAGCTCCAAGCCGGATGGATCGGGCTAACCCATCCACGGAGATTTCCACACTGAGGTCTAAGGCTTCGCCACCAGGGAACGCTGTCCTCATCCCCGCTGCGACTCTAAACGAGTAGATTCCTTCGGCTTCTCGATACGGCACCAGCTTCTCCTGTGGGTCTCCGACGTTGCCTCGTTCACGAATCGACAACTCAAGGCCAGTGAGCCTATCGGGCGACGCATCTAACGCGACGTCCACGTCGAAGTCGCCGTCCGCATGGAACCGAATACCGGCCAGTCGGGCGGCGTAGGCGGTGAGTTCGTCGCGGATTTTCTTGTTGATGCGAGCCTTGTCTCTGGCTTCCTGCCAGCGAGCAAAATTCTCGTTGCTGCCAAAGGCCTTTGCAGAGGTAAATGCTGCCTGAGACATGGTGGCGCATAAAGCGTCGTCGTTGAGCAGCAGGGACAGCGCGGCTGCGGCGGACTCCTTGTCATTGAGGGAAAACAGGAATCCGTTGTGCTGATGATTGATCATGTCCCGTGGACCAAAATCTACGTCGAAGGCGATGGGTACACAGCCATGCGCCTGCGCCTCCATGACAGCCAACGGTTGGCCCTCAAACTTGCTACACAACAACAACACTCGGGCAGCATCCAACCGATTGCTGACATCATCCACAAAGCCGTGGAAGGTCACTAAATGTTCGATACCGCGGGTGCTGACAAAATCTTGAAGCATCTGGCGCTGGTCGCCGTCACCGATGAGATTTAAGTGCACGGGGGTGCCGGAGGCCGCGACGGCTTCGACGATTTCGATGGCAGTCTGGAGATTCTTGCCCTTGGTGAGGCGGCCCACGTGCAGTACTTCGGTGGGCTCGCGTAGCTTAAAGGCCGGAAATGTCTCCGCTCCATCCACGGGATTGCCGATGACTTGGGTATTTGATGCCCCACTAAACCGTCCGAGGAATGCCGTCCGCTGCGACTCGGTGAGGAAGGTCAGGCCGTCCCAGTCATCACGATTCTTGATGATCTTTTCGTGGGCGGTCGTGAGTCTTCCGGTCTGGGTATCCTGACCCGCCTCGATATGGGTGCTGTGGAAGTTGTAGAACTTCAGTGCCGTCGGGTGATGCCAGAGGTTGAGGAACGCGGCGGAATACTTACTATCCACGATGATGTCGGCACCGGTTTGATCCACGATTTCGGTGAGCCAATGTCGGTAGAGTTGCGCTGCGCTGGAGAATTCGGCAATCGCGGACCCCTCGGCGGCCAGTAGCTGTAAATACCGTGAAGGCGCGTCGGGCGCACGAGGGTTGGGGACCTTGATATCCACAAGATAAGGACTTTGATCAGTCCGGAAGTAAGTGCGACGGGACAATTGGTTGTTCATGGGCGATTCTTCGACGATGCAGAACAGCGTCTGATCGACCGGGCGAGTCAACCGTTCGGTTTCGGTCCAGGTGACGTCAGTTCCACGCGGACGAATGGAGGCCTTTTGTGGCGCAGTGGGATAACGACCCGCATAGTATTCGTGCAAGTTCAACAACGGAACCGCGGGATTCAGCTTCCCATTCTCGGTAAGAATCGTGCGGATTCGTTGCAGATCTGGCCTAGCGTCAAACGTGACGACCGCGCTCGGAATACCGCGATCGTGGAACATCCCCGAGCGCTTCAGGCACATGGCCGTCATTCCACCGAATTCTTCCTCCACCGACCACGTCACCATGAACGCTGGAATGGCGTTGGGCAGGGTGGAAGCTGGTCGGCTCACCAACAACTCGGAGGTGCTGATTGTGCTGTCGGGGTTCAAAGATGGCATCGAATGAAGTTCCTTTGCATCAAGGGCGAGGATGGAAACCTCGTTGACTACACGCTACCGACTGAACCTTTGAAAATGGTCAATAACCCATGGTTCTAGCGAGCCGTCGTTGAACGACCCGCCACAACGCAGGAAACCGCACAATGTCCTGCCCCACAACTGCAATTCGCCGTCCGCCGTGGAAAGTCAGAGGCTCCCGTGCCAAACGGGCCGACTCGATCACCACCGGGTCAAAAGCACAATCCGTTAGTTTGAGTTGTTCTTCGTGCACCCTGCGCCATAGTAGGCAGCAAGCCGCTCGAGCCCCTCATCAAGGCCGACCGTAGGAACCCAGTCGAGCACCTCGCGGGTTTCGCGCTGGTCAAACCAATGGGCGGTGGAGAGCTGTTCGGCCAGGAACTTGGTCATCGGCGGTTCATCGTTCACCAAATGCGCGGCTCCGGCGGCCTGCCAGATGCGCTCGATGACCGAACCAGCACCGCGTGCCAACCAGCCCGGAACGCTGAAGGCTGGAGCCTTGGCGCCGCCAGCCACACAAATCCCCGCCATGAGCTCGCCCACCGGCCGCGGTTCGCCATTGGTGACCACCAGGGCTCGCCCGTGGGCGTGATCCATCCGCTCGAGTCCGCGCACGATGGCCGATGCCGCATTGTCGATGTAGGTGGTATCAATCAGCGCTGCCCCGCCATCAAGCAGGGGAAGCCGAGAATCCTTGGCACGCTGAATCACGCGCTCCACCAATTGGGTGTCCCCGGGACCCCAGACCACGTGCGGCCTAATGGCCGTCACGCGGAAATCGGCGCGGTCAGCGGCCAGAGCAGCGAGCTCGGCAGCGGCCTTGGAACGCGCGTAATTCCCGTGCGCCAGATCGGGATTCGCTACCCCGGCGCCGGCCCCGGTGATCGCTGCACCGAAGTGTGCCACCGACGGGGAGGAAACGAACACGAAGTCGCGTATTCCCGCGTTCTGCGCCGCCTCAAGCAGGGTGGTGGTGCCGGTGATGTTGGTGGCCACGAAGTCGTGCCAGGAACCGGTGAAGGAAACCTTCGCCGCCAGGTGGATGACCGCATCCATGCCGGTGACGGCACGGCGCACGGCGGCCGGATCGGTCAGGGAACCGAGCACCTCATCCGTGGCACCGGGGGAGGGTCGACGCTGAAAGGTCCGCACCCGGTGACCCTGGGCGCGCAATAATGCCGCGACGGCGCCACCGAGTAGCCCGCTGGCGCCGGTGACCAAGACATTTTTTACGCTGCCATCGCCGGTATTTTCGCTCATGGGTTGCGGATCCGTCCGCCGGCCAGAGTCTGCGTGGCCCATCGGGCCAGCGCGGCCCGATCGATCTTGGAGTTGTGCCTGATGTCGGTGGGTAACTCCGGAACCACCAAAACGGCCGAGACGCTGGTGCCGGTGGCCGCGACGGCCGCGCGAACTGCCCGAGCCAGCTCCGGCGTTGCGGGGGCGGAGCGTTTGGCCGCTGGCACCGTTTCCATGATCAATACCGCGGCCTGAGTGCCGGCGGGGCCCACGCCCACCAGTGCCGCCCGGCCGGTACCGTTCACCGATTCGGCGGCATGTTCTGCCGCAACGGGTGTGCTGGGACCGTTGGGGGTGAGCAACACATGGCCCAGTCGTCCTTCCACCCAAAGTCGTCCGGAAGCATCAAGGTGCCCCACGTCCCCGGTGCGGTGCCAGCCGGGAATGGAGGTGCTGATGTTTTCGGTGATCCAGAGCCTGTCATAGCGGTCCTTCACATGCGGTGCCCGCACCAGGATTTCTCCGGTCACGTTCGGGCTACTCAGGGGTTCGGCAGAGGCGGAACCGTCGGCATTCAGTGCGGCGATGGCCACCTGGGCACCGGAGACCGGGGTGCCGACACAGACACCATTTCCACTACCCGCGGCACGGATGCCGGGCAGGTCGATGTCTGTGACGGGAAGTGCCTCGGTCATCCCGTAGGGGGTGTGTACCGCGGCTGCGGGCACCAATGCTTGGACCCTGTCCAACAACGGTTCCGGGATCGGTGCCCCGGCCGAAAGCAACAGGTCCACCTTGGCCAGTGCCGTCCGCTGTGCGGCGGTGAGCTGATCTGCCGTTGCCAAGACATTGGCCAGTGCGGCGGGCGAAGCGAAGACGGTGGTGGCATCCACGGCCGCCGCGGCATTGGCCAGAGCCTGCGCGGTGAGCGTGCGCGGGGCCGTGACATCCATGTCCGGGGTCACCGAGGTGGCACCCAAGGCCGGACCCAGCAGGGCAAAGGGCGCAAAGCCCGCCACCAGGGCGGAGCCGGCGCGCAGGTTGTAGGTCTGCGCTAGGGTGTCCCGCATGGCCGCGAGCTGGCGGTGGGTATAAACCACGCCCTTGGCCGGGCCGGTGGAACCGGAGGTGAAGAGCACCGCGGCATCGGCATCCGGATCTGCGGCCGGGATCTGCTGCCGCGCAGCTTCGCTGGTCGCACCGGCGGTGAGCAGCTCGTTGATGGTGTGCTTGACGCCCAGTAGCTTGCGCTTGGCCGTCGGCAGGTCATTTACGCTGATGCGAATCCCGGGCCAGTTCAGGAACCGTGCCCCGGACAGCGCGCGGTCGATGCCGATCAGATAGCTGGGTCCTGCGCCGCGGATGGCGCGGCCCAGGCCCTTGGTGCCCAGGCCCGCATCTGCCACCACGATGACGGCGCCCAGGCGCAGGCAGGCGTAGATCAGGGAGGTGAGTTCAATGCCCGGCGGGACCAGGAGATTCACACGCTTACCTGGGCCGACGCCGATCTGGGACAAGCCGCGGGCCAGGGAATTAACCCTGGTGCCCAACTCGGACCAGGACAGGGACATGGGTGGGTTGATGTCTAGTACCGCGAGGCTTTGATCCGCCGTGCGTTCATCCAGCTCGGCCAGCATCGGGCGGTAGTTAGCCAATGTGCTGGCACGGTTTGCCTCGTGCTGCTGGGTGTTATTTGTGAGCCAGTCGAAAATCGGGGTGGCCACGTCGCGGTCCTCGGGCAGCAGGTGCCCGGCACCCTCAAAACGGTGCACCGACGCGTGGGGGAGTCGGAAGATCAGATCTCTGAGGTAGCGGTCGGAGAATACCGGGTCCTTGGGCCCCCAGAGCAGCAGGGCGGGGACGGTGAGCTGGCGGATACCTTCGGAAATATCGTTCAGCGCCGGTCGGCTCGGGTGATCTTTGGTGAAGGGAATATCGGCCACGAAGTTTGCTACGCCGGTGCGTCGTGCCGATGACACATACGGAGACATGAAGCTGCGGCGAATCTGTGGTTCCAGGGCCGGATGGGCCAAGGAATGGGTGGTGCGCAGGAAGGCGTCGGTGGTTTTGGTGCCCCATGGGTGAACCGCGGGGTGTGAGGCCAACTTCAGGGCGGCGGGAAGTTCGAAGCCCGCCGGGTGCACCGCGGTATTGGTGAGCACCACGTTGGCCAGCAGCTCGGGGTGTTTCAGGGCCCAGCCCAGGGAAATAATGCCTCCCCAGTCGTGTCCCACCGTGGTGACCGGTCCGGCCAGATCCAGAGTCTTGGTGAGATCGGACAGGTCATTAACCCGATCTGCAAGGCGGCGGAAAACTCCGGTGCGGGTGGAGAATCCCATGTCCAGCTGGTCAACTGCCACCACGCGCCAGGGCAGTTGGTGTTCGCGAACGTGGTTCAGCAGGCTGCGCCACAGGTAGGACCAGGTGGGGTTGCCGTGCACACAGAGCAGGGTGCCGATGGGGGTTACGCCCGCCGCGGCAAGCTCTGCTTCATTGTCCAGGAGGTGCCACTGGTGGGTGGTTCCGGGTGCGTCCACGGCGGTGGTCGACGGAACCATGAGCGTGCGCGAGGAAGAGCGCAACACGCCGGGAAAAATCTCAGTCACCAGGCCAGCTCCATCATGGCGGTGTTCAGCCCGGAGCCCACGCCCATGCAGAGCACCCGATCGCCGGGCTTCAGGGTCTTGGCTTCCTGCGACAGCGTCATGGGTAGGGACGCGGGTCCCACATTGCCCCACTTGGGGAACGTGATCGGCACTCGGTCGCGGACCAGGCCCACGGCCTTGATGATGGCATTGGTGTAGGAATTGGATACCTGGTGGGTCACGTAGCGATCCATCGACTTCCAGTCCCAGCCCGATTCGTGGGCCTCGTCCCAGGCGTTGACCACCAGTTCCAGACCGTTATCCAGTAGGCCCTTGGTGTCGGTGTACATGCCCGAGGGGCCACCAACACAGAGTTCGTGGTGCTCGGTACCCGCGCGGGACACGCCGCCAAGAATGCGGTGTGCGCCGGGGTGAGCATCGGCCGGGCCGATTACCGCCGCAGCGGCTCCCGAACCCAGGGTGAGGGTGGCGAACTCGCGCAGGTAATCTTCCCGGGTGGAGGTCTCGGCGTTGAGTCGAGCAAAGGTGGTTTCCTGGGTCGGCTGGGCATCTTCGCCGGCGACCACAAGGGCGTACTTGATCTGTCCGGAGTCGATCATGTTGGCGGCCAGGTTCATGCCATTCACAAAGCCGAGGCAGGCGTTGGCCACGTCGAAGTTCATCGCGGAGGAGGGCAAACCGAGTTCATGGTGGACCCTGGACGCCACGGACGGTTCGAGGTTCTTGCGGGTGACGGAGGTATTGATTAGCAGGCCAATTTGGCTCGCATCGATACCGGCTTCGGCCATCGCTTTGCCACCGGCCTCAACTGCAGCATCATCAAAGCTGGTCCCCTCGGCCCACCAACGGCGTTCCATCACGCCCGCAACACGTTCGAGCAATCGTTTTGAGAGGCGCAGCCGTTTCAGGCTAGGGGCCAGGCGTTCGTCAAAGGCCTTGGAGGTCATGACCACCGGAGCTTGCACGCTGGTGACGGCAAGAAGAGCCGAATTATGGTGCCGAAACGTTGCGTTGCCGTTCAAAATCTAGCCTTTGTGTCGGGGCTGTCGCGCCCGTAAAGGGCGTGATGAAATAGGGAGATCGATAGCGTCGGGGATGCCAACGCAAAAGTGTCCTTTACCTACCGTATTGCCTACGTCCCCTTGGCGCACATGTGGACGCGCCACATGGCGGCGAGGCGTGGGCAGCAGAATTCTTGGGGGCACGGTCCACGAAACCCCACAGATTAGCGGTATTTGCTTCGTGTAGTGATTTCCGAGTGGCCAACCGCACTCAGCGGGAGTTTCCCTAAGAGCGTCAGCGGATTGGTGGTTAATCACGTTTCCTGCACTGCTTTGCCGAGGCCCGCAGCGCTCTCTTATGCCGGAGGTCTTAGCGGCAGGGAGGGTTAAATGACGATGTTGGGTACCGGAATCCGGTACCCAACATCGTGCTGGCCGTTGCTCGCGGGGACCACTGGTAAGACGCAAGCCGCAGCGGACTACTTTTTCTTAGCTCCGCTGGTTTCCCATGCCGTGGGGCCGTTGGAGCCGGCGCTGTATTCATCGAGTGGAACGGCATTTTTGGCCCAGGCGGCAAGGATGGGATCCACGATGCGCCAGCATTCCTCGGCCGTATCCCCGCGTACCGACAGCGTCGGATCTCCGGAGATCACACCGAGCAAGACTTCACCGTAGGGCAGCAGATCGGGGGAGTTGAGCTCGGCGACCATGGTCACGGCGTCCAAGGTGTACAAATCGCCGGGCCCATTCACGTCCAGATCCAATTCCAGCGTGTCGGGTCCAAAACCGATCCGCAGCGTGGTGGGGGCGTCTGAGCCCTTGAACCCGGTCGGTAGGTGCGACACCGGACGGAAGGTGATGATCGCTTCCTTGCGCGCCTTTCCTAACGCCTTGCCGGCGCGCAGGATGAAGGGCACCCCGGCCCAGCGTGAGTTGTTGATATTCAGCGTTACCTCGGCCAGAGTTTCGGTCTGCAGGGTTGCATCCACCCCCTTCTCGGAGGCGTAATCGGGAACGGCCCGGCCCAGCGAGGTGCCGGCGGTATACCTGGCGCGACGGGTGGAATTTTCCGGGGTGCCGGCCAATGCGGTCGCCCGGAGGACCGAGCCGAGGTGATCACGGACATCGCGCTCGCCCAGTGTTGCCGGGGCATTCATGGTGAGTAGACCCAGGATCTGGAGCAGATGCGACTGGATCATGTCGCGCAGGGCGCCGGCCTTGTCGTAATAACCGGCGCGCTCCTCGAGGGCCAATTCCTCGTCGTAGAAGATCTCGATCTTCTCTACATGTTCGGCGGTGAATAGTGGTTCCAATAAGCGGTTGGCAAAGCGGAGCCCCAAAATGTTAAAGACGGTGCCCTTGCCCAGGAAGTGATCAACCCGGTGAATGTTTTCTTCGGGAACCAAACGGATGAGGGTACGGTTCAATTCCTGTGCCGAGCGTTGGTCCGAGCCGAACGGCTTTTCCATCACCAGCAAGGTGGTCTCGGGGAGCTCCCCGGGTTCCAAGACCTCACACGCCTTCTGGCTCACGGCCGGGGGCAAAGCAAAGTAAATGGCCACCGGGCCATCAAGCCGGGACACTAAGTTGGCAAGTTCTCCCGGCTTGGTCACATCAAGTTCCGCAAAATGTGTATCGTCGGCGATCAGGCCCAGCTCCGTGGCTCCAGAAGGCGTGGCGTTCTTCTTGGCTTCCTCACAAATCGTGTTCACCCGCAGCTGCCACTGCTCTTGGGAATAGCCAGGACCACCGGCTCCGGCCAGCTTGATGCCGGGAGCTCGGCCCGATCCGATGAGCCTAGCGAGACCCGGAAGAAGCAGTCTTCCGGTCAAATCGCCGGAGGCTCCGAGGATCAATAATGTGCGTACATGGTTGCCTGCATGGCCACTTGTTTCAAGGTTCACTCTCCAAGACTGCCACGTGTTGAGAAAACTGGGGCGTGTTGTTGGTAATCTTGGATGTTGAGTCCAGCGGGTTAGACCGCGCCTAACGCCCACAACGAAAGAAGTGCACGGCACGTGTTCAATTCACTCTCCGACCGCCTGACATCCACCTTCAAGAATCTTCGCGGCAAGGGACGGCTTTCCGAGGCCGATATCGACGGCACCGTCCGCGAAATCCGCCGTGCCCTGCTCGACGCCGACGTCGCCGTTTCGGTGGTGCGCGCGTTCGTGGCGCAGGTCAAGGAACGCGCCCTGGGCGAAGAGGTCTCGGCCTCGCTGAACCCGGGACAGCAGATCGTCAAGATCGTCAACGAGGAACTTGTTGGCATCCTCGGTGGGGAAACCCGTCGACTGAACCTTGCCAAGGTTGCTCCCACCGTCATCATGCTCGCCGGCCTTCAGGGTGCGGGTAAGACCACGCTGGCGGGAAAGCTGGCCAAGCACCTCAAGGCGCAGGGGCACACCCCGCTGCTGGTGGCCTGTGACCTTCAGCGTCCCAACGCAGTTAAGCAGCTGCAGGTTAACGGCGAACGTGCCGGCGTGCCGGTCTACGCACCGCACCCCGGTGTCTCCTCCGAATTTGAGGCTGCCACCGGTGACCCGGTAGCCGTGGCCCGTGATGGTGTTGCCGAGGCCAGGGCCAAGCTGCACGACGTGGTCATCGTTGATACCGCCGGACGCTTGGGCATCGATACCGAAATGATGGAGCAGGCTGCGAACATTCGCGCCGCCGTCAACCCGGACGAGGTCCTCTTTGTCATCGACGCCATGATCGGTCAGGACGCGGTTAACACCGCCCAGGCCTTCAATGACGGCGTCGGGGTCACCGGCGTGGTGCTCACCAAGCTTGATGGTGATGCTCGCGGTGGTGCGGCACTTTCGGTCGCCTCGGTCACCGGCAAGCCGGTCATGTACGCCTCCACCGGTGAGAACCTCGATGATTTCGAAATCTTCCACCCGGACCGTATGGCCTCCCGAATCCTGGACATGGGTGACATCCTCACCCTGATCGAACAGGCCGAAGCCAATTGGGACAAGGGCGAAGCCGAGCGTATGGCGAAGAAGTTCGCCGACCGCGAAGACTTCACCCTCGAGGACTTCCTGGCCCAAATGGCCCAGATCCGCAAGATGGGCTCGATGAAAAAGATCCTGGGCATGATGCCAGGATCACAGATTTCCCGCCAGCAGCTCGAGCAGTTCGACGAGTCGCAGATGGATCGCATCGAGGCCATCGTTCGCTCGATGACCCCGCACGAGCGTGTTGCGCCGAAGATCATCAACGGCTCACGCCGCGCCCGCATCGCCAAGGGCTCGGGCGTTCACGTTTCCGAGGTCAACTCGATGCTTGAGCGCTTCGGCGAGGCGCAAAAGATGATGAAGAAATTGGCCTCGGGCGGAGCCATCCCGGGCATGCCCGGCGGCCGCGGCGGAGCCAAAAAGGCTGCCAAGTCAAATGCAAAGAAGAAGCAGCAGAAGTTCGGCAATCCGGCCAAGGCAGCCCAGCTTGCCGCAGCGGAAGCCAACAAGGCCAAGGCGCCCTCCGGAGCTGCCTTCGGTGCCGGGAACAAGGACTTTGATCCCGCGGATCTGAACTTGCCGAAGGGGTTTGAGAAGTTCCTTGGTAAGTAGCCCACAAGGCACGCAGGGAGGCGAAAAGCCCGAATGGCTGATCGCCTCCCTTGCACTGATTTTTGAGGATCCCAGTGGGGAAGACTCCCACCGACGCGTGAGGCAAAACCTGCAAGCGCGCAATAGCGTTTCCTTGCTGGCCGCCCCCGTTTCTTGGGGAAAACTCTCGGTCGTCGAGATGGCACTCGCGGTGAGCCCCGATGGGTACATCGTGATGGCCGATGAGGCCGGTGAAATCAGCTTTGGGCAGCAGATCGAGGGCTTCGCCATTGCGTTGAAGCGTGGTACCGGCGCACGCTACGCCGACTTCGAAGGCGTGGATGCCGAAAGCGGCGAACCCATCAACGACGAGGCACTCGAGCAGCCCACCGGTGGGCGTTCGGTACTGCTGGGGTCCTTCAGCGAATCTGACGTGGCGAGCTTTGCTGGTGTTACCAAAACAGCGTGGCACTACTTCCGTACCGAACACGCTGACGTGGCTATCCACGAGGGCTACATGCCCGAAATTATGCTGTCAAAGTCCATATTCCCGGCCATCATGCTCTCTCGGATGGGCCCGCGGTTCTCGATGGTCTTTTGGTTTAAAGGTCAAAGTAAGAAGCTGCATGGCTATCCAGGATTCGGCCACGGTTGGTCAGTTGCCGCTCACCCGGTGCTGGATGCGACTCCGGGTACCAAATCGGCCGAGGTCGCGGCGTTCCTCGCGCGTGAATGGCTTGCACCGGATCTTGAATCCATTGCCCAACTCGCCCAATACGGCATCGGGGATTCGACCATCACCCAACTTAATGACGCCCTGGGCGGCAGCGGTTCGATCGAGAAATTGAGTTCGGTCCTAGAAATTTTTGGGCGTAGCGGGTTGCTGGCGGAGTATGCCGAGAAAGACGAGCTCCCGCCGGCCGCACGTCTGGTGGCACCGCGCGGATTAGGTGCAACGGTTGCCAGCTCGATGGATGCAGAAGCACGCGGGAATGGATCCTTGACCGATTCGGTTCGTCCCGATACTCATGCCATGAAGCGCTTCCGAAAGTTCTTTAACCCGCTGCGATGGCGTCCGCAAAGCCAACTGATCTGGGGCGTAGTGCAGTCCTTGGTGGCCATCGCGCTGCTGGTGCTCACCGACTGGGATGAGCCCCGGATCCCTTTGTGGGCAGTGATTGTCGTTACCGGAATCTGGGCCCTTGATGCGGTCTCCAATATCGGGATCGGTTTCTGGCGTTCTTCACGAAAGAACGGAAAGTAGCCATATCTGAAAACCGAAATGCTCGGTTTCCTGCCTCTGCCCGAGGGCGTTTGCTCAACTGTTCCTTTTTGATTGGGAACACTTATCGGTAGGCGCGCCGTTATCCAAGGACGTTGCGAAAAGTAGACGGCATTTGAGGCAACCAGATCATCCCAAAGAATCACCATTGCCAAGATCAATGCGTGCGTCAAAGGTCCGGGGGTAGCGGCTCCCGAACCGCCGCAATTGGTGTTGATCGCGAAGATCAAACAACCGCTGCTGCACCGGCCGTGGGGACTGCTGAGTCGGGTGTTCCCATGGGCGGGGTCGCAAAATCCTCTGAGTTAATTTTGGCAGAATGCGACATGAACAGTTCTCCTCGCAGCTAGCACTCGAGTCGCACGAAGCATGCGTAAAAGGTCGGCGTGAGTTCAGCCTCGGGAGTGCCGCGCCAATCACTGTAAACCGTTGCCTGTACTCCGCTCGAACTCTGGGGTGACAGTGGCCCGGCCGAGCGTTATGGAACGGCATCAAGTGCCTAGATCTCAGGCTGAGAGGCGCCTCGAATCCTGGATCAATTGTTTTCTGGAATCGGCGCCGAGGCGTTCCGAAGTGTCGTTCGCGGGCACCGATGATCTTGGGGCAAGGTGTCCGGATATGAACGAATTCCGCCCCTCATCACAAACGTTGCGCGGTTTTAAGTGGATTGAAGACCGTTCAATCGGGTGTGAAAAAAGGGTTGCGGCTACGTTATTCGGTCGTTACATTGGGTCTTGTCATCCCGCTAGGACAGGGGTCGAAGACCGCAAGGAGAAAATCAAGTCAGATGAATACAACTCCGAACAGTTCGGAAACCAGAACGACAATGAGGAGCAGAACCTGACGGGCGGGGAAGCCGGTTCAGGTACCTTCGGTAACGAGCAGGACTCCGATGAATCTTCGGAGGGCCAGTCCGGCAACTCGAACAGCAGCAGCGAGCAGTCCGGTGGCTTCGGTAGCGACCAGGTGTCCGATGGTTCGGGTTCCAGTCAGTTTGGCAACTCCGGTAGCAGCGAAGAGCAGTCGGAGTTCGGTGGCGAGTCCCAGCAGGGCGGATTCGGCAGCAACGAAGAGCAGCCCGGTGGCTTCGGTGGCGAGTCCCAGCAGGGTGGATTCGGCAGCAACGAAGAGCAGTCCGGTGGCTTCGGTAGCGACCAGGAGTCCGAAGGTTCGGGTTCCAGCCAGTTTGGTAACTCCGGTAGCAGTGAAGAGCAGTCGGAGTTCGGCGGCGAGTCCCAGCAGGGCGGATTCGGCAGCAACGACAACTAAGTTCCTTGTCAAAGGTTGGCTTTGACCTAAGGACGAAGCGCGGTTCCGATCTGGTGAACGGTAGCGTGAAAAAGTAAATGGGTGCAGATTCCACGTTCGGGATCTGCACCCATTTACGTCTCCGAACGATCTTTGCGGGGGAATCAACCACGGTGATGACGCACCGATGCCGTTGGCTGGGGCGCTAGGGGTTAGATAGGAGTGCGTTATGGGCCTATGCCTTCCGCCACCGCTATATTCTTGTTTGCCCTAGCTGCGCTCGTCCCGCCCTACCAATGACATCAGCCACTGTGCCACGAGCCCACGTTCATGATGATCTCTCAGATCTGCAGTCGGGCCGACAAATATCCGAGCCTTTGCTCGGCGGTTACGAGGCGATGATCGATCGGAGGCCGCGCTCTAGCGGAGGCACAAGATCATCGAGCTGACCAGATTGCGACTGGCCTGAACCCCATTCGTGGTCGAAGATGGATGAGAGCTGAGACGTGGCAGCCACGCGGAACCGAGAGCGGGATCCTGCCAGATAATGACGTTTGCAACGCAACCTCATGGGCTAGTGAATAGCTGCACCCCGTTAGCTCAAGCTGCCGACGGGCTTTGCGCGCATGGCTGTGTCGCGGCGGACCTTGCGCAACGGATCAATCAGATTCCAGATCACGACGCCGATAGTGATGATGATGATCGTTACATTCAGGTGCAGGGACGCATCTGACCACCCCTCGGTGACCAAGCGGGCGATAAAACGTGGCTCAAACAAGGAATCGGTGGCAGCTAGCCAAACCACAGGTACGGCAACCAGTAGTTCCAGGATGGTGTTGATGGCCACGAAGCGCCACGACCAGCCGCCGGCACGATAGCGGACAAACTCCAGCACCGCGGTGGCCAAAAGGCCAGCCATCAGCAGGGGAATCCAGAATGGCCATAGCTCGGTGTTGAGAGTCGGCATCGATTGGCCCTGCGCATCCATAAAGGGAGAGTTGAAGTGTTGCCACGGTAGGTAGGCTACGGCAATGAGTGCCACGAGCACCGCCGCAATGGTGTCGCCCAAACGTACTCCTCCTGCCGGGGTGTCCGGAAGCGTCGTCGGGTCCCACTTCGGTTTCGCCTCCTTGGAACCGGGGTTGCGCTCAATGAGCGCAAAGATCAGGGTGACCCAGAAGAACATGTGCATGGCCACACCAAGTCCGGCGAGGATTCCACCGGAAACGATTTCGCCAGCATCACCACCGCTGAGCAATTTACCCAGCATCACCGCGAAAGCAACGACCGGCAACACGGTGGCCGCAAGGATCTTAAGCAGGCGGATATACGTGGGGAAGTAGTCGGGGCCAATCAGGTGGAGAGGTTTGTTCGAATAGTCGGCCGCCAGACGCATCGGATCACCGAGTTCCAGCAGCACGGCGCGCTCGACATCCTCCTGCGGGGTCCCGGCATCGAGGCGTGCCTCTCTCAGGTCTGCGATGGCCGCAGTGACCTCGGCCTCCACATCTTCACGTTGGGATTCGGGCACGGATCGGGACACGGCCGTGACGTATCGGCTGGACAAGCTGCTCATGGCAACTCCTTGAGGGGTGTATTTGGTTCTTCGGAACGCAGTGCGTTGAGGGAAGTGGCCAAGTGGTTCCACTCGGCCGTGAGCGAGTCAAGCAGGCTTCTGCCGGCCTGACTGGTCTTGTACATCTTGCGTGGACGGGACTCGGAGGTGTCCCACTCGGCGTCCAATAGTTCCTGTTTTTCCAGGCGACGCAACAGCGGGTAAAGCGTGTTGGCATCCACGCTCAGCCCAGATTTCTCCAGCACCGCTAGCAGGCCGTAACCGTAGCCCGGCGTTTCTAGGGTGGCCAGCGCGGCCATCACCACGGTTCCGCGGCGAAGTTCTTGCTGGTGTCCGGCCAGGACCTCTTCATCGATCATGTTTCACACGATACTGTGTCACACACACTATTGTCCATGGCAAGAAATCGACAATTTGTAAATTAGCATTTTCGATCGGGGCGTCGAGGCTCCGGGCACGTCTCCCGCCGGTTCTGCTGTGACCGAGGAAGCATCTTAATTAGTTGTAGCTTCAACAAAAGAGTGCAATACTTGAACCAGAACAAGCCACCAGCCGCATTCCAAGGAGTCACCGCCATGAGCACCAGCACCCAAGACCAACTGTCAGCAGATCTGGCCATGGGCACCGTCATGCTCAAGGTCGGCGACATGAAAAAGATGAGCACCTACTACCAGAAGGCCCTGGGCCTCGAGATTCTCTCCGAAGGAGCGGCCGGTACCGCACTCGGGCGCCGTGGACTCGAACTTGTCCACCTCTCCGACGGCAAGGGCCTGAGCCTTCCGTCCCGCGGCGAGGCCGGGCTATTCCACACCGCACTGCTCTTTGACTCGCAATCGGATCTCGCTGCCACCGTGCTGGCCGCCGCGCAGTTCGATGGCTCGCTGTTCACCGGCAGCTCGGATCACTTGGTTTCCGAAGCCTTCTACTTCAACGACCCCGAGGGCAATGGTATCGAGCTCTATTGGGACCGGCCCCGCGATACCTGGACCTGGAACGGGGATACCGTAGCCATGGACACCATTTATCTTGATCCGAACGAGTACCTCAACAAACACGTCAACGAGGCTGCCGTCAGCGGACTGACCAGCGCTAGCGCCGGCATCGGTCACGTCCACCTGCAAGTTGGCGACGTCGCCACGGCCGAGAAGTTCTACGTTGACACGCTGGGCTTTGCCAAGACCACTAGCTTCCACGGCCAGGCGCTCTTTGTTTCCGCCGGTGGATACCACCACCACATGGCCATGAACGTGTGGAACTCCCGCGGTGCCGGACCCCGCAAGGACACTCTGGGCCTAGGAGAAGTTGTCATCACCGTGCCAAACAATGACGAGGTTGGCGCCCTGGCCGATCGTCTGAACGTTGCCGGGGTTGCTAACCACCACACCGGTGCCGAACTACGTTTTGATGATCCATGGGCCAACAAGATCCGTGTGGCAGTCGGCTAAGACCCAAGGGCCAGCACGCCTGCGGGCCGGGGAGCGGTGTATTGTGCACAACTTCCCGGCCCGCATTTTCTTGCCCTGCGCGCTTTTTGCTCATCCCGGCGGTGAGTGGCGCAAATTGCTGGCGCCAATACCGGTGAAGCGCCCTGCCCCCACGCTAGGTTCCTGTGCGCTGGTCATCGCGCCGACGTTGGCTGCCGCCCGCGACCGGGTCGCAGACGAACCCTCCTCGTGGCTCCCGGTGCAATGCCAACTTACGCGACCATGGGCAGCGAAGGTGCGGGCGCACATCAGCCACGGCGGGGAGTTGTCCCCGAGGACCTGGCGGCCAGCGTCTAGCTAGATGCCTTCGCCCATGCCTCCACTCGCTTCCGCAGGCTACTGCGCGCTACGGGGCCACCAATAGGCCAGCTCCCCGATGCTCCCGGAAGGCCTCCGGCTCAACCCGATCGCCGTGTGCGACTGAGGCATGCCCGTGAGTAGCGATTCGCCGGTGCTGCTGGCGGTTGACAGTTTCCCTGATGGTCGGTTTCGGCAGCTCGCGGCTGAGCCGTATGCCCACCGACCCGTTTCCGATGGTTTTGATTGGGCCTTCGGCGCTGAAGGCGTTGATGGCGCCGAAGTTCAGAAATCCGATGCCGCTGGCGCCGTGCGCGGTGACGTTGCCCTTGGCTGTCCACGATGCCACCTTGCCTCAGTTGCCCGGGACCATGTCGCCCTCCCGTGGTTGGGGGTCGTTCCGAGGTTGAGCACCTGTTTGGTCCGGTTGCCGCCAACAATGCGGACGCCGTGGCCGATCAAATCCGGGATCTCGGCGCCATGCTTCCGTCGAAAAAACGTCCCCGGGTGCTCAGTCGTTCCAACTCCACCGTGCCGAGGTCAGGGATCCCGGCGGTGTTACCGTGGCCGCCGACAAATAATCCGCCTCCACTCACCGGGGAATCGGCGGAGCCGGCCGAGAGGTTTTCCCGCCGAACGGTCAAAACCACCGATCCATCGGCCCACCGGTTCCACGGGGTGAAGGCGCTCCGCATGCCCACAACACCGAAGCCGGCCGGTCCGTTCGCCCCCTCGTGTCGGCCTCGGCGCCATGGACGGCGTTGGCCTCAACGCGGCCCACGCGAATGTTGCCCTCGATGCTGAGCTAGATCCGTCCGTGGGTGGCACCTTGCGCAGACGCAGCGTGCCACCTAATTTCACGTCCTTGGCAGAGACCGCCGATTCGCCGCCGCGCCGGCTGAATCGCGACGGCAAGGTCAGCGACGCGATACCCCGGATGCCCCCCAGAAACCTCAATGTTCTGGAACCGGAGGCCAGGGACCCGCCGATCCGAGCAAGATGACTGACCTTAAAAACACGTCATCTGACCTACCTCCCGTCCTGGGGAATTCTCATGTCTCTGAACATTTCGATCAATCGGGCTGAACCCTAGATCCGCCACCCGGGGCCAGGGCGGCCAGGCGTGAGTCGGACGGGCCGGCGCGTGATGCCGTGGTCCCCTTCCGGGGACGGGAGGAGCTGAATAACCCGTTGGAAGTGATGCACCGTACACCTGCAGGTTTTCTTGATCCGTTCCTGTTTCAGTCCTGTTCCTTTGCTGCGGATTTCTTGCCGTTGAGTTGAGATACCCATGTCAAAGTTGAAAAACGGCAAGGAAACACGATCTGGGGAGGACCCGATGCGGCACGAAAACACCATTGGAGCAAGCGATCTCGCTTCAATATTGCAGGCTTCCAACGCGGAGTCCTCCCGCGCTTCACACCGGGCCACCGGCGGCGTGGTCACCGTCCTGGTACCGGCACACAATGAAGCCGAAGCAATCATTGAGACCCTGGAATCGCTGGGACAACAAACCCGGCGTCCAGACCGGGTGATCGTCATTGCGGACAACTGCACCGACAACACGGAGCAACTGGCCCTGGCTCAGGGTGCGGAAGTCATCTGCACGGTGGGCAACACGGACAAGAAGGCCGGCGCGCTGAACTTCGCGCTCGGCCAACTGCTCGAGGGCGCAGACCCGGATGACCTGATCCTGGTTCAGGATGCGGACTCGCAACTGGCACCAGACTTTATCGAGAACGCCGTCAGCCATCTCGGTTCCGACGACAAGCTCGGTGCGGTTGGCGGCGTGTTTCGCGGCGGTCCGGGCGGAGGATTCGTCGGCCACCTGCAACGCAACGAGTATTCCCGATACGCCCGGGACGTCAAGCGCCTAAACGGCAAATGCCTCGTCGTGACCGGAACAGCGGCGCTGTTCCGGGTGCGAACGCTGCGGGGCGTATCCCTAGCCAGAACCCAGGGCTCGCTGCCGGCGGGCAACGGACGAGGCGGGGTCTACGACACCTCGGTGCTGACCGAAGACAATGAACTTTCCTTCGCACTACTCACCCTGGGGTTCAACATCCTTTCGCCGGCCGACTGCACCCTGGTCACCGAGGTCATGCCGACCTGGCGCGAGTTGTGGGCCCAACGCCTGAGATGGAAAAGGGGCGCGGTGGAAAACTGCGTGCAGTACGGCTGGACCAAGGTCACCCGTCCCTACTGGGGGCGCCAACTCCTATCCATGGTCGGCGTCCTGGTCACCGTGGCGTACTTGGCCTCGATCGGCTACGCCGTGGGGTCGGGCGCGGGACTTCACCTCCATGCCTTCTGGATGGCGGTGACCGGAGTGTTTGTCCTCGAGCGGATCGTGACAGTGCGGCTCAGGGGATGGAAATACATGCTGTTGGCGGCGACCATGTACGAAACGGTCATTGACCTCTTCTTACAGGCTGTCCACGCCAAGGCATACATGGATGCAATGTTTAACAAGAAAAAGGTTTGGTAAAAAAATGTACAACAACCCAACGATCCCCATGGCCGCAGGCGCCGGTTCGGCGACCCTCGCCATGACTGGTGCGGGACAAATATTCTGGTTCGCCCTGGCAGGCTTCGCCATGCTGGCCCTCGGACTGGCCATCAAACGGATCGTCCCGGTCCGCGCGCGCAAGTCCTAGGTACACCACTGGCTCTTGATGGCGCCGGGAACCGGGTCAAATGACCCGCGATTCCCGGCGCCATCAGCGGGTTAAGACACCGGAGCGGTGGCGGCCGAGTACTTGGACACCGTCGTATAACCGGTCTTGGAACCGGTTACGCGGACCTTGATGGTGTCCGCGGCATCGATGGCGGCGAGCGTGTAGGTCTTGGCGGTGGCCCCGGAGATGGCGGCTCCCGATCGGTACCACTGGTACTTCAGCGTGGTGCCGGTGGTCCAGGTGCCGGGGTTCGCCGTGAGCGTGTTTCCTGTGCGAAGTGTCCCGCTGATTGTGGGCGTCGGTGCGGTGAGCGTAGCCAGGGGCGCATAGGAGAAGTCGCGGATGACTACCGTCTCGGGCGCAACATGCAACGGGTCGCCGCCGCCCCCGCCGGTGACCCACAAGTTAAAGTGGACGGCCTCCTTGGCCGGAACCGGAACCGTGGCGCCCTGCATCACGGTTCGCTTGAGCAGCGTCCCGGTGAATCCCGTGCCGGCGTAGGTCTCAAAGGTTAACTTCGATGGTTCCCAGAAAAGCCGGTGGGTCGTCACCACATTGGTCGTAGTGGGAAAGGTTATGGTGCTATTTCCCTCACCCGGTGGCAGCAAGGCATCGAACCAGTAGCCGTGGCCCTGGGTCACCGGCCAGTTCTCGCCATATGCTCCGCCGCCGCCCCATGCGGACGCCTCACACAGATCAATTTCGTTGTAGCCCGGATCCGCCTCGGGGTCGTAGGTGAACAGGCATCCCCAGACGACTTCGGGCTGCAGGGCACTGACGTTCTTGGCGACGGTGGTGCTGTAGGTTCCATAGCCGAAACCCTCCCGGGTTGACTGGATCTCCGCGCCAGCGGGCGCGGAACCGGTGGGGTTGGACAGCTTCAGGGTGACGTATCCGTTGGCATCCGGACTGCTGACATTCGCCGGATCAAAAATTCTATTAAACTGCGGACCCCCGCTCCAGAAGCGCTTCTGCCAGTTGAAGCCCTTCCATTCAAAACTGCCGACCGGTCCGGGATCCTCCGCCATCTGCACGCTCACGGCCGCCCGTGCGGGAATGGCGCCCAGCGCCAGGCACAGGCCAGCGGCCATCAGCAAACTGAGCGCGCGCGGGCCCGTGGCCCCACGCCCCCGTCTCGGGGAAAGTGCTGGGTGTTTCTTTGGGACCAGCGCTTTGACCGTTCGTGACATGGCAAGACCTCGCTTTTCGATTACCGGGGACCACCGTGGCCCCGTGGCTGGCGTTCCGGGTCCCGCCCGATGCGCCGCAAGGACCGGGCAGGGGCCCGTTCCCGTCGCCGCACGTCCCACCCAAGGCGTGCAACCCCTTGATTATCTTTCATGTCCCCGCCAACCGGTGTATGACACGAGGTTCTTCCCCGGACGGGACGTGAAGGCGCACCGTGGCGCATGGACTCCGTGAGCGTCGAAAAAATTGTGGACTGCCGATTCGGCTGCGGGTCAGCAGAAGACCGGGGAATTCTTTGGCACCAGCACCTGGAGGGCTGCGGGCAGGATTGTGATCGTTGCCGGCAACCGGCCGACGTTTTCCCCGTCGGCAAAGATATCCAATGGCTTGCTGGCGTTGAGGGTGATCACTCGGCCGCGTGTGAAGGAGACGTTTTCCTGGCGCACGTGGTTGCCCCGGTAGGAGCGCAGGAAGGTCATGGCAACGCCCACGATGCCCGCCCTGCCCAAGGCGACGATGTCCAGCAGGCCGTCGTCGATCCTGGCCTGCGGACAAATGCGCAGGCCTCCGCCGTACTGCCCGACGTTGCCCACGGCGACAAACCAGCCCGGAACGCTGCTTCTCACTCCGTCCACCTCGAGCGTGAAGGTGACGTTGCGCCATTCGGCGAACGCCCGCAGTCCGCCGTAGAGATAGACGAATGGTCCGAGGTTGATCCGTGCGCTGTTGCCGTAGTCATTGGCCAGCGCGTCGAAACCGACGTTGGCGACACCTAAGTAGGGACGGCCGTTGACCAGCCCCAGTTCCATGTCGCGCACCACCAGCTCCGAAAGGTCCCTGACGGTTCGCACCGGGTCCAGGTTCAGCGCGATGCGGCGGATCGTGTCGTTGCCACGGCCCCCAGCCAGAGGCAGCAGCACGGCTCCGGATTCTTTGGCTCCGGCGGCCGTTGCGCCGAGGAAACCGTCCCCGCCCAGTGCCGCTATCAGCGATCCGGGTGCCGCGGTGCGTGCCCTCTGGGTGGCTTCGGTGAGGTTTTCGGTGAGATGCACGGTGGGGGTGTATCCCGCCGCGTGCAGGGCGGCGGCGGTCTGCTCCCAGAGCCTGCGGCCGCGGCCGCGGCCCGAGGTCGGGTTGACCAGTAGCAGGGCAGGGCCGGGGGCGGGAGCCTTCATTTGGTGGTTCCTGTGGCGAATGGGGTGGCGGCGGCCAGGGCCAGAATTTCAGCGGCGCGCCCGCGTGCCCTGGCAGCGTCCTCGGGAACGAGGGAAAGCCGGGTCCGGCGCTCAAGTAAGTCTTCGAGGCTTGTTGCCGCCTCAGCGCGGATGGCGAAGAGTAGTTCGGCCCCGGTGATTTGTGTGCCGATGAAGAGCGGTTCGGCCAGCAGGCGGTGTGTTCCAGCGAGCTGGTGCACGGCCGGTGCCTCGGAGCCGTATTTGGCAACCAGTCGTGCCGGTGCCCCGATGTTGGCCAGCGTGGCACGCGGTGCGGCGCCGATCAGCGGAAGCCTCTTGGTTCGGCTCGGGGTGGAGCGTCCGAGTCGAGCGGCGGCGGCGTCCACCGCGTCCTGCGCCATGCGGCGGTAGGTGGTGAGTTTGCCGCCCACCACGGTGATCGCTTCGCCGTGGACATCGCGCACCAGATGGTTGCGGGAGATATCGGCGGTGGGATCGGTTTCCCCGGGCTGGGCGGAGCGCACCAGCGGGCGCAACCCGGCAAACGAACCGACCACGTCGCAGCGTTGCAGCGGGACACCGAGGACGCGATTGACGGTGCCGAGCAGAAAATCGATGTCGTGCGCCGGCACGGCGGGGTGGTGCCCATCGGCGGCGCGGTCCTCCTCATCGGTGAGTCCGATGTATACCAAGCCGCCGGGCTGCGGCAGCACAAACACGAATCTTCCGAAGTGTCCGGGCACCGCTACGGTGTGCGCCGCGTGTGGGTTGCCCAGCCGTTCGGCCCGTACCACCAGGTGGCTGCCACGGCTGGGGACCACGCTCAGGGAGGTATCAAAATCGGCGGCCCAGACGCCGGCGGCGTTGATGACGGTCCGGGCTCTGATATCAAGGCGCTCACCGGTGCGCGTGTCGAGTGCATCCACCGACGAGGCGGTGATCGAGGTGGCCCGGAAATCGCGCAGCAGGTGTGCGCCGAGGCCGGCGGCGGTGCGCACCACGGAGATCACCAGCCGCGCGTCATCGATCACCTGGCCGTCCCAGTACAGTAGCCCGCGGCGCAGCCCGGGGTTATCCAGCGCCGGCGCCATGGCCGCGACGGCCTGTTTCGACAGTAGTTGGGGCCGCGGAAGGATGTTGCTGCTGAGGCCCGGCGCAGGAGGTCATAAAGCAGGACACCGGCGCCCGCAGCGGCGGTCTCCGTGCGCCGGGTACCGGTGGTGTCGGGGATGATGAAGCCCAGCGGTCGGATCAGGTGCGGTGCGATCGATTCCATCAGCCAGCGCCGCTCCACCGCCGATTCCCACGCGACGGCGAGGTCGCCCGTGGCCAGATAACGCAGCCCACCGTGGATGAGCTTGGAGCTGTAACCGCTGGAACCGGAGCCGAAATCCCGGGATTCGAGTAACGCCACCGATAGGCCGCGGCTCGCCGCATCAAGGGCCACGCCGGCCCCGGTGATTCCGCCGCCAACGACCGCCACGTCCACGGTGTGTGTGCGCAGGTGCTCCAGCTAGTGGAGCCGGGTGGCGTCGTTGATCCAGGTCTTATCTTCGGGGCTCACGATTCGGCTCCTGCTTCAGGAGCAGCGGAGGGCGTCAAATGGCGGGTGATCATCGTTTCGAGCTCCACGAGCGATTCTTCCAGGGCACCGGTTTTGCGTAGCAGTCGCGCCGAGAGGGCCAGGCCTTGCAGGGCGAGCAGCAATGTTGTGGCGGTAGCGGGTGTCGCCCGAATGCTGTGATCCGCCAGCCCAGCGGTGATCAGGCACTGGATCTCAGCAAGGATCAGTTGCTGGCTCGCACCAAATCTGTCGGTCACATAGGGAATGAGGAACTCGGGGTCACGCTCGGCAATGGAGTCCAGAAGTTCGGAGGTGGCAAAGAGGCGCACGCAGTGGATGGCAAAATGCACCAACTCGTCGCGGCCGGTGCCGGTGGGGGAGGTCGAGCGGACATCGGCAGCGACGGTGCGGAACTCCCGGGTCAGGGTGGCCAATACCGCGTTTTCAACCGAGCCCATGCGCCGGTAGAAGGTCATGCGGGAGACCCCTGCCCGTTCGGCAATGTCATTGGCGGTAGTCCGGCGTACCCCGTGGCGAACGACCGCCTCGCGTGTGGCGATCAGGAGCTTGTCATCGCCGGGGCTGCTGGTACGTTGTGACGGCATGTGTAACACTGTATCTCATGGTGACGCAGAACACAGAGGAGATTCCCCGCTCGGTTTGGTACGGCTGGGGTGACCCCTCCCGAGCCCGGCCGCTGTCCGAAGGTGCCCTCGAATACCTGCGCACGACCCTGAGACTTCGCAGTGTGGATCCGTCCCATCCGCCCGTTGACTTCGCTGAAGTACACCTTGGCGAGGTTTCCCTTGATGGTGAAACACTGGAGGAACTGCGCGAGCTCCTCGGGGACGCTCACGTCTCCACCGACCGTACCGAACGCCTACTCCACTCGGGCGGCAAGAGCACCCCGGACCTGCTGCGCATCCGCGCCGGGGACGCTCGGCAGGCGCCCGACGCGGTGCTCTTCCCCGGCAGTGAGCAGGATGTGAGGTGGATTCTGGAATTGTGCGTTCGGCGGCGTCTGGCCGTGGTCACTTTTGGTGGCGGTACCTCCGTGGTCGGGGGAGTGGAACCCCTGCGCGGGCAGCTCGAGGGCGTGCTCGCGCTGGATATGCGGCGCATGGACAGGCTTTTGCACTTCGATGTGCTCTCGTGCACCGCCACCTTTGAGGCGGGCATCCGGGGACCGGCGATCGAAGCAGTACTGGAACCGCTGGGTTTCACGCTTGGTCACTTCCCACAAAGCCACCAGGAAGCGACCCTGGGTGGCTACCTGGCAACACGTTCGGCCGGACAAGCCTCCACCGGCTACGGCCGCTCCGATGATGTGGTCAAGTCCGCGCATGTAGAAACCCCGGTGGGTCCGCTCGACGTTGGCTCGTTGGCCCCCGGAACCGCGGCCGGGCCGAAGTTGCTGGATGTGATCCTGGGATCCGAGGGCACTCTTGGCTTGATCACCTCCGCCACCGTAGTCGTTCAACCGTTGCCCCAACATAAGCGTCACGGCGCGTGGTCTTTCCCGTCGTTTGCCGCCGGAGCCGAGGCCCTGCGAAAAATGCGCCAGGAGGGTGTCCGCGGGGACATGCCCCATGTCTGCCGGCTCAGCGATACCGACGAGACCGCAGCCACCTTCAAGCTCGGCGGAACCAAGACCGCGGTTCTGGCCACGTACCTCGGGCTGCGCTCTCAGCAAAGGCCCGCCCTGGCCCTCTTTCTCTGGGAGGGAGAAGCTCGCGAAACGGCCGCTCGCAAGCGGCGCAGCGCGAGGATCCTGCGCGCTGCCGGCGGGATCCCGCTCGGCCCCATGCCGGCGCTGGCCTGGGAACGCGGGCGCTTTTCCGGACCTTATCTGCGTGATGAATTGCTCACGCGCGGCGTGTTCGTTGAGACCCTAGAAACCGCCGCCACGTGGAGTCAACTCCAGAGCACCTACACCGCGGTGCGCGGCGCGATCCTGGACGCCCTGGCGGCCAGCGGCGGTTCCGGATACGTGCAGACCCACATTTCCCACGTCTACCCCGACGGTGCCTCGCTCTATTTCACCTACCTCGGTGGCCTGGAGCGCGATGGGCTGGAACAAAATGCCCGCGTCAAGAAGGCGGCCTCCGCGGCCATCGTTGCGGCCGGGGCCACCATCACCCATCATAACGGGGTGGGCATCGACCATGCCCCCTACATGAGCTCAGAAATCGGCACCCTGGGACTTGAGATGTTAAGACGGATCAAGGAAAGTCTTGATCCGACGGGCATCATGAATCCCGGAAAGCTCATCCCCGCAGCTACGGCCGAGGCACCCGCCACCGGGGAAGCTTCCATTGCATCACCACTAAAGGAGAAACCATGAGCCAAAGCATCGGAACCCTGGCCGGATCAACGGTGTTGATCACCGGAGCGGCCATGGGCATGGGCCGGATGTATGCCGAGCTCGCGGTGCGTGATCACGCCAGCCATGTCATTCTCTGGGACATTAATGCCGAGCAGCTCGAGAAAGCCGCGGCTGAGCTGAGCGGTCAGGGCAGCGAAATTCACACACAGGTGGTCGACGTGGGTCGGTTCGAATCCATTGAGGCCGCCGCCAAACAGGTGCGCAGTGGCGCCGGGGAGCCGGACGTGTTGATCAACAATGCGGGGATTGTGCGCGGTAAGTACTTCTGGGAACACGACCAGCGCACCGATATTGCTGCCACCATGAATATCAATGCGCTTGCGCTGATGCACATCACTCGCGAATTCCTTCCTGCCATGATCTCTCGTGGGCGCACCTCGCGGATCGTGAATGTCGCGTCGGCCGCGGGACTGCTTTCGAACCCAAGGATGAGCGTGTATTCCTCGTCCAAATGGGCGGTCATCGGGTGGAGCGACTCGTTGCGTCTGGAGTTGGAACAGGCGGGGCATCGACACATCAAGGTGACGACTTTCTGTCCCTCGTATATCAAGACCGGAATGTTCGAAGGAGCGCGTGGTCCACTATTAACGCCTTTGCTTGAGCCGAAAGCCGTGACCGACCGGGTGTGGCAGGCCATGAAGGATGGTCAGCCCATGCTGATGATGCCCTGGACGGTGAAACTGAGCACCGCGTTGCGCGGTGTGTTGCCGCTTGCCGCCTGGGACGTGGTGGCGGGGCGGGTCTTCGGGGTTTATAAGTCCATGGAGCACTTCACCGGGCGCCGCTAAATCACTCAGCTCCCGAACTGATTGGTGGGCCGGCTGCCAGAGAGCGCCACGGACTCTGGCAGCCGTCACGGAGAGTATGAGGCGACTTACAAAACAATTAGTTGTGCACAACCGAGTTGTGTGCAATGATTATTGGCATGTCAGTTGTCGATGAAATGGTCTGCTTTTCCCTCTACTCCGCCACGCGCGCCACTACCAGGGCCTACTCCGAGCTTCTTGCCCCGTGGGATCTGACCTATCCGCAATATCTGGTGTTGGTAGTGCTCTGGCGCGAGGGTTCTAAGTCGGTGCATGAACTGGGGGAGATGCTTCAACTTGATTCCGGGACCCTCTCGCCACTTCTGCGGCGAATGGAATCCAAGGATCTGGTCGTGCGCACCCGCGAGACAAAGGATCAGCGGATCGTCACTATCGCCGCCACCGCCCACGCCGCCCAAATGCGTGAAGAGCTCGGACATGTCCCGGCTCTCATAGCGCGGTGCTTTGGGCTGCCGGATTTGGCAGCTGCCCGCGAGCTGATCGCCACACTTCAGCAACTGACCACGACCATGCGCAACGGCATACCCGTCGCGGACTGAGCGCCGGTCTTAGCGTCCCCGGTATTGGGATGAACGCAGCAACGCAACGATTAATGCCCCATCGATTTCCTTTAAATCAACCGCTGAAAGGCACATCATGAACACCCTGTACACCGCCGAAGCACTCTCCACCGGCCAGGGACGTGAAGGACGCGTCTTTACCTCCGATGGCACCCTCGACGTGGCGATGACTCCACCGAAGGAATTGGGTGGCTCCGGGAACGGCACGAATCCCGAGCAGCTCTTTGCCGCAGGCTTTGCTGCCTGCTTCCATTCGGCACTGCAGCTCGTTGCCCGAACTCAAAAGGTCAAGGTCGAGAACTCCACCGTCGGCGGCCGCGTGCACTTCGGACAACTAGAAACCGGTGGCTACCAGCTGGCCGTTGAGCTCGAGGTCATCATCCCCGACATGCCCCACGAACAGGCTCAGGCCCTCGCCGATGCGGCACACCAGGTCTGCCCCTACTCAAATGCGACCCGTGGCAACATCGAGGTAACTGTCCTTGTCTCCGATGACTAAGCCTTCCGGGAGCTGGGTTCGCAGGCTCCGAACCTCCAGTGAAGCCACCTCCTGGCCGCGCTCGGCCATGCGTATCCTGCTGGGCGCGTTCCTCCTCGCCGCCGGGACGAGTCATCTTACGATCGCGCGAGCGGAATTTCGGGCGCAGGTTCCGGAATTTGTGCCGTTGAACGCGGACCTGGTGGTCCTCGGCTCCGGAATAATCGAAATTCTTCTGGGTCTGGCGCTGCTGCTTCTGGCCCGGTGGCGGGTGCCCGTAGGCTGGGCGGTTGCGCTGTTTTTTGTTGCCGTGTTCCCCGGGAACGTGGCGCAATGGCTCCACGGACGGGACGGATTTGGACTGGATACCGATGCGCAGCGGTTCATCCGTCTCTTCTTCCAGCCGCTGCTGATCATCCTGACTCTTTGGTCCACCGGAGCCTGGCGAGACCGAAAACGCGTTGAGAAAGATGACTCAACTGGACCTACCACCCGGCCGTAGCCCACGTCCCAATATCTGACGCTTCGGCGGCATCGTTTCATCCGATCCCTGCTTCTGTCCTTCCGGCTCGAAGAGCCTGCCTGCCTGCTGGAAAGGTATGTCTATACTTGGCTCCAAGACGTGGGGATCTATGAACTGCATCGGGGGAAAGTAATGCGCGTGGGGTTTCGTTCGGAGCGTGTATCCGTGGGCCGCCTCGGGACGATGATGCTAGGTCTAGCCGTCGTATCTCTGGGAGCAACGGCCTGTACCCAAGCGGCGCCGCCTGCGGCCGACGGAAGCGCTGCCGAAGCCACGATCATCCGAGTCATTGACGGCGATACGGTCGTGGCCACTGTGTCGGGAAAAGAAACCACGGTTCGTCTCCTGAATATCGATACTCCCGAAACCAAGGCGCCAAATCGGCCCGTGCAATGCCTAGGCAACGAGGCAACCACCTTCACGGAGTCGATGCTCCGGCCCGGTGACAAGGTGACCCTCGAGTACGACGTCACCCGTCTGGATCAGTATGGGCGCACGCTTGCCGGCGTATATAAGGATAAGAGTTTGGTAAATGCCGACATCGCCGCGGCCGGGCTCGGCGTGGCGGTGCTTTTTGAACCCAACGATCGTTTCTACGCAGAGGTGCTGGCTGCCCAAGAAGAGGCTGAAGGAAACAATGCGGGTCTTTTTGCAAAGAACATTGAGTGCACGGTTCCGGCCTTGGCGGACACGGTGGTGGAAGGTCTGAGTGAACTCTCCGACACCGTCCCCGCAACCGCAGCAGATGTTGACTCGTCGCTCGCCGTTGTTACTGCCGCCATCGCGGTGGGCAAGGCCAAGACTAAGACACTGCGGGCACTCGCGGATTCTTCTGACGTGGCTGCCTCAGTCGTCTGGGCGGTGAAGAAGGGCAGCTATACCGCGTTGATCAATTCCGGTATGGAGCGAGCCACAAGAATTAAAACGAAACTCGTGGCCAAGCAAGCGGCGCTCGTCCAGGCCAAAAAGGACAAGGCGGCGGAGGCCGCTCGGGCCAAGGCCAAGGCCGAAGCCAAGGCCGAAGCAAAGGCCCAAGCCCAAGCGGAAGCCGAACGCACCGCGGTGGTGAAAGCCGCAGCTGAGCGCGAGGCAGCAGCTCAGCGGGCAGCCGAGCGCGAAGCCGCGGCGGCACGTGCGGCCGAACGTCGTCGTCAGGCGGCGCCACCGACGACGTACCGAGCGCCGGTGAAGGAACAGAAGGACAGTGGTGGTGGTTCATATCCTGGATATACCGGACCACGTTGTTATGCACCCGGCGGCCAAAGCTGGAAGCCGTGCAAATAAGGGTGTTTGATATCCGTTGCATTCGGCTTTCCGCCGGTGCCGTCCCTGTCGTCGGTGGATTCACGCCATCAAATTGCACAATTGTTGCCCGCGTGTCGCTTAATCGCCATAGAGCCGTGCCAGCGGGGCGACCTCCACGAGTTCGCGGGCATGCGCAATCAATACCGGATCAAGCGCGACCAGTGCATCGGCTTGGAGTCGCGTGATGGCCAGATATTCGGCGTGGTGAAGACTCGCCCACCCCTGCTCTTGCGCCAAGTTCCAGGCGGTTCGCCTCGAGACCCTGTCGCCCAGAAGGCGAATCTTGATTGCCGTGCCACGCTCGTGAGTCTCCAAGGCCTGAGCCTCGCTCATCAACCCAGCACACACTCGCTGGAACAATAGCTCGAGGTGGGCCGAACGGATCGAGTTCGGCGCCACCAGTTGATGGAGCGGATCCACCGCTTTGCCACCATCGGTCAAGGCCAGCAACGCCAAGGGGTCGATTACAAATCGCGTCATGCGCCCAAGGTAGCAGCGCGTCGCGCACCAGCCCAGGAACTAAAGGGGCGCGCGAGCGACATTGATATTCACTTCACGATCCACCGCCCTGACGCATCGTGTATTTGCCCTCGCCCGGGGTGTCAGAACCTAGATAATGTGTGAGTTGAAAATCAGAACTTTCGTATCCAACCAATGTCCTCCGCTGCGCCGTTTGACACGGCGAAAATCCCGCAAGGCGCGATTCAGGATTCACTGTCAAGAATATCCACCGCAGCGACGTCAACAGGCTCGACGAATCGCTCCTGACCCGGCGGGAAAACGACGTGTCAGGGTGCCTCTGAATACGATGTCAACCTTTGGCCTTAGGGTTCACCAGCACCATGTTGTGAGCGTTGAGCATTGTGCAATGCATCATGAAGTTGGCTGCCTTGTGACTTCTCAAGGTCTGATTTTTGGTTACCGTCAGGTAAGAAAACTGCTGGTGGCGCAGGGGAACCACGGAGGATTCTTGCTAGTCACCGTGAATCCGGTACGGGGATATGTTTACATTTCTCCCGCCTCGGAGGGGTGTTCAAGGACGCCGTTGTGACGCTAGACTGTTCGCTTGTTCGCTCATACCTTCAACCTATGTTGGGAAATAGCTTTGCTCGCGCAATCAAAAACGGCCTTTGGGGCTCAGGGTCGACTGGTCACGATAGCTGCCAGCGTGCTCGCCTTCGGCCTCATTGCCACGGGTTGTACGCAGACTCCATCACAGGCGAAGGACTCGGATCAGGTCCATACGATTGTCCGTGTCATCGACGGTGGCACCGTCTTGGCCAACGTATCCGGCATAGAAACCACCATTAGACTTTCGAACGTCGACACACCCGCTCCGGCGGCAAAGAAGCAGCCGGCCGAGTGCCTCGGTGCCGAGGCTGCGGCGTTTACCAAGACCCTGCTCGCCCCCGGGGACGTTATTAAACTTGAGTATGACGTGAACCGGCTGAACCCATCAGGGCAAACACTCGCCGGAGTTTACAAGGGCGGGAAACTTGTTAACGCCCAGATTGCCGCCGGGGGCTACGGCGTGGCCGTCACCTATGAACCCAACGACCGATTCTACGATTCGGTCAACAAAGCAGAACAGACTGCTAAAAAGGCCTCCAAGGGACTGTACGGCAAGGACGCAAAGTGCACCGTCGCCTCCCGCGTTGCCGATGCGGTGGCCCAGCTGAATGCCTTGGACCCAAAGATCCCATCATCATATTCCGAGGTTGAGAAGGCCTTGGAAAAAGTGAACAAGGTTATCGATGAGGCCAAGGCCAAAGCCGTTGAACTGCGCTTGCTTGATTCCACGGGAGACATCGTTAGCAGGGCCATTTGGGACGGTCGAAAGTCCACCGACGAGCCAGTGATCACCGCGGCAGTCAAGCGAGCCACGGACATCGCGGACAACCTCTCGGCAAAACAGGCCTCGATCATTCGGGCCCAGAAGGCCGCAGAAGCTCGGGCCAAAGCGGCAGCAGAAGCGGCCGCGGAGGCTCGAGAAGAAGCGCGGGAGAAGGCGAAGGCCAAAGCCAAGGCGGAAGCCGCTGCGGAAAAGAAGGCGGACGAAGCCAAGGCTAAGGCGGAAGCAAAAGCTAAGGCCGAGGCCGAGGCAAAGAAGAAGGCCGAAGAAGCCAAGAAAAAGGCTGAAGAGGCTAAAAAGAAGGCCGCGCTGGAGAAGAAGAAAGCCGCCGAGGCTCTCAAAAAGAAGGCCGAAGAACTGAAGAAAGAGCAAGGCTAATCACGTCTGGTGTCGTCCCGTCCTCGGTGGAGCGCACCGGATGATCGTGAGCTTAACAAATCCCGCACCCCGTTCCATCTCGGTAGTTCTGATCGAGCACTGAATCCGGGTGCGGGGTTTTTTATGCTCAGACCTCGTTTCACGTTGGAAAATGCTCGGGAAAGGTATTCCAAATCGTCGTCACCGACGCGTAGGTTAGATTCTGCAAAGCAAAAGCCCATCAGCATAGGACTAACCGTGAGCACCTTTACCGACCGATCCAATACCGCGCTTTTGGTCATCGATGCGCAGACGGACGTGCTCGCCGACGGCTACCTCCGCGATGAGACCATCGGCAACATCCAGCTGCTGGTGACCCGGGCCCGAGAGTTGAGCGTGCCGGTCATTTGGGTGCAGCACTCGGATGACGAACTCGTGCTCAACAGTGAAGGCTGGAAGATTGTCCCCGAGCTGTCGCCGGCGGAGTCCGAAGAAATCATCAACAAGTTGTACGGTGACGCCTTTGAAGCCACTGCTCTCGAATCGGTGCTGTCAAAAAATGGTGTGGGCAGGCTGGTCTTGAGCGGCGCACAGTCCGATGCCTGCATCCGATCCACAGCCCATGGAGCGTTCACGCGCGGGTACGACGTCACCCTGGTTTCCGATGCGCACACCACCAGCGATATGACCGAATGGGGCGCTCCGCCTCCGGAGATGGCTATCTCGCACATTAATCTGTACTGGCAATTTCAGGGTGCACCCGGTCGCACTGCCAGCGTTTCCAGTGTCGCGGAGACTGACTTCGGGGCCTAGCCCCACGTTGATGGCAGGGGGCTTAGTGACCCGATGCCACGCTGGCCAGCTATTTCCGTCGTGCTACCCAGACCGTTCGGCTGCCACGCATCAGCAGGTCGGTGCGCTTGCTCAGTGAGTGCGGTGCGCGCTCATCCAATAATTGATCCACTGTGCTGAGATCTTCCGCGGAGAGGTGATCATTAAGGGACTCCCGCGTGCGTGACAGGAAGGACCGGGCGGCGTCTGCGATCAGCTGCTGATTTTCCGATTGTTCGTAGCTGAATGTTTGCTGCTCGGCCACGGTGAATCCGGCCTGTTCGAGGGCTGGGCGCCAGTCAGGGTGCGCATTCCAACCCCACGCCGCTGCTACATCGTGGCAGCGCTGCTCAAGACCTGGGACACCCCACCCGAGATCGTCGGGCAGGTAGCGTGGCAGGCTATCCATTTCAACGACCACCAATAGACCATCGGGAGCCAAGCTCTGGTAGATGTCACTAAAGGTCCGAGAAGCATCCGACATGTGGTGCATAGAAGATGCCGCCCAGATCAAATCCAGCTCGCCGAGGGCTGGCCAAGATTCGTCAAGATCTGCTTGCCGTGTGGTGACTCGACCCGCCAGCCCGTGATGAGTCGCCGAGGCGGCCAAACGGTCGAGCATGTATTCGGAGATATCCAACGCCGTGACCTTGGCCTCCGGGAAGGTATGTGCCAGAGCAAATGTCCCTGTTCCGGTGCCAGCGCCAACATCTAATATTCGTTCGGGAGTGCCGGCTAGGGTTTTGATCCACTCAAGGATTTCCTGCAGATGCCCCTTGAGTGCCTGAGCATCACGATCGAGCATTTCCGCCATCGCTGCGTCGTCTGAATGCTGGTGCGTCTGGTGCGTCTGGTGCGTCTGGTGGTTCGAGGGTGTGTGCTGGTGCTGGTGCTGGTGCTGGTGCTGGTGCTGGTGTGTGTGGTGTGAAGTCATGGTTCCAGCATAAGCATGCCGTGCGTAAATGGCATACACTTTTGCGTATGACGCAAGAAGTAACCATGGATACGGTAATTCGGCAGCGCATCAAGGGACTTCGGCTGGCCAAAGGGTGGTCCCTCGACGCCTTGGCGGCGCGTTGCTATCTGAGTGCCTCCACGTTGAGCCGGATCGAGACGGGCCACCGCAGGATTGCCTTGGACCAACTCGTTCCGCTGGCCAAAGCCTTAGGCACCACACTTGACCAACTCGTGGAACCAACAGCGGACGAGGACGTGGTGATTCGACCCGAACCCGAACACCAATCGGGCATCACCACCTGGCTGCTCTCGCGTGAACATTCTCATGACGGCAGGGCCGTGGCAAAGATGCGTATCACGCAGGAGCGATCGGTTCAGGACCGTGAACTGAGTGTTCACCCCGGTCGCGAGTGGTTTACCGTGCTGACGGGAACCGTGTCACTGCTGCTGGGCGAACGCACCATTTTGGTACACGAGGGTCAAGCTGCCGAGTTTTCAACGATGGTCCCGCACCGCATTGGCGCACATCGAGGGCCAGTGGAGATCTTAACGATTTTTGACCGTGAGGGAGAACGTGCGCACTTACCCGGTAGTCACGCAACGGCCCTCGAGCAGTAACTGCCGTCGTTGGCCGCCGGCACCCGAGGCCTAGTGGCTCAGGCCGCCCGGATGCGTCGACGTCGGCGCAACACGAGGTAGAGACCCAGCATCACGCTGAGCAGGTAGATGCCCGCAACGACCGTCCAGCCCAGTGCGAAGCCGCCGGGTGAGCCAACTAGCGTCCCCATGACCAACGGGCCAACGGTAAATCCGCCGAATTGACCGGCGGACACCATCCCCGAAGCCATGCCCATCGACGAAGAAGGTACGCCGCGCACCACCGCGGCCATCAGCACCACCGAAACTCCCAGTGCCGAAGCGCCGTGCATGGCCACCGCCAGCCACAAGAGCACAGCGGAATGGGTAGCGCCGGCGGCCAAGAAAACTCCGGCCCCGGCGAGCGCCAGGGTGGCCAGCAGTAATAACAGCGGCGGGGCAGCCATGCCGCGGGACATCATTCGACCCCAGCCCACGCGTGCCGCCACGCCGATGGCACCGGCCACCGCAGCGGCCGCACCACCGAGTACCAGGGAGAAGTTCAGTTCACGCACCGCATAGAGCGAGAGATAGATGTTCGTGGCTTGTACACCCATGCCGTTGATGAAGCCGAAGGCTGCCAGCGCCCAGATGGTGAACCTGATGCTGGTGGGGGCAGCTGTTGGTGACCCCGAGGCTGCCGAATCTACTGTGATGGGTGTTGGCGGCAGCAGCGGGACGGCACTGAGTACTCGCACCGCGATCACACCCAGCAGTATCGCGAAGACTGCGCCCACTCCACTGGCTCCGCGCCAGCCGATCCAGGCCGCCAGCGCCGGGAAACCCAGGGAGGCGACCAACTGGCTCACCTGCACCCCGGATTGTTTGATCCCAATCCAGCCAATCCTTCGCTCAGCCGGCACCCGTTGGGCCAAGATCCGATTGGTCACCCCATTGGGAAAGGACTGGGCAAGCCCGGCACAGCCGGAGGCCACCAGCAGCAATACGTAGCCGCCGGGAATCATTGCCAGGAGTAGGGCCATGCTAGCTAGGGCAAAGACCAGGACCAGCAGACGCGAATCGGGCTGCCTGTCGGTGAAGCGGCCGAACACTGCGTTGCCAATGGCTCCGGCGCCGAAGCAGACGGTGGCAATGAGGCCAAATTGGGCCTCGCTAATGGCCAGCTCGGTGATGACCAGTTCACTCACGGAGCTCAATCCGTAGGTCAGCAGGGGACCGATGCCGACTGCCACCAGCAAAATGGCCAGCAGGGAATATCCGGGGTGCCGAGCAGCTGCCGTCATCTAGGCTCTTCGCTCCTGATAGGGGTAGATTCCGGGGACCCGGCGCTGATCACCAGTGTTTCATGACGCGAGAGGCGAAGTGGAACCGTATGACGGGCAGTGGCGCCCGTGCACCTACCCGGGACGCTCGTGCACCAGCAAGCCCTAGAAGAATGGCGGCGCATGCCACGACGTTGCGGCCCCGGGCCGATTGAACGTTGCAAAAAACGGGCTATTCAGCGAATGACCTCGACGTATCTGGCTCGCAATGCGACACGCACTAATTAGTTACGCATCGCCTATGCCAGGCATAAGCTCGTTTAATGAGCATTAACGTCGAAAGCCTATATCGAGACCTGCACTCCAACCCCGAGCTCTCCTTTCAGGAACATCGCACCGCAGCACTTGTTCTGGAGCACCTGACCGCGCTGGGACTAGAGGTTCACAGCGGCATTGGCGGCACCGGGGTGGTTGGTGTCCTGAAGAACGGGAGCGGGCCGACGGTCCTGCTGCGTGCCGACATGGACGGATTGCCGGTACTGGAGGCCACGGGCCTTGACTACGCCAGCGTTGCCGTCGGTACCGACTCAGATGGCCAGCCCGTCCCGGTGATGCATGCCTGCGGCCACGACGTCCATGTCACGTGTCTGCTTGGTGCCGTCGAAAAGATGGTGGCCGAGGTCGCGACCTGGTCCGGGACGTTGATAGCGCTTTTCCAGCCTGCCGAGGAAGCCGGCGGTGGAGCTGCGGCGATGGTGGCGGACGGGCTCTATGAGAAGGTGCCGCAACCGGATGTGGTCCTGGGCCAACATGTTGCGCCTTTCCCCGCCGGTTGGCTGGGCCTGCATGCCGGTGTTGCCATGGCGGCAGCCGATTCGCTGAGCATCACACTGCACGGTGTTGGTGGCCACGGTTCGCGTCCCGAAACCACCGTCGACCCGGTGCTTTTAGCCGCTGCCACCACGATGCGGCTGCAGGGCATCATTTCACGGGAACTTGCGTCAAGTGATCAGGCAGTGCTGACGGTGGGTCAGCTTCATGCCGGCACCAAGAACAACGTCATTGCCTCCGAAGCTACCCTCGGCTTGAGCCTGCGCACCTTCGATGAGGGCGTGCGAGCCACGGTTCTAGGAGCCATCGAACGAGTCGTCAACGGCGAAGCCGCGGCATCGGGATCACCGCGTCAACCGGTGATCAGCATGGAAGAACATTTCCCCATCACGTTTAATGAGCCCGAGGCCTCTGCACGAGTGGCAGCGGCACTCAGTGCACGCTTCGGCGCCAAGAATCTTATTGACCCCGGACCGGTCTCGGGCAGTGAGGATGTGGGGGTACTGGCCACGGCGGCTAAGGTTCCACTGGTGTACTGGTTATTGGGTGGAGCTGCCCCGGAATTGTTCGCGGACTATGCCACGACCGGGCGGATGCCGGAGAACATTCCCTCTAATCACTCGCCGTATTTTGCCCCGCTGATCCGGCCGACGTTGGACGTCGGTATCGATGCGTTGGTTACCGCGGCACGTGCTTGGCTGGCCAATTAGGGACCTTTTTGTCCCGGTACGAACCGCAGCCTTGAGCCGTGAGCTGATTCCGCTGGCTCTGGCCCGCCGCATCGGAATAGCGCGTATGGTGAAGCGGTAGGGGTACTTTCCCCTAAAACGTGGGAATGCAGAGCATTCCCGGCTAGGACGGCACAACATGTCGAAGTCACCGCGCAAGGCAGAAACCAAAAAACCATCGAAGTCGATCAAGGAAAAGCGCGCCGAAAAGCGCACGAAGGCCGGGGAAACCATTCTTGATCCCGTGCGCAAGGTTTCAAAGTAGTCGCGATGCTCCGTGGCTAGGATCATCGGCCACCACCCAGAGCTTATGAAAAATGCCTGTTTGCGAAGGAAATTTCCTTCGCAAACAGGCATTTTTTGTTTCGGCCTGGGACCCGGCGCGCTTAGCGGATACCTGCGCCGCGATACACACGGACCCAGGTATCGGGGCTGACGCCCAGTGCGCGGCGTGCCCCGGCCACATCCACCGTCAGGGTCACCCGCCACTCGGGGCTCGGCTGGTAGGCCTTGAGCAACGGGCCATGTAGCGTTTGGTTGCCATCACTGACCTCAATGACTCGGCTCAGGTGCTCTGGTCCCAAATCTTCGGCGCGCACCATCGATTCGCGGCGGGGCCCCAGGGGACCCCGCGGAGCGCGGACGATCGAGCGGGCCTCACGCATGGCTTCGGACCGTCGGGCGATGCGCTGTTCGCGCTGCGCTGCGGTGCCGCTCAAGGAGAGCGGGGCCGGAGAGAAGCTGGGGATGGCGGTGATGCGGGTAATCGCCTGGGGGTATTTTTTGGTGATTTTGCCCCAGAATTCTTCCGGTCCCTTTCCCATGAGAATGACGGCACGCAGGTTGGGCACCAGCCGTAGCATTTTGCTCATGGGCTCAAGCCCGGCGGTCATTTCTGCGCCGGTAAGGCGTCCGGAAGCTTCTTCGCTGCGGTACCAGGGGTAGGCGTGTGCGACGAGCACCTCCTTGGCATCGATGTTCGAGCCTTCCAGCAGCGTGGTCAGGGCCTCGGAGGCGACATTGTCATCCTCGGTGGAGACGAGGTCTTCGCCCTCGGAGGGGCGTTGCTCGGCATCGGGTGCCGGCATGAGGCACAGGATGGTGGCGTCGGTACCGCCGTTGAGGGGTGCGAAATAGGGTACGGAGCCGGAATTCTCTGGTGTAGCTGCACGCAGGTCCTCAACGAGGGAGTTAAGTGGTGCAACGTGTTCGGCCCACAACTCCGATTCCTGCGAGTGCCTGAAATCGGGGTCAATCATCTTGCGGGGCATGAAATTCTTTCATGAATATTTCGAGGGAGGGGAGCCCTAAGCATGGCACGGCTGGGCGGCAAATCGATAGCCCCGGGGCCGTGAGGTAGCGGGGGTCACGTGAATCTGCGTGTTTCTTGGTGAAGTGGGCACCGGTTGGTTCGATTTTTAGCCCCTGTGTCGTGCCCGTTAGCGAGGCCTTAAGAGGCTGGAGCGTGGAGGTATTGGGCAATTGCCACCCAGACACGTTTTTGTTCCTCGCGATCAACGGTGCGCTTGGCACCGAGCGGGTGAAGCGAACGAACGATGTGCACCCGGGGGTGCTCTGCCTGAAGCTGGGGGAGTACGGCGTCCGCTGCGTCCTGGGCCTTGCGGCCCAGAAGCAAGAGCAGCTTCAGATCGTGCATCAGGCCCATGACTTCCAGCAGGGCTTGACCGCCGGTGAGGGCCTGCTCGGGTGTCAGGTCTCGTTTGGGATCAAGCCGGGGCCACGGGTAGCCGTTCCAGTGGCAAAAGTCCGTCGGGCTGATATCAAATTCGGTCATCAGATGACGTTGGCGGTCCGCTGCCCGGTCCGGGTTCCTGATGCACATAAAGCTGGTCTCTTCGCGTGGTTCTCCCGCGTCGTTGAGCACGATAAGTGCCGGTGCGTTAATCCCACCGTGCCAGGGCGCGGCGAGCGGCAAACGGACGCCGTCGTGGTGCGTGCGCAGGGACTCGATGAGTTGATTTATGGGTGCCACATGAGGATCGTTTTGTCCGGCGAGCTGAGTGTCCCAAAAGGGGTCGCCGGCTTGGGCGCGCTTCCAGTGATCTGCCGGTGCCATGTGTGCCTCGTTCATCGTCCTTTGATCCCTGGGATGACGGTCTCAGCCCGGAGCAGGAATCGAATATATCAAGGTGCGCTGGTTGCGGCCTCCGAAACCAGCGCACGATGGGTGGGTCGTCATCGGCAGAGGTGAGCCCCCCAATTTCGGGTGATGCTCAGATGGCGGACCAGCCGCCGTCCGAAGGCAGGATCACACCGTTGAGGTTTGTGCCGTCGTCGCTGAGCAGGAACGTGATGGAGGCGGCCAGCTCGTTTGCCGCCACAGGGGTGGGAATGATGGTGCCCATGATGGGTCCCAGAACTTGCTGGGCGTGCACCGAATCCATGGGCGCCTCGATGTTGGTGATTGTTGCACCCGGCGCTACGGCGTTAAAGCGTAGGCCCGCCTTGGCATACATGACGGCCGAGTTTTTGGTGATACCAACGACCGCGTGTTTTGAGGCGGTGTAGGCCACGCCCGCCGCCGAACCGCGGATCCCTGCCTCCGAAGCGATGTTCACCACCGAACCGGTGCCCGCCGCGAGCATGAGCGGGACGACCGCACGGCTCAGGCGCAGGATGGAGGTGACATTGACGTTGAAGACACGTTCCCAGGTGGAGTCCTGGACCTCGTGGATCGGTTCAAACTTGTCCATGATGCCAGCGACGTTGGCCAGGCCGTGAACGGTGCCTTGCGTAGCAGCAACGACCTTAGCCACCACCTCTTCGCTGGTGATGTCGCCCGCCACGGGCAGCAGCTCCAAGGTGGGATGTTCATTCACCAGGGCATCAAGGCGTTCGGCGCTGATGTCGGCCGCAATAACCTTTCCGCCCTCTTTGGCGATGCGCAGGGCCGTGGCTTGGCCGATACCCGAGCCGGCGCCCGTCACGATGATGGTCTTACCCGCGAAGCGTCCGGGGGTGATCTGTTCCTGCCAGGTGGTTTCGGTGCTCATGCTGTGGTCCCTCACGTTAGGAATATTTATGACATGCCTAGGTTATGACACACAGTGTCATAATTCAATGGTTCATACTTGTAGTCATGCCAGAGCAGACGCAACAACCATCGCTCCGCGCGTCGGGGCGCCCCGCAACCATTGATCCCGAGGCTGTCGCGCGCCACGCACTCGAACTTTTTGCCACTCGCGGTTATGACGCCGTGTCGATGGCGGAAATTGCTGCCGACGCAGGGATTGGACGCAAGAGTCTCTATCGCTATTTCGAGAGCAAATCCGCGATTGTTTGGGGAGGCGCCCTGGGTGCGGTCGACGTTTCGGATCGCGTGCTCGAAGAGTCGGCGCGAAGCGGGATGGGAATTGAGGCGGGATTGCTGGCCTCCACCGCTGCCATCGTGGATTCACTGCCAGACCTCGAGGTGACTCGCGGGCGCCTGCGCCTGATATCCGAACATGCCGAACTCATGGCGCAATCAGCACTGATCTTCGAAGAACAGCGCGGTCGGGTCGCGGGTTACCTGGTGCAATGTGGAGTTGGCCAAGAAGAGGCCCACTACCTGTCGGTGGCATATTCGACCGTCAGCTTCGCCGCATGGATTCGATGGGCGCGCGGTGTTGAAGGCTCGCCCGTTAACTGCCTAGCGCGGGCGCTGGACGTTCTGCGTTTTCCGCAGCGCTAAATGACCTGTCTTGACCCGCAGCCGCCGATGATTACGACACGGCCACAGACGTGATGCCCCGGTGGTCTCCGGAAGCCGAAACTTTCTGGCATAATAGACAAGTACTCGATTTGATGTGGCCCCTCTTTCCGCGTTAAATCCTGTCCTTTTGAAGATCTGCGGTATGGCCCGCCCCACGGGTGCAGAAACAGAGCTTCGCACACGTTGAGAAAACAGGAGTGACCACTACCGTGGCCGTTAAAATTCGTCTGAAGCGTTTCGGCAAGATGCGCGCCCCTTACTACCGTATCGTCGTCATGGATGCGCGCTCCAAGCGCGATGGCCGTGCGATTGAAGAAATCGGCAAGTACCACCCGACCGAAGAGCCTTCGTTCATCGAGGTCAAGTCCGATCGTGCACAGTACTGGCTCTCTGTCGGCGCACAGCCGACCGAGCAGGTTGCCGCTATCTTGAAGATCACCGGTGACTGGCAGAAGTTCAAGGGCCTCGAAGGCCAGGAAGGCACCTTGCGCGTCAAGGAAGCCAAGCCTGCTTTCGTTATCCCGGAGAAGGGCTCGGTCATCTTGCCCGAGGCCATCACCAAGAAGGCCGAAAAGCCTGCTGCCGAGGTTGAAGCAGAAGCAACCGAGGCTGAGTAACCAGTGCTCGTTGAGGCGCTGGATCACCTGGTTCGTGGCATCGTAGACACTCCCGAAGACGTACAGGTTGCGTTGAAGGGTAATCGTCGTGGTGACACCCTCGAGGTGCGAGTGCACCCCGAGGATCTCGGTCGGGTCATTGGTCGTCAGGGTCGCACCGCTAAGGCGTTGCGCACCGTGGTAGCCGCACTGGCGGAGGAACCGATTCGTGTTGACGTAGTCGACACGGACCGACGCCGGTAGCCAGCCTCACCAAACACGTTTGTGTAACTTTGGTCCCACCATCCGTCAAGGATCGTGGGACCAAAGTGGTTTAACGCCCAAAGTGCGACGCAACCGTCAGCGCTTCAAGGGGAGGTCTGTGCCCGCCCCCACGTAAGATTGACAATAAGAAAGTGCCGGCGGGGATGCCCATCCCTTGAGGACACGCCCCGTGCCGGTCATTCTTGGCACACCCCACCAATTTGTATTCAAGGAGAAAACGCATGCGCCTCCAGGTCGCCCGCATTGGCAAACCCCACGGTATTCGCGGCGAGGTGACCGTCCAGGTGCTCACCGATGCACCCGAGGATCGTTTTGCACCAGGTGAAGTATTTGAGGTTGAACACCCCAAGTTCAAGACGCTCACCGTCGAGGGCGCACGCTGGAACAAGGAAATTCTTCTGCTGGCCTTTGCCGAGCTGCTGGACCGCAATGCTGCCGAGACCGTCCGTGGCGCCAAGCTCTTCATCGAGACCGAAGAGGTCGAAGACGAGGGTGAGGGCTGGTACGAGCACGAACTCGTGGACCTTGAAGCCCGCGTCGGAGAAAACGTGCTCGGCAAGGTTTCCGCATTGCGCACCGGCAACGTTCAGGACCTCTTGGTCATCAAGACCACCGATGGCGAAGAAGTCTACGTCCCATTTGTGGAGAGCATCGTCCCGGAGGTAAACATTGAGGGTGGCTACATCCTGATGACCCCGCCGGCTGGTCTCTTCGAGATCAACCGCGAAGAGGGCACCGAGACCGACGCTCCGGCCCAGGAAGCCTAGGCCCCATGCGCATTGATGTTGTCTCGATCTTCCCCGAGTACCTAGCAGCCCTTGATCTGTCGCTGATCGGCAAGGCCCGACGGGAAGGGGTGCTAGATCTGAACGTGCACGATCTGCGCGATTACACCTCGGACCGCCACCGCACCACGGATGACACCCCCTACGGTGGTGGCGCAGGCATGGTGATGAAGCCGGAACCCTGGGGCGCGGTGCTCAATCGCATCGCCACCGAGTCACCGGTTGTCCGGACCACCGGTGAGAAGCCGATCCTCATCGTCCCCTCACCGGCCGGTGCGGTCTTCGACCAGGGCATGGCCTACGACCTCGCCGAGGCACCACACCTAGCGTTCGCCTGCGGACGTTATGAGGGCATTGACGAACGCGTCCTGGAATTCGCTTCCGAGGCCTTTGATGTGCGTCCCATCTCCATCGGCGACTACGTGCTTAATGGGGGAGAAGTAGCAGTCTTGGCCATGGTTGAGGCGATCGGTCGACTCATCCCCGGCGTCATTGGTAATCCCGCCTCCTTGGACGAGGAATCGCACTCCGATGGATTGCTTGAATACCCGGTGTACACCAAGCCCGATACGTGGGAAGGCCGCGAGGTCCCTGAGGTCTTGCTCTCCGGACACCACGGCAAGATCGCGCGCTTCCGCCGAAACAAGCAGCTTGAACGCACCGCCATCCGACGACCGGACATGATTGTTCAGCTGGATGGATCCACGCTGAACCGCCACGACCGCGACACGCTCTGGCACAACGGCTTTGCCGTGGTGGAGGGACACATCATTCCCAAGGACCAGCTCGATCAGGACTAGGTTCCACAAGGAACCATGAAGGCTCCCGGCCGCCACGAAAGTGGGATCCGGGAGCCTTGTCTCATTGGTAGGCCTTCGCGTTAGGCTCGGGTCGGAACCTCGAGCTCGGGCAGATAGACCTTGCCGCCGGAGGCCAAGAATTCCTGACTCTTTTCACGCATCCCACCGACCATCTCGGCGATGGCGGCTTGCGAGTCGGCAGATCCATATTCGTCCCGGATGTCCTGGCTGATGCGCATGGAACAGAACTTCGGTCCACACATGGAGCAGAAGTGTGCGGTCTTGGCAGGTTCGGCCGGCAGAGTCTCATCGTGGAAGGACTCGGCCGTCACCGGATCCAAGGACAGGGCAAACTGGTCGCGCCAACGGAACTCGAATCGGGCCTTGGACAGCGCGTCATCTCGTTCGGAGGCTCCCGGGTGGCCCTTGGCCAAATCCGCGGCATGGGCAGCGATCTTGTAGGTGATCACTCCGGTCTTCACATCGTCCTTATTGGGCAAACCCAGGTGTTCCTTGGGGGTCACGTAGCAGAGCATCGCCGTGCCATAGCGAGCGATCTCGGTGGCACCGATGGCGCTGGTGATGTGGTCATAACCCGGGGCAATGTCGGTGACCAACGGGCCAAGGGTGTAGAACGGTGCACCCTTGCACAGCTCCTGCTGGCGTTCAACGTTCTCGCGCACCAGGTGAAAGGGGATGTGCCCGGGTCCCTCGACCATGACCTGGACGTCGTATTCCCAGGCTCTGGCCGTTAGCTCCGCGAGGGTGTCCAGCTCGGCGAACTGGGCCGCGTCGTTGGCATCGGCAATCGAGCCGGGGCGCAATCCGTCGCCCAGCGAAAACGCCACGTCGTACTGCGCAAAGATCTCGCACAGCTCGTCGAAGTGCGTATACAGGAAGTTCTCCTGGTGGTGGGCTAGGCACCAGCCGGCCATGATGGCCCCACCGCGCGAGACGATGCCCGTCACCCGGTTGGCCGAGAGCGGCACGTAGCGCAATAGCACCCCGGCGTGAATGGTCATGTAGTCAACACCCTGCTCACACTGTTCGATCACCGTGTCGCGGAAGATCTCCCAGGTCAGGTCGTTGGCCTCACCATTAACTTTTTCCAGCGCCTGATAGATCGGTACGGTGCCGATGGGGACGGGGGAATTTCGGATCAACCATTCACGGGTGGTGTGGATGTCATCGCCGGTGGATAAATCCATCACGGTATCGGCTCCCCATAGGGTGGCCCACTGCATCTTGTCCACCTCCTCGGCGATGGAGCTGGTGACGGCCGAGTTGCCGATGTTTGCATTGATCTTCACCAGGAAGGCCTTGCCAATGATCATCGGTTCGGACTCTGGGTGGTTGATGTTCACCGGGATGATGGCCCGGCCCGCCGCCACCTCACTGCGCACCAATTCCACGTCGCAGTTCTCGCGCACCGCGACGAAGCGCATCTCTGGAGTAATGACGCCGGCTCGGGCATAGTGCATCTGGGTCACACGCTGCCCAGAAAGAGCGCGACGGGGGACTGGACGGCTTCCCTTCCATTCGGCAGAAGCCTTTCCGCGGCGCAGAGCCGACTTCCCATCATCGAGCAGGTTCCTTTCGCGTCCGGCATAGTTCGCGGTGTCGGCCCGCTCCTCGATCCACGCGCTGCGGAATGCGGGCAGACCTACCACCGGGTCACTGCCCGGCCCGGCGGTGCGATAGACCTGCAGGGGGGCGTTTTGTTTTCCACCGGGGGAGGGCTCGAGGGCGATTTGTGTGACAGGGACCCGGATCCCCGAATCGGAATCCTCCACATAGGCCAGCGAATGGGACTTCAGGGATTGGGTCTCGGCTGGCTCTGCAGCGTTTTGGACAGGGTTGTGCTCTGAAATGGTGTTGCTCAAGGAGTACTCACTTCCTTCGCCGGCATGACCCGGACAGGTTCAACGGTCTCTTGCTGCGTCAGCTTGATCTCAGCCCTTGCGAGGGCCCCCGTGTGGTCAAAACGAAACTATCACAGCTTTGCTGCACACACCGCTTATGACATTGGGCACCACAAATCCACCCGGAATGAGCCCGAAGAGGTAATTTGCCGCCGGGATGGGGCTATCGGCAGCATCCCGCAAGCCTGTCGACCCACAGAACGTGGCGATGAGCCGTAGTCTGTGGCAAAATAGATTCTTGGGTCTACTGGGTTCTGCTCCTGCCGCAGGGGGAACGAACCAACAGCCGGGCCTACTGCCGATCCGCAAACGGATCGCGGTACCAAGCTCCGGACCGCCACATCTTTCCCTCGATGGCCTTGTGCCTCGTGAGGAACATCAACGGTCCGTTTCTAAGGTAGGTGACCTGCGGCGTCTATCTAGGAGATGCATTCATGCATATTCTCGACTCTGTCGATGCAGCCTCGCTGCGCAACGATATCCCCGACTTCCGCGCCGGTGACACCGTCAAGGTTTTCGTAAACATCATTGAAGGCAAGAACTCCCGTGTCCAGGTCTTCCAGGGCTTCGTCCTTGGTCGCCAGGGTGACGGCGTTCGCGAAACCTTCACGGTTCGCAAGGTCTCCTTCGGCGTCGGCGTGGAGCGTACCTTCCCGGTACACACCCCGGTTCTCGAAAAGATCGAGCTGGTAACCCGCGGCGACGTTCGCCGCGCGAAGCTGTTCTACATGCGCGATCGCCACGGCAAGGCCGCGAAGATCCGCGAAAAGCGCGACTTCCGCGCCGCCAAGTAGCAAGAAAAACGAGAACCCTCCTCGAAAACCTTCGGGTAAAAGGGGAGGATCCATCGTGGATCAACCTACTGAATCGGATAGTTTTTCCGCTTCGACAAAGCGCCGGTCCCGTTCTCGGGTCTGGCGCTTTGTCGTTGGTGCGCTCGTGGCCGCTGCGGTCATCACTCTTGTTGTTCGCGCCACCGTCGTGGACTTCTTCTACATCGGTTCAACGTCGATGGAATCGACGCTCAACCCGGGCGACGGACTGTTGGTGGACCGACTTGCCTACAAGGACGCCGAGATCCAGCGCGGCGACGTTGTGGTCTTCGACGGTCGGGGCTCCTTCCTTCCGTATCAACGACCCAACGCCATAGATTCCTTCGCCAGGTCTCTGCGTCTGACGGGCAATGACTCCATTTATGTCAAGCGCATAATCGGAGTCGGCGGGGACACCATCAACTGCTGTGGCTCGGATGGTCGTCTCAGCGTTAACGGATTCCCGGTTGATGAGCCCTATGTGTTTACCGGCGATAATCCCAGTGACATGAACTTCACCGTTCACGTGCCGCAGGGGCGTCTGTGGGTCATGGGCGACCATCGGTCGGTATCCGAAGACTCCCGTTCACTGCTCGGAGCCCCGGGTGGTGGAATGATCGATCTTGATCGAGTCCTTGGCCGGGTCACCGAGGTGATTTGGCCCAGGAATAGCAACCGAACACTTGAGCCAGCCAGCGATCTGGCTGAAGTCCCAAGTTTGAAATAATGAGGTGGTCCGCCAATCGGCGGACCACCTTTTTTCATTTCTGGGGTCGATGCTGAAAAATGCCGAGGCGAGAGCCTCTGCGGGGCAAAGAACGTAATCATCACGTTCAAGAGACGCTTTATCAACTGGGGGACGCGTCGATTAGTTTCGCTTAATGGTGGATTAAATTTTTGGGGCGTCCACTTCAAGTCTTCCGACTTCCGACCGCTGAGAATTGGACGTCGAAACGTGTTGATGCTCCGGCGCCCGTGACGCACCGTTGAACTCTCACGTTTCACACCAACCTGCATGAAACCTGTAAATTACGGAATAATTCGGCATGGAGACGTGAAAATTTCCGCCCGGGCGTGTCGATAAATGTGACCACGACCTCTTTCCCATTTAGCCCCGGAATGGCGCGGATTTTCGATTGATAGTTGATACGTCAAATACTCCATCTGGTGGATTTTAGGCACCCCGGATGTTTGTGTCTGGATATATAAACAGGTTAGTGTTTCGTTTCGGTAACACTCATTGCTCGCGGTGTGCCCAACTGATGTCTCAGAGACATTTTTGGCGCACACACCTGCGAGGTTCCACACCTTGAATTGGGAGACCCTATATGCACGATTCATCACGTGCGCTCTTGAAGCGGGGCAGTATCGCTGCCGCAACCGCACTAGTGATTGGCAGCAGCTTCATGGCCGCCCCGGCTATCGCTACCGCGACTGCCACCCCAGAACCGACGTCCAGCGAATCTGCCGCCGTGCCGAGCCCGGAGTCTTCGACCGCTCCGGATGTAGCGACGCTTCCTGAAGGACTTGAAGAAGCTGTTGAGCGCGATCTTGGCATCAGCATCGAAGAGTTCTACGAAAATGGTGAGCTCAATGAGGTTGTTGAGACACTGTCTAAGGAATTGAAGCAGGCCAAGCTGGTAGCCGACTTTGCGATTGCCGATAAAAAGATCAACGTCACCGTTGCTGCATCGTCACTAAAAGCCGTCACCGAGAAGCTTGACGAGCTGACTAAGGACACGGGCGTCGAAGTTGACATCGTTGCCGAGGAAGAAGCCGAGACGAAGGTCGATACCTCTTCGGCCCCAGTTGCGGATGCAAGCGGGGAAGCTAAAGCATCCATCGCGCCGGAAGCTACGGCTCCCAGTACTGCGGAAGCCAAAGCATCCAGCACTCCCAAGTCCAAAGACCTGAAGGTTGCCGAAAGCCCGAAGATCAAGGCCGAGGTTGCTCCGGAAGTTCAGGCCAAGGCGAACCCGAAAAACGTTGACGCCCTCTTAGACGCCTACGTTGCGGCAGTTGAGCCAGAAGCTGTTTCGCAGTTGCAGGCCATCATGAAGAGCTCGGACGGCACCTTCGTCATCCGCACCGGTGGCGTAGCTGAAACCGAAAAGAAGAAGACTTCGGATAGCCCGAAGGCCTCGTCCCTGCGTTTCAGCGACAAGCTGACGGCCGAAGAGTTCGCAGAGCAATACACCAAGGTCACCGTCGAGGTAGCCGACGGACCGGCAAAAACTGCTGCGTCCACCGATGTACTCGGCGGCATGGGCTACGGTGCTCCAAATGCCAACGGTTACAGCGTTTGTTCCATTGGTTTCACCGGCTATAACGGCGGCGGCGACGAAGCAGCCATTTCGGCAGGTCACTGTGAGCACGACGGCGACATCACCGATGTGCAGATCCTTGAGCACAGTGCCCCCAATGAATTCTCCGGACCGGGTGCGGCTCTTGGAACCTTTGGGTTCTCCCAATTTGGCGGACCTAACAACAGCTCGGTCACCGGTCTTGATGACGCACAGAGCGTAGATGACCTTGGCAACGTCGGTACCGATATCTCGGTCATCGACCAGATCAATCCGGCTCTGACCCTGAAGGCCTTGGTTTCCGACTGGACGACGGCGGATGTTCGTGACCACGGCACCAAGGTCACCGGCGTTGCTGCAGCAGTCGCAGGTACCGATATCTGCAAGTCGGGTCGAACCACCGGCTGGACCTGCGGAACCGTTGACGAAGTCGGCATCTTCCTGGTTGGTGGCTACAACGGTGCTGACGATGCCCGCGGCGTACGCGGCTTCGGCATGCCAAACGTCGACTACGCCAAGGCCAACGAGGGTGACTCGGGCGGATCGGTGATTTCCGGCGGTACCGCTGTCGGCGTCACCAGCGCCATTGCACCCGCCGAAGGCGGACGTGCATACTTCACCGACATCGTTGATGCTCTGGACCACACCGATAACTACTCGATCGCGATGTTCCTGAACGCGCCGGTTGTCAAGGCACCCGCTCAGGGATCTGATGTTGCCGCCGGTTCAACCATCACCGGCACCGTTGCCGGAGCCCCAACGGGCTCCACCGTCAAGGTCATGTCCGGCGGCAAAGCAGTCGCGACCGCTAAGGTCGCCTCCGGAGCGTTCAGCTTCAAGGTACCGGCGAACTACGGCAAGTTCGACTTCACCCTGCAGACCATCAAGGGCTTCAATGAGTCGGAGATCACCGCAGGGTCGGTCAACGTAGTTATCGGCGCACCGGTCATCAGCACCCCGAAGAACGCCGCAACGCTTAACACCCCGGTTTCGACCGTTTCGGGTACCGGCGTTGTCGGAGCAACGGTTACTCTCGCTGGCGATGCCACGGGAACCGCCGTTGTGGATGCCGACGGAAAGTGGAGCATCAAGCTTCCCACCGCGCTGTCCTTTGGCGAGCACACGATCTCGGCTACGCAGGCAAAGGGCGGCGAAACCTCTAAGGCAGCGACCAGTTCCTTCACTGTCCAGCTGGTTTCACCGGCCATCACCGCTCCGGCCGATGGCAAGACCTACACCTCCGCCCGGTCGCAGATCTCGGGTACCGGCGTTGCCGGTGCCACGGTGAAGCTGACCGGCTCGGTCACGCAGGACGTTGTTGTTGCAGCTGACGGAACGTGGACGATCAAGCTCACCGAAATCCTTGGCTACGGTTCGCACAGCATCACCGCCGTGCAGACCTCGGGGGAGAATACCTCCGCATCGGTCAAGAGCGACTTCAAGGTTGTTCCTGCTGCCCCGTCGATTGATTCCCCGGCCGATGGCCAGGATTTCGCCTTCGACAAGGCCCCGACCTCGATTAGCGGTTTCGGTATCAACGGTGCCACCGTCAAGGTGACCATCGGTGATGTTGAATTGACCGCGGAGGTTGCCAACGGCGCTTGGACCGTGATGGTTCCGTCCGATCTTGGCGAAGGTGACCACAAGGTCACTGCCGTCCAGGTGATCGACGAGGCTACCTCGGCCGCTGTAAGCATTACGTTCAACGTTGCCGCGGAGCCCAAGCCGGAGCCGACTGAGGAGCCGACGACCTCGCCGGAGCCGACTGAAGAGCCGACGACCTCGCCGGAGCCGACTGAAGAGCCGACGACCTCGCCGGAGCCGACTGAGCAGCCGACCACGTCTCCTGAGCCGACTGAAGAGCCGACCACGTCTCCTAAGCCGACGACCTCGCCGGAGCCGACTGAAGAGCCGACCAAGGCACCAGTGGAACCCCAGGGCAACACCAACAACAATGGTGATAAAGATCCTCTGGCCAACACCGGTCCGAACGTCGCTTTGCCGTTCATCGCTACCGGTGGTGCCCTGTTGGTTGCAGCGGGAGCATTCCTGCTCTTCCGCCGCAAGGGCAGCCACGGAGCATAACCATCCGGCGCAAAGCTAGTCGCGCCCGATAACCGAGGGGGGTCTTGTACGAAATCCACAAGGGATTTCCGTACAAGACCCCCTTTCTTAATTCCCCGGTGATTATCAGCCAATGTCCGGGTTAGGCCCATAGAATCGGTCCAAATCAAAGGTGGTTTAGCCATGCAGAAATATACAGCCCGCACCATGCTGGGGGCAGCAGCTTTGATAGGAGCCTTCGCGCTCACGTCCTGCGGCAGTGAGGTTGGCACGCAGCCTACCCCCACCGCCACCACTAGCCAGAATGAGACCCAGGATCCAAAATTGCTTGAACTTAATACAAACCTGAAGGATTCGCTCGGCGAGAAATACGCGGAGGGATGGATCGCGGAAAACAAACTCCATGTCGCCGTCACTGACCAGAAATCGGCGGATGCAGTGACTGCGGCCGGAGCCGTCGCTCATCTCGCCAGACATTCGGCCGCCGAACTCGACGCCACGATTTCCAAGATCATGGCCTGGCAGAAGGCACAGGGTGGATCGGTTGCTACGGCCATCCACAAATACGTACCCTCCGGGCGCCACGGGACCATCACGTTGGCAGTGGACCCAGAACAGCTGGAAACCATCAAGACCGGTCTCTCTGCGGCTAATGTAACCGGCGATATTGCCCTTAAGTTCACGGAATCCTCCGGCCTCGCCAGCCCCGCAGCTTCTAGCTAACCGGGGCGCCGGAAGCCTCATGACGTGCCTCGGGATTCCCTCAGGCGCGCCATGAGGCTCCGGTGGGCGCCGCGCGACGTAGGGTTATAGCTGAAGGAGCACGATCAGGCTCTGCGTTGACCGATGGCCGGCAGATACGACCATGTGCCACCTCGGCAACGAATCAGAATTAATGGAAAGGGCCTGCACACACGTGAGCCATGCCAGCGACCCCGCCGCAATACCCGAACGACCGCGCAAGCACCGCAACCCCGTGTGGGCTTCCATTCGGGAGATCCTCATCATTGTCATCGCCGCGCTGGTGATCTCGCTTGTTGTTAAGACCTTCTTCTTCCGGGCGTTTTACATTCCTTCCGGCTCCATGGAGCAAACCCTGCAGGTTGACGACAGAATCTTCGCGAACTTGATGGCACCGGGGCTTTTTGATCTGGAACGTGGCGATGTGGTGGTCTTCCGGGACGAGCTGGGATGGCTGCCACCGGTGGCGGCGGCTCCCTCCAACCCCGTTCGGGACTTCTTTACCTTTGTTGGGCTTTCCCCAGATCCATCCAATCAACACCTGATCAAGCGCGTTATCGGTATGCCCGGTGACACCGTGGAATGCTGCGCTGCGGATGGCAAGCTCACGGTGAACGGCGTAGAGATCACCGAGTCCTACATTTACCCCGGGGATAATCCCTCGGACATCAAATTCAGCAAGCTTGTTCCCGAAGGCAAGGTCTGGGTCATGGGGGATCACCGCGGAGCCTCCGCAGACTCCCGCTACCACGAGGATATTCAGGACGGCTTTGTCGATATCTCCTCCATTGAGGGCCGCGCAGCAGTAATCTCTTGGCCGCTGAACCGCATCGGTGGGATCTCCGGACACGACGAAGTCTTCGCCAACGTTCCGGCCGCGGTCAAATAGTGGCGTCGGTGGCACCGACCCTCATCCACGAACGTGCACTGGCCTCGGAGGGTGGTCACCGCTACATTGGTGCGGCCGATGAGGTGGGGCGCGGTTCACTAGCCGGTCCGGTGTCAGTTGGCTATGTTGTCATTGACCCGGCCAACGTCCCGTTGCTGCCCGGGGTCAGGGACTCTAAATTACTCTCCGATTCAGTGCGCCATGAGCTGGTTCCGGCCATCAAATCCTGGGTAGCTGCCTGGGGAGTAGGGCACGCCAGTGCCGCGGAAATTGATGCCTTGGGCCTCGTCGCAGCACTGCGGCTGGCGGGACTGCGAGCGGTGAATATGGCGCACGAGCAACAAACGGCGGATGCGGTGTTGCTCGACGGAAACCTCGACTGGCTTTCGGCCACCACCCAACCCACTCTGTTGGATTCCCTGCTGCCGGGATTCGGTGACCCCGAAGATGTTGACGGCCTGCAGATACCGGTCCGGACTCTCATCAAGGGCGATCTGTTGGCACTGTCCATCGCTGCCGCATCCATCCTCGCCAAAGTTGAGCGCGACGACCTCATGGATAGTTATGATCGGGCCTACCCAGCGTACGGTTGGATCCAAAACAAGGGCTATGGGACAGAATCTCACCGGCAGGCAATTCTTGAAAACGGAGCCACCGATTACCACCGCCGCAGCTGGCAATTAACACCCAAGAGCCAATAACTCTCCTAGGAAGGCGAAGGAAAAAGAATGAGTGCCGAAGACCTTGAGAACTACGAGGCCGACCTTGAGCTACAGCTCTACCGCGAATACAAGGATGTGGCAGGGCTTTTTGGCTACGTGGTCGAGACCGAACGCCGCTTCTATCTGGCCAACGGCGTCGATCTGCAGACCCGCTCGGCCGATGGGGAGGTCTTCTTCGACCTCACGCTGACCGACGCCTGGGTCTGGGACGTTTATCGCACCGGCCGCTTCGTGAAATCGGTACGCATCGTCACGTTTAAAGACGTGAACATCGAGGAACTGAATCGAACCGAAGAACTCACGATTCCGAAGAGCGGGCTGGAACTGACATAACCCAGATCGGCAAGGTGCCAGTGAGCGCCTTGCCGACCTTGTGATCGCTCGTTGATCAGAATGCAAATAAGACTCGGCTCAATGTCCGCGCTGAGCGGTCAGGCGGCGTACCGTAGGGGGAACAGGCCAGACGGTCCGTTGGCACTCCCGGCGCGAACCACCCCCTATGGCCGGGGCGCAACCATCGATTCATAGGGTGAGGGCGGAGTGCATCATGAGTGCCGAGGATCTGGAGAATTACGAGGCCGAACTCGAGTTGCAGCTCTACCGTGAATATAAGGACGTTGCAAACCTTTTCAACTTTGTTGTTGAAACCGAGCGCCGCTTTTACTTGGCCAATCATGTTGACCTGAAGACCCGCTCATCCGACGGCGAGGTCTTCTTCGATCTGACGCTCACCGACGCGTGGGTGTGGGATGTATATCGCACGGGCCGCTTTGTCCAGTCAGTGCGGATCGTAACGTTTAAGGACGTCAACATCGAGGAACTGAACCGCGTCGAAGACCTTTCGATCCCCAAGGACGGTTTGAACTAGGTCCAGCGAGATCCTTCTTGTGACAGAGCCAAGCCATGACCACGCGAAATTTTCCTGCTGTTAGGCTCGGTCAAAAGATTTGGGCCGTCATGAGGGGAGACATCGCGCAGATGAGCGAGCAGCCAGAGCAGCAGAATCCCGCAGACCACGAGGGTGCGGCCGCGAACGCGGGTGACTTCGGCACAGTTTCCTTTGGCCGGGTCTCGGGCGGCACTTTGAACGGGCTACCCTACCTCAGCACGCTCGACTACCACTTTGATGACGGGGTACCGGACCAGCAGGCGGGGGGTCACGCCTTTGACTCGGCCATCACCGCCTTGCACGGTGCTCTCACCAGCTACCGGAGCGTGGTTGCTGCCCTCGGCATCGACGCCGGGCGGTCTTTTATCTCCGGGAACGAAGATCCGGGGCTTCTCGCCGCCTCCGATCACGTTCAGGAGGCCTTCGAGGGTCTGGGGCTGTCACATCGGGCGTGGACCGGGCATAGCTTCCTACCGGGTCCGCTGTATCGTGACGTACCCGAGATCCTTGATGATCCCGTGGCCATGGCCCAGCTGCTGGAGGCCGAAGAGCAAATAGCAGATGACCAAGCGTCCAGTGAACCGCGACTTGATGAACTGCCCGTGACCGTCATTGTGAATGACGTACTGCACCAAAGCCAGCAGGGGATTCTGCGCTTGGACACGGTTCGGGTACACAGCAACGGGGTGCTGCTTGAATTCAACTACGTCAATCTGCGCGGGGCCCATGAAGACGCCCTAGCTTGGTACCGACGAAGCAACGAACTCCTCAGCGGCGCTGAACTTGATGTCGAGTTGCGTGACCTCAGTGCAGAGAATATTTACCCGGGAGAGATCAACGGTGGCGACGCCAGTAGTGATCGTGTGTGTTACCGGCTCAACCATAGATTCTGGATTCACCGCGCGTTGGACGCCCGGGAACTGACCGGAAGCGTCACAGTGAACAATGTCCCCGACGCCGAGGGAAACAACAAACCCCTGCGTGTGGATTTCCTACTCGATATTTCATCGTTGAAGGACGCGGTGCCGCGGGTACGCAGACTCGGAAACGACGAACGCCCGGCGTGAGTCACCAGCCCTAGGGCAGACAGGTTATCGATGGATGAGCTGCCGCATATGCTGGACTTCAACTCGATCCCTTTTGACCATGCTCGCCGCCGGCAGCGGGCTACACAGTAGTGAGGCCAACGAAGCAGACAACGCATAGTTTGTTCAATCGGACTCGTCGGTTCCGCCGGCCTCTGATACCAACGCGCTTGGATTCACGCTACACGGCATCGATAACTGTCCAGAATTTGGTGTCTCCCTAGCTGCAGCAGCGCCGGAAACGGCTGACTTGCTCGTTTCTCGGCCGCGCTGTGCGAGCCACGAGTTCCCTCAGGTTGTGGACCAACACGCTGCCGGGTGATCGCGAACCTACCTTTGATGGCTCCACCGGCGAGCGCCCCACCTCAATGGAGTTTCTGCCTCCGAGGTCGTACGCGCGCCGCATCTACGCGAGGTGAAGCGACAGGCGACCCAAGCGATCATCACGAGGGCGCTCGCCGGAGAGCTGCGGCAGGTGCGTCACTAGCTGAGGCGATCTCGACTTCTCCCGAAGTGACGGTCGGCATCATGCGGCTATGAATTTAATTAAATTAGATTGATCGGTTGCGTCACTTTTTCCCTAGTCATGGACACTACTTAGATGAGAGCATAAATCAATCACTCGTCGTTAATGAGCGCAGGGCATCGTCTACTGGTGTTTTGCTTCGTCAGTCGAGGGTCGTATGGTGCATCTCGTGACCGCTTCGGTAGTGCGCGGTCTTTTGTGAACCTTTATTTGAAAGGGGAGATTCGATTGCCGAAGCAGCGAATGATCACGGCATTGGTACTGGCCATCTTCGTGACCGGAAGTGGTGCTGGGGTCCACGGGGTTGTGGATGCTCAAGCCGCGGAAGTGTCGCGAACCTTACCGCCAGGAAGCGCGCCAGTGACGCTAGCAGCCCTCGGCATTGGCGCGACGACGGTCAAACTGACGAAAGTCACCACAAACAATCTGAACCTGAGATCTGGCAGAAGCACCTCCTCAGCGGTGATATTGACGATCCCGCAAAACACGAAACTGAGCATCACCGAAGTCATTGATGACTGGAGTAAAACGACACACAAGAACAAATCGGGGTGGCTGTCATCGGCCTACCTCAAGAATGCACCGGCCACCACGCCAACTGCGGTCAAGAAGATCACGACCAACAATCTAAATCTTCGCCAAGCCAAGAGCACTTCGTCGAAGATTTTGCTCTCGATCCCCAAGGGCACCACCATTTCGGTCACATCAACCAGTGGAACTTGGAGCAAAACCAGCTACAAGAGTCAATCTGGCTGGGTAGCAAGCGCCTACCTAAAAAATGTCACGGGGAGCAAGCCGCCGACAAAACCTTCGGTTAGTTACCGCTGGACAACGGCCAACGTGAACGTACGAAAGGGTAACAGCACACAATACGCGAGCCTCGGAGTAGTGCCGTTCAACGAACGGGTGACCTATATTTCCGGTTCATCGGGCTGGTCGAAGGTCAAAACTTCGAAGGGGACGGGCTGGATCTCCAGCAAGTATCTGAAGACCAAGGAGCAATACGCGGTGTCGGTGTATGGCACGCTGCGAAAGGGCCAATCGGCGTACTACCTGCTGCGGGGACGCACGGTGAAGGAAAGCACCACCAAACTCTCGGCATTCAACATGTACCTCAAGCCAAACCAAACCTGGTGGTCATTCATTGTTCCCACAACAACAAAATCACGCACCGTCGTGGTGGAGCGCATGGACATCAAACCCGAAAGCTACAAGAGTGCGCTAGCTTCCCTCGACAAATGGGAACGGTATGACGCCAATAAGCCCCTGGCGGACCAGAATTACAACCGCAAGATTGTCACCGACATCAACGGCAGAAAGTCCTGGGCCTACCTTGGTGGATCCAAGATCAGCAAATACCTGACCCAGAATGGAATTCGGGTTAATTCCGGCGACTACCTGAAACGGTACTGACCATGAAAAATCACAGCAGAAAAATCAGCCCACTGAACTCGGGTTTATTGGTGCTAGCCATTGCCGCCGTCGGTGTCGGGGTTGCGACAGCAGCCAGTGGCAACATCTGGCAGAGCCCATCTGGTCTTGACGTTGGAACGCCCGCGGCGGGCGCCCATCCGATGACCGGAGCGGAAGTGAAGGTGGATCGGTTCGACAATGTTGAAAAGGCCGCCGGAGAAATTGCGGGTCTTGTTGATGAATCTACCGAAAAGACCTACTTCACGATCCAGGTCACTGATGCCGAACTGGCGGATCGGTGTGATGCGCGTGTTGGAGCGGGCCAGCTTCGTCCCACGAGAACAAAGTTTCTCATCCTTGATGTTAAGGCCAGCCTAGCGAGCTCCGTGTCTGAGAAGGTCGGAGGGAAAACTGGGGACCTCTACATGCCGCTGGTCGCCGAGGCCTTCTCCATCACTACCGGTAGCGGGGAGGTACGCAAAAACCTCACCTCCGAAACAGCGTGGGGGTGTCTGGATGATTCGGCGCTACTTCCCGCGGTGGTAAATCCCGGGCAGAGCGTTCGAGGGAAGGTTGTTCTTGATGTCGCCGATGTGAGCGGCAAGGTCGCCTACGACCCCGAGGGGAACGGCGGTTGGTCCTGGCCCTATGCCGGGTAGCAAGAACACGTCGGTGAAAGTTGAACACGGAGCGCTGACGATGAACAGTACGTCTCATCGTCAGTGCTCCGTTGGTTGTGTGCCAAGGAACCTACTCTGAACGACGGCGCTCGCCGAAGGATTGCCGTGCGTTATCAACACCCCTGCAGGTCAGTCGAGCTACGTGGCACCACGGCACCCACGCTAAGAGAAATCAAGTTAGCGGTCCGACTCCGGACTCCCGAGTCGGCCGCATCTCTCAAGGGGCGTGTGCACGTGAATCACAACCAAGAGCTCGGTGCTGCAGGTGAAGAGCTGGCAGCCGTGTATCTCACCAACGCTGGCTACACGGTGTTGAGTCGCAACTGGCGCTGCACCGTGGGAGAACTGGACATCGTGGCCGAAGGCTCCGGGCAAATCATCGGCGTGGAGGTGAAGACTCGCTCCTCATTGGGCTTTGGGCATCCGGCCGAGGCGGTAAACCCCGTGAAACTGCGCAGGATCTCCCGATTGGTGCGTCGGTGGTGCGCTGCACACCGCAGGGATCCAAATACAGCGCGCGTGGATGTGATCGCTATCCTCATGGCCCCGGGGCGGGATCCGGAAATCGAACACCTGATCGGCGTGGAGTCATGAGTCTGGCGCGGACTCTTGGCATCGGCCTGAACGGGCTCAACGGCCAACTCATTGAAATCGAAGCCGACATTGGCAACGGCATTCCCGGATTCATCCTGCTGGGGTTGCCCGATGCTGCACTGAACGAGTCACGAGAACGGATTCGTTCGGCGGCACGCAACTCGGGCTTACCCATGCCCAACCGGCGCATCACCGTAAATCTGACACCCGTCACCATGCACAAACGAGGATCCGGCTTCGACCTCGCCATCCTGTTGGCCACCCTTGCCGCCGATCGGTCGATCACGCTACCCGCCGACATTGTGTATCTGGCGGAGCTGGGTCTTGATGGATCACTGCGTCCGGTAGCCGGGGTGCTGCCGGCGGTCATGGCCGCCGTGCGAGCCGGCTACCGGAGAATCGTGGTCGCGGGCGACAACCAGGCCGAGGCGGAACTGGTGGCCGGAGCTCAGGTGCGCTCCTATGCCCACCTTTCACAACTGCTTGCCGATTACGGGGCCGACCCGGCCGAACTGAAATTTCGTGCCCGACACCATTCCCCACGACCGCGAAATACCGATTGGGGTACGCGGCAGTCCGGGGCGTTGGACCTTGCCGAGGTCATCGGGCAGGGGCAGGGACGCTACGCTCTGGAGGTTGCAGCCGCCGGCGGCCACCATCTATTGCTCACCGGCCCGCCGGGCGCCGGAAAAACCATGTTGGCCGAACGCCTACCCGGGCTGCTGCCGGATCTGGGCGACACCCAAGCGATGGAAACCACCGCGGTGCATTCCTTGGCCTCAGGTGGCGGCCTGATCACCGCACTGATCCGCCGCCCGCCCTTCGAGGCACCGCATCACAGTGCCTCAATGGTTGCCCTGATCGGCGGGGGCAGCGGCATCCCGCGGCCCGGAGCTGCGTCCCGTGCCCACCGCGGTGTCTTGTTCCTAGATGAGGCTCCCGAGTTTTCGGCGCAAGCGTTGGATGCGTTGCGCCAGCCCTTGGAATCGGGAGTGCTCACCCTTCACCGCGCTGCAGGCGCTGCGACGTACCCGGCCCGCTTTCAACTGGTGATGGCGGCGAATCCGTGTCCCTGCGGACGAAACCTGGGTAAGGGTACCGATTGCACCTGTACCCCCATGCAGCGCCGTCGTTACCTGGCCCGGCTTTCTGGTCCGTTGCTGGATCGGATCGACATGCAACTCTTTGTTCCTGCTCTCTCGGCCCGTGAGCTCGCTCTGCGGGCCCCGGCAGAGTCTTCGGTCCTGGTGGCTGCCAGGGTTCGTGCCGCACGCTCAGCGGCTAGCGAGCGGTTGCAACGTTGGGGCTGGGTCACCAATGCCGAAGTCAGTGGCGCGGTGCTGCGCCATGAACTGTCTTTGCCGTTGGCCACGACGGCCGGATTGAATGCGGCCGCCGAATCTTTGCGGCTTAGTGCCCGCGGGCACGACAGGGTATTGCGGATCGCGTGGTCAATCGCCGATCTGAATGAGCATGCGTGTCCCACGACCGACGATATCGATGTGGCGATCCAGTTACGCCAGCACGGCAAGGGTGACGTGGGCTAACGCGAAACCAGGCGGCGGTCAGGCGATAGCACGCGGGCCAGTAGGGCTAACAGCCCATCGAGAACCAGCGCCAAGGCCGTGACCAGAACGGCGCCGACCAACACCTGCCCGTAGTCGTACAAGGCCAGCCCATCGAAGATATAGCGCCCCAGTCCACCCAGATTGACGTAGGCGGCGATGGTCGCTGTGGCAATGACTTGCAGGATGGCGCCGCGCAGCCCGCCCAAGATCAATGGGAGAGCCAGCGGAAGTTCAACTTGGAGGATGATGCGTGAGTCCTTCATGCCGATGGCTCGGGCGGCATCCACCACCGCTGGCTCCACATTGGCCACACCCGCATACACGCCGGCCAAGATCGGGGGTATGGCAATGAGAACCAGTGCTATGACCGGGGGTAATAACCCGACGCCCATCAGGAGGACCAGAAGTGTCATGATGCCCAGGGACGGCAGCGCTCGCAGGACGTTGGAGGCCGAAACGAGGAACACCTTGCCCACGCCGGTGTGCCCGATGAAGACCCCGAGTGGGACGGCGATGATCGACGCGGCGAGCACGGCTAGGAACGAATACCAGAGATGTTCTCCGAGGCGTGCGGGGATTCCCGCTGTGCCAGTCCAATTTGCTGCATCGCCGAGGTAGGAGAGCATGTCGTTGATCATGAGCTCACTCCTTCGGTGTTGGCGCCGGTGCTAATGCTGGGGTTCCGCGGTGCTTTATTCGTGGACGATTTAGGGGCCGCTCCCTGATGTAACCACGGGGTGGCGAGGCGTGCACCCACGGCAATGAGTCGGTCCAAGATCAGCGCGAGAATCAGGATCATGATGATTCCCGCCAAGATTTGGTCCGGGTAGTTGCGTTGGTAGCCGGAAACGAAAAGCTGTCCCAGCCCGCCAACGCCGATGACTGCGCCGACGGACACCAGCGACACGTTGGTTACCGCTGCCACTCGGGTGCCCGCGGCCAACGGTCCCAGGGCCAACGGAAGGTCAACAAAAACGCGGCGACGAGCCGGCGAGTAGCCCAGCGCTTCGGCGGCACTGAGTACCTCCGGGGCTACGGCATCCAAAGCGTCAAAGACCGTACGAACCAGCAGCGAGGTCGAATACAGGCTCAGGGCGATCAGAACATTGAGTGGGTCAAGGATCTGGGTGCCGATTAGCGAGGGGATCACCACAAAGAGCGCGAGCGACGGGATGGTGAAAACGGCGCTGGCGATGGAGGTGATGACGGCCCTGCTGCGCGGCCGATTTCCAAAGATCAGCCCAAGTCCCAGCGCGAGCACCACACCGAGCACCGTCGGAACCAGACTCAGGTACAGGTGAGCAGTGGTTAGCTCCCAGGTTTGGGGAAAGTTGGCCAGTAGCCAGTTCATGAGCTAACCCGCGTTGCCTTGCTCAGTAGCGGATGAAGGTCCGCCAGGGTGAAGTACGAGCCGATGTTTCCAGCGTGATCGGCCAGCAGGGCGGCGGATGCGGGGGATGCGAGGACGGCATCAAGCCCCGTGCGCAGAGAATCCCCGGGCCGTATGATCGGCTGCGGTGCCGAGCCGACCGTGACGCCGTCACTCCAGCTCACGGTTGCGGCGTCATGGTTGATCTCGGCGCTGAACCCCTTGCCCAGAGTGGGAAGGTGGATGCGGCCGGCGGCGTCGGGAGCCGGAAGCTCGGTGGACGATAGGCCGGTCAGTGATTCGAACGACAGGGCGCGGAAGCCACGGTCCTTGGAAACGAGGCTTGAGACAAAGTTGGTGGCTGGTCGGGTGAGGATGGATAGCGGATCGGCATATTGCTGTAACACCCCGCCCGGTGCTAATACCGCGATCTTATCTCCGAGGCTCAGTGCCTCGTCGATGTCGTGGGTGACCATCACGATCGTTTTTTTGATCTCGGCCTGCAGGTGTTGAACCTCGCGCTGTAGCTCGAGGCGAACGATCGGGTCAACGGCGCTGAATGGCTCGTCCATGAGTAAGATCGGCGGGTCAGCGGCAAGGGCTCGGGCCACCCCCACGCGCTGCTGTTGTCCGCCGGAGAGTTGGGCGGGGTAGCGCAGAGCGAGAGACGCATCGAGCCCAACCCGTTCGAGGGCTTCATAAGCCTTGGCTCGGGCCTGAGCCTTGTTCAGTCCCAAGAGGCGCTGAACCGTGCCTACGTTATCCAAGACCGTGCGGTGGGGGAAGAGCCCAGCATTTTGGAGCACGTAGCCGATGCCCAGGCGCAGGGTTACCGCGCGAATGCCCGAAACGTCTTGCCCATCGATCAATACCCGTCCGGAGCTGGGGGTGACCATGCGATTGATCATGCGCATCGATGTTGTTTTGCCGCAGCCGCTGGGTCCGACGAGCACCGTGAAGGATCCGGTGGCGATCTCTAAATTGAGCTCATCCACCGCCCGAGTTCCCCCGGGATAGCTCTTGGATACTGATTCAAAGGTGATCATGGGTGGCTCGTGGCTCCTGGGCGGTGGCTAATTGACGCGGAATTTCGGCTCCCAGATGGTGGGTTCCCACCGGCGGGTAAGCCGTTCCGTGCGACATTCGAACACTTGTTCTAGTGTTCGAATGTCGCACGGTGGGGCAACTACTTGCTCAGCAAGCCCTGATCCGTCAACCAGGTGATGGCTGCCTGCTGGGGCTCCACCTTGGCATCGCCGGAGACCTGCTCGTTGAGCTTGATCAGTTCCGAGGTGCTCAGCTTTGCCGAGATCGCATCGATGGCTTTTTGCGCTCCTTCATCCAACTTCCCGGCGGCTGCCACCGGAACTACCTGCTGGGCTGGGAAGTTATTTTTCGGATCCTCCAGCACCACAAGATCGTTGGCCGGGATCGCGGTGCTGGTGGTGAAGATGTTCGCCGCGGTGACCTTCCCATCAAGCAAGGCCTTCACCGTTGCCGGGCCGCCACCATCGGAAATGGGTTCGAACTTGGAGGGAACGAAACCGTAGTTTTTCTCAAGTCCCGGTAGCCCCACCGCACGCTTCTTGAATTCCGGCGGTCCAGCCATGACGACTTCGTCATTGTGTGCGGCCAAATCGGCAATGCTCGTGAGCTTCCATTTCTCCGCCGTGGCACGGGTGACAACTACCGCATCCTTATCTTCTGCCTCGGCAGCGGTGAGCATACTCAAGCTCTTGCTCTCCAAGGCCTTCGGAAGCGCACTAAGAATCGCCGCGGGGGTCGAAACATCCGCCGACGGGTCAATAAAGAGCAGGAGGTTCCCGGTGTAATCCGGGATTAGGTCGATCGATCCGTCGGCAAGCGCAGGAATGTAGGCTTCGCGCGAGCCAATGTTGAATTTCGTCTCCACCGTATAGCCATCGGACTTCAGCGCTTCGGCGTAAAGATTGCCAATGATCTCCGACTCCGGGAAGTTCGCCGAGGAGACGGTCAACGTGCCAGAACTCGCACCATCCTCATTCGGATTTGCCGCCGTGGGGTTAGAGCAACCGGCAAGCACCAGCGAGCCAGCCACCATGGACAGTGCCGCAAAAAGGGGTAACTTCATCTTCGTCATCTGTCAGGCCTAATTTCGTTGAGAAGGATCATTGCCAAACCATCCGCTCTAAGGCGAGATCGCCGCGGAGCGGGGCTAAAACCATCGTTACCCATGTGAGGGCCCACAAGCAACATCTTCGCCCCCGCGCGCCGCACACATCAACATCACTTACCCACACAATAGGCGCCCGTCCTAGGTAGGGCGCCGAAACGATCCACAGACGGTACGCACCCCGGGCGGGGTACAGGGTTAGCGCGCACACGCTAGAGGCAGCAGCACTCGCCCTAGGTAACGCAACCACACACCGCGCTACACGGGATCGACCCAGCCGGAAGCCACCAATGCCCATGAACAATCCACACGCCGAGACCCTTGCGCGAGCCGGACTCAGCCACATCATCGAACCCAACGACCTCACCGGCGCCGCACTCGTTCAAGTCGCCGGTGCAACGGAGGCCTACCGAATCATTTGCGGACACCACGGCCCGGCCCCAGCCAATGAACAGCAACAGGTAGCAGAACTTCTCGACGCCAACGGCGCCAACCGAAGCTCACTACGCCTGGACGCCGGCCTTGAACGCTGGAGAGCCCGCGCCTCCCACGCCGACCCCGAATCGGATCTCAAATGCATGAACGCCCTAGGGGGAGGACTGATCACCCCAGCGAACGAAAACTGGCCCCTAGGCTTCGAAGCCCTCGGACTAGGAGCACCCCTAGCCCTCTGGTATCGCGGAACCGGAAACCTGCGCATCCTGCGTGAGCCAGCCCGCCTCATTGCCATCGTCGGATCACGCGACGCCACAGAGTACGGACGCACCATCACCGCCGAAATCGTCCACGGACTCCGAGCGCACGGCCTCTGCATCGTCTCCGGCGGCGCCTATGGGATCGACGCCCAGGCACACCAAGCCGCGCTCGCCGAGAGCGGACCGCCACGGGGGGTTGATGACTTGCCGTCTACCTCAACCATCGCCGTCATGGCAGGGGGACTGAACAGGTTCTATCCATCCGGCAATGACGAAATGCTCCAGCGCGTACATAACCACGGCCTACTCATCGCGGAGGTCGCACCCGGCGCAACACCCACACGCTGGCGCTTCCTGCAACGCAATCGGCTCATCGCCGCACTGTGCGCCATCACCATCGTCACCGAAGCCCGCTGGCGCTCCGGAGCACTGAGCACCGCGCACCATGCAGCAGAAATGGGCCGCGACGTCGGAGCCGCTCCAGGATCGGTCTTCTCCGCCAACTCTGCCGGCTGTCACCGACTCATCCGTGAGGGCGCAGCAACCTTGGTCACCGACGCAGCAGAAGTCATCGAAATGCTCACCACTGCCCAACGTCCACCGGAACTTTCCCCGCAGATAGCCCAACGGCAGGGGGGAAGCGAAAGCGAGGACGACGCCCGTGACTATGACGGCCTGCCCGTGCAAGACCTCTTGCTCCTTGACGCCCTGCCCCTACGCAGCCCCCGTACCGCAGATCAGCTCGCCGTTCTGGCCGGATTGGGGATGGGATCCATCCTCGGCGGACTCTCCCGACTCTCCGCCCGCCACTTAGCAGAACGAACCGGCAACGGATGGATACGGCGCTTCCCCCGCGGACCCGAACCCCAACGCGGAGCACCAAGCGCACCCTGAATCCCAGAACCCACGAGGCAACCGGCGTGGCTCCATTGCACGAAGCATGCTGGGGGAGAGAGTGGATACGTGCCAGAGCCAATCGAACAAAAAAGCGAAGCCGTAGAGATCCCCGCCGAGCTCAACAGCGCCCACAAGGGCTTCCTGCGCTACATGGAGCTAGAACGAGAACGCAGCGAACATACGCTCCGCGCCTACTCAAGCGACATCACCAATCTCTACGCCTACGCCATCCCACGCGGCGCCAGCAACCTTGCCGGCCTAGACCTCACGCTCCTGCGCTCCTGGCTCATGGAATTGCAAGAGACCGGACTCGCCCGAGCAACCCTCGCCCGACGCTCCGCCACCATCCGCAGCTTCCTCAGTTGGGCAGTACGCGAAAACTTCATCCAGACCAACCCAGCGATCCGCCTGCAATCACCCAAACGCGAACACCGTCTACCGCACATCCTGCAAAACAACCAAATAGAACGCATCTTTCAACTCACTGCTCCAGCACCCCCGCAATCCGAGGGCAAAAACTCCGAACCCAGCCTCGAACAGCTCGCGCTCGCCGATAGGAACAAGCTGATCTTGGAACTGCTGTACGCCACGGCCATTCGAGTGGGAGAGCTGGTCTCCTTAGATATCAACGATCTGGATTTGGACCGGAGAACCCTGCGAGTGATCGGCAAGGGAAACAAGGAACGTACCGTCCCCTTTGGGCAACCGGCTCTGCACGCGATTGATGATTGGCTTCGTCGAGCGCGACCGGTGTTACGTAGCGATCGATCCGGTACAGCCCTGCTGCTGGGTTCGCGCGGAGGGCGCCTGGATGCGCGCCAAGCCCGCCAAGTGGTCGCGGATGCCCTTGAAGCACTGGGGGACACCGCTGCTCGCGGACCTCACGCTTTACGCCACACGGCGGCGACACACTTGTTGGACCGAGGTGCGGATCTTCGTGCGGTCCAGGAGATTCTGGGCCATTCCTCGCTGGCCACAACGCAGCTTTACACACATGTCTCGGTGGAACGACTCAAGGACAGCTACCAAAAAGCCCATCCGCGGGCATAGCGACGGAAGACTTGATGGGAAACCGCTGGCCGAACGTCGTATAATCGTGGAGAATACTAAAGAGGACTAGCAACATTCCGGATTGGTGCCTGTTGACGTTGGGGAAGACGTAACAACAGCTCATCGGAGGAAAGCATGTCTGACGTACTGACCAGGGGCGTACTTTTCGTACACTCAGCCCCCTCAGCGTTGTGCCCGCACATCGAATGGGCGATCGGTTCCGTTGTTGACCAGCGGACCGATTTGCACTGGACGGAGCAGAACGCCGCCCCGGGCATGTCCCGGGCCGAAGTGAACTGGACCGGGAAACCCGGGACCGGTGCACTTTTGACGTCCGCACTTCGAGGCTGGGCTCACCTGCGTTACGAGGTAACCGAGGAAGCCAGCCCAGGCGTTGACTCCAGTCGTTGGTCACACACCCCCGAACTGGGCATCTTCCACGGCACCACCGACGCGGCCGGAAACATCATGGTTTCCGAAGAACGCATCCGTTGGGCCTACGAAAAGGGCGCCGGAGATCCTGCCATTGTTTATCAGGAACTCTCCATCGCACTGGGTGAGGCCTGGGACGAAGAACTCGAGCCCTTCCGCTATGCAGCAGAAGGCGCTCCGGTGCGTTGGCTGCATCAGGTGATCTAAGACCAACATCTTTTCTCAGCACCTCGATGTGAGATCCGCAAACATCGCATTAAAACATCGCAACTAGTGGAGAGACCAACGGGTAGATTTATCACCGGCTGAAATATCTCCTTGTGGGGTTTCCCTCCATCCTGAGCGATCCGGTTGGCGACACAAAAGCTGCAGTAACAAAAAATGAGTCGGGGCCAGCAGTTTTCACTGCTGGCCCCGACTCATTGGCGTTCAGGTGCGCCCTGAACCTGTGACTTAGACGCTGCGGATGGCCACCACGGCGTTGTGTCCACCGAAACCGAACGAGTTGTTCAGCGCAACGATGGAGCCCTGCGGAAGTTCGCGGGGCGTGCCCACAACAACATCCAACGGGATTTCCGGATCCTGGTTCTCCAGGTTGATGGTGACCGGAGCCTTGCGGTGGTAAACGGCCAGTACGGACAATACCGACTCAACCGCGCCCGAGGCACCCAGCAGGTGACCCATCTGGGACTTGGTGGCGGAGACACAGACGTTGTCCAGGTGCGATCCCAGTGCCGCACGCAGCGCGGTGTATTCCGGCTTGTCGCCAACCGGGGTGGAGGTGGCGTGCGCGTTAACGTGCACCACGTCCTCGGGCTGAATCAGACCGTCAAACATGGCAGCCTTCAATGCGCGAGTTGCGCCCAAGCCCTGCGGGTCCGGCGCGGTGATGTGGTAAGCATCGGCCGTGACCGAGGTGCCAGCCAACTCGGCGTAGATGGTTGCGCCACGCGCGATGGCGTGTTCCTCGGCCTCGAGGACCAGAGCGCCGGCGCCCTCACCCATGACAAAGCCATCACGGTCAATATCGTACGGACGCGAAGCATGCTCCGGGTCGTCATTGCGCTTGGACAGCGCCTGCATGGCAGCGAAGGATGCCATCGGCATCGGGTGGATGGCAGCCTCGGCGCCACCACACACCACAACATCAGCCTTGCCCGAACGGATCAATTCCAGTCCAATGTGCATGGCTTCGGTTCCCGAGGCACAAGCAGAAACTGGAGTGTGTGCTCCGGCGCGGGCACCGAGGTCCAAGGAAACAGCCGCGGCAGGGCCATTGGGCATCAGCATCGGTACCGTCATCGGCAGGACGCGGCGCGGGCCCTTTTCCTTCAAGGTGTCCCAGGCATCGAGCAAGGTCCAGACCCCGCCAATACCCGTGGCGAAGGCAACGGCCAAACGGTCGTGGTCAACTTCCTCGATACCCGAATCCTTCCAAGCCTCGCGAGCAGCAACCACAGCGAACTGGGTGGAGGGGTCCATGCGCTTCATTTCAACGCGGGACAGTACCTCGGAGGCCGGAGTCGAAGCCTTGGCAGCGAACTTCACGGGCAGGTTGTAGGTTTCAACCCACTCATCGGGCAGGGTGTGGGCGCCCGAGACACCCTTGAGCGCGTTGGCCCACAGGGTCGGGACGTCTCCGCCGATCGGGGTGGTGGCACCAAGGCCGGTGATAACAACTTTGCGGGCCATGTTGAAACTCTCTACTGGGTGGGACGAAACGGCTAGCGAAGCTAGCTGGGAATCCTAGCATCGGATCCGGTGACAACAGCACCGTTTCCGGATTGGATCGTAAAATTAGGGTTCGGTGACTAAACCGACAAAACGAATTGGTGGGCATAGCGCCCGCACCAACTAGAAAATTAAGCGGCGATGATGCTCCCTTGGAAGGTGCGCCCGTTACGAGAACCCCTTCCAAGGGGAGCATGCATCAAAGACCAGACTTAGGCCTGTGCAGCAGCGATGAAGTTCACTGCATCTGCAACGGTCTTAAGGTTCTTGACCTCTTCGTCCGGGATCTTCACGTCGAACTTTTCTTCGGCGTTGACGACGATGGTCATCATCGAGATGGAGTCGATGTCCAGATCCTCGGTGAAGGACTTGTCCATTTCAACAGCTTCGGTCTCCAGACCGGTCTCTTCGTTGACGATCTCGGCCAAGCCGGCCAGAATCTCTTCGTTGCTAGCCATGATGGCTCCTTTTCTATGTTTGCCGGTAACAAGCCCGACGACTATGCGGACCACAGGTGCGCGGTCCGAATGATGGGTTGAATCCCTGAGACTAAAGCCTAGGGCAGGACAACAACCTGAGCGCCAAAGACAAGCCCGGCGCCAAATCCAATTTGCAGAGCGAATCCACCGGAAAGCTCGGGGTTCTCCGTGAGCAGACGGTCCATGGCCATGGGGATGGAAGCAGCCGAGGTGTTACCACTCGTGGCGATATCGCGGGCGATAACCACAGACTCGGGGAGCTTGAGCTGCTTGGCCATCTCATCGATGATGCGCATGTTGGCCTGGTGGGGGATGAATGCGGCAAGATCGGCGGCGGTGAGGCCGGCCTTCTCCAGCGCAAGCTTGGCCATCTTGGCCATTTCCCATACTGCCCAACGGAAGACCGTTTGGCCATCTTGGCGCAGGGTCGGCCACAGCGTGGCCTCGGTGGCCGCCATCAGGGAGGCGCCTTCCGGGGACGACTCGGCCTGCAGGACAGCATCGCGCAGGTCAAGCTGTGAGTGGGTCATGCCGATGGCGTTCCACTTTGAGCCGTCCGAGCCCCATACCGAGGGGGAGATGCCGGGGATGTCCGAGGGACCAATGATGACGGCGCCTGCGCCGTCGCCCAGCAGGAAGGAAATGGTGCGCTCGTGGTTGTCGATGACGTCCGAGAGCTTTTCGGCGCCAACGACCAGGACATACTCGGCCATACCGGAACGCACCAGCGCATCGGCCTGGGCGACGCCGTAGCAGTAGCCGGCGCAGGCGGCGGAGATGTCGAACGCCGGTGCCGGGGTGGCACCAATGCGATCGGCCAAGGCAGATGCGGCCGACGGGGTGGCGTACGGGAAGGTCACGGTCGAGATGATGACGGCACCAAGCTGGCTGGCTTCAATCCCGGCCGAGGCCAGCGCCGAACGTGCGGCTCCCTCAGCCATGTCCAGCAGCGAAGTATTAGCATCGGCGCGGGTCCGAGTCACAATTCCGGTACGCTGCTGGATCCACTCATCCGAGGAGTCGATCCACTGGCAAACGTCCTCGTTGGTGACAACGACGTCTGGGCGGAATGATCCCACACCGTGGATGCGGCTGAATTCGCGAGCCGTGGTCTGATTCATCACTGCAGTCATGATTCGGGGACTTCCTATGCTTGGGTATGTTCGAGCACGAAGGCGCGAGCGGCTTCGAGATCTTCGGGGGACTTCAGCGCGAGGGTGGGGATGCCCTTCAAGCCGCGACGGGCAAGGCCCACGAGAGTTCCGGCCGGCGGCAACTCAATGATGCCGGTGACGCCCTGTGCCGCGAGTTGTTCCATGCACAAATCCCAGCGGACCGGGCGTGAAACCTGCGCGACCAGCGAAGCCAGGTTCGCAGTACCGTCGGCTACCGGCTGTCCATCAAAGTTAGAGAGCAACGGGGTGGACGGGTCATTGGCAACCAAGGAATCGGAAAGTTCCTCAAGCACGGTAACGGCCGGGGCCATGTGGTGGGTGTGGAATGCTCCGGCAACCTTCAGCGGAATGACTCGAGCCTTGGCCGGAGGATTGGCGGCAAATGCTGCAATCTGCTCCAGCGTGCCAGCGGCAACAATCTGTCCACCGCCGTTAGCGTTGGCCGGGCTGAGTCCGGCGGCCAGGATGGCCGCGTTGACTTCCTCAGCGTCACCGCCCAAGACGGCAGCCATGCCGGTGGGGGTTGCTGCGGCGGCCAGCGCCATGGCATTAGCGCGTTCACGCACGAAGACCATCGCGTCTTGTTCGGAAAGGGCTCCGGCTAAGGCGGTTGCAGTGATCTCTCCAACCGAGTGTCCCGCAACGATCGAATTCTGCGGCAGTGAATCGCCGAACAGCGCTCGGGCCGCGATCAGGCCGGCGGCCACGATTAATGGCTGGGCCACCGCCGTGTCCTTGATGGTCTCTTCATCGGAGACCGTCCCATGGGCGGTCAGGTCGCGCTCCGTGATGGCGGAAAGTTCTGCCAGGTGTTCGGAAACACCGGGAACTTCAAGCCACGGAGAAAGGAATCCGGGGGTCTGGGAGCCCTGTCCAGGGCACACGATTGCTAGCACTATTCCAGCTTTCCAAAGATATTGCTCGCGACGGCTGATTTCGCACACCGACTTGACGGCATGGTTTTGTAGGAAGTCTACAAGGCGGTTGAGGCCTTCCGTGGCACCGCCTGCCGCGTTTCGGGCATGTTTTCCGACGTTTCGGTATCCAAACGACCGACGACCAAGGCGGTTTGGAGCACAAAGGCTTCACGCGGCACCAGCGGATCCCACCCCGTTACGTCGCATACTCGTTTGAGTCGGTAGCGCACGGTGTTGGCGTGGACAAAGAGCTCACGTGCCGTGCCTTCCAGCGAATGACCGAGTGAAAGGTAGCTCGAGAGTGTTTCAAGTAAACCGTTGCCGGCCTTAATGAGCGGGTTGAAGATCCCGGCGACTAGGGCTTGGCGGGCCTCCACGTCGTTGTTCATGACACGTTCGGGCCACAGATCGTCCGCGTCCACGGGCCGCGGAGCAAGTGGCCAGGCCTTGGCCGCAGCGATCCCTGCAAAAGCTGCCTTCGCGCAGGTCGAGGCCTCTTTGAGGGTGGGAGCCAGGGGGCTGTAAACCACCGGTCCGTCACCGAAGAAGGAAGCCAGCCGATCGAGGCCGGCACGGTCCGCCTCCACACCACCGAGCATCAGAATCGCCCGTTCGCCGTGGACACCTACCAGGGAGTCGCGGGCATATCGTGCGGCGGCTCGACGGAGTTCACTCACAAATCCCACCTGTGAAGAAGCGGGGGTGGCACCAATCATCACGAGGATGTTTTCGTGAGATTTCCACCCGACCGCGGCAATGCGTGAGCGCAGGGAATCCTGCGATTCGCCGCGCATCACCGCATCCACCACCAGTGCCTCGAGGCGTGAATCCCAGGCGCCCCGGGTCTCCGCGGCTCGGGCATAAACGTCAGCTGCGGCAAAGGCGACCTCTCGCGAATAGCGCAACACTGCCTCGCGCAATTGTGTGTGTTCGGCCTCCGGTGCGATGTCCGGAACCTGAGACTCAACAACTTCCACGATGGTGCGAATCAGTTGGAGTGCCTTTTGCAGGCTGATCGAACGGGTGAGCTCCGTGGGAGCCGCGCCGAAAACGTCGTTAAGCACCCACTGGGGTGAGGTGGTGGGTCGCTCGTACCAAGAAACAAAGGAGGCAATTCCCTTTTGCGCCACGAGACCGAGGGCTGCGCGTTCTTCGGGAAGTAGACCCCGATACCAGGGCAGTGACTGATCAAGGTGTTTTAGTGCCACGGTGGACAGGACGCCCAAATGCTGTTTGAGCCGTTTGAGGGTTTCCGGGCTCGCTTTTGCTTGCCGGAATGGTCGAATCCTTTGTGTTGAATTCGACGTTTGCTCATTACTCATGGAACGAGCATACGCATCATCGAGCCAGTGAACTATTTTGTAGACTTCGTACAACGAGCGCGGAGCTACCGTCGCGAACGCGGCCGGGAAAGCATTGTGGGTCGCATCACTAGCGTGTCGTCCACTGATCGATCAAGGCCAGTCGATCTACCGGAAGGAAAATTCGCATTTCGGGGGTTTAAAAAGGCGGTGGCGTGGATTCCCCGTCAGGGGAGAACCACGCCACCGCCAATTTTGGTAGCCGTCAGTGGCTAGGCGTCGCCGCCCGCATTGCCGCTGGTGCCGGCGCTGACTTCGTCAAGCTTGTACTTGGCGAAGGCAGCTGCTGGTACGGATGCGTCTACTTCGCCACGCTTGGCGAGCATCTGCAGTGTGCGAACTACCACCGAGTGCGCGTCGATCTTGAAGAATCGGCGTGCAGCGGCTCGGGTATCGGAGAAACCGAAACCGTCGGCGCCCAGGGTGGCGAACTCGTTGGGCACAAACTGGCGGATCTGGTCCGGCACGGCCTTCATGTAATCGGTGACGGCAACAATCGGGCCGGTGGCGCCGGCGAGCTGCTGAGTCACAAATGGAACGCGTACCTCGGCGCCCGGGTTCATGAATGCTTCTTCCTCGCAAGCGAGGCCGTCGCGGCGCAGTTCGTTCCACGAAGTGACCGACCAAACATCTGCCGATACGCCCCAGTCCTCGGCCAGCAAGCGCTGAGCCTCGATGGTCCACGGCACGGAAACGCCCGAAGCGAGCAACTGCGCGCGCGGTCCGTCAACCTTGGCAGGGGAGACCAGGTAGATGCCACCGAGGATGCCGGCAACGTCCAAGTTCTCCGGTTCCTTGGGCTGCTGGTACGGCTCGTTGTAGATCGTGATGTAGTACATCACGTTCGGGTCCTCATGCTTGCCGCCGTACATGCGTTCCAGGCCGGCCTTCATGATGTGACCGATCTCGTATCCATAGGCCGGGTCGTAGGTAACGACTGCCGGGTTGGTGGAGGCGAGAATCGGGGAATGACCGTCAGCGTGCTGCAGGCCCTCACCGGTCAGCGTGGTGCGTCCGGCGGTGGCGCCCATGATGAACCCGCGGGTCATCTGGTCACCGGCTGCCCAGAAGGCATCTCCGGTGCGCTGGAAGCCGAACATCGAGTAGAACACGTAGATCGGGATCAACGGTTCGTCGTGGGTTGCGTACGAGGTGCCAGCGGCCGTGAAGGCGGCCACGGCGCCGGCCTCGTTGATACCCGGGTGGATCAGCTGACCCAGCGGGGATTCCTTGTAGGCCAAGACCAGTTCGCGGTCCACGGACAGGTAATTCTGTCCATCCGGGTTGTAGATCTTCGCCGTCGGGAAGAATGAGTCCATGCCGAAGGTGCGCGATTCATCGGGAACGATCGGCACTACTCGCTTGCCGAAGTCCTTATCTCGCATCAAGTCCTTGAGCAAGCGCACGAAGGCCATGGTGGTGGCCGCCTGCTGCTTGCCGGAACCACGGGCTGCAACCTCGTAGGCCTTGTCCTCCGGGAGGTGAATTTCCTTGGAGACCACACGACGAGACGGAACCGAGCCACCCAGGGCGGTACGGCGTTCCATCATGTACTTGTACTCGTTCGAGTCCTGCTCCGGACGGTAGTACGGAGGCAGGTACGGGTCGGCTTCAAGCTGCTCGTCCGTGATCGGAATACGCAGGTGATCGCGGAAGGCCTTGAGGTCCTCCAGCGTCATCTTCTTCATCTGGTGCGTCGCGTTACGAGCCTCGAAGTGCGGGCCCAGGCCGTAGCCCTTAACGGTCTTGGTCAGGATGACCGTCGGCTTGCCCTTGAACTCGGTGGCTGCCTTGTAGGCGGCAAAGACCTTGTGGTAATCGTGGCCACCGCGCTTGAGGTTCCAGATTTCGTCGTCGGTCAGTTCCGCAACCAATTCCTTGGTCTGCGGGGACTTGCCGAAGAAGTGTTCGCGGACGAAGGCTCCGTTTTCGGCCTTGTACGTCTGGTAATCGCCGTCAGGGGTCTGGTTCATGATGTCGACCAGCGAGTTGTCTTCGTCCTTGTCGAGCAGGGCATCCCACTCGCGTCCCCAGATGACCTTGATGACATTCCAGCCCGCACCGCGGAAGAAGGCTTCAAGTTCCTGGACGATCTTGCCGTTACCGCGCACCGGTCCGTCGAGGCGCTGCAGGTTGCAGTTCACGACGAAGGTGAGGTTGTCGAGCTTTTCGTTCGCGGCAAGCTGAAGCAGGCCACGAGATTCCGGCTCATCCATTTCGCCGTCACCAAGGAAGGCCCAGACGTGCTGGTCGGAGGTGTCCTTGATGCCGCGGTTCTGCAGGTAGCGGTTCGACTGCGCCTGGTAGATCGCGTTCATCGGGCCAATGCCCATGGACACGGTCGGGAATTCCCAGAAGTCAGGAAGCGAACGCGGGTGCGGGTAGGACGGCAAGGCATGACCCTCGCGGGACTTTTCCTGACGGAATCCGTCCATGTCGTCTTCGCTCAGGCGGCCTTCGAGGAAGGCACGAGCGTACATTCCGGGGGACGCGTGGCCCTGGAAGAAGACCTGGTCGCCTCCGCCCGGGTGTGACTTGCCGCGGAAGAAGTGGTTAAAACCAACTTCGTACAGGGTCGCGGCGCCTGCGTAGGTGGAAATATGGCCACCAACACCAACTCCGGGGCGCTGGCCGCGGTGCACCATGACCGCTGCATTCCAGCGCATGTAGGCGCGGTAGCGACGTTCAACCTGCTCGTCGCCCGGGAATTCGGGTTCCTGGTCCACCGGGATGGTGTTCACGTAGTCCGTGGTGGTGACCATGGGGACGCCCACGCTCTTGGCGCCTGCGCGCTGCAGCAGTGAACGAACAATGTATTGGGCACGTTCGGTGCCCTGCGTTTCGACCAGATCATCGAAGGACTCAATCCATTCGGCGGTCTCCTCCGGATCTCGGTCAGGCAACTGGCTAGTCAAGCCGCTGCGGATGTGAGAAATATGTTCCTCTACAGCCACGTCCATCTTCTCCTCGTTATGGGGTACAGCGGGGACTGCGGAAAGAACTCAATTTTGCATGTCTCGTGCCGCAGTGGCGGTGCAAGCGCCAAAGTGTGGCCCGTTCCCCAAGGGTGGTTGGTCGCGGACCGCCGGTTACACTCTAATGCGCATGAGCGTCCAAAACGTATCCGGGCACAGCTCATGCGACGTTTTGGAGTTACACAACCACTGCGCCGAGAGCCAAAATGGGTCGAAGTCATCACTATTTCGGCGTGTTGAGGCCTCTGCGCTTGATGAAGGCGCAAAAAGGGTGTTTGGTTGTAACCAGACGCTATACAGCAGCAGGAGGAGTGACGTGAGCGACGCCGCAACGGCAAAGCATGAAGCCGCACAGAAAATGGGCTTCAAAGACGGGGACCTGATCCAGGAACTCGGGTACGACGACGATGTGGACTTTGATCTGCGCGATTCCCTAGAGGACGCAGTGGGTTCAGAACTACTGACTGAGGAAGACCACGAAGTTGTGGACGGAATCATCTACTGGTGGCGCGAGGACGACGGGGATCTTATTGATGCTCTGGTCGATTCGTTGGTCAACCTAGATGAGAAGGGCGTTGTGTGGCTCTTGACCCCGAAGCCGGGTCGAGACGGTCACGTGGCACCCGGAGTAATCCAAACAGATGCCCCCACCGCTGGTCTGCACGTGACCAACACCGAGGGTGTTTCCGAGGATTGGTCGGCCACCCGACTTGTTGCGCGCCGCAAGAACTAGCGCTGTGGGTTCACCCAACCCTGTGTCGGGGAATGATTCCTTGGCGCCATCGGCCGGTGAAACGGCCCCAGGGTTTGCTCTACATAATCAGCACGGGGAACTCATCGAGTCCCGAGGGCTGGGGGAGCAAGCCTATTTTCTCGTTTTCTATCCCTTCGCGTTTTCTGCGGTCTGCGGGTCGGAACTTGAAGAGATTGAAAAGGTTCGTGATGAATTTGCCGCACGAAATGTCCGCTTTCTGGCCATTTCTGTGGACCACAAATTCGTCTTGCGGACCTACGCGGATCAGGCCCACTTCGGGTTTGACCTGCTGGCCGATTTTTGGCCACATGGTGCAGTTGCCTCCAGCTATGGGGCATTTAATCCTGAATCTGGCGCGGCGACGCGCCACACGTTCCTCATACAGCACGAGTGCGTAGTGGATTCGTTTAGTTCACCCATCCATCAGGCGCGCGCCATCGCGCGCTATCGACAGGCGTTGGACCTACTCACCTCATAGTTGTCGAAGAATCTTTGCGTCTATTTCGACAGCTCGGGCAGGTACACCGCCACCTTCATATTCTTGTCACGAACGCTTCGGCGGGCTAGCACCCAATGAACTCAGTAGTGCCAGGGCCTTTAGCTCAGCTGGTAGAGCGTCACGTTTACACCGTGAATGTCATCGGTTCGATCCCGGTAGGGCCCACCAATTCCTCGGTGTCCAATAGTTCCCGATTTCGGGACGAGGTCAGTCCTCGGGCATCACCCCACCTGTGTAGGGGTTTGCGCGGTGAACCAGAGTCAGATCAATGTCGGCCAATTTTAGTCCGGCGGGATCGATTTTTCTTCTACGGCCGCAATACACACTGCTTCGGCAATACACCGCCGTCCAGTGACATTTATCAACTCACCGGTGTCTTGCACTCCCAATGTTCCCCGCTCGTGGATTACACGTCGGATTTCGCGACCTGCCGCACCTTGCTCGAGCGGGCGCCCATGTGGCAAAACTTTCTGGTGCCCTCAGCTGGAACCGCCGGAGAACTGTCGCTCCGCTCCCGCGAGGTAGTTTGTGATGACGATGTCGAACATGTCATCAGGGTGCTCGGGTTCATGTTCGCCGGTGAATGCCGCAGACAGTAGGGGATAGTCACCACTGAGCATAAGTTCGGAGAGGTACTGGTGACGGGCGTTGGCGCCCGCTCGTTTCAGCTCGGAGTTGTTGGTGGATGAGAGCTCATTCTGTACGAATGCGGAGGTTATGGCCGTCATCATGGCCACCGTCTGCAATTTCACCGGTCCGGGCATATCCACCAACTCCACCGCGGAGAGGGCATGCTCCAAATATTGCAGAGCATTAGGGCCCATAGAGGGGCGGGTCAGCAGCAGGGGAGCCAACCACGGGTGCCGATGCATGATGGCTCGGGCCTGCCGCGCCAAGTCCAAAAGTCGGATCCCAGGTTTTTTCGACGAGGGGTCAAGTGCGTATTCACCACTGACCGTGTCAATCATGAGTTCCACCAGCTCGTCGTGAGATTTCAGATACCGGTAGAGGGACGCTGAGCCGGACCCGATACCAGCTGCCACGCGCCGGATGGAGACCGCCGGTAGTCCGTCCCTGTCTGCGATGTCGATCGCCACCGCGGCAATACCCGCTCGTGAGTGCTCTGGCTTTGGCCCAACACCGGTACGCTCCGGCCGCAGCCAGAGATCTATGGGGTCATGAGAGGGCATGACAGTTTCGCCTTTCCTTTGAACACCCGCGTTAGGTGCTGTAACCATTCCACTATATTCTTAATTGCGAACAGTGATCGCAGTCAATGGAAACGAGGGATGGCATGAGAGTGCTCATGATTGCGCCAGGTACCCGGGGCGATGTTGCACCGATGGCCGGGCTCGGCAGCAGGCTAAAAACCTTGGGCTTTGACGTTGCTATCGCAGCGAACGCCGCCTATGGGCCGTTGGTCACCGGGGCTGGCTGCGATCACCACGAACTCCCCGGCGACATGAGCCATCTTGTTAATCCGGCCGAACCGGGGAAGAAGGCCACCGGATCCGATCTGCGCAGGTACATGCGTGAACTCGGTGACTACATGGATCTGGCCGCCACCGGAACATTGGCCGCGGCCGAGGCCGGCGCCGATGTGATTCTGGCCAACGCCATCGCTCCCTACGCCTACGACGTTGCGGAGGCGTATGGCATCCCCGCCATCGGCGCACACCTGCAACCGATTGAACCCAGTACTGCCTACCCGCCAGTGGTTCTCGGAACTGCCCGAAGCTTGGGTTCGGCCGGAAATAAGCTGCTCGGTTCGCTGATCTCCGCAGGAAAAGCACCCTATGACGCCCCGAGCGCCCGAATCCGCCTGTTGCTTGGATTGCCCCAAAGGACGAGGGCAGCATCCGAGCGCGCCCGGAGGAGGGCGAATGCGCCGGTACTTCACGGCTTCAGCTCCACAATATTTCCCCGTCCGACGGACTGGCGATCTGGGCTCGCCCTAGCGGGATACTGGTGGCCGCAGATCGAACCGGGGTGGCAGCCATCGGCGGAGCTCCGTGATTTTCTCTCCGACGGGCCACCCCCGGTCTTCATTGGCTTCGGAAGCAGTGAGGCGCTAGAGGCCGACTTTATGCTCGACGTCGCGCGTCGTGCGGGCGTACGCGCGGTACTGCAGGGTGTCGACGGGGTCTCCGACCCCGGAATCATCAGCGTCGGGTCTGTTCCGCACGAATGGTTGTTTCCTCAGATGGCTGCGGTGGTCCACCACGCCGGCGCCGGAACCGCGGCGGCGGGGTTGCGCGCCGGCGTACCCACGGTCAGTGTGCCGATCTATACCGACCAACCGCTCTGGTCGACCCGGATTGCTTCCCTCGGTGCAGGCCCGCAACCTGTTCCGTACAAGATGCTCACCACCGAACGCTTGGCCGACGCCATCACCCAGGCCACGACGACGTCCAGCTACGCTGCGCGAGCGCAGCAACTGGCGGCAGCCCTGGCAACGGAAGACGGCACCGCTCCGGTGGTAGCAGCACTGCGCGCTGCGGCTCGGTAGGTCCAGCGCGCTTGGAGAATCAGCTGTATTTCCAAGGTTTATCGGCTTCTTTCATCCAGAATTTGCCCGCCCAGGGAGTGCGATTTGCCAAGTCAGGGATGTGTGTACTAGAGTATTCTCTTGTTGCAACGCAGTCGTTTGAAACAAAGCAAGCGAATGTTGTTGTACTGAGGGCCTTTAGCTCAGCTGGTAGAGCGTCACGTTTACACCGTGAATGTCATCGGTTCGACCCCGGTAGGGCCCACAGACAAGTTCCCTTGCGGAAAGATGAAAATCTTTCCGCAAGGGAACTTTTTCGTTTAAGAATCAGGTGCTGATTTTGACACCACTGGCTTGTTACCTGGGGAGAGGCTCGCTGGGGGGGTGGATCTGCCTTAAAGCGTTTCGGCGCCCCACGAAGCCGGGGCGCCGAAAAGTTGATTCATTCTGCTTTATCTACCGAGGCTAGCCGCCGAAAACGTCCTTGGCAGCGTCCTGAACATGCTCGCCGGCCTGCTTAGCCTTCGCAGCGGCCTGCTCCTTGATGCCCTCGGCCTCAAGAGATTCGTTGTTGGTGACGTCGCCTAGCTTTTCCTTGGCGCCGCCGACAACTTCCTGTGCCTTGTTGCTGATCTTGTCTCCGAGTCCCATTACTGAATTCCCTTCGTCGATCCTGCATGTACACCACCACGTTATGAAGCGAACCTTGGAGCTTGCTGGGTAGAGGCTCAGGTGTCGCTCAAACACTACCTAACTAGGGCCTTTCCGGGTCGCTGCAGCACTGATATTCCGGGGAAGCTGAGGGGTCGAAACAATCTCGACAGATTGCTGCATCAATCCGGTTGACACACGCCGCGGAGTCGACCTAGTCTGTATAAATCATATTTATGTCGGATATCACGTTCTTATGTCCGACATTACCCTTGGTTCCACGATGGAGTGACGATGAACAGCGCTGCCTACCCGCCCATGGTTGTAATGGGAGTTTCCGGATCCGGAAAATCTACGGTAGGGCGCCTACTGGCTGACAAAGTCGGTTCCGTGTTCATCGACGGCGACGACCTGCATCCCGTATCCAACAAGGAAAAAATGGCCGCCGGACACCCACTTAACGACGGTGACCGTGAACCATGGCTATCCACCATCGGCGACGCGCTCTTCGAGAGCACGAACGACGGCGCTCCGGCGATCATCGCCTGCTCGGCCCTCAAGCGTAGTTACCGCGATCTCCTGCGCCGCCATGAACCATCCACCGTCTTCGTTCACCTCAGCGGTGCGAGTGAGCTCATTCAGCACCGCTTGGACGAACGAAGCCACGAATACATGCCGCCGACGCTGCTCGCATCACAGCTGAGCACCTTGGAAGCCATCGAGGCCGACGAACCCGCCATTGAAGTTGATGTCCGGCTCAGCCCCGAAGATATCGTCGACTTGGTGGCCCTGAACCTTTCTGCCAAGTAGTACCGCTCTACCGCGGAACCGACCGGTTCCGACACCGCCACCGTCACACCAACACCTCTGAAGGACGAAGATGACCGACGAGTTAGTCATGAACTGGACGCTGGGTACCCCAGCGCTTCTCGCCATAGCAGTGGGAGCGATCCTGCTACTGCTGCTTTTCATCATTAAGTGGCGCATCCACGCATTTGTGGCGCTGGTAGTCATCTCGCTGCTAACGGCAGTGGCAACCGGAATCCCGGTGGGACAGATCATTCCCACACTCACCGGAGGCTTCGGCGGCACCCTTGCCACCGTGGCCCTGCTGGTTGGCTTGGGCGCCATGCTCGGCCGCATGCTCGAGACCAGCGGCGGCGCCGAGGTCTTGACCAACGCGCTGATCAACAAGTTTGGCGAAAAGCGCGCGCCGCTAGCACTGTCGGTTGCCTCGCTACTCTTCGGCTTCCCGATCTTCTTCGACGCCGGCCTTGTGGTCATGCTCCCGATCATCTTCACCGTGGCACGCCGGCTGGGCGGATCATTCTTGGGCTACGCCTTCCCGGCAGCCACCGCCTTCTCGGTCATGCACATCTTCGTACCCCCGCACCCGGGTCCGGTTGCAGCCTCGGGACTGCTTGAGGCCAACGTTGGTTTGGTTCTGTTGCTGGGCCTCGTCGTTGCGCTGCCCACCTGGTTCTTTGTTGGACACCTCTTTGGCAAGTACGTGGGCCGCAAATACAACATTGCCATCCCGGACATCTTGGCCGGTTCGGCCAAGGAAACCCACGACTTCGCCTCCAAGCCGTCGCTGGGCACCGTGGTGACACTTCTGCTGCTTCCCTTGATCTTGATCTTCATGAACACCGGCCTGAACACCTTGGCCTCGGCCGGAGTTGTTGACAAGGGCACCCAGTGGGTTCAGATCCTTCGCCTCATCGGTGAAACCCCCGTCGCACTGCTGATCACCGTCCTGTTGGGCATGTTCCTGTTGGGTTACAAGCAGAACAAGGACAAGACCCTCGTTGAAACCGTGGTTGACTCCGCGCTTGGCCCGGTATGTTCCATCATCCTGATCACCGGCGCCGGTGGCATGTTCGGTGCGGTACTGCGCGCCGGTGGCATCGGTGACGCGGTGGCCGACTCCTTGGACGCTCTCGGTTTGCCGATCATCGTCGCGGGCTTCATCATCGCCGCTGTGGTACGTGTCGCCCAGGGTTCGGCTACCGTCGCGCTGACGACGGCCGCGGCCATCATCCAGCCGGTGGTGGTGGGAAACGCCGATCTGAACTCCATCGAAGTTGTGGCCATCGTCCTGGCACTTGCCGCCGGTTCGGTCTTCGCCGGGCACGTCAACGATTCCGGCTTCTGGCTGGTCAGCAGGTTCTTCGGTATGGACGTGAAGACCACCTTGAAGGTATGGACCGTCGGTCAGGCGTTGGTGGGTGTTGTTGGTTTCGCCATTGCGTACCTGATCTTCGCCGTCGCCGCAGCGTTCTAACTTCCACCCACACGAAGGAGTGATGATGGGCAGCAAACTGTTTGACCTGACCGGACGCATCGCGCTGGTTACCGGGTCTTCGCGCGGTATCGGTAAGGAACTGGCTAAGGCTTTGGCCGATGCGGGTGCCACCCTGGTGCTGCACGGACGTAATAGCGAAACCCTGGCGGTTACTACCACCGAGTTCCAAAAGAGCTACGGCACCGAACGGATCTTCTCCTACGCCTTTGACGTCACCGACGAGGCAGCCGTGGCAGCAAATATCGCCGCCATCGAAGCCGAGGTAGGTCCGCTACGGATCCTGGTAAACAATGCGGGCATTCAACACCGCGAACCGATGCTGGAACTCGCCCTGAGCGACTGGCAGCGTGTACTGGACACCAACCTGACCAGCGCATTCCTGGTGGGCCGCGAGGCAGCCAAGGGCATGCTCAAGCGCGGAGAAGGCAAGATCATCAATATCTGCTCCGTGCAGACCGATCTGGCTCGACCCACCATCTCGGCCTACACGGCGGCCAAGGGTGGCCTGCGGAACCTCACCCGCGCCATGACCGCCGAATGGGCCGGAAGTGGACTACAGATCAACGGCATTGCGCCGGGTTATATTCACACGGAGATGACCCAGAATCTGGTGGACGATGAAAAGTTCAACTCCTGGATCCTGGGGCGTACCCCGGCGGGACGCTGGGGCAGTGTTGAAGACCTCGCCGGACCGGCCGTATGGCTGGCCTCGGACGGCTCAAACTACATCAACGGACAAACCATCTTCATCGACGGAGGGATGAGCGTTGTTGTCTAACACCACCGCCACCGCGGTCGTTGCCCACGCCGCGGATGACCTGCGGATTGAAAGTATCACCGTCAGCGCCCCGGCGCCCGACGAAGCGCAAATCGAGATCGCCTACGGTGGCATCTGCGGTTCGGATCTGCACTACTGGATGCACGGGGCAGCGGGTGAATCGATCCTGAAGGCTCCGATGATTCTTGGTCACGAGATCGTCGGCGTTGTCCGTGTTGCCGCGGCCGATGGAAGTGGACCGATCGCGGGAACCGCCGTTGCCGTTCACCCGGCCACCCCCGGTGGAACCGGTGCCCGCTACCCTAAGGAAAGCCCGAATCTGTCTCCGGGCTGCACCTACCTGGGGTCTGCCGCGCGCTACCCCCATACCGAGGGAGCGTTTGCCAGCACGGTAAATCTTCCCGCACGGATGCTGCGCGCCCTGCCGGCCAGGCTTTCGCTGCGTGATGCAGCGTTGGCCGAACCCGCGGCGGTTGCCTGGCACGCGGTCTCACGTGCCGGCGAGGTCTCCGGCAAGCGTGTGATGGTCATTGGCGCCGGACCCATCGGAGCCCTGAGTGTAGCGGTACTTGAACGTGCCGGTGCGAGCGAAATTATCGCGGTGGACATGTTTGATAAGCCGTTAGAAATTGCGGCGGCATCCGGCGCGACCTCCACCTTGAAGGCCGATGATCTTGAGGCCATCGCCGCGGTGGAAGCCGACGTGGTGATCGAAGCCAGCGGAAATTATCGCGGACTGGCCTCGGCCATTCGTGGTGCATGCCGCGGCGGCCGCATCGTCATGGTGGGTCTGCTGCCCTCCGGGGAGCAGCCGGCTCTGATCTCCCTGGCCATCACCCGGGAACTGGAGCTGGTGGGATCCTTTAGATTCAACAACGAGATCGATGAGGTGCTCCTGGCACTGGCCGACGGATCTTTGAATCTTGATGCGATCATCACCCACGAATTCGACGTTGCGGACGCGCTCGAAGCGTTTGCCGTGGCGAAGGACTCGGCGCAGTCCGGCAAGGTACTGCTGAAGTTCACCTAGTCACTTCGGTCCGGGCCAGTTGGCCTGAGGCCAGAACACCACAGGCGACATTCAATTCCTCACTCATGGGGGAGTCGAATGTCGCCTGTGGTTTAAGCTCGACGCGCGGACGGGGATAAGTCGCGGTTAGCGGACGGGGCGGGGGAAAAGGCGGGGCTTATGCGCCCACACCTCATAAATTTCTAGCACGGTTCGACGCATGATCAATTCCATGGATTCCCGGGCCCGCTTGGGATCGTGGGCCGAGATCGCGTCCGCGACCCCCTGATGCCAGGCCAGCGCCTCCTCATGAGGATGTTCGGGCATCAAGCCGAGCTCGGTGCGCCCACGCAGCGTTTCGCCAATGGGATGGGCCAGATTGGCGAACATCTCGTTACCCGAGGCCGCCAAAACCAACGCATGAAAACGGATATCGAGTTCCAGGAACGATTCGAGATCTCCCTCGCGGCCGGCATGGCGCATCTGGGCGGCGAGGTTCAGCAGTTCCGCGCAAAATTCCGCCGGGGCATGCTCGGCAGCAAGTTCCGCGGCCATGGGTTCCACCGCCACCCTTAACTCGGTCAGTGAACGCAATTGCGCACCCTGACCTTCGGAGGCCAGACGCCAGCGGATGACCAGTGGATCAAAGGGATTCCAGTGTTCCGCTGGTTGCACCTTGATGCCCACCCGTTTGGTTGAAACCACTAATCCGGCAGAGGCAAGCACCCGCACCGCCTCGCGAATCACCGATCGCGAGACGCCCAACTCATCTTCCAGCTCGGAGGCGAGGACAACTTCTCCGGGGAGTACAGACCCATCGATGATGCGGCTTCCAAGGTGGTCAACGGCTTGTTGATGCAGGCTAATGGGCATGAATCAACCCTATCGCTAAAACTCTTAGCAAACCGGCGGCGAAAGGCGCATCAATGCGCGTCATCTCGGGGCAATTTATGCCAACGAAGCGTGTTCGTCTGGCCTTGGGAGGTGCGAACAAACTAAAGTAGGTAGAAGTCACGGAGCCGTGTCCCCGGTGCTCGTTGTGCCGGTCATGCCCGGCTCAACATAATCGCAACCGATGGAGACTTCATGCCTGCACAGATTGGCGTCACCGGCCTAGCCGTCATGGGCGCAAACCTCGCCCGTAACTTCGCACGTAACGGTTACACCGTTGCCCTGCATAACCGTTCAGTTGCCAAGACCGACGCGCTGCTGGCCGCCCACGGCGATGAAGGCGACTTCATCCGCACCGAGACCATGGAAGAACTCGTGGCAAGCCTTGAGGTTCCGCGCCGCGTCATGATCATGGTCAAGGCCGGCGGACCGGTTGACTCGGTCATCGACTCCCTGGTTCCGCTGCTCGAAGAGGGCGACATCATCATCGATGGTGGCAACTCCAACTTCCAGGACACCCGCCGCCGTGAGGCAGCACTGGCCACCAAGGGCCTGCACTTTGTTGGCGTCGGTGTCTCCGGCGGTGAAGAGGGCGCCCTGCTCGGCCCCTCGATCATGCCCGGTGGTTCCAAGGAGTCCTACGACGCCCTGGGCCCGATGCTCGAGAAGATCTCCGCCAAGGCCATCGACGGCGCACCGTGCTGCGCCTGGATCTCCACCGACGGTGCCGGCCACTTCGTGAAGATGGTCCACAACGGCATCGAATACGCCGACATGCAGGTTATTGGCGAAGCCTACGACCTGCTGCGCACCGGCGCCGGCCTTGAGCCTGCCGCTCAGGCAGCAATCTTCGAGGAATGGAACAAGGGCGAACTCGCCTCCTTCCTCATTGAGATCACCGCCGAGGTACTGGCCCACACCGATGCCAAGACCGGTTTGCCGCTGGTAGATGTCATCGTTGATAGCGCAGGCCAGAAGGGTACCGGCCGCTGGACCGTGCAGTCAGGCCTGGACCTGGGCTCGCCGATCTCCGCCATCGCTGAATCCGTGTTCGCCCGCGGCCTGTCCTCTCAGCGCGATCAGCGCGCCATCGGCCAGGAAGTCCTGGCCGGCCACGAGGTCGCCGTCGAGCTGGACGAGAACTTCGTTGAAGATGTGCGTCAGGCACTCTTCGCCTCCAAGCTGGTTTCCTACGCCCAGGGCCTGGACATGCTCACTTCCGCGGGCAAGGAATACAACTGGGACCTGAAGCTGGACGAGATCGCCTCGCTCTGGCGCGAAGGCTGCATCATCCGCGCGGCCCTGCTGGCCGACATCACCAAGGCCTACGCCGCGGACGAGAAGCCGGCCAACCTGCTCTTCGCCCCGGCCTTCGCCGAAGCCATCGCCACGGCCCTTCCGGCCTGGCGCCGCGTGGTTGCCACCGCCGTCCAGATGGGCGTGCCGGTTCCGGTGTTCTCCTCCTCACTGGCCTACTACGATGGCCTGCGCCGCAAGCGCCTGCCGGCCGCGCTGACCCAGGGCCTGCGCGACCTCTTCGGTGCGCACACCTACAACCGCATGGACGTCGAGGGTTCGTTCCACACGCAGTGGAGCGGCGACAAGACCGAAATCGAAGCAGAAGACACCCACTAGTCTTCACACTTCACACCTCTACGGGGTGGCAGCCTCCGTCCATGTGACGGAGGCTGCCACCCCGTTTGTATTTCCCCCCACGGAGCCCAGAGACGACGCTGCCCGCACCGCCCAGTGATGGCTGGGAGGTGCGGGCAGCGTCGACTAGGACCGGCAAGGACTAGGCGCAGGCCTTAACCTTCGCGGGACTCTGGCACTTTTCATTCGGGTTGATGATGCGCACCGGCAGCTTCACCGTGGTGCCGCTCGGGGCGGCCACAACGCTGATCATCCCGCCGGTGCGGGCATCGGCAGGAAGCCTGAAGGACACCACGGCCGATCCATCGCTCACACCCACCGTGTCAACCACGGTGCGCTTACCCTTCTGATCGGTGAACTCCACCACCACACTGGTGTTCTTGGGGCTACCCAGCGAGGTGAGATCCAGCTTGTTCAGCTTGAAGCTGACCGCTCCCTTGGCCTTCACGATTTCCGGATTCCCGATGACCTCCACACCACGGCGGGCAAAATCGGGGGCAATTGGAGATTCCTCCGAGCGCTCACCGAGGTAGTTGATCCACGCATCGCGGTCAATGAGACCCGAATCCTTGGTGTTAGTTCCCTGCGTAAAGACGCGGAAATTATCTCCGCCGGTGGCCAGGAAGCTGAAGGTACCTACACGGTAGGAACGCTCCATATCCAGCGGTTCACCATTAATCGTGACGGAGGTGATGTGCTGACCCATCGGACGGGTCGAATCGTAGGTGTAGTCCATGTTGGAGGACAGCCCCAGATTCAAAAACGGGCGGCTCGGGATCGAACCATCGGCATTGGTTTGCCACTGCTGTTCCAGCATGGTTTTGACCTGTGCTCCGGTCAGGGAGGTGGTCCACAGGTTGTTCACGAACGGCAATACCGCGTTGGCGTTGGCATAGGTGATGACCCCATCCTTCACGCCGTCGTTGCTGTAGCGCAGATCGGCGCGCAACCCACCGGGGTTCACCACACCGATTTCGGCTCCACCACTCTGCTCCGAGCTCAGCGCCTCCAGAATGGAGTCACCGACCAGGTTGCCCAGGGTGGATTCGCTGGAGCGATCGTCGCGGATGTATTTTCCGGTGACCGGATCAAGGGTCTGCGCGGTGGTGATGTCGGCGGAGATCTGACCCACCGGAACGCTACCGGCGATCTCGGCATCGGCCAGGGCCTTGTCGGTGATGACCTTGACGGCCTTAACCCGCGGGAATGCGGATACCAGGGCCGCATCATCGGTCTTGGTGCGGGCCACATTTTCCTGCGTGTAGGAGGTCACCGCGTCGGTAGCGGTATCCACACTCAGGGTGATCTGGCCAATGAATTCACCGTAGCTTCCGGTCTGGAGCACCGGACGAGTCTTCACCGCGGCGTCAGCAGAAACACCCGGGATCGCGGCGTCCCACGCGTACTGCTTGTGCGTGTGCCCCGTGAAGATGGCGTCCACCGATGAGCTGGTCTTTGTCACGATGTCCTGGAACGCACCAGCGGAGGCGATTTCCTCCTCCAAGGTCGCCTTCTCCGGAGTTCCCGCGCCGGCGCCCTCGTGGTATTCGGCCACAATCACATCGGCCAAATCATTATCGGTGATGTTCTTCGCGACGCGGTTCACTGCCTGAACGGGGTCCCCAAATTCCAGCATCGAGATCCCCGACGGAGTCACCAGTGAGGGGGTCTCCTGGGTGATGGCACCAATAATCGCGACCTTCACACCGTCTAGGGTGATGATCTTGTATTCATCAAGCACCGGGGTGGTGGTGCCCTGAGCGTAGACATTGGCTCCGAGGTAATCCCAGTTGGCGGCCTCGGTGACGCGTCCATCGAGGTCGGCGTAGCCCTTGTCGAACTCGTGGTTTCCCACGGCCGATGTCTGCAATTCCAGCGCGTTCAGCACGTCGATGGTGGGCTTGTCATCCTGAGATGCCGAAGCGAAGACGCTGGCGCCAATGTTGTCACCTGCGGAGAGCAGAGCGGTGTTGGCCGCTCCGGATGCTGCACGCAACTGCTCGACGGTACCGGCGAACTTTACCGTGTTGGCATCAATACGACCGTGGAAGTCGTTGATGTTCAGCAGATTGATCGTCTTGGTGCCCGATTCGCTGGAATCCATGGACAACCCAACTACCACCGGGTCGTGGTCGGATGCGGCAAACGCGGAGGGGGTGTAGAAATCCGTCGCGTTGTACTGGTAACGGCTGTATCCCATGGCGATGGATTCGGCGGAGTTAATGTTCCAGATATCCGCTCCGGTGATCATCTTTTCGGCGGCCGGTGATGCCAAGACGTGGTCAAGGGAACCGACCATCCCGCCGTAACTATAGGAATGCTTTCCCGTTTTGGGATCCTGATCAACATAACCGGCATCGGTCATGACCTTGATCGGATCTTCAAAACCGTAGGCGTTGAAGTCCCCCATGAGCAGCACCTTGTCGGTGCCCTGGTCCGCCTGCAACTGGGTCGAGAAGGCAACGAGCGCCTCGGCCTGAGCCGTGCGGGCCAGGTTAGAGTTGCCCTGTCCCTGATCGGTGTCATTGCCGATCGCCGAGCCCTTGGATTTGAAGTGGTTCACGATCAGCAGCACCTTGGAGGCATCCTCGGCACCAACCAGCTTGAAGGACTGTGCCAAGGGCTGACGGGCGATGCCGGTGAAGGCCTCGTCATCAAGAATCACCGAATCGCCCACTGGCTCGGCGACGTTCTTCTTATAGATGTACGCGGTGCGAATGACGTCTTCGACCTCAACTGCGGGTCGTTGGTCGGCCGCGGGGGAGCGAACATAGTCCCAGACTCCCGGTGTCGCCGCATTCAGGGCATCAACGAGCGTGGAAAGGGCGCTGTCGCGGTCCTTGCCAAACTTGGCGGAGTTTTCGATTTCTTCCAGCGAGAGAACGTCTGCACCGGAGGCGTTAATGCCAGCAACGATCTTGTCTTGCTGGCGGAGCAGATTCTCGGCATCGGCGGCACCGCGCTGGTCGCAGCCACCGCGCACGCTGATCTTGTTGCCGTTGTAGTCGGTATAGAACTGGCAGGCGGGGTCCTTGTCACCGGTTTCGGTGAAGTAGTTCTGCACGTTGAAGGAGGCAACCTTCAGATCCCCACCCACCGGCTGGGGAGCGTCCTGTCGGTTATTTCCGAAGACGATGGGCTGCACCGATCCGGCATTGGCCGGGGTGAGCGCCTCCAAGGGCTGGAATTTGTAGGCATTATTGCGGTTATCGAAGATGACCGGGGCCGTGAATTCGGCGGTGGACCCAATACGCATCGGTGTTTCCTGGCTCAACCAGGGCAATGGAACTACCGAGCCACCGGCACTCAAGAAATTGGTGCTGGCACCGTCATCAAGTTTGATGGCGCGTTCGGCATTCTCGGTGACGGCTGCGGTGTAGTCTGCCGAACCGTAGGGTGCCACGGCGGTGGGCTGCACCAAGGGGGTTTTACCCGTCGCCAAGCCAAGTTCGCCGTAGTTATTAAGCGTGTAGTTATCCGTGATGGTGAAGTCGCCCTGTGGAGCTACCAGCATGCCCTCAAGGGTTTCGCGCTTTTGCACGGAGGTTGGCACCGAGATGACGGCGGCCTTCACCTCGGAGGTGGCTTCCGATAGTCGTGTCATGCCACCGGCGGGGACGTCAATTTCGGTGGTGGTTGCCGTGTCAGAGGCGCCGCCGAATTCCTTCACTAGGCCCGTTACCTGAACATAGTCGCCGATTTTGACGTCGGCGTCGGTGGCCGGGGAGTACACAAATACTCCGGCGGAGGCCTTGTGAGTTGCCATGTCCAGGTCACCGCCGGTACCCGGTGTTTGGATGAAGTATCCGTTGAAGCCACCGGTGGGGTAGGCAGCGGTGACCTTACCCGTCGTCGTGACGGTGGTACCGACTAGGGGGCTGGTGGCTCCTTCGCCCTGAATTTCGGCGATTGTTTTTGTTCCGGAGTCCGCCGGCGGTGGGGGCGGTTCGTCACCACCACCGGTGCCAACGGGTGTGGGGTCGGCCCGGGTAAAGTCCGCGGCGTTACTGTCCGTATCGGCAAAATCGGTGCGGTTCAGCGAGGTGCTCACGCTTGCCGCCGAGGATGCCGCAGTTTCAAAAGTGTTCGACGAACCGTAGCCGAGTAGGTCAACGATATTAGCGTTGCCGACCAGTGATCCCGTGGCCAGATCCGCAGGAAGTCTGCCAGCCTGGTCCGAGAGGATCAAGGTTCCGCCGCCACCGGCAAAGGAGAAGCCACTTGCATCAGCATCGCTGGTGGGAATGTCCCTGCCTACAACGCCGTTGGAATTTCCCTTGATCAGGAAATAGTCGTTGGCCTTGATGGTGCCCGAAAGTGTGGCCAGCCCGGTGGGTGCTACTTGTCCGGTGGACGAGCGATATTGCAAGGACCAGCCGGTGAGGTTGATATCGGCACTCGTGGGGTTGTACAGCTCTACGTACTTGTTCTTGTAGCTAGCATTGGCACTGCCGCCGTTGACGTAGGCCTCATTGATGATCACATGCGGAGTTTCCGCTGCCGCTGCGGTCGGAGCTTCAGAGACAGAAGGTGATGCGGATGCGGATGTAGGTTCAGAAGCTGAAGCCGAGGGAGCGGTAGTAGCCGATGCCGCTGGGGCCTGATATTCAGAAGCAGAAGCAGAAGCAGAAACAGAAGCAGAAGTCGTTGTTGCGGATGCTGCTCCGGGGGAGGCCAGGGCCGGTGGGATCGCTACCGGGGCCACGGCTAGGCCGAGGGCTAAAGTGGCCCCAAGTCCCGCCTTAATTAAGTTTTTCCTCGTCATTATTCCAACTCTCGAGAGTGTGGGACGCGTTGGCGCCGTGAGTGATGATGGAGTGTATTTTGCTAACTGGTCAGGTACTTTACATCGACAAGTCATTTGACCTGCACCGCAGTCATGTAGTTCAGCCAAACACACTGAAATGAATCCTTCATGAATAATTCACAGTGGTCAAGGAAATTGCCGGGGCTTTTTCTACACGGAGGTATCTGGGGCGGATCGCTGAACCACGCGCATGATCCTGTGTTTGGCTCACTCGGCATCGACTCGAACGCCGGAAAATAGTCGTGCTATGAAGTTGCCTTATCGACGGCTACAGTCTCACCGACATCCCGAGCGAAACTTCTAAATACACAACGGCACGGTGTTGTCTGGGGTGTAGTTTCTGATTGCTCAGCGTGACATCCATCGTCAACGCGCGGGCACTTCCGGTCACGCCGGGTAGAGGTCTGGGGAGGGCCCGTAGGCGCCCGTCGGAAGGCAGGGGCCAGGGACGTGCCGTCGGTACTGGAAGTTCGTTTGAATCCTGGGGCGATATCCAACAAGATGTGATCACCGACGGCGGTGCTACTTCAACGGAACTACGAAGCCGTAGGCAAAATCTCCGTAACTGATGTTCGCGGTGATTACCGTGGTTGGCTTCAGGTCTTGGCACTGGAGCTCGTAGGTCACACGAGGTTCGGCATTGTCGCCGGAATCGCTCGGTACCGCCGAAGTAGGCTCGATGGCGTTGGCTTCACAGGCAGCCTCATCGGTTCCGCTGAAAAAGCTGGTGTTGCGTGGCGCCCGTACCGTGACTTGCAGATTTTTGCCCGTCGGATCATCGACAATCTTGTGGTCGAGTATTTTGATCGAATTTGCAGAGAAAGTTAGTTCGGTGGAGGTGCCGGAGCTAGAGCGCGTCGAAGCGGCAGCTGGCGTATGCGATGGTGTGGGTGACTGACTCAACGGGACATTATTTGCCCCAGTCTCCAACGGTTTAGTGACCGTTGGTGCGGGTGCTGGCAGTGTAGACGTGCACGCGCTGAGGGCGATGATCGCAAGTCCGGCTAGGAAACTGCCGAGAACAACGGAATTCTTTGCACGATGCTGCATGGTTGAACTCTCGATCTCTCAGTGACTAGGTCGTTCCTAGATCTTACTGACATCGAATAGCTTAAGAGAAGTTCATGGATTAATTATTATCGTGGTGACTCCTTCCGAACTGGAGAACTGCGACGTATCTCTGAAATGAGATCGTCGGAGAATCCGGTCATTGGTGTTGAGACAATTAATAGGTCAAGTCAAGAGCTGTGTTTGGGACGGGCGTTGCGACAGAAAACATGAACGGCGTCGGTGCCTACCTCCAGGGTAGGTACCGACGCCGCTCATAGTGTTAGCTCAGGAATCTAGATCCACATGGCCGGGTCGATGTACTCGGCCGGGTCAACGGCCGGAGCAAGCTCATCGGCGGTCCGCGGACGGTTCTTCGCCGGAATACCGGTGATGATCGAACCCTCGGGAGCATCCTTGACCACCACGGCGTTGGCACCAATCGCGGAATCCGCGCCAATGATGATCGGGCCAAGTACCTTGGCCCCGGCACCGATGACCACCCGGTCACCGATCGTCGGGTGGCGTTTGGTCTTGGCCAGCGAACGACCACCCAGAGTGACACCGTGATAGATCATCACATCGTCGCCGATCTCCGCGGTCTCGCCGATGACCACACCCATGCCGTGGTCGATGAAAAAACGCCGTCCGATGGTGGCACCGGGGTGGATCTCGATTCCGGTGAGGAAACGTCCGAACTGCGAGAGCAGGCGGGCGGGGAAACGCGTCTGAGGATTTTGCCACAGCCGGTGGGTGAGCCGATGGATCCAGATCGCATGCAACCCTGAATAGGCCAAGAAGTTTTCGGTGTTGCCACGGGCAGCAGGATCGTGAGAACTTGCCCCCTGCAGGTCTTCGGCCAGTCGGGAAAGGAAACGCACACCTTTGCCTTTGTTTGTGCGACGAAGATCGAACTCATGCCGATCAACAGTGCGGGTGGAGCCAAAAGGCGACCGGCGGGTACGGGAAATTTCTGACCCGTAGCGCCGGACACCGATTGAATTAGTTAGCTGTTATTAGCCACGGATGTCATCAAAGAGCAACGTGGAGATGTAGCGTTCGCCGAAGTCGGGGATGACGGCGACGATGAGCTTGCCGGCGTTCTCCTCGCGCTTGGCGATTTCCAGGGCGCCCCAGACGGCCGCGCCGGCGGAGATGCCGCCGAGGATGCCTTCCTGCACACCCAACGCACGGGCGGTGGATACCGAATTCTCGATCGAGGCGTCAAGCACCTCGTCATACAGCTCGGTGTCCAGTACCTCGGGGATGAAGTTGGCGCCCAAGCCCTGGATCTTGTGCGGGCCCGGCTTGCCACCGTTGAGGATCGCCGAATCCTTCGGCTCAACGGCAACAATCTGCACCGAGGCCTTCTTGCTCTTGAGGAAGCGGCCGGCACCGGTGATGGTTCCGCCGGTACCGATGCCCGCAACAAAGATGTCCACTTCACCGTCGGTGTCTTCCCAGATCTCCGGACCGGTGGTGGTCTCGTGGATCGCCGGGTTGGCGACGTTGGCGAACTGCTGGGCCCAGATGGCGTTCTCGGTGGTAGCAACGATCTCCTTGGCCTTCTCCACAGCGCCACGCATACCCTCGGAGCCCGGGGTCAGCACGATCTCGGCACCGAAGGCGCGGAGCATGACGCGACGCTCGGTGCTCATGGTCTCGGGCATGGTCAATACGACCTTGTAACCGCGGGCAGCACCCACCATGGCCAGGGCGATGCCGGTGTTACCGCTGGTTCCCTCAACGATGGTTCCGCCTGGGTGCAGTTCACCGGAGGCCTCGGCGGCGTCAACGATGGCCACGCCGATGCGGTCCTTCACCGAGTTGGCCGGGTTGTAGAATTCCAGCTTCACCGCGATGTTCCCCGGCAGTCCGGCGCCCAGTCGGTTCAGCCGCACCAGCGGGGTGCGTCCAACAATTTGCGTGACGTCGTTGTAAATCTTCGACATGGTGTCCTTAGTCCTTGGGAGATGGCGGTCGGCGTTGGGCCTTGCGGGTTTTGCTACGGCAGCCGAATAACTGCAGAAATGCTCACCACAAGCCTAGTCAGGAGCGCGGTTCGGCGGGCTCTTCGAGCCATGTTGCGTAATATTTCCTGGCTTTCGCGAGCTTAGGGTCGATGATGACCTGGCAATACCCCTCATCGGGGAAGCGATTGTAGTAATCCTGATGGATACCTTCGGCCACAAAGAAGTCCGCGGGTGCCTCGTAGATCGTAACCAGAGGATCGGGGTAGATCTCCTCGAACTTCCCCGCACTGGCACGGAAAATCGCGTCCTGCTCCGCATTAAGGGGGAACATGGCTGAGCGATATTGCGTGCCCACGTCGTAGCCTTGACGGTTCAGCGTGGTGGGGTCGTGGGTGGTGAAGAACATGTCAAGTATGACCTCCGCCGGAACCACCGTGGGGTCGAATGTTACGGCCACCGCCTCGGCGTGGCCGGTAGTTCCCGAGCAGACGGCTCGGTAGTTGGGCGCCGGATCGCTGCCGCCGGTATATCCGGACACCACCGAGGTGACCCCACGCGTGCGCTGGTAGACCGCATCGAGGCACCAGAAGCAGCCGCCGGCCAGGACAAAGGTGGTCAGCGCTGCACCATCGGGTCCAGTGCTTTGCGGCGAAAAGCGGATAGGCGTGCTGGAGATTGAGAATTCGTTCACACCTACACTCAATCACCTTCGCCCGCATTTCATTCCCACCGGGCGATAACAGTGGCGAAAAGCGCATGTTTTGTGGTTTTGTGCACGTGCCTTCATGCAGTCAATCGCCACCGATCCGGATACGGTAGAAGTATGCAGAGCAACAAGCAGCAAACCCAAGGCATGCGAATCGTCTCCGGGTCGGATGCCGCAGAAAACGGATTCACCGATGCTTCGGAGACGGTGACGGATGCCGCCTTGCCTAACGATTCCTCGGGTCTCTCCAGCGGTTCCGGTGAGACGGGGCAGCCAGAGGGGGTACCGGCAGCAAGCACCGGATCCTTGCCCGTCACCGACGCGCTAAACGAACAAGAGAACGAGCCCGCTTTGAGCACCCCCACGCTGGGTCAGGTGATGGTGGCCGTCGAGGAGCTCTGGCCCGCCTCTCTGGCAGAGTCGTGGGACACCGTGGGACCGGTAGTTGGGCGCCCCGAGCGCAAGGTTAAGCGGATCATGTTTGCCGTTGACCCCACGCTGGAGGTGGTGGCCGATGCCGTTGCCCGCGGCACCGATCTCTTGATCACTCACCACCCGCTATTGCTGCGCCCGGTCAATTCCGTCGCAGCAACGGGTTTTAAGGGCGAAGCGGTACACCTGCTCATCGAGTCAGGTTGCGCCCTGCTGACCGCGCATACCAATGCGGACTCGGCCATCGGCGGAGTATCCGACGTACTGGCCGACATCTTTGGCCTCACCGATACCCAGCCGCTCGCACCGTCCAAGGATGGGCTTCCGGAGGAGGGAATCGGGCGCGTCGGCATGCTCCCGGAACCGCTGCAGCTTCACGAATTCGCCTCACGCGTTTTCTCCGCCATGCCGGCCGTTGCCGGTGGCGTGAGGGTAGCGGGGGAACGCGCCGGGATTGTGCGCAAGGTCGCCGTCTGCGGCGGGGCGGGAGATTCGCTCTTTGACGCCGTCCGCGCCGCCGAGGCCGATGTCTACGTCACCGCCGACCTGCGCCATCATCCGGCCTCCGAGGCCCGCGAGGCGGCATTAAATGGCAAACCGTACCTGATCGACGTTTCACACTTCGCCTCCGAATGGCTCTGGTTACCCACCGCAGCCGAATCGTTGAAGAATGTCCTGCAGGATTTGGGCCACGAGGTGGAAGTTGGCGTCTCTGCCATCAACACCGATCCTTGGGATTTCATCCTCACTCCGTAGTACCCCGGGGTTATCCACAGTTGTCGAGGTGATGGTTGCCCGGCTTCTGGCCAATCGCGCACCATGGGGTTCATGAAGACGTCGGCAGAACTCGTGGCCGCGGTGTTTGAATCCATCAACGCCGCAGCGGGTACCGATTCGCGGACCGGGCCAGCCCCCGGTAGCGAATCCATACCCGTTGATCCGCTACGGAAACTTGCCTTCTTGCAATTGGCCCTCAATGCAGCGATGAACGATGCAGCTGCCAGTGTGTCTGGGTCACCGGTGCGGGCCGCAGCTTTGACTCAGTTGGCCGAAGGTATCTACCGCAGCGGTTCCCACGGCCAGATTTTGGCCGCCGGCGCCTGTGCTGATACCGAGGCCAATACGCTCACCGAGTCCTGTCTCAGTGCCTTAAATCAGGCCGTGGCCAACCTGGGAGACTTTGCCTCAGGAGTGGTGACACTTCCGCCCGATGCCGTCACCGGTGCGGACCGTAAGCCACTGCATCACGATCCGGCCGAATTCTTGAAGACCCAACTTCATCTCGGCTATTTCCAAGCCCAGCACCGTATCAACAGCAGCAAAAGGCTGACCTATCACCGCGGGATTGATGGTGCCATCTCCCCGCCGAGTTGTCCGCAACTGGCTCAGATTTTGGTTCAGGGCGCGATTGATCCGCGAATAGTGGCTAACGCTGCCGCAAAATTTGTCGCCCTAGATCCAGCGCTCGATGCTCAGCCCGACCCCGCAGCTGCACGTTCCGGCCTTGAGGGGCGCATTGCCCGTACTTTGACCACCGCAGATGAGGCAACGGTCGGAAAATTCATTAAGCAGGAGGGAATCGGACTCGAAACCTCCATCACCGAACGCGCTGAGGAGCTCACCGCGCGCTTCTTGGGGCTTCGTTTCCGTGGCCACAAGCCCACAGGATTCCTCTGGGAAATGACCGTTGACGCCGAAGGACACGAACTGCTCTGCACCATGGCCGATGATCTTAACAACCCACGCACCGCATCGGGCAAAGCAACCCAATCCCCGCGTTCGGGGACCGGCAATACCACTGAGCGCAGCGTTTCCGACGACACTGGACAGATCGAGAGGAATGCGCCCGACCAGCCACCATTGATTCCTGCGTGGGCCGTCAATCCGGATATGCCAGAGGTATTGCGGCCACGGGAAGGCTTCACCGATGTCGGGCAGCGACCCAGTGGAGTGGACCCATGGGGGTTGGGGATCCCAGATCTCTTGCCAGGGGAGAGCCCGGAAGCAGCCAATTCTCGCCGCCGGGCTCAACACCTTAGCCAGGCCGTGCTTGACTCCATCCGTTCTAGTCTTGATCCAGAAACGCCCACTGACCCGGATATGCCGATGAAATCTCGGGTAGAACTGCTTGTGATGATTGATTACGACGTACTTGCCGGCTTGTCACAGAAGCCCGGGATCACGGCTCGAGGTGAGAAGATCTCCGCGGCCGAAGCAAGACGCCTGGCTTGCAACGCTGGAATTCTGCCCATCGTTATGGGTGGCGCAAGCCAACCCCTTGATTTAGGCCAGCGACGACGCTTCTTCTCACGGGCACAAAAGCGCGCCATTTCAGCGCGTGATCGCGGGTGCGCTAACCCTGGATGCTCCATGCCTCCACATCGCAGCGAAGTGCACCATATCGTGACATTCTCCCAAGGAGGTAAGACCGACATCGGCAATGGCTTGCTCCTATGTATTCGTTGCCATACGGCCTTCCACGCCGGACATTTCACCATCAGGGTGATCGATGGCCTTCCGCATGTGGTGTTGCCCAAATCGCGGGACCCGATTCAAAGGCCAATGCGGAACTGGGTCTTTCATCCGGAAGCCGCAGCGTCCTGATCCCCTCCTCACCCGTTGCCGCGCAGCGCAAGGCAGAAACCTGTCGCTAGAGCAGCCCTCCACCGTCACGCTCCAGTACCGATCCAGTTGCTCCATGGGTTCGGCGGGTCAGATGCGGCGCCATGTTGCGCAACTGACTAGTGTTAGGGCTAAGCGGTCCTTGATCGCTGGATCACTATGAGGATTGGTAGCGCCACGGCGCGCATAGCGGAGGACAGCATGGCAAAGGCAGCACCGGCGGAACAGCTTCGACTCTTGGACGTAGCAGCACTTGACTCGGAAATTACCAAGCTCACCCACCAGATTGATGTGGCGAAAGCGGACGCAGAACTTGCTGCTGCACATACCGCGCTCACGGAGGCTCGCGCTGCCGAGGCTGAGGTAAAGCAGGAACTAGATGCAGCAGCAGCAGCTCTGAAGGCATCGGAACTGGCGGTCGAAAAGGTTGCCTCCCACATCGCCAAGGACCAGGCGCGCATTAACTCGAATTCCGGAACTGCCACCGATCTGATGGCCTTGTCCCACGAGATTGACTCGCTAACGGTGCGCCGCAACGAACTTGAAGACAATGAGCTTGAACTCATGGGCACCCTTGAGGAAGTTCAAGAGCAGGCAGCCGTCGTCGCCGCAGAAACGGCAGCCAAGCTCAGCGATCACGATCAGCACCTTGCGCGCCGCGACGCAGCGGTGAAAGCCCTTCAGGACCAGCTGGCCAAAACTACGGCAGCTCGCGCTGAGCTTGTGGGTACTTTCGAGGAATCCCTCATCAATACGTACGAACGACTACGCACTCGCAACGGCGTTGGCGCTGCACGTCTGTTCCATGGAACCTCCGAGGCCAGCGGCATGGCGCTGGCCCCCGGTGACCTGAGCGAAATCAAGGCTGCTGCGGCCGATGACATTGTCTTCTGCCCGGACACCGGTGCCATTCTGGTGCGCAGCACCGAGTGGTAGAAAAGGCCGACCCGAAAGTATCTGGCCCGGATGTCACCGCCGACTCCGAAGTTTCGGGAACTCGGCGTGCGGCAAGGCTGCATCACGTAGAAATCTGGGTTCGGGATCTGGCGGCCGCGCGGGCCACACTCGGCTGGCTTTTTGAGGAACTTGGCTACGTGGCGGGGGAACCGTGGGCTTGCGGAGTGAGCTACCGCGGCACCCACGAATACATCGTTCTTGAAGCCGGTCCCGACGTGCTCGCCGAAGACCACCGCCGTCGGGCTCCCGGGGTGAACCACCTGGCGTTCGTGGCTGGTAATCCCAAACGTGTTGATGAGCTCACCGCACTCGCGCTAGATTGCGGGTTCAAGCTGCTCTTCGCCGAGGATCATCCGTTTGCCGGGGGACCGGATCACTATGCCGCTTATCTTGAAGACGCTACCGGCTTTGAGATTGAGTTGGTGGCCGATTCCTTCGACCCTGCGGCCGACTTGATTCCAGGTGCTGAACCTACTGCTGAGGATAGCCCGGCAACATAAATGCCTTGCCGGTGGTGAATCTCCGGTGAAGCGGCACCGTTAGTTGCCGACGGCTCGGAAGGCGTGGTCCTCGGGCAGGATGATATTCAGTTGGTGGGACTTTTTCGCGGTACCGGTAACGAGTTCAGCATCCCAGCGTTCGCGGGCAGCAACCAGCAATTCCTCGGCGGTCCTCACCTCCTGCTCACGGGTCAGCAGATGAGCGGCCAGTTCACCGCGGGTGTGTTTCGCGAAGTGGGAAACTACTTTGCGCACTCCTCCGCGCAACTGGAACACGGAAACTGTGACCGTCGTTTCTACCGGTGGCACCCACGCGGCGGCGTACGTGCTGGAACGGCAATCGATCACCAATTCATCTCCCGCGCGAGCATTAAGCGAAGGCGTCAGCTTCGGTTTCCACCAACTAGCAAGTTTGCCGATGGCCGGAAGCTTCACTGACATCGAGAGCCGGTAGGCCGGAATCCGATCGGCAAAACCAACGGCACCCCATAGGGCAGAGATGACCAAAATGGAGGCATCGGCTCGACTGCGGGCTTCGGCGCCGAGACGTTCGTAGCCAAGTGCCTCGTAAAGCACCCCGGTATAGACGGTGTGTGCGGCAGCGGCTGGCTCTGTATGTAGCCCGATGTTGCGGACCACATCGGCCACCAATGACTTGCCGACACCCAATTGTTCAAGGGCATTTTCGGAGCTGGAAACTTCAGCCAGGGCAGAGAGCAGTTGATGCCTGTACGGGTTAAGTTCCGCAAACTGCAGAGTCTCAGCGTCGAAGGGAGCACCGTTTTCGGCAGGTTGTTTGCCCTCTGAGGGCGGAAGCAGAATCAGCACCCATCAAGCCTAGTCGGAGGTGGTGGCATTCTCTTATTTGCCTCACGTCGTTATACGCAACGGTTGGTGCTGATCCTTTCGTCTGTTGGTGAGGAGCTGTTCATCTGGTTAGGTGCACACTCAAATACGACTAGACTTGTTTGCTGGACGGGATGGCCAGACGATCGCGTGTCACGCAAGTGGCCCGAGGAACGTCCGGGCTCCACAGAACAGGGTGGTGGGTAACGCCCACTCGGGGTAACCCGCAGGCTAGTGCCACAGAGAATAGACCGCCCGCATTTATGCGGGTAAGGGTGAAACGGTGGTGTAAGAGACCACCAGCATTCCAGGTGACTGGAATGGCTTGGTAAACCCCACTCGGAGCAAGGTCAGACAGACTACTGGGTTGTTCGCTCTATGTAGTCGGGTGGACCGCTTGAGGGTGCCGGCAACGGCACTCCTAGATAGATGATCGCCGCCGCGATTCGGGTAACCGACCGCGGTACAAAACCCGGCGTACGCGCCATCCCGTCCATTCAATCCGCCTGTAATCCTTTGTTTATAAGGGATGCAGGCGTTTTTGGTTGGATGCCAACTTAGAGTCCAAATGCCCGGAATCAGGCGCAAGATTCTAGCTTCGTTCAGATGAGCGTGGCCATGCGCGAGCCACTGCCATTGACGGATGTTGATGCTCCTGGGCGGCCTCAAGAAACTTATGAGCCGGAAGCGGACAATCATCACCGTACGTAGCTGGGGCAGCGGCCTAAATTCGGTGCACGAGCATTAGACTCCAAGTCATGGAATGGCTCTTCTGGCTACTAGGCATACCGGTGCTGTGCATCGGGCTGATCTGGGCCGCTTCAAAGTTCACCTTCCCGAAGGAGGGGACAGGCAGTGGCGCATCGGGTGTCTTTGATGCACTGAACAATTTATACAAGCCTTCGAGCCAAGCCGCACAGCAGGCACTTGAGCAACAAAAGAGGCAGATCCATGAGTCCGCACAGGGACAGGACAAGGATCCATTGGAAGGTTTTGTTCACCGACCACCTCAACAACCGCATCAGAACGCCGACGGCTTGGACGACCCGCCCGAGGAACCATGGCGTCCGCGCTAGGTGAGAACACGCGTCCCGCGCCCTTCCCAACACCCCACCTAATTCGACCCTCCGCCTATGAACGCTTGGCCGTTACACGGGTGTGAGAGACCTCACCGAAGCAAGACGTGGTTCTGGACGAGCACATACTAGAATGGATAGTGGGACCTGGTCCCGCGGGGGAATGATCCTGACTACCCCTAGAACAACCGTTTCTGCAAAGGTGCTTTTACGGTAGCAACCGGCTTGAGGATCACTCGCCGGCTGATTTGGAAGGATTTTCAGTGACCCAGCAGTCTGTCGAAGCCCTACAGGAATGGAGCGGGCGCGAAGAGCTCGCCGAGGCCATGATTCCGTTGATCGGTCGTCTGTACCGCAACAACAACGTGGTGACCTCCATTTACGGCCGCAAGCTGATCAACCAGTCGGCCATCAATATCCTCAAGGCACACCGCGTGGTTCGCCGCATTGAAGACGCCGAGCTTCCGCTCGAGCAGACGATGCCCATTCTTCAGGCCATCGAGACGCTGAACCTGGGTGCCGTCTCCATCGACTTGGGCCGCCTGAACAAGAAGTTCGTCGAGTCCGGTTCCACGAACTTGATTGAATTCCTGACCGCCGAATTGGGCGAAAAGGTCGGTCAGGCCGGCGCCACGGATGCCGAGCCCACCGACGTTGTCCTTTACGGTTTCGGTCGCATTGGCCGCTTGCTGGCCCGCATCCTCATTGAGCGCGGCGGTTACGGACTGCGCCTGCGCGCCATTGTTGTCCGCAAGGGGTCCGACGACGACTTGGTCAAGCGCGCCTCACTGCTGCGCCGCGACTCCGTCCACGGTCCCTTCGACGGTTCGATTACCGTCAACGAGGAAAACAACACCATCCTCGCCAACGGCACCCTGATCCAGGTCATCTACTCGGATGACCCGGCCACCGTTGACTACACCGCCTTCGGCATCAATAACGCGATCGTCGTTGACAACACCGGTCGCTGGCGCGATGAAGCCGGACTGTCCCAGCACTTGGCTGCCAAGGGTGTTGCCCGCGTGCTGCTCACCGCGCCGGGCAAGGGCGATTTGAAGAACATCGTCCACGGCATCAACCACGCCGATATCACCGACGAAGACAAGATCGTCACCGCCGCTTCCTGTACGACCAACGCCATCACCCCGGTGCTCAAGGCCATGAATGATCGCTTCGGTGTCATCCACGGCCACGTTGAGACGGTTCACTCGTTCACGAACGACCAGAACCTCATTGACAACTTCCACAAGGGTGAGCGTCGCGGTCGTTCGGCTGCGCTGAACATGGTGATCACCGAGACCGGTGCGGCCAAGGCTGTAGCCAAGGCGCTGCCGGAACTCGAAGGCAAGCTGACGGGTAACGCCATCCGCGTCCCGACCCCGGATGTCTCCATGGCAATCCTGAACCTCAACCTGGAAACGGCGACTACCAAGGAAGAGATCAACTCCTACTTGCGCGATGCTTCCTTGGGTGCCGAACTGCACAAGCAGATCGACTACATTGATTCGCCCGAGGTCGTTTCCTCGGACTTCGTTGGTTCACGCCGTGCCGGCATCGTTGATGGCCTCGCCACCATCGCCACCGGAAAGAACGCCGTCGTCTACGTGTGGTACGACAACGAATTCGGCTACTCCTGCCAGGTAGTCCGTGTCATCGAGACCATGGCCGGCACCCACCCGGTTGCTGTCCCAGCCATGGGCGCTCCAGCCGTCGCAACGGTCTAGTCCCAAGCATCACGCCTCGGCGTGACCCGTTTACGGGTTTAAAGCGAAAAGCGGGTATGGCCTTTTCGAAGGCAATACCCGCTTTTCGCATTTCTTGAGGTCAGGAGGACAGCTTCCCTTGATTCTCATGGACTCAGTTGCCCACCGAAGGACCTCTTGGGGCTCCTGACCTGGGGGAGATTAGTGCCCGAATGGGTCCTCGTCGGTTCCCGGCATCCATGTCAAGTTGGGCACACCCCAGCCCAGAGACTTCTTCGCCTTTTTCCAGCGACGAGCCCACTTCTCATTGAGCTTGTCAACGTAGAGATAACCGTCTAGGTGGTCGTATTCGTGCTGCATGATGCGCGCGAACCACCCGGTGGCCTCAAAATTGACCTCATTTCCATCGCCGTCGAATCCTTCGACACGTGCGAATTCGGCTCGTTTGAGTGGGAAATTAAGTGCCGGAGCGGAAAGGCAACCTTCAATCTCCTCATCCGGGTCCGGAGTTCCCTGCGAGACCTTCGAAAGTGTCAGCCGCGGGTTCACCAGCACACCGCGATGCGGAGCCCCGTCCTCATTTTCAAACTCGTAAGTAAAGATCCGAAGGCCGATGCCGATCTGCGGTGCGGCTAGGCCGACGCCGTTGGCCGCATCCATGGTGTCGAACATGTCGGCGATGATTTCACGCAGCTCATCGTCGAATGATGTGACTTCCTTTGCCCGAACGTGCAGCACGGGCTCGCCGTAGATGGTGACAGGACGAATGCTCAAGACTTCTCCTAGGACTTTCTGTTGCCAATGAATAAGTAGATATGGTGATGCTAGTGGTCGATCTGCAAGCGTATGACTATTGGTGCGCTAGGGATCGGTGGGAAGTGATCTGCCGCGCGGTTCAATCATCATCTCGCGGGTACCGGCATTGAGGGGGAGTGCTCTCGCTGCCAGTATTGCTGAACCGGCAGGTGCTCAAACGCGCCATTCTGGCCGCCGCGAAACTGGCGATGCTCAGCTCTGCTCGACAAGTTCTTTTCAATCGCCCAGGCACGCTTCTGGCGGCCGGTAATTGCTTCACAGACCTCGGCGTTGACCGCGGTGCCATCGAGGCCGTTGAGAGCGATACGCGGCGACCATCCGGTGACTCCGGCGGGTGCTCGAAGCGGATGCGACATCGTGTCGTTGGATTCCTGGGCCACGAACCTCGGGGCAGCGTCGTGGTTTGTGAATCCCGTGACCATTTCACGGAAATGATCGGGGCCTTCATGGATGAGCCCGTGTTTCATCTGTCCCTCAAATCATCTGCTGCTGCGCCGTGCTAGGGCACGTCGTGAAAAGTGCAAACTGGTATGGAATGAGAAAAGCCGCTCCGGACTAATCCGGAGCGGCTTCTTTGGGGTGAGTAACGGGGATTGAACCCGCGACCTTCTGGACCACAACCAGACGCTCTGCCAACTGAGCTATACCCACCAAGTTCGCCCTAAGGCTAGTCGCTCAACCGTTCCGAATTACTTCCGAACTGCTGGGCAACGAGAACTATCTTACACACAAGTGGAGGTGGAGTGCCAACTCGGATTGCCTGTTTTGAGCTGTGTTCTGCACCACAGTGATTAATTGGTCGGTTTTTCGGCAATGATCCTAGTCGCGGCGGCCTTTGCCGTGGCCTTATCGGGGCCGGGAGCCGGGACCATCACGGTGGCTCGGTAGTATTTCAGTTCATCAATGGAGTCCTGGATATCGCCGAGCGCGCGGTGGTTACCGGTCTTGGGCGGAGCTTGGAAGAATGCGCGGGGGTACCAGCGGCGGGCCAACTCCTTGATCGTGGAGACATCCAGGATCCGGTAATGAAGGTGATCGATGACCTCTGGCATATCGCGGGCCAAGAAGTTCTTATCGGTACCCACGGAATTGCCGGCCAACAGCGCCTTGCTGGGTTCGGGAGCATATGAGCGGATGTAGTCCATGACGATCTTCTGGGCAGCACCCATGTCCAGTCCGGCATCGAGCTCTGTGATTAGTCCGCTGGTGATGTGCATGTTGCGAACAAAATCGCTCATTTGCTCGATGGCTTCGTCCGATGGCTTGATCACCACTTGTACACCGTCCCCCAGGACGTTTAGTTCGGAGTCCGTTACCAGGACCGCCACTTCGATCAACGCGTCGTTATCCAGGCTTAGGCCTGTCATCTCGCAGTCGATCCACACAATTTTTTCAGCTGAAATAGACACAAGCCCCAATTTACCCGATTCGCAGCGGCCGCTGCTTCCGTCCACGTTCCCGTGAGCATAAGACGCGCGCGGGAAGTCCTGCCGCGGGCCGGACGTCGCGCATCGGGACCGATGATCCGCCGCCGGGGGAGGGGAGCGTTCTAGGAACGCGAAGAATCTCGTGAACTGCTCAAAAGCCAGAGCAACAGGAATACAACCAAGCAGGTGCCAGCCAAGGCGATCGCCGCAACGGGACTAAGACCCAATTGCGGGGCGGCGACACCCAGTAGCAGTGAGATGAAAATGCCCCAGCCGAGCAGTGCGTGATTGCGCACCGGGTTCTCAACGTTCCTTGTACGCCTGCCCACGGCTGTCCCCTTGATCTTTTGCTGCTGAGTATTTGAGTTATCACCACCTTATGTACTTTCCGTTCGGGCGGAGGCAGGCCACGCCACGATGACGGGTCGGGGTTGCTGGTTCGATGTGATGTGAGCTCTGGCGCAACGTGCCGTTGCCTCCCGGGCATTGGTATGTCACGGTGCTAGGGTGGAATTTGATTTTTACGCGCAGGGCCGCGCCCGTTTTTGGGGCTTCTGCCAGCGGGTAGCAGGGGGACCGGTGCCCCCTGAAAATCCATAACCATAGTGGGAACGATGAGTCAGGAGTGGGCACCCAATGAACCACGTGCATTCCTCCGTTCCCACGGCTAAATCCAAGGCCACGGGGCGCGGACCGCACCTTTCCCCATTGATCCAGGGCACCATCGGCTCGATCATGGTCATGTTGGGGTCCTACGCCGTCGGTTGGCTGGCCAGCGTTTCGCCCATGAATCGCAACCCATTACTGATTGCCATCCGTACTGACTACGCCGGCGTCGTGGTCGGCACCGTGGTGCTGACGGTGGGCTGCTGGATCTTGTTCAGAGCGTGGCTACGACTGGGTCAGCAACTGGCCGGGTGGCCAGAGGGCTCCCTGGTGGTTGTGAAGCGCGCCATCTGGTCGTGGAGCATCCCGATGCTGTTTGCCCTACCCATCTTCTCCCGCGATGTTTTTGCCTACATTGGCCAAGGGCGTCTGGTGGCTGCCGGACAAGACCCCTACGTGGCGGGCATCTCTACGCTGAACAACTGGTTTCAACTCGGCGCCGACATCACCTGGGCGGAAGACGAAACCCCCTACGGGCCGCTCTACCTGATAGTTGAGTTTGCGGTAAACCGCATGGTGGGAACCAGCCCCGACTTATCCGTACTGCTCTTCCGCCTCGTGGCCTTTGCCGGGGTCTTGTTGTGCATGATTTATGTGCCGAAGATCGCGTCACTGCACAAGGTTTCCGGCGCCAAGGCGACCTGGATTTCCGTGGCCAACCCGCTGTTCCTGATCAGCTTTGTCGCCAGCGCGCACAATGACTCCCTCATGGTGGGCCTCGCCTTGGCGGGAACCTACTACGCGGCCACACGCCGCGGAGTCTTGGGCGTGGTGCTGATTGCCGCATCCATCGGCGTTAAGCCGATCACTCTGGTGCTGTTGCCATTCATCGGCCTGCTCTGGGCGGGTCCAGATGCCGGCTGGTGGCGCAAGATTCGCTACTGGGTGTACACAGCAACACTTGTCGCCGTCATCATGGCGGTCATCGGCTGGGCCAACGGTTACGGATTTGGCTGGCTTAAGGTCATGCTGGGAACCGGAACCGGAACCGTCATCTTCGCCCCCGTGGGAGCCCTGAACGCGGTGCTGCACGGTGCCCTGACCACCATCGGGATTGGCACCGACTGGCTGCTGCCGGCGGTAAAGCTGGTGGCACGGTTGGCCTCGGTGGGCCTGGTGCTGCTGCTGATTTTCAAGGGCAAGCAGTCGCACATCGTCCAACGCATGGCCCTTGCCTTTTCCGCGCTGGTGATCCTCTCGCCGATCATCCAGCCCTGGTACATCCTCTGGCTGCTGCCCTTCTTCGCCATCACCGGAATCCGGGATGACTGGCAGCTGTTGTGGGTCTACTTCACCACAGCGTTTTTCATCGCCTTCGGTGCCGCCGACCAGATCTTCATCTGGCAGTTCCTCTCGGATCTCGATCCGTGGGTTAAGCAGCTCTCCACCGCCATTTCGTGGGTCTCGATGGCGTACCTCGCGTTTCTGGATCCGCGTACGCGCAGCCTATTTGTGGCCACCTTACCCGCGCGCCTGCGCCGCCGAACGACGGAAACAGAGCCGAGCGCCGGGAACAACGATCCGCAGGTGCCCAACACGTGAGCCCTGCGATGGAATACCCCGTTTCTAGCGTTACACCGACGGGGGCGATGACGAGGGCCGAGGGGACCACCGCTGGCGGGTATCTGGCCAAAAATGACCAACGGTCTAAACGCGGGGGCATCGCCGGAACCACTCGTATCCTCGAGAAGCTCCGCACCCGGGCAGCCACGATGCCGCTGTTACGCCACTTCACCGGCGGAGGCGAAGACTCTCCGAACATCGCCATTGGGCAGGGTCTGGTGGCCTCGCTGATGGTCATGTTTGGCTCCTGGGGCGTGGGGTGGATCCCGAGCTCCCAGGAATCCCTGCTCTCGCGCGCCAAACCGCTGCTGCCGCTACGCGTGGAGGCAGCCGGCGTGATCACCTGCACGCTGCTGTTGGCACTGGGATCCATGTTGCTCTTCCGTGCCTGGTTGAGGCTTCGCCAACGCTCGGAGTCACAGGGCCCCGCAGCGGTGAAGGTGATCGTGCGGGCCATCTGGACCTGGTCGATCCCACTGTTCTTTTCCTTTCCGATCCTCTCCAAGGACGTTTACTCCTATCTGGGACAGGGCCGGCTAATGCACGCGGGGCTCTCGCCCTATAGCGACTGGGTCTCCCAGCTACCGGGCTGGTTTGCGCAGGGTTCGGACTCTCTCTGGGCAGAATCGTCTTCCCCCTACGGCCCGCTCTTTTTGATGTACGCCCGCTTCACCTATTTCATCTCCGGTGCCGTGCCCGAATACGGCGTGCTGATGATGCGCCTGATAGCCGTGGGTGGTGTGGCACTGTGTGCCTACACGGTGGTCGCGCTGGCCAAGATCAGTGGCCGCGGCGCCGCCTGGCCGCTGTGGATCTCGGTGGCCAATCCACTGTTTTTGCTGAACATGATCAGTGGGGTGCACAACGACGGTTTGATGATCGGTGGTGTGCTGCTGGGCTTCCTGCTCGTGGCACGCAAACGTTTCCTGCTCGGCATCCTGGCCGTGAGTGCAGCCATCGCCATCAAACCGATTGTGGTGCTGGTCTTGCCATTTTTGGGTATCGCCATGGTGGGCCGCCATGCCACCCTGGGCCGCAAGATGCTGGCCTGGTCCTTCGCCGGTTCGGTCACCCTGGGAGTGATGGCACTGCTGGGCTGGGCCTCCGGACTCTGGTTCGGCTGGATCGCCGCGATGGCCAGCGCCGGATCCGCAGCCTTCCCCTATGCCCCGGTCGGATTGCTAGGGATGTTGGCCGGTTGGATTGGAACCCTCTTCGGAGGGGATCTGGCAGTTATTTCCGGTGCAGTATTTACCGGATTCCGCGCCGTCTCCCTGGGTCTAGTGTTCTGGTTGGCGCTGCGTCGTCCGACCGGTCCACCGCTGCTCTATTCCGGTTATGCGCTGCTGGCAGCGGTTGTTCTGGCTCCCATCATCCAGCCCTGGTACCTCTTGTGGCTGATTCCCTTCTTCGCACTGTCCCGCCGCTACCCGATCGTGTGGGAGCGAGCCCTGTACATCCTGTGCCTGCTGCTGGTGCTGGCCGGTGTGGTGGATCAGCTCTCCATTGGTCAGTGGTTCTCCCTGCTTTGGGTGCGAATTTTTGCCGCAGTCATTGGACTGGCCTACATGGGGTACCTCGTGTTCATCGATCCGAAAACCGCCAGCACCTTTGGTACCGAACGCAGCACGGGGCAAGCCCCCGGTGTGCGCTAGCCATGGGATGCGCGCCACGTCAGCATCCGACCCCGGATTCTTTGATCCTCACGACCACTTAAACTCTTCGTCAATAACACCCACGCACCACGTAAAAGAAATGAGGCAGCCGGATCGTCATGCAACCGGTTAAGAACCTGTTTAACGCACGCGAGGCCACGCGCCCGGTCATCATCGGGCTGCTGGTGCTCACCGTCATTGGTGCCTCTATTGCCGTGCTCACCAAGCAGTGGTGCCGGGTCAACGGCTGGCCAGATGCCGAACAGCACCTGCACCTGTGCTATTCGGACTTCACCCAGCTCTTTGGAACCCGTGGGATGGCCGATAAGCTCTTCCCGTACTTCACCGGGCTGCCGGCCGAACAAGCGTTGGAATACCCGGTATTGCTGGCCATCGCCGCAGGGCTCACGGCGATGCTGGTACCCGGCATCGGCTTCTCGCCCGAACGCCAGCTGGCTTACTTTGATATCAACTCCGCCGTGTCCTTCATCTGCTGGGCAGCCGTGGTGATCGCCGTGGCCTACGCCGCGCGGCACCGCAGCCGTGACGCGATCATGGTCGCGTTGGCACCGGGCATCATCCTCACCAGCCAACTGAACTGGGACCTCTTAGCGGTCATGCTGGCGATGTGCGGGCTCTTGGCGTTTTCGCGTAAACACATCATGCTGGCCGGGGTGCTGCTGGGCTTGGGTGCCGCCGCGAAACTGTATCCGTTTTTCCTCTTCGGTGCGATCCTGGTGCTCTGCCTACGCACCGGACGCATGCGGCACTTCTGGGTGTCGCTGGCCTCCGGCGCCGTGGCCTGGCTGGCCATCAACGTGCCCTTCATGCTGACAGCCTTTGATGAGTGGAGCCGTTTCTACACCTTCTCCGGGGATCGGCCGGCGGGCAACTCCTCGATGTGGTTGGCGTTTGTCTGGACCGGCATGAGCGGCTCGACAATGTCCCTGCTCTCCAACGGGCTTTTTGGCCTTGCCTGCCTGGGTATCGCCTATCTGGGACTCACCGCCAAACGCCGCCCGCGGATGGCGCAGCTGGCGTTCTTGATTGTGGTGGCATTCCTGCTCTTCGGCAAGGTTTACTCACCACAATTTGTGATGTGGCTGATCCCGCTCTACGTACTGGCTCGCCCCAAATGGCGTGAGTTCTTGGTGTGGCAGGGCATCGAGGTCTTCCACTGGGTCTTTGTCTGGTTGTGGAGCGCCAAGTGGGTCAGCGGGCTGGAGTACTTCGGTGACAGCTGGGCCATTGAGATACTTTACGGGCTCGGTATTGTCGCGCACATGGGCATGCTCATCTACATCTGCACGAAGATCATCAAGGACATTCGCCACCCCGAGATCGATGTGGTGCGGGCGGAGGGGGTTGATGACCCGCTGGCCGGGCCGCTGGAGAATCTTCCCGATGCCTTTGTGCTGGGGAGCAAGACCAAGTCCTAGGCATGAGCCGGGGCAACCCCGATCCATCACAACACGGCGCGTTGGTGTTTACTCAGGTATTCACCGGCGCGCTTTGTTGTATCCGGGGTGTCCTCACCGGGCTGCTTTGACGGGGCTGCCCGAGGTCACGAGGGCCGAGCAGTCGCCAGGACAAAGAAGCACGTGGGTCCATTGGTTCAACCCAGCATGAGGATCCTGGTGAGGGAAGGTTAGCGCTGCAGGTAGTTGCTGCAGGTGGGATCGATGGGGATATCACGGTGCAGCACCAGGATGCCCTCGTCGATGGGGGCCACCTCGGTGAATCCCAGTGCGTGGGCCCGATCGAGCGCCTGCGGTGGGTTCAGCGGATCCCAACCACCGAGTTCTTGTTCGTTGAAGTCGATGATCATCCAGCTGGTGAGGTCGGTACCAATGTCCCCGTGCAGGCCCACATAGGTGCGAGTGGTCAGGTGCGGCACCAGGGTGTCGGCCGCCTCCACGCACACACCATCGGGAATCATCGCCACGGCGCGATTCTTGGCTGCCACCAGCGGGCCCAGGTTCCAATTGGCGCCGGTGAGCGTGCGACCCAGTGGGAACACCGAGTGGAAGAACAATGTGGCAATCAATGCGAAGGCGAGCAGGTAGGCGGGGCCAGCGACCCGGATCTTCCGCCAGCCGAAGCGCTCCATGAGCTTTCCGAGCACGTGTACGGCGGAGAGGATCAGGATCGGAGCCATGATGGCGTCGTACTGGTACACCGGGGCCCAGGTATTCAACCGGTCGTTAAATAGCCGGCTGAGAAGCAGTGGGGCACCGAGGATGACGTAGGGGGAGGCCAGTGGCAACAAGGCCAGGGGCAGGAAGCTGAGCAACCACAGCGCCACCTTGAGCTGATGGTCGAAGAGGATGGCGATCGACTGGAACGGGTGCGTGATCAGGAAGATGATCGCTGCCCCGGCACTCGCGCCCAAGGCGGTGTATTGCCAGTAGCTAAAGACGCCGGCGGGGGAGAAGATCGGGATGAGGTAGCTGGTGACCACCACGTAGCCGCCCAGACCCAGGACAACCAGCAGGGCGGCCTTGATCCACTGGCGGTGGAAGAGCAGGACGATGCCCACCGCGACGATGGTGATGCCCATGTCCTCGCGGATCAGCAGCAGCGAGGCACTGAGCCCAATGACCAACCAATAGCGCCCGCGGTCGAAGGCCCAAATGATCCAGGCCATGATCGGCACACCGAAACCCACCTCGTGGAATTCCCAGTTCACGATGGCCTGGAATGGCCACCAGAGCAGCATCGCGCTGGCGGTCAACAATGCCCCGAGGTGCCCAAAGCGGGTGCGCGTAAAGAGGTAGACCGGGATGGCGGAGGAAACCAGCAGCAGCGCCAAAACGATGCCCAGCATGCGTGGGTCGTTCCAGATCCAGTAGAACGGCGCCAATAAGACCAGGATCGGGTGGAAATGATCCCCCAGGAGGTTAAAGTCAACACCCTTGATGGGGACGATCGGCGCCTTGAACATCGCGTATTGGCGGGCTGCCTGATCAAAGATGCCCAGGTCGTAACCGCGTGATTCGTAGTTGGAAAAACGCAGGAAGGAGTGGGCAACGTACAACACCCCCGCAAGGACCATGGCCGCTCCCAGTTGGAGTTTCTGGGTGCGGCTTACGGTGGCGGGGGTGTTATGGGGCATGGGATTGAGTTTATCCGTAGCGTCGGTGCTCAGTGGTAACTGGCTCCCGTGCCCTGGTGTGACGTTCTACTACTTGGCCGCGGCGAGGCCGGTGCGGGCCATGGCGTCGGCGTAGGCGGCATAGATTTCTTCGAGGTGGGCCTGCTGGCGCTCCGGTGAGCCGGCAAAGGCGCGTCCGTCCAGGGACTTGACCTTGTAGGTTTTGAAACCACGACGCCACAGCAGCGGATTCTGGGTCTTAACCAATTGTTCGGAGAGGCGGTGAGCCTCGGTGCCATGGGCGATCAATACCGATGCGCGCGGCACAACCTTGAGCATGCGCAACAGCGGCTTGAGGCCGGAGGTGATCTGTGGCGGGGTGAACTTGCCGTTGACCTCACCGGGGGTGTGCCACGGGTGAACGTTCCACGGCAGGATGAATTCTGGGCGAAGACCCAGCTGCCACTGCATGCCCAGCATGCGGGTAGCTGCCTCGTCGGAGCCGGCATCGATGAAACCGTTTTCGTTGGCAACACCAATGTTGGAGTACAACGAGATGATGCGTACTTCTTCGACGTTGTGCACCGGATCGACGTAGGACACCGAGGTCGCGGGACGAAGCGCGCGGGTCTCATCTAGGAGACGGTTAACTGGTTCGATCTGAGTCTCGTAGCGGCGATCCATAAGGGATTCCGATACAAGCTCTTCTACGTGGTCCGGGGCAATTGCTGTCATAAGGGTGAGCATCTCCTGCTGGTGGTACGGAGACACGGCTGTTCGCCGGGCGCGTGGCATGAAGGGCTACGCACGGGATGACCGTGTCAATGCTGCTAGAGCGAGGGTTTTGGGAGTGGGATCATAGGTGCTTCCGGTGGCTGGCGTGCCCCAATGATTAACGCAAGGTTGATCCACCGTTAACAATAGCCGCTCTGAGGGCTTTTGGGCAGGCGCTGGGGCTTCCGGCTCGTGGTGATCATTGGCACAGATCCGGCGGTTTTCGTCCCATTCGATGGTCTTACCGCCTGGTGACGGACAAATATGCGAAGCAATACTCGCGGTGCTGCACACAGTAGAATTAGTTCCGGTGTGCCTGAGGGAACTGCGTCCCGCTGGGGCGTGGCAGGCAGACCGGTCGGAAATAAACGCTTAACCCAACCATGATTGAGGCCTCCAGCCAGATGAACGATAAGATCCCGAACGAGCCACACAAGGCCGTCTTGCGCACCGCGGTCGCTGCCACCGTCTTGATCGCCGTGGGCGCCTTCGTGCTCTCCTTTGCCGCACTGACCGATCTGGCCCAACGCTCGGGCATCGATGAGAACCTCGCCTGGATCTGGCCGATCATTGTCGATGGCATGATCGTCGCCTCCACGGTGGCCATCGTGGCGCTGAACGGCCATAGCCGACGCGCCATGATCTACCCGTGGTCCCTACTCTTCTTCGGCGCCATCGTCTCCACCGCCGCTAACTCGGTGCACGCGATCCTCACCGTTGGCACCATGGACACTGGCATCCCGCCCGTTGTCTCGGCACTCGTGGCGGCCATGCCGCCGGTGGTTCTGCTGGCCATCACCCACCTCACGGTGCACATGTACCAAAAGAAGTCGGAAGCGGCCGAGCTGCGTGCGGCAGCCGAGTTCGACGAACAGGCCGTGGAAAATGAAAAGTACGGCATTGCCTACGACGATGGTTTCCAGGCCGCGATGAACGATGCTCAAGCCGCCGAGGCCGACCGGCTTGAAGCAGCCAAGACGGAACTGATCGAGGCCACCTCGCGGGCTCGAGCCGAGGGCCGTGCGGATGCCAGCAAATCCAGCGTCGGCGTGAAAAACTCCGTCCCGGCTTCCGCTTACGCGGAAAACACGAATCTTTCGGCCAACTCCGGTAGCCGGAACATTCCGCAGGGTAAGGCTCCGGCCAAGAACCAGGCCGCCAATGGCGCCTCCCCGCTCTACGATGAAATCGCTCAGACGCAGGGCTCAAAGAACTAACAACTTTCCGTTGCCCAGAGGTTTCTCGGCGCCGACCGCTGTACATCGATAGCCTCATCAATAACCCGTATCACCGTGTGCCGAGGGAAAATCTTCCCGCAGTGCGTGTGATGCGGGTTTTTGCTTTCATCGGCGAGACGCTTTATGCCGTTGAACGACGATGAGGCAAGAACGTGCTGGCGCCGCTGGTTGGCGCTGCGCTGATCCCCAAAGTCGTCTGCGCATTATCATCGATATGTACATGTCCGGCCATGAGGAGTCAACGCGGCGCCGAACAACGTGACGGGTGCAGTTGATAGGCTGATGTCAGAGTAAAAAACCATTAGCATTTTGTTGGTAGGAGGCATGTGTGGGCACCCCTTGGGAGACCCTTGATGAATCATTGCGCGAACAGGTCAGCAACAGCGTGGACCTTTACGCGACTGCCCGTCCCATGCTTGAACACGTTGCCGAGGCCATGCGCACGCGGATCGAATCGCTCTTTGATGAGACGGATACGACCCCGTTGTTCATCGTTACCAGGGTGAAGACGGTGGAGTCCTTCCGCGACAAAGCCGCACGAATGCTGGTGCCGACCGCCGGGGAAACTCCCTCCCTAGAATTTCCCAACCCACTACGCGAGGTTCACGACCTCGTCGGAGTGCGCGTGATCGTAAAGCTCCCGCATGAAATTCGTGAGGCAGCAAACCTCATCAAACGTCGACGTTCGGACTTCGACTGCCGCTCTGACCGCGAAAAAGACATTGGTTCCGTTGAATCGGGCACCTATGGTTATTCCTCGCGCCACCTGATCCTGAAGACTCGTGGCGAGGAAGTGGTGCGCGACTTCCAGGCCAAACTCGGTGGCGAGGTGCGCATTACCGGCAACTTCGTTTTCGAAGTGCAGATCCGGACGATTTTGTCGCACGCGTGGAGCGAAATTGAGCACGACATTCGTTTCAAGAACGCCGAACCGCGGGCCTGGAGCCCGCACATCGATCGGCAATTCACGGCCACCGCCGCCATGCTCGAGGCCGTGGAGGATCAGTTCTCCGAGCTCCACGAGCGCTTCCAGACCGTGACCGGTTTCTGGGACGCCGATGGCGAAGGTGCCGTGCCGCTTAGTGCCCAACGCATTCAGCTGATCTGGCAGACCCTTTTGCCACATGTGGACCGTAAATCGGACGACGACTGGGGATGGGCAGCGGAACTCTTGGCCGCTCACGGACTCTCCGGCACGCGTGAATTTGCCCAACTTCTCCAACCCAGTGTCATTACTTCGGTGCGTGCCGCGTTGGACCACCGCTATTCTCCGGGTCCGGACCGATTGCTGGATGATGTTTTGCTTTGGCACTTTGGTACCTCGCACATCAAGGCCACCAGCGGAGGGGATGAGCATCGTGCCGATTCACTGCGCCGCCGTCTGGCGCAGATGGATGTTTATCGACTCAAGATATCCGGTGCCATCGATGCCAACGTCGCGCCAAGTGCCCCGCTCACCGGCCAGCTTCCGGCCACCAGCGCCGGTGCCAATGCCAAGAAGGAACCCAAGCTGGAGGCCAAAACTGGAGCTGGGGCTGGAACCGCAGCCAAGAATGAGCCCGCGGTCAAGTCCGAAGCTCAACAGCCCAAGGGTGCCTCCGGCAAGCCCTGAAGCCGTCAACATCGCATCTCAGAGTGAGATTGAACGCATCATCATGCCAAACGCGGTTAACCCCGCGTAGACTGGGTAGGTTGCCCAGCAGGGCGGCCGCAATACATTTTACCGAAAGGGTCACCGTGATTTCCGTTGCCGATTTGGAGCTGCGCGCTGGCGCACGCCTTCTCATGGAGGGCGTCTCGTTCCGCATCGACAAGGGAGATAAGATCGGCCTCGTCGGGCGAAACGGTGCCGGCAAGACGACGATGACGCGTGTACTGGCTGGCGAATCGTTGCCTGCCGGTGGCTCCGTCACCACCACCGGATCCATCGGCTACTTGCCGCAGGATCCGCGTACTCCCAACATGGAGCAGCTGGCACGCGACCGAATCCTTTCGGCTCGTGGCCTTGATGAGATCGTCACCAAGCTCAAGCAGTGCCAGGACGACATGGCGTCGGAGGATCCCGCTGTAGCCGCCAAGGCCATGCGCCAGTACGACCGCATCGAAGCGGAATTCATCGCCGGTGGCGGTTACGCCGCCGAGTCCGAGGCCGCTGCCATCTCCAACAACCTGGCTTTGCCGGAGCGCCTGCTCAACCAGCCGCTCTCTACCCTTTCCGGTGGTCAGCGTCGTCGTGTTGAACTGGCACGAATCCTGTACGCGGATGCTCAGACGTTGTTGCTTGATGAGCCGACTAACCACCTCGACCACGACTCCATCGTCTGGCTGCGCAGCTTCCTGGCTAACCACCAGGGTGGCTTGCTGGTGATTTCGCACGATACCTCGCTGCTGGAAGCCACGGTTAACAAGGTCATCCACCTCGACGCCAACCGCGCCACCATGGACGTCTACAACCTGGGTTGGAAGCGTTACCTGGCTCAGCGCGAAACCGATGAGCGTGCGCGTAAGCGTGAGCGTGCCAATACCGAGAAGAAAGCCACCACCTTGCTGGCCCAGGCTAACAAGATGAAGGCTCGTGCCTCGGGTGCCTCGGCAGCCCAGTCGATGCTCAAGCGCGTGGACCGTCTGATGGGCGGTTTGGACGATGTCCGTGTCGCCGATCGTGTGGCGGCTCTGCGTTTCCCGGATCCGGCTCCGTGTGGCAAAACCCCACTGATGGCCCAGGGACTGAGCAAGTCTTACGGTTCGTTGGAGATCTTCACCGATGTTTCCCTGGCTATTGACCGCGGTTCCAAGGTCGTGATTTTGGGCCTGAACGGTGCGGGTAAGACCACGTTGCTGCGGATGCTTGCCGGCGCGGGCGATCCTGACACCGGTGAACTGATCCCGGGCCACGGCCTGAAGATTGGTTACTTCGCTCAGGAGCACGACACCCTGGACGTGGACCGTACGGTGTTGGAGAACATGCGTTCTGCCGCACCAAGCCACATGGGTGATGCAGAGGTCCGCGGCATCTTGGGCTCGTTCATGTTCTCCGGTGACGATGTCTCTAAGCCGGCCGGAGTACTCTCCGGTGGCGAAAAGACCCGTCTGGCCCTGGCCACCATCGTTGCCTCCAGCGCCAACGTGCTGTTGCTCGATGAGCCCACTAACAACTTGGACCCGGCATCCCGTGCCGAGATCCTCTCCGCGCTGTCGAACTTCAGCGGCGCCGTTGTCATGGTCTCACACGATGAGGGAGCAGTTTCTGCCCTGAACCCGGACCGCGTGGTGCTGTTGCCCGACGGCGACGAGGACCTCTGGAACGATGCCTACCTGGAACTCGTGTCCCTGGCCTAGTTCGAATTCGGCCCGCCGTCCCGCTACCTGCCCATGGCAAGCAGCGGGATGGCGGGCTTTTTCGTGCGCCGGGCAGCGTTCGAATCGGGTGCCTGCCGCGCCTTATCGATGCGTGGTAGTAGCTCACGGTTTTCCCTTGCGTCCCTGCCGTGCCGGTCGCTTTGGAATATCGTCCTCGCTGGACGAGCCAGCTGGGTGTCGAACCTCGTCGATAACCCGGATCCCCGAGCTGCGCCGACAAGTTTGTTCTCAGGTCGGGACATGTCCTGGCGTTGGCTAGGGCGGGGGAGAAGCCGGTTAGTCGCGTGGCGTCGCGGCATCACGACTGCATTGACGAGTTCCCCGCCACGTGTCACGCCGGTTTTTGGCTCCGGCAGCAAATTGACCGGCACCAAGTGTGCGAAAGCTGACGCCCGTGCCCTCCGCCAGCCGAGTGTTCCTCCGGCGGGGACAGTTTCGCGGCCGCACAAAGTGAGGCCGCGAAACTCGAGGTCAGTTCGTGCCGGGAACTTCTACCTTCGGGTTATCCGGTGATTTGCGCTCCAGCTCGTCGAGGTAAGCATCCTCGGTGGCTTCATCGGTGGGGCTACCGTCGCGACGGACCAACTTCTTGGGCCGATTGCGCAGACGGTGCGCCTGATGCAGGACCGGCTCCTCGCCGCGCAGTGCTGCCGCGGCGCGTTCTTCCTTATCTTCCTTGTTAATGCGTTTCTGCTGCTTGGCCGCATAACCGAAGCCGACAAATACCAGCACTCCGAAGGCGTACCACTGGAATGAATATGAAAGGTGCGGTCCCTCATCCTCATCGGGTCGGACGAGTTGAGTCGGAGCCGAGCTCGGGGCTGGATCTTCGGCGAACATTAATCCATAGCTGCCCGTGGCTACGTCATAGCCCAGTAACTTCTCATAGGCCGGCAAATCGATGGAGGCCAGCTGGCCCTGGGGTGCTCCACGGTCAAGAGTCGGTTCACCGCCCTTGAGACGAACATCCACCTCAACGGTCCCGCTCGGGGGAGCCGGAACTGCGTCGGGCTTACCGGCGCTGTCATTGCCGATGGGCAAGAACCCACGGTTGATAATGACAATGGTTCCCTCCTTGGTCCGGAAGGGAACAAGCACCTCATAGCCGGGTCGAGAACCGGAAATACGGTTACGTACGATGGCCGTGTCATCACTCAGATAGGTGCCGTGCAGGGCGACAGGCGTCCATTTGGCTTCCTGAGGCAACGCTTCGAAGAGAGCGGCGGCCTCGTCGAACGATACCGGTTGAGCATCGTAGTTTTGCTTAACATGAGAGATCTCGGTCAGAACGCCTTCACGACGGTCCATTTGCCAATGGCCGAGAAATGCGAAAACGAGGGCAAAAAGGGAGACCAGAAGCAACCAGCCAATCCAGCGGGTGCTGGCCAGGAATCGGTACACGCTTGTTTATTCTCCTAGGGAACTCGAGTCGGTCGCCGCGTCAGGAAGCGGCATGCGCTCCTTGAAGAGCAATCGCTCGGAAAGGTAGTTTTCTAGCCAGTCGGCATGTTCTGAGCATGCCAGCCAGGTCTTGCGCCGTTCGGGCGTGTGAATCTTGGGGTTGTTCCAGGCGAGTGCGACGCTGGCATTGGCACGACAGCCCTTGCGCGAGCATTTTGGTGGCCCGGAGGGACCAGGGACGGCGTTGCTGTCGCCTAATGAGTCCAAGAGATTCACGGAGTTCCTTCGGGCGCTGTAGCTCGGTTGGGAGTATCGGGTTCATCAACAAAACTGCCATCGATGGTGGTCGGTGCTTCCGCCGGGTAGCTATCGTTGTTTTGAGCCAAGTCGGGGGAGTCCGAGCGGGAGCTGAGGGGCGGATCGGTGATCAGTTCGCCATCCTCGCCCAAGTATTCGTCGTCGTTCCTCTCTTCCGTCGGTGTTGACGTGGCGGAAGAGGCTGCCTGCGGCTTAGCTGTGGTGGGCTGCGGACCGGCAGTGAGCAATCGGGGGTCATCTCCGGCGAAGAATTCTGCTGGGGGTTCCCGCTTGGTGAGATCTGCACCGCCATTGGCAACCACTACGGCAATGTAGGGAAGGACTACGGCTGCACCCAGTAGAACCCACTGCAACCAACCGTGCACAAAAAAAGCAGCGATAAAGCACGCCATGCGTATTGACATGGAGATGGTGTACTTGACGACGCGGGACCGCTTCTCCACTGTGTGGGATTCCTGCGCCTCGGTAATCCGGTGCACGGGTGTGCCCGGTTCGTGACTGTGGCTGGTGTTGGGTGAGCTCATGATTCTTCCGTGGATCCGATACTTCCCATTGTCTCACCGACCTAAGCTGGCATACGAATTTGGGGCGAAGGCGTTGAGCGAACATGGGCCGGGCTCTCAGCTTTCACACCGGTAACCCGAGTGTGCAGCGAAGTAGGACGGCGAGGCATCGGGTACCAGTCGGGCTAGAATTGGTTCCGCAGCAATCCAATCCCCTGACATCGTCTTTTGGAGGACCCTTGTCCGAAAATACCACCGGCCGTAGTGTGCTGGTTACCGGAGGCAACCGCGGCATCGGCCTGGCCATAGCCCGCGCGTTCGTGGCGAACGGCGACAAAGTCGCCATAACGTACCGCAGCGGTGATGTCCCCGACGGCTTACTGGGCGTGAAAGCCGACGTGACTGATACTGGATCCATCGATGCTGCCTTTACCGAGGTTGAGGCGGCTCATGGCCCCGTTGAAGTACTGGTGGCCAATGCTGGAGTTACCCGCGACATGCTGCTGTTACGGATGAATGAGGATGATTTCACTTCGGTAATCGATACCAACCTCACCGGAGCCTTCCGCGTGATTAAGCGGGCCTCAAAGGGAATGATCAAGAAGCGCAAGGGTCGCGTGGTGCTGATTTCTTCCGTTGTCGGCCTCTATGGGTCACCCGGTCAGATCAATTACGCCGCCTCAAAGGCCGGTCTGGTGGGTATTGCCCGTTCGTTGACCCGCGAGCTCGGTTCTCGCGGCATTACCGCCAACGTTGTGGCACCTGGTTTCATCAATACCGATATGACCGCAGCCTTGCCCGAAGCCACGCAGAAGGACTATCTCTCGTCCATCCCGGCGAACCGCTTTGCTGAGCCCGAGGAAGTGGCCAACGTTGTCCGCTGGATCGCCAGCGACGAGGCTGCCTATATCTCCGGTGCCGTTATTCCCGTTGATGGTGGATTAGGCATGGGGCACTAAGAACGTAGCGGAATGGCCTGTCTTCTTTCTGGAGTGGAGGGGGCACAAAAGTGCGACCACCGGTGATATCTGGTGGTCGCACTTTTGCGCTGTCACTTGGTGTGCCCGTGACTCGAAGCGCATCCGCAACTCTCATATGTGGAAAAACATAGTTGTCATTTAGATCTAGATAAATTTTTGACTTAGTCATCTCTTACGGCTGGTTGGGTCAGCTATTCGACTTGACTATTCAAACCAGCCACGATCAGACCTGTTTCATTTGTCGATCGTGCTGCGCAATTGGGGGAGTACTGGCCTACTTATCGCAGAAATTGCCTCACCATATAGCGAACGCACATGAGGTTGTATCCCTTGGATGCGGCGCGAGTTCGCCGAACGCAATAAACTAGGGGCGACACCGGCAACAGAATGGGTGCAGCCGCACACCAAAACTGTCGGATAAGACGGGAAGAAGAATCCATCATGGAAACCCTCAAGGACCGCCTCCGTGCGGATATGACCTCACACCTTAAGGCCGGGAACAAGGTGGAACTCACTACGGTGCGGAACCTGCTCGGTGAAATCAACACCCGCGAAAAAGGTGGCAAGACTCCGCTGGTACTTGATGACGCTGCAGTAATTTCATTGCTCCAGAAGGAAGCCGCGCGCCGGCGTGAAACAGCTCTTACGTACACAGAGGCCGGTGCGGAAGATCGCGCCGCCGCAGAATCCCAAGAAGCTGCCATCATCGAGGCGTACCTCCCGGCTGCTCTGAGCCAGGACGAGGCTGCTGCCATCGTGGCTGGGGTTGTCGCATCTTTGCGCGCCGATGGTGCCGAGCTAGGGATGCGCCAGATGGGCACCGTCATGAAGCAGGTCACCGAACAAGTAGCCGGACGCTTTGACGGCAAAGCACTGAGCGGAATGGTTCGCGCAGAATTAGCCTAAGCGCACAAGCGTGGCGTGAATTTTCCGGCTCTTTGCACCTGATTCCGCCACGCTGTCTTGATTCCTTAGGCGTGCGCCCCAGACGCCGCGCCTACAGGCTTCCTGCGACACGGCGGCAAAACGCGGCACCCACACCGGGGCAGTGCTGAACTAGACTTGTTTGGAGGATTCCTACAACGGTGCGCGCCCTCGCGTACTGGCAGGATTGAGACGAGATATGTACTGGTTGTGCGTACTCGCCAAAAATTTTCCTCACCACCAAGATGTGCCAAAGCACGTGCGCGCCGCAGCGCCGGGCCCGGCAACCACTTTAGGAGCAGCATTGAACGATCTTTCAGCCAAGGGCGCCATCGTCACCGGATCCTCCCGCGGCATCGGTGCCGAAGTAGCCAAGGTCCTCGCCGCACAGGGTGCGGGAGTTGTCATCAACTACCGTCAGAAGGCACCACGTGCCAACAAGATCGTCGCTAGCATCGTTGAGGCTGGCGGCCGTGCTGTTGCTGTTGGTTCCGACCTGACCGCTCCCGAGGGTCCAACTGCCTTGGTTGATGCGGCCATCGAGAACTTCGGCTCCCTTGATGTGCTCGTGCTCAACGCCTCCGGCGGCATGGAATCGGGCCTGGGCGAGGACTACGCGTTGCGGCTGAACCGTGATGCTCAGGTAGCGATGCTCCAGGCGGCTACCGCTAAGATGGCGCCGGGCTCCCGTGTGGTCTTCGTGACCAGCCACCAGGCACACTTCATCGACCAGGTCGAAACCATGGACGCTTACGAGCCGGTGGCTCGTTCCAAGCGTGCTGGTGAGCTTGCTCTGCGTGAATTCATCCCGGAGCTCGAGGCCAAGGGCATCACCTTCGTAGTGGTTTCCGGTGACATGATCGAGGGCACCATCACTGCGACGCTTCTGGACCGTGCGGAGCCGGGCGCCATCGAGGCCCGCCGCGCCGCAGCTGGCAAGCTCTACTCCGTCGTGGAGTTCGGCGCAGAGGTTGCAGCGATGGTGACCGCCGATGTGGCCACCGGACACACCGAATACGTCGGTGGCGCCGGAGACTTCCGCACCAAGTAGTCCACAAGATTTAGTAGATACATCGATCCCCGCGCCACCACTCAGGAGGCGCGGGGATTAATCTATCTGCAGCGGCTGGGTCACCAGCTGAAAAGCGGCGGACGGTAGGATCATGCTTGGCTGCGGTGCCCCCCGTTGATTTCCGGCCGGGCGGTTGCCACCGATACCGAAGTGAACGCACAGGCGGAGGAATTCACCCGTGAGCTTCTCCGCTCCATGGCGGAGCCACCATTAACGCCAGCGCACCACCTCCGGATACTTGGCGAGAACCTCTCAACTGACCAGTCTGGTCCCACATATCCGTTCTCTGGCCGAAAAGATGCATCAAGGATGTGCACAAGACTTCGTATCTTTTTCGTGGATTATCCGCCAAGAATTTCTTTCCCAGAGCGTGGAAACAATTCCCGATTGATGCGACCCATCAGAATTTCGGCAGTTGCACCCTTGACGATGCAGGAGACGACGCCGGGTTTGGGAATGTCTCTTCCCAAACCCGGAGGCATACCCTTGGCTGCCAGAACCCGCCTACTCGCTTGAATCACGTTCGATGAGTCCGGTGCGCGGATTGAATTGAGCTTTCTGGAAAGATAACTCGCCGCCATTGCGTCCTCCGAAAGGCCGCCCGTGATCGGCATACTCTTCACGGAAGAACACGAGTCTCCAGTCACCTAGTTCTATTCTGGCACCGCTACGCAGAGTATGTTTGCTTCCCGGTTTCAAGCCAACACTTCCACCCACTGGACCTACGGCAACTAGAACATAATCATCCAGTTCATTGTGAACGATTCTCGCGTGTACCGGTTCCAAGCCTGCGAGCACAAGTCCTACATCGGCTGAGCTACCAATCTCCAACGCCTCATCGACGACGTTGAGAACTTTAGGCGCTTTGCCATCCCACGATTCACTATCTTTAACGAAAATGATCCGTGGCCTGCCCCCACCGCGGGCATAGTGGGTCGTGGTGGGTCGGCGATGATAATTTTTGAGAAAGGTAGGCAGAAGCGGAAACAAAGTAGCAGGTATTGTCATGGGTTCAATAGCGCTGCGGCTGCGCCCACGTCCCATCAGTGACTTGAAGGCCTCGCGTTTGCCAATTCTTACTGCAGTGGAACTGGTTCCTATGAGGGCAGCTAGATTTGGCTTGACATTGCCGAGGCTCATTATCGTTCCGTGTGGCCCGTCAATGACGACTGTTATGCCGGCATTTTTGAGCTTGACAGCAAAGCTGTTCAAGGCGTTACGATCGACAGACCTTGCCGACGGAAATACCGACAGTGAGTCGGCTTTGATGGTGATCAACTTGCCGTGGGCTTCAACCGTTCCGCTAATGTCTTCACGAACGGTGTCATCATCGCCTGGCAATTTCACGGCGAACGCTAGATCGATGTCGAAACGCATGGCCCGACCCGTCTACTTACGGTAGGGATCGGAGCCCGCAGACGCATCATCACTCGTCGTGACGCGCAATGTACCGTCGAATTTCCATATCGCACGCGGTGCGTCCGGTCCGATATCACGAGGAACCTCAACAGTCATGTCAACCAACGTGTAGTTGACCGCGGCTCCACGACCCGTCAGATAGGACCAAAGTTGTTGGCCAAGATCGGACCAGTCATCGATTTTTAGGTCTTCCTGGGGCGAACGCACCTGGGAATCAAGGTTTTCCACTCTAACCACTCTCCATCAGCTCCAAAACGACCACCGGGACAAGATAATTTAGCTAGCCTCTCTAGCGATCTGTGACTCACGTTACCTTGAGTGATGCCGCAGGTAAATACTCAGCGGTAATTCAGCGCTTGCCGCCTGGCACAAGTCGAAAATTTGATGGCGGCCCAGCATAGGGAATCCTCGAGTATTTGATGCAGGTCAAATAGCTTCGAGCATGATCGGTTCGGTCGAGGGCCGGGAATCACGAATCCGGTTCGATGGTGAAACAAAAGGGGGACAAGACCTCCGTGGGACCCGACTCCATGACCATTTCGTGCGGTTTTGTGCCAATGCCCGCACCACCCCTACAGCACGAGTTTCCGAATTCAGCGTTACTTCATCTCTCTAGCGGCTCGGGGAGGCAGGCGTGATATTTGGCCACGGACATCATTTCTGAGGCGAGAAACTGCGCCATGCTCACCCCGGCGGCGTCGATTTTTTGCTCGGTCTCGGGCTTCACCTAGGTGGTCATCTGAAACTTCGCTGACAAGCTTCTGAAACCGAGTGGCCCGTGCGGCATAAGGCGGGTCGGTTCTTGGAATTCCAGCAAGCCGGACCTCTCATAAGAACACCGCAGCCGGGCTAGTCGCTCAGCGTCGTCTACAGCCGTCGGTGATTTGGTGGGCGATCCATTGAAGGAAAGTTCTGGGGTGGGCAGGGCTCCCGATGCATCTCCAGTAGTCGGATGGTTCCCTTGGGATACGAGACTGTGATCATGAGCGCGTGTAGCTTTCTCTGCTGTGGAGTCCCGTTGTGGGCTTAACGTAAAAGGCTGGAGAGCAATCGACATGCAGGCGGTGGTCATTTGGGAGCTGGAAGCAGTCTGCACCGCAATAAATCGTGTGTCGACATGCTCATCCTCAAATCACGAAAAAACTCCCGAGAAGCCAAGAAGCGCCCTCGCCGAATGAACGGTGAGGGCGCCTCGGTGATGCTGCTGCGGGGCCGTGTTAGGGCTTGGTGCCGCAGATGACCTTGTTCCACGGCTGGTAAGTCCACGATTTAGTTTCGGCCGGCAGCGTTTCCTTGGCAGAGGAGCGCGTACGCGTCACATCGATCGAGAAGCCCTGCTTGCCACCTGATTCGGGCTTGCAATTCTCGGCCGGGTTGTATTCGACACCGGGTTTGGTGATGTTGTGCTTAGCCGATGAGTCCGAACCCACGGTCCAGTACTTGGTGCTCCACAAACGAGTATGTACCTCACCGCCGCCAACCCATGCCTGGATCATCACGGCGTACGGTGTGTTGTTCTTCCACGCCATGTCTACCTGACCCTCCCAGAGGGTAGCCTCACGACCCGCCGGGTAACGCTCGAACCAGCGGCTGTGGGGCTTGTGGGTGATGTCGTCATAACCGGCCAGGAAGCCTACGTTGTACAACTGGGTGGAGACCTGCGAAAGTCCACCGCCAACTGCCTCGGTGGCGAAGCCGTTAACCACCACGCCGGAGCCGTAGTAGCCGTTAGCCGTGGTGATGGCCCCGAGGGCCTTCTCCAGTGAGAAGGTTTCGCCTGGCATGACCACGACTCCGTTGAGTCGGGCAGTTCCGGCATAAAGGTTCTTGGTGCGCACCGTATCTGAAGCCGGGTAGGGGGTGGAGAAATGGACGATCTCGTTCTTCACACCCAACTTCTTGGCCTTTTCGGTGGTCAATTCGGGTTCGGTGGTGGTCAATGTGACCTTGGCCGACCTTGCATCGTCCTTACTGGCGGCGAGGACCAACTTATCGAGATCCTTGGATTCGATCACCGTGCCGTTTTGCGAGGGAATGATCTTCGGCTTGCCTCCGGAAAGCACGATCTTTGCTTCCTTAGCGGTGGACTTAAATCCACTGGAGTCGGCACTTGCCGCTTTCACCAGTTTCTCGGTGTCCAGAGTCATCTCAACTTTATTGTCTGAGATCTTAAACGATGCAGTTGCAGCCAGTTGCCCCGGGGTGAGACTCGCAGTCGTGGTGCCGTCGGTGAGCTTGATCGGTCCGGAAACTAGCGGCTTGGCCTGATCCTGCAGCGCCGCCTCAAGCGTTGCCAAGGACGTCTTGGGCTCCTGCATGGTCGAGGGAAGCTCTAATGCCTTTGGCGCGTCAAACCAACCCGTACTAACAACGTTGACCGCATCTTCAACATTTAACGAAACCCCGGTGATGGGCTTGGTTAGTACCGGGGTCGAACCATCAAAGGCAAGCTTGCCTTCGGTAGTCTTGACCGCGACCTTGGGCGCCAGTTGGTCCAATGACGCAAGGAGCTTGGCCTCGTCAATGACGCTCACCGGGTCACGGTGCTGTTGTCCCGTAAAGCGTTCAAAAATGGTGACGGGGTTTAGGTCAAAACCGGTGAGCCCGTTCAGCGTCTTGTCGTAGTCAATACTCAGTCCAGCGGAGGCCGGGTCAAGCGTGGCTTCCTTGTTGTTGACGAGCACCGAAATCTTCTTGCTGGCCAACGGTGCCAGCTTTTCGCGCAGGACATCATTGGCGGCTTCGGGCGTCAGGGATCCAACGTCGATTCCATGAACCTTAGTATTCGCCGGCATTTGTGAGCCGGCATATGCCGCAGCTCCTCCGTAGAGGGCGCAGGCCACCACGGCCACCGAACCGCCAATGATCCAACCCCGACGTGACTTCTGCTTCGGTCCGCGCTGCCTGCGGTCCACTTTTTCACTGTGCAAAACGACTAGTTCTCTTCCATCGGGGGCACTGCGGAGTACCTTGATTTGGGTGACGGACGAGCTGCTATGAGCCCCTACCGCCTTCTGCATCCTACCCGTGCGCCCATTCGACGGAGTAAATAACGGGTGTTAATGGTCCAATCGTTATAAGAGCCCCACGAGGTTGGCGATGATATCCAACCTTGGCAAATCGATGCGGGCATCGGCCGCATCACGCAACAACGGTTTGGCATTAAACGCCACGCCCAGCCCGGCGGCGCCGACCATGTCCAGATCGTTGGCACCATCACCGGCGGCGATGGTGTGCTCCATCTCGACTCCGAGCTCGCGGGCCCAGGTGCGCAACATCACTTCCTTGCACGCGCGGTCCACAACCTCGCCGTTTACCTTTCCGGTCAGCTGCCCGTCGAGAATCACCAGATCATTAGCCCGCGCACGGTCCAGCCCAAGATCGGCGGCCAACGGGTCAAGGATCTGGGCGAAACCGCCGGAGACCACTGCAACGTGGTGACCTGCCTCCTTGAAGGACTTCACCAGATCCGCAGCACCGTCACTCAGTTCCAGGCGAGCCCGGACGGCATCGATGACTTGCGCATCAAGTCCGGCAAGGGTCGCAACCCGGGCGTGGAGAGAAGCGGCAAAATCCAATTCGCCACGCATGGCAGATTCGGTGACGGCGGCGACCTCGGCCTCGCGTCCCGCGTGAGCGGCCAGAAGCTCAATGACTTCCTGCTTGATCAGCGTCGAATCGACGTCCATCACCAGAAGCATCTTCTTGGCCCGGACTAATTCCGCCGGAACTACGGTCAGCGATGTGCCGAATAATACTGGGTCTTCGGAGCGCGCATAAATGGCATCCAGTGGATTAACCAGCGCGCGCAGCTGACGGACAGACCCCGTGACTTCCCAGCGTGATCCGCTGCGCCCAGGACCGGCGAACTCCTGCTCGCTGAGTACCTCGTGGCCGGCCGCGGCCAGCGTCTGGCGCAGCGAAGCAGGTTCGGTACAAGGGGTTACTGCGGAATAGAACACTATGAAAGCGGTGGGTTGCATTGCTATATTCTCGCGTCTAGCACGCCACTGCAACAAAACGGTGTGCCTTTTGTTGCGCGGGACGGCACCCTTGGTGCCCCCAGTCGGCCTGCAGTGAGGGCGTTCGACGTGCCCAATCAACTGAGTGAGGCGTCTAAATGATGCTGTAGTGCTGGCAAACACCGTGCGTTTGCCGCGTCCGGTTGGGCCAAAGGCGGGTCACTGGCCTAATGTTTTATCCATGAATGAAGTGCTGGGACTTGCCGGCGTCAGCGTGGTACGCGGACGCAAGGATCTATTAACGGACATCAATTGGCAGGTAAAGGAGGGCGAACGCTGGGTTGTTTTAGGACCCAACGGCGCCGGAAAAACCACCCTGCTGCAAATCGCTGGTGCGCGTATCCACCCCACTCGCGGTGTAGCCGGCGTGCTCGGAGAGGTCCTGGGCGCTGTTGACGTCTTTGAACTTCGCCCCCGGATTGGGCTGTCCTCCGCCGCGCTAGCCAGCACCATCCCGGAGCACGAGAATGTGCTCAACGTGGTGCTCACCGCGTCCTACGGGATGACCGGTCGCTGGCGCGAGGCCTACGAGAAGCTTGACGAACGTCGAGCCTTTGCCTTGCTGCACGCCTGGGGCATGTCCACCATGATCAACCGCCCGTTTGTCACCCTCTCCGAAGGTGAACGCAAGCGCGTACAGATCGCCCGTGCACTGATGACCGACCCGGAACTCTTGCTTCTTGACGAGCCGGGAGCGGGACTTGATCTTGCCGGCCGTGAAGATTTGGTGGCGCGCCTCAGCGAATTAGCCGCCGACGAAGACGCGCCCGCCATGGTGCTGGTCACCCATCACCTGGAAGAAGTGCCGCCGGGATTCACCCACGCTCTGCTGTTGCGTGAGGGCGAAGTGGTTGCCGCCGGCCCCATCGCCGAAACATTAACCGAGGAGAACCTCTCGGAAACCTTTAACACCCCGCTGAGCCTGCGTTCCGAGGGTGGGCGTTTCAGCGCCGTTGCCAAGCACTAACCGGTATCGCTTTTCCTGCCGGTGTGCCCCGATCCCTGGATCGGGGCACACCGGCAGATTCGTTTATGGACTCCAGCTCAACTAGCTCGGGAGTATTTTTCAGTCATCATCAAGAACTAGGGGAGGCGTATTCGGAGTGGATCTGTGGCGCGACATCATTATCTTTTTCGCGGGCCTCTGGGCCGGAACGATCAATACGATCGTCGGCTCCGGCTCACTGGTGACATTTCCCGTGCTCGTCGCACTGGGCTTCGCACCTGTTAACGCGGTGGTGTCCAACGCCATGGGTCTGGTCGCCGGCGGATTCTCCGGCGCCTGGGGGTATCGGCGCGAGGCGGCGAGTGTCAGGGGCACCCTGCTGAAGCTGGTCCCGGTCTCCCTGGCCGGCGGCCTCATCGGCGCCTTCCTCCTTCTGCACCTCCCGGAAAGCGTCTTCAGTTACGTTGCTCCGGTACTGATCGTGCTGGCCCTGATCTTGGTGATTTTCCAGCCCAAACTTTCGGTGTGGGCCAAAACCCGGCAGGCCAAAAGCGTCTCGGTCAATCCCGATGACGCCGATAAATCTCGCATCTCTCCACTGCTGTACTTCCTGGTCTTCCTGATTGGGGTCTACGGCGGGTATTTCACCGCCGCTCAGGGCATCTTGCTGATGGCAGTCTTCGGGATCTTCCTGCACGCATCACTGCAGCAGTCCAACGCCATCAAGGTGGTGCTCTCCCTGGTGGTGAATCTTATTGCCGCCATCTCCTACCTGATCTTCGCCCCCGAGCGGATCCACTGGCCGGTGGTGGCCCTCATCGCCGTGGGCTCACTCATCGGCGGTTTCATCGGTGCCAAGGTGGGACGAAAGCTCTCCCCGGGCTGGTTACGCGGCGTCATCGTGATTTTGGGGCTGGTGGCCCTGGTGAATATGGTGGCCAAGCTCGTGGTGGGTGCCTGATGTCCAGCGCCGTTCCGGCCGCCGACGATGCCTTGACCCGAGCGCTCACGGTCTATGGGGACCGGCTGATCGTCCTCGATTCTGCCAACGATGCCCGGGTGGCCGACTATGTGGCGCTCTCGGATGCGGCCCTGCGCCAGCATCAAGACCCAGCCACCGGTCGCTATATCGCCGAAAGCTCCAAGGTCATGCGCCGGGCATTAGCCGCGGGGCATACCCCGCGCTCCTTTTTTATGGCACCGAAATGGATCGATGCCCTCGCCGATGTTCTGGCGGCCCATCCCGAGGCACCAATTTTTGTGGGAAGTGATGCCGTGCTGGAGGAGATCACCGGCTTCCACCTGCACCGCGGAGCATTTGCGGCGATGAATCGGCCAACACCCCTGACCCTTGATGAGGTGCTGGACGGGGCAAAACGCATTGCGATCCTCGAGGACATCGTTGATCACACCAATCTCGGAGCCATCTTCCGTTCCGCCGCGGCACTGGGCATCGATGCCGTACTGATTACCCCGCGTTGCGCCGATCCACTGTATCGACGCTCCATTCGGGTGAGCATGGGCGCCGTCTTCCAGGTGCCGTGGGCGCGACTCGGTGCCTGGCCCGATGATCTAGCGGCCATTTCCGCGGCCGGGTTTGATATCGCGGCCATGGAGTTAACCGCTTCGGCACTGAGCATCGATGAGTTGGGTGCCGCCCGCAGCGAGAAACTGGCCCTGGTTTTAGGTACCGAGGGTGCCGGTGTCTCCGCCGCGGTGCTAGCGGCAGCCGACCTGCAGGTAATGATTCCGATGCGTCCGGGCGTTGATTCGCTGAACGTTGCCGCCGCCTGTGCGGTGGCCTTTTGGGAGCTGCGAACACGCTGATTTTCCCACGCAGCACAACGCAACCCATTGAATTCTCCAAACAAGCGGGTGTTCGGCTAGACTGGAACGTCGGCTTCGTGATCCCACGTGCCGGTTTTATACGTTTTGGTCGCTGGCAAAATCCAGTGACGCGAGCAAAGGTTACCCCATGAAGGCTAATACCCACCCGCAGTACAACACGATCGTGTTCAACGACCTCGCCTCGGGCGAGAAGTTCCTGACGCGCTCCACCGCTACGAGCAACAAGACCATCGAGTGGGAAGACGGCACCACCTACCCGGTCATCGACGTCGAAATCTCCGCCGCTTCGCACCCGTTCTACACGGGTAAGCAGCGCATCATGGACTCGGCCGGCCGTGTCGAGCGCTTCAACGCTCGCTTCAAGGGCTTCGGCGCCAAGAAGTAATTCTTCGCCTTTGCACCCTGTGATGGGATTCTGCGCTCACGCGCAGGGTCCCATTGCTGTTTAACCCCCGTTCGCAAATCCGCGAATTCTCGTCGGCGCTCCGGCTGATGGCGCCATGCCCCGACACCCGAGACCCGCCTGCACCAGCGAGTTCACCGTGAAGATTAGGATAGAGAGTATGACTATCGGCTACACACACCACGGTGAATACAAGGTTATTGGCGGCAAACTCGTGGTCGTTGACCTGGTGCTCAGCGACGGACTGATCACCTCCGCCTCGGTTAACGGGGATTTTTTCCTCGAGCCCGATGAGGCGCTCTTCGACATCAACGCCGCGTTGGTGGGCCTGCCGCACAATGTTGAGCATGCCGCGGTGCGTGATGCGGTCAACGCAAGCCTCCGTCCCGGCGCGGTCATGTTCGGCTTTGATGCCGATGCCGTGGCTCGGGTGGTCCGCCGGGCCTTGGGCCACGCCACCTCGTGGGCAGATCATTCTTGGCAGATCATCGGCCCCTCGGTCATTCCGGTGACCGAGCAGGTGGCCCTCGATGAGGTGCTCACCCGCCAGGTGGCCGCGGGAACCCGCACACCCACGCTGCGCTTCTGGGATTGGGACGATTCTGCCGTCATCATCGGCTCCTTCCAATCGGTGCGCAATGAGGTGGATGCTCAAGCGGCGGCCGAACACGGTATCCAGGTGGTGCGGCGCATCAGCGGTGGCGGGGCGATGTTTATGGAGGCGGGCAACTGCATTACCTACTCGCTATACATTCCGGCGTCGTTGGTTGACGGGATGAGCTTTGCCGATTCCTACCCGTCCTTGGATGCCTGGGTCATGGAGGCACTGGCCGAATTGGGCATTAAGGCTCATTACAAGCCGCTGAATGACATCGCCACCGATGTGGGAAAGATTGGCGGGGCCGCACAAAAGCGCCTGGCCGGTGGCGGGGTGCTGCACCACGTGACCATGAGCTATGACATTGACGCGGAGAAGATGCTGCAGGTGCTGCGCATTGGACGTGAAAAAATTTCCGACAAGGGCATCACCTCGGCCGTTAAGCGCGTTGATCCGCTCAAAACACAATCCTCGGTAACCCGTGCCGAAATCATCGAGGTCATGATGAACACCTTCACCCGGCGCTACGGTGCCGTCAGCGGTGAGCTGGATGAGGCCACGCGCACCGCAGCGCGTGAACTCGCCGCTTCCAAATTTGCCACCGAGGCCTGGACCGCACGCGTCCCGTAAGGCCGTGCGGTCCGGTCCCAGGTTCTGGCCCTAATGCTTAGGCGGACACCGTGGCGCTGGCCGCGCGCGGTGTCCCGGCGCTGCTCCAGGCGCGCAGTACCGCCAGGGTGATCTCGGTGGAGCGTTCGGCTGCATCATCAACATGCACCAGGAAATCGGCGTCGGACGCCGGACCGCAGAGGTCTGAAATCCCGCGGATGGCCAGGAACGAGGCGCCGAAGGAGGCGCACGTCTGGGCGATGGCCGAGGACTCCATGTCCGTGGCCAGTACCCCGGTGTACTGCTCCTTGATGATCGGCGCGCGGTCGTGGCCAACAAAGGAATAGCTGGACACCAGCAGTCCGTGGTGCACCGTGCTCACGAGATCCGTCGGGGCCGTTGGCACCTGGCTGATTTTGGCCAGGACCTCGGGGGCTGAATAGGAGGCGGGCATGCCCGGCACCTGACCCAAGACGTAGCCGAAGGCGCGCGCATCGGCATCGGCGTTGATGTACGTATCACCAATCACCACATCTCCCACGCGGACCGAGTCCCCAAGTCCACCGGCACTACCGGCGCTGATGACCAGGGGTAGCGGGGCGTGCGGATCCATGGTCTTGGCGCGAAGTAGCGCCGCGGTGGCGGCACTGGAGGCGTTGACCAGGCCGATGCCACCATGAACAAAAAGGATGTTCAGGTCGTTGATGACACCGCTGCGCTGGATGGAATTGCCGACGTGTTCGGGTTCGCTGAGCATCGTGGCGCGCTCCAGGAAGGGAAGAGTCTCTTCCTCCATGGCGGTGATGATCACTACATCAATGGGGCTCATGCGGTGACCTGTGCCCAAACGGCGCGCTGAGCCAAGAAGGCGCGGGCCGCTGCCTGGGCATCTTCGAGTGAGTGGTTCGCGCCCCAGCCGCACTGGACCTCGTTCGCCGCCGGAACCTCGGTGGCCAGCAGAACATCGGAGAGTGTCGCCTCAATGAGCGCTGCCGCGGCAGCGACGTCGGGTTCACCCTGCAGGATCAGGTAGTAGCCGGTCTGGCAGCCCATGGGGGAGAAGTCGATGACCGCGCCGGAGTGATTACGCGAGGCCTCGGCAAAAAGGTGCTCCAGCGAGTGGATCGCCTTCATCTCTAAGTGGGCAACATTCGGCTGAGTGAAGCGCACATCATACTTGGTAATGACGTCCCCCTGTGGGAGAACCTTACGATCCGCGACACGTATATAGGGTGCCGCGACGGTACGGTGGTCGAGGTTAAAGGATTCAACGTTCATGCGTTCGGAGTTCATGATTGTGCTTTCCTGCCGGGGTTGGAACGCCGGGTGAACTAACTGCCCGGTTTTTATTACTTTCATCCTATCGGGCCACGCGAAACCCGCCGAGCCCGAGATTGACCGCCCCGGGCTGGATCCGGGAGCAGCAACGGCGGGGCGCCAAGCCATGTCCGGCGCCCACGTGTCACACGGGGACGGCATCCTTTTGTTAAGGATCACGACGCGGTGAGTCTCCGTTACCGGCCGGCACACCGAGCGGATTGGTAGCCTGTGTCTCACCGAGCATTTTCGAAAGGCCTACGCACATGCCACCTTCCTCACGTCCACTGCGCCGTCTGGGGTTCTTGACCATTGGACTCTTTGATCCACACAATCCGGGGCCGGGGCATGAATCCACGCTATCGATCATCGAGCTGGGTGAGCAACTGGGATTTGATAGCGCCTGGCTACGCCACCGACATCTACAGTTCGGGATTTCCTCACCCATCGCCGTCATGGCGGCTGCCAGTCAACGGACCTCACGCATCGAACTTGGAACTGCCGTCACTCCGATGGGATGGGAAAACCCGTTGCGTTTGGCCGAGGACCTTGCGACCGTTGATCTGCTCTCCGGTGGGCGCATTAATCCGGGGCTGAGCGTGGGAGTGCCGATGAACTTTGACACGGTTAAGAGTGAGCTCTATCCAGACACGGCGCAGTCGGAGGACTTTGGATATTCCCGGGTGGAACGGCTCGCTCGAATGATTGCCGGTGAGCCAGTCCGTGAGTTTGAGGGTAAACACGGTGTGGTTGAGGAGTTCTCACGCCGAGTTGAACCCCATTCAGCCGGGCTGCGTGAACGACTTTGGTATGGGGCGGCAAGTTTGCGCTCGGCTCGGTGGGCGGGGGAGCATGGCTTTAATTTGCTCACCAGTAGCGTGATCTTTCCCGAACCCGGGCAGGAACCCTCATTCGCCACGATCCAGCAAGCGCAAATCCGGGCCTTCCGCGAGGCAGCGGCGGGATCGCTCACGGCGGGCGGCCGGGCACGGGTGTCCCAGGGGCTCGTGGTCATCCCCACGGATTCGGCGAGCAGATCTCAACGCGAGAAGTACCAGCGATATGTGGACGAACGATTGCCGCGCACACGTGTTCCGCAGGGGCCCAAATCGATGCTTTTTGCCCCGGACCTGATCGGAACCGGTGAGCAGATCGCCGAGCAGCTGCGGACCCACGTCGGTTTCCAAGAAGTCGACGAGGTAGCGTTTGCGCTGCCCTTTAGCTTTGATCATGAGGACTACGTCCAAATCCTCACGGATATCGCGAGCACCCTGGGACCCTTGCTGGGCTGGGTACCGAAGACGGCGTCCGATCCGACGGCTCTCTAAGGTCAGGAACTGGTTAGTTCCCGCTTATTCTTTACTCCGTGAGGGCGCTGGCAACACACAAAATTCGTTGCCCGAGGGATCCTGATAAACGCGCCAAGGAAGTGTTCCCCAGTCCGGGTGTAATTCTGCCCCGCCGCGCGTGGTGATTTCCGCGGCCACCCGGTCGGGGTCATCGCCGGGCGAGAGCCGCACGTCAAGGTGGATCCGGTTTTTTGATGCGGATTTGGCTGAGCGCTGCTCGATGAATTCCATACGGAATCCGCGCCCCGATGGATGCTGCAGTGTTGGCGACGTTCCGGATTTCATCTGGTCCCATCCGCTGAGCCAGGCCCAGAATTCTGCGTCTCGGGCGGGGGAGGCCGACTCGATAGTGATGGCGGCGACGGCTCCGCTGGTGGGCTGATCGGATGATTCTTCGGCGATTCCGAAGGCGTTATCCTGCGGATCGCGGAGATCCAGCCCCGGCTCGCAGCTCTCCTCGTTAACCGGGCGCGAGGCGCCGAGACCCAGGGCGGTGGTCATGACGCTTTCTGGGACCGAACCGCCGTTAAGCCGAAGTCGAATCCTTTGGTGCTCGGCCGCAGGGTGCTCAACGGGTTGAAAACAAAAGTCCAGCGTGGGTCCATTCTCAATAAAGAGTCTGGTTTCGAATCCCTCCGCGCTGTCGGTCAGCAGTGAACAGCCGAGCAGGTCCTGCCAAAACATGCCGAGTAGCCGCGGGTCAAGCGCATCAAAAACAATGTTCTCCAGCTCCATGGACACCAAAGTACCATCAGCTACGCGGTAGCTGGGGGCCTCATGTGCTCAGGGGCCGCGTCTGCGCCGCGGCTTCAGGGATCCTAGAGCTGATTTGCTCAGCTCAGACCCGAACTAAACGCACATGCATGGCGCCTTCGCCTAGTTCGGTTGAATCCACCCGGTAGCCGGCACCCACCAAATTGTCTATGGCTAGGGACTCCCCAGCTCCTAAATGAATGGGAACCCGCGCTAGATGCAGCTCGTCGACCAGCCCGGTGGAAACTGCCTCACGAATGGTGGCAACACCACCACCCAAGCGGACGTCTTGCCCGTGGGCGGCGCTTTGGGCCAATTCAAGGGCGGTTTCCAAACCAGCGGTGATGAAGTGGAAGGTGGTGCCTCCCTCCATTACCAAGGGATCGCGCGCATGATGAGTCAGGACAAAAACGTCGTGACCAAACGGTGGATTCTCGCCCCACCAACCGCGCCAATTCGCCGCCAAATCATCGGCGTCCCACGGACCACGGATGGGCCCAAACATATTCCTGCCCATGATGGTGGCGCCGATGCCCACCTCACCAGCCTGCAACCACGCATTATCGACACCATGGCTACCACCGTGTTCCTCGGTGCGTGCGTGCCAAAATTCGGTGGCAAAAATCCACCGGTGCAGATCTTCGCCGCCAACACCGAGGGGAGTTTCCAGGCTCTGATTAACGCCAGCACCATAGCCGTCGATCGAAACACTGAAATTGTGGACCCGTAACCGTGACATGACGCTCTCCTTGAGATGTTGACCAAGCGGTGTTGCCCGCTCGCGCCAACTCATTAACTCAGCTTAGACCGAGCAAGGAGGTTCAACAGCCGAGGCCTCAAAGCCGCGTGTGGCGAGCCCTACGAAACCCAGAAACTTGAAAACTGGGCAACGCCCTCGCGTTGGGGTCAACGTGTGGGGTGCGTTCGAAATCCGCAAACGCACCCCATGCTGCCGGCATGAAGTTAGTCAGGGGCGAGTCGTCGCCAGAGTTCACGAGGCTTTCCTTCGTGAACTCAATACGCACGCCCAGGCCAATGAGATTCAGAACCACGGAAGCCGAGCCCTCGAAGTTACGGATCGGTCGGTACTTGCTGTGTCCGAGCACAGTGTCTTCGGTGTGGGCAAGCATCGGCAGTTTATCCAGCAGAGGCCGCTTACGCTCCTTTCCTGATGCATTGTCCGTAAACATCTTGGCTACGTGGAGTGTTCACTTGCCGCTCCGAGTTTTGGTCGAGCCTGTTGCCCCGGATCTATCCCAGATAGCTGACCGCTCACAGTACATCCAGGATGCAAACAGCCAGGCTGTCAGCTAAGACCGTCGGTAGTAATGACCAGAAAAAACGTGTGTGGTCGTTAACGCCAAGAGGCGCAAAATTTGTACGGTGAAATGTCGCAATCTCAAACGCCGTGGCGGTGCGGACCCCATGAAGTATCCACCTCGCGGCAGGGAACTTACATGGGCGACTTATAAAAAGTGCAACACCCAGCGCTCCGGTTTTATCGAACGTCGTCGTGGCCTGTCCTTGCCGGCGGCGCTTTGGTTGGTGCGACGCTCAGTGAAGACGCCGGTGAGGTTGTCGCGTTCGCGTCCCAAGGGTGAGTGGAACCGTAGCAGGTCGTGGTCCGTAGTGGCTCCCTTCCGGTTGAAGGAAGCGATGGTCCGCTCTCGTTAGAATGTGCTCCAGAAAACGATGGCCACGATGAGAACAATTAGCACTTAAGTCGGTGGCCCTCCGGTCACGGATCTATCCAAGCCGACTGAAAAATATAGCGCGAGCTATGATGCTCCGAGCTTCTCCCTTGTTCAGCCCGGCTGTCACGTTGCTACGCACGTTGGGAGCTTGGAGCCAGTGCAACTGAAAGATAGCTCGCTCACATCTTGCCCAGGCTTCGCAGCGCGCTTAGCCGCCCGCAGCATCAGGTGAGGAGGCACTTTACTGGGTCGCCGCACACTACTCCGGGTGGGTCCCTCGGATACTAATCGGTGATGAGCTCCTGAGCCCGGGCAAGGACGGCGTTGAATCCGCCTTCATGGAAGTGCCTCCGCTGCAGCCCGGCACCGGTACCTTGTTCCATGATGCGGGCAAGTCCTGCGATCACGTACTGGTCATCACCATTTTTCCTGAGTGCCGGGAGGATGAAATCCATCATCGATGCCAGCATCTGTGCGGCGGAGGCACTCTTTCCGTCGACGGGATTGATGTGGTTTCCACGTAATCCGAATTTTGCGGCCTGCCATTGCGCCAAATCGAGGGCTTCTGGTAGCGGGTCGAAGCCGGTGGCAGCACCGTTGAGGCTCGCATCAACCAAGGACCTGGCGATCAAGGCGAGCAGGACGGTGTTTGATGCGTTCATCTGGGAGTCTGCCGCGCGGATTTCCAAGGTCGGATAGCGGGTGGAGAGTCGTGCAGCCCAGCTAACATGGCCAGAATCCAGCACGGCGTCGGCGTCCATCATGAGCTGTATCCTTCGCGCGTAGTCCGTGGCGTCAAGGAACCGCGGAGGGATGCCCTGCACCGACCAGCGGCGGTAGTGGATGCTGCGCCAGGACGCGAACCCGGAATCTGAGCCCTTCCAATACGGCGAATTAGAGCCAATCGCCGTCAGTAGGGGAAGCCAGCGGCGAACTTCATTCAGGGCAGTGACTCCGGCCGTGGAATCCTCGACGCCGACATGAATGTGCAGTCCCGAGAGGTAATGCTCGGCAGTGATCCTCCCGCAGAAGTCATTGATGGTTCGATACCTGGCCGAGGGACTAATCACTGCCGGTGTGCCGGAGATCGAAGGTGGTGTACCCAGCGCCACCACCGTGAGTCCCGCGTCCCGTGCGATCAGGGAAAGGACACTGCGGTAGGCGTGTACCGTGTGAAAAGCGTCCTTTCCGGTTTGCAGGACGGGGCTGTTGCTTTCGAGCTGACAGGCAAGGAACTCGCCGCAGGTGGTGCTTCCCTCGACAGTCAGCGAGAGCAGCTCGGCACGGGTCGAGGGAGTCGGTGCCGTTGGCAGGCCAGTGAAACTATCTAGAAGAAAAAATTCTTCCTCCACACCAAAACTGCGCATGAGTCGCCTCCACGTCTGTCTGTAATTATAATAATCCGCCGACCTATAAATGGACCATGGTACGAATAGCACCTCGGGGCGGCAGATTACACCGTGTGCGGGCTTTGGGACTCTGCGGGTGCCCGAAAGCCGTAATAAGATTCGCACTTGCCGCACCAGCACTCGACGTCCCACGCAACGGGACGGGAAGTTCCGGAGTGCCAGACGGGGGCGAATTTCTCAAACACCAAGTATTCGTCCGTTTGGCAGACATCGCATGAGGGCCGTGAGCATGGGGGAAGGAGAGCTTGTTCCGGTTTTCCGTCAAGGCATAGGCGAAGCGGCTGGAGTTCTGATCCATCAGCGTCCGAGTAAAGGTCATTCACGATTCCCTCCTGAAATGAATATTGAACGGCCGTCGAGTCCTCGTTGCGTCAACCCATGGAGCGTGATCAGTTGTGGATGATGCGCGGACCACCAATTGTCAACCGGATCCATGTCCTCGAGAACGATGGAAACTTGCACGTTTAGGTTAGGGGTGGTTTTCGAGATCGTCCATCTCCAGACATTCCAAGAAAATTGCCCAAAATTCGTAAACTTGTTATGTTGACGGGCTTTGTCTTTCCCGTCCTGTCTGCTGCATATGTCACCCGTTTGCCGTTTTACAGGTTGGGATCGACGTAGAATCGCGAGATGGTTGGGCTATGGCAGTGAATTGCGGGCCTTGATATGTGGCATTGCGTGGAGGTCGCTCATTCGGCTCGCTGGTGGCCATATTCGTCCGATTTCGCTGTCGCGAGAAGCACGTGAGGGCCAGCGTAAGAGTTCGCCGTCACTTGTCGAAGGAAGCACCAAGTCAGTGGTTGGCGTTCAGGTCATGATCAAGTTCGACTCGATACGGCGATCAGGAATCCGGAGAGTTTCACCCAAATTTTCGTAGGAAGTACTTCGAGCGCCAGTGGTGCCGCATACGCCGCTACGTCCCCACGAAATTTCTGTCCGATTTGCAGACCAAGGCGATGGAAACCTAGTCGAGGAACCAACGGGCCCCAGGTTGGAGCGCGTCTTCCCCGACGAGGATGGATAGGTCCTGGAGACACGCACCGTCCGTTACACCAGCCAGGTTCTAGAGAGCCCCCTGGCTGTGCCGTGGCCGGTCACTGTATATCTGTCGGTTCATCTGGAAATCGAGCTAGGTTCCCGTATTGCGCCGGATCCCTTGTATGTGGGGTGCATCGCGGCATAACGTGTGGCCATGGACCCAAAACTGCAAATCACTATTGACAGTGCCAACCCCCACCAGCAGGCGGTGTGGTGGGCGGAAACCCTCGGATGGACGGTGGAGCCCAGCGATCCTGACTTCATTCAAAAAATGATCGATGAGGGCCACGCCAGCGAGGACGAAACCCTGATTTTTGACGGTGAACTGGCATGGAAGCTCGGGGCAGCAATCTGCCCGCTGGATCAGCTGGGCAAGTTACCGCGCCAGCGCATTCTCTTTCAGTTGGTGCCCGAACCCAAGACGGTGAAAAATCGTTTGCATTTAGATCTGGATCTGGGGGACAAGGACGAGGTGCGCACCATGTTGCTTGACCGTGGCGCGAGCTTCCTCCATGAGGCAATGCAGGGGCCCTTTGCCTGGTATACCTTGGCGGATCCCGAGGGCAACGAATTCTGCATTCGCTGAGCTCGCACGCGCGAATGATTAGCTGCTCCGGGGCCCCGCTAGGAGCACCCCGCCGCGTGAGACTGACCTTAGTGGGAGTCGGCAACCAGCTGCTGCGCGGCGAAGGAACGGGTGAGGTAATCGCGTTCCTCCAACAGGATTCGGCGCAGCGCGCGCGGTGCCTGCTCATGGGTATCAAGCCAGGTATTCAGCTTCATCATGACCGGGTGAATCCCCTCCGCGGCCAGATCCTGGGCGGCGGGGAACAGCCCTCGAATGATGCGGGTTGCCATGCCGATGCTCATCGAAGTCCAGATCTCCTCCAGCGCCGGCCAGTAGGCATCGTAGTAACCATCAAGCAGCTCATGGGTGCCCAGTCGGAAGCCGGCGGCGATGGCGGAGATGGCTTCGTTAGACAGCGGTGAGCCATCGGCCGCATTTCCACTGAGCGCCTGCTTAAAGGCCGCTGCCTTGCTGTTTGCCTCCGGTCGTGCGGCGAGAGCCAAGAGTCGACCCGAACTGGCGACGGCCGATGGGTGTGATGCGGCGTCGGATTCCAGGCGGGCAAGTGCCGCCTCATCAAGAGTTCCGGAGGCCGCCTTGGCCTGCCACAGGGCCCAACGCAGATGTTCGTCCAAGACCAGACCCGGGTAGCTCAGTTCACCGGACAGCAGTCCATCAACAATGTCGTTGGCCACCGAGCCGCGAGCCAAGGTGGCCAGGGCGCGTGCCGTGGCCACCTGAGCATCACTGCCCGGAACCGCGCGTTTTAGCCAGGTTGTGACGGCATTACTGAGCGCCAGGCGCTCGGCCGCTCGATGTTCGGCCGGTAGGTAGTGGGTGAGAGCCGTGTCGCACTGGGTGAGCAGCTGGGCCAGGACGGCAACCTCGGTGATCGACTCGGCGTGGGCGCGCACCGCGGCCAGGAATGCCGTGGCCGGCAGTGTTGCGTCCCTGACCATGTTCCACAGCGCTGCCCAAGCGGTCGCGCGAGCCAACGGATCTTCCAGCGAGCCCAGATGGCTCAACAGCGTGGCGAGGGAGCGCGTATCAAAGTCGAGCATCGCATAGGTGTCATCACCATCGTTGGGCAACAACAGATCCGCGCGCGGGCGCCCCAGCAGGAACGGGAGATTAATACTTCCCGATTTCAGTTCCACCCGGTGGCTGGCGGTGCGCTGCAGGACGCCGTTGATGACATTAAACTCGCCGATGTTCAGCACGTGTGGGTGATCGATCGGGGTCCCGGTGATCGGGTCGGTACCGGATTGGTGCAGGGCCGCCGCGGTGATCAGTCCCTCGGTTTCTTCCAGCTCGACGTGTAGCCGCGGCACGCCTGCGCTCTTGAGCCAGGCATCCGCCCAGGCAGACATGTCGCGGCCCGATGCTGCTTCGAGGGCCAAGAGGAAGTCGCGTAATGAGGTGTTGGCGAATTCGTGAGCGCGGAAGTAGGAACGGGCGGCGTCACGGAAGGCATCGGCCCCCACAAAGGCGGCCAGTTGTTTGAGTACCGAGGCGCCCTTGGCGTAGGTGATGCCGTCGAAATTCTGTTTGGCCGCTTCAAGATCGGTAATGTCGGCAACAATCGGGTGTGTGGATGGCAGCTGATCTGCCACGTAGGCCCAGGCCTTGCGGCGATTGGCAAACGCTACCCAGGCGGTACTAAATTCCGTGGCTTCGGCGTTGGCCAGCGTGCCAATATAGTCGGCGAATGACTCCTTAAGCCAGAGATCGTCCCACCATGCCATGGTGACCAGATCGCCGAACCACATGTGTACCATCTCATGCATGATGGTGTTGGCGCGGGCCTCGTATTGCGCCTCGGTGGCCCGGGAGGTGAACACGTAGGATTCCGTGAAGGTGACCAACCCGGGGTTTTCCATGGCGCCGAGGTTGTATTCGGGCACAAAGGCGGAGTCGTACTTGCCCCAAGGGTAGGGGTAGTCAAAAAGCTCGTGGAAGAAGTCCAGCCCGGCGCGGGTCAGGTTCAGGATTTGTTCCGCGTCAAAGTGTTCCGCAAGTGAGGCGCGGCAGGTGGCGTTGAGCGGGATGAGAAGTTCGCTGCCATCGTCCCGGGTGTACGTGTAGGTATCGGTGGCCACGAAGTAGGGCCCGGCGAGCACCGTGGTGATGTAGGTGGAAATGGGCAGCGTGGGAGCGAAATGCGTGGTCGCGCTCCCGTCACCGTGGTTGTCCACCCGCACGGGGGCCTGGTTGGTGGCCACGTGCCAGTCCTGTGGTGCCCGCACGATGAAGGTGAAGGCCGCCTTCAGATCCGGTTGTTCAAAGTTGGCATACACGCGGCGAGCGTCCGCCGGCTCAAATTGTGTGTAGCAGTAGGTGGCCCCGTCGGCGGGATCCACGTAGCGGTGCAGGCCCTCGCCGCTGCGCGAGTACAGCGCCCGTCCGTCAATGGTGAGCGTATTGATGGCATCGGCACCCTGAATGAGATCATGCAGGTAGATGCGTGAGCCGTGCACGGCCGTGGCGGGGTCAATACTCTTTCCATTGAGGGTAATTGACTCGATGGAGTCATGAATGAAGTCGAGGAATGTTTCGCTGCTGCCGTGGGCACGCAGGCGCACGGTGGTCTTGGAGCGGTAGGTTTTCACGCTCGAATCCTGGGCGTGGGATAGATCAAGCTCGATCTCATAGGCGAGAACACTGATGTTCTGCTTTCGCCACGCTGCCGCGTCGCGGGAAAGGTTTTCGTTCGGGCCGGAGATTCTTTGCATGTGATCCACCAGACCATTGAAACATGAAACGAGCGCTTTACACATGCCGGGGAGTCGATGACGGACCCGACCTCGGCCAGACACCAAGGGGTGGGTTCCATTCATGCTTGGAACCCACCCCCGTCACTCCCCGCAAAGGGGCACACTATGAGTTGTGTGTGGCACCTGCCTCGGCACTTTCGGCGGCCTCGGAATGTGGGTGCCGGCGCTCGAGCTTGGCGCCCTCGACGTCGATGTCCGGCAGGATTTTCTCCAGCCAGCGCGGCAGCCACCAGGCCTTATCGCCGGCCAAATGCATCAGGGCCGGGATCAGCAGCATGCGCACCACAAAGGCGTCCAGCAGCACGCCAAAGGCCAGTGCGAACCCGATCGGGCGGATCATCGCACTCTCGGCGAAGATGAATCCGCCGAAGACCGAGATCATGATGATCGCCGCGGCAGAGACCACCGCACGTCCGGCCCGAACACCCTTCACGACGGCTAGGCGTGCCGGGGCGCCGTGCACAAAGGCCTCGCGCATCCCGGTGCCCAGGAAGAGCTGGTAGTCCATCGCCAGTCCGAACAGGATCCCGACCAGGAGCGTGGGCAGGAAGCTGAGGATGGGCCCCGGGGTGTCCACGCCGAAGATCGCAGGGAGCCAGCCCCACTGATAGATCGCCACGACGCCGCCCAGTGCGGCGTAGTAGGACAGGATGAAGCCGAGGGTGGCGATGATCGGGACCACGATGGAGCGGAACACCAACAGCAGGATCAGCATCGAAAGCCCGATGACCACCAACAAGTAGAACGGCAGGGCATCGGAGAGTTTCTGCGAGATGTCGACGTTGCCGCTGGCCGAGCCGGCCACCCCGATCGGGTAGGTTCCCTCCAGCGGGGAGAGGTCGCGCAATGAATGCACCAGCTCCTCGGTTGAGACGCTGGTGGGGCCCTGAGCGGGGATGAGTTGAAACGCTGCAACACTCCGGTCCGCCGAGGTGCCGGCGGGCGCGACGGCAACGACGTCGTCCTGGGCGAATAAGACCTCGGCGATGCGTGTTTGGTGGGCCTGGGATTCCTCCTCGGTGGGGGAGCCGGGCAGGTCCGCCACGATCAGCAGCGCGCCGTTTTGCCCCTCACCGAAGCGTTCGGAGATCGCGGAGTAGGCGCGGTACTGGGTGCTTTCGTGGGACTCGGAGGATCCGTCGGGTAGGTTCAGCCGCAGGTCCAGGGCGGGGGTTGCGATCACCAGCAGCACCGCGACGGAGGCGATCGCGGTGAGGATCGCGCCGGCCGTGGACATCGGACGCACGCGGGTCTTGGGTGCCGGTGCCGCGCCAGCATGGGCTGGCGCGGTGCCGGTTGCCAGAGCAGCACGTTCTGAGCGGCTGAGGATTTTTCGTCCCACCAGTGAGAGCAGCGCCGGGGTCAGCGTGATGGCCACCAGCACCGCGATCAGCACGCTGGCCGCGCCGACGGAGCCCATGAGCCCGAGGAACGGGATACGAGTGACGTTCAGCGCCAGCAGGGCGATGAAGACCGTGGCTCCGGCGAAGACCACGGCATTGCCGGAGGTGCCGTTGGCCAGCGCGATGGATTCGCGGACCTCGTAGCCGTCCTTGAGCTGGTGCCGGTGCCGGTTGATGATGAACAGCGAGTAGTCGATGCCCACGGCCAGACCGAGCATCAGGCCCAGCATCGGGGTCACCGAGGACATCTCCAACACGCTGGAGAGCGAGAGGGCGCCGAGTGCGCCGATCCCCACGCCCACCAGCGCGGTGAGCAGGGGCAACCCGGCGCCGATGAAGGTGCCCAGCATCAGCACCAGCACGATGCCGGCCACAACAAGCCCGATGGCCTCACCGGGCCCGAAAACGCTGGGGACACCCTGAGTGATCTCGGAGGAGAAATCGAATTGCACGCCGTCCACGTCGGCGTTTTCAAAGAGCGCCACCAAGGCATCCTTGGTTTCTTGCGTGATGTCCATCTGGGCGGCGGTGAAGACCACCATGGTGATGGCAGCGCCTCCGTCCTGTGAAACCGTGCGAATTTCGGCGGCCATGTTCAGCATCGATTCGCCCTGCTCGAGCTTGGTGGCTTCCTGATCCAGTTTCGCGCGGTTGTCCTGGAGCGTGGCACGCCCGGCGTCCAGCTTCTTGGTGGCGGCGTCAAGTTGCGCTTGCTGCCGCTCGAACTCGGCCTTGGCCTGCTCGTACATCCCTGCCGCACGCGCCTGCGCGATTGCGGCGGTAAGTTGCTTTTGGCCAGCGGCCAGTTGCGTCTCGGATTTCTTCAGTTCGGTGTCGCCGGCGTCGAGCCGCGCCCTGGCGTCGGCCAGCTGTAAGCTACCGTCCTTGATCGCTGCTGCCGAATCGGCGCGCTGCGCTTCGGTGGTGAATGGATCGATGACCGTTTCGACACCCTCGATTGTGGCAGCGTCGGCCGTGAGGGTGCCGATGGCTTTCTGCTGGGCATCGGTGAACGGTTGGCCATCGGTGCTCTGCGCGATGATATTTCCGGTTCCACCGGAGGCGGAGGGGAACTCCGCGGCCAGCCGGTCGGTCACCTCTGCGGTGGGGGTTCCCGGGATCGACATGCTGCTCGAGAGGGTGCCTCCGCCGATGGAAAAAGCCACCGCCGCCAAGAGTAGGAGCGCGATCCACGCGGCAATGATTTTTCGTGCGTGGTGCGCTGATCCGCGTCCCAGACGATAGAGAAATTCGGCCATGATGTCCTTCAAATTGGTCAAGCGGGAGAAAAAATGGGGACGCGTTAGCGTGCTCCGAAACCGTTTCTCAGGGATTCGAGGAGAGTCTCGACGAGCTCGGTCCACGTACTGCGGGTTTGCACGGTGTCAAAAGCGCCGCACTCGATGAACCATTGTTGATAGATCACCAGCAGGCCGCTGGTCAGCGATCCGACCAACAGGTTGATCCGGAGCGCCTTGGCTCCCGGATGGCGCCTTTGCATCTCAGCAGCGAGGCCCGTACTGATTTCGGTGAACGTCCGGGCGGCCAGCAGTGCCTGCTTGGGGGTCGGCTCGGGTTCGTCGCCGCCCAGCACGCGGGTCAGGTAGACCATGGGCGGCACGAGATCGGTGGAGCGCACAGTTTCGGCCAGGTCCTCGAACATTGAGGACCCGGGGTCCTCGGGGATCGTGGCAAGCCGCTCCACGACGGCGCCGAGTTCGATGCCGAACACGGCGATCACCACGTCGTCAATGGAGGCAAAGTGGTTAAAGACGGTTCGGCGTGACACGTCCGCGCGGGCAGCTAGTTCGTCAACGGAGAACACACTGGATTCACGTTCACGCATGATGGCTGCCGCTGCACCGAGGATGGCGCGGCGGTGTTTGTTCTTGATGTCGGCACGTCGATCTACGGCCGGTGTTGATGGACTCACCCACTTACACTAAGTGCAACGTTGCATTCAGTGCAAGTTGAGTCGGCGCTCAGCGCGCCGACACCATGTGGTGGCATCCAGGGGGTCAGCCAGATGGCCTCCGCCCCGGGGTACAGCAAAGGCCCCGTCGTACCGCTGGCCTGTGATGGTCAACAGGCTATTTGCGGTTCGAGCGGGGCCTTGGGTGATGCTGCCGAGCTGTCTACCAGGGGGAGGGTTCGTAGTCCTTCAGGAAGCAACCGTAAAGGTCGATGCCGCGTTCCCCGTCAACGATGGGCTGGTAAACCCGCGCCGCGCCGTCGATCAAGTCCAGCGGCGCATGCCAGCCCTCGGCCACCATGCGGACCTTGGAATCGTGTGGCCGCTCATCGGTGATCCAGCCGGTATCTACCGCGGACATCAAGATCCGATCGGTCTGCAGCATTTCCTCGGCGCTGGTGCGTGTGAGCATGTTCAGCGAGGCCTTGGCCATATTGGTGTGCGGATGGCCGGCACCCTTGTAGCGGCGGGAGAACTGACCTTCCATGGCCGAGACGTTCACGATGTACTTGCGGTGCGCGTCGCTTGCCGCCAGCGCCGGGCGCAGGCGCGAGGCCAGCAGGAACGGGGCGGTGACGTTACACAGCTGAACCTCCAGCATTTCCAGCGCGTCGACATCTCCCAAGATCTGCGTCCAGGAGTTCTCGGTGACCACATCGGGCACCAGACCGCCGGCATCGATGGCGGTTCCCGCGGCGATCCGCTCCAGCGTGGCGGAACCTGCTGTCATTGCCAGATCGGCCACCGCTTGTGCGTCGTAGCTCGTGTTCGTCGCCGGAACCAGCAGCGCTGAGTCCTCCAGACGGAAGGCACTGGCCAGGGCGCGCGGATGCTCGGAGGGCGGATTGGCCTCGCCCCACACCTCGGGGCCACCTGCCACAAATTCAAGTTCGGCCGGAAGCGGCTGGGTTTCGGACTCCACCAGATGCAGGTACGAGTTCGAGGTGCGTCGGACGGTCTGCGCCGCGTTGTTAATCAGGATGTCCAGTGGCCCCTCGGCCGCAATGCGATCGGCGAGGGAAATGACCTGGGAGGGATCACGCAAATCGATACCCACGATGCGCAGTCGGTGAATCCAGTCCGCGGAGTCCTCCAACGCGGCAAAACGCCGGGCAGCATCGCGCGGGAAGCGCGTGGTGATGGTGGTGTGGGCACCATCGCGCAGCAAACGCAGGGCGATGTGCATGCCAATCTTGGCTCGGCCACCGGTGAGCAGGGCACGCTTGCCGCTCAAGTCGGCGCGGGCGTCACGGCGTTCGCGGCCGGCTGCAGCACACTCGGGGCACAGGTAATGGTGGAAGGCATCCACCGTGGTGTAGCGCTTCTTGCAAATGTAGCAACCACGCGGCTTGATGTACTCACCGGCCGTGTGCTCATCGGTCGGGGTGCTCAGATCCAGCCCCAAGGTCTCATCATCCAGGCGCTGGGGGGAGCCGGTGGCGGTCCGCTCAACAACCGCGCGATCGGCGGCGTTGATGGCCGAGCGCTTTTCGTTCTTGCGGTGTCGTTTGGCGGACTTAAACATCTTTCCGGTGGCTCGGCGCACGGCGATGTGACGCTCGTCTTCCGGTTCTAGCCGGTGAACCAAACCCAGCACCTTGATGGCGGCCTCGAGCTCGGCAGCGGTGAAAAGATCGTCGTTGTTGACCAGATCGGCCTCAGGAAATTTCTCAGTCATGTCGCCATCAAGTCTACCGGGCGTGCCCCGGGAGCACGCTACCGCGTCGGTGCATGGGATCAACCACACTTCGTGGCCAGAACAAGGCCCCCGTGAGGTGCAGGATTGGCTAGGGAAAGGTTGTAGCATGAGTGCATGATCAATTCACGGAGTTTTGCTTGGTGGCGTTCCAACTAGGAACCGCCCCTTTTCGTGTTAGAAATCAGGCCGTTCGCATGGACGGTCTTTTTTGTGCCCCAAAGCAAGGGGTATGGTGCCAATCCACGCGGACGGTGTCATCCTCCAGCCATCAGGAGCACCACATGCACGATCACCAGCTATCCCCACCATTATCAATGCTCAGCACGGATCCGGCTGCGGAGCAGGGATCATCGCTCGAACACCAGCTTCGGGATCATCCCGAGCGTTTCCGGGTCCTCACCGGCGATCGACCGACGGGGTCATTGCACCTCGGCCACTATTTCGGCACGCTGCAGAATCGTGTCCGACTACAAAACCTCGGTGTTGAGTCCTTTGTCCTGATCGCCGACTACCAGGTACTGACAGACCGGGACGTGGCCAAAAACCTCGAACCGGCCGTCCACGGATTGGTTTTGGACTACTTGGCGGTGGGTATCGATCCACTATGCACCACCATTTTCACGCACAGCGCCATCGCTGCCCTCAACCAATTACTACTCCCGTTCCTCTCTCTGGTCTCGGTCGCGGAATTAGAACGCAATCCCACCGTTAAGGATGAGATAACGCATTCGAAGCAGTCCTCGGTCAGCGGTCTTATGTTCACCTATCCGGTGCATCAGGCAGCCGACATCTTGTTCTGTAAGGCCAATGTGGTGCCGGTCGGCAAAGATCAGCTGCCGCACCTTGAACTCACGCGCACCATCGCGCGGCGGTTTAACACCCGTTATGCCTCGGAACAGAGGATCTTCGCCGAACCTGCCGCCTTACTCTCCGCCGCTCCACTGCTGTTGGGCACCGACGGCGGAAAGATGAGCAAGAGCCGCGGTAACGCGGTGGCGTTGGCGGATGATGCCGATACAACTGCTCGCCTGATACGTGGCGCTAAAACGGATTCCCTTCGGAAGATTTCCTACGACCCCGAGCACCGGCCGGAAGTCTCCAGCCTTGTTTTGCTCGCTGCGCTGTGTCAGGGCAAAGACCCACACGAGGTTGCCGAAGAGCTCGGCTCCTCTGGTTCGGGCGCCCTGAAATCTCTGGTCATCGACGCGGTTAACGAGCATCTGGCGCCAATCAGGGCGCGGCGGATCGAACTGGCAAAAGACCCGGGTTACCTCCGTGATGTCCTGCGGGCCGGCAATGAACGTGCCAATGATGTCGCCGAGCTGACCCTAGAAGAAGTCAGAAAGGCCATGAAGACCTACTACTGAAGAGCTGGCGGGAGGCCGGAAGAGACTTCAATTGCCCCGGCACCCCCGAAAGACAGCAGCGGCGGATACGAGGTACTCGTATCCGCCACCAGTGTTACCCGCCGGGGGCAACCGTTATTTCACAGTATTACTGATTTTTGGCCTTCAGTGCTGCCAGCCGAGCCTCGATCTCCGAAGGCTGCGGTGCCTCTTCGAGGGCGTCTGCGGCGGGTGCCTCTTCCAGCACGTTCTTCTGTCCCTTCATCAGGGCCAAACGCGCCTCAACCTCGGTGCTCTCACCCAAATCCTCAAGGGAGGCGAACTGGGCGTCCAGGGAGGAAGACGCCAGTTCCGCAGCACCACGCACGCGGGCTTCATCCGAACGAATCTTGGACTCGAAGCGCCCAATCTCCGATGTCGGATCACTCATGTCCAGGGCCTTTACGGCATCCATCATTTGGCCCTGAGTCTTGGCGTTGCGGGCACGAGCCACCAGCTCATCACGCTTCGAGACCAGTTCCTGGCGCTTGGTTGACATGGTGGTCAGACCGGTCTTGAGCTGCTCCACAATCTTGCGCTGCGACTCGATGCTCGGCGCGGTGGAAGAAGCCTTCTTTTCACTTGCCATTTGACGCTGAATGGCCAACGTCGCCAACTTGTTAAACTTCTCGGCATTTGCGCCGTCACCCGATGCCGCAAATTCCTCCGCCTTATTGGATGCGGCCAGTGCCTTGGCGCCCCACTCCTTGGCCTCGGTTAGGGCGATCGTGTGGTCTTCCTCCATCATGCGCAGGTTCCCAATCGTCTGAGCGACGGCGGTTTCGGCTTCTGCGATGTTGTTGCTGTAGTCGCGAACCTGCTGATCCAGCATCTTCTGCGGATCTTCCAAGGCATCCAATGCCGCATTGGCGTTGGACTTTCCAATGCGGAAAAGGCGGGAAAAAATAGAGTTCTTCGTCATGAGGGAGTAAGGCCCTTTCATCAGCCGGTTTGCAACAATTCTATGCGACATGAGCTGCGTGGCGAACCTCTTGCGGGATGTTGGGCACCGCATGAACACCTAATTTATTGCCCCCGTGCCCCCGAGATGCTTGGGTTGGGTCTATGGTGTCCCAATCTAGCTCCGTGATTTGGCCGGTAGTCCACGCCGAACGCCGAGCCCTACTCCACGATGTTCGATCGCTAACGGCCGAAGGCTGGCGCGTCACCTCGCTGTGTGAGGGCTGGGACGTGCACGACGTGGTGGCGCACCTGATTGACAGTGCCAGGACCACTCGATGGGGCTTCGTGCGGCGAATGGCTCTGGCTAGATTCGATTTTGATGAGGACAACGCTCGTGGGGTGTCCAAGGAACGAGGCGAGAATCCCTCGGCGACCTTGACCGCCTTCCAAGAGATTCTCGATTTCACCCGCACCCCGCCGGCACACCTCGCCACCAGATTGGTTGAGGCATTTGTCCATGGGGAAGACATCCGTGTGCCACTGGGCATCGTTCGTGATTACCCGGTTGAACACGTGGCCACGGCGCTGCGCTATCAGCTGGCAACCAGCGCCAAGCTCGGCGGAGGCAGGGAATTGGCACGGGGGTACACGCTGGCTGCCACGGATATCGATCTCGTGCACGGGAGTGGACCGGAGGTCCGCGGCTCCGCGCTCAGCCTACTTCTGGCGGTCTCTGGGCGTGTTGCCACGCGAAATTCACTGACCGGGCCCGGCGCCGCGAGCTTCGGTGACCGAATCATCCGGTAAGGAGCAGGTCGATTTCCCTAAAAGAGAAGCTGGGGGCGCGGTGGTTCGGTAGGTGTTAACCCACCAAACCAGCGCGCCCCCAGCTCTTGGTGTGACGGAGTGACTACTTCTTGGCAGTCGGCTCGTGTGCCATCTTCTTGGCCGCCTTTTCGCGGGCGATCAACACCTTTTCATCCAGCGGCGCATCCGCGCTGGCACGCAGCTTGCGGTAGTACTCCTGAGCCTCGTCCTGGCGCTCGGCTTCGCCACCGTTGGCGATGGTGGCCCGCAGGTGCTCCGGGCCGTAACCGAAGGCGTCCACCAGATCCTGGGCGTGCGGGCGCACCCGAGCCAGCAGGATATTGATGTAGCCGCTCAGCGTACGAGCCCGCTGCATCGAGAGGCGTCCGTTCATCAGGTACCAGCCGAGGTTCTCCTCGATCAGTGATAGCGCGTAGATATCACGCAGCCAGGTCAGCACGGTACGGGTACCGGCATCCGGAGTCTTGGCCAGGGCGCGAGTGAAGGCCTCCCAGCGCAGCAGTTCGCCGTGCGCGCGGGCCGCAGCGATGAGCGCATCCTGCTTTTCGTTGAAGGCAGCGGCCGAGGCGGCACGGTCCTTGGGGTTGACCCCACGCAGGGCATCGGCGATCTCGGCGACCATGGTGTTGATCCGGTCGGTGAGCAGCGCCCGCTGGTTGGCCTCGTCCTTGAAGAAGTTCGCGCTCTTGCGCTCGTTCCCGGTATCGGCGATGAACTGGCCGACCGAGCGCAGCCCGGTGCGGTGCAGTGCCACGTTTTCTGCCTGCTTCACCACGTAGCGGGCCAGGACGCCGGCGTTAAGTTGGCGGAACTCCTGGCCGTAGTCGGTCAGCAGGCGTTTGCCCACCAGCTGCAGCAGGATGTTGTTATCACCCTCGAAGGTGACGTAGATGTCCAGGTCCGCGCGCAGGGCGGTGAAACGGTTTTCTGCAATGAAGCCGGAACCGCCGCAGGCCTCGCGGGCTTCCTGCAGCGTGTCGAGTGCATCCCAGGTGCTCAGCGGCTTGAGTGCCGCGGCCAGCGTCTCAAGATCCTGACGATCCGCGTCGGTGTCGGTGGCTCCGGAGAACACGCCGTCGAACTTCTCCAGCAATTCCTCGTGGGCGAAGGATGACGCGTAGGTGCGCGCCAGTCGGGGGAGCAACCGGCGCTGGTGGCGCTGGTAGTCCATGATCGTTTCCTCGTGGGTGTCCGAGGAGGCGTTAAACTGGCGGCGCTGATTACCGTAGGTCACGGCAATCTGCAGGGCGATCTTCGAGGCGGCGGTGGCCGCACCGTCCAGCGATACACGGCCCTGGACCAGAGTGCCGAGCATGGTGAAGAAGCGCCGGCCCGGGGAGTGGATGGGGGAGGAGTAGGTGCCGTCCTCGGTGACGTTTCCGTAGCGGTTGAGCAAATGGGTGCGCGGGATGCGGACATTGTCGAAGTGCAACCGACCGTTGTCGATGCCGTTGAGTCCGCCCTTCAGCCCGTCGTCGAGGCCGCCGACACCGGGCAGGAATCCGTTCTCATCACGAATGTCCGTGTAGAAGGCATGAACGCCGTGATTAACTCCCTTGGTGATCAGTTGGGCGAAGACCACGGCTGCCTTGCCGTGCACACCGGCATTGCCCAAGTATTCCTTCCATGCGGCCTTGAACGGCGTGTTGATGACAAATTCCTGCGCCGCCACATCGTAAGTAGCGGTGGTGCCGATGGAGGCCACATCGGATCCATGTCCGATCTCTGTCATGGCGAAGGCACCGGGGATCTCCAGGGACATGATGCCCGGCAGCCACTTATTGTGGTGCTCTTCGGTGCCAAGGTGGAGCACCGCGCAGCCGAAGAGACCCCACTGCACGCCGGCCTTGATCTGCAGGGAGGGATCTGCGGTGACAAGTTCTTCAAAGCTGGCGATGGATCCACCGTGATTATCTTCCCCGCCGAGGTGCTTGGGGAAGGCGCGGTGGACGGACTTGGCGTTGACTAGCTCTTGGAGCTGGGCAAAAACACGATCGCGGTGATCGTCCATGCTCAGTCCCGGGGTGCCACGCAGGGCCTCGGAACCGGCCAGTGCGCGGGCTTCTTTGCGGATTGCGGCCCAGTTGCCCAGCAGTTGCTCGCCGAGGGCTGCAACATCGATGCTCACGTTGGTGGTTTCTGCGGAAAGTTGTTCGGTGCTCACGGGCGTTTCTGCCTTTCGATCGGGAGATGCTGCGGGGATGGATCAACGAAGGGGACAAACAAAAAATCGTGGGGCCAGGAAATTAACCGGGCGGTTGGTGGGTCACTCCATGGGTTAACCACGCGGTGATGGCGGTGGCTAATTCCTGAATGGACGGACGCTGACTGCCCGCCGGCGCCCGGAGCCACAGTTCACCGGCGGCCCTGACCATGCCGATCGACGCGCGTGGCCAGAGTTCTAGTGCCGCGGATGCCGTGTGACCCTCCGGGATACCCATATAGGAATGCATTCGGGTACGCATCATGGCGGTGAGCTCATCAAAGAAGTTGTTCAATGCGTTCGCCCCGCTATCGGGTTCCAGCTCGGCACTGGGGTTGGTCAGGATGTCGGCGGAGGGTACCGCGGTGACAAAGAAGTAGATGTTCGGTGAGGTGGAAGCCATCTGCAGGTAGGCGAGCACCATGGCGTGCAGTGCTTCGCTTTCCCCCGATGAGCTGCGCCCGGCGGCGATGACCTGGGCGCGGAAGTTGGTGATGACGTATTCACCCAGGGCCGCACGCAATCCCTCCTTGTCACCGAAATAGCGGTAAAAGACCGACTTCGAGGTGTTGGCCGCGGCGGCAATGTCTTCCATCGACGCGCCGGGACCCAGCAGGTGGATGGTGCGTCGCGCCAGCTTGATCAGCTCCAGACGCCGAGCGGCACGGTGGCTGTCCCAGCGGGCAGAGCGACCATCACCGGCTGAATCCGGTGTGGTTGCTGGGGCGTTTGAGGCTTGCAGGTTGTTCACGATACCCAGCGTATCAGGTACGCTGGGTATCAGTAATCCATCTCACATCTGCCCCGAGGAGCAATAGAGCATGTCGCAAGCAGCACAGAGCATCCGTCCCGCCGTCGTCATCGGCGGAAACCGCATCCCGTTCGCCCGGTCCAACGGCGCGTATTCCCGCGCGAGCAATCAGGACATGTTGACCGCAGCGCTTGATGGCCTCGTGGCACGATTCGGGCTGCAGGGCCAGCGCATCGGCGCCGTCTCGGGTGGTGCGGTACTGAAGCATTCCAAGGACTTTAACTTGATGCGCGAATGCGTGCTCGGCACCTCACTGTCCGCCGACACTCCCGCCTACGACGTGCAAATGGCCTGCGCCACCGGCATGGAAGCCATCGGTTCGCTGGCGAACAAGATCAAGCTGGGCCAGCTGGATTCGGGCATCGGCGGCGGCGTTGATACCACCTCGGACGCGCCCATCGCCGTCTCGGAGGGATTGCGGCAGATACTCCTGGACCTTTCTCGGGCACGGTCAACCAGCGCGAAGCTGAAGGCACTGTCCAAGTTCCGCCCCCGCGACTTGGCGCCCAATGCACCGGGTACCGGCGAGCCACGCACCGGAATGTCCATGGGTGATCACCAGTCGATCACCACCAAGGCGTGGAACATCACCCGTGTTGCGCAGGACGAATTGGCCCTGGCCAGCCACAAGAACCTGGCCGCCGCCTACGAGCGCAACTTCTTTGATGATCTGATCACGCCCTTCGCCGGCGTCACCAAGGACACCAACATGCGGGGCGATTCGACGCTGGAAAAGCTCGCAAGCCTCAAGCCCGCCTTTGGTAAGAACCTGGGGGCCGATGCCACCATGACCGCGGGAAACTCCACCCCGCTCACCGATGGTGCCTCCGTGGTCCTGCTCGGTTCCGAAGACTACGCGCGCGAGCACGAACTACCGATGCTGGCCAACTTTGTTGACTTTGAGGCGGCAGCGGTGGACTTCGTCCATGGCGCCGAGGGCCTACTGATGGCCCCGGCCTATGCCGTCGCCCGCATCCTGGAGCGCAACAACCTCACCCTGCAGGATTTCGACTTCTACGAAATCCACGAGGCCTTCGCCGGCACCGTGCTTTCCACCCTGGCCGCCTGGGAAGATGCCGACTTCTGCAAGAACAAGTTGGGACTTGATGCACCACTGGGCGCGATCGATCGCTCCAAACTCAACGTGAACGGCTCCTCGCTGGCCGCCGGCCACCCCTTCGCCGCTACCGGGGGCCGACTGGTTGCCACGCTGGCAAAAATGCTGCACGAAAAGGGCTCGGGCCGTGGCCTCATATCCGTCTGTGCCGCCGGCGGACAAGGCATCGTCGCGATTCTTGAGGCGCGCTAATCATGGCCGATAAGTATCTAGAACTCGTGAATTCCGGCTTCACCAAGAAGCTCGCCGCCACTCTTGGCCTGCCGCGACCGGCCGTCTTGCGTCGGCATGTGCCGGGGGCACCGTTGGTGCCCGGTGTGGTGCTGCTGCTCGGAGAATCTTCCGGCGCGCAGGCGCTGGCCGATGTGTTGCTGGGCTGGGGGCTGGAGGTTCGCCGACACAGTGCCGGGCAGGAACGCCTCGGTGCCATCATCTTGCTACTCGATGAGGTCAGTACCCCGGCGGACCTTTCCGCGCCGATGCTCTTGGCCGGTTCCGCGCTGCGCGGGCTGGTACCGGGAGGTCGCGTGGTGTCTTTCTCTCGGCCGGCGCTTGCCACCGATGCACCCGCCCTTGCCGCGGTGCGTCAGGGCATCGACGGATCGATTCGTTCGGTGGGCCGCGAGCTGCGCGGTGGCGCCACCGCCAACGGCATTGTGCTCACCGGCGAGCTGTCACCGGTGGTTCCCTCCGCCCTGGCTGCCCTGCGCTTCTTGCTCTCCGGGCGCAGCGCCTATGTTGATGGACAGTTCCTGACGATCAGCACCGATGCGGGAGTGGCACCCGAGCAGCAGGCGGCACCGCTGGCCGGCAAGGTCGCCGTGGTTACGGGAGCCGCTCGCGGTATTGGTGCGGCCATTGCGAACACGCTGCACCGCGACGGTGCCACGGTGGTAGTGGTTGACGTCCCGGCAGCCGGGGACGCCCTGGCCAAGGTCGCCAATCAGATTTCGGGCACCGCCCTGCAGCTGGACATCACCCGCGCGGATGCCGGGGCGAAGATCATTGAGCATGCGCTCTCTCGGCACGGCTCGCTGGACATCGTCATCCACAATGCCGGGATCACCCGGGATAAGTTGCTCGCCAATATGGACACGGCACGCTGGGACTCGGTGATCGCCGTGAACATCTCCTCGCAATTGGCCATGAATGAGGCGTTCCTCGCCGCCAAGCTTCCGGGCCTGCGTGTTGTTTCACTCGCTTCAACCTCCGGCATTGCCGGGAATCGCGGGCAGTCAAACTACGCCGCATCAAAGGGTGGCGTCATCGGCATGGTGCGTGCCTCGGCCGCTGCCTTCGCCGAGGCCGGCGGCAGCATCAATGCCGTTGCCCCCGGATTCATCGAAACCGAGATGACAGCAAAGATCCCGGTCGCCACACGCACCGTCGCCCGGATGCTCATGCCCTCGCTCATGCAGGGCGGGTTGCCGATTGATGTTGCCGAGGCCATCGGGTTCCTCGCCTCCGATTCAGCCGCTGGCATCAACGGAAGCACCCTGCGGGTGTGCGGCCAGTCGTTGGTGGGAGCATGAGTGAGCTCAGCACCCTAATCCTGCCGGCCGCTCCATCCTTGGGTTCGCTCTATGCCAAGGCGGCGGCGGGAAAATTGCGTGAGTTGCTGCCCGGTAGCAAACCCGCGGCCCGGGCGGTGCCCCAGGTTGAGCATCGGCTGGAGCGTCTGCCCATCGATGGGCAGAAGTTGGTGGACTACCAGCGGTTGATGGGGGACACCGTACGTGATGAACTCCCCAGCGTGTTTGTGCACGGGATCGTTTTCCCGCTGGCCATGTCGGTGCTGGTCCGTGAGGACTTCCCCCTGCCACTGCTGGGCATGGTGCACCTGAGTAACGCGGTCACGCACCTCGTGCCGATTGCTCCGTCTGCGGCGCTTTCGGCGGTGGCCCACGCACAGAACTTGCGCGGCCACCGCGCGGGAACCCAAATTGATCTACTGGTAGAGGTCAGCGACGGTACCGAAGTTGTCTGGCGCTCGGTCTCAACCTATCTGGCGCGGGGCGTGTTCCTGGGCGAGCGACCAAGTGACAAAGCTCAACCACACCAGGAGTTCACCCATCCAACGCGTACCGCCTCATGGCGGTTGGGTGCCGCAACGGGACGTGAATACGCGGCCGTTTTGGGGGACTACAACCCGATCCATCTCTCGGCACCATCCGCCAAGGTATTGGGCATGAAGAGCGCCATCGCGCACGGCATGTACCTGGCCGGTCGGGCGCTTGCCGGCGCCGCGCCGCACGGGACTGGCTACGCGTGGGAGATCAGCTTTGCAACCCCGGTATTCCTGCCTTCCACGGTTGACGTCGCCATCACGGACGGAGTCGACAACACTGCGTTCAGCGGGTGGGGATCACGTAGCGGCAAACCGCATTTCAATGGAACTGTGACGCCATTGGCCTGAGCCTCAACTGCATCAATATTTGAGCACTCGGCGGCACCCACAGGTGGCTCGCCCGCAGAAAATCGGGCGAGCCACCTGAGCCATACCCGGCACCGTCCGAGTCACTGATGAGCACGGAGTTGACCTTCACCGCGGGCTAGTTGTCCTCGAGCGCGCGAACATAGGAGTTGATGGCCGCTGCGGCAGTCTTTTCCCAACCATGATCCGCAGCAAATGCCGCCGCGTTTTCACCCAGCATGGAACGTAATGGCTCATCGGTGGCCAGCAAGGCCAGGGCCTTGGCCCAGGTGACCGGATCGGCCTCATCAACCAAGATCCCCGTCTGTCCGTCTCGCACAGCGTGCGGCAGACCACCAACGCGGCGGGCCAGCACCGGAGTGCCACAGGCTTGTGCTTCCAATGCGACCAGGCCAAAGGACTCGCTGTAGGAGGGCACCGCGACGACATCTGCGCCCCGGAACGCCTTGGCCAGATGAGCTGCGGGCATCGGCAGGGAGAAACGCACCAGGTGTTCAACACCCTCGGCCTCCACCAGTTTTTGCAGATTCAATTCCTTTGACCCCGAGCGTGCGCCAATCACCGAAAGTTTCACGTCGAGTTCCTCTCGTTCCCGGGACAGAATCCCTAGCGCGCGAACCAGGATTTGTGGTCCCTTAAGTTTCTGGATGCGTCCGGCAAAAACAACGCGCAGCGAATTAGGGATGGACTGCCGAGCCGCACATACCCCGGGGTGGAACGTCGTGAGATCCACGCCGGGTTCAACGATGTCGACGTTGTGCAGCTCTGCCCCGTATAAATCAACAAGCTCCTGAATCTCGGCCGGAGTATTTGCGGTGAGCCGCGCCGCCTCGGCACAAATCAGCATTTCGCCTCGAATCCGAGCACTTGACTCCTCGGTGTCGGCCGAGAGCTTCTTGACCTTTCCCATGGTGTGCATGGTGTGCACCAGCGGCACCTTCCACGCCTCGCTCAGCTCCAACCCAACAACCCCGGAGAGCCAATAGTGCGAATGAATGACGTCGTAGGGGGCAAAGTTGGCGGCGTAGTGCTGGATCGCCAGTGCTACGGCGGGAAGATGCTCGGCAAGGTGCTCCTTGCTGAGTTTTCCCAGTGGACCCGCCTGAACCTCGTGGCAGGTGACGCCGTCACCGATTCCTGTGACAGTGGTGGTGCTCGCCCCACGAACGAAGATGTCTACGTGGACTCCGCGTGCGGCGAGGGCCAGGGCCAAATGTCGGATGTAGACGTTCATTCCACCGGCATCCCCGGATCCGGGTTGTTCCAGTGGGGAAGTGTGTAGGGAGATCATCGCGACGCGCTGGGGGAGTGCTGAAGATTCAGACATGGGGAGTTTCTGGCCGCCTACGAATGTGAACAGGGGTGGATATGGCGCTGATGCCACTGCGCTCCGCGGTAACGAAGGTATGGGCCAGCACCACCATCCTACGTAGCTGCACCCGGGAGTCGCGAGGATCGCCTGTGAGGCTCCCGAACAGCACTTTTCACGCTTTGGATATGACGCTGGTCACAGATTTGGTGCAAACACCCGATTTCGACCCTCAAAAACCGCAAATACCCTTGTAAATAGGGGGTTTTTGCTCAAAGTACCCCTCGAATTGAACTGTGCGCCAAACCCGTGCTAGAGTCTTATCTCGCCGCGGACAACGGAAACAAAGTTCTTCACGAACTTCACCGGAGTAGCGGCCACCAGCGAGGGTGGCGGAATGGTAGACGCGCTAGCTTGAGGTGCTAGTCCACGTAAGTGGGTGGGGGTTCAAGTCCCCTCCTTCGCACAGATGAGACCCCCGACCAGACGAAAGTCAGGTCGGGGGTTTTTCTATGTTTGCGCGGCACCGGTCTCGCGATGACTTTGCGGTCGCCGGTGACGTTCCACGTCCCGGGCCTCGCGCTGCACTAGGGAACCTCGATAGGGTGGGGGAGAACGTCACCTACGAACCCTCCGCCGAAGGATGCCCCATGTCAGCAGCGCAGAAAACCCCGGACACGCTCATCGCCGAGGATGAGGTCGCAGACATCTGCCAGGCCCTCATTCGCATTGATACCACGAACTATGGCAACAACGAAGGCGCGGGGGAGCGCAAGGCAGCGGAGTATGTTGCCGGGCTGATCTCGGAGGCCGGCCTTGATGCCACGGTCCTGGAATCAGCTCAGGGACGTGCCAATGTCGTTACGCGCATCGAGGGAACCGACAAGTCATTGCCGGCCCTGATTGTCCATGGCCACCTGGACGTGGTTCCGGCCCTTAAGGATGAATGGTCGGTTGATCCCTTTGGTGCCGAGATCAAGGACGGCATGATTTGGGGCCGTGGCGCCGTAGACATGAAAGACATGGATGCGATGATTCTTGCGGTCCTGCGCGAAATGCAGCGGACCGGCACCCGCCCGCGTCGCGATCTGATCTTCGCGTTCTTCGCCGATGAAGAGGCCGGAGGCGATTACGGTGCACGCTGGATGGTGGAGAACCACCCCGAACTCTTTGACGGTGCCACCGAGGCCATCAGCGAGGTGGGCGGGTTCTCCGCCACCATCGCGGGCAAACGCGCCTATTTGCTCCAGACCGCCGAAAAGGGCATCGCCTGGCTTCAGCTCACCGCCGCCGGCCGCGCCGGACACGGTTCCCAGATCAACGAGGAAAATGCCGTCACGCGATTGGCCGCAGCCATTACCCGCATCGGCGAACACGATTGGCCGATTTCTTACACCGACACCACGCGCGGCTTCCTCGAGGGTGTCTCAAACATGACCGGGATCGAATTCACCGACGATAACCCACAGGTGTTGCTGGCCGAGCTGGGGAATGTTGCTCGCTTTGTTGGTGCCACCCTGCAAAATACGGCCAACCCCACGGTGCTGTCCGCCGGATACAAGCACAATGTCATTCCCGGTGCCGCCGAGGCCCTACTTGATGTCCGCACCTTGCCCGGACAGCACGATGCGGTCATGGAGACCCTACGCCGGCTCGCCGGCCCCGACGTTGAACTCAGTGCCCTGCACCTGGACCGAGCCCTCGAGGTGCCCTTCGCCGGAAACCTCGTTGATTCCATGGTCGCCTCGCTCAACCGTGAGGATCCCGAGGCGGTAGTCCTTCCCTACATGCTCTCCGGCGGAACCGACAACAAGTCCCTGGCCCGATTGGGTGTGACGGGCTATGGATTCGCCCCGCTGCGGCTGCCTGCCGAATTGGACTTCACCGGCATGTTCCACGGCGTTGATGAGCGAGTTCCGGTGGACTCGCTAAAGTTCGGCACCCGGGTGCTGCGCGATCTACTGACCAACTACTAACCATCACACCCCCTCGTGGGCGTCCCATGCCACAGGCCGGGGGACAGGAAGTGAAGACACACGTGAAATCCATCCACGAGGTCCTTGATACCACCCTGCTCGAGCGGTTTCGCTCTCGAGCAGCTGGCTACGATGCGGAGAACACCTTCTGCGTTGACGATTTCGAGGAACTCACTGAGGTGGGGTATCTCAAGGCCATGCTGCCGGTGGCCCGGGGCGGCCTTGGCTGGGGCATGGAACAGATGACAAGCGCTCAACGCTTGCTCGGGTCCTACGCCCCGGCCACCGCTCTGGCCGTGAACATGCATCTGGTCTGGACCGGGGTGGCCACTCTGTTGGGCGCCCGGGGAGATCGGCGCCTGGAAACGGTTCTCGATTGGGTGGCCAACGGTGAGGTGATGGCCTTTGGAGTCTCGGAGGCCGGGAATGACGAGGTCCTCTTCGACTCGGTGACGCGCGCTGTGCCGGCGCCCGACGGATCCTATGCATTCAGTGGCGTGAAGGTCTTTACCTCGTTGGCACCGGTATGGACGCGGCTGGGAGTCTTTGGCAAGGACTCAAGCACGGAGGAGCCCAAGCTCGTCCACGGCTTTTTGCACCGAGATGCTTCCGGGATTGAAATTCCGGATAACTGGAACACGCTGGGCATGCGTGCCACGCAGTCGAACACCACCATTCTGAGCAATGCGCGCGTAAAAGCCGAAGACATTCACAGCATCCTGCCGGTGGGCCCGGTGGCGGATCCGCTGATCTTTGGCATCTTCGCCGCATTCCTTTCGCTAACCGCATCCGTCTATGTGGGTCTGGCCGAACGTGGCATGCAGCTGGCCGCGACCAACCCGGCCCGGCGCACCTCGCTGAAAAACGCAGGACGCGCTTATGACCAGGACCCGGACATTCGCTGGCAGGTGGCCAATGCGGGGATGGAGATTCTCAAACTTGATGCCATGCTGCGACTGACCACACGGGATCTTGATGACCTGGTTGATCACGGCCCGTCCTGGTTCCCGCGGTTGGTCACGTTGCGCACCCAGGCGGGAGACGCTGCACGTTCCTGCATGGACATCGCCGCTAAGGTTTCCGGCGGCGGGCAATACTTCCGCGGCTCGGAGCTCGAACGGCTCTACCGTGATGCCCTGGCCAGCCTGTATCACCCCTCGGATGCCGAATCGGCGCATTCCACCGTGGCGTCCTGGCTGCTCGGTCCTCCACGCGGTTAGCGGCCCTTGGCACCCGATCGTCGGTGGGGTGAGAGGTCTTAGGCGCGGATATTCAGCGTCGGTTTTACGCGCATGACTCGTCGGCGTAACCAGTACTTCTGCCCGCCGCCGTCGTAGAGGCAGGTGCGTACCAGTTCCCACTTCCCGTATTCCGAATGCTCGCGTAGTGCCGCTCGGGCTACCGAACGATGCTCGCCGGGGCGTGCGGTGATGATGAGGTATTCATAACGGTGTTCGGGGTCCCCGGGCATTTGATCTACGGGGTGGGGGATAGCTATCTTCTTTTCGATCATGACCCTGTCCATAGTGTGGCTTGTGCCTGTAACGTCAATCACATGAGTACAGATCCGCGTGTAGCCCTCAGTGTATTGATCAGCTGTCTCGAAGAACACCTTTCGGCTGTGTCGGGGAAACGTGGCGCTCAAGATGCGTCCATCAGTGCCGCGTTCCTGGCCGTGGCCGACGCCTTTGAGGAGTATGAGGACTCGTTATACGAGGCGTATGAGGAGTTTCTGCCGCTCACCATTACCGATGAGGACGACGACGATGACCCCTATGACGTGGACGAGGACTCCAAATCCGGCTAGCGTGAAGACTCGCTGAGGATCAAGCGCAAGCGGCAAAAACTCCATGTCGAGGCACCAATACCTGGGTATGAAGTTCACCTCCGTCGGGAGCGCCAATGGGTATTGAGAAGCTGCTGTGCAGTAGTGTCGAACCGTGAATTGGTTTGAAGCGGCCTTCTTAGGGCTGATCCAGGGTCTGACAGAATTTCTCCCCATCTCCTCGAGCGCCCATCTGCGCATCGTGGGAGAGCTATTGCCCAATGCGGCTGATCCGGGGGCGGCGTTCACTGCGATCACGCAGCTGGGCACCGAAACCGCCGTGGTGGTCTTCTTCTGGAAAGACATCGTGCGGATCATTGGCGCATGGTTTAACGCGCTGCGCGGCCGAGTCCCGCATAGCGATCCGGATGCCAAGATGGGCTGGCTGATCATCATCGGCTCCCTGCCCATCGCCGTGCTCGGCCTGCTCTTTGAAGAGCAGATCGACACCTCTCTGCGCTCCCTCTGGATCGTGGCGACCACGCTGGTGGTCTTTGGCCTGATCCTCGCCGTCGCCGATTACTACGGCAAGCAGGAACGCGAACTGAATACGCTGAGCCCCAAACACGGCATCCTCTTTGGCTTCGCCCAGGCCCTGGCGCTGATTCCGGGCGTCTCGCGCTCCGGTGGCACCATCACCGCCGGACTGTTCATGGGTTACACCCGTGGTGCTGCGGCACGCTATTCCTTCCTCCTGGCCATCCCCGCGGTCTTCTCCTCTGGTTTGTACAAGCTGGCCAAGTCCTTTGACGAGCCCGGGGTCTACTCCCTGCCGCAGACGGGACTTGCCACCCTGGTGGCCTTTGTCGTCGGATTTGTCATCGTCGGCTGGTTCCTCAAATACGTTTCCACGCACAGCTACCGCATTTTTGTCTGGTACCGCGTGGCCCTGGGCCTTGCCCTTTACCTGCTGCTTGGCTTCGGCGTCATCAACGCCTAAATCAAGATTCCGGGGCCGTACACGGAATAAGTGTGGCCCCGGTGGACTTGTCCCAAGTAAGCATCAGCATTTTTTGTTCCGGCCGTGGCCGAGCAAACATCTAAGAGAAAGGACGCTCCGTGCTCGCATGGTCCGCGCCCACCATTCCCCATGTCCCGGGAAACGCACCAATCCTCGAGGTGCACGACACCTCCACGGGACGAGTGAAAGACACCGCACCGGCAGAAAAATCTGACGCCGCGGCGAGCATGTACGTCTGCGGAATTACTCCCTACGACGCGACCCACATGGGCCACGCAGCCACCTACGTGACCTTTGACCTGCTCCAGCGCACCTGGCGGGACGCCGGACGGGCAGTGACCTACGTCCAGAACGTCACCGATATCGATGACCCGCTGCTTGAGCGTGCCACCGCCACCGGTGTCAACTGGCAGGATCTTGCCGTAGAGCAGACCAACCTCTTCCGTGCCGATATGGAAGCGCTCAACGTCATCCCACCCGAGCACTACATCGGTGCCGTTGAGTCCATCACCTGGCTCGTCCCGCTCATTGAGGAACTGGTTGCCAAGGATCTGGCCTACGCGGTTCCCGGTGAAAACGGTGAGCCCGACGGCGATATTTACTTCGATGCCGTGGCAGCCGCCAACGAGTCCTGGGAACTGGGCACCGTGAGCGGATACGACCGCGAAACCATGCTCGGCTTCTTCTCCGAACGAGGAGGCGACCCACAGCGTCCGGGCAAGCGTGATGAATTGGACCCGCTGCTCTGGCGCGTGGCCCGTACCGGTGAACCACGCTGGGACGGTGGCACCATGGGTGAGGGCCGTCCGGGCTGGCACATCGAATGTTCGGTCATTGCCCGACGCTTCCTGCCCGCACCCTTCACCGTGCAGGGCGGTGGATCGGACCTGATCTTCCCGCACCACGAATTCTCCGCCGGTCATGCCGCAGCCCTTGATGGCAAGGCGTTGGCCGAAGCCTACGTGCACACCGGCATGGTGGGCCTCGACGGCGAAAAGATGAGCAAGTCCCTGGGTAACCTGGTGCTGGTCTCACGTCTGCGCGCCGCCGGCGTTGAGCCGGTGGCCATCCGCACGGTCCTGCTGGGACAGCACTACCGCAGTGACTGGTTCTGGACCGACGAATTGCTCTCCGCCGCTCAGGACCGTCTGGCCAATTGGCGCAACAGCATCCCCAACGCCACATTCGCCGAGGCCACCGCCACCGTCACCCGGATCCGTGCCAGGTTGGCCAACGACCTAAACGCCCCCGGCGCCCTGGCCGTGCTGGACGCCTTCAGTGCGCAGGACCCTTCCGATGATCTTGCCGCACGCGGCACCGGTGCCCAGCTGCTCACCGACGCACTTGACGCCCTGCTGGGTCTGAAGATCGTCTAAGACGCGGCACACGGCACAAAAACGCGTCCCCCAGATGTTCTTGGGGGACGCGTTTTTCGTTAAGTCGGGTCGAACTATTCCGGTGTGCCGGGTGTGTCGGGTGTATCTGGTGAACGCGGAGATTCGGGGGGAGCCTGGGGTCCCTCGACGGTCGAAGCATCCGACGTCCCGGTCGTGGGACCCGGGCGATGCCGGCGTTTAAGATAGCGCTCAAATTCCCTGGCGATGGCCTCACCGCTGGCCTCGGGCAGTTCCGTCTCATCCTGGGCCTGCTCCAGCTGCTGCACGTAGGCGGCAATATCCGCATCCCCCGTGGCCAGCGCGTTAACGCCACGCTCCCAGGCGAGGGCATCCTCGGTGAGTTCATGCAGGTCCAGCCCCACGGGCAAGAGTTCCTCGATGCGATGCAGGATGGCAAGTTCTGCCTTGGGCGATGGTGGCTGAGCCACGTAATGCGGTACCGCCGACCAGATGGAAACGGTGGGCAAACCCGCGGCCTCAGCAAATTGGGCCAGCACGCCCAGAATCCCCGTCGGACCCTCATAGGTAGATTCGCTGGCGCCCAGCGCCTCGCGGACCACCGGATCATCACTGGATATGGAGGCCTGGATGGGGCGAGTGTGGGGAACATCGGCCAGCAGTGCCCCCAGGGCCATCACGCCCTGTACATTCTCCACTTCGGCGCGCATCAGCAGCTCGGCGATGAAGGCCTTCCACCGATACGTCGGCTCCACACCGCGCACCAGCAACAGATCAAGGTCGGTATGTGGCAGCGCCGCGCGATAGATGCGAGTTGTTGGCCATTTCACCACACGCTTGCCACTGGCGTTGCGCCGCACGTGCGGACGGGAGAATTGGTAGTCGTAGTAGTCATCGTCCCCGATGCCTTCGAGTCGGCGCGCCGAGGTGGCAGCCTTGAGGTGTTTCAGGGCCGAGCTCGCGGCATCTCCTGCATCGTTCCAGCCCTCGAAAGCGACCACCATGATGGCCGGACGCACGCCGTGTGGCGTCGTGGAGGCGGAAACCAGGGATGAAAGTGTCACCGGATCATTCATATCTTCGCTCACATCCTCACCCTAGCGCGCTCATCGGTCGTCGGCGCAACGGCACACACACTAGAATTGCCTCATGCCAACCCAGAATTACGAGCCCTTGCCCGTACGCCCTCAGGTCACCGTGATCCAGGGCGTGCTGTGGGACATGGACGGAACCCTGCTTGACACCGAACCCCACTGGATGGCCGCCGAAGCGAATTTGGTGGCCGAATTTGGTGGGTGCTGGAGCCACGAACAGGGCCTAGAACTGGTGGGCAAGGCGTTGCCCGATTCCGCGGCCGCACTACAGGCAGCCGGGGTGCAGCTTTCCACCCGCGAAATCATCAACCGGCTCATCGATGAGGTCGCGGCCGGGGTCGCCGAACACGTCAGCTGGCGCCCCGGCGCCCTGGAACTGCTGGCCGAACTTCACGCCGCGGGTGTGCCCTGCGGACTGGTCACCATGTCCGAAGAACCCCTGGCCAAATTGGTGCTGGATCAGCTGCCGGAAAAATACTTCAACTTCCGCGTCACCGGGGACATGGTCGCTCAAGGCAAACCGCATCCCGAACCGTACCTGCTGGGCCTGAAAATGCTGGCGGACTATGTGCCGGATCTGGAGGCCACGCGCGTGATCGGGCTGGAGGACTCGGCTCCGGGAATCAGCTCGGCCGCGGCCAGCGGCATCACCGCCGTTTTGGTCCCACACCTCTCAGAGGTGCCGAGTTCCAACGCCTGGCACCGCGTGGACTCCCTGAGCTCGCTGACCCTGCCCACCCTTGATGCCCTGCTGACCGTCACGAGCCGCGCATGAGCGCTACAACAGCTAAACGCAGCGGAATCCCGCTGGGCTCCATCTTCGGAGTGCCGGTATCCCTGGCCTGGTCTTGGTTCATCATCACCGGCTTCATCGTGCTGGTCTTCGGACCCACCGTGGGTAGAGCGCTGCCCGACCTGGGTTACGCCGCCTATCTGGTGGCCTTCACCTACGCGGTGCTACTGGCCGTCTCGGTGCTCATCCACGAACTGGCCCACGCCCTGACCGCCAAGTCCTTCGGCTGGCCCGGGGCCAGCATCACGCTGAACCTGTGGGGTGGACACACCCAGTTCTCCTCCTTCAACGCCACCCCCGGCCGCTCACTGGCCGTGGCCATGGCCGGTCCCGCCGCCAACTTTGTGATCGCCGGGCTCGGCTACCTCCTCCTGCACGCGGTGGATCCCCAGGGTGTGGTCCTGCTGCTCTGGGACATCCTGATCTGGGCCAACCTGCTGGTCGCGATCTTCAACGTGCTCCCCGGACTACCCCTTGATGGTGGACGTCTGGTGGAATCGGCTGTCTGGCGTTATACCGGCAATCAGGACCGCGGCACCGTGGCCGCCGGCTGGGCCGGACGTGTCATCGTGATTTTGGTGGTCGGCTACTTCGTCATCACCCCGCTGGTCAACGATCAACCGCTGGACTTCCAGGTACTCATCGTCGCGATCCTCGTCGGCGGATTTATGTGGGCGGGTGCCACCCAGGGCATCAACCACGCCAAGCTGCGCCTGCGCCTGCCGCTGGTCTCGGTGCGTGCGCTGATGACCCCGGCCACCGCGCTGCGCCAGGACGCGACGCTGGCCCAGGTGAGCGAGCGGATCAACACACGCGGCGGACGCGTCATCCTCATCGATGAGGACGGCAACCCGGTCGGCGTGATCGATGAGCAGGTACTGGCCGGGGTTCACCCGGAGCTGCTCGTTTCCTCCCCGGCGCTTTCTGCCGCCCGCGCGCTGGGCTCCGGAGCGGTGGTCAGCGCCAACGCCGATGGCCGTGCGCTCATCGGCTACCTCGCCACCCTGCCGGGCAACGAATACGCGGTGATCGACGAGTCGCATCGGGTGATCGGGCTGCTGGCCCAATCCCGCATCGTCGCGGCCATCACCGGCAAGCCAGAGAAGAACTCGGCCCACTGACACATCCCGGCACCACCGGGCCCCATCAACGCACTCCCACGAGTACATCCCCACCGTGAACACGAAGGAAAATACCTAGTTATGAGCGAAACACCAGCAGCACCGCACGGTGCCACCAACCGCCGCGGCCCCTTCCGCCCCGGAGACCGGGTCCAGCTCACGGACGAAAAGCGCCGCATCTCCACCATCACGTTGACCGAAGGTGGAGAGTTCCACACGCATAAGGGTGTGCTGCATCACGATGCCCTGATCGGTGCCACCGAGGGTTGCATCGTTCAGAACACCGCCGAGGTGCGTTACCAGGCACTGCGCCCGCTGCTGAAGGACTTTGTGCTCTCGATGCCCCGCGGCGCCACCGTGGTCTACCCGAAGGACGCCGCCCAGATCATTCAGATGGGTGACATCTTCCCCGGCGCCCGCGTGGTGGAAGCCGGCGTTGGCTCCGGAGCCCTGTCGATGTCGCTGCTGCGCGCCGTCGGGGACGCCGGTTACCTGCACTCCTTCGAACGCCGTGAAGAATTTGCCGAAATCGCCCGCGGCAACGTGGACACCGTTTTTGGTGGCCCGCACCCGGCCTGGCAGATCTCCATCGGCGACTTCCAGGAAAAGGTGCTGGAAACCGAGGAGCCCGGCTCCGTGGACCGCGTGGTGCTAGACATGCTCTCGCCCTGGGAATGTGTTGATGCCGTATCCACCGTGCTGGCGCCCGGCGGCGTCTGGGTCAACTACGTGGCCACCGTGACGCAGATGTCACGCACCGTGGAGGCCATCCGCGCCACCGGCCTGTACACCGAGCCGGAATCCTTCGAGACCATGGTCCGCGGCTGGCACGTTGAGGGTCTGGCGGTGCGCCCGGATCACCGCATGGTGGCCCACACCGCCTTCCTGATCACCTGCCGCCGACTGGCCGATGGGGCGGTGGGCATCCCGGGTGCCAAGCGCGTTAAGGAGCACACCTACTCCGCCGCCGATCTGGCCACCTGGACCCGCTCGGATTCCCCGGAGGATTGGAACCATGAGGCCCTGGGGGAGCGCGGCACCTCTGCTCGTAAGCTGCGCCGCGCCGCCAAGGACGCCAAGTCGATGACCCAGCGTGGCTCGGCACCCCGGGGGACCGACGCCGCTGCGCCGGGAGAACCCGCAGAGTCGGCCGAGCCGGCAACCACGGATGCATCAACCGAGGACAATTAACACCAGGCTCACCGCGTACTACCGAACCTTCGGCGTCCGATTCATCCCCCTGCCAGCCTCATGGTCAGGGGGAGAAGCGGGCGCCGAAAGTCATATATCTGCCGCACGGGACCTCCGGTGCATAGGATGGAACTCTAGATGACGTGTACCGGAGCAGCTTCGGGATGCGAGCACGAACGATACTGCGAAACGAGTGGATAATGGGCGAAGAGACAGATCGCACCGTACTTCAAGGCCAGATAGCAGCGGCAACACGGGCACTGAACGTCGTGCGGGAGAAGAACCGTCAACTCGATCGGCAGTTAGCCTCCGCCGGATCCAACAACACCCGCTTGGTCTCCATGCTGGAGCGCACGCGTGCGGAAATCCTGAACCTCAAGTCCGGGCTGGAAAAAGATGGGGACACCCCCTTTAGCCATGGCACCATCACCGAACTTCATCAGCGCTCCCACCCCGAGTCCGGTATCGCCATCGCCTCCACCGGGGTGCAGTCGGCAGACATCGTCCAGGGCGGACGCAAACTGCGTGTCGGAATCTCCCCGCTGCTCGACTTCGACAAGCTGGCCATCGGCCAGGACGTGCTGCTCAACGAATCCCTGGTCATCGTCGCGGGACTCGGTTACGAAAAGTCCGGAGAACTCGTCACGGTTAAAGAAGTCCTGGAGGATCACCGCGTGGTGGCCATGGGACGGGCAGACGATCAACGGGTGATCCGTCTGGCCGCGCCCCTGATCAAGGACACCGTGCGCGTGGGCGACGTGTTGACCCTTGATTCCCGCACCGGACTGGGACTGGAAAAGGTACACCTCTCGGACATGCAATCCCTGGTGCTCGAGGAGGTCCCGAACATCTCCTACGCCGACATCGGTGGGCTGAGTGATCAAATCGAGGCCATCCGCGACGCGGTGGAACTGCCCTTCCTGCACCCGGATCTGTACCGCGAACACGGGCTGAGCGCGCCCAAGGGCATCCTGCTCTACGGGCCTCCGGGCTGTGGCAAAACCCTGATTGCCAAGGCCGTGGCGCACTCGCTGGCCGAACGCACCAGTGAGCGCAACGGGGACACCGGCACCGCCAAGAGCTACTTCCTGAACATCAAGGGCCCCGAACTGCTGGATAAGTACGTCGGGGAAACCGAGCGCCACATCCGGCTGATCTTTGCCCGCGCCCGCGAAAAGGCGGCCAGCGGCAACCCGGTCGTGGTGTTCTTCGACGAAATGGACTCGCTCTTCCGCACCCGCGGCACCGGCATCTCCTCCGATGTGGAAACGACCATCGTCCCGCAGCTGCTGGCCGAGATCGACGGGGTGGAGCGATTGGATAACGTCATCGTCATCGGCGCCTCCAACCGCGAAGACATGATCGACCCGGCCATTCTGCGCCCCGGACGGCTGGATGTGAAGATCAAGATTCGCCGCCCCGATGCTCAGGGTGCCGCGGAGATCTTCGCCAAATACCTCACCGGTGATCTGCCGCTGCACCCCGATGATCTTGCGGAGCACGGCGGGGATCATGCCGCCTGCGTGCGCGCCATGATCGGTGCCACGGTGGATGCCATGTACTCCACCGGGGAACAGAATCAGTTCCTCGAGGTCACCTACGCCAATACCGAGACCGAAATTCTCTACTTTAAGGACTTCTCCTCCGGCGCGGTGATCCGCAACGTGGTGGATCGTGCCAAGAAGTCGGCCATCAAGGCGCTGCTCACTGGTGGCACCCGCGGGTTGCGTATGGAACACCTGCTGGACGCGGTCGTGGAGGAATTCCACGAGCACGAGGACATGCCCAATACCACCAATCCCGATGACTGGGCCCGAATTTCCGGGCGCAAGGGTGAACGCATCACCTTCATCCGCACCATCGTGGCCGATAAAAATGGACGCGGCAAATCCCTGGCGACCCCCGGTGTACCGGAGACGGGACAGTACCTGTGAGCGTGCATCGGGTCATGGGCCTGGAGACGGAGTATGGCGTGTTGGCGCCCTCCATGCCCGGGGCCAATGCCACGATGCTCTCCGCCCAGGTCATCAACTCCTATGCCGCACTGGTGCGTGCTGGGCGCGGAGCCATCGCGGGTACCCATTGGGACTACACCGATGAGACGCCGCTGAATGATGCGCGCGGCTTCACCATTCCGCGGGCCTCCGCCGATCCCTCCCAGCTCACCGATCAGGAGCCGGAACTCGACGCCGAGGCCGTCGCGCTGGCCGGTGGGGATACGAGGATTGGCTCCACCCTGTATGAGGAGGCCGACGCCGGACACGAGGTGTTGATGAACATGGTGCTGGGCAACGGAGCCCGGCTGTATGTGGATCACGCGCACCCGGAATACTCCTCCCCGGAAACCTCCAATCCCTTTGACGCGGTGCTCTGGGATCAGGCAGGGGATCACGTGGCGTTGGCTGCCATGCGCCGGATCGAATCGCTGGCCGGGGTTCCGGATATTCAGCTGTACAAAAACAACACCGATAACAAGTCGGTGTCCTATGGGGCACACGAAAACTATCTGATGCCACGCTCGGTGCCCTTTGAGAACATCGCGGCCGGACTTATCCCGTTTTTTGTCACCCGCCAAATCATCTGTGGCGCCGGCCGTGTGGGCCGCGGCATGCTGGGTCAGTACCCCGGTTTCCAAATCTCCGCCCGCGCCGACTTCTTTGAGGCACAGATCGGTCTGGAGACCACGATTCGTCGCCCCATCATCAATACCCGCGACGAGCCGCACGCGCACTGGGAAAAGTACCGTCGACTGCACGTGATCATCGGGGATGCGAACCTCGGGCAAATCTCCACGCTGCTGCGCACCGGCACCACCGCCCTCGTGTTGTCGATGATTGAGGCCGGCACCGCCCCGCACCTCGAACTCCGTGACCCCGTCGCCGCCTTGCAGGCCATCAGCCACGACCCGTCCCTATCTACCACCGCCGAATTGGTGGACGGGCGCCAACTCACCGCCCTGCAGATCCAAAGGATCTACGCGGCGGCCGCGGCCGAACACAGCGCGAACTCCGGTGCGCTGGATGAGGCCACACTCGAAGTTCAGCGACGCTGGGAAGAAACCCTGCAGCAACTGGAAACGGACATCTTCTCCGCTGCCAGCACCGTGGATTGGGTGGCCAAATACAAGCTCATGAGTGCCTACGCTCAACGCCACGGAGTGGATTTCAGCGATTCGCGCATCGCACTGATGGACCTGCAATGGGCGGATATCCGCCCGGAAAAAGGCCTGTACCACCGCTTGGCCGCCCGCGGCATGATGGAGGTGCTCTACTCGGGTGAACAGATCGCCCACGCGGCCTCTCATCCGCCGGAGGACACCCGAGCCTACTTCCGGGGACGAGTTCTAAACCAGTACCCGGAATTTGTGGTGGCCGCGAGTTGGGATTCGGTGTCCTTTACGGTGCCCGGTGCCCGACGACTTGAACGCGTCTCCACCCTTGAGCCGTTGCGTGGCACTCGCGCCCTGGTGGGGGAACTCTTGGATCGAGAATTGGAGATCCACGAGTTCATCGCCGCGCTGAGGAGCTAAAGACCCTACCCAGTGGCAAGATGGAATCATCAAAGGCAGAATCGGGATCAGCCTCCACCACAGCAAGTGCCTGGCGGCGGCTGATCACCGAAATGAAACAGAAAGTGCGGCACATCATGACTCAGGAACAGCACTCGGCCCAGCGCCGTGAAGACACCCAGGCCCAGGAGACCACCGAAGATCTTAATGTTGCCGCGGGCCAGGACGCCGGAGTGGATGACCTGCTCGATGAAATCGACGGCGTGCTGGAACGAAACGCCGAAGAATTTGTGCGTGGCTTTGTGCAAAAGGGCGGTCAGTGATTGAGCTCGGTCCCGGGCCCTCATTTTTTGAGCACCTCACCCGGGACCGGCCAGATCTGTTGCCGGCCAGCAGTACCGTGCCGCTAGGAGAGACAAGTATCAAGGCACCGCACGGCACCACCATCGTGGCGCTGAGCTACGCCGATGGAATCGTGATGGCGGGGGACCGCCGCGCGACCATGGGCAACGTTATCGCCAGCCGCCGCATCGAGAAGGTCTTCGAGACCGACCACTATTCCGTTCTGGGCATTGCGGGTACCGCCGGGATAGCCATCGACATTGCCAAGCTTTTTCGCGTGGAGCTGGAGCACTACGAAAAGATCGAGGGCACCCGACTCTCACTTGATGGCAAGGCCAATCGTTTAGCCTCCATGATCCGCGCCAATTTGCAGATGGCCATGCAGGGCATGAGCGTGGTCCCGCTTTTCGCTGGCTTCGATACGTTTGCTGCGGCGGGTCGCATTTTCTCCTTCGATATCACCGGTGGCCTCTATGAAGAGGTAGAACACCATTGCATCGGCTCGGGCTCTCCCTACGCCCGCGGTGCCCTCAAGAAGCTTTGGGAACCCGGTCTGGGTGCCACCGCCGCGGTAAAAATTGCGGTGGAGGCACTCTACGACGCGGCAGATGATGATTCGGCCACCGGCGGTCCGGACCCGGTGCGCGGGCTGTGGCCAGTGGTTCACACCGTGGACGCCACAGGAGTTCATCGTGTGGAGGATCCGATCCTGGCCGATATGGCACGTGAGATCATCGCCGAACGTACCGCGAGCGGGAAGGAAGCCTAGATGAGCGCGCAATATTACGTTTCACCCGAACAACTCATGAAGGACCGGGCCGATTTCGCCCGGAAGGGGATCGCCCGCGGACGTGCGGTCATCGTGGCCTCATGTTTCGACGGGATCGCGCTGATCGCCGAGAACCCTTCGGGTTCGTTGCATAAGATCGGTGAGATCTATGACCGGATCGCTTTCGCCGCGGTGGGCAAGTACAACGAGTTTGAGTCCCTGCGTCAGGCCGGAGTGCGGTATGCGGACACCCGCGGGTATTCCTACTCGCGCTTCGATGTGACCGGCCGGGGTCTTGCCAGTGTTTACGCCCAGTCCTTGGGCGCGGTATTCACCGCGGAGGCCAAACCCTTTGAGGTGGAACTCGCGGTGCTGGAAATCGGGGAGTCCCCGGAAGACGACACCCTGTTCTCCCTGAATTTTGATGGGTCCATCGCCGAACAACCAGGACACATCATCATGGGTGGCGACACTCCGGCCCTCCGCGAATCCTGGAACGGCTATTGGGCGGGCAAGGACCTCAACGCGGCCGGCATCGATGAGGTCATTCGCGCCGCGGCCCTCGTGCTTCCTGGCGTGGGCGAGAGTCCCGAAGACGCACGCCTCTTGGAGGTCGCCATGCTCGAGCGTGTGACCTCCACCGGCTCGCACCGCCATTTCCGCCGCCTCGACACCCCCACCATCGCCCGCATTTTGGGTTCAAGGAAGTAGACACATGGACCGCAGAATCATGGGCATCGAGACCGAGTACGGAATCAACTATTCGGACCCTACGGGCCGTCCGTTGACCCCAGAGGAATCCGCCCGATACCTCTTCCGTCGGGTGGTTGCCTGGGGTCGGAGCTCGAACGTGTTCCTGACCAACGGTTCGCGGCTATACCTTGATGTGGGTTCGCACCCCGAGTACGCCACGGCCGAATGTGATGGGCTGAAGCAGTTGATCGCTCATGATCGGGCGGGGGAATCGATCCTCAATGATCTGGTAGCCAGCGCCGAGGAGCGTATGGCCGCCGATGGCTTCAACGGCAAGCTCTACCTCTTTAAGAACAACACCGACACCGCTGGCAATTCCTATGGCTGCCACGAGAACTTCTTGATTCCCCGCAAGCTCGAATTTGCCCGCCTGGCCGAGATCCTGATTCCGTTCTTGGTCACCCGGCAGCTGATCGCCGGTGCCGGCAAGATCATGAATGTGGAGGGGGTGCCGCTGTACTCATTTTCGCAGCGCGCCGATCACGTGTGGGAAGGCGTCTCCTCGGCGACCACCCGCTCACGGCCCATCATTAACACTCGCGATGAGCCACATGCGGATGCCGAATACTTCCGTCGACTCCACGTGATTGTGGGTGACTCGAACATGTCCGAGACCACTCAACTACTGAAGCTCGGCGCCACCGACTTGATGCTGCGCATCATCGAATCGGGAAAAGTCATGGACGATCTGCGGTTGGAAAATCCGATCCGTTCAATCCGTGAAATATCGCACGACTTTAATGGGCAAACCGTTATTCGTCTGGCCACGGGTAAGCAACTGACGGCTCTGGAACTCCAGCGCCATTTCTTGGCTCTTGCCACCGATTTTGTGGCTACCGAGGGAGCCCACCACGATCAGGTGCCAGCGGTGCTTGATCTGTGGACCCGCACTCTTGATGCCGTGGAGTCGGGCAATTTTTCCTCCATTGACACGGAAATTGATTGGGCGATCAAGCACAAGCTGATCACTGCCTACGCTAACCGTCACCAGTTGGATCTTGGGGCGCAGCGCTTGGCCCAGCTTGATCTGACGTATCACGACATTGATACCCGGCGCGGTCTCTTCCATTTGCTGGCCGCCCGTGGGCGTGCAAAAGCCGTGGTGGATCAGGATGATATTGACTTCGCCGTGGATCATCCGCCACAGAGTACCCGGGCAAAAATGCGAGGTGACTTTGTGCGTGCGGCAAAAAATGCCGAGCGCGACTTCACCGTGGATTGGGTGCACCTCAAGCTTAACGACCACCCCGGGCAGACGGTGTTGTGTAAAGACCCCTTCGCCAATCAAGATCCGCGAGTTGACGCCCTCATTAGCTCCTTGAGTGGCCCCGCTTAGTGTCAAAATGCCGCGGATAATAAGGTGATTCACAGTTTCACCCTTTAAGCTGGCTGAAGTCTGTTTTTTAACTCACCATTCAGTGTGGGTGTCTGCAGTCTCCAAATTCCCCTACTGAAAGTTGATTTCGTGCGCAAAGTTATGGCACTCGTTGCAACGGCTTCATTGCTGCTGGTGACGGCCTGCGGTTCAACCGAGATGGCCTCCAGTGGCAATCCTGCCCCCCTTTCTTCCGTTAAGGTCACCCCGGGGGCCGATGATGCTTCTGACCCCACCGTCACTTTTGATTCCCCGCTGGTCGCCACCGAAACCGGTGCTCAGGTCATCGTCAAGGGCAAGGGCGATGAGATCGAAGAAAACCAGAACATCAAGTTCAAGTCGATCGCCTACAACGCCAAGGACGGCAGCCTGGTTGGTTCGAGTTTTTCCGGCGAACCGGTGACATTGCCGATCAACGATGAATTCAAGACCCAGCTGCCTGCCCTCTACGACACGCTGATGCAGACCAAGGTCGGTTCGTGGATTGCCATGGTTGAGCCGGTTGCTGAAGGAGCGGCTTCGTCCACCGAATCGGCAGCCCCCTCGGCCAGCCCGAGCGCTGCTGCCGCCGAAACCGTCGTCGTTTTGAAGGTTTTGTCCACCGAGGCGATCCCGGAGGCATCCAAGAAGCTCGGTGCGGACGAGGTTAAGAAGTTGAAGGACGAAGGCGCACTGCCGACGGCTGAGATGAAGGACGGCAAGCCCGTCATCACCATCCCCAAGGGCAAGGAAGCGCCTGCTGGCCTCGTTGTTGACGTCATCAAGGAGGGTACCGGCAAGGTGGCCACCGAAACTTCAACGGTGAGCGCCAACTACACGGGCGTCACCTGGAGCGACGGAAAGCAGTTCGACTCTAGCTATGACCGTGGAGAACCGTCCGAATTTGGCCTCACCCAGGTCATCAAGGGCTGGACCCAAGGCCTCACGGGTCTGAAGGCCGGCACACAGGTCATGCTAAGCATCCCGACGGATCTCGCCTATGCCGGAGCCGCCGGTGCCCCGGCAGGCAATTTGGTCTTCTTCGTGGAGATCAAAGAAGTAAAGTAGCTTAGACACTTCCAGTCATCAACCGAAAGGATTCCACTATGTCTTTTGGACAGCGTGAATACGACCGCACCAAGCCGGAGATCGATTTTCCGGGAACCGATGCTCCTACCGAGCTGAAGATCGTGGATTTGATTCCCGGCGACGGCGCCGAAGTTGTACCGGGCTCAAACATTTCGGCTCACTACGTCGGCGTGGCTTGGTCCACCGGCGAAGAGTTTGACGCGTCCTGGGGCCGCGGCGCACCGCTGGACTTCCGTGCCGGTGTCGGTCAGGTTATCCAGGGCTGGGATCAGGGTCTGATCGGGATGAAGGTCGGCGGACGTCGCCGTCTGGAAATTCCGTCCGAGATGGCCTACGGATCTCGCGGCGCAGGTGGAGCCATCGGCCCCAACGAAGCACTCATCTTCGTGGTGGACTTGGTGTCTGTGCGCTAAGCACTCCGCTTTACGCCTTTGGCCGTCTTTTCCCAAGTTAAACCGGGAGAAGACGGCCAAAGGCCGTTAACGCGGTGTGGCATTGGCCCACGTTCAGGTCATCGGGGTAATCTTGCGAACGTGGCTCAAAATAACTCAGGCGTTCCATCTCGTGCCGAGAAACTCGTCAGTCTCACCTATGCGCTCATCAATACTCCGCATGGATATTCCAAGCGTGAACTTCGAAAAATTGTCGATGATTACAAGGGCCTCGGTGATGCGGCCTTCGACAGAAAGTTCGATAGGGACAAGAAGGACCTGCGCGAGATGGGGGTTCCGGTGAAGACCCTCGGAACTGATGCCGAGGAACGCTACTTGATCACCCCGGAGAGCTACCGACTTCCAGAGGTCAGTTTCACCACCGAGGAAGCAGCTGCCTTGGGCCTAGCCGCGCAGCTCTGGAAAGACACCGATTTCGAGTCCTCGGCCACCCGCGCCAACGGTCGGTTGTCGGCCGGACTTGAAGATTCCGGGCGAGGAGTCAGCTTCACCGAGTATGTTCCTCGGCTACAGGCCGCTGGGCCAGCATTTGGCGCCTGCCTCGAAGCGGTCTGGGCCCGTCAGGTGGTGAGCTTCGATTATCTCGATTCTCAGGGTCGCTCCAGTCAACGAACCCTCGACGCGTGGGGGATCGGCCAACGCTTCGGCAACTGGTACCTTGCCGGCTTTGATCATGACCGTGAGGCCGTCCGGATTTTCCGCCTCACACGCATTCTGAGTGATATTCGCACCGGCCAAGCCCATTCCTCGCGACCGGCCGGATTTAGTATGTCAGAGTCTCTGGCAGCCCTCGATCCGGACATTGCCGGTCAAACCGCGCGAATTATCGTGGCCAAGGAAGCCGGTTGGGTGCTTCGGTCCAAGGCGGATTCTGTGGTTCCCGGTTCGCAAGACGACGATGTGACACTTCAATTCCACGACATGATGGGATTGGCTGCCGATATTGCCAAGCTCGGTGCCGCCGCACGCGTGCTCGAACCCCCGCACCTGGTTACCGAAGTTCAGAACAAACTTGACCGGGCCCTAGCGGCTCAGCTCAAGGCTGTCCCCGGCTACAAACTGAGCAAACGGCGTAATGCCGGTCGCCCACCGTCGACCGAGGCCGTTGCACTGAACCTCGACATCATCTCCTATGTGGCGAAGTACGGATCACCGACCGTTGAACAGACGGCCAGTCATTTCGGGCTGAGTGACAAACAGCTACTGGCACACCTGCAAACCATCATGATGTGCGGAGTACCCAACGGCCTACCCGATGAGCTCATTGATGTTGAGTGGGAGACCGGTGCGATCAGCATTAATAACGCCGAGGCCCTGAACGCACCCATCAAGCTGAGTTTGACGGAGGCCGCGACGATGCTCGCGGGTCTGGCCTCACTGCGCGGCCTGCCCCACTTTGAACATGCCTCGGCTATCGATTCAGCGTACGCAAAGTTGCAGTCAGCCGCGGTGGGTTTTGAGGGTCTGGAATCGGTGCTCTCCATTGCCTTGCGGTCCAGCGAGGAAAACGAAAACTATGCCACCCTAGTTTCGGCAATCCGCACGCGACGGGTTGTTGACTTGAATTACTACAGTGCGTCGAGTGACGCCGTGGGGGTTCGGGAAGTGGAACCGATTCGAATTCTTGAGCATGCGGGCAGACAGTACCTACGCGCCTATTCCGTCCCGAATGGAGAAATCCGGAGTTTCCGCATCGACAGGATCCAAACCGTGATTCCCACGGCGAAGACCTTCGAGTGGGATACCGAGCGCCATGAAGACCACGAGGACATCTACTTCACGCCCGGCCCCACCGACGAACTCGTGGTGCTCGGTTTTGCGTCGCGTCTCACTTCGCTGGTAGATGAATATTCTCCGGAGCAGTGGGCCCGTGGTGACGACGAAACGATCGCCCAGATCCGAATGACCTCCCTCTCCAGCATCGCTGGAATGGTCGCTTTCCACGGCGGTGATCTGCGGGTTATCGCACCAGAACTCTTGCGTACCGAGGTTCAGGCCTGGCTGCGTAAGGCCGTCGAGAACAAGGAAGTTAAATAGTTATGTTGCCCTGGTGGTTCTGGATCCTTCTGTGGGTCGTCTTAGTGTTGGGTACGGTGCTATTCCTCGTATTAGCCGCAATTCGGCTGTTTCGCGGTTCCATGCGCCTCGTCGCTGACGTCGGAGAGGCAATGGACAGCATCGGGGTGGCAATGGAAACCCCCGGCGAAACGCACGCGTATCCCGAACCAATAGATCGCACACCCTCGGGAGTCGCAGCCTTGTTCCAGGATCCCGAAGACGCCAGGGAGGCTCGCGAGGCCGGGAAGCTCAGACGTTCAACGGCACGTCGAGATGCTCGTGTTCAGCGAAAGACTCGACGAGGTCAACCCCAACGTGTGGCCGACCTCGAGCTGTTCTGACTGTAGACTTAAAGTGATTGAAAGGTAGGTTCCTCATGGGTGGAATCCAAGGATGGCATCTGGTCATCATCGTAATTTTGGCACTTTTGCTGTTCGGTGCCCCGAAGCTTCCAGGCTTGGCTCGTTCCGTTGGTCAGTCCCTGCGTATCTTCAAGTCCGAGGTTCGACAGATGAAGGATGACGACAAGAATCCTGAGGCGGCCGATGAAACCGTTGAAGGCAAGATTGTTGATCCCGACCGTCGTGAGAACAACGCCTAGCCTTTCGTGAGCGAACAAGAGACCACTCCGAAAAAAGGGCGAAAGAAGGACCCTGAGGGGCGCATGGCCCTGAAGGCGCACCTGGTTGAAGCCAGGAATCGCCTATTCATTTCGCTGATCGCCCTCGTTCTGGGCACCGTCGGAGGTTTCTTCCTCTATGACGATGTCCTCCGATTGATCATGGCTCCCGTGATTGAAAACGGCGGTGAAGTCAACTATGCCTCCGTCATGGCACCGTTCGATATCATGCTCAAGACTTCATTGCTCTTGGGTTTGGTCTTCTCCGCACCCATCTGGATCTACCAGTTGTGGGCATTTATTGTCCCGGGGTTGAAGAAGAAGGAACGCAACACGGCTTTGGCGTTTGCCTCCGCTGCCGTGCCACTGTTCCTCTTCGGCGTTGGCATGGCCTACTGGGTTCTGCCCCATGCGTTGAAGTTCTTCATTTCTTTAACGCCGGAAAATGCTCAGTCATGGCTGACGACCGACACGTACCTTCCGTTCGTTTTCCGACTGCTCATTGCCTTCGGTCTGGCCATGTTAGCTCCGGTCTTAATGGTCGGTTTGAACATGGTTGGAATACTCAAAGCCAAGATGATCCTGAAGCACTGGCGTATCACCGTGTTCTTGATTGCCTTGGTGGCAGCAATGGCAGCACCAGGTGGCGACGCCATCACCATGTTTGCCCTCGGCGGTCCGCTATTTGTCACGTTCGCTACGGCGACGCTTATTTGCTTCTTCAATGATCGCAAGCGAGATAAGAAGCGAGCCAAGCTTGAGGCCGAAACAGCCGCAAGCGCTGGTGAAGGTTCACATCTTCCCGAGACACCCGATCTTCCCTAAATGTTCCCGTGCCCACATCTGGGCACGGGAACATTTTCTAATGTCCTGAAAGGGGTCGTTGCGTGAGCACGCCGGCCGAACAGTACGCAGAAATCACGGAATCGAACGAGGAAACTGATACGGGGCTGCAAGAGTTCCGCGCCTCCATCGGATTCGATCTTGACCCCTTCCAAGAAGAAGCCTGCCGAGCAGTTGCCTCCGGCTCCGGCGTCTTGGTAGCGGCCCCCACGGGGGCAGGAAAAACCGTCGTGGGAGAGTTCGCGATTTTCCAAGCCCTGCGTTCCGGCAAGAAGGCTTTCTACACGACTCCCATCAAGGCCCTGAGCAACCAAAAGTTCTCCGATTTGGTCGCCACTTATGGGCCCGAACGCGTTGGGCTACTCACCGGTGACATGACGATCAACGGTGACGCCGAGATCGTGGTGATGACCACCGAGGTCCTGCGCAATATGTTGTACGCGGACTCCGACACCTTGGACTCGCTGGGCTACGTGGTGATGGACGAGGTCCACTACTTGGCCGATAAGTTCCGTGGCGCAGTGTGGGAAGAGGTCATCATCCACCTGCGCGAGGACGTCCAAGTCATCTCCCTTTCGGCAACCGTTTCTAACGCCGAAGAGTTCGGCGGCTGGCTGGACGCGGTGCGCGGTGATACTCGAATCATCGTTTCCGAGCATCGCCCCATACCGCTGTTCCAACACGTCATGGCCGGGGGACGTCTGCTTGACCTCTTCGCCGAGGAAGTCTCCTTCGACCAGGTGGCCGAGGCTCCCGAACGTGAAATTGCGGTGAACCCAGAACTGACCAAGTTGGCCCACCGTGCCACGGCTGGATCCCGTTCACGAGGCCCACGTGCACGGGGTCGCCGAGGCGGTGGGGGATCCTGGGCGGAGAAGAGCGAGCCCATCAGCACGCGCGTCTCACGACCCGACATGATCATGGCTTTAGATCGAGCCGGTCTACTACCTTCGTTGGTGTTCATCTTCTCCCGCAATGGCTGCGACGGTGCTGTCGCGCAATGCGTCCGCTCGGGACTTGCCTTGACCACCACGGCCGAGGCAACGGAAATCGAGCAAACCATCGACCACGTGGCCAGCAGATTGCCCGAGGACGACCTTGAGGTACTTGGTTTCTGGCCATGGCGCGAGGGCCTCATGCGTGGTTTTGCTGCCCACCACGCCGGACTGCTACCGATTTTCAAGGAAGTAGTTGAAGATCTGTTCCTCCGCGGACTGGTCAAGGCCGTGTTCGCCACCGAAACGCTTGCCTTGGGTGTGAACATGCCAGCGCGTTCGGTAGTCATGGAGAAGCTGGAGAAATTCAACGGCGAATCGCACGTAGCCATTACTGCGGGGGAGTACACCCAGCTCACTGGCCGCGCCGGACGTCGTGGAATCGATGTTGAGGGTCATGCCGTGGTGTTGTGGCAACAAGACACCGATCCTGCTGCTGTTGCCGGGCTCGCGTCCAAGCGGACGTACCCGCTCAATTCGAGCTTCCGACCGACTTACAACATGTCACTGAACCTGACGGCCCAATTCGGACGCGAACGAGCCCGAGGTATCTTGGAAACGTCCTTCGCACAGTTCCAGGCCGACCGCTCGGTTGTTGGCATGGCACGTCAGGTACGCTCCCGCGAGGAATCATTGGCGGGCTACGCCAAATCTATGACCTGTCACCTCGGCGATTTCACCGAATATGTGGCCCTTCGATCGGAACTCTCGGACGTCGAAAAAGAAGCGTCACGAACAATCACCAGACTGCGCCGTGCCGCCGCAGCGGAATCGTTGGAGTCACTGCAAATCGGCGATGTGGTCGAAATTCAAGGGGCGCGCAGGCTTGGACGCTGCGTGATCATTGAACTGGACACCGCATGGAACGAGCCCCGGCACACGGTGCTGACCGAAGACAAGCACATCCGTCGCATCAGCGCTCAGGATCTTGAAGGTCCACTGGAGGTGATCTCTCAAATTCGTGTTCCCAAGGGATTTACGGGGAAAACTCCCAAGGACCGCAAGGACCTCGCCGCCGCATTGCGCAGTGCGCTGGCCGAATCGCGGCCGCCGCGGCACGATGCCCCGGCCTTTGAATTCACCGGCAGCAACGAGCAAGAATCACGCATCACCGAATTGCGTCGAGCACTTCGAGCGCATCCCTGCCATGACTGCCCGGAACGTGAGGACCATGCGCGTTGGGGTGAACGCTATGCCCGACTCCTGCGAGACACGAACAAGCTACGCTCTCAGATCAGCGGTCGTACCAACACCATCTCCAAGACCTTTGACCGCGTTGCTCGGGTGCTGGAGGACTTCGACTATCTCGTGCCCACCTCGGACAACAAGACCTTGGAACAAATCACCGATGCCGGTCAACGGTTGCGCAGAATCTATGGCGAACGCGACCTTTTGACCTCCCTAGTGATGGAAACCGGAGTCATGAACGACATGACGGCGGAGGAACTGGCGGGATTCGTCTCCGCGTTGGTTTTCCAGGCCCGACGAGATGATCACGGACCCGATCCGAGGATGCCCACGGCCAAGATCCAGGTCGCTTGGGAAACATCGATCAAGCTGTGGTCACGGCTCTCCGACGCCGAGGCCACCGCGAGCCTGCCCGAAACCATCGCCCCGGACTCGGGTCTGATTTGGCCGATCTATAAGTGGGCCAGAGGATCGGATCTGCGTGAATGCTTGCGTGGCACTGATCTTGCCGCCGGAGACTTCGTTCGCTGGGCCAAGCAGGTCATCGATGTACTGGACCAACTGGCCAAGATCCCGGATCTTAACTCCGGAATGGCTCGCTCGTGCAACCGTGCGGTGGATCGAATTCGCCGCGGTGTTGTCGCTTATTCAAACGTTGTCGACTAACACCCCAAGGGGTCACGACCACGATCAGAAGGACCGATGGGCGCAACAGCAAAAGGCGCCCTTCTAAACACGAAAGTTAATCATGTCTCTTGAGCTGTATCGCAATGGATCCGTCTACTCACCTGCCGATCCGTTCGCGACGGCCATGTTGGTAGAAAATGGCACGGTCGCATGGATCGGCACCGAAGCTGCAGCCGGCGCTTTACTGGATGCTCGAATGACCGAGATCGATCTGCAGGGTTCACTCATGACCCCTGCCTTTGTTGACTCACATGTACATTTGGGTTCCTTGGGGGCCACCCTTAAGGGGCTAAATCTCAGCGAGGCCACTAGCTCCACGGCGTTACTCGACGCGGTGGCAGCGGCCGCCCTGACAACAACTGGGTTGATCGTTGGCACCGGATGGGACGAGTCGAGGTTTGCCGGCGGCGCGCTACCCACCGCCGCTGAGCTTCAGGCCGCGGCGCCGGACCGAGAGATTTATCTTTCCCGTGTGGATGTACATTCCGCGCTCATCAGTCCGATGCTCGCGCAGCGGCTGGGCCTCAACGAGAGCCCCGAGTACACCGATGCTCTGGTCAAGGGAAAAATCCACACGCAGGTTCGTAGCACGATCTTTTCCCAAGCTCAGCAAACAGGTACCGAGAATAGCGATCTAGCCCTCAGCCATTTAGCTGCAAATGGCTATGCCACGGTCGTTGAGATGGCATCCCCTGGCATCTCGGGCCGCAGCGACCTCGAAGCACTCTTAGCTCGAAGTGAAGCTCAGAAAGCCAGTACACCCGAGGTCTTCGCGTTTTGGGCCGAGGCCGTCGCCAGTGAATCGGCGGCTCGTGAGCTGCTGACGTCATTCAATTCGCACGCCGTTGTTGGCTTGGGCGGAGATTTGAATATCGATGGGTCGATTGGTTCACGCACCGCGCTGCTCCGCGCCGATTACTCCGACGCGGTGGGGGAGCGCGGCACCAGCTATCTGAGCGTCGAACAGATTTCAGCGCACATCGCTGCGTGTTCTTTGGCAGGAATTCAAACCTCCTTCCATGTCATCGGCGATGCGGGGCTAGATCTCGCGTTGGCCGGCTTTGCCAAAGCTGCAGAAGAAGTGGGCCTCGCGAAGGTGCAAGCCGGTCGGCATCGTCTGGAACACGTGGAAATGGTTGATGACGCAGCGCGGGAACAAATGCTGCGATTCGCACTGACTGCCTCCATGCAACCCGCCTTCGATGCGGCCTGGGGCGCGACCGGCGGACTCTACGAACAGCGACTTGGCGCCGATCGGGCCGCCTCCATGAACGGCATCGGACAGTTCCTCTCCTCCGGCGTGCCAGTAGTCATCGGTTCCGATGCGCCAGTCACCAAGGTAAACCCCTGGGCTGCTGTCAAGGCTTGCTTGGAACTGAGCGATCCGAGCGCTCGTATTTCGGCCCGAGCCGCCTTTATGGCTCATACTCGGTCGGGGTTCCGTGCTCTCGGAGTACCAAATCCCTTAGCTGGCCAGCTGGTCACCGGCGCGGAGGCCACCTTCGCGATTTGGGATGCGGCCGAACTGTCGGTCCAGACTCCGGATCTGCGGGTTTCTTCGTGGAGTACCGATGCACGAGCGGGTACTCCGATGTTGCCGGTGCTCGAAGATGAAGTACCCAATTGCCTGCGTACCGTGCGTGCCGGTGAAGTGCTTTTTGACACGCTCGGCGTGGCCTAGATCCCGGATATTCTCCCTTGCCGAATCACGAAAAAGTTGATTCGGCAAGGACTTCGGAGAGATATGACCAATTATTGGCATTATTTTTTCCTCAAATTACTTGAACCCCCGATCTATCGTTTGACCTGAGAAGTTTCATGTCGCCGGTGGTCCGCAAACGGTTGACAGTTAAAAACTGGACGGTAGGCTGGAGGCAATGCCGGATCGATAGATCTGGCTTATCGGCACGACAGTGCAAGATAACAAATTAACCCCGTGGGCACTAGATAACACCCTGCGCGTCGTTCTACGGCGCAACGGGACGGACCGAAGCCCGCGGGGTTGATTTGTGCCCCGCGGCATGTGTCGATCGTCTTACGCATCACACGGCGAGCATCCGGGCATTTGGGCACGGGTTGCGTATAATTGAGCACTGACCCCACCCGATCCCTGAAACCAGTCGCAGCGGGTTACTGCTCAGCGGCACGTTGGTAATCGGCCTCAAGCGGCCCTCTTCCGCGGATCAATCCATCAGCAGAAAGGGACTGCCGCGTGCGCGTAGTCACGATCATTCCGACTTACAACGAGCTTGAATCACTGCCCATTACCTTGGGCCGCCTGCGTGCTGCAGTGCCCGATTCGGATGTCTTGATCGTTGACGACAACTCACCCGATGGCACCGGCGAATTGGCCGACAAAATGGCCACCGAAGACTCGGCCATTCACGTGCTGCACCGTACCGGCAAGGCCGGATTGGGTGCAGCGTACCTCGCCGGATTCACATGGGCCTTGGAAGCCGGGTACGACGTGCTGGTGGAAATGGACGCCGACGGTTCGCACAAACCTGAACAGCTCCCGCTGCTGCTGGCCGAAATCCCCAAGGGTGCGGACCTCGTCATTGGTTCTCGTTGGGTAAAGGGCGGATCCGTGGTGAACTGGCCGCTGCACCGTAAGATGATCTCGCGTATGGGAAGCTTCTACTCACGTACCATGTTGGGTGTGAACCTGCGTGATATCACCGCTGGCTTCCGTGCCTTCCGCCGTGAGACCCTCGAAGCCATGGACTTCGACGCTATCGATTCGGTGGGCTACGGCTTCCAGGTGGACATGACCTTCCGTGTGGCTCAGCTGGGCAAGAACATCGTTGAGGTTCCCATCACCTTCGTCGAGCGTGAACTTGGCGTTTCGAAGATGAGCGGGAACATCGTGATTGAAGCGATGCTCAATGTGACCAAGTGGGGTCTGAGCGCCCGCTGGAAGAAGCTCACCAACCGCAAGTAGCGTCTCGACGCCCAGCAGGCGTTGCGCAAATAGTAATGGCCCGAATGGAATTTTCCATTCGGGCCCTTACTATTTGCTGCTGGGGGAGTATTAACCCTTGAGCGCTGCCTGGGCTGCGCCACGGGTGGTACGCAGCTTATCCAAGCGATCCTTGAGAATCGTTTCCAATTCATCGATGGAACGACGTTCGAGCAGCATGTCCCAGTGGGTACGCACCGGCTTCTCGTTGCTCTCTTCTTCCGCGACGTCGCCGTTGACCAACTTGGCAATCTTGCCGGTCTTGGACATCCAGGTGGCCGGGATGTCTGCCTCTGCGGCAAAAATCACGAACACCTGCTCGCCATCTTCGCAACGATATTCAACGCGCTGACGCGCTGCTGGCTCTACGCCAGCCTCAGTTTCCATGCTTTGTGCGCCAAGGCGCATTCCTCGCAGGCTGCGATCGCTCATGTTGTCTCCCTACTGCGATTACATACGGGTTCGGCTACCGATTTCAACGTCCCGGTTCACCGTAAAATTCCCGCGGGGCGCAAGTCTCGAAGTTTCTATTATACGGCCTAGACGCGAATTCGGGCGGGTGGCCTCACTAAAGAGGCCACCCGCCCGATTTGCTTCGTACAAAGCCGGTTGTTACATCAGCGTATTGCTGGTTCCTTCAGGCTTATCTTCACCCGATGATTCGGTGAAGTTACCCAATGCCCCGCCAATTCCCTTCAGTGCCTCGCCCACTTCGCTCGGGATAATCCAGAGCTTGTTAGCGGACCCCTCGGCGATCTTTGGCAAGGTCTGCAGGTACTGATAGGCGAGGAGCTTCTGGTCCGGCTTTCCGGCGTGGATTGCATCAAAGACCTTTTGAATTGCTTGCGCTTCACCGTCGGCACGAAGGATTGACGCCTTGGCATCACCCTCGGCATTCAGGATGGATGCCTGACGCTGTCCTTCAGCGGTAAGAATTGCCGACTGTTTGGTGCCTTCTGCGGTAAGGATCGCCGCTCGGCGATCACGCTCGGCACGCATCTGCTTCTCCATGGAGTCCTGAATCGACAGTGGTGGATCGATGGCTTTGAGCTCAACACGGGAAACACGAATGCCCCACTTGCCGGTGGCCTCATCAAGGACCCCACGCAACTGACCATTGATCTGGTCGCGGCTGGTGAGTGCCTCTTCGAGGTTCAACCCACCAACAACGTTACGCAGCGTGGTGGTGGTCAGTTGCTCAACCGCCATGATGTAGTTGGCGATTTCATAGGTCGCCGCGCGCGGCTCGGTGATCTGGAAGTAGACCACGGTGTCAATGGAGACCACCAGGTTGTCTTCGGTGATTACCGGCTGCGGCGGGAAGCTCACGACCTGTTCGCGCAGATCCAGCATCGGCAACAGGCGATCAACAAATGGAATCAGGATGGTTAGTCCCGGAAGTAGCGTGCGGTTGTACTTACCCAAACGCTCCACGATCCCTGCTCGTGCCTGAGGCACGATGCGCACGGAGCGCAAGAGCACGATGATCACGAAGATTGCCAGGACCACCAGGACGACCGTTAGGCCAAGACCCGAAGATTGCATCTCTTCTCTCTCTTTCGTTGGGGCGCCATCTGTGACGACGCCGAAAACTTGTGGTGAAGTGCTTTAGTCCAGCTCGGGCATCGCTGTCCGCAGGGTGATGTAGGCGGTTGCGCCATCAATACGAATGACAGACCCGTAGGTCCCGGGCTGCAGGACAACTTCGTCGTCGGTGCGAGCCGACCACGTTTCCCCGCCAATCTTGGCTCGTCCGTTCATCCTTGACGTGGGCTCGAGCACCAAGGCATCTTCGCCGATGAGTCGGTCCATGTTGGTGCGCAGCCCCTCGGGATCCTTGCGCAAGTGCCGCAGGGCAATGGGCCTCACCAGCATGATCATCAGAAGTGAGACCACGGAGAAGACGACTACCTGCAACCAGAATTCCCCACCCAGCAAAGCGACGGTCACACCGCCTAATGCCCCGACACCCAACATGATGAAGTACAGGTCCAGGGAGATCATTTCAATGATGGCCAGCAAGAGGAAGAGAGCCAACCAAACCACCCAAGCGTTGGTTATGAGCCAGTCATACATTTTTACCCCTCAAGTCCGGATGCGTTGGATCCACACCAACCTCGTGTACTCCATCATGCCTGATGGGTAGTTGAAAACGCGTCAGCACATTGGAGGACATTGTCGGTGATGCCAGCGCCTCCCTCCATCGTTGACCTGCCTGACAAAGAACAGGGGAGCGTTAGTCGTTACGCCGGAATTCTTGGATTCGGAAGGCCGCAGTCAGAAGCACCGGGGTGTTCTCACCGGACAGCTTGTCACGCAGTACCTGGGCATTGAGGTGATGGCCGGCCGGACCCATCATGGCCAGCTCGAAGGCAGGCGTTTCACCCAGAACCAGAGGGATGAGCACCTCTTCGGTGGCCCGAAGCGTGAATCCTTCACCCATCGAGCTCACGACGCCGGCGGCCTTGTCTTCGGCGATGCCCAGCAGTCCCAAAAGTTCGGCCCCCTCGGCGAGGTGCTCGGGAAGCGGCGTGACAACGAGGGCGGTACCCCCGGGGCGTAGTACACGGGCGAACTCGGCGCCGTTGTGTGGGGAGAAGATGTTCAGAAGCAGGTCAAAGCTTTCGTCGTCGATCGGCAGATCACGCCATAAGTCCCAGACCAAAGCCAGGGTGTCAGGAACCTTGGCCGCCCGCCGCATGGCATAGCGGGAGATGTCGAGGGCGACGGCGGTGGCCTCTTGGGTGCTCGGAAGTGCGGCCAGCACCTGCCTGAGGTAGTAGCCGGTACCGGCACCAGCATCGAGGATCCGCGGGTTCTCCTCGTGATGCAGGGCGGTACGCACTCTGTGTCCCAACGCCTCGGCGAGGGATTCGTAGTGACCGGCGTCCAGGAACGAGGCTCTGGCCGCCACCATGTCCGCGCCGTCTTCCTTAAAGTTCGTACCCTTGCCGGTTAACAGGTTGAAGTAGCCCTGTTTGGCCGCATCAAATCGATGGCCACTCTCACAGTCAAGTCGTGCACCGGCCCCCGGCTCGGATTGCAGGTGCAGCGCCAGAGCGCAGATGGGGCAACGAAGTCCCTGGTCGAGAGTCGATTGCTGCTGCACGTGTGTCCTTTGTCTCAGGTGACTTCGATAGGCTAGCGCTGTGAAACCAGAGCAACTAGAACTACTGACTACTGTATCGGCGCCAAGCATCTCGCCCGACGGCACGCGTGCCGTTGTGTCGGCCTCACGTCCGAACTTCGGCACCGATGCCTACACCGGACAACTGTGGCTATTGGAAGTTGACCAGTCACGGCCACCGCGGCGACTGACGCGCGGTGAGGCAGATAGCCAACCGCAATATTCACCCGACGGAAGCACCATCGCCTTCCTAAGAGCGGATGTCAAGGGTGTCACCCAACTGGCCATCGTTGAGGCGTCAGGCGGGGAACCAATGCTCCTGACCGATCGGCTCTTGGGCGTGGGTTCCTTCAGCTGGGCACCGGATGGCAACGAAATCGCCCTCATTTCCCGCACGCCGGAGCCGGGGCGCTACGGTTCGACCCAGGGAGTTGGCCCCGGGGCCGAGGCGCCGCGACACATTTCCACGCTGAATTACCGCGGAGATGGGGTGGGTTTCACTCATGACAAAACCCAGGAGCTCTTCACGCTGAGCGTTCCGAAACTCGGTGGCGAGCCATTTATCGCACCTCGTGGGCGAGCCGCAGCAAAAGAGGGCATGGCTCCGGACGGGTTACCCACGCTCGCCAAACGTGCCACAGCACAAAACGACATTAACGACCAGTGCTTCAGCCCCGACGGCGCATGGATCTACTTTGCCGCGGCCCTTCACCCCGGCCACGACGGAGATTTGAGAACTCAGATTTACCGGGTACCTAGCCATGGAGAAGCAGACACTGAACCCGAAAGTGTGCTGGGTACCGCGGATTCGACGTGGACCTACCGTGCGCCGCGCTTCAGCAACGACGGATCCACACTTTTTGTGCTCGGTCAGCATGTGGGGTCCTCCGGTGTCGATTTCTTGGCCAAGCAGACGGCCGTTTGCTCCGTTCCGCCCCAGGCCATTGCCCAATCCGAGGCTGTGGTGCACACCGATATAAACGCGGTCGACTACACGGAATGTGAAGCCTTGGTGCCTCACGGGACCACGGGTGTGTTGGCACTGGCCCGGGTACGCGGCACCGGGGAACTGCATCTCGTTACCGAAACCGGCAACAACTCGGTGCTGGTGCAGGGGCAGATCGTCATCCACGCGGCGGCAGCCCGAGCCGATGTTGTGCTGGTCTCGCATTCTTCGGTCTCGTCACCGGGGGAGTGCTCAATCGTGGAGGGTGAGCACCTGCGACAACTAACCGACTTCGCGGCCGAATTGAACCGTGAAACTGCCTTTAGCGCGCCGCAGGAGGCGACATTCAACGCACCGGACGGATATCCGGTCCATGGGTGGATTCACCGGCCGCAGGGCTCCGGTCCGCATCCGGTGCTGCTCAATATTCACGGTGGACCGTTCTCGCAGTACGGCCCCAGCTACTTTGATGAGACACAGGTCTACACCGCGGCCGGCTATGCGGTCCTGCAATGTAATCCTCGAGGCAGCGCCGGCTACGGACGTGACCACGGACTGGCCATCAGGCAAGCCATGGGAACGCTGGATAAGGACGACGTGTTGGCATTCCTGGATGGCGCATGCGCCGCCGATCCGGCATTGGATGCGAATCGAGTGGGAATCTTGGGTGGTTCCTACGGTGGTTATTTGACGGCGTTCACCATCGCCCATGAGCATCGTTTCGCCGCGGCCATGGTGGAGCGGGGCTTCCTTGATCCGGTGTCCTTTGTCGGCACCAGCGACATTGGCTGGTTCTTTGCCGACGCTTACACCGGATCTGATCCGGCTGCCATCGCGGCTCAGTCGCCGATGGCAGCGTTGGAAAACGTGCGTACTCCCACCCTCATTATGCATTCAGAGGGTGATTATCGTTGCCCACTCGAACAAGCGCAGCGCTACTACGTGGGGTTGAAACAGCACGGGGTCACCACGGAGTTTGTGCTGTTCCCGGGGGAAAGTCACGGACTAAGTCGTGCCGGTACACCCTGGCACCGGCGGCAGCGCTTTGAGGAAATTCTTGCCTGGTTTGCTCGTTTCCTGCCGGTGACCGCCGCCGCGGAAACCACCTCGGTGAGCCTAGAAGTTTAGTCCTGTGCGTGCTTCGTCGATGCTGGGGTTCGCCCAACGTGGGTATTCGTGATTAGCGCATAGTGACCTGGTCAGTGCCTTGTCGATGTATACGGTGCCGTCGAGGTGGTCGGTTTCGTGCTGGAAGATTCGTGCCTGCCAACCCGAGAAGGTTCGGGTGTGTGCGATTCCGTTGGCGTCGGTAAAGGTGGTGGCGATCTCCGCGGGGCGCTCTACCACGGCTTGGTAGCCGTTAAAGGAGAGGCACCCTTCGTAGAACGTCGCCATGCGATCACCGAGCTGAACGTAGTGCGGGTTGATGATTTCGAGGTACTCCAAGGGCTCGCGCTCTCTGGCCGCGGCAACCTCTGGGTCGGTCTCATAAAGATCTTCCAGCACCGCCAGGCGCAGCGGGATGCCAATCTGTGGAGCAGCTAGGCCAACACCCGGGGCATCGATCATGACCATCCGCATGATGTCCAGCAGCGCGCGAAGTAATTCCGGATCCAATTGATCGGTGAAGTTTGCAGCAGCCATGCGCAGCACGGGATGCCCCAGCTGGACGATCGGTGGAAGTAGTCCCGATTCATGAAGTTCTACCAGTCGAACGACCTCCGAACGAATCAGCTCGGGGGAGTAGACCTCGGAAACGGCTGCTTCATGGTGCTGGTTCATACTTCGGATCCTTCCAGGGTGGTGATGGCGGCGGGCGCGTGGTCATGAGCGGGATTCAAGGCGTTGATGCGGCTGTGCAACCGGGCGGCCTCGAGTTCTGGCAGCTGGGTAAAGGAATCGGTGAAGTTTTCCGCAGTAATCAGATCGAGCCGGATCTGCTGGTCATAAAGAACGTCTATGGCGTTGGCCATCCGGCGTAGTCCAAAGGGTGTCATCCGCTCGGCACTCGGTACATCGGAGATGATCCAGTGGTCATAGTCTTGAGCGAGTTTCAGGTAGTCCAGCGTTGAGGTTAACGCCTCGCAGAGGTCCGAAAAATTGAACCAGATCTGCCGATCGGTAATCCGTAGCGCCCTGATCTGGTGGCTTGTCGGTGTCAGGAAGGTTGCTTCGTTGGACTCCGGTTGCACCAGGCCGCGGGTTGCAAGAACCTCCACATCCCAGGAATGCAGCACGTTTCCCCTGCTGAAACCCACACGCTCATCCTCGGCACGATTGAGGGTTCGGTAGTCGCGTTGAGCATCGAGTTCATGAACCGTCATTTCGCCGCGGATCATGGCAATCGTCGGCATAACCAGATGGTGATAATACTCGTCGGCGAGCAGTTCCTCCGGTGGGTAATTTGAGGTGGTAATCAGCAAAATGCCGCGATCAACGATGTACTTCACCGTGCGGGCTAGCAACATGGCGTCGCCGGGATCGTTGCAATGGAACTCGTCGAAGCACAGTACCTCCACGTTGCCCAGGATGCTGTGGATGGATCGTTCAATCGCACTGGTGCGTGCAGCAACACGATCGGGATTTCCACGTTTCTCACCCACCGTGTCAGAGATTTCGATGTCTTTCATGGCGTCGAAGGTGGCCTTGTGTGCCATGGCATGCAGGTCTCTGAAGAAGTCGTGAAAGTGAACCCGCAGCTTGCTTTGAGTCGGCAGAGCCTCAAAAAATGCGCCAACGAGCCAGGTTTTACCCCGCCCTGGCGGACCCCAGAGATAAACGTTGTTTTTGTCGGGGGAGCCATGCGCGGGATCAAGATGACTGAGAGCGCTACCGATCAGCAGGTCGATCGTTTCAAGCTGGCTAACATCGAGATCCAGAGCATCGGATGCTGCTTGGGCCGAGATGGCGCGCAGCATTTCGTCGCCTTGCTGTCGGCTCGATGTCTGGAGAGTTGAATTCCAGTCGAACGGTTTGGGTGATGACATACATCGAGTTTCCCTGAATAACTATGCAAGTGCCAAAACTAGGCGCAAAGTAGTTATGTCAAGTCATTATTATCTACCGGACAGCCGGGTGGGAGACAGGATTTCCCAGAGTTACTTCGTGATTTCGAGCCTATCTATTGCGCCGGCCGTCAATCTCCTGCGCCTCGCGAATCCAGAACCAGCGATCGACCCTCGGTCGGCCAGCTGACGCGTGAGGGAAAAATCAAAGTTCGTTCGAGCTCCGGAGACGCAACGCCCCGAAATTAGGGCAAAATCATCCGTCAGAACATGAAAACTTGAGCTTAGGATCAATCTGGAAAAACTCGAAAATCACCACTTTCAGCTAGGTATCCAGTTCGCCGATAATCTACATTATGTCAAGTAGCGTTTTGGGACCCCTCCTCAACCACCCCTAGGCTGCCCGCGATTTGTGTCCTTTGTCATCTAAGTTGAAGCATTCTCACCTAGAATGACGCATTAGGTCGTCAGGAGTCATTTCAGTTGACTCATCACGCTGAATTTTGTCACTACAGTTGACGCATCTGCCAAAAATTTGTCATTACAGTTGGAGCATTGTCGCCCCATTGTCATTACAGTTGAAGCATGGGCCACCAGCAGGCTCTGTCCGAAATAGCGGCCGAGCAATCTGTTGTCGAGGGCACCCTGAGCTACAGGGCGCAATTCTCGTATGCCGCCACCACCGGAGTGCTATCAGCCTCCTGGATGATCCCGTTTGAGGATGCCCTGCCGATCCGTAGGCTTTCGGCTTTCAAGGGGCAACGCAATTTTGTGGGCCTGTGGTGGTGCGCAACGAATCTGCGTCATGTTGGTTTTGAGTCCTGGTGCGAACGTGACCGACTCATGCGACTGGATTTCGAGCCCGAGGTGACAGGCGTGGCCTCCCAGCCGTTTAGGATCAGCTTGCCGGCCTCCGCGCCGCAGGATTCACACGTACCTGACTTTTTCGTTCGCAATGCTGATGGCACCGCTGTGGTGATCGACGTTCGCCCTGACACACTGGTCACGGAGGCGGATCTGGCGGTGTTTGAGGCGACTGCTGCGTTGTGTGCTTCCGTCGGCTGGGGCTATCAAAGGGTTGGGTATCTGGCCGTGATTCATGCCGCGAATCTGCGCTGGATTGCGGGCTATCGGCATCCGAGATGCTACCGAGAAGATGTAGGAACGGAAGTCCTGGCCTATCTCGAGTCCAAGGGCCCCCATCAAATACGGAGTTTGGTGGCCTCCTTGGGCGATCCTGTTTGTGTCGTGCCCACGGTGTTTCATTTGATCTGGCAGCACCGAATCGCCGCCGATCTGCTCACCACTCCCCTTTGCCTGGAGTCCGTGATCGAGGTGCATGAGAAACCATGAAAAATGGGACCCTGTCGGTACGCCTTGGAAATCGAATTCTATTTCACGGCATCGAGTACCGACTTACCGGGTTGGACGGCGATGTAGCGATCTTGACTGTGACCGGCGAGCCTCCGATAGCAGTCAAGATTGGTTCGCTTTTTGCCGACCAAAGCTTCAAGGTTCTCGATGCCACTGCGGTGCGTCGCAGGGTCGTTGGGCAATCACGAGTATTTGATTCATTACCGGATGACGTTAAAGTCAAAGCTCGGTGGATGGAACAACACATCACCGAAGTGCTTGATGGTGTTGCTTCCGGCTCGGCCCCGGAAGTATTCCCTCGTCCTGCGTACGATGTACGTCTCAAGTCCCTGCGGCAACGTGAGTTGGCCAAACACGCGGAGCTCCTTGAGCTCGGTGAAGACCTCAGCTTAAGCAAGCTTCAGCGACTGGGGCGTGCCTATCTCGAACAAGGCATCTTGGGGCTTGTGGACCAGCGGCTGATTCGTCAGGTGCCCATCGCCGGGCAAACCGATCAGAGGGTTCTTGACGCGCTGCTCGAAGTCCTTGAGCAAAATGCTCTCGAATCATCCGGAACCACCGGGCGTTTGATGCGCCAAGTGAGAAAACTACTCGACACCGAATACGGTGACGGGGTCGTTCCCATGCCTTCGTCGTCAACCTTCCATCGGCTGGTGGGCAGGCTGGCGGAGGGACGCCACGCAACAGGATCTGCCCGAACACGACGAACTCTGGCGCAACAGCCTTCAGGCCCTTTCCGTGCTGTTTACCCGGTCAGGCCCGGAGAGTTGGTGCAAATTGATTCGACACCGCTTGATATCGCTGTCGAACTTGACGATGGCGTTATTGGCAGGGTCGAGTTAACGGCCATGGTCGATATCGCCACCCGAAGCCTGCCTGCGGCAGTTATTCGCCCAACCACCAAGGCCGCGGATGCTGCACTGCTTTTGGCCCGCTGTATGACACCTGAACTCAACCGCCCCGGTTGGGCAGAAGCGGCCTCGATGGCTGCCTCTGCACTTCCCTATCGCGCCATGAAATCCATCGACGAACGACTCGCAGGCGCGGCCGCGAAACCTGTGATCGTCCCGGAAACGATCGTTTGCGACCACGGCAAAGCCTATATCTCCGACACATTCAAGAATGCCTGCCGCAGCCTGGGTATCAGCCTCCAAAGGGCTCACCCCGACACACCGACCGATAAGCCTGTCATCGAGCGAACCCTTCAATCCATCGGCACGCTTTTCGCCCAATACGTCACCGGATATCTTGGTTCATCCGTTGAAAGACGCGGCAAGAACGCTGAACAGCGGGCCGTGTTCTCACTGCTGGAAATTCAGGACCTGCTGGATGAATGGATAGTCACCGGATGGCAAAACCGGCCTCATGATGGGTTGAGGGATCCCTTTACGCCGTTCAGGGTGCTGACGCCGAACGAGAAATACGCAGCCCTGCTGCTATTGGCTGGGTAAGTTCCCGTTCCGTTGACGGCTGCGGACTATCTTGAATTGATGCCCTCTGAAAGCAGGGTCATCAACAGCTATGGGGTCAAGATCCGGCACCGCATTTACGATTCGGAAGAGCTCAATCCCTACCGTGGCCAGAGATCTGGGCTGAAAGCCCTCAACCGGCGGTGGGAGGTCAAATATAATCCCTACGATGCCGGGTGTGTTTGGGTCAGGAATCCCGAGAACGGCAGCTGGATCATCGCGTACTGGAAACAGCTGCAATCCAGCCCCCAACCATTTGGTGACGCCAGTTGGGAGTATGGCCGACAAATCGTGGCCGAACGTGGCACCAGCCACCCTTCCCAAGACACCATTAAGGCTGCTGTGGATGCAATCCTTGATCTTGCTTCACCGCCGGCCAAACCAGCTTCACGAGCCAAAAAGAACCAGCGGGCAGCGGCCCGCAACAAGGCCGCCATCACCTCCCAACGTGCACGACCGATGCTTGACGGGGCAAACGATCCAGCACAGAAACCTGCAGCAGCGATTAAAACGGAAGAACACTCCGAAGTGAAATCGCCGCAAGGCCCCGCGCAGTTGGCCAAAATCATCCCATTGAAAATCTACGATGCGCATAAGGAAGCAGAAAAATGGTGACGACGGAGCTCCCCAGCAGCAGTAGGCCCCCGACCACCACCTTGCAGGGGTGGCGAAACTTTGTCACCTCGCCTGCGCCCACCATCGAGGTATCAAGCGCGGAGGTTCTCGCTGCGATGGATTCAGCCCAGCGAGAGGCCTACAACGAACAGCGCATCAGCTACCACTCCGAGCTGGTTATCGTTGAAACATCCACAGTCCGCCAGATCACTACCCAGGGCCGTCTGCTGATTATGCTCAACCAGAGATTAGCGCCCGACGCGGCTTGGTCGTCTCAGGCCCCTGGGCATCTGGGAAAACCACCGCAATCAAACTTTTAGGTAAGACCCACGAATTGCTGATCAAGCGGAAATATCCCACCCAGCGGGACAGGATCCCCGTCGTCTACATCACCACTCCCCCAAAAGGTTCCCCCAGGAAACTAGCCAGCGAATTCGCGAACTTCCTTGGCCTCCCCCAACGCCCCAGGCAGAACGTCACCGACATCGCCGACGCCGTCTGCCAGGTACTGACTACGGCCAGGACCGATCTGGTCATCGTCGATGAAATCCACAACCTCAACCTCGCGACCAGTGCCGGGGAAGACATGTCAGACCACCTCAAATACTTCGCCGAACATATGCCCGCCACTTTCATCTACGCAGGCATCAACGTCGAAAACTCCGGGCTGTTCACGGGTCTGCGAGGCCGGCAAATTTCCGCCAGATCCGTGCTGATGACCACCGGACCCTTCCCGCTAACCGAGGAATGGGACTCTCTCGTGGCCACACTCGAAAACGGCTTGCGACTCCACAACCACAAACCCGGAACGTTGACCTCCCAGACCCAATACCTGCACCACCGCACCGGCGGCAGCATCAGCAGCCTCTCCCACCTCATCCGTGAGGCAGCGATCCTGGCTATCCTCCAAGGCACCGAACAAATAGACCGAGCCCGGCTGGACGAGATCTGGATCGATCACGCCGCACAATCGCTCGCACCCCACGCGTCGGCAGCGAACCACACACTGCCATGACCAAGCGCCAGCAAGACCCAGCGCGCGGTCGTCCGCTTCCCATACTGGTGCGCCCGTATATGGACGAAACCACTCGCTCGTATATCAGGCGCATCAGCGCCGCAAATGTACTTCGCCAGAGCGGACTCTTGAAGATCCTCTGGAGGGAACGCCGGCCATGGGTATACAACCTCTCTGAGTGGACAGAGACCGAGCCAGAAATCCTGATGCTGGCCATGCCACAATTGGCTGGCATACACCCAGAGCCAGAGCTCAGGCAGAAACTCACTGGCCGTCCAGTGCGCAAGATCCATACCCCGGCCTGTCATCGCTGCGCGTTGGCCCACGGAGCCGGATCCTACGTAGAGATCTACACCACCCACGAGCGCGTCATCTGCCCCAAGCATTCACTCTGGATCGGTGAAGGCGTAGCAGGGATTGCCGACCAATTCAGCGTGCGCGACTGGCCGCAAATCACTATGCCTTGGCACCACCACAAGAACCTCATCACCAGACACGGACACCGGCAGGTCCGCGTGGGGTTCGAAGCAGCCGACGCCATCAACTGGAGGTGGCACGAGCAATTCCTGCATTTCTCCGCGGCTGCGGGCATCTATGACGGTCTGGCAGCAGCACTCCCCCGACAGGCAAACACTCAAGCTCTCGTGGCGGCTGCGCTCTACCCGTCGGTGATCATGCTGACCGCCGCGATCGCGTCACCATTTTGGAGGCGCATCGCCTACCCGCCGCACCCCGAGGTTTTTCTTGAGCGGGTCAGCCACGAAATCACCGACGGTTGGAAACCCCAGGGAGCCTCGGACCCACTACGTCAATGGTTGGAAACGAGCTGGGCATCAGGACAACCAGTTTCCGACACAAAACTGCGGCCCAGATCCAGGTGAAACGATCTCCCGAAGAAAGATTTTGGACGCGATTCGAATTGTGCCCGTATAGGGCCCGCGCCATCACCGGACGTTTCACCGGACGGGGCTTACGGAACACTCGACTTTCCTGTGAATCCAAGAAAACTCGAACATTCAGGTCAGGCCCAGGTGCGTTCCGATAGCGGATCCTTCAATGCGATACTCCGCGGCCGAGAACGAACGAGCAAAATGCCTTTTTTCAGACTATGCGAGGATAATTCGAAGGCATCTGCGCTGCTTTGCGGAGCGAATGGCTGTATCGAAGTGTCTGGCTTGATGTGGACATGGCCCCTCACCCGAAGTGAGGTGGGCAAAAATATCCAAGACACCGCTGCCGGTTCCCTCCAAATGACGCTGCCTGTGGTGCTCGGGTGGCACCATGGGAACATGTTTTGCCTAAATACGGTTTTCGCAGGATGGTCCGAGGGCCTGAAATGCCCGACATTCGTGGCGTTGGGCCATCCGGGGCGGAAACCGTGGTGGATCGCGTGTAGAAGGTGCAGCGCATGAAACATATGACGATCGGCCGCCGGAGTGATGCACCACGACGGAGGCGAAAACCAGTACCGCGCAATCCTTCATGGTGGTATCGAGTATCCACGCCATCGTGGCCCGCCCGATGGCTGATGGTGATCGTGGGGATCGATGCCCTTGTAGCGCTATCCATTCGCGGACCCATGCTTTTCGGAAATCGACCGTGGATTGCCTTCTCAGGTGCTTATTGGGCTTTGAAGCTCTTTGCGTTGGTGATGATTCCCTTGGTCCTGTACGCCGTCTGGCGGTCTGCATGCCAGCAGCGCAGGGACCGGGCTGAAGCATCCAGGACGGCGGAACTGATGGGCACCTGGCTGAGCACAACACAGGAATTTTTCTGGGTCACCGGCACGGATGGAAGCTTTACATTTTGTGGCCCGGCGAGTCGGGATCTGCTCGGTTACGAACCGTCAGAACTATTGGGCCGACCTCTCGACCTCATCCTCGACCCGGGAGATCTGTCCGCGGCATTGAATAACACGAAGCACCAAGACAACCGCGGGGCCAGTTGCTCCGGGCTGGTCACCACCTGTCGGCATCGCGACGGACGCCGGATCCTGGTGGAGTTCTCCTTCAGGGCCGTATGCAACGGAAGCGGGCAGAACGCCGGCTTCGAGGGAACAGCCCGCACGTTATCTGCGGTGGCAGAAGAAACGCCCGCCTCTCAGGAGACAAAGGCCCTGATCCAATCAGTTCTTGCCAGCGGCCGCATGCTGACGGCGTTCCAACCCATCCGCTCGCTGCCAACAGGTGCCGTTATTGGGGTTGAGGCGCTCACTCGGTTTCCAGGAACACCCGGGATGAGACCGCAGGAGTTCTTTACCCAGGCAGCTTTGTCCGGGGTTGGGGTTGACGCGGAAATCATGGCGCTTGAAACGGCGCTCAGGGCAGCGATCGGGGTGCCATCCTCCTTGTATGTGTCTGTGAATTTATCGCCAGAGGCCTGCCTAGACCAGCGACTTGCCGGGCTTATTGACGGATCGGGGCTCGATGCCGGACGCATCGTGCTGGAGATTACCGAACGTGAACCGGTGCACGATTATGTTCCGCTCGTCGCGGCTTTGGAATCCTTGCGGGCCGGAGGCCTGCGAATCGCCGTTGACGACGCCGGTGCCGGGTTCGCTTCCATGCGTCATATCCTTCAGCTCAGGCCGGACCTCATTAAGCTGGATCGGAACATCATCGCCGGTATTGACAAGGACCAGGCCCAGCGGGCCTTGGGAGCTGCAATGGTGGGCTTCGCTGGCCAGATTCACGCCGTCCTGATCGCGGAGGGAATCGAGACCGAAGATGAACTTGCCTCCGTCAGGTCCTTGGGCATGGATGCGGGGCAGGGGTACCTGCTTGGTCGGCCCACAACTTCGTCCAAGGATTGGGTCCATTGGTCGTAATTAACAACGTCACGGTATTTGAAATTATGTTGAATTGCCTCACAGACTCCGATGTGGGTCGTTAAACACCTTGAGTTGAGATGGGTGGTATTTAGTAACGATTATTACGGGATCCTGGAGGTGTTGGCGTCGGGCCTAACGGCTGCTCGAGCGGCGGAACCATTCGCATTTCCGTCTTGACCCGATACATGTCTTGGTCTGCGGTGATCAGCAGTGTTTTGGCCAGCTCCTGATGCTCGAACGTTCCGGCAGCTGCCGAAACAACGGTTTCAGCCCGGCCCACGGAAATACCCACTTGGATCTCGGTTCCCACAACGGTGATGGTGCCAGCCACGCTCTCCTGAACTCTTGTGGCGACCGCTTCGAGCTCCTTCGGATCCCGGAGCAGGGGCAACAGCACCACAAATTCATCGCCACTGACACGGGAAACGGTGTCCGCGCCCCGCACTGCCTCGGCAAGCCTTCGAGCGATGTGTTTCAGGACCAGGTCCCCGGCAGCATGGCCCAGAGTGTCGTTCACCTGCTTGAAGTTGTTGACATCGCAAAACAACAAGCCCACCCGGGTGCGCTCTTCGCCGGCGCGGGCCAGGGCACTGAGCAGGCTTTCTTCGAGTTTCAGCCGGTTCGGCAGTCCTGTCAATGGGTCGTGGAGAGCCCTGTGGTGCGCTTCCTCCAGCAGCTGTGTGCGCCCTGCCTCGGCGTCCTCCAATTGACGGTGCGCATTGGCAAGCTCGCGCTCGTATCGCCGTCGCTCGGGGGCGGCAAAAAAGATCATCAGGTCCCGTACCTGCGGGCCGTCGATGATTCGGTTCGCCGATAGCAGCACCGGTTTGCGCTGACCGTCGGACCCGAGCAATTCGATCGATATTTCGGCCAGGTGCCCATCGCGGTCCAGCTTTGGCCCGGCATGTGTCCGAAACATGAACCGGTCTCCGGCGGGCATGAGATCAAACAGGGGACGACCTTCAAGGGCTCCGGACCCCACACCGGCCCAGTCACAGATCGTGGCGTTGGCGCAGAGGATGGTTCCATCAGTGCCAACCACGAGGTAGCCCGCAGGTGCGTGGTGGAAGAGGCGCGCGTAGTCGTTGTTCGCCGCAGAGCCCAGACTCATGCCCGATTCAGGTATTCGAGGATGGCGGTGGCGGTTTCTTCCGGTGCGCTAGCTTGCGGGAAATGGCCGGAGGCCGCAAGCCGGACCAACGTGCTGATCGGTAGAGCCTCATCCAGATAAGTTCCCACATGCTCCGGGGTGACGACGTCATCGGAGGCTTGCAGGACCAGAACCGGAACACTGACCTCGGCTAGCAGGTGCCGGACGTCGGAGAGGAAAGCCACCCGGGCAAAGTCGCGTGCTACGCGGGGTTTTATCCGGCCGAAGCTGCCTTGGATATCGTGCTCAAGTTGTGGCATGTCTGGCGTGTTCATGTAGACCGGGGCCATCGCCTCGGCCCATTCGACGTAATTGGCGTCCAGCGATTCGAAGACATCTTCCATATCCTGCGGGGTGAACCCTCCCACGTAACCATCTTCGGGGTGGTCGAGATAGCTAGGCGAGGCCGTGAGCAGCACGAGACGGGCCACGCGATGCCCTTGATCTTGGCAGGCCGCACTGATGGCCATCATGGCTCCGACGCTGTGGCCGACCAGAGTCGCATCCACCAAATCAAGTTCAGCGCAAACCGCCATGAGATCATCCACGTAAGCGTCAAGCGAAGAATACACAGCCGAATCGTAGGCGGACTGGTCCGAGCCCCCTGAGCCAACATGGTCAAGCAGGACCACCCGATAGTGCTCGATAAACCAAGGCAGAATCTTTCCCCACATGCTCTGGTCGGTGCCGAATCCGTGGGCGAAAACCAACACTGGAGCATCCTCCGGCCCACAAACCTGAACATTGTTTCTCACTGCTGCACCAGAGACCATCGGCCATCACACCCCTCTTATCGAAATTCTTAACATGGCGAATTTTCACCGGAGAACGGAACCCTGCGTCCGTGTGCCTAAGGGGCAGGACCTCGAATCATCTTCGCGAAATGGCCGGCATTTTTTTCCGTCGCTTTTCATAGCCCAATAAACTCTTGACAAGGATCTCCATCGTCCGGCGGCTCCATCCTAGACCATCATGCTGATCCACCGGCTCTCGTTGTCAATACTTGCCCACTCATCCATTGAAAGCTGAAGACAGCCCGGAGATTGCCCACCGGCTGCCGCTCCTCCGCGCACAAACCGTGTAGCGCGGCCCACGGGCGTCCCTAGCGAAGACAGATTCCCAACCAAGGCTCTGGCAGTGGTCTTGCGTCAGTGCCCGCCTCTTGGAAATCACATGCAGTTGGTCGATGGCATATGCAAACCGGCGGCCACTCAAATAAGAAACGATCGCGGCCCTGCCCCACGACATATATAACGTTCCGTGCCGTCTTTTGTATACGTACTGCTCATAGTCACTTTTTCTTCAAAGAAAACCGTCGGACTAGATTAGGCTTCCATGTGTGAACAAAACGAATTTCAGCCGCTGGGCAGGTGTCCTGATCGCCGCGGTGGTCGTTGTTGCCGCATCCCTATTGATGTTTGCCGTGGCCACCAAGATGCACGTCGACGCGGGAACCACCTCACGTGGCACGTTTTTGGGATTGTGGAGTATCCTCTACGATACCCAGGCCCCCGACCGATCCATCATGTACACGGCCATCGCGCTGGCACTTTTGCTGGCAGCCGGCATCGCCATTGTCGAGCGGCGAATCGCCACTCGCTATCGTCGCTCCGGCAACGTCATGGCAACTCCGCTGGCTCCCAAGCTGATCATGAACAAGACCCGGGGCGTATTTGCGGGCCCCATCACGATCACCATCCTGCTTCCGGCGCATAACGAAGAAGCATCACTTCCGGGCACACTTGACTCGCTCTTTTCACAGTCCCACCCGCCCGAGCGAGTGATCGTGGTGGCGGACAACTGCACCGACAGCACAGAGCGCATCGCCGCGGAACGCGGTGTTGAAGTCATACCAAGCGTGGGCAACGCCGATAAGAAGGCCGGTGCCCTGAACCAGGTGCTGTCGAGAATTCTTCCCTTCCAGGGCGACAACGACCTTGTCATGATCATGGATGCGGATACCCAGCTTGATGATGGCTTCTTAGAAGCGGCCGCTTCACGCTTCGCCAACGACCGGGCGCTGATGGCCGTTGGTGGTCTGTTCCATGGGGAACCTGGGCACGGGTTGATCGGGCAGTTCCAACGCAATGAGTACATCAGGTATTCGCGCGAGTTGAAGCGCCGTCGCGGCAGAGTATTCGTCCTGACGGGTACCGCCTCGTTGTTTAGGCCGGTTGCCCTGCGCGAAGTAGCTGCTAACAGAGGAAAGGCGCTGCCGGGCATCCCCGGAGACGTCTATGACACCGCGGCCCTGACCGAAGACAACGAACTGACAATTGCATTGAAATCGCTCGGTGCCTTGACAGTCTCCCCTTCAGAATGCACAGTCGTCACGGAACTGATGCCGACCTGGCGCACGCTGTGGAACCAACGCCTGCGTTGGCAGCGAGGTGCGCTGGAAAACCTCGGTGCTTATGGCATGACGCCTCAAACCCTGCGCTATTGGGCGCAGCAGCTGGGTATCGGTTATGGGGTCATTGCTCTGTTCTCGTACTTGGCGCTGTTGCTCGTCATGGCCCTGGCTTTGGACAGCTGGATATGGTTCCCGTTCTGGCTCGGACTCGGGGCGGTGTTCACCATTGAACGTATAGTCACCGTGTGGAAAGGTGGGTGGCGTGCCCGGTTGCTGGCAGCGTTGCTGATCCCAGAACTTTGCTTCGACATGTACCTGAATCTGGTATATGTCAAGGGCATCATCGACAGTGCCACGGGCCGCCGGGCGGCATGGACGCATCTGCAGCACGAAGCAAACGCCGAAGCGAAAGTGGACGGATCATAAAATGGCACTACCCGCCGGGTTAGTTCTTCCCGAATCCCTGCTACACAGCCAATGGTTTGCCGTATGGGCAACCTTTGTGGCCATCAACACCCTAATGTATGCGGCACTGTCCGTCGCTAAGATCCTGCCGAAGATCTACCCTTCCGACTGGGTCCATGGCCGGAACCGGCGCACAGAAACACGGAGCATACATCCAGACACGGATAGCTAGATCTGGCCTGCTGGGCATCTTGTGGCATAGGATTTGGCGGCGTGGCAAAGTCCGATGAAGACTGGACTGGGTTTGATGGCTTCCGGGTCCAACGCCGCGCCTTGCCGGGTCGGGGATAAGACCGGGCGGTGCGGGCGCCGCGTCCTAGCCACTCCATGGTGGATACGATAATTACACCGCTATCATGGCTTGTTTCTGCGCAGAGTGGAGTCTCCAGCAGCAGGTCGAGAGCCTAGCCTGCCGTTTTCATGAAGCGGGCCGTCATTAAGTGACTTAATGACGAAAAGGTGCCCTGATCTGGAAAAATGGAGTTACCACACAACATTTATCAACAGAGCAGGAAGCACCTTTTCGATGCTTAATGATACCCACGTTTTCCCGTCCCTTCCTGCAGCTTTGACCAGCCAGTCACTGATTTCCCACGCCGGCCTGAACGTCCTGACCTCCTTTGTGGATGCGACCGGTTTTGCCGCCTTGTGCGAAGACCGCTTCTCCCAGTTCGTTCCCGACCAAGCCACCCACCGGCCCGGACGAATCCTCGGATCCCTCGCACTCATGCTCGCCGGCGGCGGCGAACACGTCTCGGACCTCGACGTCCTACGCAACAGCCCAGGACTCTTCGGAGCCGTGCCCTCGAATGCGACAGTGTCCAGATTCGTCGCTCGGGCCACCGAACAACCCGAGGCCTTCGCCCACGGGTTCACCACCCTGAGCCGGCGACTGCGTTCCCGGATCTGGGAGGCTGCAGGAAAACGGAACCCCGCCGCCTTGGCCACGCAGCTGGACCCCCTGACGGTGGACATTGATGCCACTCTCGTCACGGCACACAGCGAGAAGCAAGGAAGTGCCGGGACCTACAAGGGCGGATATGGATTTTCCCCCATGATCGCGAGCATCGATTACGGTAAAGACAACGGCACCGGGGAAATCTTGGCGGCCATGCTGAGGCCCGGCAATAAGGGCGCCAATTCGGCATCTGATCACATCAAAGTCCTCGAAGACGCACTGGCCCAGCTACCCGACTCCATGCACGACGAGCAGGGGAACCTTGATACCGCGCGAATCTTGGTCCGCACCGACAGTGCCGGAGCCTCCCGCGAATTCCTGCACCACCTGCATTCCTTAGGGCTGCAGTTCTCCACCTCGTTCGCGCTCCCGGTACCCAACGAGCGATTCATTCACTGGATTAACAACAAGGAGCACTGGGAGCTGGCCCTGGACCAATCTGGAAGCGAGCGACATGATGCGTGGGTCATCGACGCCACGAAGGTCATCGAGCTGAAGAAATATCCCGAAGGCACTCGCTTGTATTTGCGGGCAGAACCCCTGCATCCCGGCGCGAAAGCATCACTCTTTGATCTTGACGGGCACCGGGTGACAGCATTCCTCACCAACGCTCCGCGTTACAACGTGGCGTTCCTTGATGCTCGGCACCGCGCTCGGGCCCGGTGCGAAAACCGCATCAAGACGCTGAAGAATGCCGGGCTCGGGAAACTGCCGTTCACGGCATTCGCAGCGAACCAGCTGTGGTCCGACCTGGCCGTCCTCGCCGTAAATCTGGTCTCGTGGATGCAGATAACGCTACTGCCTGCGGGCCATGCTGCCGGGGTTTGGGATATGAAGCGCTGGCACTATCGCCTATTTTCGATGGCCGGGAAGCTCATCAGCAGCGCCCGAAAGCGAAGATTGTTGATCCCCAAAGCCGCACCCGAATCACAGCTCTTCACCACGCTGATCGAAGGATCCAGGCAGCTGCAGCACCGATGGCAAAACGTACAGCTCACGGCGTAACACCCACGCCACGAATAAGCCCCTTCGAAACGAAAGAACCATACCGGGAGATGGAACCCGGCACCCAAGCCAGTGATATGGCCCTATTGGTATGCCCGAAAACGGCTCAGGCCGCCGATCCCGCGAAAATCACGAAATCAACGGCCTGCCAGTAACCGATGAAAAATCGAGGCTAAGTCCATCTGCGCACCCTGGCCCCGGGCTCAATGACAGAGACGTTGGACTTTAATATATCCGGGCATCGGCGTCTCCTAAATGCCGATCCGTGAAGGACATTCCGGGAACACACGGAACTTCCCCGCACTTCCGGTTCCCCCGTAGATCCAACTGTTAGAGTTGTTGCTCAGGTCACTTTCACACTCACTGGGGAAATAATGAAACGACGCATTTTCGCGCCCATCTTGGCGCTCACGATGTCCGCCGGCCTTGTGCTGGCCGGCACCGCGCCCGCCACCGCGGCACCGGTCGCACCGGTTGCCTCTGTGCAGGTCATGGCAGCTAAGCCCGCGCCGAACAAGGTCACGATCAGCAAGATCAAGACCGCCAAGGTCAACAAAAAGATGAAGAAGGCCACGGTCAAGCCGTCTGTAAAGTCGTCCGGCCAGGTCAAGCTCACCTCTTCTAAGATCACCGTGAAGCAGGGGAAGAAGACCGTTGCCAAGAACGTGTCCTCTGCCAAGCTCAAGGCAGGCAAGTACTCGATCACCACCACAGCCAAGTACAAGACCTGGAAGAACAAGACGACCACCAAGGACGTCAAGAAGAAAACTCTCGTGTCGAACGGCAGCAAACTCGTCAAGATGAACTGCAAAGTCGCTGATATCGAACCTCAGTACTTTGAGGGGTTCCTCATTGATTTGCTGTTCTTGGAGTGCACTGGCGATTTTGACGGGGTCTACAAGGCACGGGCCGGCTATGTCTTGGACATCGACGACAACTGGCCGATCGCTGGTGACATGATCTGGGGTGAGTCGTTCCCGGAGGAGCCGAATATCCGTTCCGTCTACGGCTTGCGCTTCACCACGAATGTGTACCCGCTGGAACGCGATTTGTACAAGACGACGGTGACCAAGCAGAAGACGACCACGAAGGTGTGGTCGAAGGAGCAGACCAAGACGTTGAAGCAGACGTTGACTGTGAAGAAGTAGTAGCGGTTCTTTTTGGAGGGTGCCGGCCGGGGAAACCTGGCCGGCACCCTTTCTCGTCGTCGGAGCCATGTTTGGAACGTCTTGGCTGAGGCGATGCGCGTGAGACTCACTTGAACCAAGCGCCGATAACCGCACTTCTGTCGTTCAGAAATGATCCTCTTGCAGAATCCGCGGGATAGGTCTCGGTGAAGTGGCATCCCTGTCGTTGGCGCCATCGGCAAAGACGGGCAGGGCCGGAAAATCAAGCGGCCCTGCTCGTCTTTACCCCGGGATGTCGGGAGACATCATCCGACCATGATGTCCATGCCCGGTCCCGTGCCCGTGCCGGTGATGAAGAACAGCGTCAGCACCAGCACCCACAGGACCCAGAATACGACGGTGAATGGCAGCATGCGGGCGATGATGGAACCGATGCCGGCTTCTGGCTCGTATTTGCGCAAGAAGCCCAGGATAATCACCAAGTACGGGTTCAAGGGAGTCAGTGCCTGGGTGGCGGAATCTCCCACGCGGAAGGCGGCTTGGACGAATCCGGCCTCGTAACCGATCAGGGCAAACATCGGGATGAACACCGCGGCAATCAGCGTCCACAGGGAGGATCCCGAGGATATCAACAGGTTCAGAATCGATACCACCACGATGAACGCGATGATGGCCCCGTAGCCGGTGAAGTTCACGTCCTTGAGCATTTGCGCGCCCGACACGGCAACCCAGGACGCCAGCCCCGACCACGTGAACAGGGCGAGGAACTGGGCCAAGATGAAGGCCACCACGATGAAGGACACCGCGTCCTTCACTGCCTGTCCCATCATTTCCACGACCGACTGGATGTTGGTGATCAAGCGCAGACGTGCGCCGAAGACAATGGCCGGCGCCAGCACGACGCAGAACACTATGAAGATGACCGAGCTTAACAGGGGGGACTTGGGCAGAAACCCGCCGGTCTCGTTGCGCAACGGCGCACCGGCCGGAAGGGCCAGAGCCAGGATCAGCCCGACGACCACCAACAAGGCGATTCCTGCCCAACGCAGGGCCGACTTCTCCGCGGCGGTGACGTCCGTGCTGGCTTCTTCGGCTGCCGTGGCGTTGACCCCGACACCGGTGCGGTTCAGCCGCGGCTCGAGCAGTTTGTCGATGACTAGGCCGCCGGCCACCGTGAGGACACCGGCGAGCACGATGTTCAGCAAAAGGTTGGACACCGCAGTGACCGGCAGCACCAGCCCGGCGACCGGGACTGCGGCGGCGTTGGAAATGCCGGCCAGCAAGGCGTCGGTCGACGTGACGAACGGGGTGCAGCTGAAGGCGGCAATGCCCACGGCATAGGACCCAAGCAGGCCCGCGACCGGGTTGCGGCCTGCGGCTCGGAACACCAGGGCGGCAATCGGCGGGATGACCAGAATCGAGGCGTCGGACATGATGTGCGCGCACAACGCCACCAGTGCCATGACGTAGGGCAATGCCCAGGCAGGGGCGCGGCCCAGGGTGGACTTTACCAGCACCAGCAGCAGGCCAGTGCGTTCGGCAACACCTACGGCCAACAACAAGGTGACCACTACCCCAAGGGGCGGGAACCCGATGAAGTTCTGCACTGCGGTGGTCATCAGCCAAGTGATGCCCTCGCCGGTGAACAGGCCCTTGATCGCGGTGGGTCCTTCGGCACCGGGAAGCGTGGTGTTGACATTGAACCAGGACACCACCGTGGAAATGAGTCCCACGGCCAGGAAGAGGTACAGGAAGAGGGCGAAGGGCTCGGGCAGCCTGTTGCCCACGCGCTCAATGCGGTCAAGGGCGGCCGCTCCGAACTTCTTCTTCTCGCCGGAAGTCCGGGGCGCCGGCTTCTTGCCCATCAATGTGCTCATGCGCCTACTCCTGCGGGGACCGAGGTACGAAGGTCCTTAACCATCCGGCCCTTGGCAAAGACGATATCAATGTTCTTCGCATCGGCCAGCGCGTGGATGGAGCCCAGCGGATCAACGCCTGTCAGCACGATGTCTGCGTCCTTGCCGGGCTCGATGGATCCGACGCGGTCCTCCAATTGCAGCAGCTTTGCGGCGTTCAAGGTTCCGGCCACGAGCGCATCCATGGGGGACATGCCGAAATCGACCAAGTGTCCAAGCTCCGTCAGATTGATGCCGTGCTCGCAGACCCCGGCATCGGTCCCCAGCGCGACTTTGACCCCGGCGGAGATGGCCTTCGAGACGCAGCCGTAGAGCTTTTCCTGCAGGCGCAGCTTCTTTTCCACCGCATACGGGGCGGCCTTGGCCGGGTCCGGGGGGATGGTTCCTGTGCTCAGGGTGGGAACGAGGAAGCTGCCCTTTGCAAGCATCAATTCGATGGCCTTGTCATCGATTTCGTAGCCGTGCTCGATGCTGCGCACCCCCGCGACCAGGGCGTTGGAAATGGAACGCGCCGACTGGGCATGGGCGGCCACCGGTATGCCGTGGCTGCCCGCTTCCTCGACGATGGTTCGCATCTCGGCAATGTTCAGGCCGTCGTGCCAAGGGGTGTCGCGCGGGGACCAGACGCCGCCGCCCGCCATGACCTTGATGACCTTACCGCCCAGGCGCATGACCTCGCGGGTGTTGCGCAGCGCCTCGTCGACACCGTCGGTCAGGAAACCGATGTCCCCGTTGGGGGACAATGCCTCGCCCTGGTTGAATCCGCAGCAGGTGCGGAAGTCGCCGTGGCCGCCGGTGGGTCCCAGGGCGCGGTAGGCAAAGATGATTTCGGGGCCCTCGATGAGGCCGCGTTCAATGGCAACCTCGGTGGCCATATCGATGCCGCCCAGGTCGCGCACGGTGGTGACGCCGGCATCGAGCGTGGCGCGCAGCAGCGGGATGGAGGCGTAGTAGCCAAAACGCGGGGGCAGGTGCAACAGGTCTGTGCCGCTGAGCTGGCCGGTGGGCATGGCCAAGTGGACGTGTGAATCGATGAAGCCAGGGAGCAGGAATTGTCCGCGTCCGTCAATGCGGACCGCGTCGGTGTCCAGGATGGGTGTCTCGGCGTCCGGTCCAACCCACTGGATCTTGCGTCCCCGCAAGACGACGGTGTGCATCTGTGCCGGGGCGGCACCCGTGCCATCGATCAAGGTTGCATGTTCGATCACCGTTTGTCGCTGCTGTGGCATCTTTCCTCCATGTGTTCTAGGTCATACATCGAACTAAACGTTAAGATAATGAGACATTTTTCTTTCAAAACGCACGAAAATGGTTCTAGGAGCAAAACTTTGCAAGAAACTGACGGCATGTCCGAAAACGACATGGAACTCGTCAATGCGCTGCAACTGGCGCCGCGCGTGAGCTGGAGCGAGCTGTCCGTGATCCTGGGCCAACATGCCACCACGCTGGCCCGACGCTGGGAACGCATCACCAATGCAGGCATGGCGCGCATTTCGATTGCACCGGGGCCGGGCATGGCGGCCCTGATGGAATTGGCATTCATCGAACTGACTTGCCGCAACAGCCAAGTCACCCAGGTGGCCGAAGACTTGTTTCAGGACCACAGGACCATGACGATCCAGTTCATTGCGGGATCCGCGCATCTTCTGGTGACGGTCGCAGCCCCCGGGCAGAGCCTCGCCGACTTCCTGCTCACCACCATTGGCTCCCTAGACGGAGTGTTGCATTACTCGGTGCGAACCGTGACAGGCCAGCTAGTGGAAGCCAGCAACTGGCATTTCCGTGCCTTGCCGCCGGCCACCATGCGCAAATTGCGCCGGCTGGCGACCCACCCGGAATCCCACGGCGGAGAGACCCATGTCGCGATGGATGGGATAGACCAGGAAATCGTGCGCTCCTTGAGCATCAACGGGCGCATGGGCCTCAGGGAAATCGCCCAGCGTGCCGGGATCACCCCACCCGCGGCGGCGCGGCGCGTCAACCGTCTCATTGGCGGCAACTACATCACGGTGCGTTGCGACATTGTGCGCCAGGGGCTTGGACAGAATGTCAGCGCCGTGTTCTGGGGGTCGATGTCACCCGATGACATCCTGCTCGTGGGCCCCAACCTAGCGGCGGAACTGCCCGAAATCCGCATCATGACGGCGGTCACCGGCGCCAACAACATCCATATGGTGGTGTGGCTGAACAACCCCTGGGATTCGCTCGCCGTCGAACGCAAGATCCTGCACGCGATTCCCGGACTGACGATCGATGACCGGCGCATTGTCTTGCGTACCTTCAAATACAACGGGGCGCGCATTACCGAATCCGGACGATTTGGCGACGTGCTACCCGTGGGATTCTGAGGTTTTTGGCACGGCACGGCTTGAACCGCCGGGAGCCTAGCTGCGTGAGTCAGTAGTCATTTGACGAACTTACGCGTGTCGCCGGAAATCCAGACCGAAGATGACTTGCCTGGATCCACTACCAGAAAGGGTCGATAGAACGGGTCCTGGGCTCCGGTAAGACCCCTGTACCGGGTTGTGGTGGGGTCCTGCGCGCAGCGCGGGACCCCACCACCCTTCCCGATACTCCGCCGATCCGACTCGGTGGCTGTGCAGGCACTCCCCGACGCCTACGAACTCGCCGTAGCACTGGACTGGGCGGAACCGGACAAGTCGTAACTCTGGTCGTCGCGCCATTAGTTGACGTGCTGATTTTTGGTTGTAGTGGCTCGTCATCGCTTAGGTATTCAGGATCGTCGCCGTGCAGGTAAGGGCCGATTATCACCGTGGACTTGGCGTTAGCCTCGATTTTTCATCGGTTACTGGCAGGCCGTTGATTTCGTGATTTTCGCGGGATCGGCGGCCTGAGCCGTTTTCGGGCATACCAATAGGGCCATATCACTGGCTTGGGTGCCGGGTTCCATCTCCCGGTATGGTTCTTTCGTTTCGAAGGGGCTTATTCGTGGCGTGGGTGTTACGCCGTGAGCTGTACGTTTTGCCATCGGTGCTGCAGCTGCCTGGATCCTTCGATCAGCGTGGTGAAGAGCTGTGATTCGGGTGCGGCTTTGGGGATCAACAATCTTCGCTTTCGGGCGCTGCTGATGAGCTTCCCGGCCATCGAAAATAGGCGATAGTGCCAGCGCTTCATATCCCAAACCCCGGCAGCATGGCCCGCAGGCAGTAGCGTTATCTGCATCCACGAGACCAGATTTACGGCGAGGACGGCCAGGTCGGACCACAGCTGGTTCGCTGCGAATGCCGTGAACGGCAGTTTCCCGAGCCCGGCATTCTTCAGCGTCTTGATGCGGTTTTCGCACCGGGCCCGAGCGCGGTGCCGAGCATCAAGGAACGCCACGTTGTAACGCGGAGCGTTGGTGAGGAATGCTGTCACCCGGTGCCCGTCAAGATCAAAGAGTGATGCTTTCGCGCCGGGATGCAGGGGTTCTGCCCGCAAATACAAGCGAGTGCCTTCGGGATATTTCTTCAGCTCGATGACCTTCGTGGCGTCGATGACCCACGCATCATGTCGCTCGCTTCCAGATTGGTCCAGGGCCAGCTCCCAGTGCTCCTTGTTGTTAATCCAGTGAATGAATCGCTCGTTGGGTACCGGGAGCGCGAACGAGGTGGAGAACTGCAGCCCTAAGGAATGCAGGTGGTGCAGGAATTCGCGGGAGGCTCCGGCACTGTCGGTGCGGACCAAGATTCGCGCGGTATCAAGGTTCCCCTGCTCGTCGTGCATGGAGTCGGGTAGCTGGGCCAGTGCGTCTTCGAGGACTTTGATGTGATCAGATGCCGAATTGGCGCCCTTATTGCCGGGCCTCAGCATGGCCGCCAAGATTTCCCCGGTGCCGTTGTCTTTACCGTAATCGATGCTCGCGATCATGGGGGAAAATCCATATCCGCCCTTGTAGGTCCCGGCACTTCCTTGCTTCTCGCTGTGTGCCGTGACGAGAGTGGCATCAATGTCCACCGTCAGGGGGTCCAGCTGCGTGGCCAAGGCGGCGGGGTTCCGTTTTCCTGCAGCCTCCCCGATCCGGGAACGCAGTCGCCGGCTCAGGGTGGTGAACCCGTGGGCGAAGGCCTCGGGTTGTTCGGTGGCCCGAGCGACGAATCTGGACACTGTCGCATTCGAGGGCACGGCTCCGAAGAGTCCTGGGCTGTTGCGTAGGACGTCGAGGTCCGAGACGTGTTCGCCGCCGCCGGCGAGCATGAGTGCGAGGGATCCGAGGATTCGTCCGGGCCGGTGGGTGGCTTGGTCGGGAACGAACTGGGAGAAGCGGTCTTCGCACAAGGCGGCAAAACCGGTCGCATCCACAAAGGAGGTCAGGACGTTCAGGCCGGCGTGGGAAATCAGTGACTGGCTGGTCAAAGCTGCAGGAAGGGACGGGAAAACGTGGGTATCATTAAGCATCGAAAAGGTGCTTCCTGCTCTGTTGATAAATGTTGTGTGGTAACTCCATTTTTCCAGATCAGGGCACCTTTTCGTCATTAAGTCACTTAATGACGGCCCGCTTCATGAAAACGGCAGGCTAGAGTTCAGGAAGCCGATCGAGATGATCGGAAGCCTCCTGTTGCAATGACCGCCAGAATCCGCCGTTCGGCTTGCGGGACTGTCCGGCGCCTTGGAGACGAATCAAACGGGCTCGCCGAATGTTGTGACTGAATTCGATGTTTTGGTCCGACTGTGGTGAGACAACTGCAGCAAGTTCGTCGCACCGCAGTCGGGCGATTCCACTGGCTTCCGCGCTTTTCATGGTCCAAGTTGAATGAGACGGGACAACAGATGAGGAAATCGAACTACACCCAGATCTTTCTGTCCTATCGCCCGTAGATGAAGACCCGAGGGCAGAGGTGCAGAGCCATGGATACGAAAGATTCATCGGACGACTCGGGAACCCGATCGAAGAAGTTGTCCTAGACCATGACAACAAGCTCGAATACCTGCTAACGATGATGCAGGACCAGCAGAAAACGCTGGCAGCACTAGTCAAACATCTTGAACAACCGATCAGCTCCCCTGATTTTCAGGATCCTTCCCCGTGGAATCAGAAGGATGGGACCGAAAGACAGCGGCGCAAGATCTTGGGCCCGCTCAACGATTGGATTAGTTGGTACAACGACACCTACCCCGGGGTCGCGTAACACATGATCCCTCTGTGCTGGTTCCATCACCGTGTCGTCGTTCAGGAGTTGGTCACCGACCGGAGAACCAGACAGTCCTACATTCCAAGCAAGGCTGACAATTTCCCAGTGAGGGAGTATCGAAATTCATCCAGAAACAAAACAGACAATCTCGATGGGGTTCCTAAGCGCCGGGCCGCATTCACGGACCGCTTGCTCGCTTATGCCATTTGTCGTGTGGGCAACACCGTTTCGTTCGCAAGTGGTCGATCGGCTCCCGGGTCTTCCCATTTCGGGCGCAGAGACATCGCTCTACTCGGGTGAACGGTGAGTAGCTCAACCCAATGCGTGGTGTAGCGCGAAGCCGCCGGGTTTTTCGACGATGCCGCGGCCCTGCAGGTAGGTCCCGTACGCCCCATTGGCCACGATCGGTGCCCAGACCACCGGCAGCACCTTCTTGGCGGCGCGGCGGTTTGCGGCCCCGGCATTCCCAGCGGCGGTACCGAAAGGGCGCGTTCGAACCGTCCAGTCTCGATGTTGCGCACCATGTAGTCGATGCCTTCCGCCACCGGGCGGAAGTGGGGAAAGCGCTGGTGCCTTCAGGGCCCGTCCTTTCATGGATGGTTCATCGGCGGCGCATGGGACAGGGAACGGCGCAGGCGCGGTTACAGGCCCCGAACGGGGCTACCGCCACGGGCGCCCATCGTAGGCACGGGCCCGTGGCGGCAACCATTTGTTGCACAGAGCCCCGGGGGCCGTCGGCCGCCGGTCCGTTCACCTCCGGCGGCCGACGGGTGACCGCGGGTGCTTCAGTCGTCCCCGCGTTCAAATTCGTCCTCGGTCTCCTCTTTGTCCGGGCGCTGCCGGTCACCGGTTTCACCGGATTCGGTTCGCTCGGCCTCGCCTCGCGCGTCAAAGCCGCCGGTGCCGGTGTCCCCGGCAAGGGGGCTTTGGTCGGTCGCTCCCAAGGACTCGGCACCGGCGTCGGGATCGTTGCGGAAGCCCGACTGGCCCTCCTCATCAAACCCGCTGGTCTGCTGAGTGTCGGAACCCTGTCCCCCGGAAACGGCGCCAGCCGCCGCTTCGCCGCCAGCCCCGACCTGGAACCCCGAGTCGTAGGGTGCGGCCTGCGAACCACCCGAGCCCTGGCTGCCGCCGTAGCCGCCGGTGCTCACATCGCCACCGGATTCACCGTTGCCTGCGACAAACTGCCCGGATTCCGGATCCTCGCTGATCCCCGGGCCGCCGGGTGCGCCCGAGCGGTCTTCCATCCGGTTCTCCCCCTGCTCCTCGGACCCGTCTTCGAACTGTCCGGAGGTGTCTTCATCTTCCATGGTTCTTCTCCTTTTTGAGCCTCGCCCCCTGTCCAAGCGGGATGACACGACCCAATTTAACGACGCCCCTGCCCGGCGGCAAGCTTTTTGCACTCCGCCAGCGGAATCATTCGTGCCGGTGCGGCACGGGGATGTGTTTGCCTGTGCATCGCCCCCGGGGCCGTTGGTGTCGGGCTACGGACGGTGCGCCCGGAAGGGCCCGGGCAGCGGTGCGGGACCCCAAGGGATTCACGGCAAGGAGTCCAGTATGGCCACCGGTGGCAGGTTTTCGACGGGAACTGATGATGCAGCACACGATGGGCCGGAGGTCGCGCAATGGCTGGCTTGAGGGTGCTGGACCGCTGACCGATCTCGTTGAGCTGGTCACCCGGATCCCGGATGTTTACGTGAGGTATTCCGATGGTTGAGAATTCGATACCAGGCATGGCAGCAGGAACACCACAAGCGGCCTTGAGCTGCCGGGGCTGTCAGTCAGGTCCTTGGCACCCGAACTCCGGTGGACCCGCCCACTGGCTTACTGGATTTCTCGCCGGCTTTGCCGGTTCAAGGACCTGATCGAGAAGAACCTCAGACGCCTGACCTAGGTCACGCGCGGCGTGGAGGTTGGGCGTGACCCGGACTGCGAGCCGCCGCTTGCCGATGTCCGGTCCGTGGCGCTGTTCCCTGCGAACCTGCTCACCGAGGCTGAGGATTGCTACCGATGGAATTTTGATGCCGCAAAAGGCCCCCGAGGCCCCATACGGCAACAAGCTACGGCCGAGGATCAAGAAAACGCGGTGCATCGTGTGGGATCGTCCGTGAAGCGCGCCCGTGCGTGTCGAATTCCTTGTCTTTGATATGGGGCTTTGTGCATAATCAATTTATCGATGGCCTGCGACGCGTTCGCCGGCCACGCGTGGTTTCTCCAGACCCCGGGAAACACGTCATCCGTTGGCAACTTTTCGGAATTTCGAGGATCGGGCTCATGACAACCCAACATGAAAGATCGGTGCCGCTCGGCACCGAAAGGATCACAGCAGCGTTCATCTCCCCGCGGCAACAGGGTTCCCCGGCGATTTGCGGTCACTGCCATAGCGACCAGTACATGGTCTATGAGGAAGTCAAACCGGTGCCGCGACATGGCCCGGGACCGGCGCAGTGGGATGTTGAATGCTGGTGCGGCAAGTGCGAGGAATACCAGGGCTTTCGCACCTCCACGCCACCGGCGCTCCCGTATTCAACATTGCTGCACGGCTACGGCACAGGCACCTAGTTCGTGAACGCCTAGCACCCGGACCCGCTACTCGTGGTGATCGACTTCGCATCCTGCAAGTGGTCGACGGCCGCGGAGTGCCGTTTCCTGTCGCCGTGTGCCGCGGCACGGACGTGTGCTGGCAATGCCTCCTGCAGCGAACAATGCCGCGCCCGGGCAGCTGCGCTCAGGACGACCCCGTGGCCGAAGGCCTCGGCAACGGGTAAATAGAACATGCACACGGCCAGGTCCACTCCATCCAGCAACATGGGCACGGTCAGTGCTGCTGGATGCCTTCGGCACGCAGGCACCGTGCACCGATGGGCCAGCCGGATTCGCGGGCGGTGTCCTGGACCGCCGGCAGCGCGGCGTCATGCGGGTCCGGCGTCTAGGGCGTGGGCCGGCTGCCGGGAAACAAGCTGCCAAGTTCAATGGCGCGCGCTGCTGCCGGCGTGCAGAGGTTCGAGGTTTCTGCGCACCAACGTGATCGAACATTCCAGCTCCCGCTCCCCGATCGAGCCGAGGACGGCGGAAACGGCACGGAGCATGGTCAGGAACCCGCGCAACTGGGATCTTTAGCAACTAGGGGTCCATGGTCCCTCGTCGCCGCCCGATGCATGAGGTCGATTCCGGCCGGATCGCTGCCCCGAAGACGGTGTCCCTGCCTTGCCACCATGTTTTCTAGCCTATTCAATCCCCTGGGCCCGCCGCGCCTCACGCAGCACCTGGATCGCCCTTTCCTTCAGCCGCAGCCCGCCTTCGAAGGCCGAGCGGCTAAGTCGTGAGAAGGCCTCCGACCTCCCGCACTTGTCCCTGGCCATGACCACCGCAACGGCCGCATCCACCAGGGCGCGACCGCGCAGTTCGGCGTCCAGGTCGGCCACGGCGAATGCGGGCAGGTGGAACCTCAGGGCCAGGCGCAGGATGCGCGAGATCGATTCCGCAAAGGCCTCGACGGCGGCGACAAAGGCCTCGTCCATGACTCCCGGGTCGCGGGCATAGCAATTGAGCGCCGCCTGGGTGCCACTGCCGGCTTCCACGGGGACGGCAAGGATCGAACACACGCCGCTGGAGGCAATTTCCCGCGCGTAGCCTTCCCACCGAGACGCCGCGCCCAGGTCCTGGATATGGACCTTGCGCTGCTGACGCAGCGCCGTGAGGCAGGGGCCGTCGCCGACGGCATACTGGCGTTCGTCCAGGGCCATGGCCGCGGCGTCGCTGCTGGCAACCGTGAGCGGAAAGCCTTCGCGCTCCACCGTGATGGAACACAGCACCGGTTCTCCCCCGCCCATCCCGGAGGCGGCAATCAGCACCAGTTCCAGCATGAATTCGGTGAATCCTCGGCTATCGAGCAGCAGGTCCTGAAGGTCTTCCTGGTGCCGCGAATCGTTTCCCTGCCTGCCCATCAGCTCTCCTGCTGGCCCGGATCGATATCCGTGGAGTAGGGAACTCGCACGTCCAGGCCGAGGTCCATGAACCGTTCGTTGATGGCGTGGGCCACCAGATCGCGTTCCAGCGTCGGCAGGGAGTGCGCGGCGTAAAGGTAAGCCTCGATCTCGAACTGGCCGGCCGAGCCGCCAATGCCGAAATAGCGCAGCCACAGTTCGCCCACGCTCAGGCCGGCCAGGGGCAGGGCCTGGCGCAATTGCTTGAGTTGCAGGTCGTCGTCGTCAATTTCCATGGCCAATCCCCCTGTCGTCAGGAGCCTTGCCGGCCGGCTGCCTCGACTAGCCCTGCCGCAATCTCCCCCAGGGTCCGGTCCTCGGAGACCGCCTGCTTCATCAGGTGCCGCGCCGCCGCCTCGGCGTCGAGCCCGAAGCGTTCCATAAGGATGCCCTTGGCCATGCCGATGACGTCGCGTGAATGCAAGGTTCTGCGCAGGTCCTCGCTGAGCTTCTTGGCCTGCTCCGCGGTGGTGGCGTGCTTGAGCAGGACGGCTGCCTGTCGGGCCAGCAATTCAAGGACGGCGCGGGAGCGTTCGGTGAATGCCTGGGGCTCGGTCGCATAGACCTTCACCGCCCCGAAGGTTTCCGAGCCAAAGATCAGCGGGACGCTGATGGACGAAGCGACACCTAGCGGCGTCACGGCGGCCGACCAATCGGACCATCGCTCGTCCCTGACGATGTCCTGGACGACGATGGTTTCCCCGCTCGCCCAGGCGGAGAGACAGGGACCCTGCTCGATTTCGTATTGCAGGGCATCGGCCCGCTCGACGACCTCGTCGGAGGCCGCAGCGCTGGTCTTTCGGGCGTTGGCGTCTATCAGGGTCACCCCGGCACCTGCGGCATAGGGGACACTCGACTTCGCCACCGAGGTGATGAGTTTCAGTGTTTCGGCAACGGTGTTCTCGGTCAGCAGCAAGCCGGCGGCACTTGCGGCAACCGCGGCCAGTTCCTGAGCAAGCGGGAGGGACCTCTCGACCTGGACCATGGGCACACCTTTCACTGGAGGACGAAGAACGGGTGTCCTGCTCCAAGCCTACACATTTGTTAATCCAAAAGCGCAGGGATCTGTGGGCTTTCCGCGGCCGGGGCGTAGCCCGCCATCCTTCGGCGCAGTCCGGACGCGTGCCAAATCCTTGATCGGCCATGAAGGGGATGCTTATCTTTAGATATCCGGGAAGAAGGCCCCGTAACCACGCTCTGCTGGGACCATGCAGTGGTCCACGTGCCCCTTGAACATTCTTGCGGAAATCTGGGCAGGGCGGCCCGAATGGGAATTCCGTGAATTCCTCGTTACACCGGGTTGCACCGGACACCCCGCATGCCCGGCCTTCCCGTCGGCGCACCGCGCGCCGGTTGGCGGGCCACGACACCGAAAGGAACCAGGACCATGAAGTCACAGGCGAAAGGCGGATGCCGTGCATGAGCTGGAGCTGGTCCGCGCAGCCGCGCAGGACGTTGCCACGGCCCGTTCGCTGCTGCGCGAACGGCTGGAAACTCTGGATGCTGTCAACCGCAATGCCCTGGATCGAGGGATCCCGGCCGCTGACGTCGCCGCGGCCGGCGGCTTATCCCCCGCCGAGATCCGGATCCCCGTGGGCGACGCAAGGCGTTGACGCGTCGGGGCCCGAAGGACGCTCAGGAGGATTCGGCCGGACCGTTCGCTTCGTACACCCGGAGGGCCGGCCACAGCTGGGCCACCGACGCCGGCGGGGCCCCAAACATTGCCGAGGCCCCTGCAAAAGGGCCATCGGCCCGGATCCCGCCGGGATTTCCACAAACCATCATATGCAAACCACCAAGTAGGGAGCGAATCATGGCCACGTACGAGAACACGGGACAAGCCGAAGTTAGAAGCGCCGTCGAGAAGGCGGCAATGGCCGTCGGAGCGGTCTTCCTGCTCTTTGGCATCCTGGGGTTCATCCCGGGCATTACCAGCAACTACGACCAGCTTGCGGGCGCCGGACACCATTCCGGGGCACTGTTGCTCGGGGTGTTCCAGGTTTCCTACCTCCACAATGCCGTCCACCTGATTTTTGGCGTCGCCGGGCTGTCCATGGCCAGGTCCGTCCGCCTGGCGAGGGCCTACCTGCTCGTTGGAGGCATCATCTACCTGGCCCTGTGGATCTACGGACTGGTCATTGACCATGACAGCGCGGCGAACTTCATCCCGCTCAACAATGCCGACAACTGGCTGCACCTGGTCCTGGGTGTCGGCATGCTGGTGCTCGGGCTGCTGCGTACCCGCCCGAACCGCAGGAACCGAGACACCGAACTCGGCTAGATCCCGCCCGCGAAGGTGGCGGCGGACACCGGCGCGCAAACCATCCTTCCCGGCCACGGTGACCCTTACCACTGCGACATTGCCGGCGCCGTGGTAAGGGTCGCAGCCAGCCGGTAGTGTGATGCAGGCCAGCGGTTGCACCGCAGCTCCCCCGCTGTTCGGGCCCGTATTCTTCCACCACCGATGTGAGGCAGGAGTGCAATGGAGATACCGACCCTGGAAGCGCTGACGGAGTTGGAAGCATTGGTCAAAGACTCTCCGGACCTCTATGTCAGGTATTCGAAAGGTTGGGATCATGACCGCGAGGGCGGAAGCGTCGATACCGAAAGCGGCATTGAATTGCCCGGGCTTTCGGTCAATCCATTATCCCCCGAGCTCTGGTGGTCACGACCGCTGGCCGACTGGTTGGCCAGGCAACTGTGCCAATACAAGCACCTGGGCGAAAAGAATCCCGAGCGCGTCGCCTGGGTCGCCCGCGGCACCATCGTTGGGCGGGGGCCGGACTGCGAACCACTGCTGGAGAGGGTCGAGCCCGTCGCATTGCTCTCCCGCGGCCTGCTTGCAGAGGCCGAACAGCGGTATCGGAAACACTTCGATGCCGGGCAAGGACCCGAGGACTGAGGGCGCCTGCACTACCCTAGACGGCTCCCCTGATCGGTTACACAGTGGAACCGGAACGGGTGGTTCACGCCAGTGGATTTTGCGGCCCTTGGAAACTTTGAGGACACTGGCACATGAGGCGACGAACCCATTTCCAGGTACACCCGGGCCGAGCTCTTCCAGGAGGCCGGCAAGAAAACCGACGTCGCCATCCGATTCTCCACGGTCACCGGCGGACGGGATTCCACGGAGGTGGCCAGGTAGCCGCGTGGCTTTGCGGTGAAATTCTACCCGAAGGACGGAAACTCGGACCGGGCGGGCAACCACCGGCCGTGTTCTTCATCAGGGACGCCATCACGTTCCCGGATCTCATCCACCGCCAGCCTGGGCTGGGATCCGCTCGAGGGCGCAAAGACCTAACCGGAACAGGGTTTCGAGCCCCAGCTGATCGGCGCCATGGCCCTAGACCGCAATGTCGCCGACCACCACAACGAAAACGAGCAGATCGCTTTCGGCACCGGCGTGCTGGTGAACATGCTGGACTTCTACGATGACAGATACTGGTGGGCCGCACGTTCAGCTACAGCGATACCCAGCGTTACCGAGTCGGCCCCAACTATTTGTAGCTACCGGTCAATTCGGCCAAAAACGCCACTGCGGTCACGAATCTGCGCGGCGTACAGATATCGGCGGGCAAGGACCTGGGCGAGGGGCAGAATCCCCATGTGAATTACGAGCCCTCCATCACCGGTGGGCTGCGCGAGGGAGCCTTTCCCACCCACGGCGAGCAGGGACCGGAAATCAGCGGGCGGTGGAACACTCTGCACCGACGCCCTGTCCGGCGTGCATTCACTGGTCAAGGCCGGGCGCGGGTGCTTGACTGGGTCCATGAGAGCAATCTGGAGCGGATCCATCGCATTTGGTCTGGTCAATGTGCCCGTCAAGGCCTACGGCGCCACCGAGGACCACGATGTGGACCTGCACCAGGTGCACGACGCGGACGGCGGGCGGATCCGCTACCAGCGCAAGTGTGAGAAATGCGGGAAGAAGATCCCCTACGAACGCATCGACAAGGCCTTTGACGACGGGGAACGCACCGTTGTGCTCAGCGACGAGGACATGGAAGCCCTCCCCGCGGAGAAAAGCCGGGAAATCGACGTCGTCCAGTTTGTTCCCAACGACCAGATCGACCCGATCATGCTGGAGCGCAGTTACTACCTCGCCCCGGATTCGAAGTCGCCCAAGGCCTACGCCTTGCTGCGCCAGACCCTCGAGGAAACGGAACTGACGGCGGTGGTGAAGTTTGCCCTGCGGCAAAAGACCCGCTTGGGCATCCTGCGGGTGCGCGGGGACGTGATGGTCCTGCAGGGGATGCTGTGGGCCGATGAGGTGCGCGAGGCAGATTTCGCTTCCGCCCGCACCGCCAGCAAGATCAGTCCGCAGGAGATGAAGATGTCCGCGGCCCTGGTCAAGCAATTCACCACCGACTTCACCCCGGAGGAATTCGAGGACGACTACCAGGTGCAGCTGCGCACGCTGATTCGCGAGAAGCTCAAGCAAGGCGACGCACTGGACACCGAGGCCACCTTCGGGACCGGCGACACCTCGGACACGGGGGAACAGGGGGACGTGATCGATTTGATGGAGGCGCTCAAACGCAGCATCGCCAACAAGCGAACTCCCGCCAAACCGGCGGCGGGAAAGAGCGCGGACACCAGGAGCGCCCCTGATTCGAAGCGGGCCGAGACGTCCGCCCAAAAGAAGCCTTCCACCAAGAAGAAAGCCTCGGCCAAGAAGAATACGCCCGCCAAGAAGAAGGCCTCCGAGACCACTGCAGCCCGGACAAAGACCCGCAAGGGAGCCTAGATGGACCAAGAACTGGAACGGGTTCAGCCCGGCACCAAGGGCATCCGACGCAGGGTCGCCGGACGCGGATTCAGCTACATCTCGGCCAACGGCCGCAGGATCCATTCCGCTCGCCTGCTCGAGCGCATCAACGCGCTGGCCATCCCCCCGGCTTGGACCCAGGTGTGGATCGCTTCCGCCCCCTCGGCCCACATCCAGGCCACCGGCGTGGACGCCGCCGGGCGGCTGCAATACATCTACCACCCCCGATGGCGGCAAATGCGCGAACACGAGAAATTCATTCGCTCCCTGGCCTTCGCCCAGCGCCTGCCCACGATCCGCCGAAGAGTCACCCGCGACCTCAAGCAAGAGCGGGCGCCCCGGCTGCGGGCACTGGCTGCCGCGGTACGCCTGATGGACAACGCCGGGCTCCGGGTCGGAGGCGCCGCCTATGCCCAGGAGAATGGTTCTTTTGGCGCCACCACGCTGCTCAAGCGCCACGTGAGCGTGGAGGGCGACACTATCCACCTGAGGTTCCGTGGCAAGTCCGCCGGCGATTGGGACGTCGCGCTCACGGACAAGCTGCTGGCCGCGTACTTTGCCGCCCTACCGCACACCCCCCGCTCGGGCCCGGCCATTTGCCACGCGGTGCGCATGGGACGGCGCAAGGAATGGAAGCCTGTTTCGGACGACGAGGTCAATGCGTACCTCGGCGAGGTGGCGGGGCACGGCTTCACCGCCAAGGACTTCCGCACCTGGCAGGGCACCGTCGTGGCCGCGCTGTCACTGGCCCGTTCCCTGCGCGCCGGCGATACCTCCCCGGAAGCAGTGACAGCGGCCATCGACGAGGCGGCCCAATGGCTGCACAACACCCCGGCCATCGCCCGCGGGTCCTATGTGAACCCGCGGGCCATCGAACTTTTTGAGCGCGGCGTCGTGGCCGATCCGCGGCGCCAAGCCGACAGCGCCGTGCTCGCCCTGCTGATGGAGGGCGACGGGCAGGAACCCGGGTGAGCCAACGCAGCATGGTGCCGCTGGGCTCTTGTTGCAGCCGTGCGCGGTCCTTCGGCTGGCCGTGGCTGCTCGGTGCGTTTGAACGGGACGTTGGCCCCACCGGGCCGACCAGGCCCAAGTTCGTGTCCAGGGACCTGGTCGTACAGGGCGGCTCGATGGCCGAAGTGGTGTCCACCCCGGCGATCCTGCCGTGGATCCGGCTCAAAGGGACCGGGATAGCCTTGGCAGCACGGAAGAAAAGGCACCGCAGCCGCACGGGCCACCCAGGCGGGCGGAACCCGCCCGCGTGATGACGACCCGATCAAGACCGCCCGAAGAGGCATGTGCAAATCCTTGTCCCGCGCCATGGTGCGTGCTTAGCTTTGGGCGAGGGGGAAACCGACCGCGGAAGACCATCGATTGTTGAGGTGTTGGCATGTCCAGTCGAAATGAAACCAGAAGCGCGAGCCGAACGGCCGCCGGTACCGCCCAAAAGGGCCGGTCGGCTCCGGCACCCGATGACGAACGGAAGCCGGATGGGCCCACCGAGCTCGATGGCGCATCCTGGAAGTACATCTTCAAGCGCTCCATCCGGGAATTCTCTCGCGAGAAGTGCACCGACCTTGCCGCTGGGCTGACCTACTTCGCCATGCTTTCGATCTTTCCCGCCCTCTTGGCCTTGGTTTCGCTGCTCGGGCTGGTGGGACAGGCGCAGTCCACGACCCAAACAATGATGCAGATCGTGGACGGCGTCGCTAGTCCCGAGGTCGCAAATACGCTGCGCCAGCCCATCGGGCAGTTGGCCAGCGCCCCGTCGGCGGGATTCGCGTTGATCGCCGGTCTGCTGGGTGCCCTGTGGAGCGCGTCGGGTTATGTCGGTGCCTTCGGGCGCGCGGTCAACCAGATCTACGATGTGCAAGAGGGGCGTCCCTTCTACAAGTTGAAGCCGTTGATGCTGCTTCTGACGCTGGTCCTGCTGTTGATCGCCGTGGTCATGGCGGTTCTGCTTGTCGTCTCCGGACCAATTGCCCAGACCATCGGTGATGCGGTCGGGCTTGGCGAAACGGCGGTGATGGTCTGGAATATTGCCAAGTGGCCGGTCCTGGTGATTTTCGCAGTGGTACTCATTGCCGTGCTTTACTACGGCACCCCAAACGTCAAGCAGCCCAAATTCCGTTGGTTGAGTCCGGGTTCCGTGATCGCCCTGGTCGTCATGGCGATCGCCACCCTAGGATTTTTCTTCTACGTCTCACACTTCGGCAATTACAACAAGACCTACGGCGCCATCGGCGGGGTCATCGTGATGTTGCTCTGGATCTGGATTGCCAACCTCTCGTTGCTCTTTGGTGCCATCTTCGACAGCGAAACCGAACGCGGACGCGAACTGCAAGGCGGTATCGAGGCCGAGGAGTCCCTCCAGCTGCCCCCGCGCGACACCAAGGCCAGCGACAAACTGCGGAAGCAGGAAGACAAGGACATCCGGGACGGAAGGGACTTGCGCCTGAAAGCCGAATCCGACGATCCCGATCAGGGCAGGAATACCAAGGACGAACGGTAGAAAGGCCGTTTCAGCGGCTCGGGGACCGCCGGGCGGATCTGGGCGGACAGCCTCCCGCGTGTCGCCTGACTCATACCGGGTAGCCGCGCCCGGTGCTCAAGCAGCTATTTGCAGGGTCGGTCCTGCTGAAACCTTCCCCAAGAAATTCCTCGACAGCATATTGCAACACCTCGATGACAATGCCATAAAAATGCTGCAGCAGCCGAGACCGTGGCGGCGGAAGCAACGGACAACGCTGCGGACAAAGAGTGAAAATCCATGTTGATGCGCACAGATCCGATTCGGGACCTCGAACGGCTCGCCCAGCGACTACCGGGGTCCACTGCCGTGCTGGACCCCCTGCCGATGGATGCGCGGCGGGATGGCGATGTCGTCAACATGGAATTCAACCTGCCAGGCATCAGCCCGAATTCCACGGACTTGGACGTTGAACGCAATGTGGCCACCGACCCGGCAGAGCGTGAGCCGCTGGCCGAGAACGCCGCGATCCTCGCGGCCTACGCTCCCGCGGGCCCCACAACCGGCAATTGGTCCTTGGCGAGAACCTCGATAACGGACACAACGGAGCCGCCTATGACGACGGGGTGCCGGTCTTGCGCATCCCGGTCGTTGAGCGGGATGCGCAAGACCGGCGCTACGGCGAAAAAATCGAACAGCGAACAGCACGAAATCAACGCCTGAGCGCGGATCCCGGCAGGGGGCCGCCCGGCGGACCCCCGAAGCTGCCCAGCCGGTGCCGAAGTCCTTTTCAGTGGTGTCCATGATTGCCTCGTGCCGATGGGGATCGCCGCCAACACCTCTTCCCCACTGGAGAGGACGAGGTGTTGGCGCCATCCGGGTTCGGGCGGAACCAGGCAGTCCTGCAGGTCCTCATCCGCCATGGGGACTTCGCGGTTTCTCTCCACCCGCCACCTACCGTGCGTCGATTTGCTTGAACGATAATTTCAAACCTATTAGAATTCATATTATGTAATGTCATCGACAACGAAAGGTTCTTGACGTGCATGAACTGGATTTGATCCACGCAGCCGCGGAGGACGTGGCCTCCGCGCGTGTCCTTCTGCGGGAGCGCATTGCAGCTTTGGATGCCATCGTTCAGACAGCTCTCGACCACGGGATTCCCGAGGAGAAAGTGGATGCGGCCAGCGAGCCGTCCCTGCTTCGCGACGACCGTGAGCTCGCCGGAGGGCGTCCGTTGGTCGCCGCCTGATCCGCTCCGGTCATCGGGCCCCCGGCCCCGGCTCGTTAACGAGTTGGGGCCGGGGGCCCGTTTTCGTCCCCGGCCCCGCCCGCTGCGATTCCCTACGGCTCAAGGACCACCGTGATGCAGCCATCCTGCTTCTTCTAGAATGTCTCGTAGAGTTCCGGGCCCCGGGACAGTGGCACCGTATTGGTCATCTGGTCATGCGGACCCCACCGGTCCCCCGGGTCATCCGCGTCCTCAGCGATCGGCAGAAGCTGTGCCTTCCGGTGACATTGCATTGGCCTGAGCGAAGCTGGATCTGCTTGTCGAACAACTCCAGCATTGGCATGGGAGTGGCGGGCCCCGCATAGACACCGCTGAGCGCAATCGTGCCGCCGCGGCGCACCGCCGCATGCAGCACCGCGGTGCGGTCAACCGAGACCTTTTCCCATCGCCAATTGCGCCACCTTGTCCGGCAGCAGGCCGGTGGCCTGCTGCAACAGCTGCGCGCCGGGCGAGCCATAGGCCTCAATCCCCACCGCATCCAGCACGGCGTCGGGTCCATCTTGTGTGGCTTCGCGCAGCCTTTCGGCGATGTACTTGTCGAACTCCATGGTTTCAATGCCGTGGCGCTAGGCCATGGCGCGCCGTTCGGGCACGTCCGCATATGCAATGCCCTGCCACACCGTGGGCAGGATGTCGGAACGGAAGAGGTAGCGGTGATCGGGTAGTTCGCTGCCCACCACGATGGCCCCGTAATCGCCATGCGGGACCCTCAGGTACTCCGCTTGTCCCCCGGGAACTTGGCCATAGAGTTCCGAGTAGCCGAAGAACGCCGCGCCCTTGTTCTGGGCGCGCACTTGCGTGGTTTCACACTGGGACTGCAGGCCGCGCTCACACATTCGGTAGCGGCCGCAGGAGATGCTGAAGGGGATGAGAACCCGGCCCCCGACCTACACGCGCTTGACCGCGGATCCGACTTCTTCGACGATGCCCAAGGACTCATGCCCGACGATGTCTCCGGCATGCATGAACGGGCCCATCATTTCATAGAGGTCCAGGTCGGATCCGCAGATCGCGGTGGAGCTCACCTTGATGATGTCCCCCTGGTCTTCGATGCGCGGGTGGAGCACCTCGGAATATTCAATCTTGCGTTTTCCCTGCCAGGTCAATGCCTTTTTGGTTTCCTCCAGCATTCGGTCGATGGGGGTGGATGGGGATGGCCCGGCCCCGCCACCAAGCCGCGGCGGGGCCGGGAAAATCCCGGCCCCGCCGCGTGGTGCATGGCGTTCCTAAATGCCGCCGGTTCGGTGCGCCGGAGCGCCCGGTGGGACGCCGGGCCCAGTCCGCCCCCCGGAATCCTTCACGTTCGCCGCGGCGCCGCTGGCCTCATCCTGCAGGTAGATTGCCTCGTCCGAGGCCTCCTCCTTGACCGTTTGCGCCGATTCTCGGGCCGAGTCCTTGAGGCTTTCCATGGCCTCAGCCGCCGGTTGCTTCATGTCTTGGGCGATGTCCTTCGCGGCCTCGGAGATCTCTGTTGTTACCGGCTCCGCCTTCTCCTTGAGCGTGTGGACCATCTCGCGTTCCTTCTCGCTCCCGGGGACCAGGGAGGAAACCAGCAATCCTGCGCCGAAGGCGATCAGCCCGGCGGCTAGCGGGTTTCCGCGGGTCTCGGAGGCCATGGCGCGGGGTGCCTCGTGCAAGGCCTCCGGGACGGCCGAGCCGGCCTCATCCACGGAGCCCATAACAGCTTCCTTGGCTCGGCGCACGGAGCCCTTGATCTTCTCGCTCTGCCGATGGGCAATGTTCGAGGGCATGACCTTGTCGGCAATCGCGTCAACGTCTTCGCCAAGGTTGCCGCGCGTACGTTCGATGTCCTCACGGATCTCTTCCGGGTTCCGGTTCATGGGGTTTCCTCCTGGGGGTTGAATGTTGGCGGAATGTCCTTAATGGTTTCGGCCGTCTTGGGCATGCCCTTGACCTCCTTGAAATGCTTCTTTCCCAGCGTGGCCATGATGGCGGCAATGATCGCCCAGATCACCGCGATCACCACCGCGGACCAGCCATAACCCATCCAGGAGGCTAGGCCGACCATTGCCGCAAGCGAGAGGAAGAGCAGTACGAAGTGGCCGGCCACGCCGGCGCCCGCATAAAGTCCCGCCGCCTTGCCCGTCGAACGTGCGGTCTGGCGCAGCTCGGCCTTGGCAAGCTCCGCTTCCTGGCGCACCAGCTCCGAGACGTTCTGGCTCAGGTCGCTGAAAAGTTCTCCGAGGGAAGCATCCGTGTGCGGGACTCCCTTCGCCTCTCCAGGGGGAATGTCGGTGCGGTGGGCTCCCGATGCCTTTGTTGGATATTCGCTCATGGCCCGGTGTACCCCTGCTCGGTGGCGTGCACCGCCGAAGGGTTGTAGCCCACACCCGGGTTGCTCCCGGTGCCGCCTACTGCGCCTTCACCGATGGTAGCGTTCACCGTCGGAGGCAGCGGGCTGGCCGTTCGCGGTTCGGCGGCCTCCGGGAATCCGGGGGTTTCAGCGGCGTTCTTCCGGCTCTGGTCCGGCCCGCTTCCGGCATTGCGGGTGATGCGGCCGGCGAGAAGTCCCGCACCCAGAGCGATGCCCAAAAAGGCCCCGGGCCGTCGGCGGGCGAAGCCCTTGACTTCGTCAATCAGGTCACCGGGCTCGCGCTGTTCAAGCCAGTCCGCCGCGTTCCCGCTGTGCTTTGCGGCCTGGTCGACCAACATCGACGCGCTGCCCGAGGCATCGGAGGACGCGAGCATGTCGCGCAGGTCCCCGCTGATCTGGCGCAGGTTGGCCGAAATCTTTTGCTGTTGGGTTCCCGCTTGTTCGCGGATGTCCGATCCAAGCTCGGAAAACAGGTTGGATGCCTGTTCCTTGGCCTGGTCCAAGACCTCTTCAGCCTCGCGCTTGGCCGTCTGTCCCACGTGTTTGGCGGAATCCACGCCCTCGCGGACCAGCGCCTGGGTTTCCTCCTCGGCTTGCGCCCTCATGCCGGATTCGCCCTCCATGGGGGGTTCTGTTATGGCCGGGGGCGGGGCCAACGGCATCTCCGTGCCCGCGGCAGCGAACGAGCCCGAATCTTGCGGGTTCACCGGTGCCGGAGGGTCGGCGGGTTCCAGTGGCCTAATTGGTTCGAAAGGAACGTCGGGATGCGTGTGCACATCCGGTTCCAGTCCCCTGTCGTCAGCTGCGTCTCGGTCCCGGTCAATGTTGTTCTTGGGCCGATAGGCAGCGTTAAGATCATTCTCACTCATTGGTGACCTCCAGTTGATCCATGCCCGCCGCAATTGGGCGAGCCGTATTCGTCGGAAAGTGCGTCCCGCGGCTTGCTTGGCGGACCCGCTTTGTGCCTCGCACCGGTTCCGGGGATCCGGTGCGGTCAATGAATTTGCGTTGATATCGAACGGGTTCACCACGGGCCATGACCCCCGCAGCGTCCTGGACCGCAGCCCGGGACACCCAACCAAATTGCTACTCCGATCGCCTGTTTGGGGAAATCGGGTTGCATTAAGTAGCAAATCAATATCGGCGCGGCTGCACAACCTTTTTGACACCAGCACCGGCTAATTGCCATTTTTCCTTGGCTGTTCCCTGGATCGGGTGCCGGTTGCGGCACAAATCCTTGCTCCGAATGCTTGACTGTGACCAAGTGCAGCAAGAACCCCGCCACGGATGTGGCACACGGATCAGTGGGGACAAGGGCAATGAGGAGAGCTTCGGAACGGCCGGCAAGCCATGGGTGATTTGGACCTGGTTTGCGCGGCCGCCCAGGACGTGGCTCCGCCACGGCACCGGAGGAACCCGGAAGCGGGTTACCGGTGGACCGGAGCCGCGCCGCTCCCTAACGGGCACGCTCTGCCTGCGGACCAACCGCCAGTCGCCGACGACAAGTTCCGTCAATGTATCGACACTCTTGGTGCACGTGTGCCACACCAACACGCTGAAGAACTTGGCCCACCCCGTGGCATCGCGCCCGTCAGCGTGACCCAGAAGAAATCCGTTCGCGCGGCACTGCTCGAACCCCGGTCCCCTGCGTCTCGTGGAAGACCGGAGCCAAATGCAACGAACTGACCCGGAGTGCCATTCCGCCTATTTCAGACTAAGTTCCGGTCGCGACGGTGATTCCACTGCCAGCGATGGGGCGACGGGATTTTTTCTGGACGACGGTGGGCACCACTTATTGCCCTTGCTGGAAGTTCCAAGATGACCGATTTCGCGCACTTGCAACTGACTTAACGTGCTTGATGCACACCAATTATGAACTTTCGGGAACTTCAGGCTTTGAGCCCGAGCCAGCCGCTCATCCGGCCGACTTCTCCGAGGCAAACTCCTCTTGATGTCCTGGACTTCAAAATCAGAAGGGGTGTTTCATTTACCCCAATCGACCAGACTTGCGGAATGCGGTGATCGGAGCCACGGATCCCAAGATGACCGAGAAGCCGACAACCCGGCCGTCTGAGCGTTGGTCGAAGTACGCCTCGATGATTTCCGGCAGCCGTTCGTCCGCAGCGCGAGGGACTTGGAAGGATTCCGGGGATTCTAGGACGCATACGGCATCGTGAGCGTCGAAGGCAGCAAGGGTTCATGCCACCATCCCCTCGGAGAACCAGCGGCCCATTAGGATTTCGCCGCCCACCTTCCACGTATGCACCGGCGCTCGCCTCCAGTCCGTCGAATCCGACCTCCAAAATGTGTGTCGGAAGCATGGAAAGCGGACGCCCGGTGCAAAGAAGGAGCTTGTGTCCCGTCGCGCGTGCCGTGCAGACGGCGGCCGCGTGGGCTTTCGGGACTACCCCGTAGTCGGCATAGGTGCCATCGACAACGAGGAAGGCAGCTTGCATGGTTTTTGAGGGAATTTGCGACTTGGCGTGCATGCTCACCGAATCTACCGGGGCGGCCCGGACCCGTAGCATTCTCCTGCGGCGCCTTGCCGGATCCCGGTCCCTTTGGCCCGATTACAGGCGCGGCAGCGCGCGCGGCACCAGCGTCCCCGCCAGGCAATTTTCATAAAAAGCCACGTGGTCCCTGACCATGCGATCGACCCCGAAGGTGGTTTCGGTCGCGCGTCGGCACTCCCGCCGGTCAAGCCCCGTGCATTCGGGCAGGGAGGCTGCCAGTGCTTTCGGCGTGTCCCGCAGAAAGCCGGTGATGCCGTTAACCACGATCTCAGGGGCCGCGCCGCGGGTGGTACTCAGCACCGGGGTTCCGGTGGCCATGGCTTCGACCATCACCAGACCAAAGGGCTCGTCCCACTGCAAGGGGTTCAGCAATGCAAGGGCGCCGCCGAGCAGGTCGAACTTTTCCGCTGCCCGCAGTTCCCCAAGGTATTCGACCGATCCGCCCAGCTCGGGCCGGATCACCTCGCGGAAGTATTCCCGCTCCCCCGCGCTTTGCATCTTGGCCGCGATGCGCAGGGGCACCCCGGACCGGCGCGCGACTCTGATGGCGGTCAGCACGCCCTTGTTCGGGTGCATACGGCCCAGGAAGCAGGCGTAGCCGCCCATCCCTGCCCCCACCGGAATTTCTTCGGCGTTGATGCCGTGATGGATAACCCGGGAGACCGCCACCCCCGTGGCGGTGGTTCGCTGGTGCTGGGAGATCGCCACCAGGGAAGCGCATTTGGCCACCGCTGTATAGATCGGCAGGAACCCCTCGGACATGGCGTTGTGGGCGGTGGATACCACCGGAACCCCGCTGCCGGCCAGGCGCAGCAGCGGACCGGCAAGGGTGTGGTCGTGAATGATGTCCACGCCCTGCAGCTGCGCGTAGGCGTTGAGCACGTGGCGCAGCTCGTCCTGGCCGCGGCCCAGGTGCCGGGGTTCGGGCGGCAGGGAGCCGGGGACCTGTGCCACCGGGCTGGGGCTCCCGGCGGCCGCAGCCAGCACCACCTCGTGGCCCAGCTCCGCCAGCCCGCGCGCCAGCAGGCCCACGACCGCCTCCGTGCCGCCGTATCCGGCCGGCGGCACGGTGAGCCACGGCGGAGCGATGAGTCCGATCCGCATCCGGCGTCTCCTTCCCTAGATCATTTCCTGTCCGACATCACATCGAGCATGTCCGCCAACGGACCGCGGCGCCCGCGGCGCACTTCCAGCCCCTCCGCCGCGCCCTCGACGCGGAATTCGGTGCCGCGGGCGGTGAGGTCGATTCTGTTCTCGCCCACGGTGATGTTGCGCAGGTGCACCTCTCCCCACTCGGCCGGCAACACCGGATCTAGGTAGAGCCTGCCTTGGGTCAGCACCGGGTCCAGGCGCAGCATCACGCGCAGCAGGTGCATGGGGGCCGCCGCCGCCCAGGCCTGCGGCGAGCAGGAGGTCGGGTATGGCACCGGCAGCGGGTGGCTGGAGCGGTCCAGCCCGCAGAAAAGCTCCGGCAGCCTCCCGTCGAGAAAATCGGCGGTCTGCATCAGGGCGGAGGCCAGGCGCTGGGATTCGGAAATGAACCCGTAGCGCATCAGCCCGCCGGCGATCAGCGCGTTCTCGTGCGGCCACACCGACCCGTTGTGGTAGCTGGCCGGGTTGTAGGCCTTCATCCTGTTGGAGAGCGTGCGCACGCCCCAGCCGGTGAACATCGCCGGGGACAGCAGCGCAGCGGCCACCATGGGTGCCTTGTCGTGGTCCACGATCCCGCTCCACAGGCTATGGCCCATGTTCGAGGCGCAGGAATCGACCTGTCTGCCCTTCCCGTCAATGGCCAGCGCGAAGTAGCCGCGGTCACTGAGCCAGAAGCGCTGGTTGAACTCGGCCTTGAGGCGCCGGGCCTTGGCGGCGTAGCGCTGGGTGGTTTCCCTGTCGCCTGCCTGCTGGGCGATCAGGGCGCGGGCCAAGTAGGCGGTGTACACGTAGCCCTGCACCTCGCACAGGGCTAGCGGTGCCTGGGCGATCCTCCCATCGGCGAAGGTGATTCCGTCCCAGGAATCCTTCCAGCCCTGGTTGGCCAAGCCCGTGGGCGTGGAGCGCTGGTAGGTCAGGAACCCGTGGCGGTTCTTCGCACAGGTGCGCTCGATCCAGCCCAGCGCCGCGTCGACCGAGGGCAGCAGCCGGGTCAGGGTTGCGCCTCCCAGACCCCACCGGGTCAGTTCCCCGATCATGGTGACAAAGAGCGGGGTGGAATCCACGGAGCCAAAGTAGGCGCCGGAGCGTCCCAGCTCCTTGGACGGCGCGGATCCCAGGCGTACCTCGTGCAGAATCTTGCCCGGCTCTTCCTCGGTGTCGGGATTGGTGCGTGTGCCCTGGAGCTCGGCCAGCGCCTGGATGGTGCCCAGCGCCAGAGTGGGATCGACGGAGAGCGAGAGGAACGAAGCGATCAGCGAATCGCGGCCAAAAAGGGCCATGAACCAGGGCGCGCCGGCGGCCACCACCACCCGCCCGTCGTGCGCGGGGTCGAAGATGCGCAGCGAGCCCAGGTCCCGACGCCCGGTCAGCAGCGCCCGACCCACCGCGTGGTCGGACACTTGCACAGAAGGTACCTGCTCCTTCCACTCCTGCTGGCGGGCTGACGGGCTGTCGGTGGCTCCCGCGGCATCGCCCATGCGTGGATCGTGCTCGGGACTCTGCCCGTTGATGGAGGGCTTGATGGCCACTTCCGTCGACCAGTGGCCCTGCGGCGGCAACACGATGCTGTATTCCAGCCGGCCGGGCGCCGGGGAAGCCTGGGCGTCGCAGATTTGGACCGACAACTGGTGCCCGTCGACGCCGCCGCTGAATTCCAGTGCCCCGTCCCGGTGGTGGGACAGCGAGCCGTTGCCCGCGCGGCGGATGCCCGCCTTAACATCAAAGAGGTCGGCGAAGTCCGCACTCACCTCTAGGTGGATGGTGGCGCAGAATTCGGCGTTCGAGTAGTTGTGCACCACGATGCGCTCCATCAGGCCGCCGTCGAGACTACGGTGGCGCTCGACCAGCACGTGGCTTTCGGCTTCCAGGGTGCTGGCGGCCACCCTGCCCACGAACATGGCCTTGTAGGGTTCGATGGCGGTGCCCACCAGGGGCTCAACGTCCTTGCCGTTGACCTGCAGCCGCCAGCCGGAGATGAAGCGGGTGTCACGGAAGAAGAATCCGTGCGGGCGGGTTCCGTCCATGTCGCCGTTTGACGCCGCCAGCGCAAACGTGGTTCCGTGCAGGATGGTGACGGCCCCGGGGCCGGCCAGCTGTGCCCCGACCCCGGAAGTCCAGGCGCTCACCATCTGCATCCACCCCGGCTTCGGACGGAGCGCAGCGCGGGCAGGGGATGCCGGCGGCGCACGGCCGCCGTGGTTCCCCCGGGAGCAGGGGTGCGAGAGTGGGCGTACATTGTCAAGACCCATCGACACAGGATGCCGCGGCCCGCTGCTTGAGCACACCACCCAGCGTAGTCCGATCACGGCGGGCATGGAAACAATTCTGCACGCCGTGCCGCGGCGGTTTTCCTTCCACGCCTAGGCACCGGGCCGCCGGCCAGACGTCGGAGGGCACCGCCGGATCGAACGCCCTGTCCCCGAGGTCCACCGCGGGGATGACCGGCCGATGGACACGTCCCGCGCACCGGTGACCGGAAAGCCGAATCGATCCGGCGCAGCTTCGCGCTAAGCCTCGAAATGTGTGGTGACAGGGACGTTGGTCGTCGAGGCAATGACCGCCTCGGCCACATGGCGCAGCTTGATGTTCCGCGAGCTCGAGGCCGACTTGAGGATCTCGAAGGACCGTTCCTGGCTGCACTTGTTCTGGCCCATAATGATCCCCACGGCCAAGTTGATGGTCGTGCGGGAGGCCAGGGCGAGCCTCAGGTTTTCCTCGTTGTCACGGAGCTGGGCTACCGTCACGGCCAAGTTCAGCAGGGCCGAGGCCTGCTGGGAGTAGGCCTCGGCCTGCGTGATCGCCTCATCGTCGAACGCATGTGGCCTCATCGAGTACAGGTTGATCGCCGCGGTGTCCTCCGAATCCAGCGTGAACGGCACGGCAAGCATGGAGCGGATGCCAACGGTGGCTATTGCCTGGAAGTAGTCGGGCCAGCGGCGGTCGAGCGAAATGTCCGGGACGCTGATAGTGCGCTGCTCGCTGCACGCGCTCAGGCACGGGCCTTCGCCATAGCTATACTGCACCTCGTCAAGCTCCTGGGCCAGAGCGCTGCTGCTGGCCACGGTGCCGACGCGCTTGTGCCGGCGCAGTGTGATGCCCACATGCACCGGGCCCCCTGCAACCGACAATGCCTCGGCACTGACGTGGGTCAACGCGTTGAGAAAGGATTCCAAATCGAGCGTTTCAAGAAGCAGATCCCTCAGGTACTCGTTTACGGCGATCATCATTCAACCTTTCGAACGGGTCCCCCGCCTATCCAGATTGGGACTTCTGCGGCCTTGGGAAGCACATTATCAAACTGGGGATCGCCGATGGCCAACCGGGAAAACATGGTGTTCAACCAGTGACATCCATCTCAAGACTACGTGCATTGTGGCCCCAGGCAAGGCGCAGCGCAAGGTAAGCCGGGCAACAGGCTGTCGTCGAGCACCGAAGGAGCAGGCCACGGCCGATCACGGCACACCGAGGGGAATGCGAATCGCCGTCGCTCGGCTGGGCCACACCAGGATCAAACCCAATCAGGCCATAATTGCCATCTGGACTGCGAAGCGCCGAGGACGGGCTGGCCGCAGGTCCCTTTCGCCAATGCGGTGCAGCAAGCTGAGGCCCCACGCAAGGGGTGTAGAACGCGCACGGGCGCGGACGAAAACCCGTCGCGGCAGCGGGTTGCAAAAACCGCGACCGGGGCGGGAGATCGGTCTAGGCTTAATTCATGACACGGAAACTGGAACTCGAATGGATTAATTCGCTGACTGCGCATGTCACCAACCGAACCGGATACGCGGTGTACGACGTTGATTTGCGCACCACGGGAAAGATCACGGTGGATGGCGAAGCCGACTGGTCCTTCAAGGCATCCAAGCTGCCCGACGGCGAATTCATTGGCCTCAATGGCATCAAGGACGATGCCGGCTGGGCCACCTCTCCGCCTTTTCTGGAAATGACTTGGCGCAACGAGGATTTCTCGGAGGACAACTACCGTAGGGTCCCTCTGCACCGCCCGCCGGAGCATCTCCCCCGCTGAGCGTACAGACGTCGGAGCCGCCCCGATTCGGCCGTGCACTGCTTCAGGCGCAACTTGTGGCCGCCTGGCCGGTGGACCATGTTTGGTTCCGCACGTTTTAATCCGCCAAAGCGAAGGCCCACCTCGAAAATATGTCGGGGTGGGCCTTCGTTCGTTAAGCTACCAGTCGGCAGTCACCGGCTTTGGATCCATCCTTAGCGTGCGACCGAGCCTTCGGTGTAGTCATCGCTGGTCGGTGGTGCGCATCAGATTCTGCGCGGACAGCCCCAGCTTGGAGACCGACATCAGCCCAGCGGCCTCGAACCACACGGGCAACGGCGTGCGTGTCCCATGGAGTACCGTCCTCGCAGTCACGCTGATGCGACGCCCGCAATCGGAGCACCGGTGCAATCCCGCGGAATCCGACCAGTCACCGCCCCCACGCACCAAGGACACGCAAATCCATCCGACCATCGCAACCTCGCCAAGTAATCAAGGCAGTGGGCCTCCGCACGGAACCAGAAGCCATGCTCCAGAAGCCATGCTCCAGAAGCGACGACGGGTAATCCCTGCCGGCCACCGGCGGTCCCATCATGGCACGAACGATGCCCGCGATCTGCTAGATCACGGCACTAAGCAAAATCCCCACTATGTGGAATGCCAAATACCAACATTGCAAAGTAGCTACCCTCAGTATTTTTTCCATGGAGGGTCGAAACGTGCCTCGCCACAAATGATGCTGAAACTGAACCTTCGTCCGAACGGAGAATAGTTATGAGTTTCATTGGTTGGATAGTTCTTGGACTGATTGTCGGCGCCATTACAAAGGTCATCAAACCAGACGAACAGGGTGGCGGCTGGATTGTCACCCTGTTGCTCGGAATCGTCGACGCCGTTCTCGGCGGATGGATCGAATCGGCAATCTTTGGTATCGAAATCAATGAATTCTGGGACCTGTCAACATGGTTGCTGACCATCGGCGGAGCATTGATCGTTCTCGTAGTTTGGGGGCTTTCGACGCGCAAGCGGACATAATCGCTGCACAAATCGGGATTCGCTGCCTGGCAGGAGACCGGCACCCGGCAGACCCGGCCAAAATTCCCCTGCCGCTTGTCCCCCGCGCATTTTCCTTTACGCGGGCCGCCACAGGTCATACGCTCGCTCCATGAGAACTCAATTTAGCTTGTGGCTTGGAATGATCGGCGTCGGATTGTTACTCATGGTCATCATTGGCTTCTCCGGGAGGTGAACGGCAATGCGCAAAGCACTACGATCCCAAATGCTCAGTATCACTTTCGCGATCCTTTTCCTCGGTGCCCTGGTGGGACAGTCCTTCGCGGGACTTGGGGTGTATAACGAGAACCAGATCGCCCACGGGTCTTCCCCGGCGGGATACTGGGAATTCGTGACCTCGAGCAACTTCGTCGTCGACGTCGCCGAAAACTGGCAGTCCGAGTACCTGCAGTTCTTCCTGTTCATCCTCGCCACCATTTGGCTGATCCAGCGTGGGTCCCCGGAGTCCAAAAAGCCAGGCGACGAGGGCGTGGGCACCGACGAAAGCCAACTGGTCGGTCGATTCGCCAAACCGAACTCGCCGAAATGGGCCACGGTCGGCGGATGGCGGCTCAAGCTGTACTCCAATTCCTTGTTACTGGTCATGGGCACGGTGTTCCTTGCGTCCTGGTGGCTGCAGTCGGTTGCCGGCACCATGGTCTACAACGCCGACCAGCTCGACCACGGACAGCCGCCCGTCGAGTGGATCCAGTACGTTTTCAGCGCGGACTTCTGGGACCGCACGCTGCAGAACTGGCAGTCCGAGTTCCTGGCGGTCGGCAGCATGGTCGCCCTGTCCATCTACCTGCGACAACGCGGCTCCGCGGAATCCAAGCCCGTCGGAACCCCGCACACCGAGACCTCCACGGAAGGGGAATAGGAAGCAATGGCCGATGTGTGGCACGTGAACTTCTCCCCCGCAGCGAAACCCGCCGTCGGGTCTTCATCAACTCTGGGTTGGGACGTGGAAACGCAATTGCTCATGGCCTCGCGCCATTGCCAAGGGGATCCTGCACCGATCCTTGCGGCCCTGGCCGACTCCCGTGAAGCACCGCCGACCCCGGGATCGGGGCGGACCACCGCCGTGTGGGAATTCCTTGCCACGCTGGCCGGCGCGGACCTTGCCGCAGCCAGGACCGTGGAACCGCACCTGGATGCCGCCGCCATCCTGTCGCATGCCGGCATCGGTTGGCAACCGGGAACCACCTGGGGGGTGTTTGCCGCCGAGGGCGGCGCGAACAAACCCGCCACCGCACGGCAAGAAACACCCGGGGCCGCGTGGACACTCGATGGCCTCAAGCCCTGGTGTTCCCTGGCGGGAACCCTCGACCACGCGGTGGTGACGGCCCACGTCGACGGCGGACGACGGGCCTTCGCCGTGGACCTGCGCCAAGCGGGGGTCACCGCGCATTCGGGTTCCTGGGAGAGCCACGGGCTGGGCAGGATTCCCAGCGAGCCGGTGGATTTCTCGGGTGCCCGGGCCCACCCGGTGGGCGCCACCAACTGGTACCTCGACCGGCCGGGATTCGCGGTCGGCGGCGTGGGCGTGGCCGCCTGCTGGTTCGGCGGTGCCGTGGGCATCTACCGCACCCTCTTTCGTTCCGCGCAGGGGCGTGAACCGGACCAGCTGGCCCGGGCCTGGCTGGGCGAGGCGGACCGACTCCTGGCCTCCGGCGCGGCCCTGCTACGCGAAGCCGCCCGAGATGCCGATGACGGCACCCTGACGTGGGAAACCGCCCAACGCGTCCGGGGCCACATCGCCGAAACCTGCGAACGCCTGCTGGTGCTGGCCGGCCGGGCGCTGGGCCCGGCCCCGCTCGGATTCGACCGGGACCATGCGCGCAGGGTCGCGGACCTGGGCATCTACATCAGGCAACACCACTCGTCCCGCGACGATGCCGCGTTGGGCGGACTCCTGCTCGAAGATGCGAACGGAGGCACCGGCCGATGGTGAACTTCAGCCACACCGATCCGGGCACCCCGGAGGCCTTGTGGGTCGAATTAGGCGTGGGCGAGCTGCCGCCCCTTCCGGCGGAGGCCGAACCTGGGCGCGCACCCATGGTGCTCGTCCTCTCGGCGCACCCCGACGACGAAACGCTGGGAGCGGGGGGCCTGGTCCGCCTGGCACTGGCCGCCGGTGCCCGGGTGCACGTCATCGTGGCGACCGCCGGCGAGGCCTCGCATCCGGGATCTCCGGGTCATCCCCCGGAGCGGCTGGCCCGCATCCGGGCCGCCGAACTCGAAGAAGCTCTCGCGGCGCTGGGCCCGGCCGGCGCCGCGGGCGCGACCGCCACCTTAGAGTTGCTGGGGCTGCCGGACGGCGCGCTGGCCAAGGACATCTCGGCGGTGGAGGCAGCAGTGCGGGCCGCCGGCCCGGGACCGGGCACGCTCCTGGTGGCGCCCTACCGCCACGACGGCCACGGGGACCACGATGCACTCGGGTCCTTGGCCGCGCGGCTGGCCCAGGAACTCGGGCTGGGGCTGCTCGAATACCCGATCTGGTTCTGGCACTGGGCACGGCCCGACGGCGATCCCGCCTGGACCCGCTGGCATTCCCTAGCCCTGGATCCGCAGACCGCGGCTGCCAAGGCCGCCGCGATGGAATCCCACCGTTCGCAGATCGCCCCGCTCTCTGCCGCGCCGCAGGACGCGGCCGTGCTGCAAGGCCCCTTCCTGCAGCATTTCACCCGCCCCGCCGAAACCTACCGGTACACGCCGGCGGGGCTGCGGGACTCCGGAACGGCGGTGCAGACCTTCGACGCGCTCTACACCCGGCGTCCCGATCCGTGGCACTACCTGGGCAGCGAGTACGAGGAACGCAAGCGTGCCATCACCCTCGCATCATTGCCGCGCCGGCGGTACGGAACGGTGCTGGAACTGGGTTGTTCCATCGGTGTGCTGACCCGCGAACTGGCACCGCGGGCCCGGTCGCTGCTGGCGTTGGACGCCAGCGAGGTGGCCCTGCGGGATGCCGCGCAGCGGGTGGCGGACCAGCCCCACGTATCCCTGCTCCGGGCGGTGCTGCCGCACCAGTGGCCCGTGATCGAACCGGCCTCCCAAGACCTCGTGGTGGTCTCGGAGATCGGGTACTTCCTGGCCGCCGACGAATTGGACCAGTTGCTGTTGCGCTGCCGCGAGTCCCTGTCCCCCGGTGGGCAGCTGCTGCTGTGCCACTGGTTGCATCCGGTGGAGGGATGGCCCCTGGATGGCGACGGGGTACATGCCGCCGCCCGGGACCTGGGCCTGGAACCCAAGCTGCTGCATCGCGAAACCGACTTCATCCTCGAAGTCCTCGAAAGGCCCGGCGCCGGCGATGAATGACGGGATCCGGAGGCTGGCCATCGTCGTGCCGGTGCGCAACGAGGAGGCGTTGCTCGGCGGCTGCCTGCGGCACCTGCAGGCCGCCATGAACCAGCTGGGCGACGCACGCCCCGGGCTCCGGGTGGGGCTCACCCTGGTCCTAGACGGCTGCCGCGATGGCTCGGAGGCGATCGCCGAGGCCGCCGTGGCCCGGGATCGCCGCGTCGAGGTGCTTGCCGTGGATTGTGGTTCCGTGGGCGCCACCCGGGCCGCCGGCGTGGCGCTGGCCTTGGGCGAACCGTCCGCGGCGGGCCGCAGTGAGCTCGCGCATACCTGGATCGCCTGCACGGACGCCGATACCCGGGTGCCGCGGCATTGGCTGACCGGGCAGCTGGCATTGGCCGAATCCGGCGTCGACGTGGTGACCGGGACGGTGGAACCGGATCGGGCGGAACTGGGGGAACGCCTCTTTGGATTGTGGCAGCAGTCATATGTCCGGACCGAGGGGCACGGGCACGTCCACGGAGCGAACCTGGGGGTCCGGGCCTCGGCCTACGTGTCTGTCGGCGGCTTCGATCCGGTGCCGGTGCACGAGGACAAATTATTGGTCCACAAGCTGCGCTCCGGCGGTGCGCGGATCCGGGCCACCACCCGGCTGCACGCCGTCACCTCCGGGCGCCTGCGGGGCCGGCTGGAGGCCGGTTTTGCCGATTACCTGCGGACCCTGGACCCCGGTGTCTTGTCGCACGTCGGCAGGCCCGGCCCCTGAGTCGCACGGGTGCAGTGCCTTGCCTCCCGTGGTCGAAGTGCGTAGGTTGGCAACACCGGACGCAACATCCCGGTCCAGTCCTGGGACCGCCCCGGCGGCGGTTTCCCCGCGACACGAAATTGGAGGTGTCCCATGGTCGAACAACCCACGTCCACGCCGGAACCCGACCCGGTGCCCCGGCCGTCTGCCCGCACCTTGCCAGCCAAGGATCCCAAGGACGCCAAGGCCAGTACTCGGGCCGCGGTCGTGTGGGCCTTCACCATCGTCGGCATCGCGGTGCTGATCCTCTTGGTGATCTTCATGATGCAAAACCAGGCGCAAGCCACCATCTACTTCCTCGGATTCCAGGGGCAGATGGCCTTGGGCATTTCGATGCTGCTCGCCGCCGTGGGAGGCGCCGTGGTCGTGGCCATCGTCGCCGCGGTACGCATCATCCAGCTGCGCAGTCGTGCCGGGGCCGCCTCCCGGCGCCTGGAACGGCACGCAAAATAGCCAAACCGAAGAGAAAGGGGCCCATGATGCATGAGCTCGAAAAACAGATGAAGACCGTCCGGGCCCAGCTGGGGCAGTGGGCCAAAAAGGCCAAGCAAGAATATCCGGCGCATTTGGAGGACTCGGTGCGCCACGCGGTGGACAAACTCGACCCCGCGGGACTGGCCCGTGCCTCCGAGGAAGTCGTCGCCACCGTCACCGGCAACCGCAAGGCCGCCCGGCGCGCCCGCAAGTCCGTGGAGCACGCCCTCGTCACCGCACAGCGCAGGATCGGGACCAAGCGGTCCCGTGGATCGGGCACGCTTGCAGTCCTGGGTGTCGTGGCCCTGATCGGCCTGGCGGCGACGGTGGTGTTCCGCAAGGCTGCCGGATCGCACGGCCAAAATCCCGGCCCGGCCGGGCCAAACCCCGCCTCCCCTAACCGGCCCGTGGATCCCGACCTAGGCACCTGATCCGGCTCGCATTTCCCCAGGGCCCCGGGTCCAGCGTTCCCGCCGCGGGAACGCTGGACCCGGGGCCCTTGTCATTGGGCCAGCGCCAAGGCTTGGCGCTGTCATCTCCGCCCCGGGCCTCCTCCACCCCGGCCACGGGACCGTATTCGGCCCCTGCCGGGTGCCCCCTGCGGCACGAGGTGCAAAACCATGGACAGCCTCGGTGGCCCGTCTTAGCGTTGGGTTCATGCACCAATCGCTTCGGCCATCGAAGCAATTCATAGCGGACCGGCAATGAGGAGAAACCATGTACTTCAGGGATTCGTGCCCCCCACCCCTCGAGCCAGGGCTGGCCCGCCGCAGCAAGACTGCCGTGGCGCTGGCCGCAGCCGCCTCGATGCTTCTGGTCGGCTGTGCCACCGGGACCCAGCCCAACGTCACGGCGCAGGGTCCGGACCCGTTCCCGGCCGGCGCCGAGCTCAGCGGGGTGCTCAACATCATGGGCTACAACGCGGACGCCGACGAAGTCGCCCGCACCCGGGCGGACCTCGCGGGCAAGACCATCGCCCCCGCGACCGTCAAGGCCGTGGAGGGCGAGCTGGATGTCCAGCAATTCCTGTCGGCGGTGGCGGCAGGCGATGCCCCGGATTTGATCTATGCCAACCGCGACCAGCTGGGCACCTTCGCCGCCCGCAAGGCCATCATGCCGATCGATACCTGCATCACCGGGGAGGGGATCTCCCTGGATGACTTCCGCAAGCCGGCCCTCGACCAGGTCACCTTCGGCGGACACATCTACGGCATCCCGGAATTCAACCAGGTTCAGATCATCATGGCCAACCGCACGCTGCTGGAAAATGCGGGACTGGACACCTCCGATGTGGACGGATCGGACTGGAGCAAGGTCACCGAGGCCAACAAGAAGCTGGCGCAGCAGAAGGGATCCAAGCCCTCGGTCATCGGGTTCGATTCGAAGCTTCCCGAGTTCCTGCCGCTGTGGGCCAAGGCCAACGGCGCGGACATGATCTCCGCCGACGGTAAGAAAGCCCAGCTCGATGACCCGAAGGTCGTGGCGGCCCTGGAATTCGGCGTCGGCATCTACACCGACCAGGGAGGCTTCGGCTCGGTGAAGGCATTCCGCGATTCGGCCGACTTCTTCGGCAAGGGCAACCAGTTCGCCACCGGCGTGCTCGGGGCCATGCCCATGGAACAGTGGTACGTCAACATCCTCAACGATGTCTCTCCGGGAGCCCCCGTGGCCTTTGACACCTTCAAGACCAGCTCCGGGCAACCCTTGAGCTTCGGCTCGGGATCCGCCTGGGCCATTCCGGCGGCCGGCAAGAATCCGCAGGCCGCCTGCCGCTACATCAAGACCATCACCGAGACCGCCTCCTGGATGGCCGCAGCCGAGGCCCGGGCCACGGCGCGCCAGAAGGAAAAGAAGCCGTTCACCGGCCTGTTCACCGCCAACCAGAAGGCCGATGAGCAAATCAAGGCGAAGTACGTCGACTCGTCCGCCGCCCTTCAAAGCCCGTGGAAGGAAGCAGTGCAGGCCTCCTACGAGGCCAACGAAGCGTCCTTCTCGCTGCCGGCCAACCCGGCGGACGCGGAGTTCAAGCAGGCCTGGCTGGATGGGGTCAACCGAGTGCTCAATTCCAAAGCCTCCCCGGCCGAATCCATGGCCACCGCCCAGAAGGAGGCCCAGTCGGCCCTGGACAAGGCGTGGTCAACGCTGGAAAAGGCCGACGCCGACGGCAGCGCCGGATAGCGGGGCAGTCGGTGGACACCACAAGAACCTATACGCTGCGCAAGCGCAACCGGCGCCAGACCCGGAATGCGCTGCTGTTCATCTCCCCGTGGATCCTCGGCTTCCTGATCTTCACGCTGTGGCCGATCCTCTACAGCGGGTACCTCTCACTGACCGACTACGACGTGCTCAACGACCCGAACTTCGTGGGGCTGGAAAACTACCGCCAGCTCGGCGAGGACCCCCGAGTCATGCTCTCGTTGCGCAACACGATGTTCTACGCGGCATTGTCGGTGCCGCTGCACATCGGCATCGCGCTGCTGCTGGCCATGCTGCTGATGCATGCTAGGCGGGCCACCGGCTTCTTCCGCACCGTGTTCTATTTGCCCAATATGACTCCCCCGGTGGCCGTGGGCATCCTGTTGCTGCTGCTTTTCAATGGGCACAACGGGTTGGTCAATGCGGTGCTGGGCTTCGTCGGGATCCCGGGGCCGGACTGGACGACCGACAGCACCTGGATCAAGCCTGGACTTGTGCTGATGAGCCTGTGGACCCTGGGCGGGTCCACCATCATCCTGCTGGCGGCGTTGAACAACGTGCCCCGGGACCTGTACGACGCGGCCTTGGTGGATGGTGCCGGTCCGCTGCGCCGCTTCACGTCCGTGACCGTGCCGATGATCTCGGGCACCTTGTTCTTCCTGGTCATTGTCAACACCATTGCGGCGCTGCAGTCCTTCACCGAGGCCTACACCGCGTACTTCGGGGCAGGAAACGGAACCTACAGCAACGATGCGGCCCTGTTCTACGTCATCTACCTCTTCCGGCAGGCGTTCGAATACCTGAACATGGGCTTCGCCTCGGCCATGGCCTGGCTGCTCTTCGCCATCATCATGGTCATCACCGCGATCCAGTACGTGGTGGGACGCAAACTGGTTTTCTACGAAGGAGAAGACGGTGGCTAGCATCCCGATCCTGAAGCCAGTCCCCGCCGCCGAGTCGGACCCCCGGCCGGTTCCCGTCCCGGAGCCGACCGGGACGCGGCCCAAGAGACGATCGCCGCTCAAACTCCTGCTGTGGCTTGCGCTTCTGGCGGCCACGGCGGTATTCGTCTACCCACTGATCTGGCTTGTTTCGGCATCATTCAAGCCGCAGTCCGAGGTCTTCGACAACCGGCTCATCCCGCAGTCTCCGACGCTGCAGAATTACGTGGATATTTGGAACGCGGCGCCGCTGGCGCTGTGGATGGGCAACACCGTGCTGGTCACCGTGCTGGCGGCCGTGGCGGTGACGCTGAGTAGCTCCATGGTGGCGTGGGGTTTTGCCTACTACCGCTTCCGCGGCCGCAATGTGTTGTTCTTCCTGGTGCTGGCCACCATGATGCTGCCCGGGGCCGTCACGCTGATCCCCACGTTCCTGATCTGGAACGCGTTGGGGCAGGTAGGCACCCTCACCCCGCTGTGGGCCGGGAACTTGTTCGGCTCGGCCTTCTACATCTTCCTGCTGCGCCAGTTCTTCCTGGGGGTGCCCCGGCAGATCTTTGAGGCGGCCCGCACCGACGGCGCCAACGACTGGCAGCTCTTCCGCCATTTTGCCCTGCCGCTGTGCAAGCCGGCGCTGATCGTCACCTTGCTCTTTGAGGCACAGGCCGCGTGGACGGACCTGATGCGACCGCTGATCTACCTGCGGGACTCGAGCACGTTCACGGTCCCCCGCGGGCTCAAGGCCATGGTGGACCAGTTCGGCTTCGCCGGCAATTGGCACTGGGAATTGATTGTCACGGCCAGCGTGATCACCACGTTGCCGATGATCGTGATGTTCTTCATCGGCCAGCGGCACTTTATCGAGGGTGTGGCCACGACCGGGCTCAAGGGATAAAGGGGGTTTCTGGTGGCAATGGGATCCACATGGCTGCCGATACCTAGTCGAAAAGGCACCTAGAGCGCATCGACACCAGCAGCTTCCGCGACGGACGGATGCCGCCCCGACCGGAGAGCATCCTCGGGCACCTTCACGGTGGTGTGGTTGCGGTGCATGGCGGCGGTACGAGGTGCCGGCGGGGTGCCCCGCATGTGCCGGCAGATGGCCACTGGTCCGAGGCCTAAACCCGTCGATGTTAAGTGACTCCTCAATCAGGTTCATCACGCCATGCACCACCCTGGATTGCTTCCCGAACGCTGGAGGCGCAATTTAGCTTGCCCGTATTGGACCATCGTGTTCCGGTGCTTGGCGCCAACCTCCGGGCAGGTAGCCTCCAAGGCCGTGGACCAGGGCGGACCCAATTGGAGGTCGCTCTCCGGCAACCGTCCACAGGGAAGAGGCATCTAGTCGGCGGTTTCGCCTGCTGTCATCCGACACCCGTTACGGGCCCCGTCGGCATGATTGGGCACACTCTCAAGTCCCGTGTTCGTCCTTCTTGGTCTCGGTCCGTACATCTCGAGATGCTGAGACGCCGGGACCAATCCACCGATTCATCCCTCCGCCCCATGCGAAAGTGTTTTCATCCCGGCCGCGTTCGGGAAAACTAGGACCATGCGCAACTTCGGGGTCGAGGAAGAGCTGCTGCTCATCGATGCCGCCACCGGGATGCTTGCCCCGACGGCGGCAGACGTGCTGCATTCCTCCGGCAACTCCACCCATTTCAGTGGCCATGATGCCCAAAACGTCGATGCCGCCTCGCTGACCCACGAACTGAAGCAGGAACAGATTGAATTGGTCTCCGCTCCCTTCGGCGATCTGTCGGCATTGTCGGCCGCCATGGTGAAGGGACGGCAGGAAGCCGACCGCTTGGCGACCTTGTCCGGGTGCCGTGTCGTGGCGCTGGGAACATACCCGATGCGGGCAGCCTCCAGCCTGGTGCCGTTGCCCCGCTACCTGGCCATGGAAGGGAAGTTCGGCATCACCCTCAAGGAGCAACTCACCTGCGGGTTCCATGTCCACGTCTCGGTGGTGTCGGACGAGGAGGCCGTGGCGGTGCTTGACCGGATCCGGCTGTGGCTTCCCCTGCTTCTGGCGCTGAGCAGCAACTCGCCTTATTGGCAGGGAGCGGACAGCGGCTATGCAAGCTTCAGGTACCAGGCCTGGCGGCGCTGGCCGACGGCCGGCCCCACGGACATTTTTGGCTCGGCGGATGCATATCGGCGCATCGTTGGAATCCTCCTCCAATGCGACGTGATGCTCGACGAGGGCATGGTGTATTTCGATGCCCGGCTCTCATCCCGGCACCCGACCGTCGAAATCCGTATCGCCGATGTCTGCCTCGAGGCCGGCGACGGGGCTGCCATCGCCGCCCTGGTCCGGGCCTTGGTGGAATGCGCCGCCAGGGAATGGCAGAGGGGCCAACCGCCGCTGCCCTGCCCCACCGAGGTGCTGCGGCTGGCCTCCTGGAGGGCGAGCAGTCTCGGTCTGCATGGATCGCTGCTCCACCCGCTCGAAAATCGCCTCTGCCCCGCGGAGGCAGCCCTTGCGGCCATGCTGAGCCACACACGTCCGGTCCTGGAGGAATATGGCGACCTCCGCTACGTCCTCGAAGCGATCCAGCGGATCAAGCTCGCCGGAACGGGTGCCGATCGCCAGCGCCGGGCCTTCCAAGCCAACGAAAGCCTTCGGGACACCGTCTTCGATGCCGCCGAACGGACACAGACCCTCATTTCCTGAGGTGCCGGCAGGCCATGCCGGGCTCCGGCGGCAGGCGGATCCCCGGGTACCACCTCATGCCCGCAGCAGTTGAGCGGACGATCATTGCCCCCATTGCCGTTTCAGGACGGCGCGGTGCATTGGCCGCGTCGGGTATTCATGCTTGTTCCCTCGTCCCCCGGCGTCTAGAATTTCGGCCAACCCGGAAAAAGCGGAGAGGATCGATCATGAGCCAGGATTACGACGAAACCCGCCCCGATGTGGCCGAGGCGTCCGAGCGCACCCTGAAGGACGTCCGGCAAATGGATGTGCCCGATGCCAAGAGCGTCCAGGCCGAGTTGGAGGAAGCGGATCTTTCCGAAGGAACTGAGCTCCCGGGCGCCATCGTGCTCGACGAGCTCGTGGTGGAAGTCGTGCCCCAGGCCTCGGATGAATTCGTGTGCGGGGAATGTTTTGCCGTCCGACACCGAAGCCAGGTGGCCAAGGTCGTGGACGGTGTGATGATCTGCCGGGATTGTGCGGAGCTCTAGGAACTGCTGGTTCGCAGCGACGAACCGACCAGCGCCGTCGGAAGGCTGCGGCACCACGGATTCTTCGTGCCCCTCCAAGCCCCGGCGAACACGCATGGGTCCCGCGCGGGAGGCCGCATGGCCAACGCCGGTCGGTCCTGTCAGGCAAGGTTGCGATTGTTGCCGTTGTGGGCAACGAGGACGGTACCCACCAAGCTCCAACACCGACGGTTTGCCGGTGTTGGAGCCAATCACCAGAAGACCAACCTTCGTTTTGCGCATTGCCCTGCGGGAAACCGGCACCGGGACCGTGGAATCGCGGCCAGTACGCCCGCCGTCCCGCCCGTGACCACGAAAATTCTTCCTGGGCCAGTTCTACTTCATCAAGGACACCGCCGCACCCGCGATCAAGCGCTCCGCGCCCACCGGTTCAAGCTTCCCATCGCACCGCTGCCGGTTCCTTGTCCTGGCGCCACCCGCGCCACACCGGGTGGCGCAGCCTCTTGCCCCGGGTTCGTTCGGTGTACCGGACCTCGCCGACCAATTTGGGTGAGACCCAGATGGCATCGGTGCGGTCGATGCCGGGCACATCTTTGGCAGCAGGGGTCTTGCGCCGGTGTGGCTCGAGTTCACTACGGATTCGACGCAGTTCGTCGCCGGAAAACCCGGTTCCCACTCGCCCGACATAGTGCAACGCACCATCTTCATTCACCGCCAGCAGCAACGAGCCAAGGGTGTCGCCGCGTGCGCCGTTGCCCTGCCGCCAGCCAATGACCACCACCTCCTGGTGCAGTTCGTTCTTGAACTTGACCCAGCTTTTGCTGCGCTTGCCCGGGCGGTAGGTCGAGGACGCTTGCTTGGCCACCACGCCTTCCAGGCCCAACTCGGCACTGGCTTCCATTGCCTCTTCCAACGTTCCATCGTGGACAGGGGGTAGATGGATGTGTTTGCCTTCGGCGACCTGTTCGGCCAGCCGTCGCCGCCGCTCGAGGTAGGGCTGGGACATCAAATCCTCCACCGTGCCTGGGCGCTCCCCGGCTTTGCCCCGTTTCCCATCCACGGCCGGCAACCGAAGCGCGTCGAACAGCATCAGGTGCACCGCGGCGATGGGCGCCTTGGCACCTGCACCGTTCTTCTTTCCGTCTTCGCTCCTGGTCTGCAGCAGGCCGAAATCCGGTCGGCCGTTGCTGTCCAATGCCACGATCTCCCCGTCCAGGACCGCACCCTCCGGAGCCCCGTCCGCGAGCTCCTGCAGCTCCGGGTACTGGGCGGTCAGATCGTTGCCATTGCGGCTGCGCAAAATGACCTGTCGGTCCACGACGCCGACCACGGTCCGGTAGCCGTCCCACTTCATTTCGTAGGCCCAGGACTCGTCTTCATCGAGCTCACCGGGTTTTCCGGAGGTGGCCAACATGGCGCGTGGCAGGTCCTGTTTCGCGCGCTCCGGGGACTGCGCAGAAGATTTAGCTGCGCCGGAGGATTTGTCGGCGTGCCTGGTCGTTCCACGGCCTTCACCTGCGTCCTGCCCGGTGCCGTCCTCGCCGGGTTGCTCCTTCATGAGTTGGAGCAGCCAGTTCTTCTCGTTGCCCATGCGCGGGGCATGGATCAGCGCGTAGCGTCGTGCCACCCCGCCGAGCCCTCCGTCCGGTCTCCCCCGCAGCTCGGCGATGACTTCTGCGCCCTCGTTCCACTTCTCGATCCGGCAGGAACCGCTGTCCCAGATCTCCACGGTCCCGGCACCGTATTGGCCCGCGGGAATCGTCCCCTCAAATTCTCCGTAGTCCAGCGGGTGGTCTTCGGTCATCACCGCCAGACGGCTGACACCGCTCTGAAGGGGCGGGCCCTTGGGCACGGCCCAGGAGACCAAGACGCCGTCGTGCTCCAGCCGGAAGTCCCAGTGCAGGGCCCTGGCGTGGTGTTCCTGGATCACAAAGTCCGCCTCGCCCCCGGAAGGCCGCACCGGTGCGGCCGGTGCGGGAATTGGTTCCGGAGTGGATGCCGCGTCCCGCTTGGACCGGTAGGTCTCCAGCCGATCGGATGTCGGGGGCACTGCCCGGCCCAGCGTCGAAATCGGGTCGAACCCCGTCTCCACGCGTTCGAGCACCTCGTGGAAGTCGAGTTGGCGAAGGCCCGGTTCCCCGATCTCCTCCCAGGTGCGTGGTGCGGCAACCATTGGCCGCGTTCGTCCGCGCAGCGAATACGGGCAGATGGTGGTCTTGGCCGCGTTGTTTTGGCTCCAGTCAATGAACACCTTGCCCTCGCGCAAGGACTTCTTCATCTCCGCCACGACCAGTTCCGGATGATCCTGCTGGAGGTGTCGAGCCAGCTCGCGGGCAACCTGTGAGATCTGGTCCGAGGTATGGGTTCCGTCGAGGCCGGCGTACAGGTGGATCCCCTTGGAACCGGACGTCACGGCATATGCCTCAAGTCCCATGCCGGAGAGCACCTCGCGGCACAGCAACGCAACGACGGCGCATTGGGCCAGATCGACGCCCGGACCCGGGTCCAGGTCCAGCACCATGCGGTCGGGATTCGCCGGGGCCATCTCCCTGTCGAAACGCCACTGGGGCACATGGATCTCCAGTGCCGCCAGCTGTCCCAGCCACGTGAGCACCGCTGCATCGTCCACCAGCGGATAGATGTTCTCGTGGTCCTTGTGCTTGATGGTTCCCCGCGGGATCCAGTCGGGGGCCGAGTCCTCAAGATCTTTGCGAAAAAACACCTTGCCCGGCTTTTCCTGCGTTCCGACCCCGTTGACCCAGCGTTTGCGGGTCGCCGGCCGCCGGGCCGCCAGGGGAACGAGCACCGGGGCAACCCGGGCGTAGTAGTCCAGCACCTCCCCCTTGGTGGTCCCCGTCTCCGGGTAGAGCACTTTGTCGAGATTGCTGACCCGCAGCACTCGTCCTGCAATCGATACCGTTTCCCCGGAATTTCTCGATGCCATGGGCGTCTCCCTTCGGTTCTCTACACCACTGTGCAGCGGCCCGGGGGCGAAGACCAGTGTTTGGCATCCAGGCAGCTCATTGCTGGTGGATTTGCCGCCCGGTTTGTCACCAGTGGGCACGACCGTGGACGCATCGCCAGCCCGTTCTCGCCGTGGTGCGCAAATCACTGGACAGCGCCGTGGCCCGTCCGTAGCGTGGAAATCGCCGGAAGTTTCCGACCGAACCCGGTACCCGCCGAAGGAGCAAACTATTCCTCTGGGGCAGGTCCGGGATTCGTGCGCTGCATCCGTCCACCGGGCAGGGGGAAGGAAACGCGGCCCGCCCTGCCGGCCGGAACCCCGAAGGCCTAGGGCGAATACGGACCCGAGGCAGGCAAGTCCAATCCAACCCACGCAGGAGGAACCATGACTACCGCACGCGAAATCATGACCGGCTCGGCCGAATGCATCGGTGAGAACGAAACCCTCGAGGAAGCGGCACGAAAGATGCTCCAACTCGACGTCGGATCGCTGCCCATCTGTGGCGAGGACAACCGGCTCAAGGGCGTTGTCTCTGACCGCGACATCGTCACCAAGTGCCTGGCCCAGGGCGGGGACCCGCGAAACACCCGGGCAGGTGAGCTCGGCGAAGGAAAACCTGTCACCATCGGGGCCGACGACAGCGTCGAGGAAGCAATCAGGACCATGCAAGAGCACCAAATTCGCAGGCTGCCCGTCATTGACGGCCACACCTTGGTCGGCATGCTCAGCCAAGGGGATATCGCCAAGAACTATCCCGAAGACAGGGTCGGTGACCTGGTGAAGTTCATCTCCTTCGAGTAGCCCCGCGAACACCTCCAGGGGGCGGGACCCGGTGACCACATGAGGTGGACCGGTCCCGCCCCTTCTTGGCTTTCTGCCGATGCCATTTGGCTGCCTCCCGCGCGGAACCCCACTCGAAGCAGCGAGCACTTGCCGCTTTCCGGTCTTATCGATACCCTGAAATCGGTTCAGCAGCGGGCCATGGTTTCCTTGATTGGAGCATTCCATGAAGCTGCACCTTGGTCCAACATCACATGCCCCCGTCTCCCAACTCCAATGGGAAAAAAACGAATTCCGACCGCACCTCGCGGGGCCCCAGACCGCCGTCCCAACGAATGCAGCGGGCGGTGATCTGCATGCGGGTCATTGAAAACAACCAGGAACTGCGTCGCTACCAGCTCTACGAGCGCGGCGACCTAGCCGGATTCGTGCAGTACAGCATGCGCGGCGAGGAGTTGTGGTTGCACTACACCCAACTCAAGCGCCGGTACAAGTCTGAAGAAATCATCGAGTACCTGCTCCTGCACATCCTCGAGGACGTCCGGCGGCGGCGTCTTGCCATCATGCCTTTCTGTCCGGCAATGCGTATCTTCATGCTCGAACGACCGGAGTATTCCTGTCTCGTGCCGGAGCTGTGGCAAGATCGTTTGCTGGTTCGCTCGACGGTGCCGCACCTGCCCATGGACCGCGTCCGCTACACCGGTTCCCCGAAGCGGCGCAGCACCGCCAAGCACCACGCCGAAGGAACTCGGGCAGTCGTCTGGTCCGGGCTCCCCGCCCAGACACAGCCCCGGACGCAGTCGGCATTATGTAACGGGGCGCCGCTGCCGGGCATTTGAGGACACCACCCATGCCGAGGGCCGGCCCCGGAATCGCTCCGGGGCCGGCCCTCTTCTCGTTGTCATCACGACTCCCGCTGACAGCGGCGCATTTTTGGCGACAGCGCGTGCGACAAGCCCATGACTCACAGGCCCAACCGGCGCGTCTTGCAACCGAGATGGCGCTGCTGCCCGCGCTGGTCATCCAGTCCCGCAACCCTAGGGGCTATTTGCTGTGGGCGGCCGCCACCGTAGGTGTTGCAGCCATCGGCCAGTACCGGGACCACGGGCAAAACGTCTTCGGAATCACAGCCCCGCTCTGGACTCCGCTGTGGGTCTTGGAACGCTCTTTCACGACGTGGATCGCCCTGGCACGTCGGCTATGCCGAGGCATGCCCTGTACAGGATCACCTTGCCCGGCATGGATCCCGGACCGAACACCTCCACAAGCCAAATCCCTCGGCCGGAATGGGGACCGGAACTCGCTTCCCAACTGCCTAGATCTGGCCTGGCAGGCCGGGGCGTTGATGCGTCTACCGGATCAGCTTTCGGGACCCGCAGGCACCTCCGGCGTAGGGGCGTCATCGGCGTCGAACATCTTCAGGTCCTGGGTGGCGGGCCCCTCGAGAAGCTGCCCGTCGAACGAGAATCGGGAGCCGTGCAGCGGGCAATCCCAAGACTTCTCGGCGTCATTCCACGAAAGTATGCCGCCCAAGTGCGTGCAGACCCCCGAGACACGGCAAGTCCGGTCCCCCACCGTGGACACCGCGATCGGGAGCAAGCCGCGCCGTGAAATTCGACCTTCCCCTTCCCCCGGGGCGTCCTGTCCTGTCCCTGAGGTCGACGACGACGACTGCTGGCCTGGCTGCTGGTTCTCATTTTCAGGCTCGTCATGTCCCGCGGGACCGGGTACGGCCTCAGGTGCTTCCGGATGGCCGTGGCGACGCCGAGAATCGTCTTCGTCGTTGAACACGGCGCCGAGCCAACCCTTGGCCAGTTTTCCCGCGACAGCGGCATTGATCCTGGCTCCTTCGACCAGGTCGGTGGCTCCGGTGATGCGGTGTGAGAGCGTCTGCGCCCACGGGATGTTGCCGCCGAGGATATCCGCACTAAGGCTCAAAGCGGCCGCCACGGCGTTGGTCATGCCCCATTTGTTGTACCCGGTGGCCACATGGATATTGCCGCCCCCGCGCGGCAACTTGCCCACGAACGGCACCATGTTCGCTGATCTGTAGTCCTGGGCGGACCAGTGGTGCGTGGGCTCGGCCCCCTCGAACCATTGCCTCGTCCACTGGTCGAGGTCCGCGACCTTAGCCTGTTCCGAGATCGGTTTACCCACCGGGTGGCCGTTGCCGCCCACCACCAGCAGTTCCTCACCATCAACCGGCACTGTGCGCAGGGATCGTGGTGGCTGATCGACGGACAGATACATGCCCCGCGGCAACGCAGCGGAGGCCACCGGGATCCGGTAGGCCGCGGCATAGGAACGCGAGGGTTCGAGCTTGGCGAAGTAGAGTCCGCGGTCCAGAATCGGGGTGCCCGTGGCCAGGATGACATGCTGGGCCTGGTTGGTGCCTTGGTCAGTGTGCACCGTGGCGCGCGTGCCCACCGAAACATCGCGCACGCGCACCCCTTGAACGATCCGCGCTCCGCGTGATCGCAGGTCCGTGGCCAGTGCCTCGAGGACTTCCATCGGGTGGAACTGGGCCTGCTCCGGCAGGCGGAGGGCCCCGCGCGTGGGATAAGGCAAAGCCACATCCTCGACGAAGCTGGCTTCCAGCCCCGCGGCCCGCGCCACCTGGGCCTCGCGTTCGAGTGTTGCGCGTCCCGAATCCGAGGTGGCGTAGCTGTAGGCGTCACGGCGCTGCACCGCGACCTTCTGCTCCTTTAGGTACCGCAGCATCCACGCCTGGCCCTCGCGGTTCCCCTCTACATACGCTTGGACGATCTCTTCGGAGAAATGCCGCCGGATCCCTGAGAGTACGGTGCCCTGCAGTAGGCTGAGCTTGGCGGTGGTGTTGCCGGTAGTGACGGCCCCGAGGGTGCGGGCCTCAAGCACCGCTACGTTTAATCCGCCGCGGCTCAGCAGCAGCGCTGTGGTCAGGCCTGTCAGGCCGGCTCCCACCACGACAACGTCGTAGCTGCAGTCCTGCTCAAAGGCATCGGCTTGCATGGGGGAACGGGACTCGAACCATATCGATTTCACTTCTGGATTCCTCCTAGACCTTCGTGGCGGCCTGGGCACCGCCACGACATCTTGGTGTCCGGCCCTTCTGCACGGCAGGACGGTCGGACTTCTTGCTGAACCCTTGCAGGCCGCAATTTTCTCCACACCATCATCGAGATCTAAAGTCCTTGTGATCCACTTTCCTAGGTTGGGCACCACATAGCAAGGAATTCATCATGACCGGAAAACTAGACACCGGAACCGCATCGCCGAGGTATATGCACGGTGGTGCGGTGTAGCCCTCGATACGTCCCGTGACACATCGGTGTGCCATCGGCAGACGGGCTCACGGTCCGTGGCTGGGCATCCAAAGAGGTGGATCCCTTCTGGTCGCTGACAGCTATTTGTGTTCCCCGAAAACAAGTTCCAGTACTGTGAATGGATGGACCGGATACACGGACCCCGGTGGGCGGGGCCGACTATGCGCCGAAGGCTGGGCACGGGGATTCCTCGGGGGGCGGATCGCGCCGGTGGAGGGCGGTTCCGCGTGGCGGGACGGCCCGGCGCGCTGGTGCACATGCGCAGCTCGGGAACCGGCCCGGACACCTATGTCTTGATTCACGGAATCGGGGTCTCGTCGCGCTATTTCCTCCCCCTCGCCGCGGAACTCGCCCATACGGCCACGGTCCACAACATCGACCTGCCCGGCCACGGCAGCACGCCGAAACCGAGCCGGACCCTGAGCGTGCGGGACTACGCCCATGCGGTGTGGGACGCACTCGACGAGCTGGGGGTGCGCAGGCCCATACTGGTGGGGCATTCCATGGGAGCTCAGGTTGCCGTGGAGATGGCGCACATGCGCGCGGCGGCGGCGCCCGCCATCGTGCTGCTGGGGCCCACCAATTATGCCCCGGAGCGCGGATTCTGGCGTCAATCCCTGCGGCTGTGCCAAGACACGCTCCGCGAGCCGTGGAAGGTCAACGCGATCGTATTCAGCGACTACGCCTTCCGCTGCGGCCTGCCCTGGTACTTCAGAACGGTGCCGATGATGCTCTCAAACCGCATCGAGGACACAATCGCCACCGTGCTGGTGGTCCGCGGGACCCGGGATCCCATCGTCCCGGCAGCATGGGTTTCCGCCCTCGCGTACCTGGCGCCGCGGGGCGCAATGGCGCAGGTCGGGAGGGAAAGCCATGTGATGATGTATCGCTCGGCAGCCGCAGTCGCAGCACTCTGCCGAGGGGTGGCGAGCAGAATATGAAAAGCGCTCTGCACAAGGCCCTAGCGGCGGCGGGACACCGACTCCGGCAGACCCACGCTTGGCTGCTGGACTACCTGTACGCGGGGTACTGGCAGACCCGAGCCTTCCTCAGGCCGGGCTCCGACTCAGCTTTGCTGACCGGCACCGATCCAGATGCCGCCCCCGTCCTGCTGATACCAGGGATCTGGGAGACTTGGCAGTTCCTGCTTCCGGTCGCCAAGCACCTGCATCGCGCCGGCCACCCGGTGCATGCCATCAGCGGCATCGGCTACAACCGCGGCACGGTCCCGGCCATGTCCGCGTTGGTGTCCGCCTACCTGGCCAAGGCCGACCTGCACGGGGTCATCGTGCTAGCCCACAGCAAGGGTGGGCTGATTGGAAAACACGTCATGACCGCCTCCCCGGAGGCCTCCCGCGTGGAACGGATGATTGCCATCAGTACACCCTTTTCCGGTTCGGCGTACGCGCGTTTCGCCCCGATCCGTAGCTTGCGCGCCTTCTCGCCGCGGGACGCTGGCCTGCTCAAGCTGGCCGCAAACCTGACGGTGAATGCTCGGATCGTCTCGATCTACAGCTTCTTCGATCCCCACATCCCCGGCGGCAGCCACTTGGTGGGGGCCACCAATATACAACTGCCGACAACGGGGCACTTCCGTCTCCTGGGCGATGCGCGCCTGCTACGCGCGGTCGAGAACCACCTGGGAGTCTGAACAACGACTGGGCCTTAGTAATTTGCTTCCGGCTGGGTCCAGGGGCCCTCGAAACGGCACATTGTTGGCTTAGAAGGCTTCGCGGACCACTACATCCCGTTTGTCTATGACGCGCAGAATTCCTTTGAGGGCCAATAGCGCAATCACGAAGCACACGGCGATAAAGACAGCTCCAATGAACAGGCTGCCGGGTAGTTCCGCTCCTATGATCCAAACCACGAAGAACGCCGGGAGAATCCCTGCGATGGCTGCTCCTACCCCGGCCGCCATCGCTTGCTGATTACCCAATGATGCTGGCCCCTTCAGGTCTTGGATGGATAGTGCGATGAAGGAACCGGTGCTGGGGATGAGTCCAAGGAACGTCCCGCACACTGTGCTGTAGATGATGGGCATCAGGGCATAGCCCACGGGGCCTCCCCATGCACTAAATCCCTCGGGTTCGCCAGAACCGGCGAGGAGGTCGGGCACCACCAAAAGCGCTCCGCCCAGGGTTCCCATGACGGCTCCTGCAAGCAGGGCCATGATGAGCATGGGGATGAACAACGCGGACAATCTTTGTGAGGGAACAGGAGGCATGGACACAGCCTATTCTCTGCTTACGGGAATATTGTCTTGATTTCGTCTGGTGCGTCATCGTCGTATGACATGGCTCAGGGGTACACTCCAGCGCGCGTATTTCTGCGCAGCTACACCAGAGCCATTTGAATTTGTCATCCGGATCCCTCCAACCGTCGCGTTGAGGGTCCCGCTTACGGATTGGTCCTTTACAGCCCGGGGCTGCCCCAAGCATCTGGTGAAGGTCTTCGGTTGGGTCATACGCTTTGGACATGGAAAAGCCAACTCATCGAATCGTGTATTGAGGATCTTTTGTGACTACGGTGCAGAATGGCCATTATGGGAAGAAGGTCTACAAGTCCCCGAGGATTACGGCCTTTCGGAAACACTAAGCTCCAGACTCACCGCCTGGAACGATGGATTCCAGCAGCACATGCACTGGGACCGCGGCTGGCCGCAGGGTTTCGACGAGAAAACATGGAACGCGACCGGCAAGCGGCTAGCCCGCGATGTGCAGCGAGAAGTCGGAGAAGAAATTCTTGTCCTATACAGCGTCTGAGCGGCTGCGACCTGATGCGCAACAACGGCCAACCTCTGACAATAGTCGGGTGCATCCAGGAAGTTCACTACATCAGCTCCGTTATTGGCCGATCGACTTGTTCGTCCCGTTCAGGGGTCGGCGGATTCTGGCGGTCATTGCAACAGGAGGCTTCCGATCATCTCGATCGGCTTCCTGAACTCTAGCCGCTTGCGTGGCCGGTCGTTGAGTTCGGCGGCAACCCAGTCGAGGTCTTCGGCGCTGTGGATGCCCAGGTCCGTGCCCTTGGGGAAGTACTGTCGCAACAGCCCGTTGGTGTTCTCGTTGATGCCTCGCTGCCAAGGCGAATGCGGGTCGCAGAAGTAGATCTCCATGCCGGTGTCCTTCTTGACGCTCTTCCAGGACTGCATTTCGATGCCCTGGTCCCAGGTCAGGGAATGGCGCAGCGATTCGGGCAGGGTCTTGATCTTTGCGGTCAGCGCCTGACGCATCTGTTCGGCCTTGTATCCCTGGGGCAGGTGGACGAGCATCGTGTAGTTGGTGTTGCGCTCCACCAGGGTCCCGATGGCGCTCTGGTTGCCCTTGCCGATGATGAGGTCGCCCTCCCAGTGCCCCGGGACGGCGCGGTCTTCCACTTCTGCGGGGCGTTCGGAAATGTTGATCATTCCCGGGATCCGGTTCTTGCGCTGGCCGGCCTTGCGGCACGGCTTGCGCACGGCCCTGCCGGTACGTAAACACGCGGCCAGATCGCGGTTCACGGCGCCGCGCGACTGGACGTAGAGGGACTGGTAGATCGTCTCCGGGGACACCCGCATCTCCTGTTGGTCGGGGAACCGCAGGCGCAACCGCCCCGCTATTTGTTCCGGTGAATACTTCTTGGCAAGGTCCTCCTCGACTATTCCACGCAACACCAGATTCGTGTGAAGCTTGGCGGGTTTGGGACGGGAGGCCCGCTCGTAGGCCAGCACGTGGGCCGAGGTCGCCCGATACTCATTCCCCGCTTTAGTGTTGCGGCGCAGCTCCCGGGACACCGTCGAGGCGGAGCATCCGATCGCTGCTCCGATCTTCCGCAGGGACTGGCCTTGGGCACGCAGGATGGCGATCTCCTCACGCTTTTCAAAGGTCAGGCAGCGGCCCTTGAGGTTCCTGCCTCGGCGGGGACGGACAGAGCCGGCGGCGGCCAGGACGGTGCGCCCGGTGCGTCTGCTGGTGTTCAGGGGAATGACGGCGTCGGTGATGAAATCACCTGCCTGCATTCCTGCCCAAAAGACCTGCAGAAGATCTGGTCGGTAAAGGATTGAATATTTTCCCATGTCAACACTCATTCACTAAGTGTTGCAATCACCGCGCGAACCCAAGGGTCCTCAACCGGGCTAACAGATAGCATCTAGTTCACGAGACCCCAACGGAAAAGAGCAACGGTGATCTCACGAAAGGTCAAGGCACTTGCCGTGTCTGCCACAGCTGCGCTGCTTTTTTCGAGCTGTTCTGTCCCGGACGACGGTCCGCTCTCTGGTCCGACGATGACGTCGGAAAAGTGCCAAGGCTCAGTTCCGCCGCAACAGCGGGTGATCTACACGACCAACCTGGAACTGAGTGACCGCGTATCCGAGGCAAAACTGTTGAAGGTGGTCTTCACCGAACCGAAGAACATCGAGATGATGGCAAGTTCAATCACTCCCCGCACAGAGGTCATCCCGGTGGGCCTCGGCTATCCCTCAGACGCAGACAGGGATTGGCCGGAATGGAAGACCCGGGTGCCGGCCGAATCCGGGATCGCGATAACTCCGGTTACTCTGTTGATCATCGAAGCACGCCAGATCGATCCAACAGCAGAAGACGCTACTGCTTCCGGACTCAACCTAGAGTACGAAAGTGGCGGGAAGAAGTACCGTGCCAGTAGCAACCTTGCCATTCGGATATCAGCGAACGCATGCTAGCGGCGGAATAAGACAGAACTCACGGGGAAAACACGAAGGGACCGCGAATTCTGGTGTCAACACTGGAACGGTCAGGCTGGAATTGAGGATCGCGTGCAGCACTCCCCCCCATGCAATACTCGAACACCAAAAATTCGACAACTAAATTCTTTGGAAGCCCGACGCTTCAATTCGCGCCGAGAAGCAGACAACGCATTTAGTCCGTCGCCTTCCCCTTCCGGAACCATCACGCATCGAGATCCGTGCCCCACCAAACCATGAATCCAGCGCCCACCCAGCGACCGGCTTACTAAACGCTGCGCCGTTCTGATCAGGACAACGCCCAAACGGGTCGATGCGACTGCACCTTCGGCAAAGCAGGTGTTTGACGGCCCAACTGATGCTGAATGCCGCCCTCGGGTGCCCGCCAGCATCGGAGCAGACGGGGGTTGAGGCGGAACAATCATTATTCGATCATTATCATATTTGACGTAGATCGAAATAACGTTCAGGATGGAAGAGGTGAGGCACCGTGCCCCGCTCCACGAAAGGACATAAATGCGCGCCTGAATGCTAGATGACTTCGGCCTCGAAAACCTGAACCTGCACGAGATCCCGACACCCCAACCGGCCGCCGGGGAACTTCTCATCAAGGTCTCGGCCGTCTCGCTGAACTACCGGGACAAGGCGTTGGTAGACGGAATCTACATGCCCGAAAAAATCGCAAAAGGACTGATCCCGGTGGCCGACTCTTCTGGAGTCGTGGCCGCCGTGGGGGCGGGCGTAACGAAATACAAGGTCGGGGACCGCGTCACCTCTCACTTCTACTCCACCTGGCACGATGGGCCGTGGCTAAACGACTACGCCGACTTCCAGACCGGCGGGCCCATCAATGGCGGACTGGCCGAATTTCAGATCCTCGGCGAGCATAACGTCGTGCCCACTCCCCGGGACATGAGCGACATCGAAGCCTCGACCCTGCCGATCGCAGCACTCACCCCGTGGTTCGTCCTGCGCGAGTACCGCAAGGTGAAGCCCGGTGATACGGTCCTGATCCAGGGCACCGGTGGCGTCTCGATCTTCGCCATCCAGCTCGCCTCGGCCCTCGGCGCCCGAGTCATCGTGACCTCAAGCAGCGACGAGAAGCTGGTGCGCGCCCGAGAACTGGGGGCAACGGACACCATCAACTACCGCGCCACCCCCGACTGGGCCGCAGCCGTGCTGGAGATGACCGACGGACAGGGCGTGGACGTCGTGCTCGACGTCGTTGGCGGCGACGGGCTGCGGGACTCGGTGCGTACCACCAAGGGCAACGGCCTGGTCGCGGTCATCGGATTCCTCCAAGGCCAGAGCACCACCCTGGATTTGATGGACATCATTTGGCACCAGGCCCAGATCCAGGGGATCGCAGTCGGGCACCTGCGCGCCTTCCAAGACTTGGTCACGTTCCTCGAGGAACACACCATCCATCCGGTCATCGATACCGTCTACCCCTTCGAGGATGCCCGCGCCGCCTACGACCAGCTAGCCCGCGGTGCGTTCGGGAAGATCGTCATCCGGGTCAGCTAACCGGTAGGCGGCGGCGACGAGTAGGATCGAAGGCCGAGGGAAGGACAACCATGGCAAGAACCACCACGATGAGCGATGAACCCGACATCGCCGACTTCGATTTCCCCCGCATCCTCGCCGCCGTCGCCGACCCCGTTCGCATGAGCATCCTCAAGCAACTGGCCAGCGCACAGGACGCGCTGAGCTGCGGAGCCATCGAATTGCCCATCAAGGCATCCACGGCAACGCACCATTTCACTGCCCTGCGACAGGCCGGCGTCCTACACCAGTACTACGTCGGCACCTCTCGGATGAACCTCCTGCGAATAGATGACATGGAGCGGGCCTACCCCGGCTTCTTGTCCTCCGTCATCGCCGGGCTGGCGGGCACAACCCACAAGTAAGAACGGCGTGCCCCGTCGGTCCCGCGTGTGGAACGACCGGCAACCGGAGCGCCACACTAAGAACAATACAACGCAGTCCGTCGTGCTGGAGGTTGTGTAAAGACGCTGTGGAGATGGCACGCGAATGGATCCGCGAAAGGCTTAGAATCGGGTCATGTCGAACGCGACAAACCCTCAAAAGGTGCGCGCAGAGCATCGATGGCCCGCCGTTGTTGGTCTGCTCATCGCTTTGCTCTTGTATGCCGCTCTGCCCAGCGTCTTCTTTCCCGCCCTGCGCTACAGCGTGGTAGGCATCGGCCTAGTGATGCTCATTCCACTGATCATTTTGAACCCCCACCACCTGCACAAGGAAACGGCATGGTCCAAGCGCTTGGCGACCGGCCAAGCGCTCCTGTTGGTTACAGCAAACGGAGTGGCCTTGGTCCAACTCATCATTTTGCTCACCTCCAAGGGAAATGACGACGGATCCGGAATATTGCTCGCAGCCCTGCAAATCTGGGTCACTAACATCATCGCCTTCGCCCTAGTCTTCTGGGAGCTCGATCGCGGCGGCCCGGTCTCGCGGCGCCATACCAAACGAAAAGACCTGCCACCGGCCGACTTCCGCTTTCCACAGGACGAGGACCACGACGCCATCGAGGAAGTTGCCGCTCGCTCATCGGTAAGAACGGGATGGGTCGCCTCTTTCATTGACTACCTGTACTTTTCACTGTCCAATTCGATGGCTTTCAGCCCCACGGACACCATGCCCCTTTCGGCACGCGCTAAAGCACTCATGGGACTGGAATCGGCCAGTGGATTCATCCTGTTGGCGCTGGTGATTGCCAGGGCGGTTTCCCTACTGGAATAAGCGTCCAGAGCATGCAAATATTCGTGTCGAGAGTGTATTTGGCCTGGCTGATGTGACCTCCAGCAACACGGCAAGCTAAGAAGGCGTGAGGCCATATGGGAGGCTTAACACCTTCTTGTTTCATCCGGCATGAGGTGTTGGATCAAGTCAACATTCACGAAGCTGGACGTATCACCGCCTAGAGGTCACTTAGTCCGATCCCCTGGTCATCAAGACAGGGCGCATTTTTTCCTGCTGGGGATCCGATGGAGCGCCGGCAGGTACAGGCCGGTCCTTTGACAAAAGGTATGGCCAGCCAGAGGAAACGTTGCATCTTGTTGTAAGAACCGAAATCTAAGACCGCACCGTCGAGTTTGGGCGCAAGTTCGCGGCTGACACTGATCATGACCTCTTCGTTTTCCTGCCCGGTTGGCCCATCGTAGGAAGCCGTATCGGGTTGAGGACCGATCACTACGCATTGAAGAGCCTTCTTCGGTACCGTCCGCGAGAAATAGAGACCTTGCTTTCGGCAGCCACCGTCTGCCTGGTAACAATGCAGTCGCCCGCCGAACACGGTGATCATCGTCAGCGCTTCCCGGGTCACGATGAAACTGCCGTGGCCAACAATGCCCAGCGTTAGGCCTTCGCCGGTTGTGGTCGCCGTTTCCATTCTGGCCTTTTTCATCGTTGAATCTCCTGCATGAATGGCGCAGTGGTCTCGTTGCTTGCGTCCTGGGTGCTCATAGTTCTATTGGTCGCTATCTTGTCGATTGGGGGCCCGCACGCTGGCGTTGCAGCCCTCAGACGGTGGTCTACTGGTTGGTATCACTGACTCCGTGGTCGCCGTCCCGGCGTACGTCGGTGGCCCCGTCGATGGTCCCGGTGCCGTAGTTGATCCAGAGCGCCGACGAAAGCGAGTCACCCTACGCGCCAGGTTGGCGGGGTCAGCTTTCCAGTAAAGGTTCCCATATCGGACACGAAATTGCCGTGCCGACGAGTGCTGAATTTTGTACTGTCGCCATTCGGAAATGACATTCGGGTGGAGAGCTGCTGCTACTGGTGGATCTGGATAACACATTGGCCGACAGGGCCTCCTACTTCAATTCCTGGGCCTCTAATTTCGTTCGGCCGCAGCGGGTAGGAACACGAATTTGGCCCTAGGCGTGTATCTGCAATTGGCCGGTCCTCGCCCGGGTCTTGCTGGCCCTTTGAATCTACGGTTGGCTCCTTCATAGTTGTCCCGCGGAGCATTCCCTTTGAGGGCGCCGTAGCTCAGTGCATCGGGACTTTGAACGCCCAGTGCAGTCGCCTTCGTAAGACAACACCGGGGCTGGCGAGGGTTCGGGAGCGAGCCCTGCTTGACCGAGCGTCCGGTGGAAAATCGCTGATCCGTGGCCCCAGACCTACCTAGGACCAGCAAGCTTTCGATTCTTCGCATGGGGCACCGCTTCTTGGTCTTCCCTAATCATTCCCGGCGATGCATCATATGAGAACGTAGCAGGTCGCTACGGTCGCGATCCACGGAAAGGGCAACACCATGACCAGCCACATCGCACGTACCGGCACCGAGCGCACCAATATCCAGAACACGGCATTGGCTGTCGGCATAGTATTTCTTCTCGTCGGAATCCTGGGTTTCGTGCCCGGAATCACGACCAATTACGACCAGCTGAGTTTCGCGAGCCACCATTCCGAGGCCATGCTGCTGGGCGTGTTCCAGGTTTCCATCCTGCACAACATCGTTCACCTGCTCTTCGGCATCGCTGGCATTGCCGTTGCCCGTACCCCGAGCGCGTCGAAGAACTATTTGCTCTGGGGCGGGGTCATCTACCTCCTCCTGTGGGTCTACGGGCTGGTCATCAACCACGACAGCGACGCGAACTTCGTGCCGGTGAATGACGCCGACAATTGGCTACATCTGGTGCTGGGCCTCGGCATGGTCGCCCTCGCCCTGTTGCTGACTCGCAAGACGGAAGGAGGAGCCCGCAGGACCGGTCACGCAAATCCCAACCACAATCTGTGAGCGGAGGTGCCACGATGAGCAGCCACGACGAAATCGAGCGACAGTGCATCGGAGATCTCGAGGCTCTGCCATCCGGTCGGTTTCAGTATTCGATCCGGAATGCCCGCAATGGAATGGAATTGGGCACAGTGCGTATCTGCGACGACCACCGCCTCGAAGCCACCAACCTCACAGTTGGTTTCACCGGCGTATACAGGTCACTGGCCGAAGCAATGGAGGCGCTAGACTCCGGGGTGATCGATGGTTCCACGCAAATGTCCCAGGCAGCCCCTAACACGGTTCCTGCCCGGGAACATTCGAATGCAGGGTCTTCGGCACGCATGCGCCCTATCCGACGGGGAGTCTATGTTGACCTCACATCCCGACGACGCGCCGCACCCTGACGCGGTAGCAACCGCGAAGGCCTCCAAGGCGGCCTAGGTCTGGATCCCGGGATGTTTCCCAACGGCGTGGAGGTCACATGCATGCGCTTCGTGTGAGTGATTTTGCCTCTCCGTCAGGCTGGAGACCAGCCCGACGTCATGGTGAGGCCGGAGGGAGAGCTAGGCAGGGCTCTCCCCTGTAGATACGCGGACATGAACTCCAATTTATTTGGTGTTCATGTCCGCGTCGTCCCGGTTCTAGGCTGCGGGGTGGGCGGTTGCGACGCCTTCAATCCACGGGTGAAGTGAGAAGGGACTCCATGCCACGACGGCGGTGGAGTCCCTTCTTGCGAAGCGTTTCGATGGGGATGGTCCCACACCGCAAGTAGCCTTCCCCCGTGATCAATTCCCAAACACGACACTCTGGAAGACACCTGCGCGAGCCGAAATCCACCACGATCAAGGATCCCGGAACGCAGGTCTTCGAGGATCTGGTTAACAGGGACTTCACGGCCCACGCTCCGGGACGGTTCTTTGTCAGCGATATTGCTTACCTTCCGTACGGAACGGAGGGAGGTTCCTATATCTGGCGACCATGTTGGATGTGTGTTCGCGGCGTTCGGTGGGTTGGTCGATCACGGATCACATGCGTACCGAGCTGGTCGTGGAGGCGTTGAAACGGCTGCGCGGGCCTGTGGGTCGCTGGCAGGTGTCCGGATGCACACGGACCATGGCCTGCAATACACTTCGTCTAAGTTCTAGGCGGTGTGCCGTCGGCTGGCCATGGTGCAATCGATGGGTCGGATTGGATCAAGTGCCGACAATGCGATGGCTGAGTCGTTCAATGCCACGCTGAAGCGTGAGACGTTGCAGGGGGCCAGGCGTTGGGCTTCGAAGGAGGAGTGCCGGGCTGAGGTATACCGGTAGATTGTCCGTTATAACAACCGTCGGAAACATTCCTCGTTGGGCTACAAATCGCCGCTTGATTTCGAGCGTGATTTTGAGATTATGATGGAGATCTCTGCTAAGAGATTTGACCCCGGTGTCCACTTCCAAGGGGCCACCCCCGCCCGTTGAGAGGCCCCCCTTACGGAACTGGGGTAGCCTTTCCGGACACCCCCCTTACGTGACGATGCGACTGTTCGAAGGGGCTCGACATTGAAAGGCTCCAGATGTCAATCCCTCCCTCAATCACCCTGCGTCCATTTCGGGAAACCGACACCGAGTTCTTTGCCAGTATGGCCTCGGATGAACAGGTAATGCGTTTTATTGGCTATGGGAAACCATGGGACCGGCAAACTATCGAGACCTGCGTTCAGGGAGCCCTCCTACCCGACCCGATCGACGCCGCTGGAGCATCCCGTTGGTTCCTAGCAACCGAGGGAACCGAAGCTGTCGGCATCGTGTTTTCCTCCCGTCAGGAAAACAGTGTCGAGGTCGGGTACTGGGTATCATCAGGTCAATGGGGACGAGGTGTTGCCGGGGCAATGCTCGATAGCGCCTTAAGCATGATTCCCCAGACCTACAACGACACGAAAGTCACTGCTCGTGTCGCCCCGGCCCATGCAGTCTCGGCCAGAGTGCTGACCAGTAGGGGGTTCATACTGGAGACCCGTGATGAACAGCTTGACCACTACACGCTGAATTAGCCCTGACCGCGGCGGATCCCCGGCCGGATGCTTGCCATCCCGCACGACGTCCTCGCAGTGGATATCAGTGTCGTCAGGTGGCACCAAGGTCACAAGCCGAAACACGGAACTCTAGGTACAAAGAACCGAAAACGATCCTCTTGGATTTTCCTTTGCGTGTAGCGAGTCTGATAGGTCACGTAGATGTGTTCTTTAAACGGTGAAGTTTTTCATTTCCGTCTCTGAGTTAACCGCAAGCGCACAGAGCAATTTATGAATTCGCGGGGGCGGGTCTACCGGAGCGTTCTTCAACTCTCTTTTATCGCTTTACCGGTTGGGTGTTCAACTCTATTCCGCTTTGGACGCGGTCCCTGGGCTTTCCAGGGGCTGCTGAGAAATGCTCCCTATGAGTCGGTGGAGCAATCTTAGCGCCAGCGCAGTTGAGTCATGTCAAAATCTTTCTATACTTCTAACATGACCTGCCCTCCTTCCCCGACCATCGGGCTTGGCACCTGGCCTCGGGAGCCGGATACGGCCTTGGCGCAAGCAACTGAACTGCCCAGCAATGCGACCTCTTCGTTTGTGATTTTAAGTGAAGCGCATGACATTGAGGTCTCCACAGAGTGGGAGCCGCATTCGCACCTAGCCCATGAGCTCTTGTGGGCACATGATGGGACGCTAACCGCGCAAATTGAGGGGCACATTTTTACCGTCTCCGAAGGTTATGGTCTGTGGATTCCAGCCAATATGCTGCATGGCGGACGGCTGACCGCTCAAATAAAACTTTTTAGTGCCTTCTTTGCCCCTGAACGCACCTCCACGCCGTTCAAAGCGTCAACGGTGATCAATATGGAACCGTTGCTTGAGTCGTTGTTGATCTATCTGTCCGGTCGAGAACTAAGCCCAGAAGCCAGAGCACGTGCGGAGGCTGTGGTTTTCGACGTACTCAAACCTTCAGCTCAACAAATGGCCCTGCGCCGGCCCGATGACCCGCGGATCAGTGACATCGCTGACCAGTTATTGGCCGACCCCGCGGATAATCGATCCCTTGAGCAATGGGCCGCGGATGCTGGGATCAGCGCACGCACCATCACCCGCGCCTACCGCGAAGCCACGGGCTTGTCCTTTGCACAGTGGCGCCAATCGGCCAAAATTCACCGTGCCTTGGAGCTTCTGGCCAACGGTGAAGGAGTCCAGGACGTATCTGACCTATTAGGTTATGCGCAGCCAAGTACGTTTATCGACGCTTTTCGTCGCACCATGGGCTCCACGCCTGGCGCATTTATCAGTAGCGCAAGAAATAGGTGACCGAAAAACCTGATCTACTGTCAGAAGTCATCGATTGCTGACACCGAGTACTTAACTTAGACTTACCTAAGTGAAAATAATTAGGAATATCGGACGTATTCAGTCCGTCCGGTACGCATGCTAGGCGCAGCTACCGCTGAGGCCGGAAGTATGCACGCCCACGAGGTGGTGCTGCGCTACGGCAAAAACACGGTGGTCGACGGCGCCTCCTTCCGGTTATCCCCGGGGCAGGTCACCGCGCTCATTGGACCCAACGGCAGCGGAAAATCCACGCTGCTACGTTCCATGGCAAGGTTGCACGAGCGCACCTCAGGGATCATCACGCTCACCGGTTCTCACGGGGAACCCCGCGAAATTAGCACATTGAACGGACGTGACTTCGCCCATGAAGTCACGCTCTTCGCTCAGTCCCACTCCACGCCGGAAGGGTTGGCAGTGGCAGATATCGTCGCCTTTGGCCGCCACCCGCATCGGCGCGGTTTCGCCGGGTTATCCGAGGCGGATTATGCTGCCATAGCCCGGGCCATGGAGTTGACCGGCACCACAGCGATGGCCCAGAAGGCTGCTGGGGAACTTTCCGGCGGAGAACTGCAGCGTGTCTGGCTGGCCGTGTGCCTGGCGCAGCAAACCCATGTGGTGCTGCTCGACGAGCCGACTAACCACCTGGACTTGAGATATCAGGTCGAGACCCTGGACTTGGTTCATGACTTGGCCCGTAAAAGTGGGCTGGCCATTGGCATCGTCCTGCATGACCTGAATCAGGCCTCCACACTGGCCGACCGCCTGGTGTTGATGAAACACGGCCGGGTGCACGCCGCCGGAACTCCGGCTGAGGTCCTCACCACTGAGAATCTTTCCGATGTCTACGAGATCAGCGTGCAGGTCCACCCCGATGCGCGAACCGGAAAGCTGCGCATCGAACCGGTCAGCCGCCACCGGCAGAGCTGACCACCTCTTTCTTACCACCGAAACACTCAACAACAAGGGAATACCTATGTCTAAACTCGCCCGTAGCGCCGTCACTGGCGTGGCTGCCCTGGCTCTGCTGTTCTCGGCCACCGCATGCGGTACCACCGACGTGTCCAGCTCCGCTGCTGAAAAGAGCCCCGCCGCGACCTCCGCCACCTGCGCGGATGACACCACCGCCACCAGCACCGAACCGGTATCGATGACCGATGACCTGGGCCGCACCCTGGAGCTGGAGAAGCCAGCCAAGCGCGTGGTTGTGCTCGAATGGCAGGAAATTGAAGACGCGCTGACCCTGTGCGTCACCCCGGTGGGCGTTGCCTCCCCAGAGGGATACAGCACCTACGTCACAGCAGAGAAACTGCCAGAGGGAGTTGCCTCGGTGGGAGAGCGCGGCGAGCCGGACCTAGATTCGATCTACGCGTTGAACCCTGATTTGATCATTGTTGATGCCTTCAGCGAAGAAGACCCTGTAGTGGCCCAGCTTGATAAGGGTGACGTTCCAGTACTGGTGGTTAAGGGCAACGACTCCTCAGATCCCATCGGCAACATGAAAAACGTCTTCTCGCAGGTCGCCGAAGCCACCGGACGGACTGAGCGCGCTACCGCAGTGCTCAACGAATTCGACGCCCACCTGGCGCAGAAGAAGCAGGAGGTCGCCGATGTGAAGGTGGCAACCTCCGACTTCCTGTTCTTCGACGGTTGGGTTGACGGCTCCAACCTGACCATCCGTCCATACACCGACGGTGCGCTGTTCACCGAGCTCGGCAAGGAACTGGGTCTGACCCCCGTCTGGAACGACGAAATCAACAAGTCCTTCGGCTCGGGCGGTGTGAATAAGGAATATGGTCTGGCCCAGACCGACGTGGAAGGCTTGGCCGGCGTCGGCGAAGCCAACCTGTTCTACTCCAATGACGCGGGCACCGGGTGGACCACCGAACTGCAATCCAGTGAGATCTGGAAGAACCTGACCGCAGTCAAGGAAGGCCGGACCTTCCAGTTCCCGAACGTCTGGGGTGCCGGTGGACCGAAATCCACCAGCCAGGCCGTGGACGCCTTCACCGATGCACTGACCTCCGCTTCGGAAGCCAAGTAGCCTACACCTGTAATGAACACCGTTGAAAAATACGCAGACCGGCCGGCCGTGGCCGGAGACGTCAGTACCCCGGTGACCGGCACGGATCATTCCTCAGCTCCGGTCACCGGCACGAGTATCGCTTCCGGCCTAGGCCTGTTGGCCGCCTTGGCGGCGGCGGTGCTGCTGGTGGGTGCCTGGCATCTCACCCAAGGCACCTCAGGGGTGGGCCTGGGAGAACTGCTGCGCGCCCTCCTCGGGGATGACACGCGTATTGGCGGGGTAGGGGTTGCCGAGATCTTCACGGGCTCCCGGCTCCCGCGCCTCTGCGCGGGCGCCGCCGTAGGCCTAGCCTTGGGGGTAGCAGGCGCACTGCTCCAATCGGTCACCCGCAACCCGCTGGCCTCGCCCGACACCTTGGCCGTCACCTCCGGCGCCTACTTTGCGCTGTGCGTGGCAGCTGCACTGGGCCTCAGCCTTTCCACCTTCGCCTCCAGCGCACTCGCATTCGCCGGCGGGCTGCTGGCTGCCGGGGTCGTGCTGGCCATCTCCGGACGCAGCGCCGGGACCGCCACCACCCGATTAATTCTCGCCGGATCGGCCATCGCAATAGCCCTAGAAGCCGGCAGCGGCATCATCTTGCTGCTTTTCAAGGAAAACACCACGGGCTTGTACGCCTGGGGCTCGGGGTCGCTGGCCCAGCTGAACCTGGACGCTTTCATACGCAGCCTCCCGGTGATCCTGCTGGTCCTGGTCATCTGCCTCCTGCTATCCCGCCGGCTGGATGTGCTGTCCCTGGGGGATGAAAACGCTGCGGTGCTCGGCATCCCGGTTCGCACTACTCGCACCCTGGCCGTCCTGTGTGCCGTGGTCCTCACCGGCGTCTCCGTTTCCTTGGCCGGACCCATCGCCTTTGTGGGACTCGGTGCCCCGGTGCTCACACGATTGCTGTCGCGCCGTCTGACCGTCTTGCGCCGCCAACTGTTTTTACTTCCGGCCACCGGTTTAATCGGTGCTCTGCTGATCCTGCTGGCCGATGTGGTCCTTCGGGCCTTGCTCGGCGCCCAAGGCGCGGCGTCCATCCCCACCGGCGTTCCCACCGCGGTCCTGGGCGGGGTGCTGATTATCATCCTGGCGATGAGATTGCCCGAAGCTTCCAGCTCACGGAACCTGATGCAGGTGGCAAGCAAACTGCGCAGCCGCCGCCGGTTCATTATTACCATGCTACTGGGCCTCGTTTTGCTGCTCGTGGCCGTGATTCTGGGCCTATTAGCCGGGAGCATGTTCCTGAAGTTGGGAGATCTGGCCCTGTGGTTCCAAGATGATGCCCCGAAGCTCGTTGCCCGGGCCTTCTCCGAACGCGCACCACGGACCACGGCAGCGCTGGGTGCCGGAGCCGCCCTGGGCCTCGCCGGATGCCTGGTGCAGGGCACGGTGCGCAACCCGCTGGCCGAACCCGGGATCCTAGGTATCACCGCAGGTGCCGGACTTGGCGCATCCATAGTTGTCACCGCCTTCGGCGGCTCACGCTCGCTGCTGGTGATTTTTGCGGTAGTGGCGGGCTTGGCGACCTTCGCTGCCATCACTGCGCTGGCTTGGCGTCGCGGGTTCTCCCCGGAGCGTTTTGTGCTGATCGGCATCGGCGCGGGGTACACTCTCTCCGCGGTCACCACATACCTGCTGCTGAGCATCAACTCGTGGGAAACTCCGCGCATCTACACCTGGCTGTCCGGCTCGACCTATGGCCGCCAGTTTGAAGACGTGGTGCCAGTTCTGGTGGTGCTGGTGCTCAGCCTTCCGCTCGTACTGCTCATGGGCCGCAAGCTTGACCTGCTGGCCATCGACGAAGACCTGCCCCGGGTGCTGGGCATCAAGACGGCCCGCACCCGGCTGATCTCACTGTCCATTGCAGCACTTCTCGCTGCGGTCAGCGTGGTGGCCGTGGGGGTAGTTGGCTTCGTCGGGCTGATCGCCCCGCACCTCGCCCGGTCGCTGGTGGGAGCCCGCCATCACCGGGTGATCCCGGTCTCCATAGTTTTCGGCGCGTTGTTGGTCTGCCTGGCCGATACCCTAGGCCGCACCGTGATCGCACCGGCACAGATACCCGCCGGGTTGATCGTTTCCCTGCTCGGTGCCCCGTACTTCATCTGGCTGCTCTACCGCTCTCGCGGCTAGCAACTAAGCCCCGGTCCACACCAGCCGTTCACCCCACTGAACCGAAAGGCTCCCATGTCACAGCACGCAGCACCACACGTCACGGTCCAAGACTTCGACCCTCAACGCCATCCTCAGCTGCTTCGGCATCTGGGTCCCGCGCTCGGTCCGTGGGAACGCGAAACAGGGGCTGCCAACGCTCGGTTGCTGACGATTGTGTCGCCCGGTGGCACCATAACCGGTGCCGCATTAATTACCGCACGCTCCACGGGGGCATATGTGAAGATCGCCGGGATTCTCGCGCTCGATGCGCCAACAGGTGAAGAGACGATCCGTGGAGTGCTGAATTACGCCTATCAGCAGGATCTAGCCTGCGTAAAATGGGAACACTGGACACATGATCCGTCGCTGGCCACCTTGGCCGAGCAGACCGGATTTCAGGCGTTGCCCGCGCCTCGCTACGCCATGGATGCTTCAGCCTCGATTCCACTAGCCGGGTACGTGCACTGGCTGCATCCTGCCCGCTACCTGCGCACCTCTCATTACCAGCAAAGCGAGAACTTCACCTGCGCGGCGGTTGCGGCGCTGGCCGCGCATGGGGAAACCACCAGCATCGCCGCCCTGGATGACCTGCGCACCTCGGAACTGCTGCTGTGGCGTCAAGCTACCAACTTCATGGCCTGTGAGCCGATCGGATTGGGTCTTGCAGTCGCGGAGCGCTGGCCAGACAGTTCGGTTACGGTGTCGTTGGATACCGACAAGCCTGTGATCGTGGATTACTACCCCGAGGCCGAACGCAGCTGGCGCGGCATCCTTCAGGCCGAATCGCGCCGCCAAGCTGAGACAACCGGACTACCACTGACTACTACGCGCTTGGAGATCGTGAAGATCCGAGAAGCGGTGAGCAACGGCGCACGGGTCCTCTTGCTGGTGTCGCTGCAACAGATGCTCGGCTACGACATCCCGCATTGGGTACTCTGTCATGGGACAGCAGGGTCTACAGAAAACCCAGTTCTGGTGCTCGATGATTCGTGGGTGAACAGTGACAGCGGGGAAACCTGGGTAGACGTTACGTGCCTTCCCATTCCTATCCAGGAACTAGACGAAATGTCTTGCCTCGAGGCAGATGGTTACCGGTCCGCGCTCATTTTGACGGCTTGATTTCCGCGTACATGACCATTGGATGGATATAGGAACGTACTATGCCAGATCGGGAAATATGCATAATTTTCCGGGCCGCTATCGCTTCCGCGGGACCGCTTAAATCGCCTCCAGACGGTACGTCCTAGGATCGAAGCGAGATCGCAGATCCAATACCGACATTCGGTTTCTAGACGGCCAGCCCCAGACGGATTACGGTAGATCCATGGCAGAACGCATAATGTACGTTCAACTCAAGACGGGCCACAACACCGATCGTGGACCCGCGTGGATCACTCGACTCCGGTTCTCGAAGTCTTGGAGGACGGCGTACTTCCGCAATCTTGCTCTCAGCCACGTAACAGGGACATTCGACTCAAATTTCGTAGACCTCGAGACCGGAGACGAGTACTGGATTTCCGGACCGAAACGAGATCGCACAGATGCTCGCTACAGCAATGTCCAGCCTTCAATCGATGGTGATGTGCAGGAAGAATATCGTGCCTTTCTTGCCGGAGCGCCGTTGCCCGGCAGGGAAAACGGCTGAGCGACCATCCAGGTGTCTCGGTGAGCGTTCCACGTACGGACGTTCCAAGTCGGGTGCGGCGAAGTTGGACATTCAGCGCAGCTGCTGCCGGTAAATGACAGCCGGCTCAGACTCAGGCTGATTGAGAAGTTTGACCTACGTAGCGACGTGACTGCATCTAATATGTCCCCATACAGCTGGACCTAAGTATTTCGGTGGATAACGGGGTTCAGCCGGGTTGCGGCGGTAGACCAAGCCATGCAGTCAGCTCCCCTAGAAGCTTTCCATGATGGTTTGGGTTGTCACGACGTCGGCAAAGCCACCGCCAAACAGGTTGGTTGCCGTGGACTTGGATAGCTCCGCTGCCTGTATCACCGAACCATCTGGACCTTGAAGATCAAACGTGTGGCAGGCGTCGATGGCCATAACCGTGCTGAAACCCAAGTTGCCGGACATACGCGCTGTGGTCTCGACACACATGTTGGTTTGTATGCCGCAAAGAACTACCTGTTTGATGCCATTGGCAGTGAGCCAACCCGCAAGGTCCGGTGAGCCAAGGAACGAGGAGTTCACTGTTTTCGCAACGGCCAAGGTCGGCTTGATATTCGCCAGGAAGGGCTTGAGCTGTGAACTGGTCCGGTCCGGGTGAAACGTTGATTCAGGTCGCGTCGACGTGTGCATCACCATGACCAGAGGAAGTCCTCTATTCTGCCAGTGACCAACGAGTCGGAGGATATTGTTTTCGGCATCCGGGTTATCCCGCTCCCCCCAGTAGCCATGATCGTCAAATGTTTGTTGTACATCGATGACGATGAGCGCCGTGTTCGGTGAAATTCGAAGTTCGCTATGTGCACCGCGTGATGACCGTTGAGAAGTCGCAGAGCCGTCAGAGTGGTCAGAGTGGTCAGAGTGGTCAAGGGCATTGAGGTCGATCGCATTCATAGTTTCAACTCTGCCGGGATTGGCCCGAAATCCGTGAGTGGCAGATCTGACACTGTCCGATGATTTTCCGCCATATACTCAATTGATGCTTTCTGTCGCCCTTCTACTCCTTCCTGGTGCCCGGATGTTTGATGTCGCCATTATCACCGAGACGTGGTCCCCCGAACGGCTCTCATCCCCGCCCCTGGACATTGAACTTCGACGTTGTTCCGATGGAATGAGTCTGGTTCCACTCACTGAAGGTGCTCAGTGCGCCCCTGATGCGTCATTGGCTTGGGCCGAGGCGGCCGATGTTGTTCTTGTTCCCGGGTTGGGTGACTCCAACGTAATTCCCGAAGCCAAATACTTGGACGTGATCAGGGAAGCGCACCGTCGGGGTGCCGTTGTTGCCTCGCTTTGCTCGGGCGCGTTCGTCTTAGCGGAAACCGGCTTGTTGGATGGTGAAGCCGCAACGACCCATTGGGGATTGGCCAGCGCGTTGGCTACACGGTATCCCGACGTCAACGTTGAGCCGTCGGTGCTCTTTGTGGGCAACAACAGAGTTTGGACGTCTGCCGGCGTTGCGGCAGGAATCGACCTGTGCATCCATCTCATCCGTATGCTCTGTGGCGGACAAGTGGCAACAACCGTTTCTAGGTCCATGGTCATGGCTCCCCACCGCACAGGAGGTCAAGCACAATTTGTACGTTCGCCAGTGGCCTTGAGAGCACCAGATGGGGATGCCCTAGAAGTTGTCCGCTCGTTGGTGGCGGCCGACCCTCGCCAGACTCGTACGGTGGCTGAATTTGCCAGAATGGCGTGTATGTCCGAGCGCACCTTCGTTCGACGATTCTCGGCTGAAACTGGAACGACGCCTCATCAGTGGGTGATGAATTGGCGCATCGACGAAGCCAGCCATCTGTTGGAGGAAAGCGAAGCTTCCATAGCGGAAATCGCAAGTGCTGTCGGTTACGCTTCACCGGTGTCGTTTCGCCAGCGATTCAAGGCGGTCAAGGGCATTGCGCCTTTGGATTATCGCAAGGCTTTCCACCCACGAAGCTAGATCATTACAGCCAATCTGTCGCCACCGGCTGCGTCTAGAGCAATTGGATGCTTCTGGGTGTCCCAGTGAGGATTGGGCGTACGGACAACGAATTGAGGCGCGACGCCGAATAAGAAGCACCATGTCTGAGGCACGCCGCGGATTCCTAGAGGCGGGTCGTAGACCTGCGCTTCGTCTTGACGCGTTTCCGACATAGGACGCCACCGGCGCCGCCGAGCAGGCCGCCGGTAAAGGCCCACAACAGGTCGTCTATGCTGCTGATGCGTCCGAGGACCAAGACGTATTGCAGCCCTTCAATCACCAGTGCGATTCCGGTGGACACCAGTGCGGTCTGCAATGCTGATGCCCGCCTATACAGAGACAAAGCCACCTAACCGCTCGCGAACAGGAAGATGTTCGCCGCACCCTCTTTGAGGACCGAGTAGCCGGTCCATGAAGGATGAGTTCTTGCAGGGGCACCAGCGAAATAGCATGTTCCCCGAATACTCCGGACGTCGGCATGAGGGCGATGAGACCAATGTCCAAGAGCCAAGCAAGGGTGCACCACTCGACGACAAGCCGCAGCCAGTCGATCTTCCGTGTCCGGATCTTTTTCCAATTCGCCACCAGCGTGACTGCCTACAGGAGCACGACCCCGACCAGAAACATGGGATGAGATAGCCAAAGCTGCGGTACATGGTGATTCTGGGCCTTTGTGGAAATTATGGAGATACTTTGAGCTGCCCCTCCGACGTCCAACTGATGAATCGTCTTTCGGGGCACCGGCGGCATTCCGCTACCTAGTGTTGGGCACTGACGCTGCGTTTTGCTGAGGGGGACTTAATTGCTCCTTCATTTGGCTGGTTCCGCGAGCTCTTCGGACCCACCAGCCTAAACGCCCATCGCGCCTAGGGAGACTCTGCGGGCGCCGCCGATGGCTCATCGTATGCAACCCCGGTCACTACAGGAATACAGTGACGAACGGTGCCACGGTCAGCAGCATGGACAGTGGCTAAGGTGTAGTGCATCGTCGGCAAAAAAGTTGTTCAAACCAGTAATTTACGCAGTCCCATGCCGTAACCTACTCGTGCAACAACGGTGCCAAAGGGTCTGAGCCAGCGTGGCAGCCATGCAGGCCGGAGGCTCTGACGCCAAACGATGACGACTTCTGAACCTTGCTGCTCGATAGTGGCCTCGACTTGACCTGCGATTGGACCAAATTTTGACACGCTGAGATGTCCCGGGTTTTCCCCAGCAGGTGCTTGGGCCAGGCGCACCACCATGCGGTCTGCCATTTTCACTGGCCCGAAGGTCGTGAGCGCGACAAATTGCAGGCCATCGGTCATCCGACTTTGTGCGGGTGTCACCGTGGTAAGGGGAATGGCTCTTGTATGTCTATCCAAGTCGGTGACCTTTTCCCATACCTCCATGGCGTCGCCTCTACAGCGAATCTGAAGGGTGAACGTATCGTTGAAGGAATCACGCGCATGGTTGGATACTCGGGTATTAACCAGTGTGTGTGCGGCGGTAACTCCGCTGGCCAATGCGCCTTGAATGGACGCTTCTGCAGTGTCGCCAGCTATGATCACGCCAGGGATCCTGCTAGTTAGTGAGCGATGCCCGGGCTCGATAGAAGGCAATGCATCGAGAACTTCGTGGCGCACGAGCAATTTCCAGTCAGGATCCTGAACCCCCATGATGCTGGCGGATTGGGCCAAGGCTTCGCTGTCAGTTAAATCATGCGCACCGACAACAGTGGCTTGTACGAGATGACGTCCGGCAGGTGCGTACGAAGGGCACACATTGGAGATCACCGAAGTATGGCTCAGCCTGGAACCCTCTCGGACATCGAGGTAGAGAAATGGCAACTTACTGGGTCGACTAGGTGCATCGAACCACCAGGTGGTCAGTGAATTCATGGTCGGCTCAGGCTGCCCAGTGAGCCGGGCACTGGCCCGGGGGCCAGCGGCCACCACGACCCGATCCGCTATCAGCTCTTCGCCCGAGGTACAGGTCACCGTCACCTGCCCGTTGTGGCTGGTGAGAGATTGCGCAGTCATGGAGAATCGGATGTTTTCCATGAGCCGTTCCGCCAACTGATGAGCCACGGCCGACATCCCTTGCGCCGGCAATGACGGGATACCCTTGGCGAAATACCAGGCCAATGTTCGAGCGGAGGGACCCGCGGTTTTAAGGTCCGAATCTGCCACCACGCCCGACAAGAATCGCTCGATGGCCTTGCGTAGGGGCGCAGAGAAACCAGCGTGTTCGATGGCTTGGTGCAGTGTCATCGATCCGCCGCGTGCAATGCGGTTCCACCGAAGTACTGCACAAAGGTCGGCTGGTTTCAACATGCCGCTGAACATCCCTCTGAGGTACGAAGGGTGCCTGAAAGGATCCGCCAAGATCTGAACACCAGACTCATCCCGAACCGCGACACCGCGTCCTGACGCGTGGAGGTCCAAGTCCTGAAGGTTTAGGGCTCGCCGGGCATCCGGGTAGCTGGGATTTATGAGCTGAAACCCCCTGTCGCACCGGAATCCACCAACCAGCTCGGTATCGACGCGGCCACCGACTCTCTGCGAAGCTTCAAGGACCGTGACCTCGTGCCCTTGTTCGGAGGCCAATCCTGCGGCGCGCAGTCCGGCTAGTCCAGCACCAATAACAATGACTTTCACGGCATGTTCCTTTTTCGGTTGGGAACCATCCTAGAATTTCGTGCCCCAACTAGAATTTTGGGGATCAACACGGGGGTGTTTTCTTTGTAAGCCTCATAATCGAGCTGGCCGCCCCATTTCGAATCAGCCTTCTTTTCCAAGAGTGGAATGCCACTAATCTTGATGAGCAACAGAGCAACGAACACCGGTGAGATCACCACGATCCACTGCCATCCTTGCAATGCGGGCAAAGCAACGATGGCGACGCCGACCCACAGAAGAATCTCACCGAAGTAGTTTGGGTGGCGCGACTTAGACCATAGGCCTGTGGCGATAAATTCTCCCTTGTTGGAGGGGTCGCGGTTGAAACGGGCCTTCTGCTGATCGGCGACTATTTCCAAACTGAATCCGACGACCCAAACAATGAATCCAATGAGTGCGAAACCGTCCAGCGCACCGGGGTTCCTTGACGTCATCGCGACCCATGCGGCGGCGGCAGTGAAGGTAACCCAGAGTCCCTGAATGGTCCAGACGCTTAAGAACCTGACAAACGACGGCTTAATCTCGTCGAAACGATCATCCTTGCCTGCTCTGCTGATGCGCCGGAACAAAAAGCTTCCCAGCCTTAGAGTCCACGCCAGGACCATGAATGCGAGCAGCAGAGACCTGCCATGAATCTCGGGAACGGCAAAGAGAACCAACAGAGTGATGGCCGTATAGGTCAGGGTGCCGGTCAGGTCGTAGTATTTTTCGGTTTGATTCAGGAACGACGGAATGAAGGCGATCCACTGGATCAGAAAGGCCGCGGCAACGGCAAGAGTGAAGACGGGAATCGGTCCCATCAATGCACCACCGTCACTGCCGGCAAGTGCAAGCAGGGCGCCAACAAGCACCACCACGGGTAGGGCGATGAGCGTCCTAAGCTTTTTTTCCTTCATCTGGCAGTTCCCTTCACGCATGCAGTCCGGATGCCGGCACGGGTTTCCGCGACGGTTCTTTCCTGCAGGCCAGCTTGTTCAATTGTGTTTGATGATCAATTAGTATTGACTATAAACCTAGCTAGCTAAATTTAGGAAACCATATGTGTGCTGCACCTTCCCATTCTGTTATTGAGACCCTGCAGGGCCTTTACGCCCTCGTCCGAGAGAGCGAACGAGAAATCGCTGCGAGCTTAGGCCTGAATCTCACCGATTACCGCGCTTTTTCGGTGCTAGCGCAGTTCGGGCCGATGACAGCAGGCAAACTCGCGCAGGAGCTGGGTTCCACCGCTGCCACAACCACCGCTATAACCAACCGACTCGAGTTCCACGGCCATGCGATACGAGAGCGGAACTTAGTCAATCGCCGTCAGGTCCTTGTCAGCGCGGCACCGGCGTCGTCTCAAAAGATTCTAGACCTAATTTCTCCACTCGCGACCGCAATTGATGGGTACCTGCAAGAGTTAGCCCCCGATCAGAGGGTAGGCATAACCAGCTTTCTAGGCGTTGCCCAAGAACTGATGCGCGACCACCTGCAGACCGTTTCACAGAAGGAAGCCCTATGAGAGAGTTCACTACGCCGCTCTTGGTTGGGCCGTCCATTCACCAGAACGCGACGGATCTGCTAATAGAGCGCCTAAGGACTTCGCCCGAACACATAGCCTTCGAGATCCGCTCGGCTGACGGTGCCGTCACTGACCCATGGCGCCAAGTGAGCACGAGGGAGTTCGTCAACGAGGTACGCGCCTTGGCCAAGGGCTTCATTGCTTCAGGTCTTCAGCCCGGAGAATCGTTGGCCATCATGTCGCCCACTCGGTATGAATGGGCATTGGCAGACATGGCAGCTTGGTTCGCCGGCGCCGTTGTTGTTCCAATTTACGAAACTTCGTCAGTCGAGCAAGTCACGGCGATCCTACTCGATGCGGCAGTGAGTAGTGCGGTAGCAGGCAGCTGTGAACAAGCCTCAACGTTGGAACGGGGATTTGAGCAGGCCGGGATCCCTGGAGCGAAGATCTGGACCATGGACACCCGGGCTGAACCGGATCTGCAAGTTCTCGTTGACGACGGCAAACGCGTAGCCGACAGCGTCGTGGAAGAACGACGGCTCATGGCAACCCTCGAATCGACGGCAACCATTGTCTACACATCCGGGACAACAGCCGCACCCAAGGGAGCGCTCATTACACACGGCAACTTTGTAGGCCAGGTTCTGAACGTTGCCGCCGCTTACAAGGAGGTGGTCAAGGAATCGGGGAACACCATAATCTTCCTCCCGATGGCTCATGTCTTGGCACGCGGCCTTCAGCTGACCTGTCTGGCGAACGGTATGCGGATCGCGCATCTTGCCGACACTCGGGAAGTGGTGCCATCCTTAGCGGCTCTAAAGCCCACCTTCTTGGTGGTAGTTCCCCGTGTCTTACAGAAAATTCAGGCTTCAGCAGCGGCAGCTGCTGCCCAGAAACACCTCGGGCCTATCTGGCATTTGGCACAGGACACCGCACTTGAGTGGGGAAGGCTGGCTGAGGCCCGCGAGACCAATACCGAGGCCAAGGCCACACTCGGTCTTCGGATACGCTATGCCATTTTTGACCTCATTTTCTATACGCGACTGCGAAAATTGGTCGGCGGGAGCCTGGACTACCTACTATCCGGGGCTGCGGCATTGGATGCCGAACTTTCTCTCTTCTTCCGTGGCATCGGCCTTCCCGTGATTGAGGGATACGGACTCACGGAAACAACAGCTCCGCTGACCGGAAATATGCCCGGGTCAATTAGATCAGGATCCGTTGGAGTACCGATGCCCGGAACAACCGTCCGCTTGTCGGACGAGGGAGAAGTTCTTGCTCGTGGCGTTGGTGTATTTGCTGGATACTCCAACGCCGAAGACAACGTGGATGCCTTCACCGATGGATTTTTTCACACCGGCGACCTCGGCGAGTTCGATGAAGTTGGCCGTCTTACCCTCAAGGGAAGAATCAAGGACGTCATCGTCACTGCCGGCGGTAAAACGGTCTCCCCCACCATTTGGGAAGGCTACGTCGAAAGCGATCCGCTTATTGCACATGCTGTCATGGTCGGCGAAGGAAAGCCGTTCCTTGGTGGCTTAGTATTACTCGACCCAGAATCTGTTCAAGAATGGGCGACGCGCGAAGGCATCACCGACATAGCCAGATTGCGAATTCCGGAGGACGGTGGAGCCGTTGAGATCGATGATGAACGACTGACTAAAGTCATCCTTAAGACAGTAGGCGCCGCTAACGCGAAGATTGCACGTAGCGAGCAAGTTCGAAGGTTTGTTGTACTGCTTAGCGACCTGAGTGAATCGAACGAAATCGTCACACCGACCATGAAACTTAAGCGCGACAAATTCATCGAACGATCCCGCTTCTTTGTGGAAAAAATATACGCCGATACTGGGAAGCAAATGTGAGTATCCGGGTGAAGAGATGGCTGCTCTGCTACGCATTCACCGCATTACTGTTCGCGCTATTCGACGGACTTTGGATTAATTCCGTGGCGAGGCATCAATACGAAAAGCACTTTGGGCGCTAACGACGCTCAAAGTGCTTTCCCACGATGCTGCCATCACGGACATTCTTTGGGGTATTTTTATCTCCGGCTTTGTCACGTGGCTTGTGGTTGTGCTGACCGGGCACCTATACAAGAAAAGGCACCATCCACAAATGACAACCTAGTGATCCGAAGGGCAGAACAAATTCTCACTTCAGCCCAGTCTGGTCTGGTCATCGGTTTGCCGTTCACTTGAACCCCGATTTTTAACCCGAATATGAGTGGTTGACACCAAGCGCCCGGCCAGAGTTCTTGAAGTACGTCCTGGGCACGGTAGGCCACATCTGCCATCCACGGCCTATCGAAACACTGCAGTGGACTCCTTCAGAGGTCCTCCATTCGTGGCTGCAACTTCATGAGCCAGAAAAACACCCGTTCTGGATCACCAACCGAACCCACTGCTGTCAGAATTAAGGCATGAACGTTGAGAACTGGTGGCCACTTCTGAACTCTTCGACTCGGCAATGGTTAATTGACAACAACGGAGATGTTGTGCCGCCAAACATTCTCGATCAGATCGAGGCTGTGGCGGGGCCCCTCACGCCAGAAGCCCCATGGGTCGCGGGCGATGATACTGAGGAATTTTTACTCTCAGATCAAGCCATTGATTGGATAGAGGAAGCTGCGAACGCTGAGGGCTCTGCGGAGGACTAGCCAAACAGTATCGGGTCCGCTCGCAGCCGGTTGGTGCAGAAGACTCACAGAAGCGACGGCGGTGACGTTTCCATCAGTTGATCGCCAGTTCCCAGAACCTACAATCTGGCGGTCAACTTTTGATTCGCAAGGCGTCTAGCTATGTCTAGTCGGTAAACTGTTATGTACCTCAGTTGCAGATATCTTGACGGTGATGAACAGTCCAACGGTAGAAAGTAGCTACACGGGAAATCCCCATTCGTCTTTGGATATGCGCAGTTCCAAGGGAACGGGATGGGTTGGACCGATTCTCTGGGGAGACCGCATTCACGGGACCGGTACTTCGGTGATAGGGCTACGTGCCGGATCACTTTTGAGTCTTCCCAAATTCAAGTGGACGGCCACGAGATTTTCTCCTATAGGTCAGTTACTGGTGGTCCTCGCAGCCCGTGCCATGACCGCTATTCCAATCGCGATCTTGGACTTAGTGTCCAATTGGTACCCGGGTTTTGCAGGAACCCCTGGCCATCGACATGTTCTTCGTGGGGATCTGGTCCACTTTTGGTCCGTGGATACTAATGCAGTCGGCGCGGTGGGCCAGTGGCTTCACCCCGGTCCAATTTGGGTTCGCTGGGCTGCTCCTGTCTCTAGCGCTTATGTCCGACATAATCGGCGGCTCTTCGGCCGAAGTATGGGCCATCTTTTGAGCAGTGCTCTCGCCTGGGATATCCACGACACCCGAGTACCGTCGTTCCTCCAGATGACGGCATTATGATTAATTAACTAAGGCGTTCCGCAAAGCGTTCAGCTTGAAGAGCCACTTCAGAAATGTAGTGCACTCTGGTATTTCAAGGTGGTGTTCAATTTTGGGAAGAACCTAGAAACCCTGGCGGATGAATTCGTTGATCGTCGGCTTGCGGTCGGCGCCTACACCATCGATAACCTCAATTTACTCAAAGTGCGGGCGACTGCCGAAGCGCTTCAACGTGCTGAATGGTCAATGGAAGCTTCCCAGCAGGCTCCGCCAGAGTGACAACACGGCGTCGGCACTCTGGCGGACTTTCGGTTCCCAGCCGAGGTCTAGGACGTTTTGCCGTTCGAGACGCGAACGTCAAGAACCTGTCGACTCCGACCAAAGGGCGCCAAGGCACATCGAGCACACGGGACACCTCGAGATGCTAGTTTTCTGGTTCGTTGTTGGTTCCGCCTTGGGGATAATCCAGGCTGCTGTTGCCCTTGACCAGACGATAGACCCCGAACACCAGCATGATCAGTCCCAAAAGAACTCCGACCAGCATCGGGCTCTTCCAACCTTCACCGGTCATTTGGTCGATGTTCAGAAAAATTCCAAACAAGGCAGCGATCAACGCTCCGGAGATGGCCAGGCCGACGCCTCGACGGGCCAGGAATCGTTTGCCGCTTCTGGGTGCTTCTTTGTCATCCATTGACAGCTCCTCAATAAGATGTGTCCGTTTTCTTTATCAACACCAATTTCCCCTAAGCGTTCCGGTTCACCCACAAGGGGTCATCCCGCTTGGATACACCGGTGTCGTGCCGGCGGCAGATGACACGCTAAGGCTTGCCACTGACTTGTCATCTGCCGCCGACAACACCCTTCATCCCCTCATCGGGCCTAACCCAGAGATTGAGGCCGGGACAGGCTCGCCTCCAGCGAGCTTCCTACCTTCGGCCGGTTTTTCCCTCATGAGCATAGAACCGATTCTGTTCTGAAAAGCTTCAGGCAGGTGTCGAAGATCGGCCGATTCTCTTAGTCCATCGCTTGGTCACTGCCTGAATGACCGACGCGCTGGCACCGGAGATCACGGCAAAGACTAGAACTTTGCCAATGTTGGCCCGCTGCTGCACTTCGGGGTTCGCCAGCGTGGGCGGTTCTTCTCCCGTGGTTCGTCTCCACAGGGAGCTAACGAGCTTAGCTCCCAGAAGTCCCGCGAGTAATGAAGCAAGGGTTCCCACTGCCTTGGCAATGACGTTCATGTTTCTCAACTCCTGTCTTTTGCGGTGTGTGCGTTGATCAACCCGTCTAGGGACTGGCCTTCCCACCGTTAACGTTAAGCGTTTCCCCGATAACGTAACTTGACTCGTCTGAGGCCAAAAATACAAAGGCGGGAGCGAGCTCGGCCGGTTGGCCGGCACGGCCCAATGGCGTGTCATGCCCAAACTCCGGCAAAGCTTCGATGGGTTGACCACTGCTGGGCTGAAGCGGGGTCCAAATCGGGCCCGGTGCCACAGCATTAACCCGGATACCACGCGGGGCTAGTTGGGCGGCGAGCCCCTTAGTGAAATTGTTGATGGCAGCCTTCGTGGAGGCATAGTCAAGCAGGTGGGGTGAGGGATCATAGGCCTGGATCGAGGTTGTATTGATGATGCTTGACCCTGGCTGGAGGTAGCTCAGCGCTTCCCGACTCAGCGTAAACATCGACAGGATGTTCACCTGATAGGTCGCTAGGAGTTGGTCGTCGCTCAACTCCTCGAGGCTCTCCACACTCACTTGCTTGCCAGCATTGTTGACCAGAAGGTCCAGCCCACCCAGGGCCTCGGCGGCACCACGAACCAGGGCATTGCGGTAGTTCGCCTCAAGCAAATCTCCCGGGAGCAGATGCACGGTGCTTCCCTCCGTCCTGAGGATCCCGGCAACTCGTTGCGCATCGGATTCTTCACTTGGAAGATAGGCCATGGCAATATCGGCTCCTTCGCGGGCAAAAGCAATGGCGACGGCCGCACCGATGCCCGAGTCGGCTCCGGTGATGAGGGCTCGCCGGCCAGCAAGCTTCCCGGAACCGACATAGGAGTCCTCACCTAGGTCAGCTAACGGTTCGAGCTTCGAATCGAGTCCCGGTTGTGCCTGGTGCTGCTGCGGTGGGCTAATTCTGGGATACCGGGTGGTCGGGTCTGCTGGCTGCTGGTTCCCCTCGGAAGGGGTTGTGTTGAATGAACTGTCGGTACTCATCTGCGGCTCCTTCAATAGGCGAAACAGTGAATCTCAGATCAGCGGTTTTTGCTGACAGGGAGTCCGAAGGCTCCCGAAACGCCGGAACTAACGACCCGGAGCGGCTTCGTTTCCCGTGGCGGGACCGTCCTCGGTGGCTCCACCTTCATCGCTCCAGTCATGACCCTTCTGGGTATTGAGGGCGGGATCAGAAATTTTGTCTGTTTCTTGGGCTTTCTGCTTCTCTGCAGACTTCGCAGCAGAGATTTCCTCAGGCGTTGGATCAGTCATGTTGTATTCCTTTCATCGTCCGGAAATCCGGATTTACAGGTCGGATACGTGCGGTGGGAGAGGTATGAAACCCTGACGGGTCTGAACCTCAAGGCCCGGATAGTCGCTTTGTTGCGATCATCCTCAATGAACAAGGCCTGATATCCACCATGTCGCGAAGTGTGCTTTAGGTCAATATTCTGCGCTCCTTTTTGACAATCGGTGTACTCGCGTTGGGTCCGGCGGCGGCTTTCTCCGGGCCACTGGCCGTCAACGGGGCTGGGCTCTAGAAGCTGTCTAAGCTTGTCAGTTGTCTTCCGTGGAGGTCTCCGCCGAAGCGCTCCGACAGGCTTGGATTCTGCCGGTCACCACTGTCTCAAGAAAATGGAGAGCATGACCATGCAGCCCACTGCCAAGAATTCGGATTGCCAATTCTGCAGGGAGCGATCCCAATAATCCACTGAACCCATGTATCCCGATCCAGACCCCGGATCCAGTAACCGGCTGCCCCGAAGTCACGAACGGCTCCTAGGCCGTGCTTCGGCAGTACCTTCCGCCCGATCCCCGATCGGGCGGCAGCCGATGACGGAATAGACCGTCAGGCCAAAGATGACAACTGGTAGCCACAGGAAATTCGGCGCTTCACACCGCGTGCAGGGATCTGCCACGGTCTCAAAAATCAACCGTGGAATTTCAGTCATCGTCCTTCACAGAAGCTGGAGACTGGCACGATTTGCGGCTCGATCGTTTCGTTCATGAGGACCAAGAGGGTCAGGGCGAGTCCAGGCTCTCCCTGACCAGTGCCGTGACGGGCGAAGAATCAGTGGCTCGTCACCGCCAAGGACGTCACTGGTGTCGGCGCAGTGACTTGGGAGCCCAACGCCCTGAACCCGGAACCTGGAACCTGGAGCCCCTTCGAGATTAAGCGGATTATTCATCCCATACCGCACATGGTCCGGAAGCAAGTGGCAGAAATTTTGGACTGCTCTGCCATAGTCTTGCCCGAAAGCGAAGGCTGATTTACGATACCCGCACGGAAACATATCGAACGCTAGGAGAATATCGTGGGAGATTCGACAGCACCTCGAGATGGCGAGATGCAGGACCAAGAAAAACACGAGAATGAGATGTCGGACGAGAATCCTCGGGAAGAGCTCGCAGGGCCCAACCCCGATCCGTTGCAGGGAAACGTCACCGGTTTGGAGCCGGGCGGTGGAGTACCTCCCGGTGAAACGCCGCCCGCAGAAGGATCAATGAGTGGAGATCAGGGCCATCAGGAATAGAGAGTTTTCCTAGGTCAAGAAAACCTTTACCCATGTGGTTTGCGCTGGAACCGTTACAAGCGCAACCTGAAGGCCTCACCGATCGCCGCACAGTCTCAGCGCTTCCGATAGGCACCTCATTCTTCGCCTACCTGCCCATCGTGCCCGTCCCACCCACGCAGGTCCCTGCCCAACACAGTCGTCGCTGCGCCAAGGTACTACCTACCGGCGAACTCCTCGGGCATCTGCATCTTTCCCCTTCGCAAGGTGCTTCACTCAGGGCATCAATGTTAGGAGATATCGAGCAGTTGACCTGAAGAATCCGCAAAGTTGTATGATGTTTGGCGTGCATCCACATCCAGATGCTGAACGACGTCACTTCATCCGAACGGAGAAAAGTCATGGGATTCATTGGTTGGATTGTTTTGGGCCTGATTGCCGGGGCGATTGCGAAAGCAATCAAGCCAGGGGAACAGGGTGGCGGCTGGTTGGCCACCCTGTTACTCGGAGTTGTTGGTGCAGTGGTCGGTGGCTGGATCGGCTCCGCGCTGTTCCACGTGAATATCAACGAGTTCTGGTCACTGTCGACGTGGCTACTGGCAATCGGTGGTTCGTTAGTCGTCCTCGTTATTTGGGGATTGTTGACGCGCAAAAGGGCCTAGATTGCGCAGGTGGTGGCTCCAACCCTCTCGGTTGGAGCCACCACTCATTTCCCCGGCTTGCCACCATGGGGCGTCCGAGAACCTTCCTCTTCCGCATCCCATATCCAGCACATAGGAATCGAAGGGCTGTTGGGGCATCGCCCTAGGGATTACCGATTGCCTCAAGTTTTCGCATAGCGCCTACGGACGGTCCCGAAGCCAAAAATCTCCGGTAGATGTGAAGACAACACACAGCGCAGTTGTTTCCCGAAATGACAGCCTGCCGCCTCAGAGTCTCTTGGATATCTGGCCATAAACAACACTGTTTCGTTTCTTGTCGAGGGCCTGTCTTGGTATCGACCGGCTCGTGGAACGAACACGGTGCCAGACCGCCACGATCGGCCCGCAACGGGCGAGAGACCTCGAGGGTGAAAACGCGGACCTCTGGAGAGAGCACACCGACCACGTCCTGAAGCCGACCGGGGCGCCGGGGCTAAGACCCCGGACCCGCGCAGGATAATCCGGCAGGGAACAGGCCAGTGGACGGAACCTTTCCCGCTGCGGGAACGCGGAAGGAAGAAATGATCGACTACATCCCAAGCTACGGCGCATGCTACTCACGTGGAGACTCGTTCCGGCCACGATGGAAGCAAGCATTTCTCTTACAGACCCCGCGAAGCTACAAATGACAAATAGAGGGCCGTAAACCGTTCGATCAAGACGCTTGCACACCCTTGGGTCAGCGGGTGGAGGTTGGCCATTAACTGCCTCGTTGCGGATAGGAATAAAGTATCGGCCTGCATCACCCATGACTGGGCGACCGGTCGCAGCCCGGTTCAAGATGGGAATAGCACAACATTTTTCATGTAGCAGGTAGGCGATCCCCGCAGTACCAGGCGGACACCCCGACTGCCGTGAATCCCCTACTCGACAGGCATGGTGTCGCTTGGTACTCCGAGAGTAAGAAAATGGACCCAGACGAGAAAGACTGGGTCAGAATCCGAGTCTTCCCACGTGGGCGGGATTGGCAAGACTTTGAGTGCGCCGCCTACCTAAATCAGCAAGCTCCGTTGTATCCGCGGAACGTTCCACGGCTCCGGTAGATACCTAGACGCGCATTACGACGACGTGGAACGATGGCACCGGGCCTACCTGTACGTTTCACTTTTCTCTCACGCACCGTGAAACGAGCTAGATATTTCCAGCCCCCCTGACCGAGGAGCAGCAGTTTCCATGGCGAGATTTCGAAAAATAACCCACAATATCGTTGATAATGGGCAATCCCTGCCACAGTGGCAGAAGACGCATGCACCGCCACCCGCATTACTGGCCATTTCGGATTCCCTTCCCAACCGTTTCCTGGCCCAGGACCGCGCCCGGGGCCTTTACCTCCACCGCCACCGGGGCCAGACCACATTCCTGATCCACCGCCAAACCCCCGTCCCTTTGCCAAGCCCGAAGCCAATGCCCAGCCAGCGCAACGGCCTAACTGAGGTCTGAGGCTAGTGCGCTCGAAACTACGTGGGGTTTATTATCCGCAGCAGCCGGTTTGCCCTCGCTTTTAGGGGGCCGATGGCAACCTGAGTTTGCTGCGGCAGATTCGGTGTCTTGGCACATTGTTCAGCGGCACCAGACATGATTGGGAAGGACCTCCAGTGTTCGAAGCACCCAGCATCGTTTACGCGGCAGCAGGTGCTGCTGTCTTCGCCGCCGCGGTACTCCCCCGCATACTGAAGCGCGCTCCAATCTCGATGCCGATGGTTTTTTTGGCTGCCGGAGCTCTGGCATTCGGCCTCTTGGATGTACTTCCTACCCCCGACCCCGTCCAGCACCAACAATTCACGATGCACCTCACCGAGGTGTGTGTCATTGTTTCGCTCATGGGTGCCGGCCTTGCACTAGACCGTCCGATGGGGTTGCGTCGGTGGGCGACAACATGGCGCATGATCGGTGTGGCAATGCCACTGTGCATCATTGCCCTGACACTGCTGGGGTTATGGTTGCTCGGCCTAGGTTTAGCAGGCGCCCTATTGCTTGCCTCCGCGCTAGCTCCCACGGACCCCGTGCTGGCTGCAGAGGTGCAAGTCGGTGAACCCGCGGACGAGGAAGAAAAGATGGGGCAAGAAGACGAGATCCGGTTTGGCCTCACCTCCGAAGCCGGCCTCAATGATGGCCTCGCATTCCCGTTTGTTTACTTGGCTATCGCCCTGAGTTTGGCCGGCTACAGCTCCGGGGCCTGGTTTCCGGAGTGGGTCGCCATCGACGTACTGTGGCGGATCGGAGTTGGTGTCCTAATGGGATGGGCCACGGGCAAGCTTTTGGCTACGGTGTTCTTCAGCTCACGGCTCAAAGCCGCCAGACTTGCCGAACACGCGGAGGGGTTCGTGGCTCTGGCCGCGACGTTTCTCGCCTATGGAACTGCGGAAATGCTCGAGGGCTACGGCTTCATCGCTGTGTTCATCTGCGCAGCAACGATCCGGGCGGCCGAGCGTACCCATGGCTACCACCAGGTCTTACATGGCTACATCAAGCAGTTGGAACGCCTGATGACCGTCTTCGTCTTGGTTCTATTCGGAGGCGCGATAGCGCGAGGACTGTTCGCCGGGATTGGCTGGCCCGATGTCATCGTTGCCTTGGCCTTCCTACTCCTGGTCCGTCCACTATCCGGCTGGATCGCGCTGAGCGGCGGAAAGACCGGCCCGTGGGAGCGCACCGCCCTCGCATTCTTCGGCATTCGCGGGATTGGTTCCTTCTACTATCTCGCCTACGCCTTGGAAGCCGGTGCCTTCGTCGGCCAAGCGGAGCGCCTATGGGCCGTGCTGGGACTGGTGGTTGCGATGTCCGTTGTGCTGCATGGGGCGACGGCCTCGCCCCTCATTAACAGGCTTGACAAGCTTCGCCGGCACGAGGCATTTCGGCGTTTCGGAGACGGGAATCAGGCCCCGAAAACTTCCATTTAGCCTATCATCCCAATTGGGATCCCCTTCCCATGGAGTGTTGCTCTTCAGCCTCTTCAGCCTCTTCGCGCCCATCGACAGTGCATCCGTAGGCCGCGCTCTGGTCTCCTCGCTGTCGACATAGCTTGTGAATGGGTCATGCGTCAGTGACTTCGTTTCGCCGCAGAGCCGCTCCAAGGTTTCGAGGCGATCGCATGCGCTCTGGTAGGCGGCCTGGTGGGCAGGAAAACTTGTCGAACGCTGGTCCACCATCACCAGTGAGTGGATGGCCCCGCCTTAGCTAGGCGGGTAAGGCTGGTTGTTTAGGAGGACTGCCAGATGTACGGTGTTGCGAACCGATATGCGCGTTGCATTCGCAGTCACCTCGGGGGTACTGTCCAAGTCCTGGTAATCGGTGGTGTGCATCGCTTCTCCCACCCAATAAGTTGCACCTTGGGCGGGGACTGTGAACCCGACTTCGCCCAGCCCTTGGGAAAGATCCGCGATGACATGGTGTGCACCGTCTTCGTTTCCCACGACGGCAACCATGGCGACCTTGTCAAACAGGATGGGTCGGCCCTGTCCATCGGTCTGGGACAGTTCGGCGTCCAGTCTCTCCAGCACCCTCTGAGCCAAGCTGGAGGGGTGACCCACCCAGATCGGGGTGGCAAGCACCAGTATTTGTGAGCCCAACAGTTTTTTCCGAATCGCGGGCCAGGCATCCCCATCTCCCATATCGATCTGAACCCCTGGTTTAACATCATGATCGGCGAGGCGCAGTATCTCACTTTGTACCCCTCGCGATGCAAATTCGTCGGCGACTTGGCTTGCCAGCAGGTGGGTGCTGGACGGCCATGGCGACGCCGAGAGCGTGCATACGAGGATGAGGGCATTCATGGACGCATCGGGCATGACTCCAGTGTGCCCCTCAGGTTAGCTGGCGCCAGAGCGCAGGCTCCCCACATGCTTGAATATTGCGGCAGTTGAGATTCGCTACTTTTTCCGCATGGGCCACTCCTCCTTCGCCTGGCAAACAGTGAGGAATCGGCGACGCCCCCTGAAGGTTATCGCCTTAACTGAATGGATCTGCCGCGAGAGGCCGTGCCGGCCCCTTGCGGGTGAACGCTGGGCGCGCCGACATTGCCCGACGTCCGTTTTCGGGGTCTCGAATGATGGTGCGTGCTGGCCAGAGGTTGCCGGGCATACGTACCCAGCCGAGGCGGCAGCGCGTAGCGTTAAGGGGTGATACGCATGCCAGCGACCGTCAGAAGGTTTAGGCCGTCAGTTCCTGGTTCGCGTCGTCAATCACCTGTCGGAGACCACCTTGAGCGAAGCTTTCCCGCTGTCGACGGGCACCATTGCCGACCCGCGCCAAGCGTTCGAATCCGGAGACGACGAAGTCGCTGTCTCCATTGCGGGCCAAAGCACCCTGAATATGGTTCAGTAACTCCGTGAGCAGGAGATCTGTGGTGATTGCGTGCCCGGAAGCTGGGAGTACTTGGTTGCCCTCCATTCCGTGTTTGGCCGCTTGCCAGTAGGCGAGATCGAGCACCTCTGGAAGCAGGTTTTCGTCCGATGGTTTGGTGTGTAGGCAGGTGTCAACCAGCGCCCGCACAATTAGCGCCAGCAATACCGAGTCCTCGGAACGCAATTGGGCATCGGAGATCCGGATCTCAACGGTGGGATACCGCGTGGACAAGCGTGCCGCCCATCCGATGTGTCCGTTATCCAAGACAACATCCGAGGAAAGCAGTGAAGCCACCCTGTTTTCATAGTCACGGGCATCTGCAAAATGAGGTTGCAAGCCTTGCACGGACCAACGCCGGTAATGGATGCTCCGCCAAGAGGCGAAACCGGTGTCCGCACCGCGCCAGAACGGCGAGTTCGCCCCAATCGCCATCAGCAGCGGTAGCCAAGGGCGCAGCCCATTCAGCGCCACGACACCGGATTCGGGATCGGGTATGGACACATGGATGTGCAGGCCAGAAACGTATTGATCGCTACTGATCCCCGGAAGAAACTCGTGGAGCCGAAGGTAGCGTTGCTCATCGGCGATCCTCGCCGCCTGAGCAGGGATCAGTGGGACGGTTCCCAAGCTCACGGGCATAAGATCTAGGCCTTGCACGGTGCGTGCCAGTTCCTTGCGGAATTCGCGCAACAATGCCAACGCTCCAGCACCGTCCGAGCACACCGGGGTTGCGGATTCGACTTGGCATGCCAGGAATTCAGGCTGGGTGGCATTTCCTGCGGCATTGATGGACATCAGCATGTTGGAAGCAGCAGCATCAGGGACCGCCGGCAACCCCGTTTCCGGGTGAAGCAGGAAAAATTCTTCTTCAATGCCAAAGGTGCTCATCGGAAACCCTCCAAAAGTAGAATTCAGGAAAACGGTGGGTGAGACTCTTATTGACTGCGGTGAGACTGTCTGTCTCGGGACGCTCCGGCGAGGTACGCGATTCTAACTATTGCCCCTTGACCGGCCTATTGACTCTTGTTGGTCCTGCCTGCGCGATCCGGGTCGCGAACCACGCCCTCGTTGTGTCGCGCGGAGGGACTACACGTCCGTATCCACGGTGGTTGCCCGACCGGATTCGGTCGTTCCACTACCGCTTGGGTGATCGCTTGCAGCTTCAATGAGCAGCATAGGATGGGCCACATTATCTGCCCGTTTGACTTGCTGTTTCCCACTTCGGCTGCTGGGTTCGCCAAACGGGCTGAGCAGATTGGGCATGGTATCCCTCCGCATTTCATGGCTTGGGCGACTGCACGGATGACGTTCGGCTTATCGCGGGGGTTTCGTGTTTTCGGGTTCGTCAAACGGAAGTAGCTTATGGGTGCCATCGCAAAATGGCTTGATCTTTGACCCTCCACAGCGGCACAGTGCAACGGTTCCGCGGTGTGGATCGATCGGTTCCCCCTCGCCATCGACCATGTCGAAGTTCCCGCGGAGAAGCAACGGACCCTGGGGACAAACGGTAATTTGGGCACGTGCGGATTCCGCACTCACGTTAGTGCTCGACTAACTGCGAGCAGGGAACTGTGGCCCGAGCGCCAAGCGTCCATTTGCCATTGGCCCACCAATCCATCGAGCAGGACGACCGTGGCGGCTCCGAAAAACACACTGTCTACCAGCGTCGGGTCTGCCTCGATGAGTCCCCCCGCCAAGTCTCGACCGGCGATCTGCTCGTGGACAGCGTCAGCTTCCACGTGTTCATCGAAGTAAGCCGTGACCCCCGTATCAAATCCCAGTCGTCGGAACCCCCGAGCATACTTTGCATTCGGTATGGAAGAAGTCATTTCGTAAATCGCCAAATGCCCGCATGCAGCGCCGCGATGCCGACGATGAAGACCGAAGAGGGAAATGACATTTACCGATGCCAGCGTGATCGCTGGGATCATATCGATGTAGGCCCCGAAGTCGCTCTCGAGATCCACGCCTTGCATGGTGCGGGCAAACAACTCGGCATGGGTGCGACCAGGGATACCGCCCCCGTATTCATCGGTTTGGATCTCGACCAGCGCAGACTTGGCTCGTCCGGACAGTCGAGGAATCGCCCAAGTGTGTGGATCGGCTTCCTTAAGCTGGTAAATGGACTTGTGGACCAAAAATTCGCGAACTTGTTCCAAGCTCGCGTTGCGCGCCACATAGGAGGACACCGAAGGGCCCGTTGCATCTTGACTCATCGCAAAGAGCGCGTCAGCGACCGTTTGGGCGTTCGCGGAAGGTTGAGGAAGTTTCCCCAAAGCGTCTCGCAAACGGGTCTCGAACCTTTTTTCGATCCGGTTTCGTAGCGCCAGAAGCGGCGGATGCCATTCCCAGTCATCGGTGACCTGATCGAATCCCGAATAGTGCAGTTCATAGAGCACGAATAGGGCGAGCTGCAGATCCTCGCTGTAGAAAATATCGGTGTCGATGCGCAATGCTTCCTGAACTATGTCCTCGAAATAGTTCAGCTCCGGCGGCAACTCGTTGCTTGCCAGCATCTTGATAAGGATCTCGCTGAGCGGGCCACGCGCGGTGGGAAGATCTTGCATGATATCCCTTTCAACATTCGTTTTTCCGGCCAAGTCCTCAAGCCGAACTATGGGTTCAGGATTCCGTGAGGAAGCTTTCCGAGTTCTGAAAATGGTGGTGAAAACTACCGTAGTTCTTAGAGCCCGCCCCGACAACTACCGGCACTGAATGGCATAACTGGGCTTGGGAACAGTCCGGCGAGAGCGCCGCCAGCACGCCAGACAGTGGGTACACAAATTCCCAGGAAACATCAAGATTCAGGTCCTACATTAGGTTTTGTTCCTGTTGTACTCACTCGAAGGAGGACCCCATGGGTCTCGGAGACAAGATCAGCAACAAAGCGCAAGAGACAGCTGGCAAGGCCAAGGAAAAGCTCGGCGATGCGACCGACAACGAACAATTGCAGGCCGAGGGGACCGAAGACCAGGTCGAGGCGAAGACCAAGCAGGCTGGCGAGCACCTGAAAGATGCTGCCAAGGACGTAACAGGGCAGTAGCCGTCTGCCTATCGGTGAACAGCGATCGGCATAGTAGTTCAGAAAATCAGAAACCTAGATGCAGGAACGGGCGCACGAAGCAGCGGGAATGGGCTTCGTGCGTTCGGCCTGCCGTCGTAATTGTGCCGAAGAATCTTAGTCGTCAAGCTGTTGGGATTCCGGTGTTGCTGAGTGATTCTGGACATCGGCCCATGATAAGCCTCGCGAAAAATTTCGGGCCAGCCCGTCGTCTTTAACTGAGAGGCGGCGCACAAGGTCAATGACCGCCTTTGCACTCGTCACTCTGGGTGGCTTCCTTGGATATTTGAGCAACCCTCCCACCGGGCTGATCCAATATCTCATCGGTTGGCGCTACTTTGCCACTGCCTTTGCGACCAGAAGACACTTCAGGACACCATGGTGGTTTTCGCCCGGGGGTGGGATTCCGCCTTACGGGCTTGGGCCGTTGCTTTCCGGCCTTGATCCGGGGCGAATTCCAACATCGCGCCCCCTTTGTCGGTGTTGGATGGCCTTCCCCGTAGCCGATCCTGCACATAGGGTATGTCCATGATCCAAGCGCTGGCGCCCTCCGCCTACGTGGTCCTTGGCAGGTTCGAGTTGCAAGATTCGTCCTTGAAATGCCGAGAGCTCCGAAGAGAGGCATCGCAAACGTCGATCTCAACTGTCGTCGGCGGGCCGTATGCTTTCAGACTCTTCCCTGCATAGTGAATGATCGACTAGCATTCTTTGTCCCGAACGATCCAAGGAGCAGATGGTGGACCAGAGCCGAGCCATCAATCATAAGACCTATTCCAGCTACCTGAACGAGCATTATCTGGGTTCCGAGGGAGGCGTCAATGCGTTCAAAGCGGCCGCTGACACCTGGCAGGGAACTGCCCACGAAAGTGGCTTCAATTCACTGTGCCAACAGGTCATGGCAGACCGAGATGACCTCCGTCGAATCATGACTGCCCTCGGATATCGACCGCAACCATTTAAGCAGTTGCTCACGCACCTAGTGCGTTTGTTGGGGCGATTCAACCCGGTGAATATTTTGAGAAGAAGACGCACAGGGTTGTCGCAGGTCGAGCTCGAGGTGTTGGCGGGAATGCTGCGTGCCAAGCAGGCGATGTGGGAAACACTGTTGCTGGTCTCAGCCAAGGATCCGCGTTTGAATACCCTGCTGTTGCGCGAGCTGCATACGCGAGCGACCGATCAAATTGAACAAGTTCAATCAATCATCGAAATGACTTGGGAGGAACGCTTCCTTTTGGGCAAGGACAAGTAATCAGTTCCTAAGATTGATGCGCCTTTAAGCGAAGGAAGGCAACCGTGGCACATTCTGCAATAGTTATTGGAGCTGGCCCCAATGGCCTCACCGCGGCCGCGTTTCTGGCACGACGTGGCGTAAACGTAACGGTATATGAGCAAGCTTCCCAGGTGGGTGGCAGTGCCCGGACGGATACTATATTCGGGGCTGGGACCATCTCCGATGTAGGAGCGGCCGCGCATCCCTTTGCCGTGGGCAGTCCGGCGTTTCGGGAACTGGACCTTGAAAGCCATGGTTTGAAGTGGGTGTTTCACCGCTATCCGCTGGCGCACCCACTCGACGGTCGCGATTCAGTCCTCCTACATCAGGATCTACAGCTAACAGCCGAACAATTCGGTGTTGATGCCGCGGCGTGGCGCTGGCTACATGGACCCATTAGTTCCCACCCGCTCCAAGACCTCTCGAACGTCACCGGCCCCTTGCTCAGAATCCCGCCGCATCCCCTCTCCATGGCTCGCTTCGGCGCGAGGGCGCTGTTGCCAGCAGCCACGACCGCACGTTTGCTGTTCAGGACGGAGGGTGCCAAAGCACTGTTCATCGGGTCCGCGGCGCATTCGATGTTGCCTTTGGGCCATCTCTTTACCAGCGGCTTCGGGGCGCTTTTTGGTGGCCTCGGCCAATCTCTCGGCTGGCCGGTGGCTCGCGGTGGCACCGGGGAAATCATTAATGCGCTGGTGCTTCGGTTGACTGCCATGGGGGTGCAGATACACACGAATAACGCGGTAACCGATCTTCGGGAACTGCCTGCTGCCGACGTTGTTCTTCTCGACCTGACCCCGGCGCAGATCCTGCGCCTACGGGGCACCAATATTTCGCGCCGATACGCGTATTTTCTCCGGCGATGGAAGTATGGTCCCGGCGTTTTCAAGGTTGACTATCTTCTTGACGGCCCCATCCCTTGGCAAGACGAGCGGACCGTTCACGCCGGAACGGTCCACGTTGGAGGCAGCTTCGCCGAGGTAGTGGAATCGGAAAGGGACCTGGGGCGCGGCAAATTATCGTCCACGCCGTTTGTGATGCTGGCCCAGCCATCCTCGGTCGACCCACTCCGGGCACCGAAAGGACAGCACATGATCTGGGCCTATGCGCATGTTCCCGTGGGCTGCACGGCACCAGTGGGTACGTTGATAGACGCGCAGATTGAACGTTTTGCCCCCGGGTTTCGCGACCGCATCCTGGCACGACGGGAAATGTCACCGCAGGCCTTGGAGAGCTGGAACCCGAATCTTGTTGGCGGGGACATCGGAGGCGGTTCCCTGCGGGGGATGCAACAAGTTTTCCGTCCCACTCCCACGCTCAGGCCCTACAATACCGGCGTCCCTGGCCTGTATGTCTGTTCCTCGTCTACGCCGCCCGGAGCAGGGGTCCATGGCATGGCTGGTTGGAATGCCGCCGCTGCGGCGCTTCGTGACCTCGGCGCGGCGTGAAAGGCACCACTCCTGCTACTTCGTTCGATTCGAGCGGGCCGAAGGCAACTCCGCTTCAACAGTGCGTACCACTGAGATAGATGAATCCATGATTTGTTTCCACATCCCAAAGGTGAGTGGTCTACCCGTGACCGTAAGCATCAGTACTTCTATCACCCTGGCTCAGAGTGATCAGTCGCATCCGTAGAGTTGTTTACCTGAGCCTTTCATCGGCGGAACACCAAGGTCTGCGTATTGACTGCCACCGGGGTTCACTGCCCCTTATTGCGGGATACGAGTCTCGGCAAAGTGAACGTGCAACTTTCTTGAACCGGGAAATCCGGCGCAATGGCAGGGAGATGACCGGCACCGATGATGCTTCGATCCCACATTTCGACAAGGATGAGTCCACCAACAAGAACCGTGCCCGGTTCCTGAATCTAGACAAAGCCCACCCCGCCCGGAACGCTGCGCGCTTCCAGCATCACGCTGTTAAGGCAACTCCGTGATGCGCCGAACGTAAGTCCGTTCGGCAGTCGTGAGGACCGCATCGAATGCAACGGAATAAGGCTTCACCTTCTTAGTCCGACGGAGAGGCCACTGGCAAGCTGAAAACCAGATCTACGCTCGGTTCTTCGGGCATTAAATTACTCAAAGCAATCAAAAAACGTTCGAGGGGTCCGGGGCTGCCTGTCTTCACACAAGCTGCTCAAGGAATCTCACCGGTGAAGAGGAGTAACTGTTCAGCCGGGAAACAGCCGTTTCTCCTGGCTGGCGTATTCATTGAGCAGCTTCAAGGCACGCTCCCCCGCTATACCTTCTTTTTGCAGGGCGTTGCGCATCGTTGCGAGTTTTGCAGATTTGTGAGGGAGAGGCGGAAGCAATGGGACCGATGCGTCAGTATGCACATCAATGACGACAGGCCGATCTGCTGAAAAAGCTAGTTCCCACGCACTTGCCACAGCAGACGGGTCATCGACCTCGATTCCTCTAAGTCCTAGGAGAGTGGCATAGTCGGCAAAGGGAAATTGTGGGAGTCCCTGGGTTGGGGCATATCTCGGATCACCCTCGGTTTCGCGTTGTTCCCAGGAAACCTCGGCCAGATCGCCGTTGTTGAAAACGCAAACAACGAATCTGGGATCCTTCCACTGCTTCCATCGGTCAGCGACCGTAATAAGCTCGGCTATCCCGCTCATCTGCATACCGCCATCGCCGGCCAGCACCACAACGGGCCGCCCAGGACGCAACAATTTTGCCGCCACGCCATACGGGACCCCGCAGCCCATGCTGGCTAGGGTGCTACATAGCTGGGCAGGAACACCCTCGGGAAGCAGCAGTTGCCTGGCATACCAATACACGCAACTCCCCACATCCAAGGCCAATTGCGCGTCCTCGGGGAGAACGGTGCAGAGCTCACGCACGACGCGTTCGGGGTTGACGGGTTGGGCGGGTGTCAGTGCACGCAGCCGGCTAAGTTCACGCCAGGCAGAAACGTGATCTCCGACCTCCCGTCTCCAAGATTCCCTCGCTTCCGGCACTGTCGCGAGTCTCGGACATAGCGCACGGAGGGTTTCGGCAGCGTCGCCGACCAGAGCCACCTCAACGGGGTACCGGTTGCCGGTTTGCTGTGCCGAAATGTCGATCTGGATAGCGCGCGCCGTACCAGGATCTGGGTAGAACTCGGTCCAAGGGTCATTGGAACCGACGATGAGCAGAGCATCACAACGGCTAAGCACTGACGCGCTTGCGGAGGTGCCGAGGTGTCCCATGACCCCGGCGGAGTGCGGCAGGGATTCATCAACATATGGCTTTCCCAGCAGGCTGGTAACCACCGCAGCACCCAGCGTCTCCGCCATCTGCGCTACCTCGGCACGCGCCAGACGCGCCCCCTGGCCCACCAGCATCACAATGCGCTCGGATTCATCAAGTAACGCAGCAGCCGCATCCAGTCGTTCGTCTCTGGGAAGGACGCGGGGTGGTTCCCACTGGGGCGCAGTGGGCATTTCCGCGTGCCCTCCGCCCGGGGAAGCCTCGGGCTCTTGCTGCACATCATGCGGGATGATGACAACGCACGGCGAGGAGGTGGCCAACGCCGTGCGGAATGCGCGGTCGATCACCCCCGGGACCTGTTCCGGTGCCGAAATCTGCTCGCAATACGCGGAAGCAACGTCTTTGAACATGGCCAACAAGTCGATTTCCTGTTGATAGCCGGAGCCAAGAGCGGCGAGATTCTGCTGACCGACGATCGCCACCACGGGAATGCCGTCCAACTTCGCGTCGTAGAGGCCATTGAGTAGGTGTACAGCACCGGGCCCCTGAGTCGCGACCATGACGCCGATGCCGATGTTCCTCTTGTTTCCTTCCTGCCTCCGAGCGCTCGAGCCACTGCCGTCGAATTCAACACCGTATTGGCCCAGGGCATACTTCGAATGCGCCACCGCCATGAAGGCGGCGTTTTCCTCATGGCGAGCCTGGACGAATTCCGGCCCGTCCTCGCTACGTCGCAGAGCCCCAAGAAAGGTGTTGATGCCATCGCCGCTATATCCGAAAATCCGGGATACTCCCCATGCCCGAAGTCGATCGACCATCGCGTCTGCCACCAGTCGGTCAGCCATGTCTTGCCCCTTTCTCCGGGATCCCTTATGAGGGTCCCGCTACCGCTCTCAAATCCTATAATTCCGTGTCAACACGCCCGGATTCCATTTGCCGTAAGCTGCCAAACCCGGCCTGTCAGGGTCCGAGTTCTTTTCACCGAGTACTGGTGCGAAGTTATGGGCACTACCACCGGCGTCATTCGTCCAGGGCGCCTTGCCTGCTTTTCGTGCACCTGTTCACATTTGTCTGTCCGCGCCGATTCGAGGTTGGTCCCTGCATCGGCACCTCTCGGCATTTCCCAGTTTTGAGCAGGCCTCCGTACTCGCACAGACCTCGTCGGACAATCCGGGAAAAATGATCCATCCGGCGGCTGATGGGTTTGGTCCGGAATCTTCTCCTAGAGCTGCCGCAACATAAAGATCTTTCCGAAGGCACTGAGCGACGGGCTCGGCCGCGGATCCACCCGGACCATTTTCGTGGTCCGATCTGCCGACTACAGTCTTCATTCGCTCCGATCTCGTCAGATGAACCGTGTCAACCGGAAATTAGCCTGTGCGCTTGAAGCCGCCACGCAGGGATCTGTTCCAGTAGGGCTGCGGTTGTTTCGAGTTTCTGCCGATATTCGTTCTTGAGCAGCGCGAGCGTGGTGTTCGCAAAGTCAGGATCCGCGGAAGCGATAGCGTCTATGGCTAAGGCCGCTCGGATGTCAGCGGCATAGGCATCACTGGCTGTTGCCGCGACGCACGTATGGGAGGAGACACCGGAAATAACCACTGAATCGACATGGCGCCTATGCAGTTGATTCAAAAGGTCTGTGCCCCAAAACGAACTGTCTCTGTGCTTGATAATTTCAATCGAATCTGTGGTATCAAGCCCGGAGACGTTGTAAGTCTGCATTGTGCCTTCGAACAGAAACCCTTGGTCGTCATCGAGCATGCTCAACGTCCACGTCGATTTGTCTCTCTTATGGATCGTGCGGACATTGAACACCGGCATGGAACCCCCACGAGCCGCGGCCACCAGATCGTTACAGTGGCCGACCAGACGTTTCTGTTGAATTTTCAGCTCTGGGTCCTCAAAAAATGCGTTCTGCATATCGACTAGAACCAATGCTGTGCGTTTGAAATCGCTAGAAATTGTAGCCATGGCCACCGTGCCCAATCAGATACGAAAAATTTGGCAAGTGCTTGAACTCTTCACCCTAACCGGCGCGCCAGCGCCCCGCAATGGCAGGACATGAATCTTTGCTAGGGTCACTCTGGGGTAGCAATTTGCTCCCGGATCACGGTGACTGTGGATTTCCCTAAGGGGCGCAGGGCAAGCGCACTTTTTCGAAACGCATCCCGGGGACCGGAGTCACGCGCGGGCATGAATGGCGTGCACATGGGTACCCCAAGAGATGTTTTGCAGAAAGTGACGTCACGAATCCAAGAGTGCCTCCGCTGGAAAAGTTGCCGCCCGGGAAATGGGACGCTATGCGGCTAGGTATTTAGAGGCCGTTCACCGCTTGGGTGGCGTCAACGCACCGTCGGTACCCGGTGTTCGTTAGTTCGGGGAGGTGCTGAAATGATCTCTTTGCGCGTACCTAGAAATCAAGGAACTTCAAATTCCGGCAACGCGGACTGGTGAACCCGTCTCGAGCATTGGAGGCCCCCAAAAAATGCGGAAACGACATTAGACATCTCGCAATACTCCCGTCAGTCGTAGCTAAGAAATTTAGAAATCCGGTCCAACAGACTCTTGAATGGTCCGGAACCGCGTGCTCTCATTGACGAGTAGGCTTCGCGCCGATTCCCCGATTCCCCGTCGTGGTTCGGTGCGCTCAGGAGTTTATTGAAAGGGCAAGGTCATGCTGGTTCCTGAAGAGCTCAAATCCCTTCTAGAGGCCCGGGCTAAGGTCTTTGGTTCTGACGGCAAGAGAATCGGAACCCTTAGCCGCACCACACGCAATGATCGAACCGATGTCCCGCAATTCGCCACAGTGCGTATGGGATTACTCGGAAGCACCGAACGTCTCGTGCCGCTCCGCGAGGCGGAAGTATCCAATGGGAACCTTTACGTGAGATTTCCCCGGGACTGCGTGAAGCGCGCACCCGTGATCGATCCCGCCGGCGTTCTTAAACCAAAAGATGTGCAATGCCTCTACGGCTACTATTCACGCGCACGCCCGAGGAATCCGCGCTCTAAGGTCGACGCCGATCCAGTCAGATCCGCCGTCGATCCCGGCTCGTGCCCCGAGATATCCCAGTCAGAACCGCATTCCGCGCCGAGGCAAGCCTGCGGCGGTCGTAAAGCGACCACCCCCGGCAGACCAATTCAACGCACTGATCATTCTGGACCCTAGTAGCCAGCCACTCGTGGACCCAGTTGCTCGCACACCTTGGACTACTTCGCCCCGCTTTTGACCCTCGACAAACGACGCGACGGCCTCGACTGCAGGCACTTTAGACCAGATTCCCGGCTCGGCAGCGACGCTTTCTTAGTGCAATTACACCCTCGGAATAGGAAGACCGGGATGCTGTCGGCTGGGAAAGATCGACTGAGAGGTGGCCCGCACCTACTCCCCCTCCGCGGGCGATGATCCAGCATTAAACGGAAGAACCTGGCGGCACTCGAAAGCCTCGCCTAAGGACGCGAACCAACACCTTGATAAGAACTCCAGACCACCGACCGAGCCGAAAAGGAGACACCATGAAGGCCTTGACTTGGCAGGGCAAGCGAAAGATCGAATACTCTCAGGTCCCCGATCCCCGGATCGAGGAACCCGGCGACATCATCATTAAAGTGACTTCCAGCGCCATCTGCGGATCAGATCTACACCTGTACGAACTCATGGGCCCGTACATGCACCCGGGAGACATTCTGGGTCATGAACCCATGGGGATCGTGGAGGAGACAGGACCTGCGGTCGTCAGGGTCAAGGTAGGCGACCGGGTAGTCATCCCCTTCAACATCGCGTGCGGCCACTGCTGGATGTGCGAGCGGGGGCTCCAATCCCAATGCGAGACCACTCAGGTCCGTTCTCAGCAAAAAGGCGCGGCCCTCTTTGGCTACTCTGAACTCTATGGCAGCGTGCCGGGTGGCCAAGCGGAGTACCTTAGGGTGCCACATGCCGACTACGGGGCGGTTGTGGTTGGCCATGAGCTGGCAGACCACAGATACCTTTTTCTATCGGATATCCTGCCCACGGCCTGGCAGGGCATTGAATACGCAGCGGTCCCCGAAGGAGGAACCCTTGCCGTGTTCGGCCTCGGGCCGGTGGGCCAGCTGGCCGCCCGCATCGGAGTCCATCGCGGGTACCGGGTCATCGGGGTGGACCCGGTGGCAGAGCGACGCGCCATGGCAGGCAGACATGGAATCGAAGCTCTGGACTTCGACAAGGACACCGCAGCCCGTTTGCAGGAGGAAACCATGCGGGGCCCGGATGCCGTGCTTGATGCCGTGGGAATGGAAGCCCACGGCTCACCAGGTGCCAAGCTCATGCAACAAGCCACCGGGATACTCCCCGACGCAGTCGCCCAAAAAGCCTTGGAGAACCTCTCCATGGACCGCACCGCGGTCCTACATGCCGCCATCGCAAGCGTGCGCCGCGGCGGCACGATTTCACTCAGCGGCGTGTATTCAGGGGCGGCAACGCCCATGCCGATGCTGGAGATGTTCGACAAGCAGATCCAGCTCAGGCAGGGACAGTGCAACGTTCGCCGGTGGACCGAGACGCTGCTGCCTCTAACCGAGGATCCCACAGACCCACTTGGGCTTGATGACCTGGTGACCCACACCGCGCCGCTGTCCCAGGGCCCAGAGCTCTATGCAAAGTTCCAGAAAAAAGAAGACGGATGCATCAAGGTTGTGCTTAATCCTTAACACCCCAATGCCCAATGCCCAATGGAAGTGAGAAGAAAATGACAAATACACCGTCCGAAGCCTCTGCCGCCGGAGAAAAGAACCCGAATGTCGTTGCGCACCACCCGCAGGGCGAGTCCCTCACCAGCAGCCAGGGGACACAACTTCGGGACACCGATCATTCGCTGAAGGCGGGCCCCCGCGGCCCGGTGCTGTTGCAAGACCACCACCTGCGAGAAAAAATCACCCACTTCGACCACGAACGCATTCCAGAACGGGTGGTCCACGCGCGTGGGGCCGGTGCCCACGGGCACTTCACCAGCTATGGAACGGGGGCGAAGATTTCGAGTGCCAACTTCCTGAAAGAAGGGGCAGAAACCCCAGTCTTTGTCAGGTTCTCCACTGTTGCCGGGTCACGCGGCTCAGCCGACACGGTCCGCGACACCCGTGGATTTGCTACGAAGTTCTACACCGACCAAGGGATCTTTGACCTCGTGGGAAACAATATTCCGGTCTTCTTCATCCAAGACGGAATCAAGTTCCCCGACGTCGTCCATGCCGTAAAGCCCCACCCCGACTTGGAAATACCCCAGGCCCAATCGGCTCACGACACCTTTTGGGATTTCGTTTCTCTGCACACCCAAGCCCAAGCTCACACCATGTGGTTCATGAGCGACCGGGGCATCCCGCGTTCCTACAGGATGATGGAAGGTTTCGGGGTCCATAGCTTCCGGATGATCGCCGAAGACGGCTCAACGTCACTGGTGAAGTTCCACTGGAAACCAAAGCTCGGAGTGCATTCCCTGGTCTGGGAAGAAGCCATGCTCACCAACGGGGTGGATCCCGACTTTCACAGGCGTGACCTAGCAGACGCCATCAGTGCCGGAACATTTCCGGAGTGGGAACTGGGTGTGCAGGTTTTTCCCGACAACGAGGAACAAATGTTTGAGGGTATCGACCTGCTGGACCCCACCAAGTTCGTGCCTGAAGAACTCGCCCCGGTCCAAATGCTCGGAAAGATGGTCCTAAATAGGAACCCCACCAATTATTTCGCCGAGACCGAACAAGTTGCCTTCCACCCCGGCCACTTGGTTCCGGGTATAGACGTTACCAACGATCCCCTATTGCAGGGCCGTCTCTTCTCCTACATCGATACTCAACTGACGCGCCTGGGCGGGCCGAATTTTTCCCAGATCCCTGTCAACCAACCCCACGCACCGGTCAATGACATGCTGCGCGACGGGATGCACCAGACTTACATCCATGAAGGAGTTGCACCGTACCACCCGAACTCATTGGATGGTGGATGCCCCTTCATGGCTAGCGAGGCACAAACCCTGGCCCGGCCGTTCATCGATGTTCCCGAACACGTCGCCGACTCCCTGAAGCAGCGGGGGAATCCGGTGAGCTTTGAGGACCACTTCAGCCAGGCTCGCATGTTCTACATGAGTTTGAATCCAACCGAACAGGCTCACGTGCGTCAGGCATACTCCTTCGAACTGGGCAAATGCGCGAGTGATGAAATACGCTCGCGGCAACTCAAGGCCTTGGCCAACATTGATGCTGAGCTTTGTGCAGGAGTCGCCCACGCCCTTGGCCTACCAGCGCCCCAAGCTAGTCTTGAGATCAACGACCCTGTGGTGTCTCCTGCGGTGTCACAAATCGGTGCCAGTTGGCCCGTGGACGGGCGTGTGCTGGGGATCGTGGTCTCCCATGCCACCGCCGCATCCACGGTTGAGAACCTGGTCGCCGGGGTCAACCGTGCGGGAATGAAGCCCTTGCTGCTGTCGCCAGTCGGAGGGACTCTTAAGGACGGTTCGCCTGTTGACCGAACGTTGCTCACGGCACGATCCGTCGAATTCGATGCACTGATCATTGCCGAGAACTTGCAACAGGGGGCCGATGCGCAGGTCGACCTAGACGCCAAGGCCGGAACTCCTGCCGTCCGAGGATCGGACCGACTGGATCCGCGATTCGCGCTCTTGCTCCAGGAATGCTATCGGCAATCCAAGGCCATGGTGTGGGTCGGCAATGGTCAGGCCCCCTTCGAGGCCGCAGGGCTCCCGCAGGTAAGCGCCGGCCTGGTGAGCGAACCGATCGAAGATGCCGTGGCCACGACGGCCTCCTTCCTGTCCACCCACCGAGTGTGGGAACGGTTCGGCTCCCAACCATAAGAATGACAGACGGACCATACGACAGCTCCTCGATACGGTGCCTGTTTGCCGGGTCTCGGAAAGGCCCAGCAAACAGGCGCCGCCCCCTTACAAGCGCGAAGGCGGTGGTTAGACATCTACGCACAACGACGACAAAGGGAATCGTGCAACGGGTTGGCGCTTTTGTCCGATAGCGCGCAAACTCTCCCAAGCCTATTTTCGTGTCCACGCTGGGCGATAGACCGGCAAGCCGGTGCATTGGCGGCTTCTTTCACGTCTTCGGTGTGTCACCGGTCGCCCGGACCTCGGCCTTGCCACGGGCTTCCGCCATGCCCGGCACAGCTTGAGTCCCGTTCTCGGCACCTCGCTACGTCTTCTGGTTCGACATGCTGGCCTCGGCGCAGTCCGTGTCTGTCCTTTTGCAAGATGGAAGATTGGTTCTGCGCGCACATGGCGGGAGGTCGCCAACACTGCGAGGATGGCGTTCGTGGGCTTCTTGCGGTCCCATCGTGGTGATCCCTGAGCTTGGCAGGGGTTTATGGGGACAAGAGGAACGTAAAGGACCCCAACGACATGACCGGAAACAAACCCACGATGCCAGCGACTTGTCCGCGCAAGGCCGAACAGCTGGCCCGCTATGTACGGTACCGAAGGGAAATGATTAACACATGGTTCTTTTGTGCACCACTCAACGACAGCCAGCAGAAGTCGTTCGAAGCGCCGGGGCTGATGGACGTGCCACCACAGACGGGTGCATGCTGGCGTGCTGTCCCACGCGATGTGGCCTTCCTACGTCAAACCGAACCGCGCAGCGTTCTGAGGGCACCACATGTCCCCTGCGTTGAGGAAGGAAACCGTGGTCGGTATGATCGCTGATCCCGGTTTGCCCATGGCTCTCGCCCGGAGACTTAAGGTGGCACTTGAGAATTTTCTGGGGCAGGAGTTGGACAACGACACCAACTGGGTGGTTGAAACGGAAGATTTTTCGCTTCCCGTCGACAGGCAGGGGGAGGTCGAGCTCACAATTCACGCGAGTCAACTCAAGGATTCCTACGGCTGGGACTACGTGGTCTATCTGACCGATCTGCCCAAGTATGAGCACGGTGAACCACTCATTTCCAGTGTAAATGCAGCCTCCGGGTCCGCCGTGGTAGTTTTGCCGTCTCTGGGGTTCCTCCGGAAAAGACGGCTGATTCGGGCGGTACTGCAGGTACTTGCCGTCCTCCACGGAGTGCGGGATCCGTATCTGCTCAGCGGTGGCCGGGTATCACCTAGAACGGATCCGCTTCAGGTGGAACGGCGGATCGAGGCTGCCGATGTCAATGACGACGCCTTTGAAACGGCCAAGGGATGGCGGGGGCGGGCACTGCTCCTGCTGGGCATGGTCCGCAGCAATCGGCCGTGGCGTTTAGTACCGAGCCTTTCCACGGCCATGGCTGCGGCAGTCGCGACCGGGGCCTTCGGTGTCTTTTACACCAGCATCTGGAGCATGGCGGATTTCCTGCCGCCCTTGCGGTTGGCTCTCATCTCCATCATGTCCGTTTTAATCATGGGCTCTTGGCTGGTTCTTCACAACGGACTTTGGGAACTTCCGACGGGAGGGCCTCAAAGAGAGAAACGGGTGATCTACAACTTGGCAACGCTGGTAACCATATTCGCAGCAGTCCTGTTGATGTATCTTGCCCTGTTTCTGGTAATCCTCGCCGGCTCCCTGATCATTATCGATAATCAGTATTTGGCGATGCAGCTTGACCACGAGGTAGGCCTCGCCGAATATGTGAACCTATCCTGGCTGGCAGCATCACTGGGAACCGTGGCCGGTGCCGTCGGCTCGAGCTTGGACGACGAGGAATCGGTGCGCAGGGCGACCTTCAGCCGGCGCGAATTTGAACGGCGACAGATTACCTTGGCGCCGGGTAAGGAGCGCGAGGGCTGAGGTCCACGGATAGCCGGGGCAGGCGGTTCCCGAATATCCCGTCCCGGACCCAAGGAAACGTCCACACCGTGCCGCACCTCCATCCGGTCGGCCCTTGTCATACTGCGGATTTCAAGTCGCTGGTGGGCGCTGGGCGGGCGGAAAATTGTTGCTTCGTGGGGGCCGGTGACCTCTTCGCGAGGCGAGCAGCGTTTCTCCGGCGCAAGACCCATTCCCCGCCGCAAAGCACTCGGATCCGACGGCACCATCTGCGGCGGCCTCGCGGTGTCCAGTAGTCGCAAAATGCGGCGAAACCACTCGGTGCTCGTCCCACAAGCCGCAACGAGGTGGCCTCAGGCGCGGAACAGCTTCCGGTGATCCTGGCTGCGGCGGACCCCACGCTTTCCACCGTCGTTCCCATCGACGTGCCCACTTCGATGGCCACCGGGGAAGCGAATCACGTTGGGAAAATCCCGGGCCTTCCCGTGGGTCTCAGGTTCCGAATCTGACTTGGGTCTTGGGGACCCGGTTGATGAACAAGCGAGGGCTTTACGCGCCCCGGGAAATAGTCTTAGGCTCACCATATGAAGACTCAGTTTGTATTGTGGCTTGGCATGATAGTTGCGGGTTTGATCTATATGACCGTTATCAGCTTCTCCGGGAGGTGACCGATTGTGAAAAGAAGGATTCGTGATCAGGGGCTGAGCATCGGTTTTGCGCTGCTTTTTGTGCTGGCGCTGGTTGGCCAGTCATTTGCGGGGCTGGGCGTCTACAACGAGGAGCAGGTGGCCCACGGCTCGAATCCCATCGGGTACTGGGATTTCGTCACGTCCAGCGACTTCGTGGTCGATGTGGCCGAGAACTGGCAATCCGAATACCTCCAGTTCTTCCTGTTCATCTTGGCCACCATATGGCTGGTCCAACGTGGTTCACCTGAATCGAAGAAACCCGAGGATGCCGGGGTTAATAGTGACGAGAATCAACTGGTCGGCCCATATGCCAAGGACAACTCGCCGGCCTGGGCCAAGGCCCGCGGATGGCGCCTGACCCTATACTCCAATTCCCTGCTGTTGGTCATGGGCGGGGTCTTTCTAGCCTCGTGGTGGTTGCAATCAGTCGCCGGGACCGTGGTATACAACGCGGGTCAACTGGAACATGACCAACCGGCGCTCGCTTATGCCCAGTACATCACTTCTGCCGACTTTTGGGACCGCACCCTGCAGAATTGGCAGTCCGAGTTCCTGGCTGTGGGCAGCATGGTCGCCCTGTCGATCTATTTGCGGCAGCGCGGCTCTGCCGAATCTAAACCCGTCGGAACCCCACATGAAGAAACCGCCACCGAAGGCCAGTAGGCCTCAGCGGACTTCGTCGATGTTCGGCGTTGCACTCTATACATAAAGCCCCCGAGTTGCCGGTTAGGGCAAAGTCACGGAGCAGCGTTTACGGATTACCGGTAGGCCGTAAAAACGCTGACCGTGCCATTGTTCAGGGAACGACACGTTATGGCTTCCGTTGGTTGGCGGGAATCTATGATCGCAGTCCTACCCGGGATCATCGGAGCGTGCAGCCCCAGCAGTGGAATTGTCGTCGTCCTCTTCAGAGTTTCCCGCAAAAGAGGTGGATCCGCTATCCGAGGCATCTGCAGCCAACAGCTCTGCATCCCGTAAGGGGTCTAGGGCTTCCAGCGTGCGAGGGTCATCCGATGACCCTTCGGCTACGGGTTGACCGTCTCTTCCATCGACGGGCGCATCCATGATTTCATCGTCGTGTTCAGATTCGAATTCGTGCGTGTTCGTTGGCATCGTGGCCTCCCATGTTCGGCGCTGCACTACGAATGTCGAAGTGCATGGATTAACTGGCTCTTGCGCTTTTTTGAATATCCGCTCAATCCAATTTCCCGGGCCCTAGCCCTGAGTTGGGGCACGGTCCAGTCCTCGTAATCTCCAGATTCACCCCCTCGTTGCGCCACTTTCTTGCGACCGTCCCGGGCCGCCGCGTTGGCGATACGCGCGGATTTCTGCTTTGAGTTTCCTTCCTCACGCAATTTCTCGTAGAGTTCTTCGTCTTTGATCTGCGGATTATCCTTCCCAGGCATATGTGACCTCCAATTTCCGATATTGCCCTCGATCCGGGATGCCCATCGGGTGATCTCCCCAAAGAACGCAGCCCTCTATCCAAGTGATCCCATCCGATAAACCAGCAGCTACCCGCGAGACGTGAGCATGATCCCGTTTGAGATGGTAATTGGATGGGACCAGTAAACCGCAAAAGTACAACCTTTTCTACTGGCAGGCGCGGCAGGCGCACTCCGCTCCGACCGGATGCGGATGGCAGGGTGCTTGCCGGTGGAAAAGGAACCGTTGGGAAGGTAAATCGACGGGGGTATCAAGAAGGTCCGTAGAAACGGAGACCTTTCTTGGTGTTTGGCGCCGGGGCAATTCGGTATCTGTCGGCTGTTTCGGCCGAGGATCCATCTTCTGGGTTTGTTTCATGTGGACTCGACATGTACACCTCGCCAGATTCGCCGTGGTTGGGCACCTTCCCTAGAATCCATAGTCAAATATGCCCAGGATGTTGGTATCAATGCCGTTTAGCAAGGCCATCGAATCAGTCGCCTCCACGTCCGAATAGTTGGGTTTCCAGCTGCATGTTCCCTGAACTGATAGGCCGTATCGGCCCATGCTTTCCACCAAGAGCTTTGGTTTGGAGTCCTTGTATCGAATATTTCGGGCACGAGCGTTCACGGAATGGCAATCGCCGGCAACGGCTGATGTTTGAGCTCTGCGATGCTTATCTTCATGACCAGATCCGAACCCGGCGCAGGAATACCGTGGTATTCCCATTTTGGATGTTTGGATGGACCGAGATGAAAAATCTATGTCCTTTGGGAACGAACTCATTACAGCGAATTGCAGAGCCCGTCGACTTGCACAGCATTGCTTGGCGCGGAATCAAGAGGACTAGTTCCAATTCTTTGGCAGGGCAACACTCCCGGGTTATGGATTCATGCGTTTCCGAACCACCGATCTTGTGTCTTCAGTTACTGGTCCAAAAGTCCATCCCGTCGTAGCCGACAGTCCCGGAACTACCAACCCAGAGTTTAGTGGTTCCTGCATTTCGGAGATGGGAAATATCAACGAACACAACACGGAGAAATTAGATCTGTTAAGCTCCGTTCATGGCGCAGTGAGGGCTGCGGTATCCGGTGCGCACTGCATGAGCTCTCCCAGCAGTCGAGAACCCTGAGTCCCACCCAGCAAAAAGGTCGGTTGATTTTCGATACCAGAACAGGGGGCTCGAAATAGCCTGGGACCGGAATCCCCGCGTTTGACGTCCTGATCCTGCCTCCGACGTCTTGGCGTCCAGAGTGCTTGCGCAATTCGGGAACGGAGCTGGTCGGTGGAAAATTTAGGTCAAGGGTCCCACTTTCTCGCTGTGAGGTCATGCAGCATCGTACCGGTGGCGAAAGCGAAAAGCTTGAGCGCCAGCCAAAGTGCCTTTCCTTCTGGAAGTTGTCGGGTATCTCCCTAATCCCACCGGCAGCACCGGCCACCTCACGACAATTGTCGTGATACGTACCCAAACAAAATTGGTCCCCGCCTCCCGAATCTCTTCACATTCATGACCTCACCCGCAAAACCTTTTTAAAGGGCAAAAACTCTTAGGTCCAAATCTGTAGGGCGTTAAACTGAGGGTGACTCTAATGGATTTCGTGATGCTACCGGAGTAGCCCCGAAGCACGGTGAGTGCGCGGCTCGATCCGTCGATAAAACCCTTGAACATCTCAGATGACGGGTTAGGATCATTGGCATGGGACGCTATTTGAAGCTACTTCCTTTGATGCTGGCGGTGGTTCTATCCCTGTGCGGCTGCGGAATATCCATCCCCACTGATCCGCTTCACACCTTGGAGCGTGTCCGTGACGGGCACCTGCGAATCGGGGTATCCACCAATGAACCTTGGGTGACAATCAGCCGGGAGGGCGTCCTTCAGGGCTCGGAAATCGACTTAGTCAGGAGTTTTGCCGCATCGGTCAACAGCCAAATCCGCTGGGTCCATGGGGGCGAAGAATCTCTGGTGGCAGCCATGGAACGAGGCGAGCTGGATATCATTGCAGGCGGCCTGACCGATGAAACACCTTGGACTGAAAAGGCGGCGACGACGCGTCCCTACAGTGAAAGCACGGACCCGGAGGGTGTCACGCTGAAGCATGTCTTGCTGGTTCGCATGGGAGAAAACGCCTTCCTCAGTGAACTGGAAAAATTCCTTGATGGGCGATCGTAGGCAGCATGATCTTTCGCAACTATCGGCTCGACGCTTGATGGTGGCCTCAATCCAGCAGAATGCCACGCTGGGTTCCGGTGGGTTTCAAGCGTTTATTGTGCGGAGCATCGTCCGTTGAAAAGGCCTTTCAGCGTGAGGTGCTCCAAAGCTATCGGCAAGGAGGATCGATCGCTATGCAGGATCGCGTGGAATTACCCCAGGAACAACGGGACGCTTTCAGGCGGGCCAAACGGCTCGAATGGATGAGTCTTGGCTACACCGCCGGCACAGTGACGCTGGTGGCTTTCGTGCTCGGCAACTCGCAGGCCATGAAGACCGCCTGGGTCGAGGACATGCTTTCGACACTGCCGCAGATTGCCTTTCTCGTGGCTGCCGTATTCATCGGCAAGGCTTCTACACAAAAACATCCCTATGGATACCACCGCTCCATGAACATTGGACACTTGGTCGGGTCCGTCGCTCTAGTGGTGGTCGGGTCGATGCTGGCCTATGAAGCGGCTTCCGGCCTGGTCAAGGGAGAACACGCTTCCATCGGCACGATGCAAGTGCTGGGGCACACCGTGTGGCTGGGCTGGTTGATGGTGGGTGTCATGGCCTTGATAGCCATTCCCCCGGTCTTTTTGGCACGGGCAAAGACAAAGGTGGCTCGTAAGCTGCACAACAAGTTGCTCTTTGCCGATGCCGACATGAGCAAGGCTGACTGGAGCACGAACGCCGGCTCCATCGTGGGCGTACTGGGTATTGGCATCGGGTGGTGGTGGATGGACGGGGCAGCCGCACTTTTTATCTCCGCAGGAATTCTCCGAGACGGAGCGCGTAACACGAAATTCGCAGTGATGGATCTGATGGATGAACGCGCGACGACCTACGATCAACGCAAACCCCATCCCCTGATTGGGCAAGTCCTCGAAGTAATCATGGCCGCGCCGTGGGTGAAATCCGCGGGAATACGGATGCGAGACCAAGGCCACGTCTTCCACGTTGAAGCCTTCGTCGTCCCCCACGAAGGCCTCGTTGCAGCAACGGCATTGGGAGACTTAACCAGGACGGTCATTGAGCTTGATTGGAAACTCCAGGACGTGGTGGTCATCCCGATTGCCAGCCTGCCGGACAACGTTGTCTCAGGCACGTCCGTAGAGGACCATTGAGACGCACCAGCGCCATACACGGAAACCCCCGGTCTACGTGTGTTGATACAAGGAGAAGAAACGTCCCAACGATACGTCGCGCATGATCCATCGGGCTCCGCTGCCCGCCCGGCCGTAGAAGGCCGATGTCGCGCTACACAATTTTGGCGACAAAGCCTCCCTCCGTTAAAGCCCGACGTCCTTCCGTGAAGTGAGCGCGAGCCGGTGGACGAGATCCTCTGGGAGGGGGTTGTTCAGGGAAAACGTAATGCCGGTCTTGGTGGCCTTTAGTCCGGCGGCGGCAATGCCTTCGGCATGGGTTGAGATGGCGCCTGGGGAAAGGTAGAGGCCGCATTGCCTAGTGAATGCGGCGTAACTGGCGACGATCGTTCCTTCGATCTGGAACCCCGGCATGTTGTATTTGAAGACCTCCTCCGCCTCCGGCAAGGTACGCGCCAGCTGTGCGCGCAACGTTGCCAGCAGTGGGCGGAACTGTTCCGAAGCAGCCGCGATGTACGAGTCGTGATCGGAGATCGTCATCACACCATTCTTCCACAGTGACGTCTCGTCTCTACAGCCGCGGGTCCTTGTCGCGTGACTGCCGATTCGGTCGAGGCCGCGCGCGGCTAAGGATCGATGGCCAATTAACAAGAGCCGTTTTGCGTGGGCAGAAGCCAAATGGCATGGTTGCCAGACAGTGATCTGGGTCGAATACCGCTATCGGAGCGGCACCCTACACTCGCGACAGGTCACCTACATTATAAATATAGATGAGTCATAGCGCATCATCTCCCGCTGGCATATCCGCGACAGATTCGGGTAATGGGACTTCCTTTAGACGGCGAAGTTACCTACCCTCAGACCACGAGGAGTGCAAACGAAGCGGCGGTCTGGCCGACGGTCGGTTCGGCGAAGGCGCACTGCGCGCATCAAGGGAGGGCTAGGCGATGAGACCACTCCGATACTCGATCAACGTCACGCTAGACGGATGTTGCCATCACGAGGCAGGGCTCGCTCCGGATGAAGAATCGATGAACTACTGGACCGCTCAGCTGGAGCGAGCCGATGCTTTACTGTTTGGCCGCGTGACCTACGAAATGATGGAGTCGACCTGGCGGAAGCCGGCCACCGGCACGTGGCCCGGATGGGTGACTGGGTGGCAGCTCCCGTTTGCCGAGGCCATTGACCGGGCGAAAAAATACGTCGTGTCAAACACGCTTAGCGGGGTCGATTGGAATGCTGAGCTGGTTCAAGACAACGTGGGGCAAACGGTTCAACAACTCAAGCGTGAGTCAGGTGAGGGTCTGTGGGTTGGGGGCGTGACCCTCCCCCGTGCTTTGGCAGATCTGCGGCTGATCGACGAGTACGAGTTTGTCATTCACCCGGTCCTTGCCGGACATGGGCCGACGTTGCTCGTCGGTCTGCACGAACGCGTCCAGCTCGAACTCGTGCATCGTCATGAGTTCCGCTCGGGGGCGATCGCCTTGCGATACCGGCCGGCACGAGTCACGGTTTAATACGAGTTGTCCCGACACGTTGGCTCACACCCATGCTGTTGCCGCAGCCACGAGCTTCGAACGGCGCCGGCAGCGAGCCCCTACTACCGAAATTTAGCGAAGACGCGCACCGGTCCGCCGCTGAAATCAGCACCCTCGGTTAGCCCCATGGATTCGTAGAAGGCTCGTTGCCAGGGCTGATCGTCAGTGATGAGTACCGTCTGGCGCACATGTTCATATCGCGCTAATACCTGCTCAAAGAGCGCGCGCCCTACGCCAATTCGGTGACGGTCCGGGTGAACCAGAATGTCCTGGAGATAACAGATGGTTGCATCGTCAGAAATCGCCCGAGCGAGACCAACAAGCTTGCCATCCTCGTTCCACGCAGATACGACAAACGAAGAATTCTTGATCGCGTGAAAGAGCACATCTGGGCTGTCCGTATAGGCCGTCCAGCCAACCGAGTTGTACAGCGACAAGATGTCGCCATCGGGTATGGCTGGTGAAGTAGACATGGTAAATGGTGACATTGGCCCAGTGTTGCACGAAGAATTCGCGGCTGCACACTTAGGACCATTTTCTCGGGCACGTTAGATGAGGCACTGCGGTATCCGGTATTTGCTTCGGCACCCGTCCCGTAGAGGCTTTCGGATTACGGAGCGTCAGCATACCTTGAGCGCAATTCCTCAAGAAACGGCTCGGCTTCGATTCAGGCGGGTGACAACAGCAGACATTGCCAGCATGGCTTCGCTACTTGATGATCCAGTTCTCATGACTTAATACCCAGCCCCGAAGATCATTTGTAGGAGCTCGGCCGAGTGTGCCGTCACGTGGCTGAGCACGAGCAAGAGATGCTCTTGGGGGCTCCCTCCCGTAGTCCTTCATCGATTCCCTCATCGACCGCGCTCGTGACCACCAGCTCACGAGCATCGCGGGGATGCCTACACTAGGGCTGTGCCCTGTCGCATTCGAGGCCGCTGCGGACAGCATGCACTTCAACAAACTTCACGGAGGGGAGCCGATGTCTGCCAGCAACCAGCCACGCGCGACGCCAGCATCCCTGAGTATTCGGTATGACCCCGGGCGAGCGACTCGGCAACTCATCGGCTTTGGCGCAGCCACGGCAATCATGATCGGACTCGCCGCGCTGGGTGTCTTCGTGATCGTGGCCAGCTTTAGACAGGTGCAAGCTGTAGGCACTTTCATCGGCGTCGCTTTCGGGATCTTTTTCATTCTCGTGTCGCTCGTATCGCTCGTGAGCTGCGCCGAGATCCTGACCCGCATCATCCGATGGTCACGACAAACCGCTCCGCTGATATCCATCGAGGCCGAGGGGATCTCCGGCTTCGCGTTCGTCGGCGGTCGCGGACCAGTTGACAGCGACGTACCTATCCCCTGGAGCAACATCAAAGTGGTCCGGCTCGAAAGCTCAGAGCCACGGGTAAAGCGTTCCAGAGGGCTCGCCAATCTCGACGTCAATCACCGACTCAGAATGGCGACGAAGAAAAGACTTGACCGAACGGCAGGCTTGGGACTCGGCATGCGTGACGGCACCCGATGGATGGGGATCGAGCTGACAGACGGTCGCAAGGCGAACTTTGATCTCAGGCTTCCAATGAGCGCTGAATCCTTCAGCCTGCTTGCATCGCAAATAGCCGATCATGTCCGGGCGCGTAACCCACTCATCGTGCTGCTGGGTGTCATCGAGGTGTGAGCATGTGAGCACTTGGCATTGAATCGTGTCAGCGAGGATCGTCGATGCAGGTTGCTCCCTGGCAATTCTCAGGGGCCTCCTGCTACCAATGAAGATTTGAAAATCCGCCCGGCAGAGAGTTCGCCGAGTAGAGGACCGCTGCGACGCATTGAATCCGTGCTGGCTTACAGATTCAACACCGAAGAATTGGTTTGATACGTTGTCCAAAGTGCCACCGACTTGAAAGGCCCCCAATGCTGCGTCGTCCCCAGATCGTCCTGCGCCCATTTCACCAGACAGATACGGAATTCTTTACCCGCTTGGCCTCCGACGAGCGGGTGACACGTTACGTTGGCGACGGCCAACCGTGGAGCCAAGAGTTCATCCACGGCCGCATTCGGACAGCCCTTCAGCAGGACCCGATAAAGACCGTCGGAGCTTCTCGCTGGTTTCTGGCCACCGAGGAAAATACACCTGTTGGCATCGTGGTCTCCACGCGTAAGGACGACGGGATCGAGATCGGATACTGGGTATCCCCGGATCATTGGGGCCGAGGGATCGCCGGAGTCATTCTCGATAAAGCCCTCACGACAGTTCCCGAGATCTATGGAACTCGAAAACTTATCGCGCGCGTGGATCCGGCCAACGCCGCTTCCGCCAAGGTACTTACCCGAGGTGGCTTCCAGCTGGAAGCCACGCGTGAAGGACTCGATTACTACACTCAGGCGTAGTGACGGGCTCCAGCTGAGAGTCTTCACGGTGACGTATTGCAGTCCCGCATAAGTTGCCCCTCATAGAAGAAGCATGAGCGGATCCCCGGCAAACCCCAATCCTCGATTCAGTATCCAGCCGTCGGCACTCCGCGGTGTCGCAACGATTGCCGGTTGAGCCGGAGATGCCGTCCGTACTATTTGTTGCTTGACCAGCGATCCGCGCTGTTGGCATGCTTAGTGTTTTCTCGGCACTTCAGGAAGGCGCGATCCATGCGGAAGCTCGTGTACTACGTGGCCACCACCCTTGACGGCTATATCGCTGGTCCAGACGGTGGTGATCCAAGCGCAGAGGATTACTTCCCTCTCACGCCCGATGTCATCCAATTCATCATCGATCACTACCCCGAGACTCTGCCCGGACCTGCGCGGGAAGCCAGGGGTCTTGATGGCCCCGGCAAGGTATTCGACACCGTTCTAGAGGGGCGGGCATCCTACGAGATAGGCCTTGAAGCTGGTCTGAGCGATGCATATCCTCATCTTCGCCATCTTGTGTTCTCAACGACTCTAGAAAGTCAGAACGCGGCCGTCGAGATCGTTCGCGGCGACGCGCTAGCCCGAGTACGCCGGCTGAAGGCGGAGGCAGGCCAGGACGTGTGGCTAGTGGGAGGCGGAACGCTCGCCCACTCTCTGCTGCCAGAAATCGACAGGCTCGTACTCAAACAACACCGTTCCATCATCGGATCTGGTATCCCGCTCTTCAGTGGCCCTTTTCAGGCTCACATGTTCCAACCTGTCCATGAAAATCTTCTCGAGTCAGGAATGCGAGTTCTCACTTACGACCGTGCCTAACGGAATGTCTGTCGGCGCTCAAGCAGAACGCCGGCCAGATTATTCAGTTCCGTCAGGACTTACCGCCTGCTGCTCGTCGACACCCGAGATGTCCGACGCGAACTTGTTTTGCCGGCTGTGGTTATTTATCGCATGACTTTGCGACGGATAGTAGTGGCCAAATGACAGTCGGCGAACCTTGAAAACCAGGAGCCTGAACTGAACGATCGCGCCCGCTTGCTTCACTCGCCCACGACCTCGTGCGGCCAGAACGAAGTGGCCAAAATTCGAAATTTCCGATCTTGACATCGAGTTCAACGACGGCGAAACAGATAACGCGGTACGTCCTGATTGGTATTCCATGGATAGTTCACATTCGCCGACACGACGTGAATTGATCGCCTTCCGCTGTTTCTTCCCCCGCCTATCCCAACCGCTGGATTGCGCAATTGCCGACAATGGATAGACGAGAATTCTAATAGTGCTTACGGCATGTTCCGCTCGCTAAGATTTGGTGCGGGACAGTCGGCATTGACGCAGGTAGGGTCGGAGCATGTCCATCACTTTCGTTCCCATGACACCGGCCGACACCGAAGATCTCATCGACTTCCTGTCCTCAAATCATTTCCCATTCCACGTTCGGGCTGCTCCACAGGCGGCAAACATACGGACGAAGGTTGATGACGGACATTTTTGGAACGAGGACAGGCAAAGCTATTGGGTCCATGCGGACGAACATCGTATCGGCATGGCCGCGCTGGAAGATTTGCAAGAAGGTGACTCCCCGCTCTTTGACCTGCGTCTTGACGAGAGCCAGCGAGGCAAAGGGCTGGGAGTTCAAGTGTTACGCGCCCTCTGTGACATGGTTTTTCAGGCCATGCCACATACGCTCCGCTTCGAAGGACAAACGCGAGAAGACAACATCGCGATGCGCAAGACCTTCCTTCGCGCAGGATTCCTCAAGGAAGCGCATAATCGATTGGGATGGCCAACCAACGACGGCGGGCACATCGCTTCCATCGCATACTCGATCCTCCGCCAAGACTGGGAATCCGGAACGGTAACCCGTTTCGAGTGGGACGACCTCAAGATCTAAACGTCTGTCCCATCGCAACTTCCAAAAGTATGAATTACTTACGCCTAAACGGAATCTTCTATCAAGACGTTTTCTGAAGTAGCGGGCCAAGGGGCGCCGTGCGAGCTCGCGATCGATTCGAGTGCCCCGGGCTGGTCGGGAAGCACCGCCTAGACTCCGAGGCATGGAATAGCAGTCGGCTACAGGAAACCGCTCCTGACCAGATGCCGAAGCGTTGAGTCTGAAATTACATGCTGGGCTCTGTCGTCAGATACAAGACGTTGCGAGAATCTAGTTCGTTATCTCTGCGATTAACATTCAAAGTGGCAATATCAGCAATTGTGGCAATTCAGGCAGCCGGGATTCGGGATGCATAGACGACCGTAACGCTGAAGTTCTCCCCAGGACGCCCGATGAAGGACGTCGCCCAAAGAGCTAAGCCCCCCGAGGCCTAGACTTACTTTCATGACTGACGCTCGCGTTCGACAGGCCTACGCGGCGAGAGCCTCCGAGTACACGGCCATCCTCGGCTCCATCGATGACATGCATGTGCTGGATCGGAACCGAGTCGAGCTGTGGGCTCAGCAGATCAGCGGTCGAATCATAGATGTCGGATGCGGACCGGGTCATTGGACGGACTTTCTTCACCAGCGCGGTGCAAATATCTCCGGCATTGACCTTGTGCCCGAGTTTGTCGAAAGTGCCCGTCGTCGATTCCCCGACGTCTCGTTTCAAGTTAATTCACTCCGTGCCCTTCACCAAGCCGATGAAAGCCTCGATGGAGTGCTCGCCTGGTATTCACTTATTCATCTGAACCCCGGCGAACTACCGCAGGTTCTCGCCGAGATCGCGCGTGTACTTTCGCCGCAAGGGCACCTGCTGGTCGGGTTTTTCGACGGCGTTCCCGGAGAGCGGTTCGATCATGCCATCACAACTGCCTACTACGTCGCCGTCGACCACATGAGTAGCCTGCTCAATGATGCCGGGTTCGACGTGACCGACGTGGAAACACGCCAAGATCCGGGCAGCCGGCCCCACGCGGCAATTTGCGCAATCCTCCGGTAATCGCTTCGCTTGTAGCAAGGCAGCGGTAGCGCGAGTTTTTGAGCATCTTCCACTGGCCATATCGCTGACAAGCAACTGGGTTATCAAACCACGAGTGTGCCCACGACAGACTGAGCTTGCGCACCATAAGTAATGGCACCTGCGGCCATCGAGTAGATTCCCCAATCTCGATTCGGTGGGATCGGATATCAGAGAGCTGACTTCGAACTTCTTACAGCTTCTCTTCTCGATGCGGGCGTCCTTATGCACTATCAAATACTGTGCGGGCTGGGACAGTTTCTGGCAATTCAAGGTGGCAGATCGGGCCGCGGCAAGATCCGTCCAAAGATGCCCACGTAGTCTGGGTGTTATGCAGATTCGCCCGCTGGACCTTCACGACGACCAGAGCATGAGGGATGCCTATTTCATCGAATGCGTAGCCAATCAGAAAGTGCGGCTCGGGTGGGTACCGCGTCGAAGAGTCGGACTACCCCTCCATCCAGGAGTTCACCGGATTGTCACTTCCTGATGTCTCACGGGCAGTCGGTTTCTTAGACGAGAATAATCTGGTCCAGGTTCGAAAAGAGCGTACGGGGAGGTACTCGGTAACGGTAGTACGAGCTTCAGAGGAGGGCAGAGCTGAATTTCACCGACTTCTCAAGTCCTTAAGGAAGTATGGGGCAGGCTCTAATTAGAAGTGCGTTAAGTGTGGAAGACGTGGCGTAGTCACCACGGAAAATGTCCCATTTCACGCAGGCAAGCAATCACGTAGCGAATATGGAACTTGTCGGCTGGCTGATAATCATTTCCCCAGAAGTTCATCATGCACAGCAAGCTGAGGGACCACGAAGTGTTCCCTTAACGACGGAGCCGACAGTTTGAAAGCTCTCGGGCGGAAGGAAAAGGCCACATTGCCCGCCTGACCGGCACTATTTACCTATACGGCGCCATGATTTCGGCATTGCGGGCAATCCGCTCCTGCTCCTGCGTCCAACTCTGTTGACGGCGATTCGTACAGCTTGAGAAAGTTGGGGGCAGGTGGTTTCTGCCGAGTCTTTTCAATAACGAATTGTGCTGCTTGTTCCACCTGGCTTGTCGAGTGGTTACATGGGCAGAAGATCGCCTAGGCTCACTAGAACGCCTACCAGAGTCCCAGCGGCGACTTGGGTCGGAGTATGGTGCCCTATCCGAATTCTGGCCCATCCAACGAGCGCGATGAGGGCAACGGTCAGTTGAACGCCACCAGGCAAAAAGGCGAGACAATGAAGAGCTGCAAGGTGATCAGTGCCGCGTGAACCGACAGCTTCCACACGAGATTGACCACACCGACGATGACCAGGCCCACGAGCATGAACAGCACTTCAGCCATGATTTGGATTGGTGCGGAAATAGCCAGCAGCACACCGATTCCACCGAGGATTGAAATAAGGGTGATGAGCAAAATTGGCCAACGTTGGTGACGTTGAGTCACATGCAGGTCGGTAACACGGCCTCTGACCCGCATCCAGATGAGGGCTGTCCAGGGAATCAAGCCGACAAACAGCGTCGCCACCAAGGTTTCTGGCCACGCTACGTTTGGATGCCTCAATGGCGTGCTGAGCAATACCAGAATGACTATGTGAGGTGGTGATGTGATGTTGCTAATGACCTTGGCATATTTTTCCACCACCCGAGCCTAGCCCATGAGGTGCTAGGGCCACTTCGCCATGGGACAACGTGGTGAGAATGACCGGCGGGCGCTCCCGAGTCAATTTTTCGCCGCCTTGACGAAGTTACCAACTGGCATTTTGCGTCGAGAGAACGTGAAGTCACCTTCGCCCATGATGACCGGTCAACGAGGTCATCATGGGCGATCAGTAGGGTTGGCGCTATCTCCCAAACGAGCGTGATCTTTGGCGCCACCGGATGACAGATTGGCGGTTCACTGACGGTCACCCAATCTTGGCCCTTGCTACTTCAAATTGAACTCAAAGATTCAGCGTTTTCTCGCGAGGCGCAAGTCCAGCCCACTTCGAACTTGTGGCCATTCGGCGGCAATGATCGAGAAGATGACAGTGTCGCGGAGCGAGCCATCGGGCATGCGCTTTGTTGCGCGAAGAACTCCGTCTTGCTTCGCACCCAAACGTGCGATGGCCTCCCGGGACTGCATGTTCATCCAATGCGTGCTGAACTCCACGGCGACACAATTGAGCGTTTCAAACGCATGGGCAAGCAGGAGCCTTTTACTGTCCGGATTCGTTCCGGTTCCCTGCGCACTCGCTGCGTTCCAGGTGTAGCCGATTTCCACGCGCGGCAGTTCCGCGTTGATGTCGCAATACGTGGTCATGCCAATTATCTTGCCCGGTTCACCAGTAACTGGGTCGTTCAAACGAGTCGTGAACGGAACCATGGAACCGTCCTCCTGCATGGCCAGCCGGCGCTGAATTTCGCCGCGCATTGCTTCGGGACGCGGTACCGACGTGTACCACAGATTCCACAATTCACCATCGGATGCAGCCTCGACAAGACCATCGTGGTGATCCGGGCTCAAGGGTTGCAGGGTGACATATTTTCCGCGGAGTGTCACTGGAGAGATCCTAGTCATATGGCAACTTTACCTTCCGCGCCATCGACCCTTAGCTACAGCCGAGGGTCTCTATCGGGAGTGGCCACGTACTGGGTGGCGGAGGCATCCTGCAGAAGGGCACCGAACATCTCAGTTATATAGACGACAACACCCGCATGTCGAGCCATCAGATCGGCACCGTCGCCCAACGCCGCGCGCACCGGCTCCAGAGCAGGCGTTATGGGGTCAACGGCTGCGGCTCGCAACAGTGCCAGGCGCTGCGGCGCCGAGGTATAGCCGAGTTCGAACAAGACCCAGTGGAACAGATGCATAAGTGCGGTATCGCGGTCGTAGTCTTCATGGGAGAGCATGGATAATTCTTCTTCGGCAGTGAGTTCAAAGCCGCGGTAAAGCGCCAGTCCGAAGTCCGTGAAAAGCAGCCTGCCCTCATCCACGAGGATGTTTCCCGGGTGCACATCAAAGTGTTGAAATCCCTGCGCCTTCATCCAGTCCGTGGCTTCAATAATCTGGGCGACGACGTTGATAAAGTCGGTCCCGCCTGTGCCAGCAGCTAGACTGCTGCGCACCCATGATCCCAGCGTCTCGGGAACGTATTCAAGGAAAAGCACCACGCTCTTGGAGGCGTTCTTCATGGCAGCAAGCTTTTTCTGAATCTGAGGCCAATGACTCCCCCATTGGCGTTGGGGAACGTCGCCCTCAAATTCGCTAAGGTCCGTATCGCACTTCCGGTCTATCACTCGCCATCCCAGCAAAAGGGGGAAGAAATCCGTGGCACCTTGTTGTACCCACGTCGAGGTCACCCGATGTGCGGCGAGTTCCCTTCCGGCACCGTGGGAGGGGCTTCCTATCCCGTAGTGGCTGACAAAGGGGAGATGAATTCGATTGGCGGTTGATATTGGATCCGCCTCTTCACTGCTGGTCAGCGGTAGCTGCTTCACAAAAACAGTTACTCCCCCGATGGTGGCTTTCCTGGTTGTTCCGCCAATTCCCACGCCAACCTGCTCGGCAGCATCAATGATCGACCTTATTCCGGCTTCATCCAGCCCAGCGATTACCCGGGAGATACTGAGGGCTCGTTCCGTACGTGCAGTCATCATTCCACCTTAGGTGCGGACCCTTGCCGCGATGGGTCGCTCCGGACGACTGCCCCTCGGCGAGCCGACCTTTGCAGAGTGTGAATCTGGCGAAGCTGGGCGAAACGCTTCAGGAATTCCAGAGCGACGCCTCACCCGCGATACCCTCAAATGATGAATGATGATCGGAAGCTCATGCTCATTGCTGGTGTAGTGTTTGTGCTTTTTGTTGCGGTCATGGTGGTGCTCACTTCTGGTGTCTTGGCGTCTGCATTAGACCCCGAGCCCGAGGCATCTCTACAGGGGATTTTCTCTCTGGTGTAAGAGTTCTGCGGGCTCTGCACTTACATAGAATTAAGCGTCGTTTCGTCAGCCCAAAATGTAGCATCAGTAAAGTCGTTCACCCACTCTTCACCGTCACGTTCCAGTAGCTGCGCACGGTGGCAACCTGTAGGGGTGATGGTTGAGGCGTGAAAGTTGCCATAGTTGCTGAATCGTTCTTTCCCGAGATGAATGGGGTTACCCATTCGCTGCTGAAAATCTTGCAGCATCTGGATGCGCGCGGTGACCAAGTCTTGGTCATCGCTCCATCGACACTGGAAAATGCGCCTCCCACGCTGGAAGGCGCCGTTATCCGGCGGTTACCGGCCATTCCTCTTGCCGGTTACCGGAACATCCGGGTAGCCATGGGCGGGGTGGTGCGAGTAAAAGCCCTGTTGGCTGAATTCAATCCCGACGTTGTCCACTTGGCATCACCCTTTGTGCTGGGTTGGCGTGCAGTCCGGGCGGCAGCGGCCTTGAATATTCCCTCGGTAGCGGTCTACCAAACCGACATTCCCGGGTATGCGGCCAGATATGGCATGCCATTTCTAGAAAATTGGGCCTGGCAGCGTGTGAAACGGATCCACTGTGCGGCGACAACAACCCTGGTTCCCTCAAGTGACTCCTTTCAAAAACTCGAGGCTCATGGCATCCCGCGAATGGAATTGTGGCGCCGCGGTGTAGATATCGAACGGTTCCATCCGGAGAAACGTAGCGCCGAATTCCGTCAGATGGTTGCCCCTCAAGGGCAGAAAATCATTGGATACGTGGGGCGCCTTGCTCTCGAAAAGCAGGTGGAGGATCTTGCAGCATTAGCAGCGATCCCCAATACCCGGCTAGTTATCGTCGGTGATGGACCGCAGCGCGAGGTGCTCGAATCGATTCTTCCGGAGGCCTGTTTCGCGGGCTTCTTGGGAGGCGATGAACTGGCCACTGCCATGGCCTCCTTTGATCTGTTTGTGCATCCGGGCGAACTCGAAACTTTTTGCCAGACCATCCAGGAAGCCATGGCCTCGGGAGTCCCCGTTGTAGCAACCGGACGCGGAGGACCCGTGGATCTTGTGGATTCTTCCCGCACGGGATGGCTCTATGAACCGGGGGACCTGACTCAATTGCGTGAATACGTGATGGACCTGATAGGTGACGACGCCAAACGAGCGGCCTTTGCTACTGCTGCATTCCAACAAGTCCAGGGTCGCAGCTGGCATGTTGTATGCGAGCAGTTGATGGGTATCTACGCTCAGGCCATCAACGAACGTCCTCGGGTTCCGGCCACACTCCGAGCAAGCAAATGATTGCTTCAAAAATTGGTGTACGTCACAGCCGCTCCACGTGGGTGCCCACACTGATGTCAGAGGTTTATCCGGTTGACGGTCGCTATGCGGATTCCGTAGGGGTCCTTCAGCTGAAGCCGACCGAGGCAGATGCACCATGGTCGAAAGCTGGGACACAGCGGTCCAGTCCCACCAACGAAACGGAATTATCGCTCGGGCCGGGGTCTACCGCTGCTCTAGCGCCATGCCGATGCTTGGCTCCTCGACGAACAACCGTTTAGCTTCGCATGATGGATCACGGACCAGGCCGCTACGTTGCCCTGGGCGACTCCTTTACCGAGGGTGTCGGGGATTTCAGCAAGCGGCGCCCCAATGGAGTTCGCGGCTGGGCCGACAGAGTTGCCGAAACACTCGCTAGCGATAGCCCGGGCTGGGAATACGCAAATCTGGCCATCCGCAGCAAGCGCCTTCGGCACATCATTGCGGAGCAGCTGGAACCCGCCATCAAGATGGAGCCAACCCTCATCACGCTATATGCCGGCGGCAATGACGTCATGGATTTCGGGACCAAAATTGCCGATATTTTGGCCGAGTATGAATTTATGGTTCAGCGTCTAGCCGAGACTGGCGCAACGCTGGTGCTATTTACCGGGTACGACGTTGAAGTCTCGCCGATTTTGGGACCATTACGCCGTAAGAACCATGCCTACAACGACGGGGTCCGGCTCATCGCTGCCAAATACGGTGCGATCCTCGTGGACTACGCGAACTTCAGCGCCTATGCCACTTCTCGCATGTGGGGACCCGACCGTCTGCATATGTCTAAGGCGGGGCACAAATACTTGGCAGCGAGGGTTCTAGATGTTCTTGCGGTTCCGCACGGCATCACACACAAGAACAAACGGACGGCCGAGCTCAGCGTTCGACAACGAGCGAAAGAACATCGGGTGTGGATCACCGAGTGGGTTCTACCCCTCTTCGGCCGCAAGCTGCGGGGCACCACCTTGGGTGATGCCCTCAGTCCGCGCTGGCCGGAGCCGGTACGTGTGCCTCCGAGAAAAGGGCTGAAGAAATTGACTCGCTAAGGACGGAATTCCGGGAGCCGTCGTACCGTTGAAGACCAGCCCGAGCGGTCACCGGATTCGCTCGGCCAGGGCCACGAGAATGCCTTCCGGCCCACGCACGTAGGCCATGCGCCAGCTACCTTCATACTCGCCAATGCCACCGACTAGCCCGTAACCCTGAGCGGCCATCCGATCAACGTGCGCTTGAATATCGTCTACTTCAAACGACAAACTTCGCAGCCCCAGCTCATTGGCCATGGCATCGGGTGACCCCGGTTCGGGATCCGGCCGAACGAAACTTGAAAGCTCCACGGCGCTCTCACCGCCGGGCGTTCGCAACATGACGATTTCCGTTCGAGAATTCGGGATCGCTGTGACGGTGTCGATGAACTCTCCCTCCACGAACGTTCTGCCATCGATTTCCAGACCAAGTTCGACGAAGAATGCCGTTACCTTATCGAGGTCTCGAACTGTGACACCAACGTGGTCAAACCGAATGACGTGCGTCATGATTACAGCCTCCAAAATTGGTGGATCTAGCCTGTCCATGGCCGATTCTACGGCGGACCGAGTAGGTGCGAAAGGCTCGGGCTGCGCGCCACGAGAGTCCATCAGGGCCAAGATATTCTCTGCCGTGGACCCCCCAACGCTGCCGTAAACACGTCCCCCCGAAACAGATTTTGAGCCGGAAATCTGCTGATGTCGCACCCGTCCCAAATCATTCGCCAGCCGCAATCGGTAATTCATCTGTTTCTTGCTACGGGGCGCAAAGTTGCCGGCACTCCCCCACTCAAAAGCTGCCTGCCACTATCACTCCCCTGGCGACGATCCGGACCGTTTCACCCTGCAACCGCAAGAACTAGAGATCACACAACCCGTGTTCGTGAAGAATGCCAACAGCCACGAATAGCTAACGTACGGCGCCAACAACGTGCATCATAGCGACTTTGACTCGAGGTGATGCAACCAGCTTCGGCGGCGCCGGGACACTCCACGCCGAAGTATGACCGCGGTTTTTGTTTCTTTTGCCGCGGTATCACTATAGTGAACACCAACCTCCTGAACGGCGTTCAATTGAGCAGTGTTCAGGTTCGCCTCGTTCACCATTAATCAAAAGGAATCTTCCCATGGCCCCTCCAGAACTCCTGCCAAATCGTCACGACCGACGAGGACTCGACGCCAAAGGCCTAGCCCGGGTCGCCGTGTTCGCCGCCATCGTTGCCGTCCTTGGCCTGCCGGGCGGCTTCACCCTCGCGGGCGGCGTTCCGATCACCGTCCAAACGCTCGGCGTGATGCTCGCCGGAGCCATTCTGGGTCCATGGTTAGGCGCACTGTCGATGACGGTGCTGCTGGCACTGGTAGCGATTGGTCTACCGCTGCTGGCCGGCGGACGCGGTGGCATCGGCGTTTTCTTCGGTCCATCGGCCGGATACCTCATCGGCTGGATTCTTGGCGCATTGGTGATCGGTCTGATCGTGCATGCCGCAGGGCGCAAGCCGGTGGTTTGGCGGACCGCGCTCGGCATTTTTGTGGGGGGAATCCCGGTCATCTACGCCGTGGGGGTCCCGGTGCAGAGCATGATCACCGGACTGCCGCTCGGCCAGACCCTCCTGATGAGCTCGGCCTTCCTGCCGGGTGACCTGTTCAAGGTCGTCACCGCGACGTTCATCGTGACGACTCTTCTCCGGGCGTATCCTCGAGCCTTCGCCCGCGTGTGGGCGGCCACACCAACCCGAGCCTTGGACCGGGTCTAATGATCATTCCCCTCACCGATGCCGAACCCGATCTGCCTCAGCGCCTTGGACGGATCCGCGCGGCCGGCGACATCCCCCTGGTCGGTGACCGCCGGTGGAGCACCAGCGATTGGGACGCCATCACCGCGAAAGCGCGTTGTGCTCAGGTGCCCGAGGCAACCGCTTGGGCGACACTGACCTCCGGAAGCAGTGGGGCGCCGCGGATCGTGCTGCGCAGCGCCGCATCCTGGGCAGACTCCTTCGCAGCCGCTAGCGAATTCTTGGATGCTGGACCGGAGAGCCAGGTGGCTCTTCCGGTCCCGCCGGCATCCTCACTCACCCTATTTTCACTCGCCCATTCCTTGTCCGGTGGCCCGAAGCCACTGCTGGGCGGCACCGTGGATGCCGACGCCCTGCACGGCACCCCACAGTCATTGCGCGCCCTGCTCGACGCGGGAGTTTCACCACGATTGCGTACGGCCTTGATCGGCGGCTCCCACCTGGATCCGGCGCTACGCCAGCGCGCCGAAGCCGCGGGGATCCGCGTCACCGCCTACTACGGTGCGGCAGAGCTGTCCTTTGTTGCGTGCGATACCGGTGAGGGATTGCGCGCCTTCCCGGGTGCCGAGCTGGAGATCCGCGACGGCGAGCTGTGGGTGCGCTCACCGTTCATCGCCTCCGGATATGCCGGTGCCACCGGTCCCCTGCGCCGCGACGGCGACTGGGCCACCGTCGGTGACCGCGCCGAACTCAATGACGGTTACCTGCGCCTACTGGGCCGGGCAGATGACGCGATTCTCAGTGCCTCGGCCACGATCGTGCCCGAGGAAGTCGAGGCGGCACTGCGCTTAATCCCGGGGGTTCGCGACGCGCTGGTGTTCGGATATCCGCGGGAGCACATTGGTTCCTTGGTCTCCGCCCTGCTGGAGCTCGAAGACGATGTGCAGGTAACTGTGCCAGACCTCAGCCGCGCCCAGCTACTGCCGGCTCACCGGCCACGACGTTGGTTCACCGGGAACATTCCACGCACCGCGTCGGGCAAACCCGCGCGGGTCGAAGCCCTGCGTTTGGTACTGGCCGGGGAGGTGCAGCCTCTTGGCCGCTAAGAATGATCCGGTGATCATCGCCGCCCGACGATCACCGATTGGTACCCGCGGCCGCGCCCTGGCCCACTTACGCGTGGAGGAACTGGCCGCGCCGGTGATCCGGGCTGCCCTCAACGATGCCGAGGCTATCCACGGTGCTCCGATCAACGTGGCCGATGTGATTCTGGGCAACTGCATGGGCCCGGGTGGAAACCCCGGCCGGGTTTCCGCGCTGGCGGCCGGTCTGGGCCACGCGGTGCCCGGTGCCACGGTGGATCGACAGTGCGGTAGCGGGCTGGCCGCACTACTTGATGCCGCGGCAGCGATCCGCGCCGGCGATCCTCGGATGCGTATCGCCGGAGGTGTTGAGAGTGCCTCCACGGCACCGGTGCGTTCGATCAACGGCAAAGGCTACGACAAGGCACCCTTTGCTCCTTCCGGCTTCAGCGACCCGGAAATGACCCGGGCCGCCGAGGACTTAGCGGTGCACGATCAGCTGTCACGCCCACGTCAGGATGCCCATGCGGCCCGCAGTCATGCGCGCGCCCGGGCGGCACTGTCGGCCGGGCGCTTCACCGCCGAGCTGGTGCCGCTGGCCGGGCTGGAGCATGACGACGCGATCGGCGGCGCGGAACGACTGCTCACCCGCCTGCCACCACTTTTTCCCGGTGGCACGCTCACCGCCGGCACGGCAACGCGCATCGGGGATGGCGCGGCTGCCCTGGTGCTAGCCGGGCCCGGCTCCGGACCCGGGCTTGGCCTGAGAGCCTCGGCAGTTACGGGCTGCGATCCGGCACTACCTGGCATCGGCGCCGCCGGAGCCATCCGGGCCGCCCTCGACTCGGCGGGTTTGAAGATGGGGGACATTGCTGCGTTCGAAATTGTGGAGGCCTTTGCCGCCCAGAGCCTCGCGGTGCTCGATCGGCTCGGACTCAAGGACGATGACCCGCGACTGTCCGCCGATGGAGGTGCGCTGGCACTCGGTCATCCGTGGGGCGCCAGTGGTGCCATCGCGGTGGTCCGACTCTTCAGTCGGCTCGTGCGCTCCGGTGCCCCGGCCGGGACCTTTGGAGTGGCAGCTGCATCGATTGGTGGCGGCATGGGGATCGCCGTCGTCGTGGAGGTGGTTCGATGAGCGCGGCGGCTATTCGACTTCGGGACGTCGGGGTGCGCCTGGGCGAGGTGGACGTGCTGCAAAATCTGTCCCTGGATCTTCAAGCGCGCACCGTCGCGGTCATTGGGGAGAACGGTTCGGGTAAATCTACCTTTGCTCGAGTGCTCGGTGGCTTGATCAATCGAACCTCGGGTGAACTGAGCATCATGGGCATAGATCCTGCACGCCGGGCTGCCGAGTTGCGCCGTCGCATCGCGATCGTCTTCAGCAACCCCGACGCACAAATCATCATGCCGACCGTTGCCGAGGACGTGGCCTTCTCGCTGCGCACAGAGCGCCTCCCACCGGCGGAGCTCACCCGACGGGTGGGTGCAGCCATGGAACACTTCGGGCTCACGGAGCTGGCACAACGCCCCTCACACGATCTTTCCGGTGGCCAGAAACAGCTGCTCGCGCTCTGTGGTGCCATGGTCCGCAACCCGGAACTGGTCATTGCCGATGAACCAACCGCGTACCTTGATGCCCGCAACGCCCGCCGCGTCGCCGAACACCTCTTAGCGGACGCCGGACACCGCCTGGTGCTTGTCACCCACGACCTTGCGCTGGCGGCACGGTGCGAACAGGTCGCACTTTTTGCCGATGGAGCGCTGGTGGGCCTCGGGGAACCGGAGGAGATCATCTCCCAATATGAGGCGGTGCTGGCATGCTGACGCTGTACCGCCCGGGGACCGGCTGGCTGCATCGGCTGCCCGCCGGTCCAAAGCTGCTGCTGATTTTGGCGGTGGTGCTGGTCGTGTCCTTGCTGCCGGTCCACTGGTCCACGGCCGCCATTGCAGCACTCGTGGCCGTGGCGGGCTACACGGTGACAGGTCTGGGACCGGGTCTCAGTGGGATCCGGGAGCTGGGACACCAGGTCTTTTCGCTTCGCTGGATCATGGTGATCACCCTGGTCAGTCAGCTGATTTTTATGGGTCCTGAGCCCGCGGTGGCCAATACCGTCCGGGTCACCGCGGCGATCGTACTCGCCGCGCTGCTGTCCCTCACCACCCGGGTGACGGCGCTGCTGGATGCTATCGAGCGCGGGCTGCGCCCCCTGGAACGGTTGGGCCTGGACGCGGCGCGATGCGCCCTCTTGCTGACGGTCACCATCAGCACCATCCCGGTGCTCGGACGCCGGGCGGCCGAGGTACGTGATGCGCAGCGGGACCGTGGGGCGCGGAACAACCCGCGAACCTTCGTGATCCCCTTTCTGATCGTCGCGCTTAAACACGCCGATGAACTTGGAGATGCACTAACCGCGCGTGGTGTGCGATGAGCCGGCAGCGGCCGCAGGTCTTGGGCCCGGTGGTTGATGACCAGACGCGTTGCATTCACTATCGGACGCCGCTAGACGTAATTGCTATCAAGTTCGTGTGCTGCGGTGATTTTTATCCATGCCATCTCTGCCATGGCGTGGCCGCGGATCATGCCGCAGAGCAGTGGCCGGTGGGTCGCCGTGCCGAGCGGGCAGTGCTCTGCGGCGTCTGCGGGTGTCAGCTGAGGATCTCTACGTATCTTGGGCTCGGAAGCTGCCCCGAGTGCGCCGCGGAGTTTAATCCCGGATGCAAGCTCCACCTCGAGCTGTACTTCCAGATTTGATGGCTTGTCGGGGCCATACGGCGTAGTTTTTTGCCGGTCGATTGTTGGATCTTGCCGTATTCAACATCCTGCCGGTCACCCTGCGGCTAGCCATCGATCACCTTCTCATCAGGTCATGGCCGAGACCCAGCTCCAAGGCCAGATCCAGTAGAGTGCAAAGCCAGCGTAAAGAAACTGGAGGTGAGTGTGCGCGCAGTACTTTTGGGTGGGACCGGTGCCATGGGCGGGGCCACCGCTATGATGCTGTCCGAGGCGGGCTGGAGCGTCGACGTGACGGGTCGTGATCCTTCCAGGATGCCGAAGGCTCTCACCGAGGCGGGCGTAAACTTTCATCAGATCGATCGACACGACATCCGCGAGGTTCAACACCTTATCAGTCACGGCGCCGACCTGCTGGTGGACCTCCTCGCCTACTCTGCTCCCCACGTTCGTGCGCTGCTGCCCGCGCTGCCCGACGTCACCAACATGGTCCTGATTTCCAGCAGGGCCGTTTACACCGATGATGCGGGGCGGCACCTCAACGGCGATGCCCCACCACGCTTTACCTCGCCACTTAGTGAAACGGCTCCCACCGTCCCACCGGCTGCCGATGATGTTGATCCGGATACCCGCGAGGGTTATGCGCCGGGAAAGGTTGCGGCCGAGCTAGCCGCCCTTGAATCGGGGTTTCCGGTCACAGTGATTAGACCTTCAAAGGTGCACGGTCGGTGGGCCCGAAATGCCCGAACCAGCAGTGTTATACAGCTGCTGCGTTCCGGAGTTGAACGTATTGAGCTGGCTCAGGCCAACACGATTGACCACCTGAGCGCCGCCAAAAATGTTGCCGCTCTCATTCACACGGTGGCGCCGCTTCCGGGCAGACGAATCCTCAACGCTGCAGATCCTGACGCTCCGACGGCCGAGGACATCGTGCGGATCATTGCTGCCGAGCTGTCCTGGAACGGGCACATCGAACGGGCTATCGACGGTGCTAAGCTCTTTCGCCACCCGTGGCAGACGGCCATGACGCTAGATACTACGGCTGCGCTCAAGATGGGGTACCGTCCCGTTGGAAATGCCGTTGACCTGATCACCGACGAAGTCCGCTGGTTGTTATCCACGGAAATGGCTTGATAGAGCTATCGCTTCCCGGGCCACCTCGCAGTGACACGAAGTGTATTGCTCCCTAGGCGCGGGCCTGGACAAGATTCGCGAACGGCAGCCGACCATAGGTGTGGTGGAACTGTGCGTGATAGTTGGCCTGTGCGGCGTTCAGCGATTCGGCGGGCAATTCCTTCCACGCCACGAGGAGCTTGCCCGCGTCGACCAATTGCCAGATGAGGCGACCGTCCCAATGTCCGGGCGGTTTACCGTTTCCGAAGTCAACAAATTCCTGAATCTGGCGACGTAGGCCGCGGTTGCCCTTGCTCCCGGTACTGGCCTTGCCAATGAACAGGACATCGGCTTCTTCGACCCACTCGGCGGTGAGACTGGCGGCCGGCAGTGAAGGATTCTTCTTTTTGAAGACTCCGGCGGTGCTTTTGGGCAGGAAGTTGGGTTCGAAGTCCGCCGGTCGTAGGACGGCGAAGATTCCTTGGTGCTGGGGAATCCGGTTGATCTCGAGCGTCGCGATGGGCCGAAATCCGGTGAACCCGTCGTCTTTGAGTGATTTTTTGTTCAACGGTATCGGAATCCTTGAATAATAACGGTGGGGCTAGAACATGGCTTTTCCGTGGGGGCGCAGAATCGCATCTTTGATGTTACCGCCCCGGGCCGCGACCCTGTGGTTCGGGGCCGGTCCTCTGGGTCTTGGACACTGGGCAGAGGCAACTCATGGCCCGCTGCCTAGCACCCAAACAAACGCGAAGTCACTTTAGAGATAGTCCTCGTGATGATCACGAGCAATTTCTAGAAGTGTGGACTGAAATGCCACCTCGGCCGGTGCATAGATCTTGTCTTGGCGTTGTGCGAGAAAAACTCTCCGCATGGGCGCTGCATCTCCCAAGCTGATGACTCGTACGTCCGGATGTTGGAGGGCAACGGCAGTCTTCGGCACCATGGCCACACCCATCCCGACGCTCACCATGGCTTGGGCCTCTTGGTAGTCGTTGGCCAAAAACCCAATGGTCGGTTCAAATCCGGCATCATGAGCCGATCTCTGCAACACCTCGACCACGGGGTGGGCTTCGGCACGGACGATCCAGGATTCTGTACGCAGTTCTTCCATTCGCACCTCGTCCCTGTCGGCTAGGCGATGCCCGCGGGCCACGAGGATGACGGTGCTTTCCTGGAAAACTTCCGTGACCCGGATGGAATCGTCACTAAAGCGATTCCATGGGTAGTCCCAGAGCAAACACAGCCCGGTGACGCCGGCCTCGAGGTCGGACACCAGTTCATCAAAGCGCGCGCTGCGCACCGATAACCCAATGGCCGGATATCGCTTTTTGAAGGCACGGATCACCACCGGCAAGAACGAACCGGCCAGCGTGGGAAATGTACCCACGGTCAAGGAACCACGACCCAGACCGGCGATCTGATCGAGGTCGGACTGAGCCGCACGCATCTGACCAATAATCTTCCTGGCATGCCCGGCTAAGAGCTGGCCTGCCTCCGTGGGTGCCACGCCACGAGAGCGGCGGTTCAACAAGGGTTGCCCCACTTCTTGCTCAAGTTTGCGCATCTGCTGCGAAACAGCAGACGGCGTGTACATCATGAGATCCGCCGCGGCGGTGATGGAACCCTGCTCGACCACCTCCACCAGCAGCGCCAACCTTCGAATATCAAATAAATCTTGGTTGTCGTCGTTAAGCATCACTTCACCCTGCTGTCTGTTTAGTTCATTGAATAAAAACAGATCAAAACCAGTCTGATCTCAATCACGCATTTCACTAACCACCGGTGAACAGACGGGGATTTTCGCCCCACCTGACTGCGACTTAAGCAAGTCTACATACCTCGAAAGAAATCGAACATTGTCTTCATCTGTGATCCACCTCATTCTGATACCAAGCCCTGAACACACAAGCGGCACGAGGAGATGCAGAAAAGGCAATGAAGATTGAATCTGAATGGATGCGCGGCGGCACCAGCAAATGCTGGGTATTCGAAACCGAGCAGCTCAACGAGACACAAACCAGTCTCGATGAATTGCTTCCCCGACTTTTCGGAAGCCCCGACCAGAGGCAAATTGATGGTGTCGGCGGAGCCACGTCGACCACCAGCAAGGCAATAATTCTTCACCCCTCGACCCAGCCAGGTATCGACGTCGAATTCACCTTCGCTCAGGTCGGCATCGAAGAAGCCACGGTGGACTGGGGAAGCAACTGCGGAAATTGCTCCGCGGTCGTGGGGCTATATGCCATCGAGAAGGGCTGGGTCCTCCCACACGCAGAGACCACCCGGATCACCACCCGCAACACAAACACCGGGCAGATCATTGTTCAGCGCGTGCCGACCCCCGGAGGGGCCCTACCCATCGTTCCGGAGGCGAATATGCCCGGCGTTGCGTTCCCCGGGTACAAGGTCGGGCTCGGTTTTCAGAATCCGGCGGGAATGACCACCGGCAGCCTGCTGCCCTCGGGCGCGGCCAACGACGTACTCACCGCCGACGGAACCAACTGGACCGTATCCATGGTCGATGCTGGCGCTCCGGTTGTCATCGTCCGCGCCGAGGACCTTGGCTTGGACGTCGCCCGATACGACACCTGGGTCGGCGGAGTCGAACTGCAGTTGGACACCTTGGACAAGATCCGCCGGCAGGCAGCCGTGCTCATGGGTCTCGCGGCCACCGCCGCCGAGGCCGCCCGGGCCATCCCTAAACTCGCCATCGTTGGCGCCCCGGCAGCGGACCCCGATGCCGATGTCAACGTCATGATGCTCTCGATGGGCAGGCCCCACCCGGCACTGGCCATCACCGGCAGCATCGCTCTGACTCTGGCTGCACGAACACCCAACACGGTACTGAGCAACATCACCGGCAACACTGCGCGAAGCACGTTGCGCTTACGCACACCAGCCGGAGTGATCGAGACCTGGAGCGAGGAACACGACGGGTCACTAGTGGTCGGCGTCGACCGAACGGCCCGCACCATCGCCAGCACCACCATCTACCTCTCCGAGGCCATCGGCAGCGTCGCCGAAGCCTCCCTAGCAAGCGCAAGTTACTGAGGAGACACACCATGACCAATACAGCCGTAAAACCTGCTCCACCTGCCGAGCAGGAAGTTCACGAAACCGCTTCCGCACGACCGACCAGCAAACGCCGTGTCATGATTATTGCCGTAGCCTCGATCGCCTTCATCGCTCTGCTCGCCCTGATCATCGGACGGGCCATATTCGACCCAGCGGCTGCTTCTGATACGGAGACGCCCATGACGGCCACGCAGGTCATCCCCCTGATCGTTCTTGTTGTGATGTTTGTGATCGCCACCAAATGGCCGGTGAACATCGGAGTGATGGGACTGGTCGCATCCTTCGGCATCGGCTACTTTATGCTCGGAATGAGCGATAAGGAGATCCTGGCGGACTTCCCGGCCAGCATCGTGCTGACCATCGTCGGCGTCACCTACTTCTTCAGCATGGCCCAGCACAACGGGACCATCGACATCATCGTCAGAAATTGTGTGCGGGCCGTCCGCGGTAAGACGATGCTGTTGCCTTGGGTCTTCTTCCTCGTCGCTGCGGCACTGACCTCGCTGGGTACCTTCTCACCGGCCGCCGTTGCATTACTGGCTCCAGCTGCCATCGGCTTTGCCTACGAATCGCGCATTCATCCGGTACTCATGGGTGCCTTCATTATCAATGGCGCTCACGCCGGCGGATTCTCGCCATTGTCCGTCGCCGGCGTCTTGGTGCACGACATCGCCCTGGAAAACGGCTTCCCCGTCTCCCCCGGTGCACTCTTTATCGCTAGCTTCGTGATCAACCTGATTCTTTCCGTGCTCACCGTGGTGGTCTTCGCGCTTCTGGGCAAGTTGCGGGAGGGTGACGGCATCAAACACATCGACCCAAACGCATCCGACAGCGTCCGTCCCCGAGGACAACAGATCTTCACGTTGGTACTGATTGCCGCGATGCTCGTGAGCACCTTGGGCTTCCACCTTCCCATCGGATTTGTTGCTCTCTCTGCCGGGCTGCTGTTGGCACTGGTCAATATCAAGAAGCAGCAGTCCTTCGTCGCCGGCATCTCCTGGTCAACGGTCCTGCTGGTGGCGGGCATGATCACCTACGTCTCATTGCTCGAGCATGTTGGTGTCATCGACACCCTTGCCCACAAGGCGCTTGCCTTGGGTGCACCCATCCTGATCGCACTGGTGTTGTGCTACGTGATTGGTGTCGGCTCGGCCTTTGCTTCCTCCACCGCCTTGCTGGCAGCTTTCATCCCCCTTGCCGGCCCACTGTTGGCCGTCAGTTCCCTGAGTGCCTCCGGCACCGTTGCGGCCATTGCCATCGCCGCCACCGTCGTAGACGTTTCGCCCTTCTCCACCGCCGGCGCCTTAGTAGTGGCCAACGCCAGGGAAGATGATCGCCAGCGCGTCTACCGTCAGCTGATGATGTACGCCGGGGCCGTGGTCCTGGTCGCTCCGGTACTCGCTTGGGGCCTGCTCGTACCCACCGGCATCATGTAAACCGTTCCGCCTTCTGCACCAACAGAATTCACAGACTATCGGCCCGCCACGTTGATGTGGCGGGCCGATACTTTGTCATGTTACCTATTGCTGGTTTTGCGATTCAGTAACACCGAGGGAACAAAGCCGCCGCGGGATCATTGCTCTTTGATGAACAGCTTGAACCCCACGTGGGAGGCGGTGAAGCCCAATCGTTCATAAAACCTGTGAGCCGCGGTGCGGGACTGGTCGCTGATGAGTTGCACCAGGCCGACGCCACGACGCTTACCTTCAGCAATGGCCCAGCGCATCATCGCCGATCCAAGTCCGTTGCCACGCAAGTTATTCTCGACCCGGACGGCCTCCACCAACAACCGTGTGGCACCGAATCTGGCCAGCCCCGGAATGACAGTTAATTGCATGGTGGCAACAACGGCATCCCGATCATCAGTCACCACAATCAGCAGGTGTGCCGGATCCGCTTGGATCGCACGGAAGGCCCGAAGATATTGTCCTTGATGCTCGGGTGCGGTCGAGTTTTCCGCTCGTCGCACCGCATCGTTGGCCAGCAGCTCAACAATGTGCTCAACATCTGATTCGACGGCCCGACGCAGCTTGAATTGGCTTCCGGATATAACGAGGGTTTCGGCGATCATGAATTCAACTTCCTACTTGGTTCGTGATGGTTCCTGCGGCAAAAATCTCGCCGGACCACGGGTTATCTAAGGACAGACGTTGAATCGAACGCCACCCCGAGCCCCGTGATCACGATTGAGGACGCCGACCTACTCTTCGGGCAGCAGCTCGAACTCGGCCCGCTCGGACTCAACACCGTTTACCTGCACAGAGATCGCGTGTGTTCCCGGGTGATAACGCCGGGTGGTGATCGCCCGGAACGAATGATCGCGTTGAACCTCGAAACTTTCTCCCGATTCGAGAGTACGAGTGGCGAGCTTAAAGGTCTTGCCCGTCTGTCCCCCGTTGGCCTTGCGGTGGTAGACCGTGTAGTCGATGGCCACGCGCGCCGGTTCATCCGCGAGGTTGCGAAGTGTCGCACTGAAACCGATCGTCTGCCCGAAACCGATGCTGGCACGGCCCAGCACGGGACCGCTAATCTCCACCGAAACGGGGCCGAATCCCAGCAGTTCAAGCGCCTGAGCATTCCCCTTTTTGACCAACGTCCGCAGGGCGTGTCGCACTAAACGCGCCGTGTTCTCATCGGGATCCGAAAGCCAGCCTCGCGCAGTGTCAACGACCAGTTCGGGCTCATCACGGCTCAGGTCGTTGAGGTGGTTGGCCACCGATCGACGCACATATTCTTCCGGGTCTCGGTACAGGGCGTCCAAGACAGCGATCGTCACTCCGGGCTGTTCGGTGATTTCCGGAACTCTGGTTGCCCACGGTAGGTACGGTCGAGTGCCCTCGGTGGCCAGACGTCGCACATCCAGATCTTCGGATGTCGTCCACCCGCCAATGATTTGAAGGGCACGAGACAGGTCGTGCCTCAATAAGGTCCGGATGGCGAATTCGGCACTCAGCCGTCCGGTCAGCTCGGCAAGCAGCGCCATCGCGTCGTCAAAAGCCTCGGCAGTGCCTTGCGCCACGGCCTTAGTTGCAATCGCCGAGGTAACTGGCCAAATTAGCCATCCTCGGAAAGTGTCGTTCTGGCTCGCCAAACGGATGCTCTGAGCAAATGTGGCATAGTTCCCCGGAAGGTCTTCGACCAACGCATCTCGGAGGAGGTCGGCGCGCTCCCGTAAGCTCAGCCTGTCCATCTGTGTTGCGGCAGTCTTTAATGTGGGCAGCTCCACCTGTGGCAGCACCAGTTCCAGAGCCGTCACGAGGCTGCGCGCGGTAGATTCATTAATCAGTTGATCGGCGAATGGCATCGGCGGATCACTCGCCGCTCTTCTGGTGGACTGACCGCGGCTTGGGGCGAATGCTCACATTCCAGCGAGGTCCATCGGCCGCGGATCCATCGGTTACTGGGACGCGAGTTCGTAGAAAAGCACCACGCGATGCGTGCTTGAGTGTCTTGTTCATGTTGGTTCCCATCCTCGACCACCGAATTCCCCCGGTTGTCTATCCATCATGTCTCACGCCGGGTGGGACATCATTCAGTCCAGCAAACGGGACTCGTGACAACGCCTGCTACTACGAGAAGTAGAATAGCAACATGACTTCTCGTAAGACGTGGATCGCTTATTTTGCGATCGATCTAGTACTCGTTGTGCTGTTTGCCTTGAGCGGTAGGAGATCCCACGAGGAATCCCTGACCCTCCTGGGCGTGCTCCAAACTGCAGCACCATTCCTTATTGCACTGGCGGCGATGACGCTGATTTCACGGCCCTGGGAAAATCACTCTCGAATCTGGCCCACCGGCGTGCTCGTTTGGATCGGAACAGTCGCCTTGGGTCTCGCCCTGCGGGTGCTCTTTGGTGCCACCGCTGCCGTGCCGTTTATCATCGTGGCGGCCATCGTCCTCGGCATCTTCTTGATCGGTCGCCGCTTGATCACCACTTTCATCGTGCGTCGCCAAGCGCGCACCGCAGCATCCTGAACTAGGCTCAAGGCAAGTTTCCTGGAGTCATCACCCAATAACCATCTGGAGGTATAAACGTGGTCACAGCATTCGTCATGATCCAAACGGCTTCTGACAGCATTCCCGAGTGCGCCGAAAAGATTTCGGACATCGAAGGCATTTCCGAGGTTTACTCGGTTGCCGGCGATTGGGACCTGATCGCTATCGCACGGGTTCGTCACCACGAAGATCTGGCCGAAGTCATCGCCAATAAACTGTCCAAGGTCCCCGGAATTACGGGCACACAGACACATATTGCGTTTAGGGCATATTCCAGCCACGATCTGGATGCTGCTTTTTCGCTGGGTCTCGAGTAAAAATTTAGCTCGGCTTCGTGCCGATGTGCCTGCGGTTGCGTGTCCGCCCCTTGTGGGGGCGGACACGCGATCGCTTTGTCGCTTAAAAGCCCTACCGCCGCGCTACTTGGTGTGAACTCGTCCAGAGACGAACGACATCCGAGGCTGCGTGGAAATTCTCTGCACCCAGTGAGTGAAAACTTTTTTCGTTTCCGGCCCTTTGTTACGCGCCCATCAGCATTTCGCCGCCAATTCGGACATCACTGCCCTCGTGTTCAGGCAGATTCTTCAGCAGTGCGGAGGCGGCACAGAGAGGCCTGCCGCACCCGAAGCACCCCGGTGCGCCAGTTCCCAACAAATCGACCGCAGGGGCGTAGAAACAGCGCTGGCGCGCCGCACATCCCGTGAGATGCGCCGACGCGCCAGTCCAAGTTCAACAAATATCGTAAAACTAGGCCGTGGCGGCGATCCATTTCTCCAGCACCAGGCGCGCAGCCCCGGAATCGATGGATTCAGCGGCGCGAGCTACTGCCGCGCCCAGACGGTCGTTAAGCGAGCCCTCGGCAGATTCGTCGTAAGCGACCAGGCCGGCAGCAGCATTGAGCAACACGGCATCGCGCACCGGACCATGGACACCATCTAGTACATCGCGAACTACCTGCGCATTATGTTCTGCGTCTCCCCCACGCAGATCATCAAGCGTCACGCGGGCCATCCCGAGCTCACGAGCATCAAAGAGCGACTCGATAACTTTCCCGTCGCGCACCTCCCAAACCTTGTTATCTGCCGTTGTGGTCAGCTCATCCAGGCCATCTTCGCCGCGGAATACTAGTGCGCGAACTCCCCTGGCGGCCAGCACTCCCGCCATCAGCGGCGCCATGCGTAGGTCCGAGCAGCCGATGGCCGAAGCGCTGGGTTCCGCGGGGTTAGTCAGCGGACCCATGAAATTGAAGGCGGTGGGAACACCGAGTTCGCGTCGCGGGACGGCGGCATTGCGCATGGAGGGGTGGAAGATATTGGCAAAGCAGAAGGTGATATGTGCCGCATCCAAGACATCGTTCAACCGCTCGATGGGAACATCTAGGCGCACGCCTAAGGCCTCCAGAACGTCGGCGGAGCCCGAAGACGAGGATGAGGCCCGGTTGCCGTGCTTTACGATCAGCGCGCCGGCACCGGCGCAGACAAGTGAGGACATAGTGGAAATATTCACAGTGTTCTGTCGGTCACCACCGGTACCCACGATATCCAGGTGGTCACCCTCGATGGCCAGCGGTCGAGCATTAGCGATCATCGCCTCAACCAGGCCGGTCAGTTCGTCGACCGTCTCACCTTTACAGCGGAGCGCAACAAGGAAACCAGCCACCTGAGCGTCGCTGGCATTACCCGTCATCACCTCGCCCATGGCCCAATACGCTTGGTCCCTATCGAGGTCGCTTCCAGCGATCAGCGTAGAGAGAATTGTTGGCCATGTGGGGAACTTTTGGTTCGTTCGATTCGTTGACACACCTCAAGGTTATCTACGAATCGTAGAAAGTCTGAAATGTTAATCCCGCGTGTTTCCGCGGCTGTAGGCCTGAAGCTGCCAAAAATCGCGCCACGCGGGGGTCAATGCATTGGTGTCAGAGGCACTTTTATAGACATAATGGCTCTGTGACAACTGCGACTCATGCCCTAAATGCCCCGGCGCAAGCTGCGCCGAACCGTCCCAACATGGTGTCGGTAGGAACTGTCGTCTGGCTTGCCAGCGAGCTCATGTTCTTTGCCGCGCTTTTCGCCATGTATTTCACGCTCCGCGCTGCATCGCCGGAGATGTGGGCGAGCGAAACCGAGAAACTCAACGTTCCGTTCGCACTTATCAACACGATCATCCTGGTGTCGAGCTCATTCTCCTGCCAGTTGGGTGTCTTCCGTGCCGAGGATCTTAAGCCTCGCCGTACCGGCGGACTGTTCAACTTGAAGGAATGGGGAATGGTCGAGTGGTTCGTTGTGACCTTCATCCTCGGTGCCATCTTCGTTTCCGTGCAGGCCTTTGAGTACACCGAATTGGTTGCTCACGGCATTGCCTTGAACTCCAACGCCTACGGCTCGGTCTTCTACATGACCACCGGCTTCCACGGCTTGCACGTGGCTGGCGGCCTCATCGCTTTCCTGCTGATCATCGGACGTGCCTTGATTGCACGTAAGTTCGGTCACTTCGAAGCAACCAGTGCGATTGTTGTGTCTTACTACTGGCACTTCGTCGACGTCGTGTGGATCGCGTTGTTCGCGATCATCTACTTCCTGAAGTAGGCAACCCCTAAGTTGCCTACCAAAGGCAACCCCCGTTCTAAGAAATAAGTGAGGAACCAGCAAGTGAAGGCTCTTTCGCAAAGGCGTCGCCATCCACTCGCCGCCGTCGCACTGCTGCTGATGGGCCTGCTCATCACCGGAGGCCTATACATGGCAGCCGGCAGCGTCAACGAGGCCAAGGCGGCCACCGGATATAGCGCAAGCGATATCGAGGAGGGCAACAAGCTCTTCGTGGCCAACTGCGCTACCTGCCACGGTATGAATGCAGAAGGCTCCGCAGATGGGCCTTCGCTCATTGGTGTCGGTGCCGCTGCAGTCGACTTCCAGGTCGGAACCGGTCGTATGCCGATGCAGATGCAGGGGCCCCAGGCTCAGGCCAAGCCGGTACAGTTCGACGACGCCCAGATCTCGCAGCTCGCTGCGTATGTCTCCAGCTTGGGTGCCGGACCGTCCATTCCATCCGAAGACATGCTTGACACATCCCAGGGCAACGCCGCCGCCGGCGGTACGGTATTCCGCGTGAACTGCGCAATGTGTCACAACGCCGCCGCTGCCGGCGGTGCTCTTACGCGCGGTAAGTTCGCCCCATCCCTGGCCGGTGTCTCGGAGAAGCACATCTACGAAGCCATGGTTACTGGCCCGCAGAACATGCCCGTCTTCAATGACTCCAACGTCACCGCCGACGAGAAGCGCGACGTCATCACCTTCTTGAAGGAAATCGAAGCTCAGGGTTCCCCGGGTGGAGCCAAGCTTGGCTCGCTGGGTCCGGTCTCTGAAGGCCTGTTCATCTGGACGGCTGGTTTGGGCATCATCATCGCCTTCACCATCTGGCTCACTTCGCGTCCTTCTTAATCTGCTGGCGGTCCAGACCGCCATCATCACTACGTACTAATGAATCTTGAGAAAAGGATGAGAGACAACATGGGCGACCATAGTCACGGCAGTCCGGACGACTCGGGCACCGTTGCTAAGGCTGGCGCGGGAGACCTGGACAAGTTCCAGGATCCCGGCCTTCCGCCGCATCGGAAGCGCTTGGCAGATACCGACCCGCATGCAGAGAAGCGAGCAGAGCGTCAGGTAGCGCTGCTGTTTATCATCTCCATCATCGGAACGCTGTCGTTCTTTATTGCTTACTTCGTTCTCGGACGTCCGGAAGATATTTCGGAAATCCGTGTACAGAACGCGATGCTCGGCCTTGGCACCACCTTTGCCATGCTTGGCATTGGTATCGGCATCGTTCACTGGGCTAAAACCCTGATGCCGGACCACGAAATCTCGGAGCTGCGCCACGAGATCCGCCCCGAAGCGGATCGTCAGGACGCCGAGCAGATCATCAACCAGGTGGTCGAGGAAATGGGCATCAAGCGCCGCCCATTGATCCGTAACACCCTCATCGGTGCCATCGCTTTGGCCCCGATCCCGGCCATCTTCATGTTCCGAGATCTGGACCGTTCCGGCAAGAATGCCGGTGCCATGGTTGAACAGCTTCGCCACACCATGTGGGACACAAATGTTCGACTGACCAGGGACCCTTCGGGCACCCCGATCAAGGCTGCGGATGTGCAGCTCGGTTCGGTCTTCCACGTCATTCCCGAGGGTTTGAACGATCTCGAAGATCCGCTGAACGAAAAGGCCAAGGCCGTTGTTCTGTTGATGCGCCTGGACCCGGCATTGATGCACGTTTCCGAAGAGCGCAAGGATTGGCACCACGACGGAATCGTTGCTTACTCGAAGATCTGCACCCACGTTGGTTGCCCCGTTGCTCTGTACGAGCAGCAGACGCACCACCTGCTGTGCCCGTGCCACCAGTCGACCTTCGACCTCACTCAAGAGTGCAAGGTCATCTTTGGTCCGGCCGGTCGCCCGTTGCCGCAGCTGCCGATCACGGTTGACTCCGATGGCTTCTTGGTCGCTCAGAGCGACTTCCACGAGCCAGTCGGACCTAGCTACTGGGAGCGTGGTTCAAACTAATGAGCACCACTACTGAGTACACTCCGAAGACTTCCACCGGTCGCATTGCCAACTTTGTTGACTCACGCGTTGGCGGTTCGGCCATGGTCAAGGAATTTGGTCGCAAGATCTTCCCCGACCACTGGTCCTTCATGTTTGGTGAGGTGGCGCTGTACACCTTCGTACTGCTGCTGATCTCCGGAACGTTCCTGACGTTCTTCTTCGACCCATCGATGACGCACGTTGTCTACGATGGTTCATACAACCCGCTTAAGGGCATCGGCATGTCCGCCGCAATGTCTTCGACCATGGATATCTCCTTTGATGTCCGTGGCGGTCTGTTCATGCGACAGGTACACCACTGGTCGGCACTGCTGTTTGTTGCTTCCGTTTCGGTGCACATGCTCCGCGTGTTCTTCACCGGCGCCTTCCGCAAGCCGCGCGAACTGAACTGGGTTGTCGGCGGTCTCTTGCTCATCATGGCAATGGCTGCAGGCTTCACCGGCTACTCGCTCCCCGATGATCTGCTCTCCGGCAACGGTCTGCGCATCATTGACGGCGTGATCAAGTCGATCCCGCTGGTTGGCACCTACATTTCGCTGTTCCTCTTTGGCGGCGAATTCCCCGGTACCGTGGTTATTGCTCGCTTGTACTCACTGCACATCATGATCGTCCCGGCCGTCATCCTCCTTCTGGTTGCCGTCCACCTCTTCATGGTTGTTGTGCACAAGCACACCCAGTACCCCGGCCCGGGTCGCACCAACGACAACGTTGTTGGTTTCCCCGTTGGTCCGGTTTACGCTGCAAAGGCCGGTGGATTCTTCTTCATCGTCTTCGGCATCGTTGCCTTGATCTCCGGCTTGTTCACGATCAACCCGATCTGGAACTACGGTCCGTATGACCCGTCACCGGTTTCCGCCGGTACCCAGCCTGACTGGTACATCGGTTTTGTTGATGGTGCTCTGCGTTTGATGCCCGGTACTTTGGGCAACTTCTCCCTCGACTGGAACATCCCGTTGCCTTGGGGAGATAACTCCCTGGTGCTCAACGTGCTGCTTCCGGCGCTGGTTCCGGCCGGCATCATGTTCACGATCATGTTTACCTGGCCGTGGATCGAACGCTGGGTCACCAAGGACGAGCGCGAGCACCACCTGCTCGATCGTCCGCGTAACGCTCCGTTCCGTACGGGTATGGGTGTTGCGGGCGTCGTCTCGTACTGCGTGATGTGGGCTGCCGCTTCCTCTGACTTGATCGCTACACACTTCCATGTGTCGCTGAACGATGTCACGTACTGGTTGCGCGCTCTGTTCTTCATTGGCCCGATTGTTGGATTCATCGTGGCACGCCGCATTGCACTTTCGCTGCAGCGCAAGGACCGCGAGATCGTCTTGCACGGCCGCGAAACTGGCGTGATCCAGATGTCCCCCGAGGGCACCTTCACCGAACGCCACGAACCGCTGGATGCGTACAAGTTGCACCAGTTGGTCAACTACGAGGATCGCCAGTACATCCCGGCACAGCCCGATGCGGCTGGCCACATCTCGGCGGATGAAAAGCGCCGCGGTGCCTTGTCCAGGTTCTTCTTCGAGGATCGCGTTGCTCCGGTGACGCCTTCCGAGTTGGCTGCTCAGCATGCAGCACACGGACACGGCCCGGCAGAAATCGAAGATTCCTCCACGGAATCCATCGAGAAGTAGTAACTACCAGGATCTTTTCCTGACCGCTGGGGCTCACCATTTGGTGGGCCCCAGCGGCGTTTAAGGCCCACTGGGAAATTTCGCTCGTACCGTTCTTGGATGGTGCGGGCGCCGGTACACAAAGCTTCAGCGTTTTTCGCTCCAGGAGGGCGCCGTCTGGCAGTAAGCGAGCGGAGCCCCTGCGGACTCGTTCCGGCGCTCAGCGGCCATTGTGGGGCGTTTGGCATGGGGTACGCGGCGGCCGCACTCCCCCGGATCGGTGAATGTCAGTCATCGTGCCAGATAGAGGGGCACTGCATGGTCCGGGCGTCCTGGTGCGCGGCTGAGAAGTGGAAGTACTCGTATCTGCCTCCGGTCCGCGCAGCGTCCTACGTTGTTCCGCGCGGCATGTTCCGATAGCCTCGGGCCACGCACTGCACCACGGTTATGGGTGATGAAGGACTTTTGCCGACGACTCACCAAGCTGGTTCGATGGCTAGGTCGTGATCCGGATGGATCAGGTGCGGTCGGGGTTGCCTGTGCTCCGCGGCGAATTCTCCACCGGCCGGCCGTTGCGCAGCAGCCACGCGGTGTAAAGCTCACGCCGCCGATGCATGATACTGCTGGCGATAAACATGAATGGGCTCATCGCGGCAAGCAGGATGGCGCCTGCCGTTGAATAGAGCACGAATTCGGGGCTGGAGGCAACTCCCGCAAGTAGGGCCCCGGAGATGAAAATGAGCGCCGCCAGACAGTAGTAGGCGATGCCCGTTCCACGATTGATGCCCACCGACCCGGACATGTTGCGCCCATACCACTGCGGGAACCGCACCGTGCCCGAACGGTCCCTCTTCAGTTTCAGGAACCCGTGGATAAAGCACACCAGCGCGAGGCCCAATGCGATGAGCACCGGAATGATCCACATGACGTGGTCAATTCCCAGAGCCCAACTCATGACCAGAAGCGGGGCAAAAAAGAACACCAAAAGCGGACCGTAAAGCATCCATGCCCAGGCACGACCTCGGGTCCCGGCGTATGCGGCCGCTTCCAGTTCGAAATCTGTAGGTTCGGTGTCGAAGATCTGTGGACCGGGCATGACCTCACGCACCACCCGCCGAATGGGTTGCGGCGTGGTCGCACGTTGGGCCAGGTGTGCTGCGTAGACGTCGTCTCTGTCCATGCGCAGCTTGCGGGCGTGGAGCAGGCCATGGAGCACGAGCGTTATGGCCACCCACATGCCTACCAGGACGCTCGCCACTCTCGCGAAGTCGCCTTCACCGGCCATGAACACCACGACCACGGTGAAAAGCACACCGGTCACAACAATGCCGATGGCGGCAGGCTTGTCGCTCCGGATCGATTGGTCGGCCACGGTGAAGGCCACCGACGGCTTAGTCGGGCGCAGTGCCACCACTGCGGCAACTCCCCCGGAAATGAGCAGGACCACGATGCCAACATTGGTCATCACCGCAGCTCCCCCTGGTTCGAAGTGGCTGAGCCAACGCACGATCCATGCCGCCGAGGAGGCCAGTAAGATCCCCGAGCCATAAAGCACTGCATGGAAGATGCGGATGCGCCGCTCCACGAATCCGAGTGCCATGTGCTGGAATTCGTTGGCGTCGGGAATCCGGGGATCCTCGATCGTGTGGTCGTACCTGCGTGACAGCGGCATGTAAAAGGTACCTTTCCCGGGGTGTGGGGTATGAGGCCGCGGACGGAACAGTCTCGTTTCCACCGGTACAGGCTACACCCAGCTTGCCTATCGATTCGATTTTCTGGGCATACCTCCTCCCCCTGCTCCGAGGGAACCTCTGAAAGACGCACGTGCCTAGGTTTGAGATCTAGATTTGAGCACGGAGAGGACACCGCGCAATTTGCCTCTGGGACATTGGCAGCCACCGTCAATAGAAGGCGTCCCTGGGCGGCCGCGACCATGTCCCACCGATGGCCTACTGGTCACCGGCCAAGAAGACGCTGGACCACCGCGCACAAAGATCATGACCGGTTCACGGCAACCGTCCAGACACTCCAGAGACGTAGACCAGGCCTAACCAACGGTCTGGCGCGTCCGCCAGAGGATGTTCGACGCGGCCGTTCACTCCCCGCAGATGTGACGGGCCCATGGGATATACCCACGGCGTCGAGCCATCGGCCTTGCGTGGTAACTGCCGTTGCCACCCAGCGATGGCCCCGCGGACCGACGCCGGTGGCAAGCTTGGCTCCGCTCTGGAGATGGCACGGACGACGCTCTATGGCATGGACCGGCCACGTCGTAGCGCGTGGTGATCTCCGAAAGGGTCCGAAGCGCCCGTGGATGGCCGTTCACGAGGTTACAGACCCCAGAGCGGACATGGACTCCAAATGCTCGCCTTGCAGACGGACGAAGGCATCCTGGTGATGGACCTCGTATATGAGAGCATTCGACGGAGCTCTATTTTGTGTCGCTCAACGTATCCATTGAAGACCGCACCCACGGTACGACGTCGTCGGCTTCGTGGCTTAGGCCGTGAAACCGAAGACTCGAGGAACCTCTGCTCCGAAACCAGCCATGATGACCTACCAAACAACGTAGAGGTTTCTTGGCCCGAATGGGGCTGCAGATAACCGGCGGCGTCATGGATGGGCCCAATCCTGCCCTCAGCCAGGCCGTTGGAAGCAATCGGGATGTCAGCTCGGAATCATACTGGGCAGATGGGCCAGCCATACCGGCATGGGGTGTGGCCCGTGGGCACCATGATGACGGAATCCAACGTGCCACACGAGATTCGAGACGGGCAACTAGTAACGTGCCGGGCACCCGCCGCAGGTTGTTAGCGCATGGTGGTGTATCGCGGGCTGCGGCTGCCCTGACGCTGCAACGGAACAAATAGCTTGTATCGATCCGAGCGGTAAAGCGAGACCGAATAATCAACCAGTCCCTCCCCAACAAACGCGTAGCGCGTGATCCGCAGCAACGGGAAGCCGACGTCTACCTGCAGCAGGCTCGCGTGTTCGGCACTGGCCGCGGTGCTTTCAATCTGATCCTCTCCCCATTCCAGAACCAGCCCATAGCGTTCATGCAAGGACTGATAAAGAGAAATGGGTGGGGTGTCGTTGAGGAAGCCGGGCACCAATTCGCTGGGCAGGAAGTTCTCATCCAAACTCATGGGTTTGCCATCGGCCAACAAAAGGCGGCTAAAGCGGATGACCATGGTGCCTTCGTCGATCTCCATATGCCGCGAGAGGCTACTGGAGGCCGGTACCTCGTCAAAGCGCAAGACGTGCGCATCTGGCACCATACCGCGCCTGACCATCTCCTCACTGTAGGAGTTCAGCCGGATCTGGAGGTCAACTTTGGGGTGCGAAACGAAGGTCCCCACGCCCACGACGCGTGTGAGTACGGTTTCCTCCACCAACGAATCGATGGCCTGACGCAGTGTCTTGCGGGCAACGTTGAATCCTTCGGCAAGTTCGCGTTCCGGCGGCAGGCGGTACCCGGGTTGGCACACCGTCTTGGCATGGGTTCGCAAGATCTCGCGAATCTGTCGGTATTTGCTCACCGACGAATTCTCGTCGATCAGCCCGTTGACCTTGGGTCGTGGCGCGTAGGGTTTCATCGATACTCCATCGTTGGGGTGAGCGTCTTCCGACACCCCTTATGTTTCCATTCTCTCGCATTGTTGGCCCGGGCCGTTAAACGTCAAGAGCGGTGCTTCACTCCCCTTTAGGGGAAGAAGCACCGCTCTTGATGGGATCAGTATTTCAGCACAACGCCCGTACTAGTGGGCGTGGTTACCGCGACTAAATTCGTAGACCCAGCCGACCAACGCAATGATGGTGAAGCCGACTCCGACGAACATTACCCAGAAGCCCAGGGCCAAACCGGCAAAGCCGATAGCGGCGCCCGTACCGAGGATCAGCGGCCACCAGCTCCACGGAGCGAAGACTCCGATGGATCCGGCGTTCTCGTGGATTTCCCCATCAAGACGGTCCTCGGGACGAGGACCAACGCGCTTCGCGGTGAACAGCAGGTACCAACCGATGAGGATGCACATGCCCGAGAGGAGGAAGAGGGCGAGGAAACCGACCGGCTCCTTCCAATCAACCATGTATCCGTAAACGATTCCGACCGGCGTGAAGAAGAAGATTCCGCCGAGGAAGAGCCAAGACTCTACTTTCATCTCTACTTATCCTTCTGGTCAGCCGGGCCGAAGATCTTGGCAACTGCGGTTTCCGGAGTCGAGCGTGCGCTCAGTTCCGGGTGGTGCAGGTCAAGAGCCGGACGCTCGGAACGAATACGCGGGATCGAGTGGAAGTTGTGGCGCGGCGGCGGGCAAGAAGTTGCCCACTCCAGCGATGCACCAAAGCCCCAAGGATCATCCACGTGGATCTTCTTACCGTGGCGGTGTGTGGTCCAAACGTTCCAGAAGAACGGGATCATTGACATACCCAGGATGAAGGCGAAGATGGTGGAGAACTGGTTCATGGTGGTGAACCCGTCTTCCGGCATGTAGTCGGCGTAACGACGCGGCATGCCCAGAACACCCAACCAGTGCTGGATCAGGAACGTGCCGTGGAAGCCGACGAACAGCAACCAGAAGTGGATCTTGCCCAAGCGCTCGTTGAGCATCTTGCCGGTCCACTTCGGCCACCAGAAGTAGAATCCGGCGAACATAGCGAATACCACGGTACCGAAGACCACGTAGTGGAAGTGAGCAACCACGAAGTAGGTGTCCGAGACGTGGAAGTCCAGCGGCGGGGCCGCCAGGATAATACCGGTGAGACCACCGAAGAGGAAGGTCACCATGAAACCGATGCTCCAGAGCATCGGGGTTTCGAAGGTGATCGAGCCTCGCCACATGGTGCCGATCCAGTTGAAGAACTTCACACCCGTGGGTACGGCGATCAACATCGTCATGAAGCCGAAGAACGGAAGCATGACCGAGCCGGTGACGTACATGTGGTGGGCCCATACCGATACGGACAGTGCCGCGATCGAGATGGTGGCGAAGATCAGACCCTTGTAGCCGAAGATCGGCTTGCGGGAGAAGACCGGGAAGATCTCAGAGACGATGCCGAAGAACGGCAAGGCAATGATGTAAACCTCGGGGTGGCCGAAGAACCAGAACAGGTGCTGCCACAAGACTGGGCCGCCCGATTCGGGATCAAAGACGTGGGCCCCGAAACGCCTGTCGGCACCAAGTGCGAACAGAGCTGCTGCCAATGGCGGGAAGGCCATCAGGATCAGGATGCCGGTGATCAACGTGTTCCAGGTGAAGATCGACATGCGCCACATGGTCATACCCGGTGCGCGCAAGCAGATGATCGTGGTGATGAAGTTGACCGCACCAAGGATGGTACCGAAGCCCGAGAGAGCCAGACCGAAGACCCAGAGGTCTCCACCGACGCCGGGGCTAAAGGTGGTGTTCGACAGCGGCGCGTAAGCGAACCAACCGAAGGAAGCCGCACCCTGTGGGGTGAGGTAACCGGAGACGGCGATGGTCGAGCCGAAGGCGAAGAACCAGAAGGCCAGTGCGTTCAAACGCGGGAAGGCCACATCCGGTGCACCGATTTGCAGCGGCATCATGACGTTGGCGAAGCCCGCGAACAACGGGGTTGCGAACATCAACAACATGATGGTGCCGTGCATGGTGAACAGCTGGTTGTACTGTTCCTTGGTCTGCAAGATCTGCATACCGGGCTCAAAGAGCTCGGCGCGGATCACCAGTGCCATGACGCCACCGATGCAGAAGAAGATGAACGACATGATCAGGTACATGTACCCGATGGTCTTGTGGTCGGTGGAGGTGATCCAGTTGACGAAGATCCGTCCCTTGGATACCGGCACCACGCGAGGCGCGAGGCTAGTGGCCTCGTCCGTTGCGTATTCGTAAGTAGTCACGACGGATTACTCTCCTTCCGTGTGGGCGGCTTTGGTCTGGTTGACCGTGCCCGGCTGGCGATCGTACTCGGCGCCGATGTGACCCTCAGGCAAGGTTGCCATGTGAGCGACGAATTCGGCTTCCGGTACTACCTTCACGTTGAAGAGCATCTCGGAGTGGTACTCACCACAGAGCTCTGCACACTTGCCGTCGAATGTTCCTTCGACCTGCGGGGTGAGATAAATGTAGTTGGTCTTGCCCGGGATCATGTCAAGCTTCTGCAAGAATGCAGGAACCCAGAACGAGTGAATAACGTCGCGGCTATTCAGCTCAAGCGTCACAGTCTTTCCAACCGGCAGGTACAGGACGGGGAGAGTTTCCTCAACGCCTTCCTTGCCGGTGAGGTGAGCCTGAGTCGTTGCCTCGTAATTTTCCTGACCCTTGTAGCTGTAGTTGTAGTCCCATGCCCACTGCTTGGCACGGACGTCAACAACAAGCTCGGAATCCACGACGGTATTGATCGACTTCTCGGCACCGTCTGCAAACGTGAAGAACGTCAGGACGAGTACCAGAGGCACGGCCGTGTAGAAGATTTCAAGCGGCAAGTTGTAGCTGAGCTGGCGCGGGTAGCCAGTGTCATTCTTGCGGCGGCGGTAGGCAATGATGCACCAAAGCATCAGGCCCCACGTCAGGATACCGATCAGAAGTACGGTAATCCACGTGTTAACCCAGAGATCCTGGATCATACCGGTGTGGTTGGTGGTGTCACGTTCGACGTTCGGGAGCCAACCTCGCTGGACTTGCTCCGAACATCCCGTCAACAACAACGCGCCAGCGCCGGCGATAGCCAAGACTTTGGCTACACCTTTACCGCGGCTGCTGGTTCGGTCTTGCGAACTCACAGACGGCCCTTCCTCTTTGTTGGTGCTGAATGAGTCTTCGACGCCCAGCGGCCGGACTCAAGTGAATCAACGCTGATGAGGTCGAAGAAAACCATAGTTTTACTACTTACCGTAGAGCTTACCCTCTCGGGTGCTCGAATGCCGACCAAAACACCGCCCAGGTACGAAGATGACTCAACGTATGGGCGGTGCAATTGGTTCCGGCTTAGTGGAAGGAATCTCCACAGGCGCAAGACCCACCGGCGGAAGGGTTATCGATGGTGAAGCCCTGCTTTGAGATGGTGTCCTCAAAGTCGATTGATGCGCCATCCAGGTAAGGAACGCTCATCTTATCGACTACGACCTCAACACCGTCGTAATCCTTAACGGCGTCGCCCTCAAGCAGGCGCTCGTCAAAGTAAAGCTGGTAAATCAGGCCAGAGCAGCCGCCCGGCTGGACAGCGACACGCAAACGAAGATCGGTGCGTCCCTCTTGCTCAAGCAATGAGCGGACCTTTCCCGCTGCAACATCCGTGAGCTGGACCTGGTGGGTCGAAAGCTCGGTCGGGTCTGCGGTGGTCTCATTTGCTGCAGTTGTCATGTGTAATCCTCCATATACTGCTCACTTGGGCGACGCCTCAAGCGCTGCCCCTCATCTTCAATGGTACGACGAGCAAACAAATGCTGTCGCGGTTGTGTCCCGTGTTCGTTATAGGCCGTAATTGTTCAAACGGGCCATCAGCAGGGACTCGGCCAAAATGGCATGACGGAAGTCACCTAGGTGCAGCGACTCATTAGCCGAATGTGCTCGAGAGTCCGGATCCTCCACGCCCGTGACCAGAATCTGTGCCTCCGGGAAAACCTCTAACAGATCGGAGATAAACGGGATCGATCCACCAATACCGGTTTCCACGGCCGGGACTCCCCAGGCCTCGCCCAGGGCCCACAGGCTGGCCTGCGCCGCCGGCGCACTGGTATCGGTCGAGAAGGACTGACCGTTCTCATCGGACACGAAGCTCACCTCGGCTCCACCCAAATTCTGGGACATGATGTGCGCGCGTACCGCCTCCGTGGCGGCCTGCGGATCCTGTCCCGGCGCCATGCGAAGGCTCAGCTTAAAGCGGGTTGATGGAATCAACGTATTAGAGGACACCGCCACCGAGGGGATGTCCATGCCGATGATCGACAGGGCCGGCTTGTTCCATAGGCGATCCGCCAGGTTTCCGGTACCGGCCAGCGTCACCGAGTCCAATACCGAGGAATCCTTGCGAAATTCCGCTTCCGGGTAATCGACGGTGGCCAGCTCGTTTGAAACCAATCCCTTGATGGCTACGTTGCCCGCTTCATCATGGAAGGTGGCAATCAGTCGGGCGGCAACCGTTGGTGCATCGAGTAGTGGTCCACCGAACATGCCGGAGTGAACGGCATGATCCAGCACGCGAATCTCAACCTCTCCCCCAACCATTCCGCGCAACGAGGTAGTCAGTGCCGGTACACCGACCTTCCAGTTGCTGGAGTCGGCCACGACGATGACGTCGGCGGCCAGTCGGTCGCGGTGGGTCTCAAGGAATTGGCGGAAACTCGGCGAGCCAGCCTCTTCCTCCCCCTCAAGGAAGAAAGTGACGCCGAGGCCGAAGTTCTCAACGCTGTCCAGCACCGCGCGCAGGGCGGCAATGTGCACCATGATTCCGGCCTTATCATCTGCGGCACCTCGGCCATAGAGTCGACCGTCAATTTCGGTGGCGACAAAGGGGGACGTGTTCCACAGAGCTTCATCGCCCGGAGGCTGAACATCATGGTGCGCGTACAACAGAATCGTGGGCTTGCCCGCTTGGGCCGGACGATTAGCCACGATGGCAGGTCCGCCCATGGCGCCGCTCGCCGTGGGGACGCGGAGAATCTCAACATTTTCCATGCCGGCTTCGCGCACCAACGCCGCGACGGCCTCGGCACTCCGGTCCAGCTGGGCCGCATCAAAAGATTCCCACGCGATACCCGGAATTGCCACGAGTGTGCTCAGTTCGGAAACGATACGGTCAAAAGCTGTATCAACGTGGGCGGCCAATGCGTCGCGGTCAACGCCAAAGTTCGCCGTGTTGTCGGTGTTCTTGGTAGTCATAGAGAAAAGCCTACAACTGTACGGGCGGGGCAATGCCTGCCCCACCGCCCCCGCACGCTAGACTGGTGCGGTGTTTGGACGCAAGAAAGATCAGGCAGCTTCCGTAGAAGCGCCCACAGAAGAGACCATCAAGCCCGTCGGCAAGAATGCCCCGACCCCTAAACGAAGTGTGCAGCAGGCGCAAAATCAGCGCCCCCTGGTGCCCACCGACCGCAAGCTTGCGCGCGCGGCCGAACGCGAACAGCGACTCGAAGCGCAAAACCGCATGCGCTTGGCCAATGAAACTGGCGATGAGCGATTCATGGCCATCCGCGATCGGGGCCCGCAGAAGCGTTTCGCTCGCGATTTCGTGGATCGCCGATTCATGGTTGGTGAATACCTGATGTTCGCCGTATTCGCCTTCCTCATCGTTTCACTGAGCCTTTCCAAATTCCCGCAGGTAACGGTGTACATCACCTTTGCTCTGTGGATCTTGGTTGTCCTGGTGGCCCTCGAGGCCTTCATCGCATCCCGCGGCCTGAAGAAGGGCCTCATCGCCCGCTTTGGCTCCGTAGAGCGCGGCGTCATTTGGTACGGCGTCATGCGCGGCATGCAGTTCCGCAAGCTGCGCCTGCCCAAGCCGCAGGTCCGCCGCGGAGACGATCCCCGCTAAAACACGCACTAGCGTTCAATAATCCACACCAGGCGTGTGGCCCCGCACCGGATTAATCCGGTGCGGGGCCACACGCCTTTTCGCTTTACCGGCCCCGGCCGTTCGCCGCGAAAACAGCTGGGCCTCCGACGCAACAAGCGTCGGAGGCCCAGCTGGCTACAGAATTCTTACTTAGCGCTCAATCGTTCGCCGCGGGAAACGGCCTCGGCCAGCTCCTTATTGATGCTGCGCACCCAGGCCGGTCCCTCGTAGAGGAACGCGGTGTATCCCTGCACCAGGTCGGCTCCGGCGGCCAGACGCTCAATGACGTCTGCACCGCTGCTAATGCCGCCGACTGAGATGATGGCCATGTCCGCCGGCACCTTTTCACGCAGTACCTTCAGTACTTCCAGCGAACGAGCCTTCAGGGGGGCACCGCTAAGTCCACCGGCACCAATTTCGGCCACCTTGAACGCATCGGTGACCAGAGGTTCGCGAGCGATGGTGGTATTGGTGGCAATGATGCCATCAAGCTTCAGTTCGGTGGCCAGTGCGGCGACGTCGGCAATGTCAGCATCGGTCAGATCCGGCGCGATCTTCACCAGCAGCGGCACGTGACGTCCGGCCACCCGGTCAGCCTCAACACCTACGGCTCCCAACAGTGGGCGCAACGTCTCAACACCCTGCAACAGGCGAAGCCCGGGTGTGTTCGGGGATGACACGTTCACCACCAGATAATCAGCGTGAGCGGCAAGCTCACGGGTGGAGATCAGGTAGTCGGCAATCGCGTCATCCAACTCCACCACCTTGGTCTTGCCAATATTCACCCCAATGATCGGACGGTGGGCGCCAAATCGATTTCTCAAACGCATCCGAGCGTCACGAATGCGCGGGGCCACGGCGTGGGCACCGGCATTGTTGAAACCCATGCGATTGATGACGGCCTTATCCTCAACCAGCCGGAAGAGCCGCGGCTGCTCGTTGCCCGGCTGTGCGGCTCCGGTGATGGTGCCAACCTCCACATGGCCAAAACCCAGATCGGCTAGGGCCATGATGCCCGCACCTTCCTTGTCGAATCCGGCTGCGAGCCCAAAGGGCGAGGGAAAATCGATGCCCATCACGGTGCGGCTCAGGGATGGCTTGGGAGCACACAACTTGCGGTAGACACCCGAAACCCCAAACTTTTCGGCCAGCCGCAAGGCGTTAAAGGATAAATGGTGGGCTTTCTCCGGGTCCATGCCCTGGAAAACGACTCGGAAAATCGTGGGGTATATGCGCATGACTCCTAGTCTTCCCGCAACCTCGGCCCCAAACAACTTCAAGTTCGTTATGCTCAACACATGTCGCAACCAACGCCCCGAGATACAGGTTCAATCCGTGCTCCGGACGAAGATCCAAGCGCCAAGTGGCCGCACTACACCAGCACCACTGCGCAGGGCCGGTGGGAAGAAGACATTCTGGGCGTTGGTTACAGTTACACCACACTCCCGATGGGCCATGATGACGAGGGCGAACTCTGCGCCACCCTGGTGCGTTATCTACCACCGGAATCGGCACCGGAGAATTTCCAGCCCGCTACGACCTCGCGGTTTACACGTCTCGTTGAACGATTCTGGCCGCTGGCCGCCGCACAACGCACCACCCGCACTCCCCCATCCAACTCCCAGCAGCCGACGGCAGACGACCACCGGGGTTTTGTTCTGGCCGTGCATGGGTGGAGTGACTACTTCTACAACACCGAAATGGCCGCTCACTGGGCGGCCCGGGGGTTCTCGTTTTACGCGCTGGACCTGCGCCGGTACGGGCGGAGCCTGCGAGCCCACCATCTGAATCCCGGGTTCACCTCCTCATTGGATGAGTATGACGCTGACTTGGACGCCGCACTGGCGATGATCCGCTCCCTAGAAGGAAATGACGCACCCGGGGTCTGCGTGGCCCATTCCACCGGCGGACTGATAGCAAGCCTGTGGGTCAACCGGAACCCCGAGGCCTTCGACGCATTGATCCTCAATAGTCCGTGGCTGGAGATGCAGGGCAGCTATTTGGTCCGCTATGCCGCCCAAGGGGTCGTGGAACCGATCGCCCGGCGGCGTCCGCGCGCCAAACTGCATCTGCCGGAACTTGATAATTACTGGCGCTCACTCTCGAGGCTGGCACACGGATACTGGGATCTTCATCCGCTCTGGCGCCCGCAGATCGCCTTCCCGGTCACGGCCGGCTGGATCACCGCGGTGATGGCCGGACACCGGGAGGTCGCCAGAGGACTGGACATTCGCATCCCGATCCTGGTGTTAACCTCCAAAACGACACATCTGGGCACGAGCTTCGATGAGGCGATGCTGCATAGCGATAGTGTTTTGGAGGTAAATGTGGTGCGTGAGCGAACACTGAAGCTGGGGCGCGAGGTCACCAACGCCGTCATTAATGGCAGCATGCACGATGTGTTTTCCTCCCTGCCCCAGCCGCGGGCAGCGGCCTACGCCGCCATGGACAGGTGGAGTTCGGGATACGTGCGAGGACTGTTGGCCCGGGACAACGCCCGGGCCAAAGGACATGCCCAGCGCTAACCCACGACAGGTCACTAGCCACCCGGTACGCCCAGCGAGTGCTTCTTAGGGCGCGGTCGTCGATGCCGCGTTCGCGGGCTTGTCTACCGCTCCCCCATAACGACGGTCGCGGCTGGCATATTCACGCACCGCTTCCCAAAGCGTGGTGCGGTCAACGTCCGGCCAGAGTTCGTTAATAAACACCATTTCCGCGTAGGCGGATTGCCACAGCAGGAAGTTCGAGGTTCGTTGCTCACCACTGGTGCGCAGGAAAAGATCAACGTCCGGCATTTCGGGTTCATCTAGGTGCTTCGCGACGGTCTTTTCGGTAATTTGTGAGGGCTTCAGCGTCCCGGCAGCCACCTGTTCGGCGATGGCCTTCACTGCGTCGGCAATTTCGGCACGCCCGCCGTAGTTCACGCACATGGTCAGCTGGCAGGTTTGGTTACCGGCGGTGAGCTGCTCGGCTTCCTTGAGCTCATTGACCACCGTGCGCCAGAGACGTGGTTCGCGACCCGCCCAGCGGATGCGCACACCCCATTGATTCAGGGTGTCGCGCTGACGACGCAGCACATCCCGGGAGAAACCCATCAAGAAACGTACCTCTTCGGGGCTGCGCTTCCAGTTTTCGGTGGAGAACGCGTAGACCGAGACATATTTGATGCCCATCTGTACCGCACCGGCCATCACGTCCAACAGTGCCGCCTCACCGGCGCGATGACCCTCGGTGCGGGCAAGACCGCGCGCATTGGCCCAGCGCCCGTTACCGTCCATCACGATCGCGACGTGTTGCGGTAGCAACTCGCGTGGGATATTTGGCATCGCTGCATCATCGGCGCGCAGCGCGGGGACAAACGGTCCTGGTTTTCCGGTGATCTTTTTGTCTTTACTCAACTTCGCTCCACGAGTTTAAGGGATTTGACGGCGCGTTCCAGGTGCCATTGCAGGTAGTTACCCACCACCGTGGCACTCTGCGCTCGAGTGGTGGCATCCGCCGCGTCAATTACGCTCCACTGCCCGTCCAAGAGGGCGGCAAGCAGCGTGACGGTTGCGGCGGACGGGGAGATGGATCCGGCGGGGCGGCAGTCATGGCAGACCACCCCGCCGAGCGGAATATTGATGGCCTGATGCGGGCCCACCGCGCCGCAGCGCACACAGTGGCTGAAACTCGGTGCCCAGCCGGCCGTGGCGAGTGCGCGGAGCAGATAGGAATCAAGCACCGTGCCCGGCTCATGACCGCCGCGCGCCAACGTGGCCAGGGCCCCGTGCAGCAGGCGGTATTGCGGGGCGATCGATTCGGCATCGGCGTCGGTGAGTCGTTCGGCGGTTTCCAGCATCGCGGCACCGGCCGTGTAGGCGGCATAGTCGGCCACCAGTGCCTGCCCGTAGGGATGGCGCAATTGGGCCTGAAGGATGGTGTGCAGCGAACGGCCAGCAACAATCTGGGTGTCAACCTCCATGAAGGGTTCAAGAGTGGCACCCAACTTGGAGCTGGTGCGTCGCACACCCTTGGCCACGGCACGAATCAACCCGAGTTCGGGGCTCAAGAGCGTGATGATTCGATCCGCCTCACCCAACTTATGGGTGCGCAGAATGATGCCGCGAGTGCGGTAGCTTTTTGCTGCAAAACTTGATCGTGCCACGTGTTCTATGATCCCAGAGAAATGCGTGAGCGGGTGCACCGGCGCCAATGATTGGCAGGTGCACCCGCTCACGCGGTTCAGCCGTGAGCGGCTGTCTTGGTTTAGGCCTGGTCGCGGATGGCGCGGTTGACGGCGGAAATGACGGCCTTCAGCGAGGACATGGTGGTGTTGGTATCAACACCGACACCCCAGAGCACGCGTTCTCCGACGGCGCATTCAACATACGCTGCGGCCGCCGCGTTGCCACCCTCGGACAGGGCGTGCTCGGTGAAGTCCAGCACCCGCACGTCCACGCCCTCATTGGACAGGATGTTCACCAGGGCGTTGATCGGGCCGTTGCCGGCGGCGGAGCGGCGGTGCGGGACGCCGTCGATCAGCAGCGTGGCGCTCAGCGCGAAGCTGCCGTCCTCGGCGGTCTCGGCAGTAGCGGAACCGAGCTTAAAGCGGCCCCACTCCTGCGCGTCCGAGCCCTCGGTGACCGGCAGGTACTCGTCCTGGAACACCGACCAGATGGCGGCCGAAGAAATTTCTCCGCCCTCCCCGTCGGTCTTGCGCTGGATTACCCCGGAGAATTCGATCTGCGCGCGGCGCGGCAGATCCAGTGAGTGCTCGCTCTTGAGCAGGTACGCGACGCCACCCTTGCCGGACTGCGAGTTCACGCGGATCACTGCCTCGTAGGAGCGGCCGATGTCCTTCGGGTCGATCGGCAGGTAGGGCACGCCCCAGGTGATCTCGTCCACGGTCTTGCCAGCGGCTGCTGCCTCGGCCTCCATGGCCTCGAAACCCTTCTTGATGGCGTCCTGATGGGAGCCGGAGAAGGCGGTGAAGACGAGGTCTCCACCGTAGGGGGAACGCTCGGCAACCGGAAGCTGGTTGCAGTACTCGACGGTGCGGCGGATCTCGTCCATGTCGGAGAAGTCCAGCATCGGGTCGATGCCTTGGCCGAAGAGGTTCATGCCCAGGGTCACCAGGTCGACGTTGCCGGTGCGCTCACCGTTGCCAAAGAGGCAGCCCTCGATGCGGTCGGCGCCGGCCAGGTAGCCGAGCTCGGCGGCGGCGACGCCGGTGCCGCGGTCATTGTGTGGGTGCAGGGAGAGCACGATCGAGTCGCGGTTCACCAGGTTGCGGTGCATCCATTCGATGGAGTCCGCATAAACGTTGGGGGTGGACATTTCCACGGTCGCCGGCAAGTTCAAGATCATCTTGTTTTCCGGGGACGCCTCGAGTACCTCGGCGACGGCGTCGGAGATGCGCTGGGCAAATTCGAGCTCGGTTCCGGTGAAGGATTCCGGGGAGTATTCGTAGGTGATCTTGGTGCCAACCAGCTGCTCTTCGTACTTCTTGCACAGGCGGGCACCGGTCAACGCAATGTCAACGATGCCGTCCTCGTCCTGGTTGAACACCACGCGGCGCTGCAGCACCGAGGTGGAGTTGTAGAGGTGCACGATGGCTTGCTTGGCGCCCTCGAGTGCCTCGTAGGTGCGCTCGATGAGGTGTTCGCGGGACTGGGTAAGGACCTGAATGGTCACGTCGTCCGGGATGCCGCGCTCGATGAGTTGGCGGACAAAGTCGAAGTCGGTCTGCGAGGCCGAGGGGAAGCCGACCTCGATCTCTTTGAAGCCCATCTTCACCAAGAGGTCAAACATCTTGTGCTTGCGTTCGGGGCTCATCGGGTCAATCAAGGCCTGGTTGCCGTCGCGCAGATCCACCGCGCACCAACGCGGGGCGGTGGTGATGTATTTGTCCGGCCAGGTCCGATCGGGAAGCGAGACGTTGATCTGGTCCTGGAACGGGACGTACTTGTGGACGGGCATTCCAGATGACTTTTGCATGTTTTGCATTTCAGTGGGCCTTTTCTAAGGTGGTGAGAAAGTGGGCCGGGACGATGTTTGACTCCGCAGCGAGGGGTCGGCCGAAGGACGCTTTAGAGTCCTGTGTGGGTCTCGCCGCGGCGGCTTAGTAGAAGTAGTCCGAAATGCATTTGTTCACCGTATCACCGGATATGTGACTCACCGGGCATCGAACATCGATTGTTGCAATGGACTGTCACAAAGTTCGGGAAGTAGCTTAAAACTCGAAGGCCGTGGTGGCACGTGCATGCCACCACGGCCCGAGCTGAGTACTAGAGACGCTTAGAAGCCGAGCTTGCCCAGCTGCTTAGGATCGCGCTGCCATTCCTTGGCGATCTTCACGTGCAGGTCAAGATAGACACGGGTACCCAAGAGGGCCTCGATGGCCTTGCGTGAACGCGTTCCAACATCGCGCAGCCGGGCCCCGCCCTTGCCGATAACAATGGCCTTCTGGCTCGAGCGCTCCACGTAGAGGTTCACCCGTACATCAAGCAGCGGGCTATCCTCGGGGCGTCCCTCACGGGGAATCATTTCCTCCACGACCACGGCCAGCGAGTGCGGAAGTTCATCGCGTACACCCTCGAGTGCTGCCTCACGAATCAGCTCCGAGACCATCTTGGCCTCCGGCTCGTCGGTGAGTTCACCATCGGGGTACAGCGGCGGGGACAGCGGCATCTGCTTCACCAGCACATCGGCTACCTCGGATACCTGGTAGTCACCGGTGGCCGAAACCGGCACCACCGCTGCCCAACCATCCTCGCCCAGGGTGTCGATGCCCAGCTGGGTCACGGCCATGAGCTGAGCCATCAAGGCGGCGCGATCAACGGTATCGGCCTTGGTCACGATCGCGACGATGGGCTTCTTTTGCAGCTGCGCCAGCTGGGTGGCAATGAACCTGTCACCCGGGCCGATCTTCTCGTTAGCCGGCAGGCAGAAACCGATGGCGTCAACCTCGGACAGCGTGTCGGCTACGAGGTCGTTGAGACGCTGACCCAACAGTGTGCGCGGGCGGTGCAGACCCGGGGTGTCCACGAGGATCAGCTGGGAATCCGCGCGGTGCACGATGCCGCGGATGGTGTGGCGGGTGGTCTGCGGCTTGGAGGAGGTGATGGCCACCTTCTGCCCGACCAGTGCGTTGGTCAGCGTTGATTTGCCCGCGTTCGGGCGGCCCACGAAGGAGGTGAATCCGGCGCGGAAGTCATCTGGCCAACCTCCGGTGGGCAGCATCTGTGGCTTCTTGATGTTCCGGCTCATGATAACTCCTTGTGATGCCCTGCATCTTTGGCGGCGGTAGTTTCGCCGGTCTGGGGTTGCGTATCTGACTTACGCACCAGGATCTTGCCGATCCGGTTGCGCCGTCCACTCAGCGAGAGGACTTTCATTTCTAATCCTGCATAACTGGCGTGCGAGCCGAGCACCGGGACCGATTCCAGTGCCTTGCCCAAAAGTCCACCGAGGGAATCGACCTCATCTTCATCAATTTCGATGTCAAAGAGTTCACCGACCTCATCGATGGAGGCGTGGGCACGCACCACGTAACTGCCGTCCCCCACCTCCTCGATGTCGATGACCTGGCGGTCGTATTCGTCGTCGATTTCACCCACGATTTCCTCGATCAGGTCCTCAAGGGTGACCAGCCCGGCGGTACCGCCGTATTCGTCGATGACGATGGCCATATGGGTGGATTCACCCTGCAGCTCCGGGAGTAATTCGGCCACGGACTTTGACTCCGGCACGTAGCGTGCCGGACGCGAGAGATCTTCAACCAGATCCGTGGACTGCGGGTTCAGATGCAGCTTGTAGGCCACATCCTTGAGGTAGAGGATGCCAAAAATATCATCTGCGTCCTCCCCGATCACCGGAATACGTGAACAGCCCGAGGCCAGGAACAAATCCATGGCGGTACGCAGGCCCTGGCCCTTGTCGATGGTTTTCATCTCGGTCCGAGGCACCATGACCGAGCGGACGTAGGTGTCTTCCAGGTCAAAGACGGAGTTAATGATCTCCGCCGCGTCGTCCTCCAGCTCGTCGCCCTCGGTGGCTCGATCCACCAGATCGCGCAGGCGTTCCTTGGAGAGGAAGCCATCGTCTTCTGCGACCGAACGGGGGGACAGCGACTGGCCGATGCTCACCAGCCAGCTCGGAATCGGACCCAGGACCACGCGGAGGAAACGAACCAGTGGCGCGGTATAGCGGACCACGGTATCGGCGTGTCCGCGCCCGAAGCGGCGTGGGGAAACGCCGACCAGCACGAAGCTGACGGCCGCCATGGTGATGGTGGCCAGTAGGCCCGCCCACCAGATGTTGTCGAGTCGATCGTGGTAGAGGATGGCCACCGCGACCGCGGAGGCCGTCTCAAACCAGATCCGCCAGAACCGCACGGCATGGGTGTGATTTGGCGAGTCGGCAAGGATTTTGTCCAGAGCCGGGGTGCCGTAGTCGTTGCGTAGTGATTCGGCTTGTTGCCGGGAAAGATAAAGGTAGGCCGATTCGGCGGCCGTGAGCAGTGCTGCCACGATGATAAACACCAAGGCACAGAGCGCGAGAATGATCGCGGTCACTAGTCTGTCGTCTCCCGGGGTGCGGGGCGGCCAAGGAACGCTTCGAGCAGCTGACGCTGCAGGGCGAACATCACGTCCTTTTCCTCCGGCTCTTCGTGGTCAAAGCCCAAGAGGTGCAACATGCCGTGCGTGGTGAGCAGCAGGATTTCATCCTCCATGGAGTGACCTCCCGCGGCGGCCTGAGTGGTGGCAACCTGCGGGCAAATCACGATGTCCCCGAGCATTCCCGCGGCACTTGGTGCCCCGGAGGTGCCCGGACGCAGCTCGTCCATCGGGAAGCTCATCACATCGGTGGGGCCCTCGAGGTCCATCCACTCCACGTGCAGGGCGCTCATCGGCTCCTCATCCAGCAAGATAATGGAGACGTCGGTTTCCGGGTGCACAAACATGGCGGCGAGAATCGAACGACCCAGCGCGCTGATCCGATCCAGATCCGCCGCGATCGCGGATTCGTTGTTAACCTCTACGCTCATGGGGACTGCTCCTGGTTGGCGGGCGCGCTGCCCGTACGTTTGGTGTCGGTTAGGTGTTCTGGGTTTTTCGACGTTGCTGCCCGACGCCGCGAGCGGGCGGCGGAACGATTGAAGTTGGGATCCTGACGCACGGTCCAGCGCTCATAAGCGCCAACGATGGCGCCAACCAGCCGGTGGCGCACCACGTCCGTGGCATCAAGTTCGCAGAAGGCGATGTCATCAACACCCTCGAGGATCTCGGTGACCACCCGCAGCCCGGACTTGGTACCGCTGGGCAAGTCAACCTGGGTGATGTCCCCGGTGATCACGATCTTGGAGCCAAAGCCCAAGCGCGTGAGGAACATCTTCATTTGTTCGGGGGTGGTGTTCTGTGCCTCGTCCAAGATGATAAAGGCGTCATTCAGGGTGCGTCCACGCATGTAGGCCAGCGGGGCCACCTCGATGGTTCCGGCCGCCAAGAGCCGGGGCATCGAATCGGGTTCGATCATGTCATGCAGCGCGTCGTAGAGCGGGCGCAGGTAGGGATCAATCTTGTCCGTGAGGGTACCGGGGAGAAAACCGAGCTTCTCGCCGGCTTCAACGGCCGGGCGGGTCAGGATGATGCGGCTGACTTCCTTGGCCTGGAGTGCCGCCACGGCCTTGGCCATGGCGAGGTAGGTCTTGCCGGTACCCGCCGGGCCGATGCCGAAGATCACGGTGTTCTCGTCGATGGCCTCGACGTAGTTCTTTTGGTTCACGGTTTTCGGGCGAATTTCTTTGCCACGCCCCGAAAGAATCTTCATGCCCAGCACCGATTGCGGATTGGCCGCTGTGGCACTTTCGAGCATGCGGACCAGTTGCTCGATGGTTTGGGCGGAGACACGGGTGCCGTTGGCTGCCAGCGTACGAGCCTCAGAGATCACCCGCAGGGCCTTTTGCGCCTGGTCCGGATCGCCATTAAGCCGTAGATCGTTGCCACGAACGTGCAACCCAACTTGCGGATAGGCTCCGGAGATCACACGCAGTAACTCGTCGTGGGCGCCGAGTGTGGCGAGCATTTGATCTGAACTGTCGAATTGGATCAGCGTCTCGGTTTCCCGAGGTTGACCCACTTGGCTCACTTGTTGGTCCATACGACTGTTGCAGCCCTCCGCATTCCGTGTGGGCAAATGGCATCAGCGGTGTCTCCGCGGCCATGGTTCCCTGCACTTGCCCAATCCTATCGCGAATGCCAGCAGCAGATCCGGCGTTGGCCCCCGCTACTTTCTCCCAGCAGCGGACAAGGCTACCTGAGCATCATAAAAACCGTTCAGCGCAGGGTGTTCAGTGCTCATTCTTCGGCACCGTTTTAGCGTGAGGCAACAATTTGGCCACAACTTCGACCGCAACATATCAATCACACAACGGTCCTACCGGTTCCGGGCTTTTTGCACCCTACCGACCGTCAAGTTATGCCAAGCTGGAATGCACGCTCGCGCCGATCCCCACCGCGCGGCGCACTATTCCCGTCTCACCTAACCACCATTGCCTGAAGAGAGTGTTTACTCACCGATGTTCCGTTCCCGTCGCACCCCAACCCGCTATGCGGTCTTGGGACTCACCGTGGTGCTTGGCACACTCGCGGCCTGTGGCATTGCTATTCCGAACGAACAGCTCTCCATGCCGCAGGCGGCCACCAGCCTTCAGAGTTCCACTCCACTCTCCGGCGTCGAGATGGAATCACTGAACACCACCGACCACATCCCGGTGTACTGGCTCGGCGAGCAGGACACCACGGTTTCCCTCTACCGCGAATTTGTTACGGTTCCGGTGGCCGCGGACCCGGTGGCCGATGCCGTGTCCTACATGCTCTCCGAGAAGCCTTCGGATCCTAAATACTTCAGCGCCTGGCGCCCCAGTGCCACGGTCGGTGCGTCCATTAGTTCCAACAATGTCATCACCATCGATCTAGCGGCCAAGGCCTTCGCCGCATCCCTCGATCACGGCATGGCCGAGCGCTCGATCGCGCAGCTGGTCTTCACGGCTACCGCTGCTGCGTCAAATGCCGGGGTACTGACCGAGGGATTGGAACCGAGCGTAAGAATTCTCGTTGATGGGCAAAGTGATTACAACGCCTTCGGCCAGATCCCGCTGGACCACAACTTCGCCCGTGATGCCAAGCTTGCCGCGCCACTGTGGATCATCGATCCGCAATTTAATAGCAGCTTCGCCAGCGGCGAGGTCACCTTCCATGGAGTCAGCGCAACGTTTACCGGCGGTGAGTTTTGGGAAATCACCCGTCGTGACACCGATACATCAACGAGCTCGGCGGTAGCCACCGGCACCCTCAGCACCGGAAAAAAAGGTTTTGGACACAACGAATTTTCCTTCAGCTATGTTCTGGCCCCCGGCGACTACACCGTCACCGCCTGGGGAATGGATTCGGCCTCAAGTAAGCGCGTGGGTACCGAAACCAAGGACTTCACCGTCACCAAGTAGCCAGATACTAAAATGATCCCCGCCGGCACTCACCACATTGGTGAGAAGCCGCGGGGATCATTTTTTGTATGTCTAGAGCTGTCCGAGCAGGTGCCGGGTTAAGACCAGGGCGGCGGGGCCAGCGGTTGACGCGCGCAAGACATGTTGTCCCAGGAGGGCTACCTGGGCACCGGCGGCCATGAACTTCTCCAACTCGGCATCCGAGATACCGCCCTCGGGACCAACGACCAGTTGGATTTCACCTCGGGTTGTCCCCTCGGCATCACGCAGTGCCGGATTGGCATCCAACCACTGATCGATCACCTGAGCCAGTGGCGCGGTGCCGCGTTCATGCAGGATGAGCACCAGTGTTGGGGTGGCCGAACCGGTCCGTTCCTCGATGTCCTTGGCCAGGGCACCGGTGGTGAGCATCGGCAATACCGCGGGCAGGAAGGTGCGCCGCGATTGTTTAAGGGCCGAGAGCACGGTGCTTTCCCATTTGCCGATCGCCTTGGATGCCTTGGCCTCGTTCCAGCGCACAATTGCGCGGTCAGATTGCCAGGGGCGAACTGCACTAATACCCAGCTCCACGGCCGACTCCACGGCCTGCAGATCCCTGTCCCCCTTGGCCAGCGCCTGGATCAGCGTGATGCCCACGGCCGGAGCCGCTTCAACATCCAGGGCGCGAACCACGGCGGTGAGTGATGATTTTTGGGTCGCCACGACCTCCACCACGGCTCGCACTCCCGTGCCATCGACCAGATCAATGAGCTCCCCGGCGTGTACGCGCTTGACCGTGACGGCATGGTGGCCCTCGGGACCATCCAGGCTCAGCTCGGTATCCACGCGCGCATCGGCAAGGTCACCGACGGGCAGGAAAAAGCACTGGTTGCTCATGAGCCCAGGTTGCCCAGCTTCCCGCGCAGGCGCGAGAACATTCCACCGTTGGAGTCCAAACGGCCCTCGGCAAATTCTTCGCCGCGGAGTTTGGCCAGCTGCTCCAGTAGATCGCGCTGTGCGGCATCAACCTTGGTGGGGGTCTCAACCTGCAGGTGCACGATGATATCTCCGCGCTTGCCACCGCGCAGGCGCGGGACACCGAGACCCGGAAGCCGGACCGTGTCTCCCGACTGAGCACCGGCTTCAACCTCGATGACCTGGATGTCGTCAAAGGTTTCCAGATCCAGATCCGCGCCGAGCGCTGCTGCGGTCATCGGAACGTTCATGCGGGCGTGCAGGTCAACACCGTCACGTTCGAAGACCTTGTGCCGGCGTACCTCAATCTCCACGTACAGATCGCCGTTGGGGCCGCCGCCGGGACCTGCCTCACCCTGGTTGGTCAGGTGGATCCGGGTTCCGCTGGCAACGCCGGCAGGTACCTTCAGCTGCTTGGAGATGCGCTCACGCACACGTCCCTGTCCGTTGCACTCGTTGCAGGGATCCGGGATGGTGGTGCCGAAGCCGCGGCAGGATGCGCAGGTCTCCACCGTCATCATCTGGCCCAGGAACGAACGCACCGGGCGCTGGATCTGACCGGCGCCGTGGCAAATGTCGCAGGTGACCGGGGAGGTACCCGGGCGGCAGCAGCTGCCTTCACAGACGGAGCAGGTCACTGCCGTTTCCATGTCCAGCGGGTAAACGGTGCCGGCAACGGCATCGGCCAGGTCAATGGTCGCGGTAATCAAGGCATCGCGGCCACGCTGGGTGCGTGAGGCTGGGCCTTGGGCACCGCCGCCACCGCCGCCGAAGAACTGCTCGAAGATGTCGCCGAAACCGCCGCCACCGCCGAATCCGCCACCGCCGCCGAAGCCGGTCTGGCCGGTGCCATTTTCGTTGCCGGTGGAATCGTAGTTGGCACGCTTGTCGGCATCGGACAGCACCTCGTAGGCGCGGGTGACCAGCTTAAACTTCTCCGACGCATCCTCTCCCGGGTTCACATCCGGGTGGAGTTTGCGGGCCAGCTTGCGGTAGGCCTTCTTGATTTCTTCGCTGGTAGCGTCCTTGCTGACGCCCAATACTTCGTAATGGCTGCTCACAGTGCTCGCTGTGTCCTTTCGTACGTCAAAAACTGATTCCCGACAGGCATTAACCGGCCAAGATTCTTGAGAGATAGCGGGAGACGGCGCGCACGGCGGCCATCGAGGTGGGGTAATTCATGCGGGTCGGGCCGAGCACACCAATCATGGCTTGCTCTCCCGGACCGTAGCCGGTGGCAACCACCGAGGCCTCGGTCAGTGCACCGTATTGGTTCTCGGTGCCAATGCCCACGGCAATACCGTGAGCGTCCTGCTCGAGTTCGGAAAAGAGGCGCAGTAGCACCACCTGTTCTTCGAGAGCTTCGAGCACCGGGGTAATACTCAGGGGGAAATCCATATTGGACCGGGACAAGTTGGCCGTCCCGGCGGTGAGGATGCGGTCTACCGAGGAATTTCGCGCCAGGGAACCGAGCACCTCGGTAATGATCCGCACCGCAACGACCAGGCGCGGTTCCACGAGGTCGATCGCGCCCTGACCCAGTCGGGCCACCTCGGCGATCGGCTTCGAGGCCAGCACCGTAAGCAGTATCGAGCGCAGACGCGCCAGATCATCCTCGCCCACCGTACGGGGCAGCAGGATCACACGTTGTTCCACCTTGCCGCTGGAGGCGATCAGGACCACCAACGTCTGACCCGCGCCGAGCCCTACCAGTTCGATGTGGCGGACCGTGGCGTTGGAATAATGCGGAACCTGGATCAGCGCGACCTGCCGCGTGATGCTGGCCAGTAGTCGCACCGTGTTCTCCAGGACATCGTTCACATCGTGGGAGCCCTCGAGGAGTGCGGCGATGGCACGGCGTTCGGGTCCGGACAGCGGCTTAACGTCACCGATCTGGTCCACGAAGTGCCGGTATCCCTTTTCGGTGGGGATGCGGCCCGAGGAGGTGTGCGGGGCGACAATGAGCCCCTCTTCCTCGAGTGAGGCCATGTCGTTGCGGATGGTGGCGGCCGAAACACCGAGATCGTGGCGCTCCAAAAGAGCACGCGAACCAACTGGTTCGCGCGACTGCACGTAGTCTTCAACGATAGCTCGAAGGACCTCGAGCCGGCGCGGTTCGGTCATTCCCACCTTCTCCTGACACAGCGGTTCACAGCGGTCGGGCGGTGCCACGGCCCGCGGGACCGGAGTTAGCACTCGACATGTTCAAGTGCCAAGTCTAATACGATCTTACGTACTTGTTAGCATGGTCTGGTCCCGTAGCTTGATGCGTACTTCGACACACTGCCGCCCCACGTGGGCGCGGAGTCCCGGCCAAAGCCGGCGGTACGCGACCAAGCGCCAAGGACGAAGACCCAACATCAGCTGATAGCCGAAAGTGACACGATGAACTATCAAGGGTGGGGCGCCCAGGACATCAGCGCCCCCAAAAAACGTGTTTTGCGTCAGGTCCCGTTGGCCCGTGGACTCCTGCTGGAGGACGTGGAAAGTGGCTGGGTGGGTGAAGTGGTGCGCACCGAAAAATCTGGTGGCATGCGCGTACTGGTGCTCGAGGATCGTCACGGACGTACCCGATCCTTCCGCGCCGGATTTGGCTTCCTGCTGGAGGGCGAGCCGGTGGAAATCATCGAGCCCGCCGCGGCTCCCCCGGCACCTCAGGGCACCGCGCGCAGCGCGTCGGGCTCACGCATGGTCACGGATCTGAAGGCCCGCACCGCTCGGGCCAGCCGCATTTGGGTCGAGGGCAAACACGACGCCCAATTGGTGGAGAAGGTCTGGGGGCACGACTTGCGTGTTGAAGGCATCGTCGTTGAACCGTTGCACGGTGTTGATGATCTCGCTTCCGCCATCCGCGCCTTCAATCCATCGCCACGGCGCAAACTCGGCATTCTCGTTGACCACCTGGTTTCCGGGACCAAGGAAGCAAAAATCGCTGCCGAGGCCATGCGGGTACCCGGAGCAGCCGGCAACGTGCTGATCGTCGGTCACCCCTATGTTGATGTCTGGCAAGCCATCAGGCCCTCGGTACTGAAAATCCAGGCGTGGCCGGTAGTTCCGCGCGGCACCGACTGGAAGACTGGCATCCTCAAGGGTCTGGGCTGGCCGCACGCCGAACAGATTGACGTGGCCCAGGGCTGGGAACGCATCCTTGGCCAGGTGCGCTCCTATGCCGATCTTGAACCATCACTCTTGGGCCGGGTGGAAGAGGTCATCGACTTCCTCACCGCCGAGGGGCACTAGGCGCATAGCCATGAGCTTGATCACCACCGGGGGACGAAGGAGCGGATCCGCGCCCAGTGTTGGTGACAAAATGATCACAATGCGCCCGCCGCACCGAAAATGCCATCCCGTGGGCATTTCGTGTTACTTCGGGGCATTGCTTTGAGGATAAACTGGCCTTCGATTCAATCATCCCTACGAAGAGGACTGCAGCAGTGGTAAACGAGGCACGAAAAGCACCCGGTGATCAAAGTCAGCCGGATCGATTCGAAGGCTCTTCTGCCGCACCCATGCCGCTGACGCCAACCGAGGACAGGCAGTGGGCCACGATCGCCCACTTCGGTGCGATTCTCGGATGCATCCCCGCGCTGATCATCTACTCGGTATTCCGCTCACGCGGCCCCTTCACCGCGCAGGAGTCCAAGGAAGCGTTGAATTTCACCTTCCCGTTGACCATTCTGGCGATCGTGCTTCAGTTGCTCTCGCTCATCCCGGTCATCGGCTGGGTCTTCGCGGTCCTGGTGGTTATCGACTGGCTTTTCCTCACCGTCAGTGGAGTGCGTGCCGGCATCAACGCGAACAAGTCACGGCCGTACCGCTACGGACTGAATCTGCGCCTCTTCCACTAGGAAGAACACACACCAAAAAACGGTGTGGAGCTCCCCACCGCCGCGAGGCGATGGGGAAGTTCCACACCGTTTTTTATTGCCGTTTTGCGGCTAGCCGATCCGGTAGCTAAAAGTCCAGCAACCGCCGCAATACCGCATCGGCCAGTAGCCGTCCCTGCAGCGTCAGCACAACCTTCTTAGCGAAGGCGGCCTCCGGCACCACCAAACCGTCGGCGATCAGCCCAGCGATGGCCGTGCGTCCGGCCGGCTGAAGATCGGCGGTGTTCATACCATCAACAATGCGCGTGAGCAGCATGGCCTTCTCCAGATAGCGAGCGTCCGCGTCCGGGGTTTCGCGGCCTGCCGCCGGCGAGGTCCCCGCATCGATGCGCTGCTGGTAGGCCGCCGGGTGCTTAACGTTCCACCAGCGCAGCCCGCCCACATGGGAGTGGGCTCCGGGACCCGCACCCCACCAGTCACCACCCCGCCAATAGGCGAGGTTATGCAGGCAGCGGTTTTCCTCGGTCTTGGACCAGTTGCTGACCTCGTACCATTGGAATCCGGCGGCAGCAAAGAGCTCGTCGGCAATCAGGTATTTATCGGCGTGATCATCATCGTCAATGTCTGCCACCTCACCGCGGCGGATCTGCCCGAAGAGCCGGGTGCCCTCCTCGATGATCAGTGCATAGGCAGAGATATGGTCCGGGTCGTAGGAGAGCGCCGTCTGTACGCTGGTGCGCCAGTCCTCGATCGACTCCCCCGGAGTTCCGTAGATCAGATCAACGCTGACCGCCAGGCCCGCTTCCTTAGCCCAGGCAACCGCCTGACCCACTCGATCGGGATTGTGCGTCCGGTCAAGGGTGGCCAAGACGTGCGGAACCGCTGACTGCATGCCAATGGACACGCGGGTGAAGCCGCCGTCGGCCAAAGCCTGCAGGGATTCGCGGGTCACGGAGTCGGGGTTAGCCTCGGTGGTGACTTCGGCGTCGGGCGCCAGATCCCATTGGGTACGAATTTCGGCCAGCACCCGGACCAGATCTGCTGCGGGCAGTAGGGTCGGAGTGCCCCCACCGAAGAAGACGGTGGAGACCTCGCGCCGAGGAACCCCTGAGGCCTCTAGCACCGTGGCGCCAAAGGCAATTTCCGCGGAAACCGCCTCGGCATAGGTCTCCTGGCTGGATCCGGAACCCAGCTCATGGGCCGTGTAGGTGTTGAAGTCACAGTAGCCGCAGCGCACGGCGCAGAAGGGAATATGGACGTATACCGAGAAGGTACGCTCCGCGGCGCCGGTGATACAACTTGCCGGAAGCAAGCCGTCAGCCGGCGCCGGGTCCCCGAGTGGTAAAGCAGAGGGCATAACTATTTCTTCTTGGGCTCGTCGGAGGAGAGGGCAACAATGAAGGCTTCCTGCGGAACCTCCACACGACCAACCATCTTCATGCGCTTTTTACCGGCCTTCTGCTTTTCGAGCAGCTTGCGCTTACGGCTAATATCGCCACCGTAGCACTTGGCCAGAACGTCCTTACGGATCGCCCGGATGGATTCGCGGGCGATGATGCGTGAGCCAATGGCCGCCTGAATCGGCACCTCAAACTGCTGGCGAGGAATGAGTTCGCGCAGCTTCTTGGTCATCATCAGTCCGTAGGCGTACGCCTTGTCGCGGTGAGTGACGGCGCTAAAAGCGTCAACCTGCTCACCCTGAAGCAGAATGTCGACCTTTACCAGGTCGGAAATCTGTTCGCCGTCGGCCTTCCAGTCCAGCGAGGCGTACCCGCGGGTCTTGGACTTGAGCACGTCGAAGAAGTCGAAGACGATTTCTGCCAGCGGAAGCCAGTAGCGGATCTCCACGCGTTCCTCGGAGAGGTAATCCATGCCGCGCATCACACCACGGCGTGACTGGCACAATTCCATGATGGCGCCAACAAATTCGTGCGGTGCCAGAATCGTGCCGGCAACCATCGGCTCGTGTACCTCGAGAATCTTCCCGTCGGGGAACTCACTCGGGTTGGTCACGGTGCGCAGCTTTTTGTCATCGGTCATGACCTCGTACACCACGTTGGGTGCGGTGGAGATCAGGTCCAGATTAAACTCGGCTTCCAGGCGTTCGCGAGTAATTTCCAGGTGCAACAGACCCAGGAAACCGACGCGGAAACCGAAGCCCAGAGCCACGGAGGTCTCCGGGACGTAGGTCAGCGCCGCATCGTTAAGCTGCAGCTTATCCAGCGCGTCACGCAGGGCCGGGTAGTCAGAACCGTCGATCGGGTACAGACCGGAGAAGACCATCGGCTTCGGGTCTTGGTAACCGCCCAACGACTTATCCGCCGGCTTGGCAAAGTTGGTGACGGTATCGCCGACCTTTGACTGGCGAACGTCCTTCACACCGGTGATGAGGTATCCCACCTCACCGACGCCCAGGCCCTTGGAAGGAACCGGCTCCGGTGAGGAGACACCGATTTCCAACAGATCATAAACGGTACCCGTGGACATCATCTGGACCTTCTCGCGCGGCGAGATGTTACCGTCAACGACTCGGACATAGGTCACGACGCCGCGGTAGGTGTCGTACACCGAGTCAAAGATCATGGCGCGTGCCGGTGCGTCCGGATCCCCGACCGGGGCTGGCAGGTCGCGAACGACCTTGTCCAGCAGGGCTTCAACGCCCATGCCGGTCTTGCCCGACACCTGGAGAATGTCCTCCGGTTCACAGCCAATGAGTTTGGAGATCTCCGCCGCATACTTTTCCGGCTGTGCGGAGGGAAGGTCGATCTTGTTCAGCACGGGAATGATCGTCATGTCATTCTCCATCGCCAGGTAGAGGTTTGCCAGCGTCTGGGCCTCAATACCCTGGGCGGCGTCCACCAACAGGATCGCGCCTTCGCAGGCGGCCAGCGAACGCGAAACCTCATAGGTGAAGTCGACGTGCCCGGGGGTGTCGATCATGTTCAGTGCGTAGGACTGACCGTCAACCTCCCATGGCATGCGAACAGCCTGGGACTTGATGGTGATGCCGCGTTCTCGCTCGATATCCATTCGGTCCAGGTACTGGGCCTTCATATCGCGTGAGGAGACGACTCCGGTGAGCTGCAACATCCGGTCGGCCAGGGTCGACTTGCCGTGGTCGATGTGGGCGATGATGCAGAAATTTCTGATGATCGCCGGATCTGTCGCGGCAGGCACCGGTGCGGTGCGGGCCAAGGGTGACACGTAAGGGACCTCGCTAATGGGGGACGAAAATGTTCAGGGGCGCGCAACTTGCTGCGCACAGGCCATTGTCCCATGACTAGGGCCACGGTGTCGCACCACGAGGCGAACGCGAGTCCAAACTGGTAGTTTGACCACATGAAGTTCAATACCTCAGCCATTCTCAGGTTCATCGGCCGCGCACTCGGATCCGCACTGAGGGATGCAGCAAAGCAACAGGGTTCCAACGCGAACCGCGGCTCAAACCGCAGCGGTTCTTCACCCTCGACGGGTCGGCCCACCGCATCCAGAACGAGCAGCAATGCCACGGGAAGCTGGGAGTTCGGCGGATATCCCGGGGATTTCCGGGGAACCGTTAACGCGCTGTACGCACCGCAAGCCGATGGTCGCCCGGACCCAGGGGAAGTTGTTTGGGCCTGGGTTCCCTATGAAGAGGACCACGCTCAGGGTAAGGATCGCCCGGTGTTGTTGGTGGGCCGTGATGCCAACTATTTGCTGGCGCTGATGCTGACGTCCAAGGACCACACCAATACGCGCACCAACGACAGGGACTACCTGGACGTCGGAACCGGAGCCTGGGACAAGCAGGGGCGCCCGAGCGAAGTGAAACTGGACCGAATCATCCGCCTGAGTGAGGGCGGCATCCGCCGTGAGGGCGCAATCCTGGACCGCCAGAACTTTGCGCGTGTTGCCGCAGGCTTAGCCTCGGCCTGATTCCGGCTTCCCTGCCCGGCATCTAGCCCTGCGTCGCGCCGCTCATCCAGCGGCGCGGCGCAGGGCATCTTTTCGTAGCTGCAACGGCGTGGTGCCGTAGTGGGCCTTAAAGGCACGAGTGAAGTAACTTTGCGAGATGAACCCGACGCGCATGGCCACCTGCCCGACTTGCAACCGCCCATGCGCCGGATTAGACAGCAGCTCCTTGGCCACCTCTAGGCGCCTCACCCTGATGTAGCCACCGGGAGGTTCCCCCGCTTCACGGAAGATCCGTGAGAGATGGCGTTCGCTGAGTCCCAGCGCCAGCGAAATTTCGGCGATCCCCAGGTCGGGCTCACCCAGATGATCGTCGATGAAACTATAGGCGGCCAGCAGATAACCGGCACTGCTGCTGCGTTCCTCTCCCATGAGGAAATGCCCGAGCATCTCCATCACCGCGGTCTCTGGATTCAGGGGTCCGTCGGGGACTTGAGCGAGGTGCCGGGCCGAGATGGTGTCGCTGACCAGCTTGGCCAGTGCTCGTAGTTGAGGGTTTGATCCCGACGAGCCACCGAATTCCACCACGCGCGGCCCGAGCAACGGCTTGCCACCGTTAAGCTTCAGATACTCTTCTCGCGGAATGGTCAGGACCATCTCCTTCAACCCCTTGCCGAATCCGCGCATAAAGGGACTGTCCGCGTCGTGAATGACGGCCTGCCCGGGTTTAAGGAATTCGTTACCGCCCCGGTGGAAGAAGAAGGCCTCTTGCTCCAAGGTGAAGAAGATGGCGATGGCATCGGTGGGATTCTTCTTGATGAATGCCTCGTTGCGTTCAACTACCTGCGAGCTGCCGGTAACGCCAGCGAATCTCAGCGCTCCGTGCCGCAGGTTAATTTCTTGGGCAAGCAACGGCGATTCATCAATGGTCCGAATGTCCAATGGCAACAACGCCTGCGCGTTGTGCTGCTCCCACAACTCCAGTCGACTGGTGGCTGGAAGGCCCTGGGTACTGAAGAGATGTCGGGCTGGCCCGGGCGCGAGAATCCTCGGCAGTGGGAGTTTCCCTTCATCGGCCGCAGGCAACCCTGCGCCATCGTCATTGTTTTGCCCCATGAACATTGAAGTGTAGCCCTCATCACACTCGGGCCAAAGTCTTCCATGGCCCCTCGACGCACCTATCGCGGGCGACGACTTATCCATCCAGGCGGCCGGGCGACAGGTTCGCTTACGCCGAAACGGCACATCACGCGACATCGACTTCCGCTACGGCCGGCTAGTCGCAGAATTTGACCACGAAGGACGGATTTTGGCACGGGGCGGACGTGAATGTGATTTTGCCAACCATGGTGCGATGTGAGCTGCAACACTTTTGGCATAGCCCAGCTCCCCCGCCCTAGGGCGGAGAGCGTTAGACCGAACGGGAGTCACCCAATGCCAATTTTCAACGATGGAATTGCCGAAACCGCATCACCGGAAACCGCCAACATTGTCCAGACAGATGTCCTGATTGTCGGCTCCGGCCCGGCAGGCAGCTCGGCGGCACTCTTCCTGTCCAACCAGGGCATTAAGAACATCATGATCACCAAGTACCGCTGGACTGCCAACACGCCTCGGGCCCACATCACCAACCAGCGCACCATGGAAGTGCTGCGCGACGCCGGCATCGAAGACCAGGTCTTGGCCGAGGCAACGCCGCACGAGCTCATGGGCGACACCGTCTACTGCGAGTCGATGGCCGGCGAAGAAATCGGACGCCGACCCACCTGGGGCCTGCGTCCGGACCGACGAGCAGACTACGAGCTGGCTTCCCCCTCAATGCCCTGCGACATCCCGCAGACTCTGCTGGAACCGATCATGCTCAAGAACGCCACGATGCGCGGCACACAGACGCAGTTCTCGACCGAATACCTCAGCCACACCCAGGACCGCGACGGAGTGAGCGTACAGGTGCTAAACCGGCTCACCGGTCACCAGTACACGATCCGCGCCAAGTACCTCATCGGAGCCGACGGCGCACGTTCAAAGGTCGCTGCTGACATCGATCTGCCCATGGAAGGCGCCATGGACATCGGCGGCTCCATGAACATCACCTTCAAGGCCGATCTGTCCCACCTCGCAGCACACCGCCCATCAATCCTTTACTGGGTGTTCAATCCCGGATCTAACATTGGCGGTTTGGGTGCCGGACTGATCCGCATGGTCCGCCCCTGGGATGAATGGCTGATCTGCTGGGGCTTTGACATCAACGGCGAACCCCCGGTGCTTGATAACGTCGAGGCAATCCGTGTGATTCGGAACCTGGTGGGAATCGACGATCTCGAGGTGGAGATCTTGGGCTATTCACTGTGGGGCAACAATGAGCAATATGCCACGCACCTGCAGAAGGGACGTGTTTTCTGTGCGGGAGATGCCATCCACAAGCATCCGCCAAGCCACGGGCTGGGCTCCAATACCTCTATCCAGGATGCCTACAATCTCGCGTGGAAGCTTGCTGCGGTAATCAAGGGGGAAGCCGGCGAGGAATTGCTCGAAACCTACTCCGTGGAACGCGCCCCGGTGGCCAAGCAGATTGTCACCCGAGCGAATAACTCCGGACGTGAATACAAGCCGATCTTCGACGCGCTGGGTGTCACGGATGCTGCCACCGATGAGGAGTTCGTCGAAAAGCTCAAGCTACGTAAGGAGAATTCTCCCGAAGGCGCCGCGCGCCGCAAAGCGCTGCGGGAGGCCCTGGATAACAAGGACTATGAGTTTAATGCCCAGGGCACCGAGATTGGCCAGTTCTACACATCGACTGCCGTGGTAACCGACGGCGGAACACGTCCCGAACCGACGGAAGACCCGATGCTTCACCACCAAAAGTCAACGTATCCGGGGCTGCGCCTACCGCACGCCTGGCTCGGTGACAGGGATCGGAAGTTCTCCACTCACGACATCGCCAAGGGCACCCAATTTACGCTCTTTACCGGCATCACCGGACAGCGGTGGGCAGATGCTGCCGTGGCTGTCGGCGCGCAGTTGGGCATCAAGCTCCAGGCCGTTGTCATCGGCGAAGGTCTTGAGGTTCAGGACCTCTACGGCGATTGGCTTCACCAGCGCGAGGTGGAGGAAGACGGCGTGATTCTTGTCCGTCCCGACAAGCACATCGGCTGGCGTTCGGATCGTATGGTTGAGGATCCGGGCACCGCTCTTGCCGCGGTATTGTCCTCGATCCTGGGTAGAACCGACTCCACCGTCGAGGTGTCGGTCGATGAACTGATGGAATCTGCACACTAGAGTCCCACCCGCTGTGACGCAAAAACCTGTCCCCTTCGCCTTTGCGGCAAGGAGGCGGGTTTTCGCGTGTCTGCGCCCGGTCGGACGGGGGCCCAATCATGAATCGGCAGGCTCCAGAGCGGTCGTAAGTCACAACACGAATGTCCCCGACGTGTCGAGATGGCCACCTGAACCTGCTAGTATTACATCTTGTGTGTCCGCGCAGGTCGACGGGCACTTCTCCCGGGTCGCCATAGGTATCCCCACGCCGCTCAGTCAATGGCCCGGAAGATATCCCTCACCGACCATATAAGCGATGAGCAAGAGAGTTTAAATACAGTGGCAAATATCAAGTCCCAGAAGAAGCGCATTCTCACCAACGAGAAGTCGCGCCAGCGTAACGCTGCCGTCAAGTCCGAGATTCGCACTGCAATCCGCGCAGTTAACACTGCCGTTGTAGCCGAAGACAAGGATGCAGCAACTGCAGCACTGCTTGCAGCTGGCCGCAAGATCGATAAGGCCGCAACGAAGGGTGTGCTGCACAAGAACAACGCAGCAAACCACAAGTCGGCCATCTCCAAGAAGGTTAACGCCCTCTAAGGATTGCTTCACTGCATCGGCAGGCTCCCTCTCCCCCATATCTAGGGGAGAGGGAGCCTGCCGTTTTTTAACTTCACGCAGGATTTCAAAAATCGAGTTCTGCTGGTGGGTTTCATCCGCCGCCAAACCTCGACCACAGTGCCTACGGCTCACGAGCTGGACCTCAATCCGTGCTCAGCGTGCCATGCTGTGCGACGTGCGAGCAGATCTTCACTCTGCGCGGCCGAGCTATCATCGCGGCACCGGGCTGTACTTTCTCGCCCGGCACCCTGACTACGCTCGCGCAGGGCCTCATCTCGCTTTATCGGTGTGAATAACCCGCCCACGAGCGCACCGCGACGCTCACCTTCAGCTCGGGCGCAATATTTCTGCCCGCGAAGATGAATCTTTAGTGTCGAGCCGCCAAGGAAATCTGCATCACTGCGCGCTCCACCGCGTACTCGGGATCGCGAGATGCGCCCTTTACCTGGGCATCGGCTTCGGCGACCAGACGAATACAGCGGGCAAGGTCCTCGGCCTTCCAATTCCTGGCCTGTTCCTGCGCCTGCTGGACCTGCCATGGCGCCATACCCAATTCGCTGGCCAGCTGTCCGGAGGACTTACGAACACCTGCGACCTTCGCGACCTGACGGAGCTTCATGGCGAGCGTGGCAACGATCGGCACCGGGTCGGTACCCGTGGCCAGTGCATGGCGCAAGGTGCTTAACGCAACGTCTGCGCGTCCGGCTAGGGCGGCATCGGCTACCTTGAATCCCGTGGCCTCAACCCGGCCTCCGTAATACTTATCAACAACATCCTGGTCAACGGCGCCGGTGGTGTCCTGGAGCAGCTGGGAGCAAGCGGCAGCCAACTCGGAGAGATCACTGCCTAGCGCTGCCACCAGGGCTCGGGACCCCTCGGCGGTGAGCTTGCGTTTTGCAGCACGAAACTCCTGGGCCACAAAGTCGATCTTTTCGGCGTCCTTCTTTAGCGGCTGGCAATCCACCACGATGGCCCCGGCAGCCTTGAGCGCGTCAAGCAGCTTCTTTCCGCGTACTCCACCGCTGTGATGCATCACCAGGGTGGCGTCGGGCGCCGGCGATTTGGCATAGGCCAGCGCATCATTGAGGAAGTCCTCGTTCATGGTGCCCAGCTGACGAATCTCGATGAGCTTAGTTTCGCTAAAGAGCGAAGGGCTGGAAGCCAGAAGCAGTTCGCCGCGTTCGTAGCTATTGGCTTCAAAGCGGGTCATTTCGATCTCCGCGCTGCCGCGTAGGGCCGTACGCACGGTTTCGAAGGCACGGCTGGCGAGCAACTCTTCGGAACCTTGCAAGAGGATCAGCGGTGCCGGAGTCACCGACCGCCAGGAAATACCGGCATTCTTGGACGTGCCTCGTGGCGCTGCCATGACCAACCCTTTAGATAGTGATTTTCAAACCTTATCGATCCTATCGCCAACGACAATCTGCGGCATCACCGGATGCCTCAGGTACGGGACCGTGTTGATCACCGGGTCGCGGAAGGCCCAAGCGATGAGACGCTCAAGCCACGGTCACCCCAGCCCACGATGATGGTTCCGCTCAGATCCGTGCGCATGACTCTCACGTTGTTTTCCTCTAGTGCCCGCAGCGCGGTATCGGAGGGGTGACCATAGGTGTTGTCCTTACCGACGCTGACCAAGGCCAGTACCGGGCGCACCGTGGGTGCGGTGCGCACTCCTCCGTTAGCGGCTCCATGGTGGGAGACCTTCAAGATGTCGGCGTGTGTGATGGTTCCCTGCGCAATGAGCTGGTCCATCGCCTCTTCCTGCATGTCGCCGGTGGCAAGCAGTGACACCCGGCGATCCGCACCCGGGACCTGAATCTCGAACCTGATGACCAGCGACGCGTCGTTCTCTCCCGTATTAATACCGCCCGGGATGGGTCCCAGTACGTTCCACGACACGGTTCCAGCACTACCGGTAGCCCCGGAACCTAGCTGGGTTGCCGTCTTCTGCTGACCCGAGGCATCGGCTAGGTACGGCGGATCGGCAGGATCGTCGGCGACCGAATAGAAGAAGCTACTCACCGTGCGTCCTGCCGCGACTCCGGCGATCCCGCCATCGTGGTCGGCGTGGCGATGGGAGATGAAGAGTGCCGCCACGTTCTTGACCCGCAGGCGTTTGAGGCAAGCATTCATGGCCGCGGGCTCTTTGCCCGTGTCCACCACCACCGCTCCCGCCGCCCCGGCGTTGAGGACCATGCCATCCCCCTGACCCACATCGCAGGCCGCAATGATCCAATCGGTGATCACCGGCACCGGGACCAGTGCCGTCAGGGGCAATACCAACCCGAGCAGCACACCGGTGACAACACTCTGGACAGCGAGCAGAATACGCGAACGCCAGTGTCCGGCTGTCGGAGGAACATACCCCAGGGCGATCAGCGCCCCCACGAGAATGCTCCAGGCCAACAGAATGCCCGCCAGACCAACGGGCCACGGGCGCAGCGCGCCGGGCAGTTCCGCAATCCAGATGCCCAGCAAACCCACCACCATGGTCGGCATACCCGCCACCCAGATCAGCGCCACACCGAGCACCGACAGCGGTACCAGCACCACCACACCCAAGGTCCCTGCCACGGTGATGAGCGGAATCAACGGTGCCACCAGCAAGTTTGCCGGCACCGAATAGAGCGAGAAACTCGGGTTCAGGGTCACCAACACCGGCAGGCAAGCGATCTGTGCCGCGACGGAAACTGCCGTGCCCTCGGCGAGGAAGGCAGGTAACCAGCGGTTCAGCCGCTGTGCCATCCGTCGCCCCATCAACACGATCCCGGCCGTGGCCATCGTCGATAGTTGGAAGGCAGGTTCCCCGGCCAGCCACGGATCAACGGTCAGGAGTACGAGCACCGCCAACCCCAGTGTGGCCAACGCATTTCTTCCCCGATTGGCGTGGACTCCCACGGCAGCGATGCTCCCCATCACCGCCGCCCGCAACACACTGGGTTCGTTTCCGACTAGGAAGACAAAGCCGAGCAGTGCCGCCAGCCCCAGCAGTAACGTGGCGGCCCGCCCGAGTCCCGCAGATCTGCTCAGCGCCAGCACAAATCCCAGCACTAGGGCGCAATTAGCGCCGCTGACGGCGCTGAGGTGTGAAAGCCCGGCAACCTTCATCGCCGTAGATAGCTCCTGATCCATGGGACTACGATCCCCAAACACCATGCCCGGCAGCAACGCCCTAGCAGGGTGCGGAAGAGCGGCGCTGTTATCCGTAAAGCGCTCACGCATGTGCTTAAACACGCTCGGCGCAGCATTCACCCCGACCACTTGCAACGGCGCTGCCGCATTGATCCAATACTGCTGCCGGTCCCCCGGTTCACTCGATGACACCGTGGCCAGCAACTCAACGGTACTGCCGGTACTCAACTCACCGTTCGGAGCCTTGGACTCAGCAAAGCTCAGCCGTACCGGCACCGCCGCACGCACCCATCGACCATTGCTGCTCACGGCCACGCTGCGGGCATCGGCGGTAAATTGCGTATGTGCGGGCGCGCCCGGGGTGAATCTGTTAGTCACGGTGCTGGTGCTCGGAGCCGATGTGAGTTCCAATTGGATGCGTACGGTGGAACCATTGTGAGCCGCCGCGTCCAGTGCTGGATCGACGAGGCCAGCGCCCGAGAGAAGTAATTGCGTACAGACGATGGCCGCCGCACCACAGCCCAAGGCAAGGCCAGCAAAACTTGGAGTGGCCGACTCCCCTATTTGCCCATGCCTGCGCCGTAGGAGCAGCAGCACCCCGATCCCTGCGGCTAACCACAAGCCAAGGGCCCAGGGAATCAATCGGGCCTGGCTCAACCGAACCCCTGCGGATGCGCCAATCCACGCTCCGAGCAGAGACCAGCCGCCCCGCAAATCCATGGGTCCGGGAGCCGGTTCGGCTTCGTCCTTCGGGCGCCGAGCCAGCAGAGCACGAAGGAAGTCGGCAAGCCGCCCCACGCCAGGGACCGAATTCGGCCTGCCTCTTGCGACTAAACCAGCCCACCGGTGAGAACCCATGTACTCAAGTCCACACGATCGCTTTCATGTTGCGGTTCCAGTGGCGCCGGGATGTGGAGAACGCCTAAAGCATTTACTGGCACCGTTGCCAAAGCACACCGTGGTCTCGGTCCACTCAGTTACGCCGACATCGTGGCCGATTTCGGACATGCTGATGCTCATAACGGGGTGTGCGGAAACGACGCCGATGCGGCCATCCAGCCGAAGACGGCATCGGCGCCAACTATCAGAATTAGGTCGTAGTCCCCTGACGCCGAGGATAACCAGTGTGCATCCACCGTTACCCGCAATGCCTACCGGTCATCAATTCAGGTTCGACGGGAGTAAAGAACCAAGCGGTCGAGTCACTAAAGCAAAGTCCGCAGGCGGTGTCCCGTCTCTATTTGGCGCTACCCACGGGGCGTCCGCTTGAGGGACACTTGTTGAGCCCAATGCCAAGGTCGGGGCCGATGTGTGGAACATGCGCATAAACGCGGCTCACACTTTGACGGCTACGCTCCAAGACTGAAGGCATTCACCGCGAAAACTGGCGGAAAAGCGCATGCCAGATCTTTCCATGAGTGTCGAGCCTCTGGGATTGAAGCTCTCAGCCACGGCGGCGGCGGGCCCGTGCACCGAATGCATCGAGTGCGGCGAGGATCTCCGGCGCTTGCCAGATGCGGTTCCTGCGGCCGAGGCTGGTCTGGGTAAGCACCTCGGCGTCGACCAGCCTGTCGATGGCGTTCTGTGCGGCGACTTCGCTGATCTGCAACTCACTGGCCAGCGTCTTCGCGTTCACAACGGGTTGGCGGAGCAGGTAGCGCTTTGCCCTGTGCACGGATGAGTCGCTTCGGGCCACGACCACGTCGCCCCAGCGCGCAGCTGCGGTTTGGATATCACTCACGAGCTCACGGCCATTTCGGATCGCTGCAAAGGACGCCTCCGCAACGGCCCTGACTATGTCCTCTGGATTCCCCGCTCGATACTCGGTTAACGCGCGAAAATAAGCTTCGGTGTCATGCAGGAGCCCGGCCGACACGGGAACTGTGACATTGCGGGTCAGCCCTCCGTGTCGGAGCATACCTTGCAGGAGGGCCCGTCCTGTCCTGCCGTTACCATCGGGGAAAGGGTGAATGGTCTCGAACTGCGCGTGCGTGATCGCCGCTTGGATAAGCACCGGAACGTCGGTACGCCCGGCAAATTCGACCACGTCGGCCATCAGGCTGGGCACTCGCGTGTGGTGAGGCGGCACAAACGCTGCCGCATGCGGCGATATGCTGCCGCCGCCGATCCATACTTGTTCCTCGCGCCAGGAGCCGACATACTCGGGTGCAGAGTCACGTAGCAGTGCATCGTGCATGGAGATGATCGAGTTCCCGTCCAACTGATCCGAGAGAGCAATCGCCGCCGTCATGGCGCGTACGTTGGCAATTACCAAGCGCGCGTTTCCGGACTTCGACTCGCCAATCTCCGCGAGGGCCACCTGTTTGGCACTAGAGGTGAGGTTCTCCACCTCCGAGCTGGAGGCGGACTCACTACGTAGCAGGATCGACGCGAAGGGTGCCGCGATCATTCCGGCCTCAGCGTCGAATCGGGCGAGTTCATGGCTCGCATCATCGGCCAAGGCGATCAATTCGGCGGGCAAGATCACCGGGGTTGCGGCGACGAATGGCGGGACCGCCGCCTGGTAGTCACCGCGGGCTTGGAGCTTGGCTCGACGGGAGGCTATTTCGTTGCCTGGACGCACCCACGGATGTGCTTCGTAAGCCGTGGCCGGCCAGACGTGGAGGGGCGGCTTATCTATGCTCACCACCCAACCATACCAAAGGCTATCCAGTTAAGCTTTGGTATGGAAAATTCTGGCCAAATTTATAGAGAGTCCTCCAGATGGTTGGTGGGAGATCCAAGAATTTAATCATCCCGGTGTCCGCACCGGTACTCCCAATGACGGTACCAATGAAGAATTTGCTGACGAACGTTTTGGATAGTCTGAACCCGCACACGGTATCTGCCTGCGTACGGTTTGAATCCCGAGCAGGGACCGCGATTCATTCGAACACCACCGCATCACGCAAATTTCCCAGCAGGGCAGGGCCGATCCCACTGACGGCATCAAGTTCCGCCAGATTCTTGAAGGGTCCGTTGGCGGTACGGAAATCAAGGATGCGTACCGCCAGTGCCGGGCCGATGCCCGGAAGCTCTTCCAACTGACTTTGATTCGCGATGTTGATATTGAGTTTTCCGCCCGGCGCGCTTCCCACTGCGGATTGCGAAGCGGCTGCTGGCGGCGCTGCTGCGGAGTCCCCGGTGTGTGGAATGCGGATTTGTTGTCCGTCTCCGAGCTCGGCGGCCAGATTGATGGATTCCGGAGCAGCATCGGGAGCTAGCCCACCGGCGCGCTTCACGGCATCAAGTACTCGAGATCCCAAGGGGAGGGAATAGACTCCCGGCTTCTTCACGGCACCGATGAGATGGATGACGACCGTGGCGCCGCCGCTGGCATGAGGCACCGATTCCTGCGCGCTCGGCGGTGCTTCGCTAGCAGAACTGCCTATGTGTTCCGGAGTTCCGGCCGCGGCTATGGGAATCGACTGCGCCTCATCCGGCGCACGTGGAAGGGGATTAAAGACCAAGGAGACAGCGATCCAGGACAGTGCGCCGAGGATCAGGACGATGGCAGCGGAACGGCCAACGAGCACACGCCAACGCCCGGGGACCGGCCCCAGGTTGGCTCGCTGCTCATATTCCACCCACTCGTGAGCTCCCATGCTCTCAAGTGCACGCCCGTTCAGATCCGCGAAGACTGAGGCGCCGTCCGTATGTGGAGAACCGGCGAACGCTTTCGCCTCAACCGCTAGGGGGTGGGATCCGCCGGCGGCACTGGCCCAGGGTGGCGTGAATCTTTGCGTGCCTCCGCGCGCTGCCGCGCTCCATTTTTGGGTCGCGGTTCGGCTTTGGGCCGTGGTTCGGCCCGAGGCTTGGGTTCCGCCCGCACGGGCTTGGGGACCGGTGGAGCCTGACCACCGGCGATGGCCACGGCCAATACTCCAACACCGGTGTGCGCACCGAGTACCGCTGGCACCGGGACGGCCAGGACCTCAAATTGCGAGGCACCGGCCAGCTCATGGACAATTTCCTCGGCGGCCTCAAGATTGCCGAAGTAATGTACCGCCATCCGCACCGCCGGCCCACGAGCCTGAGCCTCGGCGCGGGCGATGGCCACCAGTCGGGCCACGGTGCGGGATTGGGTTCTGACCTTTTCATACGCGATGATCTGTCCATCGCGCATCGACAAAATCGGCTTAACGTTGAGCAACGTGCCAAGCATTGAGGCAACGGTACCAATCCGCCCGCCCTTACGAAGTTGCTCAAGAGACGGCACGGCGAAGTACACGTGATTATCGGCCGCGGATTGTGCCAGCGCTTCGAGCTCATCGGCGCTTGCTCCGGTCGCGGCACGCTCGGCCGTGGCCATCACAGCGAAGCCCTGGGCCAGGGCAACGGTGAGTGAATCAACAACGCGCACCGGAACCGGCGCGGAGGCAGCTGCTAGGCGCGCTGCCTCCACCGTTCCGGAGAGCTTCGAGGAGAGATGGATGGAAATAATCTCGCTGACCCCGGCTTCGGCCAGTTCCCGGTAGGCGCGCAGCAGCGTACCCGGTGCGGGGCGGGAGGTGCGTACCGGCTGCCCCATGGCCAGGCCCAGGGCCAGCTCGGTGGGTACATCGTCGCTACCTTCGGAGAAAATCTGGTCGTTGACCATCACCGGCATCGGCACCATGCGCACAAAACGCTGGTGCGCGGCCATCCAGGCGTCCGGAAGGGCAGCGGCCGAATCCGTCACGATGCCCACGGGCACCACCGTTTTGCGCTCGGTAGAGCTCTCGGTGGTGCCGCGTGAGCGCCGCGGGCGTAAGCGCTCCATCCAGCCGCCGGGGCCGGTGGCCCGCGGCGGTCGGATGTGAGACTCGGATGCGTCCATGCCCTGTAGATTACCGCCTTTAGTTAGGAAGCCGGCACCACGTTGACGAGTTTCGGTGCACGAACGATCACCTTGTTGATGGCCGCACCATCAAGGTAACGCACCACTGCCTCATCCTTCAGTGCCAGGGCCTCCAGGTCCTCGGCGCTGATGTCGGCCGAAACTTCCAGCCGTGCCCGGACCTTGCCCTTGATCTGCACCACGGCGGTGACGGTGTCCTGCACCAGCAGGGCCTCATCAACGGTCGGCCAGCCGGCGTTGGCGACGGCCGGTTCGTGGCCCAGTGCCGCCCACATGTCCTCGGCGGTGTACGGGGCGAAGAGCGAGAGCACGATGGCCACGGCCTCGGTGGCCTCGCGTACCGCGGGATCCGCCGCACCGGCACCGGAGTCGATGCTCTTGCGGGTCGCGTTGACCAGCTCCATCATCTTGGCGATGACAACGTTGAACTTGCCACCGTCAAGCATCCCGGTCGCCTCGTGGACGGCCTTGTGGGTGATCTGGCGCAGTGCCTTATCCCCGGTGGTGACATCCGCTCCCACCTCACTGGCCACGTCCTGGGCCAGGCGCCAAGCGCGGGCCAAGAACTTGGAGGAACCACCCGGGGACACATCTGCCCAGTCCACGTCGTCCTCCGGCGGGGAGGCGAAGATCATGGTCAGGCGCACGGCGTCAACACCGAACTTATCCAGCTGCTGACCCAGATCCACACCATTGCCCAGCGACTTGCTCATGGCCTTGCCGCCGTTGAGCACCTGCCCCTGGTTCAACAGGGCGCTGAAGGGTTCCTTCACATCGATCAGACCCAGATCGAAGATGACCTTGGTGAAGAAGCGCGAGTAGAGCAGGTGCAAAATCGCGTGCTCAACGCCGCCCACGTACTGGCCCACCGGCATCCAGTCACGAACCGCCTGCGGGTCAAAGGGACCCTCGGTGTAGTTCGGGGAAACGAAGCGCAGGAAGTACCAGGAGGAGTCGACAAAGGTGTCCATGGTGTCGGTGTCGCGCTTGGCGGGGGCACCACAGGTGGGGCAGGGTACGTTGACCCATTCCTCGACGGCTGCCAGCGGGGAGGTGCCCTTGGGCGCCAGCTGCTCGCCGCGCAGATTCTCCGGCAGGCGCACCGGCAGCTGGTCATCGGGAACCGGGACCTCACCACAGTCGGCGCAGTGAATGATCGGGATCGGCGTGCCCCAGAAGCGCTGACGGCTCAGGAGCCAGTCACGCAGGCGGAAGTTCACAAACTTCTCACCGGTGCCGGCCTCGGTCACGATGTCGATGGCGCGGGAAATGCCGTCGGCCTTGGGCAGGCCGTTCAGCTCACCGGAGTTCACCAAAACACCTTCACCGGTGGTCGCAATGCCGGTTTCGGCCGGGTCCTCGGCGCCGGTATCAACGACCACGCGTACCGGCAGGTCGAAGGTGCGGGCGAAGTCCAGGTCGCGCTGGTCGTGCGCGGGCACGGCCATGATCGCTCCGGTGCCGTAGTCGGCCAGCACGTAGTCCGCGGCCCAGACGGGCAGCTTTTCCCCGTTAAGCGGGTTGATGGCGTAGCGGCCGGTGAAAACACCGGTCTTTTCGCGTTCGGTGGCCTGGCGTTCGATCTCGGAAAGCGCCTTGACCTGCTCCTGGTAGGCCTCGAGGGCTTCGCGGTGTTCCTGCGTGACCAGCTGATTGGCCAGCTCGGCGTCGGCGGCCACCACAAAGAAGGTGGCGCCGTGCAGCGTGTCCGGGCGCGTGGTGAAGACCGTGGTCTTGTGGGCTTCCTGGGACTCGGTGGCTTCGATGACGAAGTCAACGTGGGCGCCCTCGGAGCGGCCGATCCAGTTCTTCTGCATGGCCAGCACGCGCTCGGGCCAGTGGCCCTTCAGCTCGTCCATGTCATCAAGCAGGCGGTCCGCGTAATCGGTGATCTTGAAGTACCACTGGTTCAGCGACTTCTTGGTCACGATGGTGCCGCAGCGTTCGCAGGCACCGTTAACAACCTGCTCGTTGGCCAACACGGTCTGGTCGGTCGGGCACCAGTTCACCGGGTGGTTCTTGCGGTAGGCCAGGCCCTTGTCGTAGAAGCGGGTGAACAGCCACTGGGTCCAGCGGTAGTACTCCGGGTCCGAGGTGTGGATGCGCCGTTCCCAGTCGGCGGAGATCGCGTAGCGCTTAAAGCTGGCGGCCTGGGTGTCGATGTTCGCGTACGTCCACTCGGCGGGGTGGGCATTGCGCTTGATGGCGGCGTTCTCGGCCGGCAGACCGAAGGAGTCCCAACCAATCGGGTGCATCACGTTGTAGCCCTTTTGGCGCCAATAGCGCGCTACCACATCCCCCATGGCGAAGGCCTCGGCGTGACCCATGTGCAGGTCGCCGGAGGGGTAGGGGAACATATCAAGCACGTAGCGGCGTTCGGCGCTGGAATCGTCCTTGGGCGTGAAGACGCCGAGTTTTTCCCACACCGGGGCCCACTTGGCTTCCATCGTGTGGAAGTCGTAGGCCGCTGCTGTGGACTCGTTGTCAGCGGTATCGGTGCCGGTCGGCTGGGTGCTCACTATCGTGTTTCGCCTTCTTTTGTTGCTGCGCCTGATGGAGGGGTGGAACGTGGCTGCGTGACTGCGGTTCATGGAGTGCATCGGCGGCAAAGACCCCCTGACACACAAAAGCCCCTTGGCAAACAAGGGGCGGCCGCATGGGGTTCATTCCATGCGGCTAAGTTAGCAAGAGCACTGCGTTCATGCCCACATTCTACCTTACCGAGCGTGGGCCCCGCGGGCGCGCCTTCGACGCGCCCGCGGGATCTGCACCACTAGTGCGCCCTAGCGCACGTCCTCATCAACCCAGTCGAAGGTGCGCGTCACGGCCTTCTTCCACAGGCGCATCTGGCGATCGCGCTCGGCATCCTCCATGGCAGGTTCCCAGCGCTTGTCCTCGGCCCAGTTGGAGCGAAGTTCCCCCAGATCCTTCCAGAACCCGACGGCCAGGCCCGCGGCATAGGCGGCGCCCAGGGCCGTGGTCTCGGTGACCTTGGGGCGGATCACCGGAACACCGAGCAGATCGGCCTGGAACTGCATCAGCGCATCGTTGGCCACCATCCCACCATCAACCTTGAGCTCGGTGAGCGGAACCCCCGAATCGGCGTTGACGGCATCAAGCACCTCACGGGTCTGGAAGGCGGTAGATTCCAGGGCGGCACGCGCGATGTGGTTCTTGTTGGCATAGCGGGTCAACCCCACGATGGCCCCGCGGGCATCGGCACGCCAATACGGGGCAAAAAGCCCGGAGAAGGCAGGAACGATGTACACCCCACCGTTGTCCTGCACCTGAGAGGCCAGTACCTCCACCTCCGCGGCGGTGGAAATCATCCCGATGTTATCGCGCAGCCACTGCACCAGCGAGCCGGCCACGGCGATCGAGCCCTCCAGGGCGTACACCGGGTCCGCATCGCCGAGCTTGTACCCCAGGGTGGTGAGCAGCCCGTTGCCCGAACGCACGATCTCTTTGCCGGTGTTGAAGATCAAGAAGCAGCCGGTGCCGTAGGTATTTTTCGCTTCACCGGCATCGAACGCCGCTTGGCCGAAGGTTGCCGCCTGCTGGTCACCGAGGATCCCCGCGATCGGGACCTCGCGCAATAGCTGCGAGGAGTGCACGTGTCCGTAGACCTCGGAGGAGGATTTGATCGCCGGCATCATGGACGCGGGCACCGCGAAGTCGGCAAGGATCTGTGCATCCCACTCCAACTTTTCTAGGTCCATAAAAAGGGTGCGTGAGGCGTTGGTGACGTCGGTGATGTGCACTCCGCCATCGGTTCCGCCGGTGAGGTTCCAGGTGACCCAGGTGTCGGTGTTGCCAAAGAGCAGGTCCCCGGCCTCGGCGCGCTCGCGGGCGCCATCGACATTGTCAAGGATCCACTTGATCTTCGTACCGGAGAAGTACGGTGCCAGCGGCAGGCCGACCCGCTCCTTGTAGCGGTCAACTCCGCCATTGGCCGCCAGTTCCTCCACGATGCCCTGGGTCCGGGTGTCCTGCCAGACAATCGCGTTGTAGACGGGCACGCCGGTGTGCTTGTCCCAAACGACTGCCGTTTCGCGTTGGTTGGTGATGCCGACGGCGGCGATGTCGTGGCGGGTGAGGTTGCCGCCGGCCAGCGCGACGGCGATGACCTCACGGACGTTGTTCCAGATCTCCACGGCGTCGTGTTCCACCCAGCCCGCATGCGGGAAGATCTGTTGGTGTTCCATCTGACCGGTGGAGACGGGTTTGCCGTCGTGGTCAAAAACGATGGCGCGGGAGCTGGTGGTTCCCTGATCAATGGCGATGACGTATGTGGACACGGTGTTTGACCTTTCAACGAGGTGCGGTGTTGTGCTGCTCTGGGTGGTGCTGTTATCGGTGGTGGTGCCGGCGCCCTGAGTGCGTGCTGGCCTCTGGATCGGTTCTCCCATTAGAACAAGGCTCCCGCGCCCAGACCACCAGCGACACCGCCGAGGAGTGGGCCCACGACCGGAATCCACGCGTAGGACCAATTACTGCCACCCTTACCGCGGATCGGCAGCAGGGCGTGGGCGATGCGCGGACCAAGGTCTCGTGCGGGGTTAATGGCGTAACCGGTGGGTCCGCCCAGCGAGGCTCCGATGCCCACCACCAACAGTGCCACGGCCAGTGGGCCCAAACTGTGCGGTGTGGTGCCGAATCCGGAGATCACAAAGACCAAGACGAAGGTGGCGATGGCCTCGGTGAGCAGGTTCCAGCCCGGGGCTTGAATGGCCGGTGCCGTGGAAAAGACCGCCAGCTTGGTGCCTGGATCCTCTTCGGCATCAAAGTGCTTTTTGTAGGACAGGAAGCACAGGGCCGCACCCACCATGGCCCCGAGTAGCTGTGCGGCAAAGTAGATCAGTGCAAATCCGAGGGTCTTGGCGACTCCCGGGGCAAATTCACTCACGTCGGGGTTGACCCACAAACCCACCGTCACGGACGGATTCAGGTGCGCTCCGGAGGCCGCGGAGACCCAGACTCCGGCAAACACTGCCAGACCCCAACCGAAGTTGATCATCAGCGGGCCCCCGCCGCGCCCGTTGGTTTTGTTGAGCAGCACGTTGGCCACCACACCACCACCTAAGAGCACTAGCAGCATGGTGCCGAAGAACTCGGCGGTAAAGACCGTAAGAGACATCGTTGTTCCTTCAGTGTTTATAGTGTTGATTCGCGCGGCGGGCTTTTGTGGGCCATTTTTCACGCGGCTAGGCCGTTTTTCGGCATGACAAAGACCGCGCCCACCTATGCGGTGGGACGGAAAATTTAGGGGATCATCACCCGCACGAGGGGATGACGGTGAAACACGGGGTGGCAGTGCCGGGCTACCGCCTTCGCGCCGGCCGGTGGGCGGGCGCGAAGGGGAGCACGTGAATCAGGCGTTAGTCAGGGCCAGGTTCGATCCGTGGTCTTCGGTGAGCACGCGCGCGCATTCGCTCACCTGGCGTGCTTGTTCGGCGGCGTCCCAGCCGAGGACCGGCGCGATGGCGTCGGCCACCTGCACCAACAGTTCATTGGTCACTAGCCCGCGGAAGGCCAGCGAGGTCCGCCGGATGAACACGTCGCTGAGCATGCCCAGCTGCTCGTGTTCGGCGAGGTAACGCAGCTCGGCCACCGACAGCTCGGCACAGCCGGGCAGGGTGGGATCGTTGGGGCCGATGGCATCAAGCACCGCATCGGCCCGGGTGCCATAACGCGTGAGCAGCACCTCGAGGCGGTCCCGGGAGGCGAGCAGTGAACGCGCACCAAACCAGGACTGCAGGGCCGCGGAGGACTCCGGGAAGTTCTTGCCACCACCGATGGGCAGCCCACGGGTGCTCACCGTGGAACTTACCCCAAGTTCATCAAGCACCTTGCCACCCAGGGTTTCCCCGAGCGCGCGGAAGGTGGTCCACTTGCCACCGACCAGCGAGAACATGATGGATTCCCCGGCCAGCTCGGTACGCTCGATCCGGTAATCGCGGGAGACGAAGCCCGGGGCCGTGTCATCGTGGCGCGGAAGCGGGCGAACGCCGGAGAACTTGTAAACAATCTGTTCGTGGCCCACCTCGATGGTGGGGAAGACGTGGCGGATGAGTTCAAAGAAGTACTCGACCTCCGCATCGGTGCAGCGCGCTGGCTCGCTCATGTCGGCGTCAATATCGGTGGTCCCCACCAGGACGCGGTCACCCATCGGGTAGATCAGCACGATGCGCCCGTCGGAGTGCTCAAAGAAGATCTCGCGTCCGCCACAGGCGGCCAGCAGGGCGGGGTGGTCCAGCACGATGTGGCTGCCCTTGGTCCCGCCCATAAACTGACTCGGGGCACCGATGGATCCGTTGGTCAGATCCACCCAGGCACCGGTGGCGTTCACGATGATCTCGGCGTCGAAGTCGAATTCTTCGCCCGTGAGTTCATCTCGCAAGCGGGCACCGGACTCGTTGTGGCCGATGAGCGAAACGTAATTGGCCGCTCGCGCCTGACGGTTGGCTTCCAGCCCGTCACGCAAAACGTCCAGGGTGAGGCGCTCGGGGTTGTGGACGGAGGCGTCGAAGTAGGTGGCGGTGTACTTCACGTCGGTGCGTAGCATCGGAAGCTCGGCCAGCGAGCCCTTGGTGCCACGGAACTTGTGCCATGGCGTGTTACGTCCACCGGCACCGGCGAAGAGATCGTAAATCACCAGGCCGGCCTTGATCAGTACTGCTCCGCGTTCGGTGGCCTTGCCGCTACGGTGGGTCAGAAACCGCACCGGGGCGGAGAGGATGCCGGAGAAGGTGGAGAAGATGGGGATGGTGGTGCGCAGCGGCTTGACGTAGTGCGGAGCAATCTCCAGCAATGAGTTGCGTTCCTGCACCGATTCATGGACCAGCCGGAATTCGCCGTTTTCCAGGTACCGAATACCACCGTGGATCATGTGCGAGGAGGCACCCGATGCCCCTTGGCAGTAGTCACCGCGCTCGATCAAGGCCACGTCCACACCCTGCAGGGCGAGTTGCCGGAAGGTCGCCACTCCGTTGATTCCACCACCGACGATGAGCACCTTGGCGCCCGGCCGGGACCGGAGCGCGGCTAAATGGGAACGGTGGGAGGCTGCGGCTGCCACGATGGGGCCATCCTTAGAACTATGCTGCGGCGAATAAGCGTGCTTCACATGGTCCTGTCCAGATTACCGGCTCAATACCGCCTATGCGGAGCGTTCCGATAACCCTTTGGAGAACTTCCCATCACCCCCTGCGGGGCTTTGAGTCAAAACCATGTAGTAGCTAGTCTTGTCACTGGAGAACAAACTCGTCAATTCATCTGCACATATGTGCACAAAAGGACCGAACCGATGCCCAACATGCCCCTGAACACGGCGCCGACCTCACCCGGGACTGGTGCTTTTGTTCAACACGTCACATCCGCGACTCCCCCACGCGGCACCCGCGGGACACCCGGACATGGCCAGCCCCGGGAGCGTGACGCACTGCGCGCCGCCCAGCTGTACTACCTCCAGGACCTCACCATGGAGTCGATCGCCAAGGAACTGGCCGTCTCGCGTTCCACCGTCTCGAGACTGCTTTCCATGGCCCGGCGCACCGGCTTGGTGAACATCGAAATCAACGCAGGTGGTGACCGCAGCCCAGTGTTGGTGCGCGAACTGGAACACAAGTTCGGCATCAAGGTCCACGTGGTGCCCACCGACGGGGCGCTCGCCGACGCCGAAATCCTCGAACGCGTGGCCACCCACGCGGCCCACGTGCTCAATACCCTGGTGTCCTCCGGGATGACGGTCGGGGTGGCATGGGGCTCCACGATGCAGGCGCTCTCCCTTGCGCTGATGCGCAAGCCAACTCACGACACGCTGATCGTTCAACTGAATGGTGCGGCCAACCCGCAGACCACCGGGCTGACCTACGCCTCGGAAATCCTGCAGCGTTTTGGTGCCGCCTACACCGCCCGGGTTGAGCAGTTCCCGGTCCCGGCGTTCTTCGATCAGGCTAGTACCCGCGAGGCCATGTGGCGGGAGGGCTCGGTGCGCCGAGTCTTGGGTGTTCAGCAGGGCATGGGGCTGGCGGTCTTCTCACTCGGCGCGACCGAGGCGGCGGTGCCCAGCCAGGTCTACCGCGGCGGTTATCTCAGCCCCGCGGAATCGGCGGCACTCCACGAACACGGCGTGGTGGGCGACGTGGCCACCGTATTTTTTGACGGCAGCGGAAGCGACGAGGGAATCGAAATCAATTCTCGGGCCACAGGTCCCACCCTCCGCGCCCTACGCAAGGTTCCCCGGCGACTCTGTGTACTCTCCGGAGCGGGCAAACTACGCGCCCTGCACGGTGCGCTGGCCGGGGGGCTGATCACCGACCTAGTGCTCGACGAGGGAACCGCACTGCGCCTGCTCAACGCCCCACCAAGCTCCAGCCATTAGGCTTGATCTCATGCCCGATCATTCGCAGCCGCGCACTCGCCGCGCCCTGAAAAGCACCCACCACATCCACGGCGCACGGGTGTGCACCTGGACCTACCCGGCACTCGACAGCGCTCGCGGCGTGATCCTGGCCGTGCATGGCTTCCGGGGAGATCACCACGGACTCACTCGGATCATCAATGAGCTCGGCGATTACACGATTATCGTTCCGGATCTGCCCGGCTTTGGGGTTTCCACCCCGTTCTGCGCCCCCGTGAAGGACGAGGAATCACAAACGTCAAACCCGGCACCCAGCGTTCCAGCACACGATGTTGCGGGTTACGGCGAGGTCATAACCGCGCTGCGCCAGGAGCTGGAGTTGGGCCCGGAGACCATCTTGTTGGGTCATTCCTTCGGCACCATCGTCGCCGCCACGTATCTGGCTCGGCATCCGGGCAGCTTCGCCCGGCTGCTGCTGCTGAACCCGATCTGCGAACCGGCGCTCGAGGGCAGTTCGGCGTTGCTCTCCCGGGCCGCCGGCAGCTACTACGCGGTCGGCTCCTGGCTGCCCGCACCGCTGGGTGATGCTCTCCTGCGTTCGCGGCTGATCACCGACGCCACCTCACTGGCCATGCTGAAGTCCAAGGATCCGGCCATGCGGGCCTACGTTTTTGACCAACACCGCCGCTATTTCTCCGGGTTCACCTCACGTGCGACCCTGCGCGAGGCCTATGGTGCCTCCATCACCGCCACGGTGCGTGATGTTGCTGCGCGCATCAATGAACCGACCCTGCTGGTGGTGGGGGAACTTGATGAATTGGGCTCCGTGGAAGCGCAGCGGGCACTGACCCGGCGCTTCCCGCGCGCCAGACTGCGGGTCATCAACAACGTGGGACATCTGATCCACTATGAGAAGGCACCGGAGGCCGCTGCGCTGATCCAGGACTTTTTACGCGCTCCCATGCCATGGGCCCGAAGCGGGATGCCGCGCAGCACCTACACCAGCGCCCCGCACGAGGCAGCAGCTGGTGGCAGCAACGGCTAGAGAATTCCGTCGGCGTCGATGCGGATGGAAACGACCGGCTCCTTTGCGGCACTAAAACGTGCTCGCATGGCGCGCAACTGCGCCGTGACGCTTGGTCCCTGTGCGTAGGAGAAGAACAACAACCAGCGATGTTCGCCCTCCCCCCGAAGCACCGGACCATTACGCCGTACCGAGTCCGGAAGCTCAAGGGCGGCCATGAATTTTTCCACGGTGGCGGCCGGACCCTGGATCAACGCGGTCCGCACGGCCGGGGGCAACCCCACCTCGCGGCGTTCCGCCAGCTCGGCATCGGCATAGGCCGCAGCATCAAAGCGAACCAGGGCTCGCATTGGCTCGGTGGGATCTCCGGCGACGACCACGGTGCCGCCGCCCGGACGCTCGCCTGATTTATCACGCCCGCGCGCCAGGGCGGCAGCTCCCATCCACCGGTTAAGCACTTCCTCACCGGTGCGCAGCCCCTCCCGCGCCAGCATGCGATCGCCATCAAGCAATAGCACCGCGGCGTAGCCCTGCTCGGCCACCGGCTCGGCGCCGGGGGTAGCGACCACCAGCGCTGGTTTCGCCGGCACGGTAAAGATCGGTTTGGCCCCGGTGGCCGAGAGCACCGTGACGTTGGGGAATGCCCTGCCCAATTCCTCGGCCGTGCGATCCGCGCCAATGGAGGCGGCCCGCAGTCGCATAAAGCCACATTCACCACATGACCAGCCGGCTGCCACCAGCCCGCACCAACCGCAGGAGGGTGCACCGCGGGCGTCGTCAAGGGCCAGCGGGCCGGTACACGCGCTGCAGCGGGCGGAGGTACGGCAGCGTTCGCAGCGCAGGGCAGGCATAAATCCGGTGCGCGCCACCTGCACCAGCACCGGCCCGTGCTCGAGCGCAGCCTTGGCCTCACGCCAGGCTGCGGCGGGCAACCGGGCGGCATGCAGCACCGGATCGCGTTCGGATTCAAATTCGTCGGATGCGGCAATCACGCGCGGGGCATTGGCGCGCAGCAGCGAACGGTTGGCCCCAAGTTCTTGGGCCCAGCCGCTGCGGATGAGTCGTTGGGCCTCGGCACTACGTCCGGGGGCCGCCACCAATAATCCGGCGTTTTCAATTCCGCAGCGCAGCAATAACACCTCACGGGCATGGTGATACGGGGCGCGGGGTTCGGCGTGCGAATGATCCGCATCGTCCCAGATGATGGCCAGGCCCAGATTGTGCACCGGGGCGAAGGCGGCATTGCGGGTGCCAATCACCAATTGTGTCTCACCACGAGTGATGCGTAGGAAGTTTTTATAACGCGGGGTCGCCCCATCCTCGGCACTGAGCCTCGCATAGGAGTTAGGCCCGATGGCGCCATCCACGTAGCTGCACAGCCGGTTGAGGTCCCGAGCGTCGGGGACAACGATCAGTGCGCCGCGACCGGCACTGAGGCTGAGCTCGGCCGCCTCGAGCAGCAGCGCCGGCCAGTCCCCCGGGCGGTTCGGCACCGCCGATACCACCGCCCGGGGTCCGCTTCCGGCACGGAGGGCTTCGGCAAAATCCGCTCCTCCGTCGTATTCACCCAACAAGCTGCCAGTGGTGGACCACGTCGAAACGGCAGCTTCGTCGGCCTCCGCTTTTGGGGCTACCTCAGTGCGCTTTGATTCCTGGCTCTTCTGCGTTTCTACCCGTGCCATGCGGGCCGGAACAGCCGCACGCAATACGTCCCACACGCCTCCGGCATAACGTTCTGCCACCCCCGAGCCACCGCCAATACCTCGCCGCTCAGCACCACCTCGGGGGAAATGACGGCGCGCAACGGCTGGAGCTTGATTCCGGGTTCGGAATGTTCCAGACGTTCGGCAATAAAACCGGCCAGCTCTTGAGAGCCAAAACGAACCTTAACCCTGACCCCGGGCTGCGCCGTGGCATCAAGTTCAACCGGCACCAGGTAATCAAACGGGCGGTCAAGATGCGGGACCGGTGAATCGATGATGACCCGGGCGATGGGCAGCTCCTCGGCCATATGCGGGATCCCGGGCAGCGGCGCGGACAGGTCAAAGCCAGCCAGCAACGATGGCTGAAGTGACTCCGACATGATCATCAGCTCCCATGCGTTTGAGGTGCCCATTTTTAAGCAAGAAATCGGGCGCCGCACGCCCTTGCGGCACGACTCCCGATCCCCCGGTTTGACCAACCCTAGTGGGGCGGTCAAACCACGTGACTATGCGCCGAAGAAGGCCTTCAGTGCGTCAACACGGTCAAGGTTTTCCCAAGTGAAATCGGGATCTTCGCGTCCAAAGTGGCCGTGCGCCGCGGTCTTCTGGTAGATCGGACGCTTCAGGTCTAGGTCTTCGATGATACCCAGCGGGCGCAGGTCAAAGACCTCGTTGATGGCAGCGGTGATCCGCACCGGATCAACGGTTTCGGTGCCAAAGGTCTCCACGTAGAGGCCCACCGGACGTGCCACGCCGATGGCGTAGGCGATCTGGACCTCAACGCGGCGGGCCAAACCGGCAGCCACCACGTTCTTGGCGACCCAGCGCATGGCGTAGGCGGCCGAACGGTCAACCTTCGAGGGATCCTTACCGGAGAACGCTCCACCACCGTGACGGGCAAAACCACCGTAGGTATCAACAATGATCTTGCGTCCGGTCAGACCGGCATCGCCGACCGGGCCACCGATGATGAAGGGGCCCGAGGGGTTCAGGATGATGCGGGTATTGGTGGTATCAAGTTCCGTGCCGGCGAGAACCGGCTTCACGACCTCTTCGAGCAGGCCCGCCTTGAGATCTTCGAGCGAGTACTCGGCGGCGTGCTGTGAGGAGACCACGATGGTTTCAACCGATACCGGGGTATCCCCGTCATAGCCGACGGTCACCTGGGTCTTGCCGTCCGGGCGCAGCAGCGAGAGCGTGCCGTCCTTGCGGACTTGAGTCATCCGCTCGGAGAGGCGGTGGGCCAGGTGGATGGGGGTAGGCATCAACGTGGCGGTCTCATCCGAGGCGTAGCCGAACATCAGGCCTTGGTCGCCGGCACCCTGCGCGTCACGCGGGTCAACGGCAGTGCCCTCACGGACCTCCAGGGAGTTGAAGACGCCATCGGAAATTTCCTGGGACTGCTGCCCGATGGATACCGAGACGCCGCAGCGCGCTCCGTCAAAGCCGTTGGCCGAGGAGTCATAACCAATGTCCAGGATGGTGCGGCGCACGATCTCCGGAATTTCCACGTACCCGTCGGTGGTCACTTCTCCGGCAACGTGTACCAGACCAGTGGTGGTGAGAGTCTCCACGGCAACCCGGGAGTTCGGGTCCTGCGCCAACATGGCGTCAAGGATGGCGTCGGAGATCTGGTCACAGATTTTATCCGGGTGGCCCTCCGTAACCGATTCGGAGGTGAAGAGGCGTAGCTGCGGGGATTCTAAAGTCACTGTGCCACTCTACCGGTAAGTGCGCCGGGAGGCAGATCCCAGGAATTGGTGCGACCTGTGGAAGTGAACACAGTCACCTCAATGCCCCGAATGTGGCGTTTGATGTCGCAACATTCGACCAGATGACGAAAATCCGGGCAGCGATTTGCCTCGCTGCCCGGATCTTTTCACCACGACGCCCATCGATGGAGCTGTCGATAGTGCTCGAGTCTTTAGCGCTTGGTTGTACCCGTGGCCAGAACCTGGGCCACCGCGGTGAGAACCACCACGGCAACCTCGTCCTTGGAACCGGCAGCCACCACGGGCCGGGCACCATCGGCGAAGAGGATCGTCACGGAGTTCTGCGTGGTCCCGAACGTGAGGTTCTCCCCCACCTCGTTAACAACCAGCATTTCGCAGCCCTTACGTGCCAATTTGCTGGCCCCATATTCGAGCACGCTGGACTCGGCATCGCCGGTTTCGGCGGCAAATCCAACGATCAGCGGGGCCAAGGTGCCGGCTTCCCCCTCACTGGCGCGCTGCTTGACCAAGGTGGCGAGGATGTCTGGGTTGCGGATCAGGGTGATGACAGGATCGGCATGATCATCACTCTTCTTGATCTTTGAGTCCTGGTATTCACCGGGACGGAAGTCGGCGACGGCGGCGCTCATGATCAAAACATCGGCGCCACGGGCCGCCTCGGTGACGGCGCCCTGTAGCTGCCGGGCGGTGGAGGCGGTACTCAATTCCACACCCGCAGGAGCTGGCACATCCATGTGGGCGGCGATGAACCTGACGGTAGCACCGGCGGCCAGCGCGGCATTCGCGAGAGCAACGCCCTGACGTCCAGAGGATCGATTGCCCAAGAAACGCACAGGATCCAGCGGTTCGCGGGTTCCACCGGCGGAAATGGCAATGACCTTTCCGGCCAATGGCCCCTCGGCCTCCACCGCGGAATCCGCAGCAAGGTAGGGCAACAGGTCGGTATAAATGTCCGAGGGTTCCGGGAATCGCCCGGCGCCGGAATCCTTACCCGTCAGTCGGCCGATGGCAGGGTCAATCACGCGCACGCCGCGGCCACGCAACGTGGCAACGTTGGCCTGCGTCGCGGGGTGCTCCCACATTTCGGTGTGCATGGCCGGGACCATCACCACCGGAGCGTGAGTCGCCAGTAAGGTACCGGTCAACAGGTCGTTCGCCATTCCGGCGGCGGCCCGTGCCAGAACGTCGGCGGTGGCCGGGGCAATCACCACCAGATCTGCTTCCTGACCGAGGCGAACATGGTTCACGGTATCCACCGCCTCAAAGACGGAGGTGCGAACCGGACGTCCGCTCAGCGCCTCCCAGGTCGCCAGACCAACAAATTCGAGCGAGGCGGCCGTGGGGATCACATCAACCTGATGCCCCGCCTCTTTAAACAGCCGTAGCAGCAAAGCTGCCTTGTAGGCGGCGATCCCTGCGGATACACCTAAGACAATGCGCTTCACTGCTACCACCGATACGTTGATGCCCGGTGCTGGTGTTCACACCATGGGCCCTCCAAGGAGGCCGGGGTGTCAACGCCGTTACCGAGTCAGGGAATCAAAAGTTACCGAGTGATTACTCGGCCACTTCCTCAATCTTCGAAACGTTGAGCATGCCCTCGTTGATTTCGCGCAGGGCGATCGACAGCGGCTTCTCGTTCAGGCGAGTGTCAACCAACGGGCCAACATACTCGAAGAGGCCCTCGTGCAGCTGTGCGTAGTACGCGTTGATCTGGCGTGCGCGCTTGGCGGAGTTGATCACCAGAGCGTACTTCGAATCGGTAGTGGTCAACAGCGAGTCGATGGACGGGCTGATGATGCCTTCAAGGTTCGTGTTCACGAAGCCTCCAAATAACTAGTTGGTGGATCAAGACGTATAAGTACTGCACCCACATGTATTTCCCCGAAACCAAGCGGCGCCGGGGGAACTGCGGGCCTTACACAAAAAGTTTTTAGCGTGCGTGCGGGGTCAATCCCATGAGGGTGACCAGCTCGTCGGCCGCTCGCGAAATCTCGTCGTTAACGATGGTCACGTCAAATTCCGATTCAGCGGCAAGTTCCAGTTTAGCGGTTTCCAGCCGACGTTGCTGCTCCTCGGGCGTTTCAGTGCCGCGACCCACAAGTCGGCGCACCAATTCGTCCCAGCTGGGCGGCGCTAGGAAGACGAATTTCGCGTCGGGAAGATTCTCTTTCACCTGACGCGCGCCCTGCAAATCGATCTCCAGCAGCACACGCTTGCCGGCGTCGACGGCCTCCTGGACCTTGGTGCGGATGGTGCCGTAGCTGTTCTGCCCGTGCACCACCGCCCATTCAAGCATCTGGCCGTCGTTGACCAGTTCACCGAACTTCTCCGGCCCCACGAAGAAGTAGTGCACACCGTCGATTTCTCCGGGGCGCGGAGCCCGCGTCGTCGCGGAAACCGAGAGCCAAACATCGGGGTAGTTGTCCCTGATGAAGGTGGAAATCGTTCCCTTCCCTACGGCCGTGGGACCGGCGAGGACTGTGACCGTTGGGTGAGGGCTTACCGTCATGGTGTGCTTCGTTACTCTTTCGTTTTGGGAGGCGATTGCTGGAAATGATCCACCAATGCGATGCGCTGTTTGCGCCCCAACCCGCGCAGGCGTCGGCTGGGTGAGATACCTAGTCTATCTATAAGCGTGTGTGCTCGGATCTCGCCGACACCGGGAACCGATTCCAGCAGGTCCATAACGCGCAGTCGCCCGATGGCCTCGTCGTTAGGTACAAGGTCCAACAACTGGTTAATGCCCAGCTTTCCGGCACCAAATTCGTTCTTGATTTCGGCCCGTCGTGTTCGTGCAGCCAGCGCTTTTGCTCGGGCCCGAATACGGTCCTCGTCTGAGAGTTCTCGCAGTACCATGCCTTTTGCCGCCATTCCATCTATTGGGTCAAGCATCAGGGCAACAAGCCCTGAACTGAAGATAACCACTCACGGCCCCCGATGCAAGGGGTAATCGTGCTGTGGCTACCACAAACGTGTCATCCAGGCAGAAAACACGCTCATGTCTTGCCCGGTGCGCCGGAGAGTGTAAGGAAGATCATCCGAACCCGGGATCCTGAAACGCGAAAGTGCTCCCACCTGCGCAAACCCATATTCGATCGACATGGATGGAATTTGCCCGCGATCCCCACCCGACGGCGACACGGTCCCCCACAAATGGAGAAGAGTACCAAGGTGCCCACCATCGCCACGCGGCGGTCCCTCGTCCCTGATGCAATCGGTGACAGCGGCGCGTCAGCACTAGGGCCAAGCCCCATGAGTGAATTGGCCATCCGGCTTTGTGCTTGTGGTCAACTCACTCACGGTTTTCATCAAGACCCGATCGCGGTCTTGGGACCTCAGAACTCGCAACTCGCAACTCACGCACGCTGGCCGCAGCAGAAAATCAGAGCGGGCCTTTTCACCATGCATGATTCAGCGCCGGGGCGGAATGGACAAGCGTGCAGTAGTGGCGGTTGTCCTTAGCTGGTCCTGACCCACGCACAACGCTTCATGGAATTGTCAGCTTCAACAACATTGACCAGCGACCAGCCCCGGGGTTCACCACCAAGAACAGTGCCGTTTTCTCCGGGGAGCTGGGCGCCGCTGATTTCACCGGATTTCGATGCGATCTTCGACTTTTCAGAAGGCATTGCATATAGCTCAAATTCACCCGGCTCATACCCTCCCGCATACATCGCTGGACAGACGCCCCCGTAGGCGCGGGTCGGCGCTGTCTGCACCGGTTCCCACGCCTGACTTACTTCATTTTTTTCAACAGCGACGGTTCTGGTGACATCTCCCGTGCCACCCTCAGCACATGAGCGCGCCGAGTCCTCGCCGGATCGGCGAACTTCGCTAATTTTCACGCCACCATTCACCGCGCGAACATTCTTAACAAAATCACCACAGTTCCGGCTTTGGGCGATCGGCGTCTGAAGCTGTTCAGGCTTGTCAACATCAGCAAGCCACACGTACCACTGGCTGTCGAGGCCATTTCCTTCGTATCTGTCCAACGATGCCACGGCGTCCTGGACACCATCATCATTAACGTCCGAGTAGACAACCTCTCCCATCTTGAATTGAGAGCCGTTCCGCGTTGCCTCACCATTAGCTAATGACACGGTGATGATGTCATCGATTTCGTACCCGTTAAAGAACGTCCAATCCGCATTCTCAAGGTCAAAATCTTTAAGGCTTGCCGCAGTAGCAGCAGGCGTAGAAGTTGGACCTGGAGTTGGAGAGGAGGAACTACTGGGCAGGGGGCGAGAGTACCTTCTACTTCGGGAACGGTAGAGGAGCAACCAGCCAGCCCGATCGACAATACAAGACTAGAAACAAAGAGAGGAATTTTGAAACTTTTTTGACGAACAAAATGTGAGTTATTCATCTTCATGATGCTAACTCACCATATGTCAGAGTTTTAATAGTTACAAAAAATTGTCACACTGAACGTCAACTGAGGAACTTAACCAGAACCCTCTCTTTAATGACTCATGACAAAAGGCAAAAAAACCGCGGTTTCAACAAAACTCATTCACGGTCTTCAATGCACGCCTGTAGCTTCGCCTTTGATGGTCATCTAGGCGATGAGAGAAAACCCGTTCCCTTCCACAAACAAATGGTGGCCCCACTCCCCCCATCCCCCAGTCTTTGGGGGAAGAGGGCCGTGAGGCCACCACTCAATGTCGGGGAGGTTGCCCCGGACGTACTCGTTAGAGCAATGAATCCCGCGTGGCTGCCGCTGCATCACACAGGGCGGCGGCAGTTGGGCCGGCCTTGAGGATGTCGCGACTCGAGGTACCCAGCACCTGCGGCCAGAACGCCCCAAAGGAGGCCTTCATGTCCGCACCCGTGGCACCCTGTGCGCCGAGTCCCGGAGCCAGGATCGGAGCGTGAGAGGCGGCGAGGTTGATACCAAGCTCCTCCAGCGCCGAACCCACCGTGGCACCAATGACCAGCCCGGTGGAACCGAACGGTAGTGCACCGGCATTCTCGGCACCCACGGACTCAATAACTCCCTTGGCCACCGAGGCGCTTCCGCCCACGTGCTGGACCGAGGCACCCTCGGGGTTCGAGGTCAGCCCCAGGACAAACACACCACGGCCGGTGGCAGCAGCCAGATCCAACGCCGGGCGCAGCGACTCGTAGCCTAGGTACGGGCTGAGCGTCACGGCGTCGGCAGCCAACGGGCTGCCCTCCCCCAACCAGGCATCGGCGTAGGCGGCCATGGTGGAGCCAATGTCCCCACGCTTGGCATCGGCGATCGAGAGCACATTTCCCTGGGCGCACAGCGCCAGAGTCTCCTCCAGCACCGCCAGACCACGCGAACCGTGCCGCTCATAGAGCGCCACCTGAGGCTTCAATGCCGCAACGTGCCCGGCCAGTGCCTCAACCACGGTCAGGGAGAAGCTGCGCAGCCCCGTCACGTCATCACTCAGGCCCCAGGAGCTCAGCAGCGCGGGGTGCGGGTCGATGCCCACACACAGCTGGCCGTGCTTGTTCATGGCCGCGGCCAAGCGCTCCCCGAAGGGCACGCGTGCCGCGGCGGCTGCTGCTCGAGCCGCCGAGCTAGGCACGTGCGCCTGCCTTGGTGTCGGCGGCAAGGGCACTCGCCTCGGCAATGCCGGCCTCACGCAGCGTCACCGCGTGCTCCTGCAGCGAGGCGACCGACCACTCGAAGTGACGCATGGCGTCGATGGCCTGAATCGCTGCACCGAACTCGGCGACGGTGGTGATGATCGGGGTACCCACCGAGACGGCCGCGGCGCGGATCTCGTAACCATCTCCACGTGCCTCGCCGCCCGAGGGGGTGTTCAGAATCATCGCGATATCACCATTGGTGATCAAATCAACGATGTTGCTCTCACCCTCGGCCGAACCCTCGCGGACCTTGCGGACCACGCTGGAAGGGATGCCGTTGCGGCGCAAAACCTCGGCGGTGCCGCCGGTGGAAAGGATTTCGAAGCCCATTTCCGCCAGGTGCTTGACCGGGATCACGATCGAGCGCTTGTCGCTGTTGGCCACGGAGACAAAGACCTTGCCGCTGGTGGGCAGCGGGTTATTGGCAGCGGCCTGGGACTTGGCGAAGGCGGTGTCGAAGTACTTATCGATGCCCATCACCTCGCCGGTGGAGCGCATTTCCGGGCCGAGCAGCGAGTCAACAACCTTACCCTCCGGAGTGCGGAAGCGAGCGAAGGGCATTACTGCTTCCTTCACGGATACCGGTGCGCCCTCGGGCAGGTTGGCTCCGTCACCGGATTCCGGCAGCATGTGGTGTACCGAGCGCAAATCGGCGATCGAGACACCCACACCGATCATCGCCGCGGCCTTGGCCAGCTGCACGCCGGTGGCCTTGGAGGTGAAGGGCACGGTGCGGCTGGCGCGCGGGTTGGCTTCGATCACGTAGAGGATGTCCGAGGCCAGGGCGAACTGGATGTTGATCAGTCCGCGCACGCCAACACCCTCGGCAATGGCGTGGGTGGCAGCAACCACCCGGTCGCGCACATCCTTACCCAGCGTGATGGGAGGCAGCACGCAGGCGGAGTCACCGGAGTGAATGCCGGCCTCTTCAATGTGCTCCATGATGCCGCCGACGTAGAGGTCGGTGCCGTCGAAGAGGGCATCAACGTCGATCTCGATGGCGTCCTCGAGGAACCTGTCCACCAGTACCGGGTGGTCGGCGGTGATTTCGGTGGCGTTGAGGATGTAACGAGCCAGGTTGGCCTCGTCATACACGATCTCCATGCCGCGGCCGCCCAAAACGTAGCTTGGGCGAACCAAAACCGGGTAGCCAATCTCATCGGCGATGCGCTTGGCCTCATCGAAGGAGACGGCGGTGCCGTTCTTCGGGGCGATGAGTCCGCCGGCATCCAGCACGCGCTGGAAGGCGCCGCGGTGCTCGGCCAGCTCGATGGCCTCCGGGGAGGTGCCGAGGATCGGCACACCGGCATTGGCCAATTCCTGCGCCAGCTTCAACGGGGTCTGCCCGCCGAGCTGCACAAAGACGCCCAGAACCCCACCGGTGGATTCCTCGGCGTGGATGACCTCCAGCACGTCTTCGAGCGTCAGCGGCTCGAAGTACAGGCGGGTGGAGACGTCGTAGTCGGTGGAGACGGTTTCCGGGTTGCAGTTCACCATCACGGTCTCGTACCCGGCGGCCCGCAGCGCCATGGTGGCGTGCACGCAGGAGTAGTCAAACTCGATGCCCTGACCAATACGGTTCGGGCCCGAACCCAGGATGATCACCGATGGCTTCTCGTGGGCACGAACCTCGGTCTCCTCATCGTAGGAGGAGTAGTGGTACGGGGTGAAGGCCTCAAACTCGGCGGCGCAGGTATCAACGGTCTTGAACACCGGGCGCACACCCAGGGCGTGGCGGATCCCGCGTACCACGGCCTCGGGCTTGTTGGTCAGCGCGGCGATCTGGGCGTCGGAGAAACCGTGACGCTTGGCCTCGCGCAAGACTTCCTCGCTGAGATCCGGGTTGGAACGAATCATCGCGGCGGTCTCATTGATCAGCGCGAGCTGGTCGAGGTACCAGGGGTCGATGCCGGTCTCTTCGAAAATGTGCTCGATCGACGCGCCGCCGAGCAGCGCGCGCTGCACATTGGACAAGCGGGAGGTTGAACCCTTGACGGAGGCGGCGATCAGCGGCTCCACCTCGGAGGCGGCCGGGGTGTTGAATTCCAGCTCGCTACCCTTCTGCTCCAGGGAACGCAGGGCCTTCTGCAGGGCCTCGGTGAAGTTACGACCGATGGCCATGGCCTCGCCGACCGACTTCATGGTGGTGGTCAGCGTGGCATCGGCGGCCGGGAACTTCTCAAAGGCGAAGCGCGGAACCTTGACAACCACATAGTCAAGGGCCGGTTCGAAGGCCGCGGGGGTCTTGAGCGTGATGTCGTTGGGGATTTCATCCAGCGTGTAGCCGAGTGAGAGCTTGGTGGCGATCTTCGCGATGGCGAAGCCGGTGGCCTTGGAGGCCAGGGCACTGGAGCGCGAAACACGCGGGTTCATCTCGATGACCACGATGCGCCCGGTGGATGGTTCGATGGCGAACTGGATGTTGCAACCACCGGTGTCCACGCCCACCTCACGGATCACCGCGATGGAGATGTCGCGCAGGCGCTGGTATTCGCGGTCGGTCAGGGTCAATGCCGGGGCCACGGTGATCGAGTCGCCGGTGTGCACCCCCACCGGGTCAAAGTTCTCGATCGAGCAGATGACCACGACGTTGTCTTTTTTGTCGCGCATCATTTCCAGCTCATACTCCTTCCAGCCCAGGATGGACTCCTCCAGGAGCACCTCGGTGGTGGGCGAGTACTGCAGGCCTGCGCCGGCGATGCGGCGCAGGTCGGTGGCGTCGTACGCCATGCCCGAGCCCAGTCCACCCATGGTGAAGGAAGGACGGACCACGACCGGGTAGTTTAGGATTTCCACGGCGGCAAAGGCCTCGTCCATGGTGTGCACGATGACGGACTTGGCCGATTCGGCGCCGCAGCGCTCCACCACGCCCTTGAACTTCTCGCGGTCCTCACCGAGTTCGATGGCGGCGATGTTCGCACCGATCAGCTCGACGTTGTACTTTTCCAGCACACCGGCCTTATCCAGGGCGATGGCGGTGTTCAGGGCCGTCTGTCCGCCCAGGGTCGGCAGGATCGCGTCGGGGCGTTCCTTGGCGATGATCTTCTCCACCACCTCCGGGGTGATCGGCTCGATGTAGGTAGCATCGGCGAACTCCGGGTCGGTCATGATGGTGGCGGGATTCGAGTTCACCAGGATGACACGGATGCCCTCCTCCTTGAGCACTCGCAGGGCCTGGGTGCCGGAGTAATCAAACTCGGCGGCCTGGCCGATGACGATCGGACCGGAGCCGATGACCAGGACCGATTTAAGGTCTTCGCGCTTAGGCATTTACTTCTCTCCCTGGGTGGAATCTGCGGTGGTGGCGGGGGCGTTCTTGGCCGCGCGCATGGTGGTGATGAACCTGTCGAACAGGTGGGAGGCGTCGTGCGGTCCGGCCGCTGCCTCCGGGTGGTACTGCACGGAGAAGGCGGGGATGTCCAGGCAGGCCAGGCCCTCAACCACGTTATCGTTCAGCGAGAGGTGAGATACCTCCACGCGGCCAAAGCGATCCAGCGGCGCCATGGAGGCACCCTCACGGGGTGCATCGACGGCAAAACCGTGGTTCTGGCTGGTGATTTCCACCGTACCGGTGGCCTTGTCCAGCACCGGCTGGTTGATGCCGCGGTGCCCGAAGGTCAACTTGTAGGTGTCATAACCCAGGGCGCGGCCCAGGATCTGGTTGCCGAAGCAGATGCCGAAGTATGGGATCTTCGCATCCAGCACGGAGCGCACGAGCTCCACCTGGGTGGCGGCGGTGGCCGGGTCACCGGGGCCGTTGGAGACGAACACGCCGTCGGCTCCGGTGGCGGTGATGGTTTCGAGCGTGGCGTTGTACGGCAAGACGTGCACGCGCACCCCGCGCTCGGCAAAACGCTGCGGGGTCATGGCCTTGATGCCCAGGTCGATGGCGGCGATGGAGAATTCCACCTCGCCGGTGAACCCGTGATCCGCAGGCTCCACCACGTAGGCTTCCTTGGTCGAGACACGCTCGGAGAGATTCGCTCCGGCCATCGAGGGCTGCTCGTTGACGATCTTGATGAGCGTTTCCAGTGGTGCCTCGGCGTCGGGACCGGAGAAGATGCCCGACTTCATGGCCCCACGGTCACGCAGGTGACGGGTCAGGGCGCGGGTGTCGATGCGGGAGATGCCCACAACATCGTAGGTCACCAACTCCTCATCCAGGGTGCGCTGTGAACGCCAGTTGGAGGGGCGTCGGGCGGCCTCGCGGACCACATAACCGGCGGCCCAGATGCGCTTGGATTCGGCATCTTCGTCGTTCACACCGGTATTACCGATGTGCGGGAAGGTCTGCACGATGATCTGTGCCGCATAGGAAGGATCGGTGAGAGTCTCCTGGTAGCCGGACATGCCGGTGGAGAAGACCGCTTCACCCAAGGCGGTGCCGATGGCGCCGTAACTACGGCCACGGAAAACGCGTCCATCTTCGAGCACCAAGAGGGCTTGCTCGGTTCCCTGTACTGCTGTCACTGGTTTTCCTTTTTCTCGGCTGGTGATGATGTTTCGTTGTGTCCGGTGCTCAGCGCAACAATGCGCGTGAGCAGATCCGGGAGTTCTTGGTGGTAGCGCGGGCGGAAGCCGGTATCCACGGCCTGGCTGCCCAGCATCCAGTGCAGGATCAGCAGTCCGTCCTTCTCCACAAATTTTCCGGCCATGCCCGCGGAGCGTGATGCTCCGCTTAGCAGAGAACGCGGAATGAAGAGGTCCGGGGCGCCGCGGCGCAGAAGCAGCACTCCCGCCTCGTGAATGGACAGCTGAGCATTGGTGCGGATGCCCAGGGCGTGCGTGGCAATGCGATCCAGCCAGTCTTCGGCGGTGGTGGTGCACACGTAGAGACCCTCACTCGGTTCACCGATCGTGGCACCGAGCGCCGGCTCGCCGTGGGCATCAAGGGGAATTTCCGGAGGCGCGCTCACGTCGGATTGGCGGCGTAGGCGATTACGCCAGCCCACTCCAATCAAGACGATCAGCACCACGATCACCGCAAGGGTGGTGAGCACTGCCCCGGTGTATTCACCCATTTATGCGCCCTCGGTGATCCGTGGGGTGTTCAGCGCCCCATCGAGCACCGTCGGGTGACCGTGGAAGAACACGGTGCGCACCTTGCCCGGCAGTTCGAGCCCCTTAAACGGGGAGTTGCGGCCCTTGGTGGCCATGGCAAACGGGTCAACAATCCAGCGCGCATCGGCATCCACCAGGGTGATGTTCGCCGGTTCACCGACGGCCAGTGCCCGGCCCTGATCGCTCACGCGGCCGATGGCGGCCGGGGTAGTGGAGGTGATGCGGGCGAAGTCGGCCCAGGAGATCAGCCCGGTCTCGATCATCGCGTGCTGCACCACCGAGAGTGCGGTTTCCAACCCGGTCATGCCCATGGCTGCCGCCGCCCACTCGCATTCCTTGGCTTCGGAGGGGTGCGGTGCGTGGTCGGTGCCGATGATGTCGATGGTGCCATCGGCCAGTCCGGCGCGCAGCGCCAAAACATCGGATTCGGCGCGCAACGGCGGGTTGACCTTGAAGACCGGGTCGTAGCTCTTGACCAGTTCATCGGTGAGCAGTAGGTGGTGCGGGGTGACCTCGGCGGTGACATTCACGCCGCGGGACTTGGCCCAGCGGATGATCTCCACCGAACCGGCGGTGGAAACGTGGCAGACATGCAGGCGGGATCCGACGTGTTCGGCCAAGAGCACATCGCGGGCGATGATCGATTCCTCGGCGACGGCCGGCCATCCGGCCAGGCCGAGCACCGCGGAGACTTCGCCCTCGTTCATTTGGGCGCCCTCGGTGAGCCGTGGTTCCTGGGCGTGCTGAGCCACCACACCGTCAAATGCCTTCACGTATTCCAGTGCGCGGCGCATGATCAGCGGGTCATGAACGCAGATTCCGTCATCGGAAAAGACCCGCACGCCGGCACGGGAGTCGGCCATCGCGCCAATCTCGCTGAGTTGCTTTCCGGCCAAACCCACGGTGACGGCACCCACCGGGCGCACATCCACCCAGCCGGAGCGTTTTCCGAGGGACCAGACCTGCTCCACAACGCCGGCGGTATCTGCCACCGGGTTGGAGTTGGCCATGGCGTGCACGGCGGTGAAGCCGCCCATGGCCGCGGCGCGGGTACCGGTTTCCACGGTTTCCGCGTCTTCGCGGCCCGGTTCACGCAGGTGGGTGTGCAGGTCAACCATGCCCGGCAGGGCAATCTGGCCGGCGGCCTCGATGAGAGTGGCGGTGGCGGCACTGGCGTGGGCGAGTGCATCGGCGCCGAGGGCAACGATCAATCCGTCCTGAATCAGGATGTCGCTGGCCTCTTCGCCCAGTGGCTTGGCGCCGCGGATGAGATAAGCGGTAGTGGAAGTGCTCATGAAGGGTGACTCCAATTTCTTGACAAGTTTTTTAGAGGCCGGCGGGACGCTGCTGGTCCCCCGATAGCAACAGATACAGCACGGCCATGCGCACCGCGACACCGTTGGCCACCTGGGCCAGCACGGTGGAGCGTGGTGAGTCGGCGGCGGCGGAGGAAATTTCTAATCCACGGTTCATCGGGCCCGGGTGCATGATGATGGTTTCGGATCCCGGCTGCGCATCAAGTGCCGCCAGTCGAGCGTCATCAAAGCCCCAGAGCCGGGAGTACTCGCGGGTGTTGGGGAAGAAGGAGTCGTGCATGCGTTCGCCCTGAACACGCAGCATCATCACCGCATCAACCCCACCGGCCAGCGTGGCGTCGAGGTCATAGCTGATGGTGCACGGCCACGCGTGTGAACCGTGCGGCAGCAGCGTGGGAGGCGCCACCATGACGACCTCGGCACCTAGGGTGCGCAGCAGCCAGAGGTTGGAACGGGCCACGCGGGAGTGCAGGATATCGCCGACGATGGCGACCCGCATCCCGGCCAGGTCGCTGCCCAGTGCGGAAATCCCATGCGTTGCGGCCCAGTGGGTGCGCAGCGTGTAGGCATCGAGCAGTGCCTGCGTGGGGTGTTCATGGGTGCCATCCCCGGCGTTGACCACCGGGGCGTCGATCCAGTCGGTGGCGGCCAGGCGGGCCGGGGCACCGGAGGCGCCGTGGCGGATGACCACGGCGTCGGCGCCGATCGCCTGCAGGGTCTGCGCGGTGTCCTTCAGCGACTCACCCTTGGACACCGAGGAGCCCTTCGCGGAAAAGTTGATGACATCGGCGCTCAGGCGCTTGGCCGCTGCTTCGAAGGAGATGCGGGTGCGGGTGGAGTCCTCAAAAAAGAGGTTCACCACGGTGCGCCCGCGCAGGGCCGGAAGCTTTTTGACCTCGCGGGTGCCGACGGCGGCCATTTCCTCGGCGATGTCAAGGATCCGGATGGCGTCTTCGCGCGAGAGGTCAAGGGTGGAGAGCAGGTGTTTCATGCGGTGGCCTCGATGATGACTTCGTTGTTATTTTCCCCATCAACCTCACCCAGGTGCACACGGACCTTCTCGGTGGTGGCAGTCGGAAGGTTCTTACCCACGTGGTCGGCGCGGATGGGAAGTTCACGGTGGCCGCGGTCTACCAGGACGGCTAGGCGAACGATGCGCGGGCGACCTAAATCGGCGATGGCGTCAAGCGCGGCGCGGATGGTGCGTCCGGAGTACAACACGTCATCTACCAGCACCACGACCTTGCCGTCGATGCCGGTGGCCGGAAGTCGGGTGGGCACCGGGGTGCGGGTGGTGGAGTGACGAAGGTCATCACGGTACATGGTGACATCGAGCTGGCCGATGATGGCGGACGGGTCCAGCGTCGGATCTGTGGCTGCGATGCGCTGGGCCAGGCGTTGGGCCAACGGGAAGCCGCGGGAGGGAATCCCCAACAGCACGAGGTCAGCTGTCCCCTTGTTTGCCTCGATAATTTCGTGGGCGATGCGGGTAATAACCCGGTCAATGTCATCACTAGAGAGGACAATCCGGGCACTGACGGGCGCTAGGGCACGGGCATTTTCTGGCTCGTTGCTCATCTGCGGCCTCCTTCCCCGCCTCACTGGACGGAATTTAAAGGTTGCACTTGCACCATCAAAATTATCACAATGGCTCATCCACGTTAGATTTGAGTCATGCGCGTTACCTCACATCCACCCCAGCCCTCCGATTCCACCCCACCGAATGATCCCTGGACGGAAGGTCCCGGCACCCTGCCCGTACCGCAGTTCGCGCCCGCCTCCGCGGGCGCTAAGCAGCGTGCCGGACTTGGCGTGATTCTGGCCCTACTGGGCTGCACCGTGGTGCTGCTGGGTGTGGCCTGGTTCCTCTCGGACGCCTTTGGATCCGGGACCCTGCTCTGGCTCGGCATTCTCGCCATGGTGCCGTTGGCCCTGTGCCTCATCGGCCTGCGCTGGGTTGATCGGTGGGATCCGGAACCACGCGTCCTGCTGGCCTTGGGTCTGCTCTGGGGAGCTGGCACCTCGGTGGCGGGAGCGCTCTTGATTGGCGATGTGTTTACCGAATTGTTCTTTGATCCCGCGGGCGCCCTGAAGATGGATACCTTCGGGGCGGTCGTTCAGGCGCCCATCGTGGAGGAACTGGTGAAAGGTGCCGGGGTACTGCTGATCTTCTGGATCAATCGAGCCCACTTTGATGGACCCATCGACGGCATTGTTTATGGTGGCATGGTCGGTGCTGGTTTCGCCTTTACCGAAAACATCCTGTACTTCGGTTCCAGCTACCTCTCCCCGAGTGCTCCGGGGGAACTGGCCACCGTGTTTGTGCTCCGCGGGCTCTTCTCCCCCTTCGCGCACGTCATGTTCACCGCGTGGACGGGATTTGCCTTAGGGCTATGTGCCGGCCGTGGTAAACGCGGGCGCTGGCCACTGTATCTATTGCTCGGACTGATCCCGGCGATGGCCGGTCACTTCCTCTGGAATGGCGGCATCGGGATTTTCTTCACCGACTTCCTGAGCTTCTACTTCCTGCTGCAGGTGCCCCTGTTTATCGCGTTTATCGTGGCCGTGGTGCTGCTTCAGCGCGCCGAACGCCGGCTGACCGAGCAACGCCTGGCCGACTACCAGAACAGTGGTTGGTTCACCGCCGCCGAGGTGAAAATGTTCGCCACCGCCCCGGGCCGGCGTCATGCACGCCGCTGGGCCGCCGGAATTGGGCGAAAACGGCAGATGAAGGCCTTCACTTCCACCGCGATGCACCTGGCCGCGGTCCGTCAGCGCATTGTTGCCAGCCACGGGACGGGCACGGATCTGGCCAGGGAGACGGCCTTGCTGCATCATTCCCATCAACAACGGGCGCAATTGCTCGACGGGGTGTCACCGCGCGGCTAAGAGTTCGCGGCAGCACAAGAGCGCGGCACCACTGTGGTGCCGCGCTCTTGTTGTGTTCTCGCTAAGTCGGGCTAATTGAAGAGCTGTGCTACCCGCGAGAGCGTGGTGATCACACCATAGCCCAGCGGCACTCCCACCAACGCCCAGCCGAAGACCAGCCGCAGTACGGCCCGGTCTACCGGTACGTCGTGAGCCTGCGCCGCGTTGCTGGGTTCCAGATTTCCGCTTGCCTGAGACATCTAGGCTCCCTTCGAGGTTGCATCGGCCAGATCGACCTCGGGTTCGTGGAATTTGGTATCCACTGCTCGTATCTGGGTGGTGGCCAAGAAGCCGATCACCAGCAGCACCACCATGGTCAACAAGACCGGCAGGTAGTTGTGGGCCACCATCGTCCCGGGTTTGCCCTGAGCATCAAGTAACCCGTTGACGATCAAGGGTCCGGCGATGCCAGCGGCTGACCACGCGGTGAGCAGGCGGCCGTGGATGGCGCCCACCTGGAAGGTGCCGAAGAGGTCCTTAAGGTAGGCCGGGGCGGTGGCAAAGGAACCACCGTAGAAGCTGATGATGACCACTGCCATCATGACAAAGAGCAGCATCGAGCTGCCGCCGAAGAGGGCCAGTACAACGTAGAAGACCGCGCCACCGCCGAGGTAGAGCATGTAAATACGCTTGCGGCCGATCACGTCCGAGGTACTTGACCAGATGAAGCGCCCGGCCATGTTGCCGATGGACAGCAACCCGACAAAGCCCGCTGCCACGGCGGCATTAACCGCAGAGTTTCCGTCCGCGCCGCGGAAGAAGTCCTGGATCATCGGGGAGGCCTGTTCCAGGATGCCGATGCCGGCCGTGACGTTGAGGAACAATGCGGTCCAGACCAACCAGAAACTCTTGGTCTTGATCGCGTTGGCCGCCGAAACCTGTCCGGTGGTGACCATTGCGGAGGACTTAACCTTGGTGCTATCCCAGCCCCGTGGCTTCCACCCGGGCGCCGGAACCCGAATGTTCAGCACCCCATACATCATCACGGCGAAGTAGAGCACTCCCAGGGTGATAAACAATTTACCCACCGAGGCACCGCTGGCAATCCAGTTGGCGCCATCGATCAGCGGGTCAAAACCATCAAATCTCTTCAGTAGTGCGGTGGATAGCGGTGAGGCGATCAGCGCACCACCACCAAAACCCATGATCGCCATGCCGGTGGCCATGCCGGGGCGGTCCGGGAACCACTTCATCAGCGTGGAGACCGGAGAAATGTAACCGATGCCGAGCCCGACGCCACCGATGACGCCGTAGCCCAGGTAAAGCAACCAGAGCTGTTCGGTGAAGATGCCGGCGGCGCCCACCAAGAAGCCCGCACCCCAGAAGGAGGCGGCAACAAACATCGATTTGCGCGGCCCGCTGCGTTCCACCCAGGTGCCCATGATGGCCGCAGAAAGTCCCAGCATCACAATGGCGATCGAGAAGATGATCCCGATGGCGGTTTGTGAGACCTCGAAGTGGCCAATGAGTGAGGATTTGTAGACGCTGGTGGCATAGGCCTGGCCGATGCACAGGTGCACGGCGAGGGCTGCCGGTGGGATGAGCCACCGGTTGAATCCCGGTGCCGCGATGGATCGTGAACGTTCGAGCCATTTCATAAAGCGTGTCTCCTCCGGATCGACTCCGCATAAGGGTGGCAATGATCTGAGCTCAAGAACCGTTACCTAATAGCACTTCAACCCACGATTCACAGTGTGCCACAACTCACAGAGGTCCCGGGGACTCCGCTGTGCCTTCGGTAACTTCGGCGCGTCGAAAAACTCTCGGGCAAACAAAAGGGAGGTGTTGGTGTTTGCGCAAACGCGCAGACACCAACACCTCCACAGAGGAAAACGATCCGGCTAGGCCAGCAGCGTCGGCTTCAATTGCTGGATACGTCCCAGCAAACCGTTAACGAATTCCGGGGATTCGTCGGTGGACAGCTCGCGTACCAGGGCAACGGCCTCGGCAACGGCGACCCCATCGGGGACATCGTCATTAAAAAGCAGTTCCCAGGAACCGATACGCAGTGCCGTACGGTCAACCGCCGGCATGCGCTCCAAGGTCCAGCCCTTGGAGTAGGAGGAAAGGATCTCATCGATCCGATCCAGCTCACTCATGACACCTTCGATGAGGGTCACGGTGTATTCGTTGATGGTGATATCCGTGGCTTCACGGCGTAGGCGCATGGCCGCCAGGGGCGAGACATCGCGCTGTTCTGCTTCAAAAAGGATGTCAAGTGCCCGGCGACGGGCCTTGGCGCGGGCACTCACTAGGAGACACGCCCCAGGTAATCGCCGGTGCGGGTGTCAACCTTGACCTTGGTGTTCTGCTCAACGAAGAGCGGCACCTGAATCTCAACACCGGTTTCCAGCGTGGCTGGCTTGGTGCCGGCCGAGGAACGGTCGCCCTGCAGGCCCGGCTCGGTGTAGGTGATTTCCAGAACCACGGAGGAAGGCAGCTCGATGTACAACGGGGAACCCTCGTGCATCGCGATGGTGGCGTTCTGGTTTTCCAGCATGTAGCCGGCCTGGTCGCCAACAACGGTGCCCGGAACGGTGATCTGGTCGTAGTCGCTCAGATCCATGAAGACGAAGTCTTCACCATCCTTGTACAGGTACTGGTAATCGCGACGATCAACGGTGGCGGTCTCGATCTTGGCGCCAGCGTTGTAGGTCTTGTCGACGACCTTGCCGGTGAGCACGTTACGCATCTTGGTGCGCACGAATGCGCCGCCCTTGCCCGGCTTGACGTGCTGGAAATCGATGATGGTCCAGAGCTGGTTCTCGATCTTGAGAACCTGGCCGTTCTTGATGTCAGTGGTTGATGCCACGATCTACTCTTCTTCCGTATGCGCCGGCCCGCGTTGCGCATGAAGCGCCGGCGGACGAAAGCCACCGCTAGGCGGCCTCCCTGAGGCTGTTGTCAAAAATCCAAGATTAAGTTTAGCGCACCCATGAGCGCGCACCGGTGCCCGGCCATGGTGATTTGCCAGACGTCGGGGTAAATCAGTGTGCCGCCGGTGCTTGAACCGGGAGCTGGCTGGTGGCCGGTGCCGGGTGCAAAGCCGCTGCGTGTACCGCCGCCGGGTGCTGGGCATCCGTGCCGGCGGCCACACGCGCGGTGTGGTCAAGGACGGATTCCAGGCAAGCGCGGGACATCTCGATGAGGTGCTGATCCGCGTTGGAGGCGATGCGCAGATCAAGAGCGGCGCGGAAACGGTTGGCTGCGGCCAGAAGGTCGCTGCTTTCCGCGTAGGCGAAGCCCAGGTGCTGCTGCAAAACCGCCTCGTGAGCGGTGCCCTTGAACTCGGTGATCAACGCGCGCAGGCGGTTAATGGCACGCGGCGCATCCCCTGCGGCACGAGTCAGCGAGGTATCAAGGACCCGCATGGCAAAGTTCTGTGGCTGCAGGAAGCGGGTCTCGGCGACCAGTTCGCTGGCGGCGCGCAACTCACCCTTGGCCAAGAGAATGACCACCTGGGAGCTGGGTTCACCGCTGCGCAGTGCGGCCTCGGCCAGTTCGGGATCGGAAATCTCGTGGCGCATCAGCGTGGGGTTCAGCCGCACACCGGGGATGCCGGTTTCAATGTTGTGACGCTCGCTGGCCAGGCCGCCGGCAGGAATCTGCAGCAGTGCCTGGGTGTGGGTCAGGTCCAGATCGGTAGCGGTGCTCATTCTGCGATCTCCTGGTAGGCGGCGAACAAGAGGGAAGTATCCGGAACATCAAGGATGCTGGGGCGGCCGATGCCGTCAAGCACCACAAAGCGCAAGAGGTCACCACGGGACTTCTTATCCCGGCGCATCCCGTCCAGCAGGGTCTGCCAGCGATCTCCACGGTAGGTCGTGGGTAGGCCCAGGGACTTGAGGATGGATAGGTGACGTTCGGCCACGGCATCGGGGGTGCGACCCACGGTGCGGCCAAGTTCTGCGGCGAAGGCCATGCCGATGGAAACGGCGGCACCGTGGCGAATCGAGTAGCGTTCGGCCAACTCGATGGCGTGCGCCAGGGTGTGCCCGTAGTTCAGGAACTCGCGTTCGCCGGACTCGCGCAGATCATTGGAGACCACCTTCGCCTTCACGGCGATGGCGCGTTCGATCAGTTCACGCAGGCGTGGGGAGGTTGCATCGGTGGCATCGGCCGGATCTTCTTCGATCAGTTCCAGGATGCGCTCATCGGCAATAAAGCCGCATTTGATGATTTCTGCCATGCCGGTGACCAGTTCATGCTTGGGCAGCGTGGCCAGAGTGTCCAGATCAACCAGGACACCGGCCGGTGGGAAGAAGGCACCCACAAGGTTTTTGCCCTCGGCGGTGTTGATGCCCGTTTTACCGCCGACGGAGGCATCAACCATGCCCAGCAATGAGGTGGGCAGGTGCACGATCTTCACGCCGCGCAGCCAGGTGGCCGCAACAAAGCCGGCGAGGTCGGTGACGGCGCCGCCGCCAACGGCCACGATGGCGTCCGAGCGGGTGAAGTCATTTTTGCCCAGCACCTGCCAGCAGAAGGACGCCACCTCGATGTGCTTGCCCTCTTCGGCATCGGGGATCTCGGCGATCATCGCGCCGTATCCGGCGGCATCAAGTTCTTCCTTAACGATGTCGCCGGTGGCACGCAGGGCGCGGGGAAGGATGATTAGTACCTTCCGCACTCGCTCGCCCAAGAGCGCGGGCAGGCGGCCCAACAGGCCATTGCCGACGATGACGTCATAGTTCTCGGCGGGGGCCGAGCCGGTGACGGAGATCGTCGTGGGTGCGGGGTTCATCGTTGGATCCTCCAAATGCTGCGTAGCGCACCACCGCAGCACACCGATGTTCGGGTGTGGCTGCGGGCTAGGGGTGCGGGGGTGAAAACGCGTCAACCTTGTTGTACGGATTGACTACAAGCCTGGCGTTGGACGCTTCATTGCTTCCGTCGCTGTCCTCAATCGTACGTGTTGCGGCACGCTAGAGGGGGTTTCAGTGTTCGGCATCACTGTATGCAGTGAGTATCAACTCGGCGATTTGCGCCGGGGTCTTGCCGCGAGTGTCGATGCGTAGGGTGGCCATGGACTCGTAGGTTTCGCTGCGGGTGGCAAAGATTTGCTTCCACGATTCCAGCGGTGTGCCTCCCAGCAGCGGACGGGTCGTGTCGGCCCCGATGCGTGGCGCCACGGTAAGCGCGTCGGTGAACAGGTAGACGCAGAAGCCGCGGGCGATAATCTCGCGGTTGGCCGCCGCTAGTACCGCCCCTCCCCCGGTGGCAATGACCGCCGGGGGTCCGGATGTGGGCCATTCTTTGACTGCGTCACTCAAGACCTGCGCCTCAAGGGCGCGAAAACGCGGCTCACCGCCGGCGGCAAAGATGCTGGGGATATCCCCGTGGGCGGCCACCACCCGCGCATCGGTGTCGATCAGTTCCGTGCCCAAAAGGGCAGCCACCAGGGCTCCGACGGCACTCTTGCCGCTGGCCATCGGCCCGATCAGGAAGATCGGCGTGCTCATGAACGGCGGACCGAGTCCAAATTTGCCGGAATGGCGTCGAGGTAGGAGGTGATGTTGCGCTTGACCTCGCCCAGCGAATCGCCGCCGAATTTCTCCAACATGGCCTGCGCCAGCACCAGGGCGACCATGGCCTCGGCGACCACACCCGCCGCCGGAACGGCACAGACGTCCGAGCGCTGGTGGTGGGCGGTGGTTTCTTCACCCGTGGAGGTATCGATGGTGCGCAGCGCGCGGGGCACGGTAGCGATCGGCTTCATGGCGGCGCGGACGCGCAACACATCTCCGATGCTCATGCCGCCCTCGATGCCGCCGGCCTTATTGCCCGAGCGGTCAATCACACCGTCGTCGCCGCGCACGATTTCGTCGTGTGCCGCCGATCCTCGGCGCGCGGCGGTGAGGAAGCCGTCGCCGACCTCCACACCCTTGATGGCCTGAATCCCCATGAGGGCACCGGCCAGCCGGGCGTCCAAACGACGGTCCCAGTGGACGTAGGAGCCAAGACCCGGGGGAAGGTTGTAGGCCAGCACCTCCACGATGCCGCCGAGAGTTTCACCCTCCTTGTGGGCGGCGTCCACCTCGGCCACCATCGCGGCAGAGGTCTCATTGTCGAAGCAGCGCAACGGGTCGGCATCCAGCGCCAAAACATCAGCGGCTGTGGGCAGGGCACCGTTTTCCGGAGCGGAGACCGTACCCACGGCAACGGTGTGGGAGACCAGCTGGATGCCCAGCTGGGCCAGGAAGTTTGAGGCCACCGAGCCCAGCGCCACGCGGGCAGCGGTCTCGCGGGCAGAGGCACGCTCCAGCACGGGGCGAGCATCGTCGAACCCGTACTTCTGCATGCCGGTGAAATCTGCGTGTCCGGGACGCGGGCGGGTCAGCGGCGCATTACGCGCCATCGAGGCCAGCTCCTCGGGATCTACGGCATCGGGGTTCATGACCTTGTCCCACTTCGGCCACTCGGTGTTACCCACCTCAATGGCCACCGGGCCACCCTGGGTCAATCCGTGGCGAACTCCACCGATGAAGGAGACAGCATCCTGCTCAAACTTCATCCGGGCACCGCGGCCATACCCCAGACGCCGGCGCGCGAGAGCATCGCGGACGTCCTGAGAAGAGATAGAGATGCCCGCGGGCAGTCCCTCGATAATTCCAACCAATGCGGGGCCGTGTGATTCGCCCGCCGTCAACCAACGCAACATGCACTCCATCCTGCCATGTACCAGTGTCCCGATTAGGGTCGAGATAGCCCCACTGCGTCGCACATCACATTTGTGACGTGCTTCCAATCGGCAACTTTGACACCGCTAAACATTTTGACCTGTTCCACACCCTGGTGCACCAGCATCAGCATCCCGGAGACCACGGTGCCGCCCGCGTCGTGCCAAGAACTCGCGATCGCCGAGGGCCAAGGGTCATAGGCGACATCCAACAGCACAGCCCCCGGAGCCAGGATCCCGGCGGAACCGGCGAGCCCCAACTGGGGCACGAGACCATCTGCGGCACGTGCGGGGAGGGTAGAAATAACTGCCACATAATCGCGCAATCGCTCCCCCGCTGCCTTCGCCGAAATGGTTTCGCTGCTCAGTCCCAGCTCGGTCGCCAGCGTCCGGGCTGCTGTGGCCCGCTCCGGGTTGCGGACGACGAGATCCACATGGGTGAAGCCAAGGTCTGCGCAGGCCTCGAGGGCCGCCAAGGCGGTATTCCCCGCACCCAAGATCGCGGCGCGACGCGGAGTACCAGTCACCATGACGTCGTCTTGCGCGCGCAGGGCCGGAGCCAGGGAGCGCACAATGCCATCCACATCGGTATTGTGCCCCACGAGGCGCACCCCGTCGGCGGTGCGGCGCACCAGCACGGTGTTCAGCGCGCCGAGCCGCTGGACCCGCCCCGAGAGCTCATCCATGTAGGGAATCAGCGCGTCCTTCATCGGCATGGTCACCGATACCCCCACCCATTCGGGTTCGGTACGTAACCGTGCCGCGAAGGCCGCTGCCTCGCCGGGCTCGATGTCGATCGCCGTGTAGTCGATGCTCACGCCCATGGCCCGGTAGGCCGTCGAATGCAGCAATGGGGAACGGGAGTGCCCGATCGGGTGCCCAAGCACAGCGGCCCGAGCACCTCTCGTGGAGTTTCCCGTTGGCTGCGCCGCGGCTGCGATCACTTACACACATCCGTGTTTGCGGCACACCAGGTGCGGAACTCGTTCTGGTTCACCCTGTGCTCGGCATAGGTCTTGGCGAACTTCGTTTCACCGGTATTGGCGTTCACCGTGACCCAGTAGTAGAAATCATTCGCCTCCGGATGAGCCGCAGCCGTGATGGCACCGCTGCCGGGAGAGCCGATGGGTGTTGGGGGCAGGCCCGGGTGCACATAGGTGTTGTAGGCGTTGCCCGCGTCGGCCTTTTCCTTCGGCGTGAAGTGCAAGGTGTAACGGTCCAGGCCATAGATGACGGAGGAATCAACCTGGAGTAGCCCCGCGGTCTCGGTATTGCCCTCGCGCAAGCGGTTTTCCAGCGCCCCGGCCACGGTGGCGTAATCGTTGGGTCGGGCCTCCGCCTGCAGGATGGAAGCGACCTTGAGCACGTGATATTGCTGCTCGGGGTCGGTGATCCCGGCATCGGTCAATGTCTTGAGGGTTGTATCAACCATGGTCTTGAGGACCGTCTTGGCATCGGCGTCCACCGGGAAGCGGTACTCCCCCGGATGCAGGTAACCTTCGAGGTCGACCACGGATTTGGGCAGTCCGAAGGCACTCGGGTCCTCTACCAGGACACCAAGTTCGGTCTCGGAGAGCCCGGTGGCCGTGGCAACATCCGTGATGACCGTGCCCATGCGGGTGTTTTCCTTGATCGCCACATAGGAGACCTTGGCCGCTGCTTCGCCGATGAGAATCGTTGCTGCATCAAGCGCAGGCATTTCCTCGCGCAGTTCGTAGGTGCCCGGATGGATCTCACGGCTCGGGGCATCCACCAGCTGAATTGACTCCAAGAAAAGCTTGTCGCTGGCGACGATCTTCTTGTCTACCAGTTCATTGGCGATGGCTGCCGGCCCCTGGCCGGGTTTGACCTCGAAGGAAACAGTCGTGCCTCCGGGACCTTCGAAGTCCGAGGGGTTCAAGCGTTCAACGATTCCGCCCAAGAAGAGCACGACACCAAAGATCACGGCACAGAAGGCCAGCACCACCACGGAGATGATCCAGTTACGTCGGCGCAGTCTCTCCTTGCGGGCCTTGCGGTCGATGCCGGAGGTCATTAAGAAGAGGTTTTCGCGACCCTGGCTCTGGTCGCCGGTCGGTTCCCAGTTCACATGGGGGGCGTAATCCATCTGCGATTCGGTGCCTGCGGGCACGGTGAACCCGGCGGAATCCTGCGAGTCGCCGGAATCGGCACCAAAATCAGTAAGCTCGGCGTCCACATCATCCGGCGTTAGATCGGCGCCACCCTCGGGTGCAACGTCAGGCTCAGTGGCCGGAGTCGACTGCGGCTTCTGGAGCACTGGCGGAGTCGATGGCATCGCTGGGGTGGCAGCGGGTGGTGGCGTCTTGGCAGCCGTTGTCGGAGTCTTTGGCGCCTGCGGCGTAACCTTCGCGGGAGCTTTTGCGGCGGGCTTGGCTGCGGGCTTGGGCGCGGGTGCTGCCTTCGCCGCTGGCGGTGTCGCCTTAGCGGGGGCTGCTTCGGCCGGGTTGGGTGCCTCAGTTATCTTCGGCGCAGCCGGGGTTGCCTTCGTGGGAGCTACTGCGGCCGCTTGGGGCGCCGGCTCGGTCTTGGGCGCGGGCGGGGTTGCCTTTGCCGGAGCTTTTGCAGCGGCCTTGGGTTCGGGTGTCACCTGAGGTGCCGGCGGAGTTGCCTTCGCGGGGGCTACTGCGGCCGCTTGGGGCGCCGGCACGGCCTTGGGTGCCGGCGAGGTTGCCTTCGTGGGAGCTTCGGCGGCCGGCTTGGCCACTGGTTCTGCCTTCGGAGCTGGCAGAGTTGGCTTCGTCGGTGCTTCTGCAGCCTTTGGGGCAGAAACTACCTTCTGCGCTGGGACTGCCTTCGGCGCGGGAGCTACAGTAGCCTTTGCTTGAGGCGGCGTTACCTTCGCCGGAGCCTCAACGGGCGCCTGTTCAGCGGGTGTCGGTTGAGACGCAGTTGGAGCGGGCGCGACCGGTGCTGGTCGCTGTGGAGTCTGGGGTTCAACCACGTAGCGCGACTGGTCTTGATCCGCATTCTGATCAAACGGTGCGTCGGAGGCTCTACGAGGCTGGGAGCGCCGCGCTGCCGGATTCGCTGCACTGCGACGTGATTCAACACCGTTCAAGGCCCCCGATGTGGTTTCGAGCGAAGAATCGGGGCTGACCGCACTACGAGCAGCGCGTGACCTATCGCGCAGTGGAGCAGCATTGGCTCGCAGGGTCTGTCGAACTCGTTCGGCAGCAGCGCGTTGGGCCTCGATGGCTTCGGTGCGCGCCCTCTGAGCACTTTGGGTTCGGGCACGCTGCGCCGCATCCAACGCATCGGCACGCGCACCGGCAGCTGCCTCGAGGCGGAGCTTTTCGGCAGCTTCGGCAGCTTCGGCAGTCTTGGCTTCCTCCGCGACCGCTTTGGCAGCGGCAACAGACTGTGCATCGTCAACCGTTGCGGAGTCGTCAGGATTCGGAGCGTGCTGAGTTGCTGATCCATGGCGTGCAGGAGCCGAATGGTCCTGTACCGCAGAGTCTTCTGGGCGGGCCGTCGGCTGTTCTGCTTGTGCAGCAGAACGTTCGCTTTCGGCCTTTTCTCGTGCCGCACGCGCGGCGCGCCGAGGTGAAGGCGCAGAATCGCGGCGTGGTGAATCGATGGACGACTCGTTTGTCATGCGGTTTTCTCCCTTGCCCGCAGGCAACGTAGTAGCCGAGGGGCGATGAGCGCCCACTTCTTCAGCCGAATGAGATGTCTTGCGATCGTAGCTCACGGGCGAACTATCGCGCGGGACATCTGTGTCGTGAAGTGGCGCGTCCGCCATGCTTGAATCGGCAAAACGGTCAGGCTCAGCCTTCATCGTTTATTCCGGCGTCGTCTGCGGTAGCCAATTGACCGGGCGAGGACTGACCATGGCGAATCATTTCAAGCACCTGCTGGAGAATCTCCACCGCCGCTACTTGATCAACAACTGCCCGGTGTTTGCGCCCATCAAGACCGGCCGCGTGGAGCGATCGGTGAGCGCTGACGGTGGTCAGTCGTTCGTCAACCAAGCGCACTTCGGTCTCAACTCCGCCGCGGGCCAGCGATTTTGCCAACTCGCGGGCGTAATCACGGGCCATGGTGGTTGAAGCGGTTTCCCCGCCCGACATGGAACGAGGTAGTCCCACAAAAATTTGTGACACTTCTCGCTCGGCGGCCAGCTTCACCAATACGGAGATGTCGCTGGCCTTTTTAGCGTCGCGTTTCAGCGTCTTAACCGGGGTGGCAAGCACCCCGCTGGGGTCACTGGATGCAACACCGACGCGGGCCATACCCACGTCAACACCGAGCAGCACTCCGGGACGCGGAGTGCTGCTCGGTGTCAAAGACCCAATCCCCGAAACTATGACAGCTCCAGGATCGAACGGACCATGGCGTCAAGGGCTTCGGCGGTCTTGGAAACATCCTGCCCGCCACCCTGTGCCACATCATCTTTACCGCCGCCGCCGCCGCCAAGAATCTTGGCTGCGGTGCGCACCAAGGCACCGGCCTTGGCTCCCTTGATGCGGGCCTCATCATTGGTGGCAACCAGCACCAACGGGCGACCATTTGAAGCACCGGTCAAGGCGACGGTCGAGGCATTTGAACCCAAACGATCACGCAGGTCCAGAGCCAGGGTCCGCAAGGCTTCGGCCGAAGGAACTTCGCCAACATCGTGGGCCAGAACCTTGATCCCATTAACCTCGCGGGCCGAGGCCACCAGCGTGCCGGCCTGAGCCGCAAGCTGCGCACTGCGGAGCTTGTCGATCTCGCGCTCGGCGTGACGTAGCTTCGCAACGGTGTCGGTGATTCGTTCGTTCAACTGAGCCGCGGGGACCTTGAACATTGAAGACAGCTCGGAGACCAGCGCGCGCTCGGCTGCACCGTGGCGGAAGGCTTCCATACCCACCAGGGCCTCGATGCGACGGTTTCCCGAACCGACCGAAGCTTCACCCAGCAGGGTCAGCGAGCCGACCTGGGCGGTGGCAGATACGTGAGTACCACCGCAGAGTTCGCGGCTCCAGGCATCGTTGATTTCCACCATGCGTACGGACTTGCCGTACTTTTCACCGAAGAGGCTCATGGCGCCCATGGCGCGAGCCTCGGCCAGCGGCATGACGTTCGTGGTGACCTGGTGGTTGTTGCGGATAGCCAGGTTCACCACCTCTTCGATCTCGTTACGGGCAGCATTGGAGAGTGCTTCGGACCAAGAGAAGTCGAAGCGCAGGTATCCGGCTTTGTTGAACGAACCGGACTGCAATGCGTCCGGGCCCAGAATCTCGTGCAGCGCGGCGTGCACAAGGTGTGTGGCGGAGTGCGCCTGCTCCCCCGAATGACGACGAACCTTATCAACCTCGGCCAGTACTGCGGCGCCGGCGGGAAGTTCGCCTTCGCGAACAATGACCTGGTGAACGTTGAGTCCGCGGATCGGAGCCTGAACATCCAAGACTTCCAGCACAAAACCGTCACCGGTGATCAGTCCGACGTCGCCGGCCTGTCCACCCGCCTCGGCGTAGAAGGGAGTCTCGTTGAGCACGAGTTCAATCTGCTGTCCCTGCTCGGCAACCTCAACCAACGATCCGTTGTGCACGATGCCGCGCACGGTAGATTCGCTGGAAAGTTCCTCATAACCGGTGAAAATGACATCGCCGCGCTCATGCAGCTGGTTGAAGACCGTCAGGTCTGCGTGACCGGCCTTCTTGGACTTGGCGTCCTTCTGCGCGCGGGTGCGCTGTTCGGTCATCAGTTCACGGAACTTGGACTCGTCAACGGCCAAACCGGCCTCAGCGGCAATTTCCAGCGTGAGGTCGATCGGGAAGCCGAAGGTGTCATGCAGGGCAAAGGCGTCTTCGCCCGAGAGCGAGCCACCGGCGGCCTTGGAAACCTCAAGGGCTTCTTCCAGCCGGGTGGTGCCCGAGGCGATGGTGCGCAGGAAGGCGCGCTCTTCGGCGTAAGCGATGCGAGCAATGCGCTCAAAATCGGTATCAACGATCGGGTAGACGCCCTTCATGGCGTCGCGGGAGACCGGCAGAAGTTCCGGAAGCACCGCTGTTTCGACGCCCATCAGGCGCATGGCGCGCACGGCACGGCGGATCAGGCGGCGCAGTACATAGCCGCGGCCCTCGTTACCCGGTGAAACCCCATCGGAAATGAGCATCAACGAGGAACGAATGTGGTCAGCAACCATGCGCATCCGCACGTCGTTGGCGTGGTTCGGATCTGCGGGGTCCTCGGTGGAGCTGTAGGCCTTGCCGGAAAGCTCGGCGGCCTTGTCGAGCACCGGACGGACCTGGTCGGTCTCGTACATGTTCTCGACGCCCTGCAGGATCATGGCCAGACGTTCGAGGCCAAGACCGGTATCGATGTTCTTCTTGGGCAGTTCGCCAAGAATTTCGAAGCTGTCCTTGCCGGTTCCTTCGCCACGCTGGTACTGCATGAACACGAGGTTCCAGATCTCAATGTAGCGAGTGTCATCGGCCTCCGGGCCACCCTCGATACCGTACTGAGGTCCGCGGTCATAGAAAATTTCCGAGCACGGGCCGGCCGGACCGGGCTGGCCGGTGGACCAGTAGTTATCGGCCTTGCCGAGCTTCTGGATGCGGTCAGCGGGAACACCGATCTTGTCGCGCCAGATTTCCAGGGCTTCGGTGTCTTCGTGGTAGACGGTGATCCATAGCTTCTCGGCCGGCAGACCGAATCCGCCCTCTTCGAGGGAGCTGGTCAGCAGCTCCCACGCGTAGGAAATCGCGCCTTCCTTGAAGTAGTCACCGAAGGAGAAGTTGCCGCACATTTGGAAGAAGGTGCCGTGGCGAACGGTCTTGCCAACCTCTTCGATGTCACCGGTGCGGATGCACTTCTGGACGGAGGTGGCGCGGTTGAACGGTGGTTCTTCGCGGGCGGTCAGGTACGGAATGAACGGCACCATACCGGCGACGGTGAACAGCAGCGACGGGTCGGAGGAGACCAGCGAGGCGCTGGGTACAGCGGTGTGGCCCTTCGACTCAAAGTAGTCGACCCACCGGCGTGCAATTTCCTGCGATTTCATCGTTCCTCTTCGATCCCTTCGAGCTTACGGGCGCTGTGCTGAGCTATGGCGGTGCGGTATTGATCCTCTGTGCCCTCTGGGCTAGGAGGCCGCGTGTTGCGGGCTTTGCGTCGAAACGCTGCACCCGAAATCATCTGCCACGTCAATTAGTTTAGTGGTGGCTGGGGCCGGACGTCTCATCGAGGCCCAGAGCCTGGCGTAATTCTGTTTCACGTTCGTTCATGCCGGTGCGAAAAGCCTCGGCAAGTTCGTGCAATGAGTCGCTCATGCGGCCCACGGTGCGGTTCAGTCCGTCGGCGCTGGCTAGGTCTTTGGCTTGGCCGAGTTTTCGGGCGGCCAATACTCCGACGCCAATGCCGATACCGACCCAGAATAGTTTCTTCATCTGCGAATTCCTCATGTGGTGGATATTCTCGACGTGCGTTGCGCTGCATTAGCGCGATCGACGTCCCTTGCCGCTCGGCCTGGCTTCCAATACGGAGCGGACTCCGGCGGTGAAGGCCGCGACCTTGATCAGTGGACGGCCCACGGTGGCTGCGGTCAGTGAGGACAACGCGCTAATGTTGGCCGAAGCGTCGCTGACATGCGTGGTGATGCCATCAACCTTGCGGAGCTGATCGTTGGTGGTTGCCACGGTGCTGGTGACTTCGGTGAGCAGCGGTGTGGTTCCGTCGGAGACTTCCCGTACTGCTGCACGCAACTCGTCAAATACCTTGCCGAGCTTCCAAATGGGGATGGCGAGCAATGCCACCAATACGGCGAAGACGCCCGCTGCGATGAGTCCGGCGATATCCGACCCTGTCATGTGCTTTTCCTCTTCGGTTGGGGACGTGTGCTTTTCCACCTTACCGAATCAGGAGCGGCGGTACGGAAACGAGACTCGCCGGGTAGCACGAAGCCCGCGGCACAGGTGCCACGGGCTTCGTGTTGCAAACTTGATTCGTTGGGCGTGAACCCGACGGATTTAGCGTGCGTAGTACTCGACGACGAGGTTCTCTTCGCAGGTTACGGGAACCTCGGAGCGCTTCGGCTTGCGAACGAGCTTGGCCTGAAGGGCTTCAAGCTTGACGTCCAGGTAAGCCGGAACGGCGGGGAGCACGTCGCGGTGAGCGCCGGCAGCGGCGATCTGGAACGGGCCCATCTTTTCGCTACGCTCGTGAACGTGGATCAGCTGACCCTCGGCCACGCGGTACGACGGACGGTCCACGCGCTGGCCGTTGACCAGGATGTGGCGGTGTACAACCAGCTGGCGAGCCTGGGCGATGGTGCGGGCGAAGCCTGCACGCAGAACCAAGGCGTCCAGACGCATTTCCAACAAGGCGACCAGGTTTTCACCGGTCTGGCCTGCGGTGCGCTTGGCTTCTTCGAAGGCACGAGTCATCTGTGCTTCGCGGATGCCGTACTGGGCGCGCAGACGCTGCTTTTCGCGCAGACGTACTGCGTAATCGCTGTCCTGCTTCTTGCGGGCACGGCCGTGCTGGCCCGGACCGTAGGGACGACGCTCCATGTACTTTTCAGCTTTAGGAGTCAGAGCAAGGCCGAGGGCTCGCGAAAGGCGAACCTTACGGCGGGCACGAGTGTTATTAGCCACGAGTGTCCTTATCTTCTTGAGCGGTTATCATTGGGCCTGGCCTCCATGATGGAGAGTTGTGGGAAACCGCATCCCTAGTCACTGCAACTGTCACGGTGTTAACCTTTCGAGACCGAAGTTCCAGAAGGTTAGCGGTTAGACAGCTTGCCAGCCAAGGATCAATCCTACCACCGGGACCAAAGTCAAAGTGCACTGCAGGTGATGCGCCCAACTGTGATATTCATCAGCGGACGAGATCCCGTCCCTATTTGCCCCTGCGGTCCTTGGCCCGGATGATGCCGCGAATGCGCGTAACGCGTTCCCCGATGGAGCGTTCGGCACCGTTGGCCGTGGGCTGGTAGTAGTCCACGCCCAACAAATCATCCGGTGCATATTGCTGCGTGGCGATTGAATGAGGTGCGTCATGTGAATATTTGTAGCCCTTGCCATGGCCGAGCCGTCCGGCTCCGGCATAGTGAGCATCACGCAGATGCATCGGCACGCCGAGTCCACGCCCCGCCCGCACATCAGCAACGGCGGCATTGATGGCGTTGTAAGCAGCGTTGGATTTGGGGGCCGTGGCCAGGTGCACCACGGCGTGGCCCAGGATAATGCGGGCCTCTGGCATACCAATGAGCTGAACCGCTTGGGCGGCGGCGACTGCCGTTTGCAGAGCGGTGGGGTCAGCCATTCCGATGTCTTCGGAGGCGCTGATCATGATGCGGCGGCCAATAAACCGGGGATCTTCACCCGCCTCGAGCATTTTGGCAAGGTAGTGCAAGGCCGCATCAACATCGGAGCCGCGTACAGACTTGATGAAAGCGCTGATGATGTCGTAGTGCTGGTCTCCAGCCTTGTCATAGCGTTGCACGGCCGCATCCATCGCGCGTTCGGTGTGATCGATGGTGATGATGATCTGGCCCGCGGCATTTAATGCAGAATTGTCAGCGTCCGCACCATTCCGTGCGTCTGGGGATACCTCATCATCGAGAGCGTCATCACGTGATTCGGCGTCTTCTTCCGGAGCCGAGTCCGCACCGGGTTCGGTTGCCTCGACCTCGGAATCCCTGGCCCGCTCGGGGTCCGTCGTCTCAGATTCGGCATCCTCTTCGCGCACTTCAGTGGTTTGGCGCGGGCCACGATGTAGAAGTCCCTGGGAAGAAGCGGCGCTCCAGGCAACCGCAGCGGCGGCCTCGAGTGCCGTCAATGCACGCCGAGCATCGCCACCGGCCATGCGTACCAGGTGATCAGCGGCGGCAGCTTCGAGCACAAGCTCGTCATTGAAACCGCGTTCATCACTGAGCGCTCGAGTGATCAGCCCGGCAATGTCATCCTCTGTCAGCGGCCGCAAGGTCAGCAATAGGGAGCGTGAAAGTAGCGGGGACACGACGGAAAACGACGGGTTTTCTGTCGTTGCCGCCACCAAGACCACCCAACGATTTTCCACTCCGGGGAGCAATGCGTCCTGTTGCGCCTTGTTAAAGCGGTGGATCTCATCAAGAAAAAGGACGGTGGTGAGTCCGCGCAGATCTCGATCTTCCAGCGCCTGGTCCATGACCCGCCTGACGTCCTTGACGCCGGCAGTAATGGCACTGAGTTCAACGAAACGGCGACCCGGAGCGCGCGCAATAACGTGAGCGATAGTGGTTTTTCCGGTCCCCGGCGGGCCCCAGAGGATGATACTCGATGGGCCCGATGGGCCGGGGCCGTCGATCCCCGCCAGCTGGAGGAGCGGTGAGCCGGCCCTCAACAGGTGTTGTTGGCCAACGAGCTCCTCTACCGAACGGGGGCGCATTCGCACGGCTAGGGGTGCGCGCGGACGCACATGTTCTTCGTCGTTTTCCTCGTCGTCACCCAAGGCACTGAGCAGATCATTCACTCCCCCAGCCTAGTTCAGGGGCGACCACCCATAGTTCAAGGACGCCGAGCCTCCAGTGGTTGCGGGGCCCAAAGGTGTCATCTGTGACGGAATTTTCTGCGTTCACAGGGTTGGCGAATCGCAGATTCCTCATCGACGCTCGTGTCGACCTGATATTAACAAGGGCCCCGGGTGCTGCCATGTCCCAACGTTTTGAAGGACTTGGGGGTTGTCCCTCTCAGTTGCAGGAAATGAGAGCGCCCGGGAGATCAAAAGCAGCGAGACTCCGCCCGCGCAATGACAGATGAACGCCGGAGTCAGTCAAACATCGGCTGGGTGTAGCCCGCGGTGCGCAATTCTGGGTGCCAATACAAATTGCGTTGCGGATCTCCGCGCGCCTGGCCAGCAATGGCTGTGACGTAGGGAATTCCTCCGATGGATTGCAGCGTGATGAGTCCTGCGTGCACTTGAAGGTGGTGGTAAAGGCACAGGGTCGAACTATTTGCGACGCTGGTTTCGCCACCGGAGAGCCATGACTTTACGTGATGGGCTTCTGACGTTGCGGCCGTACGGGTGCAGCCAGGATAGATGCATCCTCTGTCCCTGATCGCCATGGATTTTCGTTGTGCCTTAGAGAATCCTCGAGATTCACGCCCCAGATTGAGAATTTCTCCTTCCGTTCCCAAAACGGCGGGGAGTATGTCGGCGTTGCAGGCAAGCCTTCTGATGTTTTCTGCCGAGATCGGTCGCCCACCGGCTGTCAGTCCCGCATCTTCGGCTTGTCCCAGCAGGCTGCGATAACCGATCAGCACACTGATTTTCACCTTGGTTCCACCCGTCTGGCTCATGTCACTGCCGTTTATTGTGCCCGAACACGCCGCGATGATTGCATCGAGCCACAATTGAGGGGTGCTGCGCGGATCTTTATCCGTTAATGACTCAAAGCCTGAGCCGTCTGGCGGAAGCCCACAATCCAGCTGGCTCAACGGCACCGACTTGGCATCTGCGGCCATCGCCCATTGGGGAATTGGCGCACCAGCGGGCGAAAATGTCGGGGTCCCAGAAACCGACCCGGTATCCGGTTGGCAACGTTCATCCCAACGGGAAACTGTCCCGTTCTGGGCAGGAACCGGGCTTGGCAATGTTGACGCGGAGAATGGTGCGGATTTCTGCGAACGAGGGTTGGTCCATGCCTCGCAGAAAGATCTGATGACCTCACTGTCGAGCGGATCGCAACGCAGTAAGTACTCGTCATTGCCGTCGCGTAACCCGCGGAAGAACATGCCCCTCTTGGAGCGTATTTCCTCATCACTCAGGGGCGTGCCATGTTCAGCAAGATAGCTTCCCCAGTCGCGCAAAGCCTTACCGCACGACTTGGGCTCCCCGGTTCTGGCTTCGTGAACCAGCGTTTCTTCGATAGCAGTATTGAGAGTGGCTGCGTCGGCACGTGGTTCGATGCGAGGCTGCATCGAATCCAATTGGCCAGCAATGGTGATGAGGTTGCCAACATCCGCACTGCCATCGGCAGCAGCCTGCGCAAGGATCGGATATCTGGATGCAGCTGGAAGTACTTCGATTGCCATGTCGTGGCGCTCTGGAGCCACCAATAGCTTCGCTCCGGTGAGACGCCGCCGGGCTTCGGGCGCGGAGATATGCAGATGCGCTTGTATGAAGGCCTGAGTGTTGCGCTGTGGCGCCATCCCTTCGCGCAGAACTTCGCTGGGAATTTGCTTCTCACCGTTGGCCAAGCATTGCGGGTCGGCGACCATGAGGTCGATTTCTTGTGCCAGCAACGGATCTAGACGGTGGATTTGCGTGGCGTCTGCTCGCGCAGTGATGACCAACTGGGTGTAGGCGATCTTGCGTTGGAGCCGTTCCAACAGGCCCAGCAACGTCGCGCACCCCGCAGCATCCAAGGGGGCCAACGGTAGTAGCTCGGAGGCCGCAGCGAAGCCCATAACCGCTGCAGCCATTTTTTGGCCGAGCTCCGCGATCGGTTCAAGCCCCAAACGGGGCGAGGATACTGGTGTGCCCATGTCCATAAGTCTGCTGCGTCCGCGCTTCAGTTATCGGAGCAGAAGTCCAATGTGCGGGGAAGTGAAGACTTCCCGAGTTGTTCCCCAGCGGGCACCTTCGCTGGGGCTGGTAGGTGGTTGGGGCAGTACTATCGCTCGGAGCGAGATGCGAACAATGCCATTTAATCGATAGAGTCGTCATGCTCGAAGGAGTCTAGGCAGCCGTTAGGCTCCGGCCTCGGCACACGATGTGAAGGTGGAATAATGCGCGCAGTGCTGCAGGTGGCGTCCCGGGCCTCGGTTGAGGTCGAGGGAGTTGTCGTCGGAAAGATTGACGGGCCCGGACTCGTAGTCCTGCTGGGCGTCACCCACACCGACACTCCCGCGTTGGCCGCGAAGCTGGCAGCGAAGGTCTGGCGGTTACGCATGCTTACCGGAGAGAAATCCTGTGAGGACCTAGACGCTCCGCTTCTGGTCATCAGCCAGTTCACGCTTTATGGCGATGTTCGCAAGGGGCGGCGTCCCGGCTGGAGTGGCGCGGCTCCCGGAGCGGTCAGCGAACCGTTGTATGAGCAATTCATGGCCGAACTTCGTGCCCTTGGCGCGCGCGTTGAATCCGGTCAATTTGGCGCGATGATGGACGTTTCGCTGGTAAATTCGGGACCCTACACGCTGATTGTTGATACCGACGACCTGCCGAGCTAGGACCCAGAAAACTTCACCCGAGGGTTAAGTTCCTCAGTCTCTTGACTCGTCGCCCGAAAGGGTATGGGCATCGGCTTTGCGTAGGTCGCCGGCTTCCTTAATGTCTTCGCGCATGCGCCTGGGTAACCATGAGGCGATGATTCCCACTGCGAGCAAAGTCCAGATAACTGCCCTAGTGATCAGCCACGCGCCGACTGGTTCGTTGATGAACTCTGAGACGATCGAAATTCCAAAGCAGAGGATCACCAGACTGAATCCGGCCCGACGGAGCACAACTCCGCGCAGCAGTGGTGTACGAACACCCGGAGCAAGCTGGGCGGCAAAAAGTTCCACGTTACCGAATTCCTGCGCAGCAGTATGGTGTGTCCCGGCAAGTCTCCGATGTTCGCGCGGTTCTCGCAGTGCCGCGACCGCCTGAGCCTTGGAAAAGAGGTAGCGTCCACGCAGCAGGTCCTGTGCATGGGTGAACCACCGTTCGTCGTCCCACTGGGCATCATCTTCCAATGCCCGGTCCTTGGAATGTGGGCTCAAAAGGCCAAGAATCAGCAGTCCGGCACCGACTGGCGCCATGACCCAGTTCGGTGGTCCCGGGACGTTCCAGGCGTCCTGACTGGCAACGATCGCGATGAGACCACCGGTTGCGAGCACCGTGCTTGCCCATATGACTATGGCGGTGCGGAGTCGGCCGCGAGTGCGCAGAACCCATCCCCACAGGCCGATGCCGACCAGGACGAAGACGGCGGGGAAGAGGATCATGACCGAAACAGTGAAACTGGCCATCGTCCATCCCTCGTCGAATCCCAGCCAGATGCCGAGGACAAATATTAGGAACCCGAGTCCCATCAGCATTCCTGCGATCGTGCTTGAGACGCCGGGGAAGGGCAAGCCGGACTCCAAGACAGTAACGGGAGCACGAAGGGTCTTGCCTTGAGTTCTCCCGAAGAGTACTGGCTCGCCGAAGAGCTCGGTAGGTGTCTGGCCGCTGCCGGCCACCGACTTACGGACCTCTGCCAGTGCAGGACCAATGGCATCAGCCGATGCGTCGGCAAAAACCATGGATGCCGCTGCGAGTTCAGCCCACTCACGTTCCTGGGGCGTCCACAGGTCAAGTTCATCGCTCCACGCGGTTTTTTTGTGCGTTTCGTGGCTCATGATGCTCCTCCGTGTGTTGCGTGGTGTCTGGATGGTCCTTGCCGCGGCTGCTGGTCAGGACAAGAAATCTGTTGCGTCATGGTCGTGTCACTGCCTCACGGAAGAACGACCAGAGTTCGCGTTGCGCAGCGAGGTGTCCTCTGCCGGTACCGGTGAGTGTATAGACCTTGCGCCCCGGTGCTCCATCGCCGTCTTCCCAGGTGCTCTCCATATAGCCCGCAGCTTCTAACTTCACCAACGCCGGGTACAGCGTGGAACCCTTGATGGGTGAGAATCCCCTAGCCTCAAGCATTTGAGCCAGCGCATAACCGTGGTTGGGAGTTTGCTCCAGCGCATCAAGCAAACTCATCGGCAGCAGTGCTCGTTGCCAACTGCTGGGGAATTCTTTGCCGCCGCTTAGCATGAGAACTCCCCCGAAATTCTGTGGTTTTTCCCGGACGTTGTGGGGCCAGGAGCACTGGGTGCACTCGAGAATGAGGCGGTCATGTCGTGGCCTTTCCCTAATTGGTGCGGTACGTTCGGTACGCACGCCGCCGAAATACGGACTAAGTCAAAAATTTATCTAGATATAAAATAGTACCAGCTTTATCCCCATCGTGGGTGACTTTTCCCCACCCACGTGCCAAGGACTTGAGCAAATCCGACACGGGTCACACGGCTCGCCGGCAGCGCCAGCCTCTCGACCGTAGTTTCCACATCGAGGTAGCACAGCAAACGGGCAGCAGATCAAGAATCCTGAACCGGCAAACAGATACGCGAAGCCAGCGAGCGTGCCACTCCCCCGATCTCAGTGAGAACGCGAAAGAGGGCACCCACCGTATGCGGTGGGTGCCCTCTTAAGATCCCGCGGTTGGCGGGAGTGAGACTACTTTGCTTCGACCTTGGCCGATTCGTTGGTCTCGGCCTTCTTGGCCTCCGGCTTCGTATCAACGCCGGCTTCCTTGCGCTGCTGGGCCGTAATCGGCGCCGGAGCACTGGTCAGCGGATCGAAGCCGCCACCGGTCTTCGGGAAAGCGATAACGTCGCGGATCGAGTCCGAACCGGTGAGCAATTGCAACACACGGTCCCAACCCAGGGCGATTCCTCCGTGCGGAGGGGCACCAAACTTGAAGCCCTCGAGCAGGAAGCCGAACTTCTCCTGCGCGGCTTCCTCGTCGATACCCATCATCTTGAAGACGCGCTGCTGCACATCGGCCTGATGGATACGGATCGAGCCGCCACCAATTTCGTTGCCGTTGCACACGATGTCGTAGGCGTAGGCCAAGGCGTTTTCCGGATCCGTGTCGAACGTATCCATGAATTCGGGCTTCGGTGAGGTAAATGCGTGGTGCACGGCGGTCCAGGCACCGGTTCCCACTGCCACGTCTCCGGAGGCGACCGCTGCCGCTGCGGGCTCGAACATGGGAGCGTCAACAACCCACACGAAGGCCCAGTCGCCCTCCTTGATCAGGCCGGTGCGGTGACCGATTTCCACGCGGGCGGCACCCAACAGGGCGCGTGCCTCGTTCTTCTCGCCGGCGGCGAAGAAGATGCAGTCACCGGGCTTGGCTCCGGTGGCCTCGGCCAATCCGGCGCGCTCAACGTCGGTCAGGTTCTTAGCGACCGGGCCGGCGAGCTCGCCATCCTCCTTGTAGAGGACATAGGCCAGACCCTTGTGCCCACGCTGCTTGGCAAATTCCTGCCAGCCGTCCAGGGTGCGGCGGGGCTGTGAGGCGCCGCCGGGCATGACCACGGCACCGACGTGCGAGGCCTTGAAGACGCCGAATTCGGTGTCCTTGAAGAATTCGGTCATGTCACTCAGCTCAAGGCCGAAGCGCAGATCCGGCTTATCCGAACCGTACTTGGCCATGGCCTCGTGGTAAGTGATGCGGGCGATCGGGGTCGGGATCTCGACGTCGATCAGCTTCCAGATGGCCTGCACCAGCGACTCGCCAAGGGCGATGATGTCATCCTGCTCGACAAACGATGCCTCGATGTCCAGCTGGGTGAATTCCGGCTGGCGATCGGCGCGGAAGTCCTCATCGCGGTAGCAGCGAGCGATCTGGTAGTACTTCTCAAAGCCACCAACCTGCAGTAGCTGCTTGAACAGCTGCGGGGACTGCGGCAGTGCGTACCAGGAGCCCGGAGCCAGACGTGCCGGGACCAAGAAGTCGCGGGCACCCTCGGGGGTGGAACGGGTCAGCGTTGGGGTTTCGATTTCCACAAAACCGTCATCGTGCAACAGGTTGCGGGCGATGCGGTTGGCCTCGGAGCGCAGGCGAATGTTGCGGCTCGGGGTGGGACGGCGAAGGTCCAGGTAGCGGTGGCGCAGGCGCGCCTCCTCACCAACCTCTACGTGCTCATCAATCTGGAAGGGCAGCGGAGCGGAGGTGTTCAGCACCACCACGGAATCGGCGATGACCTCGATCTGACCGGTGGCCAGTGCGGGGTTCTCGTTGCCCTCGGGACGACGTTCGACCTTGCCGGTGATCTGCAGAACGAATTCGTTGCGCAGCGGGTGGAAATCTTCCTCATCGCGCACCACTACCTGGGCGAAGCCCGAGGCATCACGCAAATCTAGGAAGGCGACCCCGCCGTGGTCGCGGCGGCGGGCCACCCAACCGGTAAGGGTGACTGTTTCTCCGATGTTCTCGGCGCTCAAGGTGCCGAGCTGATGAGTGCGTAGCACTGCATTCCTTTCTACAAAGGTGCAAATTTCCGCGTTGGGTTCCCGGGTTCGGGCTGCCGCCACTATTTTCAGCGCAGCGCCCGCGGGGTGCGGAATTGGGAAGAATCTATGTGCGAGTTTACCGTTAGCGGCAGACCCAAGTTGCCCCAATGCCCATCGTTGTGGGCTGACTCACCACGAGTCGGCCTCAAACGGTGGGCATTGGGACGCTGTGTTGGGATTAGTCGCGGTTCGCCGTGATCGTATTGAGCAGGTCCTCGGCGGCGGGGATCCAGGTGGTTGGGTTAGCCGAGATCTGTTCGCCGGTGCGGATGTCCTTGACCTCATGGGTGCCCTCGGGAGAGGTGAACCAGACGAAGGGGATGCCGCGCTTATCGGCGTACTTGATCTGCTTGCCGAATTTGTCTGCCTTGGCAGCCACTTCGCAGGCGATTCCGCGGCCGCGAAGTTCCGCTGCAACATCCTGCGCCTCGTTCCAGGAATCGTCGTTGGCCAGCGTCACCAGCACCGCGGAGGGTACAGTGCGTGCTGCGGTGGCGGTTTCCTCGGCCAGCATGCGAGAGACCAGGCGGGTCACGCCGATGGACAGCCCCACACCCGGGTAGTTTTTCTTACCGGTGGAGGCCAGTGACTCATAGCGACCACCCGAGCAAATGGAGCCCAGTGATTCGTGGCCAACCAGCACCGTCTCGTAAACGGTGCCGGTGTAATAATCCAGACCGCGGGCGATCGACAGATCGGCAACTACCTTGCCCGGGGCCCGACGCACCGCTGCCTCGATGACCTGCGAGAGCTCGTCAAGTCCTTCTTCGAGGAGCGGGTGGCTCACGCCCAGTGCCCGCACCTGGTCCACGAAGGAGATATCGTCGGTGCAAATCTGCGCCAGCGACAACGCCGCGGCAGCCTGTTCGTCGGTGGCACCCAATTCGGTTTTAAGCGCCTCGGCAACCTTGGCGGCACCGATCTTTTCGAGCTTGTCGATGGAACGCAATACCCCGGCGGTGTCGCTCAGACCCAGTCCAAGGTAGAAGCCTTCGGCCAATTTGCGGTTATTCACCCGCAGCCGGAAGTCCCCGATGGGCAGGGCCGAGAGAGCCTCGGCGATCACCAGGGCCAGCTCCACGTCGTAACGGAAGGGCAGCTCGCCGTCGCCGACCACGTCGATGTCGGCCTGAGTGAATTCGCGGAAACGACCGTCCTGCGGGCGTTCACCACGCCAGACCTTTTGCATCTGGTAACGACGGAACGGGAAGGCCAAGTGCCCGGCGTTCTCCACCACGTAGCGGGCGAAGGGGACGGTGAGGTCAAAGTGCAGGGCCAGGGCGTTCGGGTCGTTTTTTGCCGACTCCTCGGCGGCCAGACGGGAAAGCCCGTAGACCTCCTTGTCGATCTCGCCCTTACGCAGGAGCTGTCCAACGGTTTCCACGGCACGGGTCTCAATGTTGCCAAAACCATGCAGCTCGAAGATCCGACGCAGCGTGTCCAATACATGCTGTTCCACCGCGCGCTCCTGTGGAAGCCATTCGGGGAAGCCGGATAGTGAGGCCTTGCGTGCCATGAAGTCTGTACTCCTATAGAAGAGGGAAAGCTGATGCCGTGATGTTGGCCCGATGCGACGAGCAGTACTGAATGCTGGTGCTTTATGGGCCCACGGCGCTCACAAGTCTACTGGGGGTGTGACTGCGCCGAGCGCGAAACCACGCTATTCGCGCATCGATTTACCGCGGCAGAGTACCAAATGGCACAAGCGGACGGGTAAAGTGGCGGAGACAGTTGTGCCCCGGTGCATATTACCGGGGCCGAACCTAAGCGAAAGAGTTTCAGCGGTGACCACCAGTCAGCAATCCGACGACAATCTCCAGCCAGCAGCAATGGCCGAGGAGCAGCAACCCGAAAGCACCCCGGCTCAGTCCGAGGCAGCTACGGAGGTAACTCCGGTTACAGAGCCCGCCGCCCAAGAAGCACCGGCGACGGAAGAAACCCCGGCAGCCGAACAGGCGCCGACCCCCACAGCAGCACCGAGCCCCGCAGCCATGGTCCCTTCCCCCCGGGCGCCGCGTCCGGCCGGAAAGCACGCAGCCAAGGCCCCTGCCCCGGTAGCAGCTCCCCCAACCTTCTCCACCCCGTTGGAAGACGCCGCCAAGATCAGCCGCGTTTCCGAAGACGGCCATGTTTTTGTCATCATTGATGGCACCGAACACCCGGTGGGTCAGTACCCCGATGCCACGGCCGAAGAGGCACTGGCATACTTCGTGCGTAAGCACGACGAGGTCGTCTCCGCACTGATGCTCCTGGAGCAGCGTGTTGCGGCTAAGGCCCCGAGCTCGGACATGAACAAGACCCTTGATCACTTGGCCGCCACGGTTGCCGAGCGGACCATGGTTGGCGATATCCCGGCCCTGGAAGCTCGCATCGAAACCGCCCGCGGTGCCGTTGCAACTCTGGTTGCTGCCGAGCGCAAGGCCACCGACGAGCTGCGAGCCACCGAGCTGGCCGCCCGCGAGGCCATCGTTGCCGAGGCCGAGGCCCTGGCCGCTCTGGATCCCTCCACTGTTCAGTGGAAGCAGGGTTCAAACCGTATGAACGATCTCTTTGATGCGTGGAAGACCGCACAGAAGTCGGGCGTGCGTCTGGGACGTTCCACCGAGGATTCCTTGTGGAAGCGATTCCGCGGGGCTCGCACGACCTTTGATCGTCACCGTCGTGCGTACTTCTCGCAGCTTGATGCCACCAACTCCGAGGCCAAGGGCGCCAAGGAAGCATTGATTGCCCGTGCCGAAGAGCTCTCCAGCTCCACGGACTGGGGAGTCACCGCCGGGGAGTACCGCCGTCTGATGGATGAGTGGAAGTCCTCCAAGCGCGCTTCGCGCAAGGATGATGACGCTCTCTGGGCTCGCTTCCGCGCCGCCCAGGACGTCTTCTTCGAGGCCCGCCTGAACGCGAACGCCGCCATTGACGAGGAGTTCGGTGCGAACCTCATCGTCAAGGAGGCCCTGCTTGTTGAGGCCAAGGCCCTGCTGCCGATCAAGGATCTGAACTCCACCAAGAAGTTGCTGGATTCGATTCGCGATCGTTGGGAAGCAGCTGGCAAGGTGCCGCGCGCCGACATGCAGCGCGTTGAATCCTCGCTGCGTCAGGTTGAAGAGGCAGTTCGTTCGGCCGAGGACGAGCAGTGGCGCCGGTCCAACCCGGAGACCAAGGCACGCTCAAACTCGATGCTGACCCAGCTCGAAGATGCCATCGCCGGACTGGAAGCCGACCTGGCCAAGGCACAGGCCAAGGGCGTCGAGTCCAAGATCAAGGCGGCTCAGGAAGCACTTGACGCTCGTCGTTTGTGGCTCGAGACGCTGCAGAAGTCTTCCGCAGACCTCGCGTAGTTATTAATTAGTCGCGTCTTCGGGTGGGCACGGTTCTTGTGAACCGTGCCCACCCGAAGTGTTTAACGCCGTTTCACGCTGTGCGCGCCCAGCATCCCCGTGGGTTATCCACAACTTGAGGCACTCCCCTGACGCTGGGCGTCGGGAGCTGTGAGAGTTAGACCATGCACAACATGGCCACAACGCAGCGCACACCCGGTGGCGAACATCTCACCGATCTTCCTCCCGCTACCCCAACGACGGCGGGCGCTCCCCCGGTAATCCTCGTAGGGGGAGCATTGACGCTCAACGAGCTGCAGGCTCTGCGCCTACGCGGCGCCTTGCGTGAAGTGCTGCCGGGTGCCTATGTCTCCACGGTGTACCCCGATGTGCCGCTCACGCGTGCTCAGGTGGCGGCGTGCGTGGCTGGAAAGCAGCTAGTGCCCTCACGTGCACTCTGTAAGGGAACCGCAGCGTGGATCCTCGGCTGTGCGCCGATGCCACGTGAAATAGATATCATGGTGCCGCGCTACCACCGGCCTTGCGCGCCCACCGCGGGAATGGTGCTTCGTCTCTTCGAGGGGCCGCTGGATGACGAGCAGATCTGTCTCTACGGCAACGTGCCCGTCACCTCGCCGCTGCGCACCGCGATGGACGTCGCGTTTAATTCCGAACTCCGTGAGTCGCTGCCGATTCTTGCGGCCATCAACGCGAGCGCACACCTGCGCTGTGACTACGGGCAAATGTTCATGACCATCGCTCAGCAAGCGCGGAGGCCCGGTCGCCGCCGAGCATTGCTAGCCATCACCAAGCTCATGACCGTAGAGCTACCGAAGATTGACTGATACCAAAGCGGTCCGGCCGCCAGGCATGGTATTCCCTGAAACAGCGCGATGCCAACGGTGCTCAGCCGCGCCTCAGTCGGTGGTTGGGGTGAAGACGGGGCTACCAAACCCGAGCATTGCTGACTCTGAACCGCACGTTTCTTCCTGCCAGTTGATTTCCAGCTTTTCAACACCGGCCAGATCAATATCCCAATGGCGGTAAGAGACATCTGAAATGGTGGCGGAGTCGAAGACAACCCCGTCGATGAGTGCCTCGAGGTGTACCGCGGTACCACTTTCCTGCTCCACGTTGGCCAGGGCCACGATCATGGTGAGCTTGTCGTAGTCTCCGGAGAGGCCATAAACGACACTCCCGCTTTTTGGTTGTCCGGTGGTGCAGACACTGGCGCCGAGTGCCCTAGCGTGGACAACGCCCTTCATTGTGGCCCCATCAATGGACAGCAGCGAGCCTTCGGTCGGAAGTGGTGAGCCTATCGCTTCGGGAGACGGGAGCTCCGGTTCATCACTCTGCGCTTCCGCACTCGGTGGTTCCTGCTCTTCACCAACAACACCAACGGTCAGGCTTTCCCCCGTCGGCGTTCGCGCATAAAGCGTTCAACCAACGCGGTGTCACTGGCCAGCTCGGCATGAAGGATTTCAAACGCGAGTTCGTGGCCTTGGTGGTCGGTTCCCCGGAAGGCCTCGCCCATGGCCCCGCGGCCGATGATCTCCTCGACCGTTTATTTTCTGCCCAGCGCGCGACATGAAAACCCTTCGAAGATTCAGGCGGAATGATTCACTCGCACCCAAGGCGCTTGATTAACCGAGAATTACCCGTCGGTCTAGATTCCGCCAGAAGAGTTAGTCCAATCCATCCCATAAATCGTTTCCGCCCATAAGTCACCGTAGTGATCCGAAAAAGCGAAACGCCGGGTCGCGAACTCGCCAGCGGCAAGTCGTGACCCGGCGCCCCATACAGCGCGACGGTGTAATGCACGCTCTAACTGCGTCGATTTCCCCCGGAGGTACGGTACACGTCGTATACCCCATCAATGCGACGTACCGCATTCAATACGTGGCTCAGGTACTTCGGATCGCCCATCTCAAAAGCGAAACGGGAGAACGCAACGCGGTCACGTGAGGTAGAAACGCTGGCGGCCAAGATGTTGACATGGTTTTCCGAGAGCACCCGCGTCACGTCCGAAAGCAGGGACTTGCGGTCCAATGCCTCAACGAGGATCTCCACCAGGAAGACACTGGACTTGGTGGGCGCCCACTGCACCTCAACCAGGCGGTCGGGCTGCTGCTCGAGCTCCCTAAGGTTCACGCAGTCGGTGCGGTGCACCGATACTCCAGATCCCCGGGTAACAAACCCACGGATCGGATCCGGTGGCACCGGTGTGCAGCAACGTGCCAGCTTGGCCAGCACCTCGCCAGCGCCCGGGACGATGACTCCCGCGTCGGAGTCGGCCAAACGGCTGGGCACCGCGTAGATCGGGGTCTCTTCCAAGACCTCTTCAACCTCGGAACCCACGCCACCAACCAGTGCGGTGAGATGTTCAATAACGTTCTGTGCGGAGGTATGCCCATCACCCACGGCGGCGTACAGCGCGGAGATATCGTGATGGCGCAATTCTTGGGCGACAGCGGAGAGCACGTCGTGAGTCATCAGCTTCTGTAGCGGAAGGTTATTCTTCCGCAACGCCTTCGTCAGCTGCTCCTTGCCCTTTTCGATGGCTTCTTCGCGGCGTTCCTTGGTAAACCACTGGCGAATTTTGTTCCTGGCGCGCGGTGACTTAACAAAGCCAATCCAGTCCTGCGACGGGCCGGCTCCTTCGGCCTTTGAGGTGAACACCTCAACCATGTCTCCGTGGTGCAATTCGGAATTCAACGGCACCAATTTGCCATTAACTCGCGCACCGATAGTGCGATGACCAACATCGGTGTGCACCGCGTAGGCGAAGTCCACCGGGGTGGCCCCCACCGGCAGAGACATGATCTGTCCCTTGGGCGTGAAGACGAAGACCTCGGCGGTGTTGATCTCATAGCGCAGCGAATCCAGGAACTCATTGGAGTCACTGGTTTCGTGCTGCCAGTCCATCAGACTGCGCAGCCAGTCCATGTCCTGGTCTTCCACGGTGCGACCGTCCGTGGGAGTACCGTGCTTGTATTTGAAGTGCGCCGCCACACCGTACTCGGCACGCTGGTGCATGTCGTGGGTGCGGATTTGGATCTCCACCGGTTTACCGCCGGGGCCGATCACCGTGGTGTGCAGCGACTGGTACAGGTTGAACTTGGGCAGGGCTATGTAGTCTTTAAAGCGTCCGGGTAGCGGCGTCCAGCGCGCATGCATGAGGCCCAAGACCGCATAGCAGTCCTTAACGCTGTCGACCAGGACGCGCACACCCATCAGGTCATGGATGTCGTCGAAGTCCTTGCCGCGAACAATCATCTTCTGGTAGATCGAGTAGTAGTGCTTGGGTCGTCCGCTGACGGTGGCCTTGAGTCGGGCTTGGACAATGTCTTCGGAGATCGCGGCGCGAACCGTGGTCAAATACTTTTCGCGTTCCGGGGTGCGCTCCCCGACCATCCGCACAATCTCTTCGTACACCTTGGGGTGAAGCGCGGCGAAGGACAGGTCCTCGAGCTCCCACTTCACGGTATTCATGCCCAGCCGGTGCGCCAGCGGCGCGAAGATCTCCAGCGTCTCGCGTGCCTTCTTGGCGCTGGATTCCGGGGAAACATAGCGCCAGGTCCGTGCGTTGTGCAGGCGGTCGGCGAGCTTGATCAGCAGCACCCGGATGTCCTTGGACATCGCGATAACCATCTTGCGCACGGTTTCGGCCTGGGCTGCCTCACCGAATTGCACCTTATCTAGCTTGGTGACGCCGTCAACGAGCTTGGCGATTTCTTCGCCGAACTCCCGGGTGAGGGTCTCTAAGGAGTAGTCGGTGTCCTCGACGGTGTCGTGCAGCAGCGCTGCGGCAAGAATTGCCCCGGTCATACCCATCTCGGCCAGGATGGTTGCCACGGCGACGGGGTGGGTGATGTAGGGATCACCGCTCTTACGCTTTTGACCCTCGTGGAAGTGCTCTGCCACGGCATAGGCGCGGGCGAGCAGATCGATGTCTGCCTTGGGATTCTGTGCCCGTACCGTGCGCAGCAAGGGTTCCAGGGTGGGGGGCTGAGCGGTGGTTCCGCGTCCGGCCAGGCGGACCAGACGGGAGATTGTTCCGCGCTTTGGTGCCGCGGGTGGGCCCCCTGGCATCATGACACCATGGTTCTCAACCATTTGGTGCCTCCTCTCGATCGGGGTCCCTCGTGTGACGCTGACGCCGCATGTCGTTCGTTGCTGTTCAAACGCTTGTTCACCCACGTCCTTCCGGCCCACAAGACCGAAGATGAACGTCCGTCAAACATCCTCTTGCTAGGTTATAGCACTTCGGGACCAAAAAAGGACGGCGAGCTCACGGAGTTCCCTCCGTGAGCTCGCCGTCCAACGCCCGTGAAACGGGCAGTGACGAGTGCGCCTTATGCGCTGGTCATGCGATACTCCGCCAGCTTCTTATTGTGGGCCTGTACCTCTGGCTCACGGTGTCGCAGCCACGAGTACAGCGGCGCCTGCACAAAGAGCGTGGAAAGCGCGGAGACGATGATGCCGATAAACAGCGCCAGGGAAAGATCCTTGAGCGTTCCGGCACCCAAAAGGTACGAACCGATGAACAGAATCGACGCGACCGGCAGCACCGCTACAACCGAGGTGTTGATCGATCGAACCAGTGTCTGGTTGATACCCAGGTTCACCAGCTCTTCGAAGTTCCGCTTCTTTTGGTCAAGGAAACCGGCGGTGTTTTCACGTACCTTATCGAAGACCACCACTGTGTCATAAAGCGAGTAACTCAGGATGGTCAGGAAGCCGATGATCGCCGAGGGGGTGACCTCGAAACCGGAGAGAGCGTAGATCCCGGCTGTAATGATGACCACCTGGAGCAGCCCGATGATGGCCGCCAGCGACATCTTCCAGGTGCGGAAGTATGCAGCCATCAGCAACGAGACCAGCAGGATGAAGACCACCAAACCGATGAGGGCTTGCTTGGATACATCCGCACCCCAGGTCGGGCCGACGAAGGTGGAGGTTACCTCCGATTTGCTGACCCCATAGGCGCCGGCCAATGATTCGGCGATCTGAAGGGTCTGATCATCGGTCAACTTATCGGTCTGCACACGCATGGTGTTCGGAGCGATGTTGGTGACACGCGGGTGATGATCCGGCGCCAGCGAGACGACCGCTTCTTCTCCGGCGGCAATGTCGCTGTGGACAACCTTGGAAATCGTGAATTCGGATCCACCGCGGAACTCAATTCCGAGGTTAAATCCACCCTTGACGATGGGGACCAGGATGGAAAGAACCACCAGGACGGCGGAGATGGCGAACCAGAGATTGCGTTTGCCGGTGAACGGGTAGGACCGCTTGCCCGTGTAGAGCTCATTGCCCCAGCTTGCGAGACTAGCCATTGGTGGAATCCTTCTCTGCGCGTTCGTCCTGCTGGGTGGGGACCGCGGTGGTGGTCGCGGCCTTGCGTCGCTCTGCGATGGTCTGCCGACGCTCGGCTTCGGAGGCTGCCTTGGCGTTCTTCTTGCCGCGCGCCGCCTCGGCTTCGGGGCTGAAGCTGCGCACTCGACCGGCACCGCGGTACAGCGGTACGGCTCCGAGCAGCGAAGGATCAAGTCCCGAGAAGCGGTGACCTTCGCCGAAGAACTTCGTCTTGGAGATCAGCTGCAGGATCGGGTGGGTGAGCAGGAAGACGATGATAATATCGACAACTGCCGTCAGGCCCAGGGTGAAGGCGAAGCCTCGGACGTTGCCCACGGCGGCGATGTACAGCACCACTGCGGCCAGAACGTTGACGGCCTTTGAAGCCAGGATGGTCCGCTTGGCGCGCTTCCAACCAATCTCCACGGCGGAGGCCAGCGGTCGCCCATCACGGAGTTCATCGCGGATACGTTCGAAGTAAACAATGAACGAGTCGGCGATGAGGCCGATGGCCACGATCAGACCCGCAACACCTGCCAGCGAGAGCCGGTAGTTCATTGACCAGCCCAGTAGCACCAGGGCGAGGTAGGTCAGTACGCCCGAGGCGATGAGTGACACGATGGTCACCAAGCCGAGCAGTCGGTACTGGAAGATCGAGTAGATGGCGACCAGGAGCATACCGATGAGGCCTGCGATGAGGCCACTGCGCAACTGGTCCGCGCCGAGCGTAGCGGAGATCTGCTGCTCCGACTGGATGTCGAAACTGATCGGCAGTGCGCCGAACTTCAGCTGATCGGCCAGCGCCTTGGAGCTCTGCTCGGTGAAGTTGCCGGTGATTTGTGCGCGTCCATCGGAAATAACGGCGTTAGCCGTCGGAGCGGAGATAACCGTTCCATCCAGGACGATGGCGAACTGGTGCTGGGCTCCGGTCATCGGAACCAAGCGCTTGGTGACCTCGGCGAACTTCGACTTTCCTTCGTCGTTGAACACCAAGGTGACGGCCCATTCGCCGGTAACGGCGCCCTGGGTTCCGCGTGCCATGCCGAAAGATGCATCGGCGATATCGGCACCGGGGACTTCAACCGGGCCCAAGATGTATTTGGCGCCCATGTCCGGGTCACACGAAATCAGCGGTTTGGCCGGATCGTGGACCTCATCGGAGCCGTTGGCCAGCACCGTGGGGCAGTCAAACTTCTCAAATTCCTGGTACAGCGCGGCGTCGACCCAGTTCAAATCCGAGCCGTTTTCTGGCTTCGCCGACGGCTTGGGCAAATCGGCCTTGGCCAGACGCTGATCCTCGGGGTCGCCGTGAATGAACCGGAATAGATGACCGGGCGGAACTCCATATTGGCCGAAGCCTGAATGAGTTCGCGGGTACGAGAATCGGGAACGCCGGGCATGGAGACCACAATATTGCGGCCCGACTGCGTGGTGATCTCGGTTTCTGATACGCCGGTAGAGTCCACGCGCTGGCGAATGATTTCCACTGCTTGGTCCAGCTGTTCCTGCGTCGCGGCGCTGCCACCCTGGACACGCGGCGACAAAATCATTTGGGTGCCACCCTCGAGGTCGAGGGCAAGCTTGGGGGCAAAAGCAGCCTTCCCACTGAGCACGCCGGTAATCAGGATGGCGGCCGAGATGAGGAAGATAACGCCGAGCCACAGCAGGGATTTACGCGCCTGCTTGATCGGGCCAATAGATGACATCGTGAGGCTTTCTGGTTGTTCCGCCGCCCTGACGGGGACGAATTTTCGGCGGAAAACCCGGAGACGACCTCTCCCACTCGGGGAATCAAGAGTCGCTCCGGGCCGCTTGGTGAAGTCCGGCCAACACTGGATCGCTCACCTGCGGAACTTCATCCGCGGTAATCCAGCTGCCGTTCGCTGCTACGAGAAGGAACTTTTGACGCTCATGGCACCAAAAATTAGGCCTTGGGGCCCTTACCTTCGTCGTTGAGGCGACGCAAGGACTCCTCCGGGGTCTCGGTGAGATCCGTTGCGGTGGCTTCGGTGTTGGTGTTGGTCAGCGACGATGCGTCATCGGGAATCACGACAGGAGCCTCGGCAGCTGCCTCGTCCGAGGCAACTACCTTGGCAACAACCTGCGAGTGAACGGTGACGAAGCTGCCCGGAGAAACTTCCAAGACAATCTTGTTTTCGTCGGTGTCAATGCTGGCAATCGTGCCGTAAAGACCGAACTGGGTCATGACCTCGGCACCAACGGCGAGGTTGGAACGGATCTCCTCCTGAGCCTTGGCAGCCTTCTTCTTGCCGCGCATCATCATGAAGATCAGCAGGGCGAATGCGGCGAGCATGATCAACATGGTCGGGTCGAATGCAGCCTTTTCGCCGGTAGCGGCTTGGGCCAGAACAAAATCGTTCACGTGTGGATACCTGTTTCTAAGTCAGTGTCATCGGCACACACAGTGGACTTTGTGCAGCCGGTAGGCCTATCCATACTATAGGGACTACATGAACAAACCCTGACCATTGATGGCATTCGTTCGGTCAATTAGCTAGATCCCGCTGGCTAACCCACAACGATGTTCGCCGTGAGCTAAGTCTCGTCCTCGGAATCCAGCTCGTCACTAGTCTGGCTGGCAAAAATCGCGTCCGCTGGCATACGTAGCCCCAGATGCTTCCACGCCGCGGCGGTGGCGATGCGCCCGCGCGGGGTTCTTCCGAGCAAGCCCTCGCGCACTAAGAAGGGTTCGGCGACGGTTTCCACCGTTTCGGTTTCCTCACCGACCGCAATGGCTAGGGTGGACAGGCCCACCGGTCCGCCACCAAATTTGGTGCACAGCGCCAGCAACACCGAGCGGTCCAGGCGATCAAGCCCTCGGGCATCCACCTCATACATATCAAGAGCCGCCGAAGCCGCGCGAGCATCAATGCTCTCGAGCCGATTCACCAGCGCCCAGTCACGAACACGACGTAGCAGGCGGTTGGCAATACGCGGGGTTCCACGCGAACGCGAGGCAATTTCGTAGAACGCCGCGGAGTTAACCTTTAGCGAAAGCATCATGGCCGAACGCCGCAGCACCAGTTCAAGTTCCTCGACGCTGTAGAACTCCAGGTGCCCGGTGAAGCCGAATCTGTCACGTAGTGGCCCGGGCAGCAGGCCTGCTCGCGTCGTGGCGCCCACCAAGGTGAAGGGCGGTAGTTCAAGTGGGATGGCCGTGGCGCCGGCGCCCTTGCCCACGATGATATCGACCCGGAAGTCCTCCATGGCCATGTAGAGCATTTCCTCGGCGGGGCGGCTCATCCGGTGGATCTCGTCCAGGAAAAGCACTTCGCCCTCCGTTAGCGAGGAGAGGATGGCAGCTAAGTCACCGGCATGCTGGATAGCCGGGCCCGAGCTGATGCGCAGCGGTGCGTTCATTTCCGCGGCGATGATCATCGACAAGGTCGTTTTGCCCAGACCCGGGGGGCCAGAGAGCAGCACATGGTCGGCGGTGCGCTCTCGAATTTTTGAGGCTTCAAGCACGAGTGAGAGTTGCTGGCGCACTCTGGCCTGCCCGACAAAATCGTCCAGGTTTTTGGGGCGCAGGGCAGCCTCGAGCACACGCTCCTCGGGTTCGGATCCCGCATTGGTCAGTGCGCCGGTTTCGGTCATGTCCTACTCCTAGTTTCCGGGCCGGTTTCCACGCCCCAGGGAGCGCAGCACCGCCCGAAGAATTTCCGGCACGCTGCCGCTTGTTACGATCTGAGGTTCGTTCTTGGCCAGCGCGTCCAGTGCCTTCAGGGCATCGCGCTCGGTCCATCCCAGACCCGTCAACGCCTCCAGAACTTGTGGCTCCCACGCACGGGTCTTGGAACTGCCGGCCGGCACCGGCGCGCCGGTCGGGGTAAGTTTGCCGGAAAGTTCCAACACGATGCGTTCGGCGCCCTTGGGCCCGATGCCGGAGACCTTGGTGAAGGCCTTGGTGTCTTTGGTGCTGGCCGCGATGCGGACCTCTTCGGGGGTGTGCACCGCGAGAATCGCTAGTCCGGTGCGTGGGCCGACGCCCGAGACTGCGGTGAGAATGTCAAAGACTTCACGTTCCTCGCCGCTGGCGAAGCCAAATAGTGTCATCGAATCCTCACGCACCACCATGGAGGTGTGAACCAGGACCTCGCGCCCGACCTGCAAGGTGGCAAGCGTCTGGGGGGTCGCCTGAATCAGCATGCCGAAGCCGCCAACTTCAATAATGGCGCTGTTGAGGTTGACCTGTTGCGGCACTCCGCGCAGCGTACTGATCATGTGGGGCCGACCTCCGGTGGTGCTGGGCTACGTGGATTTGTTCTTCGAAACCGCGAGCCATACGAATATATCTACGAACAGCTTACAGCTTCCCCGGCCCAACTCCCCGAAGGATGTTTCGTAACTACCGCGACTTCACCGTGCGGGCCTTGGCCTCGGCGGCAATCCAGGCCCGTTGGGCAGGGGTGAGACCCGATGTCCCACCGCTGGGACGTGATCCCGACGCCGAGGCTGCCGCACCGGCGGAGCCAAAGGCCGCCCCACGCCAGCCGTGCGTGATGGCCAGGGCCGCGGCATCCGCAGCGTCGGCGGGCGTCGGCGGTTCATCCAGGCGCAGGATTTTGGCAACCATCTTGCCCACGGCATTCTTATTGGCGCCGCCACTACCTGTCACAGCGGCCTTGACCTCTGTGGGGGTATGCAGCGCGACGGGGATATTGCGGCGGGCGGCCGCAACGATCACCACCCCGGAGGCTTGCGCGGTGCCCATCACCGTACTGACGTTGAGCTGACTGAAAACTCGCTCGAGCGCCAACACATCGGGATGGTGCTTGTCGAGCCACGCGTCTATGCCCTCGGCGATGGCCAGCAGGCGCTGGTCCAACGGGGTACCCGGAGGGGTACCCACGACCGAAACATCAATGAGCGTGGCACGACGATTGGGTTCAATATCGACCACGGCCAGACCACAACGGGTCAGGCCGGGGTCGACACCCACCACTCGCAGAACCATTGTGGAACTAGTCCTCTTCGAGTTCTGCCATGACCTCGGCGCTGATGTTGGCGTTCGAGTAGACGTTCTGCACGTCATCAAGCTCTTCGAGCGCGTCGACCAACTTCAGGAACTTGCGGGCACCTTCGGCGTCCAGTTCCACCTGCATCGACGGAACGAATTCGATCTCATCGCTCTCGTAGGCGATGTCGGCTTCCTCGAGTGCCGCAACGATGGCGCGCAGGTCGGTGGGCTCGGAGTGAATCTCGAAAGAATCCCCCGCTTCCTTGACCTCGTCGGCGCCCGCGTCGAGCACTGCCATCAGCACGTCGTCTTCGGTCAGGCCGTTCTTCGGCAGACCGACAACACCCTTGCGGGCGAACATGTAGGCCACGGAGCCGGGATCGGCAATCGATCCGCCATTGCGGGTGATCCCGATCCGAACCTCGGAGGCGGCGCGGTTCTTGTTGTCTGTCAAGCACTCGATCAGCACGGCAGAACCCTGGGGGCCTCGTGCCTCGTAGATAATCTCGGAGTAATCAATGACCTCACCGGTCAAACCAGCTCCACGCTTGACGGCGCGGTCGATGTTGTCGCTGGGCACCGAGGTCTTCTTGGCCTTCGCTACGGCGAGTTCGAGCCCGGGGTTACCGGCCAGGTCTGCGCCGCCGGCACGGGCTGCAACTTCGATGTTCTTGATCAGCTTGGCAAACGACTTCGCGCGCCTGCTGTCAAGGATGGCTTTCTTGTGTTTGGTTGTTGCCCATTTGGAGTGGCCGGACATGCTTACGCGTCTCCTCTTATCATTTGGATGAAAAGTTCATGGATTCGTCGCTCACCGCTCACCTCGGGGTGAAACGATGTCGCCAACAAATTTCCCGAACGTACTGCAACAATTCTAGCCATTCGAACCCCATCCGCGCTCCGAGGCGTGTTTTCGGCGGGAACCGTGGCCAAAACCTCAACTGAATTCCCCACGCTTTCCACCCAGGGAGCCCGGATGAATGCGGCGCGCACTGGCTCCGCAGCGTGAGCTGGATCTTGACTTGGCAAGGTGTCGAGGCCCTTGATCGTCAGATCAACCTCGAAGGAATCAACCTGACGCCCGAAAGCATTGCGTCGAACCACCATATCGATTCCGCCGAAACTTTGCTGAGGCTCGCCCTTGAGATTCTTCGTGGGGTCCGCGATGGTGTTGGCCAGCATGATCATCCCCGCACAGGATCCGTAGACCGGGAACCCTTCGGCGATCTTGGCTTTGAGCACCTCCGCGACGCCGTACATGCGTGCGAGCTTATCGATCACTGTTGATTCCCCGCCCGGAATCACTAGGCCGTCGACCTCGTTGAGCTCCCCTGGCTTCTTCACTGCCACCACTGGAACACCCAAAGATTCGAGCGCTTTTAGGTGTTCACGTACATCCCCCTGCAACGCAAGGACTCCAACTCGTGGCAACATCATCGATCACTTTCTAGTTCGAGGGAACGGGGCGGTTTTGCTCCTGCGCCATCCGATGGATTGCTCAGGACAGCTCAGCGTAAACCCACCCGTGAAGCTGGCGTTATTTTCATGACGCCAGCCGCTACCCTACTCATGGAGCGGAAAGCGACCACATTTTGGCGCCGGAGCCGCGCGCATTCATCGAATTCACCGTGTCGGTGGTTCGCTTCAGGGATGCAGCATCCCCAGCCTTCGTGGTACAGGGCTCGGTTGCCGGAAGCGCGCACCACCGAATCGGGTCAGCGCTCATGATGTGTGGAGCCCACACCAGCTTCCCCGCTTTCCACGAATCCCCGGTACGGACAAATTGCATCTTGACGCTCAAACCTTCCTTATTCAGCACCGTGGCTGTGGCGTGTTTGGCTACGGAGTTACCCAGCCCGTAGACAATCCACGTGCCCGCGCGTTTTTCGATGGGTAGGACCGAGTGCGTGTGGTGTGAATAGATGAAGTCAAATGCTCCACTGTCGGCCAGTGAGCGGTAGAGGTCGAGCTGTTCGGCGGTGGGATTGTTGCTATATTCGGCCCCGGCATGGAGTGCCGCTATCACAATGTCAGCACCGGCGGCTCGTGCGGCTTTTGCCCTTTCGAGCAATGATTCCTCGTTGATGTCATCAACTCGCCACGGCGCATCTTCGGCGACTCCATTAAGTGAAAAGGTGCCGGCGATGACCGAGATACGCGCGCCGTTAACGTCCACCAGCAACGGTGCTTTTGCTTCCGCGGCGCTGCGGTAGGAACCGGTGGAAACCATGTCCTCGGCATCAAGGGCATCAAGCGTTCGCTTAACTCCCGCGGCGCCGGCGTCCATCGAGTGGTTGCTCGCCGTCGTGCAGCCGTCATAACCTACCTTTTTCAGGGCGGGAATGATTTGCGGCGGCACCACAAACATGGGGTAGCCACTAAAGGGGCCATCCGCCGCGGCGACAGGGGTCTCAAGATTGCATAGGGCCAGATCGCTCTCCGCGAGGTACGGGGTGATTCCGGCAAGCAATGGCGAGAAATTCAGTTCACCATGCCCATCAGATTCTGCTTGGGCCCACAGCGCAGGGTGCAGCAAAATGTCTCCCGTGACGGCCACCTCAACACATTGATCCCCGTTACACGCTGGATCCTTTGGGGTGGAAGCAGGTGGTGAGACGACAGCCGAGGCCACAGGTGATGGGCTTGAGGAGTCGCTGAAGGCCGCTGTTGGAGTCTCACCCGGCGCAGATTCTGGCTGTGCGGGTAAAGCCGTGCAGCCGGCCAATAGTGAACTGAGTAACAGAACCGCTGCTACAGAGAACGCGCTTCTTCGCGGCGTGCCAGCCACTGCGGGAAAATTCATACTCACGAGCCTAACCTTCTGGCCTAATTTCGGCGCGGGAAACCTACAGTTCCCCGGGCATATGACAGGGTTAAGGACATGCCTAATCCGTTGCTTGAACCAAGCACTTTGCCGTTTGAATTCCCAGATTATTCGGCCATCGAGACACCTCACTATCTGGAAGCCATTGATCGTGGCATTCAGATCCAGCTCCTCGAGCTTCGGGCCATCGCACACAATGACGATGACGTGACCTTCGAGAATACCTTTGTAGCCATGGAACGCAGCGGTGCGATGCTGCGACGGTCAATCATGGCGTACTGGACGGTCTTCTCCGCCCACGGCACCGACGATCTGCGTGAGATTGACCCGCAGATCCAGTCCATGGTTTCGGATCATCAGGACGCCATCCACCTTGACGACGCACTCTTTGCCCGGTTGGTAGCACTGGACGCCACGACTCTTTCGGGCGAAGACGCCCGCTTGGTATCCGAGACGCTACGCCGATTCCGTGCGGCGGGTGCCGAACTTGACCCGGCTAACAAGGCGGAACTGCGCGCACTGAACAGCCAAATCACCGACCTCTCTTCGGAGTATTCGGCGAAGTTACTCGGTGCCATGAATGAGGCGGCGGTGCACTTCACCGACGCTGCGGAACTGGATGGCCTCAGCGCCAACGAATTAGCCTCAGCTGCCGATGCTGCCAGCAAGGCCGGCCATAACGGCGGCTACCTGCTGACGCTGGTGCTGCCGACCGGCCAGCCGTTATTGCAGCGACTGACCGCTTCTGCCACCCGCCGCCGACTCTTCGAAGCCTCGGTGAACCGTGGCCAGCATGGTGAGAACCGCACCCTGGAATTGGCTGCGCAGATGGCATCGTTGCGTTCCAAGCGTGCGGGGCTGCTCGGATTTGCTACTCACGCCGAAGTCGTCTTGCAGGGCGCAACAGCTCCCGATCTGGCCGCGGTCTCTCAGCGTCTGGTCGAGCTGGTTGTTCCGGCCGTGGCAAATGCTCGTGCCGAAGCTGCCGAGTTGGAAAAGATTTCCGGATCCAGCATCCAGCCCTGGGACTGGGCTTTCTACTCGGCCGCGGTAGCGCGCGAACGCTACACGTTGGATACCGCGGCGCTGCGTGAATATTTCGAACTTGACGCGGTGATCACCCACGGCGTTTTTGCCGCAGCCACTCGACTGTACGGAATTACCTTTAACGAGCGTTTTGATCTGCCGCGTTACCACCCACAGGTGCGCACCTGGGAGGTGTTCAACGAAGACGGAACCACCCTCGGCCTATTCCTCGGCGACTACTTCGCCCGCCCCACCAAGGCCGGTGGTGCTTGGATGAATTCGATCCGTGAGTCATCGTCGCTACTTGGCGAACTTCCCGTAGTCACCAACACCCTGAATATTCCGGCACCAGCGGCAGATTCCCCCGCCTTGGTGAGCCTGGATGAAGTCACTACGCTGTTCCATGAATTTGGCCATGCCCTGCATGGCCTCTTCTCCAATGGCGTGTACCCATCACTATCCGGCACGAGCGTCCCGCGCGATTTTGTCGAGTACCCCTCGCAGGTCAATGAAATGTGGGCGCTGCATCCCGCAGTGTTGCCCGGTTATGCCGTGCACACCGAAACGGGGGCTCCGCTGCCAGAAGGTACGGTTCAAACGCTTGAGGCTTCGGCGTTATGGGGCGAGGGTTTTGCCACCACCGAGTACCTGTCCGCAGCGGTCTTGGATCTGGCCTGGCATTCACTCACCGATGGTGAGTTGATCGGCGACCCACTGGCCTTCGAAGAGCAGGTACTCACCGAAGCCGGGCTGATCCCCGATTTGGTTCCATCGCGATATCGCACCGGCTATTTCAAGCACATCTTTGATGGCGGTTATTCGGCCGGGTACTACTCCTATATCTGGTCCGAAGTACTGGACGCCGATACCGTCCAGTGGTTCACCGAAAACGGTGGAGCTACCAGGGAAAACGGGGAACGGTTCCGCACCGAATTACTCTCACGCGGCAATACGCGTGATCCCCTGGAATCGTATGAGATCTTCCGGGGCCGAGCTGCACTCATCGAACCGTTGCTGGTTCGCCGTGGACTAACAAAGGGCAAGCAAGCGTGACCACCATCAGCTTTGCTCAAGATGCGCTCTCGCATTGGCACCAGGCCCTAGCCATCGCCACCGGCGGTAAAGTCTTCACCACCCATGGCTGTTCATGGGCGTGGCAACCGGCCCGCGCGCGATTGGTCTTGCTCTTTCCGGCTCACGCGCAAGAAGCCGGGCTACGTCCCGGGCTTGCCGAGGGCACACGGCTAGGTGCTCGGCGAGTGGATGCGTGGGTTAATTCCGGTGCACCCTCCGGGCCACTGGAGGCGGCAGGGTTTTCCGATGCCGCCCAGATCTCCTGGCACGCCGGTGAACTGGTCAGTCCCGCAGAACCGTGGGATGGTCGAGTGCGCTTGGGTTCGGATATTCCCGAGGCCGCCGGCGCCGATGCCGCGGAATTAAAGGTGGCCAATCTTTGGCGTGACCCCGCTTCGGCGGGCCTCAGCGCCGGACATCCGGCACTACGCCGCGTTGAACAGGCCACGGCCCGGACTCTTGAGGGCGATCTCGTGGGTCGCGCGTTTGCTCAGCAAGCGCTCGGTGGGCAATTGGCGATCCATGGATTGGCCGTCTCCCCCGGATACCAGCGCAGCGGCGTCGGTTCGGCGTTGCTCTACGGTTTGGCGCGTGGCATGGTCAATCCCCTGGGTCTGGAACAACCCGGCCAGGTTGAGCTGATTGCCGCGGCTTCCCCGCGCTCCGCCAAGTTCTTTGAGGCCAACGGAATGCGACTGTTGGGCCGCGGCAGGCACATGCTGCTGCGCTAAAACACCCGATAGTAGCAGGACCGCGTGTTGAGCTCCGGGTTCCGCTACAGCTGATGACGTCCTTAGCTTCCCGTGGCGACCGGGCCGGGTTTCACCCGGTAGATGAGCCGCGCGAACGGGCCGACCTGGCGTGCTTCGCTGAGCTCTAGTCGATCGCTGCCAATAGTGCGCGGCAGCAGTGGTGCTCCCCCGGACAAAGCGGCCGGGGCGATCGTCAACGCGAACCTCTCCAACGCATTGATGTCGAGGAACTGTCCCAGCAGCTCCCCACCACCAAGCACCCAGATGTTCCCCTCGGCCGCGGCTTCGCGCAGTTCCGGGAGCAATTCTGCGACTTCTCCTTTAACAAAGCGCACGTCGGCGCCGGCGGGAATGGGCAGCTGGCGGTTCGTGAACACGTATGTCGGAATTTGCCCGTACAGCTTCTGCCACTTGGCGGGTTGGGCCAGCAGATTTTCATGCTCCAAGATCCACAGGTACGTATTGGCCCCTTCGACGTGCAGGCTCACATCTTCGGGCAGCAACGTGGGGTCCGGCTCGCCGGCGCCGGGGACGTCGAACAGCCATTGTAGTGAGTGGTTCACATCGGCTAGGTAGCCGTTTATTGTGACTGCCGCGTCGAAGATGATTTGTCCCATGCCGCCAGTCTAGTGACCGCTCCCAGCGCTTTGTAGTGCAAAAAATAACGCCCGCTGGCGGTCATGCCAGCGGGCGTTAGATCATGCGATATGGGTATTACCAGCCGCGCTCGGCCAGACGGTGCGGTGCCGGGATGTCGGCAACGTTGATGCCAACCATGGCCTCGCCCAGGCCGCGCGAGATCTTGGCCAACTCGTCGGGGTCGTTGTAGAACGTGGTGGCCTTCACAACGGCGGCGGCACGCTGTGCCGGGTTGCCGGACTTGAAGATGCCCGAGCCAACGAAGACGCCGTCGGCGCCCAGCTGCATCATCATGGCGGCGTCGGCCGGGGTAGCGATGCCCCCTGCGGTGAAGAGGACTACCGGGAGCTTGCCGGTAGCCGCGATCTCCTTGACCAGTTCGTACGGGGCCTGAAGTTCCTTGGCGGCCACGTAGAGCTCATCCTTGGGCAGAGCCGCCAGCTTGGCGATCTCGGCACGAATCTTGCGCATGTGACCGGTGGCGTTGGAAACGTCGCCGGTTCCGGCTTCACCCTTGGAACGAATCATGGCAGCACCCTCGTTGATGCGGCGCAGTGCTTCACCCAGGTTGGTTGCACCACAGACGAAGGGAACCTTGAACGGCCACTTGTCGATGTGGTGTTCGTAGTCGGCCGGGGAAAGGACCTCGGACTCATCGATGTAGTCAACACCCAAGGACTGAAGGATCTGAGCTTCAACGAAGTGACCGATGCGGGCCTTGGCCATGACCGGAATGGAAACGGCTGCGATGATGCTGTCAATCATGTCCGGGTCACTGGCGCGCGAGACGCCGCCCTCGGCGCGAATGTCGGCCGGAACGCGCTCGAGTGCCATCACTGCTACGGCCCCGGCGTCTTCGGCAATTTTGGCCTGTTCGGCGGTGACGACATCCATGATGACGCCGCCCTTAAGCATTTCTGCCATGCCACGCTTGACGCGGTCGCTGCCGAGGGTAGTGGTCGGGGTCGAGACGCCTTCGTTTTCAGACACCTTGGTTTCCTTTCAAAAAGCTGAGCATTACGCGATCATCGTAGGGTGCGGACGTAACAAAGACGTAGGTCATGTCGTCACAATCCAATACTAGTAGATAAAACATCTATGAATTGGAGGTCTGCATCTCCAAGCAAAGCACCCAATACCGCAGAATCATAGGGTTTTGGGCAAGGATCGGAAAGAGGCATCCTCCGCAACTTTGCCCCCTGCGAAGGTCGCACGGGGCAGCACGCTCCCACGATCCAGGAACGTATCGGCGGAATTCCACCCGTTGGTTGCACCACGAGGTCCCGGGCCTGGCTACCGGCACCAAGGCCGCCCATTTCCTTCGTGATCTGCGGCTCTTGGCCTTAAAACGGTAGAGACCGCCGTGCAGATGCACGGCGGTCTCTACTCAGATGCTTCTTTGAAGCCTTAGTCGATGTCCAACCAGCCAGCAACCAGATCCGTGTGAATATCACCCAGCGTCGCCGGAATGGCCTTGGTCTCCGCGATGATCGGGAAGAAGTTCCCGTCACCGGCCCAACGCGGAACCACGTGTTGGTGAAGGTGGGCAGCAATGCCGGCTCCCCCGGTGACACCCTGATTCATGCCCAAGTTGAAACCGGTGGGACGCGATACCGCACGAAGCACCCGCATCGACTTTTGGGCCAATGCCGCCATTTCCGCGGTTTCCTCCTCGGTGATGTCCGTGTAGTCCGGAACATGACGGTAGGGGCAAATCAGCAAGTGGCCCGGGTTGTAGGGGAAAAGGTTAAGGATCACGTACGCGGTTTTACCGCGGTGCACGATCAGCGAATCCTCATCACTACGGTTGGGACCGATACAGAATGGGCAGGATTCCTCGTCCTTAACCTGCCCTTGACCGGCCTTGATGTAGGCCATCCGGTAGGGAGTCCACAGGCGTTGGAACGAATCCGGGACACCGGCGATTTCAAAGTCGTCGGTGATCTCGGCGTCGGATGACCCCTGGCGCACTCCGGCCGAATTCCGCGCTTCGCGCACGTTCGTGGACTCCCCCATGTGCTTAGGCTTCCCGGTTCTTCACGGCGGCAACGATGCGGGCTACCGCTTCGTCGACCGGCACGCCATTATCGGTGCTGCCATCGCGGAAGCGGAAGGACACCGCTCCAGCCTCTGCATCGTCGCCGCCGGCGATGAGCACAAACGGGATTTTGTCCTTCGAGGCGGTGCGGATCTTCTTCGGGAAGCGATCCGAGGAGATGTCGGCTTCGGCGCGGATGCCCGCGGCCTTGAGCTTGTCGATGACATCAAACATGTACTCGTTGAATGCCTCGGCGACCGGGATACCCACGACCTGGACCGGGGAAAGCCAGGCCGGGAAGGCGCCGGCGTAGTGCTCTGTGAGCACGCCCATAAAGCGTTCGACCGAACCGAAGAGTGCCCGGTGGATCATGACCGGGCGCTGGCGGGTGCCATCGGCTGCCTGGAATTCGAGCTCAAAGCGCTCGGGCAGGTTGAAGTCCAACTGGATGGTGGACATCTGCCAGGTGCGACCGAGGGCATCCTTGGCCTGCACGGAGATCTTCGGACCGTAGAAAGCGGCGCCTCCCGGATCCGGAACCAGCTGAAGGCCCGAGGCCTCTGCTACCTCGGACAGGGTGCGGGTGGCTTCTTCCCAGATATCGTCATCGCCGACAAACTTCTCTGGGTTCTTGGTGGAGAGCTCCAGGTAGAAGTCATCAAGGCCGTAGTCCTTGAGCAGCCCCAAGACGAAGTTCAGCGTCTCGGTGAGCTCATCCTTCATCTGGTCTTTGGTGCAGTAAATGTGGGCGTCGTCCTGAGTCATACCGCGCACGCGCGTCAGCCCGTGGACCACACCCGACTTCTCGTAGCGGTAGACCGAACCGAATTCGAACAGGCGCAGTGGCAGTTCGCGGTAGGAGCGTCCGCGGGAGCGGAAGATCAGGTTGTGCATCGGGCAGTTCATCGGCTTGAGGTAGTAGTCCTGGCCGGGCTTGCGCACCGTGCCGTCCTCGTTCAGCTCGGCGTCCACGTGCATCGGCGGGAACATGCCATCGCGGTACCAGTCCAGGTGGCCGGAGACCTCGTAGAGGTGGCCCTTGGTGATGTGCGGGGTGTAGACGAACTCGTAACCGGCCTCCACGTGGCGTGCGCGTGAGTAGTCTTCCATTTCCTTGCGGATGATGCCGCCGCGCGGGTGGAATACCGGCAGGCCAGAGCCCAACTCGTCGGGGAAGGAGAAGAGGTCAAGTTCGACACCGAGCTTGCGGTGGTCGCGACGCTCGGCCTCGGCAATGCGTTCCTGGTAGGCCTTCAAGTCGGCCTTGGTTGGCCAGGCGGTTCCGTAGATGCGCTGCAGCTGCTGGTTATCCTGGTTGCCCAGCCAGTACGCGGCCGAGGTACGGGTCAGTGCGAAGGCGTTGGAGATCAGCTTGGTATTGGGCAGGTGCGGGCCGCGGCACAGATCGCACCACACCACGTCGCCCGACTTGCGATCAACATTGTCGTAGATGGTGATCTCGCCGGCGCCGACCTCAACGTTCACGCCTTCACCTGCCGAATCGGCCTCGTTGGCCTTGTTCAGCAGTTCCAGCTTGTAGGGCTCGTTGGCCATGGCCTCGCGGGCCTCGTCCTCGGTGACAACGCGGCGGGCGAACTTCTGGTTCTGGTTTACGATCTTGAGCATCATCTTCTCAAGGGTCTTCAGATCCTCGGGAGTGAACGGCTCGGCAACATCGAAGTCGAAGTAGAAACCATCGGTGATGTACGGGCCGATGCCCAGCTTGGCATCCGGGCGCAGCTGCTGAACGGCCTGGGCCATCACGTGCGCGGTGGAGTGACGCAGGACCTCAAGTCCGGCCGGGGAATCAATGGTGACACGTTCAACGGCGGTTCCGGCTTCCAGCGGGCGGGCCAAATCGCGCAGCACACCATCAACGTGCATGACGACAACCTCGCGGTCATCAAAGTACAGCTCGGCCCCGGTAGTGCCGGCATTCACCTCGCGTTGGACTCCATCGACGGTCAGTGTGATTTGCTCAAGCACTACGGTTCCTCGTTTCGTTGTTTGGCTTCATAGCTTGTGGCATACGGAGACCACAGCCAGCCAAGACCAAGCTTAACCGACGTCCGAGGGTGTCAACCAATCCAAATTCGCGCAAGTCATCGCGACTTCGCCGATTCGTCGGGCCCCTGACGCCAAACCAGTGCTCCTCGTGTGGCAGATCGCACCGGGCAGCGATGGGCAGTGCGAGGGTCGCTACGCGTGCTCCAGGTACTTGAGCACTGCCAGCACCCGCCGGTGGTCGCCCCCGGACGGCTCGAGTCCCAGCTTGAAGAAGATCGCGGTGATGTTCTTCTCCACCGCCCCGGCGGAGAGGAAAAGCTCCGCGCAGATCCCCGCGTTGGTGCGGCCCTGTGCCATGAGTTCGAGCACCGATTGCTCCCGCGGGGTTAGCATCTCCAGCCCCGCGGGCCGATTCGAGACGCTCATGAGCTGGCGGACAACTTCCGGGTCGAGCACGGTTTCCCCGGCGGCAATCCGCGCCAGCGCCTCGAGAAATGAGCCCACGTCCGCCACCCGGTCCTTAAGCAGGTATCCCGTGCCCGAGGGCTGACCGGCAAAGAGCTGGGAGGCATAGCGCGTCTCTACGTATTGCGAGAGCACCAGCACCCCGACATCGGGGAGGGTGGTGCGCAGCACCAGAGCCGCGCGGATTCCCTCATTGGTGTGGGTCGGCGGCATCCGGTTATCAAGGATCACCACGTCGGGAATGTCGGTGACCACCGAGGTGAGCAGGTCATCGGCGTTGTCCACCGCAGCAACCACCTGGTGCCCGCGACCGGTCAGTAACTCGGTGAGTCCGGCGCGCAGCAGGGCCGAATCCTCGGCAATGGAAATCCTCATGTTCAAGTTTCCCCCGACTCCCTGCCGTTCACGAAAGCGGCAACCTGACCGTGACCCCGGTGGGACCTCCCCGGGGCGAGGAAATCTCCAGGGTCCCATCAACGTTTGCGGCACGGGCCTTCAGCCCCTCGATGCCGCTTCCGGCTCTCGGATCCACTCCCCCGATTCCGTCGTCAAGTACGCTGAGCACCAGCTGACTCCCGTCGCTGGCCGTTGTGACCCTCATGGTGATGCGCGTGCCACCGGAATGTTTGGCCGCGTTGTTCAACAGTTCCGCGGCGCAGAAGTACGCGATGGCCTCGATCGCCGGGCTGGGGCGCGATGCAAGCGTATAAGTCAGCGATACGGGCAGCGGGGCCGCAGCGACCAGCGATTCCAACGCCGTGTCCAGGCCATCGTTGATGACTGCGGGCCGGATGCCGCTGGCCAGGCCGCGCAGGTCGCTTAATGCGTCGGTTGCCGTTCCCTGCGCGCTGGCCAGCAGTTCCTTGATATTTTCCTCGATGTCTACCTCTGCCAGTCGGTCCCGTGCATCACCTAATTTCATGGCGATGGCCACGAGCTGCGCCTGGGTTCCATCATGGAGGTCGCGTTCTATCTGCGCCAGCCGGGCGTCGGCGTCCTGCACGGTGTGGCTGCGCTTTTCCTCGAGGCTTTTTACCCGCAGCTGCGCATCGGTGGGACCCAGCAACCCGGCGGCCAGAAGGCACTGCAGGCGCGCCATGCCGTTGTTAATTGCTGGCCACAATAGGAAAGTGAAGAGTACCCCGATGCCCACGTACACCAGGTTCCAGACCGGTCCCTCGGCATAGACCTCGGACCCGATGACGGTTCCGCGGTGCCAGCTTCCATCCGTTGCCTGCTGCAGCGGCAGCCACTGTACCCAGTACCAATAGGTCAGGCAGCCCAGTCCCACAATAAGAAAGGTATTACTGAGTACCGAGGAAACCAGCGTTGTCACGAAGCTAATCAGCATGTGGGACATGGCGCGCCAAGCGCTTGCATCACCTAACCCGGAACGAATGAAGCCCATGAATCCCGGTCCCCTCAGCAATCGTGGCGGGGCTTGGATGTGCTGGTGAAGCAACGACCCGGCCAGTGCCCGCTGCAGCCGACCCCAGACATGAGCTCCCATGAGCATCGCCGCGGCAACACTCAGTCCGATGAATGTCACGAGCAGTGATGCACCCAGTGAAATCGTCAGGACGGCGTAAGCAAATCCAAAGGAGGCAAGGAACAGCGTGGCCCAGTGGTAGGCAAAGGCTCGCCAGGTTTTTTTCTTGAAAAATGCGGGCACGAGCTGCGGGTCCTTTTTTAACATGGAATGCGGCGATTCGGATTCTGGAGCTATCGGCCTCATGGCGCCCACAAAATCTTGATCCGGGGCAATCTGGGCGCTTTCGTCTTCATGTTCTCCAGCATTCTATGGAAATTCGGTCAGCAACATGGGGCATCCCACCCTTTCATACGGGGGAATTCCCCCGTATTTCATCTCCACCTGCGTCGGCGTAACGATGCTGAACGACTCGGCGACCGCCGTCAATAGCGTCACAACCGTTGGGCAACGAACTGCGAGAGTTTCGCGCACCTCGCGACGCGTTCCGGACTAGCCCTAAGGCTTGATTCGGCAAATTGCTGAGCACAACAAGATTACTTGCTTCCCCCGGTGTGACCTCGGCTGACGCAGTGTTTCTTGGTGGACTTCCGAGCTATTTCTTCGCCCCCTGTTGCTTGTCATCAACCCGGGCTAGCATCAAGCCATGGAAACCCGTGTGAATCTCAGCAAATCCGATCCGACGGCCTACGCGGCTCTCTTGGCCATGAATGATGCTGCAAGTGCTGCCGCCGACGCGGCGGGAATCGAGCCCAAGCTGCGTGAGCTGCTCAAGATCCGTGCCTCGCAGCTTAATGGCTGCTCCTATTGTCTGCGCATGCACACCCGCGACGCGCTGAAGCTCGGCGAAAGCACGGACCGGCTCTCCGTGGTTGCAGCCTGGGCAGACTCGGAATATTTCTCCGCCGTGGAACGCGCGGCATTGGCCCTGTGCGAATCAATCACGCTGGTGTCGGTAGACCAAGTCCCCCGCGGTGTTTACACCATGGCCTCCGCGGTGCTTACCAATGAGCAGATCTCGGCTGTCTCATGGCTCAGCGCAGCGATCAATATGTTCAATCGGATCGCTATCACCTCCCGTTATCCCGTGAAGCCCTAAGTCTCAGCGCATGTCTGGCCGCGGGAAGGGGCTATCCCTGTATTTCGTCCCGGCATAAACGCAGTTCCCGCTGCGCCCCGCGCAACATTGATCCTTCGAAGGGCAGCGCGGCTAGGTCCACCGCGGACGCAGCCTTGCGGTTCTTGATTTGGCCTCCAATCGGAAGCGTCATGGTGTCATCACCATAAAGCAGCGCGACACGTCGTACATCGGCGATATCTCAAATCCGCCACCCGGTCTGCCCAGCACGTAGAGGTTCTTGGCATGGAGGTTCCCCTTGCCCGTCAGCCAGGCAAAGGCGAATTGCAGGTACAGATTGCGGCTGGCCACCACCGGGGCAAGGCACAAACGGGCCAGGGCCACAGCAACGTCTTCGGCCGCCACGGTGTACTTCGCGGCCGGGGCAGACCCATAACCTGCGTTCCGTCCTCGAGGGCCATTCATAGCCAGTGGCCATTGGCTTCCGGCCGGCGGTCGAACCGCTCGACCAGCAGGCCGGCCAGTCCGTGCTTGTCAGGGATAATCCGGTGGCGCATCACTGGGAGGTTCAGCTTTCCTGCCCCACCCAGATGTGCTGCCTCATTGGCCACCAGATGGGGGTTTGTGCGGGGACCAGCGTGAGCACATAGCGTTGGCCGCGCGTCGCCAACGGCGTGGTGAGCATCGAGACGCTCGCCTTGTCCTGCACCCCGGGAAGTGCATGTAGATCCACCGAGTTCGCCAGCACGGCGAAGTCCAGGTCCTCCGGTGTCGAGGTGTCGGCCAGCGCCTCCATGGAAACGCGCCTTCGGCAAGATCTTGCCGAAAACGCGTTCTTGGGTGCCCGGCACGTGTCGCAGGATGGACGATCGGCAATTTGCTGCCGGTTAGATGGTTAGCCGTTCGGGCGCTGTGGCAGGTATTGCACCGCCCACTTGTTGCCGTCAGGATCCGCAAAGTACACGAAGTGCCCCCACGGCTGAATATCAACGTCGCTGACCTCCACACCATTGGCCTTGAGCTGGTCGTGGGCCTCATGGATGTCACTGACCACCATCTGCAGGCTCGGGGCCGTCCCGGGGGCCGCGTCATTTAGGCCTTCGCCGATGGTGATGGAGCAGGCCGATCCCGGTGGGGTCAGCTGGACGAAGCGGATCGACTCGCTGGGCCGCTCATCGTAGTCGGCATTAAAACCGACCTTATTCACATAGAAATCCTTGGCGCGGTCCACATCGGACACGGGGACAAACACTAGTTCAAGTTTCCAGTCCATGGCGCCCACGCTACTGCCACAACAAATCCGCTGTAAAGGGTGGTGCTGGAGCCGCACGCCTCCGTGCTATTCGGGCATCAAGTCCCTGGCCCGAAAGCGCCGGAACCCGAGTGCGGCCAGCACTAGGGCGAGGAGACTCAGGAATACCAGGGGAAGCGGCGCAAAGTCCTCGGCCGGGAGCCGCGGGATCGCACCGAACGGGGTTGCCTTGATGACATCGGCGGACAGGACAGTAATCCGCCTCCTTGCGGGGTCCCGTATTCCTACTCAAGGTATCTAACTAGATCATTCAGAGCACCGGATGGGGCTCTAGCCAACGACTGGTCTAGCCGTCGCTCCGTGGCGCTTTCTTCTCCAACCGGTTAATGACAGGAGATAGAACCAAATATCCCAAGGTTGCGGTTACCGCTGCGATCAGAGCCGCTTGGTAAGAAGTCATCACAAGACGATAGCAACCAAGAATGACGACAAAGGTCAAAAGCGTCTGCAGACTCTGAACGGCGATCTTGCTGGCGCCGTTGAAAATCCTTAGAACGATCCGATCACTAATCTCTCCCAAAATTAGAATTATCGGAACGAAAACAACGGTCAGTAGCGGAGACCAGAACAGAATTCCGGGCCTAGGGTTTCCGAGCTGGGAAAACCCTAGCGGGGTAAAAAATCCCAGAAGTAACGGCAGGCCGGTTGCGAGAGTCACCATGGCTAGGTAGAGCCCAAACCCTAATTTTTCAGGGGTGTTTAGTTTATTCATCAGAACCTAACGTCGCTGGGACCTCTGAGACACCGACGAAGACAACAACCCATGTGGCGATTCCCGGATCGACGCCTAGGGCAACCAGACCGGTAATGATTGGTCTGATTGCCAGTCTTCGAGCTCTTCGAGGAAATTAGCGATCTTGTTTGCGTATGGTCGCATCTTCGCGGGTATCTTGTTTGAACTGTATCGAAGCGCCGCGATGGCTGCTTTCTTAGCAAGCGTTGTCACGATGCTTGCGGGCTTGGCTATATTTGAAGAGCTCGCCTTGAGCGCTGCCATGGCGTTTACGGCTTGTCCTACAGAAACGCGAAGGAATCTTGATTTTGACGCGTGGACTTCTCCTTGAACGTGTTGATGATCTTACAATTCGACCGTATCGCGTATCAAAATACGATGTAAATACTACTTTTGGATGATGCTAGCCCAAGGGGTGCCGGCTATTCGGCTCGATCGGATTAGTCGCAGCGTCGAAGATTTTGCCGGGCTCCTGGTTAGGGCACGGCGCGATGGATGGGCGATGGCGCTCACCGAGATGAATTTGGGAGCTCCCCGTTGCGGTAGTGAAGCGGATCAAGGCCTAACGTTGCCGGGCGCAACTACTGCGATTGCCAAGGGGCTGGCCGAGGACGGAACATCAACGACACGGGGGTGGCGTGCGGTGGTATCCGGCAATGGTGAAGAAGATTCTGGAATCCAAGGTTCGGGCCAATCTTTCCTAACTGACCACGGGGTGGCCCTTCCACATAAGCCGAGGGCCCACGATGAGCGCTACGGAGATTCACGCTAGGAGTTTCAGCCCGGACAGAACGATCGCACTCTGAATGAAACCGGCCCTCTGACAAAACTATCCAAACGTTGACTTGAGTCTTTGGAATCACAGAACTTTTGGTGTCCCACATACTCGACTAGCCACACGCATGCCCCGGCGCCCGTTCACCGGAGCACTCTCTTGCCATCGATCGACTTGCTCGACCTTCCGCACCGATCATCCTCCAACCCGATCAGAGCAGTCTCACTGTGAATAGATGTGTAAAGTGTGAATAAATACTATTCACAGCACTTCACCGACAGGAGACCCGATGCCCGAGATGCAGAATCCCTTCCGGCCAACCTTCGGCAGGACTCCCCCGGAGCTGATCGACCGCAACGGCACCCTGGAGGAGTTCGAATATGGTCTGCGCATCCGCTCCGGCGTCTTGGGCTTGCTCACCATCATCACCGGTGCCCGAGGAGTCGGGAAGACCGTCATGCTCAACGAGGCCCAAGGCCTGGCCCAGGAGCAGGGCTGGGCGGTCATCTCCGAGACATCCACCGCAGGTTTCTTGGCAAGGATTGCCGACTCCGCACGCCTGCTTGATGAGGAGTTGGGCGAGGGCCCCCCGCCGCGGAAAATTCTTGCGTTCTCGGCCGCAGGCTTTGGTGTCACCACGCAGCTTCCACGGGAGCGTCAGGTTGAATTCCGCAATCTGGGGGCGAAACTCCTACAACGCCTGGACGACAACGGCACCGGGCTACTGATCACGCTGGATGAAATCCAGGACGCCGACCGCAGTGAATTACTGCAGCTAGCAGCGGTCATCCAACACTGGGTACGAGACGGGCTGCCCATTAGCTTCGTCTGCGCTGGCCTACCGGCGGCGATTTCCGACATCCTCAACGAAGGCGTGGCGACCTTCCTTCGACGAGCCGACAAGATCGACCTGCACTCCGTGGATGTTCGGGATGTCAGGGCCTCCTACGCGCGGCAATTCTCGGCGGCCGGGATCCACCTTCCGGACGGGTTCCTGGACGAAGCTGCCGAGGCGACCTTCGGCTACCCGTTCCTCATCCAGCTGATCGGCTACTTCCTGTGGAAGGAAGCCGAAAGAGGGCATGGCACTGTTGACCGGGAATCGGCGCAGAAGGCAGTTGCTGCGGCCTTAAAGCGAAACATCCGCATGGTTGTCGGACCGGCCATCTCCAAGGCCTCGGACCGAGACATGGACTACCTGCGCGCCATGTCCTTCGACAGCGGACCCTCCAGCACCGCGGCGGTGGCCACGCGCATGAAGGCCTCCCTGCAGCTGGCAGCAAACTATCGCGCCCGCCTTATCGAGGCCGGATTGATTGAGCCGGCCGGACGCGGAGAAGTGAGTTTCGCGCTCCCGGGATTACGCGAGCACCTGCGCAACGGCGAACGCTTAGCCTAACCAACGAGACCCGGCCACGTTCAGGCGCCCAGGTAGCCGCGGGTGTCCAGATCCTCGGCGGCCATCCGTTGAGCCAGGCTCACGGCCGAGTTCTTCGCCGCTGGGTTCAGGGCGGAAGACCCGAAGCTCTGGTTCCGCGCCCTTGCGGGATCGGCCAGATAGCCCGAGGCCGGCAGTGTGGACTTGGCCGAGAGATCCCAGGCATCTAGGGCCTGCAGGCTGATGCCCCGGGGCCCGGTACGGCGGGTGAGTCCGTGGATGAGCAGCAACCGGGTGGAGAAGAGCAGCGGGCCACAACGCTGCTGGGCCTCATGGAAGAACGTCGCATCAACACAGCCGGTTCCATCGTCCACCGAGATAAACACGACCCGCCGTCCACCGCGCATCGGCGGGGTCTGGGTAGCCACCCGCACCCCGGCCACCAAGACCTCGGTGCCATTGCGCATCGCCAGCAGGTCCTGCGCGCGAGAGACACCCAAAGCGTCCAAGAGCGGCCCGTGGGATTCCATCAGGTGCGCGCTGACATCCAGAGACATCAGATCAAGTTCGGTGCGCACCACCTCATCGAGCGGGGTTTGCTCCGCCCCGATGAGCATGGTGGAAAGGTCAATATCCCCCAGCGGCAATGACAGCTGTCCGGGAATCGGTCGATGACGCTGGGGCACGGGCTTGCTGGAGCCGGCGCGCAGGTGCTCCACCAAATCCGCACGGTTGCCCCGCCCGATACCTGCCTGCAGGGAATCGAAGGCACCGAGTGCGGCAAAGTGGTTCAGTGAGGTGCGTGTGAGTCCGGAGCGCGCTCGTACATCGGCGATCGAATCATAGGGTTGCCCGGCCGCCACCCGGGTGACCTCGCGTTCGGAGACCGAACGGATCCCCCGCAGCGAGAGCCTGATCCCGTACCGTCCCGGGGGCATGGCGCCCACCGCGCGTGGCACCACCGGAAGCTGCGCGGGAGGCAGTAGCCCGTCAAGCTTTTCTACCTTGTAGCCCAGGGCGGAACGGTTGATGTCCAATGGCAGAATCTTGATGCCCATCCGTCTGGCCTCGGCCACCAGAAGCCGTTTGGGATACATACCCGGATCGTGTTCCCAGATCCCGGCCAGGAAGGCCTCGGGGTGGTGCGCCTTAAGCCAGGCCGAATGGTAGGTGGGCACGGCAAAGGCAGCACCATGGGCCTTACAAAATCCGAAGGACCCGAAGGCGGACAGCGTTCCCCACACCTCATCGATGACCGCCAGCGAATAGCCGCGCCGCAGCGCCTTCGAGCGGAAGAGGGACTCCACCGCTGGCTCGGCCTTCGGGTTACCCAGCAGTCGGCGGTAAACATCGGCCTTGGCCAACCCGCAGTCTGTCATCACGTCAAAGATCCGTAGCACCTGCTCGTGGAAGACGGTGACCCCATGGGTCTCGGCGAGCGCGGGCGCGAGGTCCGGGTGGGGGTATTTTTCCGGTGCGAAGCCGTGGCGGTTTTCCAGGTAGGGCTTGACCATGTTGGATTTCATGGGTCCGGGGCGGAAGAGGGAGATATCGATGATGAGGTCGTTGAATTCGGTGGGGGCGAGTTTGCCGATGAGTTCGCGTTGTCCGGGTGATTCGATTTGGAAGCAGCCCAGGGTGTGGGTGGAGCGGATGAGTTCGAAGGTGGGCTCATCATCCAGTGGGACCAGGGCGAGGTCGATGGCTCCGTTGGGTTGGATGTAACCGGGGATGGAGGCGGGCTTACCGCTGAGGTGTCCCCCTGCCGTGGCGACGGCTTGTGCGCTGGGGTGGATGCGGGCGATTTCGGCCAGGGAGTAGGTGATGGCCGATTGCATGCGTACCCCCAGGACATCGAGCTTGAGCATTCCCATGGGGTCCATGTCGTGCTTGTCGAATTGGCTCATGGGCAGGGTGATTCCGCTGGGTTCCATGGGGGTGCGGTCGCGCAGGGTGTTATCGGAGAGGATGACTCCGCAGGGGTGCATGGAGATGTGGCGCGGTAGCCTGTCGAGGCGTTCGGTGAGGTCCACGAGGAGGTCGAGTTGTTTTTCGGTGCCGAGACGGTCGGCGAAGGGGGCAAGTTCTGGTTTTTCGGCCAGGGCGTCGCGGAAGGACGAGGCGGAGAAGCGCCAGAGTTGTTTGGCAATCACATCGATGTCGGCTTCTTCCATGCCCAGGGCTGTTCCGGCGTCGCGTACCGCTCCCCTAGCGCGGTAACCATTTTGCATGCTCATGAGCGAGACTCGTTGGGCTCCGAAGCGGTCGAAGATTTTGCGGTAGATCTCGTGGCGTCGGGCGGATTCGACGTCGATGTCGATGTCGGGCAGGGTGGCGCGGTCGCGGGAGAGGAAGCGTTCGAAGAGTAGGTCGTGGGTCAGGGGGTTTACCTGGCTGATGCCGATGAGGTAGTTCACCAGTGAGGAGGCGCCGGATCCGCGGGCCGCTGAGCGTATCCCCATATCGGTGATCATGGAGCTGACTTCCGCGACGGTGAGGAAGTAGGGGGCGAATCCGAGGTCGGCGATGGTGGAGAGTTCGGCTTCGAGGCGCTCACGCAGTAGGGGGTTGTTGATCTCGTGCGGGAGCAGGCGGGTAATGCCTGCCTCCGAGCGGGCGGCTAGCTCGGTGTTGGGATCCGCAGTGATACCGATGATGTGAGACTCGGGGACCACGGGGTTTCCCCATCCCGTGTCTGGTCCCGGGTCAAGGCGTGCCCAGTCGGCGAGCGCGGCGGTGTTGCGCAGCAGGGTGGGTGTCAGGGAGGTGTCTGTGGCGGATCGTGCGATCTCGGTGGCGAGGTGGTGCATGTGTTCTGCGGGTTTAAGCCAGCCTTGCCCGTTGGGTTGAATGTCGTTGAGGGTTGAGAGTGAGCTCAATGCCCGTGCGGAGTCTAGGACATCGGCCGTTGCTGCCCCATCGGGTTCGGCATACCGCACGGCGTTGGTTAGCACCGGGGCGATGCCTACAGTTATTGCGCAGCGCAGCATGCGGATGGCGTGAGCCGTGCTGAGCTTCTCTCCTGGGTTGCTCAGGTGTGTGGTGATCTCTACCCGTAGTGCGTCGACTCCCAGCAAGGAGCGCCAGTCGCGTAATAAGGTGCGTGCCTGGTTGTACTGGCGGTGCCCGGTGGCTAGGCCAACGTCGGATCCGGCTCCGAGCATGATGGTGAGCAGCACCTCCCCGTTGGGCGCTTTCACGTAGGTGGCAAGCTCCTCGCGGGTAATGCCGATGTTTGGTTTGTGTATCCCCGTACTGGTGGTGAGTTGATGTGCCGCGGTGATGAGGTGGCAGAGGGCTGCATATCCGGCGCCATCGCTGTGCCCCTTGGCCAGAGCGATGATGCGGCCAGCGGTGCGCAGCTCCTTGGTTTTACCGTGGATGACCGGGCCCGCGCTTGGCTCTAAGAGGGCTAGGTCAACTCCGAGGATGGGGTCTATGCCGTTTTCGATGCAGGCCTTGAGGTGTTTGACGCTTCCGTAGAGCCCGTCACGGTCGGTGATCGCTAGGGCGTCCGCCCCGTCGGCGATCGCTGCGGCAACGAGGTCCTCGGGCCAGGAGACTCCATAGTGGGCGCTAAATGCCGAGGAGACATGCAGGTGGGTGAAGCTCATCTCTCCCCCTCGGCTTCCGCCTTTTCGCTCCGTTTGGTATGCGCGGCGGGTGCCGTGGTGGTTTCGGGAGGACGCCCTTAAGGCTGGCGTCGGGCCCGGTGGAGGGCTCAAGACCATCATATTAGAATATGTATTCGAATCAAGTGCTTGGAACCAAATCGCCCCATCCCCTCGCGCGCGCGGCCGAGGACTTCGTGGCTGACCTGCAACAAGAGCTCGGCGGTGAGAATGCCCACCTGCAGCCAGGCTGAGGCAAGGGTGCAGGGAAATCCCTAGGGCACGGGAACGTGAGCACCTGAGAATCACTCCCCCGCCCGAATATTGTGATGCCCTTCACATAGGACGTCCCACGTCGTATGATCGACCGGGGACAGACGTTCCCCCTACGAAAGGACACACATGACTACCACGTCACCAGCGCGAAACCGCCTGGCCGGCCTCGCGAGCATGGCCCTTACGATCGGCTTGATCGCTTCATTGCCGGCACCCGCCCAAGCTAATTCCGATCGGTTTCCCAATTATGACGCCAAGCCGCCGCAGGCTGGCCAGCCGTTCTACACCGAGCATCAACTGGCGACAAACGGTGAGAACGGGTTCGCGAACTACCGGATAACGGCACTGGCTGTCACCAATGAGGGCGACATCCTCGCCTCCTACGACGGCCGACCGACGGCGAAAGACTCTCCCGGTCCGAACTCCATCCTGCAGCGCAGATCCACCGACGGGGGGCATCACGTGGGAGGAACAAACACTGATCCAACAGGGCAAGACGGAAGTCCCGATCGTGGGATATTCCGATCCGAGCTACATCGTTGATCGGGAGACCGGCGATATCTTCAATTTCCACGTCAAGTCCTTTGACCGCGGGTTCATCAACTCCCAGCCGGGGGTGGACCCCAACAACCGCAACGTCATCCAAGCAGAGGTCAGTTTCTCCCGGGACAACGGACATACCTGGGAGCATGATGTCATCACCTCCGACATCACCTCCGATCCGGGCTGGCGGTCCCGGTTCGCCGCCTCCGGCCAAGGCATCCAGCTCAAGTACGGCGAGCACGCCGGCCGTCTGATCCAGCAATACACCATCATCAACGGCGCCGGCGACTTCCAAGCGGTCTCCGTCTACTCCGACGACCACGGCCAGAATTGGCAGGCCGGCGAGCCCGTTGGCGTGGGCATGGACGAGAACAAGACGGTCGAGCTCTCCGACGGCCGCGTCATGTTGAACTCGCGCGACTCCAAACGCAGCGGGTACCGCAAAGTGGCCATCTCCGAGGACGGCGGCATCGCCTACGGCCCCGTGACCGTCGACCGTGAACTGCCGGACCCCGCGAACAATGCCTCCATCGTTCGGGCCTACCCAAACGCGCGGGAAGGCTCCGCCAATGCGAAGGTCCTGCTGTTCTCGAACGCGGCCTCAAACATCCCCGGGCAACGCGTCAACGGCACCATTCGCATGAGCTTCGACGACGGGAAAACTTGGCCGGCATCCAAGGTCTTCCAACCCGAGGGGATGTCGTATTCCACGCTGGCCACGTTGCCCAACGGCGACATCGGACTGCTCTACGAGCCCGAGGCAGGCTTCGGCGGCATCCGGTACGCCGCCTTCAACCTTGCCTGGCTCGGAGGCCTCGCCGCACCGTTGAATGTCGAGACAACCACTGCCACCGCCGGGGGCACGGTCGATCTCAGCGTTTCAATCACCAACCAGACCGGGCGGGCACTTCCGCAGGCCGATCTGCAGTTCGATCTGCCCGCGGGATGGGTTCTCGAGTCAAGCACTGCACCCCGGATCCTCCCGGGCGAAAACAAAACAGCCACCGCTCGCATCAGTGTGCCAGCCGATGCCCAGGTCGGCATTCACCGCCTGACGGCCAAGCTGACCGACCGCGGTCTTTCAAGCAGCACGGCGTTCACCGTGCAGACCGACTAGAGACCGACTGAAACACTGGTTGGACCCGGCCCCGTCGGGCCGGGTCCCACCAGTGTCACCCCACGATCACCTCGGCATCAATCGCAGCCCGTGGCAGACCTTCGGCAAGCCTGCGGCGCGACTAGATCCCTTCGGCGCTGCCCAACCGGTCCAGGGCCACGAGGTAGGCCTCGTTGTAGCTGGGGAATTGCGCCACGCTGTCGCGTAGGACCTCCAGGGACAACTCTCCCCTGATGGCTAGGGATGCCTGGTGGATCCATTCCCCCGCCAGTGGCGCAACTGCCCAGGCCCCGAGAAGCACTCGACGATGCCTGTCCACCAGGATGCCGAGGTCCCCACGGGGTTCCTGTTCGTAGGTCCAGGGCCGGGCGAGCGTCTCGGGCAGGTTTACGTGGATACTCGCGGCGTTAATCCCGCGACTTTCGGCCTGTTCACGGGTAAGTCCCACGGCGGCGATTTCCGGGTTGGCAAACACCACGCGTGGAATTCCGTCGTAACTCGCGATCCGGTCTGCGCCCAGGATGCAGTCGGCAACTACGCGCCCCTGGTACTTGGCCACATGGGTGAAGGGCATAACCCCGGTAACGTCCCCAATGGCCCAGAGCCCCTCGGCCGCCCAGCAGTGTTCATCAATGCGCACGTTCCCCCGACCATCAAGGGTCGCCCCTGCCCGTGCCGCATCCAGTTCGCCGGTGCGCGGCGTGCGTCCGGTGGCGAAGATGACGGCATCAACCTTAAGGCTGGTGCCATTACTTAACTCCAATTCACTTTCCCCGAGGTGCCCGCGCTTCCCACCGACCACCGAGGTGTGTGCCAGTACCGTAACGCCCAGCTCGCGCACGTATTTTTCGGCGAGCGCCGAAACTTCTGGCTCCTCGCGCCGCAGCAGCCTGTCGCTCCGATTGATGAGGGTCACCTCAACACCGAACCCGGTGAGGAAGCTGGCGGTCTCCAACGCGACCGCACTTGCCCCCACGATGGCCACCGAAGTCGGAAGCTCCGTGAGCGTGTACACCTCACGATTACTCCACGCGGTAATGTCTCCTACACCCGGGAAATCCGGGATCACCGGTTCGGTTCCCGTAGCAATAATGATGTGGTGGGCCAGATACTCCTGCCCATTGGCCCGCACGCGTCCCGGGCCGGCGATGCTTGCCCTTCCTCGAACTACCTGTGCCCCGCGCTGGATATACCCTGCTAGCTGGGCACTATCATCAAGGTTCCGGGCCATATAGTCGCGATAGTCTCTGGCTTGTTCCCAGTTCAGCTCGCTCGCACCGACGCCAGCGGTGCGAGCGGCTTCGAGCTTCACCTCCGGCCCGCGCAGTACCGTCTTGGAGGGGATGCAAGCCCAATAGGCGCACTCCCCGCCAATGAGTTCGGACTCAAACGCTATGACTTTTTTACCACCAGTGAGCAACCGGTCGGCAGCAACCTCACCCCCGGGACCCATTCCGATGATTGCCACATCAAATACCTCGTCCATTGGCACACTTCCTTGTTTGCGATCCAGCCCTCGTCACCGGGGGCGCTTGGCTCCAGCCTTGCACCCCACCTCGCCAACGGCCAGTGCACCCGGACAAGAGATTGACGCACGCTAGGTGTTCGGCGTTCACTTAGGCGCTTTCCTGGTAGGCCTCGGGCATACGAATGATGCGCCAGCGTCCGGTGTCGACCTGACGGGAAACCTCGAAGGTACGCAGGGGGCCCACTCCGGCAAGCTTGACCTGTAATTGCCAGACCTCGTAGTCCACCAGCCCCGGCCCGCGTCCGCGTTCGGCGCGCAATTCCTCTTTCCACCATTTGCGTCGCTCAAACCAGCGCACCGGCTCGGCCGCCAACCTATACTCGCGACCTTGCCAGCGCATGCGGATCGGCACCCCTGCCGGTGTGCAGTCAACCTCGATCGACTGGGTAAAGATTCCCATTCGCTCCCCACTTTCCCTTCGCATAGCCCAGCCCTCCCGCCGGCACACCCCACTAAGAGGCGACGGCGCTCACGGGAGCTACCCATACACTCAACCATTTTATTAGAAAATACGTTCTATACAAGGAGAGGTTAGAACGTATCTACGACAATTTGCTGGCGGTCACTCTCGTCTGGATTCGACGTGGGCCTATGCTTATGGTCATGACTTCCCCCCAGATACCCGCCGTCACAGCTCTGACCCTGGGCGTGCATAATGTCCAGCGCTCACGCGATTTCTACGTCACCGGGCTAGGTTTTCGCGAAATCAACCATGTTCCGGGCGAAATAGTGTTCGTTCAGGCGGGCTATGGGCTCATGCTCGCATTGTGGAATGTCGAATCGATGCCCAGCGAATACGGACAGGTGGGGCACGGCGAGCTTGCCCCACCGCTGTCGCTGGGACACAACACCACCAGCGTCGAAGAAGTTCAGGAACTCTACACGCGAGCGCTCGCCTCCGGCGCCACCTCGATCACCGCACCCACCAAGCGACCGTGGGGCGGCACCAGCGCCTGCGTGGCGGACCCCGACGGCTTCCGCTGGGACTTTGTGCACAATCCGTCCTTCTCCATCGACGATGACGGCACTGTCACCGGCGTCTAACCCCGTCTCGCACCGATAATGTTCTCCCAGCTGCCGATCCGTCGCATCACCGAGCATCAACTTTCTCCCGCGCCCCGCAACCAATGGCCCCAAACGCTTCCGCCGGTACTCCAGCTGCTCGAGGAGGGCATGGATTTCGGAGCCGCGACCGTCTTAGTGGGCGAAAACGGTTCGGGGAAGTCCACCCTCATCGAAGCCATCGCCCTGAGTTACGGGCTCTCTCCCGAGGGTGGGTCCACCGGCGCCCAACACAGCACTCGGGCCACCGAATCGGGGTTGGAGGAACATCTGCAGCTGGTGCGCAATGTTGGTGCGAGCCGCAGAGGATACTTCCTGCGCGCCGAGACCATGCATGGCCTCTACACCTATCTGGAAGATCACCCCTCCATGCGGCGTCAGGATCTGTCGTTCCACACCATGAGTCACGGAGAGTCATTCCTCGAGCTCATCACCGATAGGTTTCGCGAGGGCGGCTTATGGGTGCTTGACGAGCCCGAATCGGCATTGTCCTTCTCCGGTTGCCTGGCGTTGCTGGGCATTTTGAAGGATCTGGTGGCGGAGGGGGATTCACAAGTGATCCTCTCGACGCACTCACCATTGCTCGCTTCCCTACCCGGTGCCACCATCTACGAGGTTGGCCCATGGGGATTGCGGCCCAGCGACTGGGAAGATCTTGACCTGGTGATCAACTGGCGGTCCTTCATGAACGCGCCGGAACGCTATCTGCGACGCCTATAGCGACGGCAACACCTACCCGAAGGACACCTTCGCCATGTCATAGCGGTGGCCAAGGAACCGGCTTTCCCTCAGCTCTTAGGGTTCAACTACTCGCCCGATGGCTCATCCTCATCAACGTCCGGGTCGTAGTCTGCCGGGAGCGCCCCGCCTTCGCTCTTCCACTTGGAGAGCTGCTTATCACTCACCTCACGCTCATCGGTGTTGTGTGTCAGGTGATGATGGGAGTGGACGATTTCTTCCCCCGCGGTTGAGTCCTCGATGTCTTTGCTCATATTCCCAACGCTAGCCTCTTTTACCGGGTTTGGGCAGGATCAGCGCTTCGGTCGCGCCCGACCTAAGACACCCAAGAATCCCGAATCACATCCGCGCCAATCGCGACTTCGTGATCAGGTAAATTCCGTAGCATCCCAGCCCGACACCGATGAAGATGAGCAAGTAGCTACCAAAGGGTTGGGCGCGCAAGGCCCTGAGTGCCCCGTCAAGCCCCGTAGACTCCTCCGGACGCGCCTGCAAGGTGGCCACAATAAACAAGAGCCCTACAAGAACGAGGGTGATTCCCTTGGCCGCATAGCCGAGGATCCCCAGCGCAAGGGTGCCGCGTCGCAACGGCGTTGACGACGGTAGGTTCAGGGTCTTGGTGAAGGACCGCCTGATGCCCCTGACCCCAAAAACGCAACCGGTCACGGCAATGCCGAGACCAATGGCGAGTAACAGTGCAGCTCCTCCAGGAGCCTGCAAGATCTGAGCTGAGGTGTCACTGGTGGACTCGCCACTGTCCCGACGGTTACCTAGGCCAAAGGATCCGAAGCTCAGCGCCATCGCAAAGAACACGATGCCCTGTCCGGCGGCGGAGAGCTTCTTGCCCCAGCGCGTTTTCGTCGGTGCGTTGCTGTACCCAAAGAGCATCTCGCTCACCTGCCATAGTCCCAGCCCGAGGCACGCGGCAGCACCAATCCAGATCATGGCCAGGCCCGCGGGCTGGGCAGCCAGCTGAGCAATCGCACCGCTCTGTTCTGCGTCTCCGGACTCCCCGAGGGCCAATCGGATCGCGATGACGCCAATCAACACATGCAAGATCCCACTGACGGCAAAGCCCGCCCGCGCCACGATCACAAAGGCCCGTGAATTCGAGGCCGTTTCGGCCGCTCCGGCGACATCTTCCAGTTCCTTCTTGATGTGTTTCCCCCTTGAGTGGACCACCTAGCAGGGGCCTCGAACCATTGATAATATCCTCCCATTCTTTCGTCTTTTCACCGTCACACGCAGCGGCCAGCTCAGATTCTTCGTGGCGAGGCGGCACGGGTGAACAAAGGCCACCCACAGCGCCCCTGTGCTTTTGACAGGGGCGGGCCTATCGTGGAACTGCCCACCAACGAAAGGCAATGCTCATGAATCTCGAAATGCCGGAGTTGGCAGGAGTTCACCACCTGAAGCTCCCGGTGACAAACTTGGATTCCAGTCGTTCCTGGTACGAATCACGGCTCGGCTACAAGCTGGTTTTGGAAGTCGGTGACGGGGAAAAGATCGCAGGATTGGTGATGCACCATCCCCACGGAGGCCCGGAACTTGGTCTGTGGCTTGACCCGGAAAGGGCACTTGCTGCCGCGGGCTTCGACTACTTTGCCTTCGGCGCCCCGAACCGAGAAGCGCTTGAAGCCTTAGCCTCCAGATTAACCGCATTGGGTGAAATTCATCCCGGCGTCCACCCCGGCGCTATCGGCTGGGTACTACCGCATGTTAAGGATCCGGATGGGCACGAGCTGCGCTTCCAATGTGGTTCCTGAGCTCTACTACACCGTGAGTTGAAGGTTATTCTGCGTGCGGCCGTTGGCGGTGCTGTTTGGTGAGCGAACGGCGCCCCTTGGCTGCCAGTCGACGACGCTGTGATCCCTTGGTTGGTTTTGTGGCACGTCGTGTTGGCCCATCTGGCGCCAGCGCGGTGTCCACCAGTTCGGCGAGCTTGATCAACGCAGTTTCCCGATTACGCAATTGGGAGCGCTGTTCGGATGCGGAAACGGTCAGTACCCCGGCGATCAGCCGGGACCGAAGACGACTTAATAGCCGCTGTCGCTGAGCATCTGAGAGTATGCGTGAGGCAGGAATATTCCAGGAAAGCTCGACGCGGCTATCGGAAGTATTAACGCGTTGTCCGCCCGGGCCGGAGGAACGAGAAAACCGCCAGTCGAGCTCGGAGGACGGAATCGTCAGCGCGGGCGAAATCTCCAGATCCATACTCCAAGCATCCCACGTGGCTCGGATGCTCTCCACCAGCGGCGGTACGGCTACGCAGCACGTGTTCTACCCAAGATTCTCGTGGAGGCAGAGAATGTTTCCGTCGGGATCTCTAAACCAGGCGGCCTTTTCCGATCCAAGGACACAGACATGCTCGGTGGTCTTTAAATCGGGCAGGTCATAGTCTTCGAAGACCACGCCCCGGCCGGAGAGCTCGGTGATGACCCCCGAGATGTCGTTGACTTCGAAACTTGCTGCGGTGTGGACGGAGGCCTTGGCTTCGGGGTCCGAGAGCAGAGCCAATGTACCAGTGCCGTCGAGGGCAAAAAGTAGGTTGCCATCCGCGGCCCGGCCCCGATAGGAAAGTCCCAACAAATCCTCATAGAACTTCTGTGAGCGCTGCGTATCGGTAACGGGAATAATGGTAGTCAGGGGGCTGTTTGAGAGGGACATCGGAATCCATCCGTGGTAGGAAACGTGCACTCTCAGTTTACGTCCGCGGCCACGAAAAAGAGGTTTAGCTCCTCGATCCTCAAGGTGGGAAATGAATGTCCTGACTCAGCTAATATTTGTGAAACCTCATGCCCCACGGGCTGGGGCTGTCACACGGTGAAGCCGCGTGCGGGTTACACGATGCTCTCCCGCGATTCGGCGCCTGAGCGGGCTCGGCGTTAGCTTCCGCGTTGTAGATCAAGAGCGGACTGAAGTATGCGCGTTGCCTCGGGAAACCGCTCCGGAGCGCTACCCGAGTAGTTACTGACTACCGCACCAGCAAGTCACGGCGCGATAGTGATCGCCCTCCTCCCGGCCGCGACGGCCATCATGGTCGTGTTGCGAACCAAGGAACGCCCCGCACCGTCATTCTGGATCTACGCGATTCTCGGTGCGGTTGCCGCCGTGTTTTTCGCCGGGCTGCAAGGCAGCGGTTTTGGAAACCTGACATGGTCCGATCTACTGCTGTTTGGGGCAGTGCTCGCGGCCGCTGTTGGCTACGCGGAGGGCGGCCTGCTGGCCCGCGAGCTGGGTGCCTGGCAAACGGTTTCGTGGGCACTGGTCCTTGCTGCCCCGCTCATGATTGTGCTGACCATTGTTGCGCTCATCGAACAGCCACAGACAGGAACGCCCATCCAGTGGATGGCGTTCCTGTACCTAGGCGTGGTGAGCCTGTTCCTTGGATTCTTCGCCTGGTACCGTGGGCTGGCCATCGGCCCGATGACCCAGGTCAGTCAGGTTCAGCTCGCGCAGCCAGTCATGAGCATCCTGTGGGCAGGACTCCTCCTTCACGAACTCCTGACCTGGCAAACGATCGCCGGAGGCGTTGCTGTTATCCTCTGCGCGGGTCTCGCGGTGCGGGCGCGCCTCGTCGAAAAAGGGGCACGCTGATGCCTCCACATACCCAGCTACTCGATGACCTGACCCGCCGAGGTGAACTGCCCGATCAGCGATCAGCCCAGGGTGACCGGCTTCTCCCCGGTGATTATCGATGAGAGAAACGAAACATCACGACAGATCAACGTCAAGCCTGCCAACGGCTCCAGACCTGCCGGCGAAGATTAGTGGTAGCGTGCCGACGTAACTACGGGGCAAAAGGGGGGTTCCACGACCGCACGGCACGTCATACACTGGGCCTGCATCCACTATCGAAAGAAGGTGAGTGGCCATGGCAATCCCACAGCCTCCAGTACCGCCGCACCGGCCGACCGATCCCGATGCTGTCCCTCCCGTTCCGCCCTTCGACCCTCCGGCGGATCCCGGACCCATCCCGCATCCGCCGGACCCCCAGCACCCCTACCCGCCCGATGAGCCCGAACCCATCGGGCCCATCCCACCTATTAGGTAGACACTGCTACCGAAACTAGTGGCCGGTCGTCCCCACAAAGAGGATGACCGGCCACTGACGTCTTGAGGTGCGGACTCTTATCCCTGGCGTTGGTTAAGTCGGATCATGTTTCCCGAAGGATCTCGGAATGCGCAGTCTTTCGGGCCCCACGGCTGCTCAATGGGCTCTTGAAGCACCTCAACACCGGTGGCGCGAACTTGCTCGAAGAGCCCATCCAGGTCATTGGTGCTAAAGACCGTCATGGGCAGCACACCCTTGGCCAGTAGTTCCTGCATGATGTCGCCGTCCGCCTCAGAGCGGCCCGCGTGTGGATTGGAGAGCACGATGCCCAGTCCCGGCTGGGTGGCCGTGCCCAGGGTGACCCAGCGGTGTTCGCCCGAGGCCACGTCGTTCTCCACCGTTAGACCCAAACCGTCGCGGTAGAACGCGATGGCTTCGTCGACGTCATTGACGGTGATGTGTGAATACTGCAATGAAATGTCCATGACTCCAGACTAGGCAATCGACCCCCGACCCGCTTCTCGAATCCTGCTCAATGCCTGCTGCCTGCCGGTGAACTCTGCCTAACCAAGCACAGGGGTCTTTGCCCCCGTGGTCGGCGAGCGCTGGAACGTCTGAGTCTGGCTCGGGAGCTTCACCGGACCTAATAGCGCGGCGTTTTTGTGCTTTTGGGCTGGGTGACAGACTTGGCGATGCACGCCGGCATGGCTTCTACCGCTGCATGATCACGCATCCGATACCCGCTCGGACTCTCCCCGGTAATCTGGGTAAAGCTTGTGCTGAAGGAGCCCAGGGAGGTACAGCCAACTGCCATGCAGGCATCGGTGACAGTGACTCCGGAGCGCAGCAATGCCATGGATCGCTCAATGCGTCGGGTCATCAGGTAGGCGTATGGGCTCTGTCCATAGGCGGCCCTGAACTGCCGTGAAAAGTGCGCGGGCGACATGAGCGCCCTAGCTGCCATCGTGGGAACGTCAAGGGGTAGCGCGTAGTCGCGATCAATCATGTCCTTGGCCCGGCGCAGTGCGGTGAGCATCTCGAGCTCGTACGGCTTCATGGAATTGAGGTTATCAGCGCCGTCGCGGTGCGACATGCCCGCTACCTGCCGCCCCATAAGCTCGGGCGGGTATTGCAGCCGAAAGCAGCCATAACCGCACCTGTGAACCGTATCGAAAGAACTCTTGCGAAAGAGTTCTTTCGATAGTAGCGTGTGGCCCATGGACATCACTGACGCCAAGGCCATGCGGGCACTGGCCCACCCCCTGCGTATCCGCCTCCTTGAAGTTGTCGGCACACAGGGCCCGATCACCGCCGCCCGAGCCAGCGAATATGTCGGAGAGAGCCCGGCCAACTGTTCCTTCCACCTACGCACACTGGCCCAGCACGGCTACATCGAACGCGCACCCGGGGCCACCGGGCGTGACAGACCCTGGCAAATCATCGATATCATCCAACACATCGACAGGAATCAGGCCGGCCCCGATACTCAAATGGCAGCCGTGGCACTCGGCGACCAGATCCAATCATGGGAATTCGAACGAATGCGAGCGGGTAGGCACCTGCCGGTCCCCGACACCTGGAAGGGCCACCTGTTCGAGGTCGGTTCAACTTTGTTCCTCACCCCCGAGGAAGCCGATGCCTTTTCCGAAAACTACCGCCAGCTCATTGCCCCCTATCTGGAACGCATCACCGATCCGGCGCAGCGCCCCGAGGCAGCTGCCCCCATCCGCGTCTTCATGGCTGCCACACTGGCCCACGATCTGATGCCCAAGGACGCGGGGTCATGAAGGCCCTGCTCGCCATCCCAATGTTCCGCAGGTTCGCCGGAGCCTGGACCATCGGAAACCTTGCCGACAGTGCCCTATTCTTGACGCTTTCCATCTGGGTCAAGGATCTCTCGGGCTCTTCCAGCGCTGCAGGCATGGTTTTCCTGGCGCTGGGACTTCCCATCGTCTTCTCCCCGTTCGTGGGCGCACTCGCCGACAGATTCCCCCGTCGCAGGCTGTTGATCTTGGGAAACGCGGTCTCGGCCGGCAGCGCGCTACTACTTCTCGTGATCGCAGGCCCGGATGGCCTCTGGCTAATCTACGTGGTGGCCTTCATCTACGGGCTACTGGGGATCCTCAACGGAGCCGCTCAATCCGGGTTGGTGCGTGACATGCTTCAGGACGAACATCTGGACAGTGCCAACGGTTTACTCTCCACCATTGACCAGGGACTGCGGATCTTCACTCCGCTGCTGGGCGCCGCGCTGTACACGCTGTGGGGCGGGGGCGCACTTGCCGTGGGAGTCGCCGGTGCCTTACTGCTCACCGCCGGACTTCTACTCACGGTGCCCGTCCAAGAATCGGCGCCGGAATCTGCCTCCGAACGCGGCGGATGGTGGCACGAAAACTCCGCCGGATTCCGGCACTTAAACAGCATTCCCGTACTGTGGCGGATGGTGGTCGTGACGGCCATAGCCCTGGGCGTCATCGGCATGTTCAACTCAACACTCTTCGAACTGATCGACAAGGGCCTGGGTAAGGACCCCGAATTCTTCGGGATACTCATGAGCCTGCAGGGAGCCGGAAGCATCCTCGGCGGTCTCACCGCGGCGATGCTGATGCGTAGGGTTGGCCCCGTCCGAGCCGTGGGCTTCGGGCTGGGCCTGTTTGGGCTGGCAGCCCTAGCCGCCGCCACCGACCTACTACCGTTTGTCGCCACGCAGGAATTGTTGCCGGCGGTCGTTCTCCCGGCGCTCTTCCTGGCCGGGGTGGGCATCCCTTGGATCTTTGTTGCGCTCGTGACAACCCGGCAGCGCCTGACTCCGGCCCGGTTGCAGGGCAGGACCGCAGCTGCCACCAATCTGGTGCTCAATATCCCACAATTGGCATCGATTGCCGTGGGCGCGCTCTTGGTGGCCGTGGTGGACTATCGCTGGCTCATGCTGATTGCCGGGCTGGTGATCGCCGGCTGTGCCCACTCCATGCTCCAGACCACGCTTGAGCCCGAGCACGTGGTGCCTGCTACCGCCGAAGGACGGAACGGGGCCGATAAGGGCACTGTTTCAAGATCAAAAGGTGAGCCCAAGGAAGTGGACCCCCGGGGGTGGTTACTCGGTCACCGAGCGCACCACCCGAGCGGGGGAACCCACCACAACGGCGCCCGCCGGTACATCCTTCGTCACGACGCAGGCGGCAGCCACCACTGCATCATCCCCGATTGTCACCCCCGGCAGGATCGTGGCGTTTGAGCCGATCCACACATTGCGGCCAATATGAACCGGAGCCGGATGCATATCCGCGCGCCTGCTCGGGGCAAGGTCGTGGTTCAGGGTCGCGATCACCACGTTGTGCCCAATGAGGGTGTCGTTCCCGATAACCACCCCACCCTGATCTTGGAACTTGCACCCGGCGTTGATGAAGACCCGCTGGCCCAAGGTGATGTTCTTTCCGAAGTCGGCGTTAAACGGCGGGAAGAGCGTCACGGTTTCATCCACCGGCTTGCCGATCAGTCGGGCCAGCAGCTCGCGCACCCGTGCGGGCTCCTGATATCCCGCGTTGAGTTCGCCGGTGATGCGCAGGGCTTCTTGACTGATCCGGTGCATGAGGCCATGCATGGGCGAGTCCCCCGTGATGGTGCGCCCTGCATCCAGGTCTTCAAGCAGTTCTGCCAGTTCCATGATTTTCCTTCGTTCGAGTGTCGGCAAGAGTTGCGCCCACCATTTCACACTGTGATCAGCGGGTCAGCGCCTTGAGGATGGATGCCGCTGCGCAAACCGGCACGCTCCGGGGCCACCTTTACCGGCGCACTCTCAGGAAATCGCGAGCTTCCGAGCGGTGATCCGTTTCCCTAAGCGTACGGGCGGGCACACAGATATGGGACACCCTCCCGGTTCGCCTGTCACCGTCGGGCCGCACAAGGTAAGAAGGCACTGGCTCCGACACAAGAACCATCAAATCCATGACCAGCACCCCTTGGCTTATTCTCGGTGGGCACCGTTCAGCTGCTCCACAATGCGAGTTTTTGGCCCCGAGGCCAGTGCGGGGGAAGCCGAGGGCGCGGACCAAACGTTGGACCGAAGCCGATCTAAGAAGGCGGCGGCTTCCACACGGGAGGCAAAATCCAGATCCAGCACAACATAGTGCTCATCGTCGACCGGGCGGTAAATCCGCTCGGCGAGAACGCCGGATTCGACCCGTCCCAGCGGGTCTGCGCCGTAGGCGCCCATCCACATCCCAAAGTCTTTAATGCCGTGTTCTATTTGGAGCGTGTACATCACGTGGTCCTTTCCTCAAGGCCACTTCTGTGGCCGATGCCTTGAGCCTAGGCGCGACGAGCGACCTGCCACCATCCCATTTTTCTGGGATACCCCAGGGCTACGCCCACACGCGCGAGGTGTGCGCGCATACTGGCCATATGGCAAGCAGCTGGGCCCGAGGCCGCTGTATGGAGCGGATTGCCGCCCTCGATGATGCGCGAGTCGAGAGCCACGAATTCCGGGGCGCAGTTCTTCGGGAAATCGCAGGTTTCATCGGGCACGATGCTTGGGTGTGGCCACTGGCCGATCCAATCACTACCGTCGGAATCTCCCCGATGGCCAACACTCCATGCCCTCAGGAACTGCCGCTGCTCATCACCCTCAAGTACTCCACGACCTTAAACCGGTGGACCTCGCTGCCGGTCAATCCGGCCCGTGCACTCTCGCTGGCCGCGGTGAGCGCCGGAGAGTTGTCCCGCAGTGAATCGTGGGCACGGGTGCTGCGCCGGTACGCAATCACCGATGTCCTCTCGCTAGTTTTTGCCGACAGGTGGGGCATCTGGGGATGGCTCGACTTGTGGCGCGGCGACGGTGCTGGCACCTTCACCGAGCAGGAAGCCGAAGAGCTCTCGGCCTTAGCGCCGGTGATCACCACCGGCTTGCGACATTGTTCAGCGCGCCAGTTCCAGATGGCGAGCACAGTAGGGGTACCAAATCATGACCAGGCGGTATTGGCGCTGGCCAACGATTTGGGCATCATCAGCCAGACGGGGTCGGCCACCCGCTGGCTGGATCTCTTGCAGCCCGGTCCTCACCCGCACCACGGCATCCCTGCCGAGGTGCTTAATGTAGCCGCGCAATTGCTGGCTGTTGAGCATGGCGTTGACGCGCATTCGGCCAGCTCACTGGTCCATGTGGGTGAAGGAGTGTGGGCACGCTTGTCGGCCACGCGCATGACCACGCCTTTTGACCACGGCATGGCACCCATCGCGGTGACCATTCAGGATGCGTTGCCCTCCGAACGCATCGAGGTCTTTGAGCGGTGCTTCGCGCTAAGCCCGGGTGAGTGCCAATTGCTTGAACTTGCAGCGACCGGACTGGACACCGCTGCTCTAGCGCACGCCTTGGGTATCGGCCGGTATACCGTGCAGGATCAATTCAAGTCACTCTTCGGCAAGTGCGCGGTGCAAAGCCGTAGCGCGCTAGTGGCCATGGCGTGCGGCAGATGATGTGCCGCCGGGCGGTCGGATCGACCGATACGGGCAAACCCCATCCGTATCCTGCGGTGCGGTATTCGCCGCGATAACGAACCGACATGTTATGACATCTAACGGGACCCAACGATCTCGCTGCAGCTGCTGCGTGTTGGCCACATTCGTACGTATGGTCGACTGGTTCATGAATTTCAAATTGACGGGTCTGGGCGCTAGCCTCAATCGGACACTCGCAACCAACAATGTCTGTTAACCGGCGAGAGGGCCCGTCAATGAATCGTTCATCAAGCTCCAGGATAGAAACCATCTCTGCAGGAGCCCTCAGCCAAAAGATTGAGGATGCTTGCTCCAAACAGCAGTACTGGGTGACCGGCGAGTGTAAAGACGCCTGGAAAAGCGCTAAAAACGTGTGGAATTTCGACTTGGTTACCAAGGAATCGCGCCGCGGGCAGGGCGAAGAGATATTCATCGTCCCCTGCCGAATTTGGGAATCTGACGCGAGCAATATTGATAGATACCTTATTTCTCAAGGCTCAGAACTAGCCGCGGCAGTGGTCGACGGTATGAGCTTGAAGGTGCAGGGCGAAACCTCCATGTGGGGAAATTCGCTGAAGTTTAATGTTTCGCGCATCCGTCCTGAGTTTAGCCAGACGGGCAAGTTGTACTGTGAAGCGATACAGAGATTGGATGATTTTTCCGCAAGCTATCCGAGCAATCCTCGCGCGGTCCTTAAACCTTGGAAAGTCCATCAGAACTCCGAGCAAGGTGTTCCCGTTCCCGCCGACAAGCTCAAGAGCATAATGGTCATCGCGCCGGAGCGTTCCCAAGGAAAGAACGACGTGCGGTTCGAAATGAAAGGCAAAAACAACAGGCCCCGTACCATCGACTACCAAAGCATCAACTGGCATCATGATGGCGCGCTCGCGCATTTCGGCCAACTCATTCGGACAGCAAAACACAAAGGCCATGGACTGATTGTCCTTGTCCGTGGCGGCGGTCATTGGGCCGGGATGCAGGCCTTCGAAAGCCGGGAGCTTGCCGACCTCATCATGAATGCTGACGTGCCGGTGGTAACCGCGGTAGGCCATGCCGAAGACGTTTCGCTGGCAGACCGGGCAGCTGTAGCTTCGTACATCACTCCCAGTGCCGTTGCAGCAGCCATCACTGCGACTTTCAGAGCTCAGAAGTCCCAGGCCTACAAGGCCCGCGATGAACGAAAGGCTGCGCAAACACAGAACACTCAGCGCCAAGACTCGCGGCTAATCGCTGATCTCCAAACCAATATCGCCGAAGCCAATAAGACCATCGGAACATTACAGAGGAGCGCAACGGAGCAGGAGAAGCGTCACATTCAAACGCTACTAGACATGGCCAGGCGACGAGTCCGCGGATACTCCCGACTGGCCACCGCCGTTGCCGTAGTTTTGGCAGTTGCCATATTCTTTGGGGCTAGTGGATTTCTAGAATTCTTCGGAATGGAACCATCATTTCGTGCGCTTCTGGTCACACGCTGCACGGCAATCCTTGCGGCTTGGTTCATCACATGGAGACTCGAGCTAGCTCGCCAGAAGATCAAGTCTCCTGCGGCAAGACCACTGCGGGTCCCACCCACGACAGCTGAATGGATGGCTGCGATAATGACTGTCCGAACCGTCCACCGCCTACGAAAACTTCAGCGGCACCGTCCGGCCGGTCCCGAAGCCACCGATTCCTAGAACAGCCCCGAGTGTTCCTCGATGAGCTCGGGTCCGTCATTACGCACATTGCCCACCGCCGCATCGACCTCGCGCAGGGCCCACATGGACGCAACGTCGAAGGCACCTGAGCGCACCCTGTCCACCAGTTCGGCGGCATTCTTATTTTCCGGGTCCAGCCATTCGTCCATGGAGTCCTTGGCCAGCGGGATCGGTAACCGGTCATGCAGCCCGTGCAGTTCCCGCAGGACCGGCGATTCGGAATCCGCAGCTGGTGACGGGCACGTGAGGATCGAGGTGGAGAGCAGCCATTGCCCCGGATCTCCGTCGTCCTTGGACGGATCCTTCCACCATTCGTAGAGTCCGGCGAAGAAGATCAACGATTCATCGGCCGGGTGAACATAGAACGGGCGCTTCTTGGCCTTGGGGGTGTCTCCGGCCAACCATTCGTAATATCCCTCGGCGGGAACGGCGCAACGCCGGGCCTTTACCGCGGCGCGGAAGGTCGGCTTTTCGATGACCGTCTCGCTGCGGGCGTTAAAGGCACGCACCCCCACGGCCGGGTCCTTGGCCCATCCCGGTACCAGCCCCCACTTGGCAACATGCACCTGCCGGTGGACTTCACCTTCGACAAGCCGCTCGAGCACGATCGGCACGTCGGTGGTCGGGGCAACATTCCAGGATTGGCGCAGTTCAAGGTTTGCATCGGCTTCGGCTTCCGCCTCGGCCACCAGATCCCCGATTGCCTTGGCCATCACATATCGTCCACACATGAAATAAGACTCTCATGTCCGTGGTTACATGAGATATGAGCGAAACAGAAAAACTTGCCCCGTACATTCCCGAGGCCGGCAGCGTCACGATGTTCACCACCTCGTGGTGCGGCTATTGCCGCAACCTCAAGCGCCTGATGGACGCCAAGGGAATCGGCTACACCGAAGTAAACATCGAAGAAGTTGAGGGTACCGCCGAACTGGTCGAGGCCTTCAACGGTGGGAACCAGACCGTTCCCACGCTGATCTTCCCGGACGGAACTGCCGCAACAAATCCGCGGATTGAGGAAGTCCTCGAGCGCGTCTAGCCGACGCTGTGCTTGGATGGAGGGGTGCCACCTGCCGAAAGGTAGGCGGCACCCCTTTCACGTTAAGTTTTTTGTCGCGCGCTTGCGCGACCGCCCCGTAAGAATTGGAGTGACATGTCACAAAAGGTCCAGGCAGTAATCGTCCGAGCCAAGGATGCCCCCGTTGAGACGGTGACCATCATCATCCCCGAACCGGCCGCCGGCGAGGCAGTGGTTGACATCCTGACCTGCGGTGTCTGCCACACAGATCTGCATTACAAGCTCGGTGGTATCGGCAACGACTACCCATACCTCTTGGGTCACGAGGCCACCGGAGTGGTCTCCAAGATCGGCGAGGGCGTGAACAACGTCGCCGTCGGAGACCGCGTCATCCTGAACTGGCGCGCGGTCTGCGGCCAGTGCCGCGCCTGCGCCAAGGGCACCCCGCAGTACTGCTTCAACACCGCCAACGCGTCGCAAAAGATGACCCTGGAGGACGGCACCGAGCTTTCCCCCGCCCTGGGTATTGGCGCGTTCGCCGAGAAAACCCTTGTCGCTGCGGGACAGTGCACCAAGGTTGATGAAGACGTCGACGCGGCCGCCGTGGGCCTGCTGGGCTGCGGCGTGATGGCCGGCATCGGTGCTGCCATGAACACCGGCGAGGTCAAGCGTGGCGAGTCCGTGGCAGTGATCGGTTGTGGCGGGGTAGGCATCGCCGCGATCGCCGGGGCTAAGCTGGCCGGCGCGACCACCATCGTCGCCGTAGACATCGATGATGACAAGCTGGCCATGGCCACCAAAATGGGGGCCACGCACACCGTGAACTCCAAGACCTCCGATGCCGTTGAGGGCATCAAGGCCGTCACCGGCGGCTTCGGCGCCGATGTGGTCATCGAGGCCGTGGGTCGTCCGGAAACCTACAAGCAGGCGTTCTACGCCCGCGACCTGGCCGGCCGCGTGGTGTTGGTGGGTGTCCCGACGCCGGAGATGAAGCTGGAGCTGCCGCTGCTGGATATCTTTGGCCACGGCGGATCGCTGAAGTCCTCCTGGTATGGGGACTGCCTGCCGAGCCGCGACTTCCCGATGCTGGTGGAGCAGTACAAGCTGGGCCGTTTGGATCTGGATGCGTTTGTCTCCGAGCGCATCGAGTTGGGCGACATTGAGGCTGCCTTCACCAAGATGGGCGAGGGCAAGGTCCTGCGCTCGGTGGTGGAACTCTAATGCCGGCACAGATCCAAAACCTGGTCACCTCCGGTACCTTCTCCCTAGATGGGGGCACCTGGGATGTGGATAACAACGTGTGGATCGTGGGGGACGAAAACGAGGTCTACGTGATCGACCCCGCTCACGAGCCGGCGAAGATCAAGGAAGCGGTCGGCAACCGCGCGGTCAAGGCCGTGCTGCTGACCCACGGGCACGATGACCACATCCGTTACGCCCGCGAATTCGCGGACATCGTCGAGGCACCCGTGCATCTGAACCCGGCCGATACGATGCTCTGGGAAGCAGTTTTCCCGGGCACCACCGCCGATCATGAGATCAACGACGGGGATACGTTCGAGATTGCTGGCACCACCCTGGTGGCGTTGCACACTCCCGGGCACTCCCCCGGATCGACCTGCTTTTACGCCGAGGACCTGAACACCCTGTTCTCCGGCGATACGCTGTTCCACGGCGGACCGGGCGCTACCGGGCGCAGCTACTCGAGCTTCGAGACCATCATCGACTCGATCCGCGAACGCCTGCTCACCCTACCGAGTGACACCGTGGTGAACACCGGTCATGGGGATGCCACCACCATCGGCGCCGAGGCACCGAACCTGGATGAGTGGATCACGCGCGGACACTAGTGACACGCGGTGATGACCGGTGGGCGGTGAGGGAATGGGAAACCGTTCCCTCACCGCCCACCGGCATTTCAGGGCTTGAGCAGCCGCCGAATAACGTGGCCCTCGGCGAGCGCGTCCAGGGCTTGATTGATGTCCTCCAACGGGCGGGTGTCGCTGTGCAGCAGGTGCACCGGCAGCTTTCCGGCACGCCAGGCGTCAATAAAGAAGGCGATGTCCGCAGCGGGTTGGGCGTCTCCCATATAGGAGCCCAGCAGGCGTTTGCCCGCCCCCGCGAACGTTAACGCCGGCACCGTGAGTTCGGCCTCCGGATGCGGCAGCCCCACACAGATGACCGCCCCGCCACGCGTGAGCATCTCCAGTGCCTCAGCGATCACCCGGGCTGATCCCGAGGCCTCGATCGCCACGTCAACCCCGTCGCCGGTGGCCACGGCCACCAGCTCCCGCGCCTGCTCGGGTGTTCCGACCGCGGTGGCCCCGGCAGCCAGGGCGAGTTCGTGCTTGGCCGTATTGGGGTCAATGGCGATGATGATTCCCGCACCCACCAGCACCGCACCCATGATCGCTGCCAACCCCACGGCGCCGAGCCCATAAACAATCACCGATTGACCCGCGGCTAGCCCGGCGGTGTGCCGAATGGCCCCGATGCCGGTGAGCACCGCACAGCCGAACATGGCCGCCACTTCGTCGGGCACGTCCTCGTCGATCGGTACCACCGATTCGGCGGCCACCACCGCGTGGTCGGCAAAGGCCGAAACTCCTAGGTGGTGGTTGATCCGCTCCCCGCCTGCCCCACGCAGCAGCGCCGGACCATGGAGCAAATCCCCGGCGGTATTGCTCACCGCTGCACGGTGACACAGGGCCGGGCGCCCGGCTTGGCAGGCGCGACATTCCCCGCAGCCCGGCACAAAGACCAGCACTACCTTGTCGCCGATCTTCAGGTGCTCCACGCCCTCACCCAACGCGGTGATCCGTCCGACCGCCTCGTGACCTAGGGCCATGGGCAGCGGGCGGGGCCGCGACCCATTGATCACCGAGAGGTCCGAGTGGCACAGCGAGGAATAGCTGATGTCCACACCCACCTCCCCGGTTCGCGGGGCCGGGGTGGGCATTTCCTCGATGACCAGCGGTCGGCTGTGGGCAAAGCTGCCGGTTCCGGGCCCCGGCAGCTCGCGCAGGATGGCTGCGCGCATCAGGCGATGCACCGGCCGGGCAGCTCATGACGCACCGGGGTGGTCCGCGTTGGATAGCGGGTGGGTGTCAAATTCTCGGCCATGTGTTCTGCCTCCATTACTCGGCTCATGCACAATGCATGAGGCCGAGTATTACCCGCCCCGGGGCACAACGCAATGCACAATCCTGCAGACCGGGTGTGCATTGCCGTGCACGCTCAGCCGGTGTCCGGCGACTAGGACAGCGTGAAATCCAGACGTGCGGCGGCAAGAACCTGGGCCAGGTGCAAGCCCGACGCATCGGTTCCCTCGGAAATCTGCGTTCGGCAGGAGAAGCCGTCTGCCAGCACCAAATCACCCGTCGCCCGGCCACGGATCGCCGGGAAGAGCTCGCGCTCGCCGAGGGTGCGGGAGAGTTCGGCGTGTCCGGGCTCGAATCCCCAGTTTCCTGCCAGCCCGCAGCAACCCGTCTGGATCTCTCGCTCATCGATGCCCACGGTGGCGAATACCTTGGCCGATGATGAATGGTCGCCCTGGGAACGTTCGTGGCAGTGCACTTGGGATACGGCGCCGACGTCCAGTGTGCCAAAGGGCCACGCCGCGCTCGGCTTGCCGTCGATGGGCACGTGCTTCGCCACGAGTTCGCCGAAGGGCACCACCGCGGCCGCCAAGGCTGCTGCCCGTGGATCGTTGGGGACAAGTTCGGTGATTTCGTGGCCGAGCATCACGGTGCAGGAGGGTTCGAGCCCGATGACCGGGTAGCCGGCTTTGAGCAGCGGCTCCATGACCTTCAGCGTGTGCACGATGACTTTGCGGGCCGCATCCAGCTGTCCGGTGGAATGCCAGGTGAGTCCGCAGCAAACGAATCCGTCGGGGATGATGACCGTGTATCCGAGTGCCTCGAGCACCTCGACGGCCGCCTTGCCGGGGCCGGTATCAAGGTGGTTATTAAAAGAGTCGGGCCAGAGCACTACGGTCGTGTGCTTATCCATAGGGGCGCTGGTGCGTTTACGGGACCAAGACTGCAAGGACTCGGGGGCGAAGGAGATCATCTTGCGTGTCGGTTCGATCCCGCCGAGCTTCTTGACCAGCCGTTCGACCGGCTTCAGGCGCAACAGCGCATTGGCGGCAGTGGCAGCACCCGGGACCAAATGCAGGATCCTGGTGAGGACCGGCAGCCAACCCATGGTGTAGTGGGCCATGGGACGGAGCCGTTTCTCGTAGAAGCGGTGCAAAAACTCCGACTTGTAGGTGGCCATGTCCACGTTCACCGGGCATTCGGAAGCGCAGGCCTTACAGGACAGACAGAGATCTAGCGCCTCCTTGACTTCTTCGGATTTGTAGGCCGAGGGCAGCGATTCGCCGCGGAACATCTCCGAAAGCACCCGGGCACGGCCCCGAGTCGAGTGCACCTCGTCGCCGGTTCCCTGAAAGGAGGGGCACATTGCCCCCTCGTCCGAGCGGCACAGTCCCACCCCGACGCAGCGGTTCACGCCGTTGACCAAGGACCCCTTGTCGCGGGAGAGCACGTGGACCGGCAGCAGCTCGTGCTTGCGCTGCCCGGGACCGGGGCGCAACCTGTCGTCAATTTTTTCCGGGTCGATGAGCACCCCGGGATTGAACAGGCCGGTGGGGTCGAAGATCTTCTTGAAGCGCTTAAACGCATTCATGGCCTCGGGGCTGTACATGCGGTCCAGCAGCTCGGAGCGGGCCCGTCCGTCCCCGTGTTCCCCGGAGAGCGATCCTCCGTAGCGGGCGACCGTCTCGGCCGCGGCCTCCATGAACGAACGGAAGACAGCAACGCCTTCCTCGGTCCCCAACGTGAAGGAGATCCGGACGTGCACGCATCCCTCGCCGAAGTGCCCAAAGGGGATACCGCGCAGGTCGTGTTCGGCCATCAGTGCGTAGAGATCGCGCAGGTAGTCGGCCAGGTGCTCGGGCGGAACGGCCGAGTCCTCCCAGGACGGCCAGGCCTCGCCCCCATCCGGGAGCCTGGTCACGATGCCGGCAGAGGCCTCGCGGATGCGCCACAATGCACGGGCCGAGGCCTGATCGGTAACGACCACTGCGTCGATGGCGGCGACGGAGTCCGCCGCCAGGTATTCGGCGGTCAGTGACTCGGCAAGAGCGAGCGCTTCTCCAGGGGTTTCCCCTGCGGTTTCACAGAAGAGCCAGCCGCCTGCGCGATCGATCGATCCGTAGGGACCGCTCATGCCCGGGAGCTCGGATCCAGCCAGTTCCTGGCCGGGGCGCGAACGTAGCGCGTCAAGCAGGTCTCCACCCATGCCCTCGGCGGTAGTAACGCCCGGTCGGCGCATCGTGGATGCCGCAGCTGCCGCATCAAAGACGGTTTCAAACGCAAGCACTGCTAGGGCGGTAGCCAGTGGTTTTTCCACCAGCTTCACGGTGAGCTCGGTAATCACTCCGCAGGTACCCTCCGTGCCGGCGAAGGCGCGGGCAGTGTTGAACCCGTTTTCCGGCAACAGGTAGTGCAACCCGTATCCCGAGACCTGGCGAGGGAAGCGCCCCAATTCGGTGCGCAGTGTCGACAGGCTGGCATCCCGCAATTTTTTCAGTTCAACGTTGAGCTCGTGGTCATCGGTGCCATTTTGTCCGAGGATCACGGTGGAACCGTCGGCCCGCATGACCTTAACCGATTCGACGTTGTCCGCTGCCGTCCCCCAGGCCAGCGAGTGCGACCCGCAGGCGTTGTTCGCCACCATGCCGGCCACGGTGCAGCGACTATGTGTGGACGGGTCCGGACCATAAGTCAATCCGAATTCGGCCGCCGCATCACGCAGTTCATCACAGATCACCCCGGGCTGGATGCGGGCAGTTCGCGCAACCGGATCAATCTCAAGGATCTTGTTGAAGTAGCGAGAAGTGTCCAAAACCAGGCCCTCGCCGATTGCGTTGCCCGCCACGGAAGTCCCACCGCCACGCGTGGTGACGCTTAGGCCCTTCTCCACTGCGTATCCCAATGCTTCGGCAACATCAGCTTCGCTTCGCACCTCCAGTACCGCGGCTGGCACACGGCGAAAGACCGAAGCATCGGAAATGTAGGCGGCTCTCGTCGTCATGTCGGTTCGCAGTCGTGAGCGCAGCTCGGCGCTCGCCGGTGTCGGATCGGATGTAAGCGGAAGGGTTTCCATGAGATGGACCTCTCGTAGGGCAATTGAAACCAGAGTAACATGTTACAGGTGATTGAAAGATGCCGTGGGCGAAATGAAGCAGCGAGTACGCGACGTAGATGAGAGAATCGGGGCATGACTAGTCCTGCCTCATCCCCATTGCCGCAGCGTGGGGCGACTCTGACCGACCAGGTCATGAATTTCGTGCGCGCCGCGGTGATTTCCGGCGAACTCGAAACGGGCAAGCTCTATAGCGTGTACCAAATCGCCGATCTTCTGGGCATATCTCGCTCGCCCGTCCGCGACGGACTCCTGCGCCTCGAAGAGGCCGGTCTGGTGGAATTCGCGCGTAACCGCGGTTTCCGCATCATCCCCACCAGCCCATACGACGTGGCGGAAATCTTTTCCCTCCGTTTAGCACTGGAAGTTCCCGCTGCTTCACGCGCAGCAACCGCATGCACGCCGGAACTCAGCGAAGAATTGGTGGAACTGGAGAAAAAGATGCGTGCCGCCGCAGCGGCCGATGCCGAGGAAGAATTCTTCGCATTAGACCAGCAACTGCACGACCTGATCTTGGGTGCGGCACGGTCGAACCGCGGACGCGACATCGTCAACCGACTTCGTGTGGCAACTCGCCTGCTTGGCGTCTCAACGGCGGGCAAGCAGCGCACTCTGGCCGATATCGTAGTGGAGCACTCCCCCATTATCGAAGCCGTCAAGGCTGGCCAGAGCTCAGAAGCCGCCACGGCCATGCGGGATCACCTCACACGGACCGGGCGACTTCTTGTTGCTCAGGCCATCACCGGGCAGGGCCTGGATCTAGATCCCGATCGGTTATGGCAGGACCTAACCCAGGGATACTAGCCTTCGTCTGTCGCTGCCGCCTTGGAGTACTGCAATACGAACGCGCAGAGTCCAGCGGCCGTTGCCGCGGCAAACGTAGCCCCAGACAGGGCGGCCTTGCTGCCACTCACAAGTGCGCCATTAAGCGTCAGCACCCCCACGACTTGGCCGGTGACCAAAATGAGGCCACCGAGCATGAATGCTGCAAGAAACAGTAAAAATAGAACCTTGATGAATTTCATGGTGTCTCCTTCGTCTTAGAACGGGATGGGCAACCAGCCCATGCCCAACAGCCAGGCAATCACCACGATGGGGATCACAAAATAGGTAATCAGCGGCATGAACATCTTGGTGGGATTGGCCTCGGCCAAACCAGCAGCCAAGTAGATCGGCGCGCCCACTGGCGGTGAAGCCCCTTCGGTTGAAGTGCAGATCAGCACCGTGATGATGGCTACCACTGGGTGGACTCCCACGGAGGTCAGTGCCATCACGGCAGGTGCTCCGATGGCCGCGGCGCTCGCTGTCGATGACAACGGCGTCGCAACAATGACTGCCATAATGCAGACGATCGCGACGATGGCCGCCTTGGGCAGGGTCAGTCCACCGAGGAAGTCACTGAGCTGGGGACCCACTCCGAGCGCTTCCATGATGTTGGATGCGCTCAGGGCAGCAAACAACGAAACGCCAACGGTGGCAAATTGCGGAATTTCCTTGTTCAACAGCTTCTTAAACGCGGCCTTGTTGGCAAAGAGTCGCTTTCGCCCCTCGATCAGCGCAATCACCGAAATGAGGATTGGCACCCACACGATGATGGAGATCGCAGACATGTTGGACTTGCCAATGACGTTCTCGGTGACAAGGAAGTTGTAGAGCGGACCGAAAGTCACAGCCACCGGAACAGCGATGCCAACAAATATCAGCAACGAGCGCCATCCTTCGCGCAGCGCTGTGCGGAGCGGAGCCAGATTCGTCGTATCAGGGCGCGGGATGCCGTCCTTACGGGTCCAGAAAAAGACCAACAGCATGCGGTACAGCACGCAGTAGGCACCGGCAACCGCCAGAGCAACGTACACCTGGCCGGTGGCAACACCAACTGCCGCAGGCATGGCTAGCAGGATGAACATCGTGCTGTTGGGAGGCAACGAAACACCGAGGCCCGAGTTGCCCGCCACCAGAGTCGCGCTGCGCGTGGAGGACCACCCATTTTCCTTCATCCATGGGATGGTCACCGATCCCACAGTGGCGGTGTTGCCAGCGGTGGAACCCGCCACCAGGCCAATCGCGGCCGACCCAAGTGTCGAGACATATGCCGATCCTCCGCGCACCCTCCCGAACATGGAGTTCAGAATGTGGATCAGCCGTTCGATCAATCCGGTTGAGGCTACGATAACGCCCATGAAAACGAAGGCCAGACCAGCAAACGTGACCTCGGACTGAAAGCCTTCCCTGACGGCATCCATCAGCAGCTTCGGCGCTTGAGCTCCCCCAACCAGTGCGCATGAAATCAAGGCAATAATGAGGGCTTCCGAGATCCGTCGTTTCAAGACGACGTTGATAAGTACTGTAACTGCGATAAAAACGCCAAGTGCCAGCACGCCCATGGGCAGCACCTTTCAAGTAGGGGGTGTTTTGTGTTCTCACACACAGTAGCATGTTACAGGCCACACTCTTCAGTCGATCGATGATCATCCAGTTCGACGACGAAAGCCGCAACGATAAGCACGCCAATGTGGTCCTGATGATTGCGCCGGGTAGACAGAAACGCATCAGCGATACATCGAAATCGGGTCAAGCATCAAGTGGCGATCAACGACATACACCGCGGAAAAATACCGTCCGGGTTCCGGCAGTAGCCTGGTAGGTGTGGCGACTCTAGTAGCGGGCGACGGATAGCTGGCCCGGATGCGGTCGGTTCTCCTAGGCACCCATGCGCGAGGACACGCTAGCCACGGCCTTACCTTTACTCGGCTCGCATCAAATCATCGGCTGGCTGCAGCTCATGACGCACCGGGGTGGTCCGCGGCGGATAGCGGGTGGGTGTCAAATTCTCGGCCAGGTGTTCCACCTCCATTGCTCAGCCTCGTGCACGATGTCTGGGGCCGAACGTTAACCGCAGCGGGGCACAACGCAATGCACAATCCTGCAGACCGGGTGTGCGCGGCCACACGGCAACCGGAAGAAACCGAGAAACGAGGACCCACCAGCACCTTTGCGCACACCTGCGTGACATACTCATCCCCATGGACGATTCTCAGACCCCACCAACACCGCATCAGCACTCCCCTAGACGCCGCCTCCCCGCGCTCGCCGGAATCATCGCGGTGGTGGCTCTGGTGGCAGGTCTGGTGACCCTATGGACAACGCGGGGCAAGGAAGTAGACTTTGGCTTCGTTGGCTACGCACCACTGAGTGACACGACCTTCCTATCTGGCCTGTATTTTCTTGCTCCCGCGGAGATCGCCGGCTACCTGCTTCTGGCCATCGCGTGTTGCGCGGCAGCGTTTTGGGCGGGATTACGGCTGGGCAAGCGCCAGCGCTAAAACTCATCAGGGACCAATTTCTAGCTGTAGCTCAGCTCCGTGTGCATCGCATACTCGGCCAACAGATCGGTGATAAACGATTCCGATTTATAGTCCGGCACGAGGTCCTCGGCGGCACCAGCGGTGGCCGGATCCATCTCGATTCCTAGGTGCTGATAAACATCATCCAGCACCTGACGGATGGGTGTGGAATCTTCAATCACGAACACGCTGGAAAACAACCAGGCCCCGGAGACCACCCGTTGGGCGGTGCCCACCAGCTTGATGCGATGCTGCGTCGGGGAGGCCAAGCCAGGCACGCCGTGCACGCTGTATTCCCCGGCACAGTACTCCCCCGGAATCTCGCCCACCCGGGCATCGATTCCCCCGCGGCGCAGGGCGTCGGCATATAGCGTCCCCAAGGCCTTAAAGCGCAGCTGGTGGCCCAGCATGGCCTCGGAGGCAGGCTCCACATGATCAACAATCACCGTTCCGCGGTGATATGCCGCGGCGCGGCCCCCTGCCTTACGGACCACCGGGACAAACCCATGGTGGCGCGCACGTTGAACCGCTTGGTCGTAACCGTCCAGACGGACATCGCGTTGTCCAAAGGCTAGGGTCGGATCCGGCCGATAAATCCGCAGCGTAGCTGGCGCGTGGGCATCACGTACGGATTCGAGCAAGGTGATGCCAGCCAACAAATCGGCTTCTGGGTCTCCGGAGGGTTCGGCGATGCGAATATTCAAGGCGTGATCGGCATCGGAATTCCAGAGACTCATGGACTCGATTCTAGGTCCGGATGCCCCGCGGTGAATAATGGATGTCGTGCCGAAACAACATACACCCCTCATTTTGCTGGGCGGGGCCTCCGGATCCGGAAAGTCGTACCTTGCCGACCGCTTCGGCCGTCCCCATATGGAGCTCGATAATTTCTACCGTGAACTCTCCGAGGACTCCGCAGCCACGCCACTACCGCGTACCGACTACGGGGAGGTCGACTGGGATCACGCCGGAACCTGGAATTGCGATACCGCGGTTGACGCACTGATCGAATTGTTGGAATCCGGGACAACCCAGGTGCCCAATTACTCGATCAGTACCTCCAGCTACGATGGCACTCATCCCGTGGAACTTAATGGCGGCCCACTGCTGGCCGAGGGAATCTTCGTCTCGGAAATCTTGGCTCCGCTCAAGCGCCTCGATGTTCCGGTGCAGGCCTACTACATCGAGGTTTCGGCCCTCACCACGGCCATTCGCCGCTTTGTGCGTGATGTGCGTGAACGGCGCAAGCCCATTATTTTCTTGCTCCAACGCGGTTATGCGCTCTACCGGGCGGACCGCCAGATCCGCGCCCGGCATCTGGAAGCCGGTTTCACCCCGATGAAGAAGCGACTGCTCAAGGAGCTACTGGTGAGAACCACCTCGGCTTAACCGGGCGGTGGCCAAGGGTTACTTCAGTGCCGCCACGGGGCGCACCGTGAGGATTTGTTCGCTGCGCCCAAATGGTCCGTGCACATCGTGCAACACCGCGCTGGTTAACCCGATGCCGTCGGTGCCGTAACTCTGTTGCACATCAACACCCAGCCATTTGCCTACCGGAGCCCGATGCAGGTGAATCTGCAGATCTACGTTGGGGAACATCCACGAGTTGGGACCCGGAGCCACACGCGGAGCGACCCCGTTGGCGGTATCCACCATCCCCAGCAACCGTGTGAGGTCCGAGGTCGGAGTGCCGGCGACCATCTCGAAGTCATTGCGCATCCACACCACACCCTTGCCCGGGCGATGCCCTTGGGCAGAGCGGAACTCTAGTCCCCGAATGTAGCCCCCGGGCCACGGCGACATCCCGGCGAAGGTTTCCAGCTCTTCGGGATGGATCACCGCCGCATCCTCGATGGCTGCCACTTCCGAGCTGTCCAGCGTGGCCAGGCGCCAGGCCCGGGCAATGATGCAGGTCCGCCCGCCGGAGATCATTTGCGCCTCGATGAGCTCGATGGTTCGTCCCGGGCGGATCATCCGGGTTTGCACCTCAAATTCGCCGCCAGCGATGATCCCTAGAATGTCTAGGCTCACCCGTGCCATCCGCATATCCGGCCGCGGGGAGAAACTCTCCAGGGCGTGTACCAGAATGCCCGTGGCCGGGGCCATATGTTGTTCATGGGCATTCCACGCACCCTGCGCATGCACGGTGGAACGGTAAGTCTGCTCTCCCGTTGCTTCGTAGTAGAAATCGCCCACCGCGAGTTCGTCAAGATTCTGCCCCGTCGAGGTGTGCGTCATGATTTCCGTTCCTTGTTGCTCTTGTGCGGTACTGCCGCACTGGTATGTCTGAAGCCAGCCTAGTGGCCAATGCGAGACACATCACCATCAGCAGTGCTACACGACACACATCACGGCCCGTCCTTTCCCTCTAGCCGCGCCCGCGCCGGGACACGTAGGGTGAAGAAGAATCGTCCGGACCTTTAGGAAGAGATACCGATGACCACGATTGCCGAAACCATGATTGCCACGCTCAAGGCCAACGGGGTCAAGCGGATCTATGGTGTGGCCGGTGATTCCCTGAACGGGCTCACCGACGCCATGCGTAAGGACGGGTCCATCTCCTGGCTGGGCGTCAGGCATGAGGAGACGGCTGCCTTCGCCGCCGGCGCCGAGGCGGAAATGACCGGGAACCTCACGGTCTGCGCGGGCAGCTGTGGGCCCGGAAACCTGCACCTGATCAACGGACTCTACGATGCGAACCGCAACCGTGTACCGGTCCTGGCCATCGCCGCACACATCCCCACCTCGGAAATTGGCAGCAACTATTTCCAAGAAACGCACCCGGCCGAACTTTTCCGCGAGGCCAGCGTGTTCTGCGAGACCGTCTCATCCCCTGAACAGATGCCGCGGCTCTTAGAAATTGCCATGCGCACTGCCATCGAGCGGCGCGGAGTTGCGGTACTGATCATGCCCGGCGACGTCGCCCTGGCCGAGGCCAAGAGCACCGCGGTTTCGGTGATCACGCCCAGCCGCTCGGCGGTGCTGCCGCACCCCGAAGACCTGGCACGGGCGGCAACCCTGCTCAATGCCGCCAAGCGCGTCACCATCATGGCCGGCGCCGGAGTAGCGGGAGCACACACCCAGGTGGTGAACTTCGCGCAGCGCCTCGGCGCTCCGATTGTGCACGCCCTGCGCGGCAAGGAACACATCGAATACAACAATCCCTACGACGTCGGGATGACCGGGTTGCTCGGTTTTGCCTCCGGCTACCGGGCCATGGACGCCGCGGATACCATCGTGCTGCTGGGGACAGATTTCCCGTACCAACAGTTTTACCCCAAGGATGCCAAGATCATCCAGGTGGATGTCCGCGGTGAGCAGCTGGGCAGGCGGACACCCATCGACATCGGGTTGGTAGGCACCGTCGCTGACACCCTGGACGTATTAACCCCACTACTGGAGCCCAAGGGTAAGACCTCGCATCTTGAGGATGCACAGAAGCACTACCGCAAGACCCGCGAGAAGCTTGATGAGCTGGCCACCCCCGCACGCAAGGGGGCAAAAATTCACCCACAATATCTGGCGCGCACGCTGGACGAGCTGGCTCAGGAGGACGCGGTATTCCTGGCCGACGTGGGCTCCCCGGTGGTCTGGGCCGCCCGCTACCTGAGCATGAACGGCAAGCGTCGACTACTCGGATCCTTTAATCACGGCACCATGGCCAATTCCATCCCGCAAGCCATCGGCGTCCAGGCCTCGGACCCGCAGCGCCAGGTGATCACCCTTTCCGGTGATGGAGGCCTGGCCATGCTCATGGGTGATTTGCTCACCCTGGTGCAATCCAAGCTGCCGGTGAAGATCGTGGTCTTTAACAACTCCTCATTGAACTTCGTGGAGTTGGAGATGAAGGCAGCGGGGTTCGTCACCTTCGCCACCGATCTGGCCAACCCGAACTTCGCCGATGTCGCCACGGCCATGGGGATCCGTGGCTTCCGGGTGGAGGACTCAAAAAATCTGAAGTCCACCTTGACTCAGGCGCTGGCCCACGATGGGCCGGCCCTCATCGATGTGGTGACCGATCGGCAGGAGCTCTCGATGCCACCAGCCATCAGCGCCGAGCAGGCCAAGGGCTTTGCGCTCTATGCCGTGCGCACAGTGATGTCCGGGAAGGGCGACGAACTGCTGGATCTGGCAGCCACCAACTGGCGCCAGCTCTTCTAACGGTGTGGTGCTTTCGCCAGGGGCTTGGCGTCGGCACCGCGCCTTAGCTGACCGGCAGAGCTGCCCGATGTGCGGTGATGTCCCGCTGAATATCGGATTCGATGATATCCGCGTTCACCATTGCCCCGACCCGCAGGCCATCCCCCGCGGCCAGGATCACTTGTGCCATGGGATCACGCAAACTGCCGGCTACCCAAAGACCCGGCACCTCGGTCTTGCCAAACTCATCGGTTGACACATAGGTGCCAATCCCCGATGGGTGAGCCGTCGCTTGAAGTCCCAGCTCGGTGAGGCCGGGGATTTCTGCGCTGAAGCGCGGCATGATCACCAGGGCATCCACCTGGTCCTCGGTGCCGTCGGCAAAAACAAGGTGGGTTAGGTGGTTATCGCTACCGCGGACCGCAACGATCTCCCGTTCTACGATCTTGATGCCACGGGCATTCAGCTTTTCAAGCTCACTCGCCTCGATCTCCCGACCCGGAGCCGTGTAGAGGGTGATGCTCTCGCTGAGCTGCCTAAACATCAGGGCCTGGTGGATCGCGAACTCACTGTCAAGGACGGCGATGTTTTGGTCCTGGACTTCCCAGCCGTGGCAGTAGGGGCAATGGAGCACATTTTTGCCCCAGAAGGCCTCCAGGCCGTCAATCTCTGGCAGGGTGTCGCGGACGCCAGCGGCCAAAATGATGCGCCCCGCGGTGACTGCTGCACCCTCTTCGAGGGTGATCTCGAAGTTCTCTACGCCCCGGGAGTAACTCGTGGCTCGGGTAAAGCGGAACTCGGTCCCGTAGGGCGCTAGTTCCTCACGCCCCAGGCGGAGCAATTCGAGCGGGGGAACCCCATCGCGCGTCAGGAAATTGTGGACGCCCTTCGCCACAGCGTTGCGTGGCTGGCCCGCATCAATCACCACGACGCTGCGACGTGAGCGGCCCAGCGCTTGGGCCGCAGCCAGCCCCGCCGATCCCCCGCCAATGATGGCCACATCATAAAAGTTCTTGTTCGTGTTCATGGGATTTTCTCCAATTGCCTCGCGCGCCAAGCTCCGTGCTTGTGCTCTTCAAGCTTGCACCCGACTAACAAAAGACGGCAAGCATTTTTGCTGATGTGGCAAAATGGACCCATGGATCAGGACATCGATGACACTCTCTCCCGCGTTGGACCCCGCTTGAAAGCGCTGCGTACCGGAAACAATCTGACGCTTCAGGAGCTCTCGGCACTCAGTGGCATCTCACTAAGCACACTCTCGCGTCTGGAATCGGGTCAACGCCGCCCCACCCTCGAGCAACTACTTCCCTTGGCGCGTGCCCACGGGGTTCCCCTCGACGATCTGGTGGGAGCACCACAGACGGGAGACCCTCGCATCCACATCAAGCCCATCGAACGCCACGGCATGACGATCTTGCCGCTGAGCAAGGATTCGGGCGGAGGCCTACAGGCCTTCAAGAACGTACTTCATGCCGGCACTAGTCGCTCGGTTCCCGACCTGCAAGTCCACGAAGGCTACGAGTGGATCTATGTGCTTAAGGGAAAGCTACGACTGTGCCTCGGCGAACATGACATCGTTTTGCCCGCCGGCGAGGCGGCCGAGTTTAATACCCGCACCCCGCACTGGTTCGGGCGGGCTGACGATCATGCCGTGGAATTCCTGACTCTCTTTGGCCCGCAGGGAGAACGAATGCATGTACGCGCCAGGCCAAGCAAGAAGTCAAGCACCAACTAATCACTGCACACAGCATTGCCCGGGCCCCATGCCCAGCCCATAATGATCACATGGAAACTGATAGCCTCACATCATTCCAAGATCTTCTCGATCGGTGGGCCAAAGCGATCGTGGCCAACGATGCACCGCTTATCGGGTCATTCGCCGAGCCGGACTGGGTCATGGTCACGCCGGAAGGAGGCCCTGGGAAACGGGCCGATTTCTTGGCGGCGGTCGAATCTGGACAGCTGAGCCACTCCGAAATGGCCTTTGAGGTCCTTGAGGCGCGTGTCTATGGTGACGTGGCGGTGGTCCTGGCCCATGGCACCAATCAGGGCAGCTGGCGCGGCGTCCCGTTCACCGCCGATGAATGGGTGACAGAAACCTTCATTCGTCGCTCGTCCGGCTGGCTGTGCGCGTTTTCCGCGCTCACTCCGAATTATGCGGCTACCAGCGTAGCGGACTTGGACGCGTAGATATTGCCATCGTCGTGGCAATGGTTCAACCCGGTAGCTGGCAACAGCAAAGGGCGCCAGCTTCCCGTGGTGGGATGCTGACGCCCTTGGGCAGAAGTCGTTAGATCAGGACCTAGAAGTCCCAGTCCTCATCTTCGGTGTTCACTGCCTTGCCAATAACGTATGAGGAACCGGAGCCGGAGAAGAAGTCGTGGTTCTCATCGGCATTCGGGCTCAAGGCCGAAAGGATCGCCGGGTTAACATCGGTGACCGATGCCGGGAACATGGCTTCGTAGCCCAAGTTCATCAGCGCCTTGTTGGCGTTGTAGTGCAAGAACTTCTTGACGTCCTCGGCCAGGCCGACGCCGTCGTAAAGGTCATGCGTGTACTGAACTTCGTTTTCGTAGAGCTCAAACATGAGCTCGAAAGTGTAATCCTTCAGCTCCTGACGGCGCTCTTCGGAAACCTTTTCAAGTCCCTTCTGGAACTTGTAGCCGATGTAGTAACCGTGAACTGCCTCGTCGCGGATGATCAAACGGATCAGGTCTGCGGTGTTTGTCAGCTTGGCGCGGGAAGACCAGTACATCGGCAGGTAGAAGCCGGAGTAGAACAGGAACGACTCGAGCAGCGTCGAGGCGATCTTGCGCTTCAGCGGATCTTCGCCGTAGTAGTAGCTCTCGATGATCTGCGCCTTTTTCTGCAGATTCTCGTTCTCCGTGGACCAGCGGAAGGCCTCGTCGATATCCTTGGTCGAGGCCAGGGTGGAGAAGATCGATGAATAGCTCTTGGCGTGCACCGACTCCATGAAGGCGATGTTGGTGTACACGGCCTCTTCGTGCGGGGTGATCGCATCGGGAATCAGCGAGACCGCGCCGACGGTGCCCTGCAGGGTATCCAGCAGGGTCAATCCAGTGAAGACGCGCATGGTGAGTAGCTTCTCGGCCTCGGTGAGCGTGTTCCACGACTGGACGTCGTTGGACAGCGGAATCTTCTCCGGCAGCCAGAAGTTATTGACCAAGCGGTTCCAAACCTCGACGTCCTTGTCGTCCTGGATACGGTTCCAGTTGATGGCTTCGACATGGCCGGCAAGTTTTAGCTTCTCAGTCATTTCCGTCCCTCTATTTCTTACTCAAGTTTTGGTTAAAGCGGGTGTACGTACGACGACGGGTTCACACCCGTCGTCGTACGTACTCGGTTGCTAGGGTATCGCTACCTTGCAACCTGTGGTGAATCGGCAGCGCTTAGAGTGCGCAGGAAACGCAACCTTCGACTTCGGTTCCCTCAAGTGCCATCTGGCGCAGGCGGATGTAGTAGAGCGTCTTGATGCCCTTGCGCCATGCGTAGATCTGCGCCTTGTTGATGTCACGCGTGGTGGCGGTGTCCTTGAAGAACAGCGTCAGGGACAGGCCCTGATCCACGTGCTGGGTGGCAACCGCATAGGTGTCAATGACCTTTTCGTAACCAATTTCATACGCATCCTGGTAGAACTCCAGGTTGTCGTTGGTCAGGTACGGGGCCGGGTAATAAACCCGTCCGATCTTGCCTTCCTTGCGGATCTCGATCTTCGCAGCCACCGGGTGGATGGAGGAGGTCGAGTTGTTGATGTAGGAAATCGAGCCGGTTGGCGGGACTGCCTGCAGGTTCTGGTTGTAGATGCCGTGCTCCATGACCGAGGCCTTCAGCGCACGCCAGTCGTCCTGAGTCGGGATGTCGATGCCGGCGAAGAGTTCACGCACACGCTCGGTGGCCGGAACCCATTCCTGATCGGTGTACTTCTCGAAGTACTCGCCCGAGGCGTACTTCGAATCGGCAAACCCGTCGAAGGACGTTCCGGTTTCGATGGCCAACTTGTTCGAGGCGCTCAGCGCGTGGAACACGACGGTGTAGAAGTAGATGTTGGTGAAGTCCAACCCTTCTTCCGAACCGTAGTGGATACGCTCGCGAGCCAGGAAACCGTGGAGGTTCATCTGTCCCAAGCCAATGGCGTGAGTCTTCGCGTTGCCCTGGGCAATCGAAGGAACGGAGTTGATGTACGACATGTCCGAGACGGCCGAGAGCGCACGGATGGCGGTTTCGATCGAGGCACCAAGGTTCTTGCCGTCCATCGCCTTGGCGATGTTCATCGAGCCGAGGTTGCAAGAGATGTCCTTGCCCACGGTCTGGTAGCTCAGGTCCTCGTTGTATTCCGAAGCGGTCGACACCTGGAGGATCTCCGAGCACAAGTTGCTCATCGAGATCTTGCCCTTGATGGGGTTGGCTCGGTTTACGGTGTCCTCGAACATGATGTACGGGTAACCGGATTCGAACTGGATCTCTGCCAGAGTCTGGAAGAATTCACGCGCGTTGATCTTGGTCTTCTTGATGCGAGCATCGTCGACCATTTCGTAGTACTTTTCCGAGACGAAGATGTCGCTGAAAGGAACTCCGTAGACCTTCTGGACGTCGTACGGCGAGAAGAGGTACATGTCCTCGTTCTTGCGCGCCAAGTCGAAGGTGATATCCGGAACGACAACGCCCAGGGAAAGGGTCTTGATGCGGATCTTCTCATCAGCGTTTTCACGCTTGGTGTCCAAGAACCGCAGGATGTCCGGGTGGTGGGCGTTCAGGTACACGGCACCGGCACCCTGGCGTGCGCCGAGCTGGTTGGCGTAGGAGAAGCTGTCTTCGAGAAGCTTCATCACGGGGATGACGCCCGAGGACTGGTTCTCGATCTGCTTGATCGGAGCACCGTGTTCGCGGACGTTGGTCAGCGAAAGTGCGACGCCGCCGCCGCGCTTGGAAAGCTGCAGCGAGGAGTTGATGCCACGGGAGATCGATTCCATGTTGTCTTCGATACGAAGCAAGAAGCAGGAAACGAGCTCGCCACGCTGGGCCTTGCCAGCGTTGAGGAACGTGGGGGTGGCCGGCTGGAAGCGGCCCTCAATGATCTCGTCGACTAGGGAGACTGCCATCTCTTCGTTGCCACGAGCCAAGTGCAAGGCAACCATGCAGACACGGTCTTCGTAGCGTTCGAGGTAACGCTTGCCGTCAAAGGTCTTCAAGGTGTACGAGGTGTAGAACTTGAAGGCGCCCAAGAAAGTCTCAAAGCGGAACTTCTTGGCGTAGGCACCGCGGTAGAGATCGCGAATGAAGTTCATGGTGTACTGATCGAGCGTCTCGCGCTCGTAGTACTCATGCTTGACCAGGTACTCGAGCTTCTCATCCAAGTCATGGAAGAACACGGTGTTGTTGTTCACGTGTTCCAGGAAGTACTGGTTGGCTGCGGCGCGGTCGGCCTCGAACTGGATACGACCATCTGCCCCGTACAGGTTCAGCATGGCGTTCAGTTCGTGATAACCCAGTCCCTGAAAAGCTGCCGGCATTTCTTTGGCGTTTTGCTTCATTTCAGGTTCTGCGACTTTCGTGTCCAAAAGACTTCCAATCCTTGGTGAACGCGGGTCACATCTTCTGGTGTGCCCATCAATTCAAATTTATACAGAAGCGGAACGTTGCATTTAGCCGCGATCTTGCGTGCAGCTAAGCAGTATGCCGTTCCAAAGTTTGTGTTTCCGGCGCCGATAACGCCTGCTATCAGATGCCGGTTGCGCGCGTCATTGAGAAACTTGACGACCTGTGGCGGGATGGAACGTTCGCCTTTTTCGCCTCCATAGGTCGGAAGCAATAGCACAAATGGTTCGTCGGCCACGAGATGAGGTTCATGGCTCTTCAACGGAATGCGCGCGCATTCCAGATCCAGCTTCTCTGCAAAGCGGTGGGTATACCCGGAAGCCGAAGAGAAGTAGATCAAATTATTCTTGGTGTGCACTTCCGCCGCAATGGCGTTGTCGTGCACCCGTGATCTTGCCAACGCTGAAGTGGGCATTGCGATCGCCTCTAAATTACTAGAATCGTGAAGGCTTCTGGTGGCTGGTTAGGCGACGGATGCGCTCTGGGCCAGGGCCAGTTCTTCAATCTTGTCTGGGCGGAACCCCGACCAGTGATCGGCGTCGGTGATAACAACCGGTGCCTGCATGTACCCCAGGGCGCGCACACGCTCCAAAGCAGCCGGATCCTGCGAGATGTCTACGCTTTGGTAGACGATGCCCTTTTTATCAAGAGCTCGGTAGGTCGCGTTGCACTGAACGCATGCTGGCTTCGTGTAAACCGTGACGGTCATTTCCGTTGATCCCCTCGTGCAAAAACTTTGTATGTGTTGGTGCTGGCTCCCTATGCCCGCCCCCGAATCCGGGGAAAGCACATGAACTGATTTTTCTCGTTAGCCATGATGCCTAAAAGAGGTGGAGATCGTACTTATTTCCCCATTCAAGGAGTTGGAGCACTAGGTCTCACCAGCTGATTCAATACTACATCTAGTAGGCAATGGGGAGGTAGACCCCAACATGATGTATTACACCCTTGTGGTTTAACTTCCCACTCGTCCACACCCCTTGTGGATAACAGTCCCTCTTTAAACCCCGCGAATCCGGTAAATTCGAAAATCTATCCACAACCTGTGGAGCGTTCGGGCGGCGTTTAAAGATCTGGCGTGTCGTTGAGCACGGCGTGTCGATGGAATTGGCGCCAACCACTAGATGTGGTTCGGCAACTCCTAGGGAAACACTACTGGTGGGGTCGGACAGTTCCCGATTCGGCACTTTCCCGCACAAGGTCGTAGCAAATGGCGAAATGGGGTCATTTGACAAATTTGCCCTGGGACGAGAACTGTTCCCCGCACGGATACAGCTATGGCCGTGCCGATGGACGAAGCACGGTTGGCACGTCGCTTATCCCCTCGATGTGGAGCCGCAAGTCACTGATATTGCGTTTGGCCGCAAGGCCATTGCCCCTCGGTGTTATCCGAGGGGCCTCCGAGTCAATTATTGATGATTGGAAGTTCGCGGGCGCCAAAAATGCCCTGGCCCACGCGAACCACCGTCGAGCCTTCCTCAATGGCAAGCTCGAAGTCACCACTCATGCCCATGGAGAGTTCCTCGATATGCATTCCTGCCGGAGCGCTATCGCGCAGCATGTCGCGCAGCTCCCGAAGGCGCACGAAGCATGCTCGCACCGCATCCTTGTCATCGCTGAACAGTGCCAAGGTCATCAGGCCCTTAACGTGGAGTCGGTCGAATTGCGGGAGCTCCTCGACAAATGCCTGCACGTCGGCCGGAGCGAGCCCCGACTTGCTATCCTCATCGGACGTATTGACCTGAACGAAGACATCTAGCTGACGATCTTCGATCTCAAGACGGTTCTGAAGGGCGGCTGCTTGGCGAACGTTTTCAAGGGCCTGAAATTCGTCGGCAAATTTCGCCACGTACTTCGCCTTGTTCGTTTGTAAGCTTCCGATAACCGAGAACTTCAGACCAGGAATGTCGGCAAGAAGTTCTGCCTTACGAGCAACCTCTTGGACTTTATTTTCTCCGAGGAAATCCATCCCCGCTGCGATCGCCAAACGGAGGCGATCTTCCGGCACTGTCTTGCTGACCGGCAACAGCCGAATCGAAGCGGGGTCACGCCCGGCCTTTCGGGCGGCAACATCGATGCGAGTCTTGATGGAAGCAAGGTTTCGCGCAAAATCCTCTGTGGAGTTGGCGTGCGTGGCGGCCGGGCTGGAAGCGTTCAACGGAAGTGTCATGGCGGGGTAAGAATCTTTCACGAATAGGAACTTCGAAGGCGCGAGCCGATCGCTTTCGAAAGACCGCGCGCCACGGCCAACTTAGCATGTCGGGGCCGCTGCCTACTCGTGATCCCCTGCACTCGTGTTCAAACCAAACGGTGTGTCCGCAGCGGACCCAGCTTCCTTGTACGGATGCAAATGACGAGCCAGGTAGCGAGAATCTCGACCTACTCCCCCGATAATTCCGGACGTTAACCCGTAGAGAAAAGGAATCCCGAGGAATCCGAGCCCAGGAATCTGCGTGCTGTTCCCCCGGCGATGCAGTGGGTAGCCGAGCTCATCAAGCCGCAGTCCATCAATCCACGAATAGTCTGGGCGATACCCGGTAGCCCAAATGATGGTGGATGCCTCGATGGGGGTGCCGTCCTTCGTCGTCAGCTTCCCACCGTGTATTGATTCCACTCGCCCAGCCGTCTGTACTCCGGCCGTTTGAACGTCCTTGACCGAGACTCGGATGAGCGGCGCACCTCGGGTAAAGAATCCCGCGGCGACTTTGCGACCCATGGGCGTCGAGCGAGTCAGCATCCTGTGGACCAGCAGCCAATAGAGCGCTGGTGCAAAGCGGATGAGAGTTCTTGGTACATGAGGCGTGGGGTTTCCACAGAGGGCCACCGGGTGACTGACAACCAATTCACAGGCAATTTGGGCACCAGATGTTCCGAAACCGACCACGGCAACCGGACCATCGGCAACCATGGCAGGATTCCGATACTCGCTCGAATGCAGCTGCCTCGTCTCGGCGGAGATTTGCGCCGCTAGCGCTGGAATTTTGGGACGTTGGTGAACGCCCGTCGCAACAACTACCCGACGGGCCGTGAACGCTCCATCTGCTGTCCGAACCAAGAAACCACCGTCGGTGCTAATCCGCACATCGGTGACGGTTGTTGAGGTCCGAACGGGGACGCCCTTAGCCTTCGCGTAGGTTTCCAGATAATCCGCCACAGCCCCTGCGGTCGGGTAGGAACTTCGATTATCCGGGAACTTGCTGCCAGGTAACGCATCATGAGCCGCGGGAGTGAACAGTTCCAAAGAATCCCAACGCGAACGCCACGAGTTCCCAGGAGCCGGGCCTGCCTCAAGCACGAGAAAATCTTCGCCCCGCTTCACCAATTCGTGAGCCATCGCCAATCCACATTGGCCAGCGCCCACGATGATCGTTGAGAAGTCGAACGTTTGATTTTCCATGACGGCTCCTCGTGTCCAACTTCGGTGCCCCCCTTTCATCAGAATACGCGTGTGCTGATGGGCAGGAGCTTCAATTCAGGGGGAATCGTCATTAGTTCCCGTCCTCATCGTAGAAACACGGCGATTGATCATTTTGACCACCGCCAAAATCTTAATAGAGCAGGGATGGCGATCAACTCCGTCGAAGGTCCCAAGGCAAAAAGAAAGCGCCACCCCTCCGTGTTGGGGAAGGGCGGCGCATAGCTAATGCAGAAGGTAGTTTGTTAGACCTTTTTGACGACCGAAGACTTCAGCTGCATGGGACCAAAGCCATCTACCTTGCAGTCAATATCGTGACCATCGGTGCCGTTGACCAGGCGGATGTTGCGTACCTTGGTGCCGACCTTGATGGACTGGGCTTGCCCCTTGACCTTCAGGTCTTTCACGATGGTGACGGTGTCGCCGTCGTTCAGGACCTTACCAACCGAATCCTTGATGACTTTTTCCTGTGGCTCCTCCACGACATCCGCTTCAGCGGACCACTCATGGGCGCACTCGGGGCACACCAGCAAGGCACCCATTTCGTATGTATAGGGGCTTGAACACTGGGGGCACGATGGCAGAACGTCACTCATAGGCCTCATTCTAGTGGGTTGGGTCTACCCTCTGAGGCCGGAACGCCGTCGGGCCCCAGATTCGGGTCTCCTATGGGTCTAAAACAAGACCGTGCAGGTACCGCATCGACAACCCAGTTCAGGAGCGCGGCTTGGCCGGTAAAGAGTGGGAACGAGAACAGGATGCTAAATGCCAGTCATGATTCATAGAGATTCCACACGCTGCGGCCACGGATTACCAACCGGTGGGCTAGAAACCGATGACTCTGCCGACGCCGACAGCTGCACAAGCCCACAAGACACTGACAAACGTCCCCAGGATGAATTGCTCGGCGGCGGCATGTTGCTTCAGTTCCGAGAATCGACCGAGCCCCTTGACCGCAAGGACCACCGCTAGCCCCTCGGGCCATGAGGCCCAGAGCGTCGAAGCTATAGCAGCACGCTCCAGCAGCCCGATCCACATTCCTCCACGCAGCGGACTCGGCCCCTCATCCTCTGAAGCATTGGGCGCCCCTAATTTACCTTTGAATGCCGCAAGCCTGAACACCGTCTCGGTGACGGGCCCTCCACCTAGTGTTGCCGCGGCAACACTAGCCACGATCACCAGCTCATGCGGGATCGAAGCTGCAGCGGGAAGGTGGCTACCGATAGCCGCGGCGATCCCGGCCAGCGCCAGCACGGAGACAAGCAGGTAGCTGGTGGTCGACTGCTTGAGTGGCCAGCGTAGGCCGGAATCGGCAAAGTAACGTGGGGCGCCCAGGGGAATGACAAGTATCAGCAGTACCCAGGCAATCCAGTTCATGCAGGCCCCCCTTCGTCCATTGTCATCGAATAGCTGTCCAATGCCCGTCCCGCTACGTCCGCGAGCCTAGCGGCCTCGTACCAAAGGCCCGAGGCTAGGCGCGCCGAGACGGCCTGTTGTGAGATCTCAAGGGTGGCGGCGACTTGCCGCTGAGTCAGCCCCTTGGATACCAATATGCCAGCTTCGGCCGACGATTCGGTCCGCCGCGCATTGACCAACGCGAGAATTTGCAATTCGGCCTCGAGCCGTTCGGCTTCGTTTCCGGGGCCAGAGAGCGCCAAGGAGCCACTGGTATTTTTTGCCCGTTCGACCGCATCGCGGGCAAATTCGAAGGCTGGGCCTCTCCCTGCACGGGTTTCCCGAGGCAGCGGAATTTGCACGGAACCGACTCCGATTCCCACACTCCATTCCCCGGTATGTGCAACGTCAAGGGCCAACAAGACGGCGACGGTTCCGTCCTCGAATACCCCTTGAATCTCATCACCCGCGGTTCTTTCAAAACCTCGCGTCGCGTCGTAGTCGCTAGCTAGCCGACTCAGTAAGGATTCAACCTTGTCCGGCCCCGAGCGAGACTTGCGTTGATCAATGGTGATGACAATCATGATACAAAACTACAGCCTTGTATCATTCTGCACAATGTTTAGAGCTTGTATCAATCCATACAAGTTTCAGGCATTGTCGGAAGGTGACGGCAACAGCGATGCCAGCTTCGAGATTCCGAAAGCAACGAAATATCCGCAAACCGACCATCTCGACTTGTCGGCATTCAGCTACGGTCGCTGACGTTCTTCGAGGGCATATTGGCGAGTCAGGGGAATAACCCAGAGCCCGGATGGGCCCCAATTGCGGTTCTGCGTGCGGAAACAGCAAAGGCCCCCGACCGGAGTCGGAGACCTAAGCTATATTCTTAATTTTGGTGGAGGTAAGGGGATTCGAACCCCTGACCTTCTGCATGCCATGCAGACGCGCTACCAACTGCGCCATACCCCCAAATGAGAGCCGCCCTTTCGGGCAACTCAACCATCATAGGCCACACAAAACGTGTGGTGCAAATCGAAGGGTGTTAAAGGACGTCGGGAAGCGTTTCGATGTGCGACATATCGGTGGCCGGCTCGCCGGTGGTCGGCAATTCGATGACCGGGCAGTCGCCCCAGAGGCGCTCAAGAGCGTAGAAGACGCGGTCTTCGTTGTGCTGAACGTGGATGACAACATCCGAGTAGTCCAGCAGAACCCAGCGGCCCTGGCCGCGGCCTTCGCGACGTACCGGGCGCACGTCGAACTTGGCATCAATTTCATCTTCGATCTCATCGACGATGGAGTTGACCTGGCGCTCGGAGGCAGCCGAAGCGATCAGGAAGGCGTCGGTGACACCAAGGCGTTCGGAAACGTCAAGTGCAACCAGGTTCTCTGCCTGCTTTTCTGCCGCGGCGAGGGCGGCAGTCTTGATCATGTTGATGGAATGTTCATGGGCGCTCATAGGGGTTCTCCTTGAGTAATTGGGGGCGTCGCATGTGGACGCTAAATGGAGTTCAGGAACATAATGAGGCCGGCAACAAGCGCCGCACCTCCAACGGACAAAGCCGCGATGACCATCAAATACATGTTGTTGGCACGGCGCATACCCGCGGTCTGCACGTCCAGGGGTTCGAGCCCCTGAGCACGCACGGCACGCACAGGCGGTCCGGCAGGTGCAGTGACAACATTCTCGGCCATGGCATCCCCAGGATCGGGAACTGCCACCGCCTTCGGAGCGGCGGTAGCGGACTTCTCCGCGACCTTCCGCGCCGGTGCTGCTGCGGCAGCTGGTGAAGCGGCTGGTGACGTGGAGTCACGAGCCGGTGCCGGGGCCGGAGTAGCAGCCTTCGGCTTTTGCGCAGGTGTGACCGCCGGGGCTTTCGCAGCCGGGGTCATCGGCTTCGGCGTTGCGGGCGCCGATGCCGGAGTCTTTGCGGCAGGGGCCGCGGGGTTCTTCAGGGAATCAACGATGGTTCCCTGGTCGGTCATCGCCAGGTTGTAACCTCGCGTGAGGGGACCGGAAACACCGGTATTAACCAGTTTCTTCTCGATCTCTTCATCACGCAGGTGGTTCATGGCCCCGGTGAAGGGATCCGAACGACGAGAGCCGGCACGCTGAGTGTTTTCTTCCTCAAGGCGAAGACGCTCGGCGGCACGACGAGAAATGATGGCGGCTCGCGCAGCTAGTTCACGCTGCTGGGCCAGGACCTCAAGATCGACCTCCGCGAGATCTTCTTCGGGGGCCAAGAGCAACGGCTCAATACCCACCGCGCCGCCTGAACGTCGACGCAGGGCCAGTGCCTCTTCAACGCTGAGCCGTGCGGCGGCCGCGTCGGTGGCCGAAGCCGCCGGGTCAACGGCAGGCTTTGCCTCGGGTGACGGTGCAGCATTCTTGGCTTGTTGAGCCGGAATCTGGGCAGCACGCGGTTCGGGCTCGGAATTGCCCGGCTTGGCTGCGTCTTTGGCGGCTCCCAAGGTCTGCAGGCGCATCTGCTTACGCGTCAGCGGGGCTGGATCCTCTGCGGGGGCCGGGTTTTTCACCGAAAGTTCCGATACCTCGGCCTCAAGCCGACGGCGAGTACGCAACGCATCGCGGTCGCGGGCACGCTGCAACGAGGAACGTTCGGTGCGCGTCGATAGCGCGTCAACCTCTCCGGCAGCAGCACGGCGACTGCGCGAAGGGGCTTCTGGATCAGCCTCGACGGCAGCCTCTGACTTCGGCTCTGTCTTGACAACCGGCTTCGCCACCTCAGGCTTCGACTCTGCCTGAACAACTGGTTTGACAGCAACCGGCTTAACCACGGCCGGCTTCGGCTCGACCTTGGCCGCGGGCTTGGCTGCGACGGGTTTTGCAGCAGCTTTGGGTGCCGCGGCTGGCTTCTGCACCGGCGTAGCGGCCGGAGCCTTGGTTTGGGCCTGAGCCTTAGGCGCAGCCGCTGCAGACGTTGCCGGCTTGGCCGGAGCCGCGGGCTTGGTGGGCACCGGCGGTTGGCTCTTGGGCGCGGAAACGGAATTGGTGGCGGCCTTGGGTTTGACGGCAGCGTCTTGCTGATCGCCCAGTGCCGTTGCATCCTTGGCAAGCTGGGCTTCGGCCTCGGCACGTCGCGCCTCCCGCAGGGCACGCCTGCTGAGCGCGGGCCCGGTCTCGTCGCTCATCTTGTCCATTCCCGGCCCGGTTAACCCTGGCCGTTGTTTACTGCGTTGTTCTTGTTGTTATACAGCCTGTACTTGCCGATGTACTGCACCACGCCGTCCGGTACCAAATACCACACCGGATGCCCAGTGCGTACTCGTTCCCGGCAATCCGTCGAGGAGATCGACATCGCGGGAACTTCCATCAACGACACACCGCTGCGATCAAGCACCGGCAACTCGTGACCCGGTCTGGTGACTCCCACAAAATGGGCCAGCGACCACAGTTCCTCGGCGTCCTTCCAACCCAGAATCTGAGCCATCGCGTCGGCGCCGGTGATGAAGAACAATTCGGCGTCCGGACGTTGCGCCCGCAAATCCCGCAGTGTATCGATCGTATAGGTGGGACCCGGACGATCGATATCTACTCGGCTGACGGTGAAACGTGGGTTAGCCGCTGTGGCAATCACCGTCATCAGGTAACGATGTTCGGCCTCGGCGACGTCGCGGTCCGATTTCTGCCACGGTTCCCCGGTGGGAACAAAGACAACCTCATCAAGGTCGAATACCGAAGCAACTTCGCTCGCCGCCACCAAGTGGCCGTGGTGAATTGGATCGAATGTCCCGCCCATCACACCAAGGCGAAATGGGCGGTCCGTTCTTTCGGCCGTCAGACGACTAGTGATGGCCGTGGTTGTTGGTGTGCGTGCGGTGCGTGTCTTCGGCCTCTGCCTTGATCTCGTGGCGGTTGCCAACGTTGGTGTAAGACATGGTGATCAGCAGCAGCAACATGAAGCCCAAGAAGATGCAGCCACCGACGATGATCGCGTGGGTTTGGGTCGACATACCGGTGCTCTCGGATGCCAGAATGGCTGCGTTTAGGGACTGAGTAAACATGTCTCTCCAGGGTGTTAATGTGTTCGGCATGCCCGGGGGCATCCGACACGGTCATCTAGCTGTTTGCCTTGTTACCTTCTATCGTACCCACCTTGGCACGTGGCTACGAACGAACATGCCCATCGCCCTGCACAATCCACTTGGTGGTGGTGAGTTCGCGCAGGCCCATCGGGCCCCGAGCGTGCATCTTCTGCGTTGAGATGCCGACCTCAGCACCGAGGCCCAGTTGCCCGCCGTCGGTGAAGCGGGTGGAGGCATTCACGATGACCGCAGCCGAATCAACCTCGGCAATAAAGCGTTCGGCGTGGGCCAGATCATTGGTCAGGATCGCTTCGGTGTGCCCGGTACTGTGTCGACGGATGTGAGCGATGGCACCATCGAGGTCATCAACCACGGCCACCGCCAGATCAAGATCCATGTACTCGGTGTCCCAATCGGACTCCTGCGCATCGATGGTCGGGATCGCACCGGCGAACACCTTGGCCCGCGCGTCAACATGCAGGCGCACTCCCGCCTTGTGCAGGGCTGCCAAGACCTCTCCGGCTGCCTTCGCGTTGGCGTGCAGCAGCAGGGTCTCGACGGTATTGCACACCGAGGGGCGCTGAGTTTTGGCGTTCAGCAGGATCGGCGCCGCCATGGAAGCATCGGCCGACTCATCCAGATAAATGTGCACATTACCCTCGCCGGTCTCGATGACCGGAACCTTCGCGGTACTGACCACGCGCTGGATCAGTTCGCGGCCACCGCGCGGAATCAGTACGTCGATCTTGCCGCGGGCGGCCATCATCGCGTCGGCTCCATCGCGGCCCCACGCATCAACCGAAGCCACGGCGTCGGCGGGCAGGCCCACCGATTCGAGTGCATCACGGATCAGCGCCAGCAAGGCCACATTGGAATGTGCCGCGGCACTGCCACCGCGCAAGAGCACGGCGTTTCCGCTCTTGAGCGCCAGCCCGGCGATGTCCACCGTGACGTTGGGACGAGCCTCATAAATGGCACCGATCACGCCCATGGGCACGTGAACCTGGCGCAGGCGCAACCCGTTGGGCAGGGTCTGGCCCCGTAAAACCGTACCCACCGGATCGGGCAAGCCTGCCAGTTCCTCGAGGGCCGAGATCAGCGCATCAACGCGGGAATCATTAAGCTTCAACCGGTCAAGGAGCGCATCGGTGGTCCCGTTGGCCCGGCCGACCTCTAAATCCTTGGCGTTTGCCGTGATGATCGCGGCACGATGAGCGTTCAGGGACGCGGCGATGGCCAGCAGTGCCCGATCCTTCCAATTCCTATCGGCTCGGGCCAGCACGCGCGAAGCCGCGCGGGCCCGGTCTGCCAGTCTGCCCACGGCCACCGTGGCACCCTCAATACCACCGGTTTGTGCGGTAACGTCGGTGAAATTCTGTGCTGTGCTGGTGTTCTGGCTCATGGTTAGCCATTCTACGGTGGATACACCACGGCCCGCCTCCTATGTTAAGCAACATCGGGTATGCGGGCCGTCGCGATACGAAAAAATGTTAGACAAGCACCAAATCATCAACGTGAACGACTGATCGTTCAAACTGTGACCCCAGGTCCTCGCCCAGGTCCTGGGTGGTGCGACCGAGCATCTGCGGAAGTTCCGCGGAGGAGAAATTCACCAGACCGCGGGCGATGATCGCACCGGCCGCATCGGAAATTTCCACCGCATCTCCGGCCTCGAAGGACCCGCTGACACCGATGATCCCCGCCGGCAGCAGCGACGCGGTCCCGGCACTGATCGCCCGAACGGCTCCGGCATCAAGCTCCAACCGCCCGCGCGTGGAGGCGAGGTGTGCCAGCCACAGCATGCGGGTGGAACGGCGGACACCACGGGCGGAGAACCAGGTTCCCACGTCCTCACCGGCCAGTGCCGCGGCGGCGTTGGCCGTCGAGGTCACCAGCGCCGGAATACCAGATTCCGCACTCATGGTGGCTGCCTCAATCTTGGTGGCCATGCCGCCGGTGCCAAGCCCCGCTCCCCCGGTGCTTCCAACCCGCACCGAGACCAGGTCTTCGCTGCGATCTACGCGCGGCACCCGCACTCCCCCAGCATTTGGCGGAGCGTCATACACGGCATCAACATCCGAGAGCAGCACCAAGGCATCCGCCTTGACCAGGTGCGCCACCAGGGCCGCGAGCCGATCATTGTCACCAAAACGGATCTCGTGGGTGGCCACCGTGTCGTTTTCGTTCACGATGGGCACCACGCCCAGGGCCAGTAGCCGGTTCAACGCGCGGAACGCATTGGCGTACTGCCGACGCCGGATCAGGTCATCGGCGGAAAGCAGAACCTGTCCGACCGTCACACCATGGGCGGAAAACGCTTGGGTGTACCTGGCCATCAGCAGACCTTGGCCCACCGAGGCGGCGGCCTGCTGAGTGGCAAGATCCCTTGGGCGACGTCCCAAATCCAGCGGAGCCAGTCCTGCGGCAATGGCACCGGAGGATACGAGGATCAGCTCGATTCCCGATGTGTGCACCGCAGCCAGGCGATCAACCAGAGAGCTCAGCGCCTCCTCGGAGATGCCACCGGACAAGGTGGTGAGCGATGAGGAACCGACCTTTACCACGATGCGTGAGGCACGCGGCAGGTCTGTTCTCTGGGTAATGCCCGAGGGCTGGTTAGTGGCTTTCACGATGCTGGGTTACTCCCCTGCCTTAGGTAGCTGGTGCTTGTAGTTCACGGACTCCGTCCAGATTCCGGCCTTGCGTTCGGCTTCCAGGTCCTCGCGGGCAGCACTCTTCGCGTCCTTACGTGCCTCGTGCTGGGCCTTCTTCTCCTCACGGGAGGGACGGGCACCAAATTCGGCCAGGCGCTCGTCCTGACCACGGCGTGAACCGAGCAGTTCGGCACCGGCAGCCATCGTCGGCTCCCAGTCGAAGACCACTGCATCAACCTCGGAGCCGATGACCACGGCATCGCCGGGACGTGCGCCCAGCTTGTACAGCTGGTTTTCAACACCCAGCTTGGCCAAGCGGTCCGCCAGGTAGCCCACAGCCTCATCATTGCGGAAGTCGGTCTGCATGATCCAGCGCTCCGGCTTTTCGCCGATGACGCGGAAGAGCGGCTCGAGGTTACGCTCTTCCTTGCGGATCACGAACCCGGCCTTGCTGGCCTTGGTGGCGCGCGGACGCAGCACCTCCACGGCAACGGGCAACGGAGCTGCCTCGATCTTGGCGCGGGCCTCGGTGACCAGTTCGGACATGGCGAAGGAGAGCTCACGCAATCCCTCGCGGCTCATGGCCGAGACCTCGAAGACGCGGTAGCCACGCTTCTCCAGTTCCGGGCGCACAAATTCGGCCATATCCCGGCCATCTGGCATGTCGACCTTGTTCAGGGCCACCAGACGCGGGCGTTCGTTCAACGGGATGATCTGTCCGTCGGCACCGGCAAAGGAGGAGTCAACCTCGTAGGCGTCGAGTTCGGCCTGGATGGTCTCCAGGTCCGAGACGGGATCTCGATCGGTTTCCAGGGCACCGCAGTCAAGCACGTGGACCAGGGCTGCGCAGCGTTCTACGTGGCGCAGGAATTCCAGACCCAGGCCGCGACCCTGTGAGGCGCCGGGGATCAAACCCGGAACATCCGCCACGGTGTAACGCACTTCGCCGGCCTGAACCACACCGAGGTTCGGGACCAGAGTGGTGAACGGGTAGTCGGCGATCTTCGGACGTGCTGCGGAGAGCGCGGCGATCAGCGAGGACTTGCCGGCCGATGGGTAGCCCACTAGGGCTACGTCGGCAACGGACTTGAGTTCAAGGACGACCTCGGCGGCGGTGCCCGGGGTACCCAACAGGGCGAAGCCGGGCGCCTTGCGGCGTTGGCTGGAAAGTCCGGCGTTGCCCAGGCCACCGAGGCCACCTGCGGCAACAACGTATTCGGTGCCATCGCCGATGAGGTCAGCGAGGATTACCCCGTCGCGGGTCTTGACAACGGTGCCCTCGGGCACCGGCAGGACCAGCGATTCGCCGTTTTTGCCCGGGCGTAGATCGCCCTTGCCGCCTTCACCGTTTCCGGCGTGGCGGTGCGGTGAGTGGTGGTAGGACAGCAGCGTGGTGGTCTGGGCGTCTACGCGCAAAACCACGTTGCCACCGTCACCGCCACTGCCACCGTCTGGACCACCCAGCGGCTTGAATTTTTCTCGTTTGATGGAGACACAGCCGTGCCCACCGGTACCACCGGAGACATGGAGGACCACTCGGTCGATGAAGGCTGCCACGGTTGAAAGCTCCTAGCAAAAAAGATGGTGTTTCCGATGCCGCACAGTTGCGGCTAAAAGGGGTAAACACCTAGGGGTTTTGGAAAAACACAAAGAGGGTGAGCCGTGCGGCCCACCCTCTCCAGTGTAATGAATGCGGTTACGCGCTAATTAGCCAGCGGTAACGATGTTCACGACTTTGCGGCCGCGACGAGTGCCGAATTCGACAGCTCCAGCTTCGAGTGCGAACAGGGTGTCGTCCTTGCCGATTCCCACGCCGGCGCCCGGGTGGAAGCGGGTGCCGCGCTGGCGAACGATGATTTCGCCTGCCGAAACAACCTGACCACCGAAACGCTTTACGCCCAGGTACTGGGCGTTGGAATCACGACCGTTGCGAGAGGAACTCGCGCCCTTCTTATGTGCCATTGAATGTGCCTACCTTCAGGTAATGAGAATTCTTGGATACAACCGCAATTAAGCGATCGAGGTGACCTTGACCTTGGTCAACGAAGCGCGGAAACCCTGGCGCTTCTTGTAACCGGTCTTGTTCTTGAACTTCTGAATGACAATCTTCTGACCGCGAAGGTTCTCAATGACCTCAGCGGTCACCGTAACCTTGGCGAGCTCGTCGGCTGCAGAAGTTACCTTCTCGCCATCAACCAGCAACAGGGCCGGAAGTTCGATGGAGGCGCCGGGGGCAGCCTTCAGACGGTCAAGGGTTACGAGGTCTCCAACAGAAACCTTTTCCTGGCGGCCGCCAGCGCGGACAATTGCGTACACCACGTGGGTACTCACTTCTACTCGACGTTCAATATGTCTTGCTGCGCATCACTACCTCAATGAAACTGAGGATTGCGCTGTGCTGGCACGCCGAGCGGAAGAATCCGATAGCTGGCGTTCGCACCGAGGATCTAGACTACGCTAAAAAGCGCTGCGGGGGCAAATACAACTTGACCCCGCGGGCGTCAAGATCCCTACTCTTTCAACTCGTTGACCGGCATCCCTACACCCAGCATGATCGGCGCATTCGCGGCTTTCTGCGGCTGTGGGGACTTCGTTTGGTCAGCGAGTGAAGCCACATGGGATGTGCCCGATGTAGCTCGCGTGTCCGATGCCACAGAAACTGCAGAATCGGAACCGCCTTGCGGGCTCATGGCACGGCGGCTGCGCTTGACGCGCGCCACCGGCTCTGAGACCGAAGTCTTGTTAGGTGCCGTGCGACTTGACGCCTGTTCGGGCGCCTCGTCGGAGGCTTGGCCGGCAACACCCGAGATGACGGGGGCTGCGGCGGGGGCAGGAGAGGGAACTACCACTGGAGCGCTCTCCTGAGTCTTGGCGCGCGGCTTGCGACGGCTGCGGCTACGTGCGGGGCGTGAGGATCCGCTTTCGCTTCCCTCGTCACCTTCCACTGCCTGATCCGCGGGGGAATGATCCGGAAGCGCCGCTTCCAGCGTCTCCAGGGTCAGCGACGGGGCAGGAGTCTCGGATCCGGCACGACGGTTACGTCGCGCGGCGGGAACCACCACGGACTCCCCCGCAACGGTGAGCGTAGCACCCTCGTCTTCCGGTGCTACCTGTCCCAATTCGTGGGCGGCCAGGGCTGCTGCGGCAATGTTCGCAAAGGCATTACGCGTTGCGGTGGCCTTTGCCTCAAGTGCTGCGGGAACCGCCGCGGGCGACTCTTCGCTGAGCTCGGGAGCCGAATCGATTCCGGAGTCTCCCTCGGAGCCACGGTTGCGACGGCGACGCTCGGCACGCGAGGGCTTCTCGGCCGCGCGCTGGCTCGGGGCGTGTGCTTCGCCGGCCGAGTTGAACGTGCGGTGGTGTTCCACCGGCTCGTCATGGGTGATGACGCCGCGGCCGTTGCAGGCCTCGCAGTTTTCGCCGAAGACTTCGAGCAAACCGGTGCCCATGCGCTTACGGGTCATCTGGATCAGCCCCAGCGAGGTCACCTCGGCAACCTGGTGCTTGGTCCGGTCGCGGCCCAGGCACTCCACCAATCGGCGGAGCACCAGATCGCGGTTGGATTCCAGAACCATGTCGATGAAGTCGATGACGATGATGCCACCGATGTCGCGCAGGCGCAGCTGGCGAACGACCTCTTCGGCCGCCTCCAGGTTGTTCTTGGTGACGGTTTCCTCGAGGTTGCCGCCCGAACCGGTGAACTTACCGGTGTTCACGTCAACCACGGTCATCGCTTCGGTGCGGTCAATGACCAGCGAACCACCCGAGGGCAGGAAGACCTTGCGGTCAAGTGCCTTGTGGATCTGCTCGTCGATGCGGAAATCGGTGAAGATGTCCGCTTCCGACTCCCACTTTTCCAGGCGTGAAACCAGATCCGGGGCCACGTAGGTCACGTAGGCCTCGATGGTGTCCCAGGCGTCGTCGCCGGAGACGATCAACTTGGTGAAGTCCTCGTTGAAGACATCGCGGACCACCTTGATGGTCAGATCCGGTTCCCCGTAGAGCAATTCCGGAGCCAGGGTCTTGGTGGAGGTCGAGGCGGCCTCGATGCCTTCCCACTGTGCGCGCAGGCGGTTGATGTCATTCATCAACTCTTCTTCGGAAGCACCCTCGGCGGCGGTGCGTACGATGACTCCGGCATTTTCCGGCAGGTGATCCTTCAAGATCTTCTTCAGGCGGTTGCGCTCCACGTCGGGAAGCTTGCGTGAGATGCCGGTCATCGAGCCACCCGGTACGTAGACCAGGTAGCGGCCCGGCAGGGAGATCTGGCTGGTGAGGCGGGCGCCCTTGTGGCCGACCGGATCCTTGGTGACCTGCACCAGGACGGTGTCCCCGGACTTCAGTGCGTGCTCGATGCGGCGCGGGTGACCGTCAAGGCCGGCCACGTCCCAATTAACCTCACCGGCGTAGAGCACGGCATTGCGTCCGCGTCCGATATCCACGAAGGCGGCCTCCATGGACGGCAGTACGTTCTGTACCTTACCGACATAGACGTTGCCGATCAGCGAATCCTGCTGCGTCTTGGAGACGAAGTGCTCGGCCAGGATGCCATCTTCGAGCACCCCGATCTGGATCCGGTCTTCACGCTGGCGCACGATCATCTGGCGGTCAACGGATTCGCGGCGAGCCAGGAATTCGGCCTCGGTGATGACCTGACGGCGACGGCCCGACTCGCGGGAATCGCGGCGGCGCTGACGCTTGGCCTCGAGGCGGGTGGAACCACGCACGGCGGTGACCTTGTTGGAAACCACCGGTTCTAGGGTGGTGCGTGGGGCGCGGACCCGGGTGATGGTGTTTGGCGGATCGTTTTCGGTTCCACCACTGAGTTCCAGGTCGGCCTCGCCACGACGCCGACGACGGCGACGACGCGAGACAACACCCGAGTCATCACCCGACTCCTCCTCGGAGGCGGCATTGCGGTTGCGGCGAGATGCCGCGGCATCCTCGTCGGCAGCCGCTTCGAGCTCCACGGCCGCGGCCAGGTTCGGAGCCTGGAAGATCAGTGAGAGTGCCGATTCCGGGATGGCGAACGGATCGGAGATGGTGACCGCTTCGGGCTCCGTAACTACGTCTTCGGTGGCGGTTTCGTTGACCACGGCCGCCGGTGCTACCGGGGTGCCCTGCTCTTCAACGACCTGCTCGTCGGCGGGTGCCGCGTTGCGGTTACCGCGAGAGTTGCGGGCCGGACGGCGGCGTGAGGACTTTGCCGGCTCGGCGGCTTCCGCCACGGTGTTCTCGGCTGCTACCTCGGTAGCGGCGGCAACCGGCACGGCTGCTTCGGCCTCGGCCGTCTGCGCTGCGTTGGATGCCGGTGCGGAGGCCTTGCGACTACGACCGCGGGCCGGGCGACGGGTGCCGGCCTTTACGGCCGGCTCCTGCTCGGGTGCTGCCTCGTGAACCGACTCGATGGTGGAGTGCACCTTGGCCGCGAGTGTTGCCGCGGGAGCCACAATGGCCGGAGCTGCTTCGCTGGCTGCGGCACCCGGGGAGGTCACTCCGGAGGTGGCGCGGCGTGGGCCACGACGTGCCGGTGCCTTAGCTACTGCGGTCTTGGTCTCGGTGAGAACCGGGGCCTGTACGGCGGCCTTGGCGGAACGGCTTGCCGGGGCGTTGGTGACTTCGCCCGATGCTGCTGCGGCAACCGACTCAACGGTGGCCTCGGCGGCACGCTTGGCCGGGGCGTTGCGGTTATCTGCTCCGCGACGAGCGGTGGCGTTGCGGGGGGCAACGTTGGCGCGGGTCCGGGAGGGAGCCGCTGCCGCGTTGTCGAGGTCGGCAAGCGTCATGGCCCGGCGTACCGGCACGCTGGCCGGAGGTTGTTCGTTAAAGTTCTTGCGCGGGCGGGACGTGCGGGTCCGGGCCTTTGGCCCCTGGCCCATCGCTGCCTTAGATTCGTCGCGATTCAGTGCCATGTTAAAAGAGTGCTCCTCGGCGGGTTGATGGCTCCCACAGATAGCTCGTCTTCCCTAGTTAGTTCGCTGGACCGGGCCGAATGGGCCACGTGTCTCAGCGGAAGTCATTTTCTGACTTACCCGGGTGCGCCAACCATGTGCGGGGCGCGGCATCCGTGTAAGACCAACAACGCTTTTCCAAGCAAGCCGCTTTACGTTGCGGCGACCATATCGCGGTATTCGCTTCGACCTTCGTATAGGCGGTCTCTTGGCAGCAGATGCATCGCGATGGGGCTTGAAAGCCTGTTGTTGGGTTGAAAGCAGACTGTGGATCCACGAACAACCATAGCTATTGTCTCACATCGACACGCCGGTAAACGACGCGCCGAACACCCCGGCGGTTCCCCGCCCGCGGGGCGCGACCCCTCGGCGCGCTGGGGCACGGTGAGGCAGCGTGCGAGCATTAGACTTCAGACAGGGCCACGGGCATGCTTTTCCCGCTCGCCCGAGGTGAAACTCGGGCACCACAGGGCCCGCAAACACGTGGGAATACACAGCGCCACAAGGGAGTACGAATGAGCCACATCGACGCAGCACAGATCCGGGACAGGGAAGCGATCCTGCCAGCCATGGCACGGGATCGTCCGTTCGGAATTTTTTTGGTGCTCAGCGCCGCGGTGTCCTGGATCGCCGCCGGGATCCTGGTGCTCGAGCGCCTGGCCCTCTACAAAAACCCGAATTACATCACCAGCTGCGACTTTAACCCCTGGGTTTCCTGCGGCACCGTCATGAAGTCGGCCCAGGCCGAATTGCTGGGCTTCCCCAACCCACTGTTGGGCGTCGTCGGCTTCGGTCTGGTGATCACCATCGGCATGGCACTGCTGGCCGGGGCCCGCTTCGCCCGCTGGTTCTGGATCGGCCTCCAGGTCGGGATCACCGTGGCCATGGTGTTCATCGTCTGGCTCTGGTCCCAGGCCCTGTATGAAATCAACGCCCTGTGCCTGTACTGCATGATCGTCTGGGCGATGATGATCCCGATGTTCCTCTTCACCACCGCGCGCAACATCATCCACTCGGTGATCCCGGCCCCGGCGGCACTGCGCCGCTTCGCCGCCGAATGGACCTGGGTCGTGGTCATCGTCGCGCTGATCATCACCATCGCCACCGTCGTTCTGCGCTTCCCCGGTGCCTTCTTTGGCGCCTAGGGCCACGACCCGCCGCTGGATGGCTGCCGCCCTGGTTCTCCCGATCATCGGCATCGGGTTGCTCGCGCGTTTTGGTGGTTCGGGACTACTGGCCGATGTGTCCGGCGGTCTGCTGTACGCGGTGCTGATATATGTGCTGCTCACGGTGCTGCGCCCACGGGCCACACAGCTCTCCAACGCTGCCATCGCACTGGTGTTCTGTGTCTTGATTGAACTGCTGCAGCTCACCAATATTCCCGCGGAGCTGGCCCGCGTGTTCTCCCCCAGCGCGCTGGTGCTGGGCACCGGATTCGCGCCACGTGATCTGCTGGCCTATCTCATGGGGGCGGCCCTGGCGCTGGGCATCGACCTGGGCCTCTCTCGCCGGTCTAGCTCGCGGAGCTAAGCCGGCCCGCAGCCGGCCACCGCTGGTCTTGACCGCACAAACAAGAGGGTCCGACCCGCTGTTGCTTCTTCCCGCCAAGGGGAAAAGAACTGCGGGCCGGACCCTTTTTAGCACCTGTGCGGCGCTAGAGATTTAGGCGAACCAGATACCGATTTCGCGAGCCGCCGACTCTTCGGAGTCGGAGCCGTGAACCAGGTTCTGCTGCACCTTCAGGCCCCAGTCGCGGCCCAGGTCCCCACGGATGGTTCCCGGGGCTGCGGTGGTCGGGTCGGTGGTGCCGGCCAGTGAGCGGAAGCCGGTGATGACGTTCTGTCCCTCGGCGATGATCGCGACGACCGGGCCCGAAAGCATGAAGTCAACCAGCGGCTGGTAGAACGGCTTGCCCTCGTGCTCGGCGTAGTGCTCGGCCAGCATTTGCGGCGTTGCCGAAACCTGCTTCAATTCCGCGATCGTGTAGCCCTTGGCTTCGATGCGGGCCAGGATCACGCCGGTGAGCTGACGCTTTACGCCATCGGGCTTTACCAGGATCAGGGTGCGTTGGATAGCCACGGGGGCGACTCCTTAGTGTTGTGGGTGAAAGTTATTTCTCGCTGCTTTGATTCTACGGTTGAGCTACACCGGTGCCGGAATCCGACTCCGGGTGCGCCGCATCCCAGGCCGCCTGTTCGCGGAGACGGCGGGCGCTCTCCACATCCATGGCGTGGCCCTTACTCACCGCGTACCACCAGGTCACGGCGAAGGCCGCGCCGATGAAAAACATCTCGGTGATCAAAAAACCGGAGAAGATCAACAGCAGCTGCAACAGCCAGCCAATCGCGTAGCCCAGCGGTTTTTTCAGCAGCGCACAGGTCAAAATGCAGATGAGAGCCACCAGCACACCGCTACCGATGATCAGCACCGGATTGAGCGTCTCACGGTTCAGCCCGTAGATGGCCAGCGTCGCGAAGAGCACCACAAAGGCCTCAAGACTCAGCACCGTCGAGGCGAACATCACACGCGTGGAACGCGGTTTCTTGGGTTGCCCCGGACGCCATTCGCGTTGCGCCTTGGTCATTTTTGCCATTGTAACTAGAGCCCTCCGAGCAACATGCGGGCCTCGCCGACCAGCGTGATCGAGCCGGTGACCAATACGCCGCCGCCAAAGTCCTCGCCGGACTCGGCACGCCCGACCGCCCATTCCAGGGCCTCGTCGAGGCGTTCGCTGATGAACAGGTCTTCTTCGTTAAAGCCCGCTTCCAGGGCCATGGTGGCCAGTTCCCCGGCGGGGATGGCCCGCGGCGAGTTGGATTGGGTGATGGCAATGTCATCCACCAGGTCCAGGTAGGCCTCGCGGAGCTGAACGAGCATCGCCTCGGCGTCCTTCTCGGCCAGAATCCCGATGACCAAGACCAGCTTCGAGAAGCCGAAGGACTCCTTCACCGCGGCGGCCGAGGCACGGATGCCATCGGGGTTGTGTCCGGCATCCAGCAGCACGGTCGGTGCCTTGCGGATGACCTCGAGCCGGCCGGGGCTGGTGGTGGCGCCGAAGCCGGTGCGTACCAAATCCTGATTCAGCTCGCGTTCCCCACCGCCGATGAACGCCTCAACAGCGGCCAGGGCCACCGCCGCGTTCTGCGCCTGGTGTTCTCCGTGCAGCGGCAACAGGATGTCGGTGTAGCGTCCGGCCAGACCCTGAATCTCCAGCTGTTGGCCGCCGACGGCCACAATCCGTGAGGAGACACCAAATTCGATGCCCTCAAAGCGGTAGGGCACCTCAAGTTCGCGGGCACGTTCCAGCAGCACCTGCGCGGCATCGGCCGGCTGTGCGGAGGAAATCAGGAAGCCGCCGGGCTTGATGATGCCGGCCTTTTCTTGGGCGATCAGCTCCGTGGTATCACCCAGGAGCTCCACGTGGTCAAGGGAGATCGGGGTGATGACCGAGACCTGTCCATCGCCCACATTGGTGGCATCGGTGATTCCACCCAGGCCCACCTCGATGATCGCCACGTCCACCGGGGTGTCGGCGAAGATCGCGTAACCCAGCACCGTGAGCGCTTCGAAGTAGGTCAGCCGATTTTCGCCGGCCGCGCTCAGCTCGTCATCAACGATCTGCAGGTAGGGGCGGATCTCGTCCCAAATGCGCACGAAGGTCTCATCGTCCACCGGCTCCCCATCGATGGCGATGCGTTCGGTGACCGAGACCAGGTGCGGGGAGGAATACCGTCCGGTGCGCAGGTCGTGGGCGCGCAACAGGGATTCGATCATCCGCGCCGTGGAGGTCTTGCCGTTGGTGCCGGTGATGTGGATGATCGGGAAGGACTTGTTCGGCTCCCCCAGGATCTCCATGGCCCGGAACATCGGGCCCATGCGTGGTTCGATCTTGTTTTCCGGCGCGCGGGCCAGAAGTTCGGCGTACACGCTGGCTACGGAGAACTTGTCAAAGGTGTCGCTCATGCGTTGGGTCCCATTTCCTTCTCGGCTTCGGCGGATGCCACGGTTTCCACGGAAACGACGGGGGCTTTTGCGTCCGCGGAGCTGATGAGTACCAGCCCGAGGCTCAGCGTTTCCCCCTTGATCAGTTCGGCGTTGGCATGCAGCGCGGCCACGGTGGCCTCATCGGCGGTGATCTGTGTGCGGATGCGATCAGAGACCAACAGGTCCGCGTCCTTGCGGGCGGACTGAATGGCGCGGATCATATCTCTTGCCAGGCCCTCGGCCGCCAGCTCGTCGGTGACCTCGGTATCCAGGACCAGGAAGCCGCCGCCGGGCAGCACCGCTGCGGCGATCGATTCCTCACCGACACTGGGAGCCACCACGGTTTCTAGCGTGTACTCGTGCTCCTGCAGAGCCAGTCCACCGGCGGTGACCACACCGTCATCACCCACGGACCAGTCACCAGATTTCGCACCCTTGATGGCGAGCTGGACATTTTTGCCCAGTCGCGGGCCCGCGGCACGGGCATTGACGACTAGTTGCTGGCTGATGCCGTATTCGGCGGCGTTGGCGGTTGCCGCATCGATCAGCGTGATGCTGCGCAGGTTCAGCTCGTCCTTCAGGATGCTCACGAAGGTGCCCTCCAACGCCGCGGCGTTGGGAGCTGCCACGGTCATGCCGGCCAACGGCAGACGTACCCGCAGGTTCGCCGCCTTGCGCAGTGAGGAACCCACCGAGGCGATGCGGCGGGTGGCCTCCATGGCCGCCACCAGGTCGGCGTGCTCACCAAAGAGCTCGGCGTCGGGCCAATCGGCCAGGTGGACCGAGCGTTCCCCGGTGAGTCCGCGCCAGATTTCCTCGGCCGCCAGCGGCAATAGCGAGGCCGAAACCCGGGTCAGGGTTTCTAAGCAGGTGTAGAGCGTGTCAAAGGCGGCGGTGTCTTCGTCGAAGAAGCGCTGGCGGGAGCGGCGCACGTACCAGTTGGTCAGCGTGTCCATGTATTGGCGGATGGATTCTGCGGCATCGGAGATGTCGTAGGCGTCCAGCTTGGCCGTGACGTCGCGGACCAATCCACCGGTGGCCGCCAGCATGTAGGCATCCAGCGGGTCACTCGAGGAGTAGGAGAGCTTCGCGGTGTAGCCCGCGCCGTCATTTGCGGCGTTGGTGTACAGGCAGAAGAAGTGCCAGACGTTCCACATCGGCAGCAGGACCTGACGCACGCCATCACGAATGCCCTGTTCGGTGACCACCAGGTTGCCACCACGCAGGATTGGGGAGGAGAGCAGGAACCAGCGCATGGCATCGGAGCCGTCGCGGTCAAGCACCTCGTTAACATCCGGGTAGTTGCGCAGCGACTTAGACATTTTCTGCCCGTCGGAGCCCAGCACGATGCCGTGACTGATCACGTTCTTGTAGGCGGGGCGGTCAAAGAGCGCGGTGGAGAGCACGTGCATGGTGTAGAACCAGCCGCGAGTCTGCCCGATGTATTCGACGATGAAGTCCGCCGGGTGGTGGGTGTCAAACCATTCCTTGTTCTCAAACGGGTAGTGCGCCTGGGCGTAGGGCATCGACCCGGAGTCAAACCAGACATCCAGCACGTCTTCCACACGGTACATGGTGCCGTTTTCGGCGCAGCCATCGTGCTTTTTACTCAGCTCGTCGATGAACGGGCGGTGCAGATCCGGTTGGCCCTCAAGGTTCAGCGGCAGCCGGCCGAAGCCGGCCTGCAGCTCGGCCAACGAACCGTAGACCTCGCGGTGCGTGCAGTTTTCGCCGTCACATTCCCACACCGGGATCGGGGATCCCCAGTAGCGGTTGCGCGAGATGGACCAGTCGCGGGCGTTGGCCAGCCACTTGCCAAACTGGCCTTCCTTCACGTTCTCCGGGATCCAGTTGATGCCCTGGTTCAGTTCCAGCATGCGGTCCTTGACCGCTGTGACCTGGACGTACCAGGAGGAGATCGCGCGGTAGATCAGCGGGGTGCGGCAGCGCCAGCAATGCGGGTAGGAGTGCTCGAAGGAGGCCTGCTTGATCAGCTTCGCCGAGTCCTTCAGGATCGCGGTGATCGACTTGTTCGCGTCAAAGACCTGCACACCAACGATCTGCTCCAGGTCTCCACCCTTAAAGAGCGGCAGGAACTTTGCGCCCTCATCGATCGAGAGGATCACCGGGATGCCGGCGGCCTCACAGATCTTCTGATCCTCCTCACCATAGGCCGGTGCCTGGTGGACGATGCCGGTGCCGTCGGTGGTGGTGACGTAGTCGGCGACCAGGATCTGCCAGGCCTTGGCGGTGTTCCACGTCTCGGTGTCGGTGAAGGTGTCCCAGAGCGGTGCGTAGGTGATGCCGGCGAGCTGTTCACCGGTGTAGCGGGCGCTGATCGCTGCGCTGGCCGCCTTGGCGTCGGCATAACCCAGGTCCTTGGCGTAGGCCCCGACCAGGTCCTCGGCGAGCAGGAAGTTTCCGCTCGCGTCCGAGGCCTTCACGCCGTTTTCGCCGGCGGGCAGTACCACGTAGGAGATCTTCGGACCCACGGCCAGGGCCATGTTGGTCGGCAGCGTCCAGGGGGTCGTGGTCCAGGCCAGGGCCTGGACGCCGGCGAGCTCCTGGGAGATCTCCGATGAACCGGTGAGCAGTTCGAAGGAGACGGTGACCGTCTGGTCCTGACGGTCCTTGTACACGTCATCGTCCATCCGCAACTCGTGGTTGGACAGCGGGGTCTCGTCCTTCCAGCAGTACGGCAGCACGCGGAAGCCCTGGTAGGTCAGGCCCTTGTCGGACAGCTGCTTAAACGCCCAGATGACCGATTCCATGTACTCGACGTTCAGCGTCTTGTAGTCGTTCTCAAAGTCGACCCAGCGCGCCTGACGGGTGACGTATTCCTGCCATTCTCCGGCATACTTCATCACCGAGGTGCGGCAGGCGTCGTTAAACTTATCGATGCCCATGGCCTCGATCTGCACCTTGTCGGTCATGCCCAGCTGCTTCATGGCCTCTAGTTCGGCCGGCAGTCCGTGGGTGTCCCAGCCGAAGCGGCGCTCCACCCGCGATCCACGCTGGGTCTGGTAGCGAGCTACCATGTCCTTCACGTAGCCGGTGAGCAGGTGCCCGTAGTGCGGCAGGCCGTTGGCGAAGGGCGGACCGTCGTAGAAGACAAACTCGTTGTCGCCGTTTTCTCCGGCATCACGATTATCGATGGAGGCCTGGAAGGTCTCATCGTTCTTCCAGTAGGAAAGGACCCGTTCCTCAATCTCCGGGAAACGGGGAGAGGATGGCGTGGTGCCATGCGGGTCGGTCGAGGCCTTGGGGTAACTGGTCATCTGCGGCAGTCCTGGGATCGAAGGCGTTTTTACACGCTAGGCGTTCTCCAACACAGGGACGAGAATGAAGTAAATTGGTCACTTCACCTCGCGGTACCACCCCGCTTGCCCGATTCGCCCCGAATTGCTTCGAGGTGTTTCGCGCCGCTCGTTAATAGCTGTGACGGGCTTACCCGCTCGGTTCTACTGGGCCAGGGCGCACGATGGCGACAACGGCTGTTCTTCCGAGGACTCACCGGCGATAACCGGGTCGATGTCCTAATGCCTCCAGTCTAGCGCGCGATTCCCCATCATGCTCAATCCCCCGGTTTCGTCCCGGTTTCATCTGCCCAGTTCCTCTCCCCGACCCACTACCCTGCTCCAATCTCTGCCTTGCTCCAATCCCTGCCTTGCCGCCCAACGTTCCCACCGAACGCATCGGGGCAAGGACCGGCCACGATCTCACGCAGAATACTTATCCACATTCCCCAGCCCCTTCCCCCACGCCCGATATTTCCGGCGCATGCTGGTGGACATGGAAGCACACGAACCACTCACGCTCGCGGCGTTGGAGGCGATCACCGCACTATTGCCCAGCGCTGGCTCCGACGCTGCCATCGGCTGCGCGGCCGATGCCGATCCCGCACCGGATGATTTGCGTGTGCTGGGCCTGCTGGTTCCCCTGGTTCGTCTCGCACTTGACCGCTCGGCAGCAACGGTGCAATCCTCACCGGTACGCGCCGCCACGTTCGTGAAACTCGCCGAAGATCTCTATCGGCAATCGGGCTACGGTCAGTTGTTGGCCACCTCATCGGCCACCTCCGCCGCCCTTCACACCATCACCGAAGAATCCTTGGCCGCCGTTAATCAGGCACTGGCCACGCCCAGCGACTTCGCCTCGTCCGGGACGCTGCCCCACGATGTTCCAACACCATCGGGCCGCCAACCGCTCTACCGGGACGAAACAGATTTTCTCAGTGCACAGCACAACCTCACCCATTTTCAGGCCCAGCATCGGGTCCGCAGCGCGGAGAACCTGTTGCCACGTACCGGGTTTAACGGCCGCGAACTTCCACCCAAGTACCCGCTATTGGGTCAGGTACTCACCGATGCCGCCGCGGATCCCAAGGCGCTTGCGACGCTCGCCACGAGGTTTGAAGCACTGGATCCTCAACGTGCCGATGGGCAAGGAGGCCTCGCACCAGATCGCGAGTTGGAGGGCGAGCTAGCCGCGGCGGCACGCACTCGCAACGCTCAGGGAACGGCAAAACTGCTCAAGGACCAGGCCAAACGCCTCGATGAGCGACGAGCTGCCACGGCGCTACTGGGAACCGAAGACCTCTTTATCGGCGCCCACTACCTCGGCCATACAGCCAAGGGCTACGAATACAAGGTCATCACCACCGCGGAGGGCCACGAATTGCTGGCCACCGCGGCGGACATCCTCAACAGCCCAAGGACCAAGGCCGGAACTGTGCCCCGGGTCCCCATCGACGAGGCTCCAACAATCCCCGAATGGGCCATCGACCCCAAGGTTCCTCTCGATCAACGACCCACGGCCGAATTCACCGACGTAGGCGTGCCCGTCCAACTGGATCCAACCATAAATATGCAACCCGGCGAGAGCATCGAACAAGCACTCACCCGGCAGCGAGCCAAACGCCTTCACCAATTCATGCTTGATGCCTTGCGTAGTGCCACCGCCCCACCGGAGCCCGGCTTTGGCAGCACCGATGGCACCACCGCCGGATCAGCTGGTGAGGATCAAATGCCGCTAGCCCCCAACTTCACCATGAATGTCACCGTTGATCTGGCTACGTTCATGGGCCAGTTAGAGACTGCTGGCCTCACCGATCACGGCGAGGATATTTCCGCAGCAACTTGCCGGCGCATCGCCTGCAATGCCGGGATCATCCCGATTGTTTTGGACGGCACGGGGGTCCCGTTGGAACTGGGGCGCACACGAAGATACTTCAATCGGGCTCAGCGCCGAGCCATCGCGGTGCGAGATAGGGGATGCATCAATCCCGGCTGCACCATGTCGGCGAATCGCTGCGAGGCGCACCACCTTGATCCCTGGATGCTGGGTGGGCGGACCGATGTCTCACGTGGCTGTCTGCTCTGTCCGGCATGCCACCAGAGTTATCACGCAGGAAAGTTCCGGATTGAAATGATCCGCGGGATCCCGCATGTGCTTGCGGCCAAGTCCCGGGATCCGGAACAGCTGCCGCGGCGAAACTGGATCTTCTTCCCCGCCACCAGTCCCCTTCAGGCGGCCTAGACATCACTCCCAGATCGGGTCATGCGTGTTGATGCCCGCGATGAGTTCCTGGACCGCGTCCAGCTGCGGATCACTCAATCCGTGCCCGGGAAGCACTTGGGCCCACGCATCAAGGGCCACATCTCCGAAGTTGTGTCCGTGGCTCGGCGGCACGGCCTCGCTGACTAACATGTCGGTCACCAGATGCATGTACGTGATACCGGGCATCCACATCATTGCGTCACTCACATCGGCTCCGCGGCCGCCTTCCGCTGCACTAGCGCCGAGCCATTCGGGGCGTTGGTATATCACCGCTGGATCAAGCCAGGTGATCGGGTCGGTGGCGTGCTGAAGATAGCCGATCCGCGGTGGTTCCCATGTTCCGGCGGGCTCCAAGAAGTCGCCGGGCTTGGACTGCCACCGCACATTTTTCCCCTGTTGGTAAATCGGGCGCCAGATGGGACTGGAGTCATCACGCGTATTCTGCAGCGTACGCCAGGGCTCCGAATTTGCCGGAGGACCAGTGAACAGGGCGGCATCTGTGCGCTGAAGCATCTCCTCTAGATCGGTGAAATTACCTTGCATCCCCGCCGCCCCCAGGCTGAGGCCATAGACGGCAAGCCGGGGCCGATGCTCCCGCGGAAGCTGTTCCCAGCGCTCATACACAGTATCAAAAAGGGCAGTGCTTGACGCCGCCGCCAGCTCGGGGTCAAAGAGGAACGACACCCAGCTGGGCTGATCGGAATACTGCATCGAGGCGGTCGCCGTGTCACCGGCGTAGAGGTATTCAAAAGCGGCGATGGCTTGGGGCTCCAACCAACCGGAGCCGGTCGGGGTGGCTACCAGCAGCACCTCGCGCTCGAAGCCGCCGGTACGCTCCAACTCATCAACCACCAACGCCGCGCGCTCGAGCATATCCGCGCCCTGAGAAAGCCCGGCATAGACGCGTACCGGGTCAAGGGCGGTGCCGGTGATCTTGGCGATGGCATCGGCACTTGGGCCGCCCCCAGCAAAGGCCCTGCCTTGGCGGCCCAACCCTTCCCATGCGGCTGCGGATTCCGCGGAGCCCGATCGGGTGGGAAGAATCGGGCGCACACTGCCATCGAGAGTTCCGGCATCACGCCCCGCGTAAATTTTCCCCACCGCCACCAATCCACCCCCTACTAGCACCGCCGCCAGGAGCACTGTGCTCAGCACCGAGGTAAGCGACCACGTCCAGGCAGCTGTCCGCAAAGAGCCCCCCGCGTTGGCCACTCGCCGAGCCGCCAGGCTCGCGATGGAAGAAATGCCCCGTGCGATGCCCCAACACAGCACCATCGTGACCAGCGCCGCGAGGACGAATACCACGTGAGCGGCACCATCCACCGGGTCCATCTCCACCAGGGCGCGAACCTCGTTCTGCCAGTGCACCACGATGCTGGCATAGATCAACAGGTAGACAACAAGGAGAAAAAGGACGACCGTGCGCAAGATCCGTGCACTACGCAACGACGGGGTAAAGTTTGCCAACCGCCCGGGCAGCAACGTGCGAAGCCACCGCCCGAGGTTCCGCACTGGATGCCCCAGGCCGAAGCCGATCATGAACCACAGCCCTGCCAAGAAGCCTTGAAAGAGCGTGGGGCGAGGAACCAACGACGGCGTGAGTGCCAGCGATGCCAGCACCAATCCGCACGCTAGATGAGGCAGCCGCGTCTGTACGTTGGTGAGGAAGGGCCGGCTGGATTTGATCACGTGGGAGGCGCCTCTCGGGGCAAGGTGTGTGTTCTGAATTCTGCGGATGAGCTTGTGGGTGCCACCCTGCGTCGCCTGACACTCCACCAGCCCATCCAAAGTCACACGATGCGCTGTATTCACAGCATAAGACACATCATCAGCAGCGCCGTCAGCCGCTAGTGGTGATCACCCCGCTCAAAACTCGCCATGAGCCCGCAACATCGGCAAAATGCCCCTCACTTCACCTCTTGCCCAGCACAGTGACCCGCACTCAACTTAACCCGCCAGAGATGCCGAGGCCTCCTGGGCGGTAGCGGACGCGGCAAGCATCTCGGCGCGGTCAACCACCTTGATGCGTTCTCGCGGAACCGGACCCGCCTTCGTGGGAGCAGGCTTCGCGGCGGCGCCAAGGGCCTGCTCATGGGCATCAAGTGCCAGCCAACCTTCCCAGCTGGTGTAGGCCACGGACTTGGTCACCAAAAGTGCGCTCACCGCCTCCGGGTCCGCATGGGTGGCCAGCGGCAGCGTCGAAAGATCGGAGATCAGGTGGGCGATGGTCTCGGCGGCATCGGACTTGGTATGGCCAATCAGACCCACCGGTCCACGCTTGATCCAGCCCGTTGCATAGAGGCCCGGCACGTGGCTGCCCGATCGATCAAGGACCTTACCCTCGTGGTTCGGCACGGTCCCGGTGCGCCCGTCGTACTCAATCTCCGGCAAGGCGGAGCCGAAGTAGCCGATGGCGCGGTAGATCGCCTGCACCGGGTAGTGCACCTGCTCGCCGGTTCCGCGCGCCTGCCCGGTTCCATCCAGTTCCTGGCGTTCAAACGTCAGCCCCGTGACCTTGCCGTTCTGCCCGGTGACCTCGATCGGAGACTGCAGGAAGTGCAGGTGCAGCCGACGGCGCGGGCGTCCGGCCACGGCAGGCTCAGACGACTGCGCAACGTCGACGTTCTCTTCGCGTTCTTCCTGTTCGATGAGCCAGTTGGTCAGCGTGCCGACCATCGTCTTGATCTGGTTATTGGACTTGATGGCGGCATCCGAGGCGGCATCAAATTCGAAGTCTTCCGGGTACAGCACGATGTCCACGTCCTGGCTGTGCGAGAGTTCGCGCAGTTCTAACGGGGTGAACTTCACCTGGGCCGGTCCGCGGCGACCAAAAACGTGGACATCCGTGACCGGGGAATCCTTCAGACCCGCGAACACGTTTTCCGGAATTTCGGTGACCAAGAGGTCTTCGGCGTGCTTGGAAAGCACCCGGGCCACGTCAAGGGCCACGTTGCCGTTGCCGAGCACCGCGATTTCCTTGGCCTCAAGCGGCCAGGTGCGCGGCACGTCGGGGTGGCCGTCGTACCAGGAAACGAAGTCGGCGGCCCCATAGGAACCGTCCAGTTCGATGCCCGGAATGTTCAGGTCAGCGTCGGTGATGGCGCCGGTGGCGAAGATGACGGCGTCGTAGTGCTCGTTCAACTCCGCCAAGGTCAGGTCGACGCCGAAGTTCACGTTGCCAAAGAAGCGGATATCCCCGCGGTCAAGGACCTTGTGCAGTGCCTTAACGATGCCCTTGATGCGCGGGTGGTCGGGGGCCACACCGTAGCGAATCAGTCCATAGGGTGCGGGGTACCTGTCAAAAATGTCGATGGCCAACTCGAAGTCACGCTCCGACTTGGTGAGGATGTCGGCCGCGTAGATGCCTGCCGGGCCGGCGCCGATGATGGCGACCCGCAGCGGGCGGGCGGTAAAGACGGCGGGGGTCACATCGGGGTCGTTCTGCTGCGTCATGACGGGCGTTCTCCTAAGTAGCTAAAGATTCGAGGTAGGTAGTGGTACTTTTCGGCGGTCTACTGCCGAGTGGTGATAACGAGCCGTTCCGGGAACTCTCAGCCGACGGGCTGTGGCACGCGGTGCCGCACCCGAGTCACATCGATGGCGTGGGATACGGCGGCGGCTGGCTGCTGGAGTGGCTCCAGGATTCCGGCGGCGTGCGGGCTGAGCCGCACCACGTCGCCGATCACGATCACCGCAGGGTTTGCCACCCCGATGCGGGTGGCCGTGGCGGCAATGGTGCCCAGATCTCCGATGGTCACGCGTTGGTCGGGGCTGTACCCACGTTCGATGATGGCCACCGGGGTGTCGGCAGCCAAACCACGGCCCAGCAGGGTGGCGGCATTGCGTTCCAGGCGCCCCACCCCCATCAGCAGAACCAGCGTGTGATCGGCCCGTGCGGGCAGTTCGCACAGCTCGTCGTGCCCGGTGGCCATCGAGAATCCGGTAGCCACACCGCGATGCGTGACGGGGATACCGGCGGCTGCGGGAACCGAGATGGCGCTGGTGACGCCCGAGACGACCTCCACCGATACGCCGTGGGCCCGGCAATAGGCTGCTTCTTCTCCGCCGCGGCCCAGGACAAACGGGTCCCCGCCCTTGAGTCGCACGACGCGGTTTCCCGCACGGGCCTCACGCACCAGTACCTCGTTGATCTGATCCTGGGTGGCCAGGTGGTCGCCCGGGGCCTTGCCGACCTCGATGATTTTCACCGCAGCGTCCAGCTCGCTCAGCAGGGCGCGCGGGCCCAGCCGGTCGGCCACCACCACATCGGCGGCCGCCAGCAACCGGCGCCCGGTGACGGTGATCAGCCCGGGATCCCCCGGGCCGCCACCGACCAGGGCCACCGATCCGCTGCCGGTGCGCCGGCGGCGCAGCGGCAGTAATCCGGTGTCAGCGGCCAGGGCGATGGCGTTGCGCAGTCCGGCGGCGCGGCGCGGATCTCCGCCGGCGCTCACCGCGATGGTGATTCCCTCGCTGGTCCGGGTAATCGCCGGGGTCCAGGCGCTGGAGGCCCGGGCATCGGCGGCGTTGATGCACCAGATTCGTTGTTCTTCGGCATCGTGACTCACCCGGGCGTCCAACGCTGGGTCCCCGGTGGCGGTGTGGACCAGCCACATGCCCTCCAGGTCCCCGGGCTCATAACCTCGCCGGCGCCAGGTCAGCGCCCCGGCCTCGGCCAGGGCACCGATCTCCGGTACCGCTGCGGGGGCGATGACGGTGATACGTGCGCCGGCCTCAAGCAGGGCACTCAGCCGACGGTGGGCCACCTTTCCGGCTCCGACACAGAGGACGGCCTTGCCCCGAAGGCGCAGCGCTAGCGGGTGGATGGGCTCGCTCGCCGATGCTGACATGGGTTCTTCCTTCGCTTCGTGATGTGCGTGTTGGTGGTGCTGACTCATCGTGAGGCACCCGGTGCTAGTCCGCGGCGGCGCAGCAATCTGCGCTCCAGTGGGGCGAAGACCAGCAGTTCGATGGCGATGCCCACAATGAGGATGGCCAGGATCGCGGAGACCACCATGGCCATGTGGGACAGATCCCGGCCCTGTTGCAGCAGCGAACCGAGGCCAAAGCCGATCGATCCGCCCACCGCGATGATCTCCGCGGCCATCAACGAGCGCCAGGAAAACGCCCAGCCCTGTTTGAGTCCGGCGAGGTAGCCGGGCAGTGCTGCTGGCAAAACGATGCGCAGCAGGCCCTGCAGGCGGCTGGCACCCAGCACCGTGCCGAGGCGCCGGTATTGCGGCGGGACGGTATCAACCCCGGAGAGTAGCCCGTTGATAATCGATGGGGTGGCGCCCATCAGCACCACAAAGTAGACGGTGGCGTCGGTGAGGCCAAACCAGATGATGGCGGCCGGCACCCAGGCCACGGACGGCAGGACCTGCAGTCCGGAGATCAGCGGGCCGATGCCGCGGCGCAGCATCGGGACCCCGGCGAGCAGCAGACCCAGCGGCGTGCCGATGGCCAGGGCCAACAGGAAGCCGAGCACCCCACGCTGCAGCGAGGTGCCAATCGCTTCGCCCAGGCGCCCATCGGACGCCAGCTCGCCGGCGGTGCCCAGCACCTGCAGCGGGCCGGGGAACAGGTCTTCGCGTGGGGAGCCGAACCAGGCGGCCAATTGCCACAGGCTCAGCAGTCCCAGCACGGTACCCACGGGCAAAAGAATCCGTCCGGCGTTAGAACGCGTTGCGACGGGGGCGTCCTGAAGCGAGTCGAGGCCCGCCTCGAGTTCCCGCAGGGTGTCGGTTTCCGGCGCCTCACTCCGCGTACGCGGTGCTCCGGAGAGGGTGGGGCTAGTGGGCATGATGGCGGATCTCCTCGCGTAGTGCCTGGGTGATCTCCCGGGTCAGTGCCGCTTGGGCGGCTGGATCTCTGCGCACCATGGGGTCGATGTCCCATTGCGCGGCTAGGCGTCCGGGGCGTGAGGAGAGCAGCAGAACACGCTGGCCCAGCCGTACCGCCTCACGCACATTGTGGGTCACAAAGAGCACGGTGCGCCGTTGCGCCAGCCAGATCCGTTCCAGTTCCTCGTGCAGCAAATCCCGGGTGATCGCATCCAGGGCGGCAAACGGTTCATCCATCAGCAGCACCGGCTTGTCCTGACCCAGTGCGCGGGCCAGGGAGGCCCGCTGGCGCATGCCACCGGAGAGTTCGTGGGGGCGTTTGGATCCGGCGTCGCCCAGGTGGACCAGTTCCAGGAGTTCTTGTGCCTGGTCCTTGCGCTGCGCGCGCGGCACCCCGCGCAATTGAAGGGCGAGTTCGATGTTGGCCCGTGCGGTGAGCCAGGGCAGCAGGGCCGCATCCTGGAACATAAAGGCGGCTCCGCCCGCCGGCACCGTGACGGCTCCGGCGGTGGGTGGCTCAAGACCGGCGACGATGTTCAGCAGGGTGGATTTGCCGCAGCCCGATGCGCCCAGCACCGCCACAAATTCCCCCTGCGCGATGCTGGTGGTGATCGAGGAGAGCACCGGGGCTCCACCGTAGTCCTTGGAGAGTTTCTCGATGAGGATGCTCATGCGCCCGCTCGCTCCTTGCGTGCCCGGGCCAGGAAGGAGTCATCCACCAGGGCATCGAGGTTGGCGGATTCGGCCAGGGACGCATCCACGGCATTTTGGAGCAGGCGCGGGTAGGCCCCGGCCAGCGGGTCGGCGGTAAAGCTCAGCGAGCTCAGCGCCCGGTTGATCACTTTTGGGGCCAGCGGAGCCCCGGCACTCGCGGACAGCTCGGCATTCAACAACTCGCTGACCTCTCGACGATCTGCGGTGTTCAGCCAGTGCAGGGCGGCAAGGTGGCCCCGCAGCAGGGCGTCAACCGTCAGCGGGTGAGCGGCGGCGAAGTTTGGGGAGACGGCGAGCACCGTGGTGGGGAAGAGTCCCGGCGCACCGGTTTCTGCCCCATCCCAGAGCTGCGCCTCATCGACTAACACCGCGGCGCCGGCCTCCAGCACCAACCGCGAGGCCCAGGGTTCGGGCAGCCAGGCCCCGTCGATGGCCCCGGAGCGGAAGAGTTCCAGGGTCTGCGCGTTGGCCGTCGGGGTGATGGACACCTCCCCGCCACGCACATCGGTACCGAGTCCCTGCGCGGTCAACCAGGTCCGCAGGGCGACATCCTGAGTGCCGCCCAGCTGCGGGGTGGCCAGTGTGGCACCGCGCAGGACACCAACATCGCCGCGCGCGGCATCGGCCAATTCCTCACGCACCACCAATTGGGCACCACCGGCCGCGGCGCCGGCCAGCACCCGCAATCCGCGCCCACCGCTGGAGGCGTAGGCCGCGAGGGCCGGGTTGGGCCCCAGATAGGCGGCGTCGATGGCGCCGGCATTCAGCGCCTCCACGGCGGCCGGACCCGCACCGAAGATGCTGGTGGCCACGGTGGTCCCGGAACCGGCAAGTTCCGCGGCAAAAAGGCCCTTGGCCTGACCCACCAGCGCCGGGGCGTGGGTGAGGTTGGCGAAGTAGCCCAAGCGCAACGTGGTGGCAGCGGTGGCGGGAGTCGTGGCGGTGGATCCGGGCCGCGGCACGGTGGTGGTGGTAGCGGCTCCGAGCACCAACAGGCCCAGCAGCCCGGTGCCGCCGGCAAGTAGCGCCCGGCGGGCGGGCCCGGTGGTCTGCGCCGCGGCGGTGTACCTGGTGGTATCCATGAACAGCTCTCCTTCGTAATCCAGATTTATGACCTGCGGCCAACGGCCCGCAGCATGGCGGGTGTTAGCCCGCGGTCTTCGGGGCTTCGTCCACCAGACCGGCGGCCAGAGTGTTCCCGCTCTGCGGATCAATCACCAAAAACGCTCCGGTCCGGTGGTGCCGGACATAGGGCTCGGTGGGTAATTCGCGGGCCAAGCGCAGCACCACCGCGCCAATGTCGTTCAGCTCCAGCGTCGCGGTGGGCAGCAATCCGAAGTCCTCCAGATCCAACTTCCCGCGGATCCGGGTGAGCTTGGCGCGCACCGTGGCACTGCCGTGTTTGATGATCACCGTGGCCCCGGAACGCAGCGGCAAAGGCGCCAGCCAGCACAGCTGCGCGTACAGATCCACAGAGGAGTCGGGCAGGGTGCCGGCCGCGGCGATGGTATCCCCACGGGCGATGTCCAGCTCATCTTTCAGCCGCAACGCCACGGAGGTCGGCGCGCTGGCCGAATTCAGGGCCACCCCCGCGGCGTCGATCCCCACGATGGTGGTTTCCCGGCGTGGTTGCCCGGGGGTGGCGATGGTGACCGGGTCCCCCACGGTGATGGAGCCGGCGGCGATGGATCCGGCATAGGCGCGGTAGTCGCGGAAGTCCCCGGCGTCCAACCCCGGCGCCAGCGCGCCCTGGGGGCGCAAGACCAGCTGGACCGGGAAGCGGAAGTCCTCGGCCACGGTGTCCTGCTCATCGCGGGTGGGCAGAGATTCGAGCAGCCCCAACAACGTGTCCCCGGTGTACCAGGGAGTGTGTGCCGAGCGGGCCACCACGTTATCGCCCACCAGCGCGGAGACCGGCAGCGTGTGCGGGGTCGGCAGGCCCAGCCCCGCGGCAACCCGTGCCACGTCCGCGGCGATGCTCGCGAAGCGGTCCGCATCGTAATCAATCAGGTCAATCTTGTTCACCGCGATGATCACGTTGGGCACCCGCAGCAGGCCAATGACGCCTAGGTGGCGCCGGGTCTGCTCCAGCACGCCCTTGCGGGCGTCGATGAGGACGATGGCGGCGTCGGCGGTCGAGGCCCCGGTGACGGTATTGCGGGTGTACTGCACGTGTCCCGGGCAGTCGGCGAGCACAAAGGAGCGCTCGCCGGTGGAGAAGTAGCGGTAGGCCACGTCGATGGTGATGCCCTGTTCGCGTTCGGCGCGCAACCCATCGGTGAGCAACGCCAGATCCAGGGTGCCGTCCCCGCCGCCGAAACCGTTGGCCGCGGAGGTGCGCGCCAGGGTTTCCAGGGTGTCGGCGAGGACCACCTTGGCGTCGTGCAGCAGTCGACCCACGAGTGTTGATTTGCCGTCATCCACCGAGCCGGCGGTGGCGAAGCGGAAGAGTCCGCGGCGACCGAGCTGCGCGGTGTTGGTGTTGCCGGTGGTGCTGTCCAGGTTCGTGGTGCTCATTAGAAATACCCATCCTTCTTGCGATCTTCCATGGCGGCCTCGGAGATGCGATCATCGGCCCGGGTGGCCCCGCGTTCGGTGATGGTGGTGGTGGCGACCTCGCGGATCACCTCCGAGGTGGTGTTGGCCTCCGAGAGCACCGCACCGGTGCAGGACATGTCCCCCACGGTGCGGTAGCGCACCGTCTTGTGCTCTCTCACAACCCCGGGGCCAGGGGCGCTGAATTCGCCCACGGCCCGCCACATCCCGGCGTGTTCAAAAACCTCACGTTCGTGGGCGTAGTAGAGGGAGGGAAGGGCGATGTTTTCGCGCTCGATGTAGCGCCAGATGTCCAGTTCGGTCCAGTTGCTGATGGGGAAGGCGCGCACGTGTTGTCCCGCGGTGTGGCGCCCGTTGTACAGGTTCCACAGTTCGGGGCGCTGGTTGCGCGGATCCCACTGGCCAAACTCGTCGCGCAGCGAGAGGATCCGTTCCTTGGCTCGGGCCTTGTCCTCGTCGCGGCGTCCGCCACCAAAAAGCACGTCAAATTTATGCTCGGCGATGGCGTCCAGCAGCGGCGTGGTTTGCAGTGGGTTCCTTGTGCCATCGGCACGTTCGGAGAGCCGGCCATCGTCGATGTAATCCTGCACGCGCGCCACCTCCAGGCGCAGCCCCAGCTCACTGACCGTGCGATCGCGGAACTCGATGACCTCATCGAAGTTGTGCCCGGTGTCCACGTGCAGCACCGGGAAGGGAACAACTCCGGGCCAGAAGGCCTTGGTGGCCAGGTGCAACATCACCACCGAATCCTTTCCGCCGGAGAACAGCATGGCCGGACGTTCAAACTCGGCCACCACTTCGCGCAGGATGTGGATGGATTCTGCTTCCAACGCATTGAGCACGTCGGTGGCCGGCGTGGCGCTTTGCTGCGCGCGACCGAGCGGTGGGGCGATCCCCGGTGCGGTGCTGCTCATCTCGGACTCCTTCGAAAGTGGATACTGGTAGGGGGTGCGGGCCAGGCTCATTGGTGGATACCGCATTCGGTCTTGGCAACCCCGGCCCAACGGCCGGCGCGCGGATCGTCACCGTCGGCCACCGGGGCGGTGCACGGGGCACAGCCGATCGACGGGTAGCCGTTAGTCAGCAGCAGGTTCACCGGGACGCTGTTGGCCGCGGCGTAGCCGGTGAGCTCATCGACGTTCCAGGCGGCCAGCGGGTTGACCTTGATCAACGAGTGCGCCTGATCCCAGGTGATCAGCGGGGTGTTGGTGCGCGTCGGTGCCTCCTCGCGGCGCACTCCGGTGAACCAGAGCCGGTAGCCGGCAAGCGCCTTGGCCAGTGGCTCCATCTTGCGCAGCTTGCAGCAGGCGGCGGGATCGCGCTGATGCAGTTTGGGTCCCCATTCGGCATCCTGCTGCGCGACGGTACGCACCGGCAGCACATCGATGATCCTCACGTCTAGGGTGGCGGCCACCTCATTGCGGGTCGCGTGGGTTTCGGGGAAGTGATAGCCGGTCTCCAGGAAGAGCACATCGACCCCCGGGAGTTGTTCGGCAACCACCGCCGGGAGGACGGCATCGGCCATCGAGCAGGCGACGGCCACCTGCGCGGTGGTGAAGTTTTGTGCCACCCAGGCGATGACCTCGGTGGCGGAGGCGTCAAACCCCAATTCGGCGGCACCGGCTTCGGCCAGCGCGCGGTCGGCGGCTAATACGTCGGCGGACTTTGGCTTGGTGGTGCTCATAGGACTTCCTCATCGGCGGCTCGGTGGGACCAGGTGGCGAAGGATTCGCCCTCGGTGGACCCTGCCGAGTAGTTTTCCAACACCCGTTCGATGTAGTTCGGCAACTCATCTGCGGTGACTTTAAGCCCGCGCACGGTGCGGCCCAGGCCGGCCTCCGCTCGTGCGCTGGAGGCCAGTCCCCCGCCCAGGTGAACCTGGAATCCGGGACTCATCCCACCGTTGCCATCGGGCAACAGCTGCCCCTTCAACCCGATGTCGGCGGTCTGGATGCGGGCGCAGGAGTTGGGGCAACCGTTCACGTGCAGCGAGAGGGCTGCCGGCAAGCGCACCGCCGTTTTGGCGGCGAAGCGTTCCTCCAGTTCGGCCACCGCGGCGATGGTGGTGTCCTTGGTATCAACAATCGCCAGTTTGCAGTACTCGATGCCGGTGCAGGCGATGGCCGAGCGGCGGAAGATCGAGGGCGCCGTGGCCAACCCCAGCGCGTCCAACTCCGCTGCGGCCGCCGTCACCGACGCGGCGGGAATGTCCAGGGCGAGCAGTTTTTGGTGCGGGGTGGTGCGCATACGCTGGGAGCCGTGGCGTTCCAAAAGATCGGCCAGCTGAAGCAGTAGCGTGCCGGAGAGCCGGCCCGCGTTGGGCGAGGCACCAATGAAGTAGCGCCCGTCCTTCTGCTCGTGGATTCCCACGTGGTCCCCGGGAGTGGTGGGCCTGGGCGGCACCGGACCGTCGGGCAGCGCATAACCCAGGTACTCGTTTTCCAGTACCTCGCGGAAGCGAGCCGGCCCCCAGTCGTTCATCAGGTACTTCAGCCGAGCCTTGTTACGCAGGCGACGGTAGCCGTAGTCGCGGAAGATCGAGACAACGCCGAGCCATACCTCCGCGGCACGCTCCGGGCTCACAAACGCCCCGAGGCGTTCGGCCAACCTGGCACTGGTGGATAATCCGCCGCCCACCCACAGGTCATAACCGGGACCGAGCTCCGGGTGATTCACGGCGATCAGCGAGATGTCGTTAATTTCGTGCACCACATCCTGAGAGGGGTGCCCGGAGATGGCGGTCTTGAATTTTCGCGGCAGGTTCGCCAGCTCGGGGTCCCCGATGAAGCGCTCGCGAATTTCGGCGATGACGCCGGTCGGATCCAGCAGCTCGTCCTTCGCGATGCCGGCGACGGGGGAACCGAGAATCACCCGCGGTACGTCTCCACAGGCCTCGGTGGTGTCCAGTCCCACGGCCTCGAGTCGGCGCCAGATTTCTGGGACATCGACCACGTCGATCCAGTGCAGCTGAATGTTCTGCCGGTCCGTCACATCCGCGCTGTCGCGGGCAAAGTCGCGGGAAATTTCCCCGATGGTGCGCAGCTGCGTCGTGCTCAGGGTTCCACCATCGATGCGCACGCGCAGCATGAAGTAGCGGTCTTCGAGTTCGTGTGGCTCAAGTGTTGCGGTGCGCCCACCATCGATGCCGGGCTTCCGCTGGGTGTAAAGACCCCACCAGCGGAAGCGGCCGTGCAAGTCGTCGGGTTCGATGGAGTCGAATCCTCCGTGCACATAGACGTTTTCGATGCGCTCGCGCACATTCAGCCCGTTGTCATCGGCCTTAAACGCCTCGTTGGCGTTCAGCGGCTCGGTGCCATCAATCTTCCACTGTCCGTGCGGTTTACCCGCCGGGCGGGTGGGCCGGGTGTTGGCCGGGGTGTGAGTTGCCTGTGTCATGGCCACGACTCTAGGGGCGCGGCGCCGTCGCCCGCCAACGCCCCCGACCTAACGCGTCATGAGGTCATATGAGGTCCTATTCGGCGTCTTCGCAGACCGTTTCGCGGGCCTCAGCGAGTCTTGTGGCGACACATTTCGCGATTGTTAAGCTCGGAAGCAGTGCCGCGGAAACATAGTCGGCCCCGGCGGTGGCCAGCCGGTCGTGGAAAAATCCGGGGGCCAGTAGGAAGGCGGCGATGCCCACGCGGGTGGCACCGGCCGCGCGCGCCGCCGCCACCGCATCTGGCACCGCGGGGGTGGCGGCCGAGCAATAGGCGATGCTCACGTCCTGGCCTAGTTCGGTGGCCAGAAGCGCTGCCATTGCTGCCGCCTGCGCGGCACCGGCCTGAATGCGAGTTCCGGCGGCGGCGAGCACCACCGCATCCCCGGGTTGATATCCGGCCTCGGTGAGGCGCGCCGCCAGCACCGTGGCCAGGCGCGGGTCCGGTCCCAGCGGCGCACTGGAAGTGGTGTGGCTCCGCGTGGCCACCGCGTTCGCGATGTCCACCGAGGTATGAAACCCCTCCGAGAGCAAGAGAGGGGCGACGATGGCCTGCTCACCTGCCGGCAGCGCGGTGAGCACCGATTCCAGTCCGGGCTCCTGCACATCTACATAGGCCTCATGCACCACCGCGCGCAGCCCCTCGGCGGCCAGCTCGGCGGCCAGCTCCGCCCGCAGTGCATGGATCAGCCTCCGGCCCGTGGGATGATCCGTCCCATGGGCGCAGGCCACCACGTGCAAGGGGCGGTTCCCGGCCGAAGAGGCCGCGCTCATGCTTGGTCGCGGATCAGCTTGTGAGCCGCGGCCTGCGCCACCGGTCGCACCACAATCTCGTCGAGGTTCACGTGGTGCGGGGCGTTTACGGCATAGGAGACGATGTCGGCGATGTCCTCCGCGGTGAGCGGCTTGGCCACACCGGCGTAGGTCTTCGCCGCCTTTTCGCTGTCTCCACCAAGACGCCGGAGGGCAAATTCCTCGGTCTGCACCAATCCGGGGAGCACCTCGATGACCCGGATGTTATGGACAACTTCTTCCAGGCGGAGCGCCTGGGTGAGTGCTCGTTGGGCGGCCTTGGCCGCGTTGTAGCCCGATCCGCCCTCGTAGCTGACCAGTCCGGCGGTTGAGGTCAGGTTCAGTACCGTGCCCTCGCCGTTCGCACGGAGCATCGGCAGGAAGGCGCGAGTGATCTTCATGGTGCCCATGACGTTGGCCTGGAGCATGAAGTCCCAGTCTTCGTTCTTGGCCTCGGCCAGGTAGTCGGCGCCGCGGGCACCGCCGGCGATATTAATCAGGGTGTTGATGCCACCGGCTGCTTCAACGGTGGCCAGCAGCGCGGCCACCTGATCATCATCGGTGATATCCGCGGGAACTGGCACCGCACCGGTTTCTTCGGCGAGCGCCGCAAGTCGTTCGGCGCGGCGGGCGACGGCGAAGACCTTCCATCCGCGGGCGCTCAGGGCGCGGACGGTGGCTTCCCCGATGCCGCTGGAGGCTCCGGTGACGACGGCTGCAGGCTGGATGACTGAGTTCTGTGTTGACATGTACAAAGACTATCCAGCCCGATGGTTGATGCCCAAGCACAGTGTCGATTCGTGGCGCTGTGCCTTAGTCTGCCGTACCGGGGTTCCCCATCGTGTCGTCGGCCTCACCTTGGGCCTCACGAAGGAAGTCGAGCAGCACCGTGGCGTGGTTGTGCACGATGTCGCGGGCCGCGTAGAGCAGCACCACATCCGGCTGCTGATCGGCGATTTCCAGCAAGCGGCGGGCCCCTGCCGCGGCGGATCCGACCTCCAGTTCGTGGCGGTAGTGATCGGTGAACTCGGCAAAGTGCTCGGCCTTATGGCTGAAGGCCACGCGCAACTCGGTCGACGGGGCCACGTCCTTGGCCCAATCATCCAGCGCCGCACGCTCCTTGCTCAGTCCCCGTGGCCAGAGTCGGTCAATCAGGATCCGATAACCCCCATCGGCCGGTTCATACGCGCGCAGCAAGCGAAAGGTACCCATGGCGCAACCTTAAGTCGCGGTGGAGCAATGTTCCAGCATCACGGGCGATCCAGCATCTTGAGGGCTGCCTCGGCCGAGGTGGCGGTGCTAGATGAAGGCGTACTTTTGAATGGCGACGGCCGCGGCACCTCGTGCCCATAAATCGAACTCGCCATCTAAGACGGCAATCCGGACGTCTAGAGCCTCGGGATCACGGTCGGCGGACAGCGCCGCGCGTACCGTGGCCTCGAACCTGGTGAAAAGTTCGATGCCTTCCCCACCTAGGACCACCACATTAACCATGGTCAGATTTGCGGCGGCGGCAAGGAACCGTCCGAGCGCCACCGCCGCGGCCCGCAGCACCGAGCTGGCCACCTTGTTGCCCTGCTCGGCCAGCTCGAGGGCCTGGGCATAGTCGATCTCACGCAGCAGTGCGGTGGAGATCTGCGCACAGATGCTGGGGATCGTGAGCATGGCGGTGGAACATCCCCGGTGCCCCTCCCGACACACCGGCCCGTTGGGATCAAGGGGGAAATGTCCCCCCAGGCCCAACCCCGCGTCGCGGCCGCGCACCACCTGACGGTGAATGGCCAATCCGTACCCGACACCGGCTCCAATGGTGACCACGGCAAAATTGGCGACTTCGCGTCCCACACCAAACCACTGTTCGGCGGCAACCAGTGCTGTCACGTCGTTTTCGACCAGCACCGGTAACCCCATGCGCTGGTGAAGTAGTTCGCCCAACGGCACGTCGCGCCAGCCCAGGAACGGAGCGCGGGCGATGAGTGTTCCCTCGGAGATCTGGCCGCCGATGCAGATGCCTACCCCGGATATTTCCCGACCAGTCTGCTCGCGGAGGTCGTTGATGAGCTGCACCAGCGTCTCCACCACCTGCGCCACCTCGTGCGTCCCCAGCTCATGTTCGGCGCTGGCCAGCGTGTGAGCTCGCAGGTCGGTCAGTACCCCTTGCGCCATCGTTCCGGTGATTTTGATGCCGACGAAGAAGCCGGCGTCTTGGCGGATATCGAGCAAACGAACCGGGCGCCCCACACTACCGTCGAGGACCAGGTCGCCTTCTCCCACGATTCCAGCGTCCAGCAATGGCTTACTCAGCCGGGTTAAGCTGGCGGCACTGAGCTTTAGCCGCTGGGAAAGAGATCCGCGAGAGCTAGGTCCGTGGATCAGAATCGCCCGGGCCACCTCTAGTTCCGGGTCGCTCAGGGCTAACCCCGCGTCGGCTCCCCGGCCCGGGGGCTGGGGCTGGCTGCGGGTAGTGATCGGGTGGCTACTCGCCATGGATCGCGGTGACATGCGGTTAGTTTATTTCACACCGAACCTTAACATCGAACCAGGCCGCCATAAAATCGCTTGAGCAGTGACAAAGCGCAGCAATTCCTCGACCTCTGTGGCCCTTGACACATGCATTAGTTTTGACGTAAAAATAATTAACGACCGCGACGGCCCCTCCTTGTACCGCACCGTCCGTAGTGTGACCCCGGAGGAACCAAGGAAGCCGCCAGCTTGGGCGTCGTCTTGCGGGAACGTTCTGGGTGGCAGCAGGGTCCCACCATCGCGGGAAGTTCACGCTTCCCCGTCACGAGCTAGCGCCTTCGGCTCCTATCTCATGGCGATGGCCCCACGGCCGCTGGTCTATGTATTCGCCCAACGCTGGGTTATTTCCGGTGTCATGAGAGGAACCATCACATAATGAATGAGCATGTTTCGAAATCCGCGCCCGATGCCCATTGGTGGCGCCAAGCGGCCGTCTACCAGATCTACCCACGCAGCTTTGCCGATGCCACGGGCGACGGACTGGGCGATTTGCCGGGCGTGACATCGCGCATGGGCTATCTCCAGGAGCTGGGCATCGACGCGATCTGGCTCTCCCCGTTTTATCCCTCGGCGTTGGCCGATGGCGGGTACGACGTGGATGACTACCGCAACGTTGACCCACGGCTGGGAACCCTTTCGGACTTTGATGCCATGGTTGCAGCGGCTCATGCGGCAAACATCAGGGTCATCGCCGATGTAGTTCCCAACCACTCCTCCAACCGTCATGAATGGTTCACCGCCGCCTTGGCCGCCGCCCCGGGCTCCCCCGAGCGGGCCCGCTATCACTTCCACGACGGGCTGGGTGAAAACGGTGAGCTTCCACCATCGGACTGGCCATCACACTTTGGCGGATCGGCCTGGACCCGCATTAACGAAACCACCGGGGAAAATGCCGGGGCACCGGGGCAGTGGTACCTGCACCTCTTCGCCTCCGAACAACCGGATCTGAACTGGGATAACCCCGAGGTCCGCGAGGACTTCCAGACCACGCTGCGCTTCTGGGCCGATCGTGGTGTGGATGGTTTCCGCGTTGATGTGGCCCATGCCCTGGTCAAGGACATGACGCTGCCGCTGCGTTCCAAGCCATCGTTGGAGATCCTGGTTGATGACGGCACCGACGTGCTCTTTGACCGCGACGAGGTGCATGAAATCTACGCCGGCTGGCGCTCGGTGCTCAACGAATATGACCCGCCACGCATTGCCGTCGCCGAGGCCTGGGTACCTTTCACCCACCGCCGGCTACGTTACGCCCAGCCCACCGGCCTGGGCCAGGCCTTCAACTTCGACCTACTCCAGGCTCCCTTTGACGCCACCGAATTCCGCAGCATCGTGGCGCGCTGCCTGGCCGAGGCGCAAGCCTCCGGGGCGTCCTCCACCTGGGTCTTCTCGAACCACGACGTCATCCGTCATGCCTCGCGTTATTCACTTCCCGATGGCACCGATGCCACGGCATTGGAAGCCTGGCTGCTTTCCGGCGGCAGTGAACCAATCAGCGATCCGGTGCGCGGATTGCGCCGGGCGCGGGCAGCAACGCTGTTCATGTTGGGTCTGCCCGGTTCGGCGTACCTCTATCAGGGTGAGGAGCTTGGCCTCTTTGAGGTGGCCGATCTGCCGGCAGATGCCCTGCAGGATCCCACATGGTTCCGCACCGGGAATACCGTTAAGGGCCGTGATGGCACCCGGGTACCGCTGCCGTGGAAGGCCAGAGACACGCACTTCGGTTTTGGTGCCGCGCCCTGGTTACCGCAGCCGGCCTGGTTCGCCGAGCACGCGGTTGATGCCCAGGAGGCGGTGCCCGGCTCCACGCTGGAGTTCTACCGCAGTGCCCTCACCTGGCGCCGACGGTTGCAGACGCACGAGGAACTGTCCTGGATTTCGGCTTCCGAGGCCACGTTGGCACATTACCAACGACCCAACGGCTGGGCGGTGCTCACCAACTTTGGCGCTGCGCCTGTTGATCTGCCCTCTTCCGTGGATGAGAGCAAGATCGTGGTGTGCAGCGGTGCCACCGCACCGGTCCCGGGGCAGCTTGCGGGGGAAACAACGATCTGGATCGCCCCTTAGTCCCTGGTGAACCGTCCGTCGCTGTGGCGGGCATCAACCCGGGTCAACTGGGGGGAATGCCCGCCCTCGTGGAAGAATGGGGAACATGGCAGAAGACACCTTGGGCACAGACACGCCCGTCATCGTTTCCGTTCCCGACAAGCCCGTACTTGAGGGCCTCGAGGAACGCCTCGGCGCCCGCTGGCGCGAACAAGGCACCTACAAATTCAACACCGAGACCACGCGCGAGCAGGTCTACTCGATCGACACTCCCCCACCGACGGCGTCGGGATCCCTGCACGTGGGACACATGTTCTCCTACACGCAGACCGATGTGCTGGCCCGCTACCAGCGGATGAACGGTAAAAACGTGTTCTACCCGATGGGCTGGGACGACAATGGTCTGCCCACCGAGCGTCGCGTGCAGAACTTCTACGGTGTGCGTTGCGACCCAACGTACGCCTACGTTGAGGGTTACCGCCCGCCGGCCACTCCGGCGAAGAACCAGCGCGACTGGGATGTCGTGAGCCGCAAGAACTTCATCGAGCTGTGTGAAGAGCTGGCGGTGGAGGACGAGAAGGTCTTTGAGCACCTCTTCTCCACCCTGGGCCTGTCCGTTGACTGGGATTTGACCTACCGCACCATCGACGATGTCTCGCGCGCGGTTTCGCAGCGTGGCTTCCTGGCCAACCTGGCCGCCGGCGACGCTTACATGTCCGAGGCGCCCACCTTGTGGGACGTGACCTTCCGCACCGCCGTGGCCCAGGCCGAGCTCGAAGACCGCGAGATGCCCGGAGCGTACTACCGTTACCCATTCACCGCCGAAGATGGCACGCAGATCTTCATCGAGACCACCCGTCCCGAACTGTTGGCCGCCTGCGCAGCTCTGGTAGCGAACCCCGACGATGAGCGTTACAAGCCGCTCTTCGGCAAGACCGTCACCTCCCCGCTCTTTGATGTACCGGTCACCGTTTACCCACACCCGTTGGCCAAGGCCGACAAGGGTTCGGGCATCGCGATGGTGTGTACCTTCGGCGATTTGACCGACGTCATCTGGTGGCGTGAACTGCAGCTGCCGACCCGCGCCATCATCGGCCGCGACGGCCGCGTGATCGCCGAGACCCCGGAGTGGATCACCACCGAGGCCGGCGCCGAAGCCTACGCAGCCATCGCCGGTAAGACCGTGTTCTCCGCCAAGGAGGTCGTTGTTGATCTCCTGATTGCCGCCAACCTGCTCGATGGCGAGCCGAAGAAGATCTCCCACCCGGTGAACTTCTTCGAAAAGGGCGACAAGCCCCTGGAAATTGTTTCCTCACGCCAGTGGTACATCCGCAATGGTGGACGCGACGAGGAACGCCGCGCCCGCTTGATCAAGCGTGGCGAGCAGATCGAGTTCCACCCGGCGTTCATGCGCTCACGCTATGAAAACTGGATCTCCGGCCTCAACGGTGACTGGTTGGTTTCCCGCCAGCGCTTCTTCGGCGTGCCGGTGCCGGTCTGGTACCCACTGGATGCCTCCGGTGAACCCGACTACGAGCACCCGATCCTGCCCACCGATGAGATGCTGCCGGTTGACCCGGCCGCGGATACCGCACCGGGCTTCAGCGAGGCACAGCGCAATGTTGCCGGCGGCTTCGCCGGGGATGCCGACGTGCTTGATACCTGGGCCACGAGCTCGTTGACCCCGCAGATTGTTGGTCGTTGGAGCCGCGATGAGGACTTCTTCGCCAAGGTCTTCCCGTTTGACCTGCGCCCGCAGGGTCACGACATCATCCGCACCTGGCTCTTCTCGACGGCCGTGCGCGCCGACGCGCTGCACGATGTGGCCCCGTGGAAGCACGCGGCGATCTCCGGCTGGATCCTGGATCCGGATCGTAAGAAGATGTCCAAGTCCAAGGGCAACGTGGTGGTCCCCACCGACGTGCTGAACGACTATGGTTCCGATGCCGTGCGTTACTGGGCCGCCAGCGCCAAGCTGGGCGCGGACACCGCGTACGAGATCAACCAGATGAAGATCGGCCGCCGCCTGGCGATCAAGATCCTCAATGCTTCGAAGTTCGTGTTGAACCTCGGCGCTACCGAGGCCAACGTCATTTCCGGGGATGCCTCGATCATCACCAATGGTCTGGACAAGTCCCTGCTCGCTCGCTTGTCGCAGGTCATCGACGACGCCACCCGCGCCTTTGATGCCTACGACTATGCCCGCGCGCTGGATATCACCGAGTCGTTCTTCTGGTCGTTCACCGATGACTACGTGGAACTGATCAAGGATCGTGCCTACGGTGCCCGTGGTGATCAGGAGCAGGCCAGCGTCTTGGCTACCTTGGCCACGACCCTGGATTCGGTGCTGCGACTCTTCGCCCCATTCCTGCCCTTCGCCACCGAAGAGGTCTGGGGTTGGTGGCGTGCTGGTTCGGTTCACCGCGCCGAATGGCCCGGTTCCGCTCACCTGGCCGGTGCCATCGAGGGTGCCAACACCGCGGTGTTGCCCATCGTTGGTGAGGCACTCTCCGGTATCCGCAAGTCCAAGTCCGAGGCGAAGGTTAAGCAGCGCACCGCTGTTCTCTCCGGTGTGATTTCCGCACCGGAGTCGACGCTGGAGCTCTTGCGCGCCGGTCTGGGTGACTTGTTGGCCGCCGGTAACGCCAGCGACATGACCCTGGTCGCCGCCGATGGCGATCTGAGCGTTAGCGACGTGGTGCTGGCTCCGGTGGAAGACACCGTTCAGGCCTAATCATTGGCGTGCCGGTGTCCCTACGGACACCATGAAGGGCGTCGTACCGATCTGCTGCGTGTTTGTACACGCCACAGATGGGTGCGGCGCCCTTCGTCGTTGCTTGGCCGGAGCGGTTCGGTGCTGAATCCAAAAATGTCCCGGACAGAGGGGAAGCCCCTTCGGCTGACAAATGAATGTCGGAGGGGCTTCGACTCGGTGGTGGTTCTCGTGCAGCGTTGATCTTGAGAACCGAACAAAATCCTCTTTGCGTGGGTCTTGCTGCATCGCTGCTGCAGCCGAACTAAAAGAGATTCCAGTAGTTCGTCACCGCGAATTCGGTTTTTATTCCGCATCATTCCGGTAGTGATGCGTACAACTTTTATACGCCCCGTGTCCCGGGTACGGCAAGGGGCCGGTGCAATTATTGTTCTGCACACCGGCCCCAAACCATCTTTGTTGGCGGGTTAAGCCATTGACACGCTTTTGCGCTTACTTGCTGGCAACCACATTCTGGCTGGATTCAACATCGAATTGCGGGCTTTCGGTGCGGCTGCGCTTGATCTCAAAGAAGTACGGGAACGAGGCCAAGGTGACTGCGGCGTCAAAGAGCTTGCCGGCGTCTTCACCGCTTGGTACGCGGGTGATGACCGGGCCGAAGAACGCCGTGCCGTTCAGTGCAAGCACGGGAGTGCCAACATCTTGGCCCACCTTCGAAATGCCGGTCTCGTGGCTGGCGCGCAGCGCGTCATCGTAATCTGTGACGTTTGCTGCCCGAGCCAGTTCTGGTTCCAGACCGGCGGTGGCCAGTGCGCGGGTGATGACTTCGGTGTAATCGCTGACCTTTTCGTAGTGCAGCAATTCACCCATGGCGGTGTACAAATCACCCAGTACCTGATCTCCGTGGGCCTGCGCTGCGGCGATCAGTACCCGAACCGGTCCCCAGCCCTGGGCCACACGGGCACGGTATTCCTCGGGCAAGTCGGCGCGGCCATCATTGAGCACCGAAAGTGACATGACATGCCACGCGACCTCGATGTCACGAACCTTTTTAACCTCAAGCACCCAGCGAGAGGTGGCCCAGGCGAATGGGCAGGTCGGGTCAAACCAAAAATCTACCTGAGTCTTCTCGGACAACGTACTGCTCCTTCTATTTAAGAGGTGAGAAAGCTGATGTGGCTCAGCAGCCACCGGCACAGCACCGGATGCTGCTGAATCAAAAAGGGTTACGCGGACTTCTTGCCACGCTTATCGGCGACCTGTGCGGAGATTAATGCTGGTTCCGCACCGTTGTTCACCACGTCGGCGCTGATCACGACCTCGGCAACATCCTCGCGGCTCGGCATCTCGAACATCGTGGCGCTGAGCGTCTCTTCAAGGATGGCGCGTAGACCGCGGGCACCGGTGTCACGGGCCAGAGCCTTATCGGCGATGGCTTCCAGGGCACCCTGTTCGAAGGTCAGCTCCACCCCGTCCATGCGGAACATCTTCTGGTATTGCTTAATCAGGGCGTTCTTGGGCTCGGACAGGATCCGGATCAAGGCCTCGCGGTCAAGCTTCTCCACGGTGGTGATCACCGGCAGTCGACCGATGAACTCGGGGATCAGCCCGAACTTCAGCAGGTCCTCCGGGCGGACATCGGAATACGAGGCAACCTCGGATTTCAGTGCCGAAAGCGGAGCACCAAAGCCGATACCCTTGCGCCCCGCCCGCGAGGAGATGATCTCCTCGAGTCCGGCAAAGGCGCCGGCGACGATGAACAGCACGTTGGTGGTGTCTAACTGGATGAATTCCTGGTGCGGATGCTTGCGCCCGCCCTGCGGCGGCACAGCCGCCACGGTGCCCTCGAGAATTTTGAGCAGTGCCTGCTGCACTCCCTCGCCGGAAACGTCACGGGTGATCGAGGGATTCTCGGACTTACGTGAGATCTTGTCGATCTCGTCAATGTAGATGATGCCCTGTTCGGCCTTTTTGACGTCGTAATCTGCCGCTTGAATGAGCTTCAGCAGAATGTTTTCAACGTCCTCGCCCACATAACCCGCCTCGGTCAGCGAGGTCGCGTCGGCCACGGCGAAGGGAACGTTCAGTCGTCTGGCCAGCGTCTGCGCCAGGTAGGTCTTGCCGCAACCGGTGGGACCGATGAGCAGAATGTTGGACTTGGCTACCTCAACATCGTCGAAGCTGTCCGATTCCTTGATCGTGGAAACGGACTTTGCCGCCGCTCCACCCTGAATGCGCTTGTAGTGGTTATACACGGCCACCGCCAGGGAGCGCTTGGCGCCCTCTTGCCCGATGACGTATTCCTGCAGCGAACCGAAGATCTCCTTGGGCTTGGGCAGTTCGAAGGCGACGCCCTCTTCCACCTCGGCGAGCTCTTCTTCGATGATCTCGTTGCAGAGTTCGATGCACTCGGTGCAAATGTAGACCCCATGACCGGCGATCAATTTGCGAACCTGCTTTTGGCTCTTTCCGCAGAAGGAGCACTTGAGCAGATCGGATCCTTCACCCATGCGTGCCATCGAATTGGTCCCCTTGCCTGGTACCGGTATGACCGGCCACAAGAACCGGAAATGCTGAACTGCCTTAACTCTATGACAGAGCTAGGACAGAATGGGCGAACGGGCGGCCCGTGGTGCGCATATTTCGCGCCTCCAGCGATGGCCGCCCGTTCGGTGTGCCGCTATTTCTAGCGGGTAATCGTGCTCTGCGGCTTGATCTTACGAGGTGAAAGCACCTCGTCGATCAGGCCGTATGTCTTGGCTTCTTCGGCGGTCATGTACAGATCGCGTTCGATGTCGTTGCCGACTTCCTCAGCGGTCTTGTTGCTGTGCCCGGCCAGGGTGTTTTCCAGCCAGGCGCGCATGCGCATGACCTCTTCGGCCTGGATCTGCAGATCGCTCGCGGTACCGCGTTCGCCGCCACCCATGGCCGGCTGGTGGATCAGCACACGGGCGTTGGGAAGCGCCAGGCGCTTGCCCGGGGTACCACCGGCGAGCAATACTGCTGCTGCGCTGGCGGCCTGACCCAAGCAGACGGTCTGGATCTCTGGACGAATAAACTGCATCGTGTCGTAGATCGCCGTCATCGCGGTGAACGAGCCACCGGGTGAGTTGATGTACAAGGTGATGTCGCGCTCGGGGTCCATGGATTCGAGGACCAGCAGCTGAGCCATGACATCGTCGGCCGAAGCGTCATCAACCTGGGTGCCCAGGAAAATGATGCGGTCTTCGAAAAGCTTCGCGTACGGGTCCTGGCGCTTAAACCCGTAGGGGGTACGCTCCTCGAACTGCGGAAGGATGTAGCGCGCCGACGGCATTTCGCCGGAGGTGGCATGCGGGGTGAAATTCATCGTTACTCCTGGGAAATCAGTTAGGTCTGCCGGGTGCCGTCGCGTTACTTCGTGACTCCGCCGCCACCGGAAACAATGCCGGCGGACTGGGCGATGTGGTCAAAGAAGCCGTAAGCGAGTCCGTCGGTGGCGGTGAACCACTTATCGCGCTCGTTGTCCTTGAGGATGGTCTCAAGGGTCTGGCCGGTCTGGGCCGCGGTCAGCTCGCTCATGACCTTCTTCATGTGCAGGATCAGTTCTGCCTGAATACGAATATCCGAGGCGGTACCGCCGATGCCGCCGGACGGCTGGTGCATCAGGATGCGGGCGTTCGGGGTGGCGTAACGCTTACCCGGGGTACCCGAGGAGAGCAGGAACTGCCCCATCGAGGCGGCCAGACCGGTGGCGACGGTGACGACATCGTTAGGGATGTAGTTCATGGTGTCGTAGATCGCCATACCGGCGGTGATGGAACCACCCGGTGAGTTGATGTACAGCCAGATGTCCTTGTCCGGGTCCTCTGCGGAGAGCAGCAAAAGCTGGGAGCAGATGGCGTTTGCGTTAGCATCGCTCACCTCGGTGCCCAACCAAATGATGCGCTCCTTGAGGAGACGATTGTAGATGTAGTCCTCACGTGCGGCCGGATCTACCGAAGCCATCGTGGGAGTGCGGGAGTCACTGGACATGTTCTGATACCTCTCCGTGATGCCGTGACCCGATGTTCTGTCCGTCGGGCCACTGGCTCTTTACTTCCTTGAACATTACTGCCTTGGCCAGCGGATTTGGGGGCCTAAGTCCAACTGTTCGCTGTCGGCGCATGGTCGGGGCTGATGCCATCGCCGTAGGCTTAAAAGCTCAGATAAAAGAAGCGTGGAGCCACCTTTTACAGGTGACTCCACGCTGGGAAACTCTTGCCGCGTCAGCGGCGCCGCACTACTTAGCGGATGCTGCCGAAGCCGATGAGGCTGATGAGGCCGAGGAAGCGGACGACGCCGAGGAGGCGTTCTCTGCTTCGTCGCCCGGGCGAACGAAGTCGGAGAGATCCACAACGTTGCCGTTGCTGTCGGTGACAACTGCCAGCTCCAGGACCTTGGCAAGTGCCTTGCGGCGGCGAACTTCGCCAACCAGCATCGGGACCTGGCCGGCACCGTCGAGCATCTGCGCGAACTGGTTCGGGTCCATGCCGTACTGACCTGCGGTCTGCACGATGTAGTCGATCAGTTCGGACTGGGCAACGCCAATCTTCTCTGCTTCGGCCACTGCGTCGAGAACGATCTCGTTCTTGAAGGCCTTGGCGGTGTTCTCGCTGACCTCGGCGCGGTGCTCTTCGGTGTCGTGCTCTTCGCCCTCGTTGTGAGCGCCCTGTTCGAAGTGCTGCTCAACCTGCTCGGCGATGACGGATTCCGGAACCGGAACCTCAACCAGTGCCAAGAGCTGCTCGAGAACCAGGTCGCGAGCTGCAACGCCCTGCTCAACAACCTTGGACTCTGCCGCATCCTTAGCCAAAGATTCGCGCAGTTCGGCCATGGTGTCGAATTCGGACGCCAGCTGTGCAAAGTCGTCGTTGGCCTCGGGAAGCTCGCGCTCCTTGACGGCGGTCACCACGACGGTAACCTGTGCATCGGCACCTGCGTGCTCGCCGCCGGCCAGCTTGGTGACGAACGTAGCGTCTTCGCCTGCGGACAGACCGGTGACGGCTTCGTCCATGCCCTCAAGCATGGTGCCCGCGCCAACCTGGTATGACAGGCCGGTGGCCGAATCGACTTCTTCGCCCTCGACCGTAGCGGTCAGGTCCAAGGTGATGAAGTCATCGTTGGCGGCCGGGCGCTCGATGGACTTGAGCGTGCCGAAGCGACCGCGCAGGTCATCTAGTGCCTTTTCGATGTCGGCGTCGCCGGCTTCGCTGGCTTCAACGGTGACTGCCAGGCCCTTGTAGTCAGGCAGTTCGATGCTCGGGCGAATGTCGATTTCGACCTGGAAGGCCAGCTGGCCTTCGCCGGCAACCTCAGCGGAGGGCTGCTCGGTGATTTCTACCTCGGGACGCGACAGCGGAACGATTTCGTTCTCGGTGACGGCCTGCTGGTAGTAGGTGTTCATGCCTTCGTTGATGGCAGTTTCCAGGACGTAGCCACGGCCGACGCGCTGATCAATCATGCGGGACGGGACCTTGCCGGCGCGGAAGCCGGGAACCTGGATCTGCTTGGCGATGGTCTTGTAGGCCTCAGCGATACGCGGCTTCAGTTCCTCGTAAGGAACTTCAACAGTGAGCTTGACCCGGGTGGGGGTGAGGGTTTCGACGGCGCTCTTCACAGCGGTGTACTCCTGGTGTGTTGTTTGGTCTGAGCTGGACTTCAACCCCGTAACGGATTCCGTTACGGGGTTGAATACAGAGTCGGGGTGACAGGATTCGAACCTGCGACCTCACGCTCCCAAAGCGCGCGCTCTAGCCAAGCTGAGCTACACCCCGATTAGTGCAGAAACAGTCTATGCGGAATAAACATATTTCTACTAATCGCCCGTCGACCAGAAGTTTGGAATTCGTCGACGGCGCGGAACAACCATACAAGCATTTCGCGGAAAACCAAATTCGGGCTCCCGCTTGGGTCAAGAGCTCCCGCTGCGGCCACTATTCGGGGCCGCAAAAGCATCCGATCCACCGCCGGCACCGGGGCAAAGAAAAAGAGTGTTTTGGTTTCCGTGGAAACCAAAACACTCTTTAGCGGAGGGGATGACGGGAATCGAACCCGCATCATCAGTTTGGAAAACTGAGGCTTTACCACTAAGCTACATCCCCGCATTTGCTCACCTTGTCGGTGGCAACGGATTAGACTTTAGCACCATCTTTCGGCGCCGCGCAAATCGACGGTTCTCGTCCCGATTCACGTGATCGTGCGAGGTCAGGGACGGCTCGGCTTTACCCGTTGGCAGCCGGGGCACCAGTAGAGCTTGCGACCGCCAACCTCCGCCAGCGCGATGGTGGCGGAGCATAACCTGCACCCGCGGCCCTGACGCTGGTAGGTGTAGTAGGCGTTATCCGGCCAGAGGTCCCCGGGACCACGATCGTTCACGCGGGTGGTGATGATCTTTCCGTCGCGAACGCCATCGGACATAATTTCTGCGATGTCATCCCACAGCATCCCCGCCGCGCGCACCGACAGCTCGCTGGCCACCATGAAGGGGTCAATTCCTCGTCGGAACAGGGCCTCGGCCCGGTAGATATTTCCCACTCCGGCCAGCACGCCCTGATCCATGAGCGTGGTTCCGATGGGGGTGCGCTTGCGGCTCAGGCGTGCCACGAAGTCCCTGCGGGCGGTTCGGGCATCGGCTTGATGCGCCTGGGCACTTCCCCGCCCCTTGCTCAGCTCAAATTCCCCGGCCGCTGCCACCAGCGGATCCGGGCCCAGCTTGGCGCGCACGGCCAGTGCCTGCTCGACGGTGAGGACCTCACAGGCACTGGGGCCACGCAGGTCGGCCCAGCCGTGGGCGGAGACTAATCTGGCGCGCACCATCCCCACCGGCTCCGGCGGACCGCTGTAGGGACCGGGCGCGGCAGCGGGGCCCTGCTCCCGCTCCCCCACCTTGCGCGGGGCACCAATCGAGGAGGCGCCGGAGAAATGCTCGTCCCCGCCGAAACTCCAGGCGCCATAGAGGCCCAGATGCACCCGCAATACCAGGTCGTTTCCGAACCCGAGAAACAGCTGCTTTCCGTGGGCCCGGGAGCTGATCAGTCGTTGACCGTCAATCAGGGCAGCCGCAGGCGCAAATCGGCCCTGCGGGGAGGAGATAGTGAGGACCTGCCCGCCAAAGACGTCGTCAAATTGGCGGGACAGGCGGTGTACCGAGTGGCCTTCGGGCATGGTGGGCGGTTGACCTTGACTTAGGCCACAACCTCGCCGGTGGTTTCGTAGGTGGCGATCTTGGAGATGCGGCGAATGTGGCGTTCAACGTTGGAGAAGGGCTCGGCGAGGAATGCCTCGATGATGGCCGTGGCTTCCTCCAGGGAGTGCTGGCGCCCGCCGACGGCAACAACGTTGGCGTTGTTGTGTTCGCGGGCCAGTCGGGCGGTGTCCAGATTCCAGGCGAGGGCGGCACGAATGCCGGCCACCTTGTTGGCAGCGATCTGCTCGCCGTTGCCCGATCCGCCCAGCACGATACCGAGCGAGTCCAGACCAGCGTCCTGGTCGGCCACCACGGCTAGGGCCGCGTTGATGCAGAAGGACGGGTAGTCATCTTCGGCGTCGTAAGCCGCCGGCCCGTGGTCAACCATGTCAAAGCCCTTGGAGCGCAGGTGGTTGATGAGGTGGGCGCTGAGCTCGAGGCCCGCGTGATCGGTGGCAATGTGAACGCGCATGAGTGGTGTCCTTAGGCATGGAGGGGGTGTGGTGCAGAAACCAGCCTAGCCCCGGGCGCGCCGTGGTACGAAGTCGATGACAACTAGAGGGGTTTGGTGGTTCTTAATGAGTTCAGTGCCAGCGCCATCTTCTGTGCGTCTTCGGTGGTGGCTACCGAATAGATGCGCGCCGCCCCGCGTTTGCGCTGCACAATGACTCCCGGTCCGGCCCCGGTAATGAAGGCCACTCCCGCACCGCTGATGCGCAGACCCCAGCCACCGAATTCGGACGGGCTGATGTCCCGGTGTTCGGCACTTAACAAGTGCTCCGGGCGCACGTGCAGCAGCTTGACAAGGCCACCACCGTAGACGCGGATGCCTTGCTCATCAACCACCACGCGTCCGCTCAGGAAGAGCACCGAAGCCAGCAGCACGATGACGGCGGCTGGGAGCAGCGACCAATTGACCAACGAGCCCTCGGCGCGGGTGGTGAAGGTGAAGACCAGCAGCGCGGCAATGAGTGCGCCGAGTACCAGCACCAGCACCTTGGGCATCCGCACGGTGGAGCTGATGACGGTACCCGGAGTAAACACCGTCCCGGCGGCCGCGTTGGCAGCCGCCGGCTCTCCGAGCAGATGCTCGGTCATGGCTGGTTCTGCGGGTAGCGCCGCGCGAACCAGGACGGCGGAGGCCACACCCCAGCCGATCCCCAGTAGCAGGACGGAGATCAGCACGCGAAGATCCATGCTGGTGCCCAGCGCCTCCGGTGCGTCAAGTTGCCCGATGAGACCGGAGAGCAGCATGCCGCCGATGATCACCAGCAGGGCATTGCCCAGGCCCACCAGCAGTGGTGCACCGGTGCGCGAACCCGTGGCCGAACGGGCGCTGAAGGGCATGAGGATCCCGAGCAACACCAGGACGAAGCTGCCGGCCAACAGGTGCGTGAGGATGCCGCCTGCCCCATCGGCCACCAGAGCACCGTTCCAGTGGGTGGCCAGCGGATCGGGCAGCCGCTGGTGCCAGAGGGCCGTACTGCCCAGGTGCACCACCAGCATCACGGCCATGGTGCCCAGGCACAGTGGCCACGATCGTGGGGCGGATGACGGTGCCGGTCGATGCGATAGTGCGCTCATGGTGGGCTTGGTCCCCCTGCTTGTTGTGGATAGTTGGTTTTACCCACAGCCTATCCAGAACATTGAATGGGTTTCATTCCTCTCGCCCTAGATGAAGTGCGGCCCGCGGCCCGCCAGGCGCAGCACTCCGGAGACCATCGAGCGCGCGGTCAGGGCGCTGGTGGCGGGGTTGGCGGGATCGGGAACGTTGGAAATCTCGAAACTATAGTGCCCGCTAGTGGTGTGGACGTTAATGCCGTGGGTGGTACTGAGGGCGGTCGGATCGGCGATGATCTGCACTCGCACCCGATCCATATTCCCCGCGGCCAAACCCAGGGCTGCGGCGACGTTGATGTTGGAAGGAAACAGGTGGATGGCGTCGGCAACGCTGCCACTAAAGACCTGCTCTGGGCCATGTTCTGGCCGCATCCCGGCGAGCAGCGCGCGAAGCTGCTCGGGAAGGCCGGGGTGCAGCAGGGCCAGCGGCGCCTTACGCGTACACAGGGTAATCTCCTGGATCGTTGCTGCCGTGGCGCGGATCAGGTCCAGTCCCCCGATGGCTCCGGTGGATAGGTAACAACGCCCGGGCCCATCGTGCAACAACCTCTGAGCCAGCCGGGGGTCAACCAGCGCCCCGAGGGAGGCCACCAGGAGATCGGTCCCGGAACCGATGATGCCCGGGCCGTAGCTGCGCACGGCGGCGGGCGAAGCGCACTCGACCACCAGCCGTGCGCCAGCGATCGCCTCGCTAAGGGCCGTTGCGGCATTCTGTGCGCCGCTCTCCAGGACCGCGCGGTCCACGATGCGCAGCACCTCAACATCCTCGTGATGCTCGGCCAGCGAGCGGTGAACCGCCCGACCGATCGCGCCATACCCCAGCAAAACCACGCCCATAACCATGTCATCTATCCAACCAGCACTTCGCCACTTGCGACACCGAGGGGTGTTGGTGAGAGAATGGGCACACTGTTCAAGGTTTGTTTCACATTCCCCGCTACCGGTGCATCCCCATGGTGCCCGCCCACTAGCGCGTGCAGCAAAAAACAGTTATTGCAGACCGGCAACCATCGAAAGGCACGTCAGACCATGCCAGGAATGAACCTCACTCGCGAAGAGGCCCGCGCCCGGGCCGCACTGATCACCGTGCACTCCTACGATGTCGAGCTGAATTTGACCGTTTCCGACACCATCTTCGGTTCCCGGACCACGGTACGTTTCTCCGCCACCGCCGGCAGCAGCACCTTCATCGACGCCGTAACGGCCGCCGTCCGCTCCGTGACCCTGAACGGGACCGAGCTGGATCCGGCCAAGGTATCGGACGGGGTACGCATCAGTCTCTCGGATCTGGCGGCGGAAAATACCCTGGTGATCGACGCCGATGCGTTGTACATGAACACCGGCGAGGGCCTGCACCGCTTTGTTGACCCCGTGGATTCCGAGGTCTACCTCTACTCGCAATTTGAGGTTCCGGATGCTCGTCGCATGTTCGCCGTTTTTGAACAGCCAGACTTGAAGGCCACCTTCGCCTTCACCATCACCGCGCCGGAACACTGGGACGTCATTTCCAACGCCACCACCCCGGTGCCGGTGCCCGCGCACCCCGGCGCCACAACGTGGGCCTTTGCCCCCACCGCACCCATCTCCTCCTACATCACCGCGCTCATCGCCGGCCCGTACAAGGCCGTGCGTTCCGAGCTGACCAGCAGCGATGGCCGGGTCATCCCGCTGGGTGTTTTTGCCCGCGCCTCGCTCATGGAACACCTGGACGCGGAGAATATTTTCACCCTGACCCGCCAGGGCTTCGAGTTCTTCGAGGAACAGTTCGGCACGCCCTACCCCTTTGAGAAGTACGACCAGCTCTTTGTGCCCGAGTTTAACGCCGGGGCGATGGAAAATGCCGGTGCCGTCACCTTCCTGGAGTCCTACGTCTTCCGCTCGCGGCCCACCGACGCCATGGTTGAACGCCGCGCCATCACGGTGCTGCACGAACTGGCTCACATGTGGTTCGGCGATCTGGTGACCATGCGCTGGTGGAACGATCTGTGGTTGAACGAGTCCTTTGCCGAGTTCATGTCAACACTCGCCGCGGCGCAGAACACCGAATTCACCTCCGCGTGGACCACCTTTAACATCATGGAGAAGAACTGGGCGTACCGTCAGGACCAGCTGCCCTCCACCCACCCGATCGTCGCGCAGATCAACGATCTGGAAGACGTGCAGGTGAACTTCGACGGCATCACCTACGCCAAGGGTGCCTCGGTTCTGCGCCAGTTGGTCGCCTGGGTGGGCCAGGAGCAGTTCATGGCTGGCGTGCGAAGCTACTTCGCCAAGCACGCGTGGAGCAATACCGAACTTCCGGATTTGATGCGTGAGCTGGAGGCCGCCTCGGGCCGCGACCTCTCGGCCTGGTCGGCCGCATGGCTGGAAACCGCGGGCGTCAATACCCTGCGCGCGGTGATCGATACCGACGAATCCGGAGTGATCACGTCCTTCGCCATCACCCAGAGCGCCATCGAGGCGTACCCCACGATCCGCCCGCATCGCCTGGCCGTGGGTTTCTACGACCTTGATGAGAGCGGATCGCTGGTCCGGGTACACCGCGAAGAACTCGACGTGGCGGGTGTGCGCACCGAGGTCCCGACCCTGCTGGGACGCCAGCGCCCCGCGTTGGTGCTGGTGAACGACGATGACCTGGCCTACGCCAAGATTCGGCTTGATGAGCTCTCCCTGGCCACCGCCACCGAGCACCTGAAGGACTTCGCCCACTCCCTGCCGCGCACCCTGGTCTGGGGAGCCGCATGGGACGCGGTGCGCGATGCCGAGACCCCGGCCCGCGCCTACGTCGAGCTGGTGCTGAAAAACATCGCCCACGAATCGGATTCCTCGGTGGTCATGGTGCTGCTGCGCCAGCTGAATACCGCCCTGGATTACTATGTTAACCCCGAGGTGGCAGCGCAAACATCGACGCGGGCCGCGCAGAGCCTCTGGGCGCTGGCACGCGGTGCCGCCGCCGGTTCGGACTCCCAGCTGCAGTTCACCAAGGCCTTTGCCCAACGGGCCAACTCCGCGGAGCAGTTGGACGTGGTGGCGTCCCTGCTGGCCGGAGAGCTGGTCTTGGATGGTCTGAGCATCGACACCGATCTGCGTTGGGAGCTGCTGACCTCACTGGCCGCCGGTTCCCGGGCCACCGAGGCGGAAATCAACGCGGAATTGGCACGTGATAACACCGCCAACGGTTCGCTCGCCGCTCATACCGCCAAGGCAGCGATCCCCAGTAGCGAGGCCAAGGCCAGCGCCTGGGCTGGGATTCTGGGCGGGGAACTGTCCAACCTGGAACAGCGGGCGGCGATCACCGGGTTTAACCGCGTGCACGATGCGGCACTGCTCTCCGAGTATGTGCAGAGCTACTTTGCCGCGGCGCGCGGCATCTGGGAGTCCAAGAGCCACGAGATCGCTCAGCAGATCATCGTCGGCCTCTTCCCTGCCGCGCAAGTTTCTGAGGCGACGTTGGATGCCAGCGATGCGTTCCTGAACACCCTGGGTTCCGACTCCCCCGCACTGCGCCGATTGGTCACCGAGGCTCGCGATTCGGTGGTGCGCTCTCTGGCAGCACAAAGGGCCGACGTCTAGGGAGGAACCGGGGCGTTTTTGCCACGAGCGCCGGGCCGCGTTTTACTTCCGCGGCCCGGCGTTATCCCCTTAAACCGCCGGGCGGTTGTGCGCCAGCGTGGGGCATGACCGAGAATGGATTCATGAACCTGGCCCTACACAACTACTCCATCTCCCTTTCGTGGACAGGAAACCGCGGAGCGGGCACCGCCAGCTATCGCGGTTACGGCCGCGACCACGTGATCAGTGCCCCCGGGCTGCCGGATCTTGCGGGTACCGCAGACCCGACGTTCCATGGGGACAAGGATCGTTGGAACCCCGAACAGTTGCTCCTCACTGCCCTGTCGCAGTGTCATATGCTCTCCTACCTGCACATCGCGGTGAAGCGCCACGTGGTGGTCACCGGTTATGACGATGAAGCACGTGGCACGCTGCGACTGAACCGCGATGGCAGTGGCGAATTCCTCGAGGTGACACTCACCCCTCGTGTGGTTTTGCAGGATGAGTCTCAGCGGGCACTGGCCGATTCATTGCACGAGGAAGCCAACTCGGTCTGCTTCATTGCGCGCAGCGTGAATTTCCCCGTGCACCATGAACCCACGCTTCCTGTTTCCACCAAACGCTGAACGATGGCACCGGCCTTTGAGTATTCCCCGGCCATCGAGCGGCTGAATGCTGCGCTGGCGCCCCAAGCCATCGAGGGCAAGGCCGCGGCGGCCGCCGCCTACATGAAGACCGAACAACCATTTATCGGTGTCCCCGTACCCACGGTGCGGCGCATCGCCCGTGAGCTGGCCAGGGACACCCCCGGCCCGGCGAACCTGCTGGATTTGGCAACGGAGATCTGGGAAGGTGCCACCCATCGTGAGCATTGGTACGCCGTGCAGGAAATCTGCGCGAGCACACCGTGCCGCGGCAAGTTAGAGTTCCTGCCGCTGTATGAGCGGATGATCATCACCGGGGCGTGGTGGGACATCGTTGATGGGTTATCACGACATTTTGGATTGCTGCTGCGCGCGCATCCCGAGCCCATGTCCTCCCTGCTGCGCGAGTGGTCCACCGATCCGTTCATGTGGAAGCGTCGGATGTCCATGATCGCTCAGCTGCATCTGGGCACGGCAACGGATACCGAGCTACTTGACGAGGTCTTGCGCGCCAATCTGGAGGATCCCGAGTTTTTTATCCGCAAGGCCATGGGCTGGGCGTTGCGCCAGTATGCCAAGACAGACCCCGATTGGGTCCGCGGGTGGATCGCCGAACAGCACACGGTGATGAGCCCACTCGCGCTGCGCGAGGCGCTCAAGCACCTGGGACCGCTACCCCCACCACCTTCCCAACACTGACGCCGAGGGCGAAAGTCGACCCACGGGCCACACCAAACGCGGGATAATGGGCCGTATTGCCCCACCCTCCGGCGCACCGCCGGAGAATGAAAGGACACACACGTGAACGAGCCAACCCCGGAGCCTACTTCCGCCCACGAACCGGTGCTTTTGCCGGTGCGTCAGGTCGGTGCATCGCTGAGCTCGGATCTGCCCGAGGGCCGCTTAACACCCGGCGACGAGCATGATCCCGCATTGTATGAGGGCAGCTTTTATGCGCAGGTCGGCGGGCGTGAGACCTTCGCCAAGTTGGCGGAAAAGTTCTACGAATCCGTGGGGGCCGATGCCGAATTCCGTGCCATGTACCCGGAAACGGATCTGCGCCCTGCCACGATGCGCCTGCAGCTATTTTTGGAACAGTACTGGGGTGGACCCGGTACCTATTCCGAGCGCCGCGGCCACCCGCGCCTGCGCATGCGCCACGCGCCCTACACGATCAATTCGCACAACCGCGATGTCTGGCTGCGCCACATGCGCACGGCCGTTGATTCCTTGGAGCTGCCGCCCCTGCAAGAAGCGACGCTGTGGGATTACTTCGACCGCGCCGCCCACTCCCTGATGAACGCCCCGGACTGAACGACTCGGACTAAAGCTCCGGGACGGCTCACCCGGGAGAGCCGGGGCCGATCTCTAGCCCAGTACCCCGCCCTGGCGCACCAGCATGTGCCCGCCGGTGCTGCTCAGCCGCAGCCAACCCGCGGAAGCATAGACGCTTGATGTCGCGCCCGCGCGCAGGAATCCCAGAGCGTGGGCGCCGAAGGCCATGCCCAGCGGCATCGGCGTTTGGGTGCCATTAAGTGGGGAGGACCAGATGCGGGCACGCACGGTTTTTAATACCGGCTTGCCAGCGTTCTCCGGCAGCGCCTGAGCCACCACCCCAATCCCCCGCAGGGCCTCGGCCAGCAGGACGTCATCGGCGATGGTTTCACGCTTCTCCCAGCCGGAGAGCGGCACACTACGCCCGGCCCACGAGGCGCTGAGCTCGGCGGGGGGTACGGATAATTCTCGCGAGGCACCGTCCATTCGCGCCAAGCGGTCGGTGAGCGCGCCAATGGCGTAGGTTCCCTGGGCATCGGCTGCCTGACTCAGGCGTACCGCGCGCATCCCCAACACGGTGGGAACCGCATCCCCCAGGAACTCCGGATAGAGCACCGGGACATAGATTGCCAGCGCGGTGCCACTGGCCTGCAACATCGCCGCACCGTCCTCGATCGAACGCGCACGGGAAAAGAAGGTGCTCAGGTCCGCAACGGTTTCCTGATCCTCAAATACAACGGTTTCACTAGCCATACCACCCATCTTTCCACGTCGGGCACGCTGGGGATCAATGCGCCCCCCACGCGAGATACGGCATTCGGAGCGCGGGGGCGATAGTGTCTTACCAGATCAATATTCGCGTACCAAGGAGCACCACCGTGAGCACCAACCTTTCGGAAACTCAGAAGCTGATCCAGCTGCTGAATCTCAGCGGGGATCCCGATGCACGCACCGACGAGGATATCTTCGTCGGCCACACCCCACCGCAGGCACGCGAACGGGTATTCGGTGGCCAGGTGCTGGGTCAGTCAATCATCGCCGCGTCCAAAACGGTCGAGGATGACCGCACCATCCACTCCATGCACGGATACTTCCTGCGTGCCGGAGATGCAAGCCTCCCCATCACCTTTGGTGTGCAGCGCCTGCGTGATGGACGATCTTTTTCGGCCCGCCGGGTGCATGCCTATCAGGAGGGGGTGCCGATCCTCTCGATGATCGCTTCCTTCCAGACGCACGCGGAGGGTTTGGATCATCAGGACACCATGCCCGAGGGCGTGCCGGATCCCGAGTCGCTGCCCACCACCGCGGATCTCCTCGGGGACATCGATCACCCGATGGCTCAGGAACTTGCGTACGGGCGACCCTTTGATATTCGCTACATCAGCCAGCCGTTGTTTTTGCGGGGTGCCAAGGAGCGTTTAGCCGTCAACGCCGTCTGGATGAAGACCACCGCACCCATGCCGGAGGATGCCGCCATGCACCGCGCGGCGTTGGCCTATGCCAGCGACTACACGCTGCTTGAACCCATCCTGCGCCGACACGGAATTAGTTGGATGGCCCCGGGCATGTCGGTAGCCAGCCTTGACCACGCCATGTGGTGGCACCGTCCCTGCCGAGTTGATGAATGGTTGCTCTACGTTCAGGAGTCCCCCAGTGCTTCGGGAGCTCGCGGCCTGTCGACCGGTCGAATCTTCAACCGCGCAGGAGAGCTCGTAGCCACCGTCGCCCAAGAGGGAATGGTTCGTCTTCCGCGCGAAAAGTAACCGCAGCGCTCCGAGAACCACAACAAAAGAGGGGGTTGGTGGTTTGGATGAAATTCATCCAAACCACCAACCCCCTCACCCATATCTAGCAGTAAATGCTAGTCGCGGGTCAGGCGACGGTGGGTGACGCGGTGCGGCTTCGCAGCTTCCGGGCCCATGCGCTCGATCTTGTTGGCCTCGTAAGATTCGAAGTTGCCCTCGAACCAGTACCAGTTCGCCGGGTCCTCATCGGTGCCCTCATAGGCAAGGATGTGGGTGGAAACTCGGTCAAGGAACCAGCGATCGTGCGAGACGACCACGGCGCAACCGGGGAATTCAAGCAGCGCGTTTTCCAAGGAACCGAGCGTTTCCACGTCCAGGTCGTTAGTTGGCTCATCGAGGAGCAGCAAGTTGCCGCCCTGCTTGAGGGTCAGTGCCAGGTTCAGGCGGTTACGCTCACCACCGGAAAGCACACCAGCCTTCTTCTGCTGGTCCGGTCCCTTGAAGCCGAAAGCCGAGACGTAGGCGCGTGAGGGCACCTCGACCTGGCCGACCTGGATGTAGTCGTTCCCTTCGGAAACAACTTCCCACAGCGACTTTTCCGGGTCAATGCCGCCACGGTTCTGGTCAACGTAGGAAATTTTGACGGTCTCGCCGACCTTCAGATCACCGGAGTCAATCGGTTCCATGCCAACAATGGTCTTGAACAGTGTTGATTTGCCGACGCCGTTGGGACCGATGACACCCACGATGCCGTTACGCGGCAGCGAGAAGGACAGGTTGTCGATCAAGACGCGATCGTCGAAGCCCTTCTTCAGGTTCTTTGCTTCGATCACCACGGAACCCAAACGCGGGCCGGCCGGAATCTGAATTTCTTCGAAGTCCAGCTTGCGGGTGCGCTCAGCCTCCGAGGCCATCTCCTCGTACCGGGCCAGACGGGCCTTCGACTTGGTCTGGCGGCCCTTGGCGTTGGAGCGAACCCATTCGAGTTCTTCGCTGAGGCGCTTGGCCAGCTTCTGGTCCTTCTTGCCTTGGACTTCGAGGCGCTCGCGCTTCTTTTCCAGGTAGGCCGAGTAGTTACCCTCGTAGGCGTGCAGGCGACCGCGGTCGACTTCACAGATCCACTGGGCCACGTGGTCCAGGAAGTACCTATCGTGGGTGACGGCCAAAACTGCACCGTGGTACGCGGACAGATGCTGCTCGAGCCACAGCACCGACTCGGCGTCCAAGTGGTTAGTGGGCTCATCAAGGAGCAACAGGTCCGGCTTCTGCAGCAAGAGCTTGCACAAGGCGACACGACGGCGCTCACCACCGGAAAGGTGGGTCACCTCGGAGTCTCCCGGTGGGCACTGCAGAGCATCCATGGCCTGCTCGAGCTGGGAGTCGATATCCCAAGCATCGGCGGTGTCGATGGCTTCCTGCAGGTGGCCCATTTCCTCGAGCAATGCATCGAAGTCGGCACCATCTTGTGCCATCTCCTCGGAGATCTGGTTGTATCGGGTGATCTTTTCGTAGATCTCCCCGACGCCTTCCTGGACGTTGCCCAGGACCGTCTTTTCTTCGTTCAGCGGGGGTTCCTGCAAGAGGATTCCTACGCTGTATCCCGGGCTGAGGCGTGCCTCGCCGTTGGAGGGTATGTCTAGCCCTGCCATGATCTTCAGGATCGTTGATTTGCCCGCACCGTTCGGTCCAACCACGCCAATTTTTGCGCCTGGGTAGAACGACATGCTGACATCGTCAAGAATGACTTTGTCGCCAACGGCCTTGCGAGCCTTGGTCATCGTGTAAATGAATTCCGCCATGGCATCAAGGCTAGTGCCTGATAGAGACTTACTCCCAATTTTCGCCACTAGTTTCGGCTGATGGCACATGTTCCTGCACACATGAGTCGGCCACGGCGGTCAATCGCCGTGGCCGACCAGGTATCTGACGCTGTGTTCGATGCCGCAAACCCGCTAGGCCGCCTCAGCTTCTTTTCCCGATTCCTCTTCCGACCAACCGGTCTCGGCGAGCTCGTCATTTGACTCGTTGTGACCACGCGCTGCGGTTGTCTGGTGAGTTCGACCGTCGGCACCTTCTTCACTACCTGCGCGCCTCACCCGCTCGAATCGGCTGACTCCGAACCGTAGATCATGGCCCAACGCCATGGCCTCAATGTCCACGCTGAATCCGCGAGTGCCATCCTGGCGATCAAATTCGCGCACCTGCATCTTGCCGTAGACCACCACATGGTCACCCATGTGGATGCTGGCGAGCAGGTTGGTGGCCATGGCCCGAAAACAAGACACGGTGTACCAATTGCTGTGCACGTCGGCCCATTGCCCCGTTTCGGGATCCTGGCGGCGCTCGTTGCTCACCATCCGGAATTTTGCAATGAGAGTACCGCTGCTACCCGCGTTCTGGCGGGGCTCGGTTCCCACCACACCGCGCAACGTAATGTGGTCCGTCATGGTGCACTCCAATGTTCGACTGTTTGCAGGTACCTCCTGCTACATCACCTCAGTGTGCAAGCTTCTTGCCGCGCAGCACCTCGCTCCGTGAACCGGGTGTGGAAAACTCCTTTTGCCATCACGAGTCGCGATTTTCGGCCGTTGCCGTGCGGGGAACTGTCCGCGATTTCATGGTGCTGCCCGCTCGTACGCATCTTGAGCAAAGCGCCGGTCTCCGGAGTGCTGGGCGATGGCCCCCTATCGGGAATCTCGTTGGTGCCATAGCATGGCCAAATGTCAGATAATCATGCAGCGGTCCCACTTCGAGAACTCAACAATGGCGCATTTATCCCTTCCATCGGCCTTGGTACGTGGCCGTTGGATGACATTGCGGCTGGTGCGGCTGTCGTGCACGCCCTGGACGCCGGATACCGCCTGATCGACACCGCCGAGAACTACGGCAATGAGAAGGGCATCGGGGAAGGCATCGGATCAACGTCAATCCCCCGCGAGGAACTGTTTATCACCTCAAAGTTCAACGTGCAGTGGCATTCGTTGCAGGGTGTGCAGGACGCGTGGGAGCACAGCTGCCAGCGGCTAGGTGTGGAATACCTTGACCTATTCCTGATCCACTGGCCCAACCCGCAGGAAGGGAAATATGTGGCTGCATGGGAGGGATTGGTGAAGCTGCTCAAACGCGGACGCGTGCGCGCTATCGGAACCTCAAATTTCACCACCGGGCAGCTGCAGGAACTGATCGAAGCCACCGGAGTGGCCCCCGACGTCAACCAAATTCAACACTCGCCGTTTTGGCTGGAAGATGAACGCCTCGCCTTCCACGCCAAACACGGTATCCTCACCGAGGGCTGGGCACCATTGGGTCGGGGGAAGCATGATCTGCTGCAGGCAGCCCCGGTCTTGGCGGCGGCACGAGCGCACGATGTCACCCCGGCTCAGGCAGTGCTTCGCTGGCAGATCGAGCGCGGAGTTGTCCCAATCCCCAAGACATCGGATCCCAGTCGCTTGGCGGAGAACTTGGATGTCTTTGCTTTTAATCTTTCAGCCGAGGAAATTCTGGCTATCGATAGCCTCAACGGCACTGCCGATAAGCCGGCGGATCCAATGACTTTCGGGCACTAATTCACGCGCTGCGGCGCCTGGTGCAAAGCCGGCGCTGCAGTTGCCTTGGGCGTGATCAACAGCGTGAGTAGCAAGATGCCTGCTACCAAGATGAACGCGCGCAGTACTCCAAAGTGTTCACCGAGAAAGCCGAGCACCGGCGGCCCGATGAGCATCGATGAATAGCCAAATACGGCAACAATCCCCACGCGTCGCGGCCCATTGGTGGGATGCGCCGCGGCGACGCTCATACCCACGGGGAAACCCAGCGAGCCGCCCAGACCCCAGAGCACCGCTCCGGCGAATACCGCCCACGGAGCTGGCGCAACAATAAACAGGACAATTCCTGCCAAGCCGAGCACTCCCATAAACACCAGGACGCGTTTGTGACCCATCCGGTCGATCAACGGCCCACCAAAGACTCGGCCCACGGTCATCGCTGCCACGAATGCTCCAAAGACCAGCGCACCGGTTGCTTCGCTGAATCCATGGTCATCCACCGAGGCGATGGTCAGCCAGTCGTTGGCGGTGCCTTCGGCAAATGCAAGTCCTGCGACCATGAGCCCGATGAGCAACAAGTTACCCTCACGCATCAGCCCGGTCAGTCGCCGGTGCCAACAGCGGTGTTCCCCAGGCTTCTCGATCGATGGTTCGACGCTTGCGGCTCTGCCCGAGACATTGCGAACAAAGAACAGGCCGAGCCCCATGGTCAGCACGCCGGCTCCGGCAAAGTTCAGCATCACGTCGATGCCTAGTCGCGCGGCGCCCGCTCCGGCAACAGCTCCAACGATGGTCCCAAAGCTGAAGAAGGCGTGCATCATGGGCAGGATCGTCTTACCCAGAGAGCGTTCGAGTGCAGCTCCGTCAACGTTCATCATGACGTCGGTCGCGCTGAAAACGAAGCCGTAGACAACAAGAATGGCCATGGCGCTCACGGTGCTGCCAAGTGCCTCCGTAGCAACTCCCAGTAGAGACATAGCTACGCCCAGGGTTAGCAGGCCCAATCTAATGCCGCGCCGGATGCCCAATCTTGCCAAGATGCTCGGGGCGAAGGCCAGACCGCCGATCGATCCGACTGCCATCGAAAAGAGTAGGACTCCAACATCTGCGGTGGAGAGCTCAAGCTGTTCGCGTACTGCCGGAAGCCGTGCCACCCAAGTTGCGAACACAAAGCCGCACAAAAAGAAGATGCCGAAAATCGAGTTTCTCCATGTCATATGGTTCGTCGATGGTGGAGCGATGGATATTTCTCGAGATTGGTTCGGCACGGCATCCTCTCGTTTTCTTGGTGGCGGGCTGGCAGGTGATTCTGCGGTAGATGACACGCAAAGTTGACTCTTTCATCATACGTCGTGAGTAATTGCTTTCACCCCTTCGCCACCCTTCATATCAGAGTATCGCCAAGGGTGAAATATGAGTGACCGGCCGGTTTGGGCTATGATTCTTGTGCCGCCCCCGTAGCTCAGATGGATAGAGCAAGAGCCTTCTAATCTCTAGGTCACGCGTTCGAATCGCGTCGGGGGCACCAAATAAAAGCGGCACACACCAGAATTCCCTGGCGTGTGCCGCTTTTTTGTGTCGATGCGTAGTTAGATCGGGAGCCGGCCACCAGACTTAATGCTCTTCATAACGATCGTGCTGGTGAGCTTCTCCACGCCGGGTAACCCCACCAGAACGTCGTCATAAAAACGTTGGTAGGCCGGTAGGTCTTCGGCCATAACGCGGAGCAGGAAGTCAGGGTCGCCAAAGAGCCGCTGGGCGTCAATAATCGGACCAATTTCAGCGACTTCTTCTTCAAAGGGCTTCAGGCTCAGGCGGTCCTTGAGTGTCACAAACACCAAGGCCTCGAATCCAAGCCCCACCTTGGCCGGATCGACATCCACCCGATACCCACGAATGACACCGCTGTTTTCCAACTCGCGCAGCCGCCTGTGGCACGGAGCGAGCGTCAACCCCACGCCTTCGGCCAGAGCAGTGGCGGTCATTCTGCCGTCGTCCTGCAGTCGACGCAGCATAGCTCGGTCCATTCCGTCCATTGGCGGGCATCCATCCATAGATTTTCAAGCACGTCCCATTGCCGAAGCAAGATTCTTGCACAGTACTTACTGTATCAACTTATATCTTGCTCGATTGTGAATTTTTATGCGAGAACAGGCAAGCACATTTCGTCATTTTCTTCCTAAACTTGCCGGTAGATTCAAACGAAGAAAGTGATCCATCATGGAACTGAACGCCATACTTGGCTTCTTGGCAGTCTCATTCGCGCTAGCAATGACACCAGGCGCCGACTGGGCCTACGCTATCGCCGCTGGGCTGGGTCGATACCGCATGTCCTCCGCCATTGTGGGGCTCGGTGCCGGTTATGTTTTCCATACACTTCTGATCGTGGCCGGAATGGCTGCCTTGATCGTGAGCATGCCGCAATTACTGACTTGGCTCACTCTCGGTGGAGCCGCCTACCTGATCTGGCTAGGAATCGGCACCTGCAGGTCATGGCGAAAGGCCGGGTTCTCGGCCGATGCAGCGGTGAATCGAGAACGCCCCAGCGCCATGTCGACCAATGTTCCAGTACCCGACACCCTCGGTCGCACCGACACCATGGTCCTGACCCGCGTTCCTGCTCAAACTGTCTCAAAACATCAAGATCGCTTCTTTGGCCGGGCCTTCGTCCGTGGTTTGGGTACCAGCGGGACTAATCCCAAGGCCCTGCTGCTCTACCTAGCCCTCATCCCACAGTTCATCCACGCCGATGCACCGCTTCCGGTGCCGCTTCAGACGGCCATCTTGGGCACTAGCCACATGGTGCTCACGGTGTTCATCTACGCAGGTGTTGCTTTTGGTGCCAAAGTCCTGCTGCGTCAGCGCCCGACGGCAGCCCGCTTCATCACTCTGTTCAGCGGCATCGTCATGATTTCGCTGGGCCTGGTCCTCATTCTCGAGCAGGCTCCCGTCTTGCTGGACTTGGTTCGCTCGATACTGTCGTAGTTCACCGCGGCGCGCCACCACGAACGTACGGTCGATCGGTTGGGGTAATCCAGCTAAGGTGCAAAGCAGAGACTGCATCCGAGGAACGGCATAACATGCGAACGATATACACCACACTGGCCGTGGCGGCCCTGTTGCTATTGACGGGAGCGCCTGCGGCGCAGGCCGTCGCGGCGGCGGACATCGTCGTTGAAGACACTGCTGGATCATTGGAATCAAAGTCCTTGATTCCTGCCATCGAAGAGATCAATTTCAACGAGCCGACCAAGGTCGTCATCTATACCCGTGCCGGTGACCCCAACGACAACCTCAATGAGGAGGTGCTGCGTTTCGCCCGCGAAGCCCATCCCGAGTGGCTCAGTTCAAACCGGCAAGAATGGGCGGACTCGTTATTCATTTTTGCACTAGACACATCGGGGCGTCAGGTAGGCACCTACTTCGGAGAAGACCGCAAGGTCTCACCCAGTCAACGTGACGACATCCAAGAATCCACGAAAGAACTACTGCGCGAGGCTCAGTGGACCGACGCGACGATCGCGGGCGTTGAACGCGCAGCACAATTGATGAATCGCCCCTGGTACAAGTCTCCCGTGCTCTATATCTGGACGGGTATTCTCGTGGTGACTGGTGGCATATCGCTGGGCAGCACCCTGGCTGTCCGCAGAATCTATCGGAACCGCTCCAAAAAGGCACTGCAAACCGCAAATACCAGCTACGCGAACGTGAGCATGGATCTGGAAGTCACCGAGCTTAATGCCAAGACCATCAATAGTTCATCGCGCTACGGGAGCCTAGTTCTGGAAAAATACCGCGGTTTCATGGTTGCTTATGCACAACTGACAAAGCAGAGCCACGCGGCCGAGGCATTGACGACAAAAGACCTTAACAGCAAACGAACGGCACTTCTCTTAGAAAAATTCGCCACGAAAGCAACGGAGCTAGACCGCCTCGATGATGTCATTGCCGATACCAATATGTTGCTTAACATGGGATCGGGCTGGGGCGCAGCGTGGGATCGCCAGCTGGTTCCCCTACGCGAGGACCTCACCGCCATCCAACAACTCTTGGCAGACAAAGACTCTGATCCGCAATCCGCCTCAGCGCTCGCCCTGAGCAGATTTGAATCCTTGACGGCCATTCAAATGGACAAGTGGGCAGCCGATATTAGCTCCGGAGAGTTGACCCCGGAAGACGCACTGGACAAGATCGCTGCGTCCCGTGAAGAACTAACAGAACTGCTGAAGCAGCACTCCGAAACCATGATCAAAAAATACGCCAAAACGACCAAGGAGGCCGAACTCATGCGCACTGCCATGGGATCGGCAGATGCCTCAAAAGCCAGCGGAGCTTCGGAGCACAGCATTCTGGGAACGGTGTATCCTTCGACCAGATTCTGGTCGGTGATCGGCCTGAGTAGCGGTTTCAGGGCGGGCCGCTCCAGTGTTCAGGAAAGTCGCTCTCCTAGTACTTCTTCCGGCGGGAGCACCGGATACGGCTCCAGTGGTGGCAGCTTCTCCGGATCGGGTTCTTCATCGCGGTTCTGAGTTCGCACATTGCTCCTTGATAAATTGCACAAAAAGGCGGCTCTGTTAGCGGAGAAATTCTCCGGCTTCAGAGCCGCCCGACTTAGTTTTAGTGCCTGTTACTTGCCGGGGACGATCAGCTTCGCCGCACCAGCCCGCGCAGCATCAAAACGAGCCGACACATCCGCCCAATTCACAATGTTCCAGAAAGCCTTCACATAGTCGGCCTTAACATTCACGTAATCCAGGTAGAAAGCGTGCTCCCACATGTCCAACATCAACAACGGAGTCGTCGCCACCGGAACATTGCCCTGCTGATCATAAAGCTGCTCAATGACCAACTGGCCACCCAAGCCCTCAAAGCCCAACAACGCCCAACCCGAACCCTGCAAGCTCATCGCAGCAGCAGTGAAGTGCGCACGGAAAGCATCAAAAGAACCAAAAGCATCATCAATCGCAGCAGCCAACTCACCCTCGGGCTTATCGCCACCCTCCGGAGACAAGTTGTTCCAGAAAATCGAGTGGTTGGTGTGACCACCCAAGTGGAACGCCAAATCCTTGGACAACTTCGGAATCGCCCCGAACTCACCCTTCTCGCGAGCCTCAGCCAACTGCTCCAACGCAGTATTCGCCCCAGCAACATACGTAGCGTGGTGCTTGGAGTGGTGCAGCTCCATGATCCGCGCCGAAATATTCGGCTCCAAAGCGGCGTAATCGTACTGCAGCTCAGGCAAGGTATAAATAGCCAAAATGACTCCTCAAATCGTGTTTCGTGGACCCCAGAACACCCGGTTTTCGGGGGTCTGGTCAAGCGGTGAGGCGGGAATGCTCACCGATGCTGTGATAGCCGCGCCGGTGATAGACCAGCGGCGCGGCAAGGGATTCTCCGTCAAGGATCTCCATAACTGAGGCAACCACCAATGTGGCTGGCCCGGCTTCGACCCGGGACTCGATGGTGCAACGCAGGGCTGCTCCCACTCCGTGGATGAGTGGTTCTCCGGTGGATAATTCTTCCCACCGTTGGAGTTGCGCAAATCGCTGCGCCCCTGGACGAGAGAACAACGCGGCGATCTCGGCGTTGCTCGCTGTTAGCAGGTGAACAACTATGCTCTTGGCCTGAAGGATCACTTCGGCCGAACCCGCGACCCGGGCGACGCTGAAGGCCAGATACGCGGGATCAGCGGATACGGAAATCAGCGACGAAACGGTGATCCCGACCGGCCCCCGAGCTCCGCTGGCCGTGACGACAGCGACACCTGCGGGATGGTTCCCAAAGGCGAGACGAAATTGCTCGGCCACCAACTCGGACCGGTTCAGGATTTGCATGGCGGGTGTGGAGATCCTTTCATTGAGCATCCCCGCATGGGCGGGGACGACCTTCTACTCCCTCAACGCTAGAACCTCAACCAAGGTTGAGGTCAAATTGAGTCGTCATCCCTAAACAACCTGGCCCCACCAAGTTCATCGGCCAGTTTGTCGTTAGGGTTCACGAAGCCACATTCGGCCAATGAAAGGCAACCGCAACCAATGCAACCACCCAAACCATCACGCAGGGATTGAAGTTGGTGGATCCGCTCCTGCAAATCCTCACGCCATGCGGCGGAGACTTCCTGCCAGTCCTCCTTGAGGGGAGCAACATCGTTAGGCAGTCCAGCAAAGATCTCTCCGATCGACTTCAACGGAATTCCCGCCCGCTGGGCCGCGCGAATGACGGCCACCCGGCGTAGCACGCTACGGTCATAGCGACGCTGATTGCCGGCGGTACGCCGTGAGGCGATCAGCCCCGCACGCTCATAGAAATGCAAGGCCGAGACGGCAACCCCCGAACGCGCCGCTACCTGTCCCACGCTCAGGTCCTGCAATGTCCCATCATTCATGTCCATGTCTCTATTCTGCCCGTTTGCCGTTCAGCGCGCTGTATTCACCCAGATGTGATGATCGTCTACAGTCGTGCAAGTGGGGGGCATCCCTACACCGCACTCATACAAGGAGCGCCAGCAACATGAAACTCACCTTTCGCGCGGGGTTCGTGGTGACATTGGGAGTGCTGACTGCTCTGGCTCTGGGCGCGGCCGTCGTATCACTGACCTATGTACTGACGTTGGTATTCGTCTCGCTTTTCATTTCTCTGGGATTGGACCCGGTGGTGCGCAAACTCGCCGGACTGGGCATGAGCAGGGTTAGAGCAGTTTTCTGCGTCGCCGGCGCCATCGTTCTCTTCGGGGCAGCGGTCCTGTGCCTTATTGTCCCGCTGCTGGTGACCGAGGGCAGCGCGTTGTTAGTCTCATTGCCCGGCCGATTGGAAGGGATCGAATCCCAAAGCTGGTTCATGGCGCTGGATGACACGCTCGACGGCGCACTGGTGCCCGGCATCGAATGGTTACAGCGCGCGGTCAGCGATCCGGTGCTGTGGGTTGCTCTGGGTAATGGCGCGCTTAAAGCCGGTTTCGGTGTGGCCAATGGCGTCTTCGCGGTGCTCTTCGTGACGATGCTGACGCTCTACTTCGTCATCGGCTTGGATGCCATCAAGAATGGGTTCTACGACTTAATACCCGCCAGCCGGCGCGCTGCGGCGGTGGAAATTGCCGAAGAGATCGCCGCTTCCGTGGGCAGTTACCTCAGCGGCATGGCGATTCTGGCGACCATCAACGCGACCTTCACTTTCCTCCTCCTCACCATCTTGCAGGTTCCCTTCGCACCCGTTCTTGCGGTACTGGCGCTGCCGATCACCATGATCCCGCTGATCGGATCCGTCATCAGCACCGCGATCGTCACCGCAGTAGCCCTCTTCCATTCCCCAGGAACCGCGTTGGCGGTCCTGCTCGTCATGATTATCTATATGCAGGTTGAGGCCTACGTCCTGACCCCACGCGTGGTAGGCAAGGCGATCAGTATCCCCGCCTCCATGGTGCTGATTGGGGCCATGGCCGGTGGCACACTGGCTGGCCTGCTGGGCGCACTAGTTGCCTGTCCCGCCAGCGCGGCTCTCTTGCTCATCATCAAGAAGGTCATCGTTCCGGCGCAGGCAAACCGATGAGCGAGATCGATATCTGGGCGTTATTGCTCGGCATCACCCACGTGGTCTTGGGATTATTAGCCACGGTGCTGGTTTCTCGCAACCGCAAGCCGGCCGAGGCCATCGCCTGGGTCATGATGATCGTGTTTATTCCCTTTCTGGGCGTCGCTGCCTACCTGCTGATCGGTTTTGGACGACTCCCCGCCCATCGCCGGGCCAAGCAGCGCGAGGTCAATGAGCAGATGCTCCGCCGTACCGGTGACTCCTGGCCTAAAACTCATTCGCCTTTATGGCCAGACTGGCTCAGCTCCGCGGCCGAACTGAACATGGCGCTCGGCGCCCTGCCGATGGTGGGCGGGAATCGGATCACACTAAATGATGATTATCTAGGCACCATCAAGGAGATGGCCGAAGCCATTGATGACGCGCAGGAACATGTTCACGTTCAGTTTTACATCGGAGTTCTCGACGATGCCACAGCGCCGTTCTTTGATGCGCTGTCCCGCGCATGCGAACGCGGAGTGCAGGTGCGCGTATTAGTTGATCATGTGGCCTCGCTGATGTATCCGCGACGCAGAGAGACCATCAGGTTTTTGGATTCTATTGGCGCGCAACTACATCAAATGTTGCCGTTGCGTCCCTGGCGGGGGCAATGGCAACGTCCGGATTTGAGAAATCACCGCAAGCTTCTGGTGATCGACGGATCGGTAGGATTCACCGGTTCTATGAACCTCATCGAACCGCGGTACCACAAGGCCAAAAACATCCGACGCGGGCTCACCTGGCACGAACTGATGATGCGTATTGAGGGCCCTGCGGTACGTGAACTCGACGCTGTTTTTATCACCGACTGGTATAGCGAAACCGGAACACTGCTAGAGCTGCGCCCGCCGAGCAGCGGTGCACCAACGTGGAATGGAAATATTGATGCCCAGGTGTTACCCAGTGGTCCCAGCTTCGAAAACGACAACAGCCTGAAGCTCTTCACGTTGATGATCCATCAGGCCACAACGCGCGTTTCCATCACCAGCCCCTACTTCGTTCCCGACGAATCAATCCTGTTAGCGATCTTAACTACGGCAGCACGCGGAGTTCCGGTTGAACTTTTTGTCTCGGAGATCGGGGACCAAGCCCTAGTTCATCATGCGCAGCGTTCCTACTACGAGGCATTGTTGCGTGCCGGGGTTCGCATCTATCTGTACCGCGCCCCCAAGGTGCTCCACGCCAAGCATTTCTCCATCGACGACGAGGTGGCAATTGTTGGTTCGTCCAACATGGATATGCGCTCGTTTTCACTTAATATGGAAGTCTCGGTGCTGCTCCACGGCCCGGAACTGCTCAATAATCTGTTGGCAGTTCAGGACGGCTATCGGGAGCGTTCATGCGAGCTGCACCTCGAAGAATGGCTGGCCAGGCCGCTGTGGCAGCGCACTGCTGACAACTTAGCGCGACTGACTTCGATGCTCCAATAGGTCTTGTGTGACGAAATACTTGAACAGTGATCAAGATATTTGAACGACGTTCAAGTATTGTTCTTTTCAGCGTCATACTCCCTGCGGGCCGCCCAACGATTGGCCCCATTATTTCCACCGTCAGGAACCACACGATGACTTCACCCACGCAGCGGATCTCCGGAACTACTCCGCGCATCGGCGCCCGCGATCTTGCCCTCGTTTCCGTTTTCGCCGCGCTCATCGCCGTGCTCACGCTGGTCCCGGCCGTTCCGGTCGGCGCATTAGGTGTCCCCATCACCCTGCAAACCATGGGTGTGGCTCTCACCGCGCTCATCCTTGGATCCCTCCGCGGCTTCTCCGCCACCGGGCTATACCTACTAGTGGGACTGGCGGGAGTACCCATCTTCGCCAAATTCTCCGGCGGCGTTGGTTCCTTGGCCGCACCGAGCGCCGGCTACCTGCTGGCCTTCCCCATCGCCGCATTAGTCACCGGAGCCCTTGCGACACTCGTGTTACGCAAGGTACGCCGATTCCGCTTTCTCTTCCTGTTCTTGGCCGCCATGGGCGGATCGATTCTCATCATCCACCCGATGGGCATCCTGGGCATGAGCCTCAATGCGCAGATCCCACTGGGCAAGGCCTTCATCCTTGACATGGCCTATTGGCCGGGTGACGTGGTGAAGAACTTGTTGGCCGCCGCGATTGCCGTGAGCGTGTTCAAGGCCTTCCCCGCCTTCGCCCGCCGCCGCTACCAGAGTTAGTCCGCGCGGCTCGCGCTCAACCCACATTCGCTCCACACCACCAGCAGGGAATACCGTTAAGCGTGATCCGATTTAACCTTGCGGGCGTATCCATTCCGTCCGAAGACCCGTCTATGCCTGAGCGCACCGTCCTTTCCCCCTGCACCGTTGAACTCAGCGAGCCTCGGATCGCCGTCATCGGAGCCAACGGCTCGGGAAAATCCACGTTGCTGCGTTTGATCAATGGGTTGGTTTCCCCCTCTACCGGATCGGTGGACGTCCAGGGGTTTAACACCGTCGGGCAGGCCAAGGCGGTGCGTCAACGGGTGGGGTTTTTATTCACCGATCCGCTCTCGCAATTGGTGATGCCCATCGTGATTGAAGACGTTGAGCTATCGCTGAAGGCCAGCCACAAGAACCGTGCACAGCGCACCGAGGCCGCGCAACGCGCCCTCGCCACGCTCGGCCTTGAACATCTGGCTCACCGCAGCATCTACGACCTCTCCGGTGGCGAGCGTCAGCTAGTGGCTCTCTGCAGCGTATTGGCAGCAGGGCAGAGCATCTTGGTGGCCGATGAACCCACCACACTGCTGGATCTGGCCAATAACCAATTGCTTCAATCAACATTCGACGCACTAACGCAGCAGGTCATCTACGCCACCCATGATCTGGATTTTGCCGCCTCAGCCGACCGAGCACTGTTGGTTTCCAACGGACAGATCATCTTTGATGGTCCTGCCCCCGAGGCCGTGTCCACGTATCGTCGGCTGGTTCGTGATGGACGACTGACCCCGTGAGCGCCAACCACCAGATGTTACTGGGGCACTATCTGCCCGGCACCAGTCTGATCCACCGAGCCCCGCTGCTGGCTAAATACCTCGTGGTTCTCATCATCGGCGCAGCGGTGCTGATCTATCGAATTCCCGCGGTCGGCATCGGAGCTCTTTTGTTCGGCGTGGGCCTCTTTGCCCTCGCTGGCCCCAGGGTATTGCGCGCCTGGGTTGCACCGCTGCGTCAGCTCTGGTGGGTCTTCGCCATTTTGGGGATTTATCAAGCAATCCTTAATTCCCCGCTTTTCGCGCTGAGCCTCATCAGTGGAATGCTCGCGGTGATCCAATGCGGGCGTTTGATCCTGCTGACCACCACCCAGTCGGCACTGCTTGATGGACTCGAGGCAGCCGCTGCCCCCGTACGATTCATCGGCGGCAACCCTGCCACCATCGCCCTGGCTGTGGCACTAATGCTCCGCAGTATTCCGGCCATTGCTACCTCCGTACAAGATCTCACGGACGCCGCCAAGGCCCGCGATATCAAGCGCAACCCTGCCATTCTTGCCGCTCCGGTGGTCATCAACACCGTTGCCTACGCCCAGCGCACGGCCGATGCATTGGCCGCGCGTGGAATCATGGAACGCAACTAAGCCTCCCCACGATCTTGTGCGACACGGCGCCAAAAAGAGGTTTGCGCACGTAGTGTATGAATCATGAGTTTTAATGACAACGCACGCTTGGATTCCGGACGCATCAAGGATTCGCGCGGCCGCGGCCGCGGTACAAAGATTGCCGCGGGTGGTGGCGGCATCATCGTGGTGCTGCTTGCCGCACTTTTAGGCATCAACCCGGACATGCTCACGCAATTGGGCTTGGGCAGCTCCACCACCACCGAACAGACCACCGGTGAAAATGGGGGGCCAAGCATCACCGAGTGCAAGACCGGCGCGGATGCCAATGCTCGGGCCGATTGCCGAATCTTGGCAACCACGCAATCCCTGGACAGCTTCTGGCTGGACTACCTGCCACAATATGACGTCCAGGTTCGGAAGCCCGGCGTTGAGGTCTTTGATGATCAGGTGGACACCGCCTGCGGCACGGCGACCAGCGCTGTAGGCCCGTTCTACTGCCCCGGTGATCAGGTGGCCTACTTCGACACCGGATTCTTTGCCGAGTTGAGCAGCACCTACGGTTCCGATGGTGGCCCACTGGCCGAAGAGTACGTGGTCGCCCACGAATACGGGCACCACATCCAGAACACCATCGGCACACTCTCGGCCTCCCAGCAGGGCGGAAAGGGAGCGACCTCCGGCTCGGTGCGCGTTGAGTTGCAGGCCGACTGCTTCGCCGGAATGTGGGCGGCCCCACGCGTCAAACACCAAGGACGAAAACGGCACCGCCTTCCTGGAGCCATTCTCCAAGGCCGACCTCAGCTCGGCACTCTCCGCAGCATCCGCCGTCGGTGATGACCGGATCCAGGAGGCCTCCTCCGGGCGAGTGAATCCGCAGGTTTGGACCCACGGTTCCTCGGATCAGCGTCAGGCATGGTTCCTGCAGGGCTACTCCACCGGGGACATCAACAAGTGTGACACCCTCAGTGCCAAAGACTTGGATCGTCCCGGAGCCTAAGCACTGCCCCACTACTACAAACAAAGCGAGGCGCACTCCGCATGGAGTGCGCCTCGCTTTGTTTTCTCGATGCTGACTAGATGTTGAAGCCGAGGGCTCGCATCTGGTCGCGACCGTCATCGGTGATCCGCTCCGGACCCCATGGTGGCATCCAGACCCAGTTCAGGCGGTAGGAATCGACAACCGAATCCAGTGCCTGGGCTACCTGCTCCTCGATGACATCGGTCAACGGGCATGCAGCCGTTGTCAACGTCATGTCGATTAGCAGTGCGCCATCATCGGCATACTTCAGCCCGTAAAGCAGGCCGAGGTCAACGATGTTCACCCCGAGCTCGGGGTCAATAACATCCTTGAGCGCCTCTTCGACGTCCTCAATTTGGGTTTCAGTCGACCCGCTGGCCGCTTCGTTTTCTACGCTCATGGCTAGGCCGGGACGTTCAGGAAGCGGTCGTAGCCCTCTTCCTCGAGGCGATCGGCCAACTCTGCGCCACCCTGCTCGGCAATCTTGCCGTCAACAAAGACGTGCACGAAGTCGGGCTTGATGTAACGCAGGATACGGGTGTAGTGAGTGATGAGCAGCGTGCCCATCTGGTTCTCTTCTTGAGCGCGGTTAACACCCTCGGAGACGGTCTTCAACGCGTCAACGTCAAGGCCCGAGTCGGTTTCATCCAGGATGGCAAACTTGGGCTTGAAGAGCTCCAGCTGGAGGATCTCCACGCGCTTCTTTTCGCCGCCGGAGAAGCCCTCGTTGACGTTACGCGAAGCGAACTCCGCATCAATCTTCAACGCTTCCATAGCGGTCTTGACCTCTTTGGTCCAGGTCCGCAGCTTCGGGGCAGTGCCATCGATGGCGGTCTTGGCGGTGCGCAAGAAGTTGGTCATCGAAACGCCAGGAACCTCAACCGGGTACTGCATGGCCAGGAACAGGCCAGCGCGTGCACGCTCGTCAACGCTCATCTCCAAGACGTCGGCACCGTCGAGGGTGATCGAGCCGGAGGTGACCGTGTAGCGCGGGTGACCGGCAATGGTCGAGGCGAGGGTGGACTTGCCCGAGCCGTTGGGGCCCATGATGGCGTGAGTTTCACCGGTCTTGATGGTGAGGGAAACACCCTTGAGGATTTCCTTTTCGCCCTGCTCGGTCTCGATCGAGACGTGCAGGTCCTTGATTTCCAGAGTAGACATACCTTGAGTCCGTTCTCTCAGTCGTAAAGTCGAAGTGAATCGACAAAGTTTTTTGTGGTGGAGGAAGGCCTCGGACTAGCTGTCCGTGGCCGCCAGTTCGCGCTCGATGGTTTCGGCGAGGCGTTCCTCGATCTCCGGAACCCGGATCTGCTGCACGATTTCGTTCAGGAAGCCGCGCACCACCAGACGGCGGGCAGTCTTCTCGTCGATGCCGCGAGCCATCAGGTAGAAGAGGTGCTCATCGTTGAAGCGGCCGGTGGTCGATGCGTGTCCCGCACCGTCAATCAGGCCGGTCTCGATTTCCAGGTTGGGGACCGAGTCGGAGCGTGCCCCGTCGGTGAGAACCAGGTTGCGGTTCGCCTCGTAGGAGTTTGTCCCCTTGGCTTCCTTGCGGATCAGTACGTCGCCAACCCAGACGGTGTGCGCGTCCTTGCCCTGCAGCGCGCCCTTGTACAGAACGTTGGACTTGCAGTTCGGCGTGGCGTGATCAACAAACAGGCGGTGCTCGAGGTGCTGTCCGGCATCGGCGAAGTACAGTCCGAAGAGCTCCACTTCTCCACCCTCACCCTCAAAGTGCGCCGAGGGGGTCACGCGGACCAGGTCTCCGCCGTAGGTAACGGCGATGTGCTTCAGGTGCGCATCCTTGCCGACCTTGGCGAGGTGTGCCGAGGCGTGAATTGCGTCATCGGCCCAAGCCTGCAGCGAGATGACGGTGAGCTTGGCGCCTTCGCGAACATCAATCTCAATGTTCTGTGCCAATACTGCGGATCCCACGTGGTCGATGACGAGCACCGATTCGGAGTTCTTTTCCGCAATAACCACCAGGTGGCTGGCTGCAGCCTCGGTGGACGTGCCGGTGAAGGTCAGGGTGACTTCTTCGCCGCTGGAGTCAGCGGGAATGGTCAGTACCTTGGCTTCTGCAGCGTACTTCCACGCATTGGCAGAAACCCGGTCCTCCGGGATTCCGGCCGAGCCAACGCGAGCGTCGGTCATGGCAACGGTTTCCAGGGTGACTGCCTTGGCGCCGACGAAGGACACCTCGGGGGCCGCGCCGGTGAGCTCGTTCTTGTGCAGTCCGCCCAAGCGCTTGAGCGGGGTGAAGCGGAAGTCCTCTTCACGGCCGGTCAGCGCCGCGAAGTCCTCAACGTTGTAGCTGGTCTTGCGGCCAGCGCGTGAGGAGTCAGGGATTCCCGCACCGGCACCGTGGCTGTGCGCCTTGGAGGCGTCGCCGCCCAGCGGGGAGGAAACTTCTGCTGCGTTCAAGGGCGAAAGGTTTTCGCCCTCTTCGGTGAATCCGGAAATGCTGGGTGCACCGAGACGGGCCTTTTCGCCCGATAAGTGAGTTGCGGTATCAGTCATGATTAACCGACGGATCCTTCCATCTGCAGTTCAATGAGGCGGTTCAGTTCCATGGCGTACTCCATCGGGAGCTCGCGGGCGATCGGTTCGACGAAGCCACGCACGATCATGCCCATGGCGTCTTCTTCGGTCATGCCGCGGCTCATCAGGTAGAACAGCTGCTCTTCGGAGACGCGCGAAACGGTTGCCTCGTGGCCCATGGTCACGTCGTCCTCGCGGACGTCGATGTACGGGTAGGTATCCGAACGCGAGATCTGGTCAACCAGCAGCGCGTCACACTCGACCGAGTTGCGTGCACCCTTGGCGCCTTCGCGAACCTGGACCAGGCCGCGGTAGGCTGAGCGACCACCGTTGCGGGCGACCGACTTCGAGACGATCTTCGAGGAGGTATTCGGTGCGATGTGCACCATCTTCGATCCGGTGTCCTGGTGCTGGCCTTCGCCGGCGAATGCGAGCGAGAGCGTCTCTCCACGAGCGCCTTCACCCACGAGGTAAACGGCCGGGTACTTCATGGTGACCTTGGAACCGATGTTGCCATCGACCCACTCCATGGTGGCGCCCTCTTCACAGACGGCGCGCTTGGTCACCAGGTTGTACACGTTGTTCGACCAGTTCTGGATCGTGGTGTAACGGACGCGAGCGCCCTTCTTCACGATGATTTCCACAACTGCCGAGTGCAGCGAATCCGAGGTGTAAATCGGGGCGGTGCAGCCCTCGATGTAGTGAACGTAGGAGTCCTCATCGGCAATGATCAGGGTGCGCTCGAACTGACCCATGTTTTCCGTATTAATACGGAAGTAGGCCTGCAGCGGGATGTCCACGTGGACGCCCTTGGGGACGTAGACGAAGGATCCACCGGACCACACCGAGGTGTTCAGCGACGCAAACTTGTTGTCGCCCACCGGGATGATCGTGCCGAAGTACTCCTTGAAGATGTCTTCGTGCTCGCGCAGCGCGGTGTCGGTATCTAGGAAGATGACACCCTGCTTTTCCAGATCCTCGCGGAGCTGGTGGTAAACAACCTCGGACTCGTACTGGGCGGCGACACCGGAAACCAGGCGCTGCTTTTCTGCCTCGGGGATGCCGAGCTTGTCGTAGGTGTTCTTGATGTCGTCGGGCAGGTCATCCCAACTGGTTGCCTGCTTCTCGGTGGAGCGCACAAAGTACTTGATGTTATCGAAGTCAATGCCCGAGAGGTCTGCACCCCAGGTAGGCATGGGCTTGCGGTCGAAGTACTTCAGGCCCTTCAGGCGCATGTCCAGCATCCACTGGGGCTCACTCTTGAGCTCCGAGATGTTGCGGACAACGTCTTCGTTGATGCCGCGGCGCGCATTGGCACCTGCGTCATTCTTGTCGCTCCACCCGTATTCGTAACTACCGATTCCCTGGAGTTCTGGGTTCTTCTCCAAGATCTCGGTAATCACGCCGGCGTCAGTGGACTCGGGGGCAATCTGATCCGTCATCGCGGCCTCTCCTGCTTCGTGATCTTGATTCGAGTTCTCTTCTCAGCTGGCTGAGGAGTTTGGTTCCGGCCCACGGGGACGTGGGTCGTACACACATGCCCGCCGCTGGCTAGTGTCGAGAGCCTTCGCACATCGACACCCAGCAGACGGGAAAAGGCTTGGGTTTCCATCTCGCAAAAGACGGGGAATTCCCTGGCCAAATCTTGAATGGGGCAGTGCCCCTGGCACAGCTGAACGCTGAGCATGGTGGCCGTGGGCGAACCTGCCCCGACCTTTCGAGTGGAGGCAACAAAACCATCGGCACTGAGTACTTCACTCAGAGCCTCGGCACGGTCCTCCAGTGCCTCGATTCCCTCAACCGCCGGGCGATATCGCTGCTCCATGGCGGCAAAACGGCGGGCGGCGAACGCCTCAACGGCGGCAGGTCCGGCGGCACGGCCAAGTTCGGTCAGCGCATCGGTTGCGATGTCGAGGTAATCGTTGCCCATTTTTGTTTGGCCGCGGTGCGAAAGCACGTAGCGGCGGGACGGCCGCCCGGCGCCGGAGCGCTGGTTGGCGACAAGCTTGACCTCAACGAGCCCCTGCTTGGAGAGGGCATCAAGGTGGCGACGGACGGCAGCTGGAGTAAAGCCCAGGCGCTCGCCCAGTTCGGCGGCACTGATAGGTCCGTCTTCAAGGACGGAATACAGGACGCGGTCGCGGGTGCGTTCTTCGGCATCACCCGTTACGGGAACGTGGGGCGCCGGGGCATCGGAGACAGCCACGGACTTATTCGATGAATACACAACACAAGCATGCGCTAATACAGTGGCCCCGTCTAGTAAGGCACCGCTTACTTCCCAGTCGCCCCCCGATGATGTTCATCACACGCGCGAGCGGAGGGCAATCAGAACGGCTTCACGCCCGCCGAGGACTTCTACTACGTGACATAGAATATCGGAGTGTCCAATGTGTCTCCAAGCCTCGTTATCGAGGACTTGCTCAAAGATTTCGGCCCCGTACCCGCCCTTGATGGTCGTATGGTGCGTGTTTTGCATGGCATCAGCCTGACAGCACACGCCGGTACCGTCACCACCCTACTGGGGTCCAACGGTGCGGGTAAGTCCACCACACTGGGCTGCGCGCAGGGCCTACTCAAAACCAACGGCGGCAGCGTCCGGCTGCTGGGCGAGGATCCCTTCGGAGCCAGCCCGGCCCTGCGTTCACGTGTGGGAGTCATGTTGCAGGACGGCGGCTTGCCTCCCTCGCTGCGCCCGATTCCCTTACTGGAACACGTCGCTTCGATGTACGAGCGCCCGGCCGACATCAATTCACTCATTGAGCGTCTGGGCATCAACGAATTTTCCACCACCTCGATCCGGCGCCTCTCCGGTGGTCAGAAGCAGCGTGTTGCCCTGGCGGCCGCGTTGGCCGGAAATCCCGAAGTCATCTTCCTTGACGAGCCGAGCGCCGGCCTCGATCCGCAGTCACGCCAAGTTGTTTTTGACCTGATTGGTGAACTGCGCGAAGCCGGACTGTGCATCGTGCTCACCACGCATTTGATGGAGGATGCTCAGCGTCTCTCGGACTACGTCTACATCATTGATGATGGCCGCAACGTGGCTCAAGGCACCGTTGCCGAGCTCACCGCGCACGCGGCCAACGAGTCTCCCGCGCAGGCAGTGACCTTCAGCGCTACCGCGGCCATGGTGCTGCCAGCGTTCCCCGAACATCTGCAGCTGATCGAATCCAAGCCCGGGCACTACCGCTTTGATGGGGTGCGCAGTGCGGCTGACCTCGCGGCGCTGACCGGGTGGTGGAGCAGCGAAGGCATCTTGCCGAACTCACTGACCATGCAGCCGAGAACACTTGAAGACGTGTTCCTGGAAATTGCCGACAAGGGAAACCATGCGAACTAGCACGCAGCGTCCGCCTGCCCCCAGCAATGCTCAGGGCACCATCAAACGCATCATGCTGCAGGGACGTTATGAAACCCTGGGCATGCTCAGCAACGGCGAACAACTCATTGTTGCGGCGGTACTGCCCATGCTGGCGCTGATCGGCTTGGTCCTCACGGATCTGCTGAGCGATGTTGCCGACAGTGCCGTGAATGCCGCCACCCCCGGCGTCTTGGCGCTCTGCGTGGTGTCCACCGCCTTCACCGGGCAGGGCATCGCCACCGGCTTTGACCGTCGTTATGGGGTACTGCGTTTCCTTTCCACCACACCGTTGGGCCGCACCGGCCTGATCTACGGAAAGGTCATCGCCGTGCTGACCGTGCTGTTTCTACAGGTGGTGGTCATCGGCGGACTCGCTGCATTCATGGGCTGGCGACCGGCACCGGCGGGCATCCCCGCGGCCATCGTTTTACTCATCCTGGGTGCGACGGCATTCACCGCGCTGGGATTATTGGTGGCCGGCACCGTCCGGCCCGAAGCCACCCTGGCCATCACCAATCTGGCGTGGGTACTACTCGCTGCAGCCGGCGGCATCCTGTTCCCGAGCACTCGAGCCCCCGATTACCTGCAGCCGTTTGTTGACCTCTTGCCCTCCGCCGCCCTGGGTGATTCCCTGCGCGCGGCACTGATCTCCGGAACCACCTCGGTTTCCGGCATCCTCATCCTGCTGGCATGGACAATCATTGCCGGTTTCGCCGCAACCCGCTGGTTCAAGTGGAACTAGCATCCTGGAGCACTACACCATGAGCACCAACGCTTCCGGCACTCGCTGGTACGCCCTATTTGCCGCCCTCATTGCCCGGTTGGCGGACAAGTTGCCAACCACCGTGAACAATACGGTGCATCGGCTGGCCATCGCCTCGCTGGCCTCGCAGATTGGCATCATTATTACCGGTGGCGCAGTACGCCTGACTAAATCCGGTCTGGGCTGTTCGCAGTGGCCCAACTGTGTCCCGGGCTCGATGACTCCGGTCGCCGAAATGGGCATCCACGGACTCATCGAGTTCGGCAACCGTTTGCTGACCTTCGTCCTGACCGCCGTGGCGGTGGCGATGATCGTTTCCCTCTGGCGCATGCGCGCCACCCACAAGACGGTGTTCCGGCTCGCCATCGCACTGCTGGCCGTCATCCCGGCGCAGGCGCTCATCGGCGGCATCACAGTCTGGACTCGCCTGAACCCGTGGGTCGTCTCGCTGCATTTCTTGGTCTCCGCAGCCCTGGTCATGGCGGCCACCTTGCTGGTCACCCGCACCGGAGCACTACGCCGCGGCGAAACCTCACTGGGCGCACCGGCCGGAACCACACAACGCTTCCTGGCCTGGGTCATTTTTGCTTCCGCCGCCGTGGCATTGGTGCTGGGCACCATCGTCACGGGCACCGGCCCGCACGCCGGTGATGCTGACGCTCCGCGCCACATGTTTGACCCATACATCGTCACCCGTATCCATGTGGTTCCGGTGTACCTCCTGGTGCTGGCGATCATCGCCGCGCTCGTGCTGGCGTACCGCAACGCCAGCGACAAGAAGCTGCGCACCCCGTTGCTCCTGCTGGCAGCCGTCGTGGTCCTGCAGGGCATCATCGGTTATGTGCAGCACTTCACCGGCCTGCCGGTCCTCTTGGTGCTGGCTCACATGCTCGGCGCCTCGCTCTTGGCCTCGGCCGCGGTGCACCTCTGGGACCGCAGCACCACGAAGTTCCCCTTCTAAGACGCCTGCCGCTCCTCATACGGAGCAAAAAACGCCCTCCGACTGTCCTTCAGTCGGAGGGCGTTTTGCATGGAAGGCGGGTCACGCGCGTGGGTATCGTGCTCGCTTCGCGGTGCTGCTAAGCCAGCGACAGCGGCTTAGCAGCCCTCCCCTGACCCATCCGCCTCGTCATCAAGCCGGGGGCATGCAAAAGCGGCCGGCACGGCGGGGTGAATATCCCCGCGGTACCGGCCGCCGATAGAACCGTGAACGCTACGTTCTGGCTACTTGCTACTAGCCGAAGAGCGGACCGCCAACAAACGGATCGATGGCCAGGGCCACGAAGACCAGCGTCAGGTAGGTGATGGAAATGTGGAAGACCTTCATGGCCTTCTTGTTCATCTCGGCCGGGTCGTGGTCGCGCTGCGCCTCACGGTAGAGCACGTGGCATTCGTAGACGAACCAGAGGCCCGAGACGCCGGCCAGCACCGTGTAAACGATGCCCGCGTAACCCATCGGAGCCAGCAGCAGCGAGCAGACCACGGTGGCCCAGGCGTACAGAACGACCTGTACCGAGACGCGTCGAGCGCTGGAAATAGCGCCGAGCATCGGCACGTGAGCCGCGTTGTAGTCATCGGCATACTTCATGGACAGCGGCCAGTAATGCGGCGGCGTCCACAAGAAGATGATGAGGAACAGGATGATCGCTGGCCACTCCACCTTGTTGGTCACGGCCGCCCAACCGATGAGCACCGGCATGCAGCCGGCAATGCCGCCCCAGACGATGTTCTGGGAGGTGCGGCGCTTGAGGATCAGGGTGTAGAGCACCACGTAGAAAAGAATCGCGGCCAGGCCCAGGGCGGTGGTCAGCGGGTTGGTCCCAAACCACAGCACTACCAGCGAGGCAATGCCCAGCAGGTAGGAGAAGATCAGCGCTTCACGCGGAGTGACCTCGCCGGTCACCAGCGGGCGCCCCTTGGTGCGCTTCATGATCTTGTCCATATCGCGATCGATATAGCAGTTGAAGGAACCCGAGGCTCCGGCCGCCATACCGCCACCGAGCAAGGTGGCAAGCACCAGGGAAATCGAGGGGAACCCTCGTTCGGCAAACATCATGGTCGGCAGCGTGGTTACGAGCAATAGCTCGATGACCCGGGGTTTGGTCAGCGCCAGGTAGGCCTTCGCTTTACGCGAAACGAAGTCACCAAGACCTTCGTCATGCTGACGAGCTGCGCGGGCCCTCGTGGCGGAGTCAACGGACACGGTCTTCACAGACATCTACTCAGTTCTACGGGGGTAATAAGGACAGACACCCCCCATCATACCCTTTTACGTCCCGTAGAAATCGGCCGGTTGAGCGGTGCTCTCTCGACGCCCAAGCCAACGCGGTGCTCACGGAGTTTTCGCCATGCCTCAATAACAGGCCACAAAGGGGCACTTTCGTGCTCAAAGCGGCTAAGCTGGGAGCGTTGCGCCGCCGCCGAAACTGTCCTGTCTTTACCGGACGGACGGCGGCGTTGTGCTTAGCAGGCCCGGCACCGGCGCAACCAGCAGACTTTGAAATGCACACCGTACAGGGAGGACCCCACATCGTGGCGCCACTAGCAGACAACAGTGAATTCGCATGGAGCGATCTTGACCAGCGAGCAGTAGACACCGCTCGCGTACTTGCCGCCGACGCGGTCGAAAAGGTCGGGAACGGACACCCCGGAACGGCGATCTCGCTGGCCCCCGCCGCCTACCTGATCTTCCAGCAGCACCTGCGCCACGACCCCAGCGATCCCGCGTGGCTCGGCCGCGACCGCTTTGTGCTCTCCCCCGGTCACACCTCGCTGACCCTTTACCTGCAGCTCTTCCTCTCCGGCTACGGCCTGGAAATGGACGACCTCGCGGCCCTGCGCACCTGGGGCGCTAAGACCCCCGGTCACCCGGAATACGGTCACACCGCGGGCGTGGAAATCACCACCGGCCCACTGGGCCAGGGTCTGGCCTCCGCCGTTGGCTTCGCCTACGGCCAGCGCCGCATGCGCGGCATGATGGACGCGGCGGCACCCGCCGGCACCTCCCCGTTTGACCACACCATCTGGGTCATCGCCTCCGATGGAGACCTCCAGGAGGGTGTCACCTCCGAGGCTTCCTCGCTGGCCGGACACCAGGAACTGGGCAACCTCGTTGTCATTTACGATGAGAACCACATCTCCATCGAGGACGACACCGACGTCGCGTTCACCGAAAACGTCCTGGGCCGCTACGAGGCCTACGGCTGGCACACCCAGCGTGTTGACTGGACCAAGACCGGTGACTACGTTGAGGACCTGGCCGAGCTCGACGCAGCATTGCGCGCCGCCAAGGCCGAGACTAACCGTCCCTCGATCATTAGCTTGCGCACCATCATCGGCTTCCCGTCGCCGACCAAAAAAGACACCGGCGGCATCCACGGCTCCAAGCTCGGCGGCTCCGAGGTTGCCGGCCTGAAGACCGTCCTGGGCTTCAACCCGGAAGAATCCTTCGTGATCGCCGATGAGGTCTTGGCCCACGCCCGCTCCGTACAGGAGCGCGGCACCGCTGCCCGCGCCAGCTGGCAGCAGGGCTTCGAAGCCTGGAGCGCAGCCAACCCGGAGAATGCGGCCTTGCTGACGCGCCTGGAATCCGGCGAATTGCCGGCCGGCTGGGACGAAAACCTGCCGGAATTCGAAGCCGGCAAGGACGTCGCCACCCGCTCGGCCTCCGGTAAGGTCATCAATTCCGTCGCTTCGGTGCTACCCGAGCTCTGGGGCGGCTCGGCCGACCTCGCCGGCTCGAACAACACCACCATCGAGGGTGCCTCCTCCTTTATCCCGGAATCACGCTCCACCGATTCTTGGAAGGGCAACCCCTACGGACGGGTGCTGCACTTCGGCATCCGCGAGCACGCCGCGGCAGCCATCGTTAACGGCATCACCCTGGCCTCCCCGACCCGCGCCTACTCGGGTACCTTCCTGATCTTCTCCGACTACCAGCGCCCGGCCATCCGCCTCTCGGCACTGATGGGCGTTCCGTCGATCTACGTCTGGACCCACGACTCCATCGGCCTGGGCGAAGACGGACCGACGCACCAGCCGGTTGAGCAGCTCGCTTCGCTGCGTGCCATCCCGAACCTCGATGTGGTTCGCCCGGCCGACGCCAACGAGGTCTCCTTCGCCTGGAAGAAGATCCTGGAAACCACCTCCAACCCGGCGGGCATCATCCTCTCGAGGCAGAACCTGCCGGTCTACGACCGCAGCGAGCTGGGCTTCGGCGCGGCATCGGGAACCGAAAAGGGTGCCTACGTGCTGGCCGACGCCACCGCCAACGGCGAGGTCGTCGCACCGGCGGTGCTGCTGCTGGCCACCGGCTCCGAGGTTTCCCTGGCCATCGAGGCCCGTGAAGCACTTCAGGCTCAGGGCGTGGGCGCGCGTGTCGTGTCCATCCCCTGCCTGGAATGGTTTAACAAGCAGGATGCCGCCTACCGCGAATCGGTGCTCCCGGCAGCGATCAAGGCCCGCGTTTCCGTCGAGGCCGGCGTGGCCCAGGGCTGGCGCGAACTCGTTGGGGATGCCGGACGCATCATCTCGTTGGATCACTACGGGGCATCGGCCGACTACAAGCGCCTGTACTCCGAATTTGGAATCACCACCGAGGCCATCACCGCCGCGGCTCTTGATTCCATCTCGGCCGCCAAGTAATCCCCCCGACTTTCACCACTTCCCAAAGGATTTTTCATCGTGAGTAACACAAACACCCAGGCACTTTCCGACGCCGGCGTATCCATCTGGTTGGATGACCTTTCACGCGAGCGCTTGTCCTCCGGTTCGCTGGAAGCACTGATCAAGGAGAAGAACGTTGTTGGTGTGACCACCAACCCCTCGATCTTCCACGCCGCACTGTCCAACGGCGAGTCCTACGCGCAGCAGGTTGCCCAGCTGGCAGCCGCCGGCATGGACGCCGAGGAAGCAGTCTTCAAGATCACCAGCGATGACGTCGCGGCCGCCTGCGACCTGTTCGCACCCATCGCCGCGGCCACCAACGGTGCCGATGGCCGCGTCTCCATCGAGGTTGACCCGCGTCTTGCCCGCAAGACCGCGGAGACCATCGCCGAAGCCAAGGTGCTCTACGACCTGGTCAACCGCGAAAACGTGCTCATCAAGATCCCGGCGACCGTCGAGGGCCTGGAAGCCATCGCCGAAACCTTGGCCGCCGGCATCTCGGTGAACGTCACCCTGATCTTCTCCCTGGAACGCTACCGCGCGGTCATCAACGCCTTCCTCACCGGTCTGGAGGCAGCGAAGGCCAATGGCCACGATGTGTCAAAGATCCACTCGGTCGCTTCCTTCTTCGTTTCCCGCGTGGATTCGGAAATTGACGCCCGCCTGAACGTCATCAACACCCCCGAGGCCGAGTCGATGCGTGGCAAGGCCGGACTGGCCAACGCCATTTTGGCCTACCAGGTCTACGAGGAGTCCTTCACCTCCGAGCGCTGGAACCTGTTGGCCGCCGCCGGCGCCAACGCACAGCGCCCGCTGTGGGCCTCCACCGGCGTGAAGGATCCGGCCCTGCCGGACACCCTCTACGTCACCGGACTGTGCGCACCGAACACCGTGAACACCATGCCGGAGAAGACCCTGGAAGCCACCGCCGATCACGCGGTGATCACCGGAGATACCGTCACCGGCGGCTACGCCGAGGCCAACGCCGTGCTCGACTCCCTCGCTGCCCTGGGTGTTGACTACAACGATGTTGTGGCCAAGCTCGAGGTTGAGGGTCTGGAGAAGTTCGAGAGCGCCTGGAACGAACTACTCACCGACCTCGCAGCCTCGCTGAAGAACGCTGGCGGGAAATGAGTTCCCTCGGGTTCATCGCCATGGGGGCCGCGCAGGCGGCCATCGAGGCGCATGTACCCACCTTGGTCACCACGCAGGTAGCCAGCCGCATCAGCAACAAGGACACCAGCATCTGGGTCCCCTCGGCACGCGAGGAGGCGGCCACGCGTCTGGGCTGGATCGATGCCCCGAGCACCTCGCGGGCCCTGGTGCCAGCGATCCTGGCGCTGCGTGATGAGTTGCGCGCCGAGGGGGTCAACCGCATTGTGCTCGCCGGCATGGGCGGCTCCTCACTGGCCCCGGAGGTCATCTGCGCCACCAATAATGTGGAGCTGGTGGTCGCCGATTCCACCGACCCGGAGATGCTCGCCGGCATCCTGACCGATCGCTTGGCGACCACCGCGCTGGTGGTTTCCTCAAAGTCTGGCTCCACCGTGGAGACCGACTCGCAGCGTCGCGTCTTTGAGCAGGCGTTTAATGACGCCGGCATCAACGCCGCACGCCGCATCATCGTGGTCACCGATCCCGGCTCGCCGATGGATGAGGCCAGCCGTGCCGCCGGATACCGCGCGGTCTTTAATGCCGATCCGAACGTTGGCGGGCGCTACTCGGCGCTCACCGCCTTCGGTCTGGTGCCCGCGGGCCTGGCCGGCGTGGACATCGCCGCCTTCCTCGATGAGGCCGCCGACGCAGCGGAGTTCCTCGCCGAGGACGATGAAGATAACATCGCCCTCGCCCTGGGCGCCGCGATGGCCGGCACCGTGCCGCTGCGTGACAAGCTGATCTTCAGCGATGAGGGATCGGGACTGGTGGGCTTTGCCGACTGGGCCGAACAGCTCATCGCCGAATCCACCGGCAAGTCTCAGCGCGGGGTACTACCCGTTGTGGTGGAGGCCGGATCCCCGGAAACCACCAGCGCCGCGGCGGATTTCCTGCAGATTCGTCTGGTGGCCGACACCGGCCTGCTCACCGATGATGAGCTGGATGCGTCCAGCTCCGCCGTGGCCCTCTCCGGCGCCCTCGGTGCGCAGATGCTGCTCTGGGAGTACGCCACGGTGATCGCCGGGCACCTGTTGGAGATCGATCCGTTTAACCAGCCCGACGTGGAGGCGGCCAAGGTTGCGGCCCGTTCGTTCCTGGATGCTACCCCGGAGGATGAATCGCCGCTGCTGGTTGAGGGCGCCATCGAGGTGAGCGGATCGGCCGATTTGTTGGCCGGAGTGAACACGCTGACCGAGGCGCTTAATGCCCTGTTGGCGGCCATGCCGTCCAACGGTTACCTCGCGGTGCAGACCTACCTGAACCGTCACGCCGATGGGCAACTGGAGGAGTTGCGTCCGCTGTTGGCGGCCGCGACTGATCGCCCGGTAACCTTCGGCTGGGGTCCGCGCTTCTTGCACTCCACCGGACAGTTCCACAAGGGTGGCCCACGCGTGGGCGCCTACCTGCAGCTGAGCGCCGAGTCCACCATGGATCTGTCCATCCCCGGACGAGACTTCACCTTCGGTGAGTTGCTCGCCGCGCAGTCCAGCGGAGATGCCCACGTGCTCACCGATCTGGGTCGCCCGGTCTTGCGTCTGCACCTACGTGACAAGGACGCGGGAATCCGCCAGCTCGAAGAATTGGTGCGGAACCTGGCCACGGCCTAAAACACACCGGTACGTCTGCTTCATCGCTTCAGCGCGTATCGGGTACATTTGCTACCCGGTGCGCGCTGTTGACCGCAGTACCACCCTTTTGCTTTTCCCCCCTCCCTCCTGCGAAGGATTCTGCCCCGCTGATGCTTGATTCCTCTCGGCGCACCGCGTCAACCACCCCCAATCCCCTGCGCGATCGTCGGGACCGACGCCTGGACCGCATTGCCGGTCCCTCGGCCCTGGTGTTCTTCGGCATCACCGGGGATCTGGCCCGCAAAAAACTCATGCCCGCCGTGTACGACCTGGCCAACCGCGGCCTGCTGCCGCCCAACTTCGCGATTGTTGGCTTCGGCCGCCGCGACTGGGACGCGCAGCAATTTGCCGCCGAGGCCAAGGCCTGGGTTCAGGCCCACGCGCGCACCGCCTTTAACGAGACGGTCTGGGAGCAGCTCTCCAGCGGCCTGCGTTTCATTTCCGGTGGTTTTGACGATGACGATGCCTTCATCCGGCTTCGCGCGACCCTTGCGGAACTGAACACCACCCGCGGCACCGGCAAAAACCACGCTTTTTATCTCTCCATCCCCCCGAACTCCTTTGAGCAGGTCTGCGAGCAGCTTTCCAAGCACGGGCTGGCCAACGATGCTTCCCCGGATGCCGGCTGGTCACGCGTGGTCATCGAAAAGCCGTTTGGGCACAACCTGAAGTCGGCCCGTGAGCTGAACGAGATCGTTGAATCGGTGTTCCCGCCCGATGCCGTCTTCCGCATCGACCACTATCTGGGCAAGGAAACGGTGCAGAACCTGCTGGCACTGCGCTTCGCCAACCAGCTTTTTGAACCGCTATGGAACTCCAAGTACGTTGACCATGTGCAGATCACCATGGCCGAGGACATCGGCATTGGCGGCCGCGCCGGGTACTACGACGGGGTCGGCGCCGCCCGCGACGTCATTCAGAACCACCTGCTGCAGCTTTTGGCCCTCACCGCCATGGAGGAGCCCATCAGCTTCGACGCCGATCACCTGCGCAGCGAGAAGGAAAAGATTCTCGCCGCCGTGCGTCTACCCGAGGACCTGGGGCAGGCAAGCGCCCGCGGGCAATACACCTCCGGCTGGCAGGGTGGGGAAAAGGTCACCGGCTTCCTGGACGAGGAGGGCTTTAATCCTGCGTCGAAGACCGAAACCTACGCGGCGATCAAGGTGGATATCAACACCCGCCGCTGGGCCGGTGCACCGTTCTACCTGCGCGCCGGCAAACGCCTGGGCCGTCGCGTCACCGAGATCGCGGTGGTCTTCAAGCGCGCTCCCAACCTGCTCTTCCGTGATCACCAGGATGACGAGTTTGGGCAGAACGCCATCGTCATCCGGGTGCAGCCCGATGAGGGCGTGACGCTGCGTTTCGGCTCCAAGGTTCCCGGCACCCAGATGGAGGTGCGCGATGTGACCATGGACTTCGGTTACGGGCACGCCTTCACCGAGTCCTCCCCCGAGGCCTACGAACGACTGATCTTGGACGTCTTGCTCGGCGAACCACCGCTGTTCCCGAGGCACGAAGAAGTTGAACAGTCCTGGCGCATCCTTGACCCGTTTGAGGAGTACTGGGCGGCTGCCACCGAACAGCCCGAACCCTACGCCCCGGGCTCCTGGGGACCGGCCTCGGCCGACGAATTGATGGCTCGCGACGGAAGGACATGGCGCCGCCCATGATTGTGCAGATGCAGGACACCACCACCTCGAAGATCTCCAAGAAATTGGTCACGATGCGCAGCGCCGGTGGTTCCTCCGCGCTCTCGCGCGTACTGACCCTGCTGGTGATCACCCGTGCCGGCTTCGAGGAAGCCGCCATCTCGGCCGCCGCGTTGGCCAGCCGCGAACACCCTTGCCGCATTGTGGTGATCGTTCAGGGCGATCCCACCGAGGAGACTCGACTCGACGCGCAGATTCGTCTCGGTGGCGAGGCAGGTGCCGCCGAAGTCATCGTGCTGCACACCTTTGGCCCCGACGCCAAGGTGGATGAATCCCTGGTCTCCGGTTTGCTGTTGCCCGACGCCCCGATCGTGGCCTGGTGGCCGCATGGGGTGCCGGCCGATGCGGCCAATACCCCGCTGGGCCGTATCGCGCACCGCCGCATCACCGATTCCGGTGCCGAGGAGGACCCGCGCGCCGCGCTCTTCTCGCTGGCCGAGACCTACCGTGCCGGAGACACCGATCTGGCATGGACCCGACTGACCCTCTGGCGTGCCCAGCTGGCTTCGGTCTTTGACCAGTTGGACCCGGCCCTAGTCACCTCGGCCACCGTCACCGGAGCGGTGGATTCACCCTCAACGGTGCTGCTGGCCGCCTGGCTGCGGCTGCGCCTGCGCATCCCCGTCACCCTGGCCTCGACACCCGAGGGCACCGGCGTTCGTTCGGTGCGCTTCTGCCGCACGGCCGGGGACGTGGAACTCAGCCGCCCACCGGGGGATGTGGCCGAGCTGTACCAGCCGGGGCAAAAGGCTCAACTCATTTCCCTGCCACAACGTTCGGTCTCCGACTGCCTCTCCGAGGAGATGCGCCGACTAGACCCGGACGAGCTCTTTGGCGAGGTGGTGCGTGAGGGACTGAAACTCACCAACCTGAGGAGCATCCGTGCCAGTGAACGCTAAACGCCACGTGGTGATCCACCCGGATCTCCCCAGCACCGCCGCGGCCATCGCCGCCCGGCTCATCACCGCCATCATCGACGCTCAGGCAGCCCGCGGTGAGGCCAGCGTGGTACTCACCGGCGGCACGCTGGGCATCGCCTCGCTGGCTCAGGTGGCCGCCTCCCCCGCGCTGAGTGCGGTCGATTGGTCGCGAGTGAACATCTATTGGGGAGATGAACGCTTTGTCGAATCCAACTCCGCTGATCGCAACGCGGTCCAGGCGGAGGTCTTGCTCTCGGTGCTTGATGGCCACGGCCTCGATCGCGGCCGGGTGCACGTCATGGGTTCAACCGATGACTTCGGCACTCCCGAGGAGGCTGCCGTGGCCTACGCGAACGTCTTGGCCGAAGAGGCGTCGAACGAGGGCACACCCGGAGAACTGCCGATCTTCGATGTGTTGATGCTGGGCATGGGCCCGGATTCCCACGTGGCCTCGCTCTTCCCCGATCATGTGGGAGCGGCAACCACCGGCGCCCATGTCATCGGGGTGCACGCTTCACCCAAGCCGCCACCGTTGCGCGTGTCCTTGAGTTTTGAGGCCATCAATTCCGCCCGCGCCGTGTGGCTGGTGGTGGCCGGGGCGGACAAGGCGCCGGCCGCCGGTGTGGCCCTGGGCCAGACGCCGGTGACCCGCGAACGAGTTCCGGCTTCGGGCGTGTCGGGCAGAACCGGTACCTGGTGGCTGCTGGATGCGGCAGCGGCCGCCCTGATCTAGGCGTAGGGTTGCCTGTTCAACTTGGCGTCCTTGCGATGCCGCAAAAAATTCCTGCTGCTTCAAGGACCAAGTCGGCCTAGCCACGGCACAATTGACGGAACAAATACCGCCTGACCTAGCGAGCTTTGTTGAATTATGGAACAGTGCTAAAGAGCACAGTCAAGCGCTTCGCGGCGATCAATTCACTTGAGTCGAATTGACAAACACCAGCGGAGCACGAAGGCCATCGCTTCCTCGCCCCTTTCCTATAACTCGGATTTCGGCGCCGTTCTTAGAATCAACGAGTCGCACTGCAGATTTGGTAACTTCAACGGACACTCTATCTCCGCCGACAACGACAACCTTCGAGCCAGATTTCCTGACCTCAGATGACACTTTTTCCCACAGCCCTGCAACAGTTGCTGACGAAATATGTACGATCTCCTCACCCAACGGTCCAATCACTTTCTTGCCCGAAGATTTCGCCTCAACGCTCACATTCAGGAATTTTACTTGCTTTGGGTCGACCGCCAGATCTTTTAGAATGTTCTCACGAAAAACAAGGCTCTCGGGTGATTCTGACTTCATACTCGCGACAAATATATTGTTTTCACGAACTACAGACTTTAAAGTCGAACCAGGTAACGAGTTCAAATGATCAATCAATTTCCGCCCTGTTCGCTTTGGAAAGCTATCAAACGCTCGCATTCTGAACGAACGTTCCGTCACCTTGGGCGACCATCGCCCGAGGTTGCGCCTGCGCGCGGGAATCAACAGCGAACTTTTTTGATGTGACTTCGAAATCAGATTCTCATGAACACGGACAGATGCACTGCCTAGCTTTCCCTCAACGAAACTTTCGGCTGCATTACTTTCTCGAGACTTCCTTGCCCGTTTTGCAAGAGCTTGAACGAACTTCTGCAGTTGATCAATGCGAGTATCTATTAGTTCATTCGTTGCAAACCGCCAGTCAGAAGGGTATCCGGAAGTGAACTCTCGACCATCAATAATATCGCTTATATAGTACGAGCTTATCCATGAAATTTGATCAAGTAGTTCATCTAATTGCCCCAAGCTACTACCATACTCCGGGCGATCACCGTCCTTGACGCCAGCAAACTTAGAACGAAGACTTAAGCACCTTCGAAGTATCATAATCTGCTTTTTCCATTCAGAATCATCCGCGTAGAAAATTAATCCAATCGCTTTAATGTCATCCGGTTCCAACAAGTCCATCGAATAGGATAGCTGTCTGCGGAAAATTTCCAGTATCGCCCGATCCTCCACCGGCTTGCTAGTGGCGATGGAATCTAGAGGGAAATATCCAATTTCACTTCCAAGGCGGCGCCATTCGCCCAGCTCTTCCAAGATTCTAACTTGAACAGCCTCAATATATTTCAAGGGGTTTAATGCGAGACTCCCTCTGACCTTAAGTACAAATTGATCAAAGTTGTTGAGACGAAATCCTTCTATAGTCATTTCTTCACACCATCACTTTGAATAAAGGTCCAAGGGGTTACATAAGAACTTGACGGCTTACAAATGGTCGTGTGAGTTTTTCCACGAACTTCACCTATTACGACGTCAACACTTGTCGAAGTTACGGCAACGACATGCTCTGGACGTGCCCATAGAATTAAGTTTGTCAAGCCCAGCGGGGTGACACTGAATCGACTTGCCAAAATATCGCATCGCCCCTTCAGATCGGTTAAATATGGCGAGTTAACCTTAAGATCAGCAAGGTAGGAAATGAAGGGAGATAATATCTCCCCCATGCACAGTAGCCACAATGTCCCCATTGGCCGAAACCCCCCATGCGCCGGGCTAAATAACCGAACGTTAGAATTCGAATATATTACTTCTTCCTGCAAATTATTTATAACATTAGCAGCGTCGTTGGAAACAATCTGCTTAACAATTACTCCACCCATCGAGTGACCGACGAGGTATAGTTCTTCATATTCTTCATTATTGTACTCACGAAGTTTATAGTCACCAGACATGTACATGCTACTATTCTGTGCTGGATAATAACACTTCAGTTCTTCATGAATGTTTCCTGAAAGCCCTTGAATTGACTGGTTGGATTGAATTGTTTTATAGCCTACAAACAAAAGATCTGACTCTAACCAAAACTGTTCGCCTTCGGGAAAATCCACCATATTCCCCCATGATGATTTATCCCTTCCAAGAAAACCATGGATAAATACAATAAGTCGCTTTGGTGGAATAGATGCAGCGTAAGCTACTTTTGCGTGATCACCATCTAAACGAATTTCCTCGTGACTAAGTCGCACGATTACCCCTAACTATTTTTCAACAGATGCCAATAAACTCTTCCTCGTCAGAGTCCAACGAAGATTAAAATTATTCTAAGTGTAGCCTTTTGTATCTAGCAGGACGATGTTTTCACTTTCTCGAATTTACGATTTGGCTGCAACGATACAGGTGGTAGTCGTGGGTCAAAGCTTTCCGCTGAAGAGTTGGATCAGACCGTCGATTCAGCCAAACGTGTATTCACAGTCCTAGAAAAATAGTTGCATGGAACAGGAAAATGCTCGGGGTCGGCGGCACAAAGACTTTGGACAATTTTCCGCGTAGCTTGGCTATTCGAATTTCCAGCACGGCAAGATTACTGTCAAGCGGTGCACAAAGCCTAGACGCAGACTGCAAGCAGGTCCACACACAACGCTGGTGTCGATCCATCGAACCAATGCCCCCTGTTCGATGCCCATTTCGCTACTCATGGAAAAGATGGTGCCAATCCGAGGCGCGTGCAGCTTCAAGGACTGGCAGCACACTAACTGCCCGGGTATGCCTTCGGAAACGGACTCATGTTGATAGTGGGACGGGTGACTGCGAGAAGGTCGTCGAGCACCTGTCAGGCCACGAACTAGGGCTCTGTGTCGGTGGTTAGTTGTGCCTGGATGGTAGGCAGTGTTGGAGGTGTGGTCGTATAACACTTGGGTGCTGCGAAAGGCTGTATGGTCTGCGAGTCCGCATCGCAGTACGTCAACGCGTTTCGCATGGAAAGTCCGATGAAGTGGGACGGTACCTCGGACTCGATGATGTCTTCAACTTCGCTACTTTGGATGCAAGTAGTCAACATTCACAGCGAGACCGTAGCCACAACTACAGATTCCTCTCTGCACGAAATTCTGTGCTGTCCAAGTGATTGACCAGAGTGGTCGTGTTCGACTCTGTGGCTGCTGGGCTGAAGGTCTGGAAGTGGTTCGTGGCGCGGACGTTAGCCGAGGACACCATTCCGTACTGGTTAACTGTTCTAATCTGTTCAATTCAAACAGTGGCTAGGTGGTGCGGTGATTGGTGATATGCGCATGTTCTCGCTAGCTGCCGTTGCGCTTGGCGCTCGAGGCCCCGGTACCTGGTGGCTGCTGGATGCGGCAGCGGCCGCCCTGATCTAGGCGTAACAAACAAAAGCGCGGTCCGCTGAGTTCCCGTTGAAGGGGAAGCTCAGCGGACCGCGCTTTTTGCTGTGCTCAGAAGAGCGTGGTGCTAAAGATTAGGATTCGACGCTGAAGCGCATGAGCAGTCCCAGGCCGATGATGACGGCGACCCAGATCAGACCCAGGACGACCGTGACCCGGTTGAGGTTACGCTCGGCAACGCCGGAGGACCCCAGTGATGAGGTCATGCCACCGCCGAACATGTCAGACATGCCGCCTCCGCGGCCCTTGTGCAGCAGGATCAGCAGTGTTAACAACAGGCTGGTGATGCCCAACAAGATCTGCAATATCAACTTGATGACGTCCATAATTGCCCTTCAATCAGCTCGGTGGCGATTAGTCGGTCACCAGGTGGTGCTCGAACCTAACAATATTAGCAAACTCGGCGGCATCAAGTGATGCGCCACCGACCAACACGCCATCAACATCGCGCTGCGCCAGGATCTGGGCAACGTTTGAGGCCTTGACCGAACCGCCGTAGAGCACGCGGACCTTCGAGGCGATGTCGGCATCGTAGAGCAGCCCGAGTTCGGTGCGGATGGCTGCACAGAGTTCCTGTGCGTCCTCGGGACCGGCGACTTCTCCGGTACCGATGGCCCAGACCGGCTCGTAGGCGATGACCAGTGTGGCTGCCTGCTCGGCGGTGATTCCCGCCAGCGAACCGCGCAGCTGCTCCAGCGTGTACTCAACGTGGGTTCCGGCCTGACGAATCTCCAGGCCCTCCCCCACACACAACACCGGTGTCAGCTCGTGTCGGTAGGCGGCGGCAACCTTGGTGGCCAGCAACGCGTCCGACTCACCGTGGAGGGCACGACGTTCACTGTGCCCCACCAAGACGTAGCTGCAGCCCAGACGGGAGAGGAACTGGCCGGAGATTTCCCCGGTGTACGCTCCCGAATCCTGGGCGGAGAGATCCTGGGCGCCGTAGCGCACCGGGAGATCATCGCCCATGGTCAGCGTCTGTACCCCGCGCAGGTCGGTGAAGGGCGGGAAGACCGCCACCTCAACCCGGGCGAAGTCATGCTCGGCGTCGGCCAAGGTCCAGGCCAACTTCTGCAGCAGCGTGATGCCCTGGACGTGGTCCATGTTCATCTTCCAGTTGCCGGCAATCAGCGGCTTCCGGTCGAAGGTGCCGTTTGTCGATGTTGTCACTTACGTGCCTCCAGGGCGATCAAACCCGGCAGTTCCTTGCCCTCAAGGTATTCGAGGGAGGCACCGCCGCCGGTTGAGATGTGTCCAAATTCGTCATCGTTGAAGCCCAGGGTGCGTACGGCGGCGGCCGAATCGCCACCACCGACCACACTGAAGGCCTCGGATTCGGCCAGTGCACCCGCCACGGCACGTGTCCCGTTGGCAAACGCCGGGATCTCGAAGACGCCCATCGGGCCATTCCAGAACACCGTGTTGGCGCTGCGGATGTAGCTGGCGAACTTCTCCCCGGAATCCGGACCAATGTCCAAGCCCAGGCCGGTGTCCCCGAAGGTACCACCGGTGATGTCGTCGGCCGCCCGCACCTCGGAGAGCGCATCGGCACCAAACTTCGATGCCACCACCACATCGGTGGGCAGCACGATCTCACAGCCGAGTTCCTTGGCTCGTGAGAGGTAACCGCGGCAGGTCTCGAGCTGATCAACTTCCAGCAGCGAGCCGCCCACCTCGTGGCCCAGGGCCTTGAGGAAGGTGAAGGCCATGCCGCCACCGATCAACAGGTGGTCGGCGCGTCCGAGCAGGTTGTCAATGACAGCCAGCTTGTCCGAGACCTTTGAACCGCCAAGAACCACCACGTAGGGGCGCTTGGGAGCCTCGGTGAGGGTCTTGAGCACCCGCACCTCGGTGGCCACCAGGTCGCCCTGGTAGGCGGGCAGCAAGGCAGCGATGTCATAAACGGAGGCGTGCTTGCGGTGTACGGCGCCGAAGGCATCGTTCACGTAGGCACCGTTTTCCCCGGTTAATGCGGCCAGTTCGGCGGCCAGCGCGGCACGCTCGGATTCGACCTTGGAGGTTTCGCGCGCATCAAAACGCACGTTTTCCAAGACGAGGACCGAACCGTCGGCGAGCTTGGCTGCCAGTTCCTGGGCCGAGGCACCCACCACGTCGGTGGCAACAACCACGTTGAGCCCGGAGAGCTCGGCCAGCTTGGTGGCTGCGGGAGAAATAGAGTACTGGGGGTCGGGTTCGCCCTTGGGGCGACCCAAGTGGGCCATCACGATGACGCGAGCGCCGGCCTCGGCCAGCTTCTGCACCACCGGAATGGAGGCGCGTACGCGCCCGTCGTCGGTGACGGTGAGCCCATCAAGCGGCACGTTCAGGTCGCTACGGACCAGAACGTGCCGCCCCTGGACACCATCGGCGATCAATTCGTCGAGAGTGTGGGAAGTCATGTGACTAGGTTATCTGAACTCGACGAGACTAAACGAGCCGCGCGCCGACGTAGTCGACCAAGTCGACCAGGCGCGAGGAGTAACCCCACTCGTTGTCGTACCAGGCAACGATCTTTGCGGTGGTGCCGATGACGGTGGTCAATCCGGCGTCGAAGATCGCGGAGTGCTCGTCGTGGACGATGTCGGTGGAGACCAACGGATCCTCGGAGTACTTCAGGTAGCCGACCAGCGGTCCCTCAGCTGCTGCCTTCTTGAAGGCTGCGTTGATTTCTTCAACCGAGGCCTCGCGGGCCAGGTTGACGGTCAGGTCGGTGGCCGAACCGGTCGGAACCGGAACGCGCATGGCGTAACCATTGAGCTTGCCCTTGAGCTCCGGGAGCACCAGGCCGATGGCCTTGGCCGCACCGGTGGAGGTCGGGATCATGTTCAGTGCAGCGGCGCGGGCACGGCGCGGATCGGACTTGTGCGGGGAATCCTGCAGGTGCTGATCCGCGGTGTAAGCGTGGATGGTGGTCATCAGGCCGTCCACGATGCCGAACTGGTCGTTCAGGACCTTGGCGATCGGGCCCAAGCAGTTGGTGGTGCACGAAGCGTTGGAGATGATGTGGTGCTTGTCAGCTTCGTACTTCTCGTGGTTAACACCCATCACGATGGTGATGTCTTCGTGGGATGCGGGTGCCGAGATGATGACCTTCTTGGCTCCAGCCTGCAGGTGCTTCTCGGCGTCGACGGCCTTGGTGAACAGACCGGTGGATTCGATGACGATGTCCACGCCGAGCTCGCCCCAGCCGAGGTGTGCTGGGTTCTTCTCCGAGAGGACCTTAATGCGCTTGTTGCCGATGACGATGAAGGCACCGTCAACGCTCACGTCTTCGGCCAGACGGCCCAAAACGGAATCGTACTTGACCAGCATGGCCAGGTCTTGGATGGAACCGAGATCGTTTACTGCCACGATCTCAATGTTTGCGCCCTTGGCGAGAGAAGCTCGCAGGAAGTTACGGCCAATGCGTCCGAAACCGTTAATGCCAACACGGGTAGTCACGTGTGTATCTCCTAGACAGAGTGGTGTTGCCACTGCCGTACCGGGAGCGATCCCACATTAAGGGAGCACAGGAAACGGAGTGACTTGGAAAGATTGGACACTCCGTTGTGTCATCGGCGTAGATACCGACCGGTTATTGCGCATCTTGCGGGGTTAGCCGCAAGATGCGCAAAACACGATGTTTTTATCTTACGCCATTTTGGCGTTCGATGTGAGGCGGGTTACTCCTCGGGGTGTTGCGTTTTACTTGCCGGGGACGATCAGCTTCGCCGCACCAGCCCGCGCAGCATCAAAACGAGCCGACACATCCGCCCAATTCACAATGTTCCAGAAAGCCTTCACATAGTCGGCCTTAACATTCACGTAATCCAGGTAGAAAGCGTGCTCCCACATGTCCAACATCAACAACGGAGTCGTCGCCACCGGAACATTGCCCTGCTGATCATAAAGCTGCTCAATGACCAACTGGCCACCCAAGCCCTCAAAGCCCAACAACGCCCAACCCGAACCCTGCAAGCTCATCGCAGCAGCAGTGAAGTGCGCACGGAAAGCATCAAAAGAACCAAAAGCATCATCAATCGCAGCAGCCAACTCACCCTCGGGCTTATCGCCACCCTCCGGAGACAAGTTGTTCCAGAAAATCGAGTGGTTGGTGTGACCACCCAAGTGGAACGCCAAATCCTTGGACAACTTCGGAATCGCCCCGAACTCACCCTTCTCGCGAGCCTCAGCCAACTGCTCCAACGCAGTATTCGCCCCAGCAACATACGTAGCGTGGTGCTTGGAGTGGTGCAGCTCCATGATCCGCGCCGAAATATTCGGCTCCAAAGCGGCGTAATCGTACTGCAGCTCAGGCAAGGTATAAATAGCCAAAATGACTCCTCAAATCGTGTTTCGTACACCCAGCGTGATGTGGATGCACTCATCTTCATTACTGCATCTCCGCTGACGCGGAAAAATCGTGGTTAGTGTTCCAACACATCCAAGGGAACGCTCGCCTCGGTGCCAGGTATTCCCATTTCAATGGCCCTTTTGTCGGCCATGGCAAGAAGTCTTCGGATCCGTCCGGCGATGGCGTCCTTGGTCATGGGCGGTTCTGCCATACGACCGAGCTCATCCAGTGACGCCTGTTTGTGCGCCACGCGCAGGGCACCTGCGTACTTGAGGTGTTCGGGAACCTCGTCGCCAAGGATCTCTAGGGCGCGGTCCACCCGAGCTCCGGCGGCAACGGCAGCCTGAGCCGAACGGCGCAGGTTCGCATCGTCAAAGTTAGCCAGACGGTTAGCGGTCGCGCGCACTTCCTTACGCATCCGGCGTTCTTCCCAGACCATCAATGCGTCGTGGGCGCCCATGCGCGTCAGGAGCTGAGCGATGGCTTCCCCGTCGCGGATGACCACGCGGTCAACACCGCGGACCTCGCGTGCCTTGGCCACCAGACCCAGTCGCCGCGCCGCGCCGACCAATGCCAGCGCAGACTCGGGGCCGGGGCAGGTGATTTCCAGGGCCGAAGAGCGCCCCGGTTCGGTCAGTGATCCGTGGGAAAGGAAGGCGCCACGCCATACGGCCTCGGCATCCGCTGCCGAACCATTAACGATGACCGAGGGCAGGCCGCGGACGGGCCGGCCGCGGCCATCAAGCAGACCGGTCTGGCGGGCCAGTGCCTCACCATCACGTACCACCCGGACCACATAGCGGTTGCCGCGGCGTAAACCGCCGCCGGAAACCACAATGATCTCGGAGGTGTGGCCATACACTTCTGCGATGGCGGCACGCAGGCGTCTCGCGGTGGAGGCCAGATCAACCTCCGCCTCAATCACGATGCGACCGGAAATGATGTGCAGTCCACCGCAAAAACGCAGCATGGTGGATACCTCTGCCTTGCGCTCGGATGACCGCCGGATTTCAAGCCGGGACAGTTCGTCCTTGACGGAAGCCGTCAGTGCCATGGATTGTTTCCTAACTGCTGGGCTCGTCTGTGCTAAACGTGGTAAACACGTCGTGGTAGGCGGCGGCAAGTCTCAAGGGGTCGTGGACTGCGCGTCCGGCACCAACCCCTACTTTACCGAAAAAGGTTCGGGCACCTAGCCGGGCCGCCGCCTGAGTGAATGCTTCGTGGTCAGAAATCGTTGTCGGATCGGCCAATACGGCGTCCAAGCGCAACTCGGGAGCATAACGCGAGATGACCTCAAGATGCGCCGCGGCATCCATTCCGGCGGTCTCGGCGGTATCTGTGGACAGGTTCATGGTCAGCAGTCGGCGGGCTGGCGTCCGGGCCAGCGCCTCGCGCATTTCGGGTAGCAAGAGGTGCGGGATGACCGAGGTGTACCAGGACCCCGGTCCCAGGATGACCCAGTCCGCCAGCTCGATGGCGTCGAGTGCCTCGGTGCAGGCGGCGGCATCGGCAGGTTCCAGGCGCACGTTGGTGACCCGCATGCTTTCACCGACCATGGCAAGCTTCGCCTGACCGGAGATGCGGCGGCTGACCAGTTTTGCATCCTCGGCCTCTTCCAGCACGTCCCCGGTGATGGTCAGCGGGGTGATGCTCATGGGCAGGACCTGACCGCGCGCACCGAGCAGTGCTCCGGCCCAGCGCAGCCCGGCCACGGGATCCTTCAGCAACTCCCAGAGGGCCACGATGAGCAGGTTGCCCACCGCGTGCTGGTCCAAGGAGGCGCTGGAACCGGGTTTGGAGACAAAACGATGTTGCATGACATCGCGCCAGGTCCTCCCCCAGTCGGTGTCATCACACAGGGCTGCCAGGGCCATTCGCAGGTCACCGGGGGAAGCACGTCGAGTTCTTCGCGCAGTCGCCCGGAGGAGCCACCGTCGTCGGCCACCGTCACGATGGCCGTCAGATCGGTGGTGAGTCGGCGCAAGGCCGACAGTGATGCCGAGAGACCGTGGCCGCCGCCCAGGGCAACCACGCGCACCACCTTGTTTTCACCCGGGGAACGCGAGGGGGCTGGATGGGGATGGGCCCGGTAAAAAACGCCATGGCTGCCTACTCCCGGCCCAGGTCCCGGTGCGTGACGTTCACCCGCACGCTGGGCAGCTGAGACAGGCGGCGGCCAATCTCCTCGGCGGTGGCCACCGAGCGGTGCTTGCCTCCGGTGCAGCCTACGGCGATGGTGGCGTAGTGCTTGTTTTCGCGGCGGTAGCCCTCAAAAACTGGTTCAAGACTGGAGATGAAGCGCTCGATGAATTCGCCGGCACCCTTGGCGGTGAGCACGTAGTCGGAGACTTTTTTCTCCTTGCCGGTAAACGGACGAAGTTCCGGCACCCAGTGCGGGTTGGGGATAAAGCGAACATCTGCCACGAAGTTGGCGTCGGTGGGAAGACCATACTTAAAGCCGAAGCTCATCACGTTCAGGCGCAGCACGATGGGGCCGGACTCCGAGAAGAGTTCGGTAATGGTGCGCGCTAGATCATGCACCGACATTTCGGTGGTGTCGACGACAATTTCTGCCGCCTCCTTCATCTCACGCAATACATCGCGTTCCCTGGCGATGCCATCGCTGATCCGGTCATCGGCTTGCAGCGGGTGCGGGCGCCGGCCCTGTTCAAAGCGTCGCACCAGCAGATCATCTGCCGCATCCAAGAAGAGCACGCGGTACTTGATCCCGGCGCTGGTCAGTGACGCCAAGGCCTCCCGCAGCTGCGGGAAGAGTGATTTGGAGCGCACATCCATGACCACGGCCAGCTTCGGGAGGGATCCCCCGGAATGAGCAACAATTTCGGTGAGCATCCCCAGCAGCGTCGGGGGAAGGTTCTCCACCACGTACCAGCCATGGTCTTCCAAGGCATGGGCGGCGGTGGTGCGCCCGGCACCCGACATGCCGGTAATAACTAAGATCTCGGACTCGGGAGGTTTCACTGGGGCAAGCTCGGTGGTCATACCCCCTAGCCTAGTCGTCTCGGACGGCGCGAGGCGTTAGGAAAGTACCTCACCGGTAGTCATGTTCACTGCCGGCGCACCCGTATCGGCCTTGGCCAGTTCCGCAAAGACCGTGGCGGCCAGCACCGGACCGATGCCCGGCACCTGCCCAAGTTCTTCAACGGAGGCCGCACGCATCTTTTTCATCGTCCCAAAGTGCTTACGCAGTGCCTCGCGTTTGGCCGGGCCCAGACCGGAAATGGAATCAAGCAGCGAGGTGGTCATCGAGGCCGAACGCTTTTTGCGGTGGAAGGTGATGGCAAAGCGGTGCGCCTCATCACGCACTCGCTGGACCAGGTACAGGGCGTTGGAGGCACGCGGCAGGATCACCGGGAACTCATCCTCCGGTAGCCACAGCTCCTCTAGACGCTTGGCCAGGCCCACCACGTAGATGTCGTCGATGCCCAGATCGGCCAGGGCACGAGAGGCCGCGGCAACCTGGGGCGGTCCACCATCAACGATGACCAGCGAGGGCGGGTAGGCGAATCGTCGTGCCGGGGCCTTGGCCGCGGCATCGGAGATATCCACCTCGCCGGAGACCATCGGCACCATATTGGCCGATTCCTCCAAGTAGTTCTTGAAACGGCGAGATATCACGTCATACATGGAGGCGGTGTCATCACGGGCCGCCTCACCGGTGATGGCAAATTTGCGGTAATCGCTCTTTTTCGGCAGCCCGTCTTCGAACACCACCATGGAGGCCACCACGTTGGTGCCCTGGGTGTGTGAGGCGTCGTAACATTCGATGCGCAGTAGCGGGATCGGCAACCCGAGGGATTCCTGCAGCTCCTGGAGTGAGGCGGAGCGCGTGGTCAGGTCCCCGGCGCGGCGGGATTTGTGCAGGCGCAGGGACTGCTCGGCGTTTTCGCGCACCGTTTCGGCAAGTGTTGCCTTGTCCCCACGCTGTGCCACGCGCAGCGAGACGGCCGAGCCGCGGCGTTCGTGCAGCCAGGCGGCGACGTCGTCCGCGTTTTCCGGTAGCACCGGGACCAGTACCTCGCGCGGGATCCGGTCATCGCCCGCCGCCTCACCGTAGACCTGGGTGAGCAGGTGCTCGATGAATTGCTCCGGGGTCGAGTCCTCGACCTTTTCCACGACCCAGCCGCGCTGACCGCGGATGCGACCGTTACGCACGTGGAATACCTGCACCGCGGCCTCGAGCTCGTCCTCGTGCACGGCGAAGATGTCGGCCTCGGTATTTTCGCTCAGCACCACGGCATTACGCTCGAATACTCGGCGTAGCGCTGCAATGTCGTCCCGATAACGAGCTGCCTGCTCATATTCGAGCCGCGAGACGGCATCGCCCATCTTGGTTTCGAGTTCCTTGATGAAGCGAGTGCCCTCGCCACCCATGAACTGGCAGAGATCCGCGGCGAGCTGTCGGTGCTCCTCGGGGCTGACGCGGCCCACACAGGGGGCGGCGCATTTGTCGATGTAGCCCAGCAGGCAGGGCCGTCCGGAGGATTGGGCTCGGTTGAAGACCCCGGTGGAGCAGCTGCGTACCGGGAAGACGCGCAGGAGCGTATCTAGGGTTTCGCGGATGGCCTTGGCCGGATAAAACGGGCCAAAGTACTTGGTGTCCTTGCGCTTGTCCCCACGCATGACCTGCGCGCGCGGGTACTTATCCCCCATGGTCACCGCGAGGTACGGGTAGGACTTGTCGTCGCGGAAGACGATGTTAAAGCGCGGGTTAAATTCCTTGATCCAGGTGTATTCGAGCTGCAACGCCTCGAGTTCCGAACCGACCACCGTCCATTCGACCGATACCGCGGTATGCACCATGGTGTGGGTCTTGGCGGTCAGCGTGGCGGGATTGGCGAAGTACGAATTCAATCGTGAGCGCAGCACCTTGGCCTTGCCGACGTAGATGACGCGGCCCACCTCGTCACGAAAGCGGTAGACCCCCGGGTTGATGGGGATATCTCCCGTCGCGGGGCGGTAACTCTTGGGATCTGCCACGGTGTTTTTTCGCTTCTACTCGGCGATGGGTGACTGGTTGTACGCGTCCACCCGCTCCTGGCCGGTGAGTTCGGCGATGGCGTCAACGATCTGGTCGGTGGCGGCACGCCGCTGCGGCAGCGGGTGCTTGCGTCCCAGATGCTCAAATTGCAGCGGTTTGCCGAAGGCGATGGTGAAGTGGTGCGGCTTGATGGTGTTTTTGCCCGCGGGCTGCAGCTTCTCGGTACCGATCAGTCCCACCGGAATCACCGGGGCACCGGTGGTCAGCGCCAGCCAGCCCACGCCGGTGCGGCCGCGGTAAAGTTGCCCGTCGCGCGAGCGGGTTCCCTCCGGGTAGATGCCGATGCCACTGCCGGATTCCAAGATGTCCACCAGGGATTCAAGGGCCGCAACGGACGCCGCCTGTTCCCCGCGCTGGACCGGGATGGAGCCCACGGATTCGAAGAAGGTCTTCATGGCCTTGCCCTTAAGCCCGGGGGTCGTGAAGTATTCGGCCTTGGCGAAGAACGCGACATCACGGGGGGTCAGCGCCTGGATGATGATGGAGTCCAGGAAGGACAGGTGGTTGGAGGCGACGATGATCGGTCCGGTGCGCGGAACGTTCTCCAGCCCGGTGACGGTGGGGCGGCACAGCCCCGTCAGCAGCCCGCGAATCGATGAGCGGGTCATGGTGTACAAACTCATCTAAGCGTTAGCTCCCGAGCTGGAGACGGACGCCAACGCGGCGCGCAGCGATTCTTCGGCGGGTGAACCCAGCAGCAGCCCGGCCAGCGCCGGTACATCCACCGCATGGGCCCCGGCTCCGGCGGCCGCTAGTTCTCCGGCTTCGGCGAAGCCCCACCCGGCACCGATGGAGGACATGGAATTTTCGTTGGCCGCCTCGATGTCATAGCGCCGATCCCCGACCATCACGCAGTGCGCGGGGTCTAGGTCGTGCGCGCTCAGGGCTGCGGCCACAATGTGAGTCTTGGAGGAGGAATGCCCATCTCCCTCGTCGTCGTTGCCAAAAATCCCGTCAAGCAATGGGGTAATCCCCTGGATCTGCAACAATTCTGCGGCGATGTGCGTGGGCTTGGCCGTGGCGACCAACACCGTGATTCCGGCTTCACGTAATGAGCCAAGTAATTCCAACACGCCCGGGTAGGGCCGCGAAGACGCCATGCCATGGCTGGCATATTGCGCGCGGTAGGTGGAGATCAGTGATCCGATATTCGTCGGCGTGACGCCCTGGATGCTGGCCAACCCGATGGTTAGTGGCGGTCCGATGAGGGACAGGAGTTTTTCTTCACCCGGGTCGGGAATCTGCGCCTGCGTCAACGCATGGCGGATGCCCGAGGTGATCGCCCCGGCGGGGTCCACAAGGGTTCCGTCGAGGTCAAGTAGCACGGCTGAGGGAGCAATCATCACCTTGGTATTCTCGCATGAACCTGGCGGCTTCGTCGTACGTGCATGCCCGAATCGGCATACACGCACGACGTTGGTGCCTAGCCAAGCAGTGGTGCGAGGAACTTTCCGGTGTAGCTTCCGTCCGTCTTGGCGACCTGTTCCGGTGTGCCAAGGGCGATGATTTCTCCGCCACCGCTGCCACCTTCCGGACCCATATCGATGACCCAGTCGGCGGACTTGATCACGTCGAGGTTGTGCTCGATGGTGATCACCGTATTGCCCTTGTCGACCAGCCCCTGAAGGACCAGCAGGAGCTTGCGGATATCTTCGAAATGCAGGCCGGTGGTGGGCTCGTCAAGCACGTAGATAGAGCGGCCATTGGAGCGTTTCTGCAGTTCGGCAGCCAATTTTACGCGCTGCGCTTCGCCACCGGAAAGGGTGGTGGAGGCCTGTCCCAGACGGACGTAGCCCAGCCCCACATCCACCAGGGTGCGCAGGTGGCGAGCGATCGGGGTGAAGGCGGCAAAGAACTCCGCACCCTCCTCGATCGGCATGTTCAGCACGTCGGCAATGGATTTGCCCTTGTACTGGACTTCCAGGGTCTCGCGGTTGTAGCGCGCTCCATGGCAAACCTCACACGGGACATAAACGTCCGGAAGGAAGTTCATCTCAATTTTCAGTGTGCCGTCACCCGAACACGATTCGCAGCGCCCGCCCTTCACGTTGAAGGAGAAGCGGCCCGGCAGGTAACCGCGCACTTTGGCCTCGTTGGTCTCCGCGAAGAGCTTACGAACATGGTCAAAAACGCCGGTGTAGGTAGCCGGGTTGGAGCGTGGGGTGCGGCCAATGGGCGACTGATCGACATGGATGACCTTGTCCAGGTGCTCCAGGCCCTCAACGCGAGTGTGCCGCCCCGGAACCTGCTTGGCACCGTTGAGCTTATTGGCCAGCACCTTGTAGAGCACGTCGTTCACCAGCGTGGACTTGCCCGAACCCGAGACACCCGTGACGGCCGTCAGGACCCCGAGCGGGAAGTGAGCTGTGAGGTCCTCAAGGTTATTTTCGCGGGCACCGATGACGGTGACCTGTCGCTTTTTGTCGATCTTGCGGCGCTTGGCCGGAATCTCGATCTTTTTGCGCCCGGAGAGGTAGTCGCCGGTGATGGAGCGGGTGTTCGCCTTCAAACCTTCCAACGACCCGGAGTGCACGACTTCGCCTCCGTGTTCTCCGGCGCCCGGGCCGATGTCAACAATCCAGTCGGCCTCGGCGATGGTGTCTTCATCGTGTTCGACAACGATCAGCGTGTTGCCCAGCGAACGCAGGCGCGTCAGGGTTTCGATGAGTCGACGGTTATCACGCTGGTGCAGACCGATGGAGGGCTCGTCAAGGACGTAAAGCACCCCCACCAGACCCGAACCAATCTGTGTTGCCAAGCGGATACGCTGGGCTTCGCCGCCCGAGAGCGTTCCTGCCGGGCGCTCCAGATTCAAGTATTCGAGCCCCACATCCAGCAGGAAGCGCAGACGGGCCTGAATCTCTTTGAGTACCTGATTAGCGATCTGTGCCTCGCGGCCGGTGAGCACCAAGTTTTCGAGGAAATCCGAGCACTCGCGCATCGGCATTGCCGAGACCGCGGCAATGGACTTCTCATTGATCAACACCGACAGCGAGGCAGGGTTCAACCGGGCGCCATTGCATTCCGGGCACGGGATCTGGCGCATGTACTCTTCGTATTTATCCCGGGCATTCTCGGACTCGGTTTCGAGGTGCTTACGGTGAATGTACTGCACCACACCTTCAAACCCGGTGGAGTACTTGCGCTCGCGCCCGAAGCGGTTCTTGTACTGCACCACCACCTTGTGGTCCTTGCCGTGAAGAATGGCTTGCCGAGCGATGGCCGGCAGCTTGTTCCACGGAGTTTCGAGCGTGAAATCCATTTCGACGCCCAGTCCTTCGAGCAATCGATTCCAATATTCGCTGGTTGCCGTGCCCAATGACCATGGCGCAATGGCGCCGTGTCCCAAGGGCATGTCAACGTCCGGAATGATCAGGTCCTCGTCGACCTCGAGGCGTGTACCGATGCCACTGCAGGCGGGGCAGGCCCCAAAGGGGTTGTTAAAGGAGAAAGACCGCGGTTCGATCTCATCGATGGCCAACGGGTGTTCGTTGGGGCAGGCGAGGTTTTCGGAGAAGGTGCGGATCCGACCGGCATCATCTGCATCAAGGTCAACAAAGTCGATGAGGACTCTGCCCTCGGCCAGGTTGAGCGCGGTTTCGATCGAATCTGTCAGGCGCTGGCGCACCTTGTCATTAATCGCTAGGCGGTCAACAACCACCTCGATGGTGTGTTTGTACTGCTTACCCAGCTTTGGCGGGTCACTGATCTGAATGGTCTCCCCATCCACACGTGCTCGGGAGTAACCCTTGGCCCCCAGTTCCTTGAAGAGGTCAACAAACTCACCCTTGCGACCACGGACCACCGGTGCAAGGACCTGGAATCGGGTCTTCGGCGCAAGTTCAAGTAGTTGGTCAACGATCTGCTGCGGAGTCTGCTTGGTGACAGCCTCCCCACAAACCGGGCAATATGGCCTGCCCACACGAGCCCAGAGCAGACGCATGTAATCATAAATCTCGGTGATGGTTCCCACCGTGGAGCGCGGGTTCTTCGACGTTGACTTCTGGTCGATGGAGACCGCAGGGGAAAGCCCCTCGATGAAATCAACGTCGGGCTTATCGACCTGACCCAGGAACTGGCGCGCGTAGGCGGAGAGAGATTCGACGTAGCGTCGTTGTCCCTCGGCAAAGATGGTGTCGAATGCCAGCGAGGACTTGCCGGAGCCCGAGAGCCCGGTAAAGACAATCATCGCGTCACGCGGCAAATCGAGGTCGACATTGCGTAGGTTATGTTCGCGCGCACCCTTGACCACAAGGCGGGTCAGGTCGTGCGGGCGCTGGGTCTCGAGGGAGCGGGAAGTAGGCACCAGATCATGCTAATCGAAAACTACTTCGAATGGGGAGCACTTGTGAGCAATGCGACCTAGGACTATCCGAGCTGCGAAGTGAAGGCCGCTCGGACGTATGCAACCGCTGCCTTTTCGGAAATTCCCCAGCGTGTCGCAATGGCTGCCAGTTCCGACGCCGCGTCGGCCACGGCGATGGAACCCTCGTCCTCAGTTGCCTGAACGATGGTGCCGTGCCGCCCACGGGTCACCACCGCGCCGGAGCCTTCCAATTCCTTATAAACCTTGGCCGCGGTGTTGACGGCGAGGCCCAGTTGTTCGGCGAGCGCCCGCACTGAAGGCAACTTGGTGCCAGCTTTAAGTTTGCCCTTGGAGATGGCAGCAAGGATCTGTTGGCGGACTTGTTGGTACGGCGCGGTTTTGTCGGTGGGATCGAGGGCAATGAATGCCAAGGGATTTCCGTCCATGAGAAACGTCCTTCAGGTAGATCGTGGGCAAGGCCTGCGCAACAGACTATCGTGCCCCCATTTGGTACGACGTAAGGTATTGCCATGACTGAACTCTTCTTGGACCTATCGAACGCAACTGTCCGCTCCATCAGCGTTTCCGAAATGGCCAACAATATTTATCTCGTGACATCGAAGAGCGACGGTTCGCAACTACTGATCGACGCAGCGGACGATCCGGCGTCCATTGATCGGTTGGTCGACTCTGCGGCGACCGACGCCTCGGTTCCGACGAAGTTGGTAGGCATCGCCACCACTCACCAGCATTGGGACCACATCAGGGCTCTGAAGGAATACGTCGACCGCACCGGAGTAACGACGTATGCCGGCGCGGATGACGTTGAGGGAATCGCTTCTGGGGCGAACGTACATATAGATGTACCGCTGAAGCATGGCGATACCGTTTCCGTTGGGACCACAGTTCTTGAATGTGTTCACCTACGCGGTCACACTCCTGGTTCCATCGCCTATGTCCTTCGAGACGAGGATGGAACTACCGTCATCCTCAGTGGTGATTCGCTATTCCCGGGCGGCGTGGGCAATACGCAACAGGATGCTCAGCGATTTACGACGTTGCTCGATGACGTTACGCAAAGAATCTTCGAACAATATCCAGATGATGCTTTAGTTCTCCCCGGCCACGGCGTCACGACAACATTGGGCGCGGAGCGTCCAAGCCTGAACGACTGGCGAATCAGGGGCTGGTAAGCCTAAAGAACATATCGGGTTCCGGCGGATATGCCGGAGTGCCCGGCGGTGGTGGGGCGATAGAGCGGTAAGTCTGGCCGCTTGGCGTGTTGATCAGAATGGTGTGCCGAGGTCCAATCACGACAAACTCTTCCCAACCCGAAGTTTCCTTCGTTTGGTTGCAACGAGCACATCGTCCATCGGTATTTGATTCTGTGGTCCGCCCGCCCTTGGCGAATTGGAATATGTGGTCAATATGCCGAATTGGCGCGCCACAATATGGAGTCCGACAACGTTGATCTCGAATATTGATCAAATCCTTGAGTTTCTGCGGCACGATGCGTGCCTTCGAATCCATCGCAACTAACTGTCCGGTGGTGGGAGATGTGTACAGGCGCCGCATCCACACTCTGGCCTTTTGCTTACGCTTCGAAAGCTTGGGATCCCTGGCGATCATTCGCCTGACATATTCGGCCGAGATCGTTCCATATCCCTGAAGAAATGCCGGTTCACTGTCCCCCTCGAGCAAGGATCGATCAGTCATCGAAACACACAACGAGAGTGCTGGACGGGAGGCCACTTCTTGCCCGGTGATTCGTTCAACGGTGGTATCCGCCATGATCTGTTGATCGGTTCGGGTGTCCCCCTTGGCCCGACGTTTAGCGACCTTGGCTAACAAGGCTTGCTTCATGGCTACACCTTGAATAATGGGGAGCACACCGCTAATTCGCATCATCCCGTCGGGCGTCGGCGTTAGCGAAATACGACGCCGATTCTCCGCATCACCGTGCTTGATCATGTCTTCGGTATTGTCGAAGGCAAGGACAATTTTCCGGATGCGAGACCGCAATTCATCATCTCCCACACCGTCCAGGGAACCCTGTTCGCCGGCAATCTCCCGGTCAATTAATTCGCGAACTCCTGGATCAAGATTGTTGGTCTCTCGAACGATGAGCATCGAGCGACTTTCCTTGAGTTCGCCTCGCTGCAGTGCATCAAAGGTATAGGGCATATGCTCAATCATTGACTTGGCGTACGAACTAAACCGAGGCCCCAGATATTGAGCATCCATACGCGCCAGAGCCACCTCGGCACCGACGCCGCGCGCTGGGAAGTCCTTATAAACTCCCTCGTCGTCGTGGCGAGCAACTACGTCTTGCTCTAGTCCATAAGCTTCTTTGGCTTGTGCGGCGCAGATCGAGGCCTTGGCGCGTTCCAACGCAGCAATGCGGGCAGCTCTTGAAGCCTCACCAACAGTTTGCGGCAGGCAAGCCATTGCCCTCGTCATATCGTTGATGAAATCTACGCAGCTATCGTCAGGCAGTTCGGCCTCGGCACGCACTCTGGGTGGCCTCGTCATGTCAGCTGGAATGTGCCTATGGCCAAGGATGAGTTCCCCGGCGGCTTCAACTGAAAGGGGCGTCGGGTTCGATAAGTATTTTTCGTACTCTTCGAACATATTTACTACTATACGCCGGTCGGGTGACGTAAGGAAGCCCTAGAAGACCATTGTTGGGAGCCAAAAAGGCAGCTCTAGTACGAATCCACGACCGGAAATTTAGTGTTGGCGCTTGACACCGCAAAACTGAACTATTTGATAGTCATCCCCTGCGCGTTGCAGGCCTTCTTGAAGGCTTCCTTGTCGATGATGTTGTGAGTACCCGCTTCGTCGGTCGAGACAGCATTCCTGATGGCGTCGGTAGTTGACCTTGAGCCGTGAACTGCCGCTTTCACGAGGTTGGTTCTACCTGCAGCACCATCGTCCGTATATCCGCTGACAAAGTGAATACAAGCTGTGTTTCCATCGGGATCGTCCTGACGGAAGTCCTCGATAGAGGGTCCACCACAGGCGCTAAGCCCCAAGGCCAGAACGGCGAGCACAGGCATGACTCTTTTCCGGACGCCGGGCCCGCGAGAGTCCATCATCGCTTTCGACCGACCATAAAGATTCTGCGGAAGGGAAACAACGTCAGCTCTCCGCCTTGTTTGTCCGGGAACGATGGATAAGCTTGGGCAACCAGCTCTGCATATTCACGCTCAAACTCCGCAGCATCGGCCTGATCGAGCTTGGCTAGGATCGGGCGCAAGGCCGTACCGCGCACCCATTCGAGCACCGGATCGACCCCGGAAAGGATCTGACCATAGGTGGTTTCCCACACATCGGCTTCAAATCCCGCATCCAGCATGATCCGTAGATAGTCTGCAGGCTCCCACACCGCGTCGTCGTGGCGAAGAACTCCGGTCAGCTGTGGTGCCCAACGTGCGGATTCCGCGAGCTGGCGCATCAACGCATGCGATGGCGAACCAAAGTTCCCCGGAACTTGCGCGGCAAACCACGCTCCCGAAGCCAACGCTTCCAGCCACTTGGCTATGAGCTCTCGATGCTCAGGAATCCACTGAAGCATCGCGTTGGATACCAAAACATCGGTTTCGGGTTCGGGCATCCACGTGGTGGCGTCAATGATCTCGAAGTTGAGGTTTGGCGCTTGTTGCTCCTTGCGTGCTTTTTCGATCATGTCCGAAGACAAGTCGAGGCCCGACACATGGGCGTCCGGCCAGCGTTCGGCTAAGGAGTGAGTCAACGGGCCCGGGCCGCAGCCCAAATCGACCACAGCTCTCGGAGTCGCAGCGGTAATACGGGTCGTCAGATCAAAAAACGGTCGATCTCGGTGGTCAGCAAATTGCACATACTTTTTTGGATCCCATTTCATAACCACAGCGTAAGCCGGATGCCCCGCGTAAAACGATAAGCTTGGACACATCATGAAACTTACCGAGTTGCTGCCCAATACTCCCCCACGCGGCGCCACCGCCGAATCTGTCTATGAAGCCTTCATCAAGTGGGTGGAGGACCGCGGCATCGGGCTATACCCGGCACAGGACGAAGCCGTCATGGAATACGTTGCCGGCAACAACGTCATCCTCGCCACGCCCACCGGCTCGGGAAAGTCCCTGGTGGCAGTCGCCGCGCACTTCTACGCCCTGGCCCGTGGCGAGCGCAGTTACTACACCGCTCCCATCAAGGCGCTGGTCTCGGAAAAGTTCTTTGACCTGTGCAAAATCTTTGGTGCAGAGAACGTCGGCATGGTCACCGGCGACTCCTCGGTGAATCAGGATGCTCCGATCATCTGCTGCACCGCGGAGATCCTAGCCAACGTCGCCCTGCGTGAAGGCAAAACCGCCGATCTGGGCACCGTCGTGATGGACGAATTCCACTTCTACGCCGACCCGCAACGTGGTTGGGCCTGGCAGGTTCCGCTGCTGGAACTCCCCCAGGCACAGTTCCTGCTGATGTCCGCCACCCTCGGTGACGTCGGACGCTTCGAGGATGAGCTCACGCTGCGCACCGGTCGTGACACCACCACCGTGGCACACGCCGAACGCCCCATCCCACTGCACTACTACTACTCGCAGGATGCGGTGCAGGAAGCCATCGAAGAGCTGCTTTCCACCAAGCAGGTACCGATCTATGTGGTGCACTTCAGCCAACTCGAGGCCATCGATCGAGCCAGCGGCCTGATGAGCATCAATGTGTGCACGCGTGAAGAAAAAGACCGGATCTCCGAGCTCATCGCCGGATTCAGGTTCTCCGCGGGCTTTGGCAAGACGTTGAACCGTCTGGTGCGTCACGGCATCGGTGTCCACCACGCGGGCATGCTGCCGAAATATCGCCGCCTTGTTGAACAGCTGGCCCAGGCGGGCCTGCTGAAGGTCATCTGCGGAACCGACACCCTGGGCGTGGGCATCAACGTGCCCATTCGTACCGTGTTGATCACCGCCCTGTCCAAGTACGACGGGGTACGCACCCGCATTCTTAATGCCCGCGAGTTCCACCAGATCGCCGGACGAGCCGGACGAGCCGGGTTCGACACCGCCGGTACCGTGGTGGTTCAGGCACCCGAGCACTCCATCGAGAATAAGAAATCCATGGAGAAGGCACTGGCCAAGTTCGGTGATGACTCCAAGAAGCTGCGTCAGGTGACCAAGAAGAAGCCGCCGCAGGGCTTTGTGAGCTGGGGCGAAAAGACCTTCGACCGCATCATCGCCTCCACCCCCGAAACGCTGAGCTCCTCCTTCACCGTCACCCACTCCATTCTGTTGAACCTGTTGGCGCGCGAGGGCGACTCCTTTGCCGCCGCCCGCCGGCTGCTCACCGAGAACCACGAGCCCCCGGTCCGTCAGCGAATCCTGCAGCGCAAGGCGCTGGGCATCCTGCGCGAGCTGCTGGCCACCGGCGTCGTGGAACGTCTGGAACACCCTGACAAGCACGGCAACATGCTGGCCCTCACGGTGCACCTGCAGGAGAACTTCGCGCTGAACCAGCCACTTTCTCCCTTTGCGCTGGCGGCCCTGGAGCTCTTTGACAACGAGTCCCCCAGCTACGCGCTGGACGTCGTCTCGGTCATCGAAGCCACACTGGAAAAGCCACGCCAGGTGCTCGCCGCCCAGCAGAAGAAGGCCCGCGGTGAGGCGATTGCCGCGATGAAGGCCGAGGGCATGGAGTACAACGACCGGATGGCGGCCCTCGAAGAGGTCAGCTACCCGCAGCCGCTGGCCGAGGTACTGGGTAGCGCATTTGAGCAGTACCGTGCCGGTGCGCCGTGGCTTGGCGACTTTGAGCTGGCCCCCAAATCGGTGGTCCGCGACATGTACGAACGCGCCATGAGCTTCAGTGAATACGTGGCATTCTACTCGCTGACCCGCTCGGAGGGCGTGCTGCTGCGCTATCTCACCGACGCGTTTAAAGCGCTGCGCCAGACCGTCCCGCAGGACGCGCTGCGTGAGGACCTCGAGGACCTGATCGAATGGCTCGGGGAACTGATCCGTCAGGTCGATTCCTCGCTGCTGGACGAATGGGAGGAACTGGCCAACGGGGTGCTGCACGAACCCGACGCCGAGATCATCCCGCCGGCCCCCGAACGCCTCACCAGTAACGAGCGGGCCTTCCGCGTGATGGTCCGCAACGAAATGTTCCGCCGCGTGAAGCTCTTTGCCGACGAACAGGATGGTGCGCTGGGCGAGCTGGATGGGCACAGCGGCTTTGGCGCCGATGCCTGGGCCGACGCCATGGACGCCTACTTCGAGGAACATGAGGACATCGATGATGGCCCCGGCGGCCGCGGACCGAACCTGTTGATGATCACCCCCACCAAGGACTCCTGGAAGGTGCGTCAGGTCTTCGCCGACCCGGCAAACAACCACGACTGGGGCATCGACGCCACGGTGAATCTGGCCGACTCCGATGAGGCCGGTTACCCGGTGATCACCGTGACAAATGTGGGACGCCAGGACTCGTAGCTAGGTCGCCACCGAACTTAAACAGCGGTGCCCGCCGGATTGATTCCGGCGGGCACCGCTGTTACTGGATCAGAAACCCAAAAGTTTGGTCAGCGGCTGCACCTGGTTGTGGGCCACGAGCACCATCGGCACCACCAACCCGGCAAGGGCGTAGATGGACACCGGGACACAGAGTAGCCATTCGCGCCACGAGCCGGCCCTACCCAGGATCGGAAAGGCCACCCGGCCTCCGGGCTTCCAGACGTCCTTGAGCAACGGCACGCGCCGCAGCAGCCTCGGCGAGCGAATCCGAATGGGCCAAATCAGGTTGCAGCCACCCACGGTGAGCATGTCCCCGGCGATGTGCACGGCACAGCCCACGGCGACGGCCAGCACCAGCCAGTGCTGTTCATCGGGCGAGAAGACCGCAACAAAAATGCCGGCCGGCACCGCGATGATCCACGGCAATCTGGCCATGGTGTCGGGGATGAACTTTAACGCCTTCAGCGCGAAGGACACCAGCAGCACCGCGAGCAGCCCGGCGCCGGGGTAGATCAGCCCAAAGTGCGAGTTCTGCATGGTCCACAGCCCCAGAATCCAGGCCATGAAGGTGAAGGCTGCGATGCCCAGCAACGAGTGGGTGCCGTTACGGTGTCCGCCGGAGACCTCTCCGATGCCGGCGCAGATCGCGTTGGATACCGGTGGCAATGAGTGCGCGATGGTGGCCCGGCGGTGATCGGCGTCGGGCAGCAATGCCGCACCGGCACACACCATGGCCCCGGCCACCCCCGCAATCGGGCTTTGTTGCAGCAGTCCAAACCCCAGCGGGATGGTGTCGGGCAGCCAGATAAACTGCTCGGCGAGCCTCCCGGTGGGAAGCTGGAAGTTGGTGGTGATCGCGATCCAGGCTGCTGCGCCTGTGGCCGCGTGGTGGCCGCCCATCATGGTAGTTGGTGCCGTCCTAACGATTTTTCTAGCGGGTGAAACGTCCCCAACATTAGGCCGCGGCACCCACGCGTTGGATTCACGGCACGGCGGCACGCCGGTAGGCTTGGTCACATGTCACAGATTCGCCCCGCGCGGCCCGACGATGCCGCAGCGATCCTTTCCCTCATCCATGAACTGGCGGTCTTTGAGCGCGAGCCCGACGCCGTCAAAAACACGCAGGAGCAGCTGACGGCTCACCTCTTCGGGCCGGATCCGCAGGTCTACGCCCACGTGGTGGAGGAGGATGGCACGGTGCTCGGCTTCGCCCTGTGGTTCCTGACCTATTCGACGTGGGAGGGCACGCACGGAATCCATCTCGAGGATCTCTATGTGTCCGAAACCCGGCGCGGGGCCGGGCACGGCAAGGCACTGCTGAGCACGCTGGCGCGGCTGGCGGTACAACGCGGCTACAAACGCGTGGAGTGGAGCGTGCTGGACTGGAATGCCCCGGCCATCGGCTTCTACGACTCCCTGGGCGCCGGCACCATGAACGGCTGGAGTGTCCGCCGTCTCGAGGGTGCCGCGCTGGCGGAACTGGGGGCCGGCGCATGAGCCAGAGCTACAGCTTCCGTGGGATGAATACCACCGAACATTACTTCCAGGTTCCGCTGGATCACGCCACACCGCAGGGCGAAAAGATCACGGTTTTCGCCCGGGAGATTTCCTCCACCGAACATGGCGACCCCACGGCGTTGCCGTGGCTGCTCTTCCTGCAGGGTGGTCCGGGCGGTAAGTCCCCGCGCCCGGCATCGCTGAGCGGCTGGCTGGCCGAGGCCGCCAAGACCTTTAGAATCCTGCTGCTTGATCAGCGCGGAACGGGGCTGAGCACCCCGGCGAACCGGCAGTCACTGCCGCTGCGCGGGGACGGCGCGGCGCAGGCCGCCTACCTCACGCACTTCCGTGCGGATTCAATCGTGCGCGACGCCGAGGCCATCCGCGAGGCCCTGGGCATCAATACGTGGAGCACCTTCGGGCAAAGTTACGGCGGCTTCTGCACGCTGACCTACCTCTCGATCGCCCCGGGATCCCTGGAGCGCTGCATCGTCACCGGCGGGTTGGCCTCACTCACCGCCGATGCGGACACCGTATACCGCGCGACCTACGCTCGGATGGCCGAACGCAACGCGGAATACTTCGCCTGGTACCCGCGCGACCGGGAGGTCCTCACGCAGATCGTGGCTCATTTGGCCCACACCGAGGAACACCTGCCCGGTGGCCGTGCGCTGACCGTGCCGCTGGTGCAACTGCTGGGTCAGTTCTTGGGCGGCAATACCCGGGTGCACGCGCTGCACCATGTCTTCGAGGGTGCCTTCATCAACACCCCGGGTGGCAAACGGCTCTCCGATACCTTCCTGGCCGTGATCGCCGAGCAGGCCGAACGCACCACCAACCCGCTCTACGCGCTGCTACACGAATCGATCTACGCCCAGGGCGCCGCCACGAATTGGTCGGCCGAACGGGTGCTGGAGGAATTCGACGCCTTCTCCCCCACCGCGGATGCCCCGCTGCTGACCGGCGAGATGGTGTACCGCTGGTACTTCCAGGATGATCCGGTCTTACGCCCGCTAGAGGAAACCGCGCGCATCCTGGCCGAGCACGAACACTGGGAACCGCTCTATGACGCCGCGGTATTGGCGGCCAATACCGTACCGGTGGCGGCCGCCGTGTACACGCACGATGTTTATGTGGATCAGGAGCTGTCGCTCCAAACGGCCGCAGCGGTGGGCAATATCCGGGTGTGGGAGACCGATGAGTACCACCACGACGGCATTGGTGATGATGGGCCAATGATCTTCGCGAAGCTGCTGGAGCTGAGCAAGTCCGAAGACTAGGACAAGCGCGCTACCTCGCGCTGCGTGAAAACTGCCACGGTCAGGATAAAGACCAGGCAGAGGTAGCCCAGCCCGGCGTAGCCCAGGGTCGCCAGCAACACTCCGGAGCCGGCGGCCCCCAGTGCTCCGGCGGAACTCATCAGGGTATCCGCCACACCCTGGACCAGGACGCGACGTTCACGGTGTACCCGCTGCGCTAAAAAGGCCGAGCCGGATACCGTACACATGGACCAGCCCACTCCCAGCAGCACCAGTCCCACCGTGATGGCGGCCCGGGAGCTGGCGCCCAGCCCGCAGACCAGCACCGCCGCCACCAGGGTGCCCTGCCCGATGAGCATCATCCGTGGATGGGAGATCCGGTCGGCCAGCGCGCCGATGAACGGAGAGAGGGCGTACATCCCGGCGATATGCAGCGAGATGACGAAACCCACCACGATCAGAATGTCGGTGCTGCCGCCGTGCATTTCGTGTCCGGGGATGCTGGCTAGATCCTTGAGGTGCACCGGGGTCATCGACATCACCCCGACCATCACCAGGTGGGCCACCACGATGCTGGCGATGCCCAGGGTGGCACCGGGCGTGGCCCGCACCGCCGCCAGTCCCTTGGCCAGTGAGCCACGCCGGCGGCCCATCTGGGGCGCGGCCGGGGCCGGGGCCGTACCATCGGCTGCCTCCCAGGCACGGGCCACGTCGATGGGGTCCGGGCGCAGCCCGATGTTCAGTATCACGATGGCCAGCACCATGCCGGTGAGGGAAAAGAGGAACGGCCCGCTCATCGGCGGCAGCCCCAGTCCCTGACCCAGCACCGCTCCGGGTCCGATGAGGTTCGGGCCCGCCACGGCACCGATGGTGATGGCCCAGACCACCAGCCCCAGATCGCGCCCGCGGGTGGCGTCGGCGGCCAGGTCGGTGGCGGCGAAGCGGGCCTGCAGATTCGCCGCGGTGCCCACCCCCAGCAGCGCCGCCCCCAGCAGCAGCATGGCGAAGCTCTGCACCACCGGCGCCAGCATCATGCCGATGGCGCCCAACGCGGCCAGGAAGTAGCCAAAGGACAGGGCCACGCGGCGTCCGCGTTTCACCGCCAGGGCCGCCAGCGGCAGCGCACTGAGTGCGCCAGCGACGGAGATCGCCGTGGTGGCCGCCCCGGCAAAGGCGTTGGACCCGGTCAGTTCCACGGCCATGAGCGAACCAATGGCCAGCCCCGCGCCGTTGCCCACACCGGAAAGCAGCTGCGAGGCGGAGAGCGTGGCCACGGTGCGGCGTTGGGCACGGACACGGTCTCGCAGCTGGAGGGCGGCTGGCAGGATCGGGGAGTTGTTCACCTGCCCCAGCCTAGCAACGGGCTGCGGGTTAAGACCGTCGGGGCCCGTCTTCCACAAGGAAGACGGGCCCCGAGAAGGGTGATTCTAGAACTGCAGGTGCTTACTTGCCGTCGATCTCCGCGGCTTCTGCCGCCTTGGCAGCCTTTTGCTCGGCGGCGGCGCGGCGGCCGGCCGGGGAGAGCAGCGAGGCTACCGTCGCGATGACGATGGTACCGAGGATGACCGTGAGCGAAACGGTGATGGAGATATCCGGCACCCATTCGATGTGCTGTCCACCGTTGATGAACGGCAGTTCGTTCACGTGCATGGCGTGGAAGACCAGCTTGACACCGATGAAGGCCAGAATGATCGACAGTGCGTGCTTGAGGAAGATCAAGCGGTCCATCAGCCCACCGAGCAGGAAGTAGAGCTGACGCAGGCCCATCAACGCGAACAGGTTCGCGGTGAAGACGATGAATGGGGACTGAGTCAATCCGAAGATCGCGGGGATCGAGTCAACGGCGAAGAGCAGGTCGGTCATGCCGATGGTCACGAAGACCATCACCATGGGAGTGAACATCTTCTTGCCGTCGATGACGGTGCGCAGCTTGTTACCGTCGTATTCCTTGGAGATCGGCAGGTTCTTGGTCAGCTTGTAAACGATGCCGTTGTTGGCACCCTCGGATTCGTCCTCACCGTTGTCGGTGGCCTGCTTCCAGGCGGTGAAGAGCAGGAAGGCACCGAAGATGTAGAAGACCCACGAGTAGTGCTCGATGACTGCCGCACCGGCGACGATGAAGATCGCGCGCAGAATCAGGGCAATGATGATGCCGAACATCAACACTTCCTGCTGGTACTTTCGCGGCACCGAGAAGCGGGCCATGATGATGATGAAGACAAAGAGGTTATCGATACTCAGCGAGTACTCGGTCACCCAACCGGCATAGAATTGCTGACCGAGATCCGGGCCCGCCTGGAACCAGACAACGACGCCGAAGATGACTGCGAGTCCTACGTAGAACGCGACCCAAAGGCCAGATTCCTTCATCGAGGGTTCGTGCGGCTTCTTGACGACGTACAGCAAATCAAGAAGAAGAATGATACACAAAGCAGCGAGAGCAATAATCTCAAACTGCAGTGTTAAACCGTGGTTTCCCAATGTGGGGCCTTTCGAACGGGAGGTACGTTTTTTACCGCAAGTCTCTCCGCCGCCCATTCAGATTGGATCGGCCGCTGCGCCCGGCGAGGCATCGATGCCTCGCGTGTTGACGATCACAGCACTTTGGGATACTCCCCTACGCTCCGACTAGTCTAACGCATCCATGTTTCGAACTTGTGAATTGGCTGGGATGTGCTGAAACACGGTGCACGGTCTCGTCCAAGCTTTAATGACCCGGTCCGGATCCGCCTGCAGCGCGCGCAGTTGCACGCGGATCCGGACCGCCAAGACCGCTTACGCGTGACCCGCGTTCTTCATCTGTCGAAGTTCCTTCTTCAGTTCCGAAACTTCATCCCGCAGCCGGGCGGCAACCTCAAAGTGCAACTCGGCGGCTGCCGCATGCATTTGCTCGGTCATCTGGCTGATCATGTCCACCAGGTTCTCCGCCGGGGCGGCGGCCAGACCGTCGGCACGCACCGTCTCATGCGCCTTTTTGGTGCCGGAACTTGAACGCTTGGCGTCCTTGGTCAGGCGCTGGTTGTTCAGCAGCTCCTGCGTATCCGCATCCTCGCGTGCCAGCGAATCGGTGATGTCGGCAATTTTCTTGCGCAGCGGCTGCGGGTCAACACCATGATCCTTGTTGTACTTTTGCTGGACCTCGCGGCGGCGATTGGTCTCATCAATCGCTTGCGCCATGGCCGCGGTGATCTTATCCCCGTACATGTGCACCTGACCGTCCACGTTGCGGGCGGCACGGCCGATGGTTTGGATCAGCGAGGTTGCCGAGCGCAGGAAGCCCTGTTTGTCGGCATCCAGGATCGCCACGAGGGAGACCTCGGGCAGGTCGAGTCCCTCACGCAAAAGGTTAATGCCAACCAAAACGTCGAACAGGCCCATCCGCAGCTCGCGCAATAGCTCGACGCGGCGCAACGTGTCCACATCCGAGTGCAGGTATTGGACTTTGACCCCGTGTTCGGTGAAGTAGTCGGTGAGGTCCTCGGCCATCCGTTTGGTCAGCGTGGTGACCAGGATGCGTTCGTTGCGTTCAACTCGGACGCGGATCTCATCACGAAGGTCATCAATCTGCCCCTTGGTGGGCTTGAGGATGATTTCCGGGTCAATCAGACCGGTGGGGCGGATGATCTGCTGAACCACGCCGTCGGCCTTGCCCAACTCGTATTTGCCCGGCGTCGCCGAAAGGTACACGGTTTGTCCGATGCGCTCGAGGAATTCATCCCACTTCAGCGGCCGGTTATCCATCGCGGAGGGAAGCCGGAAACCGTGCTCCACCAGCGTGCGCTTACGCGACATATCTCCCTCGTACATCGCACCAATCTGCGGGACGGTGACGTGGGATTCGTCGATGACCAGCAGGAAGTCATCGGGGAAGTAATCGATCAGGCAATGTGGGGCTGTGCCGGGCGCGCGGTCATCAATGTGCCGCGAGTAGTTCTCGATGCCGTTGCAGAACCCCATCTGCTCCATCATTTCCAGATCATAGGTGGTGCGCATGCGCAGCCGCTGAGCCTCCACCAGCTTGTTCTGCGATTCCAAGGTGTCGAGGCGAATACGCAACTCGTCCTCGATGTCCCCGATGGCACGATTCATCCGATCGGCCCCGGCCACGTAGTGACTGGCGGGGAAGACATACATCTCGTTTTCCTCACGAATCACCTCGCTGGTGACCGGATGCAGGGTGTGGATGGATTCGATCTCGTCGCCGAAGAATTCGATCCTCAGCGCCTGCTCCTCATACATCGGAATGATCTCCACGGTGTCACCGCGCACGCGGAAGGTGCCGCGGTGGAAGTCCATGTCGTTGCGGGCATATTGCATGGACACAAATTTGCGTAACAAATCGTCGCGGTTCAGTTCCATGCCCTTTTTGAGGGTGACCATGCCGGCAACGTATTCCTCGGGGGTACCCAGACCGTAGATGCAGGAGACGGTGGCGACCACGATGACGTCGCGGCGGGTCAGCAGCGCGTTGGTGGCCGAGTGGCGCAGCCGCTCGACCTCCTCGTTCACCGATGAGTCCTTCTCGATGAAGGTATCGGTCTGCGGTACGTAGGCCTCGGGCTGGTAGTAGTCGTAGTAGGAGACGAAATACTCCACCGCGTTATTGGGCAACAGCTCACGGAACTCGTTGGCCAGCTGGGCGGCAAGCGTCTTGTTCTGCACCAGCACCAGGGTGGGGCGCTGCACCTGTTCGATGAGCCAGGCGGTGGTGGCCGATTTGCCGGTACCCGTGGCACCGAGCAACACCACGTCCTTCTCCCCCGCGTTAATGCGACTGGTCAGTTCCTTGATGGCCGCCGGCTGGTCACCGGCGGGTGAGAACTCGCTGATGACTTCGAAGGGGGCGACGACGCGATTGATCTGCTGCGCAAGAGACATGTCTCTAGGCTACGCCCTGACACCGACGGTTTGGGGGCATGCTCGCCTTAGGCGAAAAGACCCGCCGCGGCGGCCCGCTCACGCAGTCGGCCGATGCGTGTCATCGCCGCGTCCTGCGTGCCGGAGACGAAGTTGAAGTACTCCATCGCCCCGCCCAGGATGCCGTCAACCAGCTCGCCCGCATCCACGATGTGACGCACCTTTCCGGCGGTGAACTTGGTCATGCTCCCGCTGGACTCCAGCGCGAATTCAGCCTCGAGACACGGGTAGGGCACCGTCGCGCGCCCATCGGTCAGGAAGCCCTCGACGGTGGCCAGCAGCGCGTGCCAGATCCCCGGCAGCTCGTCGATGAGATCCACGGGGATCAGTTGCAGCGAGTGATAGCGCAGCTGGACGGATCCCAGGGTGCCCTCCACACCCGCCGCGCGTCCGGGGTCACGCTGGATGCTCACCAGGTGGGGTGGTGACCCGTCCGCGGGTTCGTGCCGGAGGAAGGATTCGGCGATCATGGAGGTTTTCACTTGCGGGCCTGGCGCTGCTCGATGTTACCGAGCGTTGCGCGCATCAGCCTGATCATGAACAGCACCGTGGCGGTCCCCGCGGCCAGCAGCCCGGCCAGTGCCAGCCACCCCGGCAGCAATACCGTGGCGTCGTAGCCCGAGTCGCGCGTGGTGAATTGTTCACGACCGCCCGCCAGTGTCCAGAGCAGAATGGCGATCACGAGGGCCAGACCGGAGAATAGCCAGATGGCGCGAATGACCCGCATCTCGTTGCGGGCCTTGAGCATTTCCGCGGCCAGGAGCGTCTCGAGGCGCTCCCTGGCCGCGGAGGTCGGGGCCGAGTCGGCGTCAGCGGGCATGGGTGTTATTCGGGACAATGTGGGTCTCCCAGATTGAGTCAACGAGGTTTCGTAATTCTTCGAGCGTGCCGGAGTTGGTGATGACGATGTCGGCGACGGCCGCACGCTCTTCATCGGTTGCCTGAGCGGCGATTCGCGCCTTGGCATCGTCCAGGCTCATGCCGCGATCGTGCACCATCCGCTGCAGGCGTTGTTCCAGCGGGGCCGCGACCACAATCACCAGGTCAAAGTTCCCGGCCTGCCCGCTCTCCACCAGTAACGGGATGTCTTGAACGATGACCGCCTGCGGCACAGCGTCGGCGCGCAGTTTTTCGGCCTGTGCGCGCACCAGTGGGTGCACGATGGAGTTGAGTTTCAGTCGCGCGGCGGTGTCGGCAAAAATCAGCGTGCCCAGCGCCGGTCGATCGAGTGCACCGGCGGGGGTGAGGATGTCCTGGCCAAAGGCGGCAACCACCGCGGCGAGCCCGGGGGTCCCTGGCTCCACCACGGCCCGAGCGATGGCATCGGCGTCGATGAGCACCGCGCCGTGTTCCACCAGCAGGGCCGCCACAGCGGATTTTCCGGCGGCGATTCCGCCTGTCAGACCAACGTTAAGCATGCAACTAGCCTACCGTCGCCGCAACACCTTCAGCCGGTGGACCATGCGCCGGGCGCGGCTCGGATCGTTTCCCTTCTCCGGCATGGTGCTGAGCGATTCGCCCACCGCGCACCGATGCAGCGAAGGCCACGCGCCGATTGACTAGAATGGATCGGTAATGGACAACGATTCTGTGGCGACGGCCTATACAACGCTGGACGGCGAGCATGTGGCTGAGCTGGAGATCAAGCGCTCGCGCTTCATCACCTACCTGCGCCGGGTTGAATCCGAGCCCGAGGCTCGCGCACTGATTAGCGAATTACGCAAAAAGCACTTTGACGCACGGCACCATTGCAGTGCCTTCCTGCTGGGACCGGACCGCACGGCGATGCGCAGCAACGACGACGGTGAACCGTCGGGCACCGCCGGCATCCCGATGCTCGACGCACTGGCCAAACGCGAGACGAGTGAGGGAAGAACCGACCTCTCCGATGTGGTGGCGGTGGTGGTGCGCTACTTCGGCGGTATCCTGCTGGGCGCCGGGGGTCTGGTGCGCGCCTACTCCGAATCGGTGTCCAGCGCGCTGGATACCGCACCACTAGTGCGCCGCCAGCGCCTGCGCATCCTGGGGATCAACTCCGATTATGCGGCGGTTGGACGGCTGGAAAATGACCTGCGCGCCGCCGGGGTGCCGGTACTGGGCACCGATTATGGGCCGGCGCTGGCCACCCTGCGGGTGGGGCTGAACGATGAAGGCAATATTTTGGCGATGTTTTACGATCGGCTGGCAACACTCAGCGCCGGCGCCAGCAACGCAGAAGATTTGGGAACCGAATGGGTGGATGCACGATGAGTCTGAATTTTGAATTATTGCGCCGGTGGCCAGATGTTGAGGCACAGAACCTTGCCGCCGTTGATGCGGCGGATCGTCTGCTGCTGGATCTTGGCGCGGCGACGGGTTGGCCGAGCGCACCGGGCCAGCTCGTCATTCTGGGTGATCACTATGGCGCGCTCACGCTCGGGGTCCTTGCTGCCGGGGTGCGCGGTGTGCGGGTGCACCAAGACGCGCTCTCCGGATCCCGCGCCATCACCGCCAATGCGCGGAGACTACTTCCGGAACTCGGTGATGAATTCCGCTTACTGCCCCTGGGCGACGAGCTGTTGCACGGAGCGACGCTGGTGCTGCTGGTATTGCCGCGTTCGCTGGACGCCCTGGAAGAAATGCTCGACTTCATCGCCGAACATGCCGATCCCGGGGTCAGGGTCATGGCCACCGGGCGTATCAAACACATGAATCACGGCATGAATGAGGTGCTCGGCAGCTACTTTGAATCCGTGACGGCCTCGCTGGGACGCCAGAAGTCCCGGGTGCTCACCGCCGTGGGACTGCGCGAGAAAACCGCGCGGCCCGCTCCGCGTTTCCCCTTGCACTCCTCCCACGACCTCGCCCTGGCCGAACCATTGGCCCTGCGCGCCTTCGCGCAGACCTTTGGCGGGGCCAAATTGGATCCGGGGACCCGCTTCCTGCTCGAACACCTTGAGCTACCCGGCGATGCACAGCATGTGGTGGATTTGGGTTGCGGCAACGGGTCAATTGCTACCTTCGTCGCGCTGAAATACCCCGACGTTCGGGTGCTGGCCAGCGACCAGTCGGCCTCCGCCGTGGCTTCCACCGCCGCCACGGCCGCGGCCAACGGTGTGGGTGAGCGCATCACCGCCGTACAAGACGATGCGCTGGCCGCGCGCGGTGACGGCTCGGAGTCGGTGGTGCTCCTCAATCCGCCCTTCCACATGGGCAATACCGTCCATGCCGGGATCGCGTTGAAGTTGTTCACCGATGTCGCCCGCGTGCTGGCCCCGGGCGGGGAGCTGTGGTGCGTGTGGAATTCGCATCTGGGTTACCGCGGGCAGCTAGAAAAGCTGGTGGGTCCCACGCGTCAGGTGGCCAAAAATCCGAAGTTCACCGTGACGGTGTCGACGCGCCGCTAGGCCCGTGCGCCAGGACGCCGGTTCGGACCAGTGGTGCCGGGTTGGTTTCAAAGCGTGGCCGCTGTCCGGTGCTGCGCACCGCGTAGCCCGGAAGACCGACGCCGTGCAGACGAATGTGGTCGGCGATCGGCGCATCGGCCCTTTTCTCGGCGAGGAAGTTCGGATCCGAGTCAGCTAAGTCGCGCCAGCGGATCTTGCGGTTGGCGCGGTGGAAGACCTCGGCGGTGCGCCATGGCCGGTAACCGGTGTGCGTGGGGGCCTCGGCGTTTTTCCCCGGAGCGGGGGTTGCCACCACCGCAGGACGACTCCCCCAGCCGTAAAGTCCCACGATCTCCAGGCGTTCGTTGGCACGTACGGGCAGTGCCGCGGCGTTTTCTCCCCATACCCAGGGCTCGTGGGCCACGCGCAAAAACTCCTGGGGTTCCAGCGCATTAACCGCATCGATGCCATGGATCGGGCAGACATCGTCCAACACCAGGACCTGCGGCATATCGCCGCCGGTGTCGGACTCCTTCGCCCCACAGGTACATCCGGGGCGAAGGGCTTCGGTGCGCGGCACGGCCTTGAGCACCCGGCCCAGCCTCAGCGGCCCGTGCCTCGGATCCACCGGAACCTGGAGCACCACATCGCCGGCTATGCGTTCAACGATCCACGCCACCAGCGAAACACCGAGCCAAAACAGTATCGCCAGCAGCGGGATGACCAAACCACCGTCGGCCAAGGTGAAGGTCTCGGCCAGCGAGCGGAAGGTGCTTTCCCGATCGCGCACGAGCATCGCGCCGAACCTGAACAGGATCAGGGCAATAATCATGACGAAGAAATACCCCACCCGGCCACGAGACGTGATGAGAGTACCCGGGCCAGCGAGCAGGGAACGAGACACCGTGACGCTCCCGGCCGCTAGTAACCGCCAGCGTCGGATCGACAGTGACAGGCGTAGCCCGCTCAGCGTCGCGCCGAGGCCCAGCCCGAGGAACCACGCGGCGACGGCCACCAGCAAACCGGTGGTCAGCGGGTCCAGATCCGCACTCAGATACAGCCCACAGACCCCACTCAGGGCCAGCCACGGTGTCATCCGTGCCGAGAAGACGGTGAAGAATCCCCAAAAGATGAGGGCAACAACAAATTCGGTCGGCTCGTCCGCGATGATCCACCAGGCGATGAGCGCGTAATAGGGAAGGATGGATCCCCAACGCAACAGGCGGTTTGGCACGGTGCGCGGCACCGCGGCCCACTGCTCATCCGACACCACGTGCCGCGGCAGCAACACCATCGCGTCGTCCCGGATCTTGCTGCCCATGTCATGTCCCCTTGAAAAGTTTTTTCAAGGATATGTCGGTGCATCGCGCGCAGGCATCATCAATGGGGGTGATTCCGCGTGCTCGATGGGAGGAGATTGCTGGTGTTTCAGAGTCCCTCGAAGAGATCTCGCAGCAGTGGCTGCCCGGAAGCGCGCGGCGGCCAGCTGAGCACCGCCGGTTCACGTGAGACCACCCGTTCCCAGCGAGACACCGTGTTGATGATCTCCATGAGCACATCGCGCTGGCTACGATGCTCCAGCAATCCGGCCACGATGCGTGAACACACCGCTGAAGTGTCGACCTCAATGTCGATGAGCTCATCGGGAACCGGGCGCAGCTGGTATTCGATCGCCGGGTCCCAACTGGGAAGTCCCGACCGCCGGCGCACCACGTTCCAGCGTTCCAGGGTGGAGGCCCGGATCGCCCCGTGGACCAGGCGCCGCAGCCCCGGTCCGGGGATCCGGCGGGCCCGATCAAAGGCCTCATCGGTGGCACGCCCGATCATGATGTGGTCACGGTGGCCGGTGATTCCGTCCGGTCCGAACGTCGCGACCACTTGCGGCCGCTCCGCCAGCAGGATGTCCATCACGCGCTGCACCAATTCCTCGAAGTCCGCCCGAACGAGCTCTCCGTCGTCGTAACCGAGCCATTCGTGGCGCGCCGGGATGGTGCCGTGGGCACGCCACGCGTTGGCACTTTCCACCCGGCGGACGGCTCCGAGAGTGTCGGCGGTGGCCGGGACACCGGCGGAAATTTGACCCGCTGCCCCATCGGTGGCCAGCACCAGGATAAAGCGGAACCCGGGATCATCCTCGTGCAGGGCAATGGATCCGGCGCAACCGTAGGCATCATCGTCGGGATGCGCGACAATGACCGCGATGGAATGCGGCTCATTCATGCGCACATTTTAGACAATATATAAGAGGGGCCGAGACCTCCGCTTCAAAGTTTCGTGGTTTGCCATGCGTTCGGGTCTTGGCCTTGCAGCCAAACCGCGGTGGAATGGTAGAGCCACATTGAAGGTTGGAGGTCCCGGCTATGTTCGAGCGTACCTATATCGGGCTCGATGTCCATGCCCGCAGCATCGTAGGATGCGCACTGAATATCGACACCGGCGAATTGACCCGTTCATGTTTCGAGGACGACCTTCTGGCCGTCTCGGAGTGGGTACAGGGCTTCGGCCCCGAGGTCCGGGTCGTCTACGAGGCCGGGCCCACAGGCTTCGGATTGGCCCGACACTTCCAGGCCGCCGGCATCGACTGCGTGATCGCCGCCCCTTCGAAACTGTTGCGAGCTCCTGGCGACCGCGTTAAGACGGATCGCCGAGATGCCAAAATCCTAGCAAGTATGCTCGCCCTGGGTGAAGTCACCAAGGTCACCATCCCAGACACTGAACAGGAAGCACTGCGGGACCTTTCGCGGACACGACACGTCGCCTCGATCGATCTCTCTCATGCCAAGCAGCGGGTCAACGCGATCCTGCTGCGACACGGCGTCCTCTTCCACGGCGGCAAGTCCCGATGGACCCGCGAACACCTGAAATGGCTGCATCAGCAGCACTTCGATGACCCGGCACTGGAGTTCGCTTTCCAGGAATCCTTGGCGCAAGAGGAATCCATGTCCGTGCGGCTGAAGCGCATTGATAAGGAAGTCGCCCGGGTGGCGGCTAACTGCCGGTATACCGAGGTCATCAATGCCTTGGCCTGCCTACGGGGATTCAGTATCGTCGGTGCCTTCGGGCTGGCCACCGAGATCGGGGACTGGACCCGCTTCACTGGCGCCACTATCGGTTCCTATCTGGGGCTGGTCCCCTCGGAGCATTCCTCGGGCGAGACTCGAACCCAAGGTTCGATCACCAAGGCCGGAAACACCTACGCCCGCCACCTGCTGGTTGAGGCAGCCACAGTGCACAAACGCCCGTACCGCAGGCCCGGGGTCCAGGAGCTACGCCAGCTCGAGCTGGTGTCCCCGGCCACCGCAGCCCGCGCTCGGCAGGGCAACCAACGCCTCCACGCCCGTGCCGTGGCCTTCGATGACCGGCACAAGATGCCCGTGAAGGCGCGGACCGCCGTTGCCCGCGAACTTGCAGGTTGGTGCTGGTCCTTGGCCGCGCCGCTGCAGGAAGGCCGTCCCATGATAGGACGGTGACCCTAAGACGTGCCCCGACGGGCGCACCTGGACGAGGCAACATGCGGAGCCAACACGAGGACAGACTATGGGTAGGCCCAAAGCCGACGCCCGAATTTAGACCACGTTACGCTCCACTCGAATTCCTTGTCATGCGGTACCCAACCCGCGTTTATCAGTCTGACCATGTCGTCGACCATGACCTGCCAAACCAGACTCGACGCCACCGCCGGGGCATGAGGAGAGCGGCTCCCGGAAGTCTGTTTTCCGGAAGCCGCTCATCTATGACTCTTGACAAACCTTCTTACATATCAGTCTCCTGTGACGCCACGGGCGAGGTTCGTACCGCCGGAGTCCAAGTAATGCCATACTGCTTGCATGGACGAGCAACTCGCAGGCACAAAAACGGCACTAGTCATCATCGACATGCAGAACGGCGTATTGGAATACTGTGTACATCCCAAGAAGGTCATCGCCCGCGTACAGGACCTTGTGTCCCGCGCTCGCGACACCGGAACACCCATCTACTGGGTGCAGGACGAACGCGAATTCGAACGCCACTCCACCGCGTGGCGATTGGTATCCCCACTTCAGCCACGAGATTCCGAACACCGAATCCACAAGTCCTACCGCGATGCCTTCACCGGCACGGGACTACACGCCTCGTTGATCGCCGAGGACATCGGGAGCCTAGTGATCTGCGGTGCCCAGTCGGATTATTGTGTGCGTACCGCCGCCGGCCGAGCCGCTTCGATGGGCTACGACGTCACGGTGGTCCGCGATGCCCACACCACCGGTGCCGCCACCTTCGAGGGGCAGTCGTTAACCGGGGATCAGATCATCGCTCATACCAACGCGTACTTTGCCACGCTCGACTATCCCAATCAGGACTTCTCGCTGCGGCGCGCCGATGAGGTCATCTTCCGCGCCGTGGCAGTCATCGACTGATCGACTCCTACCTTCTGTCACCACGGCAGAACATCCACGGCGGTTTCGCAGCTTCTCGGCTCGGGGCCGCCATGGTTGTTTTGTCGCGGTAGCGCTGCCGCCGAAACGTCCCGGGTACGACGAAGGGCCCCTTCCGCCAGTGGCGGAAGGGGCCCTTCGCTAGGTTACTTCGGGTGAATCAGTGATTCATCAAAAGTGTGTGGCTTAGGCGCCGGCAAGCTTCTCGCGCAGTGCTGCGAGTGCTTCGTCGGATGCCAGGGTGCCGGCCTCGGTTGCCGGAGCATCCGAGGAGTAGGACGAGGTAGCGGACTCGGCCGGAGCCGAATCTGCTGCTGCGTCGTCAGCAACGTGCTGAGCAACCTGCTTCTTGTGAGCTTCCCAGCGAGTCTGGGCGTCAGCGTACTGCTGCTCCCAAGCTGCGCGCTGGGTCTCGAAGCCTTCAAGCCACTCGTTGGACTCCGGATCGAAGCCCTCCGGGTACTTGTAGTTGCCCTCTTCGTCGTACTCTGCGGCCATGCCGTAGAGTGCCGGATCGAATTCGGTGCCTTCGGGATCTACGCCCTCGTTAGCCTGCTTGAGGGACAGCGAGATACGACGACGCTCGAGGTCGATGTCGATGACCTTGACAAACAGTTCGTCGCCAACGGAGACAACCTGCTCGGCCAGCTCCACGTGGCGCACGGCCAGCTCGGAGATGTGTACGAGGCCTTCGATTCCGTCTTCGACGCGAACGAATGCACCGAACGGAACCAGCTTGGTGACCTTACCCGGAACAACCTGCCCGAGGGCGTGGGTGCGGGCGAAGGTCTGCCAAGGATCTTCCTGGGTGGCCTTGAGCGAGAGCGAAACACGCTCGCGGTCCAGGTCGACCTCGAGAACCTCGACGGTGACTTCCTGGCCAACTTCGACAACCTCGGACGGGTGGTCGATGTGCTTCCAGGACAGCTCGGAAACGTGGACGAGACCGTCTACGCCGCCAAGGTCCACGAATGCACCGAAGTTGACGATGGAGGAAACAACGCCGGGACGAACCTGGCCCTTTTCCAGCTTGTTGAGGAACGTGGAACGAACCTCGGACTGAGTCTGCTCGAGCCATGCACGGCGGGAAAGAACAACGTTGTTGCGGTTCTTGTCCAGCTCGATGATCTTGGCTTCGATTTCCTGGCCGATGTACGGAGCCAGATCGCGCACACGGCGCATTTCGACGAGCGATGCCGGCAAGAAGCCGCGCAGGCCGATGTCGAGGATAAGGCCGCCCTTGACCACCTCGATGACGGTGCCGGTAACGACTCCGTCTTCTTCCTTGATCTTTTCGATGTCGCCCCAAGCACGCTCGTACTGAGCACGCTTCTTGGACAGGATCAAACGACCTTCCTTGTCCTCTTTGGTGAGGACGAGGGCCTCGACGAGGTCACCGACGGCGACAACGTCGCCCGGATCTACGTCGTGCTTGATCGAAAGTTCGCGGGAAGGAATGACACCTTCGGTCTTGTAACCGATGTCGAGCAGGACTTCGTCGCGGTCAACCTTGACGACGGTGCCTTCGACGAGGTCGCCATCGTTGAAGTACTTGATGGTGGCGTCGACGGCAGCGAGGAAGTCTTCAGCAGATCCGATGTCGTTGATTGCAACGACCGGTGCGCTGGTCTTCTCGTTGGAGGTGATGGTCATGTAGTAGGGACTCCGATGTGGATAGTCTGTATGAGTCGGTCAGCCGGAAGCCCCGGCATGTTCCGAATTTAGCTTGAGTGCGGGCACGGCAGTAGCCGGAACACGCTCACCTAGTCTATTCCCCCACACCCTGCCGGGTCAAAACGTCAAATCCGAATCTTGTCAACCCAAAAAGGACGATAACTCAGGCGAAGGCCGCCGAAAGTGTCAGCAGGCGTAGATTTTTGGACTCAAGCTTTTCGATCAGGCCCGGAAGTGCCCGGGCGACCCCGGCCGAGGTAGCCGAGGACGGTTGATTAAAGTGCGCAATTCCCACGTCGCCGGCGCCCAGCTCCATGGTTTGGGCCGCCACGGTAGCGAGCGGGAACGTCGCTCCGGCGTCCAGATTGATGGTGAAGTTCATCGGAACAAGCCCCGCGTCGCGGCATATCGCGGCACCAAGTTCATCCATGTGTGCGGTGCCGGAACGGAAGAACTTCGCCTCAACACCAAATTCGTCGGCCAAATAGTGTTGGTTTCCCATGACCTCATCGTAGGCATCCCCCACCGTCTTGGTGCCCGGGATGCCATAGGCTGCTTGCCCCCGGCTGGTGAGCGGTGCGTGCGAGGTGCCGTGATTGGCGATCTCAAAAAGCGGGTCGGCAATCAATTCGCGTAGCACCGAGGCATTGGTTTGTGCCCAGCGACTATTGATGAACAAGGTGGCTGGAGCCTGGTGCTTGCGCAGCGCGGCAATCAATTTCGCGTCATAACCCGCACCGTGTTTTCCCCCACAGGCATCAAAGGTCAGGGCTGCACCGCGCGCACCGGGCGGTAGTCCCAGTTTGATGCCAGGAACTTCCAGACCAAAGTCACCGGCGGGTTTCCCGGCATAAGCGGTCACCACGGCCTGGCGGCTGGGAAGGGCTTTTGTAGCAGCCGCCGGTGCCGTGGCCGACGGTGGCGCCGAACTGACCGCCGTCGGGGTTGGTGTCGGGGTGGGCGCCGGGGTCGAGGGTGATGCCGGGTCAGCGGCGCAGGCGCCAAGAAGGGTGACGCTGGCTCCCAGCAGGGCAGCGAGCACGGAGCGGCGTCCGGTGAGGGTGGATCGTGGTGCGGTACTGGTCATGATCCTAGAAGTCCGCCTGGCAGTAGGGAACGGTATTGGTGGCAAAGAGCGCATCGAGGGTGGCCAATGCCGAGGCCTGGTGAACGATCAGCACTCCGGCCTGAGCCAGATGGGTGGCCCGGAAACCGCCGAGGTAGAGCGAAGCCAAATCACGGATATCCACGGTGACATCCGGCTCACTACCGGCCGCGGCGGGGTCCACTCGGGCGACGGAATCTTCCACACTCAATTCCCAATCGCCGGAGGTCAATCCCAGATCGTCGATGACGCGCAGGCGGATGCTTCCGTCGCCGTTGTACGTCCGTGCCGTGAGCGCGGTTTTGATATCCAGAATGCGCAACCACAGGTGGTCCCCCTGTGCGGTGACCTTGTAGTCCCGTGGATTGTGCAGCGCGGAAGGCAGAATGTCGTCGATGGGCCCGCGGCCGGTGATCTTTTCCACCAGGTCGTGAGATGCGAGGTAAGCCACCAGATCTCGGCGTCCGGCACCCGTCACGGCACACATCTGGCCAATTTCCATGGTGGGAGGGACAACCTGCCAGCCGGAGAACTTATAACTCATGAAGCCGTCGGGGCGCCCCTGGGCATCCAGGTGCAGCGCCGCTCGGAGGTTTTTTGCCGGCTTGGGCGAATCGTGGTCTTCCCAAAGACCCGCGGCCTGACCCACGTCGAATTGTGTGGCACTGACCGAGCCAAGTTTCCGTGCGTGTGCGGCGGCGAAGATGGCCGGGGCGTACTTGCTCAGCTCCTGGGGTTTGATGGCCACCACGGTGCCCTCGCTGGTGCCGCGCAGGGGCAGCCCGCCGGACACCTTAAGCGTGAACCTGGCGCGCTGGGTGACCCGCCCGAAGCCAAAGCGTCCATAAATGGTGGCTTCCGATGCGGTTAGCGCGGCGAACGCCACCCCGGCATCACGCGCCAAGCGCAGGTCCTCGGTGATGATTTGCCGCAGCAGGCCGCGGCGGCGGTGGGTGGGGCTGACGGTCACCGCGGTGATCTGGTGGACCGGCATGAGATTTCCGCCGCCAATATTCAGTGTCCCGGGGAATGAGGCGTAGGTGGCGACGGGGGCATCTGCATGCAGTGACGGTTGAACCGCCGCCTCATCGTAGGCCGCCGTGAAGGTGGTGTTCTCGTCCGCATTGATCTGAGCCAGCGTCTTCAGGTCATCGGCGTCAAGCTCGAGTTCGTGGAATCCACGACTGATGGACGAGAGCATCAAGGACGTTCGTGCGTCCGGGGCACCGTCGATAAGTGTGGGTTCGAATCGATTAATGCGGATCGTGTTCTCTTCACTCATAGTTGTTGACGCTTTCCGATCGATACGGGTGGGATTTAACAATGGTGTGCGGTGCCCTCGATGCTCGTTGTGGGCACCGCACATGACCCCACGGCTTTACCGATGCTGAGGTGTCTTCCGCTCAGCATCGGTCAGATACTACGACTGGTTAAACCTCGGCAGCGATCGCGGCGTGGGGCTACCGACCTTGCCCCGGAAGGCAACGGAAGATCGTATAGCCGCGCAGCTGCCGTGGCATTAGTGCCCAGCGTCCTGCCAGGACATTCCGATACCCACGTGGACATCCAGCGGAACGGCCAGGTCTGCGGCCGCACCCATCTTGTCACGCACAATCTTTTCCACGGTTTCCAGTTCACCCGGCGCCACTTCGAGGACGAGTTCGTCATGGACCTGCAAAAGCATGCGAGATTTCAGACCGGCCGAAGCCAGTCCTTCTTCAACGCCAAGCATGGCGCGTTTGATGATGTCGGCCGCCGACCCCTGGATGGGGGCGTTGAGCGCAGCACGTTCGGCGATGTCACGCAGCTGGCGGTTGTCGCTGGCGAGTTCCGGCAGGTAGCGTCGGCGGCCAAAGATCGTCTCGGTGTAACCGTCCTTGCGAGCCTGATCGACTACCGCGCGCAGGTAATCACGCACCGCGCCAAACCGCGAGAAGTAGTCCTTCATCAAGGTCCTGGCCTCGTCGACGGAGATCTTCAGCTGCTTGGAAAGCCCGAAGGAACTCAGTCCATAGGCCAGACCGTAACTCATGGCCTTGACCTTGGATCGCATCTCGGAGGTGACCTCCGCGGGTTCAACGCCGAAGACGTGTGAACCGACAAAACGGTGCAGGTCCTCGCCGTCCTTGTAGGCCTGTATCAGGCCCTCGTCACCGGATAGGTGCGCCATGATACGCATTTCGATCTGCGAGTAGTCGGCGGTGAGCAGCGTTTCATAGCCCTCGCCCACCACGAAGACCTCGCGGATGCGCCGGCCCTCTTCCGAACGAACGGGGATGTTCTGCAGGTTGGGGTTCAGCGAGGACAGACGCCCGGTAGCTGCGACGGTCTGCGCGTAGGTGGTGTGAATGCGTGAATCGGAGGCCGTAGCCTTGCGCAGGCCTTCGACGGTCTGGCGCAGCTTGGTTGCGTCGCGGTAAGCCATCAAGGCAACGAGGAACGGGTGTCCGGTCTTGACCAGAAGATCGGCCAGTGACTCGGCATCGGTGGTGAACCCGGTCTTGATTTTCTTGGTCTTGGGCAAATCCAGTTCTTCAAAGAGCACCACCTGCAGCTGCTTGGGGCTGGAGAGATTAACCTCGTGGCCAATGGCAGCAAATGCTTCTTCGGTAGCTCGGTTGATCGTGGTGGTGAAATCCTCGTAGAGTCCGTCAAGCTTGGCCGTATCCACGGCGATGCCCGCCATTTCCATCCGGGCCAGAATCAGCGAAAGCGGCATTTCCAGCTCGGTGAGCAGTTGCGCTCCCCCACGCTCCACCAACATGCCGGCCAGGTACAGGCTCAGTTCACGTACGGCATAGGCACCGCGAACCGCGGGGGTTGCCACATCCGGGCCCTCAAGATCCAGGGCGAGCTGACCGTTGGCGGGAGCCTCGGTGCTATCAAGCGCGAAGCGCAGGTGCTGCTGGGCAATATCGTGCAGTTCGTGGCTGCGGCGATCGGGCTGAATCAGGTAGGCGGTGATCATGGTGTCATCAACCACCCCAGCGAGCTCAAGCCCACGGTTTTTCAACAGCTTGTAGGTGTCCTTGAAGTCGTGCACGGCCTTCGTGTAGCTCACCGAGACCAGAATCGTCGCTAAGGACTTTTCGGTCTCCGCGTCAATTTCCTCGAGGGAAATGAAGGCGGTGGCATCTGCCGAGGCGAAGGCCAAGCCGACAACGTCGGTGCCGCCCGTGACGGGAACCGTGGCGGGGTGCATGCCCAGCAGTTGTGCGCCGTGGGCAGCGAACCAAGTGTCCAGGCTCGCCGCGTCACCGAGTGTTTCCGCCGCGGGGATTTCGACTTCCTCGGCGGCGTCCTGTGGCTCATCTCCGAAGAGGTCAAAGAGGCGCTTGCGCAGCGTATTGAACTGCAATGCGTCAAAGAGTTCCTCGATGGCCTCGCGGTTTGGGCGCTCTAGGGTCATTGCCTCGAATTCGACCGGCAAGTCCAAATCGCGCAGCAGGTGGTTCAGGCGGCGGTTACGGGTCACGTTGTCCACGTGTTCGCGCAGCGAATCTCCGACCTTGCCCTTGATGGCATCAATGTTCTCCAAGATGCCGGGAAGGCCTCCATAAAGGTTGATCCACTTGGCAGCGGTCTTCGGGCCGACGCCCGGGACGCCGGGAAGGTTATCGGCGGTCTCACCCACGAGCGCTGCAAGGTCCGAGTACTGTTCCGGACGCACGAAGTACTTGGCCTCGACGGCATCCCCGTCCATCGGCGGAATGTCCGAGATACCCTTCTTGGGGTACAGCACCAGGGTCTTTTCCGTGATCATTTGGAAGGCATCTCGGTCGCCCGAAACCACCAGCACGTTGAATCCAGCAGCTTCGCCCTTGGCCGCCAGGGTGGCCAAGATATCGTCGGCCTCGTAGCCTTCCATGGAGATGGAGGGGATATTCATCGCTTCCATGACCTTGCGGATTAAATCGATCTGGCCGTGGAATTCCTCGGGGGTCTTATTACGGCCGCCCTTGTACTCGGTGTATTCCAGTGAGCGGAACGTGGGGGTATCCAGGTCGAAGGCCACGGCCACGTGGGTAGGCTTCTGCTGCCGGATCATGGTTAGTAACATCGACACGAATCCGTGCACGGCATTGGTGTACTGCCCGGTGTCGGTGGCAAAGTTTTCTGCCGGTAGTGCATAGAAGGCCCGGAAGGCCATGGAGTGCCCGTCAATGACGAGTAAACGCTGGGGATCGGTTGCCACAAGTTTGGTTGATTCGCTCACAGATGCCAGCCTAGTTGGCATGAGCAATAATTTCATTGAAGACAACGCATCGAGCATCGAGATATCAGGCACCTTTGCCTCCGAGCAGGCGGCCGAGGGCAATCCATTTGCCCAGCAGCTGGCTGCGCACGGTGTTCCCACGACCATGTGGCCGATGTTGGCCAGCCACGGGGTAGGCACACTGGTCGAGAAGTTGGGCATCATTTTCTCGGAAATTTCCGTGGACCGGGTGGTGGCCACCATGCCGGTGGAAGGCAATCAACAGGTCGCCGGCATCCTGCATGGTGGCGCCTCCGTGGCGCTGGCAGAAACGCTGGGATCATTTGCTGCGGCGGTGCATGGCCAGGGCGCCAGAAAGCCGGTGGGCGTTGACATCTCGGCCACCCATCATCGTGCAGGAGTTACCGGATTAGTGACAGGGGTATGCACGCCGATTCATTTGGGACGCACCCTCACCACACACGAGATCGTGATCAGCGACGAAGCCGGCCGTCGTCTGTGCACCTCACGGATCACCAACATGCTGCTCGATGGCTGAGCCCGCACAACGCATTCTCTGCCATGGCGTCACGGGCAGCGGAAAATCGACTCTCGCGCGCGAGCTGGGAAGCATTCTGCACTACCCGGTGCACTTGGTGGATGACGAGTTTGGCTGGTTACCGGGCTGGGCGCAACGTGATGTCACCGAGCAGAAGGCCCTAGCCGTGGCGGCGGCAGCGGCGCCGGTGTGGGTTTTTGATTCGGCCTACGGACCCTATCGGCAAGACATCGTTGAGCGGAGCGATCTGGTGATCTGCCTTGACTACCCTCGCGCGATCTCGCTGTTTCGACTTTTATTGCGCACCGTCAAACGGATCATGCGACGCGAATTGGTGTGCAACGGAAACATTGAAACGTGGAAACGAACCGTTGGCAAAAAGTCCATTCTGCTCTGGCATTTCAAGAGCTTTGCTGCCAAGCGCCGGAGCATGGTGGAGCTTGAAAATCGGTTGGGTACCGATCGGGTGAAACGATTTGTCCGACCACGAGACACCAAACGTTGGCTCGCCGAATTAGCGGCAAGCCAACCGGGCTTCGGCTCTTAGTATTCGCGAGTTTGACCCGGTGATTTGTTCACGGTGTAGCGGGTTTCGCGGATTCCTCCTGCGTATTCGCGGGTGTACGTCGGGGTAAGTTTCGCTTGCCCGCGCATCGCAACAAGGGGCCGGCCGCCACCGAGCAGGACCGGAATGGAATAGAGCAGCACCTCGTCGAGCAGTCCCTCGTCAACAAATTGTCCGGCCAGCGATCCGCCGCCCACGACCCAGACATCCTTGCCCTTGGCACTGCGTGCGATGTCCTGCGCCCATTCGGTCACGTCGCCGCGGACGAAAGTCAGGTCTGCGCCGGGAATGGGGGCGAGTTCCCGATGGGTGTAGACCCACGTTGGGAGTCCCGGATAGGGCCATTTGTCGCCCATCTCGGTGCGCATCCACGAGTAGGTGTCGGCACCCATGGCGATGGCACCGATGTCGTTCATGAATTCGTCATAGCTTTCGGCTTGACCCTCAAAACCGTCGAACTCCATCAGCCAGTCGAGTCGTTCGTTTTCGTCTGCAATGTAGCCGTCGGTGGAGGCCGCCACAAAATACCTGAATCGCGTCATGCTGCCCATCCTATCCATGGAATCAACACCGCGGGACGCTGAATCTCTCTCTTTGGCGTTAACGTCGTTCGCCCGCCCGGATGCGCCGATCCGGGCGGGCGAAGATTACTACTCAAGCTGTTGTTAGGCTCCGAGAATTCTTTCGCTCAGGGCCGGAACGATGAGGATGATGCCAAAAAGCACCACGATGCCGCACATGGCGAAGCAACCGTACGCTGCTGCTCGCGCCGGAAGCGGCGATCCCTTGGCTTCTGCGCGCCGTGAGTCCTCGCCGACGGCCAGGAGGCGAACGCCCAAGGAATAGGCGCCAACGATGAACAATGAGGCGGCCCAGGTCACGACGGCCACAATCAGGAATGAATCCCAGTGAATAGTCATTATTTGACCTCCTCGTTGGCCTCGTGGACGGGGGCGGCCTGGCTGACCTCGTTGGCCTTGGCGGCCTCGTTGGCCTTGGCTCGTGCCGCCTTGCGACGTTGCTTCTTGGTGGGGATGTTTACTGCTGCGCCGGAAACATCGACGTCACTAATGGCGTTGGCATGACCCACCAGTTCTCGGCGGGAGAGCACCCAGATGACCAGCAAGGATCCGATGCCCAGAACGGCGACGATGCCCAGCCCAATATTGCCGAAGTGAGCCAGCGCCGCGGCTGCGGCTCCGATCAGTCCCGCAGCGGGGAGAGTGAAGAGCCAGCCGAGCGCGATCCGACCGGCGGTTCCCCAGCGAACTTCCGCACCCTTGCGACCGAGTCCCGAACCAATGACTGAACCCGATGCCACCTGGGTGGTCGACAGGGCGAAGCCAAGGTGCGAAGAGGCAAGAATGGCGGCAGCCGTGGACGTCTCCGCCGCGAAGCCCTGAGCGGGTTTCACGTCGGTCAGGCCCGATCCCATCGTGCGGATGATGCGCCAGCCACCGGTGTAGGTACCCAGGGCAATGGCCAGGGCACAGGCTGCGATGACCCAGAAGTGCGGTCCGGTACCGGCGTCCTGCAGTCCCGAAGCCACGAGGGTCAGGGTGATGACACCCATGGTCTTCTGCGCGTCATTGGTGCCGTGAGCCAGCGCCACCAGCGAAGAAGAGAAGATCTGGCCGTAGCGGAAACCACCGCGCTTCGGCGAGGAAAGCCCAGCTTGGCGCTTGGTCACCGAGTACGCGAGCTTCGTACACAGATAAGCGGAAGTTCCGGCAATCACCGGGGCCACTAGAGCGGGAAGCAGAACCTTTGACATCAATACGCCGTAGTCAATGACGCCAAATCCGGCACCAACAATGGCAGCACCGATCAGACCACCAAAGAGTGCGTGCGAGGAACTTGAGGGAAGGCCAAGCAGCCAGGTGAGCATGTTCCAGACGACGGCACCCATCAGTCCGGCGAAGATCATCGCCGGCATGATTTGCACGCCAGTGTCCCCACCTTCCTTGATGATGCCACCGGAGATGGTCTTAGCTACCTCGGTTGAAAGGAAAGCACCAACAAGGTTGAGGACCGCGGCAAGCGCGACAGCAGCTTTAGGCTTAATGGCACCGGTGGCGATGGGCGTTGCCATCGCATTGGCGGTGTCGTGGAAGCCGTTGGTGAAATCAAAGAACAAGGCAAGGGCAATGACCAGGACGACGATGAGCGTCAGATCCATGTATGAACCAATCGTGGGGTTACGGGCAAGGGCCGAGTTGCGTTGGGCTACTCCGAGTTCCCCCCATTGTTTACCCAATGTAGGGGTTCCGTTCACCTAAGTCGCAAATTCATCATATGGCTTGCCCGGCATGAGTCAATTCGCCGGAGGCGTCAAATCATGCCTCGAACCCCCTCTGGTAGGGATGGGCGGGCACCGTCGCGAAACAACGTGAGCGACTTCACGCGCCGTTGCTCCCGACCGAAGCAGACCGTCAAGCCGCGGCACAAGGGCCGATTGGGGTGATTCAGGTGCGTGAATCGTGGCGGAGAAGTAAGCTCGTGCAATGGCTAGATTCTTAGATGTTCATCCGGAAAACCCGCAGCCGCGTGCCATTGCTCAGGCAGTGGAAATGATTCGCAACGGCGGTCTGATCGCTTTCCCCACCGATTCTTGTTACGCGCTCGGTGCCCAGATCGGAAACCACGACGCCTTGGATAGGATCCGGCGCATTCGTGAAGTTGGGGACAAACACCACTTCACGCTGGTCTGCAAGGACTTCGCCCAACTGGGTCAATATGTTGAGGTAAGCAATCAGGTTTTCCGCGACATCAAGGCCGTCACACCGGGCAGCTACACCTTCATCCTGCCGGCGACCAAGGAAGTGCCGCGGCGGCTGATGCAGGCCAAGAAGAAGACGATTGGTGTGCGCATCCCCGATAACGCTGTGGTGCGCGCCTTGTTGGAAGAACTGGGTGAACCGATTCTTTCCAGCACCTTGCTTTTGCCGGGCGAGGAAGACCCGATGACGCAGGGCTGGGAAATCAAGGAGGCGCTTGACCACGTGGTCGAAGGTGTCATCGATTCCGGCGAGTGTGGCATCGAACCCACCACCGTCATTGACTACTCGAGTGGCGAAGCAGTGATTGCGCGCGTTGGCCTAGGCGATCCGTCCCGCTTCGAATAAAGAGACACAAGCGGGCTCCTTCAGATCCTTTAGCCCTGTGAGTTCTCCAGGTTGCACACTAGTTGCCAGAGATGGCCGTCGGGATCCGCGAAGGTACCGACGTACTGAAGGCGCCCGCTGACGTGCTCGATCTCGTGCGCCTCAAAGGCTTTACCCGCGGAATCCGCGACGGCGCCTAACACCTGATTGACTTCTGAAACCGACGCGATGGCACAGCTCAGCATGGCATCGGTGGCGGGCACCGGCAGCAGCGGCGTGCGCTTGGCCTCCCGCGAGTACTTGGTGAAGGCCTCGTGCTCCGCAAGGAAAATGGTCATCCCCGGCAGCTCCAGGCAGACCAAGCCCATGGTGAGGGTGGCCTGCTCGAAGCCCACGGCATCGCGATAAAAGGCCAGAGAACGTTCGGCATCTCGAACCGCCAGAGTGAGAACAACGCCTTGGGTTTTCATCAAATCATGCTTCCTTTCGTGCCATCCACGGGTGCAATTCATCCTATTGTGCGCCACCTCCCGAACTGTAGCCGATCCCCCACGAGGCTTCCCACACCTGTCCCGGTTGAAGTTGATGCAGGCCCTGCCCACTATTAAAGGCATTGGCCGGTGCCGTCATGGGTTCAAGCGCAATGGCATGCACCGGTCCATTAGTGCCGGGGAAACTCGCGGTCGTGTAAGCCTGGAGGAATCCGAAGTTCGCATCCATCCGCAGCTCCACACGCCTGCCGTCGGCTGCCCGCAAATAGTGGCGAGAGCCGCCATCAGCGTCCCGGATGAGTTGCGCCCACACATCATCGAGAGCCACCTGCCCCAAAAGCTGCCCTTCCCGGTAGTCGAATGCCGTCCCAGCCACGGGGATAGCCTCACCGGTGGGGATCATCGAGGAGTCGAGGCCAAGCCGAACCTCGGCGTTGACCTCCAATTCCAGCTCACCGATGGGCACCTCACCCAGCCGAAGATACGGGTGGGCACCGATGGCCACCGGAGCCGTATCGGTTCCCAGGTTCTGCAGGCGATGGGTCACGCTGAGTCCACCGGCCAGCAATTGGTAGTGCACCGTGGTGGCGAGTTCGAAGGGGTAGCCGGGCGCCGGGGCGATGGTCGCGGCCAAAGTGACACTGGAGTCGGTGCTGGCCACCCTGCTGTACGCGTGATGCCGCAACAGCCCGTGGATGGCGTTGTTGAGCTTGGGTTCGGTGATCAGCAGCTGCTCTTCACGGCCCTGGTTCTTCCATTTGCCTCCCGCCACCCTATTGGGCCACGGCACGAGCACCACGCCGGCGCAGGAGGGCGCGGCGATGGCGGCGGGGTAGTCCTGAACCAGCTCCACGCCATTGATGGATAGTCGCCGCAAGGCGGCACCGACCTGGTTGACCACGGCAAATTGACGGGCTCCATTGATACTGGCGGACAGCTCAAACTGCTCCCCCATGGGCGTTGAAGCATGCATCATGCTGGACCTTTCGTTGTGGCTTGCCGAACACTTCTCACCTCCGCAACCGCTGGGCAGTACCGCTGCGGACAACAATGGGGCCGCACGAACCGATCAACGATTCCTGCGGCCCCACGTTGGGCAATGAGTTGTGTGCGGTGTTACTTAACCTGGTCGATCACGGTCTCTGCGACTTCACGCATGGACAGGCGACGATCCATGGACGTCTTCTGAATCCAGCGGAAGGCCTCGGGCTCGGTCAGCCCCATCTTGGTCGTCAAAAGGGACTTGGCCCGCTCAACAAGCTTGCGAGTGGCGAACTGTTCGGTCAGGTCCCCCACTTCCTTTTCGAGGGCGGTGATTTCCTCGTGGCGCGAAATGGCAATTTCAATCGCGGGAATCAGGTCTGCTGGGGTGAAGGGCTTCACAACGTAGGCCATGGCACCGGCCTCGCGGGCCCGCTCCACCAATTCCTTCTGGCTGAAGGCCGTCAGCAGGACCACCGGTGCGATGCGTTCCTTGACGATGGTCTCGGCGGCGGTAATTCCGTCCATGACCGGCATCTTGACGTCCATAAGCACCAGATCGGGCTTGTGTTCACGAGCCAGCTCGATGGCCTTTTCGCCGTTGTCGGCCTCGGCCACCACGTCATAGCCTTCGCCGCGCAGGATCTCAACGATGTCAAGACGGATCAGTGTTTCATCTTCAGCGACAATGACACGGCGGGGTGCGCTGTGCGGTTCGGCCTCAATACGGGTAACTTCGGGCAGGTCGCTCATGTTGCTCCTTCAATCCCGGGGTGACCGGGGACATCATCAATACTCAGTTTCACAGATAAGCCTATCTGCATGTACAGTGGATAACCGCAAGGACGCGAGGATTTCGAACCAAAGCAATTATCGGTTATGCTTATTCTCGCTGCTTCAAATAGTGCTCGCCCGAGTGGCGGAATGGTAGACGCGCTGCACTCAAAATGCAGTATCGCAAGGTGTGTGGGTTCGAGTCCCACCTCGGGCACAAATAAGCTCCGATCCCTTATCTGATAAGGGATCGGAGCTTTTCTTTTGCGTCGACAGGTACGCCAGGTTCTCGCCGATGGCTTTGCAACAAAGTCATTTTCTATCGCCTTTATTACGCGGCCAACCCGTAGCAATATTCCACCCCTAAAACCGAGTGCATGGGCGCCACTTTGCAGCCTCAGAATCGCGAGCAGCTGGTCCATCGAAGCTGAGCGCGGCCGTACTTCGCCGCGGTACTTCGGCTGCCGATCATGCCTCACCGAGCGTTGAAGCGTGCACAGAGAATAGAGCGGATCCCAGCGGGGTCTTGTCGAGATTGACGGTACCCACCGCGCCGGACGAGCGACATCGGGCCGCTGGTTTCGGTGCCTACGAACACGCATTGGTTAGGCTGAAGGCCCGCCCACCCCCATTTTTGAGAACTCCGATAGGACGCTCCCCCACGCCAAGCGCCGTTTCACTCATACGCTCAACGAAGCTCAGCAACACAGCCGAGTACGCCTACGCGGCAACAGCGCCGGCCAACGCCCGACTGATCTTCTTGGCCGGCTCATGCCCCCTAGATGAAAAGGGGAAGACGGTCGGCATCGGCGACTTTGCCCACCAGGCCCGAGCCTGCATTGGCAATATGGTGATTGCCTTAGAGGCTGCCGGTGCCGGCATCGAGGATGTCATCTCCACGCGCGTTCTGGTGGCCTCCAGCGACCAGAACGACCTAGTCACGGCCTGGAATGAGGTTCGCACAGCCTTCGGCTCTCACGATGTCCCCAGCACGCTCTTGGGCACCACGGTGCTCGGTTATGAAAACCAGCTTGTTGAGATCGAAGCCATTGCGGCGGTCGTTGACTGATCGAACACCGTTGACTGAGCTCACGCAGAAATGACAAAGGCCGAATCCTCGTCGTTTTTCCCCGTACGGGAATCACAACGATGATTCGGCCTTTTGCCGCCTAGTGACTAGATCGTGCGGGCGTTTTCGCCTACAACGTTCTCGGTGGCCCAGGGACCAACCTTTTCACGAGCAGGCATCGGCTTGCCGTCGCCCAGCTGGCCTGCATCGGCAAGGTCTCCGACCTTGTGGATGCGCAGCGAGTTGGTGGAACCTGCTTGCCCTGGAGGGGAACCGGCAGCGATGCAAACGATGTCGTTGACCTCGGCCAGTCCTTCATCCAACAGTGCGCGGTCAACCTGTGCGGTCATCTTGTCGGTGTGGTCCGCGTACTCGACCAAGCGGGGCTGAATGCCCCACATCAACGTCATGATGTTGTAGGTCTGCGGCAACGGCGTGAAGGCCAGAACCGGACGCTTGGGGCGCAGCCGGGAGAGCCGGCGCGCCGAATCGCCGGACTGGGTGAAGGCCACGATGTACTTGGCATCCAACTGGTCGGCGATTTCCACGGCGGCACGGGTGATGGCGCCACCACGGGTCTTGGGCTTGGAGCCCAGACGCGGGATACGGTCCAGACCGTGCTTTTCGGTGGAGGAAATAATGCGGGCCATGGTTTCGACGGTTTCGATGGGGTATTCGCCCACCGAGGTCTCCCCCGAAAGCATGACGGCGTCGGCACCGTCAAGTACGGCGTTAGCGCAGTCCGAGGCCTCGGCGCGGGTAGGCGTCGGGGACTCGATCATGGATTCAAGCACCTGGGTGGCCACGATGACCGGCTTGGCCCAACGGCGAGCCAATTCGATGGCGCGCTTCTGAACCAGCGGAACCTCTTCGAGCGGAAGTTCGACACCCAGGTCACCACGGGCGACCATGATGGCGTCGAACGCATCGATGATTTCTTCGATGGCGTCCACTGCCTGCGGCTTCTCGACCTTGGCGATCACCGGCAGGCGGCGACCCTCCTCGTCCATGATTTCGTGCACGCGGGTGATGTCGCTGGCGTTGCGAACGAAGGATAGTGCGACCATGTCAACGCCGGCACGGATGGCCCAACGCAGATCGTCCTCGTCCTTTTGGCTCAACGCCGGAACGTTGACGGCAACGCCGGGAAGGTTGATGCCCTTGTTGTTGGACACCTCTCCGCCGACAACAACCTCGGTGACAACCTTTTCGTCATCAACGGCGGTGGCGCGCAGGGCAACCTTGCCGTCGTTGATCAGCAGGGTGTCACCGACGTTGACGTCCTGCGGAAGTCCCTTAAACGTGGTGGAGCAGAACGTTGCATCGCCGAGCACATCGGCAATCACGATGGTGAACGTGTCACCGACGTGCAGCATGTGCTTGGCGTCATCTACAAACCGGCCCAGGCGAATCTTCGGACCCTGCAGGTCGGCAAAGATGCCGACCGGCCGGCCGAGTTCCTGGGCCGCGGCCCGCACATTGCCCAAGTTCTCGGCGTGCATCGAGTGGTCGCCGTGGCTCATATTCAAACGAGCTACGTCAACACCCGCCTTAAGTACTGCCAGTGTCTTGTCGTAGGTACCGATCGCCGGGCCCCAAGTGGCCACGATTTTTGCGCGTCTCATACGGTTAGCCTATCTGCCTTTCCATCTCTCAGGTCAGGACAACACCGCATAGGTGGTGCATCCGACTCACAACATGCTGATGGCCCGATCCGTTGGTGCAACGGGGGCCGGAAGGCGGGTTTCGCCCATCAGGTATTTGTCCACGGCCGCGGCACAGGAACGTCCCTCGGCTATGGCCCACACGATCAGGGATTGTCCGCGTCCGGCGTCGCCAGCCACAAACACCCCCGGGGTGTTGGTCATGTAGTAACCATCACGGGCGACGCTGCCCCGGTCATCAAACTCGGTGTTGGCCTGTTCCATGAGTCCTGCGGTCTCCGGTCCGGTGAACCCGAGAGCCAGGAAGACGAGGTCGGCGGGAATAACTCGCTCGGTACCTGGTTTTGGAAGGCGCTGACCATTTACAAACTCGGTCTCTGCAACTGTAACACCCATCACGCTTCCGTGCTCGCCGGAGAAGTTCACTGTTGCGGCCAAATAGGACCGCTCACCGCCTTCTTCGTGAGCCGACTGGACCTCAAAGAGGGTCGGTGCCATGGGCCACGGCTGGTGCGCGGGACGCTCCAACGCCGGCTGAGCACCAATCGCCAGGGTCGTCACGCTGGCAGCTCCCTGCCGAATGGCGGTACCCAAGCAGTCCGCGCCGGTGTCGCCGCCACCGAGGATTACCACGTGCTTTCCCTTGGCGTCGATAGCCAATGCCTCGCGCTCACCGGCAACCACCTCGTTGGACTGAACGAGGTATTCCATGGCGTAGTGCACCCCATCAAGCTCACGCCCGGGGACCGGGAGATCGCGCGGAACCGTGGCACCGGTGGCCACGATGACCGCGTCATACAGCCGATTCAGTTGATCGAAGGCGATGTCGGTACCCACCGCCACGCCGGTGAGGAACACCGTGCCCTCGGCTTCCATCTGAGCCAGACGGGTATCCAGGACATCCTTGCCCATCTTGAAGTCGGGGATGCCGTAACGCAACAGCCCACCGGGCTTGTCGTCGCGCTCATACACCGCGACGGTGTGTCCGGCGCGGGTCAGCTGCTGAGCTGCCGCCAGCCCCGCCGGGCCCGACCCAACCACCGCAATGCGGCGGTCGGTGTGGCGCACGGCCAACAGCGGCTCAAGCGGACCCGCGGCCAGCAGCGTGTCGGCGATTTCGACTTCAATCTGCTTAATTGTTACGGCGGGCTGGTTGATGCCCAGCACGCAGGAGGACTCACACGGAGCCGGGCAAAGCCGACCGGTGAATTCCGGGAAGTTATTGGTCGCATGCAGACGCTCGGAAGCATCGGTCATCCGACCCTGGTGAACCAGGGAATTCCATTCCGGAATCAGGTTGCCCAACGGGCAGCCATTGTGGCAGAAGGCAATGCCACAGTCCATGCAGCGGCCGGCCTGCTGGGTGAGCACCTGAGCATCTTGACGCTCGGTGACCTCCTTGAAGTCCATGATGCGCACCGAAACGGGACGCTTGGGCGGGGTAACGCGGTCGCGCACCTCCATGAATCCACGTGGATTAGCCACGGGTCACCTCCAAAATCCGGTTCCAGACGGTTGCTGAATCGGGGTCGAATCCTTCGTGAGCGGCAACGGTGCGTGCCTGTTGTACTGCCGCGTAGTCACGTGGCAGTACCTTGGTGATGCGTACCGCGGCCAGCGGCCAGTCGGCCAGTAGGCTTGCGGCCAGGGCCGAACCGGTGTGTGCCACGTGTTCAAGCAGCAGGTTCTTGATCAGTGTGCAATCCTCGGCGTCGGGACCCGTGAGCAAAAGATCGTCGTTGGCCACGGCCAGCGGGTTCAACTTCGCGATGTCCAAATCCAGGACGTAGGCCACTCCCCCGGACATGCCGGCGGCAAAGTTGCGGCCCGTGGCGCCCAGGATCAGCGTGGTACCACCGGTCATGTACTCACAGCCGTGGTCACCAATGCCCTCAACCACTGCCGTGGCACCGGAGTTACGCACGGCGAAGCGTTCGCCCACCATGCCGCCAATGAACAGCTCTCCGCTGGTGGCACCGTAACCAATCACGTTGCCGGCGATGACCTGCTCGGCAGCGTTAAAGCTGCTTCGCTCATCGGCCCGCACCGTGATGCGTCCACCGGAGAGGCCCTTGCCGACGTAGTCGTTGGAGTCTCCGATGAGCGTGAGTGAAATACCTGCCGGAAGGAAGGCACCGAGTGATTGCCCGGCATGTCCGCGCAGGGTCACATCGATGGTGCCCGCTTCCAGTTCATTGACCCCGAAGGTGCGAGTGACGTGGTGACCGAGCATGGTGCCCACCGAGCGGTCGGTGTTCTTGATTGGGAGGTCAAGAACTACCTTCTCGCGGCGTTCGAGCGCCGGGGCCGCAGCCTCGATCAGAGCCATGTCAAAGTGTTTGCCCAGACCGTGGTCCTGCGTGGTGGTGCGTGAACGCGCTGCCCCGGGCTTGGAGCCCGCGGTGGTAAAGATCTTATCCAGGTGCAACCCGGCGGTCTTCCAGTGGCCCACGGCGGCGCGCGTATCGAGCAGCTCCGCCTGGCCAATGGCCTCTTCGAGGGTGGCAAAACCAAGATCCGCCAAGAGTTCGCGGACTTCCTGGGCCAGGAACTCGAAGAAGTTCACCACGTGATCTGCCTGTCCGGTGAAACGCGAACGCAGTTCCGGGTTCTGTGTTGCCACACCCACCGGGCAGGTGTCCAGGTGGCAGACGCGCATCATGATGCAGCCGGCAACCACCAACGGGGCCGTGGCAAAGCCGAATTCTTCGGCACCCAGCAGCGCGGCGATGACCACGTCGCGCCCGGTCTTGAGCTGACCATCAACCTGCACCGTGACACGTTCGCGCAGCCCGTTGAGCATCAGCGTCTGCTGGGTCTCGGCCAGGCCCAGTTCCCAGGGCACACCGGCATGCTTCAGCGAGTTCAGCGGCGAGGCGCCGGTGCCACCATCGTGACCCGACACCAAAACCACGTCGGCCTTGGCCTTGGTGACTCCGGCGGCAACGGTTCCGATGCCGACCTCGGAGACCAGCTTCACGTGCACGCGGGCGCTCGGGTTAGAGCACTTGGCATCGTGGATCAGCTGAGCCAAGTCCTCGATCGAGTAGATATCGTGGTGCGGCGGCGGCGAAATGAGGCCCACGCCGGGGGTCGAGTGGCGCGTACGAGCCACCCATGGGTAAACCTTGTTGGCCATCAGCTGGCCACCCTCGCCGGGCTTGGCACCCTGCGCCATCTTGATCTGGATGTCATCGGCATGGGTCAGGTACATGCTGGTGACACCGAAGCGCCCCGAGGCGATCTGCTTCACGGCCGAGCGGCGGGTGGGATCCAGCAGACGATCAACGTCCTCGCCGCCCTCACCGGTGTTGGACTTACCGCCCAGACGGTTCATCGCAATAGCAAGGGTCTCGTGAGCCTCGGCGGAGATCGAGCCGTAGCTCATCGCGCCGGTAGCAAAACGCTTCACAATCTCAGACACGGGTTCCACCGCGTCGATATTGATGGGGGTGCGCTCGGAATATTTGAAGTCCAACAGCCCGCGCAGGGTCATCAAGCCCTTGGCCTGATCATCCACGCCCTGGGTGTACTTCTTGAAGATGTCATAACGACGTTCGCGGGTGGCATGCTGCAGCCGGAACACCGTTTCGGGGTTGAACAGGTGCGGCGGGCCCTCACGGCGCCACTGGTATTCCCCACCGGTTTCCAACACGCGGTGCGCATCGGGATTCAGATCCGAGGGGTAGGCACCGGCATGACGCATCGCGGTTTCGGTGGCGATGATGTCAAGACCAACGCCGCCAAGCTGCGAGGAGGTACCGGTGAAGTACTGGTCAACCACGCGCTGGGACAGGCCCAGGGCCTCAAAGGTCTGGGCTCCGCAGTAGGAGGCCACGGTGGAGATGCCCATCTTGGACATGATCTTCAGCAGGCCCTTGCCCAGCGCCTTGATCATATTGGCCTGAGCCTTGGCGGGACTCACGTCGCCGAGTTCGCCCTGCAGGGCCATCTCTTCGACGGATTCCAGCGCCAGGTACGGGTTGATCGCCGAGGCACCGTAGCCCACGAGCACCGCTACGTGGTGAACCTCGCGAACGTCACCGGCCTCGATGATCAGTGAGGTCTTGGTGCGGTTTGCACTCTTGAGCAGGTGATGGTGCACGGCGGAGGTGAGCAGCAACGATGGGATCGGTGCCCACTGAGCGTTTGAATCCCTATCCGAGAGCACGATGAATTTGATGCCACGGTTCACCGCTGCGGAGACCTTTTCGCAGATTTCCTGCAAGCGGGCGCGCAGTTCTCCCTCACCGCCTCCGGGACGGTAGAGTCCACGAACCTTCAGTGCCAACTTCACGCCAGCATCACCGCGGATGTTCGCGATCTTGGCCAGTTCGTCGTTGGTGATCACCGGGTAATCAAGGGACACCTGTTCGGCGCTGACCTGACCGGTGGCCAAGAGGTTTCCGGCCGGGCCGATGCTGGTGAGCATGGAGGTGACAAGTTCTTCACGGATGGAGTCCAACGGCGGGTTGGTCACCTGGGCGAAGGACTGGGTGAAGTAGTCAAAGAGCAGACGGGAGCGATCCGAGAGCACCGCCACCGGGGTGTCCGAGCCCATGGCGCCCAGCGGCTCGGCGCCGGCGGTAGCCATCGGGGCCAGCAGGATCCGCAGTTCCTCCGTGGTGTAACCGAAGGTCCGCTGGCGAATCTGCACGGAGGCCGAGTTGTGCTTGACGTGCAACAGATCCGGCAGGGTCGCCAGGTTGATCTTGTTCTGATTGACCCACTGGGCCCACGGAGCCGAGGCGGCCACCTGAGACTTAACTTCCTCATCACTGATGATGCGTCCGGCCTCGGTGTCCACCAAAAACATCTTGCCCGGGGCAACGCGGCCCTTGGCGGCGATCAGCGAGGGATCCAGATCGATGACGCCAACCTCCGAGGCCAGCACCACCAATCCGTCGGTGGTGACCCAGTAGCGTGCCGGGCGCAGACCGTTGCGGTCGAGCACCGCACCTACCTGCTTGCCGTCGGTGAAGGACACCGCGGCAGGTCCGTCCCACGGTTCCATCAGCATCGAGTTGTATTCGTAGAAGGCGCGGCGGTCCGCGTCCATCGAGGCATGGTTTTCCCAAGCCTCGGGAATCATCATCATGATCGCCTGGGCGATCGGGCGACCGGAGAGCATCAAGAGCTCGGCAACCTCGTCAAAGGAGGCGGAGTCCGAGGCCCCGGCGGAGCAGATCGGGAAGAGTTCTTCGGGGACCTCGCCGAGCAGGTCGGAGGCGAGCTGCGATTGGCGGGCGCGCATCCAGTTGCGGTTGCCCTTGACCGTGTTGATTTCGCCGTTGTGGGCGATGGTACGGAAGGGCTGGGCCAGCGGCCAGGAGGGGAAAGTATTGGTGGAGAAGCGCGAGTGCACGATGCCGAAGCGCGATTCGAAGCGCTCATCGGTCAAATCCGGGTAGAACTCGGTGAGCTGCTCGGTGGAGAGCATGCCCTTGTAGACCATGGTGGCGGAGGAGAGCGAGGGGAAGTACACCCCGAATTTGTTCTGCGCGCGCTTGCGAATACGGAAGACCCGGGCGTCAAGGTCTGCTTCGTGCTCGGGGGCGGCCCCCAGGAAGAGCTGCGAGAAGTAGGGCATGCTGCCCAGCGCGGTGGCTCCGATGGACTCGGTGTTCACCGGCACGTCGCGCCAGCCCAGGACGGTGAGGCCCTCTTCGAGTGCTAGCTCTTCAAGTGCGGTAATGGTTGATGCACGCTGTCCGGGTTCCTGCGGAAGGAAGGCGGTGCCCGCTGCGTAGCGGCCGGCTTCGGGCAGCTCAATTCCGGTGACGGCACGGAAGAAACTGTCGGGAAGCTGGGTCAGGATACCTGCACCGTCACCGGTGCCAGCATCGGCGCCGACGGCACCGCGGTGCTCAAGACGACGCAAGGCTTCGAGGGCTTGTTCCACGATCTCGTGGCTGCCCTTCTTCGTCAGTGTGGCAATCAGGGCCAGGCCACAGGCGTCTTTTTCGTTGGCCGGATCGTATAGTCCCTGAGCTATCGGGATATCGGCAAACCGGGTAAAGGGCGAGGTGGCATCCTCGCCACGATGCGGTGAGGCGTTGAGTTGGACTCCGGTCATGCTCATGAGTTGTCCCTTTCTCAGTGTGTTGGCAGCGGGCGGTATTCGTCGGGCGACAGTGACCGAGGTGATTGCAGGGTCGCAAATCGGCACCCTCTTTTCGAGAGGGGCCGTGCTGTGAAGGGGGTGACACCAGCGATGCGTAGGCAGGAACCGCATGACCTTGTAATGGTCATGAAACAGATCCTGTGCTTCCACGTCATTGTGGTTGCCGACAGCTCCCGGTGCGCTGGGTGGGTATTTCGCGCCCGGCCGTACTGTCACGGTGAGAAAAAGAGTAACACCGACATGTTTCAGTTTTACGCATGGTTTTGTTTCCAACAGTTTTCGTACGTCTCACGAACCAGCTGTTGACTAGGAAGTTTTAAGTTTCCACAAAGTTTCGTAGCACAACGCACGAACCCCTTCATCTTTCCGCATGGGCTGCGGAGAGGGAAGGGGTTCGTGAAAGTTATTTACCTCGAGCGGACTAGTGCTTTCCGCGATCCTTGGGACCTTGGAGATCTTGAGGATCCGTTGGCTCGCCGGCCTGCTGCTCGGTGGTGGGTGAGTCCTGGTTCTTGGTACCCGATTCCACCGACGCCTCGGCCGGAGCACGCCCTGGAAGGTAGACGCCCGGGTCTCCCAGCGGTCGCAGCCGGGTAAGCACAAAGGCCAGTCCCGCAGCACCGAAGATGACCATCGCGATGGCCAACCACATGTGAACCCGAAGCCCGATGCCGATGATCGTGATGACATCCACGGCGTCGATACGCAAGGTCTCCATGAAGCTGCGGCCAATGCCGTACCAAATCAGGTAGCTGAAGAACATGGCACCGCGGCGCAGCTTAAACTTGCGATCAAGGGCCAGCAGCAACAACACACCGGCAACGTTCCACAGCGATTCGTAGAGGAACGTGGGGTGGAAGAGCGTTCCGGCGGGAACCCCGGCCGGGAAGTTATAACTGTTCGGATCGATCTCCAGGCCCCACGGAAGCGTGGTGGGCGCACCAAAGAGTTCCTGGTTAAACCAGTTGCCCCAGCGGCCAAAGGCCTGCGCGAGCAGCACCCCGGGAACCGCCGCGTCGAGGAACGCGGTCAGGCGAACCCCAGCCCGGCGACAGGCGATCCAGGCACCGACGGTGCCCAGCGAGATGGCACCCATGATGCCAAGGCCGCCGGCCCAGATCTGTGGGATCTCCGAAAAGTGTGCCAGCTGCCCATTAAGCCCGAAGTAGTACTCCGGGTCGGTGAACAGCACGTGGTACAACCGTCCGCCGACGATCCCGAAGGGGATGGCCCAGATGCAAATATCCCAGACCACTTCCTCCGGTCCGCCCTTGGCACGCCAGCGCCGTGCGGTCAGCCACATCGCCACCACGATGCCGAGCATGATGCACAGTGCGTAGGCGTGGATGGTTAGCGGGCCGAGCGAGAACTTCGAAAATTCCGCCGGCGGGCTGGGAATGGAGGCGAGGATCTGGGTTCCCGCAGCTAGCTGAAACATCACGCCGAAACGCTCTTGCCGCTGAGTTCCGCGGTGAGCCTGCCCACGGCTTCACTGCCACCATCTCGCAGTGCCGCCACCAGGGCGGTACCCACGATGACGCCATCGGAGTAGGCTCCGATTTCTTCCACGTGCTTGCGCTGCGAAACGCCCAGACCGACGCAGGCGTTTTCTGCGCCGGCGGCGTGAGCGGCCGCAACAACCGCTGCCGCTGCGTCGGAGACCGTAGCGCGGGCACCGGTAACACCCATGATCGAAACGCAGTAGACAAAGCCGCGGCTTGCCGCGACGGTGGCCTTCATGCGTGCCTCGGTGGAGGACGGTGCCACCAGGAAGACTCGATCTAGTCCGTACTTATCCGAGGCCTCAATCCATTCGGCAGCCTCATCCGGGACCAGGTCCGGAGTGATTAGCCCGGCCCCACCGGCCTCGGCCAGACGGCGGGAGAACTCATCCACGCCCATGCGCAGTACCGGGTTCCAGTAGGTCATCACCATCACGGTGGCAGAACAACGAGCGGTGATGCCCTTGATGACGTCAAAGACCTGGGCCACCTTGAAACCCTGCTCCAGGGCCTGCACGGTGGCGGCCTGAATGACCGATCCGTCCATGACGGGGTCGGAATACGGGATGCCGACCTCGATGATGTCGGCACCGTTTTCCGCCATCGCGACGGCCGCATCGATGGTGCCCTGAACATCGGGGAACCCTGCGGGCAGGTAACAGATCAGGGCCGGACGACCCTCGGCACGGGCGGCGGCAATGGCCGCGGCGCTCTTGGATACGATGCTCACTTGGCGTCCTTAGCGTCGGTCTCAATGAGGTTAAACCATTCGGCGGCGGTGCCAACGTCCTTATCGCCACGCCCCGAAAGGTTAGCGATGATGATGGTCTCTTCCGGAACCGCGCCGGCGGCAATCTTGCGTGCGGCAATCTTCAGCACACCGGCCAGCGCGTGGGAGGACTCGATGGCGGGAATGATGCCCTCGGTGCGGCACAGCAGCGAGAACGCGTCCATGGCCTCGGTGTCGGTGACCGGTTCGTAGTGCACCCGGCCGATGTCCGAAAGGTAGGCATGTTCGGGGCCAACACCCGGGTAATCCAGTCCGGCGGAGATCGAGTGCGACTCGACGGTCTGCCCGTCCTCGTCCTGCATCAGGTAGCTCTTGGCACCGTGCAGCACACCGGGGCGTCCCAGGGTGATGGTTGCCGCGTGGCGGGGTGTATCAACACCGTCGCCACCGGCTTCGAAGCCGAACAGCTCAACCTCCGGATCGTCAAGGAAGCCGTGGAAGATGCCAATCGCGTTGGATCCACCGCCAATGCAGGCAGCCACGGCGTCGGGCAGCCGCCCCACCTGAGCCAAAATCTGTTCGCGGGCCTCTTCGCCGATGACCTCGTGGAAGTAGCGCACCATGGCCGGGAACGGGTGTCCGCCGGCCGCGGTACCCAAAAGGTAGTGGGTGTTCTCCACGTTGGCGACCCAGTCACGCAGGGCCTCGTTGATGGCGTCCTTCAGCGTCTGGGATCCGGCGGTCACGGGGATCACCGTGGCACCGAGCAGCTGCATCCGTGCCACGTTCAGCGACTGCCGACGGGTGTCTTCGGCACCCATGTAGACCACGCATTCGAGGCCCATCAGGGCCGCAGCGGTGGCCGAGGCAACACCGTGCTGTCCGGCACCGGTCTCGGCGATGATCCGGGTTTTGCCCATGCGCTTGGCCAGCAATGCCTGACCGAGCACATTGTTGATCTTGTGGCTACCGGTGTGGTTCAAGTCCTCGCGCTTGAGGAAGACGCGCACCCCGCCGCAGGCAACCTCGGAGAAGCGCTTGGCCTCGGTCAGCAGGGAGGGACGGCCCGAGTAGTTCTTGTTCAGTTCCTTGACCTCGGCGATGAACGACGGATCGGCCTTGGCGGCCTCAAACGTGTCGTTAAGCTGGTCCATGGCGGCGATCAGGGATTCGGGCATCCAGCGTCCGCCGTAGGCGCCGAAGTAGGGGCCGGCCGCGTGCCGCAGCGAATGCGAGGGATCGGTGGCGGGCTGGTTCTTGCCCACCTCTGGTTCACCGGTCATCGGAGTCATCTGTCGCATCCTTCTCTAGCTCAGGAATTCTTGAAAGGGGGGGGTTCTACGGGGCGTTCAGTTGGCGCGAGCCGGCTTGGCTGCCGTGCCTGCGGTGATGAAGTGTTCCACTGCCGCGCGCGGATCTGCATCCTTCACCAGGGCCTCGCCCACGAGAATGGCGTCGGCTCCCAGCTGCGCGTAATACTGCACATCGGAAACGTCCTGCACGCCGGATTCCGCCACGATGACAACATCGGTGGGGATCAGTTCGATGAGGCGGCCGAAGTTTTCACGGTCAACCTCCAGGGTCTTGAGATTGCGCACGTTCACCCCGATGATCCGCGCACCGAGGTTAATCGCCCGGGCGATTTCTTCCGGCGTGTGCGTTTCCACCAGGGCATTCATGCCCAGCGCGTGGGTGAGCTCCAAAAATTCGCGCATCGTGGCGTCGTCAAGGGCCGCAACAATGAGCAGCACCAGATCCGCCCCGTGCGCGCGAGCCTCATAAATTTGGTAGGCATCAACCGTGAAGTCCTTGCGTAATACCGGGATTTTCACGGCGCCGCGAACCGCATCAAGGTCGGCCAGTGAGCCGCCAAAACGGCGCTGCTCGGTCAGCACGGAGATCACCGATGCGCCTCCGGCCTCATAGGAGGCGGCCAGGACTGCGGGTTCTGCGATCTGCGCCAGCGCACCCTTGGATGGCGATTTGCGCTTGACCTCGGAGATCACCCGCAGCGTGGTATCGCGTTGGGTCGGATCGAGGTGTCCACCCAGTGCCGCATAAGCGTCCAGGGCCGGGGCCGCGGCAGCGGCGTGCGCCTCGATACCGCTCTGGTCGAGGATGGACCGACGGGCGTCCAGATCAATCCGAACGCCCGCGATGATATCGCTCAGTACACTCACGGCTAGTGCGCGGAACCCGACTTGGCGCCGTTCACGCCGTAGCCTGCCTTCTTCATGATCCAGCCGACGATGAGGCCAAGGAAGACGATGCCGACGCCGATGTAAACGACGGTGGGGTTGTGCCCGGCGAAGGCGATGCAACCGACAATAAAGCCGACCATCATCACGGCGATAGCGGCCCAGGCCGCCTTCGAGTTGCCGTGGCCAATTTCTTCGCCGTGCATCGGATCGATCTGAGTGTTGGCGTTTGCCATGGTGGGATACTCCTGCTCACCTCGTGCGAATCGGGAAGATTCCCGATAATTTTCTTGAGTTCTATTCTGCCATTCTTTCGGGCGATGGCATGCCATGTTGCGAAGCGTGTGCGCGCTTAGCCGGTGGGGTCATCCCCGCGTGAGAGCGAGTCCCAACCGGAAATTTCATCAATTTGTCCGTTACCGCTGGGTGCTGCCGCCTGATCGCGGACGGTCTGGGCGTCCCGGGCGTACTTCCGCGAACCGGCCCAGTGCCGTCCGGCCACCGCGAGCACCGCCGCGTTAACGATCAGAATGATGCCGCCGAGCACCGCCACATACGGCCAGATACTCAGGGCATAGTCGGCGCCCGCGGCATTCAGCCCGGTGGCCTCCCCCACCTTGGTGGAGGCGGCGGCGACGGGGTCAACCACCACCGAAAGAGCCGAGGCGATGACGCCCGCGCCCACCAGTAGCAGGATCACCGCGATGATGTACCGCGCCACCTTGCCGGCGATCATGGCGGCCAGCGAGCCGGCCAGCGCCACCACGGCGAGTGCCGCGACGGCCGTGGCGGCGTCGGATCCGGCCACCTCGATCAGCGGGATCTTCACGTTGCCCATCTGCGGCTGCACCGTGATCCAGATCCGGGTGCTGGTGGCCAGCGCAACAACGGCACCGAGCAATCCCAACAGCATCACGTTGCGCTTGGTGCCGAGGCGCCCGGTTTTTTTGTTGCTCATGCGTTGTTGCCGTCCACTTGTGCCGGTGCCATGGTTCCGGCGGCCCACACGGCCCGCAGGGGCGCGGCCGACTTGTTGATGGTTTCCAGGGCCTCGGCGTCGAGGTTGGAATCGGCAACGATGCCGCCACCAGCCTGGACGTAGGCTCGGTTGCCCTTGATCAGCGCGGAGCGGATGGCGATGGCCATGTCCATGTCTCCGGCGAAGTCCAGGTAGCCCACGACTCCGCCATAAATGCCGCGGCGGTACGGCTCGAGTTCATCCAGTAGCGATAGGGCGCGTGGTTTGGGCGCCCCGGAGAGGGTGCCGGCGGGGAAGGTGGCAGCGAGCACATCGTAGCCGTCGTGCCCCGGGGCCAGTTTGCCCACCACGTTGGAGACCAGGTGCATGATGTGGCTGAAGCGTTCGACCTCCATGAACTGGGTGACCTCCACCGAGCCCGGCACGCAGACCTTGGAGAGATCATTGCGCGAGAGATCAACGAGCATCAGGTGCTCGGCGCGCTCCTTCTCATCGTTCAGCAGGTTCTTCTCATGCTGCTGATCGTCCTCGTAGTTCGCCCCGCGCGGACGTGAGCCGGCGATCGGGTGCGTCACCACGTGGTCATCGTTGACGGTCACCAACGCCTCGGGTGAGGATCCCACGATGGAGTAGGGCTTGTCGTGGGCGTCGCGCAGGTTAAACAGGTACATGTAGGGGCTCGGGTTGGTGCCGCGCAGGATCCGGTAGACATCCAGCGGGTCCGCATGCGTTTCAAGCTCAAAGCGGCGCGAGACCACCACCTGGAATACCTCGCCCTCCACGATGGCTTCCTTGCCGCGCAGTACCGCGCTGCGGTAGGAATCCTCATCCCAGGAGTGGGTGACGGCATTCATGAGTTCATCGGCCGGGACGTCGGTGCCCGAAAGTACCGAGACCGGGTTTTCGGCGGCAACGCTGAGCGCGTCAAGCATGTCCGAAAGGCGCTGCACCGCGTGGTCGTAGGCGCCGTCAACCCCCTCGGAGGTTCCATTGAAGTTGATGGCGTTGGCGATGAGCGTCAGGGTGCCGTCGGTGTTATCGTGCACGGCCATGTCCCCCACGAGGTTCATGGCCAGCTCGGGCAGGTGCAGGTCATCAACCGGTGGGTTGGGAAGCTTTTCCCAATGACGTACCGCTTCCCAGCCGATGAAGCCCACCATGCCGCTGGTCAGCGGTGGCAGCCCGTCCAGCGGTACGGTGCGCAATGCCCTCACGGTGTCACGCAAAACCTCAACCGGGTTTCCCTCACAGGGCAGGCCCTGCGGTGGGGTGCCCTGCCAATGTGCTTTTCCGTCCAGCGTGGTCAGGGTGGCGGGGGAATTCACGCCGATGAAGGAGTAGCGTGACCACACTCCCCCGGCCGCGGCCGATTCCATCAGGAAGGTGCCGGGGCGTCCGCCTGCCAGCCTGCGGTAGATGGAGATGGGGGTGAGTGCGTCGGCAAGCACCCGCATCGAAACGGGAATGACGCGGCGATCCGCGGCGAATGCGCGGAACTGCTCGCGGGTGGGGGTCAGAGCGCCGAGAGCTTGCATGAGCGAGAAGGATCCTTGCGTGTGCTGGGTATTGGGTGGTGCCGCGTGGTGCGGTGGTGCTAGGAGACTTTGCGTCCCACCACGGCGGGAAGTTCACGGCCGTCGAAGCAGGTGTGGGTTCCGGTGTGGCACGCGGCGCCGATCTGATCAACAACCACCAACAGGGCGTCGCCGTCACAGTCAAGGGCCACCGACCTGACCATCTGGGAGTGCCCGGAGGTATCTCCCTTGCGCCAGAATTCGTTACGCGAACGGGACCAGAAGGTGACGCGTCCGGTGCTCAGGGTGCGGCGGAGCGCTTCCTCGTTCATCCAGCCGAGCATCAACACCTCATTGGTGCCATGCTGCTGAATGATGGCTGCCACCAAACCGGCGTCATCCTTCTTCAGCGCGGCTGAAATCTCGGCGGACAAGTGCCCGTTCACTGAGGCGGGGGCGGCGAAGGCTGGGGTCTGAGACATCCCTACCAGTCTAGTGCCCGATGGGCGCAAAACTGTTCTTCCAACACGTGCGACTCCACCCCCGTGACGATTTGGCCACACCGTGCGCCACAGGGTGGTTCGAAAGGGCCACAAGGACCTGAGAACGTGTTAGTTTCAAAGAGATGCATTTCGTCCCAGCCTCGCGTGAAGTATTGGCCGAAGTCCTGCTGGCGGCAGGACCCACGGCCCCCACCCTGTGTGCCGGGTGGCAAACCCGTCACCTCGCAGCCCATTTAGTGCTGCGCGAACGCTCACTGCTGGCCGCCGGCCTGCTGCTGAAGCCGTTGGCCCACCGCATGGAAACTGAGCTGGCCAAGCGCGCCGATCTTGCGCAAGACCGCAACGAGTATGCCGTGCTGGTCCACGAATTCCTGGCCGGGGCACCGAAATACTCCCCGCTCGCCAATTCCGGTGTTGACCGTTCGGCCAACCTCTCCGAGTTCTTCATTCACACCGAGGACGTACGTCGGGCGAGCGACCGTTGGGCCCCGCGCATGCTTGATGCAACGTATGAGGAATTGTTGTGGAAGGACCTCTTGCGCCGGGCGACGCTTTACTACCGCCACTCGAACGTCGGCATCATTTTGGTGCGCCCCGATGGCCAACGCCATGTGGCACGCAAGAGCGCAACATCCGTGGCCATCATCGGCCTCCCCGGTGAACTGCTGCTCCACGCTTCCGGGCGCCGCGATGAGGCGTTGGTGACCTTCGAAGGTTCCGATGAAGCCATCGCCCTGCTGCTGGCCTCGAACTAGGCACTGGGCGCTAGAGGCCTCGGCGACTAAATTTCGGTGAAGTCACCGGCCGCAGCACCATCCGGATTCACCACGTGGATGACCGCGAGGATGCGGGCGGGCGGATTTGAGCCACTCGCCGCGGGTTCCACCGCCGCAGGCAGGATCGCCGTGGCGTTCCAGCGGTTTCCGCTCCGGCGCACGAGCGTCGGTTCGCCATTAACCGTCAGGACGATGACTGCGTCCTCGGCAGCAGCGATCTCTCCGGAGAGCAGCAATCTGCGGGCGCCCTCGTGGTAGGTTCGCGGATCCACTTCGCCTCCGATGGTGATCCGAGGTTCTTCGCCGCCACGTGGCTCTGCGCTCTGGCGCCCCGCCACGTGGCGGTCACTGAGAAGTTCGGGGGCCAGCACGGGCGCCGCACGTAGTGTGCCGGCGGCTTCAAACGCCCAGCCCCAGGCCAAGATCGCGCCGTCGGTGTAGGCCGGTCCGGCAAAGGTGAGTCCCACCGGCATACCGATGTCCTCCATGACCCCCATGGCCACGGTGACGGAGGGGATACCCAGGTGACGCATGGCGTAGTTGCCGTTTGAGAAGAAGAGCCCGTTTTCCCACGCCCGGTCGGCTGCTGCGGGGTTGGTATCGGCATCGGCGGCAGCCACATCGGCGTTGGCCGGGAAGATCACTCCATCAAGATTGTGCTCTCTGAGCCAGCGTTCGAAGAGTTCGGCACGCAGCGTTTCCAAGGCGTTGAGCCCCGCCGCGAAATTCGGTAATTGCTCCGGAGGAAGTAGTCCGTCCTTGGACTGTTGCACCACGTCGCGGTAGCGGTTTTCGTAGTCTGGAACCTCGTCGTAGCGATCGGGTAATGACCCGGCTGGGGCCGGGAAGATGCGCAGATGGTCAACCTGGGCCAGCCGGTTTAATTCGGGGTCATTGTTTTCGCGCAGGAAGGTATCCCAGCCGTGGGCGAGGATCTGGTTAAATTCTTGCTCCAACCAATCTTGTGGCAGCACCCCGAGGGCCTCTAGCTGCTCACCACCCGGGGTGGTGCCCTCGTATTTTTCGATCAGCGGGAAGTCGACCTCCAGGACCGTGGCGCCCAGGGCTTCGAGCCGGTGCCGGGCGGAGTCCCAGAGCCGACGCACGCTGGGGCGCAGTTGGATCGGAAAGGCCGGATCTTCTCCCAGATACATGCGCGGTACGCCGAAGCGCTTGCCGGCCAGCGCCGCCGGGTCAGCCAGTGCGGCGTAGTCCTTCGGGCGGACGGTGGAGGCAGCCGGTAGCGGCACGGCCCTTTGCGCACGCCAGAAGTCCCCGGTGGTTTCCGGGTCATCGGCGACGATCACCTCCAGCACCCGGAACATGTCATCCATGGAACGGGTGTGCGGGACCACCACATCGCGGGTGGGGAACAGTGGCCAGTTGCCGCGGATGGAGATCAGTCCGCGCGAGGGGGTGTAGGCGCACAAACCATTATTGGAGGCCGGGCTGCGGCCCGAGGACACCGTTTCCTCCCCCATCCCGAAGACCCCCAGGCTGGCCGCCGTGGCGACACCCGAGCCGTTGGAGGATCCCGATGCGTAGGCTGCCGCCAGATAGTTGGTGTTGTAGGGGCTTTCTGCCCGCCCGTACACACCTCGTTGCATGCCGCCATCGGCCATGGGCGGCATCGTCGTTTTACCCAACAGCACTGCCCCGGCGCCGCGCAGGCGAGCCACGGTGAAGGCATCGGCCTGCGCCACGAGATCTTTGAAGGCCGGCGAACCGGCTGCCACGGTCAGCCCGGCGACCTTGTAGCTGTCCTTCACCGTGAACGGCACGCCTTCCAAGGAGCCGGCATCAGCGGTGCTGCGCCGTCGATCGGCGGCCGCCGCCTCCACAAAAACCTTCGGATTCAGCACGGCCATGGCGTTGAGGCGTACGGATGATCGGTCGAAGCGCCCGATGCGGGCCAAGTGCGCGGCCACCAGTTCCACGGCACTGACACTTCCGTTGTTCAGTGCGTTCAGGGTTTGCTCGATGGAGGCTTCATAGATGCTAAAGCAGGGACTCATGGGAAGGATGTCTTTCTCAGATATGCGGGCAGGCTTCACCGGCGGGAGGATGACCCGTGACCAATGGGTGGGAGCGATGTCTGGGGCTCAGGGTTGTTGTTTGTTGGAGGCCGGTGCCCGCTGCGGCAGACTCTGCCCGGAGAAGAAGGCGGGGCGACGTGCCGCGGCCCCCACCAGCAAGAGCGCACCCAGGGCGATAATTCCCACACCGCTGACAAAGACCAGACCCACGCCAAAGACCTCGGATCCCGACCCATAGGCCGGGTCCCAGGAAGCAATGGCGGTCTGCATGAAGACCGCCACCAAGGCGAGGCCGCCCAACAGTGGGGCCAGCAAGCGCAGCAGGAAGTTTCGCAGCGAGTCCAGCGCGGTGCGCCTGAAGTACCAGACGCAGGCAAGGGCCGTGATGCCGTAGTAGAAGCAGATCATCATGCCTAACGCCAGGATGGTGTCATTGAGGACGTTATTGCTCACGACCCGCATCACTGCGTAGAACCCGGCCGAGACACCACCTGCGATGAGTGTGGCGAAGGCCGGTGAGTTGAACCGGTTGATCTTGGTAAATTTCTGCGGCAGCGCACCATGATGCGCAATTGCCAGCAGCGATCGGGCCGGGGAGATCATCGTGGACTGCAGCGACGCGGCACAGGAGGACAGCACCGCGAGCGAGAGCAGGATCGCGTAGGGGCCCATGACGGGAGTTGCGATGGAGGTGAAGACGTTTGCGGAGTTCTCCGGGTACCCAGGCCCAGCCCGGTGTCACCAACACCGGCAAACATCACCGTGGCGATGGAGCCGATCAGGTAAATCGCCAACACGCCGATGGCCGTGAGCGCCGCGGCCATGCCGGAAGTCTTCTCACCGTTTTTGGTTTCTTCGGTCATGGTCAGGCACACGTCCCAGCCCCAGAAGGCAAAGATTGACAGGCTCAGGCCAATCGCGAAGGCGGAGAAGGAATCGATGTGCAGTGGGTTGAACCAGGCGGCGTCAAAGGCCAGATGTCCCGGCTGGTTGGCCGCCTTGGAGAGGGCGCCGAAAACAAAGCAGGCGAGTACCAGCAACTGGAATCCCACCAAGATGTACTGGACCAAACGCGTGGTTCTCAGCCCACGGCAGGCAATGAAGACCGCCGCACCGACAAAACTCAGGCAGGTGAGAATGTTGATCAGGCTATTGTCGGCCAGTTCGGCCAGCTCCGGGTTTCCCGTGGCCTGTGCCAGAAACAGGTAAAGGAAGTCCACCGCCACACCGGCGAGGTTGGAGAGGACAATAATGTTGGCAGCCAGCAGACCCCAACCTCCCAGCCAGCCCAGGGCCGGGCCGAAAGCCTGGCTCACCCAGGTGAAGGTGGTCCCCGAGTCAGGGGTGTCCGCGTTGAGTTCCCGGTAGGCCAGCGCAACCAGGAACATCGGGATGAAACCGATGATGAAGATCGCCGGCAGCTGCGTGCCGATCGCCTGAACCGTGGGCCCGAGCGAGGAGGTCAACACGTAAACCGGGGCAATGGTGGAAATGCCGATCATGACAGCGGCAAAAAGTCCCAGCTGGCCGGACGCCAAGCCCTTGCCGCGTACCGATCCCGAGGTCGCCGAGGGATCCTGGGTGATCCGCCGGCGTTGCTTCAGCGTTGGGAAGCTCATGATGTGGTGTCCCTGACGACGGGTTCCTGCTGGGTGATGCAGTGGATGCCGCCACCACGGGCAAAGAGCTCGCGGGCGTCGACCCCCACGACCTTGCGTCCCGGGTAGGCCTCGGCCAGGACACCAAGGGCCACGTCGTCCTGGGGATCGTTAAAGGTGCAGGCGATCACCCCATCGTTGATGACCAGGTGGTTGATGTAGCTGTAGTCGACGAAGCCTTCTTCATCTCGCAGAACGACTGGAGCGGGGACCTCCACTATGGTGAAGGCCCTACCCTTAGCGTCGGTGGCTCCGGTAAAGGAGGCGATGATTTCTTGGCTAACGGTGTGGTCCGGGTGTTTGGGGTTCTGCTGGGAGTGGACCAAGACGGTGCCCGGAGAACAAATCGTTGCCACGATGTCCACGTGGCCGCGGGAACCAAATTCCTGCGCATCACGTGTCAGTCCGCGGGAGAGCCAATGAACCTTCGTGGCGCCGATGGTGCGGGCGAATTCCGCTTCAACCTCGGCCTTGGTCATGCCGGGGTTGCGTCGTGGATCCAGCTGAACGGTTTCGGTCGCTAGCACCGTTCCTTCACCGTCAACGTGGAAGCCTCCTCCCTCGTTCACCAGGGAAGAATCGATGCGCTCAACTCCGGCCCACGCGGCGACGGCGGCACCGATCTGCGCATCTTTGTCCCAGCTGGCCCAGGACTGGGCACCCCAACCGTTAAACACCCAGTCGATCGCACCCAGCTCCCCCGCATCGTTGGTGACGAAGGTGGGCCCGATGTCACGCATCCAGGCGTCGTTGAGTTCCGCGCTGCGAATCGTAATCCGGTCGTCCAGGTAGCGTGCTGCGATATGTGTGTCAGCCGGGTCCACCACCATGGTGACGGGTGCAAATTCTGCCACAGCATGAGCCACGTTTGCCCAGGTTGATCGGGCAGCATGGGCGGCGTCTTCGGTTGTTCCTAGGGTGTACCCCTCGTGGGGAAAGGCCATCCAGACGCGCTTCTGTGCCGAGGTTTCGGCGGGCATAATCCAGCTCATGGGAGTGATCTCCTGCAAATTCGTGATGTGCTAACAAACTCTCGGCCGGGCCGATGAAGCGGCCTCGAACACTTGGATGCGAGACCGTAGTCACATTAAATGAATGTCGTTCGTTTTATTATGGTGTCTTGCATCACGCGGCGCAAGAGGTAAACCGAATTTCATTCGTTAGACTAATTGCAGTAAGTTCCCCGTTGACTTCAGGAGCAGCATCAGATGGCACGCCCCAGCACTCCCAAACTGTCAGCGCAGGCCATTGCCGCATCAGCGTTGGCGCTGGTAGATACCCACGGCGAGTTCACTATTCCGGCCCTAGCGAAGGCCATGGCCGTTAGCCCGTCCTCGCTCTACAACCATGTTTCGTCCAAGGACGACATCGTTGAATTGATGCGTGGCCGGGCCATGGGGGAAATCGAGCTGCCGGGGTCCGACGGCGATTGGATCGACACACTGAGGCAAATCGCTCGGGGGTACATGCGCTCGTATGCCAAACATCCGAAATTGATTCCCCTGCTGACCGCCCACACCGTACGCGACGAAGGAACCCTGCGGGTCTACGATCTGCTGGCCGAGGCCTTCCGCAACGGTGGGTTTACTCCCGGAGATTCCTTGGCCGCCATCACCGTGCTGGATTCCTTTGTCCTCGGTTCCGCGCTGGATGCGGCCGCCCCGCCGCAGGTATGGGAATCCACCGAAGAAAGGTCCGCGGCCTGGCGTGCGGCCATCGATGCGGGACAAGGAGTCGAAAACCGGGCGGAGAAAACCTTCGAATACGGTCTGGAAATCCTATTGAACGGTTTTCGCCAGCAGGCTGGCGAGTTTCAGCGCGAGGGGCTCGCTCGGGGAACCGAAGCAGCCACAACGGCCGGTAAATCACACCAACCCGACTCAGCTGCCTGAGAGCGGCTCCACCCGGTAGTGATAGCGGGAGATGGTTTCGAATCCCAGGGATTCATAAAGTTTTCGCGCCACGGCATTTGATTCAACGACTTGCAGCCAAACACCGTCAAGCCCACGAGCGGCGGCCTCGATCAGCACGGCTTGCACGATGGCCCGGCCGTGTCCACGGGATCGGGATTCTTCCCGGGTGGCCACCGCATAGATTCCGCCGAGGGGACCGACTCGAGCGAGCCGCGCAACGGCTTCGATGCGTCCATCGGCCACCAGGGAAACGTAACTGGACGAGGTGCGGGCCAAGATGCTCTGGCTCAGCGTCTGCCCGGCAGACTCGTGAGGCCCCTCGACGGACCACCAGGTCTCCAACCATTGCTGGCTGGGTTCATCGGCAAAGTGGATACGAGGATCAATTTCTGAGCTCGCACCGGGGCCGGGCTCACCAAGTGCCAGGTATTGGACCACCGTGGGCGAATCTTTTGCATAACCGCGCTCGGCGAGCATCCGGTCGAGGTCCACTGGCTTTGCGTCGGGGCTGATCTGAAATATCGCGGGCAAGCCTCGGCGTGCGTATCGTTCCTCGATGGCCTCAAAGGCCAGGAAAGTATCCGCGGGCGACAGGAGCGGCAATACGGAGTTAGCCCGTTTGGTCACTCCCCCGGAATAGCGGGCGAGCCAACCGTCAAGCGCCTCTTCTTCCAGCGCCCGCCAGCCCCTGGACATGATCTTGTCCAGGGCCGCAGGTTTAGCGAACCGGGAAACCGGCTTCACGGATGGCGTCCTTGACCTGCTTGATCATGTCATCGGGGCCGAAGTGGAAAATTGAGGCAGCCAGGACGGCGTTGGCGCCCGCTTCGATGGCCGGCGGGAAGTGCTCTGGTCCACCGGCACCTCCCGAGGCGATCAAGGGCACGCTCACTGCGGCACGGACGGCGCGGATCATTTCCAGATCAAAACCGTCTTTCGTGCCGTCGGCGTCGATGGAGTTCAGCAGAATTTCTCCCACACCGCGCTCCGCCGCTTCCTTGGCCCAGGCCACGGCGCAACGGCCGGTGCCCTTACGTCCACCATGGGTGGTGACTTCAAAACCGGACGCGACGTTGGGGTCATCGGTGCGCTTGGCATCCAGGGAGAGCACGAGTACCTGTGAGCCGAAACGTTGTGTGATTTCGTTGATCACCTCGGGGCGATCAACGGCCGCGGTGTTAATGGAGGCCTTATCCGCTCCGGCACGCAGCAGACGATCCACGTCTTCTACGGCACGCACACCGCCGCCAACGGTGAGCGGGATGAAAATTTCCTCGGCGGTCTTGGCGACCACGTCGTAGGTGGTCTCGCGGTTGCCCGATGATGCCGTGACATCCAGGAAGGTGATTTCATCGGCGCCGGCGGCGTTGTAACGCTTGGCCAGTTCCACGGGGTCACCGGCGTCCCGAAGACCCTCGAAGTTCACACCCTTAACGACTCGTCCGGCATCAACATCGAGGCAGGGGATCACGCGGATCGCAACGGTCATGAGAGGTGCTCAACTCCTGGAAATGTCACTACAGAGGATGGGGTGTTTGGTGCCGAGAATGGTGGGGCTTTGCGAGGCAAAGCCCCACCACACTAGATGCGGCAGGCGTGGATCTGGCTGACCAAAATCGCGCGAGCGCCCAGGTCGTAGAGCTCGTCCATGATGTTGTTGGTCTGATTCTTGAGCACCATGGCGCGCACGGCGACCCAATCCGAGTCCTGCAGCGGAGAGACGGTCGGTGATTCCAGACCCGGAGTCAAGGCGGTGGCCTCTTCAACCAGATCCTTGCGCACGTCGTAGTCGAGCATGACGTAGCGGCGTGCCACCAGCACACCCATCAGACGGCGCTTGAGGACCTCAAGTCCGGCGGGGGTGCGACCGGTGCGACCAATGAGTACGGCTTCCGACTTCAGGATGGGAGCTCCGAAGACCTCCATGCCGGCTGCCTTCAGCGTGTTTCCGGTTTCCACCACATCGGCGATGGCATCGGCCACGCCGAGGCGTACCGAGGATTCCACGGCGCCGTCGAGGCGGACTACCGAGGCATCGATGTTGTTCGTGGCCAGGTACGCACGCAGCAGCGCGTCATAGCTGGTGGCGATGCGCTTGCCCGAGAGTTCCTGCGCCGAGGCGAAGGTTCCTGCGGGTCCGGCAAAGCGGAAGGTGGAGGCACCGATGCCCAACGGCAATACTTCATCAACGTGATCGTTAACCTCGGCGTCAAGGTACAGGTCGCGACCGGTGATGCCGACGTCAAGGATGCCGCCGCCAACATAAACGGCGATGTCCCGGGGGCGAAGATAGAAGAACTCCACCTCGTTCTCGGGATCAACCATGACCAGTTCACGGCTGTCGCGGCGCTGGACGTATCCGGCCTCCAACAACATGGTCGAGGCGATTTCGGACAGGGCTCCCTTATTGGGAAGTGCTACTCGCAACATAGTGCGGTTCTCTTTTCAGACTGTGTGGGGGTATTACGGCATAAGGACAACAAATTGGTGCTTGTTGGCCACCGCTGCACGGGAGACGAAATCATCCCGAATGCGGCGGCTAGAGATGCTTGTAAACGTCCTGCAGAGTCAGACCTTTGGCGATCATCATCACCTGGAGGTGGTAGAGCAGCTGGGAGATTTCTTCGGAGGTAGCCTCGTCGGATTCGTATTCGGCAGCCATCCAAACTTCGGCGGCTTCCTCCACGACCTTCTTGCCGATGCCATGAACGCCGGAATCCAGTTCGGTGATGGTACGCGAACCTTCGGGGCGGGCCTTGGCCTTCGCGGAGAGCTCCTCGAAGAGAGTGTCAAAAGTTTTCACATACTAAGGGTAGCTTGGCCGATTGTCGACATTCGCAACGGCACCCCCAATGTGACGAACGGTATCACCTGGGTACCGAACGTGACGCGGTTGCGACTCATGACCGTGTATATGGCCCTACGCGTTGATTGACCTGCCGCCGAGTCCGCCAGCGGGCACGGATGTTACGTGGATCGTTGGCCCTCCACGTTGATTCAGGTCGGCGGGAGAACCGTTCTCCCCTCACCACCGGTTCTAAGATTCAGAGATGCCCCACGATTCCGGTGCAGGTCACATTCGAACTCACCGTTTTAGGCGCACGTCTCACCCATGTGGTGAAGCACCTTGCTGACGGTCCTCCGGCGCACCGGGAAACCATCAAGGAATCCCGCGTGGTAGGCGACACGGCGAACGTCGGCCGCATGATCCATTAGCCTCCAGCGCGACTTCTTTTTCTTGTACGTGGATCCGCCGCTCGGCGAAGCTGAAGCATTCACCGATAGTCGTTCGGGCGATGGCTCCGTGCTAATCTCGGCCCGTGAGCGATCAGAATGCGATTCCCCCAGAGTCAAAAGACTGGTCCATCGTGACCGAACTAGGTTGCACGGAATGTGGCTATTCACCTCATCCACGACAAGATACCGCGAGCCGCCTTCGCGGTACCGCGCTGGCTTGGCGGGCAATACTCGAAAATCCAAATGCCACCAAGCGAACGATGCCTCAGCGGTGGTCGCCGCTTGAATATGCGGCTCACGTCCGCGACATGTGCAGGCTCGCGGGCGAACGTGTAGAACTCATGCTGACGCAAAACGCTCCCACCTTTTCCAACTGGGATCAAGACGAGCAGTCCGTTATCAACGACTATTTCAACGCCGAGCGTCTTTTGATCGCCGCGGATCTCGATCGTGAGTTGGAATTTGCTGCTCGTGTTTTCGATGGGGTTCCGGCCAGCAGCTGGGATCGTGAAGGGCTTCGCGGTGATGGAAAATTATTTACGGTGGAGTCCTTTGCATCTTTTGTCCTCCATGAGGTCGAACACCACCTTCTAGACGCCAACCAGGGTGTACTCCAAGCCGTCTAGAGTGCCGTCGCTGGCCGGCCTGGAAGGGCGCGCCTCCTGATATCTGCACCAGGGAATCAACATGTTTTTCTGGGCCGATGAGTTCAGCTGCGTCGTGGTTCCCCGTTCTACCGCACGTTCGGGGTCTCTTGGCGAGACGAAAACGTGCGTTTTTTCGCGCGCCAACGCCAACGCCAATTCCGTTCACGAGCCAGCGGCCGTCCGAGGATCGATGTCTGTGTAAGACTGGGCGGCATGGAACTCAACGACGAGCTTGACAGGATTTTCGCCCTCCGAGACCGGGACAATATGCAGCCGACCATCGAGGCGTTACTCCCCCTCTATGCGGCCCATCCCGCTAATTCTCGGGTGCTCTACGAGGTAGGCGGGGCGTATGACACCGCCGGCCAAGAAGAAGCCGCGTTGGAATTTTATGAGCGCGCCCTTGACTCCGGCTTGGACGGTGACCTGCTGCGCCGCTGTTATCTCCAATATGGTTCAACCTTGCGGAACATTGGAGAACACGAAATGTCTCGGGAAATCTTCACCAGGGCGCGCAAGGCTTTTCCAGAATCCCCCTCGTTGAGGGTTTTCGAGGCCATCACTCTCCATGGCGCCGGTAACCCAAATGAAGCCGTTGCTTCGCTGCTAGAGCTGATAGCCGACGTCGTCGACTCTCCGGATCTGGAGCGATACAAGCCGGCCATCAGCGCCAATGCCGCCTTTATCCGGTCGTTGGGTACGTCGGTGGATGGTGGAAGGTCATAGTTCATCCATTCTTCGGGCGGTGGCCAAGGAAACAACCGGCCTGATGTGACTTTTCCAGAGAGCTGAGAAGCTCGGTATCAACGCTCGTGGCGAGGATCCTCTGCGAGGCCGGTTACGGTGAACCCTCTGCATTGGGAACAGTATCCGTCTGACGGAATCGTTCCCACGCCGATTGTCGTGACATTCCCAAAGACTCACCTATGCTTGCCCAGCTCAGTTTGCGTTCCCGGGCAGCAGTGACCCAGTTACGTAGATGAATCTCAATGTCATCACGTGCTTTCGCCACGCGCGGAAGCTGCTGGAGGAGTTCGGCGTCGTTATATCTGTCCCAGGGAGCACGCGGAATGGGCTGGATTTCGGTTGCTGCCTGTGCCAAAAGCACGAGCGCTGCCTCCGCACAGGGCCGACAGATGCCCACCGCCGGAGCCCCTACTAAAACGCCAGTTTGCTCACGCGGTCGAAGGCAGAACGAACACATAAACGGTTGATCGGGGTTGGCCATGTGCTGTACTCCGCCGATTTCTTTTCCCATAGACCCAGTCTAGACAGACCTCTTGCATTGTCAGGTTTTACCTGACACTCTGTAAGGCAATGCCTGACAACAAGTGACGGGGAAACCATGACCATGCACGATCCACCCGCCGTAGCCGAGCAAACTTCCTCGACGCTTCCGCGGTCCTTCACTTTTTTGTTGGCCACCAGCGCTGCCGAGGGATTTGGGGATGTGCTCGCTCGCACGCTGTTGCCGATCCTCGCGGTCACCGTCCTGGGATTCGGAACCGGATTTGTCGGTGTGCTCAATTCCATCGGGTTAGCCGCATTCCTGCTTCTCGGTATGCCGATCGGCATGTTCATCGAACGCCGACAAAACCGACGCCACGTCATGGGAACTGCCAGCCTGACGAGGTGTCTGGCCCTGCTCGGGCTCACGCTTGCGTACTATCAAGGTTGGCTATCTGGCGCCGTGCTGATTAGTGTCGCGGTAGTCCTCGGTCTTGCCGATGTCTCGTTCACGACCGCACAAAGCACCATTATCCCGAGGATCGCGCCAGACAATCGGCTGAAGACCGCGTATTCCCGGCTCACTATCGTCAACCAATCGGCCTCCACCGTTGCCGCGGCAACGGGGAGCCTCATGCTGGGATTGCTCGGTGTGCCGGGCATGATGTGGGCGTCGGTATGTTCCTATGCGGGATCACTCTTGTTCCAACGAGGAATAAGGATCGACCGAGAACATCCCGCGCGCGGACCGTCCAACCGTGCCAAGGGGAAACTTCGCGACGGCTTCCATACCTTGTATCGCCTTCCTGCTCTACGAGCACTGACGCTATCCGCAGCACTGACAAACGCCGGAGCCATGGTAGGCAACACCGTCTTGCCGGTCTTCCTGCTGCGTGATCTCGACATTGCCCCGGCCGTTTTCGCCGGGCTAGGAATCATCTCGGCAATCGGCGCCATTCTTGGCGCGGGACTCGCTCCGCGACTTTCCGCTAAATTCGGGCTCAAGTCCCTGCGCAGTGCAGCGGCAATCCTCTCGGTACCAGCGGTGGCCATGGCCATCGCCTGTCAACAACTGCCGGGATCCGAGCTGATCTGGCTCTCGGCCCAATCCGCGGGCTGGAGCTTCCTGGTGTCGGTATCCTCCGTCGCCGGGGCAGAGGTCCTTCCACGTAGTGTTTCGCCGCAGGAACTGGCGGCCGTGGGATCGGCCCAACGGACCATCACGCTAGGCATTATGCCCATCGTTGCGCTACTCGGCGGAGGCCTCGCGATACTTACCGGGCCGGTGCCACTGCTCTTTGCCTGGGCAGGACTTGCCGGTGCCGCAGCACTCCCGATCATGCGGACTCAGTCGCTCACAACATTCCGCTAGGCAATCGCCGATGATTCGGCTACCCCGGCGACCGCGCCAGCATGAGGCCAGCTAACAACGCCCCCAACGGCGCAAGGCAACCTGAATCATGGTGCTAGTTGCCTAATACCTCTGATGAGTCCTCATCGTGCAGCAATACCTGGTAGAGATTATGGTCCTGCCATTTACCGGCGATATGTAGGTAACGTGGAGCCACCCCAATGTGTTCGAATCCGGCCTTGAGCAACACTCGCTGGGAACCAATATTGTGCAGCAGAGTACTCGCTTCCAGGCGATGTAACCCGAGGTCTACACGGGCCGTCTCAACGATCAGACGGACCGCGGCTGATGCCAGTCCGCGGCCGGCGTATTTACCATCCACCCAGTAGCCCAGACCCGCGCTTTGGAATGGTCCACGCACGATGCCGGCCAGATTAAAACGACCCACGAGAGTGTCCCCCGCAAACAATCCCAGTGGGTAGCCTTCTCCGGATTCGGTCATCTTAAGCCGCCTGACGATGTCTTCCGCCTGCCAGCTCTCGGTGTAGTACTCCTCGGGGCGTACCGGCTCCCAGGGCGAAAGATACTCACGATTGCGAACGTACGCGGCGGCAAGCATTGCGGAATCATGTGGACGCAGCAAGCGCAGGTGAACTTCTTCATTAAGCTGGCGAGATTTAAACACATCTCAACACTACTGGTGATCGCCGCGGCACATTCGAAAATCTAGATTGATTCAGCAATAACGCTCACAACTCATCCTCCGACGGGACAAGGGCGCGAAGTTCACGGCATCACCGGCTCTCATTTACCCCAGCGAGGCAATGGCCGCCTCAATGGCGGCTGGCGCGTTGATCCCAGCGCAGTGCCGCTCGCATCGGACGTCCATACATAGGGCCCAAACCGCTCAACGACGCACCCGATAGCGCAGGTGAAGCACCCGGTTGCCCTGAATCACCACATCGGGATCATCTAAGAGGTGCTGTGCGTGGACCGACCCGAAGTAGCGCTTGCCGGATCCGAACACGACGGGAGCGACATCCATACGCACCTCGTCGACCAGGCCAGCGGCAAGTATCTGGCCACCAACCTCGCCAGCGGCGATCTCAACGATGCGCTCCCCCGCGAGTTTCTGCGCCATGCTCACGGCTGCTTCAATCCCGTCGACGAAGTGAAACGGCGCTTCGGGGTCCCAGCCCGCCGGTCTAGGCCGGTGTGTCACGACAACGACGTGCTCAACCCCGCTCGGCGGAACCCCGTCCCAGCCGTCCGTCATATCGAAGACGTGGCGGCCGACGATGGTCACCCCGATCTGGTCCCAGTACGCCCGTGTGTAATCGTAGGAGCTCTGCGCCACCTTCAGCACGCCGCTCTCGTCCAACGGGATATCTCCGCTGGTCAACCAGTCGAACAGCGGTCCGGGTTGGTCGATCTCGTCCGCGATGAAGCCGTCTACCGACATCGAACCGTACATGACCACCTTGCCCACGGGGCGCTCCTTTGTTATGAGGTGCTCATAGTACCGAGGCGAATCGGCAACAAACAAGAATGCCGTGCGCATCCGTGCCCCCAGTGTCGGGGGCACGGATGCGCACGGCATCATGCAGGTGGGATCTAGCGGCGAGCCAGCGCAACAGCGGTCTGCAGACCGGCGCTCATTGCCTCATAGCCCTTATCCTCAACGGAGCCTTCGAGACCCGCACGAGCAATTGCTTGTTCTTCGTTGTCACAGGTCAATACGCCGAATCCGACAGGAACACCGGTGCGCACGGAAACATCGGTCAGTCCCATGGTCGCTCCCTGGCAGACGAAGTCGAAGTGCGGGGTACCACCGCGGATGACCACGCCCAGAGCGATGACGGTGTCATAGGCATGCGCCAGACGCGCCGCGGCGACCGGTAGCTCAAAGGTTCCGGGAACGCGGATGACCTCGGGGGTGGCAATCCCGGCGTCGGCTGCGGCCCGTAGCGCTCCGTCAACGAGTCCGTTCATAATTTCCGTGTGCCAGCTGGCGGCGACGATCACTGCCCGTAGACCGGTTTTGCCTGCTACAGCTAGTTCGTTGGCTCCGACGATCGGTGCTCCGTGTCCGCTCATGATTGTGCTCCTGGATTGGTAATGGTCTCATTTGTTGGCAACTGCAATGTGTGATGCAACAGCTCTTGCTTGGTGCGAAGGTACTCGAGGTTTTCCGGCCGCGCGGCAACCCGCGTGGGGACACGTTCAGCGACGGTGATGCCCGCCTGATCCAGCCATTCTTCCTTCAACGGGTTGTTGGTGATCAACCGGATCGTCTCGATTGCCATGGCGTGGAGGATGGCGGCTGCACCGTCGTAGGTGCGCGCATCAACCGGCAGACCCAGCTGCTCGTTGGCGGCAACGGTATTGGCGCCACCATCTTGCAGGGCATAGGCACGAATCTTGTTGGCCAGGCCGATGCCTCGACCCTCATGGCCGCGCAGGTAGATCAGCACACCACCAAATTCGTTGATGGCTTCTAGGCCGGCTGCCAGTTGTTCACCGCAGTCACAGCGGTATGAGCCGAAAACGTCTCCGGTAAGGCATTCGGAGTGCACCCGCACCAGCGGCACGGCCGGCATGGCACCGTCGGGACCTGGTGCACTGAGCGAAAGGTGTTCGGTTCCGCTATTACGCTCGCGCCAAGCACGGACGCTGAACTCGCCGTACGGGGTAGGCAACCGAACCTCCGGTCCCCCCTGCACCGCGGCGGAGCTGGTGCCCACCACCGGTTCGGCATCCGAGGCTGCACGCCAGGCGGCCAGGTCCTCGATGCTGATCAGCGGGATATTCCACAGATCGGCGAATTCACGCAAGGCCGGCAGGCGCATCATCGAGCCGTCGTCGTGGACGAGCTCGGCAATGACACCCACGGGTTCCAGGCCTGCTGCGACACAGAGGTCCACCGAGGCTTCGGTGTGACCCCGGCGCACCAGCACCCCGCCGTCGACCGCGCGTAGCGGGAAGATGTGTCCGGGACGGGTGATGAGGTCCGGACCCGAAGCCGGGTCGGCCAAGATCCGGGAGGTCAGGGCGCGGTCAGCTGCGCTAATTCCGGTGCTCACACCGTGGGCGGCGTCGCAGGACACCGTGTAAGCGGTGCCCTTGGCGTCCTGGTTGTTCTCCACCATGGGGGGAAGACCCATGGCATCTGCCCGGTCCCCCGTCATCGGGGTGCACACCACGCCGGAGGAGTGTCGGATGGTCCATCCCATGAGTTCTGGAGTGGCCAATTCCGCTGCAAAGATGATGTCGCCTTCGTTTTCACGGTCGGCATCATCAACAACCACGACGGCCTGGCCGGCTGCCATGGCGCTGATGGCAGCGTCGATGGAGTCTAAGCGGATGGGCTCGTTATTCATGATGCGCTACTTTCGCTGGTGCCAAAGGATGCTAGACGCTCGGCGTACTTCGCCATGACGTCCACCTCAAGGTTGACCGATGAACCGGGAATGCGTTGGCCCAAGGTCGTTTCGCGCAGCGTGGTCGGAATGATGCCGACCTCAAACCACTGCGTCTTTTCGGTTGCTGCGGAAACTTCGGTGACCGTCAGGGAAATCCCGTCGATCGCAATGGATCCCTTCTTCGCCACGTATCGTGCCAATTCGAATGGAATCGCAAAACGGAAACGGTCCCAGTCGCCGAGTGATTCGTGCTCGAGCAGGTGACCAACCCCATCAACGTGCCCCTGAACCACGTGTCCGTCGAGCCGCCCGCCGGCTTTAACGCAACGTTCGAGGTTGATGCCCTCACCCAGGGCGAGTTCGCCGATGGTGGTGTGACGCAGAGTTTCACCCATGACGTCGAGGGACAGGATGTCTCCGGTGATGCTGGTGGCCGTGAGGCAGACGCCGTTCACGGCGATAGAACCGCCAAGTTCGAGGTTCTCAGTGTGTTCTGGGGCGCTGATGCGCAGCACCACCGAGTCCGTTTCCGGTGTGGCCTCAATGCCTTCGATACGGCCCATGCCGCTGATAATTCCGGTAAACATAATGTGGTTCCTTAGGAAATTCCGGTGGAGGCCGGAAGTGGTTCAAGGTGAGTGAGAATGTCCGTACCGATGACGCGCACTGCGTCCCCGTCGACGGCATCCAGGCGGAAGCGCAGAGCCGCGTCCAAGGTACCGATCCCTAGCTCTCCCACGGATCCGCGGCCTGCACCGAGGAAGATGGGAGCCTGATAGAGGAATACCTCGTCAACAAGATCTGCGGCGAGGAAGGCCGTGGCAATGGAGGCCCCGCCCTCGATGAGCACGTGATCGATGCCGCGGGCGCTGATCGTTTTGAGGACCGTGAGTGGATCGTGGGACGAAACCTGTTCCCAGTTTCCATCACCCCGCAATGCGGCGTTGGCTGGAACTTCGCTGTGTCCCATCACGATGCGACGAGGCTGAGAGGCGAAGGGTGCACCGTTCTCATCCCGGGCGTTAAGCCGAGGGTTATCGGCCTTCACGGTTCCGGTACCCACCACGATCGCACCGACACGCGAACGTACCTCGTGAGCATGGAGCAATGACGTCGGGGAAGTGATCCATTGGCTGGTTCCATCCGCAGCGGCGATCCGCCCGTCAAGGGTTTGGGCCAGATGCAAGGTAGTGAAGGGACGCCCCGCCGCACGGGCGGCAAACCAACGGTGGTTCAGCTCGGTGGCTTCGGCCTCCAGCAGTCCATGGGACACGTTCACTCCCGCCGCGCGCAGCGCTTCACCTCCCCCGGACGCGGCTTCACCGTCATCAGCTACTGCGTAAATGACGTTGCCGATACCCGAATCGATGATGGCCTGCGAGCAGGGACCGGTCCGGCCGGTGTGGTTACACGGTTCCAAGGTGACCAACATGGTCGCCGAGCGTGCGGCAACGGCATCGATGTTTCCGAGCCTAGTCAACGCGTCGGCCTCGGCATGGGCGGTGCCAGCTCCCCGGTGGTATCCGGTGGACAGAATGGCCCCGGCGGCATCCACGATGACCGCACCCACCAAGGGATTGGCTCCGCGGATGCCGCGGCGTGCCAGTTCTAAGGACAGACGCATGGCGGCTGTTTCGCGAGTTGTTTGCATCAGTTGCTTACCTTCACCGTGGGATCAGGCATTTCGGTTTCGATGCTTGGCTTCGAACCGTTTTTTGCTTTCCACCAGATAAAGAATCCGACCAGGGTAAAGCATCCATAGAACAGATACATAAAGGCGCTAGCGTAGTATCCGGCGCTAAAGAGCAGGGGCACCCCGACGATGTCGACGAGCACCCAAATCAGCCAAAATTCGACGAGCCCCTTGGCCATGCCGTAGGTGGCCAGCAGCGAACCCACAAAGGTCCAGGCATCCGCCCAGACCGGCGCGTAGGAGCCGAGGGCACCAAAGAGCGGGGTGAGCGCGACGGTGCCGACAATCAAGATGCCGGCCAGGCTCAGCCGTTCGGTGGTCGTGGCCCAGCGTGGGGTCACGGCGCTTCCGCCGGATTGCTGGGTAGCTTTCCAGCGGCGCCATCCATAGAAAGACACCGCTATGAACATGATTTGCCGGCCTGCTTGGCCGAGCAGATTGGCGGTTTGGTCGTTGCCGAAGATACTGCCGAGGAAAACCGTGAGCAGCAGGGCATTGCCGATGATGCCAACGGGCCATGCCCAGACCTTGCGACGAATACCGCCAAGGGCGGAGGCAAGTCCAAAGACGTTGCCGACCACTTCACGTACCAGCAGCGCGCTGCTGCCTACCGTGATGTAAGAGTTGAAAGCTTCAATGAGCCACCGCAGAAAATCCATCGTCCTCCTGTCAAGCCGCGATGGCTCCGGGGGTTCGATACGACGGTTCCACCTGATGGCCGGCTCGCAGTTGGAGGACTAGGCTATGGCGAATCTTTTGGATTCGCGGTTCCTAGACCTTGCATACTAGCGAAGGCATTGGTGTTGCGTGTACGTGCTTCTCCCATCCAGACTTTAACTGTCGGTACCGGAATTTCACCAGTTCAACCAAGCGGCGGAGGCTTCTTGTAAGAAGCCTCTTTGGCATGGGTCGCGGACTATAACCGCCGGTTCGGACTTACACCGACCCCGGAGCACGTTGTGTAGTTGTAGCTATCAGTATTACACGGAAAGTGGTGTCTGGGCTGCGAGATTTCTTAATGTGACTACCGCCGCAGCGGGGTCCTCGGTTCCGTAAACGGAGGACCCCGCCACGAAGACGTCGGCGCCGGCCTCGGCGGCGCGCAAGATCGTTTCGCTGGTGACCCCACCATCAACTTGCAAGGCGATGGGCAGACCAGTTCCGTCGATGGCCCGCCGTGCCCGGCGAATCTTAGGAAGCACAATGTCCAAGAATGCTTGTCCCCCGAAGCCAGGTTCCACCGTCATCAGCAGCACCATGTCCAGTTCCGGAAGCATATCCAGGTACGGCTCGATGGGCGTTGCGGGACGCAGCGCCATCGAGGCTCGTGACCCGGCGGCCCGCAGATCCCGAGCCAGCTTGATCGGCGCGGCCGATGCCTCGGCATGGAAGGTCACCGAGGCGGCACCGGCCCGAGCATAGTCAGGTCCCCAGCGGTCAACGTCGTTAATCATCAGGTGTACATCCAGCGGCAGAGCGCTTACCTCGCCCAACCGCTTAACCACCGGGAGCCCGATAGTCAGGTTGGGGACAAAATGGTTGTCCATGACATCCACGTGTACGGCATCGGCGGTGTGGATCCGATGGAGTTCACGCTCGAGATTAGTGAAGTCGGCCGAGAGGATTGACGGATTGATTTGGCAGTTACGCATGGTGATCTTCTTGCTCCTGGCTGGGGAACGGCGGGCTTATGCGGTGCGGGTAAAGAGCGCCATAAACATGGCGTCTGTGCGGTGAATGTGCGGCCACAGCTGAATGGTGCTGCCCGTGCCCACGGTGCGAGTGGCACCGGCAAGACCGGGAAGCGCTGCCGCTTCGAGTGCCGCACCGGTATCAAGCAATTTCGCGTTCTTGTTGCGGGCCAACAGGTCATCCACCACGGCAACAGTTTCGGCCGGGTGCGGTGAACAGGTCACGTAGGCAACGACCCCACCAACACGCACGGCGCTGAGTGCAGCATCCAGCAGCTGACCCTGCAAGACGGTCAGTTCCGCAACATCCTTGGGGGTCTTGCGCCATCGAGACTCCGGGCGCCGGCGCAGTGCGCCAAGACCTGAACAGGGGGCATCAACCATGACTCGGTCATAGCCGCCGGAGAATTCTTCGTCTCCGTATTCGCGGCCGTCGCGCACCGAGATCATCCAGGTGTCCGGATCGATCGCGACCAGTGCCTTGGAGACCAGCTCGGCGCGGTGCTCAGCAGGTTCGTTGGCGGTGAGCCGGGCTCCGTGAATGGTGGCCAGTGCTGCCAGCAGAGCCGCCTTGCCACCGGGACCCGCACACAGATCCAGCCAGTAGCTGTCTTCCCCACCATCGGGCAGTGCGATTCCTGCCAAGGCGCGGGCGACTAGTTGAGAGCCGGCATCTTGAACTCGGGTACTACCTTCGCGCACGGACGCCAGTCGAGCGATGTCCCCGCCCTGGTAGTACGCAGAATCGGCAACCAGTGTCCCGTATTCGGCGCCCTGGTCAAGTGCTTCATCCAGAGAACCGACGCCCGGAAGGGCAACCAGGTTCACGACCGGAGCGAGGTTATCCGCGGCCAGCAGCTCGGTGATCTCCGAGGCGTCACGGCCGTGGGCCACCAACGCTTGGCGCAAGGCGCGAACAATCCATTCGGGGTGCGAGTGGACCAGCGCCGCCGCCGCGTTTTCATCATCTATACCTTCAACGAGCTCACTGCTCCAGGTCTCAATGTCCTTGAGCGAGACCTTGCGCAGCACCGCGTTAATCAGCCCGGAGGCACCGGCACCGATGACCATGCGGGCCAGCGAGACTGTCTCATCCAGGGCCGCATGGCTGGGAACGCGCATGGCTAGCAACTGGTGGGCACCCAAGCGCAGTGCATCGAGAACGGCCGGATCCAGCTGGTCCAGTGGACGGTCAACGCAGCGAGCCAGGATGGCGTCGTAGAGCCCTTGTCCGCGCAGTGCCCCGTAGGTCAGTTCCGTGGCAAAACCTGCGTCTCGGCGGTCCAAGTGATGCTCGCGAATGCGAGCCGGAAGCACGAGGTTGGCATAGGCGTCATGCTCATCAACCGCCCGGAGCACCTCAAATGCCGTCAACCGAGCCTGATCGGCACGTCGGTTACGTGCTGATGGTGCGGAGGCACTGAATTGGCGTGCCCCATTTCCGCTGCCGCCGCGGTTGCGGGTACGGCCCGCGTCGTTACGGCGCGGCGACTCACCGCCACGATTGGACTCATTGCGTCGCGGACGGTCGGAACGTCCCTGTCCAAATTCGCTCATGCGAATTTCACCTCATCCACGGTTCCTGACGCGAGAATCCCCCGCGCCCAATCTGCTGCATTCATCATTTTTTTGCCCGGTGGTTGCACCAGGGCTAATTCCACACCATGAGAACCGGTGCCCACGACCACCCGTGGCTTCTTGCCGCCAGTGATCAGCACCTGCCCCGGGGCCAAATCAACAACATCAACGGCCGGGAGCAGCGGGCCGATCTTAAAGCGTTGCCCCTCCGACTCGGTCCAGGCTCCCGGATCGGGAGTGGTTCCATTGATGCGCCGCCGAATAGCTAAGGCAGGAGCGTTCCAATCGATTCGTCCGTCAACCAAGGTCAACTTGTGAGCGTAGGATCCTTCACCCCTTTGCGGGAGACCAACCAAGGCACCGGCATCAAGGCCAGACAGAGTTTGTGAGAGCAAAACGGATCCGGAGACGGCGAGGCGACCCAAAAGGTCCCCGGCGGTATCGGCAGGATCAATGGTTTCGGTCAAGGTGCCAAAGACGGGACCGGTATCTAGACCTTTTTCCAATTGGAAGGTCACAGCGCCGGTAATCTCGTCCCCGGCCATGATGGAATGCTGCACGGGGGCGGCACCGCGCCACGCCGGAAGCAGCGAGAAGTGCAGGTTGACCCACCCCAGACGGGGAATCCCCAGCGCTTTCTCGGGTACGAGGCCACCGTAGGCAACAATCGCTGCGATATCGGTTTCCAGTGCGGAGATTCTCTCTTGAACTGGTACGTCGATCTTGTTGGCATGAATGATCTCGATCCCCAGTTCAGCTGCACGCGCGGCAACCGGGGAAGGTGTCAGCACGCGTTTGCGTCCGATGGGGGCATCTTCGCGGGTCAGGACCGCCACGACGTTAAATCCGTCGTTTACGAGCTGGTCGAGAGATGCAACGGCAACCTGTGGGGTTCCGGCGAAAAGCACTCTCATGCCTGCTGCCCAAAACTTGCGCCGGCACCGAAGCTGGATCCCAGTGCAGAGCTGCGCTTGGACACGGTGCTTGCGGCGACGGAGTTGTAGTTGGTGTCGCGCAGCTTGCGGAAGGCGTCTTTTTTGGTTTGGCCGGTGAGTCGATCGATATACAGGATTCCGTCAAGGTGATCGGTTTCGTGTTGCAAGCAGCGAGCCAGGAAGCCTTCGCCCTCGACCACTGCGGGATTTCCTTCGACGTCAACACCGGTGGCACGGGTCCAACTGCGGCGGCGTACCGGGTAGCCAAGTCCCGGGATGGAAAGGCACCCTTCGTTCACATCGTCCTGGTACTCATCGCCCAGTTCGAGCACCGGGTTAATCAGGTGTCCTCGTTTGCCAGCGATCTGGTAGGTGAACACCCGTAGGGAGACTCCAACTTGTGGTGCTGCTAGACCGGCACCTTCTACGTTCTCCATTGTTTCGTCCATGTCTGCGACGAGCTTACGCAGTTCGGGACCGAAATCGGTGACCTCGTCTGCGCGGGTTCGGAGGATTGGGTCGCCAACAATGCGAATACCTAAGACGGCCATGAGATCCGGTCTCCCTTCGGCCGGCTGCTGTACCGGCAATGTGCTGTGGATGGAGGAGGTGTGGAGTCAAGTACGCCAGAGTGGTGCACCAGCGCCCCCTGACTATCAGTCTACCGACCGGCTCAGGGCACTAGTGGCGGTGGAGGGCCGACCTCACGCAGAGCAACCCCTGCTTCCCCGACCTTAAGGGTGGCGCCCCATACCTGACGCAGCGACCAAAACTTCGACCAATATGCGGGCAGCACGTCGGGATTCGCCATGACGGTCTGGACCTCGGTTTCACCGATGGCCACACCCAACAGCATCGGGTCTTGTGAGTATTTCCACGGTTCCCAGGTGCCAACGGCCGGGTCAACCACCATTTCTTCGGCCTTGGCTCCGGCAGCCAGCTGCATAATGACCTTCGGATCAAGCGGCTTCACTCGTCCATCTCGACCGGTGCCTCGGGTTTTGTAGTCGATCAGACAAAGTCGACCACCAATAGTGGCCACGAGGTCCAGAGTTCCGGCATAGCCAATACTTTCGTTCCATACGGTGACTTCTGCGGCGAGTGGCTGAACCTGATAGGTGTCCCACCACTCATCGAATCGTCCGGCAAATCCTTCCTCGTTGTTGCTGGCCAATGCCTCACGCGCAGCTGCTGCCTGATGAGGCTTACCCATGGCCCGCAGTGCAATTTGTTCGCAGTACTGGTGCACGCGGTCCCCCCGCGCGGCGGCCGCGTCGCGGTAATCAGCCGCGGCCTTTGATGATTGACGAGCTAGGGCTTTGAGCTTTGCCGAGTTTCCTAGCGCTTCGCCCAGTCTCGGGTCCTGCACCACGGCGGTGGCCGCCATGTGACCTATCCAACCGTCGAGGTCCATTTTTTCCTGTCCGATGACATTAGTAATGGAGGGAACCTGCGGAAGTCCGCCGATTTTCCGGGCATACATGCGTCCAAAGTCCGTCTGATGGGCCAGCGCTGGTGAAGTCATGAACATGATTTTTCCACGTTCCGGCGACGTTTTGGCTCTCATCGCCGTTCGCAAGCATTTCAAAAACCGCGAGATCACAAGGGTCTAGGCCAAATTTCGATAAAAGAACGCCCCGATTTGGAACTTTGGGGAATCGTCGTATAGAGTTTTTACTCGTTGGAACGCAGACAAACGGAACGAAAACATTCCGGAGATTGCGCTTCTAATATGTGGACATAGCTCAGCTGGTAGAGCGCGACCTTGCCAAGGTCGAGGTCGCGAGTTCGAACCTCGTTGTCCACTCGCATTAGATTCACCGGATCGGCTTGCCGATCTATCCAACGGGTATTTTACCTTTTGGTTATGGTGGGGTGGCCGAGAGGCGAGGCACCGGCCTGCAAAGCCGTTTACGCGGGTTCGAATCCCGTCCCCACCTCGTAGTAAATGTAGTAAGAAGTATGGGCGATTGGCGCAGCGGTAGCGCGCTTCCCTGACACGGAAGAGGTCACTGGTTCGAACCCAGTATCGCCCACGATAGGTTAGTATCTATGGATATTAGCTTTTCACGTGGACATAGCTCAGCTGGTAGAGCGCGACCTTGCCAAGGTCGAGGTCGCGAGTTCGAACCTCGTTGTCCACTCTAGAAAATGGATCCCGATTCCATGGAAATGGGGTCCTTATTCTTGTGTTTTCTTTTGGAAAGCATAAAGTAGTACCCCTTATGGGCGATTGGCGCAGCGGTAGCGCGCTTCCCTGACACGGAAGAGGTCACTGGTTCGAACCCAGTATCGCCCACGAAGAGTCTATACTTAGGTATTGATTATTCACGTGGACATAGCTCAGCTGGTAGAGCGCGACCTTGCCAAGGTCGAGGTCGCGAGTTCGAACCTCGTTGTCCACTCCAATTTGTAGGCCGTGTGATTTGCAAAAATCACACGGCCTACTGCTTTAACCTCAACATTGTCTCGCCGATTAATCGAGACTAGCGGGAGCCAAGTCGCAAGTTCTGGTTCGAGCCATAGTGGGATCTCCCCACCCAACCAAATAGCACTCACCCTGGTTTAGATTCTCAGACCGCGGCTTATAGGCAAAAAAGTGTGTCTGCCCCGGGTGTGTCACCCGGGGCTGTGCCATGTCAGAGCATGATTCAGCAGGGTCTGCCGGCCCATCCTTTTCTGACCCAGAGCCCTTCGGCTTCAGTCAGTGCGGTGCCGATGAGTTCCGGCCCAATCGTTTCCTCCTGGATCTGCTTCTTCACTGGTTTCGTGTTGAGGTGTTCAGGCCGGATGAGAGTGTGCGGTTCAGTTGGTTTCTCACTGTGGGAGTAGAGCCACCATTCGACCGCCCGTTTCGCATGGGCCGGCGGCATGCCACGGTGCCCGCGCAGCAGCGCACGGAGCTGAGTGTTAACGCCGCCCTCGATGTGGTTGGTTGTCGAAGCGATGGCCAGCCCATCAAATTCTGGCTCCAGGTAGGTGAAGAGCTCACCACTGCGCACCAGCCGTTCGAGGAGTTTGTAGGCCGAACGTAGGCGAGTGTGGGTGTACCACCAGGTTTGGGTGGGCTTCACACCTTTGGGCCGGTGGCCGCCAGGTCCCGCCGGGTAGGTGCGTTCCTTGATCACGTCCCCGAAGGTGTGGTGCCATTCCTGCAGCGCTTGCATCCACTGGGTGGCGTGTTCTCGGGTCTTGATGCGTGTCAGGGCAAGGGAAATTCGCCGAAGGGCTCTTCCCGCGTCCGTTCGTGGTCGCAGGGTCAGATAAGTGCGCACGTTGCGTTGGACATGGACCAGGCAGCGTTGAACGCGAGTCTCTGGCCACGCTTGCGACAGTGCTGCCGCTAGCCCAGAGCCACCGTCAATGATCACGACCCGGGGTGCTGGGAACTGTTCCAGCAACGCTATCCAGGCCACCCTCTTTTCACTATCGCACCACTGCCAGCCAATGGTTTTGCCGTTGGCAATCGCGATCAGGCAACACCACCCACGTCCTAGATAGATGCCGTCCATTTGGATCTGCAGGTGGACTTCGCCGGTGGGCGCTAGGGATGGTTCGATCGCCCAACACCACTGGGTGTTATGTCGGAGGGTTCTACCCGTGCCGGGGTTGTAGGAGGCCTGGGACTGTTTCCCCAAGATCCATTGGAGGAACAGGTTTAGCTCGGCTCGACGTTTCAGGTCAGGGCGCTTCTTGACACTGCTGGCCCCGCAGTGGATGCACCTCCAGCGTTGGGTTCCGACTGAGGTCTTTCCATTGCGTTTCAGGGCAGATCCGCATACTTCACATTGCTTCGATTTTCCAGAACCATTCACGGTTAATGGCTCAAAGGTATAAGAAACCTCGTTCTACTGCGCCATCGTTGGGAAGCAGGCCCCTCGCGGACACACTTTTCGGCCTATACGCCCAGACCGCACGCGGCGATCCCGGGACGGCACTTTCTGTCCGGTAAGCCCACTTTCGCACTACCTCACGCTCTCGATTAAGCCCAGATTATTTACGAAAATTACCAGTCGCGGACGCTTTCTTCGAGAAATTCACACAAATGTCCTTGTATCGCTACCTACAGTGCCTAAGATGAATTCTAGGCGGGGCGGTTATTGTCCCCATTAGTGAAGAGGAGGTGCCTTTTGTCTATTTTTGACGACCTAAAGGGCAAGGCCGAAGGACTCAAGGACAAGGCTGCAGAGCTGATCCAAGAGAACTCGGGCAAGATTGGCGAGGCCATTGACAACGCTGGCGACTTCATCGACGAAAAGACCGGTGGCAAGTTCGCCGAGCACGTCGATAAGGTTCAGGACGGCGCCAAGAGTTTCGTTGACAAGGGCAAAGACGGAAATCCAACCGTCTAACCTCTTCACCGATTCACTAGGACTCTTGCCCTAGGTACGACAATACGGGTGCTGGTACTGCCGCGAGGCAGGACCAGCACCTGTCGTTTAAAGAAAGCTAGCCACCGTGACTCTCGCCCCTGTATCACTGTCGCCACAACGGCCGCCTCTTGTGCAGCCGATCGTGGCGGGTCTCATCACCGCACTCGTCGGCTACACCGCATCATTTGCCGTGGTCCTCACCGGACTCAAAGCGGTTGGAGCGAGCGATTCTCAAGCAGCCTCGGGACTCTTCGCATTAACCATCGCACTTGCCATCTGTGCTTTCGCTCTGGCCTGGTTTACCCGCCGCCCCATCACCACGGCTTGGTCAACTCCCGGGGCTGCCCTACTGGCCGGATCCGCGGCCCTGAATTTCGGGTGGAACGAAGCGGTTGGCGCCTTCATCATGACCGGCCTGCTGATCGCTGCCACCGGCGCCATCCCTTGGTTGGGGAAGCTCCTCGCGTCCATCCCCGTTCCGCTGGCCCAAGCCATGCTTGCCGGCGTTTTGCTCAAGCTGTGTCTGGCACCCTTTGTGGCGTTGTCTACTATCCCGCTGTACATCGCTCCCATCATCGCCATATGGCTCGTGTTTCTGCGTCTCAGCCCTCGATGGGCAGTTCCAGCAGCCATGGGAGCGGCGTTGGGTATTGCCGGATTCACCATGGCGCAAAGCGGCAACGTGGTGAGCACCCATGAACTGTTGCCGACTCTCGAATTCACCGTTCCAACATTTACGGTGGCTGCCTTCAGCGGAATAACTCTGCCACTATTTGTGGTCACAATGGCCTCACAAAATGTTCCCGGCGTGGCGGTTCTGGCCAGCTTTAACTATGAAACACCGTGGCGTTCCTCCATGCTGGCCACCGGACTTGGTTCGTCCGTGGCGGCACTTTTTGGTGGTCACGCCATCAATCTCGCGGCAATATCTGCAGCCCTTGCCGCGGGTGAGGAGGCTGGAGCTGACCGTTCACGCCGCTGGATTGCAGCAGCTTCCTCAGCGGTTTTCTACATCATTCTCGGACTAGCTTCGGCATCTATCACCGCCCTGGCCACTGCCAGCCCGGAGGGCTTATTGGAGGCCGCCGCAGGGTTGGCGCTGTTTGCCACGTTGGGAGCCTCGGCATCTTCGGCGCTATCAGACCCACGCAGCAGAATGAGCTCGCTGGTAGCATTCCTGATTGCCGGTTCCGGGTTGAGCTTTGCGGGGATCGGTGGCGCGTTCTGGGCGCTGCTTGCAGGTCTCGGCTTACGCTTGCTGCTGGAACGCAAGATGCCTTAGTTATCTGTTCGTCTCAAAAACAACGAGGCCGCGTCGACTCTCCTTCCCCACCTAACTACGGGTGAAAGCGGGGATGGAGTTGCCGGCGCGGCCTCGAATAAGTGCTTTTTTAGAGAGCAGGGTCCCCGGTCTGGCCTTCACGAGCCAAGGCGGTGAGACGGGAAACCGCACGGAAGTACTTCTTCTGATATCCGCCCGCCATCATTTCCGCGGTGAAAAGCTCGCTGAACGGCTTTCCTGAGGCAACGATCGGTACATCCTTGTCGTAAAGTCGGTCAGCCAAAACAACAAAGCGCAGTGCTACTGCCTGCTCGGTAATGGTTTCAACGTTGTGCAGGACCAAGACGTCGGTCTCGGACAGCAAGGCCCGGTAGCGGCTGGGGTGAACCTTGGAGATATGGGCCACCAGATCCGAGAAGTCATCAACCGCGAAGGTTTTATCTCCGTAGCGTTCCATGGCAAATTCCTCAATGGCCTCATCGGCCACGGGAACCGGCGCGTCAGGAAGTCCGCGGTGGCGGAAGTCAACGCCGTCCACGCGGTGAACGTCGAACTGTTCGGAAAGCACCTTGATCTCGCGTTGGAAGTCCATGGCGGCAAAGCGGCCCTCACCCAATGCACCGGGAAGGGTGTTGGACGTTGCGGCGATTTTCACACCGGCGTCGGATAGCTCGCGCATGAGGCGAGACATCAGAACGGTGTCTCCCGGATCATCGAGTTCGAACTCATCGATGCAGACCAGCGAGTAGGTGCTCAAGACCTCAACGGTCTGGCGGAAGGACAATGCGCCAACGAGGTTGGTGTACTCCACAAAGGTGCCAAAGGCCTTACGGCCCGGTGCCAGGTGCCACAGCGATGCCAAGAGGTGAGTCTTGCCAACGCCGAAACCGCCATCAAGGTACATACCCGACTTTTCGACCTTCTTCTTACCGAAGAGGTTCGAAAGGAATCCACCCTTGGATTTGCCGATCGTCGAGGCAAAGTGCTGAAGCTTAGTGACAGCTTCGGCCTGCGTCGGCCAAGCCGGATCCGGACGGTAGGTGTCGAAGGAAACCTCGCCGAACCGGTAGGACGGATGGAAGCCGGCCAGAAGATCGTCCAGGGAGACCGTTGGTGTTCGTTGGGAAAGATGCGTAATCGTGGCCATGCGGCGAAACGGTCCTTAGGTCTTCGAAAAGGTGGCGGTGGTGCGTTGGCGGCACAAAGACACGCCTCGGTCATTTTATGCCCAGACCTCAACCATCCCCTAAATGGGAGTCGGAGCGCACACGGGCGAGTTGCCCACTTCCACCCCGAGCTGGACGCTGGGAGCGAAATATGGCGTTGCATAACCTCCGAGCGCTGTGCCGGGGCGCCCGGATGGCTAGGCTTGAAGCAGCACTATCCCCCAAACTTTCTTGTTGTGAGGTCAAATCATCATGAGCCTGCCCATCGACTCCAATCCGTCCTTCTCCGACTACGCCCATCCAGAACGGCTGGTCTCCACCGATTGGCTGGCAGAGAATCTGTCCACGGCGAATCTGGTGATCCTCGAATCCAATGAAGACATCCTGCTGTACGACATGGGTCATATCCCCGGTGCGGTAAAGGTTGACTGGCACACCGAGCTCAACGACGAAGACACCCGCGACTACGTTGACGGTGCCGGCTTCGCCGCCTTGATGGCCGCCAAGGGCATCACTCGTGAGTCAACCGTGGTGATTTACGGCGACAAATCCAATTGGTGGGCAGCCTATGCGCTCTGGGTCTTCACCCTGTTCGGTCACGAAGATGTGCGTCTGCTCGACGGTGGCCGCGACAAGTGGATTGCCGAGGGCCGCGAGATTACTCGCGACAAGCCAACCATTACCGCGACCAGCTACCCGGTCATCGAGCGTGATGACACGCTCATCCGTGCGTTCCTGCCCCAGGTGTTCGAGCACTTTGGCAAGCCCATGATCGATGTGCGCTCAACGGAGGAATACACCGGCGAGCGCACACACATGCCCGCCTACCCGGAGGAAGGCACCTTGCGCGGCGGACACATTCCCTCCGCTGCGTCCGTTCCCTGGGCCAAGGCCGCTGCGGAGGACGGGACCTTCAAGTCCCGCGCCGAGCTCGAAGCGATCTACCTGGGCGAAGCTGGCCTGACCCCCGGCGATGATGTCATCGCCTATTGCCGAATCGGCGAGCGCTCCAGTCACACCTGGTTTGCCCTGCAGTTCCTGCTCGGTTTCGAAAACGTGCGCAACTACGACGGTTCCTGGACCGAGTGGGGCAATGCCGTTCGTGTCCCGATCGTGAAGGGTATCGAACCCGGAGCCGTCCCCGCAGGATACGGAGCCTAGGATCATGAGCGAGCTGCCAGCAGCCCTTGCGGAGATCGTTGAAGACTTCCAGGCTGTCACCGAGCCGGAGCGATTGCAGCTATTGCTGGAGTTCTCCGAGGAATTGCCCGAGCTCCCGGCCCGATTGGCCGATCACCCCGATCTGCTCGAACAGGTCGTTGAATGCCAGACGCCGCTGTTCCTGACCATCGAGGTCGAACCTGCCGGCGATCGTCGCGTCTCATTGTTCTTCTCCGCTCCCCCGCAGGCACCGACGACGCGCGGTTTTGCCTCGGTGCTTCATCAGGGTCTTGATGGGCTTCCGGCAGCGGCGGTATTGGCCGTACCCGATGACATGCCCAATCAGCTCGGACTCACCCGTGCACTGACGCCCTTGCGTTTGCGCGGCATGAGCGCGATGCTGGGACGCATTAAGCGTCAGGTTTCCGAGCGCGTCGAAGCCCCGGCCGGCTAGTTACCTCCCGCACAGCGGTATCGGGCGTCGGGTCATACCGGCGCCCGTCCACGTTAAGCAAGGAATTTCATCCCCGCAATGTCTAAGAAAAAGAGCGCTTCTGCGGCCAGCACCCCGGCGACCACGGTATTGGATCGGGCGGCGGTGAACTACTCACTACACCCCTATACCCATGACAAGGCGGCGGAGAGCTTCGGACTCGAAGCCGCCGAAGCTCTCGGGGTTGCTCCGGAGCGGGTGTTCAAGACGCTGCTGGTAGCCACCGGGGCTTCGGGAGCCGGAGCCCTGGCCGTGGGCATCGTTCCGGTGAACCGACAACTCGATCTCAAGGCCATGGCCAATGCGCTGGGCGTCAAAAAGGTGGAGATGGCCGATCCCGCGGCGGCCGAACGACGCACCGGATATGTTCTCGGTGGCATTTCACCACTGGGGCAACGCAATCCCTCACGCACGATACTTGATGCCAGCGCGCTGGACTTTGCCACGGTTTTTGTCTCCGGTGGACACCGGGGGCTGGACATCGAACTGGCACCGAGAGATCTACAGCGACTCACCGCGGCCCTCATCGCCCCCATCGGCCACTGAGCTGTTGGCCCGGGTTCGCTCAGTCCCCGGGCCGCGGTGCATTCAGCACCCCATGCAGGAATGATTCCACTTCTGATTCCCAACGCTGCGGGTCAACATTCCATTCGCGAGTGTGTCCCGCCCTGGTGAAGCGCGAGAGCCCCACCAGCTGGGGGTTGAGTTCGGCAAGTTGTTCGGAGGGGCCGATGGGGACGAAGTCATCGTCCTCGCTGTGTAGAATCAGGGTGGGCATCCGCAACTGGTCGTGACGCTCCACCCAGTTCAGGATCTTCAGGTCCAGTGGCGCCGCCAGCCCCGTCATCCAGCGTCCGGCCCTATGGGCCAGGAGCCACTGCCCCAACCTGCCCACGGCCTCGGGGATGCGGTTAAGTTTCGCTTGGTGGGAGAGCACATCGATCCAGTTGATCACCGGTCCATCAAGTACCAGTGCGCCGATCTTGAGCGCGTGTGTTGATTTGTCGGCCACCTGCAGCGCGATGGCGCCACCCATGGACCAGCCGAAAAGCACGATCTCCTTGGCTCCGGCATTAATCGCATAGTCAATGGCCGCCTCAATGTCTGGCCATTCCGTGGCGCCGAGCCCATACCGGCCGTCCACCGCTGCCGGTGCCACCCCATCATTGCGGTAGGAGACGAGCAGGGCGCTCAGCCCCAAGCGGCGCAAGAGTGGTAGGGCCCGCAGCCCCTCCTTGCGATTGGCTCCGCGGCCGTGCACACAAATGGCCCAGGTATCCGCGTTGCGCTCCCCCGGAACAAACCAGGCCGGAGCCATGCCACCGAGTATGGGGATGTTGACCTCGTCGTATTCCGCGCCCACATCGGTCGGAGAATCGTAGACGATGCCAGATAGCCTGCCCCGCACCGCGGTCGACAGGTCCCCGAAGTACACCTTTTCGACCGGTCGAGTGACGGTGCCGTCCCCCGGTCGATATCCCTTGGGTTCTCCCAGCCTCGCGTGGCCGGTGTCGGCGGAAAAGAGCAGCGAGTAGCGGCCCGGTGCCGAGGATTCCTTGTCTGCCGATACGATCACGTCGTGTCCGGCGTCGGTGGCTACCAGGGCCAGGATTTCTACGTCCTGGTGCGGGACGGCATCGGGCGTGACAACCCTGCGGGCGAAATACGCTCCGAGGGCAGAAACGCTGCCGGCAAAGACCGATCCGGCCGCGGCCCCGGCTCCAACTCCAAGAAGCACCCAACTCAGGTGCTTGCCCGCCGAGCGGGCGCGTGGGGAATTAGGAGAGAGTTTTTGCTTCATGCCAACCATCATCGCAAAGAAACCCCATCCATCGGGGGCTTTGACTCGGAGGACTTTTTACTTTTCGTCATCTACTGGGATTTTCGGGAATGAGCGCGCCGTGGCCGGTGTTGTGCGTTGTGTGAGCGAAAACCAGACCCCCGAATCAGAACCCACCTCAAGTTCGTCGAACGTTACCAAAACCAATGAGCAGTGGCGCAGCGAAATGACCGCCGATGAGTTTCGGGTAATGCGCCAGGCCGGAACCGAGGCTCCCTTCAGTGGCGAGTATTGGGACACCACCACAGCGGGTGTCTACGAGTGCCGAGCCTGCGGCGAGGAACTCTTCACGTCCAACGCCAAGTTTGATGCCGGCTGCGGTTGGCCCTCATTCTTTGCACCGTTGGCAGAGGACCGGGTGAGGTACATCCGCGATTCTTCGATGGGCATGGTCCGTGTTGAGGTGCGTTGCGCCTCCTGCGATTCACATCTTGGTCACGTCTTCGAAGGCGAAGGATTTAATACGCCGACCGACCAGCGTTTCTGCATGAATTCGGTCTCGCTGAGGCTCAAGAACGTCTGATCCGTTCGGTCTTCGCGGCTCGGTACCGGGGATGAGCGTGGCGCCCCGGAACCGAGCATTCCTTCTACTCGTACCTTGATGCCTCAGCCACCGCACATGCAACAGGGTTGCTAATGCTTGCATTGATAATCGATCAGCAACCATTACCCATAGCTAGGCTGGAAACAACAACTGCCCGCAGAAACAGGCGGCGCTTCCAGCAGTACCGAAATGGGGTATACCGAAATGTCACACGCAACTCTTCCCAAGCCACTCTCCAATTCAGAGCTCATCGTCGCCGAATCTTGGCTGACACTGAAGGCGGCAGCAACCACGTTCCAGGGACTCCAGGGACACGACGGCTCGGTACCCGAAGAAGCCAACAAATCTCACGCCACGGAACTGCTGACCGTGATTGCCGATTCGATCCGAGATTTAGCTCCTCACTTTGAGCACGACGCGGCCTACCTCACCGCCCTGGTGAGCGATCTTGAGGCCTGGTCGGCCTCCGGATTCGGTGTCCCGGACTTCTTAGACTCGCTGCTGGCCTTTACCCCTCAGCTCGCACGCATTGACGGACTGCGTCACCTGGTGCTTTTCCCGATGTACACGCAGAACGGTTCCACCGACCGCTTGCTCGAGGCGGTCCTCATCGAGGTCATTTGGCCCGATTTCATCGGTTCTTTGGAAGCCGGGGAGTACAGCAACAAGCTTTTTGTTCCGCTGCGTTTCCTGGATTTCACTCCCGGCTATGACACCAATTCGGCGGTGCTTTTCCCCGAGTCCGTGGCCATCCGTGAAACTCCGTCCTTCACCTGGGGTGCCATCTTCCAGGATCGCGAGGCCGCGCGCTTCCGCCGCGTCCTGAAGGAAGCATCACACATCACCAACCTCGAACTCCCCGCCGATGCTGCTGCCATGCTCACCGATCAGTCACTGACCGAAGAGACCTTCGTGATGTGGGACCTGATCCACGACCGGACGCACATGCGTGGCGATCTGCCCTTTGACCCGTTCATGATCAAGCAGCGTATGCCCTTCTTCCTGTACTCGCTCGAGGAACTGCGCTGCGATCTCACGGCCTTCCGCGAATCGGTCAAAATCTCCCGTGACGAGGCGCACGATCCCGTCACCCGCCACCACGCCAAGCTCGTCCAGTATGCGGTCATCTTCGACAGGATTTTCCGCTTCGCCATTACCGGTACGCGTACCCGCAACTATGACGCCGTGGGTGGACAGCTGCTCTTCGCCTGGATGCACCAGCACCACGTGCTGCACTGGACGGACACCAAGCTGAGCATCGACTGGGATCAGGTCCCGGAGGTCGTGTGCGCCCTCGGGGACTCCATCGACGAGCTCTACTGGCGCTCCATTGATCGCCCGAAGATCTCTCACTGGTTGGCAGCCTACGAGCTGGTCTCCACCACCCTGACCCCGCACCCCGCCTCCACCTGGGCCAAGGGCCCGGACGCCCTGCCGCTGAACGCCCCCCTACGTGAAATGACCGACCAGGTGATGGATGACGAATTCCCGCTCTCGATGTTCTACGAGGCACTGAGCAAGAAGATGCGCCCGATCATCGAGTCCACCGTGGGTATTACCGGCACCTCCAGCATCTAAATAGCCATCTCAATCCGCCGAAACGAGCGATAGACTAACTTCCATGGGCGAACTTCATGATGTGACGATACTGATTGCCGGAGCCACCTCCGCCGCCGGTGTCGCGGTGGCGCGAGCGCTCTGCGATGCCGGGGCCACGGTGCTGGCCGCGGGTTCGAACGCCGATCGGCTGGCAACGGCCCTGCCGTTTGTGCATGGGCGCTACGAGGTGGATCTGACCAACCATGGCGCGGTCTCCGAACTCCACGCATTGATCGACACCGAACGCGGGCCCATTGACGGACTCTTGCACCTGGTAGGCGGTTGGCGCGGCGGCAAGGGACTGCCCGGGCAAATCGACGATGACTATGCGTACCTGCACACCCAGATTCTTGGCACGCTGCGCAACACCTCCCGGGTCTTCCGCGACGACCTGGTGGCCTCGGCATGCGGACGCATTGCCATCGTCTCGGCCACGGCGGTGGATGCACCCAGCGGTTCGAACGCCAACTACTCCACGGCCAAGGCGGCAGCCGAGGCCTGGATGAAGTCGGTGGCTGCGGAGCTACGAATGGCCCAGTCCGGAAACAAGCTGGCACCGGTACCGCAGCGAGCGGCCGCGGTGCGCTGGGTCATCAAGGCGTTCACCGACCCCGCCACCCGCGCCGCACACCCGGATCGTTCCACCGCCGGATTCACCGATGTTTCGGCACTGGGCACCGCGGCGCTTGAGCTTTTCACGCACGACGCCGCGCAGCTCAACGGCGCGCGCATCCACTTGCCGGTGCTCTGAGACCGACACCCCAACACCTCCACATCACGTGCACCACCTGAGTTAGGACCCCATGACAGTGACTTCCATCAACCACGACACCTCCGTGCGCGGATTCGCCTCCGATAACTACTCCGGAATCCACCCGGAAGTGTTGGCCGCGATCACCAGTGCCAACGGTGGACACCAGGTTGCCTACGGCGAGGATGAGTACACCGCCGAGCTCGGCCGCGTGATCGCCGGACATTTTGGCGAAACCGCCACCATCTTCCCGGTCTTTAACGGCACCGGCGCCAACGTCACTGCCCTGCAGTCGCTGCTGCCCCGCTGGGGCGCGGTCATCTGCGCGCAAAGCGCGCACATCAACGTCGATGAGAACGGTGCACCGGAGCGCATTGGGGGCATGAAGCTGCTCTCGGTTCCCACCACCGATGGCAAGCTCACGGTTGAGGCCATCAACAAGGAGGCCTGGGGCTGGGGCGACGAGCACCGCGCTCAGCCGTTGGCCGTCTCCCTGACGCAGTCCACCGAACTGGGTACCCTGTACACCCTGGAAGAGCTGCGCGCCATCACCGAGCACGCCCACTCCCTGGGCATGCGCGTCCACATGGACGGCGCTCGGATCTCCAATGCCGCCGCCGCCCTGGGTGTGGGGCTGGGCGAGATGACCACCGGCACCGGCATCGACATCCTGTCTCTCGGGGGCACCAAAAACGGCATCATGTTTGGTGAAGGAATCGTCACGCTCACCCCGGGCCCGGCCGAGTCCATCAAGTACCTGCGCAAAATGAACATGCAGTTGGCCTCCAAGATGCGCTTCATCTCCGCCCAGCTATTGGCGCTCTACGGCACCGACCTGTGGCTGGATTCGGCGGCGCACGCCAATGCCATGGCGGCCCGGCTCTCGGCCGGGGTGCAGGCAACCGATGGTGTTGAGTTGCTCTACCCCACGCAGTCCAACGGCGTCTTTGCCACGCTGCCCAACAACGTGGCAGATGCCCTGCGTGAGCGCTTCCGCTTCTACGACTGGGACCGGGCGGCAAATCAGGTCCGTTGGATGTGCTCCTTTGATACCACCGAGACCGACGTTGATGCCTTCCTCGCCGCACTGCGTGAAGAACTGGGCAGAAACTAGCCGCTAAGACTTTGCGGCGTGCCGCAGGCCTCACGGCCTGCGGCACACTTTAGACTCGCCATGTGACAACCCATGGACCCATTCAAGCAGTGCCACCGGCCTTCCTTGACGCGCTGGCCGCGGTTCGCCGCGCCAGCTGCCGCAAGGAAATCTCATTGCGGGAAATCCCCGCCCCGGCACGCTTGGCACCCTACGCCTTGGCGCTGTCGGCAGATGTCTACGAGCGCACGCCGCGCCGGGGGCACGGCGCCGAGGAAGCGCATGGGGAGGAACTGGCCACCGGCCGCTTCGTCCTGCTCCACGATCCCGCCGGTTCGGCCCTCTGGGACGGCACCTTCCGCATCGTGACCTACATTCGAGCACGCATGGATGCCGAAATGGGCAACGATGCGATGCTCGGCTCGGTCGCCTGGACCTGGTTGCTTGATGCGCTCAACGAGTCGGGCGCCGACTACCGGCAGGCCGGTGGCACCACCACCCGCGTGCTCTCGGAGAGCTATGGCATCCTGGCCAACCGCGCGGAGACCATCGACATTGAATTACGCGCCTCCTGGACCCCCGGGGACCAAGACATCTCCGCTCACCTGCAGGCGTGGGCGGACATGGTCTGCACCTTTGCCGGGTTGCCCCCGCTACCCAGCGGTGTTACGGCTCTTCCCCACCGTCGCCTCTCCTAGCACGGCACGGCACCACCGGGCGCACCGCAATCGGTACTAGAATTGGTGACACCATGACCCGTACCCCCCACGCCACGAACACCAGCCGCACCGAAGACCTCGAGTCCGAGCCCTTGTTGAGCTCGCAAACGGAGGAAGAACCGCAGCCGCCGGCCCCCGAGCCCATCCTGCTCGATACCCCGCGCGACGGAGTTCCCGAGGTCATCACCACCGCGCCCGGACTCGCCCGGGCGGCTCGAGCCATCGCCGCTGGCACCGGTCCGGTCTCCATCGACGCCGAGCGCGCCTCCGGCTTCCGCTACGGCCAGCGCGCCTTCCTGGTGCAGTTGCGCCGCGAGGGATCGGGTTCCTGGCTGATCGACCCCGTCCCCTTTGAGGATCTGGCCCCGATTCAGGAGGCCATCGGGGAGGAAATCTGGATTCTGCACGCCGCCTCGCAGGATCTGCCGTGCCTGCGCGAACTGGGCATGAGCCCCACCCGCCTCTTTGATACCGAGCTGGCCGGCCGCATTGCCGGATTGCCGCGCGTGGGCCTGGGTCCGGCCGTGGAATCCCTGCTGGGCCTGCGCCTGGCCAAGGAGCATTCGGCAGCCGACTGGTCAACCCGTCCGCTGCCCGAACCGTGGCTGCGCTACGCGGCGCTGGATGTTGAGGTGCTTGATCAATTGCGTCTGGAACTGATCAAGATCCTGGAATCCGACGGCAAGCTGGCCTATGCCGAAGAGGAATTTGAGGCCGTACGTACCGCCCCGCCGGCACCGGCGCGCATTGATCCCTGGCGTCGCACCTCCGGACTGCACCAGATTCGTGATCGTCGCACGTTGGCGGCGGTTCGTTCACTCTGGGAGACCCGTGAGGCCTTGGCCAAGACCCGCGATGTGGCTCCGGGCCGCTTGATTCCCGACTCCGCCCTGGTGGCGGCCGCCAAGGCCAAGCCCAAGAGCGTCCCGGCACTACTAAAGACCCCCGGCTTCCACGGCCGTTCCGCCGGGCGAGATGCGCCCAAGTGGCTCCACGCCCTGCAGGAAGCCCAAGTCACCGAGGATCTGCCGCCGAATCAGGTCCCGACCAACGCACCGCCACCACCGCGGGTCTGGGCGGATAAGGACCCGGTAGCCGCGGCGCGCTTGCAGACCGCCAAGGAGCGGATCACGCGCACCGCCGAGGCCCTGAATATCCCGACCGAGAACATGCTCACCCCCGATACGCTGCGTCGACTCTGCTGGAGCCCGCCGGCACAGATTGATCCGGACTCCGTGGCCGCCGCGTTGGTCGAACTCGGTGCCCGGTCGTGGCAGATTGAACTGCTCTGCCCGGTGATTACCGTGGCCTTGTTGGACCCCGACGAATTAGCCAAGCGCTAGTTCTGCGCCGGGCGGGATTTACCCCTTGTGGGGTCAATCCCGCCCGGCTTTTTTCTGGGGCTCGGGTGCTGGGCTTGCACTCTAAGTTACTCACCAGTAGCGTATGGGGTGGATCACATTCCATCATCCATTCAAGGAGTACCGGTGAGCCCCCAGTCAGTGAACACTCGCAATCCGCGGCCTGTCCGCGACGTCGTCTTCGTCGACGGCGTCCGCACCCCCTTCGGCAAGGCCGGAGACAAGGGTATTTACCACGGCACCCGCGCCGATGACCTCGTGGTCAAATGCATCCGTGAACTGATGCGCCGCAACCCCTCGCTCCCCGCGGAGCGGATCGATGAGGTGGCGATCGCCGCCACCACACAGACCGGTGATCAGGGCCTGACCATCGGACGCACGGCAGCACTGCTGGCCGGTCTGCCGCAATCCGTCCCGGGCTTCGCCATCGATAGGATGTGCGCCGGCGCCATGACGGCCGTGACCTCCACCGCCGGTTCCATTGCCTTTGGGGCCTACGACGTGGTCATCGCCGGCGGTGTTGAGCACATGGGCAACCACCCGATGGGCGCCGGTGCCGACCCGAATCCGCGTTTCCTTTCCGAACGCATCGTTGATCCGGCGGCCCTGAACATGGGCAATACCGCCGAAAATCTGCACGATCGCTTCCCCGCCATCACCAAACAACGCGCCGACGCCTACGCGGTGGCCTCCCAAACCAAGCTGGCAGCCGCCTATGCGGCAGGGAATATCCAACCGGACATGGTCCCGGTGGCAGCCCAACGTCCCGGCGAGGGATTTAAGCTGCACACCACCGATGAGCCACCACGACCGGGCACCACACTTCACTCACTCGCCGAATTGCGCACTCCCTTCCGCGCTCACGGTCGAGTCACCGCCGGCAACGCGGCCGGCCTGAACGACGGCGCCACCGCGGCGGTACTGGCCAGCGCGCAGGCTGCCGAAGAACTGGGGCTGAAGGTCAAAATGCGCCTCGTCTCCTACGCCTTTGCCGGGGTTGATCCCTCGGTCATGGGCATCGGCCCGGTCCCCGCCACCGAAAAGGCACTGGCTCAGGCCGGACTGAGTATCGAGGACATCGGACTCTTTGAAATCAACGAGGCCTTCGCCGTGCAGGTACTCTCCTTCCTTGACCACTACGGGATCAAGGACACCGATGAGAGAGTGAACCGTTACGGCGGCGCCATCGCCGTGGGGCACCCGCTGGCCTCCTCGGGCGTCCGCCTAATGAACCAGCTGGCTCGCCAATTTGAGCAGGACCCCACCGTCCGCTACGGACTAACCACCATGTGCATCGGCTTGGGCATGGGCGGCACCGTGGTGTGGGAAAACCCGCACCACGCAGACTTCGGAAAGGATGCCTAAGGCCATGAGCTCCAGCACCAAAGAAAACTTCGCTTCCCTGGCCGCGATGGTCCCGGACGAGATCATCACGCACTCGCTGATCGAGGATGTGCAACTACCCAGCGGTGCCACGATCGCGCTGCTGACCCTCGATAACGGTTTTGACCATTCCAAGCCCACCACGCTGGGCCCGAATACCCTGCTGGAACTGCACGCGAAACTTACCGAGCAAAAAAAGCGCGCGGCAGCAGGGGAAATCCAGGCACTGGCGCTCACCGGTAAACCCCACTACCTGGTCGCCGGCGCGGATTTGAATGGCGTCAAATCCCTGGCCTCACCGCAAAACGGTGCCGCCATGGCTTCTCTAGGTCACAGTGCCTACGATCTGTTGGCCGACCTCGGGGTCCCCACCTTCGCCCTCATCAATGGTGTGGCCCTCGGCGGTGGCCTGGAAATTGCTCTGGCCTGCACCTACCGCACCGTCTCCAGTGGAGCCAACGGCATCGGCCTGCCCGAGGCCTTCATCGGGTTGGTCCCGGGCTGGGGCGGAGTCTACCGACTGCCGCGCCTGATCGGACCCGAGGCAGCCATGACGGTCATGATCGAAAACCCGCTGAACAATAACCGCTCGCTTAACGGTGTAACTGCCGCCAAGCTGGGCATCGCCGACACATTGTTTGAATCCGCAGATTTCCTGGAGCAATCACTGCTCTGGGCAGATGCTGTACTCACCGGCGAGATAACGGTGCAGCGCCCCAACGCCGTGGAACCCAACGGCAACCCGGAGATCACCGCGCGTTGGGCCGCGGCCGCGGCCAAGGCGCGAGCCTTCGTGGAGTCCAAGACTTCCAATGCCGCACCGGCGCCAGCCAAGGTGCTCGATGTCTTCGAAGCCGGGGCATCCATCACCCAGACGGAATCTGCGGCACTGGAAATCGCCGCCCTGACCGAATTGATGCAGACCCACGCGTTCCATAACACCGTCTACGCCTTCCTGGACCTGGTCCAGAAGCGCTCCAAGCGCCCGGCCGGAGCACCGGATAAGAAGTTGGCTCGTCCCGTGAGCAAGGTGGGTGTTGTTGGTGCCGGGCTGATGGCCGGGCAGCTGGCGCTGATTTTCGCCAAGAGTCTGAAGGTGCCGGTGGTCATCACCGACGTTGACGCGGCCCGCGTAGAGAAGGGCCTTGACTACATTCATGGCGAGATCAACAAGCAGTTGGCCAAGGGGCGAATTTCCCCGGACGCCGCCAACCGCACCAAGGCCCTGGTGACAGGTTCGGTATCCAAGGCAGCCTTTGCCGATGCCGATTTTGTCATCGAGGCAGTTTTTGAGGAGTTGTCGGTCAAGAAGCAGGTATTTGCCGAGGTCGAGGCTGTTGTCTCCGCCGACTGCATCCTGGCAACCAATACTTCTTCCCTCTCGGTCACCGAGATGGGTCGCGATTTGGCCCACCCCGAGCGGTTGGTGGGCTTCCACTTCTTCAACCCGGTGGCCCAGATGCCACTGTTGGAGATTGTCCGTGCCGAAAAAACCAATGATGTGGCCCTGGCAACGGCCTTCGCGTTGGGCGCGGCACTTCGTAAAACCAGTGTTTTGGTTAAGGACAATGCGGCATTTGTGGTCAATCGCATCCTGCTGCGCCTGATGGGTGAGATTGCCAAGGCCTTTGATGATGGCACCGACGCCGCGACGGCCGATGGAGCCCTGCGCCCCATGGGTTTGCCGATGAGTCCGTTCACGTTATTGGCCATGGTCGGAATTCCGGTGGCCAACCACGTCTCGGAGTCGCTGCATGCTGCTTTCGGCGAGCGCTTCCACGTCTCGTCGAACCAGCAGACGCTGATCAAGAACTCCATCACCTCACTCTGGGTCCCGGCCGCCGACGGGACGGTAGAAATCCCCGCCTCGACACTGGAGCTGCTGGAGTTCGGCAACACGCCGAGTACGGCGGAGGAACTATTGGTTCGTACGCAGGATGCCTTGGCCCAAGAAATTGGGTTGATGCTCAACGAGGGCGTGGTTGCTGGTCCGGAGGACATCGATTTGTGCATGATCATGGGGGCAGGATGGCCCATGCATCTGGGCGGCATTACTCCGTACCTTGATCAGGTCGGTGCCTCGGTTCGGGCCAACGGAAAAACGTTCCACCAGGGCTAAGTTCTCCGCTCTATAAACATACAGCTGGCCGCGGCCCACGGGCTCAGTCCGTGGGCCGCGGCCAGCTGTATGCGGCGTGCGTAACCACGCAAAAAAGTCTGGTAGCCCACCGACGCTTCCCTCATTCTGAGTGACACTGTGGATATGAAACAATCCATCACGCTGCTGCCCACCCGCAGAGGAATTTTAGGCGCCTCCCTCGTGGCCGGCGCGGCCGTCACGTTGGTGTCATGCGGTTCCGGAGAAGAGGCAGCAAAATCTCCCGAAGCCACGGGAAATGCTACCGATGCGATCGCCGTGGCGAAGTTGCCCGTGTCGGGTACCGCTTCGGTCAGCATCGGGGGTGCCGGCTACCTACTGTATCGCCCCGATGAGACCACGGTGCTGGCCTACACTTCGGTCTGCACCCATCAGGGCTGCAAGGTGGGCACAGGCAGCGGCACCACCTTCAAATGTCCCTGCCACGGCTCGGAATATTCAAAGCTCGACGGCTCGGTAACCCAGGGGCCAGCTCCCAAGGCACTGACTCGCTTTGCTGCCGTGATCCAGGGCGATCAGGTCAAGATCTACCTCTAGGAACCACGCGCTTTCACCGTGGCGCCGGCCTAACGTGGGAAGATAGTGGTCATGAGCTCGTTTTCTTCCCCCAGCACCCGTCGCGCCTTTGTCGGCGGAACCATGGCGGCAGGCGCCACCCTGGCCCTAGCGGCCTGCGGTGACGGTTCTTCCGCCGCGCCGAACAATACTCCTTCGGCTCCCCCGGTCCCGGTCGGCGAGGGAGTAGTTGTTGCCACCACCGCTGAATTGTCCGTGGGCACCCGCTTGGCTGTTTCGGCGATTGCCACCCAGGGCGATACCGCCGGAAAAGAATCCGGCTACTTACTCTTCCGCCCCAGCGAAAAATCCGTGCTGGCGTACACGGCCATTTGCACGCATCAGGGATGCGCGGTGGGGACCAAGGCCCCCAGTGGCGAGGGCTTTTATTGTGCCTGCCATGGCTCGGCGTTCGACGCCACCGATGGCAAGGCCACAGCGGGTCCGGCCAGGGGGGCCCTCGAACGCTTCGCCGCTGAGATTCAGGGCCAGAACGTCCTGATCTTCATTTAGGTTCAGGCGTCAAACCCGCGGGCCATAAATTCAACGGTGCTCTCATCGAGTCCGGCCAGTGATAACCAGCCGGCCTCGGTGGGCGTGCCAGGTACCCGGTACGCGGTGACGTCCTCACCCCAGCTGGCACACACCACATCGTTTGCCGCGTCCACCCAGTGGGTTACCTTCAGTTCTCCATCCACCCAGGCCTCAAAACGTTGGGCACGCAGGGCAGCACTCTGCGGAATACTCAGGTCCTGGACTTCACCCACCCTGCGCACCATGGCATTGGGTTCGGCATGCGCCGTGGAATCCGCAACGGACGTGTTCATCAACAGCTCATCCAGGTGCCAATACGTCAGGGGCTCATCGGGTGTTTCCAGGGCCAGCTTCAGCATCAGGATCTCGCCGAAACTCGGCATTGATTTGGTGGGGAAGCGGCCCGACTCGCGGTGCGAGATGCTGGTATGCTCCATCAACTGATTCCGGAACGCGTTGACCTCCCAGTTATCGGTGTCCGGATCCATGCGGATGCGCGACTCAGCGCGGTATGGCTCGGGATCTGCATCGATGAGCAGCCGGGTCAAGAGCACATGGGCACTCAGCAGTTGGTATCGCACGCCGATGCGTTGTTGGTCCTTGACGAGTACTTCCCAGCGTTCAAAATCCGTGTGCACAGTACTCTCCGTCGTGGTGGTGACCCTGCCCCCAAATGATCACACTCTACCGGTGGCCCCGGTGACCCGCGTGCGCGATGGTAGCCCGTGAGGCTCTGAGTGCCGGTCTCATCCGGTGCACGCGGTGGGCACACGCCGCCAGAAAGGCCTCGTCGTGAGTGGTCAGAAGCACCGCCCCGCCTCGATCCACCACCGCGGTGATGACGGTGAGCAATCGAGCCAACCCGTGAGCGTCAAGGGCTTCACTCGGTTCATCCAGCAGTAGTACCGCCGGTTCGTGCACCAATACCGTGGCCAAGGCCACCAATCGGCGCACCGAGGCCGACAGCTCATAGGGGTGAGTGTCGAGGTATTCGCTCAGCCCCAGGGTCGCCAGCACACTCGGGATCCGGGAAATTTCTGCCCCACGCCGACGCAAACCAAAACCGACCTCACGACCCACCGTGCGCTCAAAGAGCTGGTCGGACGGATTTTGCAGGAGCAGTCCCACGCCCTTTGAACGCACCGCAGCCCCACCGATCCGTCCCGAACTCGGTGCCAGCAGGCCGGCGGCCGCCTTGAGTACCGTGGTCTTCCCGGATCCGTTCGGGCCGGTCAGCGCCACACACTCCCCTGCCCGAAGCTGCAGTTCAAGCCCACTGACCACGACGTCGGGGCAGCCCGGGTAGGCCAGCGCCACATCGGCACAATCCAGAAGTAGCTCCGGAGATTTTCGCGTTATGGGACGCTGTGCCGGTGCGACAGGTTTCAGACTCGCTGGGGCTGACGCGGTGGAGTTATGCAGAGCGCCCCCACGCAGGAAAAGTATCTGCTGTGCATCCGCCGCCAGGGAATCAAGGGCACGAGCCAACAGCACCAGTGCGGTTCCGGCGGCACGTAGGCGCCCCAGCAATTCCATCACCATCTGAGCTGCCTGGGTATCAAGTCCGGCCAGTGGCTCGTCAAGAACTAACACCGGTGGGGCATCGAGCGCCAGCGCTGCCAATGCCACCAGACGTTCCTGACCGCCGGAAAGTGTGCCCGGATCACGCGCCAGCAGGTAGCCCAACTCCAGTCGATCGGCCAGCTCGGTGATCCGCTCGTGCATCTGCTGACGCGGTACCCCGGCATTTTCCATCCCCAGGGCCAGTTCCTCTGCCACGGTTTCGCGTACCCCGGAGAGGTAGTGGCGCGCGTCTTGCGGCAGCATCCCGACGGCTCGGGCCCAGCCCACCGGATCAATGCGCACAGCACTGTCGCCACCATGACTAATTTGTTGTCCGGCCAGCCGCAGCGTCGCCTCAAGCTGGTCGCCCTCATGGCGCGGCAACATCCCGGCCAGGATAGCCCCGAGGGTGGACTTGCCGGACCCGGAGTCCCCCACAATTACCGTGAGTGATCCTTCGCTCAGCGCGAGGCTCATGGCGTTCAGGGTATTGCTGGTGGATCCCGAGTAGCGGAATTGCTCGAGCTGCAGGGTGAGTACGGTGGGCTTATTGGCGCTCATGAAAACCATCCCCAGCTCGGTGCCAGCACCGCCAGTGGGCCCAGCACCACGGCACATAGGCACGCAATGCGCAGACGTCGCTGGTTGGCCGAATCCGGAACGGTGCGCAGCCGGGTGTGCTGACCGGTTGCTGGAAAACCGCGTGCGGCTAGATGTGCGGAGCGGTCGGTGGCATCCTGCAGGGCACTGAGCACCAGTGGCACCGAACGCAGGGCCAGGCGCTTGAACCAGCCGCGAGGCCCGCGTCCCACCCGTGCCCCACGCAGGGCCTGAGCCTCACCGATGACTCGCTGACGCTGCTCCAGTCGCGGCAGTAAAAACAAGGTGGCGGCCAGCAGATACCCCAGCTGTGGTGGTGCTCCGGAGAGATCCACCGCGGCCACCAGATCGTGCCGTTGGATCAGTACCGTGCACAGTAGCCCGGCGATCACCAGAACGGCGGTGCGCAGCCCCAGCTCCGCGGCGGTGACCAACCCCTGCCCGGTGATGCGGATGGGACCGGCCGCCAGCAGTACGTGGGCACCCGTAGCATCGGTGAGCCCGTGGATTAATAATTGGGATCCCCACGCCGGAGCCAAGATGGCGGCCCCGAGTCCCACCAGGCGCCGGGCGCGCCCAGCCCATACCGCGATGCCCAGGCACAGCAGTAGCACCGCGCTGCTCAGCCACCATCGGGAAGCCGCCGTGGTGGTCGCCACGACGGCTGCGACAAGGGCAAGCACGGTAAAAGGGTGGACTGCTATGGTTCGGGACATCGGAGGAACGCTAGCGCGAGGTGCGGCGGCCGAGCACGTTGTAACGACGCACAAAAGCGAAACTGGCACTCAGACGACCGGGCAGGGCGTAGACCAGCAGGGCGGCCAGTAAGAAGACGATCGCTTTGTCTCCCGGATCGGAAATCAGCGCCTGCTTGGTCACGGCCCCCAGCAGCGAGTCACCCATCGATCTAAAGGCCGCGACCACCGCACCGGTACCCACACCCGAGGTGCCACCAAAAACGAAGGCGGCCACCGGTGCGGAGAGCACGCCGACCAAGACTCCCGTGACGAGACCCGCCACGGGTGCCAGGTAGGGACGGCGCAGCGCGCCGAAGCGGGCGGCGGAACCGGCTAGGAATCCGATCAGCGCGGCTCCGGCAGCAAAGGGCAGCACCGTGGGATTAAACAGCGACCAGATGAGCGTTCCGAGCACACCGGTGGCGGCTCCCGCTCGGCGTCCGGCCAGGAAACCCACCAACACGGTGCCCAGTGAGTCCAGGTAGAGCGGGATCATCACCGATCCGACAAATTGGCCCAGCACAATGTTCAGTGCCAACGCGACCGGGATCAGGGTGAGGGTGGAGACGGGGAGCTCCGGCAACACCGCTGCCAGCAGCAGAAGAGCGGAGATCAGGTAGGCGGCGAACGTGGCCAGCGCGACGCTTGCTCCCAGCCCATCGGTGAGGCCGGTTGGCTGTGTGAGCACCAGGGTGATGTAGGTGCCGGCCAACAAGACCACGGCCGCGGCGGCCATGAGTCGGCGGCGCAGCAGATGGCCGGGTGCGATGTCGGGCAGGGTCAGATTCGGTGACATGAGAGAAATTCCTCGCAGGCGAGCGGGGCACCGCCGGGGATGCCGGTGGAGCCAGAAGATACGAACAGGACCTAATGTCACCTCGGTCCGGTCATCGATTCTAGCCGACGGTGCCCCTAGTTGGTTTCTAGCCGTGCAGCGAGCGCCCCGATGCGCTGAACCAGCTCGAGGAACCCTGCCTGCGGATCATTCCAGGAAACAACCGAAGCGTTTGCGGCCTTGCCCCACAGAGAGCGGAAGTCTGCGACGGTGGTGCCGAACAACAGCGGAGACTCGGTTTCAACATCGATGGTGGCCGGGCGGCTACGGTACTCCAGGGTGCCTGCGGCAATTCCCGCGGCAAAATAGTCATGCACGTGGGCGATATAGCCCTGATCGTAGGCGCGATGAAATTCGAAGTAGAAACGCAGCGCGTCGGAGAGGTAGCGCACCAGTGGGTTCGAGGCCGTGCTGCGGGTGCCCTCCGGGTCTTTCGCATCGACGATCTCCGGTTCGGTGCAGCCTGCTGCCGCGGCCAGATCGGTGAGTAGCGAAGGATCCATTTCGAAGCGTTCGGTGGTATCCAGTGAACAAACGATCGGCAGCTTGTTGGCATCCAGCCCCGCCGCTGCCGCGGCACTGTAGGCGGCATACACCTCGGCTGCGGCGTGCGGATCCACGTGCGTGTTCCACTCCGCCGTGGGTGTGGTGTTGCCCTGATGATAAAAGGCTCCACCCATGATCACCACCCTGCCCAAGAGCCACGGTAGTTGCGGTTCGCGGCGCAGAGCTAGGGCGAAGTTGGTCAGCGGGGCGCTGAGCAGCGCCGTCAACTCCCCCGGGTTGGCGCGGGCCTCCCGAATCCAGAAATCGACGGCGTCCTGCCCGGATTCCGACTCTTGCGCCGGCGTGGGGTTCGGCAGCATGGCGTAGCCAACTCCCTGGGGTCCATGAGTTTCCTCGGTGGTGACCAGCTTGATGCGCAGTGGAGCGCGCGCACCGATGAGCACCGGCACCTGGGGTTGCCCGCACAGCTCCAACAGCGCCCGGTTGTTCGCCGCGACTTGATCCGCATCTACATTGCCCGCGGTGGAGGTGACGGCGACTATCTCCACGTGCTCGCAGGCGCTGAGATAGGCCAGGGCCAGCGCGTCGTCGATTCCGGTGTCGTTATCCAGCAAAATTCTGGTGCGTGGCAGATGCATGGGCTAGAAAAGAGCGATCTTCGGGACGCGCGGGAAGATCGAGTCCAGTTCGCTCAGGTCCTCGACGGAGGGCTTCCAGCTGGCCGCGGCGGCGTTCTGGCGGATTTGTTCCGGCTTGGTGGCCCCGGCGATGACGCTGGCTACGGCCGGTTGGGCGGCGAGCCAGGAGAAGGCGACCTCCAGTTCGGTGAAGCCGCGTTCACGGGCGAAGTCGGAGAAGGTGCGCAGTTGCTCGAAGTCCGCGGTGTTCATCAGGTGGGTCCGGGCGTGGGTCAGTCGGGATCCTTCCGGCGCCTGCCCAGAAGAGTATTTGCCGGTCAGCAGGCCATTGGCCAGGGGGAAGTAGGGTAGCAAGCCCAGCTCAAAGGCTTCGGCGGCCGGCGCTACCTCGAGCTCGGCACGGCGGTCCAGCAGGTTGTAGTGGTTCTGTGTGGAGACAAAGCGCGCGCCTCCGGAGATGCGGGCGGTAAATTCGGCCTCGGCGATCTGCCATCCGGCGCGGTTGGAGTGCCCCAGGTAGCGAACCTTGCCGGCGCTGACCAGATCATCAAGTGCCGCGAGGGTCTCGGAGATCGGGGTCAGCGGATCCGGTGTGTGGAATTGGTACAGATCGATGTATTCGGTGCCCAGCCGGCGCAGCGAGGCCTCCACGGCGCGGACGATGTAGCGGCGCGAGCCGCGGGCACCGAAGTCGTTGCCGTTGACCCCGCCCATATCCATCCCGAACTTGGTGCCGATCACTACCTCATCGCGGCGGTTTCCCAGCGCCTTGCCGAGCATGGTTTCCGAGAGCCCGGGTGTCTTGCCGTAGGTGTCGGCCACGTCGAAGAATGTGATTCCCGACTCAAGTGCGGCGTTGATGACGGCGTCGGTTCCGGCTTGGTCCTCGGTTGCGGTGCCGGCACGGCCCAGGTTGTTGCAGCCAAGCCCGACGGCCGAAACCACGAGCCCCGAATTGCCCAAACGGCGATACTCCACAGTGCTCATAAGGATTCATCCCTTCAAATAATTATGCATCCGCTACTACCCGCGGAGGCTTCGCTTACACGGATCAGCAACCACGTGTCCGAAAAAACCAAGTATGACCTGCCTTTCGGGACGTTGTATGTCGTCCGGCAGTCTTGTCATTATTCCTCGGAAACTCCCAAACACGCTATAGGATGGGGAACATGTCTAAAGTCCTCACCTCCCTGCCCGTTGGCGAACGCGTAGGTATCGCGTTCTCCGGTGGCCTTGATACGTCCGTTGCTGTTGCCTGGATGCGTGAAAAGGGTGCCATCCCTTACACGTACACCGGCGACCTTGGCCAGTACGATGAACCGAATATTGATGCAGTCCCGGGCCGCGCCCTGGAATACGGAGCCGAAGCCGCTCGCCTGGTTGATTGCAAGCCTGCCCTGGTCGAAGAGGGCCTCGTGGCTCTGGCCTGTGGCGCCTTCCACATCCGCTCCGGCGGCAAGACCTACTTCAACACCACACCATTGGGTCGCGCCGTCACCGGCACCCTGCTGGTGCGTGCCATGCGTGAAGACGGCGTGGATGTGTGGGGCGACGGTTCGACCTACAAGGGTAATGACATCGAGCGGTTCTACCGCTACGGTCTGCTCTCAAACCCGAAGCTGCGCATCTACAAGCCGTGGCTGGACCCGGCTTTCGTCCAGGAATTGGGGGGACGCTCGGAGATGAGCGAATGGCTGACCGCACGCGACTTCCCGTACCGTGACTCGGCCGAAAAGGCTTACTCCACCGACGCCAACATCTGGGGCGCCACCCACGAGGCCAAGACCCTCGAGCTGCTGAACACCTCCCTGGAATCGGTTGAACCGATCATGGGCGTTCGCTACTGGGATGATTCGGTTGAGGTTAAGACCGAAGACGTTTCGGTCACCTTTGAGGCCGGCCGTCCGGTCGCCATCAATGGTGTTGTCTTCACCGACGCCGTGGCCCTGGTTGACGAAGCCAACAAGATTGGTGGCCGTCATGGTCTGGGCATGAGTGACCAGATTGAGAACCGCATCATCGAGGCGAAGTCTCGCGGCATCTATGAAGCCCCGGCCATGGCCCTGTTGCACATCACCTACGAGCGTTTGCTTAACGCCATCCACAACGAAGACACCGTGGCCAACTACCATGCAGAAGGCCGCCGTCTGGGTCGCCTGATGTACGAGGGCCGCTGGTTGGACCCGCAGGCATTGATGCTGCGCGAGTCCCTGCAGCGCTGGGTTGGATCGGCCGTCACCGGTACCGTGACCGTGCGCTTGCGCCGCGGCGAGGACTACACCGTGCTCGACACCGTGGGACCGAACCTCAGCTACCACCCCGACAAGCTGTCGATGGAGCGCGTTGGCGACTCCGCCTTTGGCCCGTTGGATCGCATTGGTCAGCTGACCATGCGCAACCTGGACATCGCCGATTCCCGCTCACGTCTGGAGCAGTACGCTGCTCAGGGCCTGCTCGGCGAGAAGACCGTGAAGCTCGTCGGCGAACTCGAAAACGGCGGCGCGTCAGCGATCGTTGATGCCGAGGCCGTTGATGCCGATGATCTGGCTTCCGATCGCGCCCTGGAGCGTGCTGCCTTCGATTCGGGCACGGACTAGAAGCATCATGCCGGTGGCCCCATTGGGTTACCGGGACGGGCGGGGCCTTTTACCGAGTTATCGGTCAGGGGCCCCGCCCGTTTTTTGTATCACGCGTCAAACGCGTTTTTCGAGGGCGTCAAGGTCGCGCACGGCAAAACGGAGATGTTCCCACTCCTCGGACAGGATCACGTGCAGGCAGGACAGCGTGCTCTCACTGCGGTCCGGGTTCCACGGGTTCCGCGTCGCTTCCCCCAACTTGTCGGGTTCGAGGCCGGCCAGAAATTCGCGCACCATGGCCACACGCCCGGCCCTAGCCTTGAGCACCTCGGGGTATTCGGGAACTCCCAGTGCGAGGACGGACGTATCGAAACCTGCCTCCGCGAAGCCGCCGGTGGGCAGACCCAGCGGCTTGCTAGACTCCTTGACCATACCTGTTGCCCCTGTTCGGAGAAACCATGTCCCAGAAGATCTCACGGAACCAGCTCTGGTCCTGGGCTCACGCCGAGCGCTCAGCTCTAGCCCGGGATCTTGCCGACCTCGAGGTTGAACAGTGGGCAATGGGTTCGCTCTGCGGACGCTGGAGTGTGGAAGACGTCGTGGCGCACCTGACCGCAGCGGCAAGCATTGGTCCGGCGCGGTGGGTCGTCAGCGTCGTGGGTGCCAAGTTCGATTTCGACCTGCACAACGATCGACGGCTGGCCGAACACCGTGGTGCAACACCGGCCGATACCTTGACACGGTTTCGTACGATCCAAACCAGCACCACCTCGACGTTTGGCCCGATCGAAGCCTGGGTAGGTGAAGTACTCATCCATGCTCAAGATATCCGCCATCCGCTGGGGATCAAACACCGGAGCAACGTCGATGCCGCTACGGCTGTCGCCCATTTTCTGGTCAAGGGCGACTTCACGGTTCCGAGCAAGAGCGCCGGTGCCGGGTTGCGGCTCGAGGCCACCGACGGGTCATTTGCCGTGGGTGAAGGTCCATTGGTCAGCGGCCCCACGATTGCGCTGGTGATGGCCCTGGCTGGTCGTGGGGCCTATTGCGAGCAACTCACGGGAGATGGCGTGAAAATTTTGTTTGCTCGCGCGTCTCCTAGCGGCCGCCGTAATGAGGCATAACGGCTAAGGGTTCGCGGCTCCTTTCTACGCCGATCCGCCTATCTCAACCACCATCACCATCTTTATACGCGGTGGGGAGGGTGACTCGACCCTAGGGCAGCGCTGCCTAAGAACCCGTTGTTGCGATGAGTTCTTTATGGTCACATACCCGCCGCTGATCCTGCGCACCGCGCAGCCAGTGGATCATCCTGTACATCAACTGCGTCGCGCCGGGCATAAAACCCGACCCGTGGTGGAATGAAGCATCCATGGTGCTCACCACGACCTCGGCGGGAAATGTTCCGGCATCAAAGTACATCAGCGTATTGGTGTGTCCGGGGATGGCCCGGTATGCGTTGGACCACGGATCCGTCGGGTCTGACGTCTGTTCATGCTCCGCAAGGGCCTCGAGCCGAACCAGCGGAACCGCCGTTTCGGGGTGGGTCAGCACCCCGTGGTAGTGCCAGTGCACCGCATCTTCGGCGAGACCGTCCCAGAATGGATGGTCCAAGTTCACGGAGCGGCGCCCAACGTCCTCGCCGATCCTCCAGGCCCAGAAGTTCGTGCCACGCAACGTCTCGGTCGTACCCGGCAGCCAGTCGCCAACCGAGTTTTCCCCGTCGATATACATCCGTGCCCCGGGCGTCTCTAAGAAGTCCACGAGGATCGGTGCGATGCGCGCAAGCACACCCGGGTGCAGTCTGGCCCCGACGTAGACCGCGTCGAACCCGTCAAGATCACCCGGCTGCAGCTCGGGGGCATAGACATCCCGCAGGTCCGTGGCGCGGATGGCCGGATCTAACAGGTCAGCAAGGTGAAAGAAACTGCCGGTATGAATGAAGGCAACCCGGTTCATTACGCCACTTCCTGCAGCGCTACGGCGCCCTCTAAGTAGGCAAGTGTCCGCGCGCCAAAGTCGGCGGCGGAGGTGCCCGGGCGGGTGAATGCACTCATGTCATTGCCCAGATGCATGAGGACCTCACCGAGTCCGAGCGGATATGCGACGTCCACCGGAAGGCAGCCCTGCCCGATCCCCGTGATAACCGTCGCATCCTCGGGGAGGTCCACCAGATAGGCATGAGCGTAGAAGCCCGCCACCCCGATATGTTCCAAATCCGCAAAGGTGTGGGTTCCGGGAACGCCCGTGTTGAAGAGCAGATCGCATCGGTCCACACCTTCCCAGATGGGGTGTTGCCCCATCGCGGTGAGCCACAGATCCCGGGTGGTATGAAAATCGAGATTGCGGTGCGCGGGCATCTTCTCGACAAATCCCCGCAGTGGATGGCCGTTGATTAACATTCGTCCACCTGCCCGCACCCATGCCGAAAGCCTGTCGGACCTCGCGGCCAAGAAGCGCTGGTCGCACGCCCCACCTACCGTGATGCCCGCAAATTTCTCGAGGTCGATCTCGTCGAGATCGTAGACGTCGCGGACCGCCACGCGTGCGGTGTCTTCCGCCGGCGAGGCCGGTCGTTGAACAAGTTGAAGGATCTGAGGCATCAGGGCTCCTGAGTCAAAATTAAGAGATGAAACAATCGCATAATTGCACATTGTCAATACAGGTATACCTTAATCCGGCTCATTATCTCTTGTCGTGACGCCCTGCGGCATTCTTAATACTGAACAGTGATCGGAGTTTGCCGGATCAACTTAGGTAAGGGTAACCTTTGCTTGGCCGTTATCGTGGTCGGGGATCTTTCACCGTACGCACCCGGCCGTCGTCGCCATCACCCGATTAGAGGATCCATGATCATTCACCACCAGCGCGCCCTATCCGTTCTCGGTGCCGCCACCTTGCTGGCCGTCACTTTGACTGGTTGTTCCAGCACCGCGAAGTCCAGTGCCGCCGCGAACACGGAGTTGACCGGCCCCGCCACCGCCGAGGAACTGACCATTGCGCTGGACAAAGACACCGGGCCGATCAACCTCTTTTCCGGTGCCAGCGACCAGCTCATCGAACTTGTTTACGACAAACTGTTGTCTCCCTCGCCGTATGTCGATGAACCGCAGCCTTGGCTCGCCACCCAAGTGCGCCAGATCGACCCGGGCACCTGGGAAGCTGACCTTCGTACGGACGTCAGCTGGCAGGACGGCGTGCCATTCACCCCGGATGACGTGGTGTTCTCATTCGCGTACATGCACCAGGCCCCTACCGGCCGCTACACGCACCACGTCAACGACACCCCGTATGTTGAACGAGCGGTGAAGGTCGATGCTGACACCGTCCGCTTCGAGTGCCGCGATGCCTGCCCCGATTTAGCCCGGGTTACCCTCGCCGACCTGCCCATCGTTGCAGAACACATCTGGACGGACATCGATGCCGCCGAAGCCAAAACCATCCAAGAGCTGCCAATCGGCACTGGCCCATACCAGCTAACCTCTTACAGCCCCACCGAGGGCTACACATTTACAGCAAATAAGGACTACTTCGCCGGTGAGCCCACGGTCAAGACCCTCACGATGCCGGTCATCACCGACCAGTCGGCGACTTTCACCGCCCTGCAGTCCGGCGAAATCGATGCCACCACCCGCAAGCTGACTCCGGAACTAGTGTCGCAGTTCGACAATTCCCCAAACGTCGATACCATCGCCACCCAGGCGCTCAGCTTCCCGGAAATTAAGATCAACTACTTGAACGAGCCGATGGACAACGGCGACTTCCGCAAGGCGTTATCCAACGCGATTAACAAGGAACAAATGCTTGACGTGGTCGCACTGGGCCAAGGTCGCACCGCATCCTCCGGCTACCCGCATCCGGATGCACCCTTCGCCAACCCCGATAATTCGACTCCCACCGACCCGGATGCATCGATCGCAACCTTTGATGGGTTGGGCTACACGGACACCGACGGTGATGGGATCCGTGAAATCGACGGCGAACCCATCATCTTGACGACCTACGTGAACTCCGGTCTTCCACAGGATGTGCGCGCCGCTGAATTAGCAAAGGAAGACCTGGAAAAAGTCGGCATTGGTATCGAGATCGAGGGTATGGATGCAGCCACTCTCACCGAGCGCTCTGCTAAGAAGTCATACGACCTGTTGATGAGCACCATTGGCGCCCACGGTGTAGCGGACTCGGATCAGTTCGTCATGTCTCACCGAGCGGGTTACCTCTGGACCTCGGGTCTGGCGTGGGAGCAATGGGATGAAACCTACGCCAAGTGGCTGAAACAGACCACCCACAATGGCCGGTTGGCGGTCCTACAGGATCTGCAGACCATCCAAAACGAGGCCCCCACCACCATCCCGCTGTATTACCCCGAAGAGCACTGGGCCGTCTCGCAGAACTACGGAGGCTGGGTCGAAAGCCCGGGCTACGGCATCATGCAGAAGTGGTCCTTCCTGCCGGCGGACGTCGTCACCGCAGCCCACTCCGGGAATGCCCAGGCCATCGTCGAACTGACCGACACCGCGCCAGCTGCCGAGGTCACCGAGCCCCCGGCCTCCGAAGAACACCAGCACTAAGCCCCGGTCCGGCCGGTCATTCCCCCCAACCAGCCGTTCCCGGTTCACGAGGAAGTCACAGATGAAGATGCAAGACAGGAGCTGGGTCTCCCGCTTTGGACAGCATGCCACGGTGTTGTGGGTGGCAGTCACCCTCAACTTTGCGCTGCCCCGGCTGGCACCGGGTGACCCGGCCCTGGTCATGTACACCGGCGAGGGCGTTCCGACGCCGGAGGAGCTTGCCGAACTCGGATCGCTCTACGGCCTGGACGAACCGGTAATGACGCAATACGGCAGATTCTGGCTCAATCTGCTGCACGGCGATCTGGGCCTGTCCACCGGTCACAACCGCCCGGTGGCCGAGGTGCTTCTCGAGCGGCTTCCCTGGTCCTTCGCCCTGGTGGCACTAGGGCTGATCGGAGCGATCTTGGTGGGGACACTGTTGGGCGCCCTTTCGGCCTGGCGCCGCGAATCCGGCCGACCCGCACGCGAGAAGGGCCTGCTCGTCACGGTGCTCGCCGTCGACTCGATGCCAGGGTTCTGGATCGGCATGTTACTGATCGCTTTGTTCTCCGCCCAGCTGGGCTGGCTTCCTTCCTATGCCTCCGCGGCGCTGCCCGAGGGCAGCGGTGCCGCACTGCTCGAATCCATTCGCCGGCTCATTATGCCCGTCCTCACGATGATTATCACCTCGATGGGCACCTACTACCTGCTGGCACGTGCCTCGATGGGCACGGTGTTGGGTGAACCATTCATCCGCTTGGCCCGCGCTAAGGGCCTGCCCGAACGCACCGTCGCCGCCAAGCACGCGCTGCGCACCGCGCTGCTGCCCATCACCACCAACGCGGCGATGGCCGCCGGCTCACTGGTTTCCGGGGCCGTAGTCATCGAGACCGTGTTCTCCTACCCGGGCCTGGGCAAGGTCATCGCCGACGCAGTCGCCGCGCGTGACTACCCCTTGCTTCAGGGCGCCTTCCTCCTCGCGACTCTCGGGGTCATCGTGGCAAACATCGTCGCCGATGCGCTTTACCCCCTGTTGGATCCGCGCGTGCGGAAATCACGAGAGGTGATCCCCGCATGAATTCCCGCTTCTTGAGATGGCGCGTCCTCTCCGTCACCAGCCGCATTGGTATCGTGATTGTGCTGAGCCTCTGCGCCGTAGCGATCTTTGCACCGTGGATCGCACCCTACGATCCCCTCGAACGCGTCACCCGGCCGTTCGCCGCTCCCTCTCTGAACCATCTGCTCGGTGCCGACGACGTCGGGCATGACCTGCTCAGCGTGCTGATCTTCGGTGCCCGACCCTCGCTGTTGGTGGGCCTGATCGCCGCGATCGCCGCAACGGTGATCGGCATGGCCGTGGGCCTCACCGCCGGTTACCTGCGCGGAGCGGTCGACACGGTGCTGATGCGCATCGTCGACGTGGTGCTCGCGCTTCCCGTGGTGCCGCTGACCCTGGTCATCGGCGTGGTGGCAGGGCCCGGGCTCAAGACCCAGATCATGGTCATCTCGATCGCCCTCTGGGCGCCGATGGCACGAGAGCTGCGCGCCCAGGTGCTCTCGCTGCGCGAACGTGACCACATCCAAGCCCTGCGGGCCATGGGCGCACCCCATAGCTACGTGCTCATCCGCCACGTGGTGCCGGCCATGGGCACCCTCGTGGTGCCGCAGCTGGTGCTCGCGGTCAAGGGCGCGGTCCTGCTGGAGGCTTCGTTGGCCTTCTTGGGGCTGGGAGACATCACCTCCATGAGCTGGGGCATGATGCTCAGCGTCGCCAACGAACGCGGCGCCTTCCTCACCGGCGCCTGGCTCTGGTGGGTTCTGCCCCCGGGTGCCCTGATCGGACTGACGGTATTGGGCTTCGCCCTAGCCGGAGGCGCCGTGGAATCGACCACCGGCGCGCGTCCAGCCCAGAAGGCGAAAGAAATCGCACCCACCGCCGGGCCGGCACCGGCAACCGGCATGACCAGTGCGGATATTTCGCTGTTGCGCACCGTCGGACTCACCGTGCGCTACGGCGACGGGCCGGAGGCCACCGACGCGGCCACCGAGGTGAACCTCAGCATCAACCGCGCTCAGGTGCTGGGGCTGGTCGGTGAATCGGGGTCGGGCAAGTCCAGTGTCGCCGCAGCCATCGTTGGCCTGATGTCCCCCGCTGCCAGGATCCAGGCCGGGAAAATCCTCTTTGACGGGACCGACCTGTTGACCTTCTCCGCGCCCGAGCGACGATCGCTGCTCGGCGAACGCATCGCCTTCGTGCCTCAAGAAGCCCAATCGGCACTGAACCCTGTCTACCGCATCGGCGAGCAGATCTCCGAGGCAATCCTCGTGCACAGTAACGGCACCCGGCTCCAAGCCCGGGAACACGCCGGCGAGCTGCTTGAACTAGTGGGGCTGGACCGCACCAAGTACCGGGCCTACCCACACCAGCTCTCCGGAGGCCAACGCCAACGCGTGGTCATCGCCATCGCGTTGGCTAACGATCCCGAGCTCTTGGTCGCCGACGAACCCACCAGCGGCCTGGATGTGCTGGTGCAGCAGGAAATACTCGACCTGCTCCAGGAACTGCGCGACAGGCTGGGGCTGAGCATGCTGATTGTCACCCACGATTTGCCCGTCGTGGCGCACCTGGCTGACAGCATCGCCGTCATGCGCTCGGGCCACGTGCTGGAACAAGGCTCCGCCCATAAGGTGCTCAGCGATCCGCAGCATCCCTACACCCGACGCCTGCTGGCCTCCATGCCGGACATGAGCGACTTCGAGAGGACCCTGTCATGATCGAGACCCAGACATTTGCTGCCCCCGCGACCGAGCGCCACGGCTCCCCCACAAGCCCTCCGCACCAGGCGGTGTTGCGCGTCTCGGGGCTATCGGTGCGCTACGGCAATTCCCTGACGGTACGAGATGTCGATCTAGAACTGTACCCCGGGGAGACAGTGGCCCTGGTTGGCGGCTCGGGTGCGGGAAAATCGACGGTCGCCAAGGTCATCGCCGGACTAGTGAACCCCGCGGCCGGGTCCATCATCCTGGAGGCCCCCGGCACCCCGGGGGCAGGGTCACACCGGGTTGACCTCTTGGCGGCACCGGCGGAGGTGCGGCGTACCGCACGGCGCGAGGTTCACCTGCTGATGCAAGATCCCTATGCCTCGTTGCCCCCGCACCTTCGGATCCTGGACGTCGTTTGCGAACCGCTAGCCATACATCGCATCGGCGCCCCCGTGACGCGACGGGAAGCCGCGGCGGCGGCCCTGTGCTCCGTAGGTCTTGACCCCGAGCGTTATGCTCGCCGCTTCCCGCATGAGCTCTCCGGTGGTGAACGCCAGCGTGTCGCGTTCGCCCGGGCCGTGGTGACCCGGCCAGCGGTGATCCTCGCTGACGAGCCCACCGGCATGCTTGATGCCACGCTGCGCTCGGAGGTCTCGGCCCTGATGGGGAACCTTGCCCGGCAGAACGGCACGGCGATCCTGCATATCACCCACGATCTCGCACTCGCTGCGCAGAGTTGCGACAGGGTCATCGTGATGGCCGACGGTGCCATCGTTGAACACGGGCCCACCTCCCAGGTGTTGCATAACCCGCAACACTCGATGACGCAGCGGCTGCTGGCAGCAGCCATCCGTGGGGCCAGGCGCATGCGCGCGGCCTAGTCGGCAGCCATCACCCATGCCCGCCCGTTGATTTCGCCGTGCTACGGTTGCTGGCGACCGGTACGCTGCCCAACGGCCGCGGCGATCAGGCCCTGGCCAGCCACATAGCTGAGCATGATCCAAAACGACGCTCCGGGCAGCTCCCATGTGGTGAAGGAACGCAGCGCAATGAGCCCGTCGGAGATCAGGAAAATCGCCCCGCCCACCCCGGCAAGGCTCCCGAGTCCGGTGGACAGCATGGCCATGAGCATCAGTGCCAGCCCATAGATCAGCACCGGAACCAGCAGCACTCCGGCACCCGGGGCGCAGGCGAGGACCAATGCGGTAAACACGGCGAGATATGGCAGAGCCGGCAGCGCTCTGCCCGCCACGGAGCTATGGCGATATGGCCAGAGGGCGGCGATGTAAAACAGCTGGGCCATCAGGAAGAACCCGACCATCACCAGGAACCCGCTATCACCGTCCATGAAGCGCGGCGCGGTGTCCCCCAGCCAGGAAAAGACGACGGCGATGAGCACCAGTCTGACCAGTCGCGGGCGTTTCGCCGAGGTCGCGCAGTACAAGGCCCCAAAGAGCAGTGGCATCAACAGGATCTGTGTGACATCTGCGAGGATCCCCTCCGCCGCGACGAGCTGCGCCAGAAGGTGGAGCGCAGTGACCAGGGCTAGGGCCGCGGCAAAGCCAACGGGTGCCAGCTTCTTCCCGGTCATCGTGGTCATTGGCGCTCTGACAGCGTCCCGATCCAATGTCTCTCCCCCCGGTTCAACCCGTCGCTGGCACGTCCAACAGAGCGTATCCCCAAGCATCGGCTCCGGGCAATGCCCGCAGATATCACCTGCCGGACCAACAGTTGCGCCAAAAGAAATGATGGTCCTCCGAAAAAATCCGGAGGACCATCAACAAGGGTGAAGCTACCTGGTGATTAGACGAGGCTGAAGGTGCCCTTGGCCGGCAACGGGAAGGCCTGCTTGGCAGATTCCGGTGCTTCGTAGGGAGCCGTGGCAATCGAGAGCTTGGTGAAGTCAAGCTTGGCTTCACGCAGGCAGGTCTTGATGGCCGCGACGGCCTTCTTGGGCTCCGGGGACAGAATGCGGATGTTTAGCTTGCGGGTGGCGAAGTCGGTGGACTCCACCGTGCCCAGTCCACGCCATGCCAGGTGCCCGGTCAGGGCCTCCTTGGCCGTGGTCTGCAAGTACTTGTCACGATCGGTTCCGGTGGCGGTCTTCAGCGCGTACTGCACAAAGACCCAGCCCTGCTGCTCATCGGTGATCGCCACGAAGCCATCTTCTTGGCACTGCTCGGCGAACGCGGCCAGCAGGCTTTCCGCGGTGGCGTCGGTGACGTCCTTAGCGGTTTCGGTGCTGGAGACGTGACCGACGGTGCCGTGGTTAATCACAAACTGTCCCAGTTCTTCGCCCTCGTAGGTGGAGAACCAAGCCTCGCGGAACTTCAGGGTTCCGTCGTCGTCACGGCGGTAGGTGCGGAGTATTGACATGCGGTGGTGCTCCTTAGCGGGATGATGCGTCTGAAAATTCGGTGCGGCCATTTGCCAGCCAGGTGCTAGCTATGCCCTCGAAGGGCGGATGTAGCCCGCTGACGGACCGAAGCAGTGCTTCGGCCTCGGCGCGAATGACTAGTACAAGCTCGTGGGGGTAGCTCATCTGCACCGCGTGCTCGGTGAACTCGTCCTCGTCATCGAGGTAAATGCCGCGGGATCGAGAATCCACGACGTCCAGGTCCATGTCCACGGAATTGACTTCCCAACCACCACGGGCCAAGGTTCGCCAGCCAATTTGGGTGGAGAGGTCAAGGTAGGTGCGGAAGTCTTCGTTGTTGTCGTCATAGAAGGTACCCAGCCAGGAACCACGGTGTGGAATCAGGCAGACCGCGTCGCTTTCGGCCCAGTGGCCGTGTCCGGGACGCGAAACTAGAGACCCCGCCGGTTGATAGATCCAGTGACCATGGGCGTCGTGGCCGAGGTAGTACCCGGGGACCACCCAGTGCGGCGCCCCGTTGTACTTCCAGGCGCGAGCCACCACGATGTCCCCCGGCTGAGCTCCGGTGAGCTCCCGCGGCAGGTTCGCGGGCACCGGCGCTGCGGCGCTCACAGCTGTGGAATCTGTCCGGTAGGCATTTCGGCTCCGGGTAGCGGCCGGGCGAAAGGCACCTTGGTGCCCAGCACCTGAGCCAGCGTGTCATTGGCGATGCGATCGGCGGTGAGACCCACCCGCTCCATGACCTGGCCGCGGGTACCGTGAGCCAAGAACTCGGTGGGCAGGCCGACCTCGTTCAGCGCGGTGTCAACTCCCGCGGCGCGCATTTCCTGGCGGATACGCGAACCCACGCCACCGGCGCGCACCCCGTCTTCGACACACACCACGATGCGGTGACGGGCAGCAAGACCGATGATGGACCGTGGCACCGGAAGCACCCAGCGTGGGTCAACCACCGTGACGGTGATGCCCTGGGCATGCAGACGGGCAGCAACGTCCATGCACAGTTCGCTCATGGCGCCGACCGACACGATCAAGACATCGCGTTCTTCGCCGGCTCCCAATTTGGCCAGGATATCCACGCCGTCGTGCAGGCGTTGGATGGCCACGATTTCCGGGCCCACATTGCCCTTGGAGAAGCGGACAACCGAGGGGGCATTGGAAATGGCCACTGCCTCGCGTAATTCTTCACGTAGCCGGACCGCGTCGCGCGGAGCGGCCAAATGCAGGTTGGGCACGATCTGCATGAGCGCCATGTCCCACATGCCGTGGTGGCTGGGCCCGTCCGGTCCGGTGACTCCGGCACGGTCTAGCACCACCGTGACACCGGCCTTGTGCAGGGCCACGTCCATGAGCAGCTGGTCAAAGGCGCGGTTCAGGAAGGTCGCGTAGACGCAGACCACCGGGTGCAGGCCGCCGAAGGCCAAGCCTGCGGCGGAGGTCATGGCGTGCTGTTCGGCGATGCCCACGTCCAGGACGCGCTCGGGGTGGCGTTCGGACATGGTTTTCAGCCCCACCGGCTGCAGCATCGCGCCGGTGATCGCCACAATGTCCTTACGCTCATCGGCGATGTTGGCGATCTCCTCGCCAAAGACACTGGTCCACGAGCGGGCCGAGGCCTTGGAAACCGGTTCTCCGGTCTGCGGATCGATGACACCAACGGCATGGAATTGGTCGGCTTCATCCGCGCGGGCTGGTGCGTAGCCGCGGCCCTTTTCGGTCAGTGCATGCACGATCACCGGTCCACCGTAGTTGCGTGCCTGTTGCAAAGCCTGTTCTACCGCGGCTTGGTTGTGCCCGTCGATGGGGCCGATATATTTCATGCCCAGGTCTTCAAAAAGACCCTGGGGTGCCCACCAGTCCTTGATGCCCTTTTTGGTCGCGTGCAGCGACTTGTAGGTGAACTGGCCAACCACGCCGGAGTCCTTCAGGCGGCTTTTGAGCTTGTCCATGGTGTTTTCGTAGGCCGGATGGGTGCGGAACATATCCAGGCGCTGACGCAGTCCGGCCAGCTGGTCAGCCAGCCCACCAATGGTTGGTGCGTAGGAACGGCCGTTGTCGTTGACCACGATGACTACTCGACGGTCCTTGTCGGCAGCGATGTTGTTCACGGCTTCCCAGGCCATGCCACCGGTCAGGGCACCGTCGCCCACCAGCGCTACGACGTACCGGTCGGTTTCGCCGGTGAGTTTGCGGGCTCGCGAAATCCCGTCCGCCCACGACAGCGACGAGGAGGCATGCGAAGACTCAACAATGTCGTGCTCGGATTCGCCGCGATCGGGGTAACCCGACAGCCCGCCCTGCTGACGCAGCGTGGAGAAGTCTTGGCGGCCGGTCAGCAGCTTATGGACGTATGACTGGTGGCCGGTGTCAAAGACAATGGAGTCATTGGGTGAGTCAAAGATTCGGTGGATGCCGAGTGTCAGTTCAACCACGCCGAGGTTGGGACCGAGGTGTCCGCCGGTCCTGGCCACGTTGCTGATCAGGAATGAACGAATTTCCTTGGCAAGTTGCTGCATTTTGGCCGCGTCCAAGCCACGAAGGTCCCGCGGTTCCTTGATGGTCTTTAGCAATGGCACGGATGCAGTCCTTTCGAGATGGCAAATACCCGTTTAATCTTACCGCTCGGCGCTTGCCTTCGGGCACCAAGGCGGTGTAAGGCACAGTGTTGACCCCCACCATGGTCACTAAGTTGGGCCAGTTTAGCCAGCCTTGCATAAGATCGAAGGAACCGGCAATGGCCGCACCGGTATGCCCCGATCAAATCCAGCAAAGGAACTCCTCTCACCATGACTCAGGCGAATAGCAGCTCCCCCACCGTCCTTTTTGTTTGCAATACCAATGGTGGTAAATCGCAAATCGCTGCCGCTCTGCTGCGCAACTCCCTCGGTGCTGGCGTCACGGTTCAATCGGCGGGGCTGATTCCCGCCCGCCACATCAATGAGCTGGCCGCGGATGTTGTTGCGGACCTCGGGGCAGATATGCGCGCAGAGGTCCCGACCGCGTTGACCGATCAAGCGCTGCGTGCCGCTGACCGAGTGATCATTGTTGGGCAGGCTGAGGTCCCGGAGCTTGAGGGAGTCACGATGGAACGCTGGCTGCCTGCCGAAGCACCGGCCGCGCTGAGCACCGAGCGCGAGCGCATGGAGTTCCTGCGTGATGATATTGCCACACGGGTACAAACGCTTAAAACGGTGTTGGAGTCCGAAGGGCTCTAGTTTCCGTTGTCCCCGGGTGCCATCAGCAAATACTCTTCAATGTCTTCCCCCACCTCCAGTGCTTCAACCCCCGGGGACGCCAGCAATGCGCCCATGAGCGCCCGGCTGCCGCCGACAATCGTTGAGTCGTAGTCAACCTCGGTCACCAGTACCCAGGCGCGGTCGGCTGGCCACAGAATATTTGGCGAGTGTGCATCGCCCTCAGCGTCGGCCCACGGCGCACGGCTCGGCCACTCGGGATCTGTGAATTCGGTGATTCCCGCCGAATATAGCCGGTGGGTGCGGCCGGGGAGTTCGAGCCGCCCAGGGGGTGCCAGCGATTGTGCAGGGTGCGCCTTGGCGCGGACTCCCTCGGTGAGCCATCGAATGGTGTTCAGTACATTCCGGGCTTTGGACGAAGAGTAGCGCACCGAGTTTCCCGATCCCCAGCCCTCCCACAACGCGGCAACCCCATTTGCCGGGGTGCTGGTGTGGCGGGACAAAATGACAGCCACACGTGCCAGGGTATGCGCGTCGAGGAAACCTTCTTCGGTTTCGCCGTAGCGCCATCCTTGCGCATCCACCCAGGGCTTGGACGGATCAATCCCAACGGGCGGCACCAGCTCGGCTCCGTGAGAATATCTCTCGACCCGTTTTCCCTGCACGGCCGCGACGGTGGCCCAGGAGACCAGCTCGTCTTCCATGGCGGGAGTTTCTGAAGTCAACACCGTCTCCCAGGTTTCAGGCGCCTTCGGCCGATCTCGAAGGATGGGGTGCAAGATGCGTGCGTAGGCCTCGAAGCCTCGGGGAACGAAGGTATTTGGGGCACCAAAGCTGGTTGCCAGTCGCGCGTGGAGCCAGCGCCCAGCTTCGTCGCTGCTCAGTGCGGCGAAGGTTCCCGGGGTGTTGTTATGCACATTCATCTTCGTTCCCTCCGTCCGCCTGGTCTTGTGCTCGAGACTATCAACCAGGTCGCATTAAAAGCCGCGAGGGTGGATTCAATGAGGAGTATTCCTCATTGAACCCACCCTCGCGAGCGTGGATCAAACGCTAGCTCATTAGCTGGCGGAGATCTGACGCAGAACGTACTGCAGGATGCCACCGTTACGGTAGTAATCTGCTTCGCCCGGGGTATCGATGCGCAAAACGGCGTCGAAGGAGACGGTCTTGCCGTCTTCTGCCACGGCGGTGACCTTCAGGGTCTTGGGGGTGGTGCCGTTGTTGAGTTCGGTCACTCCCTCGACTGCAAAGGTCTCGGTGCCGGTCAGGCCCAGGGTCTCGGCGTTTTCGCCAACCGGGAACTGCAGGGGCAGAACGCCCATACCGATCAGGTTGGAGCGGTGAATACGCTCGAAGGACTCGGTGATGACTGCCTTAACACCCAACAGTGCGGTGCCCTTGGCTGCCCAGTCACGCGAGGAGCCCGAACCGTATTCCTTGCCACCCAAAACGACCAGCGGGATGCCCGCTGCAGCGTAGTTCTGCGCAGCGTCGTAGACGTAGGCCTGCGGTGCACCCTCGACGGTGAAGTCGCGGGTGAAGCCACCCTCAACGTTGTCAAGGATCTGGTTGCGGATACGGATGTTCGCGAAGGTGCCGCGAATCATGACCTCGTGGTTACCACGACGTGAGCCGTAGGAGTTGAAGTCCTTGCGATCCACGCCGTTGGCCAGCAGGTACTGTCCAGCCGGGGAATCAGACTTGAACGAACCGGCCGGGGAGATGTGGTCGGTGGTGACCGAATCGCCCAGCTTCAGCAAGACGCGGGCACCGGCAATGTTCTGCACCGGATCCGGAGTTGCCTTCATGCCCTCGAAGTACGGGGGCTTACGAACGTAGGTCGAATCCTCGGCCCACTCGAAGGTGTTGCCTGCCGGAGTGTCGAGCGCCTTCCAGCGATCGTCGCCGTCGAAGACACCTTCGTAACCCTTGGCGAACATGCCCTCATCGATGGAGGAATCCATCGTGGCCTGAACCTCGGTCGGGGTCGGCCAGATGTCCTTGAGGAACACCTCGTTGCCGTCGGTGTCGGTGCCCAGGGAATCGGTTTCGAAGTCGAAGTCCATGGTGCCAGCCAGGGCGTAAGCGATAACCAATGGCGGGGAAGCCAGGTAGTTCATCTTGACGTCCGGGTTGATGCGGCCTTCGAAGTTGCGGTTACCCGAGAGCACGGCGGTTGCGGAGAGGTCGTGAGCCTGAATGGCTTCGGAGATCTCTGCGTCCAGCGGGCCGGAGTTACCGATGCAGGTGGCGCAGCCGTAACCCACGACGAAGAAGCCAAGCTTCTCCAGGTACGGCATGAGGCCGGACTTTTCGTAGTACTCGGTGACAACCTTGGAACCCGGAGCGACCGAAGTCTTGACCCACGGCTTGGACACCAGACCCTTTTCCACTGCCTTGCGTGCCAGCAGAGCTGCGGCAAGCATGACCGAGGGGTTGGAGGTGTTGGTGCAGGAGGTGATCGAAGCGATCGAGACCAGACCGTGGTCGATGGAGAAGCTTGTTCCATCGGCCTTGGTGACCTCAACGGCAGTCGAGGGACGACCGATGTTCAGTTCGTCGGCTGCACCAGCGGCGTAGTTGTGGATGTCCTTGCGGAACTGTTCCTTCGCGCTGGAAAGCTCGATGCGGTCCTGCGGACGCTTCGGGCCGGCGATGGAAGGAACCACCGTCGAGAGATCGAGTTCGAGGAACTCGGAGAAGCGGATCTCGCGATCGGCGTCGTGCCACATGCCCTGTTCCTTGGCGTAGGCCTCTACGAGGTCCACGTTTTCCTGGGAACGGCCGGTCAGGCGCAGGTAGTCAAGGGTGACGTCATCGATCGGGAACATGGCCGCGGTGGAGCCGAACTCCGGGGACATGTTGCCGATGGTGGCGCGGTTTGCCAACGGAACCTGGGCAACGCCCTGGCCGTAGAACTCGACGAACTTGCCAACAACACCGTGCTTACGCAGCATCTCGGTGATGGTGAGCACCACGTCGGTTGCGGTGGCACCAGCGGGGATCGAGCCGTTGAGCTTGAAGCCAACAACGCGCGGGATCAGCATGGAGACGGGCTGGCCGAGCATTGCGGCCTCGGCCTCAATGCCGCCAACACCCCAGCCCAGCACGCCCATGCCGTTAACCATGGTGGTGTGGGAGTCGGTGCCGACGCAGGTGTCGGGGTACGCGCGAAGTACGCCATTGACTTCGCGGGTCATCACCGTGCGAGCCAGGAACTCGATGTTGACCTGGTGCACGATGCCGGTTCCCGGGGGAACTACCTTGAAGTCATCAAATGCGGTCTGGCCCCAACGCAGGAACTGGTAACGCTCCCCGTTGCGCTGGTACTCGATTTCCATGTTGCGCTCGAGCGCACCGGCGTTGCCGGCGACGTCGATCTGCACGGAGTGGTCGATGACCATTTCGGCAGGAGCCAACGGGTTCACCCGAGTCGGGTCTCCGCCTAGTTCCTTGACTGCCTCGCGCATGGTGGCGAGGTCAACGATGCAAGGAACACCGGTGAAGTCCTGCATCAAAACGCGTGCAGGGGTGAACTGGATTTCGGTGTTTGGTTCTGCGTTTGCATCCCACTGACCAATGGCCTTGACGTGTTCTGCGGTGATGTTCGCGCCATCTTCGGTGCGAAGCAGGTTCTCCAAAAGAACCTTGAGGCTGTACGGAAGGCTTTGCGCGCCTTCGACGGCGTTCAGCCGGTAAATTTCATATTCGTTGCCCTTGACGTCCAATACGCCCTTGGCACCAAAACTGTCCACATTGCTCACGGGGACTCCTCTCGCCGGAATTACATCTTCGTTGCACGCCCACACGGAAATCCAGTTAGGCGATCCTAACTGAGTTCACCTGTGTTTTACTGCGGCAGAGCTATAGACAGTCTATCCCCCGCCGCCCGCAAAACCCCGCCAACCCGACATTTTCTGGCTGAAAGGAGTCACATCATCGCTTAGTGGCGAACAAACAGTCCCACGGTTTCCATGTGGTGTGTGTGCGGATACAGGTCGATGACATCAACCGCTTCCAGACGGAATCCAGCGGACATCAGATCTGCCGTGTCACGGGCAAATGATGCAGGATCGCAGGAAACGTAGGAGATCTTCTTGGCACCCGAACGAACCATCGCCGAGACCGCTGCCTTACCGGCGCCGGTGCGCGGCGGATCAAGCACGATCGAATCCAGCTTGGCCTTGCGCGTATTCAATTCACGGGACAGCGTCTTTTCAACACGCCCCTGCGAGATGATGGCCTGCGGGAATTCGCGCAAGTTCTTCAGCGCATCCTTGCTGGTGCCCGGTGCCCCCTCGATGGAGAGCAGCATGCCGTCATCGCCCACGGCCTTGGCCAACGGGGCGCTAAAGAGACCTGCACCGGCGTACAGGTCGGCGATGCGTGTGCCATAACTCGGAGCCAGCTGGCTCATCACGCGCTCGATGAGTGTGGCGGGGGCCAGGCGGTGGATCTGCCAAAAGCCCTCACCGGTGACGCGGTAATCATGCCCGGCCACGGATTCCGAGAGCCAGGTCCGACCGCGCAATCGCTGCAGCGCACCACGTCCATCGGAGGCCGATCCTCCGACCTGAGTCAGCGCCGCGGCACTGGTGCCCTCGGGAAGGCGCTTGGCGGCGCGACCCGCGGCTCCGGCCACGGTACCGTCCTCGATGAACAGCACCAGCACCCCGGCGTCGTCACCGGATCCCACTGCCACCTCGATGCGGCTGATCCCAGCCAACGGTAGGTCCCACAGCTTCAGCTCGTTGATCTTCGGGTGCGCCAGCGGCATCTCCTTGATCGGCACCAGGTCATTGGAGCGGAAGGCGCTCATGGCCAGGCGGCCCTTCTCGTCGACCACAAATGCGGTTCGGGTGCGCCAGCCCAGGGCGTCGGCGGATTCACCCTCCGGTGCCACAACACCGGTGAAGCCGTGCTTGGTCGCGTCAATCTTCCCCAGTCGCGCCATCTGTTCCAGGAAGATCTGGCCCTTGATCTCGCGCTGAGCCTCGAGGCTGATGTGCCCAAATTCGGCTCCACCCACCGGGAGTACACCGCGGGCGGCTGCCAGCAGGGAATCTGCCTGCGTCCAGAAATGTGTCACCCGGTGCTCGGATGCCTCATGGACCTCAACAACGTCGCCACGCCAAAAGCGGGCCTTTTCACCATCATCCTGCACGGCAATGGATACCAGCTCGCCGGGAATTCCGTGACGGACGAAGATCACCCGGCCCTCGTGGCGGGCGACGGTGTGTCCGCCGTGGGCTGGCGCTTCGAGGCGCACCTTCAGGATATTTTCTTGCGTGCTCATGGCTTGTCTTTCGGATTGGAAATCGGAGTGGAGTTCAGGGGGCCCAAGCTCATCGAGGAATCCGATGAGGCAAGTCGCCATGGCACGGAGGCCACCACGACCCCGGGCTCGTAATGCAGGCGGTTTTTGATGCGCATGGCGGTTTGGTTGTGGACCAGCTGTTCCCACCAGCGGCCCACCACATACTCGGGAATGTAGACAACCACCAGGTCGCGGGGTGAGTCACGTTTGATGGAGCGAATGTGCTCAATCAGCGGCGCGGAAATCTCCCGGTACGGGGAAGCGAGCACAGTGATCGGCACCGGAATTCCCAGTTCCGCCCATTTGGCCAGTGTGGCCTCGGTCTGTTCGGAGTCCGCATCCACCACTATCGCATCGATCTTTGAGGGACGCGATGCGCGGGCGAAGGACAGCGCGCGCAGCACCGGCTTACGCACACTGGAAACCAAGACCAGGGCATGGACCCGGGCCGGGAGGGCAGTGGCGGAGTCGCGTTCGTCGATGGCCAGTTCCTCATCTACATCGACGTAGTGGCGGTGCAGCGCGTCCATCAGGATGAAGAGCACCGCGATGCCCAACACCGCGAGCCAGGCTCCGTGGATCAATCGGGTTCCCAGCACAATCACCAGAACCGCTGCCGTCATGAGGAAACCGGCGATATTCAACATCCGGGAGCGGTGAATGCGCGCGCGAACTCGCTTGTCCGGGGTCTGGGCCAATTCCCTGCCCCAGTGCTTGATCATGCCCAATTGGCTCAGCGTAAAGGAGACAAAAACACCCACCACGTACAGCTGAATCAGGGTGGGAACATCTGCGTTAAAGAGCCAGATCAGCACGATCGCGGCGATGGACAGCGAGAGGATGCCATTGGAGAATCCGAGGCGGTCCCCACGCGTGCGCAATTGGCGCGGCAGGTAGCCATCGGTGGCCAGATGCGAGGCCAGGTTGGGGAAGGAATTAAACGAGGTGTGCGCGGCCATCAGCAGCACCGCAACGGTCAACGCCAGCACCAGGTAGAAGCCCAACGACGCGCCACCAAAAATCGCCTCGGCCAGCTGCCCCAGGACCGGGTTTTGGATGTAGTCGGCGGGGATCGGTCCGCCGTTCAGCAACAGGTCCTGCGCGGGGTCTTCCACCACGTTCACCTTGACCGCACGGGCCAGGTACATGGTGCCCAGAGTCAGGATGGCGGCAAAGAGGCCCAGTAGCGCCAAGACCTTGGCAGCGTTGCGGGCCTTGGGGGCGGCGAGGATGTGGACGTTTGAAATCGGGACCTCAACACCGGTCAGCGCGGCAGATCCGGTGGAGAACGCGCGCAGTACCAGCAATACCCCGGCCAGCCCGGTCAGGCCATGTGGGTAATCCGGATCCGGCACCACGGCGAATCCGGCACTGGGCGAGGTGCCCAGCGAACCGGTGGCCGCATAGAGCCCACCAAGGGCCAGCATCACCAGCACCACGCCAATGAACAGATAGACCGGTGCCGCAGCACCCAGCTTGGAGCGGCCGCTGCCACGTAAGTTCAGCACGGTGAGGATCACCACTCCGGCGGTGGCAACCCACGCCTGGTGACCTGCCAGCGCGGGGAAAGCGGCGATGACGTAGTGCGATGCCGAGGAAATTGATACGGCCACCGTCAACACAAAGTCCACCAGCAACGCGGCGGCAACGGTGGTACCGGCCCGCGGGCCCAGGTTCACCGAGGCGATCTGATAGTCGCCACCACCGGAGGGGTAGGCCTTCACCGATTGCCGGTAGGAGGCAATGATCACCAGCAGGACGACCATGATGGCCAGGCCCACCGAGGGTGAGAAGGACATGGCAGCGGAACCGGCCAGCGCCAGGGTCAGCATCACCTCGTCGGGGGCGTAGGCGATGGAAGAGAGCGCGGAGGCGGAGAAAATGGGCAGCGCAAGGCGCTTACGCAGCGGAGCCTGTTTCAGCCGTTCGGTTCTGAAGGGGCGACCCACCAGAATTCGTTTCAGCGCGTCTAGGAATGAAAGCACGATCCAAAGCTAGTCGCCTTTGCTCCCCCTGTCATACACCACACCGTTCGCACGGACGTGAACAATCCCGCATCGGGGCCACAAAACGTGAAACACTGGTGGCCGAAGAGTGCCGCGCACCACCGCTGCGACACCTTGTGTGGGATTAAAGGATGGATCATGGCGCACTTCGTCATCATGGGTTGCGGCCGCGTCGGGGTGACCCTCGCCCACACATTAGACGATGCCGGACACTCGGTAGCGATCATTGATCAGGACGATCGGGCCTTTAGACGACTGCGCCGCGGCTTTACCGGGCTCAAGGTCTCCGGCGTCGGCTTTGACCGCGACACCCTGGAACGGGCCAAGATCTCCGAGGCCTACGCCTTCGCCGCGGTTTCCAGTGGCGATAACTCCAATATTCTTGCCACTCGGGTGGCCCGCGAGACGTACCACGTTCCGCATGTGGTGGCCCGAATCTATGACCCGGGACGTGCGGAAATCTACCAGCGTCTGGGCATCCCCACCGTGGCGGCCGTGCGCTGGAGTTCGGATCAGGTCCTGCGCCGCATCCTTCCGGAACATTCGCTCAGCGGCGATTTCCGGGAGGCCTCCGGCCGACTGATTCTAGGTGAGATCAATGTCCACGACGACTGGGCAGGATACGCCCTGGAGGATCTTGAGGCAGTTGCCCCCATCCGCATCGCCTACCTCTCGCGTTTCGGCGAGGGTGTTTTGCCGGTGCCCGGGATGCGGCTGCAACAAGGCGATATCGTCCACGCCATGATGCCCATCAACGCCGGCAAGGACATTGAAAAGGTCCTCTCCAAGGCACCCATCACAAGCACGGAGCAGAACTCGTAATGAAGGTCATGATTGCCGGCGCAGGATCAGTGGGTTCCTCCATTGCCAAGGAACTAATATCCCACGGGCACGAGGTGCTTTTGATTGATGAAAAGCCCGAGGTCGTCTCGCGCGCAGGGGTCCAAGGAGCTCGTTGGCTCTTTGGCGATGCCTGCGAGCTTTCGGTGCTCAAGGAAGCCAAGCTCGACGAGGTCGACGTGGTGGTATCCGCCACCGGCGACGACAAGGTCAACCTGGTAGTTTCCCTGCTGGCCAAGAGCGAATTTGGTGTCGGACGCACCGTGGGACGCGTTAACAATCCAAAAAACGACTGGATGTTTGACGACGCCTGGGGCGTGGATGTTGCCGTGAGCACCCCCCGGCTGATGACGGCGTTGGTGGAGGAAGCCGTGGAAATCGGGGATCTGGTGCGGCTGATGACCCTGCAGTCAGGGGTCGTGTCGATGGTGGAATTCACCGTTCCCCACGATTCACCGATGATTGGACGCACCATCGGTTCGGTGCCGTGGCCCAGTGATGCCACGGTGGTGGCGATCCTGCGCGATGACATTCCGCTGGCCCCGAGTCCGGATGACGTGATCGAAGGCGGAGACGAACTCTTCTTCGTCACCACGATCCTGGCCGAGGATGAGTTGCGCACGGTGCTGCGCAACTCCCCCGAGGAGTCTTAGTCAGCTAGCTGGGTGGTCGGACGCGAAATCATCCAGGCCACCCATAAACCGGCGGCGTAGAGCGGTACACCCATGGCCAGCCGTGCGGCTCCCAGTGCCGGAACATTATCGGCAAAGTAGAGCGGCACCTGAACCGCAAGACGCGCGGCAAAGACCGCAACCACAATCCAGGTTGCCCAGGCGTATTGGCGTGCGCGCAATTTCTGCGCACGCCATGAGGTGTTCTCCGAGCGGATAAATCCGAAAATCACGCCCATCACCGGCCACTTCACCAGGACCGAAATGATCAGTGCCGCGCCATAGGCCAGATTCGTGTAGAAACCGGGGACGTAATAGTCCTTGGCTTCACCGGTGGCCCGCGAGAAGATCGCACAGATGGCCACGCCGGCGAGTCCCGAGAGCGCCTGCGTCAAGTTTCCGCGGCGTACCAGACGAATAATGGTGAAGATCAGCGCCACGGCCACCGATGCGATCAGTGCGGTGTTCAGCTGTTGCCCAATGGTGAAAATGATGAGGAAAACCATGCCTGGCAGCAGTGACTCGGCCAGCCCACGCACCCCACCAATGGTCTTGAGCACGTCGATCTGTCCGTCCTCACGCCGTTCAATGCCGGCGTTGGCACCAATGCGTCGGGCCACTTCTTCGGCGTCGGGACCGTTTTCCCCGGGTTCCGGGATGTTCTCGGTATTGCTGCTCATGAAGGTGAATTCCTTGTGGGGTCAGGGAAATGGGGCTACGAGGCGGGCTAGTGCTTCTCGTGCGCGGGCAAGATCTCATATCGCGGGTTAAAGATGGTGGGCACCGAATCCAGCGGAGCAACCATGCCCTCATAGCTGAGCCGAGAACCCGCCACCAGCCCCGGGACCCGGCGCTGACCCACAAAGATCAACCGCAGGTGCACCACCGCGCTGCGGCGGCCGCCGGGGGGCGCCGGGCGGTCAACAATGGTCACCGAAAAACTCGGTGCCTGTTGTTGCGGCTGAATCGTCATGGATTCCACGTAGCCGCTGTGAATCACCCGTCCACGAACGGGCAATTCGGCCAGCGTATCAAGCCGTGTCACGGCCGTGGGCGTCGCGGTCACAGCTGCCGGTACCGGCGGCCTTGTCTTGAGCGTTTTGGCCTTCGCTACCTTGTCTTTGGGCACGAATCAGCCGATTTGAGTGGCTTCCGGACCACGTTCGGGTCGTTTGGTGTCGGGAACCGTGATTTCCGGTTCCTCCGCGGCGACCGGATGCGTATGTGGAGAAGCGGAGGCACCTGCGGGTACCGAAAGGGGAAGCAGCTCGGTCGGCGGCATCGGGGTGGAGCCACGCACCACCACGACCTGCGCCAGCGCGTCCTCCATGGTTTTGGATTCGGCCATGTCCGTCAGCGCGGTGCCACCGATGACGGCACGCAGGAACCAGCGCGGACCATCGATGCCCAGGAAGCGCAGTACCACGTGGCCGTGGGTCCCGTCCGGAGCCTGCTGCGGTACGCGGGCCAGCAATTCTTTGCCGAAGCGTCCCTCGACAGTTTCCGTTTCCCCACCCTGATCGGCAATGCCGCTGGCGATCTGCGCGGAGATCCCCGGCCAGAGCTCATCGGATTTGGGGGCAGCGAAGACCTGCAGCTGCATGCGTGAGCCACCAATTTCCATGGCCACGGCGATCACGCGCTGCGTCGACTCCTCCACCTCGAGGCGAAGCTGGAGCCCGGGAACCGGCTTGATGAGCAAGGCACCCAAATCCAGGTAGCCCTCGCTGTCCTCAAAGTCGTCCCCATCAAACGGACCCTCGCTGGTATCCCGCACCACCGCTGTCTTGGCCGGTGCCGGGCTTTGAGTACCCTCGGGCGATTGCTCCGGTTCGCTGACCGCTGGCGCGGGCGTTTCCGTGGAATCTGCCGCGGCTGCGTTGAGCTCGGCAATGGTCTGTTCGGGCTGCGCTACGTCGGCTGCCTTCTTGCTGCGCTTGAAAATCATGGAAGTTGCTCTCTTGCTATTTCGACCGTGAGATTTCGTGGGGCCTGATGTTAGCGGCCGGTATTTGCTGCTTCAAAGCCACCGGTGGAACCGAATCCGCCGGCACCACGTGCTGAGTCATCGAGGTCGTTGACTTCGATGAAGTGGGCTCGCTCGACCCTCTGGATGACCAGCTGGGCAATGCGGTCCCCGCGCTTGAGCACGATCGGGGTGTCTGTATCCGTGTTTAACAACGTGACCTTCACCTCACCACGGTACCCGGCATCGATGGTTCCGGGCGCATTGACCACGGTCAATCCGTGCTTTGTGGCCAGACCCGAGCGCGGGTGGACAAGACCCACATAACCCAGCGGAAGGGCCAGAGACACACCGGTGGGAACCAAGACGCGTTGTCCGGGGGCCAGGGTCACATCCTCGCGGGCACACAGATCGGCTCCCGCATCACCCTCGTGCGCATAACTCGGAACCGGTAATTCCGGATCGAGCATTTTCAGGGCAATATCGACTCGCGACTCGGACATGTATTTTCCACTCCAGGGGGTTCGGGGGCGTGTGCGGGCCAGGTTATGGCCGCTCGCGTACGCACTTAACTCTAGTCCCTCCGTCGTTGATCCATGGCAGGGTTGGCCCGCCCCAGCGCCTATGCTGGGAGGTATGGCCGAGAACATTTCCCCCGCAATTCCCGCAACCGTCCATTTCCGCGAAAAGCTGTGGCCTTCGTGGTGGGTCTGGCTGGCATCGCTGGGTCTGGGCATCACCGCCGCCGTAGCATTCCTGCCCATCGGCCTGAAGTGGGGAGTGATCGCCGGATTGGTGGCCCTGGCCCTGATCGCCTTTGCACTGCTGAACAGCACACCCACCATTGAGGTCACCGACGAGAGTGTGCGCGTTGGCCGCGCCACCATCGAGCGGAAATTCATCGGCGATGTTACCGGCTATCGCGGTGCCGACGCCTACCACCAGCGTGGCCCCGGCCTGAACGGTATCGCCTTCATGTGCATCCGCGGCTGGATTGATCCGGTGGTGCGCATCGAAATCACCGACGAGCGCGATTCCACCCCGTATTGGCTCACCTCAACCCGACGCCCCGAAGAGCTGACCTCGGCACTCGGTGGCCTGATGGTGGAATACCGCAATGCCACGGATGCGGGCGACGACACCACGGATACGGCTCCTACCGCGGGCGATGGTGACGCTACCGGCACCGAGTCGGCTTAGCGTCACCGATCCCCCACGATTCAACAAAGGCGCCCGCCTCCCACCACCACTTTTTGTCAGTGGCAGCGTGGAGACGGGCGCCTTTTGTGTTCACTGCCTAGGCGTGGGGCCTTTAGCCTTCGCAGTCGGCGCAGAAGAGCAGACCGCCGCGTTCTGCGGCAATCTGCGAGCGGTGCCGCACTAGGAAACATGAGGAACAGGTAAATTCGTCGGCCTGGGCAGGCATCGCGAAGACCTGAATCTCCTCGCCGGAGAGATCCGCACCGGGCAGCTCATAGCTGTCGGCCAGTGCGGCCTCGTCCTCATCAATGAGATTTGACGCATTGGTGTTGGTATTGCGTTGCGCCTTGAGCTCCGGAAGAACCTCGGGCGTCTCGTCCTCGTTGGCATGCCTGCGAGGTGCATCGTAATCGGTGGCCATTTTTGCTGCTTCACACTCCGCTGATTCAAGCTGTAGTTCGTCTCGGGTCGGCCCCCTGTGATGCCATCGCATCCTAGGGGCGTGAAACCGGCGCGTTTGTTTGCGCTTATGCTTCAACGCAGAAACACTGAATTTTGTGCCCGGTCATCTCCGACTGTTCATCATCGCATCTCCGGGCCCAAGACAAGGAAATTCCAAGGGACTTTTCGCCGATTCTTCCACCTTGGTGGGAATAATCATCAAGCCGGTCCGCGCCACACCAAGGCGCTTCTTAGGTATTTGCCCCAGCAGGTGGCAGAGTTTTAGTCACAACACGACGGTTTGTGGAGGATAGTCATGCGTCAACTCCGACTAGTGGGAATCCACGAGAACGGTGAGAGCCTGCACGTAAGCAGCGAGGACGGCAACAGTTTTGTGTTGCCCATCGACGAAGCGCTGCGCAGTGCCCTGTCTCGAGCTGCCCGGGCCGACCGCTCGGTAGCCGCGGCATCCCCGCTCTCCCCCCGTGATATTCAATCTCGGATCCGTTCCGGCGCCACGGCAGAAGAAGTTGCCGCGGAATCAGGCATGGACCTCGATCGCATCATGCGCTACGAGGGACCGGTGTTGGCCGAGCGCGAGTACATCGCCTCCCAAGCCCGCAATGTGGAGGTTTCCGCCCCGCAGACGCACGAGGGCTACCGCAGCATCTTCGGTGAAGAACCGGCAAATTTGGGCGAAATGGTCGCGTACCGTGTCCACTCGCTGGGGATCACTAGCGAGTCACTGAACTGGGATGCCTGGCGTACCGCCGACGGCACCTGGGATGTGGTGGTTCGCTTTGAGCTCCCGAGTGTTGATGACAGCATTCGCTTGGATCAGGGTAACGAGGAGACCATTGCCAAATGGACCTTCCACCCCAGCCGCAAGTCGCTGCAGAACGCTAACCGCTGGGCCCAGGTGCTCAGCGAACTCGAACCTCTTGACGCCCCCGTCGGTGCCCGCCGTCTCACGGCCGTGGCAGATGCCCCCTTTGATGTTGAGGCCGCCGGAGAAGACGCCGATTCCGAGGCAACCGTCGCGGAATCCGAACAGCTTTTAGATGTCCTCAGCGCCCGTCGCGGGCAGCGCTTGGGCTTGGATGAAGAGGGTGACGACGCCCTGGCGGCGATGCTCTCACGTAACCCACACCCGGATGACGATCCCCGGTTGGCGGGCCCCGAGCCGAGCGATGATGGTCTGCCGCGGCTCTATGACGGCGTCAGCTCCCGCACCACCTCGATCTCCCTGGTCCCCACCCCAAGCAAGCCGACGGCCGAGGATCAAGAATCCGAGGATAACGGTGAGGACGAGGCCGGCGGCAAGAAAAAGGTTAAGCGTTCCTCGGTACCCAGCTGGGACGACATCGTCTTTGGCCGACGCAATAACAATAACGACTAAGCATCCATCGTGACGCTGTAGCGGCACGATACAACGATGGCCCGGTGGGCGGCGGAAATTTTCCGCACTCACCGGGCCATCGTTGTAACCTTCAGCGGGCTAGGACTTTTTCTTGGTGATTGGACGGGCCAGGGTCAAGAGGGGAATTTCGCATTCGGCCCGCGTCATCGAGCCATGTTGCCCCACCATCGTGAAGGCCGCAGGATTAACCCGGCGCCCATCGAGGAACGCGATGTCCTCGGCGGCAAGGATGAGCAGATCACCGATGCGTTCGCGCACCGCGGTTGCCACCTCACCAAAAAGACCGTGAGTAATCGCTTCCTCCCGACTCAGCACCCAGGCCTTGGACCCAAAGCGCTCTCGCCAGGCCTCGGCAACACCCTCACGCTTTTGAGCCGAGGTCTGCGCATGGAAGTGCAATTGCACCCCGCGCGGCTCCCCCGCCGTCAGCTCGACCCCGGCCACCAGTTCCGGGAATTGCGAGTAATCGATCCGCCAGTTCTCCTCCACGTCAACCATCCCGTGGTCGGCGGTGAGCAGCAGCAGCGTTCCGGCAGGAACTCGCGCGGCGAGCGTGCGCATCATCAGGTCTAGATCTTCGAGCGCATTGCCCCACTGCGAGGAGTCCTTCCCGAATCGATGCCCGGCCCGATCGAGCTCATTCCAGTACGCGTAGACCAGCGATCGTGGATTGGCTGCCAGCACCTCGCAGGTCGTTCGCACCCTGGCATGGGGAGATTCTGCCGCGGTGAATTGCGTTCCGCGCAGTGCCGCCTGGGTCAGCGCGGAGTCCTTGAACTTATTCAGTGACACCGTGGCCGTATGTACGCCGGCCGCGGCCACCCGTTCAAATACCGTCTGGTTCGGTTGCCAGGTGTGGGCGTTGAGGTCCTTGGGCCAGCCCCCGAGCTGGTTGACCACACGGCGCTTTTCCGGATCCACCACGTCATAGCCCACGACCCCGTGTAGCCCGGGAGCCAGCCCGGTGCCCAATGAGGCAAGCGACGCGGCGGTGGTGGAGGGGAAGGGCGACTGTAGTGTTGCCGCATTTTCCATCAATTTGCGCAGGAACGGGGCGTGTCCGCCGCGGGCCTTAAGAAGTGCCTTGCCCAGCCCATCAACCATGACTACGCAGATGCGATTGGCCACCGGCAGCCCGAGGATGTTGTCAAATCCCGGCACTCCCAGTGCCGCCGCCGCGCTGGGTAACAGCTCCGCGATGGTCTTGGTGCCGTAGGCCGGGGCCGCCGGCAGTGGAGCCGAGGGGGTCTTGCGGGTGATTGTAGCCACGAAGCTGTACTCTCCTGCGGCCTTAGCCTTGGTGGGTGTTGCGGCCGAAGCGGGATCCGACGCGTCCGCGGACCTCCGCTGCGGGTGCCGGAAGCGCGGCGGGCCGAGTTTCGGTGCTGCGCGGTGCCGAGGCGCGGCGGATGGCCTTGGCAAAGTTGCGTGCTGCGGTGACCGCTGCAACCCCATCTGCCTCCGCGCTGACGCGCAGCACCAGGTCCTCCTGCTGGGAGGTACCGGTGTAGCCGTGGTCGGCGTCGCAACCCGGATCCGCGCAGCCAGCCGGAGCCAGGTCGATGCGTTGTGCCCCAGCCCACGCGATGCCGACCGTCAGTTCCTTCACGGCATCGCCGGTGCGGTAGTTCTGCGGCTGGTGGTACACGTAGCTGGTGGCGACCGTGGTGACCTTGGAGAGCTGGACCAGTTCGGTGGAGATCTGGGCCATGACTTCTTTGCCCTTTTCATCCAGCTGCTGATCATCAACGTGGGCCACCACCAGGATGTCCTCGGTCAGGACCAGCACCGTGATGTGCCGGTGGACCTCGTGCTGGTCAAAGTGGGTTTCCAGGTGGACCAGGTGCTCGGTCGGCTCCCTGCCATCAAGCGCCTCAACAAGGATGTCTGTCACCATTTTTGGATAGAACCCGGCACGGTTAAGGTCGGCTTGGAGGTCGCGGCCCGGGGCCGAAGATAGGGGGGTCATGCCTCCTAGTCTACCCAAGGGCACCTGACTCAGTGGCGCATTGCCCGTCTAGCCGAATCGGTACGTTGCTCCGGATTGCCCAGCCAAAGTTCGGCCGAGAGCACCGTGGTACCCGAGGCCGTGGCCATGACCGGGTTGATTTCCAGTAGCGACAGTTCCGGATGATTATCCTTCAGCGTTGCTACCCGATTGAGCAGGTCTTCCAGCGCCTGAAGATCCACCCCGGGCAGTCCCTGATAACCACGCAATCTAGCCGCCGCACGCGGGGCGGCCACCAGATCGGCGACGTCGGTGTTGGTCAGCGGCGGCACCCCGTGAGCCCAGTCATCGAGCAGGTTCACCGCGTCCCCGGCCAGCCCGAAGGACACCACGGGACCCAGCAGCGGATCCTCCACTGCCCTGATCACGCAGCCCTGTCCGGCTGCTGCCATGGACTGCACCTCAAGATCGCCGGCGGCATAGGGGGCCAGGACCTCGCGCATATGGGTGATGTTGGAGCGCAGCGAGGCTTCGTCGGTGATGTTCAGCCGCACCCCACCTAAATCGAGGCGGTGACGCAGGTGTTCGTCGCGGGCCTTGAGGGCAACCGGGAATCCCAGCCGGGTGGCGGCCGCCACCGCCTCGTCGGCGGTATCAAAGCGCACCGATTGAAGCACTTTAATGCCGTAGTGGCCCAGTAAGACGGCGGCCTTGGCCTTGGACAGGCGCAACAGCTCCACACCGCGCAGGGTGCTGAGCTCGGCTTCGATGAAATCGGCGGCTGCCGCCGGGTTAATGCCGCCCGGTTCAATGACCTCGCCCTGCTCGCGCGAACGCCAGGTGGCATACCGCACCACGGCGGCCAGCGCATTTACCGCCACCCCGGGGCTGGAGTAACAGGGCAGTCCAAAGGCTTTCCCCGTCTCATCCATACCGGCAACAAGTACGCCATCTGCTTGGTCTCTTGGATCGATGATGCCGGGGAAGACGGCCACCACGGTTTTGCCTGTTGCGGCGGCCACCTCACGAAGACATGTGGCCAGCACTCCGGTGCTCAGTCCGGGCGTGGGCATCAGGGACACGATGGCGCAGTGCACCAGGGCGCTGGACAGTGCCGCGGAGAGCGTGGTGGATAAGAGTTCCATGGCCCGAACCTGGCCGCCCGCGAGTTCAAGCTCGGTCTCGGTGGTCACCACCTCAAGCTGATTTTGCTCGGCAGCATCTGCCAGTACCGAGGCCAGGGCGGCCGAATTGGAGACGATCGCCAGTCCGTTGCCTTGCGGAAGCGGCTGGGCGGTGACCAGTTGGGCGATTTCCATGAGTTCCTCATTGGTGCGCACCCGGATCACCCCGGATTGACGCAGCATCGCATCCACTGCCGCCGTTGGCGCCTGGGTGGTGCGTACCGCGTGCCCCGGCGGCAGCCGCAGTCCCATGACATCGGATTTAGCCACGATGACGGGTTTGGAGTGCGAGAGTCTTCTGGCGATACGAGAAAATTTGCGGGGGTTACCGAAGGATTCGAGGTAGAGCCCGACGGCGCTGGTGGCCGGGTCATCCTCCCAGAACTGCATGGCGTCATTGCCCGAGACATCCGCGCGATTGCCCGCCGAGACGATCGAGGACAGACCCACCTCGCGGCGAACCGATGCCGCGTACAGCAGCACACCGATGGCCGCCGATTGGCTGAAGATCCCCAGGGTGCCGCGCTTGGGCATCCCCGGTGCCACCGAGGCGTTAAGCCCGATGCTGGGATCGGTATTTACCAGGCCCAGAGAGGCCGGTCCCACCACGCGCATACCATTGGCCCGGGCCAGTCGCACCAGTTCGCGCTGACGCGCTAGCCCTACCTCGCCGTCCTTCTCAAAACCACCGGTGACGATCAGCAGTCCCTTGGCCCCCACCGCCGCGCATTCACTAATGATCCTCAGGATCTGATCCTGTGGCACGGCGATCACCGCTAAATCGATGGGTCCGGGGATTTCGCTCACCGAGGCGTAACTGGGGTTCCCGCCCAATTCGAAGGCCTGCGGGTTAACGCCGTAGACGGGCCCGGTAAATCCACCCTCAATAATGTTGTGCAGCAGGGTGTGACCGATGGCTCCCCATTCGCGGCTGGCGCCAATGACGGCGATGGAGGCCGGAGCGAGCATACCGGCCAACGATTTGGCTTCGGCGCGGTGTTCGCGCGATTCCATCACGGCGCGGGACTTCTCGGTTGGGTCGATGGAGAATTCGAGCATCACCACGCCCTCGTCGAAGTGACGTTTCACCGCGTATCCGGCCTCGGCAAAAACCGTGAGCATCTTTCGGTTCTCCGGCAGGACTTCCGCGGAGAAGCGTTCTATGTCATTTTCACGGGCCGCTGCCGCCAGATGTTCAAGCAGGATTGAGCCAACACCCATGCCCTGGTAGGCATCGGAAATGTTGAAGGCGACCTCCGCGTCGGTGGGGTCATCAAGCCGGTCATAACGACCCACCCCGATGATGTCATCCCCGCGGGTGACCACAAAGGCGACCCGGTCCACATGGTTCACCTCGGTGAAGCGTTTGAGCTCTTTCGCCGTCAGCGAGGATTTGTACGTAAAATAGCGCATGTAGACCGAGGACTCTGATTGTCCTCGATGCATTTTTTGCAAATTGTCGGCGTCGCCGGGTTGAATCGGACGTAGATGTGCCGTAGAACCGTTGCGCAGAACAACGTCTGCTTCCCAATGGGACGGATATTCACCGGGTTTACGACCATCCACCATAGGCTTAGCCTAGCGGTCGCCGTCGCATGAGCACTTGAATCGACGCGCCGGACCGGCCGCTACTACGGAAAAAGGTTCTTGCCCAAGGACCGAGATCAGTATCAAATCGAGGATTTACACCCAATATGGCGCGCAAAAAGCCCGAACCACTACCCGCGGATTTCGTGGAGCACATTGTTGATATCGATGTGACCACCGAAATGGAGGGCTCCTTCCTGGAGTATGCCTACTCGGTGATTTACTCCCGCGCCCTGCCCGATGCCCGTGACGGGCTGAAGCCGGTGCAGCGCCGCATCTTGTACATGATGAGCGAGATGGGTCTGCGCCCGGAGAAGGGCCACGTCAAAAGCGCGCGCGTGGTCGGCGAGGTCATGGGCAAATTGCACCCGCACGGCGACACCGCCATTTATGATGCGATGGTGCGCATGAGTCAGGGCTTCGCGCTGCGTCTGCCACTGATCGATGGACACGGAAACTTCGGCTCGCTGGATGATGGACCGGCCGCCCCGCGTTATACCGAGGCGCGGCTTGGTGCATCCGCCGTGGCCATGACCGCGAACCTTGACGAAGACGTTGTTGACTTCGTTCCGAACTACGACAATCAGTTCATGCAGCCCTCGGTGCTCCCGGCGGCGTTCCCCAACCTGTTGGTCAACGGCACCACCGGCATCGCCGTGGGTATGGCCACGAACATGGCACCACACAACCTCGGCGAGGTCATTGCCGCGGCATTGCACCTGATTGCCGACCCGGACGCCGATCTGGCGTCCATCATGAAGTTCATCCCCGGCCCCGATATGCCCACCGGCGGCAAGATTGTTGGCCTCGACGGCATCCGCGATGCCTACCGCACCGGACGCGGCACCTTCAAGACCCGCGCCAAGGTGGAGCTGGAACAGATCACCGCACGCCGCGCCGGTCTGGTGGTCACCGAGCTGCCCTACATGGTCGGCCCGGAAAAGGTCATCGAGAAGATCAAGGATGCGGTTAACGCCAAAAAGCTCACCGGCATCGCCGACGTGGTTGATTTGACCGACCGCAACCACGGCCTGCGACTGGTGATCGAGCTGAAAAATGGCTTTAACCCCAACGCAGTGCTGGCCCAGCTGTTTAAGTTCACCCCGATGGAAGATTCCTTCGGCATCAACAACGTGGCCCTGGTCGAGGGCCAGCCACGCACCATGGGACTGCTGGAACTGCTCACCGTCTATGTGGATCACCGCCTGCTGGTGGTGCGACGACGGACCGAACACCGGCTAGCGAAGAAGCTTGACCGATTGCACCTGGTGGAGGGTCTGCTGATCGCCATCGTGGACATCGACGAGGTCATCGCCATCATCCGTTCCTCCGAGGAGACGGCCCAGGCTCGCGAACGACTCATGGCCATCTACGACCTCTCCGAGTTGCAGGCCAACCACATCCTGGAGCTGCGACTGCGCCAGCTGACCAAGTTCTCCCGGTTGGAATTGGAAAAGGAAGCCGCGGAACTGCAGGAGGCGATCGCGGAGCTGCGCGCCATCCTCGATTCCGATACCCTGCTGCGCGAGGTGGTCTCCGGCGAGCTGCGGGCGATGAGCGAACAATTCGCCACCCCGCGCCGCACCATCTTGCTGGAATCCGAATCCGGCGCCCCACTGAAGGGCACCTCCATGCCAGCCGCGGTGGGCACCGGTAAGGCAGCGCCGCTGAGTCTGGAAATCGCCGACGAGCCGTGCCGCGTGCTGCTCTCAGCCTCCGGGCAGGTGGCCCGCGCCTCCTCCACCGACGTTTTGGAAGCCACCGGCGCTAGGGTCAAGCACGACGTGCTCGCCTCAACGCTGTGCACCACCGCCCGGGCGGAAATTGGCGGGATTACCTCCAGCGGACGCATGCTGCGGCTGCAGGTAGTTGACCTGCCACTGCTACCGCCGTCCAACGGCTTCCCGCTGCTGGCCGGCGGCGTAAAAATAGACGAATTCGCCCAACTGGCCAAGGGCGAAAGGATGATTGCCCTCGTCCCGCTGGATGCGGTGGTGGCCCTGGGAACGGCCAATGGCGTGGTGAAGCGGCTGAGCCCGGACTACCCGCTGAACCGCGATGAGTGGGAAGCCATCACGCTCAAGGACAAGGACCAAGTGGTGGGCGCCGCGGTGGCCGGGGATGATGCGGATCTGGTCTTCGCCACGCGCGGGGCGCAACTCTTGCGTTTCGCCGCCTCGGCCGTCCGCCCGCAGGGACGCACGGCCGGTGGCATGGCGGGCATCAAGTTGGGTGCCGATGATTCGGTCATCTTCTTCGGTGTGGTTCAAGCGGCCGCTCAGGCACCGGTGTTCGTTTCGATCGCCACGGGTTCTAATACCCTGCCGGGCACCGCCTCACACTCGGTCAAGGTGACGGATTTCGCGGAATACCCTGCCAAGGGTAGGGCCACCGGAGGCGTGCGTGCGCACCGCTTCCTCAAGGGTGAGGACCATCTGGAGCTCGCCTTTGCCGGTGCCGGTCCGGCGCGGGCCTCGTCGGCCGCCGGTGTGGTGCGGGCGCTGCCCACCGAGTATGCCAAGCGTGATGGTTCGGGTGTTCCGTTGGCTCAGGGCATCGACCTTTTGGGCGGTTCCCCGGATATCGGGGCAGCACCCGCCACCGCCCCCGAGGCCGCGGTGGCGGCGGCCGAGCAGCTGCCCGCACCGAGCACCACAACTCGTGCGCCGCTGGTTCGTCCCGAGGTCGATACGCTACCGTTTGCCGATTCCGGTGTGGTTGAGGTTGAACCTGCCCGCCGGGTAGTCATTCAGGACTCGTTACTGGACGGGTAGCAGCAAACACGGGCACCAGCCACGGCAAGCGCCGCACCCGTTCCTGCCGCAGGGGACGGAGGTGGCGCTTGCTCTCTGCGCGCCCGACCGTCCGCGTATCATCGTGCAGTGCACGATGTTTCCCCCACGAAAGAGGTTTGGCATGCCGGAAACGACCTGGTGGTACATCGGGATCGGCGTATTCGTTTTTTCCCTGATCACGTTCATCGGATGGTCGTCAAAGCGCTGGCCGAACAGGGACAAGAAGATCAGGGAGGCGATCCGACAGCCGAAAATCGTTGCGATCATCGGTTGGTTGGTGCTATTAATCGGGCTGTTGTTCATCCTCGTCTCTTCGTGGAGCGGCGTGGAATCCGGCGACGCCCTGCCGATGCAGATCTGCGGATTCGTCTTATTCCTTGCCGGATCGTTCCTGGTGTTCATCTACGCCAACTGGTATCTCATCATTCGAGAAGATGAAGTCGTCCTCCGTACCGCCTTCCGCTATGTCCGAACAATCCGGTATCACGACGTCGAGCGTTATGTCTACCTGCGTCGAGGGATCCAGCCCTTCCTCAAGATTTGGAGCATTCACGGTGTGGTGATCGAACTGAACTCCAGGACCTTCGATGTGTCTGCGATCGTGACCGCCCTCGAAGCCCGCGACGCCGCCGGCAAATAGCCGCATGAACGGGCAGGTGCCGCGGGCTTCACCCGGGTCACCGACGACGTCCGCCCGGAGTCGAGGATCAGACTCCCGCCGGCACCCGGGTCTTCAGCTCGCTCAGGTTCACGACGTGATCTGCCAGGGCCGCGACGGCGGCATCGTGGGTAACGACCACTACCGCGCAGTCGCGCAGCGCCCCGCGCAGGTCCGCCATCAATTCGACGGCTTCGTCGGCGCCCAGGTGGGCGGTCGGTTCATCGAGCAGGAGCACCTTGGACCGGGCGAGAAGGGCGCGAGCCACGGCCAGGCGTTGGCGCTGTCCGCCCGAGAGATGGTGACCGCCCGAGCCGATGCGTTCATCCAGCCCACCGGGCAGGGTCGTGAGCCACCGTGCCAGGCCGATCTGTTCCAGCACCCTTCGCAGCTCACCGTCGGTGGGCTGGTCATCGAGTTCACGACCCAAGCCGAGGTTGGAACGGACCGAGGAGTCAAAGAGGTGGGCCTCCTGCGGGCACCAGGTCACCGCCGCGACATCGGCCGCCGTGGCATCGACCCAATCGTCCTGGCCGTGCCTGACTTGTAGGCTGCCGGCCAACGGTGCCAGGGCCCCGAGGAAGGTGGCCAGCATCGTGGATTTCCCCGAACCCGAGGGACCGGTCAGTCCCACCCAGCTTCCGGATGCTACCTCCACATTTGCATTCTCGAAGACCGGCGCACCCGGTTCCCAACCGGCACTGGCATCGCGCAGGCGGATGCCCATCGGGGCATTCGGGACACCGGCAGGCGCTTGGGCATCATCGTCGCGGGACGTGGGCGTCTCCCCCGCGAGGTTGCCCCACACGCGCCGGAGCACGTCGTTTAGTTGTGGCAGCTGCTGCACCGAGGCGGCCGTGTTCGCGATGGGCTCGCCCAGGGCCAACAACAGCAGGCCGGCAACCGCCGCTGCCTCTCCACCGCTGCCCACCAGCCCCACGGCCAGCACGGCCGCCGCCGAGGAGAGCAGCACCGCCCCACCCTGGGCCAGTGCGGCACCGCGGGCCGCGGCCCGCAGCGATCCCGTGGCCCGGGCATCGGCGGCGGAAAACTCCGCCAAGGCGCGTTCGGTCGCCGCGTTGGCCCGCAGGTCCCCGGCCGCACGCAGCAGCGTGGGCACCCGGGCTCCCAGCCACATGCGGTGCTTGCTGGTTTCCACGGTGCTGTGCCTTTCCACCGCAAGTACCGCCAGTGGCAACAGCAGGAAGGCGGTGAGCCCCAGCCCGAGCGCCAGTGGCAGGGCGGCGGGGGTCCAGAAACCGATCCCTATGGTGACGGCCAGCCAGGTGGCGATCCCGGCCACCGGCGGAACCACGACCCGGGGCACGGCGTCGCGCACCTCATCAACCTCGGCGATCAGGTGGCCCAGAGCGGCACCGGAGCGGGTGAGTCGGCCCCAGCCGTGGGGTTGGGCGACCAGTGCGTCCCAGAGTCGCTGGCGCAGGTTCGAAGCGAAGCCCAACACCGCGTCATGCACCCGCAATTGCTCCGTGTAACGCAGCACCGCGCGTCCGATGCCGAAGGCGCGCACCCCCACAATGGCGACCATCAGGTGCAGCATCGGGGGTTGATGGCTGGCGGTGACAATCAGCCAGCCGGAGACCCCGGTGAGCCCGGCGCCGAAGATCGCTGCGGCCGCGGCCAGCAGTAGTCCTGGCAACATGCCGCGGCGGAACCAGGGCATCGAACCCAGCAAACGCCAGTGGGCAGCACGCCGCTTATCCGTCACCGCACGGGACTGAGCGGCTGAAAGTGGTGCGGGCGCAGCCTCTGCGTGGGCGGCATCAGGGTGCGTGCCGTTCTCATCTGCGGCAGCGAGGTAAAGGATCTCAGCAGGCGACTCGCCGACCTCTCGGCGCAGCATGGCGGCCAGGTCGCGGTCGTGGGAGGCCACCAGCAGCGCGCACCGTGGGCGCAGTCCTGTCATGGCCACGCGGATACGCTGGGCGGAGTTCGCATCGAGGTGTGCCGTCGGTTCATCGGCCAGCACCAGGTTGATCCGTGGATTGGCAGCCACCGCTGCCAGGGCCCGAGCCACGGCGATGCGGCGCAGCTCCCCCGGGCTGCAGTCCATCAGGTTTCGGTCCGCCAAATGCGTGATATTCGCATCCTTCAGCACCTTCTGGAGGGTGGCCTCGGTCAGTGCCGCGCCCGCATGCAGGCGGATTTCCGCTGCGACGGTGGCCTCGGTGAACCTCGGGTGCTGGGAGATGAACACGGTGCGCGCCGGATCCAGCTGGATGCTTCCGGTGACTTCCGCCCCCGATTCAAGCAGCCCGAGCACGGCCTGCAAAAGGGTGGTTTTCCCGCTGCCGCTGGCGGCATCCAGCACCAACACCGATCCGGCTGACAGTTCTAGGTTCAGGTCCTTGAGAACCGCTTCGGTACGTCCGGCGTGCCGGACCGAGACATTTTCCAGAACCAAGACTGCGGGGGAAGCTGCCGGTGCCGGACCGGTGGCGGAGGGTGCCACAACAGTGCCCGAATTGATGAAACCCTCCGTGCGTTGCAGCGCCTCAACTCCATCCTCGGAGGCATGGAATGCTGCACCCAAGGCACGCAGCGGCAGGTAGCATTCCGGGGCGAGGATCAGCGCGAGCAGCCCTGCTTCCAGACCCATATGCCCGTAGACCAGGCGCACGCCGATAAACACCGCGACCACCGCGACGGAGATCGTGGCAATCAGTTCCAGGGCCAGTCCGGAGAGGAAGGCGGTGCGTAGCGTTTTCATGCTGGATTCGCGGTAGTCCTCGGAGACCTTGGCCAGGGCACGGCCCTTTCCCTTGGCTCGGCGGAGACCGATCAGGGCCGGCAATCCCTGCGCCAATTCCAGCAGGTGGTTCGAGATCCGATCCATCCCGGCGGCCGCCGCCTTAATGCGGTCCTGGGTGTGCAGTCCGATCAGGATCATGAAGACCGGGATCAACGGCACCGTGAGCACCACAATGAGCGCCGATACCCAGTCGGCCAGCAGGATCCGTACCCCGATGACAATCGGGATCACGAGGGTAGCGACCAATGCTGGAAGGTACTTGGTGTAGTAGTTATCCAGCCCGTCCAACCCACGGCTGGCCAGCGCTGCCAGTGCCCCCTGGCCCGGGTCGGTCCCGGAAACCCTGCCGCGCAGGCCCGTGGCCAGAAGTTTGGAGCGCAGTTGTTCCTTGGCACCGAGCCCCGCGCGGTGCGCAGCCAATTCGGTGCCCCACACCGCGCCGGCCCGCAGCAGGGTGCCGATCAGGCCCAGCACCAGCAGGCGCTGGAGATCCAGCTCCCCGCCGGCCGCGAGCTGGCTGATGGCTGTGGCAAGGGCATCGGCGATGAGCACCAGGCCTACGGCCTTGAGTGCGGCGAGGCCGCCGAGCAGGGCCAGAACCATGCGGGAACCTGTGCCTGCGGGGAGTATGGGTTTCACGGTGCGGTTTTCTCCTGGCCTGGGTCAGACGATGGGGGTCACGGCGTGAGCATCGGGGATGTGCGCCTCAATGATGCGCTTGCGGAATACCCAGTAGGTCCAGCTCTGGTAGGCCAGGACCAGCGGCAGTCCGATCGCCGCCACGACGCTCATAAGCCGCAGCGTGTAGGGCGATGAGGAGGCATTGAACACCGTCAGGTTGTAGGCCGGATCGATGGTGGAGGGTAGGACGTTGGGATAGGCGGCGAGGAAGATCGTGCCAACCCCGGCCAGTAGAAAGATGCCCATCGCAATAAAGGCGCGGCCCTCATGGTTTTTGCGGGCGTGGATCCAGGCGAAGAGTAGCGCTGCCACGGCCACGGCCAACGGGGCGAGGGCCGCGGCGCTGTGGTTGAGCAAGGCCACGGCAATCGCCCAGGCAGCCAACGGGGCGAGGCCTACCGGGAGCCAGCGACCCAGCAGTTTGCCGGCCCGGTGTCGAATCTCGCCGTCGGTCTTCAAACCCAAGAAGGCCAGGGCCTGGAGGAGGCAGAAGGCCACCACCCCGAGCCCGCCGAGGACCGCGTACCCGGTAAACCATGCGAAGGGCCCACCCACCCGGTCGCCGTTGGCGTTCAACGGGAGTCCCGTGGTGCTCAGTGCCAGCATCGCCCCGACGCCGAAGGCTGCGGTGAAGGAGCCCAGCGCAATGGCCCAGTCCCAGGCGTTTCGTGTTGCGGAGGTTTGTGCCTTGCCCCGATATTCGAATGCCACGGCACGGAAGATTAGCGCTATCAGAACGAGCGTCAGCGGGATGTACAGGGCAGAGAAGAGCGAGGCATACCAGTATGGGAACGCGGCGAAGGTTGCCGCGCCGGCGGTGATCAGCCAGACTTCGTTGCCGTCCCAGACGGGGCCGACGGTATTGAGCAGCACCCGGCGTTGCTTTTCATTTTTGGCGAAGGTTTTCATGAGCATGCCTACACCCAAGTCGAAGCCTTCGAGGAAGAGGTAGCCGCCCCAGAGTACGGCGATGAGGATGAACCACAAGGTGGGTAGAAATTCCACGGAAAGTATCCTTTCTTCGATTTCGAAGGATCAGTAGGCGAAGGACAACACGTCGGTGTCCTTCTGATCATCGTCGGGGCGATCGTGGAGCTCGGGCATGGCCGAGCCGATTCCACCGCGAATGTAGCGGGTGAGCAGGACGACCTCAACGACCAGCAAGAAGGCATAGATCGAGGTGAGGCTGATCAGTGAGAAGAGCATCTCCCCCGCGCTCACCCCCGGGGAAACCGCCGCGGCCGTATACATGAAGACCTGGTCGATGCCCTCGAAGCTCGGATTCGGTGCCACCACAAAGGGTTGGCGGCCCATCTCGGTGAAAATCCAACCGGCGGAGTTCGCACCAAAGGGTGCCAACATACCGAACAGTGCCAGACGGGAGATCCATTTACTGTGCGGCACGGTCCCCTTACGCGTGAGCCATAGGGCCACTGCTGCGGCAACCGCGGAGAGTCCACCAAGTGTGATCATCAGACGGAAACCCCAATAGGTGACTTCCATGACCGGCAGGTAGTTGATTTCGCTACCGGCGCGGTCCCCGTACATCGGGTCATCCGGAAGGTGGGTCCCGTATTTGGCCTGGTATTCGGGTACCAGTGTGTTGACGCCCTTAACTTCGGTGGTGAAGTTGTTGTTGGCGAGGAAGGAGAGCAGCCCCGGGATTTCAAAGACGCCGACCACGTCGTCGCAGGTGGTCGCCCCACCACTGCGCAGGTCACCGACGGAGAGCAGGGAAAAGCCGGTGCCGTCGTGGCAGGCGGCCTCCGCGGCAGCCATTTTCATGGGCTGTTGCTCGATCATCAGCTGTGCTTGGGCATGCCCGGATAGGGCAACACCCATAAACGCGACCATGGCGACCGTTGCGCCGATGCGAAGGGACTTGATCCAGACCTGGTAGTCGACTTTGTCGCGGTTTCGACCCAGGGTGGCCGACTCTCCAATGACCACGTTGCCTGCCGCATCAACGGTATCGATTCCGCCTTGGCGCCGCTTGTAGAGGTGGTACCAGGAAATGCCGAGCAGGAATCCACCTGCCACGGCGAAGGCGCCGAAGATGGTGTGGGGGAAGGTGACCAGTGCGGTGTTGTTGGTAAAGACCGCCCAGGCGTCGGTCATGACCGCGCGCCCGTTCACCATTTCTGTTCCTACGGGGTGCTGCATCCAGGAATTGGCCACAAGAATGAAGTAGGCCGAGAAGATACTGGCCAGCGAGGCGATCCAGATGCTGGCGAGGTGGATGCGCTTGGGCAATCGGTCCCAGCCGAAGATCCACAATCCGAGGAATGTTGATTCTACGAAGAATGCGAGTAGCGCTTCCATTGCCAGCGGGGCGCCGAAGACGTCTCCAACAAAACGGCTATATTCGCTCCAGGCCATACCGAATTGGAATTCCTGAACGATGCCGGTGGCTACGCCCATGATGAAGTTGATGAGGAAGAGTTTCCCCCAGAACTTCGTCATCCTGCGGTATTCTTCCTGACCGGTGCGGTGCCAGACGGTCTGAAGTACCGCGACCACTAGGCCCAGGCCAATCGTCAGCGGAACCATCAGGAAGTGATAGACGGTGGTGATTCCAAATTGCCATCTGGCAATTTCCAGAGCATCCATGCCAAGCCCTTCAATGCAGAAATTCGCGGGTACAGTGCGGCCCGCAACTTGAAGTTCTACGTTCCGTAGAACTTGTTTCTACCCACTGTAGAACATATCGCCGAAACACGGTAAACTGGACCTAGCGGGCGATGTATATCACGACGCCCGCCGGTTCCTACCTACGAGGCAGGGGCCTTGGAATACTTTGTTAGGAATGAAGATTGGCCACTCTTGGCGACCTTGAACGATCAGTAATGGATCTACTTTGGGATGCACAATCCCCGCTCACGGCCAATGAACTTCGCGATCAACTCGCCGCTCCCGGCGATGCACAAGGCAAAGAACTTGCCGTGACCACCGTCCTGACGGTGCTGGCACGACTGGAAAAGAAGGGCTTAGTCGCCCGCGAACGTGACATTCGCCCGCACCGTTACACCTCGGTGACGAGCCGCGAAGAGCACACCGTATCCCTCATGAATGAAGCACTAGGCACCGTGCTGGATCGCGAAGCCGTGTTGGCTCGCTTCATCGGTGGAATTTCCGCCGAGGAAGCACAGTCTTTGCGTGTACTTCTCGAAACACCACGTAGCGCCTAGCGAGAATCGGCACGGTCACCCCACGTGCTGCTGACTTCATATCTCTTGGCAGGGCTGGCCATCTTGTTGGCATGGCCCATCCCTGTTGTGCTTTCGCGTGCCCAATGGACAGCCAGGTCGCCCTTCGCCGCCATGGTGATGTGGCAATCGATCGCACTGGCCGGTGGACTATCGATGATCGGAGCAATGCTTTTCTGGGGACTGGACTCTCTGGGCGACACACTTTTGACGGCCCTCGAGCGCGGGGTCAAGCTCATTTTGGGCGACCCGTCCATTGCCTCCCCAGGAACCATCCACATTTTCGCCCTGAGCACCGCAGCCCTGCTGGGCTTCCATTTGGTACTCACCCTCATTAGGGCAGCCTGGCGGATCTCGCGGCAGCGATCTCGGCATCGCCATATTCTCTCCCTCCTCACCCAGGAATCTACGCTCAACCCCGGAACGCTCGTACTTGACCACGAAATTCCCATCGCTTACTGCCTGCCGAGCTTTTCCGGTTCCGTCACGGTGCTTTCTCGAGGACTTGTCCAACGCCTGAGCGAAGAAGAACTCCAGGCAGTTCTGGCCCATGAAAAGGCTCATCTGGAGCAACGCCACGATCTACTGCTGCTGGCCTTTACTTCCTGGCACGACGCACTCCCCTGGCTCCCCACGTCAAAGCTGGCACTGACCGCCGTCCAAGATCTCGTGGAGATGCTGGCCGACGATGCGGCCCTGCGCGAGGTCTCACCGGCCGAACTACTTCGGGCATTGCTCACGGTTGCCACCGGCGCCTTGGGAGAACCCGATGCAAAGGCCCCGGCGGCAATCTCCAACGCTGGCACCGGCGGAGCTCCCACCGAGGAGTTAACCTCGCAACGTCTACGCAGACTGCTTACCCCCAAGTCCCCGTTGACTGCCTCGGTGCGTGATTTGATCCTCGCTGCGGCGCTCTTACTCTTGGCGTTGCCCACCACGATGCTCGTGGCGCCCGGACTTTTCGGCTAAATTCTCCGCGGACTATCGGCAAATATGCGAGGTCTTTCCCCGCTTTAACTAGAAAGTGATCGCTCAGATTCCCTGGGGTGGGGATCTGAGCGATCACTTCATACTCTCGGACTACGCGTCGATGCGGTCTCGTTCAAGACGTTCCGCACCGGAAATGATGAATTCCTTGCGCGGTGCAACGTCAGAACCCATCAGCAGATCGAATACCCGCTCCGCCGACTCCGCATGCTCGAGTCCTACGCGGCGCAGTGTGCGATGCCGTGGATCCATGGTGGTCTCCGCCAACTGGTCGGCGTCCATTTCGCCCAAGCCCTTATAACGCTGGATCGGTTCCTTGTAGCGTTTACCCGCCTTTTCCAGGGCGCCCAATACCTGATGCAGTTCGTTCTCCGAGTAGGTGTACACCATCTCGTTTTCCTTGGTTCCGTGATTGATCACCTCAACCCGGTGAAGCGGTGGAACTGCGGCATAAACTCGCCCGGACTCCACCATGGGACGCATGTAACGGAAGAAGAGCGTCAGAAGCAAGGTACGAATATGTGCTCCATCAACGTCTGCATCCGTCATGAGCACCACCTTGCCGTAGCGCGCCTGAGTAATATCAAAGCTTCGTCCGGATCCGGCGCCAACAACCTGAATCAGGGCGGCGCACTCGGCGTTGGAGAGCATATCTGCCACCGAAGCCTTCTGCACGTTCAGGATCTTGCCGCGAATCGGCAGCAGCGCCTGGAAGTCCGAGGACCGAGCCAAGCGAGCCGTACCCAGTGCGCTGTCACCCTCGACGATGAACAGTTCGGTTTTCAACGTATCGGTGCTGCGGCAATCGGCCAGTTTGGTGGGCAGCGATGAGGTTTCCAGAGCGTTCTTACGCCGCTGCGTTTCCTTGTGAACTCGCGCGGAAATGCGCGACTTCATTTCGCTAACAACCTTCTCCAGCAACATGGCCGATTGCGTTTTCTCCCCCTTGGCAGAAGAATTCAACTTCTCGGTCAGTGCCTTCTCGACCACCTTGGAAACGATGAGCCGTACGGCCGATGTGCCAAGGATCTCCTTGGTCTGACCCTCGAATTGGGGTTCCGCCAACCGGACCGTAAGTACCGCGGTCAACCCGGCAGCAACGTCGTCCTTCTCAATCTTGTCGTTGCCAGCCTTGAGCTTGCGGGCGTTGGCTTCAATGACCTTGCGGAAGGTCTTCAGCAGTGCCTGATCAAACCCGGTCTGGTGAGTTCCACCCTTCGGCGTGGAAATGATGTTGACGAAAGAACGGAGATTTGTTTCGTATCCGATGCCCCAACGCAGGGCAACGTCCACCTCGCAGGTGCGTTCAACCTCGGTAATGCGGCTATGTCCGGAACCATCGATGACCGGAACCGATTCCTTGAAGGTTCCCGATCCCTGGAAGCGCCAAATATCTGTCACGGCACCGTCGTTGGCGAGGTAATCCACGAACTCGGAAATACCACCATCATGCTGGAAGATTTCCTCGTATGGTCCATCTTCGCCAGGTGTTCCGGCCAATCCCCGCTCGTCGCGAAGGGTGATTTTTAGCCCTGGAACAAGGAAGGAGGTCTGTCGAGCTCGCGCCTGCAGTTCCGTGTAGGAGAATTTTGCATCGGGAGTGAAAATCTGCCGGTCAGCCCAGTAGCGCACACGTGTTCCGGTGACGCCTCGCTTAGCCTTACCCACCACGTCGAGCACCGACTCCAAGGAGAACGCTTCAAAGGTGGCGTCAGCCTTGGGCTTTCCCTTGTCGGTGAAGCGCCCCGGCTCCCCACGGCGGAACTGCATTCCATACGTCTTGCCTCCGCGGTCAACCTCGACGTCAAGGCGCGCGGACAGCGCATTGACCACCGAAGCACCGACGCCATGCAGACCACCGGAAGCGGTGTAGGAGCCGCCACCAAATTTGCCACCCGCGTGAAGCTTCGTGAAAACGACTTCCACGCCCGATAGCCCGGTTTTTGGTTCGATGTCTACGGGGATGCCGCGGCCATCATCGTGGATCTCTACCGATCCGTCCGGGTGCAAAAGCACGTTGATGGATTGGCCATGGCCGGCCAACGCTTCATCAACGGAGTTGTCAATGATTTCCCAGAGGCAGTGCATGAGGCCACGTGAATCGGTGGAGCCGATGTACATGCCCGGACGTTTGCGAACTGCCTCGAGACCCTCGAGAACAGACAGGTGTCGGGCGTTGTAGTCATTGCTTTGGGCCACGGTTGTAAAACTCCTCAAAAACTTCGGAACGTCGCTAACAACAATAGTCTCTGGGCCCGTCATTTCGCGTTTGCCCGGGATCATTGAGCGCCACCTCACCCCTCTGTGAGCTACGCGGTCAGCGAAAGAGCAATTAATCGAGAAACAAAATGAGGTTTAGCTGGTTGTATTAGTTACACATCGAATGAAGGAGGTCATCATGACCACGACGACAGTAACTCGGCAGCTGAACGCTCTTGATCGTTGCGACCGGTGCGGTGCACAAGCATTTGTGCGTGCAGTATTGGGGACCTCCGGCGGCGAGCTCTTCTTCTGCGGCCACCACGCTCGTTCCGTAGAAGAAAAACTGCGCCCCCTGACTACCGAATGGCAAGACGAAACTTCGCGACTCTACGAGAAGCCAGTTTACGACGACGAGGATTAAGCTGATCGTTCGGCTCCAAGCCGAATAGATTTTATTGCGGGACCCTGGCAGCATGCCGGGGTCCCGCTGCAGTTAAGGTGCCTTGCCACGGATTTGTAAAGGACCCGAGTGATGCTCCACTGGCTCGTTTTCTGGTGTTAAGCACAAGGTGCCGGTGTTGATCGCGCGTCTGCACGAACAACACCGGCACCTTGGTGTGGCTTTTACTTCGATTTAGTCGAGGTAGTCGCGCAGCACCTGTGACCGTGACGGGTGACGAAGCTTGGACATCGTCTTTGACTCGATCTGACGGATGCGTTCACGCGTCACGCCGTAGACCTTGCCAATTTCGTCCAAGGTCTTGGGCTGACCATCGGTCAGGCCAAAGCGCATGGCGACAACGCCGGCTTCACGTTCGGAGAGCGTATCCAGAACCGAGTGCAGCTGTTCCTGCAACAGGGTGAAGGAGACCGCATCGGCGGGGACAACGGCTTCGGAGTCCTCGATGAGGTCACCGAATTCCGAGTCGCCATCTTCACCGAGCGGGGTGTGCAAGGAAATCGGCTCGCGACCGTACTTCTGAACCTCGACAACCTTCTCGGGTGTCATGTCGAGTTCCTTGGCCAGCTCCTCAGGGGTGGGTTCGCGACCCAGGTCCTGAAGCATCTGACGCTGTACACGTGCAAGCTTGTTGATGACCTCAACCATGTGCACCGGAATACGGATGGTGCGGGCTTGGTCGGCCATGGCGCGGGTGATGGCCTGGCGAATCCACCAGGTTGCGTAGGTGGAGAACTTGAAGCCCTTGGTGTAGTCAAACTTCTCGACGGCACGGATCAGGCCCAGGTTTCCTTCCTGGATCAGGTCAAGGAAGAGCATTCCGCGACCGGTGTAGCGCTTTGCGAGCGACACCACGAGGCGGAGGTTTGCTTCCAGCAGGTGGTTCTTGGCGATCTTGCCGTCGTGAACGATCTGCTCGTAGTCCCAGCGCAAGCGCTTGTCCATCTTGTTGCCGTCATCGGCAACAAGCTTTTCGTGGGCGAAGAGTCCGGCCTCGATGCGCAGAGCCAGGTCGACTTCCTGCTCAGCATTCAGCAGTGCGACCTTACCGATTTGCTTAAGGTAATCCTTAACAGGGTCAGCGGTTGCACCTGCAACCATGACCTGCTGCTGCGGGGCGTCGTCTTCGTCGGCGGTGAGAATGAAGCCCTTGGAGTTGTCATCAACAGCAGGGGTCTTGGGAGTCTCATCGGCGTCATCCGCTTCGGTCTCAACCTCTTCGGTTTCAACTTCCGCGTCGGCCTTGGCACGGGACTTGGCAGGAGCCCGCTTTGCAGCAGGCTTCTTCGCGGGGGCGGCCTTCGCGGCAGCAGTCTTGGTAGCTGCCTTAACCGCGGGGGCATCCTGCGGATCGGCGGCAGCCGTAGCTGCCTGGCCATTGGTGGTCGTCTCAGAAGACACGAAATACCTTTCTCACGGTTCGTCCGCGATGCCACCTACCGGTAACACCACTATGACCCTGTCAAGTCCGCGTCCCGCCTACTGGAGGCGAGTCGGGAATCCGGGTCCACTAAGTGGAACGCCTTTTTCCCGCCATTTGTTCCCATCGAGGTAGCTCGACGGAGCTGGCATGATAGCCATGGAACACGAACCCAACCGGGTCTGTTGGTTAATAGTCTCTCACGTTTCAACCCGTTGGCGATTCATTGTGCCGTGCGGGCCAAAAGATTCTTCTGCTATACAGGGGCAGCCCTGCGGCTCAGGCGGTGAGTCGTCCCTCGAGTCGCATCCGCCAAGCACGTGCCGGATCAGCCACCCACGTCGGCATCTCCCCCGTTTCTAACAACTTTTCCATGAGCTGTGCGAGTCGATAGTCCGGATCCAATTCAAGCGCTGTCACAAACAGCCGTAGGGCGGAGCTGCCCTTGCCCTTTGACCAATTGATCCAGCCCATCAGGCACAGCAGCGCGGTTTCCTCCGACCCCTCGGCAACACCCAAGAGGTCCCTGCAGAGGAACCACAACCGGTCAATGCGATCCCATTCGGGGGTGCAGGAGGCCGTACCCAGCAGGAAACCGGAGAAATCTTCCGACGCTTTTCCGAAGTCGGTGGCTCGTGATACCTCCTTGAAGGCGGCGTAGGCACGGGCTGCCCCACGGCCAGCCAGGTAGGGAAGGATATCGCGGACCATCCGGTCGTTAAGCGAGACCAGCAGCGAAGCGCACAGCGTTTCATCGCCACGAAACCGGCGTTCGGCCACGAGCGGATCGGAATCAAGTAATTGGGCCCATCCACGAATCATCGATTCGCGTGAAGCTGTCCCGGGCAGTTCCCCCGCCAGAATCTCGATGAGAGAGCGGATGGCTGACTTGTTGGGCCACTCGGGCGCGCCACGTCCGTCCCAGATCTCTTCGGTGGGCGCCGAACCGGCCACCACCATGCGCAGATGCGTCTCGGTCAGGGCCAAATCGGGGAGGTCGTATCCTTCGGACGGGCAGCAATCCTCACTGAGACAGAAATAGCTATGCCAATGATGGGCTCCCACGTACCAAGCGTCGCGGACCTGAATCTTAGAGCGAACCAGCGCCGGTGCGAGTGCCTGAACGAGGTCAGCTTTGGGAAGCGACTCGTGACTTGTCCCAGACTTTTGACCCGTATAGATGGCCAGGAATACCGCTGAAGCGTCCGGAACTTTGTGGACCAACTTCACCAGCTGAGTGATCCAGTGGGCAGCTTGGGCGTCTCCGTTTTCCGCGTTTGGGAGATCTATGCGAAGCGTTGCCGCCAGCCCCGATCCCTGCATGATCAACAGGACCACCGCGTTGCGTGGATAGAACCCTAGGGCGTGGGGAATGTAGGCCAAGACTTCTTCGGGACTGGCCAGAGAAAAATTCGAAGCTGAGGGTGTCGTAGTCATGAAACCCATGGTGCTCCATCGTGGACCGGCGTGCGGGGGCCGAACGGAAACTTGTGGATACCCCGGCACATACGGATCTCTACGGCGAAGATTCAGTGCGGAAAAGTGCTCTGAGATCACCTTCGGCGGCGCGCCGAGGGCTACTGGATCCGGTTACGCCGACCAAAACGCCCAGATGTTCGCGGCGTGTACTGCCCTTGCAAGGCCATTTGCCGGCGGGCCTTGTTGCGGGTCACCACCATGCCGATCACCCCGCCGAGAACCATGACGAATTGGAAGGACATGGCCCAACGGAAGGTATCGAGGGTGTAAAGCTCGGCACCGGGTCCGGCTGCCTTTTGCTGGAGGTCCAAGAGCCAACCGATCACGTACACCGTGACAAGCGCCGCCAGGAACCCGCCGACGTTCACCACGCCCGTTGCCGTTCCGATGATGTGCGGTGGATTGAAGGTGCGGGCAAAATCGAAGGCAATCATGGATGCCGGACCACCGAGTGCTACAGAAATGATCAGCAGAATCAGCATCCACAAGGGGGCGCGCCCCGGCCAGAGGATCACGATCAGCCAGCACAGCGTCAGCGCGCCAATCACCATGAAGGCTATGGATGAGCGTCGCTCGGGGTAACGGGCCACGGCCGAGCCCAGGATAGGTCCCGCGCAAATGGCTACGATCACGAAGATGGAAAGTAATGCCGACGCGGTGGCCGGACTGACCCCCTGCCCTGACACCAAAAACGGATAGCCCCACGTGAGCAGGAAGACGTTGGTGGTGAACTGGGTGGTGAAGTGCGTCCAGAAGCCCAATCGGGTGCCGGGTTCACGCCACGCCGTGGAGAGCAGCACTCTGGCCTTAGGGTTCGGAAGAGTTGTCTCGACCGCTCCGCGCGGACCATTGCTGATCAATATCAGGGACAGCATAAAGGCCAAGACTGAGAGTGCCGCGAGGGACAGGAACGCGGGGCTCCAACCCCACAGGTGCAAAAGGGCCACAAACGGGATGAGCGATAGCAGCTGACCCAATTGCCCGACCATGCCGGTGGCCTGCGTCAGCATCGGGATGCGATAGCCGGAGAACCAGATGGGAAGCAGTCGAATTACCGAGACGAAGGTCATCGCATCGCCGGCGCCCACGAAGAACCTGCCCACCAAACCAGCGCCAACGGAATCAGCCATGGCCAACAGCAGCTGACCGATGATCATCAGCGCGGCACCGCCGGTGATCATGGCACGCGGACCCCACTTGTCCACCAGGATGCCCACGGGAATCTGCAGCCCGGCGTAAACAATCAGCTGCACCACGGAGAAGGTCGCCAAGATGGAGGCGGAAGCGGCAAAGCGGTCGGTGGCCTCTAGGCCAGCCACCCCGAAACTGGTGCGTTGAGTCACGGCGATGAGGTAAGCGATGATGCTCGCTATCCACACAATCCATGATCTGGTCGAATCGAGGTGTTTGGCCTTAATCACTATCTAATCCTTGGTGGCAGTGCCATCTGCTTCGGGGAAACCGGAGAGGAATGCCTCCGCGGCCATGGCAAGTTCGTCTCCATCGGGGAGCTCTGCATTCGCGGTGACCAACAATGATCGGCGTTCGGTCTCCGGGACATGCTGGTCAAAGCGCTGCTCGAAGTTTTCCACCATGCGCGCTACCTCGGGCGTTGCGGCCACCTGATCGGCGATCTGTGATTCGAGGTTGCGGCCAGCCTCGCGAAGCCGATCCGTGGGCAGACCTAGTTCCAGGGCCGCACCCACATATTCGAGGATGCCGACGGCAACCTGCGGGTATTCGGCCTCGGCGAGATAGTGCGGCACGTGGATGGAATAGCCCACGGCGTCCTTGCCCGCCTCGTTGAGCCGGATTTCCAGCAGACTCGTCAGGCTGGCTGGCAGTTCTGCGGTAGGCGTCCAGGTGGAGATGCCGGTGATCAATTCCTCGCGGTTGCCGTGAGCGGTGACTCCCAGCGGGCGGGTGTGGGGCACTGGCATCGGCACGGCGTCGAAGGAAACCGTCAACCGAATGTTAAAGGCTTCAACCAGCGCGATGATAGCTGCGCTGACACGTTCCCACGCCAGATCCGGTTCCGGTCCGGTAAGGAATAGGAAGTCGCGTTCTAGCCCATCCGTCAGCCGGTAGAGCTCAAGGCGGGGCGCCTGGTAGGCGGCGTAGTGGTCACCCAGGAAGGAAATCTGGGGGCGACGCTCACGATAGTTAATAAGTTGATCAATATCGAAGGAGGCAATGAGCTTCGGATTCAAGGAATCAAGCAGTTCTGCCCGTACCTGGGCGAGTGCATGTCCCGCATCAGCATGGCCGCGGAGGCCAACGAGCAGATTCAGGCCTTGGAGTTCTAGAGCATCCAGGTCAAAGTCTTCGAACCTAATCAGAGATTGAGGGTCAAGCATTGCGGCTGCTCCTTTCAGGTTGCGTCGTTGAAGTTCGCCACCCGCACCGATGATGTGGATGGTGATCCATCATCTCCGGATCTTCCCGGGGGCGTGGCGACTTGAGACGCGACGCGGTGAAGGGAGTAACCAGTGGTAGCTGCGGGCCGGGCGAACCGAATCGTGGTGTCGTTCGGTTGCCGACATAAGGGGTCAACCAGCATGTGTGCTGTTTTCTTCCCGCGGCCCACACCCAATTCTAGGCCGGTTGCCTGTCAAATGCGTTGTGGGATCCGTCTCAACGATACGATTGATATTAGCCAATCAGCATTGGCGTCCCGGTAACCCCGGCGCGCGGACGCTGCTTAGATTATTTCGATGCATCGGTAAAAGACCCGTTTGCACAGAATTCAAAGAACAGGACTCGTTTCGTGATCAACTCCAGCGATCTCAAGCTGACAGCCGTCTCCACTGACATCAAGCGAATTGGCGCCGGCGCGCTGGTCCTCGGTGTTGTTAAGGGCACCGATGGTCCGGTGCTGGTGGCTTCTCCTTTCAGCGTTAAGGTCACCGAAACCCTTCAGGACTCGCTCACGGCTCTGGGCGTCACCGGCAAAGCCGATGAATTGGTGCGCTTCGCCGCCAACGCGGAGATGAAGGCCGACATCTTGGTGCTCGTTGGTCTGGGCTCATTCGAGGAATCGACGTTGAGCGACGAAGCGCTGCGTCGAGCCGCCGGATCCGCCGCTCGCCAGTTGACTGGCGTTAACACCATCCTCTTCGCCCTGCCCGCCGCCACCCTCGCGCAGGCAGCAGCCGTGGCAGAGGGCATTACCTTCGGCGCTTACCACTTCAACAACCACCGCTCCACCCCTGCCACCAAGCTGCCGCTGAGCGAGGCCATCATTGCCACCGCGGCCTCCGCGGATAAGGACCTGCCTGCCGCCCTGAAGCGTGCAGCAATCTTGGGCCGCGCAGTGCGCGCCACGCGCGATCTGGTCAACACCGCTCCCAACGTCTTGTACCCGGAGTCCTTCGCCCAAGAAGTTAAGGACACCACCAAGGGCGCAGGCCTGAAGGTCACGATCATCGACGAGAAGAAGCTTGAGAAGGATGGCTACGGCGGCCTTATGGGCGTCGGCGGAGGCTCGGTACGCAAGCCACGCATGGTCAAGGTCGAGTACTCCCCCGCCAAGGCCACCAAGCACCTAGCGTTGGTCGGCAAGGGCATCACCTTCGACACCGGCGGAATCTCCATCAAGCCGGCCGCCGGCATGCACGCCATGAAGTCGGACATGGCCGGCGCAGCAACAGTCTTCCAGACCGTTACCGCCATTGCCGCTCTTGGCCTGCCGATCAAGGTCACCGGATGGCTCTGCCTTGCGGAAAACATGCCAGGTGGTGCCTCCACCCGCCCGGGCGATGTGATCACCATGTTCGGTGGCAAGACCGTCGAGGTACTCAACACCGACGCCGAGGGCCGTTTGGTCATGGGTGATGGACTGGCGGCAGCTAGCCTCGAAAAGCCCGACGCGTTGATTGATATCGCCACCCTGACCGGCGCCCAGATGGTCGCTCTCGGCCTTCGCACCGCCGGAATCATGGGCGATGACACACTACGTGATGCCGTGGTTGCCGCCGCTACCCGTGCCGGCGAGGGTGCATGGGCCATGCCGCTTCCCGAGGAACTGCGCGCCACCATCGATTCTCAGGTTGCCGATCTGGCCAACATCGGTGAGCGCATGGGCGGCATGATGACCGCAGCGGTGTTCTTGAATGAGTTCGTAGGTGAGGTCGATGGGGTCAAGATTCCGTGGGCCCATATGGACATTGCCGGTCCCGCATTTAACGAGTCGGCACCCTTCGGATACACCCATAAGAATGGCACCGGATCTTCGGTGCGCACCCTGGTAGCGCTGGCCGAGGAAATGTCCGCGGCCAAGTAGGGAAGACCAACAAGCGCACACACAATCCCCCTTTTCTACTTCTCGTAGTAGAAATGGCCGGAATCGCGGCGGTGTCGGCCACTTTGGCCGCCACCGCTGTGGGGCCGGTCACAGGAGTCCGCAATCTGGCTCACGACATGTGGCTCCGTACGATTTGGGGGGATAAGGTGAACGTGAAAGATCACTGCTTTACCGTGTTTGTCGACCCGGATTGGGCCAGCAAAGACACACCCAATAGACCCCCTGGTCGACCACGACGTCGGCCATAACTCATTACGAGGGAGCGTTCACGTGGCCGAATCGGCAGCAACGCAAGAATTCGACATCCTCATTCTCGGCGGCGGTTCTGCCGGCTACTCGGCAGCATTGCGCGCCGTGCAGCTGGGCTTCACCGTCGGTCTGATTGAAAAGGCCAAGCTCGGTGGCACCTGCCTGCATTGGGGTTGCATCCCTACCAAGGCGTACCTGCACTCGGCCGAATTGGCCGAAAATGCTCGTGAAGGTGCCAAGTACGGCATCAACACCACCCTTGAGTCGATCGACCTCGGCGCCGTGCGTAGCTACAAGGACAATATTGTCGCTGGCAAGTACAAGGGCCTGACCGGTCTGCTGAAGATGAAGAAGGTCACCGTCATCGAAGGTAACGGCCGCCTGGTTTCCAAGGACACCATCGACGTTGACGGCGTGCCATACAAGGGCAAGAACATCATCCTCGCTACCGGTTCCGAGTCGAAGACCTTCGGCCTGGAAATCGGCGGTCGTGTGCTCACGAGCACCGAGGCACTGAACATGGACACCCTTCCCAAGAGCGCCATCGTGCTCGGCGGCGGCGTCATCGGCGTTGAATTCGCTTCCGTGTGGAAGTCCTTCGGCGTAGACGTCACCATCGTTGAGGGCCTGCCCTCACTGGTCCCGAACGAAGATCCGGCGATCATCAAGCACTTGGAGCGCGCTTTCAAGAAGCGTGGCATCAAGTTCAACACCGGCGTCTTCTTCGAAAAAGTTGAACAGGACGACAACGGAGTCAAGGTTTCCCTGGCCAATGGCAAGACCCTTGAAGCAGACATCGTTTTGGTTGCCGTTGGCCGTGGACCGGTCACCGCGGGTCTGGGCTACGAAGCTCAGGGCATCCCAATGGACCGCGGATTCGTGCTCACCAATGAGCGCTGCCACACCGGCGTGGGCAACATCTACGCGATCGGCGACATCGTCCCGGGCGTCCAGCTGGCACACCGCGGTTACCAGCACGGCATCTTTGTTGCCGAGGAAATCGCCGGCCAGAAGCCGGTGGTTGTTGAGGACATCAACATCCCGAAGGTCACCTTCTGCGAACCGGAGATTGCTTCGGTTGGTTACTCCGAGCCGGCCGCCAAGGCCAAGTTCGGCGATGACCAGATTGAGATCACCGAGTACAACCTGGCTGGCAACGGCAAGTCTTCGATCCTGGGCACCAGCGGCCTGATCAAGATGGTCCGCGTCAAGAACGGTCCCATCGTGGGCGTTCACGGCATCGGCGGACGTATCGGCGAGCAGATCGGTGAAGCACAGCTCATCGTGAACTGGGAAGCCTACCCCGAGGATGTTGCTCAGCTCATCCACGCACACCCCACGCAGAACGAATCGCTCGGCGAGGCCGCTATGGCCCTGGCCGGCAAGCCACTGCACGGTTAGTCACAAACGCTTAACCGGGTACGCGTTCCAGCTCGGAACGCGTACCCGGTGCACTAAGCTCGGAGGCAATGCCCTCCCACAGAGAAGCGCGGGATACCGCTCATCTCTTGCACACAAATTTTTTAGTTATAGGAGAACGGGAACAAGATGTCTGAAACCGTGAACTTGCCCGCCCTGGGTGAAAGCGTCACCGAAGGCACCGTTACACGCTGGCTCAAGCAGGTTGGCGACCGCGTAGAGGTCGACGAGCCGTTGCTGGAAGTTTCGACCGACAAGGTCGACACCGAAATCCCTTCGCCGGTTGCCGGCGTCATTGAGGAAATCCTCGTGGCCGAGGACGAGACCGCCGAAGTTGGAGCCGCACTGGTTCGCATCGGTGATGGTTCCGGCTCAGCCGCAGCACCCGCGGCCGCCGCACCGGCCGAAGAAGCGCCGGCAGCACCGGCAGAGGCTCCGGCAGCACCGGCAGAGGCTCCGGCAGCACCGGCCGAAGCTCCCGCAGCAGCACCGGCTCCGGCCGCTGCCCCCGCAGCCGCCGCGTCGGGCGCCGAGATCACTCTCCCGGCCTTGGGCGAATCCGTCACCGAAGGCACCGTCACCCGCTGGCTCAAGGCCGTTGGCGACGAAGTTGCCGTTGACGAACCGCTGCTCGAGGTTTCCACCGACAAGGTCGACACCGAGGTGCCTTCCCCGGTTGCCGGTACCTTGCTGGAAATTCGCGTTCCGGAAGACGAGACCGTTGAGGTTGGTACCGTTCTGGCCATCGTTGGTGCCGCAGGCGCCGCTGCTGCTCCGGCTCCCGCTGCTGCTCCGGCACCAGTTGCCGCTCCGGCTCCAGTTGCCGCTCCGGCTCCTGCTGCTGCTCCGGCCGCACCGGCTGCCGCTGCCGCTCCTGCCGCTGGCAACGACGGTTACGTAACCCCGTTGGTTCGCCGCTTGGCAAACCAGAACAATGTTGATCTCTCCACCGTCACCGGCACCGGTGTTGGCGGACGCATCCGCAAGCAGGACGTCATTGACGCAACTGCTCCCGCTGCTCCGGCCGCAGCAGTTGCTTCGGCACCTGCAGCTCCGGCAGCCAAGGCTGCTGCACCCGTGGTTGCATCTTCGCTGCGTGGCACCGTTGCCAAGGCACCGCGTATCCGCCAGGTCATCGCTCGTCGCATGCGCGAGTCGCTGGATGTTTCCACTCAGCTGACCCAGGTGCACGAGGTCGACATGACTCGCGTCGCCAACCTGCGTAATTCGGCTAAGAACCAGTTTGCTGCCGTCAACGGCTCCAAGTTGACCTTCCTGCCGTTCATTGCCAAGGCCGTTGCCGAAGCATTGAAGCAGCACCCGAAGCTGAACGCCGAGTACGACGAGGCCAAGCAGGAGATCACCTACCACAACGCCGAGCACCTGGCGATTGCGGTTGACACCGACAAGGGCCTGCTGGTTCCTGTTATCTCCAACGCTGGCGACCTGAATCTCGCTGGCTTGGCCGGCAAGATCGCTGACGTGGCGAAGCGTACTCGCGACAACAAGATCGGACCGGACGAGCTGTCCGGCGGAACGTTCTCGATCACGAACATTGGTTCGGTCGGCGCGCTCTTCGACACCCCGATCATCAACCAGCCGCAGGTTGCCATCTTGGGCACCGGCGCAATCGTCAAGCGCGCAGTTGTCGTGAGCGGCGTTGACGGCGATGACACCATCGCCATCCGCCACATGATGTACCTGTCGCTGACGTACGATCACCGCTTGGTTGACGGCGCCGATGCAGGACGCTTCCTGCAGACGCTGAAGGCTCGCCTTGAAGAAGGCGCTTTCGAAGCCGACCTCGGCCTCTAAGCTCGAGTCACTAATAGGCCGAGGGCGGTACACCCCCATATGGGGATGTACCGCCCTCGGCCTATTTGTTCTCCCCCATGGAGGGCTGGAATTCTACAACCCGTCGAATTTCGATTAGGCTGACATCATGACTTTTTTGACTCCAATCCTGGTTTTCCTGCACGTATTGGGTGCGGCTGCGATCTTTGGCGGCTGGCTGGCCAACTTCAAGACACCCACCGTCAATATTTGGCAGTTCTACGGTTCCATAGCCCAGCTGGTCACCGGCCTAGCGCTGGTTGGCGTCGCTGAAGCCGGTGACGGCGAGGTGAACCACGCCAAGATCGCCGTCAAACTCTTGCTGGCCATCGGCGTCTTCGTGGCAGCACTTCTGGGCCGCCGCAAGATCAAAAATGGCCAAGAGGTACCCACCGGTCTGGCCCATGGCACCGGCGGCACTGCCCTGATTGCCATCGCTGTGGCGACCCTCTGGGTCTAATAAAGTATTTGAAGTATCGGTAGGTCTCATGCCTACAGAGCAATGGCGGTGTGCCAGCGGGTTTCCCGCCGACACACCGCCATTGCTGTTAAGCCCGGTTCTGTCGTTCTACTCCCCCGGGCCATAGGATTACCGTGGAGGCGTTCGCCTTCGTCCCATTGCAGATTCAAGGAGTTGTCACCATGGCAGTCACCACTAGAAGCGCAAGTACCGTTTGGACCGGAGATTTGGCGTCCGGCTCGGGGGAAACCACCTTTGAGACATCGGGTATCGGCACGTTCCCGGTAACCTGGCGAGCCCGCACCGAAGCCGCCGAGGGTAAGACCAGCCCGGAAGAACTGATTGCAGCCGCCCACGCATCGTGCTTCTCCATGGCACTGAGCAATATTCTCAAGCAGGCCGGCCACGTTGCCGACAAACTAGAAACCAGCGCAGCGGTGGACTTTGATACCAGCGATGGCGCCAAGATCAGTGCCATCAGGCTGACACTCAAGGCCACCATCCCCGGTCTAGAGGACGCGGAATTCCAGAAGCTCGCTCTCTCGGCAAAAGAGGGCTGCCCGGTATCGGCCGCACTCGCTGCCGTCCCCTCGATCACCCTCGATGCAAGCCTGACCTAGGTCTCATCCGGTAGTGTGCGCCGGCTGCGGCAGGTGCCCGCGCTGGCGCACACTCCACGATCGTTACCGTGCAGCGGATACCTGCCACAGTCTCCAAACCCCGTTGACGCGCCGCAATATCATTTGTATGCGCTGCATTTCGGGCTGCTTCACGCTGACAATAACCTCCCCGCTCGCATCCAAATAGCGGTAACTGCTTTGCACGCTCGTCGCATCCAATATCACCTCGTTTTCTGCGCTTGCGGGCAGCACGACCACGTCGCTGAGCCGGGTCTGCAGACCTTCAAGATGCACCCCCAGTTTTTTCATCCGGCCCATGACCTCCCCGTCCGTGGCCAGCGCCGGAGCTCCTTCAACATGCAAACGTTCCAATTGCTTGGAGTCCCCCTTCATCAGCGCCTTGTCCCGGCCCGAACTCAGTTCGGCGGCGGCAAGAATGATTTCCTGAACGTTTCCCGGCGTTCGCTGCTGCGTGGCTCCCGCTAACGGATCATGGATGACGCTTTGACTTGCCACCTGATCGGTGGGATTCACCAAAACATGCTGGTCGCTCGAGCGTTTGAAAGCATATGCACCCGAACCGGCGATGATCACCACCAGCAGACCAGCAAAAGCACCAAGAACAATGCGCCTGTTCCCGTGCCTCAACCCGTGAACCTTATGCATTGTGGTCCACGGAGCTTCCGCGGATTGTTGATCTAGCACATCTTGCTCGGGCAAAATGACCGTTTTGCCGATCACGGCTCGGAGCCGACGAGGCACGCGGCGCTGTTGGGCCTTGATCTGCGCTGTGCGCTGCTTGAGCAGTTCCTTGTCCGCGACAGACCGATGACCTTGGCGGCGATGCCAGCCCAGAAAGCCAGTTCCTGCGGGAACTTGGCGCGTGGTCGTCATGTGCTTCAGCGCTTCGGGTTCCACAGCCGAACTGAGTTCAACCGCTAGAGGTTCCCCGGCAACAAAGATGCGTTGTCCAAATTGTGCGGCTGTCGGCCGATTCTCCGGATCGATATCCAGACACTGCTCCAACAATCGCGCAAATTCGTCGTTCACTTCAGGAACCATCGCGCCCAAAGGCGTTCTATTAACCGTGGTGCTCGGCGGTCTTCCCGTCAGCAGGTACCACGTGCACGCAGCCAAGGCGTAGATGTCGCGTGCGGGTTCAAGAATTCCGGAGATGCTCTGCTGAGAACTCTCCGGTGCGCAGAAGCCGGTTGTCGCAAAGTCGCCCGGAGCCTGGCCCAGACTCCGATGCATTCCGTAGTCCCCCAACTTCGGTTTACCCTCGGCCGTAAACAAAATATTACGGGGGCTCAGATCACCATGGGTCAGCCCCCTGGCATGCAAGAAATCCAGAGCCTCGGCAATCGGTGCCATGACCGTGATGGTCTCCCCCACGCTTAATGGACCACGCACCGAAACGACGTTTGCGGCGGACCCGGCGGGGCAATATTCCATCAGCATGCCCGGGCCTAGGCTTGTCTCGATGGTTCCCAGAACATCAACCAAGAACTCATGTTCCAGTGGGCTCCAATCGATCTCCCCCGCCATTTCACTGGCCACTCCGCGCAGGATTTTAATGGCCAGCTCTACATGTGTCGCTTCTTCTTCGACGACAAAAACGAGGCCATGAGCTCCATCATCAAGGTGCCGTAGCGTGCGGTAGCCAACCATGCTGGGGAAAGCCGGAGGCTTGTCGTAGGATTCCATAAATCCGTTCTACGCCTCATGGTTTCGTGGCGCTTAAGTTATCCACAAGAAACAGTGTGTAGACGATTCGAGGGCAAGTGGCAAACCGCGTACTGTGGTTCCCATGACCATCAAATTCGAGAGAATCGGCCATGCCCCCGAGCTGGTTGATTACCGCGTCGCATGGGACATGCAACGCCAAATACACGGTGAGGTAACCGACGGGCAGTCTGGTCCCGTGGTGCTATTGCTGGAGCACGCTTCGGTTTACACCGCGGGTCGACGAACCGAACCCGAAGATTTGCCAACGGACGGCACCCCCGTGATCGACGTGGATCGCGGCGGGAAGCTCACCTGGCACGGCCCCGGGCAATTGGTCGGCTACCCCATCGTTCGGTTACGAGATATGAAGGGTATTCGGGAGTACGTTGAAACACTCGAAGAAGCCCTCATCAAGGTGGCCGTCGACTACGGAATCCCCGCAACCCGCATCAAGGGCCGCAGCGGCGTATGGGTGGCAGGAACCGACGGTGCCCAAGACCGGAAACTGGCTGCCATCGGTATCCGCGTTGACCACGGTGTAACAATGCATGGCTTCGCTCTTAACTGCTCCAATGATCTCGCGCCCTACGCCCAGATCATTGCCTGCGGCATCACCGACGCCGGAACCACGAGCATCAGCCAGGAAACCGGTCTTACCGTCAATCCGGCCGATGTCCTAGACCGCGTTGAAAAAGAACTTGAAGCGCTATTGAGTCCGATCGTCGCGCTGACTGCTACAACCCCCGAAGGAGCCCGTTCATGAGTGCCGCACCCGAAGGTCGCCGCCTGCTGCGTATTGAGCAGCGAAATACCGAGACTCCCGTCGAGCGGAAGCCCGAATGGATCAAGGCCAAGATCAATATCGGCCCCGAATACGTTAACTTGAAGAAGCTCGTCAAGTCCGAAGGCTTGAACACCGTCTGCGAAGAAGCAGGCTGCCCGAACATCTTCGAATGCTGGGAAGACAAAGAAGCAACATTTCTCATCGGCGGTTCGGAATGTACCCGTCGCTGTGACTTCTGCCAGATCGACACCGGCAAACCGGCAGCTTTGGATCGCGCGGAACCGTTTAAGGTCGCCATGAGCGTGAAGAAAATGGGACTGCGTTATGCCACCGTCACGGGTGTTGCCCGCGATGATCTCCCCGACGAGGGCACCTGGCTTTATGCCGAGACGGTCCGCCGCATTCACCAACTGAACCCCGGCACCGGTGTGGAACTCTTGATTCCTGACTTCTCCGGCAAGCCCGAGTACCTCGACGAGATTTGTGCTTCCGCCCCCGAGGTCTACGCACACAACCTCGAAACCGTGCCGCGCCTGTTCAAGTCGATCCGCCCGGCCTTCCGTTACGAACGCTCGCTTGATGTCATCTCCCAGGGTCGAGCCAATGGCATGATCACCAAGTCGAACCTGATCTTGGGCATGGGCGAGACGCGTGAGGAAATTACCGAGGCCATCCAGGATCTCGTGGAGGCGGGTTGCGACCTGCTCACCATCACGCAATACCTGCGTCCCACCGAGCGTCACCACCCGGTTGAACGCTGGGTTAAGCCACAGGAATTCGTGGAATTGCAGCAGGAAGCCGAAGAATTGGGCATTTTGGGCGTCATGAGTGGTCCCTTGGTTCGTTCCTCCTACCGTGCGGGACGACTCTGGGCAGCAGCAATGCGCAAAAAGGGCAACGTCATCCCGGAGGCGCTGGCCCACATCGCCAGCTCCGGCGACACTCGCCAGGAGGCTTCTTCGCTGGTCGGCGCCTAGGCGTTCCGCGATCACGTAGAATTGAACCACTATGGCCAAAAACACCGATAACGCCTCGTCTGAGGCTGCAAGTCCTAAGCGCGGACTGTTCTCGCGCAAGCCCAAGGCCGAAAAGGCCAACAAGGAACCGGGCCGGCTGAAACAGCTGGGCCAGGTCTTCCAGATGACTCGCAAGAATGACCCTATGGTCGTCTGGCTGATGCTTCTGGCTGCCCTTGGTGTCCTTGTTGTAGGTCTGGTCATCGGCCTGATCATCAACAACTGGGTCACGACCGTATTGATCGCGATTCCCGTGGCGCTGCTCGCAGCGACAATGATTCTTTCGCGACGTGCCGAAAAGGCTGCGTTCACCCAGCTCGAGGGTCGCCCCGGAGCCGCGGGAGCGGCCATGAGCGTTTTGCGCCGTGGCTGGATCCTGAAGGAAGAGCCAGTGGCGGTGAACCCTCGATCCAAGGATCTGGTGTTCATGGGCATCGGCCGAGCCGGCGTCGTATTGGTGACCGAGGGACCAACCGCCCGCGTTCGCTCGCTGGTTGATGCCGAGCGCAGGCGCATGGGCCGCGTTCTTCCCAACGTGCCCATCCACGTGATCCACTCCGGCAACGACGAGGGTCAAACCAAGTTGGCCGAGGTCGGCAAGGCGATGAAGAAGCTACCGAAGTCCATCACCAAGTTGGAGATCAGCGCCGTTGACAAGCGCTTGAGCACCCTGGGTAGCGCAAAGCTGCCGATCCCCAAGGGCATTGACCCGAACCGGGCTCGCCCCAACCGTAAGCAAATGCGCTAACGCTTAACAGCAACAGCCACCAACAAGTAATGCGGGTGTCCGAACCATTGGTTCGAACACCCGCATTACTTGTTTAAGTTCATCTCCACGCACCGCGAGGAAGAATCAGATGCGAACCAGAATCGTCTTGCGGATCCGATCATGGAATCCACGCTGATCCGAGTCGGTGAAGAAGACCGGAATCACCAGGCACAATAACGCGGTGCGAATGATTCCGGTCAGCGGCCGCACAGCACTTCCATCAAGCCCCTGGACCTGCATCCCGAAGATGCGGTGGCCGATTGAATGCCCGGTAACACCAACAAAGAGCATTTGCGTCGCGGCGAAGATCACCAAGTTCGCCGCGGGATCAGATTTAAAGAAGAACATGGAAATCAGCATCGCGATCCCCCAGTCCACCAATAGAGCGCCGACACGCCGACCGATGCGCGCAACAGAACCGGGGCCCCTTTCCGGGCGCCCCAATCTCTTGCCGGGCCATTCCTGATCACTTAACTGCGGCGGGCCCTCGAGCCACGAGCCAAAATCTTTTCTTTCCACATCCCCAGCCTACCGGGCAAGAACCGGGCGAGAGATTCCCGGCTCCCCCTATTTATATTCGCTTCGTCTTGGTTGAGTGACCCCACTACACCTAAGTGATTCACGCCACAATACAAGGCCTCTATTTGCTGCCTATGTAACGTAACGGAAACAATCGAGACACAGGAGAGTAATCGCTTAAGGCTAGTGTTGATAACACAGGAAGAAACGTCGTAGGACGTTTCCCAGTGACGGCACCCAAGCCGTCAATGTAGAAATCCCACACAGGAGTCCCTGACAATGTTCAAGAGCCCAGAAGAAGTCATCGCATATATTGCCGAAGAAGATGTCAAGTTTGTTGACATCCGATTCACCGACCTCCCCGGCGTCCAGCAGCACTTCAACGTTCCGGCCCGCACGGTTGATGCAGATTTCTTCCTCAACGGCCAGCTCTTTGATGGTTCCTCGATCGCCGGCTTCGCTGGCATCGCCGACTCTGACATGCAGCTCATCCCCGATGTGACTTCCGGTTACCTCGACCCGTTCCGTCTTGAGAAGACTCTTGCCTTCATCTTCTCCATCGTGAACCCGCGCACCGGCGAGCCGTACCACCGCGATCCGCGTGGTGTGGCCGAGCGCGCAGAGTCCTACCTGTCCTCGACCGGTATCGCTGACACCGCATTCTTCGCCCCCGAAGCCGAATTCTTCATCTTCGATAACGTTCAGTACGAATCGAAGCCCCAGGGCTCGTTCTACAAGGTTGACTCCATCGAGGCACCGTGGAACAGCGGCAAGAAGATCGAGGGCGGCAACCAGGGTTACACGACCCCCTTCAAGGGCGGTTACTTCCCGGTCTCCCCGACCGACAAGCAGGCCGACCTGCGCGACGCCATCTGCCTCGAACTCGAAGCAGCAGGCCTTGAGGTCGAGCGCAGCCACCACGAGGTTGGCGCTGCCGGTCAGGCTGAAATCAACTACAAGTTCAACACGCTGACGCACTCGGCCGATGACATCTTGAAGTTCAAGTACATCGTCAAGAACGTTGCCGACGCCTGGGGCAAGTCAGCTACCTTCATGCCGAAGCCGATCTTCGGTGACAACGGCTCGGGCATGCACTGCCACCAGTCGCTGTGGGCCAATGGCATCCCGTTGTTCTATGACGAGAAGGGCTACGCCGGCCTGTCCGACACCGCTCGCTGGTACATTGGTGGCCTGCTGAAGCACGCTTCGGCAGTTCTTGCCTTCACCAACCCGACCGTGAACTCCTACCGTCGTCTGGTCAAGGGTTACGAAGCACCGGTCAACATGGTGTACTCACAGGGCAACCGCTCCGCTGGTATCCGTATCCCGATCACCGGCTCGAACCCGAAGGCCAAGCGCATCGAGTTCCGCGCACCGGATGCCGCTTCGAACCCGTACCTGGCCTTCGCAGCCCAGCTGATGGCTGGCCTTGACGGCATCAAGAACCGCATCGAGCCGGCAGACCCGATCGATAAGGACCTCTACGAGCTCCCGGCCGAAGAAGCCAAGGATATCCAGAAGGCTCCGGGTTCCCTCGACGAGGCACTCGAGGCACTGGAAAACGACTTCGACTTCCTGCTCGAGGGCGACGTCTTCACCGAGGACCTGATCCGCACCTGGATCGAATACAAGCGTGAAGTTGAAATCAAGCCGCTGTCGCTGCGCCCGAACCCGTACGAGTTTGAGCTGTACTACGGCTGCTAAGCAGCACGCCGAGAATCCTCGGTAACTACTAAAAAGTCCGTGTGGATGAGTCGCTTCAAATGAAGCCGACGTTCTCCACACGGACTTTTTTGTGTTCGCTTTGGCCGGTCAAAAATCTGTTCAGCCACAGCCATTTATCTTGCTGTACGTCGCCAACATCTTCACTTGGTCCTCACCTCGTGGTCGGATGAGCGCGCAAGGCCTCAGCCGACCACGGTGGTCAGTAGGAAGGCACTGTCCTCGTTGGCCACAACATCATGCAGGGCATCGGGCAACACAAACAGTCCCCCATGTTCAATGACGCGTGATTCACCGGCCCAATTAACCACGATTGTGCCGCGCAACACCTGCAGCGTCGCGGCCAGCGGTTTGGCGTGCTCGTTGAGCCGGGAGCCCTCAAGCAAGGTAATGAGCGTGTGGCGCAGATGGCCGTCCTTGAGCACAGCGACCGCGCTGCGGCCATTGTGTGAGGCCTTGGCCTTCTGGGCCTCCGTGGTCAATAAGTCATCGAGTTCTGCGCTGGAAAGATGCATGGCCTTCTCCCCGTCCTTTCAAAGATGATGGCGCGGGGCGGATCACCGCGTCGGTGACCTCAGCCTAGGCGCTTAATCCTCGAAGCCGTAGAAGTAGCGCTCAAAAACGTTTCTGGCCCGGCGCGTGGCCTTGAGATAGTCGTCTTCCATCACCGAGGCCTCCCCGGGAGCATAACCACACCAACGCGCCACAGCCTCCATATCGGGCCAAGAGGTCGGCAGCACATCGCTGACCCGACCGGTGCAGATCAACCCGGCACTGCGGATCCTAGTGGCCAATGACCATGCAGTATCCAGCGTCTCTAGGTCGTCTTCGGGAATGAGTCCCGCCGCGCCGATGGCTTTAAGCGCCGGACGCGTAGAGGTGGTGCGTAAGTCGGGGTGTTCCTTGGCGTGCTGCAGCTGAATGAGCTGGACCAGCCATTCCACATCGCTGAGCGAGCCACGGCCCAATTTCAGGTGACGCTCCGGTTCGGCACCGCGGGGCAACCTTTCGGCCTCCACTCGGGCCTTGATCCGGCGGATCTCGCGTACCTGATCCTCGCCCATGACCTGCTCATAACGCAGGGGCTGGACCATCGCCATAAAGTCTTCCGCCAGCGCTTCGGACCCTGCCATGGGGGCAGCACGCAGCAGCGCCTGCTGCTCCCAGATCTGGGACCACCGGCGGTAATACTCCTCATAGGATTCGATGGAGCGCACCAGCGGACCGCTCTTGCCCTCGGGGCGCAGCGCAGCATCAATTTCTAGCCGCGGTTCTGCAGCGATCGCCGGCACCATGGCCTTGCCCAACAAGGAACCCACTGCTGTGGCAATGCGCAGCGCCTGCGCTTGGGCATCTTCCGGCGACGAATCCTTGAAGGGGCGCTGGACGAACATGACGTCGGCGTCCGAACAGTAGCCTATTTCCTTTCCACCCTGGCGCCCCATGGCCACCACCAGGAATTCACCGAGCTGCGGGGTCTTGGCAAATTCGGTGCGCTGGGCAACTTCCAAGGCACCGCGCACCGCGGCCCGGTCATTTTCGGCCAGGGCACGGCCCACCGTGTCCTGATCGATCGCTTCTGCACCGTCGGCCAACGCGATGCGCAAAATTTCACGTCGGCGCACCAGTCGAATCAGCCGCATGGCCTGCTCGGCGGCGGGATTGCGCTTCAGTTTTGCGGAGATTTCCGCCCACAAGGCCTCGGAGCTCAGCGGGACCAACTGTTTGTTGTCGCCCAACCACGCGGTGGACTCGGGCGAGACCTCCAACAGATCGGTAATGAAACGGGAATTAGACAGGATGCGGCACAGCCGCTCGGCTGCAGCATTGGAGTCGCGCAGCATCCCCAGGTACCAGTGCGACTCCCCCAATGATTCGCTCAGGCGCCTGAACCCTAGCAAGCCGGCGTCCGGGTTGACCCCTTCGGCAATCCACCCCAGCAACACCGGAAGCAGCTGCCGTTGCAGGGCTGCACGTCGGCGCACTCCGCCGGTCAGTGCCTCGATATGGCGCATTGCTGCCTTCGGATCGGCATAACCGAGGGCGCGCAAGCGTGATTGCGCCGCTTCCGGGGAAAGCCGGACCTCGTCGGCCGACAAGTTTGCGGAGTTGCTCAGCAGGGGGCGGTAGAAGATTCGTTCGTGCAACTGGCGTACCAGCCGTTTGGTCTCGCTCCAGCGCTGGAGCAGACCCGCAGCGGTCGATATTTTGCCTCCCACACTCGATCGCACGGCCCGAGCCAAAACTCGTTGGCCGGCCTCCTTGTGCGGCATCAGGTGCGTCCGACGCAGGTTCACCAGCTGGATGCGGTGCTCTAGGACACGCAGGAAGCGGTAGGAACTATCAAATTTTTGCGCATCGTCGCGGCCAATGTATCCGGCCATGCTCAGTGCCTCGATGGCCTTGGTGGTTGAGCGTACGCGCAAGGTTTCATCCACGCGACCGTGGACCAGCTGGAGCAGTTGAACGGTGAATTCAACATCCCGCAGTCCACCGGGACCCAGCTTCAGCTGGAACGCCACCTCGGTGGGCTTGATGTTTGCCGTCACTCTGCGGCGCATGCGCTGGACCGAATCAACAAACCCGTCGCGTTCCGAGGAAGACCAGATCAGCGGCGCGACCATGGCTTCGTAAGCTGCACCCAGAAGTGCGTCACCGGCAATGGCACGAGCCTTCAGCAGTGCCTGGAATTCCCAAGACGCGGCCCAGCGTGCGTAATATGCCGCATGCGACTCGAGAGTACGGCTGAGGGCACCATCTTTGCCTTCGGGACGCAGGTTGGCGTCTACCTCCCACAGACCAGGTTCGATACCCGAGCTGTCGATGGCCCGGGAGATGCCCACCGCCAGTTCCGTGGCGATGGTGTGGGCCAGCTCGTCCTCCAGTTGATCACTGGAATGCACATAAATGACGTCGACATCCGAGACGTAGTTCAGTTCCTGGGCGCCACACTTACCCATGCCGATGACCGCCAGTCGAAGATCGGCGATATCTGCGGGGTCAAAGCGTTCGGCGGCCTCGGCGCGGCTGATCGCCAGCGCACCATCGATGGCGGCCGCAGCAAGGTCGGCCAGTTCGCGCCCTACAGCGGGCATGGCCTCCAGTGCGTCGGCGGCCCCGAGGTCACGGTGGGCCAGGCTGAGCACCGCGCGGCGGTAAGCCACCCGCAACATTCGATAACCATCTTCGCCCCTGACCGTGGCCACCGGGGGCATCCCAGCGGACGGATCGGCGCCGACGGCGCGCAATAACTCGGCCCGCAATTCCATGGCGCTGCGTCCGCGCATCACCTGTGGCGCCGGTGCCGCCAAGACCTGCAGTGCGGAAGGTTCGCGGATCAAGAATCCCGCCAAGGCGTCGGAGGCACCCAACAAGCGCATGAATCCCGGGGCGAGGCTCGGATCCTTCACAAGCTTCAGTGCGTCCGGTGCGTGCTCAATGACCCTTAGCAGGGACAGCAGGGCCTGATCCGGGTCCGCGGCGTGGGAGAGGTGGCCCACCAGAACACCCAAATCGAGGCCGATCAGTTCCTTATCGGCCAGGAAGCGCTTGGCGCGCTCGAGGTCGTCGAAACCTGCCGCAATCAGCTGCCTCGTGGGCATCACCGGCACCACGTTCCTAGAGGATCCCCAGGTAGCGGCGCAGCTCGAACGGGCTGACGTTCTGCCGGTAGGCTTCCCATTCATCACGCTTGTTACGCAGGAAGGAGGTGAAGACCTGCTCGCCGAGAATCTCGGCCACCAGCTCGGACTCCTCCATGGCACGAATCGCATCGTGCAGTGAGCCCGGCAGCGGATCGTGCCCGCTGGCTCGGCGCTCTGCGCTGCTCAAACCCCAGACGTCGTCTTCGGCCTGCGGCTCGAGTTCGTAACCTTCTTGGATACCCTTCAGACCGGCGCCCAGGAGGCAGGCGTAGGCCAGGTAGGGGTTGGCCGCGGAATCAATGCCGCGGTATTCAACACGCGCCGACTGACCCTTGCCCGGCTTGTACAACGGCACCCGCACCAGGGCCGACCGGTTGTTATGTCCCCACGAGCGGTGGCTGGGGGCTTCTCCCCCACCCCACAGGCGCTTGTAGGAGTTCACAAACTGGTTGGTGACGGCGGTGAATTCCGGTGCGTGACGCAGGATACCGGCAATAAACTGTCGTGCCGTGTCCGAGAGCTGGAATTCGCGTCCGGCCTCGAAGAAGGCGTTGGTGTCGCCCTCGAAGAGCGAGAAGTGCGTATGCATGCCGCTGCCGGCCTCATCGGAGAACGGTTTGGGCATGAAGGTGGCGTAGATGCCCTGCTGGATCGCGACCTCTTTGATCACCGTCCGGAAGGTCATGATGTTGTCGGCCGTCTGCAACGCATCCGCGTAGCGCAGGTCGATTTCGTTTTGTCCCGGACCGTTTTCATGGTGGCTGAACTCCACCGAGATCCCCACGGCTTCGAGCATGGTCACCGCGGTGCGGCGGAAGTCCTGAGCGACGCCGCCGGTGACGTGGTCAAAGTATCCGCCCCGGTCAACCGGTACCGGGTAGCCCTCGGCGCCCAGCTCGGAGGAACGCAACAAATAGAATTCAATTTCCGGGTGCGTGTAGCAGGTGAAGCCCATGTCTGCTGCGGCGGCCAGCTGGCGCTTCAGGACGTGGCGCGGGTCGGCCGCGGCGGGCAGACCATCGGGGGTCTGAATGTCACAGAACATCCGTGAGGTGGGTTCGGTTTCACCACGCCACGGGAGGATCTGGAAGGTCGAGGGATCCGGCTGCAAGAGCATGTCGGACTCGTAAATGCGCGAAAGTCCTTCGATGGAGGAACCATCAAAGCCGAGGCCCTCCTCAAAGGCGCCTTCGACCTCCGCCGGGGCAAGCGCCACCGATTTCATGGAACCCACAACGTCCGTAAACCACAGACGCACAAAACGTACGTCTCTTTCCTCAATGGTTCTCAGGACGAATTCCTGCTGGCGATCCACGGCGGGTTCCTTCCACAAGGGGGTGCAACGGCGGCGATTTCCGCCCCACTTACCCACTTTATACGGTCTTTATCTCGAATTTCCCTCATGACATGGAAGGGAGTCATTCTTGCGTTGTGCATTAGTCTTCTGCACATGAGCGCACATCCTTCAACACCCACGAATCCGGCGTCCGCAGAGGGCGCCGCACGGCCCAGAATCCGTCTGCATCACCTCCAAGCTGCCAAAGATCAGGGGAGGAAATTTGCCATGTTAACCGCCTACGACACCATGATGGCGGGCATCTTCGATGCCAGTGGCATTGAGGTCCTGTTGGTGGGAGATTCGGCGGCCAATACCGTGATGGGCTATTCCTCAACGCTGCCGATCACCATGGACGACATGATCGTCTTTGCCAAGTCGGTGGTATCCGGTGCCTCGCACGCTTTGGTGGTGTGCGATATGCCCTTCGGTTCCTACGAGGTCTCCCCCGAGCAGGCGGTGTCCTCGGCCGTGCGATTAATGAAGGAGGGCGGTGTGCACGCAGTGAAACTCGAAGGTGGTGCTATCTTCGCGCCGCATGTGCGCGCACTGGTGGCTGCCGGCGTGCCGGTGATGGCGCATATTGGTTTCACCCCACAATCCGAACATGCTCTGGGCGGCTACCGAGTTCAGGGTCGCGGCGATGCCGGGGACCTTATGATCACCGATGCCCAGGCCCTTGAGGCCGCAGGCGCTTTTGCTGTGCTCATGGAAATGGTCCCCACCAGCACGGCCCGTCGTGTTGATGAAGCACTGCATGTACCCACCGTGGGCATCGGCGCCGGTGGCGCCACCACCGGACAGGTGCTGGTCTGGCAGGACATGCTCGGTTTAGGCAGCGGGAAGAGCGCACGCTTTGTCAAAAAGTACGCGGACTTACGCTCGGTGGTAGCCGGTGCGGCAACCGCCTACCGTGAGGATGTCCTTCGGGGCACCTTCCCGGCGACCGAGCACGAGTTCCCGGAAAGCTAGGGGCAGTATTCGCCCCCTTAGTTTTCCTCTTCCTTTTCGTCTTCTTCGTCCCACTGCTCGTTGCGCTCGCGCACCTTGCTCAGGGCGGCCTCGGCCTCGGCCCTTGATGCGTATGGGCCCAAGAGCTGGGACCAATCCGTTTGGGGTCCGGTCTCTACCACGCCGGTGGTGATGTTGAACCAGAATTCGCCCTCGCCGGGCAATGCGTCACTCATGTTTATCCGTCCCACCGTTCGTTTTCGTGGCGCCGTCGGCGCTCCTTGCCCACCACACTACATCCGCCGACTCAATCCCAGCGGAATAAAATGAACAATGTGCGTGGCCATCGGCTGATCCTGCCCCGCTAGAATGAAAGACATGTCTTCAGCAACAACCGCACCCATCGGATCCCTTAAGCCCGGGACGCCGACCCCGCAACGAACCGTCCCCAACTCGATCGCGCGTCCGGAATATGTTGGCCGTCCCGCACCGCGGAAGTCCGATGCCCCCGAAGTTCGTTCGGCGGAGATCATCGCCAAGATGCGCGTGGCGTCAAAGATCGCCGCGCAGGCACTGGCCGAGGTCGGACGGGCGGTTGTTCCGGGCATCACCACCGATGAGTTGGACAAAATCGGGCACGAATTCCTGCTTGATCACAAGGCGTACCCGTCCACGCTGGGCTACCGCGGATTCACCAAGTCATTGTGCGCATCGATCAATGAGGTCATCTGCCACGGCATCCCCGATACCACCGTGGTGCAGGAGGGTGACATCGTTAATATCGATATCACCGCCTTCATCGGCGGAGTCCACGGCGACACCAATGCCACCTTCTTCGCCGGAGACGTTGATGAAGAATCACGCCTCTTGGTAGAACGCACCGAGGAATCTTTGCGTCGGGCCATCCGCGCCGTCATGCCGGGACGCGAGATCAATGTCATCGGCCGCACCATTTCCGCCTACGCAAAACGCTTCGGTTATGGCGTGGTGCGCGACTTCACAGGCCACGGCGTGGCAGAATCCTTCCATACTGGATTGATCATCCCCCACTACGATGCAGCACCGGCCTACAGCCAGCTCATCGAACCCGGCATGACCTTCACCATTGAACCCATGCTGACCTTGGGAACCATTGAGTGGGACATGTGGGACGACGGATGGACTGCCACCACCAAGGACCGCAAGCGCACAGCACAGTTTGAACACACACTGCTCGTCAATGAGGACGGCGCCGAAATCCTGACCCTGGCCTAAAAATCAGGGAACCCGTTTTAGCCCATCCTTAGAGAAAGATCTCGACTCGTATGTCTGAACGCGCACTGAACCCATCGCCCACAGCCATTGGCATCGATATCGGCGGCACCGGTATGAAGGGCGGCATCGTTGACTTAGCCACCGGAACGCTCATTGGCGATCGTGTCCGCTTCGATACCCCCAAGCCGGCCACGCCGGCTGCGGTCGCCGAGGTTGTGGCGCAGATTGTTGCCGAGTTGGCCACCCGAGCCGAAGCTCCGGATACAAACAGTGCCGTTGGCGTGGCCTTCCCGGCGATCATCCACCAGGGCGTTGCTCGCTCCGCGTCCAATGTGGATAAATCGTGGATCGGCACCGACGTCGATAAATTGTTCACCGAGCGACTGGGTCGCGAGGTCCACGTGATGAACGACGCCGATGCCGCCGGCCTCGCCGAGGCACACTTTGGTGCCGGAGCCGGCGTTGCTGGCACGGTCCTGGTGATCACCCTGGGTACTGGCATCGGATCGGCACTCATCCACAATGGTGTCTTGGTTCCCAATGTGGAACTGGGACACCTGGAAATTGATTCGGCCGTCGCCGAATCCAGGGCCTCGGCCTCGGCGCGGGAACGAGAGGACCTGTCGTGGAAGGAATATTCCAAGCGCCTACAGCGCTTCTTCTCCCACGTTGAGTTCCTCTTCTCCCCCACACTGTTCATCATTGGCGGCGGGATTTCCAAGCGCGCCGAGGATTACCTGCCACGCCTCAGCCTGAACACCCCGATCACGGTGGCTACCTCCAAAAACAATGCGGGCATCGTTGGTGCCGCATTGCAGCAGGGCCTCGATCGGGCCTAATTAATCCGGTAAAAAACTAATGGCGGGTCAGCTTCCTTCTACAACGAAAACTAGTTGTAGAAGGAAGCTGACCCGCCGTTGTTTGTTCTGCAGGGTTTGTGCTGGAGGCAAAGGCCTAAGCCGCTATCGCGCGCTCAGTGGACGTTGTGGGCCGACCGGCCGGTTCTCGCGTTCGGTCCGCAACTTTTTAATGGCAGCCTCAAAATCCTCAAGAGATTTGAAGTCTTGGTAAACACTGGCGAAGCGCAGGTATGCCACCTCGTCGAGGCGCTGCAAGGGTGTGAGGATCGCCAGACCAACCTCGCGAGCGTTAATCTCCGCGGCGCCGCTGGAACGCACGGCTTCTTCGACTTCCTGAGCCAGCAAGGCCAAATCATCGTCGGTCACCGGGCGACCCTGGCACGCCTTGCGCACTCCGTTGATGACCTTGGCGCGACTAAATGGCTCGGCCACCCCCGAACGCTTAAGCACGTTCAGGCTCGTGGTCTCCGCGGTGCTGAACCGTCGTCCGCATTCTGCGCATTGTCTACGACGGCGGATCGCGGTACCGTCGTCGGTCAAGCGACTGTCAACAACACGCGAATCGGTGTGCCTGCAATAGGGACAGTACATGGCACCCCTTCCTCGGGACATTTTCAAGACACAAGTGTGCCCGCGATCAGTTTATGGCTACATATAGCCTAATCACAACACGGTCATTACCATGCGCAGTGGTCTTTAACACAGTGCCAGACAATCTCGGGGCACCGGGCAATCTCAGGCGAAGCGGATGGCCACCGCATCACCGTGGGCCGGCAGATCCTCGGCGTTGGCCAGCGCCACCACGTGGGGCGCCACCACCTGCAACGCCGCGCGGTCATAGTCGATGACCTGTATGGCTTTGAGGAAGGTATTAACGTTCAAGCCCGAGGCAAAGGCCGCGGTGCCGCTGGTGGGCAGCACGTGGTTGGATCCGGCGCAGTAGTCACCAAGTGATACGGGAGCGTGGGACCCAATGAAGATGGCCCCGGCAGCGGAAATTCTTGCCGCATCCGCGTGCGCGTTAGCCGTGTGGATTTCCAGGTGCTCCGCTGCGTAGACGTTGCAGACCGCAATACCCGCGTCGATGTTCGATACCAGGATGATGGCCGACTGCTTGCCACCCAGGGCAAGGCCAACACGTTCTGCGTGCTTGGTGGTGCGGCACTGGTTCTCCAGCGCTTTCCGAACGGCTTCGGCCAAGTCGGGTGAGTCGGTGACCAACACGGCCGCCGCGTTCGGGTCGTGTTCTGCCTGCGAGATCATATCCGCTGCTACATACTCGGGGTTCGCCGTAGCGTCGGCCAGGATGGCAATTTCGGTGGGGCCGGCTTCCGCATCGATACCGACCACGCCCTTGACCAGGCGCTTGGCGGTGGCGACAAAGAGGTTTCCGGGGCCGGTGACCACGTCAACCGGCTCGATGGCCAGAGCCGGGTCTACGCCTCCGGGCACGGCGACGCCGTAGGCGAGTGCGGCGATGGCCTGCGCACCACCCATGGCGTGGACCTCCTCGACTCCCAAGAGCTTGGCAGCGGCCAAGATCGTGGGGTGGGGCAGTCCGCCGAATTCCTTTTGCGGGGGCGAGGCAATGGCCAGGGATCCAACACCGGCGGCCAGGGCAGGCACGGCGTTCATGATCACCGAGCTCGGGTATACCGCTAGGCCGCCCGGAACATAGAGACCCACCCGGCGCACAGCTACCCAGCGCTGGGTGACGGTTGCACCCGTCCCGTATTCCACGGACGTGTCTTCAGGCACCTGGGCCGCGGCAAAGGCACGGGCCCGAGTGATTGATTCCTCTAGGCCGGCACGGACCTGGGGATCAAGCTCCGCCAGGGCACGTTCCATGGCCTCGGCAGGGACGCGGGTGTAGTCCTGTTGGACACCGTCGAACTTCTCGGCCAGCTCGGACAGGGCGGCGAAGCCCTCGGTGCGCACGCGGCCAATGATCGACTCCACGGCCTCGGCGGCGGTGGCGAAGTTCAACTCGGGGCGCGGCAGCACCGCCTTGAGGCTCGCATGGTCAAGGGCTGTACCTCGCAGGTCAAGGTCTTGGAGCGCGGAAAAGGTCTGGGGGCGTACGTTGCTGGTCACCAGATCAGTTTATAGGGTCAGGTGGTCGCGGCCGCGAAAACCGTGGACCCGACCGGCTTAATATTCGTTATTCGCGCTGTGACTTCCGCGCAAAGCTCAGTTGTGAAAGAGTCACCTCATGCGCGTCACACCACCACACAAGGAGTATTGATGATAAAACCATACGGCTCCCTGGAGTCGACCACCGACGGGGTTCGAATCACCATCGAGCGCCACACCACCCATGACCCCCAGCAGCTGTGGGAGGCCTTCACCACCGCTCCGGGTCTGGCCGGGTGGGTGGGGATCCTGCGCGGTTCCACCGAGGGTGGTGATTTGACCTTTTCAATGGTCGAAGACGACGTCGAAGCCACACCGGCGGACGTGCAGATCCTGCGTTGCCGTGCCCCACATGAGCTGAGCTTATCCACGGTAAGCGAGTATGGATCCTGGAACCTTGGATGGGAGATCTCCGGGACGCCCGGCGCCGGAATCATCCGGTTCACTCAGGATCTGGGTCCAGGTGAGGACCCAAGCTCGATCGGACCGGGATGGGAGTACTACCTGGAGCGGGCCCTCGTGCACCTGCGCGGAGGCGACGTCACCACCGTGCAGTGGGACCAGTACTACCCAGCACTGGCCCCCAGCTATACCACTACGGACCACTGAGGATCCGCTTCTCCATTGGCCGCTAGCCGTCCAAGCAGGTCGGGCCCAGCAGGACCTTGAGGTCGCCGAAGAGTGCCGAGTTCGGGTTCACGCGGTATTCCATGCCCAGGCGCATCAGCGATACCCCACGGGTGCTGTGTAGCTTCACCCGCACCTCGGTGGTGCCTTGGTGAACGCGCAGCACCTCCCCGAGGGCGGAGATGACTTCCTCGGTCGCCTTATGGTTAGCCATCGAGATGACCACCGGGCCTCCCTCGCCGTCCTCACTGATTTCCGGAACCGTGAGTTCCTGAGCGTTAAGCGTGATTGATCCGTCGTCACGTTTCTGTACCCGCCCCTTCACCACGACGATGAGGTCCTCGGCCAACACGTTAGCAATCGGCGCGTAGGCGTTGCCAAAGAACATGGTTTCGATGGACCCGGAAAGGTCCTCGATCTCACAGCGCGCATACGGGTTGCCACTCTTCTTGGCAATGCGGCGCTGTAGTGAGGTGATCATCCCGCAGACGGTCACGGTGTGGCCGTCCTGCGGTCCGTCATCAGAGAGCACCTGGGTGACAGACATGTCGGCATTTTGTTCCAGCAGGCCACCCAAACCCTTCAGCGGGTGGTCCGAGACGTAGAGACCGAGCATGTCGCGCTCAAAGGCCAGCTTGTCCTTCTTTTCCCAGTCGGGCATATCCGGAACCGCTACCGTCATGCCGGCCGCGGCGGTGGGATCATCAAAGGCGCTGAAGAGGTCAAATTGGTTGGCCGCCTCATTACGTTTCACGGCAATAACCGAGTCCACGGCCTCTTCGTGGATGGCCACCAGGGCGCGTCGGGCATGGCCCATCGTGTCAAAGGCGCCGGACTTGATCAGGGATTCGATGGTGCGCTTGTTGCAGACCACGGCCGGGACCTTCTGCAGGAAATCTGCGAAGTTCTCAAAGTTGCCCTTTTCCACACGGGCCTCGACCAACGCGTTGACCACGTTGGCGCCGACGTTGCGGATGGCGCCCATGCCGAAGCGAATGTCGTTGCCGACCGGGGTGAAATTCAGCGCGGATTCGTTGACGTCGGGAGCAAAAACGGTGATGCCCATGTGACGACATTCGTTCAGGTACATGGCCGTCTTGTCCTTATCGTCACCCACGGACGTTAAGAGTGCTGCCATGTACTCGGACGGGTAGTGGGCCTTGAGGTAGGCGGTCCAGTAGGAGATCACCCCGTAGGCGGCCGAGTGCGCCTTGTTGAAGGCATAGTCGGAGAAGGGCAACAGGATGTCCCAGAGGGCCTTGATGGCCTCCTTGGTGTACCCGTTGTCGATCATGCCCTGGGAGAAGCCGGCGAACTGCTTGTCCAACTCGGACTTCTTCTTCTTGCCCATGGCGCGGCGCAGGATGTCGGCTTGGCCCAGCGAGAAGCCGGCCAGCTTCTGCGCAATGGACATGACCTGCTCCTGGTACACGATCAGGCCGTAGGTGCCACCGAGGATCTCCCGCAACGGTTCCAAGAGCGTGGGGTGGATCGGGGTTTCTTCCTGGAGTTTGTTCTTGCGCAACGCGTAGTTGTTGTGCGAGTTTGCGCCCATGGGGCCCGGGCGATAGAGCGCGAGCACAGCGGAGATGTCTTCAAAGTTATCCGGGCGCATGAGCTTGAGCAGCGAGCGCATGGGCCCACCATCGAGCTGGAAGACGCCCAGGGTGTCGCCACGGGCCATCAGCTCATAGGCGCCCGCGTCGTCAAGCTCCAGACGCTCGAGGTCCAGTTCCACGCCCTGATTCGCCTTGATGTTCTCCAGCGCGTCCGAAATGATGGTGAGGTTTCTCAGTCCCAAGAAGTCCATCTTGATCAGCCCCAGGCCTTCACAGGTCGGGTAGTCGAACTGGGTGATCACCTGTCCGTCCTGGATGCGGCGCATGATCGGGATGACGTCGATGATGGGATCAGAGCTCATGATCACGCCGGCGGCGTGCACGCCCCACTGGCGCTTGAGCCCCTCGATGCCCTTCGCGGTTTCGAAAACACGAGCAGCCTCGGGATCGGTGGCGACTAGCTGGCGGAAGTCCCCGGCCTCGGAGTACCGCTTGGACTTGGGGTCCTCAATGTCATTGAGTGGGATGTCCTTGGCCATTACGGCGGGTGGCAGCGCCTTCGTCAGGGATTCACCCATCGAGAAGGGGTAGCCAAGCACACGCGAAGAGTCTTTCAACGCCTGCTTGGTTTTGATCGACCCGTAGGTCACGATCATCGACACGCGCTCGTCGCCATACTTTTCGGTCACGTACCTGATGACCTCCGAGCGGCGCCTATCATCGAAGTCGACATCGAAGTCGGGCATCGAAACACGCTCGGGGTTCAAGAAACGCTCGAAGATCAAACCATGGACCAGCGGGTCAAGGTCGGTGATGCGCATGGCGTAGGCAACCATAGAACCGGCACCAGAACCACGGCCGGGTCCAACGCGAATGCCATTGTCCTTGGACCAGTTGATGAAGTCGGCAACGACCAGGAAGTAGCCGGGGAAGCCCATCTTGATGATGACGTCGAGTTCGAAGTCCGCCTGCTTGCGCGATGCCTCCGGGACGCCGTTGGGATAGCGGTAGTGCATCCCCTTGTCGACTTCCTTGATCAGCCAGCTGGTTTCGTCCTCGCCCTCCGGGCAGGGGAAACGAGGCATGTAGTTGGCACTGGTATCAAAGGACACCTCCGCGCGTTCGGCGATCAGCAGGGTGTTGTCACAAGCATCAGGCATCTCACGGAAGAGGTGGCGCATTTCGGCCGGGCTCTTGAGGTAGTAGCCGGACCCCGAGAAGGCGAAGCGCGAGCCGCCCTGGTCGTAGGTCGGCTCATCGAGTGTGGAACCGGAGTTGATGGCCAGCAGGGCCTCGTGGGCCTTGGCGTCGTGCTCGTGGGTGTAATGCAGGTCGTTGGTGGCAACCCGCGGGATGTTTAGTTCCTTGGCCAGACGCAAGAGGTCCTGCGTGACCCGACGTTCAATGTCCAGCCCGTGGTCCATGAACTCGCAGAAATAGTTTTCCTTGCCGAAAAGGTCCTGAAATTCCGCCGCGGCGGCCTTGGCCTCGTTGTATTGCCCGAGGCGCAGCTTCGTCTGCACCTCGCCTGAGGGACAACCGGTGGTGGCGATGATGCCCTCATGGTAGGTGTCCAGCAGATCCCGGTCGAGCCGGGGATACTTGCCAAATACCGAGTCAAGGGAAGCCAATGAGGAGGCCTTAAAAAGGTTTTTCATGCCGGTGTTGTTGTAGCTCAGCAACGTCATGTGGGTGTAGAGACCACCGCCGGAGACGTCATCGCGCTTCTGGCTTTCGTCGGTGCGCCACTTCACGCGGGTCTTGTCATCGCGCGCGGTACCCGGGGTGACGTAGGCCTCGATGCCGATGATCGGCTTGACCCCGGCTGCTGTGGCCTTGGACCAGAAGTCGAAGGCACCGAATAGATAACCATGGTCGGTGGTGGCCAGGGCGGTCATGCCAAGCCTGTTGGTCTCCTCAAAGAGTTCAGTCAGGCGCGCAGCACCGTCAAGCATTGAGTATTCGGTATGCGTGTGAAGGTGTACGAATCCATCGCGATTAGAGCTAGCCACCGATCCAGTCTAGGCCCTCTTCCACGCCTGCGCCCGCCACCGACACCGGTTGTGGGAAGAGGCACCCACACGGGTGTGTGGGTGCCTCCAATGATGTTCAGGTGGGGCTAGAAATTGCCCTCGCGCAACAACTCCAACGAGCTGACCAGGTCCAGCGGATACGAGCTGGTGTACTCCACCCATTCACCGTTAACGGGATGGAAGAAGCCCAGTCGCTGGGCGTGGAGCCATTGGCGGGTCAGCCCTAGTGCTGCGGACAGCTTCGGGTCGGCCCCATAGGTCTGGTCCCCCGCGCAGGGGTGACGCATGGCACCGAAGTGCACACGAATCTGGTGGGTGCGCCCGGTTTCCAAGGTGACCTCCACCAGGGAGGCACGGCCGAAGGCCTCGATGACCTTATAGTGAGTCACCGACGGGCGACCATCCTCCACTACGGCGAACTTCCAGTCGTAGCCTGGGTGGCGCCCCAGCGGAGCGTTAATGGTGCCCTCGAGTGGATCTGGTAGTCCCTGAACCACTGCGTGGTAGATCTTCTTGGGGGTACGTTCCTTGAAGGCCCGCTTCAATGCGGTGTAGGCGCGCTCGGTCTTGGCGACAACCATCAACCCGCTGGTTCCCACGTCCAAGCGGTGAACGATGCCCTGACGTTCGGCAGCGCCCGAGGTGGAGATCCGGTAGCCGGCAGCGATCAGTGCGCCAACCACAGTGGGTCCGACCCAACCTGGCGATGGATGTGCGGCGACGCCGACCGGCTTGTCAATGACAACGTAATCGTCATCGTCGGCAATGATCTTGAGATCTTCCACGAGTTCTACCCTGATTTCTAATGGATCCGGTCGAAGCGGGAGAAAGACATCGACGGTGGTGCCGGCCACGATTTTCTTCGACTTGGACAAGGCTTTGCCAGCAACGCTCACGTTGCCTTCGGTGCACAAGAGAGCTGCCTGGACACGAGAAAGACCTAAACGCGCAACGAGGAAAGCGTCGATGCGCTGGTCGGCCTCTTCGGGCTCGACCAGCAGGGATTCGTTACGTTCGGCATTCACGGCTGATCCTTCATGTCCGGACCGGCGCCCGGTTCGGTGGTGTTCTTTGCTGAGTTCTTTTGTCCATCCAGTTCGCGGCCGCTAAGAAGCAGGAGGCAGATGCCGATCATCGAGCAAACGATGAACATATCCGCAACGTTGAAGATGGCGAAGTTGGGTAGAGCAATGAAGTCAACCACATGGCCGTGGCCGAAGGAGGGGGCCCGGAAGAGCCTGTCGGTGAGGTTGCCCGCCACCCCGCCCATCAGTCCGCCCAGAGCAAGCGCCCAGGGCCAGATGCGAATTTTGCGAACCAGCATGATTGCCACATAGAGCAAAACCGCCGCCTGAATGATGGTGAAGACCCAGGTAAATCCCTCACCCATGGAAAATGCTGCGCCAGAGTTCTTGATGAAATACCAACGCAATAGCGGCGGCAAGACGTCAATGACTTGGCCTTCAAACATGGTGGACACCACGATGCGCTTGGTGATCTGGTCCAAGAGCAGCCCGAGCACGGCAAGGGCACTGGTGGCGATCATGAGGGTTCGGGTGTTTCCCCGGCCGGACCCCGGCGTGGTCGAACCCTGAGACGCAGGGGGTACGGAGCTGTTTTCCATCGTGTCCTTTAACGAATTGTTGGCGGCCGGAGTTCCGACCGCCAACAATCTTAAGCCATCAATATGTGTGGCAAATGGTGAAGCAGATTAGCTGTTGCCCTTGGCTTCCGTGGTGTCCATGGACCCCTTGGCTTCCAGGTCGCGCAGCTGGCCTTCAATGTAAGTCTTCAGACGTGCACGGTAGTCGCGCTCGAAGCCTCGCAGTTGCTCAACCTTGCGCTCCAGAACAGTTTTCTGCTGTTCCAGTGCGGAGAGCGTCTTACGGCTCTTCTCTTCGGCATCGGTGACAAGGCCAGTGGCCTCAACCTGTGCTTCAGCAATGATCTTGTCGCGCTGCTCAACACCTGCGGAGACGTATTCGTCGTGCAGGCGCTGTGCCATGGCCAAAACGCCCGCGGCGGATTCGGCGGAAGTAGCCGGAGCTGCTGCTGCGACCGGGGCCGCTGCAACGACCTTGGCCGGCTCGGCTGCCTTGGGGGCCTCCGGAGCTTTGGTCTCTTCCTTCTTAACCTCGGGAGCCTTGGCGGCTTCCTTGGCCTTGTCGGCTTCGGCCGGCTTGGCCGCAGGTGCGGCTGCTACTGGCGCAGGAACGGACTGAGCGCCTTCGCTGACGCCGGCTTCCGACAGGCGACGACGCAGATCGTCGTTCTCCTGCGTCAGACGACGTAGCTCGACAACGATCTCGTCTAGGAAATCGTCAACCTCATCCTGATCGTAGCCTTCGCGGAACTTCGTTGGCTGAAATCGTTTGTTGACTACATCTTCTGGCGTGAGAGCCATCTGGTCACCTCGATACTTGGTTCTTCTCCCCGAACCGCTGAAGTGCGGCACGAGTACACTTACCGTTTTACTAGAACGCAGCCCGGTGCAGTCGCTGCGCTCATTGTGACAACACTATAACGACTGACCGGGTAAAGGCTAAAAGCAACGGACTTTCTTACCGGAAAGTGATGCCCTTAGCCCTTGTCGCGACCGAAAAACTAGCCTCTTTGAAGGCTTATCTCAACGCCGCCGCTACGCCCAAGTTGTTGACAACAAGTTTGAGCACTATGACGGCGAAGAATAAAATGATGAACGCAAGATCAAGGCGAATTCCCCCGAGATCAAGCGGTTTAATACGTGAGCGTAACCACCGCATGGGTGGATCCGTGGTCTTGGCGATCAGTGTAACGGCAACCAAGGAAATGCCCTGTGGCCTCCAGCTACGCGCAAAAGATTCAGTGATATCAAGCACTATGCGTAAAAGTAGCATGACTTGCAGCACCGTGAGCAGCACATAAAGTAGGGCGAAAATTAGCTCCACGTTTACTTCGAACCCCTGGTTCTAGCTTTGGTTGAAAAAGGTGGCTTGGTCTTCGGACTGCTTTTTGTCCTCACCGAGTACCTCTACCGTCGACGGGGAGAGCAGGAAAACCTTGTTGGTGACCCGCTCGATGCTGCCGTGCAGGGCAAAGGCGAGACCCGCAGAGAAATCGACCAGACGCTTGGCGTCCGCTTCGCCCATATCGGTGACATTCATGATGACAGGTATGCCATCACGGAAGTTCTCCCCAATGATTTTCGCATCATTGTAGGACCGTGGATGAACGGTGGTGATCTGACGCAATGAAGAGTCCTCGTCCCGTGCTGAAGGTGCGCGCTTGATGGGTGTTACCGGAGCCCGGTATTCGTTTTCGATGACAGCTCGGGGTGCCACTGGTGCTACCGGTGCAGGCTGTGCGGCGACCGACTCTTCGCGAACCGGCTCGACTAAGCGCACTTCTTCACGCGCTTGAATGTCTTGCTTCTCGGCCTCGAAGTTCTCGTCACCCTCGGCGAGTCCCAGGTAGATCATTGTCTTGCGCAATGCGCCAGCCATGGTCTTCTCCTTTTAATCGTTTGCGGTCGACGATTGCCGGACCGCAAGTCTCTCCGCTAACTCGACGCTACAGCACCAATTGTCGGTGCTTGAGGACATCGGGGAGAATCGCTCGGTGTGTCGCCCCGCAGAATTATTGCGCTCCACGAGGGCTGATGTTCTTACGTTGCGGCCGAAGCCTCAACGTCCTGCCAGACAAGTCCCGCCAAACGACCGGTTTGTGAATCACGTCGGTAGGAAAAGTAGTTCTCATCCTCGAGCGTGCAGATTCCGGATTGGTTGACCACTACACCCAGCTCGGATAATTCGGTGGCCGCGGCGCCGGGCAAATCCAGCCCCGTGGTGCCGTGATGGGTGGTGCTTTGAATTCCGGGCCGCTGAATGGTGGCTTCCTTTGCCATGGATTCGGGGACCTCGTAGCAGCTGCCACAGATGGCCGGACCGATCCAGGCTTCAATGCTGGTCGCTCCCCCCGAACGTAGACGTTCCACGGTGGCGGTGAGAATGCCGTCAAGCAATCCGCGCCTTCCCGCGTGGGCTACGGCACTGATTCCTCCGCGCGGAGTTGCCCCCACGAAGACCACCGGAACGCAGTCGGCGACCATGACGGCCAGCGGCACCGCTGCGGTGGCCGAAACCAGCGCATCGCAGGTGGGGCCCTGACCCTCAGACTCATCGCCGGTGAGCTCAACCACTGTTGCCGAGTGAACTTGATTCATGTAGGTGAATCGAGATTCACCCAGACCGAGCCCCCGCTCGAGATCGCGACGCCGCAGCAGCACGGCGTCGCGATCATCGGGAACGTGGAAGGCCAGGTTTCCCTCGGCCGTGGAAGTGAACGCAACGTGCACTCGCGGAGCGAGTGCTGATTCGTATCGCAACATGGGCTGTGGAAGGGTTCCGTTCCGGTGAGTGTTTGTCCCTACTTGAGGAAGTCGGGGACATCCAGGTCGTCATTGGTCGCCGAGAGGTCCGGCTCAACAATGGCGGGCAGTTCCTCAAAGCCCTGCTCGGCGGTTGCTACCGACGAGCGAACTTCTTGACGAGGTGCTGCGGCGGGCGCCGTGGCCGGTGCTGCCGGTGCCGACGCGGGTGCTGCCGGCGCGCTGCGCACGATCGGCTGCGGGGCAGCCGGGGTGCTGGTGGCATCAACCTGGTCAAAACCAGCGGCAATAACCGTCACGCGAGCCTCGTCACCCAGGGCATCGTCAATGACGGCACCGAAGATGATGTTGGCCTCGGGGTGAGCAACTTCTTGCACGAGGCGTGCGGCCTCGTTGATTTCGAACAGACCGAGATCCGAGCCACCCTGGATGGAGAGCAGCACGCCGTGAGCACCATCGATGGAGGCTTCGAGCAACGGTGAAGCGATGGCAAGCTCGGCGGCCTTGACCGCGCGATCCTCACCTCGTGCCGAACCGATGCCCATCAATGCCGAGCCTGCGCCCTGCATGACCGACTTCACGTCGGCGAAGTCGAGGTTGATCAAGCCCGGGGTGGTGATCAGGTCGGTGATGCCCTGTACGCCCGAGAGCAGTACCTGGTCCGCTTGGCGGAAGGCGTCAAGGACCGAGACGTTGCGATCGGAGATCGAGAGCAAGCGGTCGTTCGGGATGACGATGAGGGTGTCGACTTCGTCGCGCAGTGCTTCGATACCGTTGTCGGCGCTGGTTGCGCGGCGACGGCCTTCGAAGGTGAACGGACGGGTAACCACACCAATGGTCAGTGCGCCAAGGCCGCGGGCAATGCGTGCGATGACCGGTGCGCCACCGGTACCGGTGCCACCGCCTTCACCAGCGGTGACGAAGACCATATCGGCCCCGCGCAGCACTTCCTCGATTTCCTCGGCGTGATCCTCGGCCGCCTGGCGACCCACATCGGGGTTGGCGCCGGCGCCCAGGCCACGGGTAAGTTCGCGTCCCACATCGAGTTTGACGTCGGCATCGCTCATGAGCAATGCCTGCGCATCCGTGTTGATTGCAATAAATTCGACGCCTCGCAGGCCAACTTCGATCATGCGGTTGACGGCGTTGACGCCACCACCGCCGATGCCGACGACCTTGATGACGGCGAGGTAGTTCTGTGGAGCTGCCACGTCCTGATTCCCTTGTTCGATGTGCTGCTGACCGAGGAAGCTCAACCGGACCAACGTTAACCCTCAACTCGAAGGTTATAGTTATGTCAAGCAACCGCTATGAAAACGCTATGGTTCGGAGTTCGTACATGCAACGACCACGGCCGCGTGTCGCCGCAAAGTCGTTCATTTTTCTTCTATTGCCGTCTTTTGCGGCCCGTTACCGGGCCACAGGGTGCTGCGGACTAGAAATGTCGTACACCTTGATGGGTGCTTCCTTGTCCTTGGGCGCTGCCAGAAGGGCTTGAAGAACACTGTTCTTCAGTGCCGCATCCTGAGCATCACCCCAAACCACCAGTGTTCCGTCGTTGAGCGTGAGCTCCACGAAGTCCTTGCTGGTGGCCGTTGCATGATCCACGGTCGCCAACAGCTTATCCGGTAGTTCGGAGAGAACTCGCGTCACGATGGCAAAGACCTTTGGGTCCTTCGTCGCTTTCGAGGACTCAATGGTGGGCAGCTTCGGCTTCGCCTTGGCCGACAATTGCGCCAGGACTTGGCCTTCAGGGCCCACGAGCGAACGCTTCTTGCCCTCGATGAGCAGCGCAACGGGCACATATTCAACAATCTGAACGTGCAGCGTGTTGGGGGCCTCGGCCTGGACGATGGCGTCCTGCACGGCCGGCTCACCGGCCAACAATTCCATCACTCGCCCCGTTCCCACGCGTGAGAGCGGAACGCCATGCAGCGGCTCAAGCGCCTTTTGCACCGTCGCGTCGGTGACCAACGTATTGCCGTTCACCTGGACGTTCTTGATGGCCAAGATGGGGGAAAAGTTGAGCACCAGCATCAGGATCACCACCACGGCAGCCACCACCGAACCACCGATGATCCAGCGCCGTTTGGTGCGTCGCCTGGGGTCCTCGGGCAGGTCCAGGACGTTCGAATTGCCCCTGCTCTGCCCTGGCTTGGTGACCATCAGTGACCCAGACGCTCTTCCAAGGCCGCCAAGATGGCGCTGCCCTGCTCGGTGACGTCTCCGGCACCGATGGTCATGATCACGTCTCCCGAGGCCGCTACACCGGCAACCACGGCCGCAGCCTGCCCCATGGAGACCAGTCCGCCGGCGGTAGCCAGCTCGCCGCTGACAAGTTCGCTGGTAACCCCCGGAATCGGCGACTCGCGTGCCGGGTAGATCTCCAGCACATAGGCCGAGTCAGCCAGCGACAGCGAGGCGGCGAATTCCTTGTAGAACTCCTTAGTGCGCGAGAAGAGGTGGGGCTGGAACAACACGTGAACGGCACCGGTGCCGGCAACGGCACGCGCGGCGCGCAACGCGGCCAAGACCTCGGTGGGGTGATGTGCATAGTCATCAAAGACCCGCACTCCCCCGGCCTCACCGCGGAAGTCGAAGCGGCGTGCGGCACCGGTGAACGCACCAAGTCCCGCCGTCACGGCTTCGGGGTCCAACCCGGCATCCAACCCAACACAGAAGGCCGCAGCAGCATTCAGCAGATTATGGTTTCCCGGCAGTGCGAGCTCAAGATCGATGTTTTCCCCGCTGCCCCATTCCAAGGAGCAGGCAAAACGCTGCCCGCGCGGATGCGGATCCACCAGACGGCGATCCGCATCGGGCGCGAACCCATAGGTCTGCACCCGCAGCGCCGGACGTTCCTTGCGCATGCGCGTGGCCAGGGCGAGGGACCCCGGATCATCGGCACAGCAAATCAGTAGCCCGTCTTCCGGAAGCAAGGACGCGAAATCGTAGAAGGCGCGGTGCACCGCCTCAACACTGCCGTAGTGATCCAGGTGATCTGCCTCGATGTTCGTTACCACCGCGACATCCGGGGAGTAATTCAGGAAGGACGCATCGGATTCATCGGCCTCGGCGACAAAGATTCGACCCTCACCGAATTCGGCGTTGGTACCCAGCGCCGCAATGTTGGCTCCGATCGCAAACGTCGGGGAAGCTCCCGCCGTGCGCAGCATGCTGGCGATCAGCGAGGTGGTGGTGGTCTTGCCATGGGTACCGGCAACGGTGATGACCCGGTGGCCCTCCATGACGGCGGCCAACCCCTGTGAACGGTGCAGGATTCTCAGCCCGCGGGCGACCGCCTCGTCATACTCCGGGTTACCGGCCTTGATGATCGAGGAGATCACCACGGTATCGGCGTCCCCGAGGTTCCCCGCGGCGTATCCCACGTTGATGCGGGCACCTGCTTCTCGAAGATCGTGGAGCACCGGCAGGTCCTTGGCATCGGTGCCCGAGACATTGAGCCCGCGGGCCACCATGAGCCTGGCGACGGCCGAGACGCCCACGCCGCCGATGCCCAGGAGGTGGACGTTGCCCAGCTGCTGAAGTGTGTGTTGTTCCTGCATGATGCTAGCTTTCCGTTCTGGAGGTGAGTGGCGGTGCGCTGTGTCCCAGACCCGTACGGATCATGGTGGCCATCGCTGCTGCAGCGTCGGTGCGACCCTGGGCCTTCGCGGCGGCCCCCATTCTCGCCAGTGCCGGGCGATCGAGGAGCAGGTTCAGCACGGTGGAGTTGATGAACTCGGCCGTGAATTCGGCATCGTTGACCAGCACTGCGCCGCCAGCGGCCACGAGGTCGGTGGCGTTCAGGCGCTGTTCGCCGTTGCCGATGGGAAGTGGCACCAAGACCGAGGGGGTACCGGCGACCGCCAGCTCGCAGACCGTGCCAGCCCCGGAACGGGCCACCAGCAAATCTGCCGCGGCGTAGGCCTGCTCCATCGAGTCAACGTATTCGACCTGACGGTAACCCGGTGCCGTGAGTGGCTCCCCGGCCGCATCCAGCACCACCTTGTCCCGACCGGTGATGTGCAAGATCTCGATCCCCTTGGCGCTGAGCGTGGGCAGGGCAGCGCCGATGGCGGCATTAATTGAGGCGGCTCCCGATGAGCCTCCGGTGACCACCAGTGCCGGAGCCTTCGCGGAGAAGCCCAGCGCGGCTCGGGCGGATTCGCGCATCGCGGCCCGGTCCATTTTCGCCACATAACCGCGCATCGGCATGCCCACCACTTTGGCTCCGGGCAGCCCGGTTCCGCTGAAGGCTGCGCCAACACCCTTCGCGTATCTGGCGCCTACCTTGTTGGCCAATCCGGCACGGGCGTTGGCCTCGTGAACAAAGATGGGCAGCTGACGCTTTTTTGCGGCCAAGTAGACCGGGGTGCAGACGTAACCGCCGACCCCGAGCACCGCCTGAGCCTTGGTCTGATCCAGAATGGCGCCGGCGGCCTTGATCGCGGCGCTGAAGCGGAAGGGTAGCTTCAGCAAATCCAGCGAGGGCCGCCGCGGCATGGGCACCTTGTTGATGGTGCGCAGCTCGTAGCCGGCTTCGGGTACCAGGCGGGTTTCAAGCCCGAGGGCCGTACCCACGGCGGTGATACTCGTCGCGGGGTCCTGCTCGCGCAGGGCATCGGCGATGGCGATCATGGGGGTGATGTGTCCGGCCGTTCCGCCGCCGGCGATCACCACGCGTAATGGCTCAGTCATGGGATTCTGTGTGCTTCCTTCAACGGGTTTCATCGGCATTTTTGTCTTGTGGTGGGGTCAGCTGGTGGGAGTGGTGCCGCGGGACTTAGCCAGCAGCGCACGCAGTCCGTTACGGGTTCCGGGGCGTTGAAGCCTGGAGCGCTGATCGCGAGCGAAGCAGAGCACCACCCCGACGCCTAAGAAGGTGGCGAGAAGCGCCGAACCGCCCGAGGAAATAAAGGGCAGCGGCAGACCGATGACCGGCAACAGTCCGGTGACCATACCGATATTGATGAACGCCTGGCCAATGATCCAGGCCATGATGCCACTGATGGCAACACGACCAAAGATGGTTCCGGCGCGCACGGCGATCCGGTACATCGCCACCGCCAGCATGCCATAGAGAACGATCACAAAGATGGTGCCCAGGAGCCCCAATTCTTCGCCAAGCACCGCGAAGATGAAGTCATTTTGAGCCTCCGGAATGTGTGACCACTTTTGTCGCGATTGGCCCAAGCCCACGCCAAACCAGCCACCGGAGGCCAGGGCGTACAGGCCCTGCTCCGCCTGATAGCAGTAGTCGTTGGTGTCGCCACAGGCGATATGCAGCCAGGCCAAGATTCGGCCCATGCGGTTCGGCGCCAGAATAACCATCAGCACCACCCCGACCAGTCCGGCTATCCCCGCAATCCCGAAGATCCGAGCATTGGCGCCACCTACAAACATCACCACCGCGAGGATCAGCAGCAAGATCAGGGCGGTGCCGAGGTCGCGGCCGATCAGCACCAGGCCCACGGCCAGCAGCCCAAAGGGCACCAGCAAGGGAATCACCGCGTGCTTCCACTGGTCCATCAGCTTGGCCTTGCGTTCCACCACCCAGGCGCCCCAGAGTGCGAGTGCGACCTTGGCAAACTCGGAGGGCTGGATCGAGAATGGACCGATGTAAATCCAGTTCTTATTGCCGTAGATTTCCTTGCCGATGATCAATACCAGCATCAAGAGTGCCGTGGCAATGATTAACGCCGGCCACGCAAGTTTTTTCAGCTTCGCCACTGGAACCTGTTGCAGGGCCATCATGCAAATGACGCCGACCACTGCCCACAGCGATTGTTTGGAAAAATCGCCGAAGGCGGACTTGTTCTTGGCGATGGCCTCTACGGAGGAGGAGGACAGGACCATGATCAGACCCATAAAGGTCAACGCCAGGGTGGTGCCGAGCACCACGTAGTAGTTGATTTGGGCCCCGCGCAGCGTGGGATCCTCAATGCGGGTGAACCACTTGCTCAAGCCGCGGGATTCCGAACCCCGGCCGGGCTTGCGGCCCGGCGTGCCGGCCTTTGCGCCCTTGCCTGGTGGAGTACGGGATGTGCCGCTCACAAGAGCTCCTTAGCTAGTTTCTTCCCCCATTAACGCGCGTACCGCGTCGATGAAGGCGTTTCCGCGTTGTGCGTATGAAGTGAATTGATCCATGGATGCCGCCGCCGGAGCCATCAGCACGGTGTCCCCCGCCGTGGCAATCTCGGCCGCTAGCTTCACGGCCTGCGCCATGACTGCTGAGCCATCCCCGGCCACGGCGGATCCTGTCGGCGTCTCCACACCAGTTTCGCGCACCTCGGCCATGATCACCGGTACTTGCGGCGCGTGTCGCTGTAGGGCACCGAGCAATGCTGTGGTGTCGGTTCCGATGACGATCACCGCTTTGAGGCGCTTGACGTGGGCGGTGACAAGATCGTCGTATTCCACTCCCTTGGATAGTCCTCCGGCGATCCACACCACCGAGGAGAAGGCACCCAAGGCGGCGTTTGCCGCGTGCGGGTTGGTGGCCTTGGAATCGTTAATCCAGAGCACGTCATCGCGGCGGGCGACGGCCTGAATGCGGTGATCTCCCGAATCGAAAGAGCTTAGTCCCTTGGCCACGGCCTCCGGTTCAACCCCGAAGGCTCGGGCCAAGGCGGCTGCGGCTGCGGCGTTCGACGCGGTGTGCCGCGGAACCACCTCACCGATTTGGTCAAGGGCAATCAGCTCCGCGGCCGAATTCTTCCGGTCCTCGATAAAGGCGCGGTCAACCAGCAGTCCATCCACCACACCCACCATGCTCAGCCCGGGAACGTTAGTGGTGAAGCCGATGGCGCGGCAGCCCTCGGTCACGTCGGCATTTTCGACCATGGCCTCAACCACGGCTTCCTCGGCGTTGTAGATCGCCGCAACCCGGGTGCGCTCATAAATCTTGGCCTTGTCGGCCTTGTAGAACTCAAACCCACCGTGCCAATCGACATGGTCCTCGGCGATGTTCAGCACCACGGAGGCCAGCGGGGACATGGTGTGGGTGTAATGCAGTTGGAAGGAGGAAAGCTCCACGGCGATGACGTCGAACCCCTCGGGGTCACGGATGGCATCAAGAATTGGGGTACCCACGTTGCCCGCGGCGATGGCCCGCAGGCCCGCGGCCTGGAAGATCGCTTCGGTCATGGACACGGTGGTGGTCTTGCCGTTGGTCCCGGTGATCACTACCCACTCGGCGAGCTTGCGGCCCTCTTTTTCGCGCACGCGCCAGGCCAACTCAACGTCGCCCCAGATTTCGATCCCGGCTTGTGCCGCTGCCACCAGCAGTGGTTGGCGCGGATTCCATCCCGGAGAGGCAATCAGCAGTTGCGGTGCCAGCCCGTTGATCAGCGGCAGCTCATCAAGGTGCGCCGCGCCGAGCAGCACATCGGTGGCTCCGACGATCTTCAGGGTCTCGCCCCGTGATTGGTTCACTTCGGTGTCAGCGCCGTCGATGACCACAACGTGGGCACCGAGTTCGATCAAGGTATCGGCGGCGGAGAACCCGGAAAGTCCCAGGCCCGCAACAACTACCCGCAGTCCCTTCCAGTCAGATTCCCAGCGAGTGAGGTGATCAAGGTTGTTAAGCATTAGAGTGCCACGACCCATTCGGAATAGAAGATGCCCAGACCCGCGGCAACAAAGAGCCCACCAAGAATCCAGAACCGAACCACCACGTTCTCCTCGGCCCAGCCGGAGAGTTCAAAGTGGTGCTGCAGCGGTGCCATCTTGAAGACACGTTTGCCGCCGGAGAGTTTGAAGAAGCCGACCTGAATGATCACCGAAAGGGCGATGATCACGAAGAGTCCGGCCAAGACAAGCAGCAGAATCTGGGTGCGCGAGAGGATGGCGAACGCGGCAATCGCGCCGCCGATGGCCAAGGATCCGGTATCACCCATGAAGATCTTTGCCGGTTTGGCGTTCCACCAGAGGAAGCCGATCAACGCGCCGCAGAAGATCGCCCCGAGCAGGGCCAAATCCATGGGGTCACGCACGGTGTAACAAACGTTTTTTACCTCATGGATACCGCAGGCCTGATTCTGCTGCCAGATACCGATGAGGGTATAGGCGCCAAAGACCATGATGGCGGCGCCGGTGGCCAGCCCGTCCAGACCGTCGGTGAGGTTCACACCGTTAGTGGTGGCGGTGACGATGAGGTTGGACCACAGCACAAAGAGGATCAAGCCAATCAGCGGTCCGGCGAAGGCCAGATCGATGGAGGTGTCACGCAAGAAGGAGATGGCCGTGGAGGCAGGAGTCAGTCCCTGGGCGTTGGGGAAGTTCAGCGCCAGGACGGCGAAGCCGATGCCCACCACGGCCTGCAGCACGATCTTCTGCCAGGCACGCAGTCCCAGCGAGCGCTTCTTGGCGATCTTGATGAAGTCATCAAGGAAGCCAACGAGTCCCATGCCGGCAAAGAGCAACAACACCAGTAACCCGCTGGCGCTCACCCCGGCGCTGGGCCGACCCAGCAGGGCCAGCAACCCGTGGGTGATGAAGTAGCTCAGGATCACCGCGGCGATGATGATGACACCGCCCATGGTGGGCGTGCCAGACTTCGTCGCGTGGCTGGTTGGTCCGTCGTCGCGGACGACCTGGCCGTATTGCTTAAGCGTCAGTAGGCGGATAAACAACGGCATCATGACCATGGTGAAAACCATGGCGATGCCGGATCCGGCGATGAGGGCAATCACAGTGCCGAACCTCCCTCTGCGGTGGTAGCACCGCTATTGATTCCGGCGATGGCATCGCCTAGGTGCCGCAGGCCGGAGCCGTTGGACGATTTGAAAAGCACGATGTCCCCGGGAAGAAGGTTCTCCGTAAGGATTTGTGTTGCGTCCTCGATGTTCTCGGCGTAGTAGGCCTCGTCTCCCCAGCTGCCCTCGAGCACCGCAGAGTTGTAGGCCAACTTGGCACCGCGGCCGATGACCAGCAGCTTCTTGATGTTCATCCGGACGGCAACACGACCCAGTAAGTCGTGTTCGTGCCGTGATTCATCACCGAGTTCAAGCATTTCGCCGAGCACCGCCCAGGTGCGTCGAGTTTTGCCCGTCGCGTCCGGCAGGCCGAGTTCGGCCAGGGTGCGAAGCGCTGCCCGCATCGAATCTGGGTTGGCGTTGTAGGCATCGTTGATGATGCTCACCCCGTCGGCGCGCTCAAACCGTTCCATCCGCCAGCGGCTGGCCGGGCCAAGGCCCTGCAACGTCGCGGCGATGATAGCCGGAGCCACACCGAGGTATTCCGCGACGGTGGCCGCGGCAAGAATATTGGTCACGTGGTGACGGCCGATGAGGCCGGAGGTGATTCGGTGTGCCGAGTGATCGGCGAAGACCAGGGTAAATTCTGGGTGACCCTCCGCATTGACCTCGAGGCCCTGGGCCCAAACGCCCACCGCGTTGGCGTCGTTGGTGCGTTGCACACCAAAGTTACGCACCACGGCGGTGGTCCGCGCGGACATGGCGGCCACCAGATTGTCATCGAGGTTGAGCACCGCAAGTCCGTCGGCGGAGAGCGACTCAACCATTTCGCCCTTGGCCTTGGCGATGTTCGCGATGCCACCGAATTCGCCGGCGTGTGCCGAACCGACTCCGAGCACCACACCCACTTCGGGCTTCACCATCTCGGTGAGGTAGGCAATGTGTCCCACGCCGGTGGCACCCATCTCAACGACCAGGTACTTGGTTTCGGAGGTGGCCCGGAAGACGGTCAGCGGTACGCCGACTTCGCCGTTGTAGGAACCCACCGGGGCAACCGTCGGACCCAGCTGCGAGAGCAGGGAGGCCAACAGGTCCTTGGTGGTGGTCTTGCCGGCCGAACCGGTAATACCGACCACACGCAGGGAGTTGGAGGCCTTAAGCCGGGCCACGATGGCCGCGGCGAGGTCCCCCATGGCGATAACGGCATCGGGGACGATGATGGCCGGGTGAACGGAACCGTCCTCGGCGTGGGTTTCGTGCTCGGCAAGGGCCAGCACGGCGCCCCTACTCATGGCCGATCCGATGAAGTGGTGTCCATCCGAGGACTCCCCCGGCTTGGCAACAAAAAGCCATCCGGTTTCACAGGATCGTGAGTCGGTATCGACTCCGCGAATAAGTTGGTCGGCGCTAGCCGTTGAAGTGAGTCGCCCGCCAGTAATTTCGGCGATTTCGGCGGAAAGAAGATCAATCATGGCACCTAGGACTTTACCCTTCATCCGTTGGTTCGAAGGAATCGGACGACGAGCCCAAGGGCGTGAAGCCATTGGCGCGGAGGGCATGACGCAATTCCTCGCGGTCATCGAGCTCAAGGTTCACACCCATGACCTCTTGGAAGACTTCGTGGCCACGTCCGGCCACCAAAATAGTGTCCTTCTCCCCCGCCATGGCCACCGCTGCGGCGATTGCGGCGGCGCGCGGGTAGATCTCGTGTACGACCGCGGTGAGGCCGTGAGCTTTGATCTCAGCGCGTGCGCCCGCGACCAACGCTGCGCGGATCGGGGCCGGGTCTTCGGAGTGCGGATCGTCGTCGGTGACAATGACCACATCGGCATGCCGGGCGGCCACCGCACCCATGATCGGGCGTTTGGTGGCATCACGTTCACCGGTGGCTCCGAAGACCACGAAGACGCGCGATCCTTCCTCGTCACGGCGCACGGAGGAAAGTGCCCGGGCCAAGGCGTCGGGGTTATGGGCGAAGTCGACGATGGCGGCCGGTTCCGACGCGATGACCTGCATGCGCCCGGGAACCTCTACGGTGAGCGGATCGGCTCGATCCAGTGCCTGCTGCAGCGTCTGCGGATCTACGCCGGAGGCCAGCACCATCAGGACGGCCAGCGCGGCGTTGGAGATATTAAAGTCTCCCGGTAGCCCGGTCTTCGCGGTGAGTCGAAGTCCATTCGGGCCGCTCAGGGTGAAGTGGTGTCCCAGACCGGCCGGACGTACATCCGTCACGGCCCAGTCGGCTTCAACTACCTCGGGGCCGGTGGACAGCGTTATGACCTCGGCGGTGGCGTGCGCCGCCATTTTGCTGCCCCAGTGATCATCAACGATGACGACCGCTCGGTCGCTGCGTTCTAAGTCAAAGAGCATCGCCTTGATAGCGAAGTACTCTTCCATCGACCCGTGCAGATCAAGATGGTCCTGGGTCAAGTTGGTGAAGCCGGAGACGGCGAAGCGTAGCCCGTCCACCCGGTGGTAGGCCAGTGAGTGGGAGGAGACCTCCATGGTGGCGGCGTTAACGCCCAACTCGCGCATCCGCGACATCAACCCATGCAGCTGGGGTGCCTCCGGGGTGGTGAGGATGCTGGGAATCGGGGTTTGGCCGGCGGAAATTTCAATGGTTCCCACCAAGCCCGTTTCCTTACCCAGGGCGCGGAGCACCGAACGGATCATGTAGCTGGTGGTGGTCTTGCCGTTGGTTCCGGTCAGGCCAAAGAGCTCGGGGCATTTTTCATCGGTCCCGTAGACCAGCGCGGAAATTTCGCCGATGACTTCACGCGGAGCATCAACCAGCAGCATCGGAAGCCCCAGCGCTGAGGCGGCCGAGGCGCCCTCCTCATCGGTGAGGATCGCCGCGGCCCCGGCGCGAGCCGCATCCTGGGCAAACTGTGCCCCGTGAAAGCGAGCCCCGGGGGCGCCGACGTACAGGTCTCCCGGCAATACGGCACGAGAGTCGAGGCAGACCCCGGTGACACCTAGTCGACCGTCGCCAACGACGGTGGCCCCACGTCCGGTTTCATGCAGGTACTCGAGCATGGCGTTCAGTGGTGTGTTGCTTGCTCGGGTGGGGCGAAGCAGTGCTTCGGCCGCCCGGGGGGAGAGTGCTTCAGGCATTACCAAGATTTCTTTTGTTCGGATCCGATGAACACTTTGTAGCCGTTGGGCTTTGAATCGCTCGGAGCAACGTTGTAGGCATTAAGAGTCTTGCCCATGACTTCGCTGAAGGTGTCACCGACGCTCCAGGAGATCCAGTCGCCCTTCGGACGATACATGGTCACCACGACGGCAAATTGGGGGTCATCCAGTGGAGCCACACCGGCAAACGAGCTGGTATATCCGTCGTATCCGCCGGATTCGCCGGCAGCTTGGCCGGTGCCCGATTTACCGCCAACGCGGTAACCGGACACAGCCATCTTAGTGCCAGTGCCCTCCAAGACCACGGTTTCCATCATCCTGAGCATCTGATCGGTGGTCGCCTTGGAGAAAACGCGCTCACTCGTTGGTGCGGCAGGTGTTTCGATGCTTCCATCGGGATTGATGTAGGAATCGATCAGCGTCGGCGTGATGCGAACCCCGCCATTGGCGATGGTTTGGGCGACCTGTGCCGTGTGAAGTGCCGTCTGGGTGTAGCCCTGACCAAACATGATCGCGTACTGCTGGCGGCGTTCCCAGTCCTCGGCCGGGGCCAAGATGCCCTTGCTGGCACCGCCGAGGCCGATGTCGATGGCGGAACCAATGCCAAGTTTCTTCAAGTAGTTGAAGCGAGTCTCGTTGCTCATCTTGTTGCCGATCATCACGGTACCGGTGTTGTATGAGCGAGCGAAGATTCCCGCGGCCGTCATGTCATAGGTGGTGTGCTTTTTTGAGTCGTTGATGACTTCGTTGTTGATCTTGTAGGCATTCGGGACCCTGAAGGCGTCGGTGGGCTTGATCACGCCCTCCTCTAATGCGGAGGCAAAGGTGGCCATCTTGCCGGTGGAGCCGGGCTCAAAGGCCTGGGTGATCGATGCCGAGGTGCGAAACTTCCCTTCGGTCGCGCTGGGGTCGTTGGGGTCCATCTGGTTCGAATCCCCGATGGCGATGATGCGACCTGTCTTCACCTCGGTGACCAAGACCGAGACCCATTCGGCGTTAAACTGCTTCTGCTTCTTTAATGCCGCTTCTTGGGCGATGAAGTTGATGTCGCTGTCGAGCGTGAGTTTAACGTCTTGGCCGTCAACTGCAGGAACTTCGGTCGTCTCGGCCACCGGGATTCTGACGCCGTCGGCACCAACCTCGTAGGTTTTGGTTCCGGCTTCTCCGGTCAAATGATCGTTTTGGCTCAGTTCAAGGCCCTCGGCACCCACATGGGTTTCTTGGTTATCGGAGTTCTTCACGAATCCCAGGACCGGTCCGGCGACCACCCCGTTGGGGTACTGGCGTTCGCTGCGCAATTGGCCGGTTAGGGTGCGGATACCTAGTTCCATGGCCGCGTTACGCACCTCGGGAGTCACGCCCTTGGCAACAACGGAATAGGCGTTGGGTTTTGCTCCCTCGGCGCCCACCACCGCGTTGCGCACCGTGGCGACGTCTTGGTTGAGGATGTCGGCCAACTCGCTCACCGTCTGTTCAACCGAAACCGTTTCACGCTTGGCACCGCCGGAGATGGGGGCGCGCACGATCGGCTTGGCCGCCTCGACTTTGCGTTGGTCTACAACCAAGTCATAACGGTCAACACTGGTGGCCATGATGGCACCGCTTGCGTCAAGGATCTGTCCACGCTTGGGCTGGGTTTCTTGGACCCGCGTGCGGTTATCAACAGCTGCTGCAGCGACGGCCTTGGCGTTGAGTGATTGTACAAAAAACAACCGCCCACCAATGGCCAACAAGAGCACCAACGCAATGCCCAAAACCATGCGTAAGCGTGGATGCGTTGCTCCGGTGGTGGTTGGGGATAATTTTGACATGCGGTCCTCAGCTCATACCGGGCGTGGGTTGGTGGTGCTCTAGGTGGTTAGTGGACGGTTCAAGTCTGGGTGTTTACTGCCCCGGTGTCTTCAAGCTCGGAGCGGGAATCGTTCCCCCGTTGAGCTCTGCCGCGGAAAAGTCCGGACGCTTATCGGTGCCGGCCTGCTCGGATGGCTCGCTGACGATGCTCTTGGTTGCCTCCTGCGTGGTGGCAGGCTGTTCGACTGCCTCCGGCTCACTGGCAGGGACTTCGGCCGCAACGGGAGCCGGTGCCGGCTGAACGATGGGCGCGGAAACAACCTTTTCCACCGGCGGCTCGGGTTTGACCGGAGAGTCTAGGGAAACATTGCTTGCCTTGGCATCAGCGTCGGGCTTTTTGGCCGCTGTCGGAGTGCCAGAGACCTTTCCGGACTCAATGTTGATGGCCGCCGGAGCTCCCGGTTTCACCATGCCCAATTTTTCAGCCTTTGCGGCTACCACCTGAGGAGCTTCGAGGTACAACGCCTTCTGACGCAATGCCTCGTTCTCCTGGGAGAGCGAACGTTCCTGTCCGCGCAGATCCACCGCGGTGTACTGGCCGTTGGCAATGGCGACGTTGATGAGCAGAACCGCAACAACCGAGGCAATAACCAAACCAAGGATGGTGACGAGGAAGGGAATCCGTCGCGAGGAACCGATCTCCGGGACCACCGAGAGCGTCGTGCGGCGCTTGGCGGTGGACTCTTCCGGACGCGAGGCTGGGATGGGTCGCGGGGCATGGCTGAGCGCATTGGCACCCTGCGTTGCCGGATGTTCGATAACGCGCGAACGTACGCGGCTGGGGGTCCGGTTGCTCATTCTCAGCTCCTCTTCAGGATGCGTTCCACGGCTCGCAGCTTTGCTGAAGCTGCCCGCGAGTTTTCTGCGATTTCTTGGTCAGTTGGCTTTTCGGTTCCTCGGGTGAGGACCTTGAATTGCGCCTTGTGTTCTTCCAACTCCACGGGGAAGCCAGCAGGTGCCGAGGATTTTGAACCGGCGGCGAAGTGCCGCTTGGTGATCTTGTCCTCCAGCGAGTGATAACTCATCACCACAACCCGGCCACCAACATGCAGTGCGCCCATGGCAGCGGGGATGGCTCGATCCAAGACGTCGAGTTCCTCGTTGACTTCAATGCGCAGTGCCTGGAATGTCCGCTTGGCGGGGTGTCCCCCGGTGCGTGCTGCAGCTGCCGGAACCACGGATCGGATTGCCGTCACGAGTTCTTCGGTGGTGCTGAAGGGCTTGAGCTTGCGAGCTTCAACGATGGAAGAGGCGATACGCCCGGCGAACTTTTCCTCGCCCCAAGCGCGGATAATGCGGACCAATTCGGTTTCGCTGTACTCATTAATAATGTCTGCGGCGGTGGGCCCTTGCGAGGTATCCATACGCATATCCAGCGGAGCGTCGTAGGAATAGGCGAAGCCGCGGTCCCGCTCGTCCAACTGCAGGGAAGAAACCCCGAGGTCGAAGAGCACTCCATCAATACCATCAAAGCCCAAGTCGGCGACGACGTCGGCGATCTCGTCATAGATTGCGTGGACCAGGTCGGTGCGCTCGGCAAATCCAGCTAAGCGTGCCCCGGCCAAGGCCAAGGCCTGCTCGTCGCGATCCAACCCGATGAGGTGCAGATCGGGGAAACGCTGGAGGAGTGCTTCAGAATGCCCACCCATCCCCAAGGTGCAGTCCACAACAACCGCACGGCCACGGGCGGCAATGCCTGCCTCGATACCGTCCGCCAAAAGCCCTACGCAACGTTCGAGCAACACCGGAACGTGGCGTTCGGATGTTGGCCGATCTGCGGATCCATCTAAGTTCACCGCTCCCCCTTTCGCGTGGGCCTACTACCTATGAGTTTTGGCTGAGACCAGATCCCCCTCCGACCCGCGTCCACCCAGCCTGGCTCCGGGGAAGTGGAGTCAGGATGCGCGTTGCACGGGCGGCTGGAGATCTCGTCCAAGCCACTGTTGAGCCTTGAGTCACCGTGTTGGTAACTATTTAGCCCGGAAGTGCTTCGTCGTCCGTTTCGGAGAACACGTTCTCCTGTTCAACGAGGTAGGTATTCCACGCCGTGGAATCCCAAATCTCGACTCGGTTGCCCGCGCCGATCACTGTAACCTCTCGGTCCAGCCCCGCATATGAACGAAGCATCGACGGAATGGTGACCCGCCCCTGCTTATCCGGCAATTCATCCGAAGCACCGGAGAGGAAAACACGCGCATAGTCTCGTGCCTGTCGTGAAGAGATCGGAGCCTGGCTCATTTGCTCATGCTGCTTCTCAAACTCACGTTGACTAAAGACGTAAATGCAACGTTCCTGGCCTCGCGTCAGAACTAAACCATTGGCTAATTCGTCCCGATACTTGGCCGGGAGGATCAAACGCCCCTTCTCATCCAGACGCGGGGTATACGTTCCGAGGAACATACCTACCGCCTTCCGGCTAGAAGAAGCACTTTGCTCCAATTCCCTCTATTTCGCTCCACTTTACTCCACAAGCCTCCACTGTCAACGAACGATTCGGCATTTTGCGGTGAAAATCTAGCGAAAACTGTTGATTTTCCGGGGCATACGAGCCGTGGTGCGGGGTGGAGGGTTTTAGATTCAGATCAAACTCCCAGAAAGCGAGCCGTGACGAAGGGCACATCGTCATCTGCGGAAATCCGCGGCTTCACGTGGGTGTTCCGCCCGAGCTCGTGACCAGTGGAGAGTTCACCCCGAGCAGTAGGGAGCAAAGTGGAGGACATGGGAATCCACGCTAGGAGGGGGCGCCAAAAGCCCAGAAATATAAATTACGTCGATTAGTGATATTGGGCGCGTCGTCGTTCACGATGAACAATTTGGCAGCATGGCTCGATGCCGACCCCGTTCGTCAGAATTGTCTTGACGACCTTTGGGGCATAAAAAAGCCAAGGCTCATGAAAATGAGCCTTGGCTGAAGTTATAGGTCCGGAGCGCTAGTTCTCCGAAGGGTTAGCCGGTACCGGCCTAGGAAGAACCGTGTTCGTCGCGTTTACGCTGTTCCCACTTGTTTTCGAGATCGCTCATGAATCCTGATTTCTGCGGCGCTTTTGGGGTGCCTGGCAAGCCATTCTTCTTGGTTCCACCACGCCGAGAGAGCGCTAGGTACACACCGGCAAACATCACGATGAACCCAAGAACACCGATAAGGATTAGTTGACTCGAAACCCCGTAGATCAGCACTCCGAGTCCTACGATGCCGGTCAAAGCACCCAAAGCTAGGTTTCGCGTTGAGTAGTTCCCCGCCGTCGACGCAGACTTCATCGTCGAGGCAAAGCGATGATCCTCATGTAGCTGCTTCTCCAGCTGCTCCAGAAGACGTTGCTCATGCTCGGAAAGTGGCATCGTCTCTTCCCTTTCACTTCTCGGTCAAGGCTCTCGCCTATACCTACTTGAACGTATAACGTCTTGGCAATGTTCCCGGCCGATCAGGCTGGCTGGCTACTTCTTCCAGAATAGTCCCGAAACTTCCTAATAAGGTAGTCAGGATTCAACTCTGAGCATACTCACGGCTAATGAGTCAGCGGGTTACTCAGTCTATTTGTCCTTTTGACCGCGTTCAAGCAAAGATGCTGGTCGCAGAGCGCCAGCAGGGAACCGCGAACTGATTAGATCCATGGTCGCTTCCGCTTGTCGCCAATTGTCATCACGTGGATCAAAACTCAATTGCATTCCCCCTCCAGCCTCCGTCAATTTTTCGGCCCGAATCCCGACCAGACGTACCGCTTGGGGCCGGGCTCCAAGTTTTTCGAGTAAGCCTTCGATGGCTCCCACCAGCTCGCCGGCCGCGTTGCTGGGCACAGGGAGGGTTCTGCTACGCGAAAGTGTGGAGAAATCGCTGTACCGCAATTTCAGGGCTACAACCCCAGCGACCTTGTTGGCTTGGCGTAGCCGGGCAGCGACTCGATGACCCAGATGAAGAATTTCACGCCGCAGTGCCTCTTCGTCCCATAGATCCACGGCGAAGGTCTCTTCGGCACCGATACTCTTTTCCTCACGCTCGGTTTCTACTGCGCGGTCGTCGCGTCCCCACGCCAGCGCGTAAAGGTGGTTCCCCGTCGTGCCAAGTCTCCTACTTAACGTGTTCTCCGGCGTCGCGGCCAGCTGTGCCACGGTGCCGATGCCCATCTCCCGAAGCACCTCAGCCGTTTTGGCTCCAACGCCCCAAAGTGCACCCACGGGCAGCGTGTGGAGATATTCCAAGGTACGTTCTGGCTGAATTACCAGCATGCCATCGGGTTTCGCGCCGGTTGAAGCAACCTTTGCCACGAACTTGGAAGAAGCAATCCCCACGCTGGCTGGCAGCCCAAGCTCATCGCGAAGTCGTTTTCGAATCATGGTGCCAATGACCGGTGGCGGGCCCAGACGTCGCATGCTTCCCGTCACATCCAGGAAGGCCTCGTCCACACTGAGTTGCTCCACCAGAGGTGTCACCTCGCGGAAGATCTCCATGATTCTTGCGGAGTACGTACGGTACAGCCCTTGTGTTGGTTCGATCACTATCGCCTGCGGCGCCATGCGGATAGCAATAGACATCGGCATGGCCGATTTCACGCCCAGCGCGCGGCATTCATAGGAGGCCGAAAGGACCACCGAGCGCTCCCCCACATGCCCAACGATGATTTGTTTCCCCACCAGCTCGGGGCGAGTGAGTAGTTCGACGGACACGAAAAAGGCATCCATGTCGACGTGCAAAATCGCTCGAACCTTACCCTGAACCATATTTTGAAGTCTAGCCAAAGACTCCGACAATCCACTGGGTGACGGTGGCCCAGCTAGAGTTAAGGAAACCTCACTTTGCGCAATCTCTGGATGGGAATCATGACTCTTAATGCCGCGGACACTTCCGACTCGAAAGCGGCACGGGAACTTTCCGCAGAATTCTCGGAACGGCTAGAAAGATTACTTTCGACGTTCCTCGCGCAGCAGCATGAAGTCATCTCCGAGATTGCACCCGCAGCTGCCCAAATCGTCACCGCCATTGATGATCTCACCAAGGGAGGAAAGCGCCTACGCCCGCTCTTTGCCTTTTGGGGATATCTGGGGGCCGGCGGCGATCCCGAGGCCAATGACATCGTCATCGCCGGTGCCGCTCTGGAACTCTTCCAGGCAGCAGCTCTCATTCACGATGATCTGATTGACCGTTCCGACACCCGTCGCGGCCAGCCGAGCGTACATCGCCGGTTTGAGTCCCTGCACCGCGCCTCGGGCTGGCAGCGAGACGCTCAGCGGTTCGGTGAGGCGGCATCGGTCTTGGCCGGGGATTTGTGCCTGTCCCTCAGCGAACAACTTTTTGCAACGATCAACCCGGTGGTTCCCGAAGCACGCACGATCTTTGATCGAATGCGGGCGCAGGTCATGGCCGGCCAATACCTTGATGTGTTGGAAGAGTCCGCCGGCCCGTCCTACGGCCCGGCCGAAGCGGTCAAGCGTGCCCGAACGATCGTGCGCTATAAATCGGCGAAGTACTCGGTGGAAAATCCGACGCTATTAGGCGGTGCGCTGGCCGGGGCTGACGCGAATCTGTTGGAGGAATACTCTCAGTTCGCGCTTCCGTTGGGTGAGGCTTTCCAGCTGCGCGATGATGTTTTGGGCGTCTTTGGAGATCCTAGCGTCACGGGCAAGCCTGCTGGCGATGACCTTCGTGAAGGCAAGCGCACGGAAATCATCGCCCACGCACTCACACTCGCATCCCCAGCCGATCAGGAATTCATTCAGTCCCGACTCGGTGCCGATGACCTTCGCGACGATGAGGTCGAGCGCATGAGTGCTCTTTTGGAATCCTGTGGAGCCCTCGCTGCTACCGAGCGTTCCATCGCCGAGCTCTCAGATCAGGGACTCGGGGCACTGGATGGACTCAGTGTTCCTCCGCTGGCTCGCCACGGGCTGCGCACTCTGGGCCTAGCGGCCATCCGCCGCACCTCCTAATACGGACAGCAAAACGGCGACGTGCTGACATTCCCACCGGAAGGGGGAATTGATGCACGTCGCCGTTTTACGTTGTCCCTCATGCAGAGACGAATATCATCGAAAGGTTATTGGCTACCAGCTCAGGGACTGGGCGCGACGACGGATCTCCGTCTTGCGTCCAGCGCGCAGCGCGTCCATGGGAGTTCCGTTCAGGGACTCGTCCGGGGTGAAGAGCCACACCATCAGCTCTTCATCGTTATAGCCGGAGTCTTGCAGCACGGAAATCGTGCCCTTCAGGCTCTCGACAATGCCGCCGTCAAACAGGAAGGCTGCGGGTACGCTGCGAATATTTCGCGCGCCCACACGGACGGCGATGATGGCGCGTTCGTCGATGAGGCTATGCACGCCTTTAATCGATACGTTCAGCGCTTCGGCTAGGTCGGGCAGGGGCAGCCAGTCGGCCACAAGTTTCTCAAGATTGCTCACCATTCCAGCGTCCCACATTCGAGGGTCGATCTGGAGCCAAATGGAAATTTAGTTCGTGGGATCTTTCACAAAGCACTGGCCGTGGTGTAAATTCACATTAGTCACATCCGCAACTTGAGTCACATTGGGCACATGAGTGCATCTCACGTGTCCCGATGCCGGCTGTTGATACGTCCTTGCCCCAACCCAAAGGATCGCTTCATGTCCCTTGCACACAACAATCGCGTTAGAGCCATTGGCAGCGCAGTCGCTACAGTCGCAATCCCCGCAGTTGTCCTCGGATCCCTCGCTGTACCCGCAGAAGCGGCAGAGCTCCCAGCCCGGAACCTGTTGCAGCCCAAGGCGGCTACCCCAGCGATGGTCAAGGCCGCAGAGGCCCGCATCAGCGCCAATCTGGTTGCCGTCCAGGTGCCCGGCGTCAACATTCATATGGCGGCCAAGGGTGGCACCACGACCGTGAAGAACGGCGACACCCTATCCCACATCTCTGTACGGACCGATCTTTCGATCGCCGAACTGAAAAAGTTTAACAAGCTCTCCTCCGATCGGATTTACCCCGGTCAGGTGCTCAAGCTCAGCGGAAGCTCATCAAAGTCATCGTCCTCGGGCAACTCATCGTCATCCGACAAGGCACAGAGCTACACAGTGAAGAACGGCGATGTCATGGGGACCATCGCCAAGAAGCTTGGCGTCTCACTCTCGGCGGTGCGCAACGCGGCCGGAAACCCTTCCGGCGACACCATTATGGTTGGTCAGACCCTTCGTTTCGGGTCCAGCAAGTCGGGTTCCGGAAACTCCAAGAGCTCTAGCAACAGCTCAAACTCGTCGAGTTCCAGCACCTATACGGTCAAGTCCGGAGATTTCCCCTCCACCATAGCCATCCGTCACAACATGTCGGTCTCGGCGTTCATGTCGTTGAACAACCTTTCGGCCACTGACCGGATCTACCCCGGTGACAAGTTGAAGGTCAGCGGTTCGTCAAAGGGCAGCTCCAACGGATCCAAATCAACGTCGACACCCACCAAGACCTCCGGTAGCAGCAGCTACACCGTGGTTTCGGGTGACACCCTGGGCCACATCGCGGTGAAGACCAACACCCCGCAGAACACGCTGCTCAAACTGAACTCCGGATTGACGTATTCCACAGTCCTGCGTATTGGTCGGGTGCTGAAGGTTAACGGTGGCGGATCAAGTAGCTCCGCTCCCTCCTCGGTGAAGCCGACCAGCAACGCCCCGCGGATTAAGGACTCGTTCCTGGGCCGCAGCTATGGTTCTTCAACCAACCACAGCGCCAATGAGAACAAGGCCGAACTTCTGTCCCGTGATCTTCCCTCCCGGGCACAGATGAAGTCGATGGTTGCCAGCACCGCACGACAAATGGGTGTTAACCCGGCACTGGCCATGGCACACGCCTTCCAGGAATCTAGCTTCGACATGGATTCGGTCTCCCCGGCAAACGCCGTGGGCGTCATGCAGGTTATCCCTGCAGCCGGCGAGTGGGCCGAAGGCCTGGTCGGGCGTCAGCTGGACCTGCTGAACCCACAGGACAATGTCACGGCCGGCGTTGCGATCATTCGTGCACACCAGAACAGCGCCGGATCTCGCGAAAAGGGAATTGCCTACTACTACCAGGGTGCCGCTGGTGTGGAGCGCAATGGCATGTACGAGGACACCAAGCACTACGTCGCCAGCATCCTCTCGCATATGAAGAACTTCAGCTAATACCCGCCGAACGGCGAAGGGCGGTGTGCGGATTTCGAAAGAAATCCGCACACCGCCCTTCGCTTTTTCTCTTTCCCGTCTTATCCGGGGCGCTGGCTAACGCTTAGCTAATACCGGTAACTCGATCAAGACCCGAGTTCCGGGCCCGGTGCGATCTTCCCAGTCAATATTTCCGCTTAATTCGCTGCTGACGAGTGTGCGCACAATCTGCAGGCCTAGCCCTTCCTGCCGCGGACCGGCGGGTAGTCCCACCCCGTCATCGGTGATGGTGACGATGAGGATGTCCTCGCCTCCGGCATTACGCCGGCGCTCGGCATCTAGTCCCACCGTCCCATCGCGATCGACCAGTCCATGTTCCACGGCGTTGGTTACCAACTCGTTGATAACCAGGGACAACGGGGTGGCCAGTTCGGCCGGCAACTGGCCGAAGGAACCCGTCCGTTCGGTGGTCACGTGCTGCCCCGGTGAGGCGATCTCCACGATCATGCGGAATTGCCGATCAATCAACTCATCAAAGTCCACGCTCTCACTCAAACCCTGCGAGAGCGTCTCGTGGACCGCGGCAATCGTGGCGACTCGACGCATGGCCTGATCCAGGCCCTGCCGACCCTCCTCGGATTTCATGCGGCGTGACTGCATCCGCAGCAAGGCAGCTACCGTCTGCAGGTTGTTCTTCACCCGGTGGTGAATCTCGCGAATCGTGGCGTCCTTGGACACCAGCTCCTTTTCCCGCCGTCGTAGCTCACTGACATCGCGACACAAGACCAGGGCACCGTAGCGCCCCTGAGAATTACGCAACGGAATTGAGCGCAGGGACAGGGTCACCCCCATCGACTCAATCTCGGTGCGCCACGGCATCTTGCCCGATACCACCAGGGGCAGCGCCTCATCGGTCATTCTGCGGTCCTTGACCAGCGCCATGGTCGCCTCGGAGAGCGACTTGCCCTCGAGCGTTGGTGCCGCGCCCAGGCGACGGTAGGCGGAGACGGCATTGGGGCTGGCATATTGCACCACGGCCTTGGCATCTAGGCGGATAAAGCCGTCCCCCACACGTGGCGCGCCGCGCCGCGAACCGGTGGGCGTGGCGAAGTCCGGCCACAGCCCTCGGGTACACATGCGCAGAAGGTCCTCGGCGCATTGTTTGTAGGTTAGTTCCATCTGCGAGGGCATCCGTGTCCCGGCAAGATCAACGTGCACCGAGAGCACCGCCAAGGTCCGCCCATTGCGGACCATCGGCACCGCCTCGATGAGCATCGAGTGCTCCCCGGCGCTCGTGTCTCCGGCATCCGAACGCACGATGTCTTGGGACTGCCAGGCCGCATCCACCAAGGGTTTAAGATCCTTACGGATCCGCTCCCCCACAAAGTCGGTATGGAAGACCGTGTGGGAGGTGGAGGGACGCACATGGGCAAGCGCCATGTACGTCCCACCGGGGACCGGGAACCACAACACCAGATCCGCAAATGCTAGATCGGCGACGAGCTGCCAGTCCCCCACCAAAAGGTGTAACCAGTCTTCATCTCCCGGACCAAAATCCGCTGTCTCTCGCAGTTGGTCAGTGAAGATGGCCAAGGGTTTACCTCCGTACGATGGAACGCAACAGCCGCAGGGCTACCGACAGTGACGCCATATCATCGCGTTCCAGTCGGTTCACTTCCGCGAACATGTTCTGTGCACGATCAAGATTAGCCGCGTTCGCTTCCATCCACGCATTCACACGCGCCGCCGCATCAACTTCGCTCGAATCCGTTGCACTCACCACGTCCCGGGTGAAGTCGATGACCGTCGAGTACAGGTCATCACGTAGGGCCGCGCGAGCCAGTGCCTTCCACCGATCATCACGTGGCAGCGCGGTGATCCGTTCGAGCAGCGAGTCGATGCCGAAGCGGTCATAGAGCACGTAGTAGACCTTGGCCAGTTCGCTGGGCTCGGTCCCGGTGCGGGTGGCCAGCTCGGCGATGTCCAGCAGCACAAATGATTCGAATTGCTCGGACCAGCGCCCGGCCAGCGCTTCGCCCAGACCCCAGCTCCTGCCCTCGGCGGCCAGCGCGGCCACACGTTCGGCGTCGGTGCCACGCAGCAGCTCCCCGATCCCCGGGCGCAGTGACTGCACGGTGGGGGCCAGTGCGTCGATGGCCCCCTGGACGCCGCGTTCGCGATCCACGTGGTGGACGTACCAGCGGGTGGCTCGATCCAACAAACGACGCAGATCCAGGTGCAGACGGCACCAGTGCGCCGAGTCGAAGGCGGCCGGAAGCGCATTGATCGCATCGATCTGCTCATCAAACTTGTAAATCTCGCGCAGCGCCACAAAGGCCTTGGCCACCTGGGACTCCGAGGCCCCGGTCTCCTCCATCACGCGGAAGGCGAAGGTGGTGCCGCCGATGTTCACCATGTCGTTGGCCACCACCGTGGCGATGATTTCACGACGCAAGGGATGGGAATCGAGTTCCGCGCCAAAACGCTCGGCCAACTGTGTGGGGAAGTAATTGCGCAGCGTCTGCGCAAAATACGGGTCATCGGGCAGATCCGAGAGCGCCAAGGCGCCAGCCAGCTGGATCTTCGCGTAGGCGACCAGCACCGACAGCTCCGGGGTGGTCAGCGAGCCGCCGTTACCCAGCCGCTCCTCGAGCACCTCGGTGGAAGGCAAGAACTCCAGGGCACGATCCAACTCCGCGTGCTCCTCGAGCCAGTCCATCAGCCGTTCGTAGGCCGGTGACATGGCGGCGAGTTCCTGCTTGTCGGTGACCAACAGGACGTTCTGGTCATAGTTGGTTTTCAGGACCAGTCGGGCGACCTCATCGGTCATCGAGTGCAGGAAGTCGGCGCGCTCCCCCGCCGCCAGCTTGCCGGCAACGACCATGCGGTCCACGAAGATCTTGATGTTCACCTCGTGGTCCGAGCAGTCAACACCTGCGGAGTTATCGATGGCGTCGGTGTTCAGGATGACTCCATGCAGCGCCGCTTCGATGCGCCCACGCTGGGTCATGCCCAGGTTTCCGCCCTCGCCAATCACGCGGGCCCGCACCTGATGACCATCCACCCGGATGGCATCGTTCGCGCGGTCCCCCACCTCGGCGTGGGACTCGTCGCTGGCCTTCACATAGGTGCCGATGCCACCGTTGTAGAGCAGATCAACCGGCGCACCGAGGATGGCGCGCAACAGCTCATTCGGGGCCATGGTGCTCACGGTGCTGCCCAATCCCAACACGTTGCGGACCTCGGGGGAAATCGGGATGGACTTCAGCGAGCGGGAGAAGACCCCACCACCGGCGGAGATCAATTCCCTGTTGTAGTCGGCCCAAGAGGAACGTGGCAGCTCAAAGAGGCGCTGGCGTTCGTCAAATGCCGCGGAAGAATCCGGGGTGGGATCCAGGAAGATATCGCGGTGATCAAAGGCCGCGAGCAGTCCGATGGTGCGCGTACGTTGCATGCCGTTACCAAACACGTCCCCGGACATGTCGCCCACCGCCACGGCGCTGAACGGCTGGGTCTGGGTGTCAACACCGAATTCGGTGAAGTGGCGCTTCACCGATTCCCAGGCGCCGCGGGCGGTGATGCCCATGGCCTTGTGGTCATAGCCCACCGAGCCGCCGGAGGCGAAGGCGTCACCGAGCCAGTGGCCACGGTCGGCGGAGATCTCGTTGGCGATGTCGGAGAAGGACGCCGTCCCCTTATCGGCGGCCACCACCAGGTAGGTGTCGTCCCCGTCCAGGCGCACCACGTTGGCCGGTGGCACCACGCGTTCGCCGTTGTCATCGGCGACCAAATTGTCGGTGATCTCCAGCAGCGAACGAATGAAGATTCGGTACGCGGCCTTGCCCTCTTCCATCCAGGCCACACGGTCTTCACCGGGATTGGGCAGCTGTTTGGCGAAGAAGCCACCCTTGGCGCCGGTGGGAACGATGACAGCGTTCTTCACCATCTGCGCCTTGACCAGGCCCAAAACCTCGGTGCGGAAGTCTTCACGACGATCACTCCACCGCAGACCACCGCGGGCCACCTCGCCGAAGCGCAGGTGCACCCCCTCGAGGCGCGGGGAGCAGACCCAGATTTCGTACTTGGGCCGCGGGAACGGGGCATCATCGATGGTGCGCGGGGACAGCTTGAAGGCCAGCGCCGCGGGATCGGTGAAGTAGTTGGTGCGCAGGGTGGACTCGATGAGGTTCACAAAGCGGCGCAGCAACTTATCCGCATCCAACGTCGGGACCTTTTCCAAGGATTCCTCGAGAATTGTCTGGGCCTTCGCGATGGCTGCGGCCGACTGCTCGGCGCTCAGCGCCGGGTCAAAGGTTCCCTCGAAGAGGGCAATGATGCCGCGGGTGACATCCGGGTTGGCCACCAGGGTGTCGGAGATGAACGTGTAGGAGTTTGATACCCCCAGCTGATGCAGGTACCGGGAGTAGGCCCGCAGCAGCGCTACCTGCTGCCAGGAAACGGCCTCCAGGAGCACCAACCGGTTCATGGTGTCCGACTCGGCCTTGCCTCTGACCACCGCGGAATAGGCCTCGCCGAGCAGTGGGGCTGCCTGCAGCGGGTCGATACCCGCCGGGAATTTCAGTCCCAGGTCGTAGAGGTAGCGCGGTTCGGCGTCGGCCGGGGTGATGGCGAAGGGTCGTTCCTCCACCACTTCCAGGCCCAGGTGCTGGAGTACCGGAAGGATCTTGGACAGGGAGAGCGGTGCCGTGAGGTAGAGCTTCATCCGGGCGTTAACCTCGGAATCGATATCCTCGTCGGGGACGGCAAACTGCACCACCGGGCCCTGCTGGTCGGGCTCCTCGTACTGGCCAAAGCGTTCGATGTCGGCCAGCGCGTCTTCCACCTCAAAGTCAACGCGGTAGGCGGCGGGGAAGGCCTCGGCCCAGCCGGAGGCCACTTCGGCGCCCTTCAACGCTCCATAGCGTTCATTGGCGGCCATGCCGATGCCCTCGGACCAGGAACGCACCGCTGCGACCAAGCGCGTTTCGAGGGCCGCGCGATCCACCACGGGGGTCAGTCCGTGGCGCTGGAGGCGGATTCGGTAGAACAAACGGACCAGGGAGGATTCGCTCATGCGTGTTTCGAAGTCCATCGACTCCGCGTTGAAGGCGGCCGAAAGTTCCTTCTCGATGCGCAGACGTACCCCGGTGGTGAAACGGTCACGCGGCAGGTAGACGATTGCCGACATAAAGCGCCCGTAGACGTCGGGTCGCAGGAAGAGGGAGGTGCGGCGGCGTTCCTGCAGGCGCAAGATGCCCAGCACCGTGCTGGTCAAATCCTCCACGGAGATTTGGAAGAGCTCATCTCGCGGGTAGGTCTCCAGAATGGTGACGATGTCCTTGCCGGAGTGCGAGTCCGGGGCGAATCCGGCACGCTCGAGCACCGCGGCGACCTTGTCTTTGACCACCGGGACGCTGCGCACCGAGGAGGTGTAAACACTCGAGGCGAAGAGCCCGATGAAACGGCGTTCACCGTTGACGTTGCCCGCAGCGTCAAAACGCTTTACACCCACGTAGTCCAGGTAGACCCCACGGTGCACCGTCGATCGGGAGTTGGCCTTGGTGATTACCAGGGCGCGCTTGTCACGGGCCATGGCCCGGCCGCGCTTGGTCAGGTGCTGAAGCCCGCTGGCCGATTCGGTATTGCGCATGAGCCCCAGACCCGATTCAACCTGCAAGCGCAGCACATCTTCGTGGTTTTCGGTGATCAAGTCGTATTCGCGGTACCCCAGGAAGGTGAAGTTCCCGTTGTCCAACCAGTGCAGCAAGTCCACGGCACCGTCGAGGTCCGGGATCTCACCGGCACCGGTGACGGTGCTCAGCGAATCGGCAATCTCGTGGGCCTTGTTGCGCATCGCTGGCCAGTCATCAACCGCCGCACGCACATCACGCAGGATCCGTTCCAGGCCCGCGACGAGTGCCGCCAGTGCCTCGTCGCTGGGTTCTCCGCCCAGCTCCACCGAAATCCAGGATTCGATGGCCGTGTCACGGCTGCGGGCCACCAACGCGGAGATATCCGGAAGCGCGGCGGTATCACCGCTGGCGATGTGTTCGTTGGCAGTCACGGAGTCAAAGGAGGTGATGTGTCCATCAACGCTGTCCCTGCCCACGAGGAAGGTGGGGTGCACCACCACGTTGATGGCCTGCTTCTGGCGCACGATCTCGGCGGTGACAGAGTCCACCAAAAACGGCATGTCGTCTGTGACCACGTAAACGAGGCTGACTCCATTGTGCCGGGACACCGCGACACGGGCGGTTTTCGCCTGCCGTTGCCAGCCGGCGGTGAGGTGTGCCGCCACCCGAGCATGCAATTGCGCTGGCGTGTAGGACGCAGCATCTTCCGGTGCCAATTGCGCATAGTATGTGCCGACCAATGTGGGCGTGAGTGTCTCAGCGATGAATGTTTCGGACATGCTGGACTCCGACGAGTTCAAAAGAACGCCTCCGTGGATTGAAGTGCTTTGCGCGTCATTGCGCACTGCTTGTATTACAACACTATCCCGCCCCGTTACGGACGTCACATCGAACGCGAGAATCTGCGCAAGATCGGCATTTTCGACCGCGGATGCTGCCCCGCAAGGGCAGAGATGGCCAACCGCAACTGCGAATTCGGAGCTATTTCTGCTAGCGCGCTGCCCGCCAACAACGCCGCATCGACCGCCGGCGCATCCTGTGGCAGGTATCCGGCAATGGGAACTTTCGGCCCAAACCGCGCCCAGGTCTCGGCCAGCGCCGTGCGCGGCGAGGCCCCCACGTTGGCGGCCGAGACTCGATTAAACAAGACCTTGGTATCCACATCGCCGAGCACCTCATGCATTTCTTCTAGGGCCCGCACCAACCGCGGTACCCCGATACTGCTGGCCGTACCCACGGCATAAATCTCATCGGCCATTCGCAGCATGGCGGTCGTGACACCATTACGTTGCGGGGCCGCGGTATCAAAGGTCAATTCCTCATCAAGTTCCACGGGAGCAGCCACATCGATCACGATGTCGTCACAGATCTCCTGCAATGCCAGCACCGCGCGGCGTAATGCCGTGGGACGCAGCTCCGGCCACCGGCTGGCGCGCGGCAACCCGGTGGCCACCCGCATGCGAGCGCCGGCTATCACCACGGGCGCGCAGATGCGTTCCAAGGTTCGCGCATCAAATCGCCCGGCGTCGACGATCCGGCACATCTGCGCGATGCCGGCCGCCTCATCGAGCAGGCCCAACTGCACGGCCTGGGAGGCTCCGTAGGTGTCGGCATCCAGCAACACCACGTCATGACCACCCAGGGCTCGCTCCACCGCATAATTCAGCGCCAGCAACGACCGTCCGGGTGATCCGACGGGTCCCCAAAACACCACCACGCGGGCCTTGTTTGCAGACGCCGGCGCCGCCGGTTTTCGTTCCGCGGCCGGATTTTCTCCGGGTTCGCGGTGCCCCAGTTCCGCCCTGGCCCGAGCGACCAAAATGCCTAAGTCTTCGGCGCTAATCGAGACGGCTGCCACGTAGGCCCCGGCCGCGCCGAGCCGTGCACCCTGGGCGCCGTCGTCGCACAAGACCACCACCGGAACCCCGCGCTCGGCCATGGCATCGATGTCCGCCGTCTCCACCAGGGCGGGGTCCCCGGCCAGAATCACGGCATCGGCGAGCCCGGTTTCACACAGAGCGATAGTTTCAGACATTTCGGTGCAACTGCGGGCGACCGTGAGCGCGCCGCGGTGACGTTCTAATCGCTCAATGACCGCACCGTCGTCGCCATGGACCACCACCGAAATACTCACGAGGCACTGGCCTGCGGGTTAAAGACCACGGTGATGCGAGCCTCGTTGGCCATCGCCTCCAAGAGATCGGCCAGCGATTCATCAACCACCAAGATCTCCACCAGGGTGCCATCGGTGCCGCCGAATCCTGTGGCACGCTCGGTACGGGCCGTGACCTCGGCGGAGGGTAATAGCAGCGAAGGTGGGGCGAAGGCGTTGGCGGTCCGGTCCTTCAGTGATACCCAAACATCTACGTGGGCGCCGGAGGTGATGGCCGCTGGCAGGGTATCTGGCAGGTTGATGGACACCGGACGCCGGTTGGATCCATCCGAGAGACCAAGTGCGCTGCGCGGCACCAGCTGTCCCGATCTGACCAAGCTATTGGCACGTGTACCTTTCAGCAGCGCGGGGTCCGCCGGCACGTAGCGTTCCTCCAGAGAGTCAAGCTTCACGTTCACCACCAAGAGCTTCTCGGCGGTAATTTCCTCGCCGAGGGAAATATCGGCCTTGGCCGCATACATGGGGGTGGTGCGGTCCATGGAGCTGATCAGCGTAATGACCCCGACGCAGGATGCCAACACGATCAGAATGCCCAGCAGGAGTCGCGGATCCTTCCAGCTGGGTTTACCCAACCTTTGGGCCATCGGCGTGCCAGCGTCCTTCGCCTTCCCCATGCCAAGTCCCCCTCGGTCGATGCCCACCGGTGCCCCTTGTGGGTCACCCTACGCCGCGCTCAGGGCCCTGAGAAGGGGCCGATGTGCGGTTGTGGATATCAACGCTGTTGTATTTGGTGCCGCGGGTACCTCATGACCCGCTGCGCACCCGGGCGATGGCGTGAAAGGGAATACTCACCCGCCCGTTGACCGCCGGAGTTCGGCGGAATTCGTCGTTCGGGTGCAAGGCCACCTCCACGAAGTCCTGACCGACCTGGTCGAGGGTTCCGCTGGCCAGCAAGCTTCCGTCGATGCCACCAACCGAGACGCGCGCCCGGTCGCGCACCAGCACGCGTAGTGCTTGGGAAAACTTCACGCGACTCTCCGTTGGCTCCGCCAACGTCCGGGTCCGCTCCCGGGCCATCCACCAGCTCACCGCGTTGATCGGGACGAGCTCCTCGGTGCCCGCGCGGTTGAGCATCAGCCAGTCCTTCCCGATGCCCGCTAGCCGCCCGCCCAATCGTTCCCCACCGAGTAGTTGCAGATCAACGTCACCACCCACGGCACCGGCCAGGCGCTGCACGAGTGTCTGGCGGGCGCGTTCGATCCGCACGATCTCCCGGACCTCACTAACCTGGTCGCGCGCGGCCGCGGCCGCGAATTGCGCTTCTAGGTCGGCGAAGAGCGATTCCCATCTCATGTGCACACCATAGATCCAAAAAAACGTTCGCGCCTACCCCTAGCAACTTCGGAGATGAAGTGACATCATACATTTACAAACGCCATCAAATAACATCAAACAACATCTAAAGAGGTCGCGATGCGCACCCGAAGCGGTAGGGACGCCCTGACACTCATGGCACTCACACTCCTCTCCCTGGGCATGCTGTGCGCCAGCAGGGTGCTCTGGGCAGCCGTGGGCGCACATTCACTCGCCGAGGCACCGTTGGACCTTTCATCCCTTGAACGCCTCACGGGCGTGGCCCTCGGTCTGCTTGGCGCCATGGTCTTGCTGTGGTTGGTCGCCGCTTTCGCGTGCGCACTGGGCGCCCGCCTAGCATTAGCGCTTGGGCGGCGCCGGGAATCTGCGGCCCTGGCTGCGCTGGTACCGGGTTTTGTGGCCCGTCTGACATTGGCGGGGTTAAGTGGTTCATTGGCGTTGACAACGATCGCTCTCGCCGCTCCCCCGGCCGTGGCTGGCCCCGCGGTGACCGTCGCGGCCGACTACCAGCCCGTCAGCGAGATATCACCACCAACATCTCCCCTGGCCGACACCGCATTCACATCAACTGATCCGGGCGCTGCCGAGTCCAGCCAGAATGGCAATGAGCTTCTGAGCCCCGGCTGGATCCCGCATCGCGTTCCGTTGCCGTTGCAGCGCCTGCTCGGTGGCGAATCCACACGCACCGCCATCGAGGTGGTGGTCCGTCCGGGCGACAGCCTATGGGCCATCGCCGCGCGCAACCTCCCCGACGATGCCTCCGTTAGGGACATCGCCGAGGCCTGGCCTCGCTGGTACGAGGCGAACCGCCAGCTGATCGGTTCGAACCCCAACCGCCTTGCCGTCGGAACCATCTTGCGGGCACCTCACCAGAATGCGCAGCGCTCATAAGCTCCGCTGTGCAACACCGCTCGTCGAGAAAGTATCATTCGTCCATCAGGAGCTACCGATGTCCGCCATTGCAGTTCAACCATCCATTCAAACCACCGAGCCGATCCACGTATTCAGAAATAACCCGCTTCCCGGCGCCGACCTGCGGGCACCTCGAACCACGGCCAGACGTTTTCCCGAAGCATTTCGAGCTCCCGCCGTTGCCCGCAGACGTCGCTGCCTGCTCGATGCCACGGCGCCTCCTGCCCTCCGCTCACTTCCCGGATCTGCGCTGCGGGACGTTCCTGAGGCACGGCGCGGCCTTGAGGAAGACCCACCGGAGAACTCCCCCAGCATGGCCGCGCAACAGGTATTTGAGAAGCTCTTCCCGCCAGAGATCAGCCCGCTGGCTCCACGGGAATCGGTAGCCGCGGTTGTTCATGCCGCGGCACCGGCGGTTCTTGAGGTCCTGGCCGGTGCCCGTCCGGTCCGTCAGCTGAATCGGGCGCTGAGTCCGGATTGCCTCGGAAAATTGGAGGCCCATATGCTCCTGAGTGATCCCATGCGTCCTGATCCCACCACGCGCTGCTACTCCAACCCACGGGTGATGTGCATGCGAGTCACCCAGGTGCTGCCGATGGTCTTTGAGGCAGCGGTGATCCTGCGCGACATGCAAAAAGTCCGTGCCACCGCTCTACGAGTAGAGCGGTGGCACGGACGCTGGCAGATTACTGCCTTGGAGATTGGCTAGCTGCGCTTGCCCTTCTTCTTTTTGTTGGCCTTCTTATCTGCGGCTTCCGGGGCACCAGCGGTGCGCTCGGTGTGCGTTACCGCCTCGCCGGTTTCTTCCGGTGCGGTGTAGCGCAATGTTGATGGTTTAGCCGGGGCTGCCAGCCCCGGAGTATTGAGCACCGGCTCGGAGGTCATCGAACGGGCATCCGTGACACCCGGTAGCGAGATTTGCGGCTCCTGACGAGTTTCGACCTCAATGTTGAAGAGCATTCCAATGCTTTCTTCGCGAATCGATTCCATCATGGTCTGGAACATCACGAAGCCCTCACGCTGGTACTCGACCAGCGGGTCACGCTGGGCCATGGCACGCAGGCCGATACCTTCCTTGAGGTAGTCCATCTCATAGAGGTGTTCCTGCCATTTACGGCCAATCACCGAAAGCACCACACGACGTTCGAGTTCACGCATATTCTTTTCGCCGACAGCCTCCGTGCGCGCTTCGTATTGCAGGCGTGCATCGGAAAGGATTTCACGCTCAAGCAGGTCGGCGGTGATAGCGTCACGGTGGCCGGCTTCTTCGCTCACCTCGTCGATGGTGATCGAAATCGGGTAGAGCTGCTTGAGGTTCAACCAGAGTTGTTTCAGGTCCCATCCCTCGGCATGACCCTCAATCGTTGCCTCCGCGACCATGGCCTTAACAACGTCTTCGAGGAAGTGACCAACCTTTTCCTGTAGGTCTCCACCCTCAAGAATCCGGCGGCGGTCCCCATAGATGGCCTCGCGCTGACGATTCATAACATCGTCATACTTCAGCACGTTCTTACGCTGTTCGGCGTTGGTCCCTTCCACCTGAGCCTGAGCGGTTTCGATGGCCTTGGAGACGATCTTGGATTCCAGGGCCACATCGTCGGGCATCGAGGGGTTGTTCATGATGCGCTGGGCTGCACCGGCATTAAAGCGGCGCATGAGTTCATCGGTCATCGAGAGGTAGAAACGCGACTCGCCCGGGTCACCCTGACGGCCGGAACGTCCACGCAACTGGTTATCGATGCGGCGGGACTCGTGCCGTTCGGTGCCCAGCACGTACAGGCCGCCGGCGTCGGCAACCTCCTGAGCCTCGGCCTGAACTTGCTTCTTGGCCGCGTCAAAGACGCCGTCCCAAACGCGCTCGTATTCCTCCGAGTTAGCTTCCGGATCCAGGCCGCGGCGCTCCATCTCGGTCACCGCGTGGAACTCGGCATTGCCGCCGAGCATAATATCTGTACCACGGCCGGCCATGTTGGTCGCCACGGTCACCGCGCCCTTCTTACCCGCCTGGGCGACAATCGCCGCTTCTCGGGCGTGCTGCTTGGCGTTAAGGACTTCGTGGCGGATGCCCTGCTTGGCCAGCAGGCGGGCCAGATATTCGCTCTTTTCGACGCTGGTGGTACCCACGAGCACCGGCTGGCCGGTGGCGTGGCGTTCGGCGATGTCCTGGACCACTGCGTCGAACTTGGCAATCTCGTTCTTGTAGATCAAGTCGGCCTGGTCCTTGCGCAGCAGCGACTTGTTGGTCGGGATCTCCACCACGCCGAGCTTGTAGGTGCCCATAAATTCGGCGGCCTCGGTCTGCGCCGTACCGGTCATGCCCGAGAGCTTCTTGTAGAGGCGGAAGTAGTTTTGCAAGGTCACCGTCGCCATGGTCTGGTTTTCGGCCTTGATTTCCACCCCTTCCTTGGCCTCGATGGCCTGGTGCATGCCCTCGGAGTAGCGACGGCCAGCCAATGAACGGCCGGTGTGCTCATCAACGATCATGACCTCGCCGTTGATCACGACGTAGTCCTTGTCGTTCTTGAATAGTTCCTTGGCCTTGATGGCATTATTCAAGAACCCGATGAGCGGGGTGTTTGAAGCCTCGTAGAGGTTGTGAATCCCGAGGTAGTCTTCAACCTTTTCGATGCCGGGTTCTAGGACGCCGACGGTGCGCTTCTTCTCATCGATTTCGTAGTCGGTTTCCAGGCTCAGACGGTTCACAAGTTTGGCGAATTCGTTGTACCAGCGGTTAACGTCGCCGGTGGCCTGACCGGAAATGATCAGCGGGGTACGGGCCTCATCGATGAGGATCGAGTCAACTTCATCGACGATCGCAAAGTTATGGGCGCGCTGGACGAGCTCATCGGAGCTCCAAGCCATGTTGTCCCGCAGGTAATCGAACCCGAACTCATTGTTCGTTCCGTAGGTAATGTCGGTTTCGTACTGCTTGCGGCGCAGTTCAGGATCTTGGTTGGATAAGATGCAACCGTTGGTCAGACCCAAGAAACGGTAGACCCGGCCCATCAGATCAGACTGGTATTCGGCCAAGAAGTCGTTAACCGTCACCACGTGTACGCCCTTGCCGCTGAGCGCATTGAGATAGGCGGGCGCCGTGGCGACCAGAGTTTTACCCTCACCGGTTTTCATTTCGGCGATATTGCCTAGGTGCAGTGCGGCGCCACCCATGAGCTGCACGTCGAAGTGGCGCATGCCCAGAGTGCGGTCGGAGGCCTCACGGACAGCGGCGAAAGCTTCGGGAAGCAGGTGATCAAGGGACTCGCCGTCGGCGATACGCGCCCTAAACTTGTCGGTTTCACCACGCAGCTCTGCATCGGACAAGGCACGGAATTCGCTATCAAGCACGTTGATGGCGTCTGCGTATCCCCTCAAGGTCTTCAGCGTTTTCTTATCGCCGGTACGCAGGATACGTTCAAGCAGTGATGCCACGAGGCAGCTCCCAAATCTCAAGCACAGGAATTCTGGCGTGTTCAGTCTACGTGAGAGATTGCTTTCACTTGTGGCTTTTGACCGGTTTCGGGTGAGCTCAAGGAAAACTCCAAGGCCGCGGCCAGATTCCCATGTTGCGAAACGACCACCTCGTTGAGGCCGAGCCACTTCGCCATCAACAGCAATTCGGCGGCCAGTTCAACCGCTGTGTCCCCCGGCGCCCCCGGTTCTGCGAAGGAACCGCGGACCAATAGCCGACCCGAACTTCGATCGGCTTTCAGATCAACCCGGGCCACCATTCGCTCCCTTAAGAGGAAAGGCAAGACGTAATAGCCATAAACACGTTTGGCTGACGGCGTATAGATTTCTAGGCGATAGGTGAACCCAAACAGATTCTCGAGGCGTCTGCGATTAAAGACCATGGAATCGAAGGGACCCAGCAGAGCTCGACCGGCAGCCTTACGCGGAACCTTGGTACCGGGCAGCAGGTAGTACGTCTCGCTGATTCCGACGATATTGGCACGTTCAAGGGTGCCGCGTTCGGCAAGTTCTTCCAGAACGACCGCGCTTTGCCGAACCGGGAGCCGAAAATAATCGGCGAGGCAGTGCGCGCTCCCCACGCCATGAGCACGCGCCGCAGCCACGAGCAATCGCTCCATGCCGGCTCGCCCATCCGGGGTGGTTGCGGGGATACCCTTCGGGAACACCTTGTGCAGCGAGGTGTAGCGGCGCTCGAAGGCACTATTTCTGCCCTCGGTGCCAATTAGTCCTTCGGCGAAAAGTGCCTCCAAGGCCCTTTTAACCACCGACCAATTCCAACCCCACGCGTCGTTAACCTTCACGTGCTGGTGTCCGAGCTCCGTGGAAATCTCCCGAGATGTCATTGCTTGACGCGTATCCAACAAGTCAAGAATCTGCTCGGCCAAGACTCTGCCGTCCTCATCGAGCGTTTTTAGGCTGCCGATCCACTTTCGACGCTGCCAGGGCACCAGGTCGCCAAAGTGCTCGCTACGTACCAACGACGCCTCGTGTGCCCAGTATTCAACGGCTTGCCGGGGATGGCGCACCGCGAGGCGATCCAAAAGTTCGAGAGGATAGGGGCCAAGACGCGAATAGATGGGAAGGTACTGCGCGCGAGACAGCACGTTAACCGAGTCGATCTGGATAAGCTCAAGACGCGCAAAGGTCCGGCCCACCGCACCAAGAGTTACTGGTGTGGTGGGCCGAACCTTGTGCAAACCTTGGGCAGCTACGGCAACACGGCGGGCCTGAGAAAGACTAAGCGACCTGTTCATGAAATAACCGTAGTGCCTATTCGCTAAGCGTTGACCGGAGCCGCCTCGCGGTAACCACGGGTCTCGACCGTTGCCTCATCTGTGGCATCCGGATCCAGTGTGATGGTGCCATAAGAATATTGCTGGTCTCCCTTGGTCTTTCGAGCGTAGAGGACCGAATGGGCACCGGTGGCCGCATCAACGAAGAGATAGAACGGGTGTCCAATCATTTCCATGCGGTCCACGGCGTCATCAACACTCATGGTTTCGGCAGGGAAGACCTTGCGGCGAATTTCGATGGGCGGGGCGCCGTTTAATGCGGCTTCTTCGGCCAGCCGTGCTTCTTCCTCTTGCTGAGCAAGCCGGGTGGATTCGTGCAGCGGGATCGAGCTGGCCGCTGGTTCCAGACCACTGGTGGCCTCGTGGACAGCCTTTGGTGTCCGGGTGCCGTGGTGAACCTTGCGGCGATCCCGTGCCTTGCGCAGACGCTCAAGCAACTTGGCGAAGGCGGTGTCGAATGCCGCAAACTTATCCGCGGCTTTTGCCTCAGCACGGATTGCAGGACCCCTACCCAACACCGTCAACTCAACGGTCAGAGCAGAATCCGCGTTTCGTGCGTGCTGCTCCTTGGTGACTTTAATGTCCAAGCGCTGGATCTTCGTGGCAAGTTGATCGACCTTATCGATCTTCTCGTCTACGTATTCGCGAAAGCGATCCGTAACACTGACATTGCGTCCGTTGATCGTCATCTCCATGGTGTCCTCCATCATTGCTCAGGTGACACAACAGCGACCGAAGAATTCACTCCTTCCGGCCGCTGAAGATGGGTTCCTTTCCCCTTTCGGGGTGCCCATACTTCACCCTATGTCAGATGCAATATTAAGCAAGGATGTGCGGAGTATTTCTTCATCGCGCTCAGCGAACAACACGTTTCTCATCAGGTGCGGGCGTTGCTGCCACGACCACGGCTCCGCACAGTACAAGCCCGGAATCCGCTAGGGAACGCTGCGCATCGGCGAGCGTGGCCCCGGTGGTCAACACGTCGTCAATGAGCAGCACTTGTGCCCCGCGTGCCACCAGTTGGGCCGTTTTTTGTGACCCGTGTGCCTGCATCGTGTTGCGCACCGAGACTCTGGCTTGTCGGCTCTTACCCTTTTGCGCACCCGTGAACTGGTAGCTGCCGCGGTACCTCAGAAGATTTTCCACCAGCACCGCGCTAGGCAATACGCCGGAATGCCGTAGACCTTTTAACAACATGCCCACCGGAAAATAGCCGCGCCGAGACCGGGCGGCAAGACGAATGGGCACCGGAACTAATACGACCGGCGACCCAAACGTGGTCAGCGTGGTTATGCCTTCGCGCACCGCTCTGGCCAGCGCCGGCACTAGAACGGGAGCGAGGCCTGGCATCTGGTGGTTTTTGAAGGCCAGAATGACGGCCGCCAATTCGTGTTGGTAGGAACCTGCTGCCAGAACCGGGAGGGGCTCCTGATGCGGATTTAGTGGCAGCGCTTCTGCCCATTGCTCGACCCGTCGCGGGTGCAGGACCCCAGCGCGCAAAGCAGTCCCGCAGGCAGCACAGATGGTGAAATCTGGCCGTCCGCAGCAGACGCAGGCGACCGGCAGCAACAACGCGGCCGTACCACGTAGGGCGGCACGCATTCGCCGAACCACACCACGGTTCCACAGGGCGTCGGCGTGTCGGAGCCATGGTGAGGCCCCACGACGCGCTTTCCGGGGACCTCCGACGCTAGGAGCCACACGAAGCCTCGCGCTGCTGTGTTTCATGATTCACAGTCTGGGGCCAGGTAGCCACGGCTCGAATCCAAGGCAGCCGAGTTGTGGAGAAGTGGGCGGGGTTTAACCGGGGTACGAAAGGTCCCTGACCATCACGTCCATGATGTGCCATGAACTACCCACGCGTGTGTGGATCTTCTCCTTGGTCTCGGCATACACCTGACGGCGGTCCCCCGGGCCTGCCGAAAGATCCAGCAGTCCCAATAGCGGCAGATACGTCACGGTGGTGCCGGTCAGGCTGATCTCTTGTGCTTCGACTTTCTCGGTGGCGCTGGTGGTCGAGACGATGATCGAGACATCTGAGTTCCAGACCGCTTGGGTCACCGGAACGCTGGGGTAAATCTGCTTCGGTGGGGCAAATCCTCGCGGCGCACCGTCGCTGTCACGCAAAATGCCGCTAATCGACACACTTGATTCCCCGTTTTTTATCGAAACGATCAGAGCGCGCGTGCCATCGCGGGAGACCCTCAATGACGAAATTTTTGCCTTGGTGAACTCGCTCGCGGTGATCGGTCTAACCTTGCCGTTGACGGCGATATCCTCCGGAACCGCAAGGATTCGGGTGCTGGCCGAGTTATCCACGGTCCAGGTCCACCCGAAGGCATCCATACTGGGGCGGACCAAGTCTGTGCCGGTGGCGACCACCGAGGAACTGCCTTCCTCATCGATGGCGACCAGCTTGGAACGTGTCGAGTCGAGGAACGCAAAGCGGTTGCCCAGTGGGCTCATGGCCGGCAGTCGCGGCTGGTAGCCGGCAATGTCATTGATGCCACCGACCAGGCTGGGTGACTGCCCCTTGAGGAAGTACAGCGCGTTGTCCTTGATGCCGATCTGAGTGTCGGGCACCGCTGGGTTCACCTCGGCCGCCACAAACGCTGGATCTGCGGCGCTGAGCTTGATCTCCGACTGCTCATCACTCATCAGTACCGAGCTGACCCCACCGAGACCGCTCAGCGTCAACTCCAGCTGCTGCTCCATCTGCTGGCGCGAGAGCTCGGTGGAATCGATAAATGTTGCCGAGGTCAGGTCGACGGTGGCCCTTTGGGACTCGATGGGTACCGAAGAACGGACCAATGCACTGCCCTCGGGGAAGGCCGAAACAACGGCATTTTCAAGGTATGGAGCGGGGCCGGCTAAGAGCGCCTCGACCATGGAGGCAGCAACTCCGGTGCGGGTGAGGAACCAGCGCACATCCGGGACGGCATATTGGTAGCCAACATCGTAGAAGTACAGGGTCTGCGGGGCGAAGACATGAGAGAACTGGTTCTTCTCCATCATGATGCCGTCGGGCAGCTTCGAGATGCGCCACTGGCCGTCGACCTGGACCAGAGAAACATCAACGGCACGAGTGGTGTGCGGGGGCATTTCGGTCAAAATGCCTGCGGCATCCACCTCGGAGATGACCTCCATCTGAATGGTGAAGGTGTTCGGCTCGGCCCCGGATATCACCGAGGGGCGTGCGTCATAGACCAGGGTCCGCACCGTGCCCTTCCAGATTCCCGAGGCCTTGGGGTTCAGAAATTCGCGGGCTACCTTGTAGTCGTTCTGGGCGTCGATGCCCGCCTCGATGAAACCCTCGACGATTTCGGTCGGTGTTGCATCCTTGACCGGGCCGGTGCCATTAAAGACCACATTGTTCTCGTCCAAGGTTCCTTCCGGGGCGATGGACTGCACCGGTGAGTTGCGTGGGATGGACGCACACCCGGTGATCACCAACAGGATGGCCGCCAGCACGGCAAATAATCGCATTCCCGCTGCCCTGTTCCTACTCATGTGGGTGTTGCCTTCCTTGCGGGTGCTCGCTACCGGTGCGTTCGTCATGGCCCGAATTTTCGTCGGGAATCAACGGCGCGGCAGGTTTGAATCCGATGGCCGGAATTTCCCCGGTCAGCGGGAAGGAGACAACCATTCCGCTGTCTAGGATCGCATCGGCCAGCACGATGGGCTCCAGCGGGAGCGGAGATGCCACAATTTCCTGTCCCAGCAGACGCGGCAGAGTCAGCCGGAAACAGGAACCCACCCCGCGCTCACCCCACGCCTCCAACCGCCCGGCGTGCAGCCGGGTATCTTCAAAGGCGATCGACAGGCCGAGGCCCGAGCCACCGGTGGTGCGGGCACGGGCCGGATCTGCTCGCCAGAACCTGTCAAAGACTCGGTGCGCAGATTCCGGGCTCATGCCAATGCCACGGTCGCGTACGGAGATGGCAACGGCGTTGTCATTTCCGGCGACGGTGATATCGATGGGATTACCCTCGCCGTGTTCGATGGCGTTCATGACCAAGTTCCGAACCACGCGTTCGATGCGCCGGGCGTCCATTTCTGCCACGGCTCCCCCGGATGGGGTGCCTAACCGCAGCACCGAGCCCATGGCCTCGGCATGTGGATTTGCCGCGTCGATCACGCGTCTGGCCACCGACACCAGATCGGTGGGGTCAGCGTCCAGTACCGCCACGCCGGCGTCAAAGCGCGATACCTCTAGCAGGTCGTTGAGCAGGATCTGGAACCGTTCAACCTGGTTGTACAACAGCTCAGAGCTGCGCTTATTGATCGGGTCGAAGTCTTCGCGGGCGTCATAGAGTACCTCCGCTGCCATCCGCACCGTGGTCAGGGGCGTTCGCAGTTCATGGGAGACATCCGAAACGAAGCGCTGCTGCATCTGCGAGAGCGACGCCAGCTGATTGATCTGTTCCTGCAGTGATGTCGCCATGTGATTAAACGAGTGGCCAAGTCTGGCGATTTCATCCTCGCCGGAGACCTTCATGCGTTCATCAAGCTCACCGGAGGCTAGCTTCTCGGAGACCTGCGCCGCTGCTGCCACCGGGCGGACCACCGCACGGGTGACGTACCAGGTGATGCCGCCAACCACCAGCAGCAGAATCCCGCCGACCAGGCTCATGGCGCGGTTAATGAAGTCGAGGGTCTTTTGCACGCTGGTCAGGTCATAAACCAGGTAGAGACCGTATTCGGTGCCCGGTGGCAAGGTCACCTTCGTCCCGAAGATCAGTCCGGGTCCGGCATTGGGCCCGGCGTTGAGCTCGATGGATTGCCAGTAGACGGCGTTGGACTCTTGGATCTGCGTGGACAGCGCCTCCGGGACGATCCGGGAGGTGAGATCGCCACTGGCTGTGGGACCCACGTAGAGGTTGTCGGCCCCGCGCAGCGGAACCAAAACAAAGTCACGCGGCACCAAGGCGGTATCGCCCTCGAGGATTTTCAGCGTGCTGGTGACCAGTGAGTGGGTGCTACTGCGATCCGTGGTGGCTGCCGAATCGAAGATCGAGCGGACCTGATTCAGCCCACGCAACGACTCGGACTCGACCTGATTAAATCGTTCCTGAAAGAGTCCTGTAGCAATCTGGTTTGACAGGAACGCGCCGGCACCCAGCAACGCCACCGCGGTCAACACGACGGCAGAGATCACGGTGCGGAAGAGCAGCGAGCGGGTCCAACGCGAACGGGTCTTCGCCTTGACCTGCACCACGGCCCCCACGGCCCGGCCGTACCAGGGAACTTTGGGCGCAGCTGGCACCAGCACATCCGTTGGCAACACGGTGTTGGGCCCCCGCAGGGGTTGGTGCGGCGGGAGAGAATTCATGCTTCCCGTCATGTGCGGGCTCAGGCCTGTCCGGCCTTATATCCGACGCCGCGCACGGTGAGCACAACTTCGGGACTTTCTGGATCCAGTTCCACCTTGGAGCGTAGACGCTGAACATGCACGTTGACCAGGCGAGTATCGGCGGCGTGGCGGTAACCCCACACCTGCTCGAGGAGCTGCTCGCGGGTGAATACTTGCCACGGCTTGCGGGCCAGCGCCACCAGCAGATCAAATTCCAGCGGGGTCAACCCGATCGGCGCATCCGCTCGAGTCACCCGGTGCCCGGCGACGTCGATGCTCAAATCCCCAATTTTCAGGGTCTCCGGTGCATGCTGTTCTCCGGTGCGCAGCCGGGCACGCACGCGGGCCACCAGCTCGGCCGGTTTAAAGGGTTTGGGGACGTAGTCGTCGGCGCCGGATTCCAGGCCACGGACCACATCGGCGGTATCAGATTTGGCGGTCAGCATGACGATCGGGACGTCATCTTCGGCGCGGATCAGCTTGCAGACCTCAATGCCATCGAGCCCCGGCAACATCAAATCGAGCAACACCAGATCGGGCTTGACCTCGCGGAAAACTCCTAATGCCTTGGCACCGTCGTAGCAGAATACGGCTTCAAAGCCATCATTCTGCAACACGATGCCGATCATTTCGGCCAGCGCCTCGTCGTCGTCGACAACCAAGATGCGTGCCTTCATAATCTGCCCTTTCGTAGCTATGCTCGGGAGACCCTTAATAGTAGGCACCCGGATACCTCAAGAGTACATGAGCACACCGGGCAAATCGCTTCGGAAACGGCAATTCACCACGTGCTTTGGCTCCGGAGCCGATGTCAACGAAGCCGCGGCGACACAGTTTGACGCCGAGCGACGCCCACGCACCCGCCCGGCACCAGATTGATGCGACACACCGCGCGCACCGCCGGGCCAATCGCTCACCGATCACACCGGAAGAACTAAGCGTCGACGCGTACCTGGTTCAGTGCCTCGGCGTAGCTGGCCAGCCGCCCCAACAACGTTGTAGCACCAGCGGGTGAGAGCTCACCGAGCCCACCGGTGGGCATAAGCACCAGCGCGCCAAGGTCTTTATCACTGAGACCGAGCTGACGCCAGGGCCGCCGCAGACCCGCCACGGCGTCGACCACCCCCGGTGCCTTCTGGCCCGGCTCTAAGCTCCCGAGCCATAAACGCGTACCGGATTCCACGGCACCGGCCAATAATTCCCATCCCGGGACGGTCAGTGTTGCGGCATTGGTACCCAGCCCATCGGCTCCCGCCTCTAAGGCAGTGGTGGCCAACTTGGTGAAGGTCTCCGGCTCGGCATTCAATCCGAAGACCACCGAGGCGGCGCCCGCGGCGTGCAGGGAGTCCACCAGTTCGCTCCACCACCCGCGCAGTTCGGCCCGGGGCACCGAACGCAGGGTGCGGTATCCGCTGGCCGTGGGCAATGTTCCGTTCAGGACATGCCCGGCATCCGGTTCATCGATGTAGACGGTGATCCGTTGGCCACCGGTGATCCGTGCCAGCGTCGAAAGGTGGCGTGCGGCGCCAAGGGCCAGGGACGCGGCAAGGTCGCGGCGGGCCCCATGGTCCACCACTGCTCGTTCACCGCGATGTAAATAGAGGTTGGCGGCCAGCGTGGCCGGGCCGGGAAACTGAATCTTCAGTTCGGTGCCGGAATTTTCCTCCGCGCCGATGGCATCGGAGAGCACGTTCATGTCGGTGCGCAGCGCCGAGGCCGCTCGCCTGGCATCAATGCCGGGGGCAGCGGCCAGCCGCCAGCCGTGCGGCTGCAAGTCAACTTTGAGCTCCTCGAGGAGCTGGGCGCCACGACCAATAGCGTCGGATCCGACCCCGCGCGCGGGAAGCTGCTGCAGGTACGGCAGGTTGGGAGCACCAAGCTCGCCGCGAATCACCAGCGCCGATTCCATCGGGTCGGTCCCCGGCATCGGCCCATGGCCGCTGGCCTGTACGGCGCGTTCCATCGGTTCCGGGCTGGGGTGCTGTTGGCTGGGGAGCATCAATTAGTTTCCGGACTCGGCGTGCGTTGCCGAAATCGTGTTGTGGTGCCTGATGACCTCGGAAATGATGAAGTTCATGAACTTCTCGGCAAATTCCGGGTCAAGATGCGCCTCATGGGCCAAGCGACGCAGGCGTTCGATCTGCGCCTTTTCGCGTCCCGGATCACTCGGCGGCAGGGAGTGCACGGCCTTGAGGTGACCCACCCGTTGCGTGGCTTTAAACCGTTCGGCCAGCAGGTACACAAGCGTCGCATCGAAGTTGTCGATGCTGCCGCGAATCGACAACAATTCGGCCATGACCTCGTCCTGGACCGTGTCGGCCAGGGATGATGCGGTGGGGTCATAGGGGTCGGTGTCGGCGCCGCCGTCTGCCTGCGGGTTGTTCTGTTGGCTCATGGTTTCAAGTCTAGGGTTGCCCGCGCCTCAGCTGGTAACCGTGACACGTCTTTGCGGCAGCGATCAGCGTTGGGCGTATGTTCGGCGCTCATGGCGCGGAACAAGTGGTGGTGGGTGTGTCCCCCAATCAGAACCCACCCACCACCAGACCCACTAACGATTAGGCCTTCAGGAAGGCCGTACGCCGTGCCGCTTGCTCCACCGGGTCCGGCACCGGAAGCGAGGCGATCAGCCGCTTGGTGTAGGGATGTTCCGGGTTGCCCATGACCTGGGATCCGATGCCCTCCTCCACCAATTTGCCGCGGTACAGCACGCCCACCCAGGTGGATAACATGTCCACCACGGCCAGGTCATGGGAGATAAATAGGGCCGCGAAACCCAACTCCGCCTGCAATTCCTTAAACAGCTCAAGCACCTTGGCCTGCACCGACACATCCAGTGCACTGGTCGGTTCGTCGGCGATCAGCAGCTTCGGATCCAGTGCCAGCGCCCTGGCCAGCGAGGCACGCTGGCGTTGGCCTCCGGAGAGTTCGTGCGGGAAACGCTGGGCAAAGGCCGCAGGAAGCTGCACCGCTTCGAGCAGTTCATTAACTCGAGTTCGTGCGGCTCGTGGGTCAAATCCCCGGTGCACCAGCAGCGGCTCGGCCACACACTCACCGATACTCAGCTGCGGATTAAAGCTGGCCGCCGGATCCTGGAAAACGAAGCCAATGTCCTGGCGCAACTTCTTAAAGCTGCGTTCCTTGTAATCGAGCATTTCGTAGCCGAGCACCTTCAGCGATCCGCTGCTGATCTTGTTCAGCCCCGCAATGGCGCGACCGATGGTGGTCTTGCCGGAGCCCGACTCCCCCACCAGTCCGTATACCTCCCCGGCACAGATCTTCAGCGACACCTCGTCCACGGCCCTGAAGGCCGGTGAACCGAGTCGACCGGGGTACACGATGGAGAGGTCTTTCGCCTCCACCAGCACCTCCCGATCCTGGCCCGAGCGTTCGCTCATCCCGGCGGAGGCCGAATGCCGTCCCAGGTGTGGGACTGCCGCGAGCAACGCCTTGGTATAGTCCTCACGTGGATTGGCAAAGAGCTCCACGCTGGGTGCACTCTCCACGATCTTGCCCTGGTACATCACCACCACGCGGTCCGCGAGGTCGGCGACCACGCCCATATTGTGGGTGATCAGCACGATCCCGGTCTTAAAGTCGTCCCGTACCGCGCGCAAAAGCTCCAGAATTTCCGCCTGCACCGTGACGTCCAGGGCCGTGGTCGGCTCGTCCGCGACGATCAGCGAGGGGTTCAGGGCCAGTGCCGCGGCGATGATGACACGCTGCTTCTGTCCACCGGAGAATTGATGCGGGTAGTAGTTCACCCGCACCTCGGGCTCCGGGATGCCAACCTTGCGCAATACCTCGATGGCGCGGACCTTGGCTTCCTTCTTACTGATTTTGGTGTGCGCTCGAATGCCCTCGATGATCTGCCAGCCCACGGTGTAGACCGGGTTCAGCGCCGTGGACGGCTCCTGGAAGACCATCGAGACGTCCTCGCCGCGGGCGGCACGCAATTGTGTCGGGCCCAGGGTGAGCATGTTTTTGCCCTTGAGCAGCACCGCGCCGCGGGCCACCGCCGTATCTGCCAGCAGGCCCAGGATGGTGCGAGCGGTGACCGATTTACCCGAACCGGATTCGCCGACCACCGCCACCACTTCCCCGGCAGCAACATCAAAGCCCACGCCGCGTACCGCCGGAACTTCACCGGCATCGGTGGTGAAGGTGACTTCGAGGTCCTTGATGGACAGGACCGCGCCGTCTGCGCGCGTGTCTACGTTGTTCGTTTTCATGCTGCTGCCTTTCCGCCGCGGCGCTTGGCCTTGCGGCGTGTCCGCAGACGCGGATCCGCCAAGTCATTCATGGATTCGCCCACAAGCGTCAGCCCGAGCACTGTTAGGACGATGGCGACACCCGGGAAGACACCGGTCCACCAGACGCCGCTGGTCGCGTCACTCAGCGCGCGGTTCAAGTCAAAGCCCCATTCGGAGGCCTTGGTCGGTTCGATGCCGAAGCCCAGGAAGCCCAATCCCGCGAGGGTCAGCAATGCCTCGGAGGCATTGAGCGTAAAGATCAGCGGGAGCGTGCGGGTGGCGTTGCGGAAAACGTGTTTAGACATGATGCGCCAGTTTGAGGCGCCGATGACCTTCGCGGATTCTACAAAGGGTTCGGCCTTCAGCCGGACAGTTTCGGCGCGGATGACGCGGAAGTACTGCGGGATGAAAACCACGGTGATGGAGATGGCCGCGGCCATGATGCCGCCCCAGAGACTCGATTGCCCGCCGGAGATCACGATGGACATCACGATGGCCAGCAGCAAGGAGGGGAAGGCGTAAATCGCGTCGGCCAAGACGACCAGCACTCGGTCAAGCCAGCCACCGATGTACCCGGAGACCAGACCGAGGAAAACACCGATGAAGATGGAGAAGAGCACCGCCACTACGATGACGGCCACGGCGGTCTGGGCTCCCCAGATGGTTCGCGAGAACACATCAAAGCCACCGACGGTAGTGCCCCAGATGAACTTTCCGCCGGGGGCTTCCTGGGTGGGGAAATCCCCGTCGGCGTCGGCCATTTGGGAGAACCCAAACGGGGCGATCAGCGGGGCAAGTGCCGCGGTGAGCAGGAAGGCGACGGTCAGGACCAGACCCGCCACCAACATGCCGCGCTGCAATCCGGCGCTCATGCGCAGGTGTGAGATCACCGGAAGACGAGAGATGAGCGATCGCTTCGGTGGCACCGAAACGTGAGTTGTTGTACTCATAACTTAGAACCTCACTCGGGGGTCGATGAGGGCGGCAATGATGTCAACGATGAAGTTGGTCAGTGCGACGATGACGGCCAGCAGCACCACGATGCCCTGCACCGCAACGAAGTCACGCGCGGTGAGGTACTGGGCCAGCTGGAAGCCCAGGCCCTTCCATTCGAAGGTGGTCTCGGTGAGCACCGCGCCGCCCAGCAGCAGCGCGATCTGCAGACCCATGACCGTAATGATGGGAATCAGCGCGGGGCGATAGGCGTGTTTGGTGAGCAGCCGGTATTCGGAGACGCCGCGCGAACGCCCGGCCTCCACGTAGTCTCGGCCCAGGGTGCCGATGACGTTGGTGCGCACCAGGCGCAGGAACACTCCGGCGGTGAGCAAGCCTAGGGCAACCGCCGGCAGGATCGCGTGCGAGATGACATCGGATGCCGCGCTCATGTTTCCCGAGCGCAAGGCGTCAAGCAGGAAGATGCCGCTGGGGTTCTGCAGCCCGGTGAGCTGCAGTTCGGCGGTGACTCCCGCCCGTCCGGCGATCGGTAGCCAGCCCAGCCACACTCCGAAGATGAGTTTGAGCAGCAGGCCGGCAAAGAACACCGGGGTGGCGTAACACAGGATGGCGAAAACACGCAGCAGCGCATCGGGCCAGCGGTCGCGCATTTTGGCCGCGAGCAACCCGAACGGGATGCCGATCAGCAGCGCGACGATCAGCGAGTTCACTGCCAGCTCGGCGGTCGCGGCACCATAGGTCGCCAGGACCTCGGTGACGGCACGGTTATCGGAGATGGTGCGTCCGAAGTTGCCGGTAAAAATCTGTCCAAGGTATTCGAAGTACTGAACGATGACCGGGCGGTCGTAACCGGCGGCGGAAATTCGTTCGGCCAGCTGGTCTGGGGTTAATCGTCCACCCAGCGCCGCGGTGATGGGGTCACCGGTCACGCGCATCAGGAAGAACACCAGGGTAACGAGGATAAAGATGGTCGGGAAGATCAGCAGGAAGCGTGTGAGCAAATAGCGCGCAAAGCTGCCTCCCGCCTTGGCGGCCGGTCTTGTCGGCGGCGGGGTGACCGAGGGGTTTTCGGTCAGGTTAATCGTGGTGGCCATGGCCAAAGCGTCCTAGCTTAAAAAGAGTGGTTTCCAGAAAAAATGGGCCGCGGGTTCCTCCCACATAAAGGGGTGAAGAGGAACCCGCGACCCGTGCACGATGGCGGCTACTTAGAGATGGCGCCCATGCGGAACTTGAAGGAAGCATCCAGCGTGGTCTCCACGCCCTTGACGTCGGCGCCGGATACGGCAACCTGTGCGCCCTGCAGGAGCGGAATCGTGGAGAGATCGCCGGCGACCTTGGTCTGAATCTCCTCGATGAGTGCCGTGCGCTTGGCACGATCGGTTTCTACCCGCTGCTCGTTGATCAGGTTGTCAACTTCGGGGTTGTCGTACTTGTTACCCAGGAAGTTGTCCTTGGCGAAGAATGGCGACAGGTAGTTATCGGCATCCGAGTAGTCCGGGAACCAACCGAGCTGGTAGGCCGGGTAATCGGTGACACGTGACTTTTGGTAGGTCACCCATTCGGTGGACTGCAGGTCAACCTTGAACAGGCCGCCGGCTTCCAGCTGTCCCTTGACCGCCGCGTATTCATCGCCCGAGCTGGGGCCATAGTGATCGGGGTTGTACTGCAGCTTGAGGTTGACCGGGGTGCTGACGCCCGCGGCTTCCAGCGCTGCCTTGGCCTTGTCCTGCGACGGCCCACCGTCCTGGCCGTAGAGATCCTTCAGTGGTTCGATGGCGCCGGTGAAGCCCTGCGGCACAAACGAGTAGACCGGGGTGTAGGTGTCCTTGTAGACCTTGGTGGCGATGGCCTGGCGGTCGATGAGGTTGGCTACGGCCTGGCGAACCGCCAGCGACTTGGCGGCATCCGCGTCGTCAGACTTCGCGCCGAAAGGCATGATGTCGAAATTGAAGACGATGTAACGCAGTTCGCCACCGGGGCCCTTATCGACCTTGACCTTCTTGTCCTTGGCCAGGTCGGCCACGTCGGTGGGCGAGAGCGAACGCCATGCCACGTCGATGCCACCCTGTTGGATGTCCAGCTTCAGGTTGTTGGAATCCGCGTAGTACTTGATATTGGCCGAGGTATTGGCCGGTGCTCCGAGCAAGCCCTTGTAGCCGTCATAGGCCTTGAGCGCTACCAGCGAGTTTTTCGCGTAGGACTCGATGGTGTACTGACCGGCAAAGGCCTTGCCCTTGATGATCACGTCATCGGCGACGACCTTGTCGGCCGGGAAGATCTCGTCGTCAACGATCGGACCGACGGGGCTGGTGAGCACCTGCGGGAAGGTCTGGTCGTTGCCCTTCTTGAGCGTGAAGACCACGGTGGTGGCATCCGGGGCAGCAACACTCTTCAGGTTGCCCAGTAGCGATGAGGGACCGTTCGGGTCAGCGATCTTGACCTGTCGGTCGAAGGTGTTCTTTACGTCCTTGGAATCCAGGTCGTGGCCATTGGCCCACTTGAGTCCCGCCTTGAGCTTGACCGTGTACTCGGTCGGGGTGGTGAATTGGGCGGACTCGACGATGTCGTTCTCCGGTTCGGCCGATCCGGGCTTGGAGTTCAGCAGGAACGGGTAGATCTGGTTCATGACCATGAACGAACCGTTGTCATAGGATGCGGCGGGGTCCAGAGACGTCACCTTGTCCGTGGTGCCTACGGTGATGGGTGCGCTGGCGGCACCGCCGCCAGATGTGGAGCCGCTGGCCCCCGGCGTTGCCGCGGGGCCGGTGCAAGCGGTCAGGGCCAGGGCAGAAATGCCAACCACGGCTGCGGCGAGACGCAGGCCGTTCTTCGAGCGGGTCATGTGGTTTCCTTAATTTTTGCGTGCGACGCTGTGATCCAAAACACAGCGAACTACATAGTAGTTGCTTCACATCACAAAAGGCCATGCTTTCTGCCGATTATTTGCAGGAAATGTAAATGACATCTTTCAGATCTATACTTCTTGATACGGAAAACGAGAAATGGAACTGCGCTTCTCCACCAGCAGCAACGATTTTGCGGATTGTGGCCTAGGCTTAAAGGTGATGATGACACGTAGAGACGCCGCCATTGCCCTGGACATCTCCATGGAAATGGCGAAGCGACACAATATTCCCCCGCGCATGAGCGAAGCCGAATTCGCAGCACTGAACGCCAACGCCCCGGCCTGGCTCATCCAGTCTCGCGCGAATAGGACCGGAAAACGCCCCGTATGGGTGCAGCTGACCTGCGCCGTTTGTGGTTTCACCGAGGCCGAGCGACCCAAGAAGTGGTGGCCCAAATTCGACTTTGTGCACTGCGCCGAGCACGGTCCGGCCCAGCTGCCGAGTCTCGAGGCCGGCAAGACCCGTCTGGAATATCCAGATATCTCCACTCGCATGTATGGCATCGTCGACGAGGTCAAGGCCTAGGCACACGGTCTCGCAGCAACTTGTCCCGCCCGTTCTCCGCCATTTTGCGGAAAACGGGCGGGACATTTGTTTATGAGGTGCACCACTGACCAACCGCGACTTCATCCCGTGGCGCTCCGTCCCTCGAGCTTGAGATAGCGCAGCAGCATCGCAGCGGTGCTGAAAATTTTTGGGCGGTCTTATCTCCTGCGAATCCCGGCTCCGCCGCAGGGTTCATCCCTGATTCTTGAGGTCCTGGACCGTGCGCGAAAGCAGGCAAAACTCGTTGCCCTCGGGATCGGCCAGAACCACCCAGCTGACATCGGGCCCCTGACCGACGTCGGTACGCCGCGCGCCAAGGGCCAGCAAACGTTCAAGCTCCAGAGCGGTGGACACCCCATCCGCCCGCAGGTCAAAGTGCAACCGGTTTTTCACGCTCTTGACCTCGGGTACAGCGAACACTTCGATGGCCGGCCAGGCACCGTCCGATGGTCCGATGCCGATGCCATCGTCGTCTTCTTCGATCACGTGCCAACCCAGCACCGCGCACCAAAAATCGGCCACCACGCGGGGATTTGTCGCATCGATGCTGATGGAGGCAAGTCGACTGGTCATGGCCACACAATAGTCGCCCGAGCGTGGGCAGGGAACAGAGCACAGGGATCAGTCCCGGATGCGCCGGCCGGACGTCGTGGAGCAACTGCGCTTTCACTCATCAACGACGAAGGCCCCGCCGGTGCAGCCAAGCAACCGGCGGAGCCTTCAGACGGGTGTGGCGATTCTCAGGAAATCAGGCTCGGGTCCCATGCCGTGGAGCGCGCCGATTCGATGGTGGCCTGTCCCAGCACTCGGGTGCCCTGGTAGATCACCATGGTCTGACCCGGTGCTACGCCGCGCATCGGGTTGATGATCGTGGCCACCAGCACGCTGGAGCCATCCTCCTGTAGCTGCACGCTGGCACGGGCATCAACTGGATCACCGTGGGCACGGACCTGAACCATGCAGTCGAATTCGGTGCCGGCGCTCGCCTCGGCAATCGGCAGCCCGGCCCAGGAAATCCGGATGCCGCGCAGCTCATCAACGGCCAACAGCGCCTCCGGGCCAACGATGACCTTGTTTTCCTTGGGGCGGATCTCCAGCACGAAGCGTGGCTTGCCATCGGCCGCCGGGGTGCCAAGCTTCAGGCCCTTGCGCTGTCCGACGGTGAAGGCGTGGGCGCCCTCATGCTCGCCCAGGGAGGTGCCCTCCTGGTCAACGATCTCACCCTTGGTCATGTCGATGCGCTCGGCCAGCCACCCGCGGGTATCCCCATCGGGAATGAAGCAGATGTCATAGCTGTCGGGCTTATTGGCCACCGAGAGCCCGCGGGCCTCGGCCTCGGCCCGCACCTCGGCCTTGGAGGGGGTCTCGGCCAGCGGGAAGATGCAGTGCTCCAGCTGTTCGTGGGTCAGCACGCCCAGCACGTAGGACTGATCCTTGGCCCAGTCCGCGGCGCGGTGCAGTTCCGGATGTCCTTCTTCATCACGAATCACCTTGGCGTAATGCCCGGTGCATACCGCGTCAAAACCCAGGGCGATGGCCTTTTCCAGCAGCGCGGCGAACTTGATGCGCTCATTGCAGCGCATGCAGGGGTTGGGCGTGCGACCGGCCTGGTACTCGGCGATGAAGTCCTCCACCACGTCTTCCTTAAAGCGCTCGGAGAAATCCCACACGTAGTACGGGATGCCGAGTTTATCGCAGGCGCGCCAGGCATCGTTGGAATCCTCCACCGTGCAACAGCCCCTCGATCCGGTGCGCAGGGTTCCGGGCATCCGGCTCAGCGCCAGGTGCACCCCCACGACCTCGTGGCCTGCTTCAACGGCTCGTGCCGCCGCCACGGCGGAGTCAACTCCGCCGCTCATCGCTGCCAAAACCTTCATCGCGTAAACCCTGTCCCTGCCGTTTGAATGCTACTGATTTGTGCGGCCATTCCGGCCTTTTTGGCGCGCTCGTACGCTTCGGGTAAAGCCGCCACCAACTTCTCAACGTCCGAAGTGCCAGTTGTATGCCCGAGGCTGAAGCGTTGTGCGCCACGTGCGGTTCCTTCATCGCGGCCCATGGCCAACAATACGTGTGAGGGCCGCGGTACCCCGGCGGTGCACGCGGAGCCGGTGGAGGAATGGATGCCGAGCATGTCCAGCACAAATAGCAACGAGTCCCCCTCGCAGCCCGGGAAGGTGAAGTGCACGTTACCCGGAAGCCGGGTGCCCGTGTGCTGCGGATCCGCGCTGCCGTTCAAGACAGCTTCGGGGATCAATCTCCCGATGGAGGTGATCAGGCTGTCGCGCAGCGTGGCTAGGCGTTCGTTCTCGGTGCCCAGCGTGGCGGCAGCGGTACTGGCGGCCGCGGCAAAGCCAGCGGCGGAGGCGGAGTTCAAGGTTCCCGAACGCAACGCACGTTCATGCCCGCCGCCGTGCTGCACGGGGGTCAGGGTCACATTTCGGCGCACCAGCAGCGCGCCGATGCCCACCGGTCCGCCGATCTTGTGCCCGGAGATGGCCATGGTGGCCAGTCCCGAATCGGCAAAGTGCGTGGGCACCGAGGTGAAGGCCTGCACGGCATCACTATGCACCGGGATGCCATGGGGTTCGGCGAGCGCCACGACCCGGTGGATCGGTTGGATGCTGCCGACCTCATTGTTGGCCCACATGCAGGTGATCAGCGCGATGTCCGCGGGGTTCTGGTTGATCAGTGCCGAGAGGTCGGCAAGGTTGATGACTCCGTCGGTATCCACCTCGAGCCAGGAAATGGTGGCACCCTGGTGGGCGGCCAGCCATTCGACGGTATCCAAGACCGCGTGGTGTTCGATGGTGGGCACGATGATGCGGGTGCGGGTGGGATCAATCGCCGTGCGGCTCCAGTACAAACCCTTGAGCGCAAGATTGTCCGATTCGGTTCCACCGGAGGTAAAAATGATCTCGGAGGGGTGTGCCCCGGCCGCCGCGGCCAGCTGTTCCCGGGCTTCTTCCATCACTCGGTGGGCGCGACGCCCGGCGCCGTGCAGCGAGGAGGGGTTACCGGTCTGCGCCAGCTCATGGGTCATGGCGCTCAACGCGGCGCCGGACATCGGCGTCGTGGCGGCGTGGTCTAGGTATGTGGGGCTCATGGACACCGAACAATTCTAGCCGTGTTGCGTGACGACGGCGCGGAGTCATTGCTCACATGCAGCCGAAACAGCCGAACCCACAGCGTCGGCCGGTTAGTTCTCCTCGCCGGCGAAGTATTCCCCGGCCAGTTCTTCGGGATCAAAGGGGGTGGCATCGGGTATTGGTAACTGATTGTGGGTATCCCCCTGAGCATCAAGCCGCGCATCCGCGCTCACCTCCAGGGCTTCAACCCCCGGGCAGGCAAGGAGGGCGTTGATCAGTTCCTTACTTCCCCCCACGATGGTCGAGTCCTCATATAGTTCGGTGGACAGAATCCAGGCACGGTCCTGGGGCCAGGCCAGATTCGGGGACTGGCGTTGTTCCCCCAGTGAGGTCCGCGCCCACAGCGGGCTGCGCAGATCCGTTCCGTCCCCACTGAACAGGTAGAAGGAACGGTAGCCGGAGCCAATGGTGAGGGTGGGTCCGTTCCTGTCCTCGTGAGAGAAGGCCGGGGCCTTCGCCGCTGCCGCCAATTCGGCGGCTCGCACGAGGTTCTGCTCCATACTCAGCGCGGGATCATCCTCGATGATGATCTCCACCTGATCCCCACCATGGATGAAGGCCAGCCCATTCCACAGCGCCAGATAAATCTCATCCGGGCTTTGCGTGTTGGCGACCAAAAGCGGGGCGATGGCCGCCAGCTCCTGGGCGCCCAGTCCATCCCACCCCGGGGCCTCTCCCTCCCAGGAGTCCTCGGCGAGCGGCACTCCGTCTTCACCGATCCCCGAGAGCGCGGCGAATTGTGCCAGTGGATGCATGGTGGATCCGCGACGTGCAGCAATCTCGCCCCAGCTCACCGGCTGCCCGTCCAGTCCCATGGCGGGGTGGAAGATGCGCGCGTAGGCGGCATACGAGGCGGGTACCTGTCCGGAGACCAGATTGGCGGTCTGCGCATCGCGTCCCTGGGATTGGAGGGCATCAACGATCCACGCCCCGGCATCGGGCGCCACAAAGTTCAAAGTCATTAGATCAGCGTACCCAGATCCGGGGCCCATGGGCACTTAGCAATGCGAGCTACCGTACGTTTCTATTGAGTGTCGTGACGCGCGGGGACGGTGAGCGCGCGACAAAGCTGATAGGAATGAACTAACAGTTCTAGCCGAGGAGTTCTCCCCATGGGCATGTACCTACCCGCGCTTCGTCACCCCGTCCACCACTTTGCCCACCGGAGCATCAACTTCGATTCGAGGGTGGCGTTGATGGCAATCATCAACCGCACTCCCGACAGCTTTTACGACGGTGGAGCGACGTTCGGGCTGCGCAGTGCGGTGGATGCCGCGCTGAGTGCGGTGGGGGCGGGTGCCGACTGGATCGACATTGGCGGGGTGCCCTTCTCCCCCGGACCGGCGCTGGACTGGCACGAAGAAGCCGAACGCATCGTCCCGGTCATCGACGCGGTGCGTCAACAATCCGATGTCGTGATTTCCGCCGACACCTTCCTGCCCGAAGTTGCTGCGGCGGCCATCGGCGCGGGCGCGGATGTTATTAACGACACCACGGGGCTCAGCAATCCCCAGCTGGGACGCGTGGTGGCAGAGGCCGGGGTCCACCTGGTGATCACCCATTCGCTGGCGGCACCACGCACCAGCTATCCGCGGCCCCACTACGACGACGTCGTGCAGGAAGTCACCGGCTACCTGCGGCGCAAGATCGACTACGCGCTATCGCTGGGCATCGGAGAGGACAAGATCATCATTGACCCCGGGCACGATCTGAACAAAAACACGCGCCACACCCTCGCACTCACCGCCGGATTCGAGGCCATTGCGGCGCTGGGCTACCCCAGCCTGGCCGCGGTCTCCAACAAGGACTTCATCGGCGAAACCCTGGATTTACCCAAGACACAACGCACCGCCGGATCGATGGCCGCCGCCGCGATGTGCATCATGAATGGGGCACGCATCATCCGCATGCACAATATCCCCGAATCGCTCTCCACCGTGCGGATGCTGGAAGCCGCCATGGGCTGGCGAGAACCCGCCTATCTGGCCCACAACATGGGCGAGGTGAACACCCCCGCCCACCCGGGGAACCACGCACCCGCCCACGCCTTGGCGGCCGGCGGTTCGGCACTGATCAATGCGGCCCCCTACACCGCGAACGGCGCGGCCTGATGCGCCGGATACTCCCGCCCTGCGCTGATGCTTCGGCCCAGGATGTTGACGACGAGGCCTTGCTCACCGGTTATGCCCCGGAACCCGGAACAGGCGCCTTTGTGCGCTTCAACTTCGTCTCCTCGCTGGACGGGGCCGCCACCCATCAGGGTCGCTCCGGCGCCCTGGGCACAGCCGCGGATCACCGGGTTTTCATGTTGTTACGTCGACTGGCCGACGTCATCCTCGTGGGCGCCGGGACGGTGCGGGCCGAGGGCTATGAGGGTGAATTACTTGATGATGCATCCCGTGCCTGGCGCCTGGCGCACGGCATGAGCGAGCGCCCGATCTTGGCCGTGGCCTCCGGACACCTTGACCTCGATGAACACGGCGCCCTGTTCAGCCAGAACCCCGGGGAAATTCTGCTGCTCACCTCCGCCGCCGCCCCGGCGCAGCGGATTGCGGCCCTCGCCCCGGTGGCGGAGATCATCACCGCAGAGGGCGGTGGTGCGGGTCTTGACCCACACTGGATCATCAAGACGCTGCACGATCGCGGAATGCGATTAATCCATGCCGAGGGCGGCCCCACACTCTTCGGTGATTTCCTGCGTGCCGATGCCATCTCGAGCCTGGCGCTCACCTACTCCCCACTGCTGGTCGCGGGAAACGGGCCACGGATCGCCGGCGGAGCTCACCTGGAGGTGCCGGTATCCATGGAGCTGCACCTCTTGCATGAGCAGGACGGTACGCTGCTGGCTGACTACCGTCGCGGCTAAGCTCACCGCTAATACCTCACCGCTCTCCCAGCCACACCCGGTAAGATCGCTGAAGCAAGAACGCGCCGTGCAGCGGAGCTAGCGCGGCACCTCATCTTCAGCAGCGAGCGAAAGGCGGCCCCGTGGCCCAGCGGCAAACCCACTACGAAGTCTTGGGCGTTGCTCCCACCGCGAATGCCACGGATATCAAGTCCGCCTACCGCCGGGCAGCCCGGGCCACCCACCCCGACCACGGCGGAAACGCCGAGGACTTCGCCCGTGCCACGCTGGCCTACGAAACCCTCATCGATCCGGCCTCCCGCACGCGCTATGACCGCAGCTACGGTACCGAGTCCAGCTACCTGCGCGGTAAGGCCCCCACCCGTGAGGATGACACCGGAGATGCGGGCCAACGCGGTTCGATGCGCTTTGATGCCTCCGGGACCCGGCCCTCGGCCACCACACCCACCGAGTATCTCCCGCCCCTGGATGCCCCGGGCGCCGTGGATCGGGCCACCTCCATCCGGCAGGTCCACGGCACCCCACGCAAACGCGGCATCTTTGGCGCCCAGGCCCGATTGGCCCGCGAGACCCGGACCGTGGCACTGCTCTCGCGCCAGGTGCTCACCGCACTGCCATCGGCCCGGCTCGTCAACGGCCTCCATGCCCCGGGCGGCGGCTACATCGACCATGCACTGCTGGGCGGCTACCGGCTGGCGCTGATCCACTCGATGCTGCTGCCCAAGGGTGTGTATCGCTGGGACGGTGATTCGCTATTGCGCGATGGCAAACACATCGAACCTCCCCGCATCACCCCGGTGGTACATCAGATGCAGTCACTCTTCCCGGAACTCAATGTCACCGGGTGGACGGTCCTGCTCGCTCCCGATGGCAACCTGCACGAACCGGTCATCGACTATGTACGCGGCGGTGTCCCCGGGGACATGAGCGTGGCCAACGTGGTGAACGCCATCAACCTGGTGCGCGAAATGAAGATGTTCCTGGGCACCGGCCCCGCCCCCCAGGTGGTGGATCGCACGATTTTAGCCAGACTGCTCGGCGGAATGTATTAGGGCCTGACGCGCTCACTCCGAGATGCGGATCAGCAAAAATGGCTGGCTCCGCCGGTCGGAGCAGGCTCTTTGGCTCAACGCACAGTAAACTGATGGGCGTGTTCCGAATCCTTTTTTACACCCCAGAAATTCCCGGCAATACCGGCAACGCCATCCGTTTGGCGGCGGTGACGGGTGCCGAATTGCACCTCGTTGAGCCGTTGGGCTTCAACTTTGAGGATGCCAACCTGCGCCGCGCCGGCCTCGACTATCACGACCTGGCCGTGGTCACCGTGCACAAGGACCTCGCCGCGGCCTGGGAAGCACTCCAACCCGATCGTGTCTTCGCCTTCACCTCCGAGGGCAGCACCACCTATTCAGATATCGCCTACGAGCCCGGTGATGTGTTGCTCTTCGGCCCAGAATCCGTCGGACTTCCGGCCGAGGTCAAGGTGGATGAGCATGTCACCGCCACGGTGCGGCTGCCCATGTTGGAGGGCCGACGGTCACTGAACCTGGCCAATTGCGCATCGATCGTGCTTTACGAGGCCTGGCGACAAAATTCGTTCGGCGGATCCACACACTAAACGCATAGCCTTCTCCCCTAAGCTTGTTCGGTGGTTATTAATCTGCCGCACTCTCCCACTCGAATTCCTAAGGATGGCAACTCATGACCGGCACCGATCCCGTTTACCCCGGGCACCGCGGCGACGAGAACGACGACAATCTGGGCATGGATCTTGTTGACCAGGTAGCCACCGAGAACGATGTTCCGACCCGGCGCCCGCTGAAAAAGTGGGTCCTGGTCGTTGCCGGACTCGCAGTACTGGTCATCGGCGTCATCGCCATCGTGGTGAACCTGCTGCCCACCGACTACGTATCGAAGGTCGAGGGGGCCTCGGACCAGGTAGTGGTCCAGGCCGAGGTCAAGGGCGGCGGACATGCCGCGCTCACCACCTCTACCAAGGTTGACGCTGGCACCCTGGAACTCACCGACATGCCGGTGCTGGACCCGAGCAAAACCTACACCCTGTGGTTGATCGAGGTAGACACCGACCGGCCGACCCGTTTGGCAGATGTCGCCAGCGATGGCGCGGACGCCAAGGAGGGCTTTACCGGTCTGGAGAAGGTTGCCTCGGTGATGGTCTCCGTGGAGTCGTCCGATGCCACCAGCACCACTCCGAGCAGCGAGCCACTGGCCGTCTTGGATTTGCCGGAAGCTAAGTAAAAATCGCGGCGAGCTTTTAGTCGCGGTATCAGCATCACCGCAGTAACAACAGCACAGCAAACGCCGATGGGCCGCTTACAAGCGGCCCATCGGCGTTTGTCTTGACTGCATCCGGACGAACTGCGTTGGTGCTGAGTTTGATCCCGGAGGCTTAGAACCCGGCGATGGTATCTGCGGCGTTTACCGCCACCACGTGGAAGGCCTCGGCCAAGGCGCCGGGGGCAAGACCCGCTTGGGCACCCTGGGCGGCACATTGCGCACGGACATAACGCTCCATGGCCGGCACATCGGGGTGCTGACTCAGGTGCTGGCGCAACGCGGCCAGCTTCTTCTCAAACACCGCGGTGATCTCCACCCGGTGATTCTCCCGCTCGGCCGGGGCACCATAAAGCCAGAGCCACGGCAGCTTGTAGGCCGGAAGACCCGCCTCTTCCAGCTCCGGGTAGGCAAAGGGGTTCTCCACCGCCGGGTAGATGGCACGCGTGACCGCCTCACCGCAAGCCAGATGATCGGGGTGCGAACGCTGAATCCGATCCCAATTGCGTTCGGTATGCATCCCCAGCACCACCTGCGGGCGCAGGGTGCGGATCAAGGAGACCACCTGCTTCATCACCCGGTGATTAGGTTCGAGGTAGCCATCGGCCTCACCCAAAAAGTGCACGGTGTCCACGCCCACCAGGGCAGCGGCTGCCCGCTGTTCGGCATGCCGGGTGGCGGTGATCTCCGCGGTGGTGCGGGCATCAAAGCCGCCGGCATCACCATCGGTCATGATGCAATATTCGACGTGAACACCCGCGGCCGTCCAGGTCGCCACGGTGCCCGAGGCACCAAAGTCCAGGTCATCCGGGTGCGCGGCAAAACACAGGACCCGGGTGATTTCCTCGCTGGCCGGGTCAAAAATTCCCACGCCCACTTAGCCCTGTCGCCGACGAATTTCGGCGGCGGCCTGTGGCAAGATGCTCGCCAAATCGCCGATGATGCCCAGATCCGCGATCTCGAAGATCGGCGCGTCGGGGTCCTTGTTGATCGCCACGATGTACTTGGCGCTCTGCATGCCGGCCTTCTGCTGGATCGCCCCGGAAATGCCGGCGGAGATGTACAGCTGCGGAGAGACGGTCACACCGGTCTGGCCCACCTGGGCCGAATGATCAATCCACCCGGCGTCGGTAGCGGCGCGCGAGGCACCCACCGCGGCGCCCAGTGCGTCGGCCAGATCCTCCACGGGACCAAAGTCCCCGTCCACGCCGCGGCCGCCGGCCACCACAAAGCGGGCCTCGGACAGTTCCGGCCGCCCGCTAGCGATGTGCGGTGCGGTGGCGGTGATTCTTGCCGCCGGCCCGGATTCACCAAGCTCGAGCGTTTGTACGGGCGGCACCTGCGCGCCGGAGCCCTGCGCTTCGGCCGGCTCAACACTGTTGGCCTTCAGCGTGATCAGCGCCGGTCCACGGGTGATACGGGCGCGCACCGTGTAGGAACCGGCGAGCACCGATTTGGTGACGTTCAGCTCCTGATCCACGGCCACGGCGTCGGTGATGACCCCGGAGTCCAGGCGCACCGCGGCACGCGCGGCAATCTCGCGACCCTCCATGGTGTTGGGCAGCAGCACCGCGTCGGCACCCGACGCACGGACCGCTGCCACCAGCAGGGACACGGCCGGGGCTATGAGCTCGGCGCGCAGCCGCTCCGGGCTCACCGCGCCATAAAATGCCGTGGCACCGGCGCCGTGGAGCCCGGCACGGGCGGCGTCATCGGCATTGTCTCCGAGCACTACCGCTGCCTCGCCGAGGCTCGCGGCCAGGGCCAGGAGTTCGCGCTGACCCTTGGTGGGTGTTTGCGCGGGAGCGTGAATGTAAACAAGAATTTTCAGCATGCTTCTTTTCCCCTTGGGTAGTGCTAGATGAGCTTGGCGTCGGCGAGGAAGTCCACCAGGGCAAGGCCGCCTTGGCCCGAGTCGGTGATGATTTCCCCGGCGCTTCGTGGCTCATGTGGTGCCGCATCCAGCACCCGGGTCCCCGATCCTGCGGTGCCCACGGTTGATGCTTCGATGCCCAGCTCGGCGAGCGAGAGGGTGGTGATCTTCTTCTTTTTGGCCGCCAGGATGCCGCGGAAGTTCGGGTAGCGCGGCTCGTTGGCCTGATCCGTAACCGAGATCAGCACGGGCAGTGGCGCGCTCAGGGTCTGTGCGCCATCCTCACCCACGCGGGTCGCGGTGATGATGTTCGCATCACTAAGTTCCACCGCCGAGAGATTGGTCAGCTGCGCCAGGCCCAGCCGTTCGGCCAGCTGCGCCGGGACCAGGGAGGTCTCCGCGTCGGTGGACGCCATGCCGGTGAGCACCACATCAAATCCGCCCAAGTGCTTGATGGCGGTAGCCAGCACCAGCGAGGTGGCTCCGGCATCGGATCCCTCAAGCGCCGTATCACTGATGTGAACGCCGGCGGAGGCGCCCATCTGCAGTGATTTTTTCACCGCGTTGGCTGCGCCCGCCGGTCCCATGGTCAGGGCCGTGACATGGTTGCCACCCTTTTCACCACCGCGTGATTCGGCCAATGCCAGCGCGGCCTCGATCGCGTATTCGTCGAGTTCGGACAGGACGGAATCCTGGCGATCCAGCCGGTGGCCAGTGGGCGAAAGATGCCGCTCGAATTGAACGTCTGGTACGTGTTTGACCAATACAAGAATGTTCAAGGGCGTGCCGGTCTTCTGGCTCATTACTGCCTTTCTGAAAAAACGTGGACATCTCCATCGCGGAGCGCCGTGGCCATCGATGCGCACGGTGACGGATCCTCAGGTAATACCCGAGCGTCTGGGGCTCCGCCATCCATGGTATCGGTGATTTCTGAGTCGATGATTGATGACGGCGCGCGTCGGCACCGACTTGGACACATTTGCCGCTCGGGGTGCAATGTCACGCAATGCCACGCAACAAAGCGGCGGAGCTCCGGGCGCCTGATGCGCTCGAGGCCCCGCCGCCGGGTGTTTATTGCTGCTCTGTTACTGCCCGGTGTTTTCGCCCACCGTCACATTCGCGCTGCCGTCCTTGCCATTACGCGTGTAGTGGATCTCCGCGGTGCCGCCGACGGCGATCTCACGGATGGCCGCCGTCAGCGAGGAGCTGTCGGAGATGATGCGCGAATCCACACCGGTGATGACATCGCCCTTTTGCAGGCCAGCCTTTTCCCCGGCGCCGCCGGCCACCACGCTGGCAACCTCTGCGCCGACGCTGAAGGAACTGCCGCCGCCGCCATTATTCACGTCCGCGGCCTTGGCCTGCACCGTCACGCCCAACAAACCGTGGGTGGCCTTGCCGTTGGCGATCAACTCATCGGCGATGCGCTTGGCGTAGTCGATCGGGATGGCAAAACCGACGCCGATGGAGCCGCTCTCATCACCGCTGGTGGAGCCGGAGCCCGAGGAGGCGATGGCCACATTCACGCCGATGATGTTGCCGTTGACATCCACCAACGCACCGCCGGAGTTGCCGTGGTTGATGGCGGCATCGGTCTGAATCACGTTGATGAAGATCGAGCCGGCCGAGCTGCCTTGCTGCTGCTCACCGGGGAACTGGAAATTGAACTGGTTGGAATCGCCCTGGGAATTATCCGAGCCCTCGGTTTCCTTCGGAACGGCGGAGGACGCCACCGAGATCGTGCGGTTCAGGGTGGAGACGATGCCGTCGGTCACCGTTCCGGCAAGCCCCAGCGGGGCGCCGATGGCGATGGCGGTATCCCCGACGTTGAGCTTGCTGGAGGATCCGAGGGTTGCCGGGACCAAGTTATCCGCATCGATCTTGATGATCGCCAGATCCGAGAGCGGGTCGGTACCCACCAACGTCGCGGCGTGCACCTTGCCATCGTTGGTGCGCACGGTGATCTTCGGGTCGGAGGTCACGCCGCCCAGGGTGACCACGTGGGTGTTGGTCAGGATGTGGCCAGCCTTGTCCATGATGATCCCCGAACCCGAACCGCCGTTGCTACCGCTGGAGACCTCGATGGTCACCACGCTGGGGCTGGCCTTGGCCGCCGCCGCCGTGACAGCTGTGACGTTCTCCGGGTTGTTGATCACCACATCACCCCGTGGTGTCGCCGACCCGGCGCTGGTGGCGGTGATGTTGGAATCCATCACGTAGTTGGCGCCGATGGCACCTCCGGCACCGAGCAGTGCCGCGGCAACCATGCCCACGATCAGCGCGCCGGAGGTGAATTTTTTGTTGGCACTCTGCTTGCGTGGCGGCAGCGCGGTCCCGAAGGCCGAGGTATGTTCTTCCGGCGTGGGGGTGCCATAGGGCCCCGGTGCCGAGGCGTTGGTGTAGGCATGTTCCGGGGAGGGAGCAGGTGCTGCCTGTCCGTATTTTGGTGTCTCTGGGTCTGCGGGCGCGACGGGCGGGGTTTCGGAGTGACGGGGCAGAGACTGAGTCGGATCCGCGGCGCCAGAAATTTTGGAGACCGAAGCCTGCGTCGCCTCGCTACCGGCATCGGCGCTCGGTGGGCTCACCGGACGTGGCGGAACGTTGGCCGCGCCACGCGCTCCGTCGTCGTTGCCATCGGTGCCTGGTTTCTCAACATTGTTCTCGCTCATGGCGGCTGTTCCAATCCCTTGGTGGTCGTTGAACTGGGGTTCTTGGTTATAACTATGCCTGCGCGGGCTGTGGCAACGAAAAGGAGCAGCTGAGCGTCAGCTGTGAGAAGGCATCGGGTATTCAGCCGACAGGCCAATCCACCGGCGATTCTGTGGACGCGGCTCCCCCACCACCCTAGAATCTATAACGACAGCAGAAAACGGATCACCACACGCATTTGCGCACGTGGCGCCGGGCATCTTCTGCGGCCGACCACGCAAGGTGAAGGAATATTATGAAGTTGCTCCCCCGGCGGATGGCCCTCGTGGCAACCGCAGGAATCCTGTCCATGTTCGTTCTTGCGCCAGCCGCGTCGGCAGATTCACCCGTGAGCATTCCACCGGGCCAATTTGTCATCGACAAGGCCGGAGTCCTGGGCTCAGATACTGCGGAGGTCAACGCCGCACTCACCGAACTGCGCAGCGAAACCGGCCAGAATCTTTTTGTCATTTACGTGGACACCTTCACCAACCCCGATGATCCTGGTGCGTGGGTGAAGCAAGTTGCCGAGACGAAGAACGTGGGCAGCAGCGACTCGATCCTTGCGATCGCCGTCACGCAGCGCAACGCGCGATTCGAATCCCATGACAAGGGTGACATCGTGGAATTCGACCAGGAGATCTTCAACAAGCTGGTCGCCCCGCAGCTGTCCAATAAGGATTGGTCGGCAGCGGCACTCGGCGCGATCACCGGCATCGAAAACGTTGCTAATGGCAAGAGCCCCACAGGAGGCGAGCAGAGCTCCGGCACGTCATCAGACGGTGAATCCGGCGGTAATGGCGGCTGGCTGCTGGTCGGCGGAGTCGTGGTGGCCGGTGGCGCCACCGCCTGGGCACTCTCGCGACGCAAGAAGTTGCCCGCTGGCACCCCGCAGGTGGCCAAGGGCCCGGACGGCAAGCCCATTGACCCGTTGGCTTCCCTGAGCATCCCCGAGCTGCGCACCAAGGCCGGCAGCCTGCTCATTGCCGCCGACGATGCCATCCGCTCCTCGGAACAGGAGGTCGGTTTCGCCCAGGCGCAATTCGGCGACGAAGCCATCAAGCCGTTTACCGAAGACATCACCGCCGCCAAGGAACACATGTCGGAGTCCTTCAAGTTGCAGCAGCAGCTTGATGACCACATCCCCGATACCGAGGAAGACCAGCGTTCCTGGCTGGGAGAGATCATCCGCCGCTGTGAGGCGGTCAATGAGGCACTCGAGGCGCACACCGAAGAATTCGCCTCACTGCGCGAGCTCGAAAAGAATGCCCCTGCTGCGGCCGCGGAGCTCAAGACTCGTATTGCGCCCCTGCGCACCCGTCTCACCACGGTCCAGGGCACTCTCGCCGAGCTCTCCACCACGTACACCGACACGGCACTGAATCAGGTCCACACCAACATCGCCGAAGCCACCAACCGGTTGGACTTCGCCGATACGGCCGTATCCACCGCCGAGGAAAAGATCACCGCCGCGCAGACCGCCGAGGCTGCCGTTGCCGTCCGTGCCGGTGAAGATGCTGTGCACCAGGCCACGGTGTTGCTTGACGCGGTGGCACACGCCGGAGACGATCTGGCCAAGGCTCGCACCGATCTTGAGTCGATGGTCTCCACCGCCGCACAGGATCTGGCTCAGGGCCGCGCGCTGGTGGCCAACGGGTCACATCCTGAACTTGCTGGTCCGGTGGCAGCTCTGGAACCGGCGCTCGCCTCCGTTGCGGCGCAGGTGGGCAGCGGTCGCGTCGATCCCGTCGCGCTGCTGGCCGAGGTGGATTCCGGACACCGCCCCCTAAATGAGGCGCTGAACCAGATCCGCGATACCCAGGAACGCAACCGACGGGCAGCAGATCAGCTGGCGTCGGCCATCCGTGGCGCGCAGATGAAAATCAGCGGCACCGATGACTTCATCCGTGCCCGCCGCGGCGGTGTCGGAGCCACGGCCCGCACACGGTTGGCAGAGGCCCAGCGCAACCTAGATGAGGCCCTGCGCATGGCCCCCTCTGACCCGGTTAATGCGCTCGCCTTCGCCGAGCATGCCGCGGCGCTGGCCGACCAGGCCGCCCGCGAGGCAGAAAACGACGTTAATGGTTTTGGCGGTGGCGGCGGTTTTGGCGGCGGCGGCGGTAACAACGGCCTCGGCGGTGCGATCCTCGGCGGTATCCTCATCGATTCCATTCTGCGTGGCGGCTCAAACTCCGGTGGCGGCGGCATCTTTGGTGGCGGCGGCTTCGGCGGCTTCGGTGGAGATGGCGGCGGCGGTGGCGGATTCGGTGGATTCGGCGACGGCGCGGGAGGCAACTTCTAACCGTCACCCCACCTACACGTTCCGGTGCCCCGGGAGCACATCCCGGGGCACCGGAACCCCAGATTGTTGTACCGCGCTTTCCTCACGGGAGGTGCACCCTTAGGTAGTTCACTAGTCAGTCAACGAAAGGTCTCATCGTGGTAAAGCAGTCTATTTTCGGTCGTGTTGCCCAGCTGGCCAAGGCCAACATCAACGCCATGCTCGATTCGGCGGAAGATCCCCAGAAGATGCTCGACCAGATGGTGCGCGACTACACGGACAACATCGCCGAGGCAGAAACCGCAGTGGCCCAGACCATCGGCAACCTTCGTATGGTCGAGGAAGATTACGACGAAGACGTTCAGGCCTCCTCCGACTGGGGCAACAAGGCACTCGCCGCCTCCGGCAAGGCCGATGAATTCCGTTCTGCCGGCGACACCGCGAATGCAGACAAGTTCGATTCGCTGGCTAAGGTGGCCATCCAGCGTCAGATGCAGTCGGAATCCGAAGCCAAGAGTGCCGAACCGAGCATCACCTCGCAGCGCGATGTCGTGGAAAAGCTGAAGACCGGGCTGGACGCCATGAAGTCCAAGCGTCAGGAACTGGTTTCCAAGCGCGATGAACTCGTGGCCCGAGCCAAATCAGCTCAGGCGCAGAACCAGGTGCAGGAGGCCGTGAAGTCCATCGACATCATGGATCCCTCCAGCGAGGTCGGTCGCTTCGAGGAAAAGATCCGCCGCGAAGAGGCTCGCGTGCGCGGTGCTGCAGAACTTGCTTCATCCTCGCTCGATGCCCAATTCAACTCTCTTGAGGATCTTGGCGAGCAGACGGAGATCGAAGCCCGTCTGGCAGCCCTGAAGGGCCCGAAGACCGCCCCGTCGCTCACCACCGGCACCTCGGAGTAGTCCCTCACCCTGGCAGCATCGGGTCGGGGCAGCGCGGTCGCTGGCCATAACGATCCATCAGTGCGGCGCGTCCGCTCGGCATCATGCCGGGGGTACGCGCCGCACTTCTGTATCCGGCGCACCCCCAGACGTGTGCCCGGCGCTCACCGCACCCACTTCCCCGCACCATGGCTTCGCCCTTTCGGCCCCACCCACATGGCAGATGAGGATCATCCGCAGCGGTTCTCCACAGCTTTCACCTGCCCCATGGCACCGGCATAGCTCCATCGCGCATGCTCGATGTCATGAGCAAGCAAGAGTCCAACCAGCACCAGAGAGATGACCGTGGGTACACCGGCCCGTCCTCGGGGCCCGATCTCCACGCGAAAGGGGCCGATCGTTTCCGTGCGCTGCTTGCCGCAGAGAACTTTTTCATCACCGCCGCCGCCGAATTGGCGGCAGAAACCCACTCACCAACGGAGGCAGCGGCGCTGGCTCTGGTGATCGAGCGGGCACACCGGCAAACGAGCTACCTTCAGGTACTTGCCGCACAAGCCGCACAGCGGACGCTGGCCCACGAGTTGCCACTGGCCACCCTCGAGGTGCTCAGCGATGCCTTGGCTCGCCCCGAGGACTTCCTAGCCACCGACACTCGGCTCCCGGCAGACCCGGCCACCCATCCCTCGGGCCGCCTGCCCCACAAGAACACCACTGAATTTCTCCAGCATCTGCTGGGATGCGGGTATTTCGAGAGCCGGGACCGGGTCCGGGCGGGCACCGCCATGCTGCCCCATACGGATGTCAACGGGATTCAGCACCCAGCTCGGTACCCGCGGCTATCGGCCGATGCCAAGGCCGGAACCATCGATCCCAAGCAGGCCATTCAGGTAGCAAAAAAACTTGACGCAGCGGCACCAGAAATCCAGTCCAGGCCCGACGCCGCATCCTTGGCCACCACCATCGAAAAGCAAGCCCTCGATTCGCTTCATACTCAGGGCCCCGCGGCCACCAATAAATTGATCGCGTCCTGGCGGGCCTCATTGGAGGACACCGCATCCAGCGAACCCAGCGACGAAGAGATCGCTTCCAAGACCGGCATCTTCCTGACTCGGCGCACGGAACACTTCAGCTATTTCAGCCTATGCATGCTCAATATCGAGGCTGAGGTGCTGCTGTCCCATTTCGCCAACGCCGACAATCCCCGAACGGCGGCCGGAAATCGAGAGAAATTGGCCCGGGATGCCACGTCACCAGATTTTTCGGTCGAGCCGAGCAACGACGACGAGCAGCGATTAACAGCGAATACGGATGCTGATGCACCTAGACTCCCGGCATGGGCAGCGGATCCCGAGACCCCCAAGGATCAGCTTCCGCGGTCGACGTACAACGACCTTGGTCTTGCTACAGCTCATGTCAACGGCCCACAGCGCGGCAGCGACACAACACCACCTGACTTGCCCTCTTTCAACTTCTTGGACAACGACCCAGGGCAAGATGGCCTCTCCCCTGCTCGTCGGCGCCTCCAAACGATTCTCAACGTTTTACGAAGCGTCAAGGGCACCAAACAGAAGGAGAGCGGGGCGCTGGCGAAAGCGACCTTGGTGGTCCATTGCCAACTCGAAACATTACTTGGGTTGGCCGAACGAGCCGGGATCAGTGCACATGGGCTGAGTATCAGCCCCGGCGAACTCAGACGAATGTTATGTGATTCCGGCGTCCTGCCGGTGGTCTTCAGCGGTCAGAGCCAGATTTTGGACATCGGTAGGGAGCAACGATTCGTCCCCGAATATATGCGGCAAGCAATTCTCGCGCGGGACGGCGGCTGCTTGGTTCCTGGCTGTACCGAGTCACCGGAGCATTGCCAGATGTGCCATATCGATGCGTGGGAAGATGGCGGTTCCACCAGCGTGACCAACACCGGGCCGGGGTGTAGCGCCCACCACCATGATTTTCATTCAGGAAAGATCCGGCTAGTACTGGACCACAACGGCCTGCCCGCGGTCATCTTGCCAAAATATATGGACCCCGAGCAGCTACCTCGCAGAAACACGCACTGGCAACATGATAGCCAGACGAATCCACGGCTGTTCTAACTCCACGGCCCGGCGGTCGCAGCCCGATTCCATCGCTCATGAGCAGATGGTGCAATGATCTCTAATCCCTAAACTTCAAGGCCAGAGACCACTGACCATTTAAACCAAGAAAGGCCCGACGGATCAAATTGATCCGTCGGGCCTTCAATGTGGAGATGGGGAGAATTGAACTCCCGTCCGATGTGGTGTTGCCAAGTCTTCTCCGGGCGCAGTCTGCGTTGGATTTTCTCTGCCCCAGCCGTCATGCAGACAAGCGGCTGGTCCGGGCACAGTTACCTAAATTTTGCAGGTCGTTCCGGTAACACTAACTTCCCGCAGTGGCTATCTAAATGACGTTAGGATCAGGGGCGATAGCATCCCCTGGCTAACGGACTGGTCTGGCTGCTTAGGCAGCGAGAGCGAAGTCAGTGCGCTTTGAGTCGGCACTTATTGTTTTGCAAAGAGCGTTAACGAGATAACTTTGCATCCTCGGCCCGCTTCACATGTCGCGACTCACACCGTCGAAACCGATCATCCCCGTATTTTGTTGTCAACGAGCAACTTTCGCCACCCCAACCACGTGAAATAAATCCACGTGTAAATAGTCTAACGCACATTCGCGCCGCATGTATTCCTTTGGCCAACGTGTATTCACGATAGTCCGAAGATGCGTCCGCTTCAAAGCATCAGTGGACGACGTCCGAGGAACTATTCGCGGACCCCACGGTTGCGTTCGCGCATGGTGCGAAGCGCTTCACGATTGTCCTGCTTCTCACGCAACGTTTGTCGCTTGTCGTATTCTTTCTTGCCTCGAGCTACGCCAATCTCAATCTTTGCGCGACCCTTTTTGAAGTACAAGCTCAACGGAACGATCGTTAGACCGGACTCGTTAATTTTGCGTTCGATCTTCAAGAGTTCCGCGCGGTGAAGCAACAGCTTGCGACGGCGACGGGCAGCATGGTTCGTCCAGGAACCGTTAAGGTACTCGGGAATATAAACATTCTCGATGTAGAGCTCGTTGCGATAGAACTGGCCGAACCCGTCAATCAGCGACGCTTTGCCCTCGCGCAGTGACTTTACTTCCGTTCCGCTGAGAACCATTCCGGCCTCAAAGGTATCGAGGATCTCAAAATCGTGCCTGGCCTTACGATTGCTCGCAATAATCCGCTCATCAGTGTCTTTCTTAGCCACTTTGGCACCTCCTCTCCACAAGTGGTTTCTTCATCAAGCGAGCTTACAGCCTACCGCTAGAGAAGTCCCAATGGGTTTACTGCTGTGCCATTAACGATTGTCTCAAAGTGCATGTGGCAACCCGTCGAGTTTCCGGTCGTACCCACGTAGCCAATGACCTGCCCCTGAGTGACATGTTGGCCGACGCGCGCCACGATGCTCTGCATGTGGTGGTAATTGGTAGCAAGTGCCTTGCCACCGATCACGCCATGGCTGATGGTCACCTTGTTACCCGAGGTTCCACCCCAGCCGGCCATCCAGACTTCGCCATCTGCTGCTGCATAAACTGGAGTACCGCATTGCCCGCCAAAGCCCCAGTCAACGCCGGCGTGTACGTAACCACCGCGTCCGCCATAGTCGATGGTTCCTGCGGGTGTGGGACGCCAGCCAAAGCTAGAGGTCTGGTGTCCACCAGACACAGGCTTGATAAGACCCCATGAGCTGGATCGGGGTGTCTCTGCCTGCGGCGTCGGAGCAACGTATTTCGACTCGACGTAAGTGTCTTTCTTATTTTGCGCAGCGGCAGCTTCCCTAGCCTTTTTGGCCCGGGCCGCCTCTTCAGCTTCGAACTTTGCCTTGGCTACCGCTTGGCGCTTCGCCTCTGCGGCGGCTTCCTTGCGCTTGCGCTCAGCTTCTTCACGGATCAGCCGTTCCTGCCGAGCCTTGATTTCAGCGTTGACGCTGGCCTGTGCCGTCTCGTTCGCCGCCAATTTCTTCTGAATTTGCGGTCGTTGGGCAAGAAGTTCGGCACTGAGTGCGTCAGTCTGAGCGATGATCCCGTCCAGATCCCGCTTCTTGTTCTCGGCGTCATCGCGGGCAGCTTGCTCGCGGGCAAGCGCAGCGTCGGCAGCTGCCTTGAGGTCTGTAATTTCCGCTTCCACTGCAGCTAGTCGGAGCTTCGAGTTGGCGTCGGTGGCGGATTGTTCCGACAAAGCGTCAAGTGCCGCGTTCTGTGAACGCATCGCTTGATCGGCCATATCCATTCCTGCGGCCAAATTGCCGTCGGAACTCGCACTGAGCAACAACGAAAGATCGGAGGAAACACCTCCGCGCTTGTAGGCCTCGGTTGCTATCTGACCGATGATTTCCTTTGAATCTTCCAGCTTTGCCTTATCCTCGGCAATTTTCACGTTCAGTTGATCTCGTGATTCACGAGCGGCCTGAACCCTTTGCGCGAGATCTGCCGCTTCGTCCGCGGCTTGTTTAACCTTGCCTTGTGCCTCGGCCAAGGCTTGTTCGGCAGCGGGAAGCTGAGCCTGCAGTCCGCGGAGTTTCGCATCGGCTTCCTTGATATCCGCACCAAGGAGTTCAAGGTCTTCGGAGAGGTGATCGATGTTCTGCTCAATTTCGACCTTGCGGTCATCTAGCTCATCGGCGTGGATAGCTGCGGTTCCGGAAACCAAGAGCGCGATTGACAACGCACCCACGGCACTCGTTCGCGCAACGCGACTCCATACTGCTTTGGCTAACATAAATGTCCTTCTAGTCTGACGAGAACTGAATTTGAGGCAGAAATACGACGCACTAAACCTTCAGGTAACGGCGCAAGGTTACCAATGACGATACACCAGCCAAAATTACGCCGAGCAAGATCAGCCACGGAGCGACCATGAAGACCTCACCCGTAGAAATGAATGCGGTGTCCTTATACTCCAACGCTAGCTTGCCATCGATGAGGAATTTAACCGCCGCCCACAGAACGCCACCGGCTAGTAGCGCACCGATAAGCGCTGAGACGATCCCCTCTAAGACGAAGGGTAATTGCAGGGAAGATTTCGAGGCTCCAACGAGCCGCATGATGCCTGTTTCACGTCGCCGCAAATAGGCCGAGAGGCGGATCGTGGTGCCAACCAGCAGGACAGCACACAGGATCATGACACCGGCAATTCCAATGGCAACAACGGATGCAATATTGATGATGGAGAACACCTTCTCCAACAGTTCTCGTTGGTCCACAACCACGTCAACCCCATCCATGGACGAGAAAAGTTCCTTGATGATCTGATACTTCTCAGGATCAACGAGTGAAACTCGGAACGACTCAGGAAGTTGATCAGCTGTAACGGTGTCAATCATCGATGAGTTGGAGAACTGCTCGCGGAAATGCGTTACTGCCTGTTCCTTTGATTCGTATTCGAAGCTGTCCACATAGGGCTTGACGGCAGAGGAACCCAACATCGATTCAATTTCGCCGCGCTGTCCTTCGCTCACAGCGCCAGTCGTGCAATTCGTTCCTTCGTTATGTTCGCCGCACAGGTAAATAGCCACCTGGACTTTGTCGTACCAGTAGCCCTTCATCTGCGTGACCTGCATCTGCATGAGTGCTGCGGTGCCCACGAACGTCAACGAGATGAAGGTTACCAAGACAACAGAAACCACCATGGAGAGGTTTCGACGGAGGCCGGAGCCTACTTCGCCGAGAATGAATCCGAGTTTCATGGCAAATCGTCCTCAGTGTCGAACGGCGCAAAGGCCTGGCTGCCGGTCTGCGGTTTGTGCCAGGTGCTGTGGTCGGCCTGTCGCAATTCGCGCGTGCCGTCCTGGTTGATTACCGGAATCATTGAGGTGTATTCACCGGCGGTTTCATCTCGCACAATCTTGCCGAGTGACAATTCCACAACGCGGCGGCGCATTGAATTGACGATGCCGTCATCATGCGTGGCCATCAATACTGTGGTGCCGTTTTGATTAATCCTGTCTAGGACGTTCATGATGCCCACGCTGGTGGCCGGATCCAAGTTTCCGGTCGGCTCATCTGCGAGGAGGATCTGAGGCTTGTTGGCGATAGCACGGGCAATAGCCACTCGTTGCTGTTCGCCACCGGAGAGTTCATCCGGGCGTCGTTTCTCTTTGCCTTCGAGCCCAACAAGCTTCAAGATCTCGGGGACATGGTCACGGATGGCACTTCGGCTCTCTCCGACGACCTGCATGGCAAAGGCCACGTTTTCAAAAACGTTCTTCTGCGGCAGGAGGCGGAAGTCTTGGAAGACAACTCCGATGCCACGACGCAATTTGGGCACGCGCCACGATGGGATGCGAGCAACATTCTGCCCAGCAACGTGGACGGCTCCACCCGTAGCAACGATTTCGCGCAGGATGAGGCGAAGGAACGTGGATTTGCCGGAGCCAGAAGCCCCAACAAGAAACGCAAAATCGCCACGGTCAATTTCAATGGTTACGTCGTCAAGACCGGGGCGCGCGTTTTCCGAGCCAAGGCGTGACTTCTGGTCATAGACCATCGTGACGTTTTCGAATCTAATCATCGCAGCTCTGCCCGCAGGATCGCCGGCGCGTGATCCAGGCACGGGACTTGGTTTGAGGAAGTTGCATAGCCAGCACTTGAACTCTATCCGCCCGAACAGCACCACCCGACACAAAGCGGGGGTGTGTCACCATTCTGTGAGCCGGATGAAAGCCAGCTGTTCTCGTTTATACACGGAAGTATGCAGACTACTCTCCGTTTTGCTGCCGCTCGGCCACTACCCACCAGAAGCGCTGTCCCAACTACGAATAAACATAGTTGGGCCACGACTTGGGACGAAGGAATGAACCTTCGCTTCATTCCTCGCGGCGGATGATCCAGCTCGATCCGACTTTGGGAGAGTTCCAATCTCTATTTTCGAAAAGAAGCCAACACCTGTGATCTAGCCAACGGCGTCTTCGGTAGTTATCCGCTCTCGAAACGCTTAGTCCGCCACCGAATATTGCCCAGCAACATCCACAGAACGAACGCAATTCATTCATTCATTCATTCATTCATTCATTCGAGGGCCTACCCATGGTCTCGCTGACCTAAAACAGCCCCAAAACAGAAATGGGTTACATCGAAACGTACTGAAACGTTTTCGAGTAACCCATCACGGCTTGGCTGCTTAGTCCGTCGGACGACGCTGGGAGGCTCTCCAGCGGATGCCAGCATCGATGAAGTCATCGATTTCACCATCGAACACCGCGGAGGTGTTTCCAACTTCGTGTTCGGTGCGAAGGTCCTTGACCATTTGGTACGGATTGAGCACGTAGGATCGCATCTGATCGCCCCATGATGCCTTCACATCACCAGCCAGCTGCTTCTTCTGTGCATCCTGTTCGGCCTTCTTCACCAACAGCAACCGTGACTGCAGCACCCGCAAGGCGGCTGCGCGGTTTTGGATCTGCGATTTTTCGTTCTGCATCGAAACGACGATTCCGGTGGGAATATGCGTCATTCGAACAGCCGAGTCCGTGGTGTTAACCGATTGCCCACCCGGACCCGAAGAGCGATACACGTCAACTCGGATTTCGTTCTCCGGAATTTCGACGGAATCGTTCTGTTCAATCAGCGGAATTACTTCTACCGCGGCGAAGGAGGTCTGGCGACGGCCCTGGTTATCGAATGGCGAGATTCGTACCAGCCGGTGTGTACCAGCTTCTACGGACAATGTACCGAAGGCATATGGCGCGTTGACTTCGAACGTTGCAGACTTCAGACCCGCTTCTTCCGCGTAGGACGTGTCCATAACCTGCGTTGAGTAACCGTGCTTTTCGGCCCACCGCAGATACATCCGCATCAACATCTCAGCGAAATCGGCAGCGTCCACGCCGCCAGCACCCGCCCGAATCGTGACAACTGCGTGACGGGAATCGAATTCACCGGAAAGCAGTGTAACCACTTCAAGATCAGCCAACGACTTTCGCACAGACTTGAGCTCAATTTCGGCTTCCTGCAAAGCGTCTTCGTCGTCCTCCATCTCAGCGAGTTCGACAAGTACTTCCAAGTCCTCGATACGAGTACCGATCGTCGTCAACCGCTCAAGTTCAGATTGTCGGTGTGAGAGTTTCGACGTGACAATTTGAGCAGCCGCCGGGTTATCCCAAAGATCGGGAACTCCGGCTTCTTCGGAGAGCATCGCGATGTCCGCGCGGATGCGCGGCACATCGGAAACCTCTTCAATCGAAGCATAGGTGGAGCGCAGTGAACGGATTTCGGCGGGAAAGTCAGTTGAGGCCATGGTGGTTCCAGCCTACGACATTTACGGCACCACGCTTTGCCCCAGCGCGCTTTTTAGCCAGCCTGATCGAAACATGACCTTGGCACGCATCCTATTTTCGGCGTTTTCGGCGAGCGCCGAAGCTACGACCATCGCTGACTCGGAGGACAAAGTGCACGATGGTGCTCGTAGTCGAATCCATATGTCACCGAGAAAGCAAGGTACGAGCATAGGAATCAACATGGATGGAAACCCCGCGCGGGATAAGCCAACCGATAATTGGCGGATGAACCACTGCGCCCAGTTGCACATGCGCTGTCACCGCGTCGGGCTCGGCACCGGCGCTGATGATCCGAAGATCAGCGAAGTCTGCTCCGGCGCTTACATCCGCGAGGTACTTCTCCGCTGCGTGTCTGACTTCCTCGGAATTCAACTGGAGAGTGGCAACTTGGTCGCCGCCGGCTGTGAGCTCGAAGTTGTCTGCGGCAGCGGTAACCGCCCCATCGGCCAGGGACAATAGCTTGTGCGCCTGCACGTTCACGGAAGTAGCCGCCAACATCACACTGATGGCCAACAACGCTATGGCGATCATCCCAATAATTAACACGATGGACTGCCCAGCATCAGCCTCACCCCGGCGTTGGGCAGCACGGATCCGTCTGATTCGCGTGAGCATCCGATTCTGAAGTCCCTGGAGCCTATCCATAGAGGTCAACTCTCTGCGTGGCGTTCGATGACACATTGCCAGTGCGCCAGCCCCAGCCCTCGGGAAGCAACGGAAGACTAATCTCGATGCTCACTCGAATGGTCACGGTACTACCAGGGGATAAGCAAACACCGTTGCAGCTATAGCTAAAGTTGGTTCGATCCGCGCCGATCTCCATGTTCGCCGCTGCACGACGGACGGCATCTGACGCGCGAGCCTGAGCCTGTCCCTCATCTTCTGCGGTGACAAACACCTTAGCGGCATGATCGGCTGCCCCCACCGCCGCGTAGCTGGCAGCCTGAATGGATGCGGCACCGACAACCAAATAGACCAGCGGCACCAGGAGAAGCACCACCAAGAAAATGAACTCGATCATTGAGGATCCTTCTTGGAGTCCCTCCTTTCTGGATTTATCCATAGCGCACCGATTCCCCGTGAACAATAAACTCACCCACGAATGGGAACAGACCAAAAACCGGTATCGCTGTCCGCACGGTAATGCGTAGCCCCGGTGTTCCACCAACAGTGGTGGACGTGGCCTGAACATCCGAGGCAAATCGGTCGTTAAGCGCCCCGCGGATAATCTCCTGCGTACGATAAATCCCGTCGCCCGGCCCCCGATCGGCCAGCGTGCCGTAGCGGGCGCCGGACGCCGCTGCATCAAGCAGGGTATTCCTGACGTGGAGGGCAAAGGTGAGCTGCAGGATGGCTAGAAACACGGCAATGAGCAGCGCAGAGACCATCACGAATTCGGCAACCGCGGATCCTCGTTCGTTGTCCTCGGCACCTTCATTGGAATGCCGTGCTGGCCGAGGCATGATGACTCGCTAGCCCATGCCTGCTACGCGGTCGATGGCTTGGTTGAAGAGTTCCTCCAGACGGGGCCCTGCTACCGCCAGAAGAGCTGCAACCAACAATGCGCTCATCAAAGTGATCATGACCCACCAGATGATAGGGACTCACGTAAGTTAGAATTGATTCATGACTACTCCCCCAACTGCGGCTATCTACGCCCGACTTTCTCAGGATAAGAAGCAAGGCACGGATGATGAGGGCCTGTCCACGGAACAACAGGTCAAAGTCTGCCAGGAGTGGATCTCCCGTCAAGGTTGGACGCTGGGAAAGATCTACCGGGATAACAATTTCAGTGCCACCTCAGGAGCTACTAGGCCAGAGTTTGAGGCCATGCTGTCGGAGGCACCCTCTCACGTGGTCTTCTGGAAACAGGACCGACTGGAGCGCGGACACAACAATGATCTAGACCGTTTCCTGTTGGCTGGGATTGACGGTTATGGTGTGGACGGATCACGGGTCACCGTTGACTCTGCCTCTTCTGAGTTCATGACACGTATCCAGTCACTCATGGGCAAGCACGAACAACGGATCAAGTCCGAGCGCATCAAACTAGCCAACCAACGTATCGCCGGGGCTGGGACCTATCGTGGTTCGATCCGTCCGTTTGGTCAGGAGCGGGATGGGACGTGGGTAGACAAGGAAGCCAAGGCAGTACGGCAGGCCGCTAAGCACCTGCTCTCCGAGGATGAAGAACAGCGGTGGTCCTTCTATCGGATCTCCGAGGTCTGGAACATTGCCGGTCTCTTGACCCCACAGACCGGGAAACAAGGCGGGAAGCAGTGGACACCCGGCACGGTACGGAACTACTTCACCCGTCCGCGACTCATGGGGAAACAGGACTACCGAGGAACACTGTATGAACTCAAAGGCTGGAAGCCGCTCCTAACACCGGAACAGTTCTCCGAGATCCAGGACTTGATCGAGAGGAAGAAGCTGGGAAAACGGATCTCCGGTGTTACACGGCATGATGTCCGACTGTTGACCAACATCATCCGATGTGCTGAGCCGGGCTGTGATCGAGGGATGAACGCAGGCCAACGTGGTGGTGCAGGATCTCCGAGGTCTTACCGTTGCCCCACGACGAAACACGTCACGATTACAGCCGAGAAACTGGAAGCGGCGATATCCACTCATGCACTGGATCTCCTGTCCCAACACAAAGAGATCCGAGCGCAGCAGGAGGGCACAGCACGCCGACTGACTGAGGTACAGGGCGAGAAGCACCGGATCTCGATAGCTCATGATGAATGGATCTCAGAAGCGATTGAGACAGACATCAGCCCGTCAATCATCAAGCGTAAGGAAGCCAAGCACGCGGAGAAGATATCCGAGCTGGACGCCGAGTTGTTCAACCTCAACCAAGACAAGACGCTGAGCATCTTCGAAGGGTACGAACTCGACGGATGGAATGCGGCACCGATGGACCTTAGGCGGGATCTCCTGACATCGGTATTCGCTGAGATCAAGATCCGTAAAGGTGGACAAGGTAAGCGCTTCTCCCCCGAGGTCATCGACTACTCGTATACGCCACTCGGTCAGAAGCTATGCGACAAATGGATACGGGTCAATGCGATGAACCCGTGGGAGCTCAAGGAAGGCTCGGCGTCATCCCGTGAGCCAATAGCTAGCAGGATCAAGAGGATCAAGGCGGGAACAACCACACTGGGAGAGTGGACCGTCGATACCAGAGCGGTTACTGGGAGCACCCCAGGCGGTTGGAATCCGGTAGACGGATCTCGCACAAAGAAACAGAACGAGGAATTTTGGGCCAAGTTGATCACCAAGGGATGACCGGTGAGCGCTCGCCGTAAGACGTGGCCCCTGCCGAGTGATGGGGGCCTTCCCTTCTGAACCTGAATCCGGTATAATCAAGGCTGATAGTTTTCCCAACCAAAGGAACCCGAGGTACCCCCCACACTACCTACACAGTCGCCACGCCCCAAGCCGGAGACCGTATGGTCCCGGCTTTTTTGATGCCCGAATGGATTTGACAACACTGAATCGTACGGGTATAAACCAGATGGGCAAATTTGTGGTGTATAATAGACTAGTACGAACAAAGAAGTCAACCGAAAAACAAGAAAGTAGGAAATTGTTATGGGACCGCTACATAGAGCAAGGCTGGAGCTGAGCTACACCAAGACGCTCAGGGCAAAGGCAGAGAATCGCATGCGCGCCAAACTGGCTGGACTTGATGCCCGTATTGTGCAGAAGCAGCTGAAGGTCTCCGAGCTCGAATTGATAATCGAATGACATAGACCGCCCACTGCGACGCCCAGGCGAAGATGAAACCGGAACCGCCTAGGAGGGCGTCCGGTGGGCCGAAACGAGAAGCAAAACCCGCGCAACGGTCTAGGAGGACCAATGAGCACTCCCCCATTAATCGGTACGACTCTGAGGAGCGTGCCACCCTAACGAACAGGACTTAAACAGTGGCAAAGATTTCACTCAGCTCCAACTTCACCGGCTCCACCGAACCGGATCTTCACTTCCTAGTGCAGGATCAGGCCGATGCAAAGGCCCTCAACGCACTAGGCTTCAGCTCGCACGTTCTCCACATGGACGGCACACCGCTCACCGATTGGACCAAGGGCAAGAACGTTGCCGAGAATGAACTGGCCGGTATGGTGAACAACAAGTCGCACCTCGTTCTCCTACTCCCCCGATTTGCTCACGAGAACGCAAAGATCAAGAACATGGCAATGGCGTTCGGTGAGTTCTCCCGCAATATCGGAATCCAGTTCCACAACCCGCCGATTGAACGTGGAGCTTTAGTCTCCGAGGTGATCGAACACTTCGCAGATACCATCTTCTCCATGGCCAGCATGAATGGGCACCTTACTATCACCCCGGAATCATCCGAGGATGCCGAAGGACCGACCGGCAACGATGACGACGACCCAGCGACCGTGCTCTTCAGACTCATTGCCGCTAATTTCACACTTGCCCGTACTGCCGACCGGGAACAGCTCTTCGTGCTTCCGAATGACAAGGCACTGCTTGGTCTCCGTGCCTACGAAGTCGGGAGTTCCGAACTCCGTCACTGGATGACTCGCACCTACTTCACCTCCACCGGGAAGGTTGTTCCGAACGGAGCTGTAGCCTCCGTTGTTTCAACCATTGAGGGCATGTGTGCAGCGTCCAACTACGTATACAAGTTGGCCTCCCGCACCTTCCAAACCGTCTCCGGCGATATCTGGATTGACCTTGGAACGGACAACAACAATGCGGTCCTCATCAAGGACGGTGCATGGTCAATTCAGACTTCCCTCCCCTACGCGACCGGTACAGCCTTCCTCCGTGATGGGTCAGTCCTCCCGATCCAGAACCCGGCTGTAGTCAGTTTTCAGGATGCCCGAGGCAAGCTTGAGAAGCACCTCCTCCCCTATGCCAACGTGGCTCCAGCCGATTGGCCGCTCATGGTGGCATGGATGATCAACCACATGTTCCCGAACCACAACAGCCCAATTATGATGCTCCTTGGTGGTTCCGGAGCCGGTAAGTCAACGGCAACAGCAGCGGTCAAGTACGCAGTCGAAGGGGGTTTGGTCCTTGGTAAGGTAGGTAAGTTCAAGGACTCGGAAGACGATGTCATGGTTGCCATGTCCAAGGCCCGAGTCACCATGTATGACAACGTGTCCAAGGTTTCAGCGGAACTATCCGACACCCTTTGTCAGGTAGTTCATGGGACCACCCACGAGAAGCGAAAGCTTCGGACGGACTCCGATGTTGTCACCCTGAAGATCGATTCAAGCTTGATCCTCAACGGCATCGAGACCGGTCACCTTCGAGGAGACTTGAAGAGCCGAATGGTTCCGATCAACCTCAACAGCGTTCTCGTTGCCCAGAGCAGCGAACAGGCACTGAATGACAACATCGTGGCCGCTCACCCGGAGATCTACGGAGCGCTCCTGACACTCGTTGCCAAGATTGCCCCGAAGCTCTCAGAAGCTCCTCCCTTCCCTTCCAGCGGTCCCGAGGGAATGCGTATGCAGTCTTACGCTCGTGTCCTATGGGCACTGGACAAGCTCTGGGAAACCAAGGGACTGGATCATTACATCAAGTCCTTGAACACACTTTCCGAGGACCTGTTGGATGACCCGCTCCTGTTGACCATTGCCTCACTCGTGCGACAGCACGGCACCTACATTGAGGAGCATGAGGCATACGAAGGGGTGATCGGCACGAAGGAAATGTTGCACCGTTACCAGCCATCCACAATGTCCGAACGTGTTCAGGAGCACTATGGCAACCGCGAGCCGATCAAACCACAAAAACTTGGTGGAATGCTCACCCGAGCCGAAAACGAGTGGTCCCGCTTGGGCGTCAAGTTCAGTAAGGAAGCCCGAGCCACCATCCGGGGTGAGCAGCAAATCACCTACTGGTTCCGGATCACCAATCAGGAATTGATGGATCAGGCCAAGAAGGTGGTGTCAACGCTCTAACGACAGGGGGCAAGGCTACTGCTTGCGGACTGGGTTGCGGAGAGGTCTGCAAATCTAGCGGAGAGAATTTTCTTCTCCGCAACCCCATTTCCTCCTACCCCTACCCCCTTTTACCCCTACATTTCAATCTTTTTACTACTATATCTATCTATCAATAACGACTACTTGCACAGCTTGCACAGCTTTTGACCGTAACACCGTAACGGAGAAAAAGAAGAAAACCAGAAAAAGTTTTGCATGGCCCTTAGGAGGAACGGGGAGAAGCTGCGCAAGCGCCAGATTGAGGCCAAAAAGTCGATCTAGCCCCGGATTCCAGGGATTTTTTGGTCGAAAAAGATGCGCAAGTACACTGTGCAAGATCGTCGAGAGGAACCCACTTGATCCGATAACAGCCAACAGCACCCGCAAACGACAAACGATTCAGCGACGCCTTCAAAGAAACCACTACCGCAGAAGGCGGAAATTATGACCAAGCAGCAAAAGACAGTAAACGGCCTGACCATTACTAAGACCGCGACCGCGCTAACCGACCGCGAGTGGTTCGGGAGCTACTCGACTGGGGAATGGTACGAGGATACGGTGACGTACGTCGTCAGCTACACGGATGACGATTGCAGGCGACTGGAGGAAATCCGGGACAGCCGACCGAATCCGTCAATATCCGGATTGCCTCCGCTCCACTGGGAAGATCCCGAGGGCTGGGAAGCGTACGAAGCCCACGAAAAGCGGGCAGCGAAGTTCACACGAGCGATTGCACGCCGCAGGGATTACCTCGCGGCCCTCTACAACTCGCAATGAGTGCCCACCAGATCACCCATTCCAGGTAACCTGCCTCACATGAAACCTATTAAACCTTCGCAGAATTGGGGGTTGACAGCTCGCGCTGTTGAAGGTGTAGCTGTTGAAGGTGTAGCTGTTGAAGGTGTAGCTGTTGGAGGTGTAGCTGTTGGAGGTGTAGCTCATGGAGGTGTCGCCCATGTACCCGCCAAACGTCACAGGATCAATCTTTAAGGCATCGCAGGGTGAACGTGAGCACTAGCTGGCAGGATGACTGGGAGGGCTGTAGAGGCGTGAAAATCACGTGGGGAGATACTAGGCCAAGGTCTGGGAGAGGCTGACGCTGTGCCCCAGAGGGACCCACCCCACCCCTCGAATGGTTGGTTCTGCCTCAACCTCTCGCATCATGGCTCCACACCACGGAACACTTGGCCTGAGTGAGCGGAGACTCTCCGTTAGGGGGTGGGGCAGGTCTCCCCTAAGGCCCTATCCGGAACAGCTCCTGACTTGGGGCTAGCGTGCGTGTCAAACGAATTCCATACTCCCGCACAAGCAGTCGCGACATGAGCTCTCCACCGAAGATTATTCGAGGGTGGAACATCTCCCCTACCACCTCATGCCAGGTCAACCCATCAACTCAAGCAACCCCTCCCCACAGCACTTTCACACTGGCAGAGTTAATTGATCGCATGCGGTGACGTTGCCCGAAACTTTGGCCGGTGCCCCTCAGGAACGCTGGGCAGGGTGTTTGGGAAATTCACGACTTGGCAAGTAAACATACCGGCCCGTAAACCACGGACTCAACTCGATTATCGTCTATACGTGGTTGCCCGGCGAATGGACTTCGCTATGTACGTCGGAGACGGATCCTCACCGATTCTTTGCGTCGTCTTCACATCAACTTCGATTTGAACCCGATCGCCGTGGCTAATGGGACGCAGGTCCTCGTGCCCAATTTTTCCTGGCTTAATCGAGATCATCTCGCCGCTATCGAGTTGCAGGTGAATGCTGGAGATATCAGTAATAGTGTGGATTATGCCGTCCAACGTCTCAGGCTCGCTATCGAGCTTCCTGGAAGTGACAATGTCGGCAATTCTTCGAGCGTCGCCTGCCCGAAGACGTGTCCGAAGTGTGGGTTGGCTAGGTTCGCGCCACTCAACTTCAAGATCGAAATGGCCAGCCGAAACGGCTTTTGCCATCTCCGTAAGTGCAGATGCTGCGCGGGGCCCGAGTTCAACGACTTCTTCGAGGAATTTTCCGTCCTCCACATCAGGCCCAAGCTCAACAACCGAACTCAGTAAAAGGAGTGACTTCTTCATTGCCACATCAACCAATGGCTCTTCTGCAATATCGCCCATGGGAACATCGCCATTAGGATACAGTTCCTCAGCGGGAGCTTGCGCTGCAGTAAATTCCAACATGACTGAGCCGGGCGTCGCGCCAGCATTTAGTAAGAGTTTCGTTTGGGTCGAAACCAGTGGCGACATCCGGCCGCGCAATCCCTTGAAACCTAAAGACGAGCCTCCGATTGCGGTCACGAGCTTCTGCCATCTAGTCATAAGTATTCCGACTTCTTCGAGGGAAGCGGTGTGACCGTCCACTCCGTCTCCAGTTAGACGAAGGTGTCCTTCTGAGCGTTGTGTCCTACCAAGGGACTCCTGCGCAGAAATTGCGTCGAGACTAATTCGAGCGAGGTCTCTGGGCGTTTCCCAAGTAGCAATCCCTTCTGCCGCCTTCAGCTTGTTAGCTAACGTGGAAAGGTCCGGTTTGATCATATCCATCCAAAATCACCTCCACATATCCTCGCCTCGGATGAGAATCCAAGCGTACTGGGGTTGCTCCGTTAGGACCAGATCGCTGCTTTGACCATAGGTCGTCCCAATAGCCACGATTCTCATAGTATGTGCGCAGCTCCGGGGTGTCCCTCGCAGTCGTAGCGTTTGCTCTCCATGGAACTATATAACTGTCGATCCTTAGATCCAGTACAGATTTCACTGCACCCGGTTTTGCAAATAGGCCCAGTGCCCTATGCTGATCTTCCGTCAAACCTGCCAAATACTGCTCATCTACGAAGTAGATCGAATCAATGTCCCCAGGGTTTGGTTTACTCGTAAGGAATGATCCGCCAATCCATGCGGAACACAATGGGACATTGCTTCTAAGGAACTCGGTTGCCACCACCCATTCGTCTAGTAGTAAAGACCGAAAGCTTGTGGTCGCATATGACTTTCTAAGCTCACTTTCCGTTGCACGATAACGACCTTCTGGCAGCGCCTGAGTAGCGACCTCGATCCCCGGCAATTCAGCCAATATTCCTCCTATGTTTCGAATCTTTAGAATTCATTTGCCAGTTTCTCGTCGGATTGATCCCCGAGCATGTAGCAAGAAAGATTAGAAATGTGGCAAGTGGGCAATGCAGGTATCACGACTGGCTAGCTTATTCGCTGCGCGATTGAGGATTCCATTCCACCCGCATACCTCCGAGACGATCGCACTGGTATTTGCGCCATCGCTGGACGAGTTCTGAATCAACGATACGATAGCCGGAGCCGGGCTGATCCTTAGCCAGCACAACGTCACTAGCAGCAATTCCTTCAGAAACTAAAAACGCCAAGTGGAGATCCCGGCGTGACGGGCTGACGTGTGTAGCGCGAGCCTGCGTAGGACGCTCAAGTAACTTTCCTGTGACAGGGCATTCGAATGGCCCGTTTGCAAAGGCCTGCTCGCGAAATTGTTGTGTTATGTCGTCCGCGGCTTTAGTAAGTGCTTCCTGGAGGTTTTGCCACTTCGACGGTGTCTTCAAGACATCGTTGTAGCTAAACCGCTCTGGGCCTTGACCATTTTTCAGCATGGCGCGATAGCCGACCGTTGTATAGCCAACGTCGGAGTTATCCTGAATTATCCAGTGAGCAATCCCTGATCCGAATTTCGTTGCATATTCCGGGTGGGCTTCGGCAAGAAGGGTCAGTACGGTAGCAATGAGCGGGTCACCCACACGCGTGCCCGATGCGACTCTAGTGTGACCCGCGGATAGCAGAGCCTTCACTTCTGACTTGCTCCCAAAAGTAAGTTCCCCCAACTGATACTTGGCCAAACTACTCACTCTCACTCTCGTATTGTTCTTACGACTGCGGTGGCCGCAGGTTATTAGATTTTCACCGTCCAGTAGCTTAACTAGGCTTGGCGGTATCAGGCCTCGTAATTCTCGTGAGCAGGTCTACAGCCGAGGCCAAGTCCATGGCAGGGGCCGGTTGTTCAGGTTCTCCTTTGAGTAAAGGCTGCGGACCGAAAACACGTTTCGCAAACTCCACCCTCAAGGTGTCCTTCTGCCCAACGTCTCCCACGAGGCCGATGTAAGAGTCGAAAGTTCGGAGCTGAACGCTAATCGAATCTGCCCAGGTGGACAAGGCCCGGTGCTGCACGGCTTGCCGCCCCATGTACGCAGCAATTCCCAAGAGCCCGGTAACCACAGCGAGCCGCCAAGCTAGATCGGGGAGGCTTATCGGTTGGTAAGCCGCCCATTTTGGGGCGCGTTGGGAAATCTTGATCGCGAATCCAACGGCAATCACCATTCCAAGAATCGCCGTCGTTAGGAACGCCAGATACCAAATTTGATGCTTGGCATGGAATTCGCGGAAGTGCTTCACCAACTCGTTGTTGGATAGTTCTTGGGCCAAGGCTGCGTGCTGCAGTTTGATCGCGCTCAGATCAGCCGACGTCTCCATAGCTTCACCCAAGGCCTTATTGAGCTCACTACGCGTATTCTCACTTAGCGAATCTGTGAGATTTCGATTTATAGCCGCCTCAGCAAGCTCCGCATCGCGTTTTTCAACAGTCTCAATCAGGGCCGTTAATTTCAGTCGTCCATCTTCTAATTCATTTAGTGATTTGGCAACATCACGCTCAAGAATTATCCATTCGCGTTCTCTAAGTTCAGGGAACGTGAACTCTTGCAGGTCCGCAAAGTCTGCTTTAATCTGAGACATTCCATGAACTGCAATACTTTTGGTTTCATTCACATCTAAGAGAAGTTCAAGATTAGACAAAATTAATCGGATATGCCCCATGGCTTTTGCAACAACGGGACGGTCGCCAATCAAGAGCGAATTGAGTGTCGAAGCGAGTCCAGAAACTCCATTTATAAGTTCAGCAATGAACGATCCCCCAGACTTAGTCACTTTAGGGTCCACGACCGTAGTCAGAAAAGACTCCAGCTTCGATAAAAACGTATCCATCGCTGCAAACGCCGATAACGCCGAGTAGTTTTCCGCATTCTTCCGAGTGGTATGCAAGCTATTGCTAAACATCGCAAGAGCTTCTTGCGTCCTCCCCCAAGCTTCGTTGTCCCCTGGTGGGTTCCAAGTTAAGTTGTCCGACACTCTGACTGCTCCTGACTCTATTCGCCGCCCTCGCCGCACGCGTCCTTGAACTTCTGGGCGTTTACGGAATCCATCCCGAGTGATCATAACTCGGGTTGCGGAACTCCCATGATTGGGGCCGGTTTGACTCGAATTGTTGCTGGAATCCAATTACATTTTTTGAATCCCAGGCACCCGTGAACATTCAATATGTCAAACCGGCATACTCACATCAGCTCCACGCCCGTGCAATCCTGAGACCAATCTCTGACCCGAAAATTAGATTCAGCAAGGAAACTCGTCAGCACCTGCAGAGTTAATCGTTCATGCGTTGGCCTTCTCGGAATCTTTCGCCGGTACCCCTCCTTGACGCTGGGCAGGGAAATTCGGATCTCGGGAAGTCAACATATCGGCCCGTAAACCAGTACCGAACCAACCAAAGGTGCCTGGCGCAGGGGGCCTTGGTGCAAACAACACCACCAACCAGCCGCAACCACAATCCTTGAAACGGTCACCACTGAAGTAGGGATTGATTTCCCACTTGGCTAAGAGCCCATGTCGTGACATCTGATGGATTGAATGATAAAGGTTTCATATGCCTTACCGAAGCTGATGAAAACCGCTCGCATTACATTGGATGGGGACCATGAATACGAAGCTAATCGCAGGAACCGCAGTCGCCGCTCTTGTCTTGGGAGGTGCAAGCGGATTTTTCGCCGGAACGGGGATCGAGCGTCAAAAGTCCGAAGCGGCCATCGTTGAGGTCAACAAGGAGCACTCGAAAGAGATTGCTGGAGTCCGGAATATCGTGACCGACAAGGAGAATGCTCTGGCAAGCAAGACGACCGAGTACGACGAATTGGTGAGCGCTACATTGCTTGTCAACGAGGCCCATGACAAGTGCCTTGAATACGTGGACTTCTCTACCGGGATCATCGAAGATCTCGAGGATCTGGTCTATAAAAGTGCCGATGTGCTTGACAACGAGAACATATCGACGATGACCAGCTTCACCGAGTCCGCCAACACGTTAACGGATAGATACAAAGATGGTGATCGGATTGAGATGGTCGACATTGGGAAGAAATGCAAGATGGATTGACTTCGGGTTGACGGTCCGGCACCGACAAGCCGGCGACAATTTCCGAAAGCTACCTGACGAACAACTCAACACTTCTTGGTCTGCTAGGGCATGTTCGCCTAGCTAGTTGATCGAAGCCTGCTGCGTAGCGAACACGCCGAATCCCATTGCGTCCTATATGAACTCAAGACCTCTGGACTGATTCCTATGATGAAGAACCCCTGCGCCTGTCAGGGGTTCTTCGCTTCGTTCGGGCCACGTTTTAAACCAACGGGACCGTTTGGTGGCCGAATTCGTTCCTGCGTTCTATGCTCCGAGGTCATTCCGTGCATGCGCCACATACGTCGCGATTTGATCGGTTAGCGCTGCCAGCGTCTCCTCGATTTGTTGAAGTGACGACTTATACATCTCGAATCGCCCACGTTCGTCACTGCGCACCGAAGCTGAGCCCAAACGTAGAAAATATACAAGTTGGCTGTGACGGGTTTTCAAGCTCAATGCCTGCACAAATGCGAGGGAAGCGTCATGGCCTGCGATCAACTGCACATCCCGGGATACCGACAGTAGAGCTTTTTCACTGGATTCGAGGCACTTCTGCAAGATGTTATCTGAGATCGCGGCATCTTCTCTCAGCTCTGTATAAATCCCCATCATGGTGGCCCTCATCAGTTGGCCCTTCACCAGGTTCGCTGCATCTAAGTAGCTCTGCAAGAGTTCAACGCCGCGACCATGCAGCTCCTGTCGTTGGACTCGCCACTGGGAATGTTGCTCATCACGCTTGGCCCGAACAGCATCATCGCGAGCCTCTGCTCGAATCGCCGCTCTTTCTTCCTGCTCGCGTTCCAGTTGGTGTTCGCGCGCTTTCGTCTCGTCCTTCGTCCGGTTCGTGGCAGCCCGATTTGTTGCCACGTTGGAACGCCACTGAATCAGGGATGCGACAATGACTCCGAATGCAGAGATAATTGCAATCCAAATGGTGGCCATGGAGTTCTCCTTTGAAAGTGTGCCTAGCTCACCTTACGGTGCTGTCTCACAACCCAAGCCTGACAAATCATGTTGGGTGCTCGCATCACTTTGCGCGTCGATTTGCACTCCGCATGTGCAGAGCAAAGGGACAACACTCCTATCCGAGGGCCTGTTCTATCCAAAGTATGACAAAGGGAATGACTACAGCCGTACCTGCTAGCACTGATGCAAGTACAGTCATGCGCTTGTTGAACTTCCCTTGCTGTTCCTCGTGCCACTTCGCACGCCTGCGTTCACCTGCCAAGTCTTCGCTAAGCTGACGCATCGCCGCCAAGGTCTGCACTTGCGCTGTGCTGGCCTTGCTCAGCGCCGCCAAGGTCTGCACCTGCTCAGCAGCTAATAACGACAAGGCATCCAGCAGGGCAGTCTGCTTCTCTACCTCCGTCGCGGCGTCCTTCGCCACCTTCAACTGCTCTTGCGCAGTGGTAGGCCCGGGAGTGAATGCCAAAGGCTTGAGCTTTGGGATGCTGTACCCGGGCGCACCTCGAAGTATCGCCTTCGCTTCACGCTTATAGTCCTTGATCAAGCGGCTGGCGGGTGGTGGCTCGCTAATGGGCTTATCTAAATCCATGTCGTCATCCCTGTGAGTGATCCTGCTCTAAGTATGTCGTGAAATGCCGATAGGAAAGTGGTTTCCCGATTTCACCCTAAGTCCAATCAAACGTTCGTTTAGCGGGAGTACCGACAGTGACGCCAAGCGCTCCCGAAACAACCCAGAATTGACTCTCGGTTGTCATTCCCATAATCTAATCAACAAGAAGCAATCGAGAGACGTTAGATGGGACTCTACAACATGGCGCTTATCGGATACATGCGAGTCAGTACCGGCGGTCAGAATACGGACGGACAGTACGACGCGCTAATGAGAGTTGGCGTGAAAGACACTGAGCGGACGCTCTTCTCTGACGAAGGCGTAAGCGGTGCCCTGGCTAAGCGGCCACAACTCGATGCCTGCCTAAAAGAACTGCGCGAAGGTGACACCCTCATCGTCGCCAAGCTTGACCGCCTAGGCCGGTCACTCGGTAACCTCATCACGCTAGTGAACGAACTCAACAAGCGTGGCGTCAAGTTCAAGGCACTAGACAACGAGACGATTGATACGACCACGAAAGACGGGCGTCTCATGCTCAACATCTTTGGCGCACTAGCCGAATACGAAAGAGAATTAATCATCGAACGCACTAAGACCGGTCTCGACGCAGCCAAGGCACGGGGCCGCGTTGGTGGACGCCGACCAGTAGCCGAAGATGACCCAAAGGTTATCAAGGCGAAAGAGCGTCACGCGGAAGGGAAGATGACCCCGCAAGAAATTGCCGACTCCCTGAAGATTGGCGTCTCAACTCTTTACCGCTATATCAAGATCTAGCACCCGCCCAAAAGAACCCGAAACCAATGAAGGTTTGGGGTTCTTTAGCGCCTAGGCTATAAGCCACGAGTCCGGTCTAGCGCAGTATCCTTCGAGGTAACAAGCACATTACGGTGGCTCGTGAGATGGGCAGGAGCCGTGCCACGCTCGACCGCCGCATAGGCATCGCATCGCATCGGCACAATTGCATTTCGATGAGCAACGAATTCATGATCTTGGTCGCTCTGTTCACCGTACGCATCTCCAAATAACACCGTGCCGGATGTCGAATCATGGTTTCTGGGAACTATTCGCTTTGAGCAAGGCCTCGAGAAATGGGAGCTGGTCAATTACGACTGGCAATGGGGCAGCTGACTCCCATGGACCCGAGTGGCTTGTCGGCTCGGGTCCAAAGATCCTCTTGGCAAACTCTGCGTGCAGTTGGCTCCGCTGGCCGGGACTGTCTACTAACCCGGTATACGCATCAAAGGTTTGCAGTTGGATTCCAATCGCCTGAGCCCACACAACCAGCTGGCGATGCGTGGACGCTTGTTTCAGGAAATATGAGCCAAGTCCAACGAGGCTGCTGACAATAACGATCTTCCATGCGACATCGGCAGCCGAATAGATCGATCGGGGTTGCCAGGTTCCGAAGACGTCGACGCTCTGGTAGATGCCAAAGAGCGCACCAAATGCGATCAAAGCGATTCCCACACCTAAGTTCGTCCCAAAACGGACCGTATGCCCCTTTTCAAACGTAGAAAAGTGGCTAGTGAGTACCTGCTCAGCCTTGTCCTTGTTAAGGATGGCAAATCGTCGCTCTTGGGTTTCGAGCTTCGAGTCAAGGTCCTTCCACCTCTCTTGGATTGAAGCAAGCTCACTAGATGCAGAGCTCAAGTCGTCGTTCACGTTAGAAGTCATAGTCCTAGCAGAAATCGCTTGCTCTAGCGCTGCTTTGGCACCGGAAAGAACGCCCGCCGAAGCCCCCTCTGCTTCGAGCATGACGCGGTTCCAGTTATGTACGGTCTCTGCTGCCTGGCGCTTTTGAGCTTCCAAAGTTAGTTGCCGGACCGCCGCAAGGCTCGACATTGCAGCAGTGTAGGCAGATTCCCCATCCCCGAGACTTAAGTACTCTCGTATCCCATCAAAGAGATCGATCAGTTTCTGATCGAGAATGAAGAAATCGTCGTAACGCGACACCACATTCTTCTTGAACATCTCTGCCACCGCATCAAACCGGGAAGGGAGACTTATTCGAGCTGATTCTTCGCGGTTGGCAGCATGCGGCGCCTGGCTCAGGACTCCAGCCAATTCATTCAGCTCACGCTGAAGTCTCACCGACACTTCAGCTAGGAGAACCAATGGACCTGAAACTGCGTTGTGGTCAGGCGCTACTAGGCGCAGCTCGCCCAGCAAGCGACGGAAGGCGTCCCGAGGGTCCTCTTCATAGTCTGGGGGGATGTTCACTTAGTGCAAGCCTTCCTTCACATCATCGTTATGCTGACGTCTGCCATGTGGTCGCCTTTAACGTGCAAACCTTGCTCATTGCGTCTCAAATTTTGGGCGGTCGGCGAGCTGTTCAATCGAGGCCGTCAACACTGTCCTGTTCATTCTGAGCGTGTTCGAAACGGAGCGCTTCGGCGATTAGCCTTTGACCCCTGAATACGTAAATGCCAAGTGCAACGAATAGACCAGTAAAGACAAGGCCGACAGGCGCGCCAGCGGTGCAGATCAGACCGATGAGACAACAAGTTATGAGGACCGTCCAGGCTGCGGCGGACCACACTCCGGGAGAATGCCTACGTTGTTTGTCGGCGAAGGTGATGTTTCGCTTACCCGATCTGTAGGTAGTAGTGTTTTCTCGATCGCCTTTGTACTCAAGACGACTTGTAGTTTGGGACCCGGCGAGTAGATCAGCAGAAGCCGGTTGCCGTGGCTTTTTAGGCATCGGCCGGGGTGAAGAAGCTGCGGAAACGCTGGCCTGCTTTTGACTCTTGGTTCCCCTAGACAGGTTGTTGGATTCCGGAATGTACGCATTTGGCACATCGTAGGATGAAGCTTCGGGAACCAAACCCGGCAGTGTGGGCATCATCCTGAGCCAAGCGTCTTGCAAGTCCGTTGCACGGGCACCTTGGACTGTGAGCTCTACTGCAAGCCCGGAACCTTTCAGTTTCGACCAGACGCCGAGCGTCTTGCCCATATCTTGTGAATGAGCAATTGTAGGCAAGAAGTGAAGCGAAGATGCTGGGGTTAGTTGACCGACGCGCTCTCCATCGAGCCGGACCTCCACTAGCTCCTTGATCGTCCCGTTTTTGAGGGTATTTACGAGGCTGTGCAATGAAAGCACTACCAAGCACTGTCCTCCGGGCGGAACATATTCAAAGAGATGCTGCAGGTGTTTATCTTCTCCAGTAACCTGTAGCGCGTTTCCCCAAGGCAGGATGGCAATGCCATCGAGTGTCTGGGCATTCAGCGGAACAAGAAATCCTGGATCGGGGAGCGCAACCCTGATATTGACTTCGAGCTCCAACCGTGTGCGCCCGTTTTTGTCCCATTTGGTGCGGTTGTAGGCCAAGACGTTACCGTTAGTCACCGCTACTGCACCCGACATCGCAATTCGGTGGATCTCCTTGTGCCACTTTTGTGCGTCATCACTCGATAAGTAACCCACAACGTCACCGTCGATCCGAGCACTGATGGCATCACCGTTCGGGCTATACGGATTGTCAGGTTCCGGTACTAGATGAACCCGAACGTCGACCTGTTTTGAGTCGCCGGCTTTGGGTCGCCCACCGATCATGCGGATGATGGTGCTCTGCCGGTAATACTCACCGACGAGATCAACATTGGCCCAGTTGGCATTCGGCAATTCATACTCGATCAAAACTTCCCCATCCCCGATATTTAGGTCTTGGCTAGTCGCTTTTTGCCGCTGTGCTCGCCGTGTGTCGTTTCTAGCTTTCGTGCACTATCAGCGTTCTCCAGTGATCATAACCCCGGTGGCGATATCACTGAGGTTAGCAACTGGTTCAGCTAGATTGGGCCACCGAAGAGCTACTGGGCAGCTTATGACGTGAATTGCAATGATTGGGTCCCCGATAAGTAGCTAGCCGGATAGAGACCCTTTTCCCCCCTCAAATGAGAGGAGCTCTTCCATATTCTCAACGTGGTGCTCCTGAATCGCGACTCACGAGCAAAGTTAGTTGGACTTAGCCCACTTGTCGTGACGTGCTAAGAGAGCTTCCTGCGCTGGTTTAGCTACCGAGTCACTTAACAAATCGAATTTGAACCCGAGAGCAATAGGGTCAAAGCCAGGTTTGAAAATGAAGCCAAACCCGTCAGGGGCTATTGTCCAAAGGTTCCTGTCGAACATCTTATGGTGATTGGCACACAAGAGGATTCCGTTTCGAGAATCATCGGACCCACGATCAGCCTTGGGATGAACGTGGGCAGCCTCAAACACGGAAGGCTCCATGATCCCGCAGGCCGCACAACCACCCGGATACTTCTTTACAACTTCGAAGGCGAATCGTTTCTGATTTGGGCGAACCGTCATCTTTCGAGTGGCGGTCGTCACCTCTTCGTCCGTCAACTGGAACGGCTGTTCACCGTCCGTGAACTCCGCCGCAGGTGGCAATGCATCATCGTGAACGAAGGTAATCAGGGCAGTATCAACGTTTAGATCGACTGCTTCGATGACCCCCCGGAAGATCTGCCTACGCGTTGGTTTCTCAGCGGGCGAGCTAATTAGGAATACTGGCATGCCAAGCTTGTGCGCCATGACCAGCGAGTCAATGTCTGACTTATCGTGCCCTGGTTGTTGAGTCTTTGGGAAGTGATAGATCATCCCGTCGCTTGTCATTTCATCCTCGTAATGCTTGCCCGTATGACGCATTGACACCAGGATGCCTGATGGAGCGAATTCCGTACGAGTCTTCTCTTTATCGGCGTAGACCCCTCGTGCACCGGAGTACATTCCCACTGCTCGAGTGTCTTCAGCGCTAGCCATTCCATCGCTCGACAACCGCCCTTGCAGCTCATTCCACATCAGTTCACGACGAGCTGTTTCACGCGCGATTTGCTTCGCATGGCGGACCGACAGGGTAGAAGCTAGAGCGCGCCCGCTCTCTGTTAGAGCCCAAACTCCTTGCAATCCTTCAACGAGTAAACCTTCGTTAACCATGGCCTGGCGTTCGAAGCTCGCGTTGTTGCGCCATTTCAATTCAGTTCCGCGTGAAGTTCGAATCTCAAGATCCTCCGATGTCCACAAATCGGCATACTCGGAAGCCATAGCATCAAGAACGTCGGCCCGTTGCCCCTTGAAATCGACCATAGAAACAAGGGTGCTGATAATACGTACTCTTAGGACAGAATTCGAAGTCAAGGTCATATTTGCATTCTCTCATCCGTAAATGACACATGCATGTTGCGACCTCACATCCTCGTCGTTGCTACTCAAGGGCGCTTATTTTGCTGGCAAGTCTACATCGGTGTTTCTAGATCATGACCCAGCCGGGAACGTCACCACGTTCATTACGTTTAATGTGCCCGGCTAACCTCATGAAACTCGTGCTGAGCCAGATCCCCATTCCGGCTACCAACATCCCCACCTGCCGTGCAATCCTCATGATCCTTCTCCTTGCTGGTTTGCGTCCCCGTGCGTTGAACTCACACCGAGACACGTGATGCGTAAATGCTTTTAGGTCTGTCCCCGGGATTCCTCACGTTCCGCGGACCCTTGTTCCAGCTGGGTCAGTTCTCGCTTCTGACTCCTGGATGAACCGTTGTTCTCTACGTCCAGCTCGGGCGCAGCTGCTGCTCTGTTGAAACCACGCGGGCTTCGTTTACCGGTGTTGGTGCAGGTTGGCCTCCTAGGTTGTAAGTCGTTAGTAATTCATATCGATCAGCGAGAGGCCCGGGAAAACGGCAAAAACGATCGTCAGGGGAAGTACGCCGAAGACAATGGGAACCATCATGCCAATCTCCTTTTTTCCGGCCGTTTCCATCAGCTCGCGCTTTGCTGCATCTCGTACGTCCTGAGCCTGCGCGCGCATGACCGCGGCAATTGGGGTTCCGCGTTCGCTGGCCACAGTGATCGCATCAACAAACCGCGTCATCGCCGTCAGCCGGATTCTGTCAGCCATCTCGGCGAGCGCTTCGGCAAGCGTCGCCCCCGCCCGCACGTGCGCCAACGTTAACGAAAATTCCTCACTTAGCGCTCCCTTGGATGTACGGGCCACCCGCTCGATGGATCCAACGGTGCTTTCGCCCGCGGCGACCGCCAAGGCCATCAGTTCGGCGATCGTCGGGAATTGGTTAAGGATCCGTCTACTGCGCTTGATGCTTTGCTGTCCCAAATACCAGTCTCGCAGCAGGTAGCCTCCGACGGCGCAGAAGATCAATACCACCAGGGCCAGCATCGGATTGAACCGTCCCGCGGCCATGTTTACACCGATCAATACCGCCCCTACCAAGGTCATCCCCGCGGACCACAACAGCTGTTGAGCACGGAAGTCGAGCACGCTCATTCGCAGCCCCGCCCGCAAAAGTCGCCGGGCAAGTGCCTCGCTGCTGGGATTAAAGCGTTGGGAGATCTTGGCCAGGTCGCCAAGGACGGGGCCGAGGATACGACCGAGTGGCCCAAAGGGCGTTTGTGCACTGAAGGGTTCGTCGAGCATTCGTGACCCGCTACGGCCCGCCCGCAAGTGCGGAGCCACACGTTGGGAAAACGTCACCGGGCGCATCTGCGGAATGCGTACTAACACCAGCCACAGACCGCTGCCCAAAGCCAGTCCCAGTACTAGGGCAAGAATCATGGTGCCGCTCATCTGAATACCCGCTCTTCCTCGGGCAATTGGCCGATGCGCATCATGGCCCGGTAGCAAATGAACGACACCACCAGTCCCCCAATCAGCACAAGCATTCCGCTGAAGGTGGAGTATGCGTAGACGGCGGCAGGTTGGCTGGCGAGCAACAGCAGGATGACCCATGGTGCGGCGATCGCTAGCCGGGCTGCCGAGACGGTCCAGGATTGCCGAGCTTCGAGTTCGCCGCGGGTCCGGGCCGAGTCCCGCAGGAAGGAGCTCAGGGTCCCCAGCATTTCTCCCAGGTCCGTGCCTCCGACTTCGCGAGTGATGCGCAGGGCTTCAACAATCTTGTCGGCCACCGGATCCGCCAGCCGCGCTGCCAAGCGTTCCAACGAATCGTTAAAACGGGCGGTGGCGCGATAGTCGAGGCCGAAATCGGAAAATGCCGGGCGTAGTGCCTCCGGCCCTTGTTGACCAAGTTGGGTCAGCGCCTCCGGCAAGGACATTCCCGCCCTAATAGCCGAGCGCAGGTGGTCAACGACATCTGGCCATTGCTCCCGAAGGTTCGCAGCACGCTTTGTTGCCTGATGGGAGACCAACATCCACGGCGCACACATGCCAAATCCGGCAAAGGTCAGGGAGATCAGCGGTGCCGCGGTCAAGATCAAGACGATGAGCCCAACGATGACCCCCGCTGTAAGCGAGGCAGAAATGAATCCACCGCGGCTCACCTTGTCCAGCCCCGCATGAAGCAGCAGATTTTCAATGCGTCCGGGCGACCCCCCAACGATCGGCCGGATTCGCGGGCTAAAAGCATTAAGAACAAGTAGCAGCCCGAACCCTAGGGTGAGGCCCAGAATGATGCTCATGCCACAAGCCGCCCGAGTTCGGCGATGTCGATCCCGGCATCGATCAACTTCTGGTGTGCGAGGTCCGCCGCGGGTTGAAGCCGAAGCGTTCCATCGGACTGGTCAAAGAGAATGCTTGTTTCGATCGCACCGTTTTCTACACGCCTGCCCAGCGCCATGATCTGCCCAACAAATCGGCGCCCGGTGGCGTCACGTCGGCAATGGACCACCAGGTCGATGCACGCAGCAACCGTGGGAACCACAAAGGCGGCGGAGATATTTTCTCCGGCGAGGAGTGGCAAGGTGCAGATCTTGGTGACCGCGTCGTGGGCAGAATTCGCGTGGATCGTGGAGAGCCCGGGAAGCCCAGAATTTAACGCGATTAACATGTCCAGTGCTTCGGCCTCACGAACTTCGCCGATGACTAGGCGGTCTGGACGCATACGCAGCGCTTCCTTGACCAGCTTGCGCATGCTAATTTCGCCCGTGCCCTCAAGATTCTGTTGCCGTGTCTGCATCCCCACCACATCGCGAAGATTGATTTGCAGCTCAAAAATCTCCTCGATGGTGACAACGCGTTCACGGCTTCCAATGGAGGAGGCCAGGCAGTTGAGCATCGTGGTTTTTCCCGATTGGGTAGCACCCGAAACGAGAACGTTGAGTCCTGCCCCGACGGCAACGTCCAGGTAGTGGGCCGCTTGCCGACTGAGCGAGCCGAGCTCCACCAGGTGCTCGAGCCGGCTGGCCCGAGCAATGAACTTGCGGATGTTTACCGCCCAGTGTTTTCGAGTGATGTCCGGGATCACCACGTGTAGTCGTGATCCATCGACCAATTGGCAATCGACAAACGGCTGGGAAAGATCAAGCCGGCGCCCCGACGACTTCAGCATGCGTTCCACCAAGGCAGGAATTTCGGCTTCGGAGAGCCGAATTGATGTCAGTTCACTGGTTCCACCGCGTGCCGCGTAGACCTCATGCGGCGAATTTAACCAGATCTCCTCTACCTCGTCGTCATCAAGTAACGGCTGCAGAGCCCCCAGCCCGGCCACCGTATCCATCACCCGCCGGCGAGCCAGTGACAGGTCCCCCAGTGCGGGCAGAACACCCAGCAAGGAACGTTGGTCGTATTCGCCGACGACGTCATCGATCAGTCGGCGGACCTCGGCAATCTGCGTGGCGGGATCTAGTCCCCGCCTGCGGATGAGTTCGCGTACCTCATCCTCGACGATCGCCAATCCTTCTGACATGATGCTTCCCCGCCCGTAAACCGCTTCCGGGGTAGGCCGGAAACGGTGCCGCTCGACGAAGCGGTCGGGAAGGGTTGGACGGGGTGCCTGCCTCGCATGTTCGGTTCCCGTTGGTGCTGGCGATCGGCGATATCCAGTTAGCTGTAGTGCGCAGTACCGTGACCATACTCGCGCATGGCCGCAGCATCAAGGCTCCAGCCGCATCTGTGGAGAAGTCATCACGATCACGTCCTCATCGATCCACAGCCGCGCACCGGTGACGCGGTCAGTATCCCGCCTCACCCCTAGATTGAAAACCTGCCGCACCACATGAAATCTGCCCGTTCGCGGGTCAAAAACTCGAGAACAGCCCGGCGCCACAGCAGCAGATCAATAACTGGCCCACCAGCGACAGCCCGTGGCAGCCAGGGGAAGGAACGGGGAGCTCGGAAAGCCATGGGAAACGTACTGTACATCCAGCTTGTCTCTCCCGTACTGGGGATGCCGGTACTCCTTGAGGTGGAGGCCGCAGAACCCGTTGGTGGGGCGGTGTTGGCAGCGGAACTTCACCGCCGCTGGCCAACGGTGCACTGGTTTTGGTCGGAGCGGGCCCTCGGGCAGGTAGACCGGCTGCCGCTTCGGGGCCGGATCTTGCTCGGTGATGCGCCGCTGGATCCGGCAGCGGTCCGCGGATCAGTGTCACCACGTCCGGGCAGTTCCCCGGTGCTGGTGGTACTGCGCGGCCCCGACCCGGGAGGTTCGCTGCACCTGCGACGCGGTGTTTATGCGCTGGGCCGGGGCGAGGTGGATTTATCCATTGGCGACCTCCAGCTCTCACGCCGACACGCTCTGCTGCGGGTGAGTGACACCTCCATCGTGCTCAGTGACGAGGGTTCGGCCAACGGGGTGTTTTTCGCCCAATTGCCCATCACCGAGCGACGGATACTCCTGGGAGACACCTTCACCGCCGGAACCAGTAGCTTTGCCGTACTTCCGGCACGCGGTATACCCGAGGGAAATCCGCGGTGGCCGCCGGAACCCGTAGTGATCGACGCAGCCGAACCAGGAAGTCGTTTAGCGATGTTGTTGGTTGGCGCGTTGGCTCCCCTGGGATTGGGCGTCGGGCTGTTTTTGATGACGCATAGCGTGTTCTTTCTGGCTTTTTCGGCCATCTCGCTGCTGACCGGAGGTTTGCCCGCGCTCATGATTTTGGGTGCTCGGAAACGCTTTCGTCGCGCGTGGATCGCCGCGACGCTGATGGATGCCGCACGACGCGAGGATCTCGCACCGCCGGTGGGCGCCGTGGCGGCGGGCCTTGCCGGGTCCAGCGCAGTGGACACCGATAGGCTTCCAGCGTTGGTGATCGGTCGCGGCAGGGGCAGTGCCTGGTTGAAGACCACCGGTGGTGCAGATCCCCCACCGCCAAAGACCTCTCACCGGCGTGGGGCGAAGCGTCGGGCGCGAAACCGCCGGCAGGATCATGTTCGGCGAGCGTCCGCCATCGATCCTTCGATGGCAATTGAACCCGGGGTCCTATCCGATTCCCCGGTGCTGTTGCGTCTGTCTGCCGGACGTGGGGTGTGGTTCAAGGGCACCGAGACGACGTGGGGTCCCGTGCTGCGGGCAGCCATCGTGAGGTGGCTTCCGCTGCTGAATTCTGGCGCGCTCCGGCTGGTGCTAGTGGGTCCCGCCGGTTTCCTTCCGGCGGAACTCCTGATGCTGGCCGGCGTCAGGGTCATCCCAACCGGCACCTCGCTGCCGCCCTCACCGCTGCCCACGATTGTGCTGCGCTGCTGCGCCACCGAGATGTACCAGAAATCGAACGATGAGCGGACGCAGATGCCCTCGGCGGGCAGCAGCTGGCTGTTTTGTGGTGGTCCCGATCCGGGCACCGAGGCGGAGATCCTCATCGATGTAACCGCACAGGCCGTGCTACTGCGATCCGAAGGGCGCGCTCATAACCCCTGGGCGTTGGGTCTCCCTGCCCCGGCCGGTGGCGGACGGCCCCGGTCATCGGTGTTGGGGCATGGACGTGGAATCACCGGTACCTACTCTCCCGCCGCGACGTCATCGAACGCTTCGCGCTCCCGGGATACCTCCGAGCAGCGGAGCGCCGGTTTTGATGCCGAACTTCACCCCGAGTTAGAGGGGATCTCGATGCGAGCGCTGGCAACCGCCATCTCTCTGTTGCTGCCTTCGGTCCTCGGTACAACCCAGGGCACCGGTATCTCCATCTCCGCAGTGAACCCCCGGGACGCAGCTAGCGGTCGAGGCGTTGATGGAGGTGTGATCGGCGAGCGAATCGAGGAGGTGCCCGGGAACGGTCACCGGCTTACTGCCATCATCGGCGATGGCGAGAGTGGTCCCTTGCCTCTGGATCTGGAGGCGGATGGGCCGCACCTTTTGATCGCGGGTACCACTGGCTCGGGGAAATCCGAGCTGCTCCGGACTCTTGTACTGGGTTTTGCCGCGGGGACGGCGCCCGATGAGCTGGCCTTCATGTTGGTGGACTTTAAGGGTGGGGCGACATTGGCGCCACTGAGCGCGCTACCTCATGTCCAGAACATCGTAACGGATCTGGATGCCGCCGCCGGGGAACGGATTTTAGAACTTCTTGGACACGAGCTGCATCGGCGTGAGAAGTTTCTGGCCAGCTACGGTGCCACCGATTGGAAGGATTTCCACCACACGCGCACCGCCTCGGATCCACCACTACCGCGCTTGGTGGTGGTCATCGACGAGTTTCGCGTCTTTGCCACGGAGCTCCCCGAGGCTCTGGAACGCATGGTTCACATTGCCACGGTCGGCAGGTCCCTGGGCGTTCATCTGGTGCTCAGCACTCAACGTCCGGCCGGAATCATCAGCGCACCACTGCGAGCCAACATCGGTACCGTGATCGCGCTTCGGACGATCGGCGAGTTCGAATCCAACGATCTGATCTCCACCGGAGCGGCGGCCCGACTGGATCCGGGCGTCCCGGGGATGGCGTATTTTCGTCGAGGAGCGGGCCCCGCGGAGTTATTCCGAGCTCGGGTGAATGCCCGGCCCAGCGTTCCGGCCGGGGTGCGCGCCTTCGGGTCGAACCTCGGCACCGAACTTTTTACTACGGCACTGGCCTTAAACTCCGGTTCTGCAGAGGACCCCGCCGATGCCACGGGGAAAGAACTGCAGTTGCTGGTGACAGCGATTCGAGCCCGCTACAAGGAGGTGGAGCCGGCAGTCAATCCGTTTTCGCCGGCGCTGGACGCCACGCTGGCCCGAATTCCGCGTTCGGTCGCCCGCCGGGTGCCGCTCGAACGGGGCATCGTGGGGCTGTTGGATCGTCCCGCGTTACCACAGCCCGAAGCGTTGGTTTTCGACCCTGCCCACACCCCCAGACTGATGGTCTGCGGTTTACCTGGGTCAGGGATCGAGAGAGTGCCAGAACTGCTGATCCATGCCGTCAATCAGCGCGGTCACGCGATTCCCGCCATGCTGCTCGATGGCAACGGGACCTTGGAATCACTCGGTGCGCATGGGGCCGTGGGCGGATACTTCGGTCCCGGGGACAGCTGGCGGATCAACGAGTTGCTGCTTCAACTGGGAAATCCTGAGTGTGTGGGCCAGGTTCTCTTGGTGGTCTGCGGGCTGGGAGGTTGGGCGCAGGTGTTGGAGGCGAATGCCTTCATGCGTCTTGAGGCCTTCCTGACCGGCTTTGCCCGGCTGGCGCCCCAGCTTGGTCGTGCGCTGGTGATCTGCGGGGATCGTGATCTCACCGGATCGCGTGCGGCCTCATTGTGCGAAACCCGATGGTATTTGCCCCGCGGAGCCGGCCCAGAGGTGATGATGGGTTGGCCCCCACTGCGCAAGGTATCCCCGCATGAGGGGCGTGGGATCGTGATTGCCCCGCAGGAGCCGGCTAAAGGTGTTGAGTTTCAATTGCTCGATGGGCCTCCGGATGGCAACCGGGCGGCCGAACCGCCTCCGAAGCTCTGGCTCCGTAATCTGGAATTACCGGATCGGCTCTCCAGCCGCGAGCTCCCTCGGCTCGAATGCCCAGGCACGTTACCTCCGGCCTTGGCCATCGGGGTGTGCGGCCCCGACAATGCTGCCTTCATCTGGTCCCCCGGATCCTGTGGGATCGTCATCGGGCGTGAGGGTGCGGGAAAGGAGAGCCTGATGAACCATCTGGCTTCATTGGGAGATTCGGAGGCGGGGCACACGGTACGTTTTCGCGAAAAGCAGCAGCTTCCCGCCGAGGCCAACGAGTTCCTCGCCGGGCATCCAGGGGTGTCGCGCGTTCTGCTTGAGCGTGCGGATAGGCGTGTGGGCGAAGCTTCGCGTGCCATTCAGGTTTTGCTCGGCGCGAATCTTCAGGTGCTACTCAGCGCGGAACCATCCGCCCGACTGCTCTTTGACTTGGGGCTCTCCGCCGTGGTGCGCGATCAGCGCTCGTTCTTGGTACTAGACCCGCAATTTGGAGCGGACGCTGACCCGAGTGGGTTCAGGCTTTCTCCCGTGGTCCGCAGCACACGAGGTCGGGCGCTGGTTTTTGATCACGGGATCATCAGACAGATCCAGTGTGTTAATCAAACACCCTCGGTAGCCGGGTAGGCCTTCGACTCCGCGGACACCGGGACACCGGCCGTGCTTAGTTTGCCGCCGGGGACTGCGTACCGGGACGGTCGCCCAAGAATGCCGTGACCCTCGGGTCAAAGAGCAGTACCGTGATGGCGGCAGCAGGAACCAACCAAGCCCACGCCATGAGTGCGTCACCGGATTGGAAATACGGGATCGCTAGAATAATTTGGAAGACCTGCCAGAACAATACTGCGGCACGCGTCCAGGCCCGACCCCGGAAGAAATGGTGAGCGACCAGCAATTGCCAGGTGCCCGCGATCACGATGAGCACCAGCATGAAGATTCGTGCCCCCATACCCAGCGCGCCTGCAGCTCCCAGTTGAAGTGCGTAGCTCAGTGCGTAGCCGAGTACCGCGAGGCCCTCTAGAAGCAACAGCACGGTAACGACCCACACCGAGAACGGGCGGTGCTGGGGCGAGGGGAGATTTGCGGTGGAGGCTGGCTGGTTAGTCACCCGTCAAATCTAGTACGGAGTCCATCCCGGACGCGAAGTGGCCGAAGCGCCCGAGGCACCAAGTGAGTCCAAAAGTGCCTCAGAACACCCTTGTCACAGCGAGGGAAACCTGTTAGTCACACTCTTGAAACTTGACCTTGTGACCAAGCACTCAAGGATGCGGAGCTATTTGCGACACGGGCCCCTTGTTTACGTGAACGTAACATGAAAACCTTGTTAGGCAGTCGTTCGGGTATAGCAATTCACCGGTCGCATTGCTTTTGCCCCGGCGGATTAGCTAGGGCGATCCCCCTCATTTTCCTACATTCAAGGAGCATCAACAAGCATGGATTGGCGTAGCCGCGCGGCTTGTCTGGACAAGGACCCGGAACTATTCTTCCCGGTAGGAAACACCGGACCGGCTCTGCTCCAGATTGAAGAAGCTAAAAGTGTCTGCCGACGGTGCCCCGTCGTGGACACCTGCTTGGCGTGGGCCATCGAATCCGGCCAAGATGCCGGTGTTTGGGGCGGTATGAGCGAAGACGAGCGTCGGGCGCTGAAGCGTCGGGCAGCCCGAGCACGCCGCGCTTCCTAATTCCAGCGGTGCTCCAGCACATTTCATCATGAGGGACCGGTTCGCAGGTGGACCGGCCCCTCTTTTGTTTTCCTGTGGCCCAGCGAACCAGCGAACCTCACAATGCTGCAACAACCGGGTGCAGCATCGTGTTGCGAGTTCCGCCTTCCCTTCCAGCACTGGTTACGATCAATAAGTGAGTGAACCACACATCGACCCCCGCATCGGAACAACGCTTGATGAGCGTTACCGCCTCGACGCACGCATCGCCGACGGCGGCATGGCCACCGTGTACCGCGCCATGGACGTGCGACTTCACCGCACCGTGGCAGTTAAGATTCTGCATGCCCACCTGACCTCCGACCCAGCGGTTTTGGAGCGCTTCGCTTCCGAAGCGATCATCGCTGCCGGTCTCACCCACGACAACATCGTGGGCATCATTGATCACCATGTCTCGCGCAATACCGCCTATCTGGTGATGGAGTACGTGCGCGGGTTGAACCTGCGCGAATCGCTTAACAGCCGAGGCCGTTACACCCCACGCCAGGCACTTGTGGTGCTCCAGGCCATCTGCACAGGGCTGTCGGTGGCGCACGAGGAAGGCATCGTGCACCGTGACATGAAGCCAGCCAACGTGCTGATCTCCGATGAGGGCCGCATCAAGGTTGCCGACTTTGGGCTGGCCCGGGCATCCTCCGCGCACACCAACGCCACCAACTTCTTCGGTACTGCCGCCTACATCTCCCCCGAGCTGGCCAAGGGTGAACCCTCGGATGAACGCAGCGACATCTATGCCGTGGGCATCATCGCCTATGAGCTGCTCACCGGCCGTCAGCCCTTCACCGCGGAAAGTGCCTATGGGCTGGCCTACAAGCACATCCACGATCAGACGCCCGCCCCGTCGGCCTCCGTACCGGGGTTATCTCCCGAGCTCGATGAGCTGGTGGCGTACTGCACGAATAAGGACCCCGAGGATCGGCCGCAGAATGCCACCTTCCTCCTCAGTGATCTGAAGCAGATCCACGACTCGCTTTCAAGCGCGCAGCTCGATCTGGGTTCGCAGACATTGGGCGGCATCAGGGACCTGATTCCGCCGGCGCTGAGCCCGCACACCTCCGTGCATGACCGGCTCGCCCAGGCTCAGGAGTACCGTGATTCGGCCGCCGGACGCATTCTGGCCTCGGGCGCCGACGCGGACTCCACCGTGGTGCAATCCCCCACTCACTCGGGCGCCAACCAGGACGATGCCACCCGAACGTTGGCGGGCATCGGGGAGCAGACCACGGTGCTGGGCAATGCCGAGCATACTCAGGTCTTTTCGGGTCAGTGGGACCAGACCAATCCGGCATCGGCAGCGGCCTCGGCAACCCAGGCGATCGCCGTCACCCCGCAACGGCCCATCTCCGCCCGGCAGGCCAAGAAGAACTCGAAGGCCGCCGAGCTGGCGTGGCGTAAGAATGCCCAGATCCCCACCCACGAGTTGGCACCAAGGTCCCCGGCACGCCGCAAATGGCTGATCGGCATCATCTTGACGCTGCTCATCGCGCTGGTCACCGCCGTCAGTCTGTTCTTCGGGATGGGACCCGGCGCACCCATTCAGATTCCACGACTCAGCGGCATGTCGCAGGATGCCGCCGTGGAACGGCTAGCAAAAGCCGGAGTGACGACCGACATCAACGAGGTATTTGACGAAGAGATCGGGCGCGGACTCGTGGTGGGAAGTGAACCCGTCGCAGGAGAAACTATCCGTCGATTTCAAGGTCTGACGCTCAAGATTTCCAAGGGGCCGGAGCTTTTTTCCGTGCCCGACGTTAAAGGTCAGCAACAAGCTGCCGCCGCCGAACAGCTCACGATCCGCAGCCTGGCACTGGGCAAGGTCACTCAGGAGTACTCGGAGGACGTGGCCGAGGGCCTGGTGATCAGCCAGAAACCAAAAAAGGGTGAGCAGCTGCGCCGCGATACTACCGTGGCGCTGGTGATCTCGCGTGGACCGGCACCGGTGGACGTCCCCGATGTGGGCGGCATGAGCGCGCAGGAGGCCGAGTCCGCGTTAAAAAACGCGGGGCTGAAGGGCTCTGCCGCACCCAAGGAATACAGCACCAGCGTTCCGGTTGGCACCGTCATCTCACAGGATCCCTCGAGTGGCACGGCGGAGCGTGGCTCTACGGTCACGTACGTGATTTCGCGCGGCCCACGGATGATCGATGTACCAAACGTGCAGGGCAAGCAGCTGACGCAGGCCCTCGCCGAGCTTGAAGCACTAGGTTTTGAGGTCGAGGTGCAGGAATTCTTGGGCGGCTTCTTTGGCACGGTGCGCTCACAAGATCCAGCTAACGGTAGCGCGCCGGAGGGCTCAACGATTCACCTCGTTGTGGTCTAGCCCCTGAGCCGGTCCGCTTGACGAGGTACCGAGCATGACCCCTCGGCGTACGGGCCAAGCACCTGGTGGTGCCGCCGGATCATGGTCAGTTCGGGCCTACCCGGATTTTGGGCGATCCACGCGCATCCCGGACACGGCAATGGCCGGGGCGCTGCACCTCACTGACTAAGAGTCAGGTGCAGCACCCCGGCCATCGGCTGGTGCATCGGCTGAGGCGATGCCGGCGGCCCCTAGTTAGGCGCGTGGTCCGCGCTTGGCCAGGGCCCCGGAGACCAAGAAGGCCATTTCCAAGGACTGCTTGTGGTTCAGGCGCGGGTCGCAGACCGACTCGTACAGGTCGTCGAACTGTTCCTGACGGATCGGATCGGCACCGCCCAGGCACTCGGCCACATCGTCGCCGGTCATTTCCACGTGCAGGCCACCGGGGAAGGTGCCCAGTGAATCGTGGACCTCGAAGAAGCCGCGAACCTCGTCCATGACGTCGTCGAACTTGCGCGTCTTGTAACCGTTCTCGGAGGTGACGGTGTTCCCGTGCATCGGATCGGTGACCCAGAGCACCTGGGCGCCGGAAGCGGTGACCTTCTCGACCAGGTTCGGCAGCTTCTCACGGATGTTCTTCGCGCCCATGCGGGTGATGAAGGTCAGGCGGCCCGGCTCGCGGTTCGGGTCAAGCTTCTCGATGAGCGCCAGGGCGTCCTCGGGTGTGGTGGTCGGGCCCAGCTTGACGCCGATCGGGTTACGCACCCGGGAGAGGAAGTCTACGTGTGCGCCGTCGAGCTGGCGGGTACGCTCACCGATCCAGAGGAAGTGCCCACTGGTGTCGTACGGCTGGGAGGTGCGTGAGTCGGTGCGGGTCAGCGCGCGCTCGTAGTCCAGCAGCAAGGCCTCGTGGGAGGCGAAGAACTCGGTGCGCTTCAGGGCCTCGAAGTCCGCTCCGCAGGCATCCATGAACTTCACCGCGCGGTCAATTTCGCCGGCGAGCTGCTCGTAGGCGGTGTGCGCGGGGTTTGCCATGAAGCCGGCGTTCCAAGAGTGCACCGAACGCAGGTCGGCAAAACCACCCTGGGTGAAGGCGCGGATCAGGTTCAGCGTGGCGGAGGAGGTGTTGTAGGCATCCACCATGCGGCGCGGATCGTGGGCGCGGGATTCGGGGGTGAACTCGTAACCGTTAACGATGTCGCCACGGAAGGCCGGGAGCGTCACGCCGTCGCGGGTTTCATCGTTGGAGGAACGCGGCTTGGCAAATTGCCCGGCCATGCGTCCCATCTTGATCACCGGCATCGAGGCGCCATAGGTGAGCACGACGGCCATCTGCAAGATGGTCTTCACGCGGGCGGAAATCTTATCCGCCGTGGCGTCGCCGAAGGTCTCGGCGCAGTCGCCACCCTGCAGCAGGAAGGCCTTGCCCTGTGCGGCAGCGGCCAGCCGCTCGCGCAGCACATCAACCTCGCCGGCAAAAACTAGCGGAGGGCGCGCGCCAAGGGCACTGACCGACTCCGCGTAGTGCGGGTGCTCGCTCCACGTCGGTTGCTGGGCAATGGGCAAGGAGCGCCAGATGTCCAGTGCTGGGTCGGCCGAGGGGCCCACCGCGGATTGTCCGGGCAATGAGGAAGTCGAAGATAGCTGAGTCACCATCCAAGCGTAAACCGCCGGGAGCTCACTTAAGCATTTAGTGCGTCATCCGCGACATGAATGGGTCACAGATCATTACGCGGGCGCTACTTCTTCTTGTTGGTCTCACGGCGTTCGGCGTCCAGCTTGGCCTTCACGGTGGCGGCATAGGTGTCGGCATATTCCTGACCGGAGAGGCGCATGATCGCGTACATAATTTCATCGGTCACCGAACGCTGGACAAACCTGTCCTGGCTCATCCCCGCATAGCGGGAGAAGTCCAAGGGTTCACCGATGATCATGCCAACACGACGAATCGAGGGTACGCGCTTGCCGATGGGTTGCACCTTGTCGGTCCCGATCATGGCCACCGGGATCACCGGGACTCCGGCTTCCAGTGCCAGTTTGGCCACCCCGAGTTTGCCGCGGTAGAGCCGGCCATCGGGGCTGCGGGTGCCCTCCGGGTAGATGCCCAGCAGGCTGCCATCCACCAGCGCCTGGGCACCGGCTCCCAGGGAATTGGCGCTGGCGGCCCCACCGGAACGGTCCATCGGAAGCTGGTTGATCATCCGGAAGAACCAGGCGGTGATGCGCCCCTTGATGCCCCGGCCGGTGAAGTAGTCCATTTTTGCCAGGAAGATGACCGGGCGGTCCACCGCCACGGGCAGGAAAATGGAGTCGGATACCGAGAGGTGGTTGCTGGCCAGGATCGCCCCGCCACTTTCGGGAATGTTCTCGATCCCCTTAACCCAGGGACGGAAGATCACGTTTACGAGCGGTCCGACGATAAACCGCTTCATAAAGAGGTAGAACATGCGGTGGGTGCCTTCCGGGCGCGGGTGAATGGTGAACAAATGAACGAAGAACCGCAGCGAGTTGGTGCGGCCGGCCGACGGCACCAGAGGGGCGCCGAGCCTTCGGCACCGATGATCCGGTTCTCCGTTAGGCTCTAACTGTAGGCAAAACAACGCGATCGGTCACACTCCCCGAGTGGAATTCCGCTGGAATTTTCGATGCGCGCCCCTCCGACACCACCTGGAGCGTCCCATGTCAGTTGATCCCGAGGCCGACGCCGGCCCCAATGCGCCGTTCCACCAGCGGGGTTCCAACGGTGCCGCGGTCTTGATATTGCACGGGTTCACCGCCGGTCCGGCCGGTCTACTGCCCTGGGCACGGTCCTTGGCCGATGCCGGGTACACCGTTGACCTGCCATTGTTACCCGGCCACGGCACCAGCTGGCAGGAGCTTTCCGGCATGAAGTACACCGAAATTCTTGCTGCGGCACAGCAGCGTTACGCGGCCCTGGCCGCTACTCACCGGCGGGTCTTTGTGGCCGGTCTGTCGATGGGTGGGGCGCTGGCGCTGAATCTTGCCGCGACCCATCAGGTCGCCGGGCTGGCGTTGGTGAATCCGGGGCTGAGCATCGCCTCCCCGCTGGCGCCCTTCACCGGGGTGCTGCGTCATCTGCTGCCCAGCGTGCCGGGCATCGCGAACGATATGGCCAAACCGGGAGGCGACGAACATGCCTATGCCCGTACCCCGGTGGCCGGTGTGCATCAGTTGCGCAAACTCTTCGCCGAGACCATCACACTGTTGCCACGGATCACCGCCCCGGTGCTGGTCTTCCGTTCGGATACCGACCACGTGGTACCCGAATCCAGCATGCGCACCCTGCGCCGCGGGCTATCGGAGCATGTCCACCTAGAGGTGAATCGATTGACGCGCAGCTACCACGTGGCCACGCTTGACTATGAGGCGGAGAGCATTTTCGCCCGCACCATCTCGTTCTTTCAGGAAGTGCAGCAGCAGCGGCCATGACCAATCCGTTTCACGAGCCGGCGGAGTCCGGCGATCCCGATGACCCCGTGTGGGAAGATTTGGTCCGTCGACTTCAGGACCCATCAGCGTCCCCCGATGGCCCACGGGCAGCCGACACGTCCGGGGCCGCGCCCGCGGACACGGCTCCGGGCACAGCTACGGATGCGCCTGCGGACGCGGCCACGCGAGGTCGCCCCGGTACCGGCGGCCCCGTAGACCCGAAGCTGTTCACCTTCCACCCGGCGCTGGGTGGCCCCCGCGATTATTCGGAACCCGAGGATGAGCACGACGGCGGCTTTGTGCCCGAGGATCCCCCGGCGCTGGGTTCGGGCAACCCGTTGCTGAATCTGGCCTGGATCGTTGCCGCCGGTGCCCCGCTGATGTTGCTGATCCTGGCCATCGTTTGGCGCCGGGCTCCGATGCCGTTGTGGATCGGGTTGGTGGTAGTGGCGGTCGCTGCCATCGTCTTCCTCTTCGCCCGTTTGCCCCGGCAGCGCCACGAGGGTGATGACGGAGCGCGCGTGTAGTTCATTCATCGCGCCGTGACCTCGCGCAAGGGCACCGTCCAAGTTTGCGCGGCACGGCAATTCACCGTATGTTACTAGTGAGTAATTAAATGTGATGCAAACCACTCTATGATGAGGGGTAGGACGTCACGATCGGGCTGGTCAGGCATCTGCCGCACCGCCTCGGAACCGAAGGAGCACCAAATGCAGGAACTCGCAGTCCCTCCAATGGTGGACACACCGCCGCAGAGCAACATCACCGATCTTTTGCTGCGCCACGCTCGCTCCGCGGCCAATCCGCCGCTGCTGGTGAAGCCGGGTCCCGATGGCAGCTGGATCGATATCTCCGCCACAGAATTCGCCGCCGATGCTGCCGCCCTGGCCAAGGGCTTCATCGCCTCGGGCATCGAACCCGGGGCCCGCATCGGACTGATGGCACGCACCCGCTACGAGTGGACGCTGGTGGACTTCGCCATCTGGTTCGCCGGCTGTGTCACGGTTCCGGTCTACGAGACCTCCTCCCCCAGCCAGGTCGCCTGGATCCTGGGCGATTCCCACGCCGTCGCGGCAGTGGTCGAGGCGCCACGCCACGAGAGCGTCGTCCGCCAGGCAGCTCACCAGGAGGGACTGGAGAAGCTCACGGACGTCTGGCAGATGGACGGCAGCGGCCTGGACGCGCTACGCAAGGCCGGTGCCGGCATCAGCGACGAGGTCTTGGAGGAACGCCGCAGCTCCACCAACATGGACTCGCTCGCCACCATCATCTACACCTCCGGCACCACCGGACGGCCCAAGGGCTGCGAGCTGACCCACTCGAACTTCGTCGCCCTGAGTGAGAACGCCGCAGCAGCCCTGCCCGAATGCGTTTATCCCGGCGCTTCCACCATCATGTTCCTGCCCCTGGCCCACGTTTTTGCGCGCTACATCTCGGTACTGTCCGTGGCCGCCGGCGTCAGGGTGGCCCACACCGCCGACGTGAAAAACCTGCTGCCGGATCTGCAATCCTTCCAGCCGAACTTCATTCTGGCGGTGCCGCGCGTCTTTGAGAAGGTCTACAACTCCTCGATGCTCAAGGCCGAGGACGGCGGCAAGGGCAAGATCTTCCATGCCGGAGCCGATGTCGCCATTGCGTTCTCCCGGGCCGAGGCCGCCGGCAAGATCCCGCTGGTCCTGAAGCTGAAGCACAAGCTCTTTGATGTCCTGCTTTACTCCAAGATCCGCACCGCCATGGGCGGAAAGGTGGTGCACGCCGTCTCCGGCGGCGCACCGCTGGGCGAACGGCTCGGGCACTTCTTCCACGGCATCGGACTGACCATCCTGGAGGGCTACGGCCTGACCGAGACCACCGCACCGATCACCGTCAACACCCCCACACACCTGAAAATCGGCACCGTGGGCCGGCCGCTGCCGGGCAACGCCGTGAAAATTGCCGACGACGGAGAGATCCTGGCCAAGGGCTTCTGCGTGATGCGCGGCTACTACAACCGCCCGGATCTTGAGGCGGAAACCTTTGTTGATGGTTGGTTCCGCACCGGTGACATCGGCGAGCTGGATGAAGAGGGCTTCCTGCGCATCACCGGGCGCAAGAAGGAAATCATCGTCACCGCCAGCGGCAAGAACGTCATCCCGGCCATGCTCGAGGACCAGATCCGCGCCGACTCGCTGGTCTCCCAGTGTGTTGTGGTGGGTGATGCCCGGCCATTCATCGCCGCGCTGATCACCCTGGACGTTGATGCGCTGCCGGGCTGGCTGGCCCGGCACCAGCTGCCAGCCGAAACCACGATCGCCCAGGCCGCGGAGCTGAGCCAGGTTCGCGAGGCGATCGCCGCTCTGGTGGAAAAGGCCAACACCACCGTCTCGAGGGCCGAGGCCATCAAGGAGTTCAGGATCGTGCCCACCGACTTCACCGAGGATTCGGGGCACCTCACCCCGTCGCTGAAGATCAAGCGCGCCCAGGTGCTCAAGGATTACGACGCCATCATTCAGGAGATCTACTCCGGCGCCAAGCCGCGCGCCTGATCAGAACACCACAGCCCGTGACGGGCTCCAACTACCGTGGGGCGGACATCAGCTGATGTCCGCCCCACGGTATGTGTGCTTACACTCTCCGGCGTCGGCCTACAGCGGCTCGTTGGCGCGAGGACTCATGCCCAGGGCCAACAGCGCGTTTTCCACCACTTCGCTCAGCGCCGGGTGGATCCAGAACGGGCCGCGGGCCATGGTGTTAACATCCATGCCGGAGTACATCGCCTGGATCAACGGCTGAATCAACAACGATGCCTCATGCCCCATGATGTGGGCGCCGAGCAGCAGACCGGTGTCCCGATGAGCCAGCAGCTTCACGATGCCTTCCTCGTCCTCCATGGCCCAGCCGTAGGCGGTGGACCCATAGGGCTGCACCACGCTCAGCACCCGATCCCCATGCTCGGCACGGGCCTGCTCCTCGGTGGCACCCACGTAGGCGATCTGCGGGTTGCTGAAGACCGCCGCCGGAACTGCCCTGCGATCCATGGTGCGCAGGGACTCGGGGTGCTCAAGATTGTTGATCACCACGCGGGCCTCGCGGTTGGCCACGTGCTTGAGCTGCTGCGTGTTGGCCACATCACCCATCCCGAAGAGCCCCTCGACCACCGCACCGTCGGCCAGGATACGCTGGTAGTCATCGACCACCAGCGAGCCGTCCGCGCGCATATCAAAGCCGAGCTCGCTCACCCCGAGCCCATGGGTGTTCGGCGTCCGACCGGTCGCCACCAGGACCGCATCGGCCTCCAATACGAAGGGCTGCCCGTCGCGTTCCAGATGGATGCTCAACACCTCACCTTCGCGGGTGATGCCGCTGAGCGCGGCGTTCAGCTCAACACCCCAGCGGGTGGTTGCGGCCTTCGTGAAGGCAGCGGAAATATCCGCATCCTGCCCGCGCATCAGGGCAGAAGAGCGGTTCACCTGAGTGACTTCACTGCCCAGAGCCGAGAAGACGGCAGCGAATTCGCTGGCGATGTAGCCACCACCCAGGATCACCAGGCGCTGCGGCAGGCGCTCCAGGCGCATGATGGTGTCGGAAGTGTGCACGCCGGGCAGGTTGATGCCCGGCGCCTGCGGCAGCACGGCGCGCGAGCCGGCAGCAATGACAATTTTCTCTGCGGTGATGCTCACCCCGCTGGCCGTGCGCAGCTCATGGGCCGAGACGAAGGAGACGTGTTCGGCATACAGCGTGACGTTTTCCAGCTCGTTGGCGCGGTAGTTCTTGCCCGCTTCCGAGATGGCGTCGATGCGCCCGAAGATGCGATCGCGCATGGCGGGCCAGTCGGCCCCCGCAAAACTCATCGAGACGCCCAGACGTTTCGCTTCGGCCACGGATGCGGCCAGCGCGGCGGGGTAAACGAACATCTTGGTGGGGATGCAGCCGACGTTTAGACAGGTGCCGCCAAAGATGCCGGCATCGATGATCGCCACTTTTTTGTTGTCCCAGAACTCGGTGATCAACGAGTTTCCGGATCCCGAACCGATGATGGCCAGATCGTAGTGCGCCATAGTGTTAACTTTGCTCCTCAAGGATGGACGAAATTTCTTCAACAAGTTGGTCGATGGCACGGCGGGCGGCCCGGCGCGGGGCCCTCGGGGTGAGCGCGGGCAGAGCCAGTGCCGGATCCAGCGGCAGCAGGACCACAGGGTTTTCCAAATCCGCGGGAAGTTGAAGGCCCGCGTCATGCGCGGAACCGAGGTTGATCACGAAGATGGTGCGCCCGGGCAGGGCGGGACGGTTATTTGAGATGAGCCAGCGCAACTTCTCGTCCAGCACTGAGGTGCTGGACGGATCCGCCGGGGAGACCAATACCAGCGCGTCGGTGTCCGTGAGCATCCCGGAGAATGCCGCGCGACTCAGTCCCGGCCCGGTGGCACGGATCTGCCAGCGTTTGGCTTCCGAGCGGTTCCCCAGCGCCGCGGCGACGGTGGTCGCCCCGGCGTGTTCGGCCAGCGAGACAATCGTGACGACACGCAGTTCTGGGACACCGGAAGGTGCCGGGATACGAGCTTTTGCGGCCGAAGCGGTGTCAGCGATGGGATTGGGCGTGGCTGTTTCGGGGTTATTCTCCGCAGCAGTGGCATGATCCGGGACAGGAACCGGCGTGTCAGTTGCTGCCTCGTCCTCCGGGGCGGGCTCGATGTCCGCAGTAGAAGCCACCTTCGGGGTGATTTTCGATTCTGTGCCGTCATTTGTAGCGGCCGGGGCCGGTGGATTTTCGGGTTCGAAATCCTGCGCCGAGTCCGTGATGCCAGCAGCGTCCTTCGACTCTTCGGTTTCCGTGTCGGCAGCCGCTTTCGTGGGGTCAGCGGCATCGGCACTCGACTCAAGGTCCTCAGCCGAATCCGGCGCTGGAGTAGTAGCTGGAGCTGGAGCTGTGACCGCAGCACTGGAAGTGGGCGCCTCGGGCGTGAGAACCTCGGGCGTGCGAGCATCGGGCGTGCCACCGACTGAGGGAACTTCAACTGGCTCCGGACTGACAACGCTCTGCTGGTCCGGCACCGGCATCTCAGCGGTGTCCCTCACCGCGGTGTTAAGAATCGCTTCCGTGTCTCGTCCAGCATCCGCGGCGGGATTGTTACTCCCCTGCGTCGACACCTCTTGCTGCACGGTGCTTGGCCGTTCTCGCCGCTTGAAGAACCGTGCAAAAAATCCTGACCCACTGCTGGCCATGGGACCCCACTCCTTCTGGCTGCACCGCATGATGGCGTCCGCCGGTTTGTCTTGATCTGCCGAGGTGATTGCACCGTCTCTCGCACCATAACACGCAAGCGAGGACGGATTCCGCAGCGCCCCCACGGTGGGAAAGGCAGCTACGGGTCCGTCCTCGCTTGAGGTTGTGAATAGGTGACGTCGGTTCTGACGACGGCTGTTGCCGTGTGTTGGTGACCGGCCGATGGTCTTCGGCGGGTCACCAACGGATCATTAGCGGCGGCTAGGCAGGGTCGATGACGATCAACAGATCCCCACCCTGTACCTGAGTGGTTCCGCCAATCGCCAAACGAGCCACGGTGCCGGCGACGGTGGAGGTGATCCCCGCCTCCATCTTCATCGCTTCGATGGTGGCAACGGTTCCACCCACCTCAATCGTGTCACCCACGGCAACCTGCGGGGTGACGGCGCCAGCAAACGGGGCGGCAATGTGGGCGGGGTTGGTTGTATCTGCCTTCTCCGCGGTCACCACGGTGGATTCCACCGATGCGTCGCGCACGCTCAGCTGACGGGACTGGCCGTTCAGCGTGACGGTCACGGTGCGCAGGCCCTTCTCATCGGGCTCCGAGATGGACTGCAAGATCACCAGCAGGCGGACCCCCTTACCCAGGGACACCACATGCTCACGGCCCTTGACCAGACCGTAGAGGTAGTCACGGGTGTGCAGCGTGGACACGTCGCCGTAGTTTTCAACCATCGTGTTGTAGTCACGCGTCGGGCCGGCAAAGAGCAGGCGGTTCAGCGTGGCGCGACGAGTCTCGGAATCCGCGTTCAGTGCCGCGGAGTCTTCGGCCAGCAATTGCTCAACGTGTGGACGCACCACACGCCCCTCCAACGCCTTGGAGCGGAACGGCTCGGGCCAGCCTCCCGGAGGATCGCCCAGTTCCCCGGAGAGGAACTGGATGACCGAATCCGGAATGTCGAAGGATTGCGGGTTCTTTTCAAACTCCACCGGGTCAACACCCATGCCCACCAGCTGCAGGGCCAAATCGCCCACCACCTTGGAGGACGGGGTGACCTTGACCAGTCGGCCCAGAATCGCGTTGGCCGCGGTGTACATGTCTTCGATGGCCTCGAAGCGCTCCCCCAGGCCCAGCGCGATGGCCTGCTGGCGCAGGTTGGAGAGCTGGCCTCCGGGGATTTCGTGGCGGTAGACGCGTCCGGTCGGAGCGGCAAGCCCGGATTCAAACGGTGCGTACATCGTGCGCACCGATTCCCAGTACGGTTCCAGCGAGGCGGCTGCCTCAAGGGAGATGCCGGTGTCGCGCTCGGTGTTCTCCAGCGCGGCAATCAGGGCCGAGGACGATGGCTGGGAGGTGGTCCCGGACATCGAGGCCGCGGCAACATCCACCGCGTCGACGCCAGCGTTGATCGCTGCCATCAGCGTGGCCGACTGGCCACCGGCGGTGTCGTGGGTGTGCAGGTGCACCGGCAGGTCAAAGCGTTCGCGCAGGGCGGTGACCAGTTTGGTGGCCGCCGCCGGGCGCAGCAGCCCGGCCATGTCCTTGATCGCCAGGATGTGTGCCCCGGCGTCAACAATCTGTTGTGCCAGATTCAGGTAGTAATCCAGCGTGTACAGATCTTCCTTGGGATCCAGCAGGTTACCGGTGTAGCACAGGGCCACCTCGGCCACGGCCGTACCCGTATCGCGTACCGCCTTGATGGCCGGAGCCATCTGTGAGACGTCGTTCAGCGCGTCAAAGATGCGGAAGATGTCGATGCCGGTGGCAGCGGCTTCCTTCACAAACGCGTCGGTGACCTCCGTCGGGTAGGGGGTGTAGCCAACGGTGTTGCGTCCGCGCAGCAGCATCTGCAACGGGATGTTCGGCAGTTCCGCACGCAAGAGCGCCAGTCGCTTCCACGGATCCTCGCCCAGGAAGCGCAGCGACACATCGTAGGTCGCACCTCCCCAGACCTCCATGGAGAACAGCTGCGGCATCACGTGAGCGTAGGCGGGTGCCGCGGCCAACAGGTCACGGGTTCGCACGCGGGTGGCCAGCAGCGACTGGTGCGCATCGCGGAAGGTGGTGTCGGTGACTGCCACGGCCGTGGAGTCACGCAGCGCCTTGGCAAAGCCCTCCGGGCCAAGTTCCAGCAGACGCTGGCGCCAGCCGGCGGCCGGCACCTGATCCGAGGGACCATCAAACGGGCTACGTTCGGGCTGTGACGCCTTATCTCCCGGGAAGGAGGGAAGCTTCTTGCGCGGATCGATGCCGTCAATGCGTTCACCGTTGGGCTGGTTGACCGTCACGTCGGCCAAAAACGCCAGCGCCTTGGTGCCACGGTCCTGTGACTTCTTGCCGGCGAGCAGTTCCGGGTGCGCGTCGATGAAGTCGGTGGCGGCCTCTCCGGCCAGGAACGTCGGGTCATCAAGCACGTTCATCAGGAACGGGATGTTCGTTGTCACACCGCGAACACGGAATTCTGCCAGGGCACGGCGGGCGCGAGCCACCGCGGTGGGGAAATCGCGTCCACGGCAGGTGAGCTTGACCAGCATCGAGTCAAAGTGCGGGGAGACTTCGGCGCCGGTGTAGATGGTGCCACCGTCCAAGCGCACGCCGGAGCCGCCGGCCGAGCGGTACACGGTGATGGTTCCGACGTCCGGGCGGAAGCCGTTGGCCGGGTCCTCGGTGGTGATACGCGACTGCAGGGCAACGCCGCGGATCTGCAGCTCGTCCTGGCGGATCCCCAGCTCTTCGAGCGTTTCACCGGCGGCAATCCGCATCTGCGCCTGCACCAGGTCAACGTCGGTGATTTCTTCGGTGACGGTGTGCTCCACCTGGATGCGCGGGTTCATCTCGATGAACACGTGCTGACCGGCGCGCTCGCCCACGGTATCGACCAGGAACTCCACGGTTCCGGCATTCTGGTACTTCAGCGACTTGGCGAACTTCACGGCATCGGAGTAAAGAGCCTGGCGGATCTTCTCGTCCAGGTTCGGTGCCGGAGCGATCTCGATGACCTTCTGGTGCCGGCGCTGCAGCGAGCAATCACGCTCAAAGAGGTGAACGACGTTGCCATGCTCATCGGCCAGGATCTGGACCTCGATGTGACGCGGACGCAGCACCGCCTGTTCAACGAACATCGTGTCATCACCAAAGGCGCTTGCTGCTTCGCGCATCGCCGCGGAGAGTGACTCGGCCAGTTGATCGCGGCTATCCACGCGGCGCATGCCTCGCCCGCCGCCGCCGGCGACTGCCTTAACAAAGACCGGGAAGCCGATCTTGTCGGCCTCGGCGGTGAGGTACTCAACATCGGAGCTCGGCTCCGAGGACTGCAGCACGGGGATTCCCGCCGCACGGGCAGCGCGCAGGGCTTCGACCTTGTTACCGGCCATCTCAAGGATCTCCGCGGCCGGGCCAATGAACTTAATCCCTGCTTCGGCCGCAGCACGGGCCAGATCAGGGTTTTCCGACAGGAATCCGTACCCCGGGTAAATGGCATCCGCGCCGGCTTCCTTAGCCACACGGATGACCTCGTCCACATCCAGGTAGGCACGTACCGGGTGGCCTTCTTCGCCAATACGGTACGCCTCATCAGACTTTTGACGGTGGATCGAGTTGCGATCCTCGTAGGGGTATACGGCGACGGTCTTCGCGCCCAGCTCGTAGCCGGCACGGAAGGCGCGGATGGCGATCTCGCCGCGGTTGGCTACCAAGATCTTAGTAAACATGGTGCTCCTGCGAAATGATAAAAGGGGGGTGAATGACGCACGCATATCTCAGGTCGTGAGTTTGCGACGTTGGGGCCGCAGTAGTCGCTGGCGCCCCACGTCACACCCTACAGTGACCGCGCACACGCACCGCAAAAGATTGCGTGAGGTACGAAACACTGGTGTCAGTCGCTCATTTTGGATGGTGTCGGCAAAGCCTCCGGAACCCGATTATGATGTTGAGGGAACCAATCGTTTAGTCGCGAGCAACTAACAGTAGAAAAGGGCGTGGTCAGTTCCGTGCAGGTAGTGAGCATTAGCAGCCTTAAAGGTGGCGTAGGCAAGACCTCCGTTACATTGGGGCTTGCTTCGGCCGCCCTAGCCGCTGGTATACCCACACTCGTTATCGACCTTGATCCACATGCCGATGCCAGCACTGGTCTGGGAGTTCGAGCCGAGGGCAAGTTGACGATCGGGCGCATGCTGAAAAATGCGCGTAAGGCGAATCTGTCTGACAACATCGTCTCCAGCTCATGGCAGGCCAAGGCCATCTCCAAGCGTTCGCTGACCCGTGTTCCGGTATTGGATGTAGCGGTGGGCGATGCCTACACCGGTATTTACGACCGCCCAGATTTACGCGCTCGCGATCTGCGTCGACTCACTCAGTTACTTTCTAAGACCTCGGGTTACGCGCTGGTGCTGGTTGATTGCCCGCCTTCGCTGAACGGGTTGACTCGAATGGCGTGGAGTGCGAGTGATCGGATCATGCTGGTTGCCGAGCCGTCGCTCTTCTCCGTGGCAGGTACCGAACGTACCCAGCGCGCCCTAGAAATGTTCCGCAAGGAATATGCACCGGATCTTGGCCGCATCGATGTTGTCGCTAACCGCGTCCGCAAGGATTCCGATGAGCACCGCTTCCGCCTGACCGAGATGCGCTCCATGTTCGGTGCTTCGGTCTTGAGCCCGGAGTTGCCCGAGTTTGCCGATTGGCAGCAGATCCAGGGTGCCGCCTATTCGGTGCACCAGTGGCCAGGTCGCCCCGCGCAAAAGACCGCAGGGCTCTTTGATGAGCTGCTGCGGAACATCACCGACTCCCCCAAGAAGTAGCTACATCCCAGTACACACAAGACCGCTTCGCCGTGAGATAAGCATCTTCAAGTCACGGCGAAGCGGTCCTTTGCCGTCCCGATGCTTTCCTGCACCCGGTCCGTCAATCGGCCATCGACGATCACCGAACCTAAAGAAATGGGCCGGGGTGTTACTCACGTGTAGACGTGAGTAACACCCCGGCCCATCTCATTGACGAGGATTGGAGCGGCAACGGACCTAGCTGGCCGAGCGCTTCGCGGCCCGGCGCAGGGACAACTCGTCCTGCGGTAATTCTTCGCTGGCTCGTTCACTGGGCAGCTGCGACAAGGATCCTTCAACTTCGCGCCAGACCCGGCCGACGGCGATACCAAACACGCCCTGTCCGCCCTGCACCAGGTCGATGACCTCATCCGCGGAGGTGCATTCATAGACCGACGCGCCATCGCTCATCAGCGTAATCTGGGCCAGATCTTCAACACCGCGTTCACGCAGGTGTTCCACGGCGCTGCGGATCTGTTGCAGGGACACGCCCGTGTCCAGCAGGCGCTTCACGACCTTGAGCACCAAGATGTCACGGAAACCGTAGAGGCGCTGAGTCCCGGAACCGCTGGCCTCGCGCACGGCTGGCTCAACCAATCCGGTTCGGGCCCAGTAGTCGAGTTGGCGGTAGGTGATTCCCGCGGCCTTGCACACGATGGGACCGCGGTAGCCCGCGTCCTCATCAAGCACCGGAAGGTCCTCGGTGAAGAGAAGTCCTTGGGTATTGTGCTGCGAGGTGGCATGCCTAAGGGGCGTTGCGCGTTGGTCGTCCGTGGGATTCATTGGAATCTCCTTGCTCAAGCATCCCCGTGAGGGAAGGAGGCCTGCCGGGCGTGGGACGATTTCTTTGCGAGTGAAACCGAGAACCGCAGAAGGGCAGACCTTAGTAAACTTATGCTTCGACGGTACGACTACATTGGGGCCGCGTCAAAGACCTTCAAGCTTAACTTGAGGCGTGTCGCGCACAGCCGCCTATTTATCAAAATCTTCTGGCTCAACTTCGTTGAGGAATTCACGGAATTCGCGCACCTGATCTTCTTCGCCCTCGGCAACCTCTGCGTCATCGGAAACAAGTACCGAAGCTTCATCAAGCACCTTGTCATCACACAGAATGGGACATTGCGCGCGCAAGGCCAGGGCAATGGCATCCGAGGACCTGGCATCAACCCGCACATCGTCGGCAAACACCAATTCGGCGGTGAAAACGGCGTTTAGCACCGAAATGATCTCGACGCGGATCAACGGGGTACCCAGGGCGTGGAAGGTGGAAATCATCAAATCATGAGTCAGCGGGCGGGGCGGAACAATGCCCTGCTGGAACATAGCAATCGCCGAAGCTTCCGGCGCACCGATCCAAATGGGAAGGTGTCGCGCCGAGTGAATTTCCTTGAGTAGGACCAATGGCTGGTTGGAGGGAAGTTCGATGCGTACTCCCACAACTTCAAGTTCGTGCATGGTTCCGCTCCTAACTCGGGGCAACTGCTATCGGCAGTCACCGGGTCCCAACTAGTGGTCCATTTTTGCGATGGCTCCATTAACAAGCGCTCCGTGCAGAGCCATGCAGGCGTCGCTGATCTCCCGAGCGGTTTCCGCTGCTCGCGCTCGTGAGGCCATATCGCCGCGGCTACGCTGCGGGGCAACTACCCCCTCAACGAGTCCTACCTCGCGATCGGCCGCCGCCCGGAAGGCGCGTAGATGCCGTGGTTCGATGCCATGACCCGCCAGAGCCGCCGAGGCAACAGCGATCTTTTGTGCATGCTCATCAAATCGGTCGTTCTCCGGCACAATCATGCCGAAGGCCACTAGGTCTTCAATTAATTCGATGCTGCCACCACACAGACCCTGCAACTCGGCCTTAGTGACCGGTCGGGTGCGAGCCACCAAGTCCCGGGTCATCTGCTCGCTGATGCTACGTGGGGCCAGGGTGTGTCCGCCGGGCAGCTGCTCGGGGCGATCTCCCCGGTCAACGGCATCCAAGTAGTCCTTGATGACCTTCAACGGCAGGTATTGGTCTCGTTGCAGACCCAAAATGAAGCGCAATCGACCAACGTCATCGGGCAGGTATTTGCGATACCCGGCCGATGTCCGCTGTGGTGTGAGCAGTCCCTTTTCCTCGAGGAAGCGAATCTTCGAGGCGGTGACCTGCGCGAACTCCTCATGTAGCTCAGAGAGGACCTCGCCGATATTAAGCGCTACGGCGCGCTGAGAATCGCCGGCTACTACTGCCAGTCGCGGGTTTCGGGCTGCCTGAATCACTAGCTGGGTCTGCTTAGTCGCGGGCGGTGGCCGGGTTGTTGGGCAGCGAGATGTAGAAGGTGAGCCGGAACTTTCCGATGCGCACCTCCGCGCCATTGGTCAAACGCACCGAATCCACTCGATCGTTATTAACGTAGGTCCCGTTCAATGAACCGCTATCGACGACGCTGAAGCCCTCGGCGTTGCGAAGGAACTGCGCATGCTTACGGGAGACGGTGACGTCGTCGAGGAAGACTGCTGCGTCTGGGTGTCGTCCGGCTTGGGTCACATCCTGATCCAGCAGGAAGCGTGCACCTTGGTTAGGTCCAGAGTGAGCGATCAACAAGGCCGAACCGTGAGGCAACGCAGAAACGGCGGAGCGCTCCTCGGCGCTCAAGCCATAAAAGACCACAGTCTCCGCCGTCACCGGCGGCAATGCAATGCCTGTGGTCTCGGTTGATGCTTCGTGCCCCTGCTTGGGCACCTGAGCTTCAGCCATTTCCGGTCCTCCAAAAATTCTTTTCATACTTCACGTTTGGCAATGTTCAACCCCAATGAGTGTTGAGCATCCTACTCTCCAGATTAGCCTACTAGTCGCCGAGGAGTTTTCTTGAATATCGAGGTACTCAATCTCCACAGTTGCGCCCTCGGCATGGGAAGATGCACACATGTCTGCATCACAGAACTCCGTCCCGTCCTCATCGGCCGACACTCAACGTGAGGATTCCTCACCCCGTTGGGGCCTGCGCATTGGCTTGGGTGTTGCCGCCATCATCATTCTGGCCATTGTCTATCTCGTGGTGCTTCTTTTCCTCCCCGTGTGGTGGGCCACCCGAGTCAGCAACCAAACACAGGGATCCGTCACCAGCGGAATCATCCTGGGCCTTACCTACGGTTTCGTCTTCACCTTCGTTCCGCTGCTGATCGCTTGGCAAGCACGCTACAAAAAGGTGTCCTGGCCGTGGAAGGCCGTCATCGTGGTGTTGGCCATCATTGTGGCCATCCCCAACCTGCTGACCCTGAGTATCTATGCCAACTCTTCCGGAGCCGCGGCCAAGGCTAGGTCCATGATCGATATCAGTGCGACCTGGTTCCCGTCCTGGACGATGGGTGGTGCCGCTGCTGCCCTGATTCTGTTCGTGGGTATCGCCGCCTTCTGGCACCTCTGGCGCGCGCGGGGCAAGAAGATGAAAAGCCTGAAAACGGAAATGAAGTCTCAGGCCGCTGCCAGAGCGGCAGAAAGCGACAAGCAGGCGCAGGTGGCCCGCGAGGCCCAACGAAGCGCTCTGCTGGACGCAGAACAGCGCCCCGAGCCCACCGTGCTAAATCCCGAGAACCCAGGATCCTCCCGCTAGTTCACCGTTGGCGGTTCGTTCGCCGCAGCAGCAGACCTGACCGATCGGCTCAACTCAGTAGATAGCAGCCGGGGATGAGATGACATCCGATTCCCACGCTAGATTCCACTGGCCGTCGCCCCGCCCGTTATCTCTTCGAGATTGGGGCCGGGCGGCGGCCTTATTTTTTACGATGACTCCCCCGGCGGCAGCTCTTTTGCTCGCAAGGTTGCGCGTGGCCCGCAGGATCAGTGCAAGGAGGAAGCCCAACACACCGTGCTAGGGATCAAGCTGCCAGAGTTCGCAGCCTTGAAAAGGGCGGATCATGCGCAGCGGGAGGCTTTGCTGCCGCGAGCACGCGCGGCAAGAAACCCGTGGGCAATTCACTGGCTATGAGTCCCGGCAGACTTTAAGAAAACCGCGGAAGTACGCGGAAGTGGGGAACGCGGCCAGACAAAGGAAAAACCCCGGTGATTCAACGCTACTTCGTTGAATCACCGGGGTTTTAACCGGTCGGGCTAGCGGGATTCGAACCCACGGCCTCCTGACCCCCAGTCAGGCGCGCTACCAAGCTGCGCCATAGCCCGGTTGCTTTCGCAGCCGTTCTCCCTCATTTGCATGAAGGTGCCGTCTGCGAAAAGCTCCTAGATAACCCTACTATACTTTTTGGGTTACTTTGAACGCTGACGCTTTTCGCGCACGCGCATCGCTACTTCGATGGGGGTTCCTTCGAAGCCGAAGGTCTCGCGCAGGCGGCGAGTAATGAAGCGGCGGTACCCGGGATCCAAGAAACCCGTGGTGAAGAGCACAAAGCGAGGTGGTCGCGAGGACACCTGGGTACCAAAGAGGATACGGGGCTGCTTGCCACCGCGCAACGGGTGCGGGTGCGCGCCCACAAGCTCACCCAGGAAGGTATTGAGCTTGCCGGTGGAGATGCGCTTGTCCCAGGACTCTAGGGCCGTGTGCAGGGCAGGTACGAGCTTGTCCTTGTGCCAACCGGTCAGCGCCGAGATGTTCACGCGTGGTGCCCACTCCACGTGCGCCAGATCGGTTTCGATCTCACGCTCCAGGTAGCGACGACGGTCATCGTCCATCAGGTCCCACTTGTTGAAGGCGAGAACCAAGGCGCGGCCCGAATCGATGGTCATCTGCAAGATGCGAACATCCTGCTCCGAGAGCACCTCATCAACGGCCAGCAGCACAACGGCAACCTCGGCCTTTTCCAGGGCGGCCTGGGTACGCAGCGAAGCGTAGTAGTCGGAGCCCTGAGCCATGTGCTGACGGCGGCGGATGCCGGCGGTGTCCACAAAGCGCCAGACCTCATCGCCCAAGACCACGAGCTCATCAACCGGGTCGCGGGTGGTGCCGGCGAGGGTATCAACAACCACGCGCTCGGAACCGGCCATCTTGTTCAGCAGCGATGACTTGCCCACGTTCGGGCGGCCGATCAGTGCGATGCGGCGCGGGCCACCACGCGGGATGATGCCACCGAAGGCGGAGTGGGTAGGCAGCTTGGAGACAACTTCGTCCAAGAGGTCCGCCGCGCCGCGGCCGTGCAGGGCCGACACCGGCCATGGCTGACCGAAGCCCAGGCCCCAGAGGAATGCCGAATCGGCTTCCTGGTTCTGGTCATCAACCTTGTTGGCGACCAACAAGACCGGCTTCTTCTTCCGGCGCAGCATCTTCACGACTGCCTCGTCGGTGGCGGTAGCGCCAACTCGCGAGTCAACCACGAAGAGGATGACATCGGCCAAGTCGGCGGCGATCTCAGCCTGTTCGGCGACGCGGGCGTGGATGCCCTTGGCATCGTGCTCCCAGCCACCGGTGTCAACCACGGTGAAGTTCCGTCCGGCCCATTCGGCCTGGTAGGACACGCGGTCACGGGTGACACCCGGGACGTCTTCAACCACTGCCTCGCGGCGGCCCAAGATGCGGTTGACCAGCGTGGACTTACCCACGTTGGGTCGACCGATGATGGCCAGTACCGGCGGGATGATCTCGTCGGCATCGTCGTCGTAGTCCTCGCCCAGACGCGCCAGCAGTTCGGCGTCCTCCGGGTCAAGGTCGTAGTCGTCGAGGCCGGCGAGCAGCGCTGTGGCGCGTGCGTCGGCATCCTCGTCGCTGATTTCGGCCAGGCGTTCGGCGATGTGGTCCTCGTTGAACGGGACGTACTCTTCGCCGCCGTCCGGAAGCAGGCTCTCACTCATGGTGTGGTTCCTTTGCGTTGCGTGCCTCCACCAATCGCGGAAGCCGGTATCAATTCAAGCATGTACCCGGTCTCGGTGCGCAGCTTTCGCTGTGCACCGAGACCGGGGGTGATGATCCGCACGCTGCGGACCGGGGTGTGAAGTTATTTATCCTGCGCCGAAATGGCCGAAAGTACTGCCGTGACGGTTTGTTCAAAATCCAGATCCGAGGAGTCCACCGTAGCAACACCATCGGCGGCCACCGTGAAGTTCACGACGGTTGAATCCTTGGCATCGCGGGCCAAGACCTGAGCCTCGAGCGCTTCGGCCGACTGGGTGCCACCGAGCTGAAGTCCGCGGCGGCGCAACCGTGCCTCCTCCGAGGCAGTGAGCAAAATCCGGGCGTTGGCATCGGGAGCTACCACCGTGGTGATGTCCCGACCCTCGGCCACGATGCGTTCGTGGGCGTTGATGATGGCCCGCTGCCGGGACACCAATTCTGCCCGTGCCGCGAGGTTGGTGGCCACCGCGGAGACGGCCTCGGAGACGAAGGGCTCTCTGATCGCCTGGGTGACGTCGGTGCCGTGGATGGTGACGAGCTCAAGGTCCGGGTCGGTGGAGATGAACAGATCTGCGGCCTTCACGGCCGCTTCAACGGCGGCGGCATCACTGAGGTCGGTGCCGGCATCCAGCGCATGCCAGGTGACGGCGCGGTACATGGCACCGGTATCAAGGTAGGCAGCACCCAGGCGGCGTGCTGCCTCCTTGGAGACCGATGATTTGCCGCTGCCCGAGGGGCCGTCAATGGCGACCGTGAGTTTCTGCATTACTGCGCAACCTTCCATCCAAGTGCACTGAGCACTGTGATCAATTCTTCCCGACGTCCGGGGATGACGGAGATATCAACCAGTCCGACCTGGTGACCGGCGGAGTGTTCCATCCGCAGATCCTCGACGTTGATGCCGGCCTCGCCAATGTCCGCCAGCAGCCGGGCTACCTGCCCGGGTTTGTCCTTGACCACGATGGTGACCAGGGCAAAGGCCTGCGGCGGGGCGCCGTGTTTGCCCGGGATCCGGCCCTGACCGGCGTTGCCCTCCCCCATCAATTGGGCGAGGTCCAGCAGGGCACCTGGCGCACTCGGTGCGCTGAGCGTGTGCACCAGTCGATCCAGATCCTCACGCATTCCGCGCAGGATCGGGAGCAACGCGTCGGCGTTGTGGCTCAAGATCTGAATCCACAACTTCGGATCACTCGCCGCGATCCGGGTGGTGTCGCGCAATCCGTTACCGGCCAACGCGAGGGAATGACCCGGTGCGTTTAGCAACCGTGAGGCGATGAGCGACGAGGCCACCTGCGGGAAGTGCGAAATCAGCGCGACCGCCTCATCGTGGTCCCCCGCGCTCATTCGTGAGACGGTGGCACCCAAGTCGATGGCCAGCGCCTCGGCGGTTTTCACCGCGTCTCCCCGAGAATCCTCGTGCGCGCAAATCACCCACGGCATCGAGGTGAAGAGCTCACCACGGGCCGCGGCCGGACCGGATTTTTCGCGCCCGGACATCGGGTGCGTGCCAACATAACGGCTCAGGTGTTCGGCGGTGATCCGCGGATCATTACGCACACCGTTGAGGATCGAGCCCTTAACGGAAGCGATATCCACCACGGTGGACATCGGGTAATCCAGCAACGCCTGCACCACGACCTGGGCCGTGACGTCGGGCGGTGCACCCACCACCACCAGTTCCGGGGCAAGCGGTGCCCCCGGAACATGGATGGTGCCGGCGCCGATGTCCTGGGCAACCACCTGCGCGCTGGGCGAGGGGTCAACAAGGCGAACGGATAGTCCGCGTTGACTCAGCCCCAGTCCGACGCTGGTGCCCAGCAACCCGGTACCGATGACCAGGATGGGCCCGGCCAGGTGGGTGGTGGGCATGTGGTTACATCCCCACCATTGCCAGCAGGTGTCCGACTTCCTGGTTACCCAGGGGGCGGATGGTGCCCTGCTTCTGATCTCCCAGGCGGATCGGTCCAACCTGGACGCGCACCAGGCGGGTCACCGGGTGTCCGACCTCTTCGAAGAGGCGACGCACGATGCGGTTACGGCCCGAGTGCAGGACGACCTCCACGAGCACGTGGCCCGGGGTGGAGTCGACCAGCTTGAAGGAGTCAACCGACTGCCAGCCGTCTTCGAGCTTGATGCCCTTTTTCATCGTGGCACCGATGCCGTTGGCCATCGGGCCACGGACCTGCACCAGGTAGGTCTTGGGGACCTCGAAGGAGGGGTGTGCCAGACGGTTGGCTGCTTCGCCATCGTTGGTCAGCAACAGCAGGCCCTCGGTGGCGAAGTCAAGACGTCCAACGTGGAAGAGGCGCTCCTGGCCCTTCTTGCGCATGAAGTCGGAGATGCACTTGCGGCCCTCCGGATCCTCCATGGTGGAGACGACGTTGCGCGGCTTGTTGAAGACGAAGTACTTCAAGTCGGCGTTCAGCTGCAGACGCATGCCGTCCACGTGCACGCTGTCGTGCTCCGGGTCGATGCGGACGCCGGGCTCGGTGATGAGCACGCCGTTGACCTCAACGCGGCCGTTGGCGATCATTTCTTCGCAGACACGGCGGGAAGCCACACCGGCGTTGGCCATGACCTTCTGCAGGCGCACACCCTCAAGATCCGAATGTGCCGCAGCCGCCTGGGCACGCTGGGTCGGGCGGGTGCGCTCGGAGGTCACCGGGCCAAGGTTCTGGCCGAAGCGCTCCTTGCCGAAGGCCTTGGGTCCGCCGTACTTCTTGGCCGGGGCGCCGGACTTCTTGCCCTGCTTGGGTCCGCCATGGGCCTTTGACCATGAACCTGCCGAGGACTCGGTGCCGCGCTCCGCACCCGTTCGTGGGTTGGAGCTGCGATCGGAGCTCGAGCGTGGGCTGGAGCTGCGTGGATTGTCGTTGGAACGTCCAGCACCGGTTGCTCCGCGGCCGCGGCCGTTGCCGGAGCCGGAGCCTTGTGGGCGCTGGTTGCCGCGGCTTGGGCGGGATCCCTGGTTCATGATCTGTCCTTATGTTGTTTCGTGGTTCGCCGATTTCCAGGGCGAATCAACGTCGTAGTCGTCAATGTCACCCACTCCGGGAAGATGCGGGGAGAGCCTGGGCAGCTCGGAAATACTGCCCAATCCCAATCTTTCCAGAAAGTATGAGGTCGTCTGATACAACGTGGCACCACTTTCACCGTCGTCGGGTGCTTCGTGGATCAGCCCGCGCGTGAGTAAGGTGCGCACCACCGAATCGACGTTGACCCCGCGAATCGCCGCGATCCTTCCGCGGGAGACCGGTTGCCGGTAAGCGATCACTGCCAAAGTTTCCAGCGCAGCCTGGGTAAGTCTTGCCGTTTGACCGTCGATGACGAAACGTGAAACGAAGGGAGCAAAATCACGTCGCGAGAAGATGCGCCAGCCGCCGGCCAATTCACGCAGCTCAAAACCGCGTGGTGTATCCCCACCATCATACTGTGCCCGCAGCCTTAGCAGGGCCGCTGTGACGCGTTCCTCACCCACCTCCAGTACCTCGGCCAGCGCCGGGGCACCAATCGGCTCATCGATCACCATCAGCACCGCCTCGATGCCGGCATCCAGTCCCCCGGGCAGCAAATCAACGGCTGCGGGACCCTGTGCGGGGTTCGGGGACGGTGCTGCATTGACGCCTTGGCTCATGATGCTTCTTCCTGTGCGCCGGCACTCGGCGTGGCGGATGTCTCGGTTGATTCGTGGGGTGCGGGGCCATATTCCTCGTGCAGGGCGTCAGGATCCCACCCCTGCTCGGGATTCAGCCAGCGCACATTCAGCGCATCCAGCGGCGCATCCTGGGAGAAGGCGATGACCTTTTCGCGGTACATTTCCAGCAGCGCGAGGAAGCGGGCCACGACTTCCAAGTGGTTGGCGGCGTTGGCCACCAGCGCGGTGAAGTCGAGTGTGCCGTGTTCCTTCAGCAATGCGGTGATAATGGCTGCTTGTTCGCGGACCGAGACGTTGCCACCGTGCAGGTGCTCGATGCCCACCTCGGTGGGCGCGGGCGTCTTAGGTGTCAGGGCCCCGAGGGCCAGCCGGGCCAGCTGGTCGGGAGTGGTGGAAAAGATGAGTTCGGGCAGCAGCGCGGCGAAGTGCGCCTCCAGGCCCACCTGGCGCGGGAAGCTGGTTGATTCCTCAAAGAGTGTCCCGGAGATCCATCCGGCCGCGTGCTTAAAGGCCTTGTACTGCAGGAGCCTGGCGAAGAGTAGGTCGCGGGCCTCGAGCAGCGCCATATCTTCTTCGGTCTCCGCCTCGTGGTGCGGCAGCAGCCGGGCGGCCTTGAGTTCCAGCAGCGTGGAGGCGATGACCAGAAACTCGGTGGTTTCATCCAGCGACTTTGTGCCATCGCTTTGTTGGAGCACCTTGAGGTAGACGATGAATTCGTCGGTCACCTCGGCCATGGCGATCTGCGTGATGTCCATTTCACGCTTGGCAATGAGCGAGAGCAACAGGTCAAAGGGGCCGGAAAAGTTTTGCAGCGAAACCCGAAAGCCACCTGCCGCATCGTCGGGGACGGTGCTGCAGGTGGCGGTGTTCTCGGCGGCGGGTGCCGTCATTACGGGGCGCCACCGCGGGAGATCAGTTCCCGCGCGAGCTGGCGATAGGCCTCGGCTCCGGGGTGATTGGCGGCATAGGTGGTGATCGGCTCGGCGGCGACGTTGGCATCGGCGAACTTGATGGTGCGGCGGATGACGGTCTCAAAGACGGTGTCCCCGAAGGCTTCCACCAGGCGTCCGACCACTTCGCGGCCGTGCAACGTGCGCGGGTCATACATGGTGGCCAGCACGCCATCGATGGACAGGGCCGGGTTCAACCGGTCCTGCACCTTCTCGATGGTCTCCACCAGCAGGGCCACCGCGCGCAGCGCAAAGAACTCTGCGGTCAGCGGGATGATGACGCCGTGGGCGGCGGTCAGCGCGTTGACGGTGAGCAGGCCCAGGGAGGGCTGGCAGTCGATCAGGACGATGTCGTAATCATCGGTGACCGAACGCAGGGCACGTTCCAGAACCTGTTCGCGGGCTACCTCGTTGACCAGCTGCACCTCGGCGGCGGAGAGGTCAATGTTGGCCGGCAACAGGTCAACGTTTTCCACCTCGGTGGTGATGATCGCGTCAAGGATGTCGGTTTTGCGGTCCATCAACACGTTGTAGACGGTGACGTCTAGTTCGTGGGGGTTGGTGCCAAAACCTGCCGAGAGCGCACCCTGCGGATCAAAATCGACCAGCAGGACCTTGCGGCCGTATTCGGCCAGGGCCGCTGCCAGATTGATGGTGGAGGTCGTTTTGCCGACCCCACCCTTTTGGTTGACCATGGCGATGACGCGAGCCGGACCGTGGGACTCCAACGGTGCAGGCTCGGGAAAAATTGTCATCGGGCGTCCGGTGGGGCCCAAAGGGGTGGGTTCCTTGAGCAGACCCGCACTTCGCGACTTGCTGCCCTGTTCCTCGCTCACGGTATGAACCACGCTTCCGTTCGTTGTGCGATCTGGTTGACTACTTGATTCAAGGGTATAGGTTTTGGAGCGCGCTTTGTCCCATCGCTCCCGGCTGACGGCGAGCCTTTACCTTGAAGTTGAAGTCCAACGTTTAAGCTATTGGGCCTGCCCCGAGGGGCTCCGGGAGCGGTGCGGGAACAGTGTCTCTCGCCGGTGCGGTTAAACATCACTGGCCGTTGTCCTCATTTTCGCGAGGACAACGGCCAGAAAACGCTGTGACTAGTGTTCGTTGGCGGTCAGCGACAGTTCGTCGAACGGGCGGTTGCCGGCGAGTACCTCGCGGGCCTGCTCCATATCGATTTCCTTGGTCCACTTACCAATCAACAAGGTGGCCACGGCGTTGCCGGTGAAGTTGGTCAGTGCGCGAGCCTCGGACATGAACTTGTCGATGCCCACGATCACGCCCATGCCATCGAGGAGCTCCGGGCGGTGCGACTGCAGGCCAGCGGCCAGGGTGGCCAGACCGGCGCCGGTGACGCCCGCTGCGCCCTTGGAAGCGATGATCATGAAGACCAGCAGGGAGATCTGCTCGCCGATGTTCATCGGCATGCCCATGGCGGTGGAGACGAACAAGGCGCTCATGGTCAGGTAGATGGCGGTGCCATCGAGGTTGAAGGAGTAACCGGTGGGAACGGTGATGCCCACCACCGGCTTGGAGACTCCGGCGTGCTCCATCTTCGCAATCAAGCGCGGCAGTGCCGATTCGGAGGAGGAAGTGGAGAAGATCAGCAGGTATTCGCGGGCCAGGTACTTCATCAGGGCGAAGATGTTCAGGCCGGTGACGGAGCGCAGCAGCGAGCCGAGGATCACGATGATGAACAGGGCGCAGGTCGCGTAGAAGGCACCCATGAGGATGGCCATGGAGCCGATGGCTGCCCAACCGGTGGCACCAACCACGGCGGCGATGGCACCGAAGGCACCGATCGGGGCGATCCACATGATCATCATCATCAGGCGGAAGACCACTGCCTGGATGTGCTTGATGGCGCCGAGTACCGGTTGGCCGCTCTTGCCCATGGACTGCAGCGCAAAACCAACAAAGAGGGCCAGAACCAGGGTCGGGAGCACCGGGATGTCGCCCGGGATCAGCTCCAGCAGGAACTTGACGGTGGCGTTTTCGGCCCCGCCCGCTGCGCCTTCGTACTTCTCCAGTTTCAGGCCGGCTCCCGGGTGGATCAGGTTTCCGACAAACAGGCCGATGGCCAGGGCGAAGGTGGACATGGTGATGAAGTAGAGCAGCGCCAGTCCGCCGACCTTGCCCACCGTGGCGGCCTTGGCAATCGATCCGATGCCCAACACGATGGTGCAGAAGATGACCGGTGCGATGATCATCTTAATCAGCGCGACGAATCCGGTGCCCAGCGGCTTCAGCGCCTTGCCGAGCTCCGGGGCCACCAGACCAATGGTGGCGCCAGCGACCACGGCAACAATCACCATGATGTAGAGCCAGTGGGTCCGGTCTTTTTTGACCGGAGTTTCCGCGCTACCGTTCGGGTCCGTATCTAGGACTCCTGCCGACTCTGGCGTCGTTGCCATGGTGTCTCCTTCATGCGAGTGATGCTGCGGGTCGGCACGAGGTTGTGCCTTTTCTCTTCCTCCATGGTGCGGCCCAGCGTGATCCAGATCTCTCTTGTGTTCATAATGGTCATGGTGACGCTTGCGCCGTGCCACCGTTAAGGGGCGTGTCGGGCCCCAACAGCTACGATTTCGGGTCATGCGGCGCAGTTAACCCGCGAGAGAATCAGGATGAGCACCGCTCCATGCCACCCTTTGTCACACCCGCCGTCACGGCGCGCTCCGAGCGTGGTGGCTACTCATTGGCCACCCGTATCTTTGTCGCGCAGCTGGCCTTGGTGGCGCTGGTGGTCTCCATGGTCAGCGCGGCAGGCTATCTCAACGCTCGGGCCCAGGCCCACGAATTCGCCGCCAAGCGTGTGCTCTCGGTCGCCGAAACCCTCTCGCACGATCCTTTTGTGATCCAAGCGGTGCAGCGGCAGGACCCCTCGGCGACGCTACAACCCTTTGCCAGACAAATCTTGGATCACGCCTCGGTGGATTTTGTGACCATCATGGACACCGACCGCACGCGGTATACCCATCCCACCCCCGGTGAGATCGGACGCGAATACGTCGGTAGCGTCGATCAAGCCCTGACCGGGATTCCTCAGGTGGAGGACTATCCCGGCACCCTGGGCCCCTCGGTGCGTGCCATCACCCCCATCCGCGATGAGCACGGCACGGTCATCGCGATGGTGGCCGTCGGCGTCACGCTCCAGTCCCTGAGCCTCACCCAGGCCGCGCTCATCCCGGCAACGCTGCTGGTGGGCCTGCTGGCGGTGGGACTCGGTGGCATCTTTACCTATGCGCTGAGCCGCTATCTACACCGCGCCACCCTGGGTTACGGCCCGGAGGAGTTGCGCCGGCTCTATGCCTACTACTTTTCCGCCCTGCATTCGCTGCGCGAGGGCCTGGTCCTCGTTGATGCCAAGGGTCGACTGGTGCTGTACAACGACCAGGCCGCCGGACTGCTGGGCCTGCCCCCTGCCGGTTCGTTGCGCCCGCTGCCGGTGGACAAGGTGGGGCTGCCGGAAACCGTCGCCGAACTCTTCTCCTCCGGCCGGCGCGCAACGGATGAAATCCATCTGACCCGGGACCGGGTGCTGGTCATCTCCCAGCAGAACGCCGAACAACCCGATTCCGACCCCGGCGCGCGGGTGCGCTGGACGCTGCGCCGCAAGCAGGTGGAATCCACTCTGGGCACCGTAGCCACGCTGCGCGATCACACCGAGGTTCAGGCGCTGACCGGGCAATTGGAATCAATGCGCACGCTCACCGAGGCCTTACGCGCCGCGACCCACGAGCATGCCAACCGGCTGCACACCGTGGCGACACTCATCGAGCTGGGCCGTGAACGTGAGGCGTTGGAGTTTGCCGTGACCGACCGGCAGGAATCCCAGCGACTCACCGATGAGTTTGTGCAGGCGGTTGATGAGCCGTACCTGACCTCGTTGTTGGTGGGCAAGGCGGCCCAGGCCCACGAGCGCGGCATTACCCTGACCATGAGTGCCTCCGGGCATCTGCCGGCCGGGGCCCTTGATGCTCGGGATTTGGTGACGATCACCGGGAATCTGCTGGATAACGCGTTTGATGCCGCCGCCGGCTCCGAGCAACGCCGCGTCTGGGCCGATTTTGCCGCCGATGAGGAATCGGTGGTGGTCTCGGTCGCCGATTCCGGTCCCGGAGTGGATCCAGATTTGCTCGATGAATTCTTCCGTCTTGGTGTTTCCTCCAAGCCGATGACCCCGGGCAGCGGTTCGCGTGGGCTGGGACTGGCGCTGGTGCGCCAGGCCGTCGCCCGGCTAGGTGGTTCGCTGGAAGTGGATAATGATGCCGGGGCCATATTCACCGTGACGCTACCGCTGAGACCCGGGCCCTCGTTGCGTCCCTGAACCGCACCGCAGTACCCGTCCCCCGCCATACACCAAGCCACACACCAACCCCCCGAGGAAACCCCGGACCATGGATCAGCACAGAGACCTACGCGTTCTCGTCGTTGACGACGAAACCACCACCGCGGCCGCGCACGCAAAGTTTGTCACCCGCATCGACGGCTTCATGGTGCAGGGCATCGCCCACAACGGCCAGGAGGCTTTTGCCGCGCTTGATGCCGCGCAGGAGGCCGGCACCCCCATCGATCTGGTGCTGCTGGATATGAACCTGCCTGATTTGCACGGGCTGGACGTCGCGCGGCGTGTGCGAGGGCGCGGCAATACCGTGGACATCATCGCTATCACCGCGATCAGGGATCTGAATGTGGTGCGTACCGCCATCTCCGCCGGCGTCACCCAATACCTGATCAAGCCCTTCGGCTTCGCGGCGTTTTCCGAGAAGCTGGAAAACTACCGCAACTTTCGGCTCAACCTGCGCACCGCTGGCAGCTCGGCCTCGCAGGAGTCGATCGATAATGCGTTTGCCGCCCTGCGCTCGGTGGGCCCCGCACCGCTACCCAAGGGGCTGATCACCGAGACACTGGGTTCCATCATCGAAACCCTGCGCACGGCGAGCGCGCCGCTCTCCGCCACTGAGGTCTCCGAGCTCTTGGATCTCTCCCGGGTGACTGCTCGGCGCTACCTCGAACATCTGGCCGAGACCAAGGCGGTGACCAAGGCCCCGCGTCATGGGACGCGAGGCCGTCCGGAATACGAATACTCCTGGCCGCGGAGCTAAGGGCACGTCAATGACTCTGCGCTTATTTAGCCCGTGGGGCGCAAGAACGGCAGCAGTTCCTCAATCACGTTGGGGTCCTCGATGGTGGAGGGCACCGTGTAGGGTTTGCCGTCGGCAATCTGGCGCATGGTCTTGCGCAGAATTTTCCCCGATCGGGTCTTGGGTAGCGCGGCCACGATGCGCACCTCGCGGAAGTCGGCGACCGGGCCGATGTGTGCCCGCACCATGGAAACGAGCTCCTTGGCCAGCACCTCCTCGGAGATCTGCACCCCGCTCTTGAGCACCACGTAGCCGCTGGGCCGCTGGCCCTTGAGTTCATCGGCAACCCCAATGACGGCGCATTCGGCCACGGCCTGATGAGAGCCTAGGACCTGCTCCATGGCACCGGTGGAGAGTCGGTGCCCGGAGACGTTGATGACATCGTCGGTCCGACCCATCACAAAGAGGTAGCCGTCCTCATCAAGGTAGCCCGAGTCCCCCGTGGCGTAATGGCCGGGGAAATGCTGCAGGTAGGTCTCGATGAAGCGCTGGTCGTTGCCCCAGAGCGTGGCGAGTGTGCCCGGGGGCAGTGGCAGCTTGATGGCGATGTTGCCTTCTTCCCCCGCGGAAACCTCCTCACCCAACCCATCAAGGATCCGCACGTCGTAGCCGGGGACCGGAACGGAGGGTGATCCGGCCTTCAGGATCATGTTCTCGATGCCCACGGGACTGGAGGCGATCGGCCAGCCGGTCTCGGTCTGCCACCAGTTATCCACCACCGGCACACCCAGCTTGGCTCCGGCCCAGTGGTAGGTGTCCGGGTCCAGTCGCTCCCCCGCCACGAAGAAGTTCTTCAGGCTGGAGATGTCATAGCCCTCTAAGAGTTCTGCTTCCGGGTCGGCCTTGCGGATGGCGCGTAGCGCGGTGGGTGCGGTGAAGAAGGTGTCCACCTGATGATCCTGAATCAGTCGCCAGAAGGCTCCGGCGTCGGGGGTTCCCACGGGTTTGCCTTCGTAGAGCACCGTGGTGGCCCCGGCAATCAGTGGCCCGTAGACGATGTAGGAGTGTCCAACCACCCAGCCGACGTCCGAGGCCGTGAGCATGGTGGAGCCGGGGCCCACGCCGTAGATGTTGGTCATGGAGTAATCCATGGCCACGGCGTAGCCTCCGGAGTCGCGCACCACACCCTTCGGTGCCCCGGTGGTGCCGGAGGTGTAGAGGATGTAGAGCGGGTGGGTGGCGGGGACGGGGACGGCGGCCACGGGTGTGGCCACGGCCGCCAACTCATCCCAGTCTTGCCAGGTGGTCTCGGGGCTTCCGTATTCGGAGAGCTCGTGGGCGAAACCGTCGCGGTGGGTAACGATGACGGTGGGCACCTTGTGGCTGGCCAGAATGATCGCTTCGTCCACGGCGGGAAGGTATTCGATGCGTCGGGAGGGCTCGATGCCGCCGGTTGCGGTGAGGATGGCGATTGGAGCTGCGTCATCGATGCGTGAGGCCAATTCCTTGGGGGCGAAGCCGCCGAAGACCACGGTGTGCACCGCTCCGATGCGGGCGCAGGCCAGCATCGCAATATGTGCCTGCGGGATCATCGGCAGGTAAATCAGCACCCTGTCTCCCACCCCGATTCCCGCATCACGCAGGACACCGGCGAACAGCTCGACCTTGGCCAGCAGCTGGTTGTAGCTGTATCGCTCCTGGATATTCAGGACAGCGGAATCATAAATCAGTGCGGTGCTCTCGCCGCGGCCGGCCGCGACGTGGCGGTCAAGGGCATTGTGGCAAACATTAAGGGTGCCATCCGGGAACCAGGCGTAGATCGGGGCCCGACTCTCATCAAGAGCGGTGCTGGGCTTGATCGCCCATTCAATATCCTCGGCAGCCTTGAGCCAGAAGGCTGCGGGGTCGCTGGTGGCTTCGGCAAATCTTTGCGCGTAGGTCGGTGCCATGCGAACCGTCCATCCATTCATGTCTCGGGGTGTTCTGGTGCCTAAGAGCCTATGACGCAGCACACGTAATTTCAAGGTCTTTGTATACATAGATGGAATATTTGGGAAAAAAATGGGCACGAGACGTGACTTCAAGAGATTTCTGTATACAATTGATGGCATGAGGGCAAGTGATAAGGCCTACGAGGCATTAAGAACCGACATCGTCGAATGGCGACTGCGTCCCGGTGCCATGCTTGGCGAAGTGGAACAGGCGGAACGCCTCGGCGTCTCACGCACTCCACTACGCGAAGCACTGGCTCGATTGGTGGCCGATGGTTTGGCCATCCAGGAGCGCGGCCGCGGTGCCATGGTCTCGGATGTTTCACTTGAACACGTTGACAATCTCTTCGCCCTCCGCCGTGCGCTGGAGATCGAATCGGCGCGCATCGCGGCAAAGACTGCCGATCCGGCAGTCTTTGCCGCGCTCAGCGCCCGATTCCTCGAGGCGGGTCGCTCCGCCACGATCGAAACCCGCGAGTCCTTCTTCCAATTAGCTGGCGAACTCGATCGAAGCATCGATGCGGCGGTGGCCAATCCCTACATCGAGCAGGCACTGCGATCCTTACGGGTGCACCTGGCCCGCATCCGGCGCCTCGCGCAGGATGACCCCGAACGACTGGCCACCTCGGCCATCGAACATGCCTCCATCGCCGCGGCCATCGCCGCCCGAAATCCCGATGTCGCAGCGGCGGCCACGCAGCTACACCTGCACCACAGCCTTGAACACATCAAAAACCATGCCGGTTCCAGAGAGGACACCTAAATGATCAATCACCCAGTACGTGTTTACCGAAGTGAAGAGAATCTTCCCCGCGAGGATCAGCTAGCCCACAAGATCGCCGCCGTTGCTGCAGATCCGGTCGAGGTCAGCGCCGAGGTCACCGAAATGATCATCAACCGCGTCATCGACAACGCCTCGGTGGCCATCGCCTCGCTGAACCGCGGCCCGATCATCGCAGCTCGTGCCCAGGCACTGAGCCACGCCCCATCCACCGGAGGCGAAGGCGCCTCGGTCTTCGGCATCTCGGAGAAGGTCTCCCCCGAGTGGGCAGCCTGGGCCAACGGCGTGGCAGTGCGCGAACTCGATTACCACGACACGTTCTTGGCCGCGGAGTACTCCCACCCGGGTGACAACATCCCGCCGATCCTGGCCGTCGCCCAGCACACCGGGGCGTCGGGCAAGGACCTGATCCGCGGCATCGCCACCGGCTACGAGATCCAGGTCGACCTGGTCAAGGCCATCTGCCTGCACAAGCACAAGATCGACCACGTGGCGCACCTGGGCCCCTCGGCCGCCGCCGGAATCGGTACCCTGCTGGGCCTGGACATTGAAACGATCTTCCAGTCCGTGGGCCAGGGCCTGCACACCACCACCGCCACCCGGCAGTCACGCAAGGGCGAAATTTCCACCTGGAAGGCCCACGCCCCGGCGTTTGCCGGCAAGATGGCCGTGGAAGCCGCCGACCGCGCCATGCGCGGTCAGACCTCCCCGGTGCCGATCTACGAGGGTGAAGACGGAGTCATCGCCTGGATGCTCGATGGGGCAGACGCCGCGTACACGGTGCCGCTGCCGGGCACCGGCGAGGCCAAGCGCGCCATCTTGGACACCTACACCAAGGAACACTCCGCCGAATACCAGGCCCAGGCCTGGATCGACCTCGCTCGCAAGCTGAACCGCGAACACCCGGAAGCTGCGGATGCGAACAACGTCGCCTCGGTACTGATCAAGACGAGTCACCACACGCATTACGTGATCGGTTCGGGCGCGAACGACCCGCAGAAGTACGATCCGACCGCCAGCCGCGAAACCCTGGATCACTCGATTCCGTACATCTTCACCGTGGCCCTGCAGGACGGTGCCTGGCACCACGTGGATTCCTACTCCCCCGAGCGTGCCGGTCGAGCAGAGACCATCGCGCTGTGGAACAAGGTCACCACCGAGGAAGACCCGGAGTGGACACGCCGTTACCACTCACTGGACATCAACGAGAAGGCCTTCGGCGGCTCGGTAGTCATCACCTTGACCGATGGCACGGTGATCACCGATGAGATCGCCGTGGCCGATGCTCACCCGCTGGGCGCACGGCCCTTCGCCCGCGAGCAGTACATCAACAAATTCCGCACCCTGGCCACCGGTCTGGTGGCTGAGGAAGAAATCGATCGCTTCATCGCGGCGGCCGAAAACCTGGAGAAATTGGGAGCCGGGGAGCTGAACCAATTGAATATCGTGGCGGCTCCGGGCGTCATCGATCTGGCCGCGGCACCCAAGGGACTGTTCTAAATGTTGTACTCGAGTGTCACTCCCGAGCAGAAGCGCGCGGCACTGCGCGAGATGCTGGTCCCCGGTACGGCACGTCAGTTCCCAGGAGCCTTTAACCCGCTCTCGGCCAAGCTGATTGGTGAAAAGGGCTTTGACGGCGTGTACGTCTCCGGCGCCGTGCTGGCCAACGATCTGGGCCTGCCCGACATCGGCCTGACCACGCTGACCGAGGTGGCGACCCGCGCCGGGCAGATCGCCCGGATGAGTGACCTGCCGACCCTGGTGGACGCGGACACCGGATTTGGTGAGCCGATGAACGTGGCCCGCTCCATCCAGGAACTTGAGCATGCGGGCCTGGCCGGCTGCCACATCGAGGACCAGTTCAACCCCAAGCGCTGCGGCCACTTAGATGGCAAGAATGTGGTGGATCTGGCGACCATGGTCAAACGCATCGCCGCGGCGGCAGATGCTCGCCGCGATCCGAACTTCCTGATCATGGCCCGCACCGACGTGCGCGGGGTGGAGGGGCTTGACGCGGTGATCAGCCGGGCCAAGGCGCTGGTGGACGCCGGCGCCGATGCCATCTTCCCCGAGGCCATGAAGGACCTGAGTGAATTTGAGGCCGTCTGCAAGGCGGTCAACGTTCCGGTGTTGGCAAATATGACGGAATTCGGCAAATCGGATTTGTTCACCCGAGCGCAGCTGGCAGACACCGGCGTCGCCATGGTCATCTACCCCGTTACGCTGCTGCGCGGCGCCATGGGTGAGGCCGAGCGCGTATTGGATGCGATCAAGGCCGACGGAACGCAGGAAGCTCGGGTAGATTCGATGTTGACTCGTGCCCGACTCTACGAGCTGGTTGACTATGAGGCGTACAACCGCTTCGACACCGGGATCTTCAACTTCCAGGTCCCGGATCTAGATATCCATTCGAACAACGCGAATCTGTAAGAAACAGGAGCGAAGTGATGACTGAAACTGAAATCAAGAAGGGTCTGGCCGGAGTCGTCGTCGACTACACGGCCGTCTCCAAGGTCAACCCGGACACCAATTCCCTGTTGTATCGCGGATACCCCGTTCAGGATCTGGCCGCGGCCAAGAGCTTTGAAGAGGTGGCTCTGCTGCTCTGGACCGGCGAATTGCCCACCGCGGGCGAACTGGCAGAATTCGTGAAGGCCGAACGTGCCGGACGCGCCCTGGCGCCGAACGTCAAGGCAGCCATCGATCTGCTGCCGACCAATTGCCACCCGATGGATGTGGGACGCACCGCAGTGTCGGTCATTGGTGCCAACCACGCTCTGGCCGAGGATTCCTCCCCGGCCGCCGAGCTGTCCAAGGCCAAGGAACTCTTTGCCGCGTTCCCGGCCGTGGTCGCCTACGACCAGCGACGCCGGCGCGGTCTTGATGTGGTGGAACCGCGCGAGGACCTGGACTATTCGCAGAACTTCTTGTGGATGACCTTCGGCGAGGAGGCAGCGCCGGAAGTGGTTGATGCCTTCCGCGTTTCGATGGTGCTCTACGCGGAGCACTCCTTCAACGCCTCCACCTTCACCGCACGCGTGATCACCTCCACGCTCTCGGATTTGCACTCGGCCGTCACCGGAGCCATCGGCGCCCTCAAGGGCCCGCTGCACGGCGGCGCCAACGAGGCAGTCATGCACACCTTCCACGAAATCGGGATCGATAAAAACGAATCTCGTGAGGATGCCGCGGCACGCGCCAAGACGTGGATGGAGGAAGCGCTGGCCGCCAAGAAGAAGGTCATGGGCTTCGGTCACCGCGTCTATAAGCACGGGGACTCGCGCGTGCCGACCATGAAGTCCGCGCTGGATAAGATGATCGAGCACTATGGTCGCGGCGAAATGCTGGGCCTCTACGACGGTTTGGAAGCCGCGATGGACGAGGCCAAGGCCATCAAGCCGAACCTCGACTACCCGGCCGGTCCGACGTACCACCTGATGGGCTTCGATACGGAGATGTTCACCCCGATCTTTATCGCCGCTCGCATTACCGGCTGGACCGCTCACATCATGGAACAGCGGGCGTCCAACGCGTTGATCCGCCCGCTCTCCGCCTACAACGGCCCGGAGCAGCGCGCGCTGTAAGCGCAGAAAATGGTCGCTTGGCAACAGAGATGGTATCTCTGGCCAAGCGGCCATTTTTGTGCCCGGGGATCGCTACTACGGATCACCAATACATGATCGAGGTATCCCCACTTCCGCCGGCCCAGTATAGACGCAGCCGCACCACGTAGCGCCGCCCGGCCAGCAATCGCACACGCAGCCTGGCGTTTAGCCCGGTGCCGCTGTCATCGTCCCCGCCCAGGTAGCGCAGCGTGCCGCCGTCGTCTTCGAAGAGCACCAGCACCACGTCCGAGGCGCCGAAGGTGGCGATCGTGTATTGCCGTGAGGCCTCCGGTTCCAAAACGAAGTCGGCCTGCGCGCCGGGGCCCAGACTCAGCGGCCGGGAGACGAAGGGCACCAGAACCTCGGGCCCCGGCACCGAACCCGGATAGAACTTCTTGGCCCATTCGCGGTCGGGAGCCGACAACCCACCGGCGGGCATCAGCCCGCTGCTGTACTGCGCGGGTTGGAGGATCAGTCCGGCCGGGAACCAGTACTCCATCACGGAGTCCGGGTCCCAGGCCGAGCCATCCACCTCGGTGGTGGAGAACTTTTGCAGAACATTCGACTCGGTCTGCGCCCGGGTCCAGAAGTTCGGGGATCCGGTGAAGTAGGCATAGACCTTCTCCACGTCCCATACGATGCCGGAGAACGGGTTCTGGTGTTCGTGCGGTAACCCCAGGGTGTGCCCGATCTCGTGCAACGCGGTGGTATGCCCGTAGTCGTCGGTCAAATCCCAACCGAAGTTCATGGTCGCCTCGGTGGCGGGAATCCCGAGCACGTCCCGGCCCACATAGGACCAGGAACCATCGGCCGCATCGAAGGAGATCCGTACCTCGGCGGCCGCGCGGGTGGTGGTCTCGGTGAAGTCCAAGCCCAGCGGCAGTGCCTTCCATTCGGCGAAGGCGTCACGCACGGCCTTGCGCTGCGGCTCCGCACCATCGATGAGGAAGTAGTGCAGTTCGGTGCCGTTGACCCACACATTGGCCAACAGTCGCAGGAGGCGTTCGCGTTCGATGGGCATGCCCGGGGGCAGTTGGCGTGGTGCCGGGTTCCGCGGGACGCAGAGCGGCTGGTTGTTGTATTTCATGGGGGTTCCTTCACAAGCCGGTGGTGCAGGGATGGGGTGGTGGGCGCGGTGCTGTGCCGGGCAGCTGACCCGGCACAGCACCGCGCGGAATGGCATTTCAGCTGACGTAGACCAGAGGCACGCCCAAGTAGTTGGCGTTGCCGCTGGCGAAGTCCAACTGTGCGGTGGAACCGCCGCCGCGCGCATACACCGATAGCTTGGCGCTCACCAGCAGGTAAGCGCGGTCTGCTCCCAAGAGATCGGAGTAGTACATGGTGCGCCAGCCGTCGAAGCGATCGTTGACGTTGATGTTGTCGTTGCCCACCGAGAGCACGTTGGCATTTCCCGTGGGCTTGTAGTTGTACTGGTAGCCGGTGGCCGAGAGCGAAATGTCGACATTGGCCTGCTTCGAATCGAACCAGCCGTCATCGGCACGCACGATGTAGAAACCGTTAAACGGCACATAGACCGTTTGCGCGTAGTTGCGGTTCTCCGGTGCATTAAAGGTGAACCACCAATCCATGTACACCGTGAACGAACCGACACCGGTGCCGAAGATGCCCGAGCCCGCTCCGTTGGCGTAACACGATGCATCGATGTTGCCGGGGTTGTAGCCCTGCCAATACACCGATCCGTCGGAACCGTGCAGGGTTCCGTAATACGGGCTGAGCCAGCCCACGGCGGCGGCCGCCGGTCCGTTGCCCAGCACCAGTTGGAGCGCTGTGGACTCACTCGCCTCCGCCTCCGCCAGCCGAGCGGCCGCGGTTTCACTGTCCTTGAGCGCTGCCGCCGCTACCTTGGACTCGGCCTCTTCCTGCTGGGTGAGGTAGGCCGCGAGTTCCTTGGGCAACGATTTCTTCAGGCTGGCCAGCCGGCTCTGCCCGCGAGTCTCGAGGTCCGCCAGCTCCTTGGACTGCGCCTTCTGAAGGGCAACAACGTGCTCGCGCCGGGCGGCCACGAGCCGCTCAAAAACGACATCGGTGCCCTGTTGGATATTCTCCATGGTTTTCTCCCCTTGTGGACTCACCACGAAAGACGCCCACGGTGTCAGAACCGCCCTCTTGCCCCTAGCGGCCCCCACCCGTCCGCCGCGGTGATGCCTCAGCGTAGGCGCGCATCCATGACCGGGAAATTATCAGCCCGTTACCGCTCCATGACCTGCCGGGGCGTGGGGTGTCGGCGATGCACCTCCACCGCGAGCCTGATTAGATGCTCCATCTATCCGGTCCGCCGACGGAGAACCCGGCGTACGGAGCATTCGCGGCACGGCGCACCTGGGTCTCGAGTCGGTCCAACGTCGGGGAACCGGCTATGCCCAACTCCTTCCGGGCCCTGCTGCGGAATCCAACAATCGCCTGCAACGCCGAAACACACTGGCCCAGGGCCAGCTGCGCAACGACCATAATTTCCAGCGCGGCCTCGTCCAACACATCAAGGAACAACCCCTGGGCCGCCGATTCCACCGTGCCGGCATAGTCGTGGCGGGCCAGGCACTGCAACGCGGTCCTGCGCCAATAGGCGGTCCGGGCCTGTAACAGCCGGACCTGTTCGTTGAGCACCCAGTCTTCGTACCAGCCCTGCAGCAGGGGTGTGGTGCCGGGAGGCTTGTCGTTCCCGGGACCTGCAGTTCCCTCAAGCACCTCCCATTCCCGATGCAGATCAACCCCGACCCATTCGGAAAGCTCCAGCACATGCCGGTTCGTGTGAATCAGGTTGGGCAGGCCGCTGGTCACGCGGTGGATGCTCACCCGCAGGTTATCCAGCGCGGAACTCTCGGGCGACTCGGGCCATAACATTCCCGCTATCAATTCGCGTCGACAGGCGCCGTGTACCGCCAAAACAGCCAGAAGTCGCTGCTGACGGAGGGAGACCTCGATCTCGCACCCGTTACGCCACAGCCCCCACGACGGCATCAGGCACAGCCCATAGTGAAAATGCCGTAGCCCATCCTCAATGCCCATGGTGGGCAGCCCCCCTTCGCCCGTCCGTTGCCGTCTGGATGATTCAGCCACCATTCAAATCGTCCACCCTACCGAGGCCGGGGTCAAGGTGTTGGAGCCTGCGATGCGGCCGGTGGGTGGAACATCGAGTTGCCCATCCGTTGGGCGGCGCTGCGTGCGGCATCGGCCCCGTTGATCAGTTCCTGTTGGCGTCCCACATCCAGCACCGGCTTCAGTGCGGCAAAACACAACCGTCCGCCCTCGTCAAAGCGCAGGAGGCCCCCGCCGCGCAACACCACCGCCGCCGTGGTGCGCAGGCCCAGCCTCTTGGCCTCGGCCGGGGACAGACGCAGTTCTTGGACAAAGGAAGCCCCGATTTCCGCGACGGCAAAACCATCGGGACTGATCCTGAGGCTGGGGCGCACCCGGTCGATGGTGATCCTTGCCACCGGATCGAGTTTGGCCGCATCCAACAGCGAGGGGTTATCCCAAATGAAACGCAGCACCTCGTCGGGGTCCGCACCCAGGGCGGAAAGTCGGACCGGGTAATTGAGCTCCCGCATTTCGGCCATCCCGTCCAGGGCATGGGGCGGCCCGGCCAGGATACCGACCTCCGCAAAGCAGGAGCGCAGCGCGCCGCGGTAGTTGCGCTCGTCCTGCGGGACCACCACCGCGTCGGCGGCCAGGATCCCGCGCAGCAAATCCTCCCATCCCACATCGACCGGGGCCATGTAGGCGAGGCCACGCAGCAGCATGTTCAGCACCCGCTCGCCAATACGGGCACCGGCCGCTGCCACCTGGTGAACACTTGAGCGGCGACCCGGACGCCCCAGCTCCGCCCGCCACAACCGCAGTACGGTTCCCAGCACCGCGCGAACGACCCCGGCGGCACGCCGATGAGGGTCGGTATCTTGGCGCCAGTTCGCCGACAGCTCCCCGGTCAGCGGATCGCGTGCCGCCTTGTCGTGACTGAACAGGTTGTCGGCAAAGCGGAAGAGTCCCGAAGCTAGCAGCGTCGAATCGATGGATTCCAGGGTGGCGCCGGGTGTCTGAAGTTCCACGGTGATGATCTTTTCCACCACGGATTCGGCGGTGAAGACCCCCAGCATGGCCACGAGGTCGGCGAGCGCCTCGTGCAGCGCCAGCTGATCGGCCCCGGCGTGGGCATCACCCCAGCGCGGCCGGTATCCGTCGATCACTGCATGCGTGACCTCGTGCGCCACCAGATCCCGGTAGAGCACCAGCGGGAGTTTGTTGTGGTGCCGTGAATCGTGAATCATCCCGAACCTGATGGAGCAGTCTTCCGGGGAGTAGCCGGTGTTGCGGTAGTCGATCGGATCATTGGCGTACAGCGTCAGCCTGCGCCCGCCGGCCCAGCCTATCCGACGCCCCAGCGCCCGCTCGAAAGACGCCAGGGTGTGTGCCGCCACCGCGTAGGCCTGCTGAGCCAGGAAGCGGCGGTCCGTTGGCAGGTTCGCGGGATCCGTCGGCGGGGTGATGTCTTCCGCTCCCCAGTCGCCGAGGCTCAAGACCTGGTTTTCCCTGCGCCCGCGCGGACCAAGCACCACCACCTCTAGGCGTGCGCCCAACGGTCCGGTGAGCAGTCGTTCGCTGGGGACACGCAGGATGTGAGTCATGGGCTGATCCGCGGCGTCCATCAAGTGCGGTCCCTGGGCCAGCACCGTCAGTGAGCTCAGATCTCCGGCGCGATGCGGTGTCGGCACTGACATCGTTCACCGCGAACGGGGCGCGAAGGCGCTGCCCCACGGCGAGTTCTTGGCCGCGACGGGGCCTTCCAGTTGCGCGCGCTGGTCAAAGCGGCCCTTGGTCAGTGATTTGATGACGGCGGCCAGAATCAACTTGCGGGTGCGGGTGGGGTCGGTGCGCAGCTCCTGCAGCAGGTAGTAGGTGAACGCGCCGTTATAACGTCCCTCGAATATCGCATCGGCAGAGGTCTGGTCCGAGCGGCAGCCTGCCAGCAGCACCGGGCGCGCCCCGGCGCCCGTGCGTGACACGAGGTCGCGGAAGGCCCGTGGGTCCGCCGTTGCCGTGCGCTCCAGGCCGATCGGCGTGGGTGGGGGCAGGAACCGTGGGCGCCGCCCGGGCAGCAGGTCCAGCGCCTTGAGTCCGTCACCACTATGGCAGGTGTCCAGGACCACCTCGACCAGCATCCCTTGCGGCGCCCGGGAAATGAGGTCGTGGAGTTCGTCATCGGAGATCAGGGTGGCCGGGTCCCATTGGTCCCCGGCCTGGTTCAGGTCATAGGTGGCAAAGGCCTCGTCCGACTGGTCTGCTTCATCACCCGAGGTATCCGGGATCTGGGTTCCGTGGCTAGAGAAGGTGAAGACCAGGTGCTTCAGTCCGTCGTTTGCCGCCCGGTCCATGGCCGCTCGCAATTTGCCCATGACCGCTGCCTTGGTGGCACCGGCGTCGGTGAGCACCTCGATCTGGCGGTCGGTGAATCCGTACCCAGCCCCCAAGACCTGGGCAAAGTCGTTTGCGTCGTTGACGCAGCCGTTAAGCCACGAACCGCGCGGTAGGTTCTGGAAGTCGTTGATGCCCACGCAGAGGGCGTAGCGTTCTCCGGCTGGGCCGGAGCTGGCGCCGTGCCCGAGGTCCGGTACCACGATGGACGGCGCGGGGTTCACGGCGGCAGCAGGTTCCGGAGTCGGCCGGGCGCCGCCGTACCCGATGACGTCCTCGCGGCCCAGTACTCGGCACAGCACGCTGGTCATGGTATCGGGGTCATCATCGAAGGAACCGTGAGACCGCGCGGCGCTGCGCCCCGACTTGGGTCCGCCTGCGGATATCGACCAGGTCGCGTCGGCCCTCGCCGAGGCGAAGAGCTGGGTCAGCGATTCGTCGGAGGCCACCGATTCCGCCAGACCCAGAATCGGGGTGTTCGGCTCGACCTCCAGTGAGGCGCGAATCAGGCAGAGCAGCGAGCGCCGGTAGAGACCAATGACGTTATCTTCCTCCTCCAGCTTCGAGTCCATGGAGAACATACCCAGGTGATCTACCCCGTTGGCGGTCCCCAACAGCGGCAGCAGTCGTTGCTTGAAGTTGTCGGTGGTGATGGCCGGGGCCAGCAGACTCAGCGTGGAGAAGCCCTGCCCAGCATCCAGCCCGGCGTAGGCCGGCAGGAAGTGCGAATGGAAGATCGCGCCGGCCGAGTGCCCGGCCGCATGCAGCTGAAGGGCCTGCGGGTTTTTCTGAACATATTCGGCCAGCTCCCGGGCCACATACAGCGCACCGCCGTCGTCGGCCACCGATTGAGCGGCGCTAAGTTTCATCTGACCCCAGATTTTGGGTCCCACGGGGCGAGCTAGCAGTTCCAAGGCCTTGTTCCAGGCGTCCTGCAGGAAGCCCCGCTCGGCCGGGACAGCGATCTCCGCCTCGCGCGGGGCGGCTCCGAGCAGGCTGGCGATGGCATCAAAGAGCCCGGTTTCCCAGATAAAGAAGATCGGATAGACCCCGTTGGCCAGCCACCACGGGATCTGGCGCGCTGCCCCGAGAATTCCCGAGTTTTCATCCACCAGCCCGCCGTGGGCCCACAAGAGCAATGGGACGTCGCGTCCGCCGTTGGCGGCAACAAACTCGGGTAGGTGGCGTGCGAAGATCGCCTGAACGTCCTCCGGGGTGGTGCGCATTTGCCCGCCGGCGGAAAAGCGTCCGTCCGACAGGTTGATCAGGTGCCGCTTGAGTGCCTGTGGATCGATTCCCGCCGGAAGAACGCCTCGTGCCGCGCCGTCTTTCTCGGGGTTTGGTTCCCGGGCCGTCAGCAAAACCATGATCCGCTCCTGTCAGGTGCCGTGTTATGGATATCCCTCCACCAGCATGGACCGCAGGACATTACCGCGGCGTTACCGCCCGGTGTCCCCGGACGGTAACGCCGCAGCACCAGCTACTTGAGCCTCAGTGATGCTGCCACCTCCTGTGCCCGAAGGTACTCGCTGGAGGCCAGGTAGGTATCGCGTTCTGCCGCGTCCTTGAACCCCATGTAGCCGGTCCAGGCGTCGGATTGGACCATCTTCCCGTTCAGGTGGAAGGCAGTGGCCAGGTCGCACAGCTTGCCCTGCGCGGCGCTGTCGGCCGGAACCAACGACACCGCCGAGCGCTCAATCCCGAAGTAGTCGCTCTGGGTAATCAGCCCCAGGGCCAGCTTCCCCTCATCAACCACGACGGAGGTGGGGCTCAGCCCGTTCAGCGTGTAGGTACCTGCCGGGTCGTTGCAGGTTTCGGTACCATCCTCCCCGGGCCGGTCATCGTCGAAGATGGCTAGGTTGAAGACCGCCTTTCCGTGGGCATCGAAGAACGTCAAATGGTAGGTGGCCGCGTCCCTCGGATCATTGGTTACCTGGTCCATTTCTTTGCCCTCGGAGTCACGGAGCAATTCGTATTGGGTCCACGCAGGATGAGTGACTTCAAGGACCGAATTACCGTAGGGAACACGTTCCACCCCGGTTTCGGTTTCCATCCACGACGGCACATTCGGGCCGAAGAGTTCCGCAACGATTTCCGGGTCGATTCCCAACTCTTTGATGGCCAAGTTCATGCGTTGTTCCGGGGTTTGATCCGCTTCATAGGTAAAGCCACGCAGCAGGGGCCAGCTGAGGTACTCCTGGTGCACCTCCACACCGTCGTCCGTGAGTTTTGTTGGCGAACTGACCCAGTGCTCGGCCGCCGGATCCCACGTCGCTATCAGCATGCCGCCGGAGGTGTCCTCGACCTGCTGTTCGACCTTAAACTGGTCGCTGGGTGTGAAGGCGGCAAATCCCTGCACACAGCCGATGATGGCGAAGGCCTTTGTGTCATAGCCCGGCGTGCTGAGCTTTCCTCGGGCGTCGGCGACCTGCAGCTGGGGCAGTGACAGGGCGCGGCACGCCTGATCGTCGGCAAAGTGCACGCCGTCGTAGGCGGGGAACAACCCGTTGGGCAGTGCACCAGACTCCGGTGGCGTCGTCGGATTCGCCGAGCTGCTTTCCGAGGGCGCGGTGGGGCTTGGGGTGGGGGTGATCGCCGGGCCGGGCTCGGGCAGCGGAGCGTTCCACGGCGACCAGAAAATCACCGCGGCCACCGCGGCGGCGGTGACCATCGCGCCCAGTGCCACCGGTCCCCAGGAGCGCCGTGGCCTCGGTGCTTGGCGCACCGGTTGCTGGGCAAAGACCGGGCCGGGTTCAGCCAAGTCCAGGGGAAGGGGTCCGGCGGAATCCCGGTGCCTGCGAGGGTCGGCGTCTCGAAGGAGCTGTTCAATGTTGTCCATCTGAGGTTCCACCCTTCAACATCTGGTTCGGTGCCTTCTTGGAGAAGGCCTTGCGCGCCCTGAACAGTCGTGATTTGGCCGAATCGGGCGAACATTCAAGGATCGAGGAGATTTCGAGGATGCTCAGCAAATCCCAGTAGGCGAGCATGAGGATTTCGCGCTCCTGCGGGCGCAAGGTGTTCAGAACGTCGCGGACCGCTGAACCGGGGTCATCCTCCGGCTCCGGGCGGCGGGCCAGTTCGGCACCACCGAGCTTCTCAACGAGGCTGCGTTGGCGGCGCCGGGCCCTGAATTCATTGGCGATAAGGTTCCGTGCCGTCACCAGCAGCCAGGGCAACACCTCCGCGGAAGGTTCCTTCTGGTGCTGCCAGGCGATGCGGAAGACGTCATTGGTGATCTGCTGGGCCAATTGCACATCGGTGGTTCGGCGGTAGACGTAGCCGTAAACGCGCTGGGAGTACTGCCGGTGCAGTTCTTCCACATGCAACGCGGTTCTTGCACCCATGGGTTCCCTCCCCCTCAAGACACCCGGTTTCGGGTGCTGCCTCATGCCTAGGTAATGTCCGGGAAGTCGGCTTCGGTTGCATCGATGGCGGGAATCTTTGTTCCCGGCCAGTTGATGGTGGCAAAGTGTTTTACCGATTCGTTGTCGGTGGCAAGGCGCACCAGGGCGTCGAACCGTTCGCCAGCCAGAATTCGACCCAGCCATAGTGCCGAATCGTCCCACATTTGCCCAAACGGCAAATTATCCGCCGGATACCACTGCGGGATGAGCTCGGACGAGGCCGCCGGCAGACCGCTGAAGGCGGTGGTGAGGAAGATCGTGCAGTCCATGTCCGCGGCCGGGTTCGCGGGGAAGCGGAAGTACACCCGGGCCGCTGGCAGCAGCGCATCGGTCTCGGTGATCAGCGCGGTCTCTTCGAATAGTTCGCGGACTGCCGCCTGCTCGCGGCTCTCATCCGCTTCGATCTTCCCACCCGGTGCCACCATCTTGCCCGCACCGAACCCGCGTTGTTTCAGCCCCAGGAGAATCTGGGTGCCGTCGACTCCATGCACCACCGGCAGGCACAAGACCACCCGGATCGGGGTACTGAGCGATGGGTGCGGCCTAGTGATGGCGGTGCCTTCCCTAGTGGTGGGCTCGGGGGTGCGCCGCGGCGTAGATTTCCCGCAGCGTGTCGGCGGTGACCAAGGTATAAACCTGCGTGGTGGTCACCGAGGCGTGGCCCAACAGCTCCTGAACCACACGCACATCGGCTCCACCTTCTAGAAGGTGGGTGGCGAAGGAGTGCCGCAGGGTGTGCGGTGAGACATCTTGTTCGATGCCCGCGCGTTCGGCGGCCTTGGTGAGTACCGACCACGCCGATTGGCGGGAGAGCCGCCCGCCCCGCTGGTTCAGGAAGAGGGCCGCCGTGCCCTTGCCCTTGGCTACCAGCTCGGGCCGCCCACGGACCAGGTAGGCGTTCAGCGCGTTGATGGCGTAGGAACCCAGCGGGACGATGCGTTCCTTGGAGCCCTTGCCGAAGAGTCGCACCACGGCCGGTCCACTCGCCGGGCGTTCCAGGTGCAGGTCATCAACATCGAGTCCCACTGCCTCGGAGATTCGGGCCCCGGTGGAATACAGAAATTCGAGGATCGCCTTATCGCGCAGGCCGGCGGAGGTTTCGGTGGATACCGAATCCAGGATGGCGCTCACATCGGCCACCGAAATGGCTTTGGGCAGTCGGCGCCCGGGGGTCGGTGGGTGTAAGTCAACGGCCGGGTTGGTCGGGGCGATGCCCTCAAGCTCCCAGAACTTATGCAGTCCGCGCACGGCGACAATGGTGCGTGCCGCGGAGCGAGCACTCAGTGGGGCGCCGCCGTCGGCTCCATCACGCACGGCCTGGGCGAAGGCGGTCAGGTTGCCCAGGTTCACCTGGGCCGGTTCGTGCACCGATTGAGCATCGAGGAACGCGGCGTAGCGGTAAAGGTCCCGCCGGTAGGCACTGACGGTGTTTTTAGCCATGCCACGCTCGACGGCCAGATGTTGCAGGTAGCCGGCCAGGTGCTTGCCGATGGGCAGCTGCGCCGGGTCGGGCGTCAGCTCGGGAACAGGATCCTTGATCGGCTCCAGTACCGCGGTGGTATCGATGATGCTGAGCTTCATCGTCTCGGCTTGGCCCATGGCGGGGATCGAACCCAGCTTCTGGGTCGCGTCTTCGGTGCCGATGCTCATATGCGGGCCCGGTCCTAGGTAGCTTGTTCGGTCGAACGCAGCCGCGGATGGACGTCGAACGGGGTATCCACCGGACGCAGCGAGGCATAGTTGCCAAGCCGTGCCGCGGAAGCAGCCAGCAGGCCCGCCACCGCGGAGGGGTTATGGATCCGCCCGGCGAGTACGGCGTTGATGGCGTCATCGAGGGGAACCCAGGAGATGGCCATGTCGGCTTCCTCATCGGTACGCTCGTGGCGTTGATCCACGGGGATTTCGCGGGGGTTGCGCGCGAGGTAGATGCGGATCGCTTCCGAGGAGGAACCCGGGGAGAGGAAGAGGTCGACCAGCACCGCCCAGTCCGAGGCGATGAGGTCTGCTTCCTCGGCCAATTCGCGCGCCGCGGCCAGGTGCGGGGCTTCGTCTTCGATATCCATGAGTCCGGCGGGAATTTCCCACAGGTTCATGCGCACCGGGTGACGGTACTGATTGATCATCAGTACCTCGTTGGCGTCGTTGAGCACCAGCACTGCTACGGCGCCGGGGTGCTCGATGTAGTCACGAACCAGCGGCGCCATCTCTGGCGCATATTCGAAGGTGTCCTGCACAACGTCCCAGATGCGTCCGTCATAGACTTTCTCGGAAGAAAGCAGGCGGCGAGGGCTGAACGAATCGCCCAGCGCCTCGCCGTCTGTTTTTTCCATGATGTTATTTGCCGGCCTTCTGGTGGTCCAACGCTGCCTTGACCAACCCTGCGAAGAGCGGGTGCGGGCGGGTCGGACGGCTGGAGAGCTCCGGGTGAGCCTGCGTGGAGACGTAGTAAGGGTGTACGTCCTTGGGCAGTTCAACGAATTCAACCAGCTCGCCATCCGGCGAGGTGCCGGAGAAGACCAGTCCTGCCTCCGCGAGCTGTGCGCGGTAGGCGTTGTTGACCTCGTAGCGGTGGCGGTGACGTTCGGCCACGGCGGTTTTGCCGTAGGTCTCTGCCACAACCGAACCCTCGGTGAGCGTTGCGTCGTAGAGGCCCAGGCGCATGGTGCCACCCAGGTCGCCCTTGCCATCAACGATTTCCAGCTGCTCCTGCATGGTCGCGATGACCGGGTGCTTGGTATCTGGCTCGAATTCGGTGGAGGAGGCATCGGCCAGGCCCACCACGTTGCGGGCGTATTCGATGACCATCGACTGCAGGCCCAGGCACAGGCCCAGGGTCGGCATGCCGTTTTCGCGGGCGAACTTCAGTGCGCCCAACTTGCCTTCGAGTCCGCGGATGCCGAAGCCACCGGGTACGCAGATGGCGTCAACGCCTGCCAGTGCCTTCTTGGCGCCGGCCTCGGTGGAGCAATCGTCGGACGGGACCCAGCGGATCTGGACCTTGGTCTTGTTTGCGAAACCACCGGCACGCAGTGCTTCGGTGACCGAGAGGTAGGCATCGGGCAGGTCGATGTACTTGCCGACCAGCGCGATTTCCAGGTGATGCTTCGGGTTATGTACCGCGTCGAGGAGCTTGTTCCACTTCGACCAGTTCACATCCTTGAACTTCATGCCCAGGTGCTGAACGATGTAGGCGTCCAAACCCTGGGAGTGGATGACTACCGGGATGTCGTAGATGCTCGGGGCGTCGGCGCAGTTGATGACCGCTTCCGGGTCAACGTCGCAGGTCTTGCCGAGCTTGACGCGCATTTCCGGGGGAATCTCGCGGTCCGAACGGATCACGAGGGCATCTGGTTGAATGCCGATGGAGCGCAACGCGGCAACCGAGTGCTGGGTTGGCTTGGTCTTCAGTTCCTGGCTGGGGCCGATGTAGGGCACCAGAGAGACGTGAACGAAGAACACGTTGCCGCGGCCGATGTCTTGGCGGACCTGGCGTGCCGATTCGAGGAACGGCTGGGACTCGATGTCCCCGACGGTGCCACCGATTTCGGTGATGATCACGTCGGGAGCCTTCTTGCCCTTGCCCGGCTCGGTTGCCGGCAGGCGCATACGGCGCTTGATCTCATCGGTGATGTGCGGGATGACCTGAACGGTGTCGCCAAGGTAGTCGCCGCGGCGTTCCTTTTCGATGACCTCGGAGTAAACCTGTCCGGTGGTCACGTTCGCCATGCCGGTGAGGTTTTCGTCCAAGAAGCGCTCGTAGTGACCGATATCAAGATCGGTTTCGGCGCCATCATCGGTGACAAAGACTTCACCGTGCTGGAAGGGGTTCATTGTGCCCGGATCCACATTCAGATACGGGTCTAGCTTCTGCATCGTTACGGAGAGACCACGCGCACGAAGAAGGTGACCGAGGCTGGAAGCCGTCAGTCCCTTTCCGAGGGACGAGGCCACACCGCCGGTGACGAAGATATGTTTTGTCGTTTCAGACGACCGGGAATCACGAGAAAGATTACGTTGCACCACGGGGTTCTACCCTATCACCTTTTCGTTGTTTGACGTTTGGGAAAGACTCTACAGGCTCGTGCACGGCAACGGGCTCGAGAGTGTTGATTAGCTCAGTGAGCTCACCATTAGTTGCGCCTCACCGAGCAGTTCCTCGGCATGGGCCTGGGCGGTGGATGAGTCCTCTTGGCCCGCTAGCATCCGCGCCAATTCGCGCACCCGCTCCCCCTCGTCCAACAGCACTACGTCGCTGGCGGTGAAGCCCGCGCCATCGGCACCCTGGGCGTTGGAGGACTTAATGACGCGCACATGACGGTCGGCATACGCTGCCACCTGGGGCAGGTGGGTGACCACAATCACCTGGACATGCTTGGCAAGCATCGCCAGCCGTTTTCCGATTTCGACGGCGGCTTTGCCACCGACTCCGGCGTCAACCTCGTCAAAAACAAACGTCGGAACCGGGTCAACGGCCGCAAGCACCACCTCGATGGCCAGCATGACGCGCGAGAGCTCGCCGCCCGAGGCGCCCTTGCCCAGCGGGCGTGGGGAGGAGCCGGCGTGGGGTTGCAGCAGCATGGTGATGGAGTCCAGACCATAGCGGTGCGGTTCGGTGAGCTTCTCAATCTCCAGCACGAACTTTGCGTCCGGCATGGCCAGCGCCGCGAGCTCGGCCGTCACGCGAGTGGCCAGTTCCTTGGCGGCCTTGGCGCGTAGCTTGGAGAGCTTGCCCGCCAGCTCCAAGACCTCGGTGCGCAGCGATTCGGTTTCTGCTTGCAAGGATTCGATCCGGCCATCATCGCCCTGGATTTCCGTGAGACGGGCACGTGAGGTGCTGGCCCAGGCAATCACTTCATCAATGCTGGGTGCATACTTGCGAATCAGTCGGTTCAAGTCCGACCGGCGTTCCTCCAGTGAGGCCAGGCGTTCGGGGCCCTCGGCGTCCAGATCCGAGAGATACGCGGCCAAATCCGTGGAGATTTCCGCGGCCAGGATGCCGATCTCGTTCAGTCGCTCGGCCAGTGCCTTGATATCAACGTCGTCGGCAGCCACCTGATCGAGGGCGTGTTTTGCCGCCTCGACCAGGGAAATGACGCTGGCTGCTTCGTATTCCTCGCTGTTAAGCGATTCGTGGGCCAGGTTGGCATTTGACCGTAACGCTTCAACATTTGAGAGCTTCAACGACTGGTTTTTCAGATCCACGTCTTCGCCCGGCTGAGGGTCAACAGCGTCAATCTCTTCCAGGGCGCTCTGCAAAGATTCTGCCTCGCGGATCCGTTCGCGCGATGCCGTCACGAGCTCCTCAAGCTCGGACCTGGCACTCCCCCACCGGTCAAAGGTCTGCTGGTAACTGTTCAAGACCTTGGCCAGCGGGGCGCCGGCGAACTTATCCAGTGAGTCGCGCTGTGCGGCCGCGCCCTTGAGCCGCAGCTGGTCGGTTTGACCATGGATGGCGATCAGATCTTCGCCCAGTTCAACCAGCACACCCACGGGGGCGGCGCGACCACCGACCGAGGCACGACTGCGACCTTCGGCGGACAGGGTACGGGTGATGATGAGTTCGGCTTCGTCGTCAAAGCGTTCAACCAGGGCGCCGGCTTCCTCGGCACGGTCAAGTACCTTGCTGGTGGCCGGGAGCAGAATCGTTGCATCCGCGACGGCTTGCTTAGCTCCGTGGCGTACTGCCCCGGCATCTGCGCGGCGCCCAAGGAGCAGGCCCAGTGCGGTGATGACCATGGTTTTGCCGGCACCGGTCTCACCGGTGACAACGCTGAAGCCAGGGCCCAGCGGCAGGGTCGCTTGGGAAATGACGCCCAGGTCGCTAATGCGGATTTCTTGGATCATAGCTGCCTCCGGTGGTCCTTGTGAGCAAGGGAATCCGGCTCCGCTTTGGGGTCGTGGTGCCGTGGTTCAACTATTTGCATTGAGGGGGTGATCACCGGCAACGCGGTGGTGGCGGTTTCCCGCTCGCGCGGCTCAACCGGTCCGCGCCAACCCTGAATGGGAAGCTCGAACTTGTTGACCAGGCGTTCGGAGAATGGTGTCTGATTCACTCGAGCCAGGCGTACTGGTGTGGCGGAACGCGTCACTTCGATACGGGCACCGGGCGGTAGCTCGATGGTTCGTCGTCCATCGCACCACAGCACCGCTGCAGCATCGGTGCGGGTGAGGATCTCGATGGCCAGCAACGAAGTGGGAGCAACAACCAATGGTTTGGCGAAGAGTGCATGCGCGCTGATGGGAACCATCACCAGGGCCTCAACCTCGGGCCAGACGACGGGGCCGCCGGCGGAGAAGGCATAGGCGGTGGATCCGGTGGGGGTAGCCATGACCACCCCATCACACCCGAAGGTACTCAGCGGGCGCCCGTCGACCTCCATGACCACCTCGATCATGCGTTCGCGGTTGGCCTTTTCGATCGCGGCTTCGTTTAACGCCCAGGTGTGGGCGATGCGGCGGTTGTCGAGCCAAACCTGCACGTCAATGGTCATACGTTCTTCGACGGTGAAGAGTCGGTCACAGATGCATTGGACGGTTTCTTCCAACGCCGTGCGTTCGCTTTCGGCCAGGAATCCCACGTGTCCGAGGTTTACACCTAGCAGTGGAACTCCCGCACCCCGAACGAGTTCGGCTGCGCGCAGCACGCTTCCGTCCCCTCCTAGCACCATCCCAAGTTCGATCGATTCGAGGGCGACATCCTCGTCGAGAATTTCAACTTGGAGATTTTCGCCTTCGGGGATATTGCGGACCGCTTGCATTTCCAATCGACGCATGACCGGGATCAGTCCGGCGGCTCGCAACTTGGCGCATGTTTCCACGGCAGCGAGAAGGGCATCGGTTCGGCCTGTATGGGTGAGGATCAAGATCCTGCGCATGATTTCCTTCCTCGGCGGACCGAAGGTTGGGACATCGATTCAGATGCCGGCAAGTCTAAGAATAGTCAACGTCCGGCCAGGCAGCTGTCCCGACGCGGGATTGTGGGGAAGCCTGAGTTTTTGGATCCGTGGTTCGGCGCAGCCAGAGGAAGAATTCCACATTGCCGTCTTGTCCGGCCAGTGGGCTCCGGGCCAAGCCGCGCACACTGAGGCCGGCACCGACTGCGGAGGTAATCACAATGTCGACGGCCTTGCGCCGTTGGAAGGCGCCGGAGACCACACCGGTGCGTCCGAGTTGCTCGCGGCCGATCTCAAATTGGGGTTTGACCATGAGCACCAGATCGCCGTTGGGCTCGGTGGCGTTGGCCAGTGCGTTCATGACCATGGTCAGGGAGATGAAGGATAGATCCGCCACGACGAGGGCTACCTGTCCCCCAATGTCCTCGGCCTTGAGGTAGCGAACATTCATGCCCTCATGGACATGCACTCGGGCATCGGCGCGTAGTTCGGCGACAAGTTGCCCGTGTCCCACGTCTACTGCCTCAACGTGGTCTGCGCCGCGGCGGAGGAGCACGTCGGTGAATCCACCGGTTGAGGCGCCAGCGTCGAGGCAGCGTTTGCCCTCGACCTCGATCTGCGAGAACGCCACTAGGGCGCCGGCCAGCTTGTGCCCGGCACGGCTGACGAATTCCTCGGTGTCCGTAGGTTTCACGGAAATCTTTGAGGTCTCGTTGACGGTCTTTGCGGCCTTGGCGGCCACGGAGCCGTTTAGGATGACGCGCTGTTCCGCGATGAGGCGGGCCGCGTCGGTGCGAGAACGGGCGAGGGAGCGGGTGACCAACTCCTGGTCAAGGCGGCTCACGGGCGGTCCTTTGAAGTGGAGTCAAGATCAGCTGTCAGGGACGCCTGCAGCTCCTCGAAAACGGCCAGATGTTCGCTAACGGGTCGTTCGGCGAGGGTTTCCAAGACATCAAGGTCGGTGCTTGGGGCCTGCGGGTTCAGCGGCGCCGCGGGACGCGGGCCGGGTACCGGACCGGCCGGTACATTGCTGGGAAGTGTATTGGGGCGCTTACTCATCATCACTTTGAGCCTACGGCGTGGTGAGGACAGTTTGTGAGAAGACCACGGTGGGTTGCACGGCGGTGTCCTGATGCGGGTGGGCCAACCACCATGCCGAGCACGCTGCGCGCCACGCGTCGAGGTCTGACTCATCACCGACAATGGTGATAGTTCCGTCTTTGACCGAGGCGAGGGCCGAGCCACAACGGATCCCGAAACCGGTGACTTCGATGATCGGGTACGTCTCATAGAGACCCGAGAGGTCGTTGATGATGTAATCGGGGCGCTCCGCTGAGCGTGCTGCCAGAGCACTGTGGACGGAATCTACCCCGGTCAGGACCAACACGGTGCTGTATCCGGCCTTGTTACCGCCGAGGATGTCCGTGTCCAATCGGTCACCGACAACAAGCGGGTGCGTGGCTTCAAAGGTCTCGGCCGCGCGGCGGAAGAGCAGCGGTTCAGGCTTTCCGGCGACCAACGGTTCGGTGTTGGTCGCGGCGCTGACGGCCTCAACCAGCGAACCGTTGCCCGGGGCAATGCCTTCGGCGCGCGGGATAGTCCGATCGGTGTTGGTGGCGATCCAGATGGCGCCACCATGGATTGCGTAGGCGGCTTCGGCTAGATCTTGCCAACCGATCGAGGGATCAAATCCCTGGATGACGCCCACGGGCTTATCGAGGTGGCTGGCGACTATTTGCATTCCGAAGGAACTGACGCAGTCGCGCAGGTAAGAACTGCCCACCACAAGGACTCTGGAGCCATGTGGCAGTTTTTGTGCGAGGAGTTCGGCTCCCGCGTCTGCCGAGCCAAAAACTTGCTCGGCAGACGCGGGTGCGCCTAGCTGAATCAGGTGTTGAGCAACCGCTCCCGGAGATCGTGAGGCGTTGTTTGTAATGTATGCCAGGGCAACGGAGTTTTCGTCCAACCGCTTCAAGGCATCTATAGCCTTGGGGATTGCTCCGTTGCCTGCATATACGACGCCGTCAAGATCGGAAAGCAGTGCGTCAAAACCTGAAATCAGCATGGATTATTCGAATTCCTACTTTTCGTCGTTTTCGTCCTGATCGATGGCCGGGGAAGCGCCCTGGTCATCCGATACTGCCGAAACTTCGTCGTCGAGCTCCGGGTTGGATTCCTCGGTTGCCTCGGTCAAGACCGATGCTTCAACCTCTTCGACGGCGTCTTCGTCAGCGATGCCCTCTTCAGGAGCGTCTTCCGACGTTGCTTCGCCCTCTTCCGAGGAAGGAGTCTCAGACTCAACGAGATCACGGGCACGCGGACGGCGGGCATCGCTTTCATCGTCTTCACCGAGGTCAACGATCTCCGGCTCGGCAAATTCGCCGGTGCCAAGAGCTTCCTCGGCTACGGAGATCTGCTTGCGCCAGGTTGCTGCTTCATCGTTGCGACCCAAGTTCTCAAGTGCATCGGCGTAAGCCGAGAAGAGACGCGGGCTGTAGCTGAACGCGCGGTTCATATCCAGCTGCGGGATCTCGAGTTCGGCCAAGGCTGCGTCGAGGTTACCCAAGTCGTTCTGGGCGCCGGAAGCAACCATGGCCATTTCGACCTTGCCGTTGGTATCCAGTGTCTCGATGACATCGCTGTGGGCAATTTCCAGTGCCTTTTCCGGACGACCAATTCCACGTTCGGAATCGGCAATCAGGGGCAGGTGCAGGTTGTTGCCGCTGATGCGACGGTGGGTACGGAATTCGCGCAGTGCTTCGGCGAAATCACCGGCAGCGTATGCAGCCAGACCAACGGCTTCTCGGACAACTGCAACGCGGCCGCCACGACGGGAAGCTGCGATGCAGTGCTCGTACGCCAACTGCGGATCGATAGCGATCAAGCGGCCGGCCATGACCAGGTGCTTGGAGACCCATTCGTTGTTGACGTCGTCAAGGTAACGCAGTTCCGCGCGGGTAATGCGGTCCAGTTCCTTGCCGGTTACATCGTCATCAATTTCCGGTGAGCGTCCGCGTTCCGGGCTATTCGAGCTGCGCAGGTCCGAAGGGTTGTGCGCACGGCGCGATGCTTCGTCGCCACGCATAGCTTCGAGATCAGCGGTGCTGGATTCTCCGCGGGGCTTGAATCCACCGCGATCTTCACGGGGCTTGAAGCCGCCGCGTTCTCCGCCGCGTTCTCCGCCGCGATCTTCGCGAGGCTTGAATCCGCCTTCGCGACGGTCTCCGCCACGGTCTTCGCGAGGCTTGAAGCCACCGCGATCTTCACGGGGCTTGAAGCCGCCGCGTTCTCCGCCGCGTTCTCCGCCGCGATCTTCGCGAGGCTTGAATCCGCCTTCGCGACGGTCTCCGCCACGGTCTTCGCGAGGCTTGAAGCCACCGCGATCTTCACGGGGCTTGAAGCCGCCGCGTTCTCCGCCGCGGTCTTCGCGAGGCTTGAATCCACCTTCACGGCGATCGTCGCCGCCACGGAATCCACCGCGATCTTCACGAGGCTTGAAACCACCGCGGTCTCCGCCGCGATCTTCGCGAGGCTTGAATCCGCCTTCACGGCGATCGTCGCCGCCGCGGAATCCGCCACGGTCTTCACGGGGCTTGAAGCCGCCACGATCTTCGCGAGGCTTGAATCCGCCTTCGCGACGGTCTCCGCCACGGTCTTCGCGGGGCTTGAATCCGCCTTCACGGCGATCGTCGCCGCCGCGGAATCCGCCACGGTCTTCACGGGGCTTGAAGCCGCCACGATCTTCGCGAGGCTTGAATCCGCCTTCGCGACGGTCTCCGCCACGGTCTTCACGGGGCTTGAAGCCGCCTTCACGGCGATCGTCGCCGCCGCGGAATCCACCACGGTCTTCGCGAGGCTTGAAACCACCACGGTCTTCACGGGGCTTGAAACCGCCTTCACGGCGATCGTCGCCGCCACGGAATCCACCACGGTCTTCGCGAGGCTTGAAACCACCGCGATCTTCACGGGGCTTGAAACCGCCTTCACGGCGATCGTCGCCGCCACGGAATCCACCGCGATCTTCACGGGGCTTGAAACCACCGCGGTCTCCGCCGCGATCTTCGCGGGGCTTGAATCCACCGCGGTCTTCGCGAGGCTTGAAGCCGCCTTCACGACGGTCGCCACCCTGGTATCCGCCACGGTCGTTGCCGCCACGGAATCCACCGCGGTCTTCGCGAGGCTTGAATCCGCCTTCACGACGGTCGCCACCCTGGTATCCGCCACGGTCTTCACGGGGCTTGAATCCGCCTTCACGGCGATCGTCGCCGCCACGGAATCCACCGCGGTCTTCGCGAGGCTTGAAACCACCGCGGTCTCCGCCACGGTCTTCACGGGGCTTGAATCCGCCTTCACGGCGATCGTCGCCGCCACGGAATCCACCGCGATCTTCGCGAGGCTTGAAGCCGCCTTCACGACGGTCACCGCCCTGGTATCCGCCACGGTCGTTGCCGCCACGGAATCCACCGCGATCTTCGCGAGGCTTGAAACCGCCTTCACGACGGTCGCCACCCTGGTATCCGCCACGGTCTTCACGGGGCTTGAAGCCACCCTCGCGATTGGAGTCGCCACCGCGACGGAATGCACCGTCGTTGCTCGACTTTGAACCGTCACGGTCGCGGTTGTCCTTTGACCCGAAGCCCTTGTTTTCGTATGACACTAGATGTGTTCCTCTCAAAAGGGTCTTCAGTTTTGGACCCCACGCATAAACTAGTGGACCACCGCATCTCACGGAAGCCCACACTAAAATCTTGTTGCCCTCATAGGGCACTCGACACCTTCATCTATCTTAGTCGAGGGTACCCAGTCGGCTTAGTGAATTGTGCCAATAGTGCGCAACGCAACTGACCAATACTACGGCATTGGATGTAGCAGATGGAAAAACTTCCTGGCTATTTCAGTGGCCGACCCCACCAAATGGCAGGTGGGTGTTAAACATCGAAACCCCCAAACACGTCAGTGTTTGAGGGTTTCGGAACAAAATATTGTCCGGCGGTGACCTACTCTCCCACACCCTCCCGAGTGCAGTACCATCGGCGCAGTGGGTCTTAGCTTCCGGGTTCGGTATGGGACCGGGCGTTTCCCCCACGCTATGACCGCCGTAACTCTAGTACCACTGCTCTAACCACAAAGGGTAGAGCATGGTGAATCTATGGGTTACGACCACAATAGTGGTTGTATGTTGTTGTATCCGCGAAAAACAAATGGGTTTGTTGTTTCGGGACCGTATAGTGGACGCAGCGTTTCTTGCCAACACCAACCAAAGTTGATGCGTGGTGTTTGTGGTTTAAGTTGTCGGCCTATTAGTACAGGTCAGCTTCACGAGTCTTTAGTCCTCGCTTCCACATCCTGCCTATCAACCCAGTGGTCTGGCTGGGGGCCTCTCACACTCAAAAGTGTATGGAAATCTCATCTCGAAGTGGGCTTCCCGCTTAGATGCTTTCAGCGGTTATCCCTTCCGAACGTAGCTAATCAGCGGTGCACTTGGCAGTACAACTGACACACCAGAGGTTCGTCCGTCCCGGTCCTCTCGTACTAAGGACAGCTCTTCTCAAATTTCCTGCGCGCGCAGCGGATAGGGACCGAACTGTCTCACGACGTTCTAAACCCAGCTCGCGTACCGCTTTAATGGGCGAACAGCCCAACCCTTGGGACCTACTCCAGCCCCAGGATGCGACGAGCCGACATCGAGGTGCCAAACCATGCCGTCGATATGGACTCTTGGGCAAGATCAGCCTGTTATCCCCGAGGTACCTTTTATCCGTTGAGCGACGGCCGTTCCACAACGTGCCGCCGGATCACTAGTCCCGACTTTCGTCCCTGCTCGAGCTGTCGCTCTCACAGTCAAGCTCCCTTGTGCACTTACACTCGACACCTGATTGCCAACCAGGCTGAGGGAACCTTTGGGCGCCTCCGTTACTCTTTAGGAGGCAACCGCCCCAGTTAAACTACCCATCAGGCACTGTCCCTGACCCAGATCATGGGCCGAAGTTAGGTGACCGGTACAGCCAGAGTGGTATTTCAACGATGACTCCACCCGAACTAGCGTCCGAGCTTCACAGTCTCCCACCTATCCTACACAAGCTGCACCGAACACCAATACCAAACTATAGTAAAGGTCTCGGGGTCTTTCCGTCCTGCTGCGCGTAACGAGCATCTTTACTCGTAGTGCAATTTCGCCGAGTTCATGGTTGAGACAGCGGGGAAGTCGTTACTCCATTCGTGCAGGTCGGAACTTACCCGACAAGGAATTTCGCTACCTTAGGATGGTTATAGTTACCACCGCCGTTTACTGGGGCTTAAATTCTCAGCTTCGCTCCAAAGAGCTAACCGGTCCTCTTAACCTTCCAGCACCGGGCAGGAGTCAGTCCGTATACATCGTCTTGCGACTTCGCACGGACCTGTGTTTTTAGTAAACAGTCGCTTCCCCCTGGTCTCTGCGGCCCACACCCGCTCCAGAACGCTAGGTTCTTTCACGAGGCAGGCCCCCCTTCTCCCGAAGTTACGGGGGCATTTTGCCGAGTTCCTTAACCATGATTCTCTCGATCGCCTTAGTATTCTCTACCTGATCACCTGTGTCGGTTTGGGGTACGGGCGGCTAAAACCTCGCGTCGATGCTTTTCTTGGCAGCATAGGATCACCGAATCACCCCCCAAAAGGGGCGCCTATCAGGTCTCAGACTTATATGAATCGCGGATTTGCCTACGACTCGTCCTACACCCTTGGACCAGGTCAATTCCATTGCCTGGCTCGGCTACCTTCCTGCGTCACACCTGTTAATACGCTTACCTCCCTGGCTCGGGTCCCACGCCGCACACCCAACAACATTCCCGAAGGAACATCAAAAGGGTCTTTGGGGTGGTTAGCATTACCAGTTCAATATGGACGGTTTTTCGCCGGTACGGGAATATCAACCCGTTGTCCATCGACTACGCCTGTCGGCCTCGCCTTAGGTCCCGACTTACCCAGGGCAGATTAGCTTGACCCTGGAACCCTTGATCATTCGGCGGACGGGTTTCTCACCCGTCATTCGCTACTCATGCCTGCATTCTCACTCGTGTGGGCTCCACCGCTGGTTTACACCGCGACTTCACTGCCCACACGACGCTCCCCTACCCATCCATACGGCTGGACCACGAAGGCCTACCAAAATATATGAATGACGCAACTTCGGCGGTGTGCTTGAGCCCCGCTACATTGTCGGCGCGGAATCACTTGACCAGTGAGCTATTACGCACTCTTTCAAGGGTGGCTGCTTCTAAGCCAACCTCCTGGTTGTCTTCGCAACTCCACATCCTTTTCCACTTAGCACACGCTTAGGGGCCTTAGTTGGCGTTCTGGGCTGTTTCCCTCTCGACTATGAAGCTTATCCCCCACAGTCTCACTGCTGCGCTCTCACTTATCGGCATTCGGAGTTTGGCTGACGTCAGTAACCTTGTAGGGCCCATTAGCCATCCAGTAGCTCTACCTCCGATAAGAAACACGCAACGCTGCACCTAAATGCATTTCGGGGAGAACCAGCTATCACGAAGTTTGATTGGCCTTTCACCCCTACCCACAGCTCATCCCCTCCATTTTCAACTGAAGTGGGTTCGGTCCTCCACGCGCTCTTACACGCGCTTCAACCTGGCCATGGGTAGATCACTTCGCTTCGGGTCTAGATCACGCCACTAACTCGCCCTATTCAGACTCGCTTTCGCTACGGCTTCCCCACACGGGTTAACCTCGCGACGTAACACTAACTCGCAGGCTCATTCTTCAAAAGGCACGCTGTCACCCCAACAAGGAGGCTCCAACGGATTGTAAGCGCACGGTTTCAGGTACTATTTCACTCCCCTCCCGGGGTACTTTTCACCATTCCCTCACGGTACTTATCCGCTATCGGTCATTGGGTAGTATTTAGGCTTACCAGGTGGTCCTGGCAGATTCAAACGGGATTTCTCGGGCCCCGTCCTACTTGGGATACTTCCACAAAGCGGCGGAACGCATTAGCACTACGGGACTCTCACCCTCTACGGTCCGGCATTCAAACCGATTCGCCTATACGCCCGCACCTCACTTCACCAGTCCGGCAGAACTGATACGGAAAGTCCCACAACCCCGACCATGCAACGCCCGCCGGCTATCACACATGGCTCGGTTTAGCCCCATCCGCGTTCGCTCGCCACTACTAACGGAATCACTATTGTTTTCTCTTCCTGAGGGTACTGAGATGTTTCACTTCCCCTCGTTCCCTCCACGTAGCCTATGTGTTCAGCTACGGGTCATACGGCATAACACCGTACGGGGTTTCCCCATTCGGAAATCCTGGTATCAACGTCCGGTTATCGACTCCTCCAGGCTTATCGCAGATTCCCACGTCCTTCTTCGGCTCCCAATGCCAAGGCATCCACCGTGCGCCCTTAAAAACTTGACCACAAACATGATCAAAATAATTACAAGCGCTAAAACATTACAATCGAAAGAATCAAGAAAACACACAACCCTAAAAGAGTTATGTGCACCAAGATTCATTATCATAAGAAATTGCTTTGCAAAACAAACAAACCAACCAACAACCTCAAAAAAGGTCACAGATCAATCCTGTTTCACAAGATGCTCGCGTCCACTATACAGTTCCCAAACAACAACCCCATCACACCCACCACCAACACCACACACCCCAAAAGGTGCGCACCGGTTGGCTTAGGCCATGCGCGGGACAACACTAAAACAACAAACCCACCAACCCCTCACACACACCCCAAAAGGGCATACAAGAAAAGTCGGAGCCTGTTATTTCAGGACCCAACAGTGTGCCAAAAAACCATCCACCCTCATAGAACTCATCTCATTCCAACCCGCAAGCGAGCGTACTAAAAACAACCTCCACAACATGAACAGCCATAATTTGTTGATATTCCACCCTTGAGCACTCGCCCATCAACACAAGTGATGGATACGAGCAGCACTGAACACCCACAAAACACATACTTTGATGCGCCTGCGAAGGTGTTAGTTGCTCCTTAGAAAGGAGGTGATCCAGCCGCACCTTCCGGTACGGCTACCTTGTTACGACTTAGTCCCAATCGCCAGTCCCACCTTCGACGGCTCCCTCCCACAAGGGGTTAGGCCACCGGCTTCGGGTGTTACCAACTTTCGTGACTTGACGGGCGGTGTGTACAAGGCCCGGGAACGTATTCACCGCAGCGTTGCTGATCTGCGATTACTAGCGACTCCGACTTCATGGGGTCGAGTTGCAGACCCCAATCCGAACTGAGACCGGCTTTTTGGGATTAGCTCCACCTCACAGTATCGCAACCCATTGTACCGGCCATTGTAGCATGCGTGAAGCCCAAGACATAAGGGGCATGATGATTTGACGTCGTCCCCACCTTCCTCCGAGTTGACCCCGGCAGTCTCCTATGAGTCCCCACCATAACGTGCTGGCAACATAGAACGAGGGTTGCGCTCGTTGCGGGACTTAACCCAACATCTCACGACACGAGCTGACGACAACCATGCACCACCTGTGAACCAGCCCCAAAGGGGAAACCATATTTCTATGGCGATCTAGCACATGTCAAGCCTTGGTAAGGTTCTTCGCGTTGCATCGAATTAATCCGCATGCTCCGCCGCTTGTGCGGGCCCCCGTCAATTCCTTTGAGTTTTAGCCTTGCGGCCGTACTCCCCAGGCGGGGCACTTAATGCGTTAGCTACGGCGCGGAAAACGTGGAATGTCCCCCACACCTAGTGCCCAACGTTTACGGCATGGACTACCAGGGTATCTAATCCTGTTCGCTCCCCATGCTTTCGCTCCTCAGCGTCAGTAGATGCCCAGAGACCTGCCTTCGCCATCGGTGTTCCTCCTGATATCTGCGCATTTCACCGCTACACCAGGAATTCCAGTCTCCCCTACATCACTCTAGTCTGCCCGTACCCACCGCAGATCCGAAGTTGAGCCTCGGACTTTCACGGCAGACGCGACAAACCGCCTACGAGCTCTTTACGCCCAATAATTCCGGATAACGCTTGCGCCCTACGTATTACCGCGGCTGCTGGCACGTAGTTAGCCGGCGCTTCTTCTGCAGGTACCGTCACTTTCGCTTCTTCCCTACTGAAAGAGGTTTACAACCCGAAGGCCGTCATCCCTCACGCGGCGTCGCTGCATCAGGCTTTCGCCCATTGTGCAATATTCCCCACTGCTGCCTCCCGTAGGAGTCTGGGCCGTGTCTCAGTCCCAGTGTGGCCGGTCACCCTCTCAGGCCGGCTACCCGTCGTCGCCTTGGTGAGCCATTACCTCACCAACAAGCTGATAGGCCGCGAGTCCATCCCTGACCAAAATTCTTTCCACCAAAAACCATGCGGTCTACGGTGCATATCCAGTATTAGACCCAGTTTCCCAGGCTTATCCCAGAGTCAGGGGCAGGTTACTCACGTGTTACTCACCCGTTCGCCACTAATCATTCTGTGCAAGCACAAAAGTCATCGTTCGACTTGCATGTGTTAAGCACGCCGCCAGCGTTCATCCTGAGCCAGGATCAAACTCTCCGTAAAAAAATATACAGACACAACCAACACGCCAACTGGAAAAAGTCGACCGGGTTGCACCAAGTAAAAACATCCTGGCAAATTGCCTCAAGCATCCACACCGGGGGGTGCAAACCTTGAAGCCATTCACCAATAAAATAAATAAATTGGTATCAACAAACTTGGCACACTATTGAGTTCTCAAACAACAGACACTTCCAACACCACAACCAGAAAACAATGTTCCGGCCGCTTCGTTCTGGAGCAACTTGTCTACCTTACCCCACCGCGTGTCGAAGAACAAATCCACCATCAAGGTGATACTCGCTCTCCAGCACCCAGAACCAGACAAAAATCGAAGGCATTCAAAAACGCCGACCATAATGATCAGATATCTAAGGAAAGGAAGATGGTCAACCAGGAGATCCTCAGCGAAAACTTCCGCTGTCCTCATCCCGGCAACTCAAAGAACTATACACACAAAACACCCGAAGAGGAAATCAGCCCTCTCCCCACCAAAAACCCCGCCAAACCAGCCCAAAACCAGTCCCCACACGCCCCAGCTCGACTAAAACACCAAAAAACATCACCGTGACCCCCGCGACACTGCCACATACCCGCTGCGCTCAAACAGATTCTTCCACTCAACTACACGAACCAAGTTCAAAAACGTCTAGATGCATCTGCTGGTTCACCATGGCCTGGTTGAACTCTTCCGGCAGCAGTCGAGCTTCAGCTCTCGAACCCGAAAAATCAGCTAGTTGGAAGGTGCTACTTTCGCAGCAGACTCACTGCGTAGTCGTCCAGGACCGAGAGGATTCCATCGTGTTGCCAAATTCGATTTCGCTTAAGGCCCGAACGTTCGCTCACTACCCCGACGGAAGACAACTGCTGCAAAGCTCGTAACGCACTGGTCTGCGAAGTAGCCAACAAACTGGCCACGAGTTCGTTGTTCATCACTGGATGTGAAATCAAATGAGGAAGCAGTTTCCACGCCATTGCTTGGGGTCGCAGCCCCTCCAACATTTCGCTTGAATGATCTAGCTCCGCGCCCAGGCGATCTATGAGTTGGGTGCCAGAAGATGCGGCAAAACGCGCAGCGTTTCCGAACTGCTCAACGATGGGAAGGGCATCGCCGTTTTGATACGCCGTCAGTGACGCAAAGTAGGATTCGGTATTTCTCAGAAGGCCAGCAGATACAGGCGCGGTGGTGGATCTAACGATGCCCTTTCCACGAAGCAAGGCATGTACAAGTGCACGTCCAGTTCGTCCGTTGCCATCCACAAACGGGTGAATCGTTTCGAACTGGGCATGTGCAATAGCTATCTGGACAAGGACGGGCAGATCGTCACGGCCCATAAATTGAACAAGGTCCGCGATGAATTCGTCAATGAGGTCATGCTGGGGTGCAACGAAAGAAGCACCGCGAGGACTCAGCCCGGAGGAACCTACCCAGACAAGTTGCTGCCTGAATTTGCCGGCGTGGTGTTCCCACCCGGGTTGTCCAGACAGCAATTTCTCGTGCATCGTCAGAATCGCAGTCCTATCCACACGATCCGAAAGTTCGAGTGCGGCTTCCATGGCCAGGACATTTGCGGAAACAGAGATCGCATTCGCAGAAGATGACTGGTTCAGTTCAGCCAAGGCTAATTGCCTCGCGCCAACAGTCAGGTTCTCAATCTGTGACGAAGAGGTCGATTCCGTGCGCAGCAGAATCGAGGACATTGGACCTAGTGTCGGAGATGAGAAGCCAAGCCGGCCGCGAGCATGTTCATCAAAGCGGATCAACGCGGTGACGGCGTCTTCGATGTCGGCGGCTGCACTATTCAGGACGCTGAAATCCAACGCCGCTATTTTAGTCGGGACGGCCGACTTATATTCACCGGAACCTCGAGCCAACTGTGCACGCGAGCTCATTCCGTCTTGTTCGGCCATCCAGTGTTGCGTCGCATATGTAACGGCCGGCACGCTGAGAGAAGGTGTAAGCATGCCTTTCACTATACTTACAGTTTCAGCGTTTATGTATGTAATCAAAACTTCAACTTACACTTCGTGTTCAGTTCGGCTGGTTAACGCAAAAAGGGGTCGGGTTCTGTCGGCGTGAGCCGACAGAACCCGGCGTATAGGCCGAAAAGTGTGTCCGCGAGGGGCCTGCTTCCCAACGATGGCGCAGTAGAACGAGGTTTCTTATACCTTTGAGCCATTAACCGTGAATGGTTCTGGAAAATCGAAGCAATGTGAAGTATGCGGATCTGCCCTGAAACGCAATGGAAAGACCTCAGTCGGAACCCAACGCTGGAGGTGCATCCACTGCGGGGCCAGCAGTGTCAAGAAGCGCCCTGACCTGAAACGTCGAGCCGAGCTAAACCTGTTCCTCCAATGGATCTTGGGGAAACAGTCCCAGGCCTCCTACAACCCCGGCACGGGTAGAACCCTCCGACATAACACCCAGTGGTGTTGGGCGATCGAACCATCCCTAGCGCCCACCGGCGAAGTCCACCTGCAGATCCAAATGGACGGCATCTATCTAGGACGTGGGTGGTGTTGCCTGATCGCGATTGCCAACGGCAAAACCATTGGCTGGCAGTGGTGCGATAGTGAAAAGAGGGTGGCCTGGATAGCGTTGCTGGAACAGTTCCCAGCACCCCGGGTCGTGATCATTGACGGTGGCTCTGGGCTAGCGGCAGCACTGTCGCAAGCGTGGCCAGAGACTCGCGTTCAACGCTGCCTGGTCCATGTCCAACGCAACGTGCGCACTTATCTGACCCTGCGACCACGAACGGACGCGGGAAGAGCCCTTCGGCGAATTTCCCTTGCCCTGACACGCATCAAGACCCGAGAACACGCCACCCAGTGGATGCAAGCGCTGCAGGAATGGCACCACACCTTCGGGGACGTGATCAAGGAACGCACCTACCCGGCGGGACCTGGCGGCCACCGGCCCAAAGGTGTGAAGCCCACCCAAACCTGGTGGTACACCCACACTCGCCTACGTTCGGCCTACAAACTCCTCGAACGGCTGGTGCGCAGTGGTGAGCTCTTCACCTACCTGGAGCCAGAATTTGATGGGCTGGCCATCGCTTCGACAACCAACCACATCGAGGGCGGCGTTAACACTCAGCTCCGTGCGCTGCTGCGCGGGCACCGTGGCATGCCGCCGGCCCATGCGAAACGGGCGGTCGAATGGTGGCTCTACTCCCACAGTGAGAAACCAACTGAACCGCACACTCTCATCCGGCCTGAACACCTCAACACGAAACCAGTGAAGAAGCAGATCCAGGAGGAAACGATTGGGCCGGAACTCATCGGCACCGCACTGACTGAAGCCGAAGGGCTCTGGGTCAGAAAAGGATGGGCCGGCAGACCCTGCTGAATCATGCTCTGACATGGCACAGCCCCGGGTGACACACCCGGGGCAGACACACTTTTTTGCCTATAAGCCCAGAACCCGACCCCATCAAGGAGTGGTCTGGTGGGTGTTAAACATCGAAACCCCCAAACACGTCAGTGTTTGAGGGTTTCGGAACAAAATATTGTCCGGCGGTGACCTACTCTCCCACACCCTCCCGAGTGCAGTACCATCGGCGCAGTGGGTCTTAGCTTCCGGGTTCGGTATGGGACCGGGCGTTTCCCCCACGCTATGACCGCCGTAACTCTAGTACCACTGCTCTAACCACAAAGGGTAGAGCATGGTGAATCTATGGGTTACGACCACAATAGTGGTTGTATGTTGTTGTATCCGCGAAAAACAAATGGGTTTGTTGTTTCGGGACCGTATAGTGGACGCAGCGTTTCTTGCCAACACCAACCAAAGTTGATGCGTGGTGTTTGTGGTTTAAGTTGTCGGCCTATTAGTACAGGTCAGCTTCACGAGTCTTTAGTCCTCGCTTCCACATCCTGCCTATCAACCCAGTGGTCTGGCTGGGGGCCTCTCACACTCAAAAGTGTATGGAAATCTCATCTCGAAGTGGGCTTCCCGCTTAGATGCTTTCAGCGGTTATCCCTTCCGAACGTAGCTAATCAGCGGTGCACTTGGCAGTACAACTGACACACCAGAGGTTCGTCCGTCCCGGTCCTCTCGTACTAAGGACAGCTCTTCTCAAATTTCCTGCGCGCGCAGCGGATAGGGACCGAACTGTCTCACGACGTTCTAAACCCAGCTCGCGTACCGCTTTAATGGGCGAACAGCCCAACCCTTGGGACCTACTCCAGCCCCAGGATGCGACGAGCCGACATCGAGGTGCCAAACCATGCCGTCGATATGGACTCTTGGGCAAGATCAGCCTGTTATCCCCGAGGTACCTTTTATCCGTTGAGCGACGGCCGTTCCACAACGTGCCGCCGGATCACTAGTCCCGACTTTCGTCCCTGCTCGAGCTGTCGCTCTCACAGTCAAGCTCCCTTGTGCACTTACACTCGACACCTGATTGCCAACCAGGCTGAGGGAACCTTTGGGCGCCTCCGTTACTCTTTAGGAGGCAACCGCCCCAGTTAAACTACCCATCAGGCACTGTCCCTGACCCAGATCATGGGCCGAAGTTAGGTGACCGGTACAGCCAGAGTGGTATTTCAACGATGACTCCACCCGAACTAGCGTCCGAGCTTCACAGTCTCCCACCTATCCTACACAAGCTGCACCGAACACCAATACCAAACTATAGTAAAGGTCTCGGGGTCTTTCCGTCCTGCTGCGCGTAACGAGCATCTTTACTCGTAGTGCAATTTCGCCGAGTTCATGGTTGAGACAGCGGGGAAGTCGTTACTCCATTCGTGCAGGTCGGAACTTACCCGACAAGGAATTTCGCTACCTTAGGATGGTTATAGTTACCACCGCCGTTTACTGGGGCTTAAATTCTCAGCTTCGCTCCAAAGAGCTAACCGGTCCTCTTAACCTTCCAGCACCGGGCAGGAGTCAGTCCGTATACATCGTCTTGCGACTTCGCACGGACCTGTGTTTTTAGTAAACAGTCGCTTCCCCCTGGTCTCTGCGGCCCACACCCGCTCCAGAACGCTAGGTTCTTTCACGAGGCAGGCCCCCCTTCTCCCGAAGTTACGGGGGCATTTTGCCGAGTTCCTTAACCATGATTCTCTCGATCGCCTTAGTATTCTCTACCTGATCACCTGTGTCGGTTTGGGGTACGGGCGGCTAAAACCTCGCGTCGATGCTTTTCTTGGCAGCATAGGATCACCGAATCACCCCCCAAAAGGGGCGCCTATCAGGTCTCAGACTTATATGAATCGCGGATTTGCCTACGACTCGTCCTACACCCTTGGACCAGGTCAATTCCATTGCCTGGCTCGGCTACCTTCCTGCGTCACACCTGTTAATACGCTTACCTCCCTGGCTCGGGTCCCACGCCGCACACCCAACAACATTCCCGAAGGAACATCAAAAGGGTCTTTGGGGTGGTTAGCATTACCAGTTCAATATGGACGGTTTTTCGCCGGTACGGGAATATCAACCCGTTGTCCATCGACTACGCCTGTCGGCCTCGCCTTAGGTCCCGACTTACCCAGGGCAGATTAGCTTGACCCTGGAACCCTTGATCATTCGGCGGACGGGTTTCTCACCCGTCATTCGCTACTCATGCCTGCATTCTCACTCGTGTGGGCTCCACCGCTGGTTTACACCGCGACTTCACTGCCCACACGACGCTCCCCTACCCATCCATACGGCTGGACCACGAAGGCCTACCAAAATATATGAATGACGCAACTTCGGCGGTGTGCTTGAGCCCCGCTACATTGTCGGCGCGGAATCACTTGACCAGTGAGCTATTACGCACTCTTTCAAGGGTGGCTGCTTCTAAGCCAACCTCCTGGTTGTCTTCGCAACTCCACATCCTTTTCCACTTAGCACACGCTTAGGGGCCTTAGTTGGCGTTCTGGGCTGTTTCCCTCTCGACTATGAAGCTTATCCCCCACAGTCTCACTGCTGCGCTCTCACTTATCGGCATTCGGAGTTTGGCTGACGTCAGTAACCTTGTAGGGCCCATTAGCCATCCAGTAGCTCTACCTCCGATAAGAAACACGCAACGCTGCACCTAAATGCATTTCGGGGAGAACCAGCTATCACGAAGTTTGATTGGCCTTTCACCCCTACCCACAGCTCATCCCCTCCATTTTCAACTGAAGTGGGTTCGGTCCTCCACGCGCTCTTACACGCGCTTCAACCTGGCCATGGGTAGATCACTTCGCTTCGGGTCTAGATCACGCCACTAACTCGCCCTATTCAGACTCGCTTTCGCTACGGCTTCCCCACACGGGTTAACCTCGCGACGTAACACTAACTCGCAGGCTCATTCTTCAAAAGGCACGCTGTCACCCCAACAAGGAGGCTCCAACGGATTGTAAGCGCACGGTTTCAGGTACTATTTCACTCCCCTCCCGGGGTACTTTTCACCATTCCCTCACGGTACTTATCCGCTATCGGTCATTGGGTAGTATTTAGGCTTACCAGGTGGTCCTGGCAGATTCAAACGGGATTTCTCGGGCCCCGTCCTACTTGGGATACTTCCACAAAGCGGCGGAACGCATTAGCACTACGGGACTCTCACCCTCTACGGTCCGGCATTCAAACCGATTCGCCTATACGCCCGCACCTCACTTCACCAGTCCGGCAGAACTGATACGGAAAGTCCCACAACCCCGACCATGCAACGCCCGCCGGCTATCACACATGGCTCGGTTTAGCCCCATCCGCGTTCGCTCGCCACTACTAACGGAATCACTATTGTTTTCTCTTCCTGAGGGTACTGAGATGTTTCACTTCCCCTCGTTCCCTCCACGTAGCCTATGTGTTCAGCTACGGGTCATACGGCATAACACCGTACGGGGTTTCCCCATTCGGAAATCCTGGTATCAACGTCCGGTTATCGACTCCTCCAGGCTTATCGCAGATTCCCACGTCCTTCTTCGGCTCCCAATGCCAAGGCATCCACCGTGCGCCCTTAAAAACTTGACCACAAACATGATCAAAATAATTACAAGCGCTAAAACATTACAATCGAAAGAATCAAGAAAACACACAACCCTAAAAGAGTTATGTGCACCAAGATTCATTATCATAAGAAATTGCTTTGCAAAACAAACAAACCAACCAACAACCCCAAAAGAGTTATCAGTCAATCCTGTTTCACAAGATGCTCGCGTCCACTATACAGTTCCCAAACAACAACCCCATCACACCCACCACCAACACCACACACCCAAAGGTGCGCACCATGCTCGCTTAGGCCATGCGCGGGACAACACTAAAACAACAAACCCACCAACCCCCTCACACACCCCAAAGGGCATACAAGAAAAGTCGGAGCCTGTTATTTCAGGACCCAACAGTGTGCCAAAAACCATCCACCTCATAGAACTCATCTCATTCCAACCCGCAAGCGAGCGTACTAAAAACAACCTCCACAACATGAACAGCCATAATTTGTTGATATTCCACCCTTGAGCACTCGCCCATCAACACAAGTGATGGATACGAGCAGCACTGAACACCCACAAAACACATACTTTGATGTGCCTGCGAAGGTGTTAGTTGCTCCTTAGAAAGGAGGTGATCCAGCCGCACCTTCCGGTACGGCTACCTTGTTACGACTTAGTCCCAATCGCCAGTCCCACCTTCGACGGCTCCCTCCCACAAGGGGTTAGGCCACCGGCTTCGGGTGTTACCAACTTTCGTGACTTGACGGGCGGTGTGTACAAGGCCCGGGAACGTATTCACCGCAGCGTTGCTGATCTGCGATTACTAGCGACTCCGACTTCATGGGGTCGAGTTGCAGACCCCAATCCGAACTGAGACCGGCTTTTTGGGATTAGCTCCACCTCACAGTATCGCAACCCATTGTACCGGCCATTGTAGCATGCGTGAAGCCCAAGACATAAGGGGCATGATGATTTGACGTCGTCCCCACCTTCCTCCGAGTTGACCCCGGCAGTCTCCTATGAGTCCCCACCATAACGTGCTGGCAACATAGAACGAGGGTTGCGCTCGTTGCGGGACTTAACCCAACATCTCACGACACGAGCTGACGACAACCATGCACCACCTGTGAACCAGCCCCAAAGGGGAAACCATATTTCTATGGCGATCTAGCACATGTCAAGCCTTGGTAAGGTTCTTCGCGTTGCATCGAATTAATCCGCATGCTCCGCCGCTTGTGCGGGCCCCCGTCAATTCCTTTGAGTTTTAGCCTTGCGGCCGTACTCCCCAGGCGGGGCACTTAATGCGTTAGCTACGGCGCGGAAAACGTGGAATGTCCCCCACACCTAGTGCCCAACGTTTACGGCATGGACTACCAGGGTATCTAATCCTGTTCGCTCCCCATGCTTTCGCTCCTCAGCGTCAGTAGATGCCCAGAGACCTGCCTTCGCCATCGGTGTTCCTCCTGATATCTGCGCATTTCACCGCTACACCAGGAATTCCAGTCTCCCCTACATCACTCTAGTCTGCCCGTACCCACCGCAGATCCGAAGTTGAGCCTCGGACTTTCACGGCAGACGCGACAAACCGCCTACGAGCTCTTTACGCCCAATAATTCCGGATAACGCTTGCGCCCTACGTATTACCGCGGCTGCTGGCACGTAGTTAGCCGGCGCTTCTTCTGCAGGTACCGTCACTTTCGCTTCTTCCCTACTGAAAGAGGTTTACAACCCGAAGGCCGTCATCCCTCACGCGGCGTCGCTGCATCAGGCTTTCGCCCATTGTGCAATATTCCCCACTGCTGCCTCCCGTAGGAGTCTGGGCCGTGTCTCAGTCCCAGTGTGGCCGGTCACCCTCTCAGGCCGGCTACCCGTCGTCGCCTTGGTGAGCCATTACCTCACCAACAAGCTGATAGGCCGCGAGTCCATCCCTGACCAAAATTCTTTCCACCAAAAACCATGCGGTCTACGGTGCATATCCAGTATTAGACCCAGTTTCCCAGGCTTATCCCAGAGTCAGGGGCAGGTTACTCACGTGTTACTCACCCGTTCGCCACTAATCATTCTGTGCAAGCACAAAAGTCATCGTTCGACTTGCATGTGTTAAGCACGCCGCCAGCGTTCATCCTGAGCCAGGATCAAACTCTCCGTAAAAAAATATACAGACACAACCAACACGCCAACTGGAAAAAGTCGACCGGGTTGCACCAAGTAAAAACATCCTGGCAAATTGCCTCAAGCATCCACACCGGGGGGTGCAAACCTTGAAGCCATTCACCAATAAAATAAATAAATTGGTATCAACAAACTTGGCACACTATTGAGTTCTCAAACAACAGACACTTCCAACATCCACGACCCGGACTAACGTTTCCTGCCGGCGCTTCGCTCTGGAGCAACTTGTCTACCTTACCCCACCGCGTGTCGAAGAACAAATCCACCATCACTGATGAACACTGCCCCAACACTCAGCTCCCACCATCTCCTCGGCACAACAAAGCACCGAACAAAATTTTGGAAGGGGATTGAGTAGAAATTCGGTCGCCCGGCGATTCTCTCCGCAGTATTCCCGTGGTGTCCCTCGCGGCGACTTAGAAAACTATACACACAAAACACCCGAAGAGGAAATCAGCCCTCTCCCCCACCAAAAACCGCGAAAACCCCGTATATATAGGGATCCTAGGTCCTTTCGGAAACAAAAAAGTCGGGGCAGGGAAGCTGCAGTGATCAGCAACACTCCCCCACCCCGACTTTTCCTGCCTTTCGGCAAACCGGGCGTTGTTCCCCTAACTAGGCAACTTCAACGACAGCCAGGTTCTTCTTTCCGCGTCGTACCAAGAGGTAGCGACCATGAAGCAAATCATCCTTGTTAATAACCGCATCAAGGTCCGAGTACTTCACGTTATTAACGTATGCTCCACCCTCATTCACCGTACGGCGAGCCGCCGACTTCGATTCAGAGAGTCCCGAAGCCATCAACACCGAAACGATGTCTAGGTCATCACCGTTAATAGTGGTGCTCGTCAGCTCTTGGGTTGCGGCGCGAAGGGTCGCTTCATCCATGTCGCTCAGTTCGCCCTGGCCAAAGAGTGCTGCAGATGCTGCGATAACCTTCTCGGTTGCATCAACTCCGTGGACCAACGAGGTAACCAGGTAGGCAAGTTCCTTCTGGCCCTTGCGGGCAAAGGGACGATCTGCCACTTCCTGCTCCAGAGCCTCGATCTCGGCGCGGGTCAGGAAGGTGAAGACCTTCAACCGCGAAGCCACATCGGCATCGGCGGTGTTCAGCCAGAACTGGTAGAAGGCGTACGGGCTGCACATCTCCGCGTCCAACCAAATGGCGTTACCCTCGGACTTGCCGAATTTGGTGCCATCGGAGTTGGTGATCAATGGCGTTCCGTAGGCGTACGCGCTCTTGCCCTCGGCCTTGCGAATCAAGTCGGTACCGCTGGTGAGATTTCCCCACTGATCCGAGCCACCGGTCTGCAGGGTGCAACCGTAGAGCTTGTGTAGCTGCAGGTAGTCGTAGCCCTGCAGCACCTGGTAGCTGAATTCGGTGTAGCTGATGCCCTCATCGGAGTTCAGGCGAGCAGCAACGGTTTCCTTCTTGATCATGGTGCCCACGCGGAAGTACTTGCCCACTTCACGCAGGAAGTCGATGGCGCTGAGGTTGGCGGTCCAGTCAAGGTTGTTGACCATGCGCGCGGCATTCTCACCCTCGAAGGATAAGAAGCGAGCAACCTGCGCTTGGAGTTTACCGACCCATTCGGCCACCGTCTCCTTGGTGTTCAGGACACGTTCGGCGGTCTGGCGCGGATCGCCAATCAACCCGGTGGAACCACCCACCAGTCCGAGAGGCTTGTGACCGGCCAATTGCAGTCGACGCATATTCAGCAACTGGACCAAGTTGCCCAGGTGCAACGAGGCTGCCGTGGGGTCAAACCCGCAGTAATAGGTAATTATCTCCTCGGAGAGCACCTTTTCGAGCTCGGTTTCATCAGTGGAAACGTGGACCAGGCCACGCCACTTCAGTTCCTGCCAAATGTTGGCAAACGACGGATCATTACTCTGTCCCGACAAGGCGGGATTCTGCTCAATTTCAGACACCCTACTAAATTAGCAGTCTCCGCGCGGAATTACTTCTCCGAGTCAATGCCCGCCGGAATCGTCCCCTCAGCCAGAATGCGCAAGCGCTGCGTCGTGCGGGTCATCGCGACGTAGAGGTCACCGACGGTGCCTTCTACCTCGTCGATCAGTTCCTGCGGCTCCAGCACCAGCACCACATCAAATTCCAGACCCTTGGCTTCGCGTGCGCCAAGCACCACGATGTCTTGGCTCAGTCCACCGGATCCGGTTCCCACGCGGCGACCAAATTGCTCCACCACGGCCGCGCGCACCACCGTGAGCCGAGATTCGGGAACGATCACTGCCAGCAGCCCGCCATCGGCGATTGCCACCTCACCGGGCAGCACCTCGCGCAGCTTGGGCAGCAGCTCTCCCGGGGCCAAGCGATCAACCAACGGCGGCCATTGGCCCTCGCGCACGGCCTTCGGGGTCGAGATTTTTAGTCCTGCCGCATGGGCAACACGAGTGGCTGCCTCGGCAATCTGCATCGGCGTGCGGTAGTTGACGGTGAGTTCCTCGAGCGTAAAGCGCTCGGCAACAAACGGTTTCATGGCCTGCGCCCAGCTGGTGGCGCCGGAGGCCGACGAGGTCTGGGCAATGTCGCCGACCACGGTGAAGGATTTGAGCGGGCACCGACGCATCAACAAACGCCACTGCATGGGGGAAAGTTCCTGCGCCTCATCCACCACCACGTGACCATAGGCCCATGAGCGGTCGGCGACGGCGCGTTCGGCGGCTGATTGCCGCACCGCGGTCTCCTGATTCATGTCCGCCAGATCTTGGGCCTCGACCAAACCGTCAATGCCGGCGTTAAACATCATTTCGCCCACATTGCGCAGTGTCGCCTCGGCGTTCTCGAGATCTCGCTTCAGCTGCGCTTCGGTTCCGTTATCTGCGTTGCCCACTGCCTTGAACTCGCCGAGTAATTCTGCCGCTTCATCAAGCAAAGGGACGTCGGCCTCGGTCCAGGGCGAACCGGGGGTGCGCTGCAGCGCCTTGAGTTCGTGCGGGCGCAGCTGTGGCGCGGCGGCGGCCAGCAGGTGTTCCTTGGCGAACAGCTCCTCCAGCAGCGACTGCGGAGTCATCGGCATCCAGCACAGGTTCAACGCGATGCGCACGTCTCGCGATTCGCGGACCTCTTGGACCAGGTAGCTGCGGTCCACGGCGTTGCCGTTGCCCGAGGAGTCCTCGAGGATCTGCTGCAATTGTGCCGCCAACTCGCGCACCAAAATCTTGGTGAATACCTCGCGGGCCTCATTGTGTGGTTTGCGCGATGCACGCGCCTTTTCACGGGCATGGCGAACCTGTCCGCGACTGAGCACCAGCCGGGTTCCCTCCACCACCACGCGGCGGTCTTCGTGCAGCAAGCGTTGGCGGTTGGACACCGCCTTGGCGACCACCTTGGCCATGAAAGCCTTGCCCTTGATGCGCGCCGTTTCGCGGTTGTGTTCGGGCACGGCGACCAGGCCCGGGTAGAGTTCGCCGACCGATGACATCACCACGCCGGTCTCACCCAGGGAAGGTAAGACGCGTTCGATGTAGCGCATGAAGGAGGACGAGGGGCCCACCAGCAGGACGCCGGCGGTGTTGAGTCGCTCGCGGTGTTCGTAGAGCAAGAAGGCTGCGCGGTGCAGAGCCACGGCGGTCTTCCCGGTTCCCGGACCACCCTGAACAACCAACACCCCGGCCAGCGGGGAGCGGATGATCGCGTCCTGTTCGGCCTGGATCGTGCCCACGATGTCGCCCATGCGACCGGTGCGTTTTTGCGTCAGGGCCGCCATGAGCGCGCCCTCGCCCTGCAGGTTGTCGTTTTCGATAAAAAGGTCGGTGTCCAAAACCTCGTCGTCAATGCCCAGCACGGTGCGTCCGCGTAGCATCAGGTGCCGCCGACGCCGCACTCCTTGCCGGCGCAGGGCGGTAGCCTGATAGAAGGCTGCGGCTTCGGGGGCACGCCAGTCCACCATCAAGCGGGTGAGGTCATCGTCGGTCATACCGATGCGACCGATGTAGCGCGGGGCACCGGCTTCCTCACCGGCACGGTTCACGTCATCGTCCAGATCTAGCCGACCGAAGACCAGTCGGTCCTCTACCGCGTTGAGCTGTGAGAGGCGGTCCTCGTAGAGCGCGGCAAAGGAGTCGCGTTCGGACACGTTCTGGATGGATCCCTGGGCACCGCCGCGGCGGGTCCGGGTGAGCTGTGCGAGCTTCTCGGCGCGCAGTTCATCCAGGCGGGAGTAAAGCATCGAAACGTACTTGCGTTCGGCTTCGAGCTCCGGTTGAACGGTCGTGGACTCTGGCATTCAGCACTCCGATGATGTTGCGAAATCGTGGACAGACCAGTTTACGCTCTGTCGAAGGAGGGGTTTGACCGGATGTCATAAAGATTTCCGGACGAGGTGCGGTGACTAGACCAATTGGAGGGAATGGACTTCGAGTCCCTCGAGTTTTTCACGGCCACCGAGTTCTTGAAGTTCAAGGACCACGCCGATCCCGGCGACGTGTGCACCGGCCATACCGAGCAAGCGGGCGGCGGAGCCGACGGTACCGCCGGTGGCCAGCACGTCGTCAAGGATCAGCACACGGGTTCCCGGAGCAATATCGTCGCGGTGCAGTTCTAGCGTCCCGGTCCCGTATTCAAGGGTGTAATCATCGCGGTGTACGGCACGTGGCAATTTGCCGGCCTTGCGGATGGTGATCATGCCCGTGCCAGTGGCGTAGGCAGCCGCGGCAGCCAGCACGAAGCCGCGCGCCTCAAGACCGGCGATGACATCAAACTGTCCGGCGAAGGGTGCGATGATCTCATCAACAATGCGGCGCAGACCCTGCGGATCGGCAAAGACCGGGGTGAGGTCCTTGAAGGAAATGCCGGCGGAGGGGTAATCGGGAACGATTTCGCTCAACCGGTCAAGAAGGTCATTAATGGTTTCGGGCTCTGGATTCACCCAATAAGTCTAGTCCCTTGGGCCGCGGGCCCTGCGCGGCGCCGCCTTCCGGTAGGGCGAGACGCTGGGCTCGCCCGGAAGCCAGAACCTGTACGGGTACTCGTCCCCGCCGCCGCTGCCGGCCACGCCGGTGCGCGGGCCGGTAAGGTGCGCCGACGGGGTTGTGGCCAGCCTGTCCAGGCCGAGGTCCGGGCCCGGAGGTGTCGCGGTGCCTCGGCGGAAACGCGCGAGGTTGTGTTCCAGCGTCAGCCCGAGGCCCTGGGCCAACCGCGCGGGGCCGCTGAGCAGCCTGGCTGCCGGTCCCCCGGGGTGGCCGCGCCTGGCCGTCGCCGTTTCGAGGCCGGAGACGACTTCGCCTGCGCGCAGCAGCACCGCCGAGGCCGTGCCTTCGGTCCCGCACACCACATTGGCGCAAAAATGCATCCCGTAGGTGAAGTAGATGTAGGCGGTGCCCGGCGGGCAGAACAGGCCGGCGTTGCGTACGGTCTTTCCCCGATAAGCGTGGGATCCGGGGTCCAGGGCACCGCCGTAGGCTTCCACCTCGGTCAGCCGGACCACCACCAGCTGCCCGCCGATGAAGGTCGAGACATGGGCGCCGAGCAGGTGCGGCGCCAGCTGCAGCGAACCCAGCCGCAGCAACGGATCTTCCATGTCCGGCACCGTCGCTCCTCCCTCCGGGACTCGTGCTAGTTGCGGGCCTTCAGCCCGGAGGGCCAGGGGCCCAGCTCCGGAAGGTCGGCACCGTCCGCGCCGGCGGTGGCCTGCACCGGACCCAGCGGCTGACGACCGGCCAGCCACGCGGCCAGATCGAAGTCGGTGCCGCTGAGGACAACGACTTCGTCGCCCGAGCCAAGCGCGATGCGCTGGGCACCATGTGGCTGCAAAATATAGCGTTTGGACTTCGGGACACGAGATGCCAGCTCGGTGAATAGGTGGGCATTAAATTCTGGCTCCCAGTTAGCTGGCGAGTGCGAGCGCAACAGGTCCGAGGAGTGGATGACACTTTCGCGCCAGATGGCGGCAAAAAGTTCTGCCACGGAGCCTGTGCCACGGAATCCGGTGGCTAGTTCCCATTGTTCCGCCTTGATGGCGTTCACGGCAGATCCCAGAGCAGCGAGGGCTTGATCAACTCGCTCGACCAGGGCGTCTGCACGCATCAATGCCAACATCTCAATGGCATTGTTTCTACCCTCTGCTCCCCCGTCATACATGGGGAAAGGTTCGGTTGCCCCGATTGATTCAAGTTGCCGGGTAGCCGCCCGGGCAAATCCATCGATGTGGGCTAAGAGGTGAGCACGACTCCAGCCGGGCAGGGCGCTGGGTTCGGCCGCTGCCGTGGTATCAATCGTGGCCACCAGCGCGCGCAGCGTGGTCAAGGAGGCAACGATCTTGGCGGTCAGTTCTTGTTGTGTCAGCTCACTCATGCCCACAGCCTAGCCGCACGAGGTGCGTTAAATGGCGAAGGTAGGGTTCCCACCGTGGTGGCGGGGAACCCTACCTTTTGCATCGGGGCCGGTTCCCTTTAGGCCGAGTAGGCCCGCAGCGGAACCAGTGCCTCCTTTAAGGCGAGAAGTTGCGCAGCCACGGCCGAGGGTGCGGTGCCGCCCTGGGCACTGCGCGAGTCAAGTGATCCCTGAGTGGAGAGCACGGTGCGCACCTCGGGGGTCAGGTGTTCCGAGATCCCGGCGTAGTCTTCGTCGGTCAGGTCCCAGAGTTCACCGCCCTTGGATTCGGCTAGCTTAACTGCGGCACCTGAAAGCTCGTGTGCCTCGCGGAATGGCACACCCTGGCGGACCAACCATTCGGCAATGTCGGTGGCCAGGGCGAAGCCCAGTGGGGCCAGTTCGGCCATGCGTTCGGTATTGAATTTCAGGGTGGCGATCATCCCAGATACCGCCGGCAAGAGTAGTTCAAGGGTGTCGGTCGCGTCGAAGACCGGTTCCTTGTCTTCCTGCAGGTCACGGTTGTAGGCCAGCGGTAGCGCCTTGAGTGTTGCCATCAGTCCGGTGAGGTTGCCAATGAGGCGACCTGCCTTGCCACGCGCCAGCTCGGCAACGTCCGGGTTTTTCTTCTGCGGCATGATCGACGAACCGGTGGAGAAGGCATCGTCGAGGGTGACAAAGGAGAATTCCTTGGTGGCCCAGAGGATGACTTCTTCGGAGATACGGGAAAGATCAACGCCGATCATGGCGGCGATCCAGGCGTATTCGGCGAACACGTCGCGGGCCGCGGTGCCATCGATCGAATTCCAGACCGCGGAGTTGAAGCCAAGTTCGGCGGCCACGGCGTTGGGGTCAAGACCCAGCGAGGAGCCGGCAAGAGCTCCGGATCCGTAGGGGGAAACCGCCGCGCGCTTGTCCCAGTCGGCTAGGCGCTGCACATCGCGCAGCATGGCCCAGGCATGGGCTAGAAGGTGGTGGGAAAGCAAGATCGGCTGCGCGTGCTGCAGGTGGGTACGTCCCGGCATCGCGGCATTGGGATGCGCCTCGGCCTGTTCGATCAGGGCATCGATGGTGGCCAGCACGCCGGCGGCAATGATCCGTGCGTGGTCGCGCAGGAACATGCGGCCAAGGGTGGCAATCTGATCGTTGCGTGAACGGCCGGCGCGCAGCTTGCCGCCCAGGGCGGTGCCAGCGCGCTCAATCAATCCGCGTTCAAGAGATCCATGGACATCTTCATCGGAGTCGGAGGCAACATAGGCGCCCGAAACAACATCGGCTTCAAGGGTGTCCAACGCCTTGATCATGCCGGCGAGTTCCTGTGCATCAAGAAGACCGGCAGTGTTTAGCACTCGAGCGTGGGCGCGGGATCCGGCGATGTCATAGCGGGCCAGCCGCCAGTCAAAGTGTGTGGACTTGCTCAGGGCCGCCAGCGCGTCTGCCGGGCCTCCGGCAAATCGTCCGCCCCAGAGTGCGCCTTCGTTTGTTGCCGATGCCATGTTCATCCTTCCGTGTGCCCATGTCGGGCGCCGGTTCGCGAGGTGTCCAAATCCAGTGTTCATCCTAGTGCAGGGCAGCTCGTTGGCCCCGGATACAACACCACTCTTCTAATACTTATTCATAAGTCTACATAAATATTCAGTCGTTTGCGCCTCATGACTCCCTCGCCCCATACCGCCGGTACGATTTGGCTATGACTGACCCGAACGCCTCCGCGCCACTGTCCGACGAAGAACTCGCCTACCTTCACTCAATCTTTGATCTTGCCCGCGAGGGAAGTACCGAAAAACTCATGGCCGTCATCGACCACGGAGTACCGGCCGACCTGACGGACTCCAAGGGTGACACGCTCATGATCCTGGCCGCCTACAACGGCCACCACCAGATCGTAGCGGGACTTCTCGAGCGTGGAGCCGATGTCAATCGACTCAACGACAAGGGCCAAGGCGCGTTGACGTGCGCAGTGTTCCGCAGAAATGAGGCACTCACCCGTCTCTTGCTCGAAAACGGGGCGGACCCGCAGCTGGGGGCACAAAATGCCATTGCCGTCACCGAGATGTTTGACCTACCGGAACTCAAAGCCATGCTCAGCGAATACCTCTAAGTCCCAAAGCGCTGCCAAAACGCGGTGGGGTTGGCAGTCCCACCGCGTCTTAGCAATTCAGCGGTTCTTGTCCGCGCCAGGTTATCCAGCGTCACAAAACACCGCTTATCAGCCAGCCGTTCACAGCATCCTCGCACGTTTCTCGGTCACAACTGAGAATCCGCTGTGCGTCCCTCCACAAGACCGATACCCGGGCGTATTGTGTTGCTTATCAGGTGTTTTAGATCACTGACAGGAGCAGAAAAATGCTGATCGAGATCGTGCGCGGAGACATCACCGAACAAAAGGTTGATGCGATCGTTAATGCCGCAAACCCCTCACTGCTAGGCGGTGGCGGCGTCGACGATGCGATCCACGTGGCAGCTGGCCCCTCCTTGCTGGCCGAATGCCGACAGCTGCGAGCCACGAGCCACCCCGACGGGCTTGCCTCGGGGCTCGCCTTGGCAACGGGCGCCGGCAATCTTCCGGCACGCTGGGTCATCCATACTCCCGGGCCCAACAGGCACGTGGGACAGGTAAATCCCAAGACCTTGGAGAAGTGCTTCAGCAATTCGCTCTACGTTGCCTCACGGCTTGGCGCCACCAGCATCGCTTTTCCCGCCATCGGCGCAGGATCCTATGGTTGGTCGCCCGAAGATGTCGCATCTATTGCTGCCCGCACGATTCACGAGTGGTTTGAAATGTACAGCCATTCGACATCGATTCACCGCGTAGTGCTCGTCGCGTTCAACGACAAGGTCGAGACGGCGTTCCGCAAGGCTTTTGAAACACCTCAAGTCGAAAGCCAGCTCGTCCACGGTCCATGACCCAAAAGAGTAGGCAAGGCCTCCGCTCTCCAGTCCTTCAGGGGCCGGGCGCGGAGGCCTTTTTCCGTGCCGAACCCATCAGCACCGCTACTTCACCCAATATTCAAGTTAGAACGATCGCGGTCCCCACGAGGATCTTCGTCGAATATATCCATCAGGTAGTCTTCTAGGGTGCCTAGCTCACGTCACTTGTACTGAGGCACCCCATCAACCGAAGATTCGCACCTTGGAGGGCCAACATGAAGACGTTCACGAACAAGATCGCACTTATTCCCATTACTGCCGGCTTGGCTTTGGCATTGGCCGGTTGCAATGGCGCATCCCAAGCACCGGATCAATCATCAATTTCGACCACGACTACCGGGAGTGGGGACGCCGCCGCCGAGGCACCCACCATCGTCGCTCCGGAGGCTTCCGACATTTTTCCGCGGGCCCTAGAAGCAATGCAGTCGGCATCTTCGGCCGCTCTGATCGGTGACCTCACGCGGGGTTCCGAAACTATGAATCTCAAGCTCTCCGGAACGCGCGATGGATCCAACACGTTGGCAGAAGTCACCACCGAGGGGGCGACCGTACAGATTCTCAACGTTGGGGGCACCGGATACCTCAAGGCTGACAAATCATTCTTCTCTCAACAAGCCGGTGAGGATGCGGCCAAGATGATTGACCTCGTCGCCGGGGATAAATGGATCTCCGTCTCTGACACCAGTCAGTTTGGAGACTTCAGTGTGGGCAGCCTCATCGACTCGTTCGGTGAAGATGGCCTCCAAGAAGCAGATTTGGCCAAAATAGAGCCGGGCGCCCTCGAGGATGTCAACGGAGTAAAAGCCTTCAAATACTCCGACGATGAGACCGACATGTGGTTCGCTGCCTAGGGTGAACCCTTCCTCCTAAAGATGTCTAGCGACGGAACGGCCGGAGACGACGCGGGAACCATGACCTTTAGCGATTGGAATGCGGTACCAGTGCATTCAGCCCCGGAGTCTTCGGATACGGTGACGATTCCCGGACTCTAGGTCGAAGCTTTCCATCAGGTCTGTGACGGCACGTTCGCAAGCGAACGTGCCGTCACAGCCGAAAATCACCGGCCCGTCTCCGAACGGCCTTCATAAAATACCCCGACGAGATGCCCCGTTTGAGGGAATTTTAGGCGCGGCGATCTCCCCGCAGCTGGTTGATAAATTGCGAGACCGGGACCAAGCCCTCCACCACCGTCTCAAAAACAGTCTCCCGACCGGTTCGATCTGGCTTGACCAAGCCCGCCGCCAAAAGGATCCGCAGATGCTTGGCTACCGCTTGGCGGCTGATCCCCAGGGGAACACTCAATCGTGATGCACTGGAGGCGTTTTCGCCTAGGAGATTAAGCACCCTAATCCGAGTGGGATCCGCAAGCGCGGCAAAGACCTGCCGCGTCGCCTCGGGAACCGACCAAGAACTCATGAATCGCTCAAATATCTCTGTGCTGCAAGCATCTCTGCCGCCCAGCCCCGGGTATTAGCTCCGATGACGCGGTCGTACTCCTCATCGCCAAACGCGGTAAAACCACTTTCCATCACCCGTAGGCGGACGTCGCCGGAGTGGGTGGTTTCAACCCAAAACTCAATCAGGGTATTCGGGACCGGGTCATCCCATTCGTCCCCACCCAACGAGCGGAACGCTGCATACCCAGGTTCCTCCAGCCGGACAGTCTCAAATTCAAACGTCCCGAAAATAGCGTCATGCACGGTGGAAAATGCCCCCCGCCGCTCAATGCGGTGCTCGGTAATGACGCCACCATTGATAAACCATCCGGGTTCGCTGACAAGTTTCCACACCGATGACGCGGTGGAGTGAATGTCGATGGACGCCTCAATTGCATCTTGGCGTTTTGTGTCCATCAGATCCCCCTCAAATGGCAAAGCCCCTATGCAACATCATGGTTGCATAGGGGCTGGAGCCACACAAGACTTACCGACCGGTAGTTGCGAGCGCTTCCCGCGCCTCTCCGTGGGCGTTGCTTCCGGACGCCACGGTGCTGCTGGCATTCAGCGCTCCGAGGCCCCCGACGATGATGCCCACGACGATGAGCAGCAAGAGAAGAACAAGCACAATGGCGCCCACAACAATTGCTCTCTTGGACGATGCCATTGGCCCACTCCGTTTCATGGGGTCAACTACTCGGCTTTTCGACTCATTTACTGCGGGTCAGCCAACGCCAGGAAGCGGGCCGCGACATCGGCACCGCCATCAACGTCGCGCGTCACCAACATGACCGTGTCATCTCCGGCGATGCAGCCCAAAATCTGCGGCATCGTCGAGTGGTCGATGGACAATGCCAGGAAGCTCGCGGCGCCCGGTGGGGTACGAAGCACCACGATGTTTCCCGAGGCCTCGGCGGTAATCAACAGTTCCGCACATTGCTTGGCCAGTTTGGCATCATGCACTTCTTGCGTGACGCCTGCCTGTGGGCTGCGATCTCCACCTTCCTGACGGACGGCATATACCAATCCACCATCGACGCCGCGAACCCGCACCGCACCCAGTTCCACTAGGTCGCGTGAGAGCGTCGCCTGAGTGACGGCCATTCCCTCATCGGCCAACAAGGCCACCAATTCGGCCTGTGACCGAACGGTTTTTGTCGATAAAATGGCGCTCACCCGAGCTTGGCGGGCGATCTTGGTGGTGGGCTGGAAGGATGCGGGGGTGCTCATCGATCGGCGCTTACTCCGGCGACCTCGGCCAGGTTTGACTTGGCCATCAGCCAGCCCATGATCGCCTTTTGCGCGTGAACTCGGTTTTCGGCCTCATCAAAAACGACCGACTGCGGGCCATCGATGACGTCCGCGGAAATTTCGTAACCGCGGTACGCCGGGAGGCAATGCAGAACTACTGCGTCCTTATCGGCGTGGGCCATCGCGGCGGAATCAACAGCGTACTCACGGAACAGTTCCATGCGTTGCGCCTTCTCATCTTCCTGCCCCATGGACACCCAGGTGTCGGTGGCCACGACGTCGGCACCCGCTAGCGCTTCTGCCGCATCGGTGGTGATGAGCACCGAACCGCCGGTTTCTGCCGCACGTTCCTGCGCCGCAGCGATAATCTCGGCGCTGGGCAGGTAGCCGGCGGGGCCGGCAATACGTACATGCATACCGGCGGTGACGCCGGCCAGCAGGTACGAGTTGGCCATATTGTTGGCCGAGTCACCCAGGTAGGCCATGGACAGGCCGCCAAGCGCACCCTTGTGCTCGCGCACGGTGAGCAAATCCGCCAGCAACTGGCAGGGGTGGTAATCATCGGAGAGCGCGTTAATGACCGGGACACTGGAGTTCTCGGCCATTTCTTCGAGTCCCGACTGTGCGTAGGTACGCCACACGATGGTGGAGACCATCCGCTCAAGTACCTTTGCGGTGTCGGCGATCGATTCCTTGTGGCCCAGCTGGGATTCACCGGAGTTGACGATCAGCGGGGAACCACCAAGTTCGGCAATACCAGCGGCGAAGGACACCCGGGTCCGGGTGGAGGTCTTATCGAAGAAGACGACCACCGTCTGCGGACCGGCATACGGCTTGTATCCGTATTTGTCATTTTTCATGGCCAGGGCCAAATCAAGGACCTCGGTCTGTTCGGCCTGCGTGAGGTCAAGGTCGGTCAGGAAGTGGCGAACTGAATTGCTCATGGTGCGTGGGTTTCCTATTCCTTGGTATCGGCAACAACGCCGGCGTAGAGCGTCGGCAGAGCTGCGACGAAGGTGTCGAGTTGTTCGGTGGTGACGATCAGTGGTGGTGCCAGGCGCAGGGTATGCGGGCCCGGCGCGTTGATGATGAACCCGGCCTCCAAGGCCGCGTTGACCACCGCGGGGGCTACGGCCTTCTCCAGGTCCAGACCGATCAACAGACCGCGTCCACGAACGTCGGTGACGAAGTCGAGGGCCGCGAGTTTGCTGCGCAGATCCGCACCGACGCTTTCGACGTGGGCCAGCAATTCCTGGGACTCAATCACGTGCAGGGTGGCCAGCGAGGCCGCGGTGGCCACCGGGTTCCCGCCAAAGGTCGTTCCGTGCTGACCGGGGGTCAACAGCGTGGTGGCGCGAGTCCCGAAGACGATCAACGCACCAATCGGGAAGCCGCCACCCAGCCCCTTGGCAAGGGTCATGGCATCGGGAAGTACGCCGGCGGAGGCAAACCACTGTCCGGTGCGACCGATACCGGTCTGGACCTCGTCAAAGACCAGTAGGGCTCCGGCCTCTGCCGTGATCTCGCGCGCCGCCTGAAGGTAGCCGGGCGCGAATTCGATCACCCCCGCCTCGCCCTGGATCGGTTCGATAAATACCGCGGCGGTGGTCTCATCAACCGCCGCACGCAGCGCCTCGATGTCCCCGGCCGGAATCCATTCAACGCCACCGGGAAGCGGCTCGAAGGGTTCGCGGTAGGCCTGTTTCCAGGTCAGAGCCAAGGCACCCATGGTGCGGCCGTGGAAGGCATGCTCGAGCGCGATGATCTTTTTTCGCGGCACCTCGGGGGTACCGGCGTTGCGCCGAGCGAGCTTAAAGGCCGCCTCGTTCGCCTCGGTCCCGGAGTTGGTGAAGAAGACTTTGGAGCCCTCCGGGGCTTCGCTCAGTGCCAGCAGTTTCTCGGCCAGAGCGATCTGCGTGGGGCTGGTGAAGAAGTTGGAAATGTGTCCCAGCGTGGCCAGCTGGGAGGAGATCACACTGGAGAGCAGCGGGTGGGCATGGCCCAAGGCGTTGACGGCAATGCCGGCGAGTAGATCAAGGTATTCCTTGCCGTCGGCATCCCATACATGGCAGCCGGCACCGCGAACCAGGACGCGCTGCGGGGTACCGAAAACACCCAGCAGCGAATGGTTGTAGCGGGCCAAAAGCTCACTGCCCTGCAGCGAACCGAGGGCCCCGGTTTCCTGTTCAATAATCTGGTTCATGCCCGGTCCTTCGGAGTAACTTGGGTGCCCACGCCCGCGGAGGTGAAGACCTCGAGCAGCATGGAGTGTGGTTGGCGTCCGTCGACGATGTGGGCCTGGCCCACGCCCTCGTCCACGGCCTTGAGGCAGGCAGCCATCTTAGGGATCATGCCCGATTCGAGCCGCGGCATCAGGGCTCGCAATTCCTCGGTATCAAGAGAGGTGATCAGCGAGGATTTATCGGGCCAGGCACCATAGAGACCTTCAACGTCGGTGAGGATGACCATCTTGGAGGCACCCAACGCGCTGGCCAGGGCCGCTGCTGCGGTGTCGGCGTTGACGTTGAGCACCTGACCGGTGGGGTTATCGTGTTCGTCGACCTCGGGGGCCACGGTGGAGATCACCGGGATCTTCCCCGCCGCCAGCAAGTCAAGAATCTGATCGGGCTTCACACCCGTCACCTCACCCACCAGTCCGAGGTCTACGTGTTGGCCGGCAATGTAGGTCCCGGTTCGCACGGCGCGCAGCAGCGCACCGTCTTCCCCGGAAAGTCCCACCGCGTAGGGTCCGTGCGAGTTGATCAAACCGATCAGCTCGCGCTGCACCTGTCCTGTGAGCACCATGCGCACCACGTCCATGGCCTCGGGCGTGGTGACGCGCAGTCCACCTTTAAACTCGGAGGTGATACCCAGCCGGGACAGCATGGAGTTGATCTGCGGACCGCCACCGTGCACCACCACCGGGTTGATGCCCACGTGGCGCAGGAAGACGATATCTTCGGCGAAGGCGCGGCGCAGATCCTCGTTGATCATGGCGTTGCCGCCGTACTTGATGACCATGGTGGAGCCGGCAAAGCGCTGGATCCAGGGCAGTGCCTCGATCAGGGCCTCGGCCTTACGTTGCGCCACGTCCATGGGTGTTGGCGTGGATTTGTTCTCAGACATGCTCGGGGTGTTCCTCACTGAAACAATTGAGCCAAATGGGAGTGCCGGTGGGGGTCGCGGGTTCAATCCCCGTTACTCCTCCCAAGGCACGTGGCACTTAGCTGCTGTAGGCCGAATTCTCGTGGACGTAGTCGTGGGTCAGGTCATTGGTCCAGAGGCTGGCTTCATCAATTCCCGCGTTCAGGTCGATTTCCACCAGAACGTTACGACCCGTTAGATCCACCAGATTCCGGTCATCTCCCACACCGCCCAAGCGGCAGACCTGGATCCCGTTGATGCTCACGTTGAGTTCATCGGGCTCGAAGGCGGCCTTGGTGGTGCCCACCGCGGAGAGTACCCGACCCCAGTTGGGGTCTTGGCCGAAGATCGCGGTCTTAAACAGGTTGGAACGCGCCACGGTCCGGGAGACCTCCACCGCGTCATCTTCCGTGGCGGCGTTGAAGGTGCGGATGGTGATTTCGTGGGCGGCGCCCTCGGCATCGGAGATCAGCGCCTGGGCCAATTCGACGCAGACTCCCTTGAGGCCGGCGGTGAATTCGGCGATGTCCGGAGTGGTTTCGCTTGCGCCGGAGGACATCAGGATGACGGTGTCGTTGGTTGACATGCAGCCATCGGAGTCCGCCCGGTCAAAGCTCACACGGGTGGCTTCGCGCAGGGCCGCATCAAGCTGTGGCGCATCAAGCATCGCGTCGGTGGTGATGACCACCAGCATGGTGGCCAGCCCGGGGGCGAGCATGCCCGCACCCTTGGCCATGGCACCAATGCTGTAGCCGGTGCCGGCGAACCCGGCCTGCTTGCTCACGGTGTCGGTGGTCATGATGGCGGTGGCCGCCGCCGCTCCCCCGTCGAACTGATTGCCGGTGTCCAGGGCCGCTGCCGCGGCATCGACGCCGGGCAAAATCTTGTCCATCGGCAGCTGCTCACCGATCAATCCGGTGGAGCAGACCAGTACGTCCCCGCTGGCAACATTCAATACCGCGGCGACGTGTTCGGCGGTTGCGTGGGTATTGGCAAAACCTTCGGGTCCGGTGCAGGCATTGGCGCCGCCGGAGTTCAATACCACGGCATCAGCGCGGCCATCGGAAATCACTTGGCGGGACCAGTGCACCGGAGCCGCTGCTACACGGTTGGAGGTGAATACCGCGGCTGCGTCAAAGCGTGGTCCGTTGTTTCGCACCAGGGCCAGATCGGGGTTGCCCGAGACCTTGAGGCCAGCGGTGATGCCGGAGGCGCTGAATCCTGCCGGAAAAGTGATTCCCTTAGTGGTCGTGCTCACGGTGCTACTCCTTCGTAGGCCAGCCCGGCGGTTTCGTTCAGGCCGAGGGCAATGTTCATGGATTGGACGGCGCCGCCGGCGGTGCCCTTGGTGAGGTTATCGATCACGGAGGTGACGATCACCCGGTTGGTGTGGGCGTCATAGGCCAACTGAATTTGCGCGTGATTTGAGCCCATGACCGAGGAGGTGGCGGGCCACTGGCCCTCGGGCAGCAGGTGCACAAAGGGTTCGTCGCGGTAGGCCTTTTCCCAGGCCGCGCGCAACGTCCCCGCGTCGACACCCGGCTTAACCTTGGCCGTGGCGGTGGTCAGGATGCCGCGGGGCATGGGAGCCAGAGTCGGGGTGAAGGAAACGCGTACCGGGACACGCGCCGCGTTGGAGAAGCCCTGCTCCATTTCCGGGGTGTGGCGGTGACCTCCGCCGACGCCATAGGGGTTCATCGAGCCCATGACCTCGGAGCCAATGAGATTTACCTTGGCGCTTTTGCCGGCGCCCGAGGTTCCCGATGCGGAAACAATCACCACATCATCGGGTTCCAGGAGGTTTGCTGCGAAACCGGGGACAAGGGCCAGCTGGGCGCTGGTCGGGTAGCAGCCGGGCACGGCAATGCGCTTGGCTCCGACGAGTTTGGCCCGGGCACCGGGCAATTCGGGCAATCCGTAGGGCCAGGTGCCGGCGTGGGGGGATCCGTAGAATTTTTCCCAGTCTTCGGCAGATTCCAGACGGTGGTCGGCACCCGCATCAATTACCAGGGTGCTCTCAGGCAGCTGAGCGGCGATTTCTGCGCTGGCTCCGTGCGGCAAGGCGAGGAAGACGACATCGTGGCCACTGAGCTGCTCCACGGTGGTCTCCACCAGAATGCGGTCGGCCAACGAGTGTAGATGCGGAGCGAGTTCTCCCAGTCGCTGTCCGGCGTTGGAGTGAGCGGTGATCGCTCCGATGGTCACGTCTGGGTGGTTCGACAGCAAGCGCAAAACCTCGCCGCCGGCATACCCACTGGCTCCGGATACAGCTACTGAAAACGTCATAAACCAATCCTACTACGCATTTATGCATCCCGGCTAATAAATATTCACGCACAGTGACTTCTGCCGCAATACTTCCGCCCAGCGTCTGCGATCTTAAGAAGCCACACCGCTATGGTGGAAGCTGATCCAGAGGTCGACCAAGGAGTGAAACACGTGAGTTCCCATGCAATTATTGCCCGCCAGGCCGGCGGACCGGAAGTATTCGACTATGTTGCCTCCGCTCTCCCCTCCCCCGAAGCCGGACAGCTGCTGATCAAGGTCGCCGCCATCGGCGTGAACTTTATCGAGACGTACCAGCGCTCGGGCGTCTATCAGGTCAAGTACCCCTTCACCCCGGGCAGCGAATGCGCCGGAATCGTCGAAGCGGTAGGTGAAGGTGTCACGGATTTTGCCATCGGAGATCGGGTCGCCACCACCGAGGGCTCAAAAACCTATGCCACCCACACCCTGCTGGATGCCGATAAGGCTCTGCCCGTTCCCGAAAACGTGTCATTGGAAACCGCCGGGGCACTCCCGCTACAGGGCATCACCGCCCACTACCTCATCAATTCCAGCTACAACGTGCAGCCCGGTGACATGGTGCTCACGTATGCCGGAGCGGGAGGAGTCGGACTACTCCTGATACAGCTGTTGAAGCTACGCGGTGCCACCGTGATCACCACGACGTCAACGCCGGAAAAGGCGGAATTGGCGCGCGCCGCCGGAGCCGATCACGTATTGACCTACGACGAGGTCGCCACCCGGGTCCGCGAGATCACCGACGGCCGGGGCGTGGACGTCGTTTATGACGGCATCGGCAAAGACACCTTTGATGGCTCCCTCGCTGCCCTGAAGATCCGCGGCACGTTGGTGCTCTTTGGCGGAGCCTCGGGCCAGGTCCCACCCTTTGATCTCCAGCGCCTGAACGCGCACGGATCACTGAGCGTAACTCGCCCCAAGATTGCCGATTTCTTGCTTAATGCCGAAGAACGACGCTGGCGCTCCGGCGAGCTCTTTGAGCTGGTCTCGAACGGCAAGCTTGATGTTCGTATTGGCGCAAGCTTCCCATTGGCCGAGGCCGGAGCAGCCCACACCGCGCTCGAATCGCGCTCCACCACGGGAAAGACCATCCTCATTCCCTGATCGATCATTCCTTTTCCCGAAACCACGGGCCGTACTTCACCGATCTGAGGCGAGAGCGCGGCGCGTGGCCGTTAAACGGTTGGCTGGTGTCCAGTCACGGCGACTTGGTATCACCTAGGAACTCATGTTGAGTTTCTACGGGCAGTTAACGAAGAGCTCGGAGATACCTTCGCCGAACAATTTGCTGCACGACCAGAAGCAGTGGGTACAGCGCTCGCCAAGGCTGCTGCGCAGCAGCCCGGGTCAGCGATCGGATGGTGATATGTACCGCGTCACCATGGCGACTGACAATAAAGGCTTCCTCCCCGACACCGGATGTCCGGGAAGCGTTCGGTAGGAAAAACCGACGCGGTCTACTTCATTTACAACGGCAACGACTTCCACTGGTTCAAGGATCCGCAGACCAAAAAGTTCCGCGGTGACCTCTATCCGGTCCCCCGGCGTCACCGCAGCGGAGGAGCTCACGCTAAAACCGCTGGCAGTCTTTACACCCCATTCCAGAACACGGGTCGAGGCTCGCTCCCAAAACAGCTGACTGCTGCCAATCTGCGCCGAAACTTCGGAACGGCGATATTCGTTTCCCGTGGGAGGCCAGACCTCAAGGTTCGGATTTGTCATGTTTCGTCTTTCCCTCATGATTCCGAGCAGACATTCAAACAGGGCTGCCTGCTTCTACTCTGAGGGGCAGTGCACCTCCACGGGCTACCGCCACGCCGATCCGGTGCCCGGCAGATCAACGCGCGTCAACGTTCATCACCCTCAAGAGGGCCATTGGTCGCGCTTTTGCTGACTTCAAGAAGTAACGCAATCGATTAATCTTGCGTTCATGTCTTGACCGCAAGAGTATTTGTCACGCACGCTACTAGACATGGGTCCAGATCAACGCAGCTCCCCCACCGCTATAAACCCCGGCTCACAGTCGGCGCTACGCGAATTAAACGAAGAACGAATCCTTGCCATGCTGCGCAGCCATGGGACGCTGACGCAAGCCGCACTGGCCCGCTCTACGGGTTTATCCACCGCTACGATTTCAAACATCGTCAAGTCCCTCGTGGCCACACAGCGCGTGGAAACCGCCCCCACCACCAGCTCGGGGCGTCGGGCGATGGGCGTGAGCATCATCGACGCGGCGGATGTCGCGGTAGGCATCGATTTCGGACGTAGCCACGTTCGCGTTGTCCTCGCCCGAGCCGGGTTCCGTCTGCTCGGCGAGGACCATACGGCATTACCAGTGGGCCACCGCGCGGAGGAAAGCATTTCGATCGCCGCATCGATGCTCAAAAAGCTTTGCACCAATCTCGGCGTCGACCACGCCCAGCTCCTCGGCGCGGGCATTGGCATCCCCGGACCCATAGACCACAGAACCATGACCGTCATCAGGGGCGCGATCCTGCCGCAATGGGTGGGTATCAATATCGAATCCCAGCTCCAAGCCGCTCTCAACTTGCCCGTATTCATTGACAATGACGCCAATTTGGGAGCCTTGGCCCAAGTGACGTGGGGTGAGCATCAAGAATGCTCAAATCTCTGTTTCCTCAAGATTGGCAGTGGCATCGGCGCCGGCCTGGTGCTCAACGGGTCGCTGTACTACGGAAGCCTAGGCATTACCGGAGAAATCGGGCATTCAACAATCTTCAATCAGGGATTAATCTGCCGCTGTGGAAATCGAGGATGTCTGGAGACCGTGGCTTCCACGGGAGTCATCATCGATCTCCTCAGCCAAAGCGAGGGCACCCCGATCGGCATCGAGGCGGTGATTGAGCGCGCACAATCCGGGGACTCGGCAACACTTCGCATCCTTGGAGATGTCGGCGCGTCTGTTGGCCATGCATTGGCCAACGTTTCCAACTTGCTCAGCCCCGAGGTCATTGTCATCGGAGGACCACTGGCACCGCTCGGTGAGCTACTGCTCGAGCCAGTTCGTCGCGGCCTATTCCGCCACGCCATCCCCATCATTGGTGAGAATACGGTGGTGCGCATGGCGGCCCTGGGTGACCGCGCCGAGGCACTCGGCGCGTCAGCACTGGTGCTCCGCCAAGGCCAGTCACGTCAGATTTAGGCCTCCATTTTGGCAACGATTCGGGAAAGTTTGCGTTAAGTAGTTGACGACAAACTGTGACGTAGGCAACCATTAGGTGATCCCTGACACATCACTCGACAAATTCTCACATTTTCAAACAACTTTTGGAGGCAAATATGCGCCGTCGTCTATCGCTCATCGCAGCGGCCGCAACATTGGGACTGACCCTTGCTGGGTGCGGCGGTGCAGCCGAAACTCCCTCGGACACCGCGGCTCCGGCCAGTGAGGCCACCGGCAAGGTCGGTGTGTTCACGTGGTGGGCCGACGGTTCGGAGAAGGTCGGACTTGATGCCTTGGTGAAGGTATTCAACACCGACTACCCCGGTCTCACGTTCGACAATCTGGCCGTAGCCGGCGGTGCTGGTTCACAGGCCAAGAGCGTCTTGGCGGCCCAGCTGAAGGCGGGCAACCCGCCAGATTCCTTCCAGGCACACGCCGGTGCTGAGCTCCAGGACTACATTGATGCGGAGCAGCTTGAGGATCTCACCAGCTTCTATACCGACAACAACCTCACCGACCAGTTCCCCAAGGACCTGGTCGACAGGCTCACCGTGGATGGAAAGATCTACTCGGTTCCCTCCAACATTCACCGTTCAAACGTCGTCTGGGCCAATGTTGAGGTCCTGAAGGACGCGGGCTTGGATCCGACCAAACCCGCCGAAGACCTCGACGCCTGGATCGCAGACCTGGAAAAGATCAAGGCCAGCGGGAAGACCCCGCTAGCGGTCGCCGGTTCTTGGACACAGGTCCAGCTCTTTGAAAACGTTTTGCTTTCCAGCCTCGGCGTCGACGGCTACAACGGCCTCTGGGATGGAGCAACGGATTGGAAGGGCGCCGATGTCACCAAGGCCATCGAGTCATACAAGAAGGTCTTGAGCTACACCAATACCGACCGCGATTCACTCAGCGACTGGGCACCAGCCACCCAGCTGGTCCAAGACGGCGCGGCAGGCTACAACCTCATGGGTGACTGGGCCGAGGCCAAATTCGCTCAAGACGGAGACGTTGCGGGCACCGACTACACCTACTTCCCGATGCCGGGAACCAAGGGTGTCTTCAACTTCCTCGCCGATTCCTTCACCCTGCCGGTGGGCGCGCCCAACCCGGCAGGAGCCAAGGCCTGGTTGACAACGATCGGTTCGGCCGAGGGCCAGGCAGCCTTCAACAAGGCCAAGGGATCAATTCCGGCCAACACCACCGCCAAGACGGATGACTTCTCCGAGTACCAGAAGAGCGCCATCAAGGACTTCTCGCAGGACAAGATCGTCTCCTCCCTGGCACACGGCGCCGCGGTGCCAGTGGCCTGGCTCAATGACCTGAGCACGGCAGTCAGCAAGTTTGGTGGCGACAACGATGTGGCAGCCCTGCAGGAATCCGCTGCAACTACCGCAGAGAAGTTCGCCAAGTAAGCACTCTCCACCACGCGTTTGGGGGCGCTCACAACCACAACGGTTCGTGATGCGCCCCCAAATGTTTGTGACGCGACTTTCCTCTGAAAGGAAACCATGTTTGCGCGCGTAAAACACTGGGGCCCGGGACTCTTGCTCCTGGCACCCACCATCATCTTGGTTGGCGTCTTCGTCTACTGGCTCATCATTGAAAACTTCCGAGTCAGCCTCACCAACCAGCACACCGCAAAACCCAGCAACGATTACGTTGGATTCTCGAACTACAGCAATCTGCTGGCCGATTCGAACTTCCAACATTCGCTCTTGAACCTGCTCATCCTCACCGTCGTCTTCCTCGCCGGAACGTTGATTTTCGGATTCCTGTGGGCCTGGTTGCTGGATAAGCCGGCGAAGGGCGAAGGCATCTTCCGCGCCGTCTACCTGTTCCCGATGTCGATTTCCTTTATCGCCTCCGGTGTTGTCTGGCGGTGGTTGCTCTCCAGCCTGCAAACGGATCAACCCGGCGGTGAACGCACCACCGGCCTGAACCGTCTTTTGGATTCCGTTGGACTGGGCTTTATGCAAAACGACTGGTGGTCCAACCCCACCTGGGGCATTGCCGCCATCGCCGTACCCGCCATCTGGCAGCTCTCGGGCTACGTCATGGCCCTGTTCCTTGCCGGTTTCCGGGGCATTCCCGAGGAACTACGCGAGGCTGCCCGGATTGACGGCTGTAGCGAATGGAAGCTCTACCGCCACGTGATCTTCCCGCAGCTGAGCCCGGTGATGCTCTCTGCCGTGATCATCATCGGACACATGTCCTTGAAGCTCTTTGACTTGATTCGTGCGATCGTCCCGGATGCCAACACCTACGATGTCCAGGTTCCGGCGACCATGATGTGGGTTAAGTACATCGGCAGCGACTACGCGGATGCCGCAGCCATCGGCATGATCCTGCTGGTGCTCGTAGCGATCGTCGTCATCCCGTACCTCATGTACACCTCGCGAGCGGAGAAGCGCTAATGGCTACCTCAACATTGACCCGACCCCGCGACGCAGCCCCGCAAAGTGCAGCTTCGGCACCAAATAAGGGACGCCGCCGCATTAACCGGACGTTGAAGTACGCGCTGCTGATCTTCTTCGTGATCATCATCTTGATCCCCGCCTACGTCCTGTTCATCACCAGCTTCAAGGGCACCTCGGATGCAGATCCATCACGCGCCTGGCTGCTGCCCCAATCTTGGGAAACAGCCGGCTGGGACAAGGCCTGGACGACGCTGGCCCCCGCCCTGGGGAGAACCTTCCTGCTGGTGATTCCTGCGGCGCTGATCTCTGCCACGCTGGGGTCTATCAACGGCTATGTACTCTCCAAATGGCGTTTCCCCGGTGCCAATCTGGTGTTCACGCTGATCCTCTTTGGCATGTTCATCCCATACCAGGCAGTCATGATCCCGCTGACGCAGCTGATGAGCAATATTGGGATAGCCCAAGGCATTCCCTCACTGTTGTTGCTGCACATCGTGTACGGTTTGCCGATCTGTACGCTGATCTTCCGCAACTACTACGAGTCGGTACCCAGCGAGCTGATTGAGGCGGCCAGGATGGACGGTGCGGGAATTCTGCGCACCTACGCCTCGGTCATCCTTCCGATCTCGGCGCCCGGCTTTGTTGTCGTACTGATCTGGCAATTCACCTCGGCCTGGAACGACTACCTCTTTGCCGCGTTCTTCTCCTCGGGACGTAATGGCCCGGTCACCATCGCGCTCAGCTTCCTAGCCGGTGGGCAGCTCACCGACTACGCCGCCTCCATGGCCGGTGCGCTGATTGCCTCGGTTCCAACATTGATCGTCTACATCCTGCTGGGCAAGTACTTTGTTGGCGGCTTGATGAGTGGCTCGGTCAAGGGCTAGACCACAACGCTAAACCTCACCCCGACGCGGAGGCGCTTCGTCTATTCGGCGAGCGCCTCCGCATTTTTCATGCTCATTTGGTGCTTCGCGGTGCCCAGAGCAGGGTGCCGACTAAGGTATCGGGCAAAAGGTGGCCCAGGGAGTCGGGGGTGTGCGAATTCAGGGCAAGGATGCGGGTTCCGGGAGAGGACAGCAGTACGTGCTTACCGTCCCCCTCCACGATGGGGATACCGTCCTCCCCCGCAAGACCAACACCGCTGGCCTTGGCCACGGCTTCCTTCAGCGACCACCAGCTAGCTCGTTGGTGGATTCGTTGGGGTAGGTTCATTCTCTGTAGGTGGGCGCGTTCCTGGGGCGAAAAGGCATAGTCGTCCAATAGTTCGCCGGATCCCGGCGCAAAGGCCGGATCTGCGGCATCTGCCACATCGATACCAAGCAGCTGTTCCGCACGCGAAACCGCGACCACCAGCCAGCCCCCGGTACGGGCATACGAGAGGGTCAGGCTCCCCCCACGATCGGGTAGCCGCAATCGCGGATTCCCATGCCGTGTCGAGGCACATCCGGGACAGAGCTGCTCGATGGTTAGATCGGCCGGGCTCAGTTTCGTACTGGGTTCACGGTCGCGGTTGAGCATCTTTGCGGCAAGGACCTTAACCAAAATACGTCCGTTGCTAAAGTTCTGCCGCGGTGTTCCTTCGTGGTAGCTCCGAGCGCGTTGCTGCTCGATGCTGTTCAACAAAACCTCTGGGTACAGGGCCGCATCACTCAGCCGCGTCGCGGACCAGCAGGGCTCGGTGCCCGGGGTGATAAGACCCACTGCGGAGTGCTTTTCACTGCGCATCGGTGCCTCCCTCCGTGATGATCGGCCGATTGGCTGGGCTCTTGACTGCCCCGGGGGCAAATCTGCCATGGCTCTACATTACGGTGAACTTATCGTGTCTATCCGCTAGACACCTTCCGTTAACCTTTGCTGATTAGGTTTGTCCCGTATGTGCCGACCGGGCGGTCGCGAACGCTTCGGCGGCGCGCTTCCGGCTCCTGGTTGGGTCCCAGCGTTTGGGTCGACCCCTACCCTTGGTAAGGCCAAGCGCCACGTCAAGAAAGCCACAGTGGAATCGACTCGCAGCATTTCCGACCAAGGTACTCCTACCCCAATTTATCTGCCCCAGTACCCCGGCAGTGACTTGGCCCCGGCTCCCCGCACCCTGCTGAACATCCTTGAAGCCAGTGCGGCCGCTCACCCCGAAGCCTCCGCACTAGATGACGGCGAGCGCGCGCTCACTTATGCCGAACTCATGGTGAGTATCGATGAGCAGGCCGAACGCATGCGAACCGCCGGTCTTGGGGCCGGCGACAGAGTCGGCATCCGTATCCCCTCTGGCACCCGCGAGCTCTACATTGGCATTCTTGCCACGATGATGATCGGCGCCGCCTACGTCCCGGTGGATGCCGATGACCCGGAGGAACGAGCACAGTTGGTCTTTTCCGAGGCCAACGTTGCTGCCGTCTTGGGTGACAAGGGAGAAATCGCCGTACTGCGCAGCGAGGCCAATACCTCACCGGCTCGGGAGGCGGAACTCGGTGACGATGCCTGGATCATCTTCACCTCCGGCTCCACCGGTACCCCCAAGGGCGTGTCCATCACCCAGCGCTCGGCCGCGGCATTTGTTGACGCCGAGGCGGCACTCTTCCTCCAGAGTGAGCCGATGGGACCCGAAGACCGCGTGTTGGCCGGCCTCTCGGTCGCCTTTGATGCGTCCTGTGAAGAAATGTGGTTGGCCTGGCGCCACGGTTCCTGCTTGGTGCCAGCACCACGCGCGCTGGTCCGTTCGGGTATGGATTTGGGGCCGTGGCTGGTAACTCGCGGTGTCACGGTCGTCTCCACCGTTCCCACCCTTGCGGCGCTTTGGCCCGCCGAGGCCCTAGAAAATGTGCGCCTGTTGATTTTTGGTGGTGAAGCCTGCCCACCCGAGCTGGCCGCCCGGCTGGCCGTCACCGGACGTGAACTCTGGAACACCTATGGACCCACCGAGGCGACGGTGGTGGCCTGCGGTGCCCAGATGAACGGTGTTGACCCGGTGCGTATCGGTCTGCCGCTGACCGGTTGGGATCTCGCCGTCGTTGATGCCTCGGGTATCCCGGTGGGTCCTGGTGAAAGCGGAGAATTGATCATTGGCGGAGTCGGGCTGGGTCGCTACCTGGATCCGGCAAAGGATGCGGAAAAATACGCTCCGTTCCCCACCCTCGGCTGGGACCGTGCCTACCGCTCCGGTGACCTGGTGCAGGCCGACCCCGAGGGCCTGATCTTCCTGGGTCGTCTGGATGAACAGGTCAAGCTCGGTGGCCGACGCATTGAGCTCGGCGAGGTTGATGCCGCGCTGCAATCGTTGCCCGAGGTATCCGGAGCCGCAGCGGCGGTGAAGACCACCGCCGCCGGAAACCAGATCTTGGTCGGCTACCTGGCCGCCGATGCCTCCTATGACACGATCGCTGCCCGCACCCGACTGGCCGACATGCTCCCGGCCGCGCTGATCCCGTTACTCACGGTGGTGGATACGCTACCGACAAAAACCAGTGGCAAGGTTGACCGGAACGCCCTGCCGTGGCCGTTGGCCACGGCAGCCGATACCTCCTCCTCGGTACTGCCCGAGCTGGGCGAGGACGCGAGCTGGGTCATCGAGCAATGGCGACGGGTACTGGGTACCGAGGTCTCCTCCCTTGATGCCGACTTCTTTGCCTCGGGCGGCGGATCCCTCTCCGCAGCTCAACTGGTCTCCGCACTACGCGTTCGCTACCGCACCATCACGGTGGGGGAAATTTACTCCCACCCACGCATCGGTTCCTTGCTTGAAGCCCTGGGCACCAGCACCGGGGTGGAACCGGAGCCCCGGATCGTGGCCCGAACCACCCGACGCGCCCAGATCTTCCAGACGCTCATGGGCATCCCCACCTTCATTCTGGTGGGCATGCGCTGGCTGGTGTATTTGGCACTCGGCAACAATGTGCTTGACGCGCTGGGCGTCTTCACGCAGGCACCACGGTTGTCCTGGTGGACGGTGCTGGTGCTCTGGTTGGTCTTTGTCTCCTCCCCGGGACGCATGGCCATCTCCGTGATCTCGGCACGTATGTTGCTGCGCGGAGTGAAGCCCGGAAATTACCCGCGTTCGGGCAAGGTACACCTGCGTCTCTGGCTGGCCCAACAAATTTCCGATTTGGCCGACCCCGTGTCTCTGGGCAGCGCCCACTGGATTCAGTTCTACGCCCGAGCCTTGGGCGCCACGGTTGGCCCCGATGTGCAATTGCACTCGGTACCTCCGGTCACCGGTCTACTCACCGTGGGCAGCGGAGCGAACATCGAACCCGAGGTTGATTTGACCGGCTACTGGATCGACGGAGATCGTGTGCACGTCGGCGCCATCACCATTGGTGCAGATGCCAGCATTGGGGCACGCAGCACGCTGATGCCCGGTGCCAGCATCGCCGAGGGTGTCACTCTGGCCGCCGGCTCTGTTGCCGCCGGTCCTACCCGGGCGTTCTCCGCCTACTCCGGTTCCCCGGCCACGCGCCTGGGCAAGGCCAAACCGGCCTGGCCCCAGACCATCACCACTGCCCGCCGAGTGGCCAGCTCGTTTTTCTCCGTGGCTTCGATGGCCTTGGGAGCCCTGCCACTGCTGTCGATCCTTGGTGCGCTGGTGATTGCCGCGTGGCTGCTGCGCGGGGGCACCTCGCTCAGCGATTCGTGGCTCACGTTGCTTTACGTGGTTCCCGTTGCCGCCGTGACATGGTTTGTGCTGAACATGCTCCTGATTCTGGGCGCCACTCGCATCTTGGGCCTTGGCCTGCGTGAGGGATGGCATCGCGTCGATAGCCGCATCGGCTGGCAGGTCTGGGCCACCGAACGACTCCTGGACATGGCCCGGGATCTGCTCTTCCCGCTGTACGCATCGCTGTTTACTCCCGTCTGGTTGCGCCTGCTGGGCGCGAAGGTCGGACGCAACGTTGAGGCCTCCACCGTCCTGCTGATTCCCAAGATGACCACCATCGCCTCGGGTGCTTTCCTGGCCGATGACACCATGGTCGCTACCTATGAGCTCGGCGGCGGCTGGATGAAGGTGGGACGCGCCAAGATTGGCAAGCGCGCCTTCTTGGGTAACTCAGGTATCGCCGGTGCCGGGCGACGGGTGCCACGTAATGGGCTGGTCGCGGTTCTCTCGGCAACACCTGCCAAGGCCAAGGCCGGGACCTCCTGGTTGGGCAGTCCTCCGGTTCGGTTGCGCCGCACCACCGTTGATGCGGATTCCTCGCTGACCTATGCTCCGCCGCTTCGCCTCAAGATCGCCCGCGCGCTGTGGGAATTGTGCCGTATTCTGCCGGTCATCACCAGCGTCGCGGTAGCCACCCTGGTCCTGGTACTGCTGGATATGCTGGCCATCCACTATGGTTATCTGACTGCCGCCCTGCTCAGTGGAGCGATCATGCTGCTCGCCGGCGCCGTTGCCGCCACCTCGGCTGTGGTTGCCAAATGGGTGCTGGTCGGTCCCATCCGTCCGGGTGAACATACCCTATGGAGCTCCTTCATCTGGCGCAACGAGGTGGTGGACACCTTCATCGAAATGGTGTGCGCTCCGTGGTTCGCCCATTCGGCGGCGGGTTCCCCCGCCCTGGTCTGGTGGTTGCGCGCCCTGGGTGCCAAGATTGGCCACGGCGTCTGGTGCGAAAGCTATTGGCTTCCCGAAGCCGACTTGGTCACCCTCGGCGACTCCTCCACGGTGAATCGCGGAACGGTCATCCAGACCCACCTCTTCCACGACCGGGTCATGGCTATTGATACGGTAGAACTCTCCGCAGGATCCACGATGGGTCCCCACGGAGTCATCCTGCCGGCTGCATCACTGTCGGAAGGCTCCACCGTGGGACCGGGTTCGCTGGTCATGCGCGGAGAAAACGTTCCCCCGTCGAGTTATTGGATGGGCAACCCCGTACAGCCTTGGAGCCAGCCGAACGCATGAGCAAGACCACGCCAGTTGATACGACCACCGTCCCCAGCTTCATCCCGGATCCCTATGTGCCACGCTCCGGAAGCGCCGACTACCGGGTGATGCACTATGACCTGGATCTGGATTGCAAACTCGGCGGTAATCGCTTGGACGGCAAGGCGACGATCACGGCGGTGGCCACCACCAGACTCGATCGTATTAGCCTGGACTTTTCCGGCTTGCGTGCCTCACGCTGCCAGGTCAACAGCACCAAGATCGCCAAGTACACCCAGAAATCGGGAAAGCTGGTGCTCCACCTGCCCTCGGACGTGGCCAAGGGCGAGGAATTTAGTGTGGAGATCCGCTACGGGGGCGTGCCAAATGTGCGTCAAGGCATCTGGGGCGAGGTCGGCTGGGAAGAACTCACAGATGGGGTGCTCGTTGCGGGCCAACCCAATGGTGCCGCCACCTGGTTCCCCTGTAATGATCACCCCAGCCAAAAGGCCACCTACCGCATCACCGTGAACACCGATGCCGGATACCGCCCGGTCTCCAACGGCCAGTTGATAGACCGCCAACGTCGTTCACGTGGTGAGGCCTGGACCTATGAGGTCCTTGAGCCGATGGCCACCTACCTGGCAACGCTGCAGATCGGCCGCTATGAGTTGCGTGCGTTAGCTGGCTCCGCCACGGCGGCCAGTGTTACCGGAGGTGCGCATGCAGATGCCCCAACCCCCGTCATCCAACGCGTGGCGGCAAATGGCTCGCAGCTGCGGCGGGCAGGTTCTGCCCTGTCCGACCAGCCACGAATGATGGAAACCTTTATCGAGGCCTTTGGCCCCTATCCCTTCGCCGACTACACCGTTGTTGTCACCCAGGACGATCTCGAGATCCCGCTGGAGGCCCACGGCCTCTCCATACTGGGGAATAACCACCTGGCTCCGGGCTGGGAGCAGCAGCGACTCATCGCCCACGAGCTCTCGCATCAATGGTTTGGCAACTCCCTGACCGCTGGAACCTGGCGGGATATCTGGTTGCATGAGGGCTTTGCCTGCTACGCCGAGTGGATCTGGTCCGAAGCCGCCGGCAACCTCAGTGCCGATGAGCGTGCGCGAGATGCGTGGAGCCGTCTGGATTCCCTGGAAAGTGATATCACCATCGGGGATCCCGGTGCAGCCGACATGTTTGATGACCGGGTGTACAAGCGTGGCGCACTAGCACTTCATGCGCTGCGATTGGCCGCCGGGGACCGCGCGTTCTTTGCGATGCTCCGGTCTTGGGTCGGTGCGCGGCGCCATTCGACCGTCACCTGTGAGCAGTTTCTGGAGCACGTTGATGCTCATTTGCCGCTGTCCGTGTCGGCAGCCGATTTCCTGCGGCCATGGCTCTTTGAAACTGCCTTGCCGCAGCTTGCCGCGGAGAAAAACGCCTAGCCAGAGACGGGTACCCCGACCCCACTAGGTCTCCAAACGTTCACCTTCCGTTCATGGCGTTCAGATAGCCTCAGCCTATGCAAATGCTTGATTTGGCCGCACATGGCTACTCCGTCCGCGACAATGACGACGACGACCCGGTGTTGTTAACGTCAGCCGGCGATGTAGTGGACACCTGGCGTGAAGACTATCCATATTCTTCACGGATGGACCGCACCCAGTACGAGATGGACAAGCGGCTGCTCCAGATCGAGCTGCTGAAATTACAGGTCTGGATCAAGGCCACCGGACGCCGTTTGGTCGTGCTCTTTGAGGGCCGCGACGCCGCGGGCAAGGGCGGAACGATCAAACGTTTCACCGAGCACCTCAATCCTCGTGGCGCCCGGGTGGTTGCCCTCGAGAAGCCCAGCGAGCGCGAATCCACGCAGTGGTTCTTCCAGCGCTATATTGCGCACCTTCCAGCGGCCGGCGAAATGGTCCTCTTCGACCGTTCTTGGTACAACCGCTCAGGTGTTGAACGTGTCATGCGCTTTTGCACCAAGGAACAGTTCGATAGGTTCATGAACCAGGCTCCGACCTTCGAGCAGCAATTGGTTGATGAGGGAATCACCCTGGTGAAGTTCTGGTTCTCGGTCTCGCGCCAAGAGCAGCTGACGCGCTTTACCATCCGTCAGATCGATCCGGTACGGCAGTGGAAGCTTTCCCCCACGGACCTTGCGTCGCTGGATAAATGGGAAGCCTACACCGAGGCCAAGGAAGAGACCTTCCAGAGCACCGACACCGAATGGGCACCCTGGACCGTGGTGAAATCCAACGATAAGAAGCGCGCTCGGATTGAGGCCATGCGCCATGTGTTGAGTCTCTTCGATTATGAGGGCAAGGATCACGAACTGGTCGGTACCCCGGATCCGCACATTGTTGGACCTGCTTCGGCAGTTGTGGCGGCCGGCGAGGAGTTCTAGTCACAACCCAGTAAAAGTGAAGGCCGGTAGTTTCCCTCGATCAGAGAGATGCTACCGGCCTTCCGGGTTTAAAGTTCATCATCGATGAATGGGTGGAGATTCATTCGCCGTCATGCCATTCACGTGTGAAGAAGACATCCGGGAACCTGACGCTGGCAAGCTGCCAGCGCTCGCGCCCGCCCTTGCCCAGCGCCAGCGGTGCCGATAGGAGGGTTCGTTTGACCTCCCAGAGGGTATTGGTCCGAAGCACGAGGTGTTCACCATGCTTGGAGGAAAGCAGCTTCCATCCGGACCGGCCCGACTCGTTAAGAATCGCTATCTCGTTGCTACGGTTTACCGGGCCAAGAATACGCTCCGTCGCAGCATCTCGTGCCAGCTCTACGCTGGTACCAAAGCGTCGCTGGACGGCTTGTTTGCTCACCCCCAAACGGTCACCGATAACGGCCCACGACAGCCCCGCGGCACGGGCAGCAAGCACTGCTTCGTGCAACAGTTTTCCTGTCTCCGAATGGATGAGATAAAGCTGCCTCACCTGTTGCAGCAGCTGCTCCGGGCTCAGCTCTTCCCCGGAGTCGGAAAGGGGTAACTGGGACAGGCTGAGCTGTGCCAGGGCCGCCTTCAGTGCCGAGTCAGATTCCGCGTTAGTGGGCATCTCGGGAATCCGGCAGCCAAGATCGACCTGACGTGGCGTTAAGCTGCGCGTTTCTGCGTTCCATGAGGATGCAAATAACCCAGACGATGGCGAGGATCAGAAAAATGAGACTTGCCGGCGCAAGCACCATGACGGGTACCGCAACACCGATCAGAAGGGTCACCAGCAATATTCCAAGGCCACCGAGAAGGACAATTCCGGTAATCCGTTGGTAGGTTCTCAGCTTTCGTTGGGATTCACTCATGCGTCAACATTATGTTGACGTTTGTGAAGAGTCAACCGGATACAACAAGAGATTCGGCGGTGAGCCGCTCGATTAGTTTGGCGAAGCACGCCATTGCATCGTCTAAAACCTCGGTGGTGTCCTCCGTGACGGACGTGGCGCCCCAGAGATCGGCGCTAATCCGTGCCCCGAGCCTGGTGACCATGGCAGAACAAAGGCCGGCAGCTTTCCCGTGTGGGGAGGCTGCCGGCCTTTGGTACTACTACCCGCGGTGCTGCTTAGCGCTGCACGGCCGCGAATCGCTCGGCGGCAAGTGCCACCGCCGCGGCACGCGCCTCGGAGGCCTCATCGGCGGTCAGCGTGCGGTCGGTGGCGCGGAAGCGCAGGCCGAAGGCCAATGACTTTTTGCCGTCCTCGATGCCGGTACCGGTGTACACGTCGAAGAGAGCAATGTCTTCCAACAGCTCCCCTGCACCCTCACGCAAGGTTTCGAGTACGTCCGAAGCCACCACGCTCTGATCAACAACCAGGGCAACGTCCTGAGTGGAGATCGGGAAGGTCGAAATTTCCTTGGCCACAATGACATCCGCTGCGGCTTCAAAAAGCTCGTCAACGTTGATTTCCATGGCCACGGTGCGGGCCGGCAGATCGAGTTCCGCCAGCAGCTTCGGGTGCAGCTCACCGGCATAACCAAGGTGCGTGCCGTCGCGCAGTGCAAGTGCGGCGGTACGGCCCGGGTGGAAGGCCTGGTGGGCCCCCTGCGAGGTAACCACCTCAACGCCCAACACGTCGGCGACCAGCAGTGCGGTATCCAGGGCATCGGCCCAGTCGTAGACGCGCGGGGTGTGCGCTGCGGCAACCGGCGAATCGTTGCCGCTGAGGACAGCGGCAATGTGCATCGGCTGGTGCGGCAGACCGCCGTACAGTGCCTCGAGCTCTGCCTCAGAGGGCTTGATGCCCACCGGCGGGATCGTTGCCGTGCCCAGGGTATCTCCGGGCAGGAAGACCAGTCCGGCCTCGTAGAGTGCCAGATCGCGGAAGCCGCGACCGTGGTTGCGACGGGCAATGCCCAGCAGGCCCGGCAGCATCGAGGTCCGCATGAATCCGAACTCCGAAGACATCGGGTTATTCAGCTTTACGGCCTTGACCTCGCCGGCCACGGGCGCACCGAAGGTGTTGTTCTGCACCGCCGTAACGAACGGGTAGGAGAGGACCTCGGTCAGGCCCGAGTCCGCTAGGGCAGCAACCACACGACGACGCTGGCCCTGCACCCGGGAGAAACCGCGGCCCGGAGGTGCCGTGGGAAGGGTGGAAGGAATCAGGTGGTAACCCACCAGACGCGCAATTTCCTCCACTAGGTCCTGCTTGGTGGTGAGGTCCGGGCGCCATGACGGTGCCGTGACGCTGTAGCCGTCCGCGGTGGCCTCAAGCTCGGCACCAATTTCGCTCAGTGCCCAGGTCACCTGTTCGGCGGTGTAGTCGATCCCGATCAGTGCCGAGGCGAAATCTGCGGGCAGGTTGATCACCGTTGGTTCCGGAGCGGTACCCGCATCGGTGATCTCGGTGGTGGCGGTGCCACCGGCCAGCTGAACCAAGAGGTCCACGGCACGCTGGGCGGCCTTGTCAGCCACCTGCCAGTCCACTCCGCGTTCGTAACGCTTGGAAGCCTCGGAGGGCAGCTTGTGGCGACGACGCGAACGCGCAATGGAGATCGCTTCGAAGTGAGCTGCCTCGATGAGCACGTTGGTGGTGGTTCCGGAAACCTCGGTGGCAGATCCACCCATGACTCCGGCAATGCCAATGGCACCGGATTCATCGGTGATCAACAGATCCTCGACGTGCAGCTTGCGCACCTTGGCATCGAGGGTCGTCAGCGTCTCACCCTCGGTGGCCCGGCGCACGGTGATACCACCGGTGAGCTGATCCGCGTCGTAGAAGTGCAGCGGCTGACCCAGTTCCAACATGACGTAGTTGGAAATATCCACGATCAGGGAGATCGAACGCATGCCAGCCAGATTCAGTCGGCTAGCCATCCACGGTGGGGTGGGCAGCGCCGCATTCACGTTGGTGACCTTGCGCGTGATGAAGCGATCGCAGCCGGCCTTGCCGTAGATCCCCGCGGCATCGGCCAAGGTCACCTGGTGACCCGGTGCGGTGGCGGTATCCACGGTGACCAAGGAGGCAGGATCGGTGAAGGGGGTGTTGGTGGCGTGCGCGTATTCGCGGGCCACCCCACGGATGGAGAACGCGTAGGAACGGTCCGGGGTGACGTTGATTTCTGCTGCCTGATCGTAGAGACCCAACAGTTCCATCGCGTCGGTGCCGACCTCCGGGTCAAGACCCAGATTCGAGAGCACGATGATGCCATCGTGGTCTTCGCCGAGGCCCAGCTCGCGTGCGGAGGCGATCATGCCGGCCGAAATATGACCATAGGTCTTACGCGGGGTAATCCGGAAGTCCCCGGGCAGCACGGCGCCCGGAAGCGTGACAACAACCTTGTCACCCTCCACGAAGTTGTGTGCACCGCAGATGATGCCCTGCACACCCGAGGGATCGATACCCTCGTTGGTGAGGTTTTGTGTTGCGCCCTCGGGCACCACACGAACCTGGCACCAGTTAATGGTCTTGCCGTTGGTCTGCTCTTCCTTCACCAGGGAGAGCACCTGACCCACCACGATGGGACCGGAGATGGAATCGCTGGGACGGTGAACGTCCTCTTCCTCAAGACCGACCTTAACCAGTTCGGCCATAACGTCCTCGGCCGAAGCTTCGGCGGGAACCTGCGCGTATTCGCGCAGCCATGAAAGTGGAATACGCATGTCTTAGATCTCCATCCCGAAGTGCTCGCTGAACCGAATATCGCCCTCGATCATGTCGTGCATGTCCGGGACCTCATTGCGGAACATCAGGGTCCGCTCGATGCCCATGCCGAAGGCGAAGCCGGAGTATTCTTCCGGGTCAATGCCTGCGGCACGCAACACATTGGGGTTGACCATGCCGCAGCCACCCCATTCGATCCAACGCGGTCCACCCTTGGCACCGGCATGCCAGATGTCCAGCTCGGCGCTGGGCTCGGTGAACGGGAAGAAGTTCGGGCGCAGGCGGATGGAGGCGTCATCGCCGAACATCTGCCGCGCGAAGTGCTCCAGGGTGCCACGAAGATCGGCCATGGTCAGGTTCTTGTCGATGGCCAAGCCCTCGAACTGGTGGAAGACCGGGGTGTGGGTGGCGTCCAGTTCATCGGTGCGGTAAACGCGCCCCGGGCACAAGACGTAGATCGGCAACTCGCGCTCGAGCATCGAACGCACCTGTACCGGGGAGGTGTGGGTGCGCAGCAAGAGGTGCGAATCTACCGGGTCAATGAAGAAGGTGTCCTGCATTTCGCGGGCCGGATGATCCGGGGCGAAGTTCAGGGCGTCGAAGTTGAACCACTCGGATTCGATTTCCGGTCCATCGGCGATTTCCCAGCCCATGCCCACGAAGATGTCCGAGACGCGGTCCTGCAGCGTGGAGAGCGGGTGTCGGGCACCGGCACGGCGGCGGCGCGGGGCGGCGGTGACATCTACCGTCTCCTCAAGGAGGATGCGCGCAGCATCTTCCTCCTCGAGCACCACGGTACGAGCTGCCAGTGCCTTGTTCACGCGTCCGCGTGAGGCTCCCATGAGCTTGCCGGCAACGGCCTTCTCACTCTTATCCAGGTGGCCGATTTCGCGGTTGGCCAGGGACAACGGGGACTTCTCTCCGGTGTGGGCCAGGCGTGCGCTTTTCAGCTCATCCAGGTTGCTCGCGGCGGCAAATGCAACAAGTGCCGCCTGCACGGCAACATCGATGCCTGCCTCGTCGGTGGGGTGCGGAACGACCGGTGTGTGAGCGTTATTGACGTCCACTTCCGGGCTCGTGGGTTCAGACATGGGGTTCTACGGCCCTTTTCACTGTTGATTGTCTTGTTGGCTTCTACTTCTCATTCTATGTGCTGGCCCCGGCGCAGCTTCAATCACCGCCCCGGTCGTCTTAGCTGTGGCGTTATGGACACCCACCGGGGTTTTACGCAATAGTTAGCCTTATGTCACGCGTTCTTCGAAGAATTGCCCTGCCCACGGCCGCCTTTCTGATGCTGGGCTCGCTGGCAGCCTGCACAAATGCCGCCCCCACGCCCGATGCCACGGCAAATCAACTGGCCACCTCCCTGCAGTCCCTGGACTTCGCTGGCCTGAGCTTGGCCGGGGCCGATGCCACCACCGTATCTACCGAACTCGGCGAGGCGCTGGCACCCCTGGAGTCGATCCCACGCACCGTCACCCTGGAATCGGTGACCGAGGACGAGGGATCAAAGGACCCCAACACGGCCACCGCCACGCTGAAAACGGTGTGGGACATTGATGCCAGCGACACCGACTGGAGCTATACAACCCAAGGCACCCTCGAACTTAATGATGAGTCCGATTCGTGGGAGCTGCGTTACTCCCCCGAGCTGGCAGTCCCTGGCCTAGCCGCGGGTCAATACGTGGCCAAGCGCAACACCGCCGCTGCGCGCGGCGATATTCTCGGCAACAACAACCAGGGACTGGTCACCGAGCGGCCGGTGCTGCGCATCGGCATCGATAAAAACGCCCTGGACCCGTCCAAGTGGGAGACCTCGGCCAAAAAGCTGGCCGCCTTGGTGGAGATTGATGCGCCGGCCTATGCCAAGTCCGTCGCCGCCGCCGGCCCCAAGGCTTTCGTCCAGGCCATCGTGCTGCGTGATGACAAGGACCGAACCGTCACCGACGCTCAACTCGACGCGATCGACGGGGTGCTGGCCCAGCCGGGCACCGTGCCGCTGGCCAAGAGCCGCAACTTCGCCCGGGCCATTCTGGGCACCGTGGGCGAGGCCAGCGCTGAAATCGTCGCCGAGTCCAAGGGAAGCATCAGCGCCGGACAACAGGTGGGCCTCTCGGGCCTGCAAAAGGAGTACCAGGACACCTTGGCCGGTACCAAGGGCTACTCCATCTCGATCTTCGACAAGGACAAAAACGAAGTCTCCTCGCTGCTCACCGCCGAGGCCGTTGATGGCAAAAGCCTGAAGACCACCCTGGATCTGGACATGCAGACCCTGGCCGAGTCACTGCTGGCTGACTCGGCCAGCGACAGCGCGCTGGTGGCGGTGCGACCCTCGGACGGTGCCATCTTGGCCGCCGCGGCGGGACCGGAGACCAACGCGGCGAACACGGCACTACTGGGCAAGTACGCCCCGGGATCAACGTTTAAGGTCATCACGGCACTGGCCATGTTGCGCTCGGGCGACACCCCCACCACGACTGTCGACTGCCCGGCGACCCTGTCGGTGGATGGCAAGGCGTTCAAGAACTACGACGGTTACCCCTCCAGCGCGCTGGGCAGCATCCCACTCTCCGAGGCCCTGGCACAATCGTGTAATACCGTGTTCCTGACCGGCGCCACCAAGGTGAAGGCCGCCGCCCTCTCGGACGCTGCCGCCTCGCTGGGTCTGAACCTGAGCCCCTCCACCGGTGCAGCAGCATTCCTCGGCTCGGTGCCAGATACCTCCACCGGCACCGAACTGGCAGCCAATGGCATCGGCCAGGGTGTTGTTGAAGCCTCCGCGCTAGGTATGGCCACGGTGGCAGCGTCGGTGAAAAACGGCGCGACCGTCTACCCGCATCTGGTGGTGGATCCGGCGCCGGCTAAAGCGCCGAAGCCCAAGAACCCACTGACCAAGGATGAGGCCAAAGCACTATCGGGCATGATGTCCGAGGTCGTAGATCATGGCACGCTCAAGGAGCTCGCCAAGGTCCCCGGTGGCACCATCATCGGCAAGAGCGGAACGGCCGAGTACGACGAGGAACGCAACGCACATGCCTGGGTCATCGCTTCCCAAGGTGATCTGGCCGTTGCGGTATTCGTTGGCGACGGCAGTGGTGGCGCGCAGACGGCCGGCCCAATCGTGGCCGATTTCCTCACCAAGAGTCAGTAGCACCGCCGCGCAACACCTCCGCTTAATGAGTGAAGGACCGGCCATTGGCCGGTCCTTCACTGGTTAAACCGCCCGATCAATCCGGGCGTTTGGTGCTCGTTGTCTTTAGGCGTGCAGAGTTTCTGCTGTTTCGGGCTTGCGCATCATGACAACGCCCACGACGGCGCCCAGCAGGGCCAGTCCGCCGAATGCCAAGGACAGGTACAACGCGGTGTTGTCCTTTTCGTGGGCCACGGCCGTGAGGTCGCCCTTTGCGGTGAGCAGGTCGAAGGTCACAGTGTTGCCCTCGATGTGAGCGCCCTCGGTGGCAGAAACCACTTCGCCGGGGAAGGTCACGGTCATGGTGGATTCGGTGACAGCCGTTGCCATTTCAGCGGCGAGACCCTGAGCGGCGAAGAAGTACTGGCCATCGCGGTACTCCACGCTGACCTTCTGGCCCAAGGTACCGGAGGTGTCACTGATCTCGGTCAGCGACTTGTCCTTGAGGGACAGCGTGTAACCACGGAAATCACCCTTTTCGTAGGGCGAGGCGGTAACGCCTTCCGGGACACTGGCCAGGAACGCTTCTTCGGTGGTCCCCATCTTGGTCAGGACCTCGGCAACACCAATGTCGCCAATAACCTTCTTGTCAAAGGCCATCACCATGTCGTAGGTTGCTTTTTCCGGGCTTGAAACGACCAGATCCACATCCATCTTCATGCAACCGGTCAGGCTCAACACCAGTGCCACCATGACACCAATGATGGATACGATCTTCTTCATCAATACTCCTCAACAGTTGGGGCGCAGATCGGCGTTCGACGCCCCCGGGTTCTGCCTTCAACTCTAGTGGTTGGGCGCCCCGGTCAGTAATTCGGCCGCCCTCGGCTCCGGCCTCGTCAATGGCTACACTGAGAAATCATGGAGAACCGGGAACGCCTACGCCAGGTCTGTAACGCGATAAATCTCAGCACGCTCAGCGGACTGGGCCTAGCCCGCGCCACCGGCTGCGAAATCACTCGTGGTCCTCGGGGCCTCATCCTGGCCCGTTTTTACCGACCGGCCTTGCCCAAGGCCGGGGCCTTCACGGTGGGGAACGTTATTTTTTTCCGTCCGTCCCTCAGCGGAGCGGAACAGCGTCGCGAATTGCTCAGTCACGAGGAAACACACGCTACCCAGTACGCCTGGTGTCTGGGCTTGCCCTTCCTCCCCTTGTACTTTCTGGCGGCAGGATATTCGCTTCTGCGCACCGGCGATCCAGCATCAAGAAATGTGTTTGAACGCGGAGCCAATCTGCAGGCCGGCGGGTATCTGGAGCGGCCCACGCGTAAATTACTCCCGGTTATCGCCGCACGGTTGCGCAGGCACCCGGCAGTCACCCCCACGAGCTCAGGAGACACCCAGTGAACCACAACAACAGCATCACCGTGCAAGGCAGCGCCAGCGCCAGCGCCGTCCCGGATACGATGAGCCTTTCTCTTGCCGTAGAGAACCACCACGCGCAGGCGGCAGAGGCCTTCGAGCAGGTTTCCGCTGGTGCGCAATCGCTGATCACCGCGGTGCTGAGTGTCGCCCCTGAAACCAACTTGTCCACCAGCGGGGTCACGCTCTCTGCGCGGACGGCCTGGCGCGATGAGATGAATGTGCTGTTGGGCTACGACGCATCAACCACTCTCGAAGCCACGTCCGTTCCCCTCGACGCCATTTCGGCGGTCTTGGCAGCCGCCGTAGAGACCGGAGGCGATGACCTGCGGATCCATTCACTGCGTTCGGAGGTTTCGGATCCCATCAGTGCACTGCGGGCCGCCCGCGAGCTGGCCTTCAACGACGCTCATACCAAGGCGGCAGAACTGGCACAGCTGGCCGGGCGGCACCTGGGGCAGGCGCTGCAGATCCGCGAAACCGGACCCGACTCGGCCGTGCCCCTGCAACGTGCCGGGCTCCGAGCCATGGCCGCTAAGTCCATGCCGGTGCTTGCCGGATCCCAGGAACTTGCGGTGAACTTAGAAATACAGTGGGAACTTCTGGATCATGGGCAAGCGCCAGCGGAGGATTAGTCTTCTTTTCCGGCGCTGAGTCGTGGTTCGTTTGCGCCTGCTAAGGCAAGGACGGCTATCTGCGCCACCGCCCGGGCGTGGACCAGCAATTGTGCGTCATGGGCAGCTACCCAGGGCACGTGGATGAAACCGGCTCGGATCTCTGGATCGGTCCGACTCTGGTGCATGAGTGAATAAAATACCTGATTGCAGACATAGGTACCGGCCGAATAAGAGATTTCCACGTTTTCGGAGCCCAATTCTTGGAGCGCCGCCTTCAGCGGAAGAGTAGAAAAGTAGGCGGCTGGCCCGTCGGCGAGCACCGGGACATCGATCGGCCGAGCGCCAGCATTGTCGGCGATGCGGGCATCGATCAGGTTAATGGCAACTTTCTCCATGCCCAGCTTTTCCCGACCCTGAGCCAAGCCCAGGCTGAGCACCACCTGCGGGCGATGCAACGTGATCAGCTCGTGAAGCAGGCGCGGAGCTTGCGCAAAAACACAGGGCAATTCCGCGGCCACGGCTTCGTGACCCTGTTCTCTCAGAATCTTCTCCGCGTGCCGCGCGATGACAATTGATGGATTGAAGTCGCTGCTCGCAAATGGCTCAAAGCCGGTGAGCAGGATCAACGAGTGGCCCCGGCCATGGTGTCGGCTAACACCGCACGCACGATGGGAAAATCGGCGGGAATCCAGCTGAGTGCCTCAAGGGCTTGTTTTTCCAGCTCGACCCAGGCTAATTGGTCGTGATCCTCCAAGGTATCGGGGACGCCGCCGGTGATCTGCGCAAACCAGACACGCATCGCTGCACTCTCATTGAGCACCCAGCCCTCGGGGATGGGGCCAAAAATCTCCGAACCAAGTTCCACCTCGATTCCCAGTTCCTCGCGTAATTCTCGCTTCACGCCCTCGGTGCACTCCTCCCCCACTTCGAGCTTTCCTCCCGGAAACTCCCACATCCCGGCCAGTGCCGGCGGAGCTGTGCGACGGGCTGCCAACAGCTTGGTGGGTGCCACCAAGGAATCAACGATGGCAGCTGCAACAATTTGTTTGTAGGGCATGTCTACTATTTTCCTTCCGTTTCGGAATTCTGGTTCACCATGATGTCGGGTTCGATGTAGATCACGCAGCTGAGCTTAACCGCCGCACGAATGCGTTCTTCCGCTTCATCGATGGCGGCGGCGATCTGGGCGCCGGTGGAGTTGAGCGGGACCGATACCTTTGCCGCCACCAAGATTTCTTCTGGCCCAAGATGCAGGGTCTTGAGGTGGATCAGTTTGGCCCCGTTGGCGGTGATGGCAGCGGTGATGGCCTGCACGACGTGGTCCCGCGCCGATTCACCGAGCAGCAGAGATTTAGTCTCAATGGCCAACACGATGGCGATCATCACCAGCAGCAGGCCAATGCAGGCGGTGCCGGCCGCGTCGTATATCCCGTTGCCGGTCAGCAACGTCAAGCTGACGCCGCACAACGCCAGAACCAGACCGATGAGCGCACCGAAGTCTTCGAGCAGAACCACCGGCAGCTCGGGTGCCTTCGCCGTGCGGATAAACGATACCCAAGACTGTTGGCCACGCTGGGGATTTGCTTCCCTGATGGCGGTGCGGAAAGAGAATGACTCGGCAGCGATCGCGCCGATCAGCACCGCGAGCGGAACCCACCACCAGCGCCCCTCGATGCCATGGGGGTGCTGGAATTTCTGCCAGGCCTCATAGAGTGCAAAGAGTCCACCGAGACTGAAGAGCACGATGGAGACAATGAAGGAGTAAACGTAGCGTTCACGCCCGTAGCCAAAGGGATGCGCCTCGTCGGCTTCCCGTCGGGACTTCTTCCCACCCAAAAGCAGCAGGAGTTGATTCCCGGAGTCGGCCACCGAGTGGATGGCCTCCGCCAACATCGAGGATGAGCTAGTCACGGCCCACGCCACGAACTTGAACAGCGCGATGGTCAGGTTTGCGGCAAGTGCCGCAATCACGGCCTTGGATCCACCAGTAGCCGACATGTCCGCACCAACTTTCCTTCGGGGATGGTCCGTCCAGTCAAGCACGCTTCTCGCCGTGCTGTTAGGGACCGCGTGGGTGCGAGGTCCCTAACAGCACAAAGAGCTGGAGCAATTATTGTTCCGCGGGGGTAGGCAGCGAGGACGTGTTCTCACTCTGATAGGGCTCCGGGCGAGGTTAGCTGGTGCGCTGTGCCCGCGCCGAGGCGTACATGCACACGGCCGCGGCCGTTCCAACGTTCAGCGACTCGGCAACACCATACAGCGGCACGGCGACGCGGTGATCGGCCCTGGCAAGTTCCGCTTCGTTGAGTCCCGCACCTTCATTACCGAAGAGCCAGACGGTGGGGTTCTCCAGAACCGGCATATCCGGTGCATCGGGAGTCTCGAGATCAGCGCGTCGCGCGGCGGTGGCGTCAAGAAGCGTATCGAGATTGGTTGCTCCGTAACCGTCGGCTGCCAAAACGGTGCTTCCGGCGTTTTTGAAGGCCTCCACGGTTTCCTCGAGGGAGACGTTGGTGACGATCGGCAAGTGGAAGAGGGACCCAACGGTGGAGCGGACGGCCTTGGGGTTATAGATATCCACGCTGCCGCCGGTGAGGATAAACGCGTCGGCACCTGCGGCATCGGCCGCACGCAGAATGGTTCCGGCATTTCCCGGATCCTGGACGCGGCACAGCACCGCGACGAGGCGCGGTTTGGCCGCAACAACGTCCTGGAGGCTGATTTCGGGGATTCGGCAGACTGCCACGATGCCCTGTGGGGTCACGGTATCGGCCATGCCGGCCAGGACCTCGGGGCTGACGACGCGGCTGCGTACGCCCTTGGCCTTGGCAGCCATTTCTTCAAATTCGGGGTACCGATCGAGGCAATCGTCGGTGGCATAAATGGTGTTCACTACCGCGTCGCGGTTGTTCTCGGCGTTCTCGAGGTGCTGGCGCAGTGCCTCGCGCACGGCCTGCGGGCCTTCGGCCAGGAACTCGCCGCTGTGGGCACGTCCACTCTTTGTGGCCAGGCGCGAAACTTCACGCACGCGTTCGGCACCGAGGTTATTCATGGGTTCGTCGTAGTATCCAGGGCGGTTCATAACTACGACTTTACCGGGGAGATGACAAAGGGACGGAATCGCAAGCGATTCCGTCCCTTTGTCTAAAGCTTTATGAGCTCAAAGACTAGGCATCTTTGATCTGCTGGCGGGATTCGCCACCTGCAGGCTCGAAGCCGGCTGCCTTGGCTGCTTCAACAGAGTTGAACCAGTATTCGGCGTCGGTCTGGTCGTACCAGGTCGAGCCCGGTACGTGGTACTTGTTCGACTGGGCGTTGCCCTTGATGACAAAGCCTTCCGGAGCAGCTTCGCCTTCGACGGCCTTGACGGCACCTTCAACTTCAGCCTTCTCGGCGGCCGGAGCGGCAGCCTTTGCAGCCTTCTTGGCCGGAGCCTTCTTGGCGGCCGGAGCAACCGGAGCCTCGGCAGCAGCTGCCGGAGCGTTGACGTCTGCCGGAAGGGCGCTCTTGGCAACCTCTACCAGTACTGCGAATGCCTTGGCATCCGAGACAGCCAGCTCGGCGAGCATACGACGGTCAACCTCAACCGCAGCAGCCTTCAGGCCCTGGATCAAGCGGTTGTAGGTCATGCCGTTGGCGCGGGATGCAGCGTTGATGCGCTGGATCCACAGGCGACGGAAGTTGCCCTTACGCTTGCGACGGTCGCCGTAGCTGTACACGAACGAGTGGAGCAGCTGCTCCTTCGCCTTCTTGTACAGGCGCGAACGCTGTCCGCGGTAACCCTTTGCGCGTTCAAGAATGACGCGACGCTTCTTATGGGCGTTGACCGCCCGCTTCACACGTGCCACGTGTGTACTCCTTTGTTTCTGTCTCGTCGTACCGCATCCAAGCGGACGAACGAAAAATCTTTATGTGGTCGAGAACCCGGTACTGGGTTCCCCAGACGGACTGAGTTAGATACCGAGCATCCGCTTGATGGTCTTTACGTCCGCCTTGGCGACCAACTGGTCAGAAGCCAGGCGACGGGTAAGTCGTGAAGACTTGTGCTCCAGGTAGTGGCGGCGGTTAGCCTGCTGGCGCACGAGCTTGCCGCTACCGGTGAGCTTGAAGCGCTTCTTGGCGCCACTGTGGGTCTTGAACTTCGGCATATCCGCCGTTCTCCTTACTTACTCCCGGGGACCTGTCGGGCCGGGGATCTTGCGAATTCTCGCGTTTGCGGGAAATCCGTGGTTCTGGTGTTGCTCTTACGAGCGTGCCCTGCGCGGAGGCGTCCTTACTTGGACGTTCCCGGCTTGGCGGCGCGGGTTGCGGGCTTGGGACCCGGCTTGCCCGCAGGCTTTGGTGGCATTGCCATTGGCTTGGGAATCGCCATTGGCTTGGGAGCTACGGCCGGCTTGGCTGCAACTACCGGCCGTGGGGCCGCAGCTGCTGCTGCCGGACGGCTAGCTGCCGTACGTACCGGAGCCTTTGCGGCTGCCGGGCGGCTGGAGCCTTCGCGGGCCGGAGCCGACTTCGCAGGGGCCTTCGACGCCACAGGGGCGCTCCGAACCGGTGCGACCTTGGGTGCAAGCTTGGCGGCTGCCTCTTCGGCTGCTGCTTCCGCACGTACCTTGGCCAGCTTTTCCATGATGTCGGATTCGATGACATCGGCAACGGATCCACCAATGTCGCCCTGAGGCTCCGAGGTATCCATCTTTGCCTTGGGGTTAGCTGCCTTGGCCTTATCGGCATCGCGCTGTTCCAAACGACGGGCTTCGGCCTTAGCTTCTGCCTTGTTCTTCAGCGGTCCAACGACCATGACCATGTTGCGGCCATCGATGCGGGGAGACGACTCAATAAGTCCGACCTCGGCTACTGCCTCGGCAAACTTGTTGAGCAAACGAATACCCATTTCCGGACGCTGCTGCTCACGACCGCGGAACTGGATCATGGCCTTGACCTTGTCACCGGCTCCGAGGAAGCGCAGTGCGTGTCCGACCTTGGTTTCGTAGTCGTGCGTATCGATCTTCAGTCGGAAACGAATTTCCTTCAGAATGGTGTTCGTCTGGTTCTTGCGAGTTTCGCGTGCCTTGACGGCGGCCTCGTACTTGTACTTTCCGAAGTCCATCAGTTTGCACACGGGAGGTTTCGCGGTGGGCGCCACCTCCACGAGATCAAGGTCGGACTCGACGGCAAGACGAAGTGCATCCTCAATACGGACAATGCCAACCTGTTCACCGGCAGGGCCGACAAGCCGCACCTCTGGGACGCGGATTCGATCATTAATGCGTGGATCGCTGATGTGTTGCTCCTGAGTAGTTCGTAGTTTCAGGCCACCCCAGCAAAAGGAAAGGCCCTCGGCTGCAGGTGCAGGCGGGGGCCCCAGATTCGATCGATGAAAATTCATCCAGCCAATCAATTCCCGTGGGAATGATCAACACCGAACTTACCCGGCCGCCTAAGATTGGCTGCTGCGGGTGGGAGGTGGCCTCCACTTGCGTACTGAATCCATGACTCTCTGGTCACATCCATCGGTAAGATGGTGCATCCAAATACAAAGATTCAGTCGGTCTATGGAAAGCTTAGCAGTATGAGTACTCCTGAAACCAATCCGGTCTCCACTAACGCCGAGAACGAGATTCGCGACATCGCCGAAGTGGCTGCCGTTGAAATCATCACCACCGCCGCCGTTCACCTGATGAGCGCCGCTGCCGTCAAGTGCGGTCTGGCCGCGGGCGACGACGCCGAGGAACTGAAAGACCTCGACGAAGCCCGCAAGCTTATTATTGCCTTGGCCGGCCTAGTTACCTCCGCTGCCCCGGAAATCGGCTCGCAGCACGCAGGTCCGTTGCGCGACGGACTGCGTTCACTGCAGCTGGCCTTCCGTGAAGCATCGGCCTTCCCGGACGAGCCAGGCAAGGGCCCGGGCGAAAAGCTCACCGGCCCAGTGAACTAAGCGCACCAACTATTTCCACCACACCGCAGCAACACCTGAAGTACCCCTGAGAGGTTAAGCACAAACCCGCCTCACAGACCACAAAACGCCAAGCGGGCCCGGTTCTTATTGAACCGGGCCCTCTTGTTTGCCCGACCGGAGCCGGGTTGACGTATTAGTCGCCGAGAATCAGCGTGCGTGAATGAGACCGCGCGCGATGCCTCCGCAATTGCTGGGCGATCAGGGCCACGACACAAATAAAGCCACCCAAAATCCCGACCACCAGGAATCCTGCGCCGGCCCCGAATCCATCCACCGTGGCACCGGTGATCGGAGATCCAAGGGCCGTTCCGCTGGTCAGTGCCGAGCCATACCAACCCATGGCCTCGCCACGGCGCTTCTCCGCCACCAAATCCGTCAGCCATTCGGAGGCCGCAGAGAGCACCGGAGCACAGAGCAGTCCGGGCAGTACCGAGAGCAACGCCAGTGAAATGGTGTTGCTGGCAAAGGCCATGGGCACCGTCAGTAGCGCCATGGCCAGCAACAAGATAATGGGTGAGATGCGTCGTTGCATGCTGCCGTAGATCAGACCGCCGATCAGCGACGCGCCACACCAGAGCAAAAAGACGATGCCCAGTTGGCCTTCACTGTGTTCTTGTTCCAGCAGCGCAATGATGCCCACCTCGGTACCGGAGAGGACAAGACCCGCCCCGGCTGCGGCGATGAATACCGCGACCACCGAGGCACTGACCCAGCCGAATTTGTGGCGGAAGTCCCGACCCCGTGCCGCGACCCGCGCACGCCTGGACTTACCACCGGCCAAAATCAGTTCACCTTCAACGTCCGCGAGACCACCGGGGCCGGCGGCGATCAGCGAGGCCTCGGCACCCAGACGTTCCTCGTGCGGGTTGGCCCTGGTCGCCACGGCTCCGGGTTGCCCGGAGCGAGTCGGCGGGTTCAACAACATCAGGCACAGACCGCTCAGCGACGCGGCGATGGCCACGCCACTCATCCCCACGGTGGTATTCAGCGAGGTGGCCACGATGCCCGCGGAGGCAGGGCCGACGATGAAGACTAATTCGGTGCTCATCGCATCCAGGGCGAACGCCGAACGTCGGGTATCCCCGGTGGTCATCACGCCCAGTGCCGTGCGCACCACGGAGAATACCGGCAGTGAGAACATCCCCGCGACGAACACCAAGGGCATAATCCAGTAGAAGGAAACGTGCGGAACAATGCTCCACACCACCGCCTCAACAATGATGGATGGAATCAGTGCCCGGCGTAATCCGTAGAGGTCAACGACGTGACCGCGCCACGGGGCACCTAGGGCGATGCCAATGGTCATGATGGCCACCACTAAGCCTGCCGAGCCCCAATCCTGATCCAGCTCATTGACCAGGTGCAGCAGTAAGAGCATGCCAACGGAGGCGTGCGGCAGCCTGGCCACCATGCCAATCAGCAGGAGCGGCGTGATGCCCGGTTGCCGCAGCAGCTGCCCATAACGTCCAAATTTCATGCCCGGGAATCACTCTCGGGTGCGGCACCGGCTGCCATGGTAACTTCCAGCGAATCAACGTTTTCGGCAAACCGCGCAATAGCGGCCAGCCGCGAGTGAACACGTCCAACACAGGCACGAGCCGTGGCCTCATCGGTACCGGGACGGAAGCCAAATTCCAGACGCAGTTCCGGACCCGGTCCCCCACCGGGAACGCTGGCCCCTGCGGCAGTTCGGGTTCCCACTCCGCGACCCGGCGCTATCTTGATGCTCGCCAGGTCAGGTTCGTCACTCACCTGGGTTGCCACGATGGTGGCCAGCTCCTCTTGGAGGTAGCTGGGGATCCATTCTTGCTGTTGGGCCAGGGCCCACATGCCAGGGCGGCGCAAAACAAAGGTGAAGTCGGCTCCCGGATCAAGGACCAGGAGCGCGGCGTCCTCGCTGACGGCGGAGAGGGCTGCCCGTGGTGCGTACACGGCGACCGGGCGGGCCTCGGTGTGCCACGCTTGGAGGGTCGCTACGCTGCTGAAGACCGGCAGTGCCTTGCGGCCATCCGGAGCGTTGAGCGTGATCAGGGCCATGTCGGCCTCTTTGTCTTCGGTGAAGCCATGCTCCCCCAGACCACCCTCGGCCAATTGCGCCACGACGGCGATGTAGACCCGTGCCTGGGCCAGTGCGGTATGAACCTTCGCCTCGCTACCGGTACCCGCGACCAGCTCGCTCAGAGCCGTGTGAAGCCGCTCGTCGATCAGACCGGTGTCGTTATCAAAATTGTGCAGCGGGTTGCCTTCACCGCTGAGGTCGCGTCCATCCCAGCTTTGACCCGCAGAGTCCAGCGGTCCACCGGCCCGTTGCAGGGCCGCGGCGATGTGTCCGGGCAGGTGCCGTTCGGCGCCGGATGATGGTGGGGAAGAAGGAGGATGCGAGCTCATATCCACATGCTATCTTGCACGCGGTGCGGGGCCGGACGGCACCAAGTGCGCCTCCGGCCCCGTAACCCGCCAACCACGCCGAGGGCTCCTGCGGAGCTCCCCCGGGAGGTGTGGCGAAACTCGCTTGCTGCTGGTGTTAAACCGAGCGGCGACCTGCGACGTCCAAGGCCTCGGCCATGGTGAACTTTCCTGCGTAAAGGGCCTTGCCCACGATGGCACCTTCGACGCCGTTGGGGACTAGTTCGCGCAGAACTCGAAGATCCTCGAGGCTGGAGATGCCGCCGGAGGCGACGACCGGCTTGGAGGTGCGCTCGCACATCTGGGCCAGCAGTTCCACGTTGGGACCGCGCAGCGTTCCGTCCTTGGTGACATCGGTGACGACGTAGCGGGCGCATCCGGCGTCTTCCAGGCGGGCCAGGACCTCCCAGATGTCCCCGCCTTCCTTGGTCCAGCCGCGACCCGAGAGGGTGGTGCCACGTACGTCTAGTCCGACGGCGATTTTATCTCCGTGCCGGGCGATGGCGCGGGCCGTCCACTGCGGATTTTCCAAAGCGGCGGTGCCCAGATTCACACGAGTGGCACCGAATTCCAGGGCGCGCTCCAGCGATGCATCGTCACGGATGCCGCCGGAGAGTTCAACCTTGATGTTGAGTTCGCTGGCGATGCGGCCCAGGATCTTGGTGTTGTCGCCGCGGTCGAAGGCCGCGTCGAGGTCGACCAGGTGGATCCATTCGGCTCCGGCATTCTGCCAAGCCAGGGCCGCGTCGAGCGGGTTGCCGTATCCGGTTTCGGATCCGGCCTCGCCCTGGACCAGGCGTACTGCCTGTCCGTCCACCACGTCGACGGCGGGAAGCAATTCCAGGATGGGCTGTGAGTTCTCGGTCATGATCATTCCTTGGTTGTTTCTAGGACGAGGCCGCATCCGGCTGGGGATACAGCGGCTGGCCAGCTAACCGGCGAACCGGTTGCTCCGTGGGGTTAGAGCGTGAGCCGGTAGGCGGCGAAGAGCGAGAGCCCGGCCAGCACCCAGACGGTGATGACCCAGGACAGATGGGCTCGTTGTTGGCGCAGGGAGAGCGCGCCGCCGGCAAGGAGGCCGGCGGCGGCCATCAGAATAATTGACCACATGGTGTTAGAGGGTCTCCAGCCAGTTGCGCAGGAGCTTGGCTCCGGCGTCGCCGGACTTCTCCGGGTGGAATTGGAGGGCGCACAGGGGACCGTTTTCCACGGCGGCAATAAACGGGCCGCCGTGCTCGGCCCAGGTGATCTGTGGTGGGATCATCTTGGGCTGGGCAACCTCGAAGTTCCATTCCTGCACGGCGTAGGAGTGCACGAAGTAGAAACGTTCGTCCTCGATGCCGGCGAACAGCTTGCTGCCGGCCGGCGGGGTGAGTGTGTTCCAGCCCATGTGCGGCACGACGGGGGCCTTGAGCAGCGCCACGGTACCGGGCCATTCGCCGATGCCCTCGGTGCGGATCCCGTGCTCCACGCCTTCTTCGAAGAAGACCTGGTGTCCGACGCAGACGCCGAGCACCGGGCGGCCGCCGGCGATGCGCCGACCGATCCAGCGGATGGCGCCGACGTCTTTGAGTGCCTGCATGACCGCGGCAAAGGCGCCAACACCTGGCACAAATAATCCGTCGCAGTTCAGGATGTCATCGGGTTTGGCGGAGAGTTTAACCTCGGCACCGGCTGCCTCCAGGGCGCGCACAGCGGAGCGGACGTTGCCGGATCCGTAGTCTAGGACGGTGACGGTCTTGGCCGCCATCTTAGAGCGCGCCCTTGGTGGAGGGAATGGCGTCGCCGATCCGCGGGTCCATTTCGACGGCTTGACGCAGGGCGCGTGCCAGCGCCTTGAACTGCGCTTCAACGATGTGGTGCGGGTCGCGGCCGGCGATCACTGTCATGTGCACGCAGATTTGGGCGTGCAGGGTCAGTGCCTCAAAAACGTGTCGAGTCAGCGATCCGGTGAAGTGTCCACCGATGAGGTGGTATTCCTGACCTGCCGGTTCCCCGGAGTGGACCAGGTAGGGGCGGCCGGAGATATCAACCACGGCGTTGGCCAGGGCTTCGTCCAGCGGGACGGTGGCTTCGCCGAAGCGGCGAATGCCTGCCTTGTTGCCCAAGGCGGTGCGCAGCACCTCACCGAGGGTGATGGCCACGTCCTCGACGGTGTGGTGGACGTCGATGTGGGTGTCCCCCGTGGCGCGCACGGTGATGTCGATGAGCGAGTGCTTGGCCAGGGCCGTGAGCATGTGGTCATAGAACGGGACACTGGTGCTGATATCCGAGCGGCCAGTGCCGTCCAGATCGATTTCGACGAGGACGGATGACTCGCTGGTGCTGCGTTCGAGGCGAGCGCGACGACCCGTGAGTTTTTCGGCAGACATGCACATTCCTTTGGATCAGGCGTTGAGAGGAGGATGTGGGGGCGGGTTGCTAGGTGGACGGGCTGAAATCGATCTTCGTACCCGGCCGACCATGCCAACCGCCACAAGTTTAGCTTGGAGAGTTGTTTACACCCTGTGTTAACAATTCCTCGAGGCGTACCAAGAAGGCCGTGGTTTCGGCCTCGGTGCCGGCGGTGACGCGCAGGTGCCCGGGGATGCCCACGTCACGGATGATGACACCGGCTTCGAGCAGGCCTTCCCAGATGGCCTTGGTGTTCTTCACTCCGCCAAAGAAGACGAAGTTTGAATCACTTGAGGCCGGGGTGAAGCCCAGGCGGGTCAGTTCGGACACGATGCGGTCGCGTTGCACCTTGATGGCTTCAACGTTGGCCAGCAAGGTATCGATGTGCTTGAGCGCGGCGTTGCCGGTGGCCTGGGTGACAGCCGAGAGGTGGTACGGCAGTCGAACCAAGCGAATGGCATCGGAGATTTCCGGTGCCGCTGCGAGGTAGCCGATGCGGGCACCGGCAAGGGCGAAGGCCTTGGACATGGTGCGCGAGACGATGAGTCGTTCGCGTCCGGGCAGCAAGGACAGTGCGGAGGGCGTACCGGTGTGAGCGAACTCGGCGTAGGCCTCGTCAACAATCACCACGGTGCTGCTGGCACGGCCTGCCTCGTATACGGCCTCGACCACGTCCAAACCCAGTGCCGTTCCCGTGGGGTTGTTCGGTGAGCACAACAATACGATGTTCGGTGCAGCCGCCTTCACCTGTTCGGCAGCATCCCGTGCCGAAAGGCCGTAGTCCGCCGAGCGCACGCCAGCGATGTAGGTCGTGTCGGTCCCGGAGGCCAGTAGCGGATACATCGAGTAGGTGGGAGGGAATCCCATCACCGAGCGGCCGGGGCCGCCGAATGCCTGCAGAATTTGCTGAAGCACTTCGTTGGAGCCGTTGGCCGCCCACACGTTCTCGGCAGCCAGTCCATGGCCAAGGTAGGCGGCCAGTCGTTCGCGTAATTCGGTGAATTCCCGGTCGGGATAGCGGTTCAAGCCCACGGCGGCGGCGGATACCTCTTCGACGATGGCGCGATGCACCTCGGCGGGAAGGGGATGCGTGTTTTCGTTGACGTTCAGTTGGATGGGGACGTCAATTTGGGGTGCGCCGTATGGGGCAAGACCTTGAAGATTCTCTCGCAGGGGCAAATTTGCCAGGCGATTTAGCCGTTCATTCACGCTTCAAGTCTACGGCGGCGGTAGAGCGGGTCGAGAATCTTGCGCGGCGTCCCGGTAATAATCGGTTCGCATAGGTGCCCTGCGACACGAGCCAGGGGTCGCTCTTGCTGCGTTAGCTCCCGGTCGGAACGAAAAGTTCGGTGCCTGCCTGCAGTACCGAGCTGTTCAGGTTATTGAGGTCGCCAATCTGGCGGATCGCCTCACGCGGTTCAAGCTCCGGGGCGAATTCGCGAGCGATCCCCCACAGCGTGTCACCCTCAATCACGGTCACGGTGACCGCCTCGACACCCAGCGGCACCGAGTCGGAGGCCTTGGCCGGTGAGAGGAACAGTCCCAGGAGCATGAGCACTGCTGTGCTGATGATGAAGATTGGAACACCGATCAACACGAATTTTCCGCGTCGGGTCAATCGCAGTGGCGCCAGGCGCTCCTGCAGGTCGATCGGGTAGTCGTTTGCTGTAACTAGGTGGAGCTGGGCCGAGAGAGCAGTGTTTGCCATCGTCTTTGCCTTTCCTCAAGGTGCGGATGTTCGGTGGTGGAGCCGGGGCCCTTTATCGAACACGCGACGGTTATTCGAACGTGTCTATCGAACATGTGTTCGGAGTGCGTATCTTATTTCTAGCACTTTTCGACGACACCTGTCCAGATCTGTTCGAACAAATCTTTGAAAATAGTGTCTTTGTCTACTAGGATGAAGGGAGTGGAGCGATGTATTTACTACATCAGCAGGCACCGACAATTTGCGGCACGCGCGGGTAACCGGCGACGATCGGGATGAGGCATTGACAATGACGACCGAACAACGAACCCCTCGACGCGACGCGAAGAGTCTGACGATCCGTCAGAAGAAGGTTCTGGAGACCATCCAGCGCTCGGTGAGCCACAACGGCTACCCGCCCTCGATGCGCGAAATCGGGGACGCGGTGGGGCTAGCCAGCCTCTCCAGCGTTACCCACCAGCTCAGCCAGCTTGAAAAGCTTGGCTACATTCGCCGCGATCCGCGTCGTCCGCGGGCCATGGAAATCTTGTTGCCACTGCAGCTCAAGAGCGAATCCAAGCTTGAAGCCGTTGATGGCCAAGCGGATTTGAAGGCAGCTAACGGCATGAACGTCTCCGAGCTCACCACCTCCGCCGATACCGCCATGGTGCCGCTGGTTGGTCGCATCGCGGCAGGCGGCCCGATCCTCGCGGATCAGGCAGTGGAGGACGTTTTCGCCCTACCGCGCCAACTGGTTGGCCACGGCGAACTCTTTATGCTCAAGGTCAGTGGCGATTCCATGATCGACGCAGCCATCTGCGACGGTGACTGGGTTGTGGTCCGACGCCAACAGACGGCCAACAACGGTGACATCGTTGCGGCGCTGCTCGAAGACGAGGCCACCGTCAAGACGTTCCGCCAACGTGATGGGCACACCTGGTTGTTGCCGCAGAACTCACGTTACGAACCAATTCTCGGCGACACTGCCACCGTCATGGGCAAGGTCGTCTCGGTGATGCGCTCCATCTAGGGGCAATCCCATCACTCATCCTCGATATACGTCAGGGCCGGTCAATTGACCGGCCCTGACGTATATCTAGCGCTTCCCCGGGTCACCTAGCCATCACGGCCGGGGACCCGGGGCCACGGCACTCAGTCTTCGCTGAGGCGCTCAAGTGCGGCGATAACCGTCGCCTTGTCGGGAGTTGACCACAGGGGCGGCAGCGAGGCACGCAGGAAGGTTCCGTAGCGTTCGGTGGCGAGACGAGAATCCAACACGGCCACCACGCCCTTGTCATTGATCGAACGGATCAAACGTCCCGCACCCTGGGCCAGGCGGACCGCTGCGTGACTGGCAGCCACGGCCATAAATCCGTTTCCACCATGCTTGGCAACGTCACGGCTGCGCGCGGATGAGAGCGGATCATCCGGACGCGGGAAAGGGATCTTGTCGATGATCACCAAACGGCAGGCATTGCCCGGGACATCAACACCCTGCCAGAGCGTCATGGTGCCAAAGAGGCAGGTGTCCTTCTCCGCGGAGAACTGATCCACCAGCGCCTTCATGCTGGACTCCCCCTGACACAGGATCGGGATGTCCATACGAGCCCGCAAGATCTCCGCGGCGTCCTCCGCAGCGCGGCGCGAGGTAAACAGCACCAGCGCCCCACCGCCGGAGGCATTGATCAGGTCCTCAATTTCGCTCAGGGTTTCCTGAGACATCTGTCGACCCGGCTTGGGCAGATGCTTAGCAACATACAAAATGCCCTGTTTGGGGTAGTCGAAGGGGCTGCCAACGTCGACGCCGTTCCACGTCGGAGCACCGTCACCCACCAGCCCTAGGGCACCGGCAACGGGCTCGAAGGCGGCACCGATGGCTAGAGTGGCGCTGGTGAGCACCACGGTGCGCCCATCAAAAAGCCCTTCGCGCAGTTTGCCGGCCACCGAGAGCGGTGCGACGTTCAGGGTGGGTTGACTCGATTCGTCGGGCTGGACGTAGCCCTCCCCCGGGCTGAAGTGTCCGGGCCGCGAGGCCCACACCACCTCGCGCTCCTCCGTCATTTCCAGCATCTTGGTGCATTGGTCCACCAGATACATGACCTGGGAGCGCGCCATCTGCCGCCCACCATCGGCCGGTGCATTAGCCTCCGGCTTAGAGTCCGAGAGCACCACGCGTGCGGCTTCGGCGATCTGATTCAGTGCCGACTGCTGTTCGGGATTAAGCCCGTGGGCCATCAGGCCCGTGGGGACTCCCTCGAGGGCACGAGCCAGGGCCTTGGCGCCCTGGTTCAGCGAATCAACACTCACCGAGCAGTGCTTACGGGCCGCTGAGGCCGCGGTCTGGACCATGCTCACGGACAACGGTCGGGTGACCGAGCTGGTCACCCGGTCCTGGAGCTCGTGGGCCTCATCGATGATGACGGTATCGAAGTCGGGAAGTACCGCGATGCCTTCGAACGCCGAGACGGCGAGCATCGCGTGGTTCGTGATGATGACATCGGCTTCGGCGGCGCGGGCTCGGGCCAACTCGCTGAAACATTCGGAGGCCATCGGGCACTTTTGCGCGCCCAGGCAATCCATGGCGCTCACCGATACCTGGCGCCACGCCTTGTCACTGACTCCGGGAGTGATGTCATCACGATCACCGGTGTCGGTTTGTTCCGCCCATTGGCGCAGGCGCACCACTTCCTTGCCCAGGTTGGAGCCCGGGCCATCACCGGGACCCCCGACCACCGGGATGCCCGCATCAAGAGCAAATAGTGCACCCTCGTCGTCATCCGGGTAGCCGCCGCTGAGCTTGTACTGGCATACGTAGTTGGAGCGGCCCTTCACCAGAGCCACGTCCATTTCGCGCGGTAGTTGATCTTTCAGCGAGGCCAAAAGCCGGGGCACGTCCCGTCCCACGATCTGTGCCTGCAGGGCCAGCGTTGCGGTGGAAATCACCACGGGCTTTTCCGCTTCCAGTGCGTGAGCCAACGCGGGGACCAGATACGCCATGGATTTACCCGTGCCGGTTCCTGCCTGCACCAGCAGGTGTTCTCCGCTTTCCATGGCGCGCACCACTTGGCGCGTCATTTCATGCTGGCCCGGACGGCTTTGACCGCCCATGCTGGACACTGCTTCGTCCAACAGGGCGATGACCTCTGATTCCTCAGCCATGAATACTAAATTGCTCCACTTCTGCGGCCATGCCTTCGCGGACCTTGACCATCATGCGCGTTCCCGTTTCGGTATGCTCGACGGCTAAAATTTCGGCCTCGGCGCCGTGGAGTTTATTGACCACGTCGCCTCGATCATAGGGAATCATCAATTCTAGTTGGACATTGGGGCGCGGAATTGCGGCGCTGATCTTTTCCAGCAATTCCGTGATGCCTTCGCCGGTGCGCGCCGAGACGATGACGTGGTTTGGCTCGCGCTGGCGCAAGCGTTCAACCACAAAAGGATCTGCCACATCTGCCTTGTTCAGCACGATGATTTCCGGGATGTTCCGGGCGTCCACATCGTTGAGTACCTCGCGTACCGCCTGAATCTGGCCCTCCGGATCCGGGTGAGCAGCGTCAACCACGTGCAGGATCAGGTTGGCGTCCGCCACTTCCTCAAGGGTGGAACGGAATGCTTCAACCAACTGGGTCGGCAGTGACTTCACAAAGCCCACCGTATCCACCAGCGTGTAGTTCAGACCATCTTCGGTTTCGGTCTGACGAACCGTGGGATCCAGCGTGGCGAAGAGCGCGTTTTCCACCAGAACGCCGGCGCTGGTAAGGCGGTTGAGCAGTGAGGACTTGCCCGAGTTGGTGTACCCGGTGATGGCCACCGACGGCACTTCGTTGCGCTTGCGGTTGGCTCGCTTGGCTTCGCGAGCCGGGAGCATGGCCTTGATTTCCTTGCGGAGCTTGGCCATGCGGTCGCGAATGCGGCGGCGGTCCAATTCGATTTTGGTTTCACCCGGACCACGGGAACCGATGCCACCACCGGCAGCACCGACGCGTCCACCGGCCTGCCGTGACATGGAGTCACCCCAGCCACGAAGACGCGGCAACAGGTATTCGAGCTGTGCCAGCTCAACCTGGGCTCGACCCTCGCGGCTCTTGGCATGCTGAGCGAAGATGTCCAGAATCAGTGCGGTGCGGTCAATGACCTTGACCTTGACCACATCTTCAAGGGCGCGACGCTGCGAGGGGGCAAGCTCGGTGTCGATGATGACGGTGTCGGCGCCGGTGGCTTCAACAATGGCGCGAACCTCTTGGGCCTTGCCCGAACCGAGGTAGGTGCTGGCGTCCGGCTTGGAACGGCGCTGAACCACACCATCGAGTACTTCGGAGCCCGCGGTTTCGGCCAGGGCGGCCAGCTCACGCAGGGAGTTCTCCGCGTCTTCAACGGTGCCTTCATTCCAGATACCGGCGAGAACCACGCGCTCGAGGCGCAGCTGGCGGTATTCGACCTCCGTGACGTCCTCAAGCTCGGTGGACAGGCTCGCACCGCGGCGCAGCGCCCGACGTTCGGCGAGGTCTTCTTGATCCCCATCCGTGGCCGAGTGCTCGCGGGTGAGATTGCTCAGCGCCTGGGCGCGACCGGAAACGATCCCCTCGTCTTCCGGAGCACCAAAATGCGCGGTTTTGCTCGCTGAGGCCTTGTCACTGGCAAGGATTCGTTCGATCGTGGACTGAAGCTGAGCCTCGTCCATGTCGTTATGCTGCTGGCCGGAAGGCTGTGAATTGGTCATGTTCCCCTTTGCTTGCTGTATTCCAGAATAGTGCCCCGCACCGACAGAAGAGTGTTTGCGGGTCGAATCAATGTCATGGGCCGAATCATGGTGTGGTGTCTGCAAGGTATATCCCCTACCCGGATCCGGCCCCATATGAGGGGCCGCACCCTGTGCAATGTTGTTGATCGTACGTGTCGGGCAAGCTCCGCTTCGGTTGCTGCGCGAGCGAAGCGGCCAGAAGACAGTAAGGCGACATGTTATATAGCGATTCTCGGCTGAAAAATGTTCCCTTGGCTGGACCCGAAATCTAAATTTGTGGTTGATCTCGGTGTCCGGGACACGCTGGGAATGACTTATGGCGCTTTTTACTGCCACCCGGCTGCGGTCAACTTCCAGCAGCGAGCACATGGCTCTGGCGGGAAGGACTACGGGTGTGTGCGAGGGCACTCAGCGTCTTATAGGTAAGTCATAGGGAAAACTCTATCACTTAATTCCCAGGGGCGCTTTGAGGCATCTCACACCCCCGATGGCACCGTTTCGGCTTCCCCAGTTTGGGTTTGGAACCTCCGGGCGGTTAACCTGCCAACATGAGCCCGGAACATTATTTCAGCCCCCAGCCCTCCACCCCAGAGAAGCGACGCCAAATTAGCGTGCCCTTGGGTGGCACCGTGCACAGGTTAGAAACCTCCGGTGGCATCTTCAGCCCGGATCGAATCGACAAGGGAACCGCCATCCTTTTGGGCGGTGTACCGGATCCAGCAAGCAGTGGAAATCTCCTAGATCTCGGCTGCGGTTGGGGTCCCATTGCACTGAGCATGGCCATGGCATCGCCAGAGGCCACGGTGTACGGGGTGGACGTTAATGAACGAAGCCTCGCCCTCACTCGCGATAACGCAGCGACGCTCGGCTTGAAAAACGTTGTCGTGGCGCTGCCCGAGTCCATTGACCCGGCGATGACGTACAACACCATCTGGTCCAACCCGCCGATCAGGATTGGTAAGGAAGCTCTTCACGAGCTTTTGCTGCTGTGGCTCCCGCGTCTGGCCCCGGGCGGAATCGCCTGGTTGGTGGTCCAGAAGAATCTGGGCGCCGATTCCCTGCAGAAGTGGATGATCGGCGTTCTGCCCGAGGACTGGACCGTCGAGCGGGTCTCGACCGACAATGCCTTCCGCATCCTGCGAGTGGCACGCCCCGAGGCTTCCTAGCCCCCTTCCGCAGATTAAGCAGTGGCCGAATTCCTTGAAGGAATTCAGCCACTGTCGTTTCTAGCTGGCGGAGATCTCCCCGCGGGAGACCAGAACCGCTGGCCCACTGAGCACTACATGCTCGCGGCCCGTGGCACCTAGTCTAAATTCGATGCCCAGTTCGCCTCCCGGCACCTGAACCTTCCACTGCAACACGTCCAAGGCCTGGGCCCAGTGCCGGGTCGCCATCGCGGCGGCGCAGGCACCGGTGCCGCAGGAGAGGGTTTCACCCACACCACGTTCGTGCACGCGCATGCGTAGCGATCCCACGCCCTCGGTGACCACCGGATTCGCGGCCAGCACGTATTCAACATTGGTGCCATGCGGAGGAAGCGGCAAAACCTCGGGAATGGCAAAAAGCTCCAAATTCTCCAGCTCGGTCTCATTGGCCAGGGCCACCACGGTGTGTGGGTTCCCCATGGAAATGCTCAGCGCTCCGCGCGCCTTCTCCAGCCCGGGGGTGCTCACCCTCGAATCGAGTCCGTTTTCTGTGGCAGCCTGCTCAAAGATGAATTCCCAGGGACCCATGTCCACCGCGTAACCGTCGTTCAGCCGAGTCACAATCTTCACTCCGGCGCGCGTCCCGATGGACAGCTGGGAGCCAACGGGCAGCTCGACCAGCTTTTCGGCCAGCAGGAAGTGGACAAAAACTCGCACTCCATTGCCGCACATCTCGGAAATTGATCCGTCGCCGTTGCGGTAGTCCATGAACCAGTAGGCATCGGGGCTAGATGTCAGCACCTCGCGACCCTCGGCCAGGAACTTAGAAGGGACCGCACGAATCAGTCCGTCGGCGCCAATACCGCGGTGCCGATCGCACAGCGCGGCGACCTGATGCCCATCGAGCTGGTGCTGGTCCGTGGGGTCAGCCACGAGCACAAAATCGTTGCCCGTCCCATGCCCCTTGGCGTAGGGCAGGTTACCCACGAGGGACTGGAGGGTGGGTGCATTTGTCGTGGTGGGTTCGCTCGCGCTCATGCTTTTAAGAATACGTGCAGCTCCCTCGAGTGGCCTATTTGCTAAGCCCGCACCGGGGTGTGGTTTCAGGAATTGCGGATACGGTCCAAGACTCTTGGGAGCAAATCTGCTTCCGTCGGGTCAAACCAGTTCACTCGGTCATCGGCACCAAACCACGTGACCTGTCGGCGCGCAAACTGCCGGGTGGCGATCACCGTTTTTTCCGTGGCCTCCTTCATCGACATGGTTCCGTCGAGGACGGCCAAGAATTGCGCATAGCCGATGGCCCGCGATGCGGTCTTGCCCTCGCGGAGACCCTGAGCATCGAGCCGGCGCACCTCATCAAGCAATCCCAGATCCACCATGTTGTCCACCCGCTGTGCGAGGCGTTGGTGCAAGAGTGACCGGTCAATGTTCAGTCCGATCTGCACGGCCGGGGCGTGGTACCGACGCTGGGGCATGTAGGAGCTGAAGGGCTTTCCACTGATTTCATAGACTTCCAGGGCACGAACGAGTCGACGTTCATCCAGGTTTCGCGCCGCCGATTCCGGGTCAACCTCGGCCAGCCGCTGGGCCAGGGGGCCAATGCCGACGGTTTGTACTTCGGCTTCGAGCCGCGCTCGGACCGCGGGATCGGTGGGTGGGAAATCGATTTCGTCCAGTGCCGCCCGAACATAGAGTCCCGAGCCGCCCACCAAAATAGGGACGCGGCCACGCGAACGGATCTCCGCAAACGTCTCTCGAGCAGTCGATTGGAAACGCGCGACGCTGGCTTCCTCCCCGACATCCATGATGTCCAGGAGGTGGTGTGGAATGGAGCCACGCTCGGCCAAAGGAAGTTTTGCTGTCCCAATATCCATGCCGCGGTAGAACTGCAGGGCATCCGCGTTGACTATTTCGCCACCCAGTTCTTGGGCCAGGGCAATGGAAAGATCGGATTTTCCGGTACCGGTTGGCCCGAGAATGGCAAGGATAGGGAGGTGCATCGTGGGCTCATTACGTGGTGGTGGAAAGGCTGGGCAGGCCCGGAGACATACCGCGAATAACTCAGTTGCCTACCCTAGGAACGCTACAGGATTCTGTCTGCTGGTGATCCTTCGCTCCGGCTCGCGAACGGTGGCCGGGGTCGTGCGAGGGGTCGGCGTAAACATGGAGATGCTCGAAGGCATCATTCAAGGTTACCCAATCGGGCACCGATGTGGCCCCGAGGTGCGGGGCCACGGATCACTCGTCGTCACCGTTGAAGCGTTCTTCCCAGGCGGCGTTGACGATACGGAAGGCCTGGCCCGGTGAATATCCCTTGCGTGCCAGCATGCCCACGAGTCGACGAACGCTCTTCTCCCGGTCCAACCCCATGGAGGGGGCGCGAAGCTTCCGCTCCACCAGATCCCGGGCGGTTGCCTCCTCGGCGTCTTCATCGATTTGTTCAAGGGCTGTCTCGGCCATGTCGCCCTCGATGCCCTTGTCCCGCAATTCGCGGCGAATGGCCGAACGCGCCAGTCCGCGACTGCGTGCTCTGGATCGGACCCAGCCCTCGGCGAAGGCCTCGTCGTCCACGAGCGCGATCTCCTCGAAACGGTCAAGCAATTCCTCGGCCACGTGCTCCGGGATCTCTTTTTCCAGCAGCTTGGTTTTGAGCTGTGCCCGGCTTTTGGCCGAGGCGGTGAGCTGGCGCAGCAGGATGGCGCGACCCTTGGTGGCGTACTGCTCGTCACTCAGGATCACCGGCTCAAGATCGGCGTCTTCCTTCTTGGCGCGGGCGCGTGGAGCCCGGGGCGCGGCGCGTTTACTCCCTTGCCGCGTCGATCGTCCACCACTTCCCCACGATCCGCCGCCGGCAGATCGTGGCGAAGTACGCGCACCGCTGCGTCCGGCGAATCCGGAGCGCTCCCCGAAGGCCGGTTTGCTTTCCGGTGGCCCAGGGGCCTGCTCGGGAGCTGGCGCTTGGCTGGCTGCTGGGCTTTGCGCCCAGCCGGGAATTTCGGTGGGCACTCCCCAGTCCGAGTTGCCATCTGCTGGAAACGACCAAAGCGGCCGTTCGGCTCCCCCTCGGGAGCCGGACGAACCGCCCTTGTCTTTGGTGGTGCTCACGGAATTAGGATTCCTTGACCACGCGCAACGTTTCGGCGCTGTCCTCGGCGGCCTGGCCAATGCCGAGCTTCTCGAGGATCTGGCGTTCGAGTTCGTTGGCGAGATCGGGGTTATCACGCAGGAACTTGCGTGCGTTTTCCTTACCCTGGCCCAGCTGGTCACCGTCATAGGTGAACCAAGCTCCGGACTTCTTGACGAAGCCTTGGTCCACACCAATGTCGATCAGGCTTCCCTCGCGGGAAATGCCGAGACCGTAAATAATGTCGAATTCGGCCTGCTTGAACGGCGGGGCCATCTTGTTCTTCACGATCTTGGCACGGGTGCGGTTACCCACCGGCACCGTGCCTTCCTTCAACGTTTCGATGCGGCGAACGTCGATGCGGATCGATGCATAGAACTTCAGCGCCTTACCACCGGTGGTGGTTTCCGGGCTGCCGAACATTACGCCGATCTTTTCGCGCAGCTGGTTGATGAAGATCGCGGTGGTGCGGGTCTGGGACAGACGGCCGGTAATCTTACGCAGCGCCTGGCTCATCAGGCGGGCCTGTAGACCCACGTGGCTGTCGCCCATTTCGCCTTCGATTTCGGCACGCGGTACCAGGGCGGCAACGGAGTCGATCACGACGATGTCCACGGAACCGGAGCCCACGAGCATGTCCATGATTTCCAGGGCCTGCTCGCCGGTGTCGGGCTGTGAAACCAGCAGTGCGTCGGTGTCGACGCCCAACTTCTTGGCGTATTCGGGATCCAGGGCGTGCTCGGCATCGATGAATGCGGCAATGCCACCGAGTCGCTGTGCGCTAGCCACGGCGTGCAATGCAACGGTGGTCTTACCCGAAGATTCCGGACCGTAGATCTCCACGACGCGGCCACGAGGCAGCCCGCCAATACCCAATGCGATATCCAAGGCCACCGAACCGGTCGGGATGGCTGCAATGGGCGCAACGGTCTTATCGCCCAGTCGCATGACCGAACCCTTGCCGAATTGCTTGTCGATCTGTGCGAGTGCAGCTTCGAGAGCCTTCTCGCGATCTTTACCTGCGGCCATTGTTCACCTCGGTTGTTGGGGCCAGTCCCATCAGGGAGCGGCCGGTACTCTTTGTCTATCCACGAGCGTACGACCTTGGGCCGACACTTTGGTTTTGGAACGGGTTCATTGTGGAAAAAACCGCACCACGCCCCATCGAGCTTTCACCTAGAACACTACACGGTCCCGAATAGATATTCGAATGGAACGGATGTGTTTCTTCGAATATTCTACCGCTCCTTGAGCGGGACGTCCTTGCCGAAGTGTCGCTCCGGAGGCACATCCTGGATAGCACACAGGGCCAACCACACATCTCGCGGCGGCACTCCCTTGGCCAGCGCTTCATCCGCGCTCACCCCGCCAACCGCGGATAACACCAGGGTGGAAGCCAGCGTGCGGGAGTAGCCCGCACCAAACTCATCGTCCATCAGACGCCAAAAATCACTCATTCGCACTCGGCTATTGTGCCATGCCACATCCCGGCCGTCATTTAAGTGAGTTGACCCCCGCGTCGGAGTCCTAGTTCGTGAGAACCGAACACCGACGCGGGGGTCAGCGTTGCTTCATCCCGGGTACACCACCGGGGTTATAGCTCTAGTGCTTAGTGGCTCGGGGCGAGGCGCTTGCCGAGTTCTGCCGGGTAGTCGCCAGCGAATTCGCTGGTCAGGTCCACGGGGACCGTGTCCGGAATGACGATACCTTCGGTGATGGCGATGCGATCGCTAACCTCGCGGAGCATCAGAGATAACGGAACCTCGAGAGCGCCACAGATGGAGGAAAGAAGCTCCGAGGAGGCTTCCTTTTGTCCGCGTTCAACCTCGGAGAGGTATCCGAGTGAAACACGAGCGCTGTGCGAGACTTCGCGCAGAGTGCGTCCTTGACGTTGACGAACGTCGCGCAGGACATCACCGATTTCATGTCGAAGGACTACCATCTTGCGCTCCTCTTTGTCTCGGCGGACCTCGCTCTGAAGGCCCACATCACGCCAACGGACCACACCGTTTACCGATACTGGTTGCTTGACCATGTGCATTGCCTTTGTTCTCCGGTCCTAAATGCCTTGTGGGGCGAACGGTGCAGGTCACTGTTTTGTGCCTGTCATGGGTAATAACTACCGGGAGTCGTTTTTTGTTCCCACGCCCCCACCTTAGCCATGCATGCGGAAACATTTCCACAAATACGGCTAATCGATCTGCTTTCTTGTCACAAACCGATCATTAACAAGATAACCGCATCAAGCTGTGTGCTTGCTGGGTAGCAGATGGGAGAGGAACAAGTCTAAGGCAGCGAGGTTGCTGGCGCTGCGAATCTGTTCACGATCGCCACTGAAATGCTGCTCGATAAAGCCACTGTCCGATTCGGTGGCAAATCCGAGGAACACGGTCCCCACGGCCTTGCCATCATGCGCGGACGGGCCGGCCACGCCGGTGGCGGAGACCGCCAGATCCGCGCCGCAGACGTTCCTGGCACCAATCGCCATTTGCCGGGCTACCTCTCCATCAACGGATCCGCGCTCGGTGAGCAAGTCCGAATCCACGCCCAACACGTTGGCCTTGACGGTGCTCGAGTAGCTCACCACCCCGCCCATCAGCACGGCCGAAGCACCGGGAACCGCCGCGAGCGACGCAGCGATCATGCCGGCGGTCAGGGACTCGGCCGTCGCCAGGCTGAGCTGCGCGGCGCTGGCCGCCGTGATGACCTCGGCTGCACGGATTGCGGTGGTTGATTCCGACATGGTCGCGTTCCGTCCCTTCAAAAGTGAGTTGGCTATTTGGTGGCGGCGGCGCGGAGCTGCCAGGCCTTCACCAGGTAGTCCACACCCGTCACCACGGTGACCGCCAGGGTGAGCAGCATGACGCCAAACGCCACGGCATGCAACCAGTCAAAGGTAAAGGTCCACGGCAGTAGGTACAGCACGATGGCCACTGCCTGCAGCACGGTTTTCAGCTTGCCACCGCGCGAGGCGGCCATGACGCCATAACGGATCACCACAAAGCGGACCAACGTAATGCCCCATTCACGGACCAGAATCACGATGGTGATCCACCAGGGCAACTCGGCCAAGATCGAGAACATCACCAGCGCGGAGCCGGTGAGCAGCTTGTCGGCGATCGGATCGGCGATCTTTCCGAAGTTAGTGATCAGCCCGCGGCTGCGGGCCAGATCCCCATCCAGCTTGTCGGTGTACATGGCCACGGCGAAGATGGCCACGGCCACCCAGCGCATCACCGAGTAATCCTTCTCGTCTGCCACCAAGGCCCAAATGAAGAACGGGACCATGATAATGCGCAGCACGGTGAGCACATTGGCGATGTTCAGGGTGGGGACGGGAGCTGGCTGCTGTTCTGCTGGGGATTCAGTCACGTCTCTAGGCTACCTTCCGGTAAGGTTCCAGGCGTCTTCCGAGCCCTCGTCATCGGCACCGTCATGGTATTCGGTGGCCTGTTCGAATCCATCAAGGTCCTCGGCCACCAGATCGGCACCGTAGTGATTGGCGTTGGCGTTATCCGCCAGCGCTGCCTCCACGGCCGTGGGCGCCGGGGCACCCGCGGAGGTGTCATCCCCACGCATGGCCGCCAAGACCTCGGGCAAATCATCGGGCTTGACCAACACGTCGCGAGCCTTCGAGCCCTCGGAAGGGCCCACCACGCCACGAGATTCGAGCAGGTCCATGAGCCGGCCGGCCTTCGCAAAGCCCACGCGCAGCTTGCGCTGCAACATCGAGGTGGAACCAAATTGTGTGGTAACCACCAGCTCGGTGGCCTGCAGCAACAGCTCCAGGTCATCTCCGATGTCATCATCGATCTGCTTCTTTTGGACCTCGGGGGCCACGTCGTGACGGTACTCGGCCTTCAGCTGACCCTTGACGTGTTCCACCACGGCATGGATCTCGGACTCGGTGACCCAGGCACCCTGGACACGCATGGGCTTGGAGGTGCCCATGGGCAGGAAGAGCGCGTCACCCTGACCCAGCAACTTCTCGGCACCCGGCTGGTCAAGGACCACACGGGAGTCAGTGACCGACGAGGTGGCAAAGGCCATGCGCGAGGGCACGTTGGCCTTGATCAGACCGGTCACCACGTCAACGGAGGGACGCTGGGTGGCCAGCACCAGGTGGATACCCGCGGCACGGGCCAGCTGGGTGATACGCACGATCGAGTCTTCCACGTCGCGCGGGGCGACCATCATGAGGTCCGCGAGCTCATCAACGATGACCAACAGGTACGGGTAGGGCTTCATGATCCGCTTGGAGCCCTCGGGCGGGACGGCCTTACCGTTCTTGACGGCCTTGTTGAAGTCATCGATGTGCTTAAAACCGAAGTTGGCCAGGTCGTCGTAGCGGGTGTCCATTTCACGAACCACCCACTGCAGGGCCTCGGCGGCCTTCTTCGGGTTGGTGATGATCGGGGTGATCAGGTGCGGCACGCCCTCGTAGGCGGTGAGTTCCACACGCTTGGGGTCAACCATGACCATGCGCACCTCATCGGGGGTGGCACGCATCAAGATGGAGGTGATCATCGAGTTCACAAACGATGATTTACCGGCACCGGTGGCACCCGCCACCAAGAGGTGCGGCATCTTGGCGAGGTTGGCAACAACAAAACCGCCCTCAACATCCTTGCCCACCCCCATGACCATGGGGTGCTCGGTCTTACGGGCATTGTGGCTGCGCAGCACGTCTCCCAGGACCACAATTTCCTTATCCGCATTCGGGATCTCGATACCGATCGCGGACTTGCCCGGGATCGGGGACAGAATGCGCACGTCCGAGGAGGCCACCGCGTAGGAGATGTTCTTGGACAGGGCGGTGACACGCTCGACCTTGGTGCCCGAGGCCAGCTCGATCTCATAACGGGTGACCGTTGGGCCGCGGGAGAACCCGGTGACCTTCGCGTCCACCTTGAACTGATCCAGCGTGTCGGTCAGCGCGGCAACCACCGCATCGTTGGCCTCGGAGCGTTGCTTGGAGGGCGGGCCGGCGGGCAGGAGGTCGGAGGCCGGCAGCGTGTAGGTCACGTCCCCGGAGAGCTGGAGCTGTTCGGTACGCGCCGGGATCGGCGGCAGCGGTGCGGCCGCCGGGCGGTCCGGAACCTGGGACACACTCGAGGTGGTCTCGGCGTCGTAGTTGCTCAGGTCGATCGCGCTCATGGCCTGGGTGTCGGCCTCGGGCTCGCGGCCCAGCCCCACCGAGTCCATGATGGCAGCGCGCTCGCGCTCGTCCTTGGTGGGGCGGCGGACGCCCGGGCGGATCGCCGGTTCGGCGTCCTGTTCGGCCGCGGCATCCGTGTAGTAGGCGTCCGCATCGTTCACCGGGACGTTGCCGTAATCATCGGTGATCACGGCCGTGTCATAGGCGACGTTGCGATCGTATTCGGCGGCGGCTTCGGCCGCGGCGAGAGCCTCCGCGTCAGTGTCCTTGTCCTTGCCAAAGAGCCTGATCTTCTTGCGGGACTTCTTGGGCTCGACGTCGGATTCGTAGAGGTAGGACTGGTCGTGCTCTTCCCCGGTCAGTTCGGTGCCGCGCGGTGCGCTGTAGCCCTCCGGGTGCTGGCCCATGAGTCGTTCATACCCGCTGCGGAAGCGCGCGGGGATCTGCCTAAAGGGGGTGGCGGTGAGGATCATCAGGCTCAGCAGGGCCAGGAAAATCATCACGGCCATGGTGGCTGGCGCGCTGATCAGCGCCGCCAGTGGGACGGTCAGCAGGGCGCCCAAAACGCCGCCGGCTGCCCAGAGTTCGTCAAAGGGTGCGGAGATTCCCGGTACTCCCCCGGCCACGTGGGAGATGCCGGATCCGGCCAGCGTGAGCAACGTGAGGCCGATACCCACCCGGTTGTTCGCTCGATCATCCTCCGGCCAGCGGAAGAGTCTAATGGCTCCGATCAAAAGGATCGGCGGCATCAGCGCCGACATAAATCCGAAGGTTCCCGCGGCCACCGAATGCACAAAGCTGCCGTACCAACCGATGCCACGCAGCCCCCACCACTCCACCGAGGCGATGATAATGGCCAGGATCACCAGAAAGAGGCCCGTGCCGTCGCGGCGGACCTCATAGGGTGGGTGCACGTCGGCACCGATCTTACGGAAGGCTCCGGCGGTGACTCGCGCGATGCCCATCCAGGCCGAACGCACCATGCGCACCGGCAGCGGGAAATCGTGCTCAATCGCCGCTGCGGCGTTCTTGGTGGTGCGTGTCGTTTTGGTGGTGCCTCCGGAACCCGTGGTGCGGCCCGAGGCCTTGGGTTTCTTGGAGGGAGTGCGGGTGGCCATAGCTCTAGCGTATCGCCCGCAGGTGACTAACCGCTGAATTTACACAGTTCACGCGGCCTCTGGCGCCCCGAAAGATGGATCACAACCAGTGGACTCCAGCCGCCGCGGGACTTGGCGCGATGCTGCGATCCCGGACCGATTTCACTGGCTGACCGCAGGTCAACCCTTGCCATCGAGCTGCGCCGCCGCGGACTGGAACCGCTGGTCTTTGACCGGGTGGCGGAACTGCGCGAGGTCGGCGCGGCCGTCGCTCTCTCGGCCAATGCCACCCGCTACCTCCAGGAGCGAACCGGCATCGGAGCCGGATTGGCAGCGGCATCGGCCAACGTGGACGGGCTGGTATTCCGCGATGGCCGCGACGGGCGGGTCATCGCCCGAGTGTCCTCACGCGAGCACTATCGGGCCACCTGCGGCGCACCGTACTACGGCATCCACCGGGCGGATCTGCAGAAACTGCTGGTGGAGCGTCTCGGCGGTGAGGGTCTGCACCTATCCAAGGAGTGCGTGCGGATCGAGGAAGGCACCGACGCGGTGTCCCTCCATTTCAGTGACGGGGACATCGTCGAGGCAGATCTGGTCATCGGCGCCGATGGCGCACGCTCGATGCTGCGCCGCCACGTCGTGGGATACGACGACGCCCAGTTCTCCGGCTGTTCCGGCTGGCGCGGGATCGTGGCCCCCGAGGCCCTGGCGGACCTTCCAGATCCGGAGGCCATCCAGTTCTGGATGGGGCCCGGCGGCCACCTGCTGCACTACCCGATCGGCAGCGGCGAGCAGAACTATCTTCTGGTCCGCCGGCACGGCGGACCGTGGGAGGGCCCGGCCTGGGCCGCACCGGATGAGGAAGGCGCCCACCTCAAGGCATTCGAGGGCTGGCACCCAGCCGTGCGGCAAATGATCGGCGCCGCGCCGACCGGAGACCGCTGGGCACTGTTCCAGCGCCCGCCGCTACATCAATGGAGCCGCGGAAGGGTCACCCTCATGGGAGACGCCGCCCATGCACTGGTCCCCCATCACGGACAGGGAGCAAACCAGTCCATCGAGGACGCCATTGTCTTGGCCGATTGCCTCATCCAGGGGCTAGAGGACGGTTCCGGCTGGGAGAACGCGCGCCAGCGCTACCAGGACGTGCGCATCGAGCGGACCCGCAAGGTCCAGATCGCCTCGGCCACCACCGGTGAGGTCCTACACCTGCCCGACGGCGCACGCGCCGATGCTCGCAACGCCCGGCTGGCGGCGCCGGACGCGTGGGATCGCCACCTGGGCTGGATCCACGAGTACCAGGCGGCTCGCTCCCTTCAGCCCGCCTCGGCCTGACCGGTTGCCGCACGGTCTCGCACCTCGCGCACCGGCAGCGGGAGGCCGTGTTCGACCAGAGGCGTCCGTGTTCGACAACCGTTGACCCGCCCCCGGGATGCGAATCGGGCTCGTGCCGGTGTTCCGTTTCGCATCCGGGATTTCTTATCGGATCTACTGCAACGGACATCAGAATGAGCTAAGCCACGATCACCTATCGGACGTATCGATGTGGTGCTCTCAAGGTCATGCCCTACGGTTTGAGAATGACGAAGATTGCTAGAAGTCGCTGGGTAATCACCGGCGCAGCCGGAAATATCGGATCGGCGCTCCGTGCCGCCCTGCTGGAGCTGGGGGTCGACCTCGTCTCCACGGACATCCTTTCAACGGCTCCGGTCGGACCACGGGACTCATTCGTGCAGGCAGCACTCGGGGACCTGGAGTCATTAGTTGAACTGTTTGTCGGCGTTGACGGAGTAATCCACCTCGGGGGGATCGCTGACGAAGCTGATTTCCATGATCTGGCCGATGCGAATATTATCGGCACTTACCATGTCCTCGAGGCCGCACGGCGCTCCAGCGTGCCTCGAGTGGTATTCGCCAGCAGCAACCGACTGACGGGCATGTACCCCTCGAGTGAACACGTTTCACCCGACATGCCTCCTCGCCCCGACGGGTTCTACGGCGTATCGAAAGTCGCAGGGGAAGCACTGTGCCGGCTTTACGCTGACAAATTCGGACTCAGCACCATCTCTGTACGCATCGGCAGTTACGAGAACCGCCCCTCATCCGCGCGAGAACAGCGAACCTGGCTCAGTCCTGCGGACGCTGTACGGGCGTTCATCGCGGCCATGACGACCGAGGAACGCACTGCCGTGTTCTACGCCGTGTCCGCCAACACTGCCCGCTGGTGGGATCTCGAATCCGGAAAAACGGTCGGATTCATCCCGCAAGATAATGCTGCCCACTGGGGTCCGGAGGAGCGTATCGACGTGAATCTTCCCCAAGGTGGAATTTATGCGACCCCGGAGTATTCGACGGAGAAGATGAGCCGATAGACCTTCGGCTTGCGGGCTCCCGCTTGGTGTCCACTAATTGGTTCCCAATGGAAACAACCGTTGGTAGTTTCGGGAACTAGGCAGCGCTGGTGTAGATCAGGGCTGGTGCTGCCGTCTCCAGGGTTTCGAGCTTGTGCATAGCTTCAATGAAATGATCTGTTCTTGTGTGTGCGTCAAGATGATCTTGCGAGAGCCAACGCTCCGCAAGCATAAGTTGACAAGGATCATCGCGAAGCTGAAGGAGTTCGTAGCTTACGCATCCGGGCTCTTTCAGTGTTGCGGCGACCAGCTCTCCATAGACGGCGAGGGCCGTTTCGAGATTCTCCTCTGTAACCGAAGATCCCACCAAGACGCTGATCATTTCGGTGATGCTCCGCTGGTGCATTCTTCTGCTGCTCGAGACTACCAAGAATGGAGTTGCCATGACTGCACACAAGAGGTTCTCCTAACCAAATAGGTTCGCCCGCCAATCGAATGCTGTACCGGTCAAGATCCGTCATACGGGACGTTGGCCCCTTCACGCACGGAACATACTTTGCGGGATGGCAGCGGGTGGAATGCTGCCAAATTGCCGAGGCACGCTCCTGGCATACGCAACCTTCAGAAATCCAGACTCAACCACCTAGTAGTCAATAAGTTTCGCCCGCAACAACTCCCGAGTTGCAGCCGATACATTGAGTGAGTCAAAAATGCCCTGTGCATTGACTACCACCTCACGAACGATGGGAAGCTTGTCGTTCAGCCACTCATTTGCGGTTTCTTGGGACCACTTCGCATGGTCATCAACCGTCGGGGCATGACTGGCAATGCCCGCCATTGCGCGGACTGACGCGGCATAGTCGTTGACGACAGCATGGGGCTCAACCCCCGCATTCCCAAGAAGCAATGCGCTGATCATTCCGGTGCGGTCTCGCCCTGCGCTGCAATGCACCAGCACCCCCGGGATTGCGGATGCGATGGCTTCCAGAGCAGCCCGCACAAGGTGAGGTTGGAGCCGCCAGTTGTGGCTCCAATACTCGGGAGAGTCGAGTATCGGAAAGCAGACCTTTTGAAACTCGGGATCGTTATGGTCTTCTGTCGGGGCGCTTGTGATTGCCAAATCTGCAAGGATTTCGGTCGAAATGTTTGGATCCCCGTCTTGTTTCCCCACCTCATAGGAGCAGCGTAGATCCACGATCGAGGTGAGGCCCCAAGCGCGCGCGGTTTCCCAACCTGCCGGAGTGAAGCGCTCGCGACGTGGCCCCCTAGCGATCCGGCCCGGTACGGTTGTCCCCGTGCGAGAGAGACTGGTTGGCAATCCGCCCAGATCCCGGGCATTGACGTAACCGTCCCAAGTGAGTTCCATATTTGTCGTCATCGGGTCATCGTATGGCATGGATTGGCTCGTCATTCTGCACCTGAGTGAAACTGTCCCGGTGAGGGTTACTTCAGTGGTTCACTCGCTCCGACCGTGCACCGGTGTAGCGTTCGCCGGGGGTATTCCAACCTCGTGGATGGTGTGGTCACTACAGGCCGACTTAGTTACGTTGGCCCGATCGATGCGCGATACGGTAAACCATCGCATTGCATTGCGCAGTCGGCACCACCCAATTAGGTACCACTGGCCGTTCGTCGAGGCGAACAGCACAGGTTCGACGTCGCGGGTGGTCGTGGTGCCATCTCTAGAAGTGTAGCGAATGCGAACTACGCGCTGCTCGGCCATCGCCTCCTCCAAAGCCGACTTTATTGCGCGCGAAGATGAAGGAATCGACTTAACCCAGACACGTTGGGCTAGTTCGTCAGCTCTTGCTCGAGTTCTGGGATCGAGGACGTCCAAGATCTTCTGGATACCCGCGGCTGCCAGATCTGCGTAGGGGGCATCGGGGGCAGCAGACACAGCCGCCATGAGCGCCACGGCCTGCGCTGGGGAAAGGCTGACAGGCGGCAGGGACGCGCCGTCGGCTAGTCCGTAGCCGCCACCAGGGCCTGGGCGCGACCATAGAAGCGCCCCACTGTTCTCTAACGCATCGAGGTCCCTCTTGACCGTGCGCACGGATACCTCGAACTCACTCGCCAACCGCTCAGCGGACACTCCCCGCGCGCCGCTACGGCGCAACATCTCAGTGAGAGCATGGAGGCGTTCGGTGCGCTTCACAGTTCAGGCCCAAATGAATTCATGACATAAATAGTGACACACCCTTGTCCGAAGGGCCTGCGAGAGTTGTGATATGACAACTACTAAGCGCAGCCCAAGCATCATTCTCATCGCCGGCCACTGGCTGGGGGCTTGGGCGTGGGATGAAGTCCTTGAGCACTTGCAAACCGACCACTCCAGTGCAATCGCTATGACACTGCCTGGTCTCGACGCGGACGATCCTGCACGTGCGACGAAGACTCTCGATGACCAGGCGGAAGCGATCCTGGGCGTAATTTCTCAACAAGGAGATCAGCCCGTGGTTCTCGTCGCCCACAGCGGGGCTAACGCCCCCGTCAGCCTCGTCATGGACCGGCACCCTGAGCTTGTCCACCGGGTAGTGTGGGTCGACTCCGGCCCTGTGGCGACGGGCAATGTCACCGCCCCCGATTTCTCCGTTGAGTTGAATGAGCTGCCGCTACCGTCGTTCGATGTACTCGCGCAACAGGCGAGTCTCGAAGGCCTGAGTGCAGAGGTCCTCGAACGTTTTCGGGCCCTTGCCGTCCCTGAGCCCGGCCCAGTGCTTCGTCAGCCCGTCGAGCTCACTAACGAGGCCCGCAGTAGCATCCCGACCACCCTGGTGTGCTGCTCGATCTCGAGCAAACAGGTAATGGAGCTGGTCGAAGCAGGCCATCCCGTGTTTGCCGAAGTCGCGAACCTCGAACGCCTCGACAGCATCGATCTCCCCACAGGGCACTGGCCCATGTGGAGTCGGCCCCTTGACCTCTCCAATGCCATTCACTCAGCGGCTTCACTAGACAACTAAACCGCAAGTAATGGGAGAGGGTCATCTGAATACGGTTGACCCTCTCCCATCTCTGATGGAGCCTTTGCCACACCCAACGGCTACTCGGGCGCCGCACTTTTGGGTTAGAAAGCGGAAGTTGGGAGTCGGTGAGGACAGCTCGGCGCTAGGCATTGAGGCAATGCGGATTGAGGTCGTCATCAGTGGGTTGATGCAGGGGTGCTGCCCGCAATAATGCCTGGTCCGAATCAGGCATAAGAGTGTCCCGTGGAAGGTTCCCGCTATGGGACGGCATGGCTATGGGCTTTCAACCACTCGGGACAGTGATCGGTGCTCCGATCCCCACCCTCTTACGGAACTGCCAGAATTCGCCGTCCCCCGAGCGGAATCGATGAGGTCATGCGGCATATGGGCATGCAGCTTTCAGCTTCGTAGGACAAGATGGACCCATGGAGTTTAGGCAGAACAAGAAACCGGTTCAGTTCCCAACCGCATGGGCTTTTCTCGCCGTGTCGTTGTTCCTCGGGGTTTCTCTCACCGGGTGCGCACAAAATTCCGGATACCAAGAGTCGCTAGCAAGTGCCGCTGACAATGCACAGGGTGCTTTCGCCCTTCCAAGAGGAGAGGGTGAAGGCGCACCCATTCCCCTGTGGGAAACAGTTCTGATTGTCTGTCCCTACAGTGACACGAACCTGGTTCCAGAACCGTTCGCCAAGAACGTCCAGAATCTTGATACCGCGTCGACGGATTCCGTGCAGTGGCTGCTCTTTTCTGAGCAAAACAATCTCAGTCGTATTTCTGTCGAAAGATCGGCAGTCGATTTTTGCCAAGGCGAATCACACCCTATCGAGTATGAAAGCAAACGGGCCTGGAACGCAGAGAAGCATGACGGCGCATGGGTCATGACACCAACTACGGTCTAGTCTCCGCTATCGAAGCAAACTGGTCCGCAAGAGGTTCCCGTGTGGAACGGTAGGACGGAGAGCTCGGCCACTTACCGTTCCTCGCAGTAGAACTCAGATGCGAGAACTTCCACTGGTGTTTTGAGCAGGAAAACACCCCTCGTATTTTCGACGTAGTCAACGATCCTCGTTCTAGCTTCTGCATCGTTAAAGCCATCGAGCTCCACTCTCCACCTACCTCTGAACCGATGGTCGGAATCCACAAAACCAGGGGAACAGACCCTGACATAGAAGATGTTCCCGATCTTTTCGGAGAAGGAGCCCAGGAAAATCTCTTTGACGGTGAGCTCGTAAACGGTGGCCCAAGTGGTTTCCTCTGCGCCAAACGGGGCCTTCGAAAAATCCCTTTCGCAGAGGTACTCGTCATCATCGGGATCCTCGCTCCATGATTCGTACAAAATCACTGGAGAAACCGTTCTACGCATTGAAGTCATCCACCTACTATCAATGGAAGGAACGCATCTTGTTAGGTCCATGCGTTGTGTGTCAGGTTCGTTGCAACCGTCAGGACAGCAAAGGGGCCCGGGCTAGAAATGTGCGAGGGAACGTGGCAAGCGATACCCGATGCCAATGTCCCGTTGGCCGTTGGCCGTTGCACCTGCCGTAGCGTCATGTGGTCTGCTGGAAGCACATCCCGTCCCAATCCGAGAGGTTTGCCATGCACCCGTTCCCTACCCCGCCCCGAGAGGTCCTGATCGGCGACGCCGCGGCATTCGTCGGCGTCACTCCGCGGACGATCCGCCACTACCACCAGGTCGGCCTGCTGCCCGAGCGGGAGCGGGGCGGCGACGGCCGCCGCCGGTACGGCTACGCGGAGATCATCCGGCTGCTCTGGATCCGCCGCATGGCCGACGCTGGGATCGCCCTCGAAGACATCCGCGGCGCCTTCGAAGGCGCCGCACCAGTCGGCGCCGGCAGCGAGGGCGAGATCGCAGGCGTCCTCGCTCGGCTGGAGGACACCCTCGCCGCGCAGGAGGCCGAGCTGCAGCACAAGCGCGCCTCGGTGCAGCGCATGCGGGCCCTTGGGAGCCGACTGGGACTGCTCGACGATTTCGTCTCCACCCGCCTCGAGGCCGCACCCGAGGGCTCGCTGCGCCAGGACGACCTGGATACCCTGTTGGTCACCGAGCGGATCTTCGGTCCACTCGGCGCCGCTGTCCAGGCCGGCCGCTTCCTCGCGTTGGCGCTCCATCCTGCACTGCGGGCGAAGTCCGACCGCCTCGACGCCGCCGAGAAAGCACTGGATAACACGGTCGCCGTTGATGACCCCCGAGTTGCGGAGCTGGCGGTCCAGCGGCACGCCTTCGAGACCGAGCTGATGCGCGTCATCGAAGAGTCCGGTCAGTTGGAGCAGGACGATGCTCTCTTCGACACCTGGGACGAGCTGCACCCGCCTGAGAACGCGAACCCGGCGCCCGACCCCGTAGAAGGATCCCGCGCGAGGACCGCGGCGGAGATCATCCGGAGCATGCCCTACGACTTCTCCCCGGCCCGTCTGCGCAGCATGGAGCTGGCGGTGCAACTCGGAGCGGCGGCGTCGTCCTAAGTGGGCCCGGCGCCTCGGCAAGGCACCGATCGAATCCATGAACCATCCGCCAACGGAACTCATCCAGCCGTCCGGTAAGAGGTTCCCCTTAAGGACACGGAATCCCGGTTCACGCTCCTTCCGATATCCCGCGCATACAGCTGCTGAAAATTGCTGCCGATCTCTCGGCGCTACACCCGGCGATCAATATTCCGTCATCTTAGATGGCTGAATTTTCGCGTTGTCAAGATCCGCATATACCCGGACCGACTTCGTGTCCGGTGGAGGAACAGCTGCTTCTGCGCACCGGCGCCGGGCCAGCAAGGCCCGGCGGACCAGCCGACACCCTAGCCGGCGGCCCCCGCGTGCGCCATGGCCGGCTCGTCCGCCATGCTGAAGACCAGCTGCAGGGTCCCGCGCACCGAAACCGGTTCAACGTGGATCCCGTACACCCGCAGCAGCATCTCCGGGGTCAGCACCTCCTCTGGTGTTCCGCCCGCCACCACCTCGCCGTCCTGAAGCATGACCAACTTGGTGCAGTAGCGCGCGGCCAGGTTCAGGTCGTGCAGCACCACCACGGTGGTGACCCCGAGCTGCCCCACCATGCGCAAAAGCTCGTGCTGGTAGCGGATGTCCAGGTGGTTGGTCGGTTCATCGAGCAGCAGGTGATCCGCCTGCTGGGCCAGCGTGCGAGCCACCAGCACGCGCTGCTTCTCCCCGCCCGAGAGCGTGGAATAACGACGGTCGGCCAGCTCCCGGGCCCCGACCCGGCTCAGCGCCGCGGCCACCGCCTGGTGATCCTCGCGGGTGAAGGCGGCCAGCGCCTTGCGGTGCGGGGCGCGGCCGAGCAGCACCATGTCCGCGACGCTCACCGGCAAATCGGTGGGCGTTTCCTGAGCGACCACGGCCACCCGCCGGGCCAGCTCGGTGCCGCGCAGCGCCGTGATCGGTTGCTCGTCGAGGGTGACCAGTCCGGCCCGCGGGCGCAGCGCCGCGTACAGGGTGCGCAGGAAGGTGGACTTGCCGCTGCCGTTCGGGCCGATGAGCCCGATGACCTCCCCGGGCCCGGCGTGCAGGGAAGCGGATTTCACTACCAGCGTGCCGCCGTAGCCCACGGAAATATCGGTGGCTGTGATCATGTTGTGGGCCTCCTGGGGCGATTGATTCTCATTGGGTCGGGTTTAATTTGCGCACCAGCACGAACAGCAGCGGGGCGCCGAGCAGGGCGGTGACGATGCCCAGTGGCAGTTCCTGCGGGGCCAGCGCCGTCCGGGCGAGCACGTCGGCCCAGACCAGGAAGATCGCGCCGAGCAGCGCCGCCACCGGCAACAGCTTGCGGTGGGTGGAGCCCACGCACAGCCGGGCGATGTGCGGGATGATCAGCCCGACAAATCCGATGCCGCCGGAGGCCGCGACGAGCGCGCCCACGCAGAGCGCGGTCACCACCATGACCGCCGCGCGCAGCTTCGCCGGGGAGACCCCCAGCGTCTGGGCCGTGCTGTCTCCGATGGCCAGCGCGTCCAGCGGGCGGGACCAGAGCAGCAGCAGCGCGATGGTGCCCAGCACCACCGCCCAGGTGATCAGCGCGGATTGCCCGGTGGCCTGGGTCAGCGAACCGAGCGTCCAGAAGAGCACCGAGCGGCCCGCATTGGGGTCATCGGAGGCGAAGATCAGCAGCGAGGTGAGCGCATGCAGCACGTAGCCCACCGTTACCCCGGCAAGCACCAGCCGGGTGGAGGTCATCTGAGATCCGACCCGCGCGAGCAGGAAAACCGCGATCCCGGCGGCCAGCGCCCCGGCAAAGGCGCTACCGGCCAGCGAGGCCGATCCGATGCCCGCCGAGGCACCGAAGAGGATCGAGGCCGCCGACAGGGTTGAGGCCCCTGAGGTCACGCCCAGCAGGTAGGGTTCGGCCAGGATGTTGCGTGTCAGGGCCTGCAATGCCACCCCGGCCAGCGCCAGCCCGGCGCCGACGGCGGCGCCCAGCAGCACCCGGGGCACGCGCAGCAGCAGCACGATGGATTCCTCGGAGTTGGTCCAGCTACCCATCGGCTCGCCGCCGACCAGGTGCCCGCGCAGGATCTGGAGTACCGTGCCCGCTTCGATGGCCACCGGCCCAAGGCCCACGGCCACCGGCAGGGTGATCAGCAGCGCGGCCAGCAGAGCGGCGATCCACCATGCGGTGTGCCGGGTGCGCCGATCGTGCTCCAGATCATCGCCGGAGAAGACCAGCGGGGCACTCGGTGGTGGTGGTGCGCTGCGCGGTTCGCGGAGTGCGGGGTCCAGCTGGGTCATCATGGCCTCTTCATCGGTTGCTTGTGGATGGGTGATCGGTGCTGGTGCGCAGGGTGAGCGCGGCAAATAGGGCCAGCAGGGTGAATCCGCCGAGCACCGCGGCCGCGGCCAGATAGCCCGCCGCGCCCAGTGCCACCCCGGCGGCCCCGGCGCCGAGGAACAATCCCAGGGACATACTGGCGGCATTCAGGCTCAGCGCGGTGCCGCGCACCTGCCCGCAGCGGCGCACCAGCAGGGTCATCACCGCCGCGGAAACCACCGCATGGCTGGCCGAGAGCACCGCGGTGCCCAGCATCGCCAGCGGGAGCACCGGGGAAAGGTACACCCCGAGCAGCGCCAGCAGGCCGGTGCCCAGGGCGATGGCCATCACGGCCCGGGTGCGAATCTCGGAGTCCTGCGCGTTGAGCATCCGCCCGGCGAGCAGGTGCCCGAGGAAGAAGGAGCCTCCGCTCAAAGACCAGACGAAGGCGAACCAGCCGGTGGAAAGCTGGAACTTCTCCGCGTACAACGGGGCGAGGAAGGCCAGATGACCCATCAGCGCGCCGGCCCGTCCGAAGGAAACCAGCAGCAGAGCCCGCGCCCCGGGGATGGCCGCCAGCGTGCGGAAGGCAGCCAGGTAGCCCAGCCGCGGGGCCGGAGCATCCGCGCCGGGATGTGCGCGGCCGTAGCGCAGCAGGGCCGGCGCCAAGGCGAGGGCGAGCACCGCGATCGCGATGAGATTGCCCCGCCAGCCCCACCACAGTGCCGGCAGCACCAGCAGCGGTGCGCCCACCATGGAGGCCAGCGTCTGGGCGGTCATGACCAGGGTGGCGGCACGGCCCGCGGCGGGAGTAGCCCCGAAGCGGTCAGCGGCGGCGGTGGACAGCGCCGGGTAGAGCAGCGCGTTGGACACCCCGGTGGCCAGGCAGAAGGCCGCCAGCGCGGCCAGTCCGGAGAAGGTCCCGAGCACCGCGGCGGCCCCCAGCAGTGCCAGGGCGGCGGCGGCCACGCGGCCCGGGGCGATGCGCCCAATCAGCGGGGCCAGCGCGACGCCGGTGAGTACCGCACCCACCCCGGCCAGTCCGCGCAGGGAACCGACCTCCGCAACGCCGGCCTCGGCCCAATCGGCGATCGGTATCAGGAAGGTGCTCAGCACGGTGAAGGGCAACAGGCCCACGGCCGAGGCCAGCAGGGCCGGCCAGATTTCGGCGATGATCTTTCGTTCGCTCAGTAGCTTTTCGGTGGTTCCCGGTTCGGTGGTCTTCATGCGGCGCTCCCGATGCCGGCGCGGATCATGCCCAGGTCTTCTGCGAAGTCCTGCACGCTAAAGGCCGCGGAGCGCGGCTGGTCCCCCAGTGCCTGTGCCGCCTGCGTGAGCGCGCCCTCGTAGGCGTCCAGGAGGTGATCGATCGTCGGGCAGGGCACCGCGAGGTGCCGGGCCAGACCCTGGATGATCTTGGTGCGGTAGTAGTCTTCCTTTGGCATCCGTGGCACGTCCCAGTGGCCCGAGTCGTTGCGGAAGATCGGCCGGATGGGGATGGCCGAGAAGTCGAAGTATCTCCCGTCCGCACTGGGTTCGGAGAATGGGTCCACCAGTAGCGAGGCGTAGCGCACGTAGATGAGGTACTCCTGGTGGATGGCCGGCAGCTGCTCGAACGCGGCCACGTGTGCCGGGTCGATGCTCTGCGGGTGCACCGGGTAGCCGTCGTGGAGCATGAAGGACAGCAGGTTAACTCCCTTCCCGCCCAGCGCGGTGAGAATGGCCGAAAGCTCCCGCCACTGCTGCACCAGGGTGTGGATCATTGACGGGGTGATAGGTCCCTCGGGGTAAAGCTTGTAAACGTACTGAGTCGGTGGCGCCGCGGCGAATACGGCGCGCAGCGTGACCTCGTTCATGAATAGCGCCGGATGCACATACAGGGACAGGTTTCGTGCCTCGGCCTCCACCGGCAGGGGCAGGATGTTCAGCTCGGTGCCCACCGTCTCGTGCACCGCGCGCAGCCGCTGCAGCGCGGGCGATTCACCGCGGCTGGATCCGGCGTAGATGCGGGCCTTGGCCCCGGCGGTCAGCACCGAGGCGCCCGGGGTGCCCTGCGCCCAGCGGGTATCACCCAGGTAGCTGGAAAAGCTGATGACTTCCGGATCCGTGCCCTGTGCCCTGGCGTACTCGCGCACCAGGGCCCCGGAGCCCAGGGTGGGTGAGAGCAGCACGATGCGCTGGAATCCGGCCAGCACCTCGCTCGCCAGCTGGCGCAGCACCGGGAGGTAGGCATCCGCGGTGACCGTGAGGATCAGGGTGTCCCAGCTCCCGGCCACGGATCCGTATCCGCGGAACCGCTGCTCGATCCGGCACCGTCCCGCCAGCGCGGCATGGCTGGCGTTCTGCACCTCGGCCCGGACGGTGCCCGCGGTGGAGTCCAGCGCCGCGAAGAAGGCCGCGGAACGCTCGGACTCGCGCCCGGCGATGCCCAGGGCGCCGGGCAGCGAAGCGAGCAGCACGGCGCTTTGCACCGCCACCGGGCCGGTCCCGGCGATGAGGATGTTTCCCAATTCGTCCATCTGCTACACGTCTTTTCTGCTAGGGCGCTGCTTCACGTACACGCGATATCGAATACTTGCTCGGGCCGGCGGATGGTCTCGGCCAGGCGCCAGAGCGCGGGGTCGACCTCCTGCATTGGGTAGTTGAACAGCGATTTCAGCCCGTCGCCAAAGCGCATGGCCACCACGACGTCCTCGCGGGTGAGGGGGTGCATCTGGTGCAACAACTCGTATTTCACGCTCACCGTGGAGCTGATCACGATGTGCGTGGCCTCGGAGATGAAGTCCAGTTCGTGAATCGCGGTTTCTTCCAGCGCGATGTCCAGGCCTTCGCCCAGCAGGGCCACGACCCGGCGACCGAGGTTGATGGACTCGGCGTCGATGTCGATCCCGAGGGTGGAGGCGCCGGTGAGCGCGGAGATGTTCAGCAGCGTCATCGGGAAGGACCCGGAGCCGACGAGCATCACCTTCGACTCCTTTCGTGGTGCAACCGCCCCGAATTCCTCGGTGATGCAGGATTCGATGTTGGCGAAGTAGCCCTGAGCTCCCGCCGTGCCCGCCAGCAGCCGCAGCGCACGATACTTCTCGATGACCGCCACGCAGCGCGCCGACTGTGTGCGCAGCTGCTCCACCACCTCGTCCGTTCCGGCGGCCGCGACGAATAGCGCAAAGGGGGCCTCGTGGCCCGGGTCGGTGACCAAGCGCGAGTAGTCGGCCAGCAACTCTTCGAGCTCAGCGGCGTGCCGAATCGAGCCGTCGTACTCGTTGGCGGCCGCGGTAAAGCGGCGCAGGTAGGTCCGCAGCGTGTTCGGCAGTCCCGCAGCGGTTTCGCCGGAGACCGCGGTGTTAGTTACCGATTCAGTCATGGATGTAGGCCGTCCCCTCGGCCACCAGGGCCACCTGCCCGGTGACCCGCAGCTCCGTTACTTTGCCGCAGCCGTAGTCGGCGTGAACGTGCATGGTGCCTCCGGGTTGCCGCACCGCGGTGCTCACCGGTGCCTGGGCCTTGGCGGCAAGGTAGGCGCCGAGCGAGGCTGTTCCCGAGCCGCAGCTTCCCTCCCACACCAGGCTGCCCAATGCCGGGACGTTGATCAGCGGGGCCAGCTCGCCACTCGCCGAGTCATAGAGCATCACCCCAATCACGGACACACTTTCGCTACTCCCCAGCTGCGCGGCCAGCCGCTCGGCGCGCTCGCGCAGCACCGCATCGTGCCCGGAGCACTCGATAACCAGATGCACCGCATCGGCGTAGCGCACCATGGCGGCACCTACGGTGGCCCCGGGGAACGGGTAGGGATCGATCCGTAGCGGCAGCGGATTGGCCAGCTCGCAGCGGTAGCCGGCGGCGTGGCTTTCGACACGGCATTCCAGCAGATCCTCGGCACCCGAGGCCTCCAGCCGGAGCTCGACGGGGCCGCGAAGCCCCTGCGTCGCGGCGTGGAGCGCGGCCAGCGCCAAGGTGGCGTTCGCGCAGAACTCGTCCCCCGCCATGTGCAGGCGCACCTGCGCGTCCGGCGATTGCGCTGGCAGGATGAACCCGACCTGTTCGGCGTGCACATGCTCGGCGCGCAGCAGCTTTTCGGCGATGGCGCGGTAGTTCCGCGCCGGGTGTCTGCTGGTGACCAACAGGGTGGTGTTGCGGGTGGGGCTCAGCTTGACGAAGTCGACCTCGGTGGCGCCCCGGGACATGGCGTGGCCCGGCCGACTCCGTGCCGGCGCCTCGTGGGAGCGCCGGTCCCCGGCAGTGTGCGCGGGCCAGCGCAATGGTCCCGTCTGGATCATGGAGTGGCCAGCCGTTCGGCCAGCAGCTCGACCCCGTCAACGGCCAGCGGGCCGGGCGAGGAGTAGTAGTAGTTCAGCGGCACCACGGACGCGTCGTCGTTGACGGCCTGAAGTCCATCAAGTTCTGGCCGCTCGCGAAGCACGTCGAGCACGTCCTGGTCGGTTTCCATGGCCGAGGATCCGGTGGGCAGGTACATTGCGAAGACCTTGTCGGCAGCGCTGGCGACCAGTTCCTCCGTGGAGGGTTCGAAGTAGCGCTTGGGCACATCGCTGAACACGTTTTTTAGGCCCAGCAGTGACATCTGCTCCGAGACCAGCGATTCGTGCCCGTAGGAGCCCAGAGTGCCGGCGGTCGGAACGTACAGGGAGAGCGCGCGCTCCCCCGCTTCTTGGTTGATGCGCTCCGCTGCCGCCGCGACACGCTCTCGCATGTCTTGGACGGCTTCGGCTGCCACCTGCTGGGTCCCGAACAGTCGGCCGTAGGACTCGACGTCGCGGTAGATCTGCTCGAACCCGCTCAAGCCGCCGGTGGAGCGATCCTCGAAACCGGCGCAGTAACCACTCACCGTCAGCATCTGCACCCCGGCCTGCTGGAGGCGATCCGCGAGCGAATCGAGGTCAACTCCCGCCGCGATGTCGGTGCCGATCACCACGTCGGCTCCCGAACCGATGATCATTTCGTAGGAGACGTCGTGGGAGTCTTCGGCAATCCGTTCGGCCCCTTCGACTACGGTTTTCGTCGCGGCGTCGAAGGGCACTTCCAGGCTGCCCGCGTAGTGCGTCAGCTTGTCGCCGGCTCCGGCGGCTACCAGTAGCGCCGGTGCCTCCGATCCGACCGCGAGCACCCGCTGCGGTGGCGCGTCGAAGATGACCTCGCGACCGCAGCTGTCCAGGCTGATCGGACCGATTGCCGCGTCTTCTGCTGCGCTGGATACGGAGCTGGCAGGGGTACCGCACGCAGTCGCCACCGCCAAGACGACGGCGGGCATGACAACCATCCAGGGATTGATTTTTTTCATCGATGAGTTCTCCGTTTTCGAGGACAAGGCTGCGACGTTCGGTCGCCGGGGGCACGTCTGGCCAGCACCTCGTAAACACTAATGAGAATCATTATCATTTGTCAAAACGGAGACGCGACGCTGCTCCGAGATTCCCGCAGGTCAGCCGCGGTTGCCGAGATAACGTGCCCGCCAAGTGCGGATCCCCGTCATCAGCCCGGGGCTTTCGAAGAGACCCCCCTAGGCACAAAAAAGACCCTCCGAACCGTTGAGAAACGTGAACTGCTCCCCGAAAGTTGGACTAACTTAATGCAGCTCCTTACTTTCGGGGAGTTTTTCATGTTCCAAAGCAGTTCATTGACTACCGATCAACGGTTGGCTGCCGTTGATCTACTCGAGCAAGGATTCGGGTATTGCGCGGTATCCTCAAGATTGGAAGTCAGCGTTCATGCAGTTAGAGAGCTGGAGAAGCGTTTCAAGATTTGGGGTAGGGCAGCGTTGGAAAGCAAACCAACCAAGCAGGTGTTTTCTTTCGAGTTCAAACTCGCACTCGTCCGTCAATTTCTGGATGGCGAAGTCTCTGCACCGGATCTTGCCCGGACGCACCAACTCAGTTCCCCAAGGCTCTTGCGCACGTGGGTCCGCATCTATCGTGATCATGGGGAGGACGGGTTGCGCCCCAAGGCTAAGGGCCGACCCACGTCTGCGCCGCGCACCCCATCCGTCAAAGTCAGTGAGCTGGAGAAGCTGCGTCTAGAGAACCGGCGGTTGGCGGCTGAGAACGCTTACCTAAAAAAAGTACGAGCCTTGAGGAACCAACCACCGCGCTGAAAGTCAGTGCCGTGATTGCCCTCAAGGCATCCCATTCCCTGCCCCTGCTCCTGCAGGCCGCTGGATTGGCTCGTTCCACCTTCTTCTATCGCCAGGCCGCACTCAAGTCCCCTGACCGGCACGCTGAGCTTCGCGCCCAGATCCACGAGGTTTTCGCCCAAGTGAAGAGCCGCTACGGCCACCGACGCATCCACGCGGTTCTGGCGCGCCGAGGCTGGCAGATCGCACGCAAGACCGTGCTGAAACTGATGCGTGAAGAAAAACCGGTCTGCAAGGTCCGCACCCGCCGCAGATTTTCCACTTACAAGGGTCAAGTCGGCCAGATCGCCGAAAACCTGCTGAAGCGTAAGTTCGACACTGAGGCACCAAACACCAAATGGGTGACCGACGTGACCGAGTTTAAGATCGCCGAGCGCAAGGTCTATCTCTCCCCAGTGCTGGATCTGTTTGACCACTCGATCGTTTCCTACTCGGTGTCAGAATCGCCAAACACGGCGTTCACCAACCAATCACTGATCGAGGCGATTAGCACCTTGGCTTCCGGTGAGGCCCCGATGATGCATTCTGATCAGGGATTTCAGTATCAGCACGCCAGCTGGCAGAAACTTCTCGCCAAGGCCGGGATGGCTCAATCCATGTCGCGCAAGGACAACTGTTTGGATAATTCGGTGATGGAAAACTTCTTCGGTCATCTGAAGGAAGAGATGTTCCACCCCCAAGAATTCACCGACATCGAGAAGTTCACTACCGAGCTCCGCGACTATATCCGCTGGTACAACGCCGAGCGCATCTCGTTAACGCTCGAGTGCCTGAGCCCGATGGAATATCGGGCTCAGGCACTCGCTGCGTAGACTCTTATTTACCGAGTCTAACTTTCGGGGTCCAGTCCACTTTTTTCGGCGATCAAACGAAGCTTAGGCTTCGAAGGCGGCTGGAACAATCAGCAGTCAACCTAACCACCCGGCGCAAAGCTAATGCCGACGCGTGCACCGGCTTTGGACCGAATTCACCGGCTGACGCAGACCATCCAGCAATCTTGAGTGCAAAAGTCGACGGCGCAAAGCATCTAGTCTTCGAGGCCATGATCAGCCTCGCCAACAGCGCCATCACTCTCAAGCGACACATCCGCCACCTCAGGCATACCCACCGCTGGGACACCCGGCCCAAACGCAGACCATGAGTCTCCAACGCCTATTGGTTGAACTTCTAAGAGTCTAGGAATCCTGTTAGCTGCAAACCAACAAATCCGCCCCACTTCGTTGTTCCATTCCGCTGCTTCCAGAATTTCCAGGGCACGCGATGTCTCCATTGAGGTATTGATTGCTTTCTGATGTGCGCATCTCTGCGAGGAAAATCAGATTTGCAAATTGAACAAATTTTCAAATCACTCAATTTGCTTAAGCAGAACGTGCTGGGTAGTGTTTTCAATCACAGTCACTTGAGGTTTTTCACCTCCTGACTTGGTTCATTCTATGCACCGCAGTGAGGTTTCACCATGCGCATTTCTCTTTTCATTGCTCCTCTAGTGGCAGCTTCACTCATGACGGGCGCCGCTACGACGGCATGGGCATCAGAAGGTCTGGGGAACCCTGATGTAGTGGATTCTAGGGACACCACAGTGTTGATTGAACCGTCCTCCGGCACGCTAGACGGACCGAATAGTTCTGGTGGTTTCTATACGTGGGCGGTGCCGTGCGATGGGTTCAAGGGATCCTGGTACACCACCACGAATGTGAAGAAGGCCAAGACGATCACCCACGCAGATATGTACTCCAACTTCACATCGAAAAGCGCTACAGCCACACGACAGGCTGGACACGAAACCACGCTGAGTGCCGGGATTACAGTTACGGCTGGTGCCGCTGCAGAAGCCGGTGTCATCCTCGGCAAGCTTTCCACCAGCGCCAGCGTTGCCATTGCCGGGAACGGTAGCAAAACTTCGTCGAACAGCATCGGTATCAGCGCGACGATCAACCCTGGGAAGTACTTGGTAGTGGCAGCAGGCAACGTGAAGGTGACGGGAAACTGGACGAAGAATGTCTGCTCCTCAGGATCTGCAGGGGTCGTCGCTGGTGCTAAAGGGACGAGCCGCTCTTACACAATTCGAGAAACCACTGCCGTCGAGTGTGGTCTAAAAACGCCAGCGGGTAGCCTCGCCAATCTGGCAAGCACCCGTTACTGCTAATGCGGTACATGCGCCCCGCAATCGCAATAGCAGCGGTCACTTTACTGGCAGCGTGTAGCGCGAATACCGCTATTTCCACCCCACCTGAAAAGTCTTCAGCGAGTAGTGCGGAAGTTGTTAGGGCTTGTGACCAGCCGATTGTTGCGGTCATAAGTACGGCCAGCGAGAAAGCGGAATTTACAGCGATTCGCCGTGTCACTGAAAACAGATCCGACAGCACCGTTCTGCTCGATAGTTCTTTCACCGCTCGCGTCGATTGGGATGTCCCCCCGAAACGTGGGTTCAAAACGTTCAAGTCCAAGAAGCCATCCAGGAAGCCGTGGGAAAACCTCTCACTGGCGAAACTGGCACCTTGGCCGCAGTTGACGAATTCTTGAACGGGATCGCTGAACCGGCGACCCATCTTGGGTACGCAGCGGTTACCCCGATCTCGATCGACATGATGGTTACATGTGCCAATATTCCCCGTGTTCTGGGAACGGTTCACACATGGGACCTGTCGAACATCGGGGCAGTGACATGTGACAAAAACACGCCAAGGGGCGACGGCGCCGAACCCGCTCTGCGCGCGAAAGAGCTCTACTGCAATTAAGAAATTCCGCCAATAGGCGTTACTCGTCGGGCCCGAAGTAATGCAGCGACGTCATTAAACGAGCCCAACGCGTCATTAAGGCAGAAAGCGGGCCCGACTCCTGTTAAGACTGTTTTCGACCAAGAAAACGCTGGCCCCAGGAGAACCGTGCCCGCCATCCCCATTTCCTTATGGAAATCCTCTGAACCCAATTTGAGGTGCTGATCCCGCCCGCAGAAGACCACCACCCATAGGGATACCACCGCCCGCGCATCAGTGACCGACTGATCTTCGAAGAAGTCATCCACGTCCTCATCCTCGGCGCATCCTACGAACAGATCAGCGACAGCAGTACCTCGGCAATCACCGTCAGCCGGCGAAGGGCGCTCTGGATTGATGCAGCGTCAAAGCACCCTGCGGCAGTGAAATGGCCGGAAAATCGCCGGTAGACCGTGGAAAGTTGGGAACTAAGCGATCGGTCCTCGCCGACGACACCGGCAAACCGGAACGATTCGCCATTGCTGCGCCACACATTGGAGAAACCTTCACGGTTTGGATTCCACATGTCCCCGCTGATCACCGTGCACTGGATGCAGGATACGACAGCAAGAAAACCCGCGACCTACTTACCAATCTGGGCTGCGAATGGTTGATCAGCAACAGCGGCGAACCGCTCCAAGCCGGGGACCTGAGGGCCGTTGAACGAATCAAATCCTGGCACCACCGTGGCTTCATAAAACGCCTCATCGGCACCAACTGCAAAGCACTAGTCATCGACGCCATGATCAGCCTCTCCAACAGCGTCATCGCTCTCAAGCGACTTATCCGCCACGCCTGACATACCCATCGCTGGGACACCCCGCTCAATCGCAAACCGTGTGTCTCCAACGCCTATTGGCGGAACTTCTACGCCCAATTTTCCGGAACAGTAGATGCCCGATGGGTTCCCTAAAAATCGTTGTGCCCCTCGCCCGCTTTAACCGTTGACGAGCTGGATAGTTCCCACTTCGCTGAGCCTGACGGCAAACCCGACCGCTGCACCGGAAATCTCGGCTTCGGCCTCCTTTCGCGTGCCGTCCACATCACCATTGAGCACAGTAGGGGCGAAACGGACATGGGTGGCATCTTCAATGCCGACGAAGTTCAGCCAGTCGGCAAAGCAGGTGCTGCTGAAATCAGAACCAAAGGCGGCCGGCACACCAGGGGCATAAACTCCGCTGGTGTGGATTGCCATTGTCTGCTTTCCCTCTATCAATCCTCGGTAACCCTTTTCCGCATCGAAACCGAAGCTCCAACCAGGCTCGGTGATGATGTCGATCCATCTGTTTAAGGACGTAGGGAACACCGGCATTCCACATGGGGATGTTGAAGACGTACGCATCGGCAGCGGCAAGCTGGTCGAACACGGAGCGTGCTGATGCCCAAGCGGCGATTTGTTCCGGTGTCTGATCTTGGCCGGAGAAAACAGCCATCTTGGCATCTGCTGCGATGCGGCCAAAAGCTGGCAGCGCACCATCGTTAAACAGGTCCAGGGTCTCCGCCTCAAAGTTCTCCGAACCGGCGCCTTGGACAGCATCGATGACGTGCCGAGCCATTCGGAGGGACTCACTGTGGGCGTAGCGGAGAGAGGCGTTGATATGGAGGATAGTAGGCATGGGCTTCGATTCAAAGCTTTACGATCGAAGCACTTTGGGCCTCGCTACTCATCCTGACTTAGAACTTTGAGCTGCGTAAGAACGCCCTATTTGCCCCTCGGGCACTCCCGAATGCCTCCCCCATAACTGTTGCTCAGCGTTTGCGACCCCCCTATCACTTCGATGCGAAACGGTTCGGGGGTCTTGAAACGATCAAGCAAATCTTTGGCTTCGAGCGCAACCGGAACAATCATCGGCTTGCGACGCAGCTTGCTCAACACCCACGAGCCCTTGATCCGGCGGACTACCTGCTGCAGCTGGTGGGTGGTGTCTGTCGGGTTGTTGCGCACTGCTTCTTTGGGGGCAACTCTAAACTAGGCCCGGCCCTTGGCGACCAGGGCCCACACGCCGCCGTCCGATTCTCCAGTCACTTCGATGTTCAGACCTCCGGTGAGCGCAATCTGCTGGACTCCGGTGATCTTTTTGGTCCCCTCATCGCAGTTGACCGCGGTTTCTGTCGTGGAATCGAGAGTCAGGGTCACAGCGCCTTGCGGGACCTCGCAGGTGAAGTAGATGGTGAACGGACCCTTCCCCGAAATATCTGAGAAGCTCATCGCGTTCGGCACCTGAGAGATGCCGCCGCCGGCGGTCGCTAACCGGGTGCCCACCTCGGACTCCGTGGAGGACTGCAAATCATCCATCAGCACCTTGATGCGCGGATCTTGCGCCGTGACATCATCTGCTGAAGGCTGGTCACCAGCCGGTGTCGGAGTACATCCGGTAAGCGCCAGTAAAAGGCATGCCGCGCCCAGAAGCGTGATGCGTGAATTCTTCACGAGCAAATCCTCCAACGTCGTTTCGTGATCTCTGGTGGACCCTCAACGCTACGTTATCGCTGCTCAGGATCTCTATTCACTAATTTTCGCGGCGAAATGACCCGCTGAAAACCCTCGCCCCTGAGAGGGCCAAATCCGGCGGCCGACTTTACCGGCACAGCAAAAGACCTCGCACTCGAGTGAGTGCGAGGTCTTTCAGCGTTCGATCAAAGCTTAGGCTTCGAGCACGACCGGAACGATCATCGGCTTGCGGCGCAGCTTGCGCGACACCCACGAGCCCATGATCCGGCGAACTACCTGCTGCAGCTGGTAGGTGGTGTGCGTCGGGTTGTTGCGCACAGCTTCCTCGATAGCTTCGGCGATCTTCGGCTTGATCTCGTCAAAGACCTTGTCGTCCTCGGCCACACCACGTGCGTGGATGTCCGGTCCGGAGATGAGCTTGCCACTCTGGCGGTTGATCACGGAGATCACCGAGATGAAGCCCTCTTCGGCCAGCGTGACGCGGTCCTTGAGGTCTTCGTCGGTGATGGTGCCAACCTTGGAGCCATCAACGTAAACGTAACCGCAGTCAACCTGGCCAACCAGCTTGGCCACGCCGTCGCGCAGGTCAACGACCGAGCCGTCCTCGGTGAGGAGAACGTTTTCGGCCGGGACGCCGGACTGCGCGGCCAGGCGACCGTTGGCAATCAGGTGGCGGGTTTCGCCGTGGACCGGCATGACGTTCAGCGGCTGCAGGATGTTGTAGCAGTACAACAGCTCGCCGGCCGAGGCGTGGCCCGAGACGTGAATCTTGGCCATGCCCTTGTGGATGACGTCGGCGCCCAGGCGCATCAGACCATTGATCACGCGGAAGACCGAGTTCTCATTGCCCGGAATCAGCGAGGAAGCCAGGATGACGGTGTCGCCCGGGCCCACCTGAATGCGGTGATCTCCGGTGGCCATGCGGGACAGTGCTGCCATCGGCTCGCCCTGCGAACCGGTGGACATCAGCACAACCTTGTTATCCGGCAGCTTGTCCACGTTTTTCATGTCCACCAGAATGCCGGCGGGCACGTGCAGGTAACCAAGCTTTTCGGCGATGGTCATGTTGCGGACCATCGAGCGGCCAATGAAGGCCACCTTACGACCGTGAACCTGCGCGGCGTCGATAACCTGCTGCACGCGGTGCATGTGCGAGGAGAACGAGGCAACGATGATGCGCTTGCGTGCGCGACCGAAGAGTGATTCGAGGACCGGTCCGATGTCGCGTTCCGCAGTGGTGAAACCGGGAACCTCGGCGTTGGTGGAGTCGGGCATAAACAGATCCACGCCCTCGTCCGCGAGGCGGGCGAAGTGGCGCAGGTCGGTGATGCGACCATCCAGCGGCAGCTGGTCCATCTTGAAGTCACCGGTGTGCAGGACGTTGCCGGCATCGGTGCGGATGAAGACGGCCAGGGCGTCGGGGATCGAGTGGTTTACGGCCACAAATTCGGTCTCAAACGGACCGAAGGTCTCCACGTCACCCTCGACAACCTGCTTGAGCACCGGACGAATGCGGTGCTCTTCCAGCTTGGCGGAGATCAGGGCGAGCGTCAGGCGTGAGCCGATCAGCGGGATGTCTCCACGCAGGCGCAACAGGTACGGTACGGCACCAATGTGGTCCTCGTGGCCGTGGGTGAGCACCAGGCCCACCACATCGTCCAGACGGTCCTTGATGTAGCTGAAATCGGGCAGGATCAAGTCCACGCCCGGCTGGTGCTCCTCGGGGAAGAGCACACCACAGTCGACGATCAGCAGTTTGCCGTCAATTTCGAAGACGGCCATGTTCCGTCCAACCTCACCGAGGCCACCGAGCGGCACGATGCGCAGGGTGCCAGGCTTCAGCTTGGGCGGAAGGTTGTGGAGCACATCGGTGCCCACAGAAGAGGAATCGGTCATGAATTACTTACCTTTCTAGATCTCCCATCCGCCCTCGCGCAAATCGGTGCGGATGGTTTCGAGTTCCGTTTCCGACGGTGCCACAAGCGGCAGCCGGACCACGGTGTTCGGCAGGACTCCCTGCCAGTTAAGAATGTGTTTTGCAGCAACGGCGCCCTGTACGTGGCTCATCACGGCACGCTGGATCGGATCCAGCTCAAAGTGGGTGGCGCGTGCGGTGGCCAGATCTCCGGCCAGCATGGCGTCAACCAGGATGCGGTACTTGGCCGCGGCGATGTGCGCGGTGACCGAGACAACGCCCACGGCGCCCGCTGCCATCAGCGGCAGGGTCAATCCGTCATCCCCGGAGTACACGTCCAGGTCGGTATTGGCCAGCACCGTGGTGGTGGACTGGTAGTCGGCCTTCGCGTCCTTCAACGCCACAACCAGCGGGTTCTTCGCCAGCTCGATGATGGTCTCCGGAGCCATGGCAATGCCCGCGCGTCCCGGGATGTCATACAGCATCACCGGCAGCTGCGTGGCCGCGACGATGGCCTCGACGTGAGCGATGACGCCGGCCTGGGAAGGCTTGTTGTAGTACGGGGCGGTCACCAAGATGCCGTGCACCCCGGCCTCCTTCGCCGCAAGCGAGAGCCGGATCGAATGTGCCGTGTCATTGGTGGTGGAACCGGCCAAAACCTTGGCACGGTGCCCGACGGCCTTGACCACCGTGGCGAACATTTCGACGTTTTCCTCATCGCGAAGCGTCGAGGTTTCACCGGTGGTGCCGGTGACAACCAATCCGTCGCAACCGTCGTCAACAAGCTTGGTCGCCAGTTTGGCGGCCGCTTCGTAGTCAACGTCCCCGTTGTCCTTGAAAGGCGTCACCATTGCGGTGAGGACGGTTCCGAAGGTGTAATTCTTGCCAGGGGTGTGCAGCGCAGTTTCAGCCATGACTCCAACGTTACACTTTGCAGACTCGAAGCAAGGATTCGAAGCGGACGTTTAGGCTGTAAACATGACGCATTTCTCCACTTCCGGTGCCACCGCGGGCAAAACCAGCGCAGCGACCGGAAAAGGATCGCGCATCGCCGGCGTGGATGTCGCCCGCGGACTGGCGCTGCTGGGGATGATCGCCGTGCACATCATGCCGCTGGCGGTCCTCTCAAGTTCTTCGGTTCCCAGCGCCACGTGGGCGGGAACCTTATTTGCCGGTCGCGCCTCGGCACTTTTTGTCCTGCTGGCAGGAGTGGGCCTGGCCCTGCTCTCCGGCGGCAGTGGTTCCATCGCCGCACCCAAGCTGGCCGGGGTGCGGCGGCAGGTAGTGATCCGAGCGGTATTGATCTGTGGTTTCGGGTTGGGCCTTGGCCTGCTGGATACCAACGTGGCGGTCATTCTGGTGCACTACGCCATCATGTTTTTTGGGGCGATCGCCTTCCTGCGCCTACGTGCGGTGGCGCTGGGGTGTTGGGCCGCCGGCTGGCTGATCCTCTCCCCCGGCGCCCTGTATTTGCTGCGCCCCTGGCTACAACAAGTCCTTGATCCCTCGCGCTTGGGGGCTTCGCCGTTACCCGAAGATTTCGGGACGCCACTGGTGTTCCTGGCCGATATTTTTGTCACCGGCTATTACCCGGTGCTGGTGTGGTTCGGTTTCCTGTTGGCTGGATTATGTGTGGGCCGCTTGGCCCTGAGCAGACCCCCGGTGGCCCTGGCCATCGCCGTTCTCGGAGCGCTCCTCGCGGTGGGGTCAAAAGTACTCTCGGCCTGGCTGCTGGCCATGCCCGGGGCACTCTCCTCACTACGTCAGGCCGCGGGTCTGGATTCGACTCAGCTCGAGGTGTCCCTGGTGACGGGTCAGCGGCTGGGCGAGGCACCACAGAGCATCTGGTTCCTAGCCATCTCCGCCCCGCATTCGGGCGCACCACTGGATGTTTTACATGTCACCGGTTGCGCGCTGACGGTACTGGGCGCGGCCCAATTGGTGTGTATGGCACTGAGCGCGTTGTTCGGATCGGTGGGCGAGATGATCCTATGGCCGCTGACCGGTGCCGGAGCCGCGACCCTCACGCTCTATGCGGCGCACCTGGTGGCGCTGGATTTGTTCAGCGATGCCTCGGCGCCACTGCCGCGGACCATGCTATTTATCACGTATGCCATCGGTTGCCTGTTGGCCGGCTTGGTCTTTGGATTCCTCGGTAAACGTGCCCCACTCGAGGCCTTGGTGCATTCGGTATCCCGGACCCTGGCCCGCAGCGCCTGACTCGGCAGTCCCCGTGAGGGCAGTTTTTCCGCGAAATTTCGCCCCCACCGGCTTTTATTTCTCGCCCCGGGTTCCGGTGCCCACGGGCTACCGTGATGCGGGCACCGAGCCGTATGCCGCCTCACTGAGAAAAAGCTGTGACACCACGGGCCGCAGGATTCACAGCGTTCGGAGGTGCAAAGCCAATCTGACAGCCGCCTGATCGAGTGCCACTATTGGCCTATGAACGAAGTAAAGACAACGACTGCCCCCGAACCTCAGGTCTTGGTTCTCATGGGCGTTTCCGGTTGCGGTAAAACGACGGTCGCAGCATTGCTGGCCGGTCGTCTGGGCTGGGAATACGAAGAGGGTGACGGACTGCATCCGGCGGAAAATGTCGCCAAGATGCACGAGGGTCACCCCTTGAATGATGAAGACCGTTGGCCGTGGCTCAACAAGGTCGCCGACTGGATTGATGAGCAGCTTGATGCCTCACGATCCGGTGTCATCACGTGTTCCTCCCTCAAGCGTTCCTACCGCGATATTCTCAATCGTCGCGGCTCCGGCGTCACCTTCGTTTACCTCGAGGGCAGCTACGAGGAAATCGCCGAACGCTTGGCCGCCAGGCAGGGGCACTTTATGCCTCCGGCTCTGCTCAAGAGCCAGTTTGCGGACCTCGAGGAGCCGGCCGCGGATGAGCCAAGCTTCACGGTGGGCATTGGCCCGGCTCCACAGGAAATTGCGCGGAACATCATTGACGAGCTGCAGCTACGCAATCTGCACCGAACGGATAAGCCATGAGCATGCTGAGCACCGGCGTTTCGGTCCTGGCCGCCTCGGCCACCGACGCCATGAATGAACCGTGGGCCGCCCACGACACCCAGGTTTTGCTGGTTGCCCTCTTTGGCATCGCCGTGGTCGTGGTGCTGATTGTGTGGGCCAAAATGCATGCCTTCTTGGCCCTGACGATCGCCGCCCTTGTGGTGGGTGTTGGCTCGGGAATTCCCCTCGGTGATCTCACCAAGTCCTATGAGACGGGCGTGGGTGGAGTATTGGGGCACGTTGGTGTCTTGATTGCCCTCGGCGCCATGTTGGGCAAGCTGCTGGGTGACTCCGGTGGAGCCGACAAGATTGTTGATACGCTCTTGCGCGGCTCCAAGGCCTCCCTGCCGTGGAAGATGGCTTTAATCGCCGCCATCATTGGTATTCCGATGTTCTTCGAGGTGGGTCTGGTCCTGTTGGTGCCAGTGGTCATGTTGGCGGTCCAACGCACAAAGCTTCCGGCCATGCAATTGGCCATCCCCGCGCTCGCCGGACTTTCGGTCCTGCACGGTTTTGTTCCCCCGCACCCGGGACCGGTGGCGGCGGTGGGTATCTTAAATGCCGATCTTGGTGTCACCTTGGCGCTCGGTCTGGTTGTTGCCATTCCGACCGTGATCATTTGTGGTCCGCTCTTTGCTCGTCTTGCCGCTCGGTGGGTGCCCATCGGACCGGCCGGCGCCGGACTGGCCTTCCTGACCGAGGGATCGGCCAAGACCGGTGCCTCGGTGACCGGTGCCGATGCCAAGCGCACTCCGTCCTTCGGCTGGACCCTGGCCACGGTCTTGTCCCCGGTGTTCCTGATGTTGTTGCACTCGGCTGCCAATATGTGGATCAATGCCGACACCATGGCCTTCAAGGTCCTGAACATCATCGGTGACCCGGTCATCGCCCTGCTGCTTGCCGTCCTGCTGGCGATGATTACCTTCGGTACCGCCGTAGGATTCACCGCCTCGGCGCTGAGCAAGAAGATTGGTGACAGCCTGCTGCCCGTCGTGGGAGTCATGCTGATCGTGGGAGCCGGTGGCGGATTCAAGCAAGTGCTGGTTGATGGCGGCACCAGCGTGGCCATTGGCAAGATTGCCGTGGCACTGAGCCTCTCGGCCTTGATCATGGGCTGGATTATTGCCGTGCTGATCCGTGTCGCCACGGGTTCTGCCACCGTTGCCACGGTGACGGCTGCCGGCATCGTCGCTCCGCTGGCCGCGGGACTTCCCCCGGCTCAATTGGCCCTGGTGGTCTTGTCCGTCGGTGCGGGTTCGGTGTTCTTCTCGCACGTGAATGATGCCGGGTTCTGGTTGGTCAAGGAGTACTTCGGTATGACCGTCTGGGAGACCATCAAGACCTGGTCCGTGATGGAAACACTAATTTCCGTGGTGGGTCTGGGCATGGTGCTGTTGCTTTCGATCTTCGTCTAGCCACGTGTGACGCGGTGCTGAGCTGCCCATAGATCACCAGGAAATAGCTCAGCACCGCGGCCGAAACCACCGCGCAGATCCAGCGGGCGTGATTCAGCCGGCCCCACGACACGGCAAATGATGTCCAAGTATCAGCATCGGAGTCGCTTTCGCGGGTCCTGGCCAGCTGGTTGTTCAACGGGACATTGCCCAGCACCGTGATACCGAAGGCAGCAATTCCCAAAGCAGCACCAATAAGGCGAGCCATGGCCGCCGGGACCCAGTTCCCGGCGGCCATTTCCGTGACCAGCAGTGCCACGGAGCCGAGCATGGAACCAAAGAAGATGCTCATGAAGGGCCAGCGCACGGCGACTTCATTAATCCGCCGCATCGCTGTCACGGCTTCTCGGGGCGGTATCTTCTCTAGTGCTGGCATCACGAGTGCCGAGAAGGAAAAATACACTCCCCCGGCGATGGCCGTGCAGGCTGCGGTGATGATGGTCAGGGTAATGAGCAAGACTTCGTTCATGGCCGTGAACCTCCAGAGATTTCGTCGCTCGTCGCGGATAGTGCCACGAAGCGTGATGCGGTCATGACGTCCTTCTACTGTCGTTCAATAAGACGTTAAGCCGCTGGCCAACAAGAATCCATCATTGGCCCTCTAGCGAACAGATCCGCGTCGTCCATCGTGTTGTAAAGCGCGGGTGTCACGCGGATAACGTCCCCACGTTCCACGCCGCCGCGGCGGACGGTGAAGACACCCCACTCATCACTGAGGTACTTGGTGATGGCCGTGGACTGTGCGGAGGTGGTGTTTCCATCGGCATCACCGGGGTCGAGTTGGTTGTATCCGCCAATAATCGCCCTCAGAACCTCGCTGGCACCTCGAGTCACGGCGATCTCAACAACCGAGCAGCCCAGCTCGGTGGCGATCCGCTCGCGCACCGCCGCTACCTCGTTGCCGAAATCGCGGCGCATGAACCAAGAAATTCTCTTCCTGGATCCACGCGGTCTCCTTGGTGTAAGCGGTCCGCACGTTGCTCGGGTTAGCTCCAACGTAGCCGTTTTCGAAGTTGACCGTCGCATCGGTCATTTTGTAGTGATTGGCCACTTGCTTCCAGCATTTCTCATCGCCAGCGATCGTCTCCGCCGAACCTTTCGGGGCGGTCGGCAGCTTCCCGCCCGCCAGAATAGTCGAAGCAGCGGATGCTGATGGTCTGTCCACCGGCTCGGCCAGGGCGCTGGCGCCTACCCCGGCCGAGCCGGTGAGCATTCGTCTGTGATCAAAATCCATGGGGAACTCTCCTTGAGTCGAGACCGCTAGCTCGGCGGCGAGCCAGCGGTACCCCATCTTTTCCGACTTAAGTGGCCCAATTCTGGCTGGTCCACTTCCGTGAAGCAAACACATGGCCAACGACTGACTACTGTTCCTCGCGCTTCTCAATTGCCTTGTGGCCAAAGCTGCCGCGCGCCGGTGGAACAGTTGGCGTGCAGCACTGACCGTCCCGGGGCCCGACTGACTAAGAAAGCCACTGGCACTGCGGTGCAACGTTTCTTCATGGTCGCTAGCCGATCTCCCCTGCCGCATCCTCATCGCATAACTCCTACCCAGGGATGATAAAGCGAAATCTTAGATCCGTCCTGACTCCGATGCCGCGCGATGGCTCGCATTCCTAATATCTATATATGAGCTTAAAAAAACTTGTTGTCGCCCCCTTACTTCTCCTACCTTTCACCTTGATGCTCGCCGGTTGCGATCTCAACGCTGCCGTGTCCGATAGTTTGGACACGTCCACGGTGAGGACCGCTGCAACCACCGAAGAAGCGGTGGCAGACGGACTGCTTCCTCGGTGGGTTCCGGCCGGCGGAACCGAGGTGAAATTGGTACAGCGCAATACCGGAGCCGAACGCATCTTCGTCGTGGACTACGACAAAAAACTCAGCTCAAATCAATGCATCTCTTTGAAGGCCGTTGGAAAGCCCACCAAGGATGAGTTAGCCAAGGCGTACGCCTTTGATGACCGCGTCAAGAATTTCGCACCGGAGGACTTATCCGACACCCCGACGCTGGAAGCCGAGTGGTGGTCACAGGGCGCAGAACTGAAGACCACGGAGCTGTGCGGACGCTTCTGGGTTCATCAGGAAAACGGTAAACTCTACGCCTTCGCGCCGGATGCAAACGCGACGGTGAACGGCATCAAGGAAGAACGTGCTGCCAAAGAAAAAGAAAAGAAAGGCTAGCAGGCAGGATCCCCGGGAAACTCGGTTTCCTCCTGGTCCTCACACTCGGAAGCCTGACCGCGGCATCCAGCACCTAGGTGAAATTTGATCCAGAGTTATCCAGCTCTTGGGTGGTGGTTGTGTGCAGGTCCTACAGGCGGATTACGACAGGCAACCGAATCGGCGAAGAAAGTCTCTCATCGTTTCGCTACAGTTCGTCTCGCTTCCTTGGCTGTGGCACACCCGTCCACAGCCCGAAGAGTTCAAAAGAGCCGCTGTTGCCAGCGGCCCGAGATGCGGAGCGTTTACGAAGTACTTGCGCTAATTGCGTCCAGGCCAGGAGAACGAAGCAGCGATCCGTCCATGGTTGCCCCAAAGGTGGTGTGGACCCACGCGGTGTGCAGTTCGGAATACAGGTGCGGGAAATCCTCCCCGTCACCGCCATCCTCGTATCGGATCTGGACACCAGCGGCGGCGATCGCTGTCTCATCCAGCTGAAGCACAACCAGATCACCCGGGTAGTCGGCGTAGATGTACGAGGCCACGCGTGGAAGCTGATGCGGTTCCGAGCAGTAAATGAAACCCACCTCGGCCACCGTGGCGCCTCGGGTTGATAACCGATAAACGCCGGTGGTTTGGGCTTCTTGCCAGATACCCATTTCCGTCAGGTGCAGGATCGTTGTCATGGACCCAGCATAGGTTCCTGGCCACACAGTGAGGCGTAGCCTCGCGCAGCTCGGAGATTTAGGCCGAGGTCAGCAGACGCTTCTTGAGCTCTTTCACCCGGGCATGAATGTCGTCGCGAACCAGTTCCATGCGTTCGCGCCCCTCGATGCCACGGGTACTCGGTTCGTCGGTTTCCCACACTTCGATCCTCACGCCGTCCACCGGCGGAACCTTCGCTTCGGAGCCCAGCACCACCACCAGCCCGGCCGCACGCATATTTTCCTCGGTCAAGATCTTGGGTACCTCGGAACTGATGTCAACACCCAGATCGGCCAAAACCTCTGAGGACAGAGCGTTGACCGCATGCCCGGGTTTGGTGCCCGCCGAGGTCACGGTGATGTCATGGCCCGCTTCAAGTTTCATCAACCCGGCGGCCATCTGAGACTTTCCGCCGTTCTTCACACAGACAAAAAGAACCGAAGGGGATGGCGCAGCTGTTGATGAATTCTTCACGATTAGTCCTTCGGAATCAGGGTGGCAGCCAAGGAGCTCAGGGCGCCGGGTACTAGGGAGTAGTAGGCCCAGACGCCACGCTTTTCACGGTTGAGCAGTCCTGCCTCGACCATGATCTTCAGGTGGTGAGAGACGGTGGGCTGACCAAGGTTGAGTGGCTCGGCGAGATCGCAGACACAGGTCTCGGCGTTTTCACTGGAGGAGACGATGGAAAGAATGCGCAGTCGGTTGGGATCCGCCAGCGCCTTGAAACGTAGGGCAAGCGCCTCGGCCTCGGTGGCAAGCAGGGTTTCCTTTCCCTGAGCCGGAACACAGCAGGCCGGTTCCGTTTCGCGCACGGAAAGCTCGAGCCCGGTCGCCCTAATTTGTGTGGCACCTTGTGTCGGCATGAAATCGCCCTCGCTTTCTTTGCACCGTCGACGAGAGATTGACAATCGTCGATATATGCAACCATACTCTAAACATCGATGTTCGTCGATATCTAGTTTTTCGGAGTAAAAGTTCTCATGACATCTACCGCTGCACCCAACGACGCGGGGCACATTACCGCCAAGTTATCGACGCTTGACCGATATCTTGCCGTGTGGATTTTGGCCGCCATGGCCCTAGGATTGGGCCTTGGTCGCATCATCCCGGGGTTGGGCCACGCCCTTGAATCGATCAAGGTGGCAGGTGTTTCACTCCCCATCGCGCTCGGGTTGCTCGTGATGATGTACCCGGTACTCGCCAAGGTTCGTTACAGCGAAACCTCGCGCGTTATTGGTGATAAGAAGCTCATGATCACTTCCCTGGTAATCAACTGGGTGCTGGCACCGGCCTTTATGTTTGCCCTCGCCTGGCTCTTCCTGCCGGACCTCCCCGAATACCGCACCGGGTTGATCATCGTCGGTTTGGCCCGCTGTATCGCGATGGTATTGATCTGGAATGATCTCGCCTGCGGTGACCGGGAAGCGGCAGCAGTCTTGGTAGCCATCAACTCCGTCTTCCAGGTCTTCGCCTTCGGCGTGCTGGGCTGGTTCTATCTTCAGGTCCTGCCCACCTGGTTGGGACTACCGACCACCAGCGCCGAATTCTCTATCTGGGCCATCACGCTATCGGTACTGGTGTTCCTGGGCATCCCGCTGGTCGCAGGATTCCTCACCCGCACCCTGGGCGAAAAGGCCAAGGGACGCCAATGGTACGAGGGCACGTTCCTGCCCAAGATCGGCCCCTGGGCACTCTACGGCCTACTCTTCACCATCGTGATTCTCTTTGCCCTCCAGGGCAATACCATCATTTCCAAGCCGCTGGACGTTGTGCGCATCGCACTGCCGCTACTGGTCTACTTCGCGGTGGTCTTTGGGGCATCCATGCTTATTGGACGTTCTCTGGGCATGGAATACGAACGCACCACCACCCTGGCCTTCACCGCTGCCGGCAACAACTTTGAATTGGCCATTGCGGTAGCCATCGCTACCTTCGGGGTCACCAGCGGCCAGGCATTGGCAGGAGTCGTGGGCCCGCTGATCGAGGTCCCGGTTCTTGTTGCCCTGGTATATGTCGCCCTCTGGTCCCGCAAATTCTTCACCACTCACACCACCAAGAAGGTCAGCGCATGAGCACTTCCAAGCCCTCCGTCCTGTTCGTCTGTGTCCACAACGCCGGACGCTCCCAGATGGCCGCAGCATTCCTCACCAATCTCTCCGCCGGACAAGTTGAGGTCCGCTCCGCAGGCTCCGCCCCGGCGGATAGCGTGAACCCTGCCGCAGTGGAAGCGATGAAGGAAGTCGGCATTGACATGTCGGCCGAGACACCCAAGATCCTCACGGTTGAAGCGGTCAAGGAATCCGACGTGGTCATCACCATGGGCTGCGGAGACACCTGCCCGATCTTCCCGGGTAAACGCTACGAAGACTGGCAGCTCGATGACCCGGCAGGACAAGGCGTGGAGTCGGTACGTCCGATCCGCGATGAGATCCGTCGCCGCATCGAGACCCTAATCTCAGAGCTGTTCCCGGCCACGGTCTAATACCAACGCCTCGCTTCATCCCCCCTCCCCCTCCAGGAGAAACCTCATGACCCAGCAGTACCCCGTTGTAGTAATCGGAGCCGGTCCCATCGGACTGGCGGCCGCCGCCCACCTGATCGAACGTGGACAAGCGGTCCGAGTTCTCGAAGCTGGCGCCGGTGCCGGGGCAGCGATCCAGGACTGGGGACACATCAGGCTGTTCTCCACCTGGCGTTACAACATTGACGCGGCATCGCGCCGCCTGCTGGAAACCCCGAGCGAGAACTACGCGGGAGACTGGAAGGCACCGCGAGAAACGCGGTTGCCCTTCGGCAACGAGATGGTAGACGAGTACCTTGCGCCCCTGGCCGCTCACCCGCTCTTGGCTCCGCACATCAGCTATGGCCACCGCGTCACGACCGTGACTCGCCTTCAAGAAGATGGCAAAAGTGTTGATAAGACGCGCAGCGCAGGCCGCGAAGAATCACTCTTCTTGGTACGCACCAGCACCTCAACCGGCACCGACGACATCTTGGCTCGCGCCGTCATTGATGCCTCGGGCACCTGGAGCACCCAGAACCCCGTGGGCCGCTCGGGCATCAGCGCCATCGGTGAAGAAGCGGCACGTGCCGCGGGTGTCATCACGTCCCCTCTGCCCGATCCCCTAGGGGCCGACAAAGAAACCTTTAGCGGCAAGAAAATCTTGGTTCTTGGTGCCGGGCACTCGGCAGCCAACACATTGATCAGCCTCGGTAGGCTGCGCCAGCAGAACCCCGACACCACGATTCTGTGGGGTCTGCGTGGGGCAGCAAATCCGATCAAGCTCTATGGCGGTGGTGCTGCCGACGAGCTGCCGGCCCGCGGACAATTGGGGACTTCCCTGCGTCGTTTTGTCGAAAATGGCGACATCACCATCGTGGAGAATCTGGCCGTCACCTCCGTGGAGATCGGTGATTCTGCCACGGTGAAAGTGGCTGACGGTCGTACCTTTGTCGTTGATCTTCTGGTTCCGGCCACCGGGTTCCGCCCGGATCTGGCCATGCTCTCCGAGCTGCGACTGGACCTCGATGAGATCGTTGAGGCCGCGCGCGAGCTCGGCCCGTTGATCGATCCCGAGTTCCATAGTTGCGGCACGGTCTCCGCACACGGTGAACGAATTCTCTCCCACCCGGAGAAGAACTTCTACATTGTGGGGATGAAGAGCTACGGCCGAGCCCCGACGTTCCTGATGGCCACCGGATACGAGCAGGTTCGTTCCATAGCCGCAGCTCTGGCCGGCGACCGTACTGCGGCCGATCTGGTGGAACTTGAGCTTCCGGAAACTGGCGTTTGCTCCACCGATCTTGGCGGTTCCTGCGACGCACCGGCAAGCAGTTGTGCCACCCCCGAGCCCTCGGCCGAGCTAGCTGATGAGGCCTGTAGCCCACCGCGACTGGTGTCGGTCGGCTTCGCCACCGGAACACTGCACGGCAATACGGAGCTTCACACCAAGAGCACTGCCGCGACCGTCACCGCGGAGGACGGTGGTTGCTGCGGTTCTACCGCGCCGGTGCTCGAACCGGCCGTTGTTGCCGATTCGTGCTGCGGTTCGCAATCGGTCAACGTCGGCCGAGCCGAGTAAATTTTCTTCGTCAGAACTGAGTGAAAACGGAGACTTCTTCTTCGTTGGGCCAAATGACCCTCACACGCGGTTCGAGCACATTCAAGAACCACGTCAGCACCAACAAAGAAGGGTTCCAGCTGCCAATTCATTTCTGAACCGGCGGCAGGAACCCTTTTCTTGTATTTATGCCTTATAGCTAGGCGGCTGCCTTGGCACTTGCAAGGTAGAAGCCAATGGCGGTGCGCATGGCGTCACGTGCTCGGCGGCGATCACCCGAAGCGTCATAGGCCAGGGCGAGACGGTGCCACGATTTCCATGACTCGGGGTTGGCCTCAACCTCTTCCTTGTACTGGACAAAGTCCTCATCGGCACTGGCCTTGATGATGCGTCCGGCCGGGGTGCGCGGAAGATTATCCTCTGGCAAGAGTCCCTCGGAAGCCAAGATCGAAGCCATTTTCTGCGTACGAGTACCGAAGAGCACCTCCCGGATCAGGATCCAGACACCCAACAACGGAACAACCAACGCGGCAACGCCAATGGCCTTGGCTAGGGGTTCATCGGCCATGATGAACTGCATCGCGGAGGAGAGCGCCACCACCAGGTACAGGACAAAAAGCAGCAGGATGGCGCCGACCCAAATTTTGGTTTTCATCTGTTTAGCGTCCCAACTCGAGGTAGCCATCAAGGCCGTAGGTCAGCCCCGGGCGTGAGGCGACGGTGCGCAGGCCCAGCAATACGCCGGGCATAAATGAAGCGCGGTCATAGGAATCGTGGCGCAGCGTGAGCTGTTCGCCGGCCCCGCCGAGCAGGACCTCCTGATGTGCCACCAGGCCACGCAGGCGGACCGAGTGCACGTGCACTCCATCAACTACAGCGCCGCGGGCACCGTCCAGCTGGGTCTCGGTGGCGTCGGGGCTGGCAGCCAGACCGGCTGACGCCCGCTCGGCGGCAATGAGCTCCGCGGTGCGTACCGCGGTACCCGAGGGTGCATCAACCTTGTTGGGGTGGTGCAGTTCGATGATTTCCACCGATTCGAAGTAGCGTGCGGCGGTGGCGGCGAAGGCCGAGGCCAATACCGAGCCAAGCGCAAAGTTCGGGGCGATGAGTACACCGGTTTCGGGGTGCTCGGCGAGCAGGGCGCTCAGCGCTGCGCGCTTGGCATCGTCCCAGCCGGTGGTGCCGATGACTGCATGCAGCCCGTGGCTAACGGCGAAACGCACGTTCTGCTCGGTGCTGGCCGGGACACTGAGGTCCACCACGTGTGTGGCGCCCGCTTCCAGAATGGCTTCGAGCTTGTCTCCGCGACCTAAGGCGGCAACCAGCTCCATGTCCGCAGCGGCCGTAACGGCCTTAACGGCCTCGGCTCCCATTCGTCCGGATGCGCCGAGGACGGCGACTTTCAGTGGTGCACTCATGACTTCTAGAGTATCGGGAAATTGGGGTGCGCTTCACGTCGATGACATCCAAAGCGGGAATCTGCGCGGTGGGGTTGCTAACAGTGCTCGGATTATTTCCTATCCGGGACCCAGTGGCGCAGATCATGGTCCCAGGCGCGGCATCTAAAGACAGAAATCTCGTCGTGCCCCACAATCCGGGCAGCAAAAAGGGCCGCCGATGATGTGGCGACCCTTCAGTGATACTAGCTGGCGTCTACGACGTTCCAGCTGCGGTCCTCGCGGTTCCAAGTCACCGAGGCATCGCGCAGCTTACGCAGGGCCTTCAGAACGTCGCGGTTGATGGCTGGGTGACCGTTTTCGTTGGTGTAGACCCATTCGTCGCCGAACGCCTCAGCGATGCGTGGCACCACGGCTTCCTGGTGAACGGTTTTTTCAGCGTGGATCGTATCGAGGATCCACTGGGCAATTTCTGGTGCATTGGTCATCTACTTAGGGTACTGGTGCGCGGGACTCAGCGCACACCACGCCCCCATGGCGCATTGTTCACAGCGGTATCACCATCGGATCGGCAGTGGCCTGTTTGGCTGTAAAAGCGGAGCAACTCGCAGGGGTGATGTTCAAACCGAGCAACTCCATGCGCAAAAGGTGTCACCGAGCGGTTATGTAAACAGCCGCAAGAGGTCATCAATTGGTCAAGGCACTCCCCCGGACCTACAATTTCGGCAGTAAATAGCTCCACAAGAAAGTAGGACCATCATGGCTCAGGATTACGACGAAGTACGCCCCGATGTTGCCGAAGCATCCGAGCGCGTCCTCAAGGACGTCCAGAAAATAGAGGCCCCGAACGCCAAGAGCGTCCAAGCAGACCTCGAAGAGACTGATCTTTCCGAGGGCCAGGAGTTGCCCGGCGCCATCGTTCTGGACGAGTTGGTCGTCGAAGTGATTCCGCAAGGCGCCGATGAGTTCGTGTGCTCGGAATGCTTCAGCGTTAGGCACCGCAGTCAGGCCGCTAAGGTGCTGGGTGGCGTGATTATTTGCCGTGAATGCAACGAGCTGTAGACCAACGTTGCTTGCCCGGTGAGTTTCTGACCGTTAGCTCGGCGGATTTCGTGAAACCGAGGTTGCGTTCGTAGCGGAGCTCGGCCAGTTTCCTTATGGCTGTCGAAATAGCAGTGAAGTTCGCGCTCCAGCTGGAACTTTAGGCCAGCGGGCTCTGGAGTTCCAGATATACCGATTCCGCCATCACAGCATGCGTGAAAACGGGCAAAAATCTCGGGACAAAACATCGCGAGTTGATCCCAGCTGGCTGAGCGCCCAACTAACATGTTGGGCGCTGCGCATTCACTGCACCCGCGACTCAAGGACTGTGGACATTTCGAGTCGCGGACACGTCCGGGACCAGACCAATCGACGCCCCACGCGCTTTACTTTGCGTTTGTCCCACAACTGATCGCTTGCGAGACACTCCAAATCCGCTTAGCACAACCGCGGATTCCCGTGTCTCGTTCATGTGGTTTTGACGATAAATCTCGCATTCTTGACAGCGACAAAAACCGCAGGAATTGCGGGTCCGCTGTCCCAGAATAGGATGGGCCGCAAACGGCGCAAACGTGACCGAAACTCGTCTCATAATTCCGCGTGTGTTGCTTCAAACCACCGACCGTTGGCTGGCGTGATGCGCCCCCAGACTCAAAACCCTTTTAAGGGAATGTCATTGCCCCAGAGAAGGTCGCAAACAAAGCGATAGACGATCCACAAGATCTTCGTTCGCGCCGCCAGCGACAGTCTCGACCGCAAGATCGAGGCCACCATGGCACGGAAAACTACCCAGCACCACCGGGGGCTACACCTTAACCCGCCGGGAAACTAGTTCTTCCAGCGGACAACAACGTCGCTTGAGTCGGCTTCGGGGTCCTGGGCATCGCTCGTGGGCCAACTCATGTAGTCCCCGGAGCAATAGTCCATGCCCCCTTCCCACGAAGCCGACACCACCGACAGGTCCTTGGAATCGCGGTCGTACACGTAGCGTTTGGTGGCGAGATCTTCGGATCCACCGTAATAAGTCCACGAAATCCGGGGACCGCATTGGGTTAGCCACGAAATCTCAGCGCCTTCGGGATGTTGGAACCCCTCTGTTTGGCGGGTGCTAGGGTCAACGAGGTAAATGTTTTTGCCATATTCGACCGCGAACCCACGCTCATCGGCGCCCCATAACCGCATCCCATAATCCTCGGTGGAGTCCTCTGCCTCGCGGAGGATTGCCTCCCGCTTTCCTCCCGGCGCGTAGGTACTGATCGTTCCCGTGTACCCCTTTTTGCTGTTGTCCGAAACATCGACCGCGGCCAGTACCCTGTCTTCCCACACATTCACATACATGAGATTTTTCGGCACTTTCTCATCGGTAAGGGCCGGTTCGAATTCGTCCCGCACGGTGCCGGGGTCTTCAAGGTCCACGGAGTACAGTTTCTCTTCATAAAAGTCATCCTCCGGGTTAGAGCGTTGGAAGGTCCAATAGACCCTGCCGTCGGCCAATACTGGAGAGCTGAGCATCGTGTGTTCAAAGACGTCGTTGAGACCCTTTTTCCATGAACGCGTTGCCAGCACCCGGACCTCGGTGCTCCCGGGAGAGACGCTGAGGATTTTCCATCCCCTGCTCGAGGCATTCTCGGAATGGATTTCGCTCCAAATAATCCCCGAATCGGTAACCGTCATACCCTCAACTTTTTGCGGCAGATAATCCTTCTTTGACGTTCCCGCGACGGTGAACGGCTCAAGGACCCCCGAAACGTAGCGCCCGAGGCGCTGAGATTCCGGATCGATGCCATATTCGGTTTGCGCCCGTTCCTGCTCCTGATCCGATAAGCGAGGTCCGTAGAGTCCCACCAGCGTTCCGGAGGAGTCCACCGCCTCGGCGTAGAACGCCGTTTTCGAGTTCACGAGGCCACGCGTCGAGGATTCTTCGGTGAAGTCCTCGTCTTTGGTTGCCACCCGCGCATGCTCGATACCTTGGACATGGGCGGTGACCTTGGTGCCGTCAGCCCACACCAGGGGTACGGGCACCGGTACCGGGGACGCCTCTACACTCGGGGACTGTTCGGCATTCGGTGCCGGTGTTGGGGAGGCATCTACGGTCAGGGACTGCACCGCATTCGGAGGGGACAGAGGCATGCAAGCGGTCAGCCCAAGAGATAACACGGTGCCGGCAACTCCAAGAGCCAAGGTGGCCCGGGTCCGCGACGCGCGCTGGATGCTACGCCGTGGATTCGAAGAAGGATTAATGATGAGTCCCTATCAGGTTTATCAAGCATGTGGACTGGTTTTCGAATAATCCTAGTTCATAGTCTGAGGGATGCCGGAGTGGTCCGCGGCCATGCGCCGTATCTGGATCGTTTCTTCTCAGGAGGTGTTTTCTGAGTCGAATATTCTGGCGGCGGCTGATGCATGCCCGTTGAGCGAGCTAGCGTTCCGTCGAACAGGATCTCGCGCTGGACGCGGTGCAGAAGCGGGACCTGGTCGCCGAGGCCACCTCCGGCAGCCGGATGGCGATCCAACGGCCCGGAATGAAGAAGGTGCTTAAGTCTGCCGAGGCCGGGGACACCGTGGTGCTCTAGCGGGCCGACCGGTCAGATGATGCTGACCTACTACGTCTCCCTTCCGGAGTACGAGCGAGAACTGATTGCTGAGCTAGTCAACGCCGTATCGCAGCGGCTGGCCAATCCGGGACCCGTTTTGGCCAGCCGCTCTCCGACGCGGCGGTGATCGCGGATAAACTCGCGATCGCGAAGGGCGCCCGCGCCAAGGCGGCGCACAGCCGAGAACGCGGCACGACTGGTCGGGTGGATCCGCGCGACGCTCTACCGCGACCTTGGCCAAAACGCCGGATCCATCCAGAGCCAGCGATCCCCCGATGTGCCACTGGAGAGGACGCGACTTCTGAACGGCATTTTCCCGTTGAAATCGCCCCCTGCGAGAACCCGCCTACTCCTTAGGCGGTTGCAGAGATTTCGGCGCGCTAGCTCATGTGGATTAGTGCTTCGAAGCGGGGAAATCGCTCGGCGTGTTTACGTCCGGTGGCGTTTGGCTGCCACGAGTCTTCAGCAGGCTCGCGACCGTGGCCACGGCAACCGTCGCTCCAATGAACAGCAGGGAGAACGAGATCGGGATCTCGGGGACCCACAAGAGAGGCTGCCCGCCGTTGATGAAGGCGAGTTCATTGACGTGCAAAGCGTGGAAGACGAGTTTGACGCCAATGAAGGCCAGGATGACCGCGAGGCCTTGTGACAGGTAGACCAATCGCTCCAACAGGCCACCAATGAGGAAGTACAACTGACGCAGCCCCATCAGGGCGAAGACATTCGCTGTAAAGACGATGTAAGCCTCGCTGGTGAGCCCGTAGATGGCGGGGATGGAGTCGACAGCGAAGATTAAGTCGACAAAACCAATAGCGATGATGGTCAGCAGCAGCGGGGTGATGAAGCACTTGCCACCCAGCTTCACGACGAGCTTGTCCGCGTGATATTCATCAGTCACCGAGAAGCGGTGGCGCACCCACCGCATCATCCGCCCATTGGCGGGATCTACCTCGTGGTTTGAGAACGCTTGCTTGTAGGCCAGGAAGAGCAGCAGTGCGCCAAAGATGTAGAAGCTCCAGGAGAGGTTCTCAATCAGAGTCGCTCCGAGCGCAATGAAGATGCCACGCAAGACCAGCGCAATGATGATGCCCACCATCAGCACCTTTTGCTGGTAGATCCTCGGTACGGCAAACGCACTCATGACCAGCAGGAAGACAAAGAGATTGTCGATCGACAGTGCCTTTTCGGTGAGGTACCCGGCGAAGTATTCGCTTCCATACGTCCATCCAGAAAACACACCGATACCGACGCCGAACAGCATGGCAAGGCTGATGTAGAAGACCGACCAGCGGGCGGACTCACCGATGGACGGTTCGTGCGGTTTACGCACGTGGGCAAAGAACTCGTAAATGAAGAAAGCGATCGTCACAGCGATGGTGATGATCCAGATCAGGGGTGATACCTGCATGTGGGTACTCCTCAGGGTTTGGCGTGGTTGCGACGCCAAGGTCTCCTCCGCTCTGATCACCTCAGAACCGGCGGCCCGGAATGCACCAGTGCAAACGTATTGACGGACCGACCGCGGACGGGAGTACTCCCCTTGATGAAAAAACCCTATCGCACCCAGAACCGACGGCTGATCCCGAGAACGACAATCTCAGAACCTACACACCGTCTTCAGAGGATTTGTTCAGACTATGCCGCCGCAACAGATCCCTCGGCTACCACCGCTATTTCCCCAGCAGTTCAGACCCCAACGACGTGGCGCCGGGCTCAACGAGATCGTGAGCCCGGCGCCAGATTGCACTCGGTCAGTTTCCTCCTGCGCTACCGCACGGGGGCACCGGGGCCGAGCGGAATACCCAAGGCCCACCATGCGAGGAACAATCCAAGCCACACGACGAACATGATCAGCGCACACGGCAACGTGAAGGAAATGAGCGTGCCAATGCCAGCCTTCTTGTTCAACGTCTGAAGGTAACCCACACAAAGAACGAAGCTGGTACTCATCGGCGTGATCGAATTGGTGCATGAATCGGCAATGCGATACAGCGCCATCGTGGTGGCAGGATTTGTCCCGAGCAGCATCATCATCGGGATAATAACCGGCGCCACCAACGCCCACAACGCTTGGCCGGAGGTGATCAACAAGTTCAGGATCGCAATGCACACCACAACAATCAGGAACAACGCCACGCTACCGATGCCCAGGCCTTGAATGGCATCGGAGCCCACCACCGCCACCACGGTGCTGATCTTCGTGAACTTGAACAACGCCAAGAATTGGGAGACGGCAAAAAACAGGACGATCAGTGGCGCAATCGAACGAACACCATCGGCCATGAATCGAGGGATATCGGAGGCGGATTCAAGCTGTTGCGACCCGGCGGCGAAGGCCGTGCCCAGAACCAAAAAGAACATCGACAAGAAGAACGCGATGCCGTCCAGGAACGGCGATTCCAAGAATTCCCCGCCCTCGCCACGCAACGGTGATCCCGAAGGGATGATGGCCGCGGCCAACAACGCGAGGAAGACCATCGCCGAGATGCCGCTAGCACGCAGCCCACGGCGTTCCTGCTGGTCCGTGAGCACTGCGCCCTCTGCAGGAGCAAGTCAGTATCGCGGGCGAAGTAAGCGTCGAGATCTACTTATCGTCCTCGGCCAAGGACACTGACCTGACCATCAAGCTGATCGACGAGTATCCGCCCAGCGTTGACTTCCCCCAGGGCTTCGCCATGAATCTCACGGAAGGAATTCGGCGGGTGCGTTACCGCAATTCCTACACCGAACCCGAACTCATGGAGCCGCATCAGGTATATCGCGTCACGGTCACGGCACCTGCCACCGCAAATCTCTTTGCCGCGGGCCACCGCATCCGCCTCGATGTTTCATCAAGCAATTTTCCGCGCTTTGATGTGAACTCTAATACCGGCGGCACGATTGCGACCGACAGGATTAAGATCGTGGCCGAAAATACGATTCATATGTCCACCGATCATCCGACATCGCTGTCCCTGCAGGTTTTACCCGGCTAGAGCGCACTGGTTCCTGGGCGCCAGTCCGTGGTGAGGAGATGACTCGCCGATCGGTGCGGATTTTCGACGACCACGAGTCAGCGGTCAGGGCCCCAGGAGGCGTTGCCTCCTGGGGCCATGGACGGGAAGAAAATTGTTAGGCGCTACCCACCCACTGAACCTCGCCGTCGGCGAAGAACTGTTCCTTCCAGACCGGAACGTGGGCCTTGACGGTTTCCACCAGATCGCGGCAGGCATCAAATGCTGCTCCGCGGTGGGCGGAGGCAGCGGCTGCCACCAGTGCTGCATCGCCGATGTGCAGCTCCCCCACCCGGTGTGAGGCCCAGAGCCGGGTCCCGGGATGGCGCGCTGCAACCTCGGTGACCAGCTCCAGCATACGAGCCGGCGCGCTGGGGTGGGCACTGTAGTTTAGCTGGGTGACGGCACGGCCGCCGTCGTGGTTGCGCACGATGCCACCGAAGGTGACCACGGCGCCGGTGTGATCCGATTCCACGGCATCCCAGGCAACATCCACGGCCAGCGGCGTTTCACTGATCCCGGCAAACACTACTTCCCCGGGTCCAGCTGGCTGGTTAGTGGTGGGCATGGCGGCCCTCGAGCTGATCACAGATGTGCTCCAGAATCGGTGTGAGCACCGTCAGTCCGTCCATGACTCCGGAGGGCGAGCCCGGCAGGTTCACGATGAAGGTGTCCCCGGCGATTCCGGCATGACCGCGGCTCAGCGCTGCCAGCGGCGTCTTTTCCCGGCCGGTGGCGCGCAGCGCCTCCATGATGCCGGGCACCAAACGATCCAGCAGCGGTTCGGTTTCTTCCGGGGTGGTGTCATCGGGGGTCAGCCCGGTGCCGCCGGAGGTGATGATGACCCGTGGGTGTGCCAGCAGCAGACCCTGCAGCGCCGCTCCGACGGAGGGACCGTCGGGAACCACGATGGCGGGGATGACATCAAAGTTTTGTTCCTGAAGCCAGTCGGCGATCACCGGGGCGCTGGCATCCTCATAGATGCCTAGTGCGGCACGGGTGGACGAGATCAGGATGGCTGCCTTACGAGGGGCACCCAGGGGTTCGCAGGCACTCATGCGCGCAGTTCTCCTTCGGGGTTGGGACGTAGTTCTGGGGTGATATCCCACGAGCCGGATTTTCCGCCGGACTTGGCGAGCACACGCATGTCGGTAATCACCGCATGCTTATCAACGGCCTTGATCATGTCATAGAGGGCCAAGGCCGCGGTGCTCACGGCGGTCAGTGCTTCCATCTCCACGCCCGTCACCCCGCGGGTCTTGACCGTGGCGATGATCCGCACGCTATCGGTGGACGACAGATCGAAGTCGATGACCACCTTGGAAATCGGCAAGGGATGGCACAGCGGGATCAGTTCGGAGGTTTTTTTGGCCCCCATGATCCCGGCAATGCGGGCCACGGCGAGCGCATCTCCCTTGGGCATTCCTTGGGTGGCGATCAAGGCCAGGACCTCGGGGGTGGTTTTGAGACTGGCTTCGGCTGTGGCTTCGCGGCTGGTCTCGGCCTTGGTGCTGACATCCACCATGTGGGCGCTGCCGTCGGAGCGCACGTGGGATAGCGAGGGGGTGGGTTCCTGGGTCATGAGCCGTCTCCAATGATCAGTGCCTGCACGTCGCTTCCCGCGGGCAGGGCGGTGGTGTCTTCGTTGATGAGGATGAACGAGTTGCTGGCGGCCAGGGCGGCGAGCAGGTGCGAGGAGGCCCCTCCCAGCGGGGTGAAGGTGCCATTGTCATAGGTGCCGCGGCGTACCTGTAGCTTGCCGGGCATGGAGGTCACGTCTTCGGTGAGGCGTGCCGTCAGTTGCTGGCGCTCGGGCAGCGAGAGGATCTCGGCGAGCGCGGGGCGCAGGAACATCTCGTAACTGACGTAGGCGCTGACCGGGTTGCCGGGGAAGGCAATGAATGCCACCGGTGTGTGCCCGGGCAACCCCAGGGTCCCGGCTCCCTGCGGCCCTCCCGGTTGCATGGCCACCGAGCCGAATTCGATGCCGTGGTTGATGAGCACTTCCTTGACCACGTCGAAGGCTCCTTGGGAGATCCCCCCGCTGCTGAGCACCAATGAGTAGGCGCGCTCGCCGGCTTCCAAGGCGTGGCCGAGGGACGTCACGAAGCTTTCGGGGGAATCGTCAAGGACCCCGACGGTGCTCACGGCGCATCCTGCGGCTTCCAAGGCGGTGGCCAGCAGGGTGGTGTTGGCGTCGTGGATCTGTCCGGGGGCAAGTTCTCCGCCCGGTGCCACCAGTTCGTCCCCGGTGGATAGCAGCAGCACCTCCGGGCGCCTCAGCACCGTCACCTCGCCGATCCCCAGTCCCGCGAGCAGCCCCAGAGATGTGGGTCCCAGCAGCGTGCCGGCGCCAAGCACCGGGTCCCCGGCCGCGATGTCGCTACCGATGGTGCGGATGTAGCTGCTGGCCTCGGCCATGGCCGGCAGTCGGACATGGAAGCCGGAGGTAGTCTCGGCCGCGCTGGGGAACGTGTTGGGGTTCGCGGCCTCGATGGGGATTACGGTGTTGGCTCCGGTCGGGACTGGGGCACCGGTCATGATCGGTGCCGCGGTGCCGGGTTCCAGGGTCGGCGCCCCAACGCCTGCGGCGATGGGTGCCACCACGCGCAGCGGCTCGGACCCGAGGTCCGCGGTGTTCACCGCGTACCCGTCCATCTGCGAGTTGTCCCAGGGCGGCAGTGAACGCGGGGCCGTCAACGGGACGGCCAGTATCCGGCCCACGGCACGGTCCAGAACAAGGGTCTCGGTGCCCGGGTTCTTGAAGGCCGTTACGACAATGTCCTTGATGCCAGCCCGGTGTTCGGCGACACTGCGGCGGAAGGGAGAGGTCATAGCATCCATCCTAGGGCTCAACCGGCAACGGATACCCATTGGTGGCAGTGCTGCGACGAGGGGCTAGGCCTCGCTGGCCGGGGTTTGCTTCAGGCAGCGGTAGCGCACTTGCATGACCCCCGTGTCAAAGCTTCGTGGTGGTTCCACCAGCTCGAAGGCGCTGGCTTCCACCCCGTTGGGGAAGAGCTTCTTCCCTGTGCCGAGCACCACTGGATACACCCACAGATTCAGCCGGTCCACCAGCCTCGCGGTGAAGAGCGACTGCAACAGGTCCGCACTCCCCCAGGTGTGGATCTGCCGGTGTGCGGCCAGTAGTCCCGGGAGTGCTGCGGCGGCATCCACGAGTTGGGTGGTGTTCTCCCACGTGTGTTCCGGGGTGCCTCGGGAAGCCAGGTACTTGGGCACCGCGTCGAAGGCCACCCCGATGTCGTCCGTTTTCCCCGGCCAATAGCTGGCAAAGAGCTCATAGGTGATCCGTCCCAGCAATAGGGCATCGGATTGCTGCACATCGGCAATGATCCGTGCACCGGCCTCGGCCGTCCGATAGGGAACTTCCCATCCCGGGAATTCAAATCCCTCGTCCTGGTCGCTGGGACCGCCGTTGGCCTGGATCACCCCGTCCATCGTGATGTTCATGTTCACGTGCAGCTCACCCATGATGCGCTTCTTCCCTCACATTGGAACCGTCGGCGAGGAATGCGCCGGCCGTTTGATGCAGCAAGTGTAGGCTTCATGCCGAACTCAGGAAACGGTTATCCCGGCAGTTCCAACTAATACCGGGAGTGTCGATGTCACCACACTGACGCTGCGGGCTGGCCGCGCACGTCGCTCAACCATGTCTCGGGCCGCCCGGAGGAGTTCGTGCCGCGTCAGCATGGCGGACTCGCTCGAGGTTTTCATCGCCGGCCACGCGATCGTGAACGCGGGAGACCTCGCTGGAGTCAGCCCTCAGGTTCTCCCCCGGGAGTATCGTTTCGATCGGATCCAATCTCTGATGTGCGCTACCGACAAGAGCGTCGGGACCGCACAAGGGTGGGATCCCGATGGTCTCGCCGCCAACTGTGCCCATAACCGGGTGATGCTTCCGTCGAGGTCATGGGTATCAGCTGCTCTGCGCGCCATCGCCTCTGGGGTCAAAGAGCTCATCGATTCTGCACCCGAAAACCTCGGCCAAGCGGAAGGCCAGCGGCAAGGACGGGTCGAACCGGCCGCGCTCCGTGCGACCCGCGCGGCCTGATTTCCACAATATTGGAATGACCGCCACCGACGTGCGCTTCCTCGGCCCCAACGAAATGTGTCGGTGTCCGCCAAGAGCCAAGCCATACAAGCGGCAATGCCCAGCAAGGTGGACTACCCTCAATATATGGCGACGAACACTGATACACCACGGAACACCGTCAGCCTGCCCATGCCCACCATCCTGACACCGGCACCCGCAGACTCCCCCGGACTCAGCGACACCTTTGGCCGGCAGGCCACCGACCTGCGCATCTCGCTGATCGATAAGTGCAATCTGCGCTGCACCTACTGCATGCCCGCCGACGGGCTCGCCTGGCTACCTAAATCCAAACTGTTGACGCTTGAGGAAATCACCCGGATCGTCCGCATCGGCGTCCGTGATCTGGGAGTGCGCGAACTGCGCCTCACCGGCGGGGAACCGCTGGTCCGCGTGGATCTGGCCCAAATCATTGCAGGCGTCCGCGCCGAACACCCCGAGCTACCCATCTCCCTGACCACCAACGGGGTGGGCTTGGCCAAAAAGGCTGCAGCGCTCGCCGAGGCCGGACTGACTCGTATCAATGTTTCCCTCGATACCCTGCACGCTGAGACCTTTGCCAAGCTCACCCGACGTGACCACATCGATTCGGTGTTCGCCGGCATCGATGCGGCGTTGGCCGCGGGTCTCACCCCGGTGAAGATCAATGCGGTGTTGATGCGCGGAATTAATGACGAGCAGGCTCCCGAGTTGCTCGCCTGGGCGTTGGAGCGCGGTCTGGAATTGCGCTTCATTGAACAGATGCCGTTGGATGCTGACCACACGTGGCGCAAGAACAACATGGTCACCGCCGCGGACCTGCGTGCCTACCTGGAAACTCGTTTCCGTCTCTCCACCGATACCAAGCCGCGTGACGGTGCACCCGCCGAGCGTTTCTTGGTGGCCGCCAACGAAGAACCGGAAAAAATCCTTGGTTCGGTAGGCATCATCGCCTCGGTGTCCGAACCGTTCTGTGCCGATTGCAAACGCACTCGCATCACCGCCGAAGGCAAGGTGATGAGTTGCCTCTTCTCCCGGACGGAGACAGATCTCTTGGCCCTGCTGCGCGACGGCTCGGATGATCACGCCATCTCCGAACGCTGGCGGGCGGCCATGTGGGCCAAGCCCCGCGCCCACGGCATGGACCACACCGGGCTGGGTTCAAAGGACTTTGTACAATCGGACCGCTCCATGAGCGCCATCGGAGGATAATGCTGATTCGATACTTCGCCGCGGCCGCCCAGGCCGCCGGCACCAGCGAGGAACGTCTAAACATCGGTGAGGGCACAACCACCACTCTCGGCGACGTCTTGGCAATCCTCACCGCCCGCGAACCAGCCGCACCCCCGATCTCCGATGGACCGCTGCTGCGCAAGGCCACGAGCCTGGGCACCGTCTTAACCCGGTGCAGTTTTCTGGTCAATGGCACCAGCGAACAGAATCATGCTCGTGCGTTGGGATCGGAAGACATTCTGGACGTCTTGCCACCCTTCGCCGGCGGCTAACGGCTGCGGAAGGAACAACAAAAACGTTTGTTGGACCTCAAAGGCGTCAGCGCGGCACATGATCTCTCGCCTCACCGCTAGCTCACGCCTCTGCGCCGCGGCCGGTGAAACCCTTTATTCCGTCGGCCCTCTATCTTGCCCGAGAAGTATTGATGTACTTGGGCAAGAGGGACGTTGGTGTCATCCCTCTAGGTCGTAGACCATGGCGGGGTCTAGTCCGAGAATGCGATCGCGCATTTCGATCTTCAGGACCTCGAGGTGGGCGAGCTCCGCGGCGCTTTTGCCGGGCTTCGCGGTGAGTTCGATGAACTCGTCAGCGACGATGTTCTCATCACGAAGTACGCAGGTGACAGTTACCTCCCCCGCACTCACTTCGAACACGTAACGAGCCAAGGTATTGCCCCGTTCGGGCCGGGCAAGCTCCGGGAGCACCTCAAAGCGCTCGCCCGTGACAGCGCGAGTCACGAGCTCAAACGTATCCCGGGCACCGGGTCCGGAGAACGGGGTGCGCACGCGAATCTCGCGGCGCTCAACACGGCCACCAGCGGTTCGGGCCGCGAGTTCAGGAAGTGCCCGCCCGAGTGCCGCAAAGGCGTGCGATACCCCGCCCGGGTAGCCCGGCCCGTGATAGCTCATGCAGTCAGCAAAGGTGAAGTTCAGCTGAACCCCGTCCTCCCACACCTGAAGTGCTCGCTCGGGGTTCGGGATCGGGGTGGGCGCGGGGCGTTCGGTTGCTGCTAGGTTCTTCGTCATTTTCGATCTCGATCTCAGGGGTGCGGGAGTGATTTAGGGCGACAAAATAGGTCGTTTGGCCCCCGGTGCGGGATAGATGTTGCGCCCTTGCCATGGTCTATAACAACCAGTAGAACCATATCAATGGCAGGTTAGGTAAACCTAACTAATATTAACCCCCAGAAGAAAAGCCTGTGGTTCGATTGCTCCATCGGTGCACGCCCCCGGCATCCAGCGACATGTTTCTCTCAGCGGGAGCGGCGTCCCACCCACAGCCCGTGCAGCAATGGCAGTACCGAAGCCAGCATCAAAACGTTTCCCAACACCAGGTCATCAACACGCACCAGTGAGCCCGCGATCAGCAAGGCACCAAAAACCAATGAGGAGGCGGTGCGTTGAGCGGTGCGCTCACGGCGCGCCATCTTTTTCTCTAAACGAGGATTGGCCACCGAGAGCGAGCCATCCTCGATCTTGGTCAGCAAACCATCAAGTCGTCGAGGCAAGACCAGGGCCACCGACGCGGCATCGATGACCTGTTGGGCGACGTCGCGCACGATGTTGCCGCGCTCATCCCGTAGCAGTTGCGCAGCGTAGGGTTCGACCGAGTCCCACAGGTTAAACCGGTCATTCAGCGAGCTGCATACCCCGGAGGTCAACGACATCGCGCGGATGATCAGCAGGAAGTTCTCCGGCAACTGGAACGGGAGCGAACGCATCACGTCTCCGAATTCCTCGCCAAAATCCTTGAACTCGCGGGGATCCACCTCGCGGAGTTCTGCGAACCCCTTCCCGCCAAATCGGGCAAACAGGTGCGTCATGGCCCGTTCGAGTTCGACGGTGTCGGCCGAGGGCACCAGCACTCCCACCTCGCTGATCGCCCGGACCAAACCCTTGCCATCACGTGCTGCCGCAGCGATCAACAGTTTGCGCAGGCCGCTGCGGGTACTGGAGTCAACCTCACCCATCATGCCGAAGTCAATGAACGTCAAGGTCCACGGATGCGTGGCAGCTGGATCGGTAGTAGGGGTGACAAAGATGTTGCCCGGGTGCGGATCTGCGTGGAAAAAGCCGTTGCTAAAGAGCTGGTCAAACATGACCGAGGCGAACACCGGGGCGACATCTGCCGGATCGATACCCGCTGCCTTTAATGCTCGGGCGTCGGTGATCTTGATGGCCGTGACGTCCTGCAGGGTGAGCACGCGGCGGGTAGAACGCTCCCAGACGATTTGTGGCACAGCTACCCGCTCATCGTGGCCAAAGTCGGAGGCAAACCGCTCGGCATTCGCCGCCTCATGCAGGTAATCGATCTCCTCGAGGCTGGTCTTCGCGAATTCCTCGACGAGCGCTGGCATATCCGCACGTTTGGATACGATGCTCACGTGGCTAAGCCAGCCCGCTACCTTGCGCAGTGCCGCGAGGTCCACCGCAACAATCTTTTCGATACCGGGTCGCTGGACCTTGAGAACGACGGCTTGAAGCCCGGTGTCGTCGGCATCGATTCCTTGAAGCTGCGCCCTGTGTGCCTGGCCCAAAGAAGCTGCGGCGATCGGTGTTTGCTCGACCCAAGCGAATACCGTCTCCAGCGGCGCACCCAGTTCCGCCTCGGCCAGAGCCCGAATGGCGGGGAACGGTACGGGTGGCACCTCATCTTGCAAACCCTCGAGTTCGGCGGTGATTTCCGGCGGGAGCACATCGAGGCGTGAGGAGAGGAACTGTCCCACCTTGATCATCAGTCCACCCAAGTCCAGCGCGAGGGCGTGGAAGCGCTGGGCAAATCGTCGCATGCGCTGGGTGCGGGTGCGTTCGGCCACCTTGGACAGACCGATGCGAGGAAAGGCCAGCTCAAAAAGCCACGTGACCGCCAAGTGCCAGGCCGCGAAGCGAAGGATGCGACGGTACCTGGCACGAGTTGCCCGTGCACTGGGCGTCGGGTCGATTCGCTCCGGAGAAACTGCTGGCACCGGTGTCAGTCCTGGGCGAGGATTGCGTACAGTCGGCGTCGTGCATCATCGAGCACGGCAACGGCTTCTTTCACTTGTTCCGGCGAACCGGTGCGACCCACCTGGGTGGCTGCCTGCGCTAGCTCGACGCCTGCCTTGGGCAGCGCGGAAAATGCCGAACTAGGTGACGGTGCCATGGTTTCCCACGGCGCCGATGGACCTATCTCGGCCGCTTCTGCCCTGCCCGCTTCGGTGAGCGAGTAGATCTTGCGGCCATTGGCTTCCTCGACACTGATGAAACCCTCATCGGCCAGCAGCTGCAGTGTCGGGTAAACGGAACCCGCACTGGGCTTCCAATTGCCTCCGCTCCGTTCCTCGATTTCGCGGATGACCTGATACCCGTGCATCGGGCGTTCGGCAAGCAGGGCCAATATGGCCGAGCGCACTTCGCCTCGTCCCGCGCGGGTGCCTGGACGCTTTTCGAACCGTGAACGCAGCTCCTCGACCGCCTGCCACATGGAATCAAAGTTGTTGCCGGTAAATCCACCGGCCTGATAGGAATTACGCATTGTGCTCTCCCGAATCAATCGTGAACGATGTGTAGCGATACTCAACGATATATCGCCCATTTGAGCAAAAACAAGAGTTTCACCGCTTCTGCCAGCAGATACACAGCAAAGAATCGCCATCCACAGCATGCCGTAACGGTTCACCGGGACACACGGTCGCGCAGCTACGACGACCGGCACTCAAGCATGTGATTCACAACGCATTCACCTCGGGCCTAGTGTGCCCGCGTTCACATGCTTGGAAGTTGGGCGTAAGGTTTTGACCGTTGTACCACGCATCACACTTTCGCATCTAGTTGCTCAAGGATCCTTCATGACTGAAAAGTCCACCCACGTGGAGCCGGAGGGCATCGCCACCGGCGATAACCCGCCGCTCGAGCGGGCCCTCTCAAACCGCCACATCCAGCTCATGGCCATCGGCGGCGCCATCGGCACCGGCCTGTTCATGGGTTCGGGAAAGACCATCTCCGTAGCCGGCCCCTCGGTCATTTTCGTTTACATGATCATCGGCTTCATGCTCTTCTTCGTCATGCGTGCCATGGGCGAACTTTTGCTCAGCAACCTGAAGTACAAGAACTTCGGTGACTTCGCCGGCGATATCCTGGGCCCGTGGGCCTCGTTCTTCACCGGCTGGACCTACTGGTTCTGCTGGATCGTGACCGGCATCGCCGACGTGGTCGCCATTGCCCACTACGTAGCCTTCTGGTGGCCAAACCTTCCGCTGTGGATTCCCGCCATCCTCTGCATCCTGATCCTGCTCGGTTTGAACCTTCCCACGGTTCGCGCCTTTGGTGAGACCGAATTCTGGTTCGCACTGATCAAGATCATTGCCATTATGGCTCTGATCATTGTCGGCCTGGTCATGATCATCATGCAGTTCGAAACCGAGGGTGCTACAGCTTCCTTCACCAACCTGTGGGATCACGGCGGAATGTTCCCGACCGGCTTCATGGGCTTTGTTGCCGGTTTCCAGATCGCCGTGTTCGCCTTCGTGGGAATCGAGCTGGTCGGTACGGCTGCCGCGGAAACCAAGGCACCGGAGAAGAACCTTCCTCGAGCCATCAACTCCATCCCGATTCGTGTACTGCTCTTCTACGTGGGCGCCCTGATCATCCTCATGGCCGTCCGTCCCTGGACCAGCTACACCGCCGACGAGTCTCCATTTGTGGGCATGTTCGCTTTGGCCGGTCTGGTCGGCGCCGCAGGAGTTATCAACTTCGTGGTGCTCACCTCGGCGACCTCAAGCGCCAACTCCGGCATCTACTCCACCTCGCGCATGGTCTACGGACTGGCCCGTGAGGGAGATGCACCCAAGGGGTTCGGCAAGCTCTCTAGCCGCAAGGTCCCCAAGAATGCGCTGATCTTCTCCTGCATGTTCCTGCTCGCCGGCGTGGCACTGCTCTACGCGGAGGGCTCCGTGGCCGAGGCCTTCACCCTGGTCACCACGATCTCGGCACTGTGCTTCATGTTCGTCTGGTCGATCATCCTGATCAGCTACATCGTGTACCGCCGTCGCCGCCCGCAGCTGCACGAAGCCAGCACGTTCAAGATGCCCGGCGGAACCTTCATGCCCTACGTGGTGCTGGCCTTCTTCGGCTTCATCATCTGGGCGCTGACCACCCAACCGGACACCATGGCGGCCCTGATCTTCACGCCGATCTGGTTTGTTGCCCTGGGCATTGGCTACCTGATGTTGCGCCGCAACCCGGAGCACGCAGCCATTCGGGCCGAGCACGATGCCAAGGTCGCGCAAGAACACGCTGAACGCAAGGCACGTATCAACGCCTAGCCAATTCAGTTTCACCGGCCAACGGCCGGGTGCCCCGAACCCCTGGATGATCAAGGAATCGAGACACCCGGCCGTTGGTCTTTTTTGATCCCTCTTGCCACTCCAGCGGCGCGTTGGCGTTCTAGCTTCAGAGCACCGAGAAGCCGGCGGGATAACTCGCTCGCCCCGTGGCGGCCAGCAAAAGCGGCCCCGCCAACCCTCCGGAGATCGCCAAATCCGAGACGATTGCCAACGCCTGCACCGCCGCGGAATCCGGAACCTCGGCGATGACCCCGAGTGCAACACAAAGATCCGTGGTGTGGACCGTCAATTCGAAGGTGCGTGTGGGCAGGTAGTCGCACAATTGCATGCCGCCGAAGATCGTGGTGATCAGCTCCGTTCCGTCACGGGATTCCAGCAACGGAATCACTCGGGCGGTCAGCTCCGCCACCGTGGCCGCCGGATCGGAGCCCAGGGCCCGGCCCGCTTCATGTCCACGCGCGGCGACGGCCGCCGCGTCAGCCGTTCGTGCCGCGCGGAAGTACTCGGCCGCGGACGTGACCTCAATGCTGGTGGCAGGCTGCTCCAGATATGTCTCAACGGTCAGCAGGGCTCGGCTGGTGTGGCCCACCAGCGCGCGGATATCCCACTCCCCCAGCCCCGGTTTTTGCCACTGCTCACGAGCCAGGCCGCTGATGCGCTCAAACCAGAGCGCCGCCTCGGTGAACGCCCGGCGCTGCTCATCCCATGTCAATTCCATGCGCCCCAGTGTAGTTCTACCGTTGCCTGCTTGGACCCTTGAGGCCAAGGCAATATTCCGGGCAAAGGAAAACCCGGGGTCGTCGGCAGCAGTTTCCACTGCTGCCGACGACCCCGGGTCTAGGGTGTTGAGCTGTTGCTATACCGAATCGGCCTCGCGCACTGGGACAGTCCCACTGCGGTTACGGCTGGAGCCCAGAACGTTGCCGGACTTCCATTCGTCCCATCCCGGGCGATCCTTCATGAATGCCTCGATGTCGTCCTTGGTGGCATCCAAGGTCGGGTCGTTCTTGAGGTACCACTTGGTTTCGCGGGCGATCATGCCCGAGAGGATCAACAGACCAATGAGGTTCGGCAGAGCCATCAAACCATTCATCATGTCCGAGAAGTTCCACACGGCGGTGAGCTGGGTGGTGCAGCCCACGTAGACAACGAGCGAGAAGACTACGCGGAACGGCATGACCGCCTTGCGTCCGATCAGACGCTCGATGTTGCGCTCACCGTAGTAGCACCAGCCCAAGATGGTGGAGAAGGCGAACATGACCAAACCGATGGTCACAATCCAGTGTCCCCATTCGCCGGGCAGGCCGAAGGTGAAGGCGTGGCCGGTCATCAGAGCCGAGGAGATCTGCTCGCCAGTTTCCGGGTCAACGTAGTTCCAGGCACCGGTGGTGATGATGACCAGGCCGGTGCAGGTGACCACGATGATGGTGTCGATGAAGGTCTGGGTCATCGAGACCAAGCCCTGACGCACCGGGTGCGTGGTCTGTGCTGCGGCAGCGGCGATGGCGGCCGAGCCCATGCCCGACTCGTTGGAGAAGATACCGCGGGCAACACCGAACTGCACGGCGATGATGATGGCAGAGCCGGCGAAGCCGCCGACGGCCGAGGTGCCGGTGAAGGCCTCGGAGAAGATCTGGCCGATGGCGGCCGGGACCTGGCCGACGTTGGCGATCAGGATGTAGATTGCGGCAGTGACATAGAAGACGATCATGACAGGAACGAAGCCTGCGGTGACCTTACCGATGGACTTGATGCCACCGACCAGAACGACCATGGCCAGGATGGTCAGCACCAGGCCGGTGGTCCAGGTCGGAACGCTAAAGGAGTTCTCCAGGTTGGCGGCGATTGAGTTGCCCTGGGTCATGTTGCCAATGCCAAAGCTAGCAATGGTTGCTGCGATGGCGAAGAACAGTGCCAGGAACTTACCGAAGGGGCCGCGGATGCCACGTTCGAGGTAGTACTGCGGTCCACCGGACTTTTCTCCGGCGTCATCGGTGCCGCGGAAACGGACACCGAGGTAGGCCTCCGAGTACTTGGCTGCCATGCCCACCAGACCGGTGACCCACATCCAGAACAGTGCGCCGGGTCCACCGATGCCGATGGCCGTGGCCACGCCAACAATGTTGCCGGTGCCGACCGTTGCGGCCAGCGCCGTGGTCAAGGCCTGGAACTGGGAGATGTCACCCTCGGACCCGGCGTCCTTGCGTTTGAGCAATCCCAAACGCAGTGCGGCACCCAGTTTGAGGAATTGCAGTCCGCCGAGGCGGAAAGTCAGGTACAGCCCGGTGCCCAGCAGCAACGGGATCAGCATGTAAGGTCCCCAGATGACGCTACTGATGTCTCCGAAGAGTGTTGCGAGGTCGTCCATGTGCATGGCTCCCATATCGTCTTGTGCGAGTGGATAAATTGTGAAAGTGATGAGCTTCACAATTTACCCATCATAGGCGCAATTCAATAAGTCCCAGTCACACGCGCGTTACATCCAGATGAATCTAGACGATGGGACGCCTTTTTGTGCCAAAAGACCGAAAATGTCGCGGAAAATGAGAAAAGGACCGCTTTTTGCTTATCAAGAAGCAAAAAGCGATCCTTTTGACCAGAGACGGAAAGCCCGCTGATCGGTACGTGGTTAGCACGCGAAAGACTGGCGCTTTCGGTCAGTCTTCTCTTACTTGATCCCGAAGTCGAAGCCACCTGGTTGATGATGCCCGAACCGCTCCCTAAGGAAGTTGCCCGTGCTGCTCAAGTCCGCCGACGTTTGGTTGTGCCGGGTGGAGTGCAATGTCTCGGCCTGTCCCTGAAGCAGACCAAGTTGCTCAACGAATTCCTCATTGGGGGTTCGCCCGTTTGGTTGCCGGTTGTCCACCATAATCGGCGGTACGGCCAAGAATCCCTGAAGAACATTTGGTAGGTACTGTCGCACCATGGCTTCGAGTTCATACTCGAAGCGCGCATCGCCAGAGGGCTGCCGGGCTTCCGCGTCGATGACCGAGTCCAGCATCTGGCATGTTTCCAGAATGGTGACATACGTATCAGCAGGAAGACGGTGCTTGTTCTGCTTGGCCTGCGCGCTCACCCATGTCAGAGCGGTCGACTGTTCGTTCGAAATTCCCGCGAGCGGCGTTGCCGCCGGGGATGCTTGGTAGAACTGGATCGGCGTCGCTGGTGCGGCCACTGGCGCTGGAGCCGCGACGGCCTCGCCACTGCGCAGTTTCCGAACCCGCCTGGGAAGCCAGAGATCGCGAAGCATGTAGGACCGCACGGCCGACAAGACCATGGATCCGAGACCGAGCATGGCGCCGCTGCCATTGGGAAGAGAAAAAGCACCGATAAAGAGGACAGCGTAGAGCGCCCCCTCAAGCATGACCTTTCTGTTCTTGGCGCCCATGCCGATGATGAGCACGTAAAAAGCTGAGAGAAGCCAAAACACGAAGGCAAGAACCACTTTGAGGATGTTGCCTCGAGTGAAGCGCGACAGCATTATGCGCCCCGTGGGTGCGTAGTAGCGGCGTCAAAGGCATGACTCCGCTCCAGCTGAAGTCGAGCCTGCCCCATCTGACCTTCAAGGACCTGCACCGTCTGTTTCATTGACTGTGCTGCTTCGACCTTGAACCTATCGATCTCGTCCATGGCCTGGAAAACATTATCGAATGCTTCTTGCAACTTGGTGGAGTCAATCGAGGCCTGGGCAGAAGTCTTGTGAATTGCTGCGCCCTGGGAGCGAAGGAGTTCCGAGGTCGAGACGATCAAGTCCGAGGTAGTTGAATTGAGTGCATCAATTTGCGCCAGCACGATCTTTTGCTGAGCCAGAGCCTGCGCAACGATCACCGCTACCCGAAGCGCCGCGAGAGTGGTGTCCAGCGCCCGATCCACACCCTTGATCAGCTCGGAGTTGTTCTTCTTGACCACATCAAGAGCTAGGTAGCCTTGGATGGATACCGCCATCTGGGTCAAGAGGTCTTGGTGGCGCTGGCGAACGTAGAAGAGGGCATCTGCTTCGAGTGTTGTGGCATCGTCCGCTTTGCCCGTATTGCGCAGCTCAACGATCCGCTGCTCCAAACCGTTTCCAAGATGGCTCGCGAGCACGGCGTAGTTCGCCAACTGCCCCATTGCTGCCCAGAGCGCATCGCGTTCGGTCTGGATGGCGGCGTTGTCCTGACGGAGATCATCCTGGCCACCCTTAAGTGCCTTGGTGATGGCGTCAAGTTGTTCCTGAGCCGACTCGTACCTCATGAAGTATCGCTGGATGGCGTTACCTCCGGGAAGGAACCGCAAAATGCGCTTCGCACCGGTCAAATCATGGCGCTTGGGGTCTAGCTCGGTGACGATCTGTCGCAGTTCGGCCAGAGTGTTGCCGGTACGTGATGCAGGGTCGGCGCCGGTGGCTGCGAGCGCGGCGGCAGGCCTCTTCAACATGCGGTTGGACGCGGAGCTTGCCTGCTGCATCGTGCCCTCGCCCAGACGGGTCAGCTGCGCTAGCTTGGTCTGAAACTCCGGGCTCTGGAGCGGCGTAGCGAGCAGGTCATCAAGAAAAGTTTTGGCAGTCTCGGCGTGCTTCTGCTGTGCGTCGGCATCCACCAGGATCATGCCGCCGACCTTCTCCGGGGCGTGAACCACAACCTCTACTATGGGTTTCGGCGGCTCGAGCTCAAGTGGATTTCCTACCTGCGGGGACGAGGTCGCGCCGAGGTCGAGTGGGTTCAGCATGAAGTACTCCTTGGAAGGCTCTGGGACAAGTTGCAGTCTACTAGGGATTACTTGTAGCTAACCGTAAATGGCCTGTTTTAGCCGCGCAATCACATTTAAAACTATCTCATCCGCCGGACCGCAATTTCTGTTTCCAAATTAAATTTGTCCCTTTTTGCGTGCCTTCTGCGGGACTTCGACTCGATCAAACGGTGGCGACATAGCCCTGCAACATCCGCACCGTCATGGCATATCCTGTTCGCGGTGTTCGGCCTCAACAGCATCCACCGGGCCCCGAAGTCACGTCCCGATTCTGACCACGAAGCTATGGTCAAAATCCTTGTTTCAAGGAATCTAGGAAAATACTGAAAGTTCCTGGAAATTGAGAAAAGGACCGTTTTTTGCTTCCAACGAAGCAAAAAACGGTCCTTTTGACCAGAGGCCGAAAAGCCTACATTCCGAAGTCGGACGGCTTATCAAACGGGCCCACCACGGTGATGGTGCGTGGACGGGCGGCCAACAGTGCCGCCAGTTCCTGCACCTGCGCCGGGGTGACAGCCTTAACGCGGTCAAGCGACTCATCAATGTCGTGGAAGACACCGGTGACCAGCTCGGCGCGACCCAGGCGCGACATGCGCGATCCCGGATCTTCCAGGGCCAGTACCAGTCCGCCGGAGAGCTGGCCAACGGCCTTGCGCAGCTCCTCGTCGGTGATGCCGTCTGCCGCCAGCTTGTCCAACTCTTCGCCGAGCAGCTTGATGACGCGTTCGGTCTTCGCCGGTGCGCAACCTGCATACATTCCGAAGTAGCCGGCGTCCGAGTACGCGGCGGAGAACGAGTAGGTGGAGTACACCAGACCGCGCTTCTCGCGAATTTCTTGGAAGAGGCGTGAGGACATGCCGCCACCGAGGACGGCGTTCAGCACGCTCATCACGTGGCGACGCTCATCGGTGGCCACGATGCCGGGGCAACCCATGATGATGTTGACCTGCTCTACGGGGCGACGAATCACGTCGATGCGCTGCACCCCGGTGATCTCCACCGGGACGGTGGAGCGACGCGGTACCGGTGAGGCACCTTCGGTCAGATCCCAGCCCGCGGTGCGCAGGGCCTCAAGGACCTGGGCACAAACCTCGTCGTGGTCCAAGGACCCGGCGGCGGTGATGACCAGTTCATCGGGGGTGTAGAAGCGCTGGTAGTGCTCCCAGACGGCGTCGCGGCCGATTCCGGTGATGGCCTCGGGGGTACCGCCGATCGGACGGCCCAGGGCGTGTTCTCCCAGAACGGCTTCGACGAAGCGCTCGTGCGCGACGTCGCCGGCATCATCCGCGTCCATGGCGATCTCTTCGAGAATCACGTCGCGTTCCTGCTCGAGTTCGTTGGGATCGAGTACCGCGGAGGTGACCATGTCGGCGATGACGTCGATGGCCAGGGGCAGATCCGTATCCAGTACACGAGCAAAGTAGCAGGTGGATTCCTTGGCCGTGGCGGCGTTGGATTCTCCTCCGACCTCGTCAAAGGCCGAGGCAATTTCTAGCGCCGTGCGGCGCTTGGTGCCCTTGAATAGCAGGTGTTCAAGGAAGTGAGTGGAGCCGTGTTGGCCCTCCTGCTCATCACGAGATCCAACGCCGACCCAGAAACCAATGGTGGCCGAACGTTGACCGGGCATGGCCTCGGTCAACACACGTACGCCACCGGGCAGTACGGAGCGACGCACCAGCGCCCCACCGACCTGACCGTGAATGATTGTGGGGTCGCCCGTCTCGATGGGGGCGGGGGCACCGGCTGCGCCGCGCTCCGCTGCTAAGGCAGGGGATATTCCAACGCCGTCGAGCGGCAGGGGAATCATGGCCACTGAGCATTTCCTAACTGTCCACCAAATATTGGGTGGTCCGCGCCTGGTGGAGCGCGAAACACATTCATCTATTCTTCCACAGTGCCATGAGGAAGTAGCAGAGCTATGAGTGGACTCTCATTTGAGCATCGCTCCTAGCAGCGCACTCCCCCATTCTGGGCGAAGAAAAAGTCCCGGCCCACCTTTCGGTGAGCCGGGACTTTTTTAGCCTAGAAAACTAGGAACTGATTACTCAGCAGCTTCGACGAGTTCTTCGTCAGCAACCACCGGGGCGAGTGAAAGCTTTCCGCGATCATCAACCTTGGTGATTTCAACCTGAAGCTTCTGGCCCACGGAGACAACGTCTTCAACGTCATCCACGCGCTTGCCACCGGCGAGCTTACGCAGCTCGGAGATGTGCAGCAGGCCATCCTTGCCCGGGGTCAGCGAAACGAACGCACCGAAGGTGGTCAGCTTCACGACGGTGCCGAGGTAACGCTCGCCGATCTCAGGAACCTGAGGGTTGGCGATGGCGTTCACTGCGGAGCGTGCGGCTTCTGCCGACTCTCCGTTGGTGGCGCCGATGAGGACGGTTCCGTCGTCCTCGATGGAGATATCCGCTCCGGTATCTTCCTGGATCTGGTTGATCATCTTGCCCTTCGGGCCGATGAGTTCGCCGATCTTGTCAACCGGGATCTTCACCGAGATGATGCGCGGTGCGAAGGTGGAGAGCTCATCCGGGGTATCAATGGCCTGGTTCAGGACGTTGAGGATGTGCAGACGAGCTTCGCGAGCCTGGGTCAGCGCGGCGGCCAGGACCGAGGCAGGGATGCCGTCGAGCTTGGTGTCGAGCTGGATGGCGGTGATGAACTCGGAGGTACCTGCAACCTTGAAGTCCATGTCACCCATGGCATCTTCGGCGCCGAGGATGTCGGTCAGGGCCGCGTAGCGGGTCTGACCGTCAACTTCGTCAGAAACCAAGCCCATGGCGATGCCGGCAACGGCAGCGCGCAACGGGACGCCGGCGTTGAGCAGCGACAGGGTCGATGCGCAAACAGAACCCATGGAGGTTGAGCCGTTAGAGCTCAATGCCTCGGAGACCTGGCGGATGGCGTACGGGAATTCTTCACGCGACGGCAGTACCGGCACGAGAGCGCGTTCTGCCAGGGCGCCGTGACCGATTTCGCGGCGCTTGGGCGAACCCACGCGGCCGGTTTCACCGGTGGAGTACGGCGGGAAGTTGTAGTTGTGCATGTAGCGCTTGCGCGTTACCGGGCTCAACGAGTCAATCTGCTGTTCCATCTTCAGCATGTTCAAGGTGGTGACGCCCATGATCTGGGTTTCGCCGCGCTCGAAGATTGCCGAACCGTGGACGCGAGGAAGAACCTCGACCTCGGCGGTGAGCTTACGGATGTCGGACAGGCCGCGGCCGTCCATACGAACCTGCTCGGTCAGGATGCGCTGGCGCACAACCTGCTTGGTGACGGCACCAAAGGCCTTGGAGATTTCTCCGGCGCGGGAAGCGAATTCGCTGCCCTCGGCGGTGAGTGCTGCAACAACTTCGTCCTTGAAGGCCGAGGCTGCGTTGTCGCGCTCCTGCTTGGCGGCGATCTGGTAGATGCCGGCAAGCTTGGTAGCGGCCTTGGCCTCTACAGCTGCGTAAGCGTCTGCCTCGTAGTCGCGGAAGACCGGGAACTCGACGGTCGGCTTGGCGGCGCGAGCTGCCAAGTCTGCCTGAGCCTCGCACAAGGCCTTGATGAACGGCTTTGCAGCCTCAAGACCTTCTGCAACAACCTCTTCGGTCGGGGCGGTGTGGCCCTGTTCCTTGATGAGGGTCCAGGCGTTATCGGTGGCTTCTGCTTCAACCATCATGATGGCGACGTCGTCGCCTGCAACGCGGCCGGCAACAACCATGTTGAACACGGAGCTTTCCAGCTGGCTGTGCTTCGGGAAGGCAACCCACTGGGCACCGTTTCCGTCGTTAACCAGTGCAACGCGAACGCCACCGATCGGGCCGGAGAACGGAAGACCCGAGAGCTGAGTCGACATCGAGGAGGCGTTGATGGCCACCACGTCGTAGAGCTCGTCCGGGTTGATGGCCAAAACGGTGACCACGATCTGGACCTCGTTGCGCAGGCCCTTTACGAAGGCCGGACGCAGCGGGCGGTCCATCAGGCGGCAAGCCAAGATGGCTTCGGTCGACGGGCGACCTTCGCGGCGGAAGAAGCTGCCCGGGATACGGCCGGCAGCGTACATACGCTCCTCGACGTCCACGGTCAGCGGGAAGAAGTCGAAGCCTTCGCGCGGGTGCTTGCCGGCACTGGTGGCCGAGAGCAGTGCGGTGTCTTCGTCGATGTAAACCATGGCCGCACCTGCGGCCTGCTGGGCCAGACGGCCGGTTTCGAAGCGGATGACGCGCTTGCCGTAACGGCCGTTGTCAATCACTGCCTCGGCGAACTGAATTTCGGGACCCTCCATGGGGCGTGTCCTTTCGATCAATATCCGCAGCACACGGCGAACAGGAAACACCACGGTGCAACCTGGTCTTCGATCGAGACTCGCGCTCTTCATAGAGGAAGAGCGAAAGCCACTACCGAGGACCGCAATTGTCATTCCGGTGAGTCAGGTGCGCGAGGTGCGCGGATATTTCGTCTTGTTTCTGTGCTGGTCATGCGAAATTGCAAACCATACATAGACCAGCCTACCGGGTTAACGGATTCGGCGCAGTGACGGCGCGATCGCGCAGTGAGCCGGAATCTAGCTGTGGGTCCCGACGCTGCATAGGTGAAGATCTCGCGCCTTTGGCCATCGAGCGAACCGCAGGGTGAATCGTCGTCGATTTCACTGCAAGAGCACGATTGGAATTCGTCTATTGCGCCGTTTCCTGTGCGTCCGCTAGCCATGCAATTACCGAAACAGGACACGATGAGCGTGCCGATGATGACGTGTGTCTTGCAGTGTTAGGCCGCCACTGCGACATCCGAGCACCAAAAAGTCAACTTTCGAAACAGTTCAAATTTCCAGGAAGTCGGATTCGCTGCGAACTACGCATCGTCATCCGCCCTGACGAGCAGCAATAATCAACCTGCCAGAATTCCAAGCGTGCCTGACCTCGCTGGTGACCTCATGACAGATAGCAGCGTCAAACTGCCCAATGACGATCCAAGTTCATTCTGCGACTGCCTGAGTGGCAAACGATCCTCTGCCGCACGAATCTCGTCGCGGTACTCGTAATGGGGGGACTAACGAGGTATCAGCCATCGCTTCGTTATCCCCACCCGTCACTGCCAAACACTGCTAGAAGGAACCAAAGAGGAACGTCATGCCCTCGTAGCTGCAGCGGCTACAGCGACAGCCGCCATGGGCGAAGCGTACGAACGGCCAGGAATTGCCGTCTGCAGAATCTCGGAACTGCGGCATATCAAGCCATTGCACACCTTCATTTCCACGTGGCAGGCATGCTTCCGGGAGGTGGTACCAACTTCGGAGATGCCCCATACCCGCTATCAAGCAAACGGACCAAATCGCAGACCGACTCGTGGAATCTTTCGGACAAAACAGCTGTCAGCCCTGAAACTGATTGCAGATACTTGAAGTATCCAGTGAATGTGCTGCAGCTTTGAGATAGAGGGAATTGCCGAGAAAATTCTTGTAAAATCGCTGAAAAGGAACCAAATATTTCCTCAAAATCATAGGTCGACGGGGTCCCCCAGCTGCCCTGCGACACCTTATTGCGACATTTTTTCGTCGCTGGAATGCGGCCTTCGACGTTCTTTGGCGGTTTTTTGGAGGGATCATCCTTTGTCGTTTGTTGCCGACGACGAGGATGCTAGGCGCAGCTTCGATGGAACCGTGGCAATGGTTTCGGACTGATGGAATCGGGCTTACGTGCGGGTTACGTCATACAGCGATCGAGGAACGCCACCACGAAGCGTCGGACTCCACAGACATCCCGGAAATTCAGCGCTTCACATTGCTTCAACTTCGACGCGGCAACCGGCGGGTCGAAGTTGAAGGAAAGGATCGATTGTTGAGAACAGGACAGGGGGAACAAATGGGCGATACGGATGGCGCATGGCATCAATTTCATTTTTTAGTTCGTCGGCACCGTGCTGGTGCGTCCCAAAGTGGAACTCTGACCCTAAACAATATTTGACACCATTTGCATCTCTGACCAACCAACGCCAAATTCATGGCCTTCCGAAGCGAAGCTGGTGACTCCTGGGCGACCCGGCCAACCACCTACTCGAAGTGTCGAATAAAAACCATTGCAACGGCAACAGACAAGGCTCTTGCCTTCAAGGCGTAATGAGCCATTATTTGCACCCAATTGAACATATGATCAACCCGTGACTAGTGATTTTATAGAAGAAGTGGCTACTACGATTTCGATTGACTGGCCAGCGAGAATCAACGACGCCCTATGCTCGGGGGTACCACTGGATTTCGCTGTAGAGCAAGATCTGGATGCTGACGCTCGACTTGAATGGGCCTCCAGCAATGCGGACTCCGTGCCGAGCCTTGAGGCCAGGGTTCTACGAGAGGCACTGCTTGGATTCCCAGGCACTCCCGATCCGCGGGGACTGGAACTAAGCGGGGTCCGAATTGTCGGAACTCTCGACCTTGATTTTGCTTCCCTCAGCTTCCCCATTCGGTTCAACGGTGTGCGAATCGAAGGAAGCCTATGGTTGGAGTCCTTCCAAGGAACTGAATTTCATATTTACAATTCTGTGGTCAAAACTGATGTGCTGCTGGTACATGCGGAACTTAGCAAGAGACTGATCATTCACAACTGTCGAGTGGAAGGCGCAGTGCTAGCTAGCGGTCTTTCTTGTGGGGAATTGGACTTGACAAGTACCCACATTCTGGGCCGCGTCCAGGAAGCCACGTCGGATTCCCAGGCTTTCGGTGGTGAAGCCTCTGGTACACCTGTTGCCGAAAATTCGCAGATCGAACGAAGAGCCCTCGACGCCCGTATGCTCGAGGTGCGAGGGATTGCGGATATGGGCAACATGGATGTAACTGGCGCAATAGACCTCGTAGGCGGAAGGATCGGCGGGTATCTCGAGCTCGCCAATACGAGGGTCCAAGTACCTTGTGATTCAACACCGGACACCCCATGCGAAAAACATGCGATCGTGATGGACACCCTCTCGGTCGGAGGAGTTTTATATATGGGTGGGCTGAAGACGACTTGTAGTATTCGAATCCGAGGCGCACGGGTCGGCGGCCAGCTTCGCATGGAAGGTGCCGCATGTTCTGCAGCATGGGCTAAATCCGGATGCCAAATCGATCTGAATGGAATCGAGGTAGGCAACGACGCGATACTCACCAATATCGAGGCGGGGGGGCTTTATCTTCACGATGCCAAGATGAAGGACCTTTCCTTGGTCGGTGCAAGCATCAATAAGATAGGCAACGATTGTGTAGGCGCCACGGGATCCTCCTTTTCAAGAGTCAACTTGGATGGTGGAACATTCCTAGGCGTTGTCAATCTGGAGGGTGCACGCATCGATGGCACCCTTAATGTGCAGACTGAACAGTCGTCACATAAACCACCTAAAGCAACGAAAATTGCTGCCTTGGTCTTGTCTAGGGCCCACATCGAGCGAGGTGTTTCCATGAGTGGAGCGATCATAGATCCGGGTGGAATTCTCGCGGACCGGGCGACTATTCTGGGAACGTTCTCGATTAGTGGCGGCTCTTCACTCGCTCTCCTTCGTCCAGCGGGTACCAGGTTCCGGGCATTGGATGCCAGCTTCCTGGCCGAGGGTGCCAGTTTCCAACATCTGCGCATCGACGGCGACACGAATCTGCAGGGAAATATTGTTCTGAACGGCGCAGAAGCATCCCGCATCGAACTCGGAGGCACCGCGCCTTCCGTGCCGGTGCAGGAAACCCAACCGTGCACTCGTCCTGACAGCAGGAGACCCCGGAAGACACCGCGGGTCCCCAAAATGCCGTCGTTTCAAGCTCGGGAAGCGGTTATTCAGCACCTTGAGATTCGTGGTGAAACATCTTGGCGAGGAGACTTGGATTTAGGGGGCTCCACGATTACCCACCTCAATCTCGCTAACAACGAATCAACCTCCGCTGAAGCCGTGAGAATGCCGACCGTCAGGAACACCACCAGTGTGACATTCTCCAACGTTTCTGGACCCCCATTCCACACGTGGACGGCGGCGAGGGACTGGCTGGGCCAAGATGCAGCTGACCGCGTCCCGGGCAGCGAACGGAAAATGGATCGGGTGGTCTTTCAGTCGCAGCCTTGGTTGGAGGTCGCAAAAGCCTTCGAGGCTGATGGGCGTGAATCCGAAGGTCGTCGGCTAAGGTTCGAGTCCACGGATCGAAGGCTGGCCGGCGGAAGCGATTGGTTCTCGCGAACCATCTGGCGTCGAGTTACGAAATGGACGATAGGCCATGGCTACTATTCCGTAGCCGCAATCGGATGGCTGGCAATGCTTTGGCTTTTATCGGCGATTCTCGTCGGGCTGAATACCGAGGCATTTACGCCAACTGACAGAAGTACAGCGCTTTCAGCCGTAGTGGTTTCAGGAGCCGAGGAAGTTCCGGCCAACTCCTCAGAGGGGAAAGCGGGAGCCGGCTCAGCTAGCGAGCAACTAATCACAACTGCAGCATCTGACCCCGCGCCCCCGGCATATCCAAGTTTGATTGCTCCGCTATACGCAATGGACGTCGTCCTCTCTCCCTTGGACGCCGGCCAATCCACTGCGTGGCAGGCCAGCACAACACCGTGGCTGCTCGTTCTGCTTACGATGATCAAGCTACTATCGTGGGGACTTCTGGGCCTGTTCGTCACGGGTATTTCCGGACTCATGAGCAGAAAATAGGCCGCTTGTTCTGCGCGGCTGATCTGATCTGATAAATCAACCCGAGCCGGGGATCCCTAGAGGACGTCGTCAGCCATGGACTCCCTTGGCCCGCCTTCACGAACCCCAATTCGGAACAGCCCTCTGGGTCCCAGTGCATTGCGATCTCCACCAACAGCTTGATCTCGGCGGGCTCCTTATACGTGTTCTCCGTGGAGCCGTCCTTCTCATTGCTAGCACTCGCGGTCAGTCTGGTACCGGCGGCCTCTGGCTTGGCACGGCGTTGGACAATTGGGGCAGCTTCCCATCTGTGCCCATCATCGATTAATTGAACCGCGAATGTGCCAGAGAAGGGCTAAAGCGATTGATCTCATGTCAATGATCGCCCCCGTGAATCGGTACCGCTCCCCACGCCTCCAGACGGGATCTTTCGGCCGGGCCGGGCCGGACCAAGTGTGTCCGCGGCGGACGCACTGGTACACCGTTTCCCGGTAGCGCCCGTAGTCTCTGGCAAGCTGCGCCTTGGGAATCCCGGGCGGCCGCCCGGGAAACCAGCTCGATCACCGGCTCCGACACCTGGGCGCGGGCGCGGCCATTGTAGACCGCTGCCGAATGGGTCCCGAGCTTCCGCCACTGGCCCCTCATCAGCCAGGCTGCTGTTCCAGGTGATTGACGGCCACTTTCAGATGGCTTTGACCAACTGATGCCCAAGACTTTGGGTACTGCCTGCCACCGTGGATCGGTTGTTGCATCACGCGCATGTCTGCAAGACCAGTGGTGAATTGATCCGGCTGCTCCAAACGCAATCAGGGAAGGGGACCCTGCCGATGAGCTAACTACCTGCAAAAGGTTTCAGAGCACCGGTAGCCATCAGCGCGGCGTGCCGTTCGGCCGGTCAATATTCCTGCCGTCAGTGGGCAGTTTCAAACTCCAGTTTACAGCGTAAGACATCGAGGTCCGAGACGTGTTCGCTGCCGGCGAGCATGAGAGCGAGGGATCCGAGGGATCCGACCATTCGTCCGGGCCGGTGGGTGGCTTGGTCGAGAACGAACTGGGAGAAACGGTCTTCACACACTGGTCCGAAACCGGTCGCATCCAGGAACGAGGTCAGGACGTTCAAGCCGGCCGGGAAATCAGCGACTGGCTGGTCAAAGCTGCAGGAAGGGAAGGGAAGGGAAGGGGAAACGTGGGTATCATTAAGCATCGAAAGGGTGCTTCTTGCACTGTAGTGCAATGTTGTGTAGAAACTACATTTTCCCAGATCAGGGCACCTTTTCGTCATTAACTACGCTTAATGGGCTCTCGGACTTTGAGCGTGGTGTCATCAAATGAGTAAGGCTCGCAGCCCTACGGAATTATGGGTGTTGTCTAGACATTCATAAAACCAAGGACTACGAGCCGTGTTTAACAATACGGGCGCAGTTGATGCTGCGTCGACTCTGTTTAATCTTGATGACCATGTGGTGCTGAGCGTTGAAGGAACTGGTGATTCCCGCTCGGTGCTGGTTGAGCCCCTCAACCCTGAAGCGCCATGCCCTGAATGCGGAGTATTCTCCCGCCGGATCCAGGCCAGACCCGTGCACCGGGTCAAGGACATAGCCTGTGGTGGCCAGGGCCTGGAAGTGATGGTGAAGAAACGCCGGCTGGTCTGTCTGGAGGATGCCTGTCCCAAGCGGACCTTCGTGCAGGTCACCGACCAGATTCCGTTGCGGTCCAGACTGACCACCCGGCTGGTGGGTGAAATCGTTGAAGCGGCCATCCACGAGCTACGCGCTATCACCGGCATCGCCAGAGCCCACCGCGTTTCCTGGCCGACCGTCATGCGCAAGCTCCTAGTCACCGAACAAATCGTCCTAGACGTAGACCAGCGTCTCGTGCGCCAGCTGGGCGTGGATGAACACCGTTTCCGTAGGGTGCGTTTCGTGCTGGGAACCACGGGCAAGATGATGCGGGTCGAGCCGTGGTCAATTGTATTCACGGACCTGAGCACCGGAACGATCCTTGATGTGGTGGACGGGCGCCGTGGCAAGGCAGTGACTACCTGGATGGCTCAACGTCCGGCGTCGTGGAAGCGGAATATCGAGTACGTGGCCATGGATATGTCCGCAGAATTTCGGAAGGCCATCCGTGATTCTTTGCCTGAGGTGCGGATTTCTGTTGACCATTTCCACATCATCCAAAGAGCGAACCAGATGATCAACGCGGTACGCCGACGCCGTTCACATGACCTCAATGACCGCCGCGGGAAGATGATCGACCCGGCCTACAGGTACCGGAAGCTGCTGGCCTGCAACATCGAGAAACTCTCCAACAAGCAGACCGATCGACTCCGAGATGTTCTGGCATCGGATGCAGAGCTCGGGGTCGTCTATGCCATCAAGGAACACGTCCGAGACCTTCTAAAAACTCGTGACCGGGACTCGTTCGCTACGGCTTGGGAAAAGCTCCAAGCCTCCGTGAAGGCCACCAGCATGCACGAAGCCAAGTCACTTTTCCGGACACTCACGGCTTGGAAAACGGAACTGGAAACCTTCTGCCTGACTCGGCTCACCAACGCCCGCAGCGAGGCTGCCAACCTCACTGCCAAGAACATGAAAAGAATTGGCCGCGGCTACGTCAATCACGAGAATTACCGATGGAGGATATTGTTATACACGGCACGCCTCCGGCCGTGCTGAACACCCGGTCACCACGTCGAAAGTCGGAGAGCCGCTTAATGACGGCCCGCTTCATGACACTACTTCTTGGCTTCTTGGCAGGTCAGAAAACGTCCGAGTCAAGCCCGGCCCATGTTGTTCAAGTCTGACAGTCAGCCGCAGGCTTGCCGCTATCTATTATAGAAAACGGCAGGCTTGTGAGGCTTATTCCGCTTCCGAGCGAACCAGACTGAGGTGCGACTAGTACAGGATCATCGATGCGGCATGATCACCGAAGGCCATTCCACCACCTACGAATTTTAGTTCTATTGAGGGGATCGCTATTTCCATTTGAAATATTCATTAGGTCACGAATATTTACTAATCTAGTCGAGGGAAATTCGTTGATAACTGTCTTCACTTTTGGGTCGTGGATTGTTCCAATAATGCCTGACTTCCAAATCTCCCATGTTCTATCGGTTATGTAACCTTCTTTGCGCAAATCTAACTCGTCTTCGCATAAAATAAGATATTCGCGCATGGCTATTCTCTCAGACTTACCCATCGAATATTTTTCATGACCTTGGACGAATCGAACAGGCAGGCGCCCAGCAATATCCCAGTACCGTTGCACATACATATTCTCGAATTCACGATGCCGGGCACTTCGCTCACCTATTATTTGCCAGACGATGGCGAATACGCCCACTCCGGTTAGGAAGGTGACTACAAGGGATAAAACATCCGCCCAGTCCCACTCATTAACTGGATCCATTTATATTTTCTCCTTATTCACAAGTATTTTTGTAATAACCGAATCCGCGTAAGTCGTTTCTAATCTTGGCGAATCACCATTACGGTCGACTTTGTGCGACCAAGTCGGGCCCGGGCCACACGTCACAGATATTGGCAATTATCTCTGCCGAACGGTCCCTAATATTCTCCTCAGTCCACCGGACCGGGTGATTGACCAAAATTTCCTTGTTCAGAACGAGCAGGCTGAACTGGTCAAGCAGCGTTCGTTTTCCGGTTCCGGGCAAACCGCCTTCGCGAAGCTGGCTTGCTTCTTCGTCTGTCCATGGCCGATTTGACAGCGATCCATTCAGTGACTTGGTAACAAGCGTCAAATTGCCGATGGTATTTACCAACGCATCGCGATCAGCAGCTGCTTCCTGACCCAGCTTTGGCTCGGCATCCCAGTAATTCCGCCATCCACGAGGCATGACATGTTCAATTTCGAGTTTGCTCGGTAAATCAACTGCCTCATATTTGGAGCTCTTCCCTCGCAAATGTTGCTCCACGGCACCAAGAATTACGCGGAGTCGGTCCTGACGAATATTCCCGTAGACCCGTTTTGAAGGAAGTTGATTATGCATGTCAAAATCCAGAGGCCAAACGCGCGTTTCCGCACTCTGCTCCGACAAGTAACTGACTAACTGGTGTCCAGCAGTTCCCGGTGAACCGAAATCCAACATCTTAAGAATCGCAATCGCAAATTTGTTCATGTCTTTGGTCGGCAACCGCAATATCATTCGTCGAATGGCCCAGCTTTCGAACGCTTCAAGCCCAATTTTCCTTTGCTCAGCAGGAATTCCGTGGTTCGTTGAAAGCAGCCATAGGAACACTGGGGTGGTTACGGCAAGTTCGAGGCGTTCAATCACCCGCGAGTAGAACCGTCCTTCTGGAGTCGATACATCCAGCTGCGAGAACTCTCGATAGGTATCAGCATCTCGACGAAGATCGCGCAGGAGTCTTTCGGCATCGGCAACCGAGGTCATTAAGGGCTTAGCGTAATCTGTGAATATCCGGAAAGAGTGTTCAATTTTTACTTCATCTTGCCGGCGCATTATCAGCCAGTACTGCAGGAAAATATCAATTCTCGAACGGTTTAGACAATATATAAGAGGGGCCGAGACCTCCGCTTCAAAGTTTCGTGGTTTGCCATGCGTTCGGGTCTTGGCCTTGCAGCCAAACCGCGGTGGAATGGTAGAGCCACATTGAAGGTTGGAGGTCCCGGCTATGTTCGAGCGTACCTATATCGGGCTCGATGTCCATGCCCGCAGCATCGTAGGATGCGCACTGAATATCGACACCGGCGAATTGACCCGTTCATGTTTCGAGGACGACCTTCTGGCCGTCTCGGAGTGGGTACAGGGCTTCGGCCCCGAGGTCCGGGTCGTCTACGAGGCCGGGCCCACAGGCTTCGGATTGGCCCGACACTTCCAGGCCGCCGGCATCGACTGCGTGATCGCCGCCCCTTCGAAACTGTTGCGAGCTCCTGGCGACCGCGTTAAGACGGATCGCCGAGATGCCAAAATCCTAGCAAGTATGCTCGCCCTGGGTGAAGTCACCAAGGTCACCATCCCAGACACTGAACAGGAAGCACTGCGGGACCTTTCGCGGACACGACACGTCGCCTCGATCGATCTCTCTCATGCCAAGCAGCGGGTCAACGCGATCCTGCTGCGACACGGCGTCCTCTTCCACGGCGGCAAGTCCCGATGGACCCGCGAACACCTGAAATGGCTGCATCAGCAGCACTTCGATGACCCGGCACTGGAGTTCGCTTTCCAGGAATCCTTGGCGCAAGAGGAATCCATGTCCGTGCGGCTGAAGCGCATTGATAAGGAAGTCGCCCGGGTGGCGGCTAACTGCCGGTATACCGAGGTCATCAATGCCTTGGCCTGCCTACGGGGATTCAGTATCGTCGGTGCCTTCGGGCTGGCCACCGAGATCGGGGACTGGACCCGCTTCACTGGCGCCACTATCGGTTCCTATCTGGGGCTGGTCCCCTCGGAGCATTCCTCGGGCGAGACTCGAACCCAAGGTTCGATCACCAAGGCCGGAAACACCTACGCCCGCCACCTGCTGGTTGAGGCAGCCACAGTGCACAAACGCCCGTACCGCAGGCCCGGGGTCCAGGAGCTACGCCAGCTCGAGCTGGTGTCCCCGGCCACCGCAGCCCGCGCTCGGCAGGGCAACCAACGCCTCCACGCCCGTGCCGTGGCCTTCGATGACCGGCACAAGATGCCCGTGAAGGCGCGGACCGCCGTTGCCCGCGAACTTGCAGGTTGGTGCTGGTCCTTGGCCGCGCCGCTGCAGGAAGGCCGTCCCATGATAGGACGGTGACCCTAAGACGTGCCCCGACGGGCGCACCTGGACGAGGCAACATGCGGAGCCAACACGAGGACAGACTATGGGTAGGCCCAAAGCCGACGCCCGAATTTAGACCACGTTACGCTCCACTCGAATTCCTTGTCATGCGGTACCCAACCCGCGTTTATCAGTCTGACCATGTCGTCGACCATGACCTGCCAAACCAGACTCGACGCCACCGCCGGGGCATGAGGAGAGCGGCTCCCGGAAGTCTGTTTTCCGGAAGCCGCTCATCTATGACTCTTGACAAACCTTCTTACATATCAGCCTTCCCTGACTGATCTCTTCACGCCACCAGACGCCGTCAAATTCAGCCCAAACTTCATCAGCCCAGCGGTTGACGTCTGCCTTCAGTTTTTCTCCCTCACGGAAGATCCAATTCTTTATCAAGTCCGCTTTGAGCAGTGGGGTTCCACGATCATTCAGCGTCTCAAAGATCAGTTGTGCATCATCGTGACCCGTAAGGTCAATAGCTACGAGCAACAATCTGTCTTGCAGAGTCGAGCTGAGCCCTTCCACTCGCAAAATTTCATCACCAGGTGGGAATTTTTCGTCTTCGTCCGGTTCACCTGATATCCATCGCTCAGCTTCGTTGAGAAAGAATCGATGGGCTTCAATGATTCGGTGCTCCCCGGTCCAATCTCCGCTAGAGTCCATTGCGAATTCGAACGCTTTCCGGTCAGCCTGAGATGGCCATAGTTTGAAGCGTTCCTTCTTACCTTTAAACCGCGGCGAGCCGTTGATGATCAATTCTTCGAGGGATTCGGCCAGGTCATCGTGACCCCGCGCGCTAACGACTTCGTGCACAGAATCCAGAAGGATCTGGATTGTAGTCATCCGCTGCTGACCGTCAATTACATCATGCCGAGTGACATCACCGGCTACGGGCTTTTTGGACTCGTATACTACCGCACCTAGAAAATGCTGTCCTTCGGGGTCAGCGTCTTCATCTTCGAGTTTGGCAACGACAAAACCTTCGGCAACACGAAGTACGTCGTCCCAAAGTGGCGCCCATTGATCTTCTTCGTTCCAGACGTAAGGTCGCTGAAATGCCGGGATTTCGTAGTGTTCCTTACCCTCAAAGAGTTCCCGAGGACTCCGAGTATGTGATTCCATTTCTAGGCCCCGTTCAGGCGTTCATAGAGGTGTGGTTCGGCCGCGCGCAGTTCATTTTCAATGCGCTCGGCCAGATGTTCATCATCAATGACAACGCCAAGTTCGATGTTGCCGTATTCGGCGCTCCAGCTGAAGTTTGCGCTTGTAATGACTAGGAAACGGTGATCAATTGATACAAACTTCGCGTGGTTGCGGACTGATTTTCCACCGAACTTTTTCGTTCGGAGCACAACTCCCGGCGATAGCCACGTTGCGACTTCATCAGCGCTAGGACCTCGTTCACCGGCGTTAGCTTCCGCATCGATGTAGATGCGGGCTAAGACAGCAGGTCGTTTCGCGGCGTGGTGGAGCGCCGTCCACATTCCGGAGGTCTTCTGAAAGTTGAAGGTCGAACACACTACAGATCGCCGAGCGTTATCGACCATCGAGACCAAGGACGTCGTCAAGGCACCCGATCCGAAAACGTGCCCCGGCGACGTCCACAATGTGTCCACCGCGCGTGTCGTGGACCTCGCACCTTCGATCCCCCGCAAGACCGCCGCGACGAGGCTACCTTCAAAGCGCAGACCTGCTGCACCAAGAATTCGGGAAACGTCTGGGCGCTTGGCGACGTCGATCGCTCCGACTGCCGAAGTCAGGCTTTCTCCATCCTCAAGCGCCTCGGCAACTAGGCCAGCCTCGGTCCCCGTGAGCAGGACACCGAGCTTCCGGAAGGCATCTGTCCTCGCCATAGGTCCTTCAGTTGAAGAAGCCAAGTCCCACCGACCCGGGGAGATCGACAAGAAACCTGCGGTCGAGGAAGCGGTTGGCCCGCTCACAAGAGGTCTCGGACGCCATGGCACAGGTGTGGCAAGCAGCCCCGTGCAGGAACTCTTCGGGATCCTTAGGGATCCGGTGCGCGCACACTGGGTCCGACGAGCAACGAAGAGCTCGTTCAAGTGCCCTGCTCATCACGCGTTCGAGATTGTCCCGAGCGCTCAGCTGGACCAGCCCGCCGAGCGTGCCGTCGGAGTCCGATGCTGTCGTCACGATCAGAAGTCCGGCCGCAGCAGGCCGTTCCCCTTCGGGCTTCCACGCATAGATTCGTTCGGATAGCGAGGCAGCCGAGTATCCGGCATACATAGCCATCTCACGGATAAGCACATGGGCGAGCGTGTGCATCAGCCAGTACCTAGCCGGGCGGAACCGACTCTCAGGATCAACGTCCTTCGCTGTGTCAGAGAATCGTGCGAGGAAGTTCCGTTCATGCGCAGCGCGATGGGCTTCCCACAGGTCGGTGACCTCGATCTTCGTTTCCCAGGAAGCGACAGCTTGCTCATCAAGCTGCAGGTAGATCCCTTCGCCACGATCTTCGGTGGCCACCGTCCATTTCGGCCGACCGCTTCGGCTCAAATGGACTAGACGCTGGCCGATGTCGTTGGCTCGTTCCATCTCATCGATACGAGTAAAGCCGAGGACCGCATTGACCTTGCGCAGCTTGTCAATGGCCATGACACGGGTGACGTGCTTGGCAGATAGACCGGGATGGATTCCTCCGAGTGGTGGAGACAGGACGAGACCACTTTTCTCGTCGGCCTTGTGCAACTTGCCGAGGGGATCTCGCAGCAGGAAGTTCCATTCCGGAACGAGCAGGGAGATCGGATCGAAATTGCGTCGCTGCTCGGCTAGTTCCTCCTCCGATGGCGGCGGCTCTAACAGACGGGCGATCGCGGCAGCTATATCAGTATCCGAAAGACCGACAAGGGGAGAATCCTCATCGTCCAGATACTCACGCCATTTGTCGAGGTCACTACCAAACTTTTCAAGCCGCTTGAGCCCTGCGACTCTGAGGAGCTCAGCGGCAACCGTCTCTTGGGACTCGGCGCTGACCTCCGGCATGACAACAATAGAGAGGCTGGCGGGGAACCAAAGGTTTGAGGCACCAAGCAACATGAGCTTGGTGGCGTTAGGGCAGCCATCCTTGTCGAAGAGACCGAGGTGCGGATGCCGGCCACGGCAACGCGGTAATTTGGCCGCGCCGGCTTCGCCCTGTGCTTGATTCATTGGACGTTTCAGCCCGCAAGCTCCGCACTCGATCGTGGCCGATGCACCCTTGCCCACTGATTGGTCGTGCATCGCCATGTTGGGAACTTCCGCAGCCGTGCATTTGACGCCCTCATGGACCCACCAGTCGTAGGGGAATTCGTCTAGATGCCCGTCAGGACAAGCGAGCAAATAGCGGGCAGGGACAGCCGGCATTGGTCTTTTGGATATGCGGCCCTTGCGACCGGGGCACTTATCATGCTCGAACCGTGCTTGGTCTGGCCGGTAGGGGTTGGTATTGCGGTAGGCGAATCGAGTAAGTGGGGCAAGCATGTCGCAATGGGTGCAGCGCAGCCATTGCGGAAACACGCGTGCGGGCACGCCAAGATCGTCGCCTTCCTTACTATTGGACGACGGCTTCGGTGCCCACGGGAACGGCCGTAACTCGGCAACCTGCGGTCCCAGATGGACTTTGACTGCGTCCAACAGCCGTGGAGCATGAACCGTGGGTACCGATCCTCTACGAGCCCAAATTCGTTCCCAATCATCAAGTCCAGCTGGCATGATCGTGAAGGATGGAAGGTCCATCGTGGCGCCCGGTCCATAGGTGTACAGCAAAGACGAGGGCCGCGAGGAGCCCACCTTGGCTCGATTTTTGGTCGCCGATTGAGCACCGTCAGCCTCCAAATCGCCGACCGGGTCCAAGACCCCGCCAGTTTCGAGAGGTTCATTCATCAGATTCTCCATCCTGCTTAGGAGCAGGTACCCACTCCGGTGCATCTTGGAGTTCCCAGGACATGAGATTCTCCTTCTTAGGCGTGACGAGCAGATTGATCTCCGGCTGTACCTCGCGCATCGAGTTGGCCACAGTGAACGGCGGGCTGTCTGCCATTCCAATGTTTGCTCGCTGGTTTTCCGGGGAGAGTAGCAGAGCGCTGAACTCGCCGTCCTTGCCCTCAGGAATCTTCTCGTACACCAGTTGGTGGTGTTTCTTCTGGACGAATGCACGTCGTTTGGACCATTGGTCACGTCGATTTTTCAGACGTTCCTCAACCACGTGGGCGGCTTCCTCGCCGCCAGCGATCTTGGCCCGCTCGACAATCTGATCAATCAACAGGTCGAGACGGCCTAGTGAGTCGTCGATCCGCCAAGCGCTGCGCTCATTTGAAAGCCCCTCAGCCCGGGTTGCCTCCGATACCCGTGCAGCACTGACAAGTACTCCATCGAGGGATCTGTCGATCGAGGTGTAAGAGTACGGCGTGACCGACAGCGGCTCCACTTGGGAGTAGAAGGTCTCATGATAGTGGCGAAACTGCTCGAAGTGTGCTAGGTCCCGGGGCCGCGCCCAGTTGCCCAGCGTGACCACCAACCCGGGTCTGGAGGCGTCTCGTCCCACGCGAGAGGAAGCCTGAATGTACTCGGCAGTATTCTTCGGCTGGCCGATCATCAGCATCAGCCCCAGCCTGGTCACGTCAACACCCACTTGGAGCATCGAGGTCGCCAGCACAACGTCGTACGGATCAGGCCCACGGTAGGTAAAGCGTTTGTTGGCCTCACGCGCGGCCCGGGACTCGACAGCTCGTAATTTTTTCCCTTCATTGGAGTCCCAATGTGGGTCAAAAGCCAGACCCATCTGATCAAGAGTTCCGGTGATGTCGGAGGAAGAGACTCGAGAGGTCAGCTCCGCAACATTTAGACCCGCCGGCTGAGTGCCGTATCGAGGCGGGAAATTCTTGCCCGGTCGCCGCTTCTTGATCGCTGTCTGCACGTCATCTGCAACGTAGCGGGCCATACCTGCCAATTCGCGGGTGGCGTTGAAGTAGCCCACCAAGGTCATGTAGGGGTCCGCCGAAACCGGTTTATCCGCCGCTGGCGCTTGCGCCTGATCCATAAGTATTTGGCCCGCCGACAGCAAAGTACTGGCTACCACGATCTCAGCCGAGGTCAGTCTCACGCCCGTGGTGCTGATGCCGATGTAACGGCGTCCGGGCGTTTTTGGTGTTACCGGAACTTCCGTAGAGAAGTAGGTGTCCGAGACGTCCAACACCTGGGGTGGGAAGATTGTTACGCGACGACCGTACAGCGCTTTGATCTGCTCGGCTGCGTTGCGTACCGTCGCGGTCGAGGCCACGACCAGTGGGCGGATCGAGTTCCCGGCGGCGTCCTTCCACGTTGTCAGAACGTCAACCGCGAGCTCGAACGCCCCGACCGCTGTGCCCAAGGCTCCGGTGATCAGGTGCAGTTCGTCTTGGATAATCAGGTCCGGAGGCCGCAACCTGTCCGTTGCACGCACTGAAGCGGATGGCATACCATTTCTGGCGGGGTGTTTGCCCCCGATATCAATCTTGCAGAATTTATGTTGGTCATCGTGCACGTACCCGTGCCGCTCGCACCACTTGCGTACGTACCCGAAAAGGGCCGCGGCTTCGCCTTCGCGAGCCAGACGGGCGAACTTGTCCACCGTCGCAATGACAAACGAGGGAGCCAGCCGATAGATTTCCTCGTCAACCGTCAGGACCGGAAGTCCTTCACTGCTGCCCTGTGCGCCCTCAGAGAACGGGCAGTCACCGAAGTCGTCGCCGCAGTAGACACGAATTCTTCGCTGGGCATCGTCGCCCTTGACGTTCTTGGGTTCGATCGGAGTCCCGCACCATGGGCATCGCTGCAGCTGAAGGACTGTTAGACCGTACTTGCGTCCGTCGTTGGCCTCGGCAAGTTGTTCGGCCGCCTCGTCATACCGCTTCGGCGAGACGGCGGTGCCGACCCACAGGCCAATGCGGAACGGCTCGGTCCCCCATGTTGCTTCGTCCTTACGTCTGGCAACCTCAGCTGCACACACCAGTGCAGTCGCGCGCTGGAACTGCTGGGCGGTCAGTAGGCGCAACGTATAGCGCATCAGGACCGCGACGCCGGTGTTGCCGTCGATCCGGCCGTCTGCACCGTCAATGACGCCCTGGCGACGCCGGATCCCAAACGTGAATGCGGCGAGGCCGAGATAAGCCTCGGTCTTGCCACCACCCGTTGGGAAGAACAACAGCTCGGCTTTGGCCATCGAGGAAGAACGACGCTTGAGTTCCGGATTCGTCAGAGCTTCGAGTTGCATCAACACAAACGCCAGCTGGAACGTGCGCCATGAATGTGCGCGGGGGCCTAGCTTGAGCACTTGGGCATGGGCAGCATTCAGGCTGAGTTTGGGGTGTGAGGCACGAAGTTCGGCGACTTGGGTCTGGATACGTTGGTCGGCCATGACTCGGTTCATGAATCGGAAACAGCGCAGAGCCTTCTCGTCGCCGAGTAGGAAGTCCATCCCACGTTCTAGTTGCTTTGCCACCACTCCTGCGTCCTGTATCGCTTCGGCGGCGACGTCCTGAAGGTGGTCTGGCAACGCGGTGGCAAGCGATTTCTGCCCGTCCAACCACGATTGGTATCCCTCCACGATTGGACGCAATCCAGCGCCCAGTTCCCGGACGCCCACAGTCGCGAGTTTGGTCATGTCGAGCAGCACGCCGTCGATGTCGAGTGCACTTGTCTGCGGCGTCTCGGAGACCGGCAACCAAGTGGTCCGAACCTGTGTCGCCCGACGTGCCCCTTTGGCCACAGTCCAGTCAACCGAGCAGGTTCGACCGATGCCGAATTCCAGCCGGTCCCGGTACTGCAGTTGAAGACGGGCAAGCTCCGGCTCGCTGTCCAAATGCGGATCCTCCATGGCATCGGCCACCGGGAGGAAGACGTCTTTATGGGACGCGTCGGTGGTGGCCTCAACGTAGAGCTTGGTTTGATAGAGCCAAGCGTCCACCGGGATCTGTCGAGGGGTTTCACGGTCATTGCACAGCGCGGCTTCTACAATCCGCTTACCCTCGTAGTCCATGACATCCACGCGGATGAGGATCGAATCCTCCAAAGGAAAATCTGCAGTCTCCCCCGCTTGCAAGGAACCGACGGGTACTAACACCGGGTAGGCATGCTGAGTCCGACGGAACTTACGCTTCTGCCTGCCCGACGCAGTGACCTCATCCGACTCCTCCGAACGGTAAGTACCCCATTCCGCACGGATGACGACGCTCTCAACGTCGAGACCGACCTGAAAACGCAGTCCCATTGAGGCAGGAATCATCAGTCCACGACGCAGTGGAACGTCCTCGGCGCCTTCATCGTCCGAGCCGCCTGTCTCGCTTTCTTGCACGGCTGGAACACCGCGTCCAAGATCAGATTCCCCTGCAGAAACGACATCCTCGTCAGCAGCATTCTCTGCGTCTTCGGCCAGCGTCACTCCGCCCTTGCCTATCAACTTTGCCGGCGCGATGCGGCCCACTAGGTACAAAGCGTCCGGCACTGCGTCTAAGAGTTCGTCATCCCCGTGAGCGGGGCCAAGTAGCTCGCGTTCCATGATGTCGCTCAGGTTCTCGCGATCCGTCCAGGACGATCCATCAGGAGCGTTCGTCAGTTCGTAATCCGGGAAGGGCGCCCCCTGCCGAGCGGCGGCCCCATTCTCAACTGTCATTCGTCGTCACTGTCCTTCGAACTGGAGAACGAAACTTCCTGGCTCTGGAGTGCTGCACGACGGTGGTTCTCCTCGAGGAGTCGGTCAAGTATTCGCACCCGCGCGCTAGGATCAACAGTCCATCGGAAAATTTTACGGTATTCATGAAAACTGTGCTCGAGAGGAATATCGGACCAGCCATAGGCGTTCATCACCGCGTGATCAATTCGCACCTGCATTTGCCGAAGCTCATTGATATCTTGATCGCGATCGGTCACGTCTGGGTCGTTCACAAGGTTGTATAACTTGGTAACGCCAAGTCCCCGTTCAAGCATTATTTTACGGCGCTTGACATCCAGTTCTTTGCCGATCGAATCGAGAGATTCGTTCACTTGTGGCAACGGGAACGTATCAAGCACATCCGTAGTCGAGTATCGGACGCGAAGATCCAACAAAGAACCCCACCTCAACACCCAATTCGAATGAACCGAAGATGACAAGACCGCCAGATTACTAAAAGATCTGTCCGGTATGACTACAATCGCGCTGCTCATTATTGCCCCAACTGGAATAATCATCGGCGCGGCATGGACGCTCACAGCCGAGATGCCAATAACCGCACTGGAACCGGCAAGTCGTTCGGTCAACGATGGACGAGCTTCGGAATAGATCCACCATCGGTCACGGTGAGCTTTTCGGTTACTTCTCATTCTGACCGGGTATACAAGATCACGAACGCGATCAAATGGTGCACGATATTCGCGCGCCTCAGCCAACGTTCGCGTCCCGAAACTAATTACCCACGTTTCCCCTTGGAGATCCGGATTTGAAGTCAAGTCCTTGCCATTGAGGTATCTGAATAGCACTTCTCCGTTTCTTGGATCGGTTTCAATCATGTCCCGGGCTTCTGCCTCGGATAACTGGAATCCGTCCCCACCGAGATCGTACCCTTTGAAACTCAGCCCCTTGTTCTGAGCAAGTTTGAATGGGATCCCGACCACTCGCCCACCCTCTTCAAGTGACGGAGTAATAAGGGCGACTGATTTGCCGTCCAAGACGCGTTCTTTTGCTTGGACGCTGAATCCCCCCCAAATCACTGAGTACCTTGTGGCGGCCGACTTGGCGGGCCAATCTTCGCTTCGGATAGCGCGTTGGATCTTAAATCCTGCCGCGACCAACGTGTCCAGCCCGACCTCGCGAGTGTCACCTTCTGCAATAACTTTTGCAGTCACCAGACCTAAAGTCCCCGCTTGCGTAAGTAGACGCGTGGCTCGCAGTAAGAAGAACGCAACTAGGTCGGTGTTACCTGTAATACCGCCAGCAATTTGGTTAACCAGAAATGCGCGGTGTTCAACGCCGATCACACCCGAGATCTTTTTGCCCACTAAGAATGGTGGATTTCCGATGATTGCATCGAATCCTCCCCGCTCCATGACATCGGGTACAGCCAAAGCCCAGTGCAAAGGCTTCCACCGTTCGTAGTCGGTCTCGACCGACGGGGTCAGCCCTTTGTCGATGATGCCCTTAAGCATCGCTCGATCGTCCTTCCCGTTCGGAGCGAACGCGCGATCCGCGGCGATCCGCAAGTTGACGTACTGTTCGTCAAGCTTCTTGCTCGGTTTTCCACCCTCAATCAGCCCAGCAGCGATGACGCCGTCTGCCAAATCGCTAAGCTGCGAGATCAGTCCCTGATATTCGTCCCAGATCCTTCGTTTGGTTTTGGTCGAGCGTGCAGGATCGTTCTCGTCGACGACGTTGGCCAAGCCTTGACGCAGTCTGACAGCCTTCTGGACCACCGTTTGGACGTCAATCACGTGAAGGCCTTGTGCTTCTGAGCCTTCTCCAAAGAGCGTGCCCGAAGAGTAGTGGGTTCCCCCTTTAAGCGTTTTCACCCGAGAAGGATCAATATGCCCAGCCTCGAGTTGGCGAAGGTCAGTGATGCCAAGCAGGGAATTCCCGTGAAGCACTTTGTCATCAACGAAGGAGAACGGAACCCTCGGATCCAGAGACACAAGCCAGAGGGAGATTTTGCACATCTCCACCGCCATGCCATTGATGTCAGCGCCGTAGAGGCAATGAGCAACGACCTGCCGCCTAGCCTTTATCTCGAGCTCGTGTGGGGAACCAGTGATGCCTTCGGCATGCCAAGCATTAATAACCTTCTCCGCCAGATACTCGGCGGCAGCCACAAGGAAAGCCCCTGATCCACAAGCAATGTCGGCAATCTTGAGATCGAGGATTTCATTGGAGTCAAGCAGCTTCCACTGCGATTCGTCGGCAGTCTGGTGCGGACCGGGTTGGAATACCAGCGGTTCGAGTGCATAGCGTACGACTTCCTGGGCCAGCGACTTCGGTGTGTAGTGTGCTCCGGAGTTTGCTCGTGAAGGGGTCTCAACGACTGCGAGTCCGCCTGGCTGGATGACTACAGGCCATTCACGCAGATCGCGGCGAATAATGCCTAGGAACGGTCGTAGTCTTGCCAGCAGCGCGTCATCACGTGTCACAGATAAAAGGGCACGTTCCCCGTCCTCAACCGTTGCATCCAGCAATTTCGGCAAGGCAGCAGCCGACAGCGTCGTGGCCGCCGGCTGCTTCTTCTTGACCCACGCGATGACCGAGGCCACGAACTCTGCAGGGACTGGGTTCGCCTCGACGAGTTCCTCTAGTACCCGAAGCGGTATTTCCGGTTCTTCTCCGTCCTTACCGACGAGCCCGACCGTTACCTCGTCTACGTCCTTGGCTGTGTACCCCAGCAAGCCTTCATAGATATAGCCGATCTGCTCGACGTCGATGTCACGGAAGGACACTCTTCGACGCTCTGCCGATTTGCCCGTACCAATGACTGCGTACTGTACAGCTCGCAAGACTTCGAGCATGACACGGTCGTTGACTGCAATTGCCAAGGCACCACGCTCGTCAATACCAGTGAGGAAGAGGAAGCGTTCCGGATCGAAGAGCGATCCGCCGTAAGCGGGCAGTCGAACGTCCTCAGAAGTTACTCCTCCATACAGCGCCTTGGACGTTGCAAGCAGACGATGCCAGGTGTAGTGCGTTGCGTCAAGGGCTTCAGGGCCTTCATCGCGTATGCGTTTGTCCAGGTCATCCAGCAGACCGCTTACACCGTAGGCCTCAGTAAACAGTGGCGACTGGGGCATCATCGAGCGTTCTTCGGCAAATAGCAAGAACACCACACGCATCATCGCGGTAACTGCGCCCTCGTAGACCAGCACGCGGTCAGCCGGCAGCGGGTCGGGCCATCCGGCTTCTCGCGCTTCGAACGCTTCCTCGGAGAAGGCTGTGACCAAGAGCTCGACAGCGCGACGTACCTGGGTACCCAGGGCGACGGTGATGTCTTCCGCTGCAGTGATCGACTCGCGGAACAATTCCGGCAGCCGATCGCTTTCACTGCCGCCAGCCAGACGCTGGGGCGAGATGAGCTCAAGGAAGGCATCACGGACGTCCGACTCTTCGATCCACGTCTGTGCGTCGACAATGCCGGAGGCAGTCATGACTCCGTCCTGGGCACAGATGATTGCCCACCAACGTCCGTCGGTGACCACACCGACTTTTTGCTCGGACTTGCGCAGGAGCGCGTCCATCCGGTCGATGGGGCTTGCGGTCCAGGCGTCATTGAGTGGATCCCGCAGCGAATCGACAGGATCGAAGACCATCACCAATGCGGAAGCGACACCCTCGCGAACGAATTTTCCGGCTGCCTTAGCACCGATCATGTGTTTTGCGGATGCCCCTCGAGGTCGACTCCCACCGAGCTCTTCGTCGTCCCAAACCAAGTGCGCGTCCCAGCGGGCGACGTCACGCAGCACGGCATCGATCCACTTGTTTCTGGCACCACGATACGACTCAACAGCGGCATCGTCGTCCGTAGGGCCCTTGCTCCAGTCATCCCAAGCGCGATCAAAGTTTGGCTTAGCGTCCCGCAATGCAGCCTTCGCACTCGCTCCCAACTGGGGCATTCCTTGGGGCCACACGCGCTTGATCGCAGGAATTGCAACGAACGGGCCGTCACGGTCGACGAGTTCGAGCCAGTCCCGGTGCTCTCTGGTGCGTCGCTGGGTACCGTGTGACTTCATGACAGTTCTCCCTGCTTGGCGTCCTGTTCGGTCAGCGCGAACACCACGGCCGCAGCTGAAACGAAGGGACGGATGTCGGTGTAACGCTCCGTGATCGCAGCAATTTCGCGCGCCTCTTCTTCGGCGAGATTGGCCAGACGATTCTCCATCGACCGGATATCCAAGCGGTACTGCTCGGCCTGCCGGGGGTCGAAGTCGAACAGCATCCCCTCAAGCTCGTGTTGGTTCTCCCGCCGATCACGCAGGGATTCCTGCAGGTTGCGGCGGAAGTTGGCAAAGATCTGCGTGGCACGTTCGATATCTGCATTCCTGCGCTTCTCCAGATCGGCGGTGACCGACTCCTGCTGCTTAGTCGCGCGTTTGCGCATCTCCGTTTCTAGACGGGAACGCAGTCGACCATTCTCAGCATTCCATTCTTGAGCCAAACTGGATCGAATAGTTTCATCTGCCAGAGTGAGATCCGAGGTATCGAGAGTCTGTTCGAGCAAGGCTTCGGCCTTTGACTCAGCCAGTCGCTGACCCTTGACACGGATGCCGGTCACGAAGATTTCCTCATGCAGGCGTAGTCCACCTCGCCCAACTAGAACCAGACGGGAGATCGCCGCGACGCAAGACTGTTCGATGCCCGGTACGACCACTGCGGTCACCCGATTGATTGAGGACTCGGCACTGAACAGCGACGCGCGCAAGATGCGGGCTGATTTCTGCATCAGACCATGCCCGAGGTGCACGTGGACAACGTCCTCGAATCCGCCTTGAAGCACGGAATCATCGAAGGTGATGGGCCGGTACGCCCCCGGGTGAAGGCGGGTGTCCAGGCCCTTGACAGCGTCTTGCCATGACCGGCCCAGTACCGGAACGCGGAACACCTCGGCATCAAAGTCCTGCGAGCCTTCCTCGAGAAGGATTGGCTGGTTGGTCAAGGCGAGTGCGGTGTCAATGACGCGGCGTGAATTGAACGGAGTCAGGTGCATCCGGCCTTTTTGCACGTCGTAGGTATTCGCGAGCTCCGTAAGTGCCCGGTTGATCTCCTGGTCGCCGGCCAGAGCTTTGTTGATGATGGCGTTGCCTTCATCCTTGAGCACCTGGGAGTGCTTGGCGACCTTGATCCGACCGAAGTGGTTCTGTATGTCGGCGTCAATCACCGGATTCACCGAGCCCAAGTCGTCGGCGACTGTTGCGACCTTTTCCGCGATACGGCGCATGAAGTCCATGTCCGCCCCGTAGGTTCCGGCCGACTTTTCGGGCAGGAACTGATACACCTTGGGAGTCTCGGTCTGCCCGTATCTGTCGATACGGCCGATGCGTTGTTCCAGTCGCGATGGGTTGAAGGGGACGTCGAAGTTGACCAAACGGTGGCAGTACGACTGAAGGTCAATGCCCTCGCCGGCGGCGTCGGTGGCTACCAGTACGCGGATGGGTTCGCGGCTGGGGTCGGCGTTGAAGCGTGCACGGGTCAGTTCGCGGTCGTCGGTTCCGATCGAGCCCTCGATCGTGGCCAGACGCGTCTCGTCGTAGCCACGCTGGCGCAGGTTCTCGACGATCCAGTTCAGAGTGTCGGCGTACTCGGTGAAGATGACCACGCGTTCGTTGGTCCAAGTCTTGCCGTCAGGCCTGCAAATCGCGTTAAGCCATTCGATCAATGCCTTCAACCGGGAGTCAGGCTTGGACTGGTAGCCGAGACCCCAGTCCACGAGCCGTCCAATCTGCTCCGGTGTGGCCGTCACGAGCGGGTCCGTCGATTTGGACCGGCGCAGCGCGTCGAACTCCGGGTGTTCGGCTCCGCCCTCCTCCTCATCCGATTGGTCAGAGCCCAGGACCTCGGCGTAGTATTCGTCCTCGTCGTCCCACTCCCCCCGAGCCGCAGCGGCGGTCGCGCGGTAGCCAGCCAACGTGGACCCGAATGCGTATGGACTGGACAGGAAGCGCTTCTTCAGCAGCATCGAAACGATATCGCCAGAACGCTTCTGTCCATTCGCCCGGGCGCTCGCTTCCAAGATGCCGTCAAGTGTCTCAAACGAATCTTGTTCGTCCTTGCTCGGAGCGAAGTGGATTGTCTCGAGCCGGCGCGCCTTGAAGCCCTTCTCCTTGATGTCCCGCTTGAGCCGGCGCACCGTCACATCCTTCAGCGCTGCGGGGTCGACCGTGGCTCCCCGGGAGAAGCGGCGGTTATCGATCATCTCCAGCAGCGCTGTGAAGGATTCGGAGTGCCCGTTGTGCGGTGTCGCAGAAAGGAACAGCCGGTGCTCACAGACCTTTGCAAGGTCACGCACGGCAATCGTGCGCTGGGAGTCCACTGCGTATCCCCGAGCGCCACCGACTGACGACGGGCTCGATGGAGCAACGTGGTGGGCTTCGTCGACCACGAGCAGGTCGAACGCGTATCGGCGAGCACTGTTAACTTTGCCGGCCTCGGAATAGACGTCCCGCAATAGCCGCTGCGCGCGGAGCCCCGGCAACCAGGCCATCGACACGATCACGCGTGGAAAGAGTCGAAGTGGATTGGCATTCAGGCCATGAGTACGACGTACCTCGGCCATTACCTCAGAGTTGACGATGACGAAGTCAAGACCAAATTTCTCTCGCATCTCGTCCTGCCATTTCAGCGACAGGCTCGGCGGGCACACGATGACGACAGAACGGGCCCGGTGCCGAAGCAACAGTTCCTGGACAACAAGGCCAGCTTCGATCGTCTTGCCCAGCCCGACGTCATCTGCCAGTAGCAAGTTGGTGCGTGGTGCTTGCAGAGCTCGACGCAACGGTTCGAGCTGATAGGCCTCGACGTTCGCTCCAGAGCGGAATGGTGCCTGGAATGCGCCCTCGTTTGCAGAAGTCACTGCGCCCCAGCGAACGGCGTCGACAAATGCGGCCAGACGGTTCGGGTCATCGAACCCCTCCGGGGTGATTACCTCCGGCAGGCCCTGGTCCGGGGCGACCGAGTGACCAACCTCCAGCTCCCAGATGATGTTGAGCTCCTCGCCCATCCTGTCTTCGGCCAAGGATTGCAGCGAGATGACGTGGTTGAGCTGAGGAACCCCGTCGTCAGCCGAGCTGCGCGGAAGACCCTGTTCGCGGACATCCGCGACGGCCCAGGTCGCGCCCCGCGCCTCGACGATGTCCCCCGGCTTCGGAAGACGTGGCATTGCATCCAGCTGGGCGGTCATCAGTTCAGCTCCCCTGCTGCCGAGTCCGCAAGACCCATAAAGCACGCATCTGTGTCCTGTACACGGGGTACATGACCCGATGCAACGTTCAGTTCACTAGCAGTAGGAACAGAAACCGTAACCACTTATACTCCCCATGTCATCAAAGCCAACGGAAAACAACACTCCATTGCTAAATCTAGCGTAAGAAAAGGTTGAGCCTAAAAGAATTCGAAACAGCTGTTACGACACGCCTATTCGGCATCGCGGCGCAACGGACTGACGACGCGTCAGAGCTGCCCGTCGCGTGCTTTAGAAAAGAACTTCGCCGTCGTCCCCCACGGTGGACACCACACCAGCATAGAAATCGCCAGATTCTTCCGCGTCGCATGGAGTATGCGATATACCGGTAATTCAATGCAACCTGCCAAGTGAGGTTAAGTCGTGACCGAGTTTCAAGTTTCTGATCGGCTACCTAATTAGTCGGATCGTAGATTGACTCCCATACCCTGTGGCATAGAGCTTTCGGGGAAGATGCAAAACCTTTGCACAAATGGCCAATGCCGAATGCGGCAAAGACCTCCCCCTGGGACAAATTATCGGACATATGACCCCGGATCGCCTTTGCAAGTGTTCACAATGGAGCCGGTTTGGTCCTTTAGATCTTGCCTTTAAACCACCCCTGATTCAGGCGGCACGACCTGGCGGCGCTTGATTTTCGGCGGCGGGACCCTGTCGCCGAGGTCCTGATCCCCAGGAGACTCGGCTAAGCAGTAAACCCGGGGGGAATACGCCGACCGAGCATCATTCTTGTAGATCACTGCGATTGGTTTTGGCTGTGCGTATCCCGGACGGTCCAGAACTCGGAGGAATCTGTGGACAGGACAAATCTTTTCTAGTCGCCGAAATCAGCCGATCGAACTTCGTGGTCCCGGTCCAGCACCGTTGGATCCGCTTCCTGATAGCCAGGACGTATCCCATGCAAGCCTATGGCAACGGACAAATCACGGAGCTAACTAGGAACAATCCATGTGGCAGGCACGAGAGATAGAGCCGATCTGAGTATGGCAGGATGTTGCCTATGGACTCAGGTAATCTTCCCAGGCCACGACCAGGATCGAACCCATTCGCAACAATACCGAGGCCAGGTACTCCGCGGCCGGCCTTCCGGAGTCAGCGACGGCAGCCCAAACCCGGAACTGTGAGTACGACACGGTCCGCCTCTGAGCAGCCAGGAAACTCGTTTAAGTACCTCTATTCCCGGCTCAGCGAGGGTGCCTTTCAGCAGTTGTGCGGCGCACTGCTCCGCCTGCGGTACGACCCTGTCCAATGCTTCCCAGTGGGGATGGCTGACGGCGGCATCGATGCCATCACTAATGGCAGCATTATTTATCAAGTCAAGTGGTCAAGCAAAATGCAGCAGAATCCCCACACTTGGTTGAAGGCCACCATCGAGGCGGAGCGGACAAAGATCCAAAAACTGGTGCGCGAAAAAGGGATCTCCCGCTACATTCTAATGACTTCCGTGGCCGGAACAACTACTTCCAAAGACACCGGAAGTATGCAGAAACTGCAAATCTTCCTCGACGAATTCGGCCGAGAAATTGGCATACCTGTTGAATGCTGGTGGCAGGCTGACATCGACGCCGAAGTTGATGCAGCCCCAGACTCTATCAAGTGGTCCTATCAAGAGATGCTCGCGGGATCAGAAGCCATTCGTTATCTTATATTTGGTGCCCTCGCTCAGGGTACCGCGCATGAGATGCGGGAGACGATCCTCAAGGTCATTGCTTCCCAGTGGGGCGATGACTCCAAGATTAAGTTTTCACAACTCGACATGGACCGGGTGGACATTTCGGAGCTCTTCATAGATGTCAAGGCGCGACGAATACAGCAGCCGGGGTCTTCAAAGGAGCGCTTCTACACCGATCATGAAAGCATCAGTGACAGCACAGGCGCTGTTGGCTACATGCTAAATTCATTGTTCCCCTTGACTTACCTTCTTGGCGTTCCGGGGCAGGGGAAGTCCACTTTGGGCCAATATCTCTGTCAAATCCACCGGGCGTCAATTACGCCTGACCTAGCAATAAGAGCCACTGAATTGCCGACGGCGAATGACCCCAAACTGCCTCTTCGTGTAGATCTCAGTGACTACGCGCTATGGCTTTCGGGACGGGACCCGTTTGGCGATGAGGACACCAACATTAAACTTCGTAACCGACGCAAGGACCAGCGTTCCATAGAACTGTTCCTCGTGTCCCTGTGCACATTCCACAGTGGCGGGCGACATGTGACGGTGGAACAACTACAGAGCCTCTTGGACAGGTACCCAAGTCTGTTGGTACTCGATGGGTTGGACGAAGTCGCCGATTTGCGGCTTCGCAAGATCGTCGTGGACGAAATCAATCGATTCTCTTTAAGGATGGGCCAATCCGAGGCAAAACGAAGATTCCAAATCTTGGTTACTGCTCGGCCCAACGCATCGAGTTTGCCGGAGCCAGATACGGATATATTCCAAACCCTTGAGCTATGCCCGCTGGACGTGCAGCTGCAGCGCGAATTTGTATCCCGCTGGGCCAATCTAAACGGCGTCCGCGGGATGGCCCGAAAGAAATTGAGGCGCACCTTCGAGGAACGGACGACGTACGATCACGTCGCCCAGCTTGCTGACAATCCGATGCAGCTGACAATCCTGCTTTTCCTGATCAGCAGAAAAGGCGATGCCGTGCCTATCAGCAGAACTCCGCTCTACACGGACTACATGGAAACTTTCATGGACAGAGAGGTAAATAAGCAGCAGATTCACCGAGATCATGTTCCGCACGTCATCGAAGTAACGTCCTTCTTGGGATGGCATATGCAGTCTGGAGTGGAGAGTCAACGCGGGGCTGACCACATGACACTTCAAGCCATTCAAGACACGCTCTTTCTATATTTCCGCCGGACAGATGGACCTGTTGACCGGGCTGCAGAACTCTTTCAGGCCGTCACGGACCGCTTTTGGGCGCTCACTAGCAAATCCGAGGGGACATTCGAGTTTGCAGTACAGCCTGTCCGCGAATACTTTGCGGCGAAGTTCCTTGCCGAGTGGGCCGGGCAGGACCGTCGGGATCCATTGCCAAAATCCGATGTCCTGAAGCAACTCGTGAAGCGTAATTACTGGCTAAATACAGCAAGGTTTTACGCGGGCTTTGCCAACCCTAACGAGCTTGCAAGCCTTAGGTACGGGCTGGACGAGGCACTGGAAGACAGACTGCATCCATTGCAAGAACGTGTAGCTGTATGGACCATACTCAGCGACGGTATCTTCACCAATAAAACAGCGGTTCAGCGAGACGTTGCAAAACTACTGGCCGACGATCTAACAGTCCGGCTGGCGACCATGGCGCATGTAAGCGGGACGACCAACTTTCCGCGACTAGGCGAATCATCTGGAGGCGAGGAGTTGAAGCGAGCACTACTGGATGACATTGACAAGGCACCCGAATATGTTGGTTCTCTTGCCCGAGTCACCATGCTGCGTCATCACTCCCTGATCAGCTCCAAGGACTTCTCAGCGTGGTGGGAACCAAAGGCTGTTGCTGCTATGGGTACCCCACTAGAGCCAGCTTGGCTGGCCCTCGGAGGCAGGTTTGGAGTACCAAAGCTTGCTCCTCCCGTCACGGAGAGACTTCTACTTGTCAATGCAGAGTCCTGCCGAGCGGCCTTATGGGCGGGCGCGTCGCCAGCCTGGGGAGCAGCCCAAGACGTCCGGCTCCTCCAGTCCGTCCTCGATGGATGGTGCTCTGAAGTAGAGACGCTGAGCTCAAGCCACGCGGGCAATCTACTACGGAGCATGCGACCGTTCTGGTTCATCCGACTGGCTGAAGCAGGTCGTGAGGGGCAAGCCGTGGCCTCTGGCCACTTTTGGACAGAACAACCGGAGCGTTCCTCACGGCCAGATGCCTTCAAGGCCCTCGTGGCGGAGGATGGACGATACAAACGCCTCCAACAGGCGGCGAGGGCACAAGCGAAGGGCCAAAAGGGCACGACGGAGCCCTGGCAGAACGCAGCACGAGAACTGGCGCGGATACACGGGCCATGTTGGTTGGCTGCAGATATAGCGATCATTGGGGCTGCAACGCAGAACACGAGGCCCGAGGGATCGATGAGTCAAAACGGGGAGCCGTTCGGCCCAGCTACAGACTACGGCACACTCGTTATGGCTCTCCGCAAGGGACAAACTTCAGAATGGTGGCAGAACACCTTTGATATGTACCAAGATTCCCTTTCGAGGAGGACTTGGGCTTTTGCCCTCCTGGCGACGGCGCGTGAAGACATTGTGCTCGAACACATGGCTAATGTAGCGGAGGTCCTGGATGCAGCATCAGACGATGATTTTTATTCGTTGGCCATGTCGACAAGCCGACTCGGGGCAACAGCTATCCCTCGACGGATGGGAAACGATGCTTTGGGCGCCGCTGCCCGGTACTCGAATCGACTGGCACTAGTCGTTTCGCATTTCACAGCTGACCACGACGTCCGTGATCCGCTTGCGCCGTTGACAGACGAACAGCTCCTAGGCATGTCGACATCAGCACCTCACCATTGGAGCGTTGCCATTGCCGTCACGGATCGTTTGCTTCATGTTTACGACGAGAACTTGCTGGACGCACTGTCCAATTTGGGGCCGGAATGTCTAGTAGAAATCGGGTATGTCGCATCGCCTATGGAAGCGCGAGTTACTGACCGTATCCTGCAGAATCCCGCCTTATTCCCGAGCGCTTGGGTACGCGCAGCAGAAGGATGGCACTCCTCATCAAACCGAGAATCCTCATTAGCAAACGAAGCTGCGGACAAAGACTGGGTGCCAAACGTCCCGCGGATATAGTTCGGGCGCTTCGACAACGATACCGAAGGTTGACAAGTCCGAAGCCACACAGATGACTATGTTCTGGTGGTTTCAGTGGTGGTAGATGGTCAGGATTACATGCAGGAAATGACACTACATGGATGCAAAAATCGTCGATCCCTCACGTCCCCCGAGCGGAATGGAACGAAAATCCTTCGCTTTCCGGCTCCGTAGACTGCAGGGGAGCTACTGTAAGATCGTACGGGATGCGGCAGTCAAGCTCCTTTCCAAGGAAAGTGGTAGAGGGCCTTTGAAAGGGCACAGCTTTCGTGTGCGGCATGCTTTTAGCTACCAAGAGAATGCCCCGATGAGTGAATACTCGGATCGAACAGTGCCTCCCCGCAGTATCCGTCCACCAGCCACCCGCAAATCGTCGAGTCAGGGTTCGACGCGCAGGCTATATTTGCTGGCCCTCGCAATAACCTAGATTGAGAAGAAATCCGTCGGCCTGGCTGGTCCCCTGCCGATCGTCGGGCAAACTACCCGTCTGGGGCGGACCGATATAGTCGCCACAAATACGGAGGGCTATATGGGATCGGTAGACATCGATTCCAAGGACAAGAGAGCCAGATCGGTTCGCTGAAGCCTAAATACCCTTGAAGAAGCAAAACTTTTGGCATTCGCGGAACCAACCGGCAAACGCGGAAGCTTTGATTAGTACTATCGCTTCGACGAAGCAGGCGGGCAAGGCGGGACCGTGGAACCATACAGGGTCCCAAAGATTGGTGATTCGGTACTGAAGCTCCCCGCTGGCTTAGTTCTGAAGTCCTGGATCCAGGTGCTGGAAAACTCTGAGATAGCCCTCCTACTGATGATTGCCGGCAGGTAGGGTAGTTTGCCCGGACCGCTCGTTGCTATTCCATCCGATGCAAGACTCCTTTATTGCGGCATCGCCCGCGATCCCTACATGCTGGCCCGAAAACAGATGGAATCGTTCGGACTGATCGAGACCACCGAAATGTAAGGCCACTTAGTTGGCCGCGCAGAAGGTGAGGGTGGCTACTTCTTGCAAAGGTTAAGCATCAGTGAAGAAGGCTTCGAAGAAGACGCCCTGGAGAAGGAAATTACTGCGCATAAACGTCAACTGAATACAAAGTAGGTGAATAAGGAGAAGATTTGCCACGCGTTCATGGCGCTCTGTTTCGCAAAGGTTCCTCACAAGAGGGGCATCTTCCGTTAGCTGGCTGATGACCAGCCCTGTACGGTTTCTTTGTGAACAATCGGAATGAAGAACAAGCAGGCAAAGAGAGAATTCTTCATGGATGGATGGCGGGGCTTCTCGTAGCAGGAGTGCTTTTCACGGCGAGCCCATTCTTCGTGGGAACCCTTGCTCCCATACTTGGCACCGATGATCTGGGGATATGGCGATCGATTCTTACGAATTTCGGCACGACCCTCATGATGGCGGGCCTCTTGCTTGTGGTTGAGCCGAAAGTTCGTAGAGCTGTAAGTAAGGTCGTGAGCAATGCAGCCGAATCGATGACAACCTCAATGCGACAAGATCTTCTCAAGGATGTCCAGGGGGACATCGAAGAGAGATTCGTTTCCCTAAAAGAGAGAATCGAATCAGCCTTGGAAGACGGACTAACCAGCCAAGACATGAAGATAGCTGACTTCGCCGACGACGACTCATACGAAAGTGCTCGAAGTGCGGTGGGCGCAGCTGCGGAATATATGAGCCTGCACAACAACGAGATCATTGTCCAAGCTACCGACCACCCAGGTGAACTATGTATCGGGCTGAGGCTGGCTATTCCGGAAGAACTTCAAATCAGTGAATACTCCGGCAGACAAGAAGTCGACCCAGAAGACAAGATCCTTGAACTCGTTGGGTACACCGCTGACACTCCAGGGTTCTCCGCAGTCGAATGGGAAAACACTGAAAACTTCGAAAATGTTATCACCAAATTGGTAGGGGATCTTGAACGCAGACGTGCATGGGGACGAGCGACTCTCGTTGAATGGGATGCCGTTCACAGACGTTTGGTCGACGGTTTGGCAGTCGCCGCGAAATCAACCAGAAAACAGCCGGGCAGCCTTCAATTGAAGGGACGCCTCGCCGAAATCATTGGGACAGAAACCCTCTGGTATCTGACTGACCAATCCATCGAGTGCCCCAGTCAAGACTTCGTACTTCCCAAAAGCAAGTTCCCGCCAGCCAGTTTTCCGGGCAACAACTCACTCACTCCAGTCATAGAACAGCCTGAATGGGCAGATTCACAGACATGGGACTATGTGATCCAACGTGGGCGACAAGAATTTACTTTTCGCCTTTACTAGGACGACGGATGGGGCGACAGAACGTTTTGAAAATTTTGGAAAACTTCTCGTTTGCTCCGGCGTAGGCAAGGAGCCGTCGCCTATCAAGTACAGGGCTTTTATGCTGAAACATTTTCATCACCTAGGGATAGGTAGCGGTAAATTATAGATCTGCTAACGCCAAGAATCTTGCCAATATCGGCGGGCTTGATCCCCTGAGCCTTGAGCTCATGGAAATGCTTCACCTTGCCATGCTCCGCAGTGATCCGTCTCCTTCCCGCTCCATCTGTCATTCTTCGATGCTGCCTTGATAGCTGACGCCCGCACATTCGAAGCCGGGTGGTGTGCTGCGCTCCGACGCTCTTCTCGGAATCGAAGGATTACAAGTCCTTCCGATACCTGTAGCATCCGTTATCTTTGATCGAGGTAGTTACGATCACGACGACCATAGGGTGCACCATGTCGAATGGAAGCAATCTAATGCGCGAACTATTTCTAAATGGCACTTGATGAGTCGTGAACAACCGTATCGACGAGTCAAATACTGATGGTTTGTAGAGGCCGCCAGGACCTGAACAGCAGTTCTGCCGAAAAGCATCGACGTCCTGATGCTGAAGATGCGGTCTGCCCCTCATCTGACCGGTCCAGAGCAGTTTCTTTTGGCTAGCCTGACCGAAATCAAGTCGGGAACAGAAAGGACTTGCGTGATTTTTTGGATGGCATAGCAGGCGATGAGGGAACAGTCTGAAGCGTCCGGGGAATCAGACCACTGCCTTTTTGCTACGGTTACACTTGCGGTTCATTCCCTGCCGAGGCTGAGCTCCTTTTAGACCATCGCCCGGCTGATCCCTTCTCATCCTCCCCGATACTGGGTGATCCTTGTCGCCGACGGCCAGCGACGCTCACGCCTTTCGGGGATCTTCGAGAACCGCGGCGAGGCGGCCGCGGAACGAAACGAAGCGTGCCGGTTCTTCGACCTGCGCCCGACAGAATTCCTTGCACCCCTGCATGACCGGCTCGTGATCGAATGGGACAACCCACGCAGTTGGCATCGAAGTGGCACCTCTGCCAGTGCCGCACGCATGCCCGTGCTGGAGATCGCCGACCGGGACAAGGTGCCCTTTCCCGGTTTCGACGGAGTGCTGCTCCCCTACCATCAGCTTCGCGACATAGTGGATGGTCCACGCTATGCCGACTGGCGTGCTGCACTGTCCGAAGTCCAAGGGATCTACCTCATTACGGATTCCAGCAACGGCAAGCAGTACGTCGGCAAGGCCGACGGCACCGAGCGCATCCTCGGTCGTTGGACCGTCTATGCGCGCGACGGCCACGGCGGTAACGTCGCCCTCCGCGAGCTTGCCCACCACAGCGCGGCTGGGACCAAGACAGACCATGCACGGCACTTTGTTTTCAGCCTCCTGCGCGTGTTCGGGCCCAGCACTCCCTCCTCAGAGGTGGATGCTGCCGAAGCCCACTACAAGGAAGCACTGATGACACGCAGCTTCGGCCTGAACAGGAACTAAGCAAGCAGCCGAACCGGCACAGTCACCTCATGATTTGCGAGCGGCTTGATCAAATGCGCAGGGCCAGCAGACGCACAGAATATGAATTGCTCACCATTTCATGCCCGCGTCTTTGAGAATCCGCGAGTCAAAAAGACTTCAAGGCGGGTTCCCTTCCGCGGGAGTAAGTTAGAGTGGCAGATTGCCAATGCATCCACAACACGATCCAGCATCAGTGAGGCCCGAAAGCTTGCTCGCATGAAACAACGCCCACGTGTCCGCAACGGAGTGCCCGTCCTCCTCGGAACGCAAACGTTGTTCAACATTGGCTTCTACACGGTGGTCCCCTTTCTTGCCCTGGTCCTCACTGAGGACTTCGGATTGGCCGGTACTGCTGTCGGGCTCATCCTTGGCGTGCGCACCTTCGCCCAACAAGGACTGTTTATCGTCGGAGGAACCCTCGCTGACCGTTTCGGCGCTCGGTCGGTCATCCTGGTGGGTTGCGCTGTTCGGGCTCTGGGATTCTTCACCCTGGCGGCATCACTATTCACCGGTTCCCCAATCCTGTGGCTGTTCATTTCCGGCACCCTGCTCACCGGTTTCGGCGGCGCGCTATTTTCCCCTGGACTCAACGTTCTGGTGGCCGCTGTGGAAACGACACGGCGGGACGGCTCGCAGTCGGCTGCGCAACGAGTCACGCTCTTTGCTTGGCTGAGCATCACCGGTGAAATCGGAGCAGTTGTCGGCCCACTCGTCGGCGCGGCGCTCTGGGGTTGGGGCTTTGCCACGGTTGCCGGACTCGGAGCCGCCTTCTTCCTCGGCATTGGTGTGCTGCTCTGGCGAACACTCGGCAATACCCCGCGCCCGGAGACATCCAATGCACGATCCACGGAAACCTCCGGACGGTCGTGGGGCAGCCTTCGGGACCGCCGCTTCATCGCGTTCGCCGGCCTTCATGCCGTGGACCTGCTGGCCTACAACCAGCTGTACCTGGCGATCCCCCTCGAACTCGGACGGGCAGAAGTCGCCACCCAATTCCTTGGGCTGGTCTTCGCCTGGGTCTCAGTCTTAACTCTCGCGCTGCAGTTGCCGATCTCTTGGCTGGCCGCACGCGTGGGCGCACCACGCGCCCTGCGCATGGGCTACATTCTCGGTGCACTGGGTTTTTGCACACTGGGGATAACCGGCATATTTTCAATGGAACAGGGAACAGCTCCCATCACGATCCTTGCGGCGGTGACATTACTTGCGCTGGGGCATATGACGGCTCATTCCACGGCGCTCGGACTCATCCCCCGGATTGCCGGAGCGAGACCGGTAGGTTCCTATTACGGTCTTCTGGCCACCTGCGGCGGCATTGCCGTTCTCCTGGGCAATCTCCTGATCGGAGGGCTTCTGAACGAACCCGCGTCCCCAGGACCCGCCAGCATCCTGCCATGGCTGGTCCTCATCGTTCCTCTGCTGCTTGCGGCATTCTTTGCCCCCGGAATTGTTCGAGGCCTGCTCACAAGGTCCGAAAAGTCCACGGTTCCCACAGAGATTCAATCTCGGTGACGCAAGTCAGGTCCCGCTCGTGTCTGACCAGCAGCGCCGGCCGCGGCCACTTTCTCGGTATCAGCAAAACGCATGCTTTCTGGCGTTGACCTGAAAGTTCGTTGCCTCCGTCATCTTGCTAATCTTTTTCGTGCCATGCGGCCGACCCTCCACCCGCCAACGCACGACGATCCACCATCCGATTGACCGCTTCCCCGAGCGACTTTCATTCCATGACCGCAGTCAGAGTTAGGGTATGCTTACCAAGGCTTTTTGTGATTAAGGGGCCTAATCATCACGTAATCTCAAAGGATCTTCATGAAATTGGGACGCCTCCACACCGCGACTGCGACCGTCTTACTCACCGCTGTACTTGCTTCATGCGGTGCCTCGAACCAGAATCCCGCCGCCACGGCAGCGGTCGACTCCGAGGCTCGTCTGGTCGTTGCCAACTTCCGTGCCCCGGTGTCCAACTGGGCCATGGAGAGCGACGACGCCTACGTGTTGTCCATCGCGGGGTGCCTGGAGACGTTGGCCAGTTATGACCAGGTGGACAAGAAGGTTCAACCCATGCTGGCCGAGTCGTGGAAGCAGACTTCCGCCACCGAGTGGGACTTCAACCTGCGCGACGGCGTGAAGTTCCAAGACGGTACCGCATTTGATGCCAAGGCTGTCGTCAATTCCCTGAACCACGTACTGAAGGCCACCGCACCGGCCCGTGCGGTCAATCCCAAGACCATCTCCAAGGTCAAGGCCGTGGACGCGGACACCGTGCGCATCACGACTCCCGCAGCGGATCCGCTACTGCCCTACCGCATGGCCAGCGTGAATGCCGGAGTTCTGTCTCCGGCGGCCTATACCGCCAAGGGAATCGACCCCTTCGGCCACTGCACCGGCCCGTTCGCCCCGGTGTCCGCCAAAGCCGGCCAGTCACTGACCATGGATCGGAACCCCAGCTACTGGGGCGGCGAGGTGAAGCTGGCCGGAGGCGAGATCCGCTACATCACCGACGGAACCACGCGCTCCACCCAGGTCCAGACCGGGGAATCGGACATTGCGATGTCCATCCCGGCCACCAACATTGCCACGCTGGAAGCCGATCCGTCCGTGGAACTGGCGAAGGCCGATTCCCCTCGCACCGCAACGCTCTACCTGAACAATTCGCGGGCCCCCTTCGAGGACCGGCAGCTGCGCCAGGCCGTCACCAAGGCGCTTGACCTGCCGGCCATCGCCGCCAGCGTTTATGAGGGCATTGCGGAGCCGGCCACCGGACCGTTTGCCCCGAGCGAGCCATGGGCCAATGGCGAGTTGGGTGTCCCCACGGTCAACCTGGACGAGGCCAAGGCCCTGGTCCAGAAGTCTGGATATACCCAGGACAAGCCACTGGAAATCATTGCTATCGTCGAGCGCGCCGAGTTCGCCTCGGTTGGCGCGATCATCCAGGAGCAGCTTAAGCAGATCGGGTTGCAGGCCAACGTCGTGACCAAGGCCTACGGCGCGGTGGAACCGGACCTGCTGAAGGGCAACTACGACATGGTGCTCAGCCAGCGCAACCGGATGATCGACATTGCCGATCCCATTGGCTTCCTGCAGGCCGACTACACCTGCGCCGGCGGATACAACCTGAGCCACTACTGCAACAATGACTTTGACGCCCTGGTCACCCAGGCCGCCGGCGAGTCCGACGCAGCCGCTCGCCACACCCTCTACCGCCAGGCCGGCGACATCCTGGCTACCGATGCGGTCAACGTCTGGCTGGTCAACGAGCAGGCCATCGACGCCGTGGGCGAATCGGTGCAGGGCTACGTGCAGGATCCACTGACACGCTATGTCTTCACCAAGGACCTGGCAAAGACCAAGTAACGTGCCTGTCCTGACAATACTGCTGCGCCGGCTCATTGGGCTCGGCGCAGCAGTCCTGCTCTCCTCCTTCGCCGTTTTCCTGGTGCCCTTTGTTGCCCCCGGGGACCCGGTGCGCAACTTGCTGCGTGCCAGGATGGACGCCGGCGTGGCGGATGAACAGACGGTTCAGGCTTATGCCGAGCAATTCGGCTTGCATGACCCCCTGTTGGTGCAGTTCGGGCGCTGGCTGGCCCGCTTCTTCACCGGCGACATGGGGATTTCCTATATCAGCGGCACTCCCGTCATCGATCAGGTGTTGCCGGCGATCGGCGTCACGCTGCTGATCGCCGGGATCTCGATCCTCGTGGCCATGGCCGTGTCCATCGTCTTGGGAGTCATTGCCGCGACCCGTGCCGAGCGCTGGCCCGACAAACTCATCACCTCCATCACCCATGCGCTGATCGCCATTCCCGAATACGCCATCGCGCCACTGCTGGTGCTCCTTTTTGCCGTGAAGCTCGCGCTGTTGCCCTCCGCGGGCTTCCATTCGCCCGCCTCCCTGGTGCTTCCGGTCTTTGTGCTGTGCCTGCGCCCCATCAGCTTCTTCACCGTGGCCGTGCGTTCGGGCATCTTGCAGTCGCTGGGCTCCGAGCATGTGCTGGCCGCTCGGGCGCGCGGTCTGAGCCGTACCCGCGCGCTGCTACGCCACGTCATCCCGCACGGTCTGCTTCCGCTGTGGACCATGACCGGCGTCTGGTTTGCCGGGCTGCTGGGTGGTTCGGTGATCATTGAGGTCATCTTCGCCATTCCCGGCATGGGCCGGCTCATCTTCGATGCCATCATCAATGCCGATATCCCGGTGGCTCAGGGCGGCGTGGTCATCGTGGTGATCTGCGCGGTGCTGGTCACCAGCGCCGTGGACCTGGTGCAGCAGTTCAGCGACCCGAACGTACGTGTTGGAGCACGCCATGACTAAGAAATCCCTGTCCTTCGTGTTACTCAGCCCCCCGGCACTCGTGCTCTTGCTGGTACTGGTGCTCACCGTGCTGGCACCCTGGGTCGCCCCCAGTGATCCCAATGCGCAGGATTTAGCCCAGCGTTTGCAGTCTCCGAGCTGGGGACACCTGCTGGGCACCGATTCGCTCGGCCGGGACATCTTAAGCCGAGTCCTGCACGGTGGCCGTTTCTCCCTGTCCGTGGCGCTGCTGACCACGCTGTTTTCGTTGTCAGTGGGCACCGTATTGGGATTGCTCAGCGCCCTGCGCGGCGGCTGGCTGGACGAGTTCTTCCTGCGCGCCAACGACCTCTTGTTGGCTCTGCCGGAAATCGTGGTGGCCCTGTTGGTGATCGCGATCATGGGGCCCGGATTCTCCTCGATGGTGCTGGCCGTCGGTGTGGTGTCCTGGACCCCGACCGCCCGGCTGGTCCGCTCGCTGGCCGTCCAGGTGCTCTCCACCGGATATGTGGAGGCCTCCCGCCACGTGGGCAGTTCGCGCTGGTTTATCCTCCGCCACCATGTGTTGCCATTTCTCGCCGGCCCGGTGCTGGCCCAAACCGCCCTGCGCTTCGGACTGCTGCTGGTACTGCTGGGCTCACTGTCCTACCTAGGCATCGGTGTGCAACCGCCACAGTCGGACTGGGGCTCGATGCTCGCCGAGGCTCAGCCCCACGCCATCCGCTCCCCCTGGGGCCTGATCGCCCCGGGTGCCGCCATCTTCGTGGTCAGCTTCTGCGTGACCTTGGTGGGCAACCGCCTCACCCAGTGGTTCAACGGCCACGATGTGCTTGAGCCCGCCGGACAGGAGCAGGCCCGTGGCTAGTCAATTAGAAGTCAAGGACATGTCGGTCTTCGCCGGAACCAACGTCCTATTGGATGCGATCAGCTGCTCGGTTCGCGCCGGCGAACTGGTCGCGGTGGTGGGCCGTTCGGGCTCCGGCAAAACCATGTTGACCAAGGCCATCATGGGGCTGCTTCCCTCCGGGGTTCAGGCCACCGGCCAGATCCTGCTGGACGGGCAGCGACTGGATACTCTCGGCGAACGCGACATGGACGCGGTGCGCGGTAAGAAGATCGGCATGCTCTTCCAGCAGCCCAAACGAGTCATGAATCCGCGCATGACCGTCCGCGCCCACCTGCTCGAGGCCATGGGGGCCACCGGACTCCGCAAGCCAAAGGATGCTCGAGAGCGCATTGAGTCCCTGCTGCAGGAAGTCGGTTTGTCCCCGGCCGCCGAGATATCCCGGATGCGCCCAGACCAGTTGTCCGGAGGCATGGCCCAACGGGTCATGCTGGCCATCGCCCTGGCCGCGGATCCCGCCTACATCCTGGCCGATGAACCCACCTCTTCCTTAGATTCTATTCTTAAGGCCGAGATCCTGGACCTGCTGCGACGCCGGCAACTCGAACGCGGGCTGGGCATCCTACTCATCACCCACGACATCGCCAGCGTTCAACACATTGCGGACCGGGTCATCGTTATCAGCGACGGTGCCATCGTCGACCAATGCCCGACCTCGGCGATGTTTTCCGCGCCCCGGCACGAGAAGACGCGCGAGCTCATCTCCGCCACGGCGTCCGTGATCAGGGAAGTCCAGGAGATCACCACGCACTGTGTCTTGCGGGCCGATTCCGTGGGCAAGAACTACACCCGCCGCGCCAAGGGCGCAGCGGCGCTGAACCCCACCAGTTTGGCCCTACATGCTGGTGAAGTCCTTGGCGTCGTCGGGCGTTCCGGCTCGGGCAAGAGTACCTTCGCGCGACTGCTTGCCGGTCTGGAACGACCCACCCATGGAAACATCACCGGACTCACGGAAGAGTCACAACCGACCGGAGTACAGATCATTCCGCAGGAACCCTTTGGTTGCTTTGACCCCGCACTCGTTCTGCGCACGAGCCTGATGGCAGCCGTCCACCGGCTCCCGGATGCCGAGACCACTGAGCTCATCGAGGAAGCGGTCGATCGGGTGGGGCTTCCGGCCCGGCTCCTTGACCGCTTGCCAACACAGTGCTCTGGCGGCCAGCTGCAGCGCATGGCCATTGCCCGGGCGCTATTGGTCAAGCCCGACGTGCTGATCTGCGATGAATCAACCTCGGCGTTGGATTCGGTGGCCCAACGTCACATTCTCGATTTGCTGCTGCAACTACGCGAGAACATGGGCATCTCCCTGGTGGTGATTTCCCACGACATGGACGTCATCCGGTATGTCAGCGACCGCGTTGCCGTGTTTTACGCGGGGAACCTCGTCGAGATCAAACCGTTGGCCCAATTCCTTACGGCACCCGAGCACCCACACAGCCAACAGCTGGTCCGGGTGTTGGACAAGGGAAACGGATATTCAGAGCTCGCCCTCGACAAAATTCCGGCCATCTAGTCCGAACCTTCGGTGCGGTGTCGGCGACATCGGTGCCTTCTGACTGGCCGGTCAGGTGTCCCATGGCGCCCTGTGATCGATTTTCACCGAGTGGTAACGGATATGCGGGCTGGCTGACGCCAACACACAACAACAGGCCGCAGGCTTGATAGGCCCAAAGTCACCGGCAAGAAAACGTAGGCTACCGGCGATGGCCAAGTCGCCGTCTAAAGCTGGGATTTCGCAACTGCCGCATGAACGATTTGAGGGATGAAACCGTTTCTCGGTTCCATCCCTCAAATCGTTCGACCGCTTTTTTGGCTTAGCTGCGTGGAAGCGCTCCGGGAAGCGGCGGCACCACCGGCGGCAGCTGGCGCTCCGGACCGTCCTTGCGACGCTGGTTACCGAAATCTTCAATCTTTTCAGTGAATGGTTGCACGTCTCCCGTGCAGAGCTTCCCGACTGCTGGCATTCGCTTGGTCAACAGGTAACTGTCCATGGCATTCGTGACACATTTCGAGGTGCCGTACGCGGTGTGGCCCCAGCTATCACTGCTCAGAAGCCGGCTGTTAGGCATCAACTTCGCGACCTTCTGGGCCCCGGAGTAGTTTGTCGCCGGATCCCAGTAGTTTCCCACCACCAACATCGGGTTCTTGGTCCGGCGCGTGAACGGTCCCTTGTAGGAATCCTCGTCCTTGGCTGTCCATGTAGTGCTGGCACACGGGGCCGAAGCCCAGGTCCACATCTGGCCGAACCCTGGCGCGGTCTTGCTTGCCGCAGCTGCGTAGCGTGTCCAGTTTTCTGCCTTGGCAGGATTCCTTGAATCGGTGCATAGCACCGACTGGAAGACTTCGGGAGAGCTGTCATAGGGGAACGCGAACCCGGTGGCTGCTGCCTTTTTGGCGATATCCTGAGCCGCAGCTTTCTCCTCCACGTCGACGGCACGCATGCTCTTGGCCAGCGCCCTGCGTGCGATCTTCAGTTTGGACTTGGTCGGTTCCTTCGTCGGGGTGGCACTCTTCGGGAACGTGGTTCCCTTCGATATGGCCCTTTCTTGGAGCATCTGCAAAGCATAGGTCAGCTCCCCGTCCACCATCGATGCCCCTTGCGGGTCATACATGTAACTAAGCATGCCCGAGGTCAGTGTGGCTGAGTTCAGCGTGAAATCGTATTCGGGATATTCAGGATCCGTGAACACCAGAGGTGAGCGCTTCAGTTCGGCCATGATCGCACGGTAGAGCGTTTCTGGGTCGCCCTGGCCAGCCAATTGGCAGTAGTCCTTGCCGGCCTTCTTGCAGCGGCTCAGGATTCCGCGCATGGCTTTCTCCGCGCCCTCTCCCGATTTGATGCGTTGGGTCTGCGGAGTGCCAGCGGTGGAGGCGGTTCCAGCCCACGCCACCGGATCAAGCACGCCGTCGATGGCCACAGCACGGACCCGTTCAGGGAACATGTTGGCATACACGGTGCCCAGGTAGCTGCCGTAGGAAAAGCCCAGGTAGGTCAGTTGCTTGTCCCCGACCATGCGACGCAAGACGTCCATGTCGCGGGCCACCTCGGCGGTGGACATCGAGGCCGAGACTGGCTTGCCGGTGGTGGAGCATGCCTTGCCGAAGGCCTTGGAGGATTTTACAAAGGCGCGCATTTCCTTGAGCGTATCCGGATACGGAACGTTCATCCCAGCTAAGGCTGTTTCCTGCCCTCCGAGGTTCTTCCAGCAACGCACATTGTCACTAAAGTTGGTGCCGCGTGGATCGAACCCGACGACATCAAAACGCTCCAAGACACTGGCGCTCAGAAAATCAGGGGCCGAAGCAGCAATCGCAACTCCGGAGCCTCCGGGGCCGCCCGGGTTGACGAACAGGGTTCCGATGCGTTTCTTCTGGTCCTTGGCCTTGATTCGCAACAGCGCGACTTCGGTCTTGGCCCCACCAGGCTTGTCGTAGTCCAAGGGGAGCTCTACCGAAGCACATTGAGCGCCAGGGGCGAAGGGTGTGCAGTTGAACCACTGCGGCTTGGGGGTCTTGAACCCATCGACGCGTTTGCTTTCGGCCTTGCTCGTCGTGTCATGGGTGGTCTTCTTTGCTACCTGTACCGTCGGTGCGGTGGAGGAAAGAATGTGCATGGAGGACGGCACGGCGGCGTTGGCCGGGGAGCTGAGGGCCGTTGTGGCCAGCAGGCCCACCACCGTCAGCATGCCAAAGGCAGCACCTAAACGTTTTTGTACGATGTTAGTTCCTTCAAAAGTAGTTACTCGGCACGGACTCTTGGACGGTTAGGTCGCTTAGCCCTGATTAGAGTATTGAGTATTTGATGGATAAACCGAACATTGTGCGTGTCTCAATCTGGACACATTATTACTTTCCTTTTCTCCACGGGGAGGGTTTTGCGCGGTCCAGTTAGATACGTCTAGTGAATGACTAGTTCCTTAGCAGGGCTTGAAGTCACCGGCCAAATTGATCGTCCGCGAGTACATAGCTTGGACAAACCACCTCATGGCGACGACGTGCTTCGCTCCCTTTAGCGTGGTCTTCTCACATGAGTAAGGCTCGCAACGCTGTGGATTATGCAGTACAACCCGGACGCAGGGATCGGGATTTTTCAGTTCGCCTTTCGGGCACCTGCGGGTCCGTTGGACCAGGAACTGGAGCAGTCTGTTAACCCTGCGGTGAGATCCGCTGGCACGGAATCACACCATCCTTAGCGTGTCCGTCTGGGCAGCACCTCGGTGTCGTCCTCGGCTGGCTCGAACGTAGGACGGCCGATACTTCCCATGGAGATCTGCCACTTGACCTGCTCAAGCTCAACCTTAAGTTGATCAACGGTGGCACGATACTTTTTAAGTTCCCTGTTTCGATTCCTGGCCATGATCATACTGATGACGACAGCGATAAAAGCTAATGCGAACGCCACCAGCAGGGCTAATCCGGACATGGTCAGGAAGTTGAGTGCTATCGGAAGCGCCTGTTTGAAGGCTATGAAGTCATTAACACCGCCAACAACGTCCTGAAGAGCTGAATCCAACGGGAGCAGATACTCCCCCACCACCGGAGTCCCGGCAAACGACGGAGCGGTCAGCGAGGATTCCGCCCCGGCAGACCAGCGGGAATCACCAACAGTGCTCAAGACGTAGATCCCGGCCCCAGCGTTGAGCGCGGCAAAAAACATGACCGAACCAACCACGGTCCAGTGAATGTTTCTCCACCAGATGACACCAAAAACGATCAGTGTTCCTGCCGCGATGCCCCATGTATAGCTGTGCAATTGGTCGAGGCTCAAGCTGCCCAGAAGTTCCATAACGTTCCCCCACTCCTAGCTGCCGGAGCCATTCTTTGCTCCGCACCGAAGCGATCTTATCCCGGGGTTCTTGGTCGTGCGACGAAGGTTACTGCACAGGGCTACGAGCTCAGCACTCGTCAGCGAATCGTATTTATCACCCGCATGACAAGCACTTATGCCGTTCCCGGAACGGCATACACGCACCCCGCAGCTGATCCAGGATCGGCATAAGATCCTCCGCGATCAGCACACAGGCTTAGGTTCCGCAGAAGGTCCGATAGGGGCCGAAGTCTTCCGGGGCCGCGGCGGCATACCGCTCGAAGCCGGGACGCTCATCGAAAGGTGCGCCGACCGCAGCCAAAAGCTTCGAGAACGGCTCCAAGTCGCCGTCGACCGCAGCAGCGAGCGCCTCCTCGACAAGGTGGTTCCGCGGGATGTAGATGGGATTGGTCCGGTCCATCAGCTCTGCATCCGGATCCAGTGCCCGCCAGCGCTGAACCCACGCCTCGAAACCGGCCGGGTTCGCGAACATCAAGCTTGCAGGCTCGGCATCCACACGCGCGGCCGTCCCCAAGCTCCGGAAGAAGGACGTGTAGTCGACGCGGCCTTCTGGCAGGAGGGTGACCAGTTCGTCGGTGAGGGAGGTGGCTACGTCATCGTCGAGACTGCCGGCCAGTCCGAGCTTGGTTTTCATTCCGGCCAACCACTCGGCGCTGTACTTGCTGTGGAAAGCGCCGAGGGATTCCTGTGCCAGGGCAACGGCCTGTTCCTGGTCCTCGTGGAACAGGGGCAGCAGTGCCTCCGCAAGACGGGCGAGGTTCCACTGCGCCACCAGGGGCTGGTTGCCGTAGGCATAGCGCCCGCCCTCGTCGATCGAGCTGTAGACCGTGGCCGGATCAAAAACGTCCATGAAGGCGCACGGCCCGTAGTCGATACCCTCCCCCGATATGGTCATATTGTCGGTGTTCATCACACCGTGGATGAAACCCACCAGCATCCACCGGGCCAGCAGAGATGCCTGGGCCGCGACCACCGATTCGAAGAGCGCGAGATAGGGGTTCTGTGCTTGCGCTGCACCGGGATGGTGACGTGCGATCGCATGGTCGGCCAGGCGACGCAGCAGGTCCTGATTGTCCATGGCCCGCGCATACTGGAAGCTGCCTACCCGCAGATGGCTGCTGGCCACCCGGGTCAGCACGGCCCCAGGAAGCATGGTCTCACGGCGAACCTGCCGTCCCGTCGCCACCACGGCCAGCGAGCGTGTGGTGGGAATGTCCAAGGCGTGCATCGCCTCGCTGATGACGTATTCGCGCAGCATCGGGCCGAGGGTGGCCAGGCCGTCACCGCGGCGGGCAAACGGGGTGCGTCCGGAACCCTTGAGGTGCAGGTCCCGAAGACGACCCTGCGCATCGGCAATCTCGCCGAGCAACAGCGCCCGGCCATCACCCAGACGCGGCGAGTAGGAGCCGAACTGGTGGCCTGCATATCCTTGGGCCACCGGAGTGGCACCATCCGGTAGCGCGGTACCGATCAGCAGCCCCAGTCCCTCTGCGTTGCGCAGGGACGCGGGGTCAAAGCCCAGCTGGGCGGCCAGCGGCTCGTTGAGCACCACCAGCCGCGGATCCGGAGCCGGTTCTGCCTGCCAGGGGGTGGCCAGCTCGGGAAGTTCACGGGCAAATTGGCCGTCCAAAGAGACGGTGGATTGTGCGTCGACACTCATCCTTCAAGACTACCTTCGAGCAGGTGCGGCCGGTTCGGGATGACGTAACCAGGCATCAGGACATTTCGCCGGGGTGCAACGGACATGGGTCGAGAACATGGAGGCATTGGGCGCGATGGACGGCACCGTCCGGAGGTCCAAAGCAAGCCCTGCCCCGTGGACAGGCTCAGTGCCCTCTTGCGAACGCCGAGACCCGGACGGCAGACCGGATCCGGCGTGGCTTCGGGTGGTCACGGGATCGACGTTCAGAGATTTCCGGACCCTTCGATGAAGGCCTTGGCGTGGTCGAGAGCTTTCTTGAAGGCGTCGTTGCGCAAGGTAGTGCGTCTCAGGTTCTCCGATTCAAGGTAATCAGGGATACCCGGGCGCAGCAGCCAAATGTCGCCGGCCGGTGGCAGGTAAAACATCGCGAAGGACCTGCGATTCTCGTCGTGGGTCCATACGGGCACCACTGCCAGTGCGGCACCCGTGTCAATGTTGATCCACTGGGCCCGCGGCATGGGCAGTTCATGGACTTCAGGATCCAAGAAAGGCGCGGTGCCCTCGCCCCAACGTTTCTCGAACCGTTCATGGAAGGCAGGCAGTAGCGGCGAATCGTAGCGACGCCATGCGCTCATCTAAAAACACCTCCTGGGGTGGTTTCATTTGATGCCGTTTTGGGTGATGGATCCGCTCCGGAATCTATAGCGGTGAGAATAGATTTTTTATAGCACCGGAGACAGTCTGGTGCAAGAGAATTTTTTGGGCTTAGGTCCGGAAGGCGATCAACGACCGCCAGTACGGTTCCGGAGGCGGAAAACACGGCCTTGCGCCTAGAACTCTCGCGACACAGCGACGGTTCCGACAACACGGCACCCGCAGACCAGCCCTAAGTTCCGAGGATGCTGTCGAATCACCTTGAGAGCGGAATCCTTGACAAGTAGAGCCCCGGGATGGTCCTCCGTGGGACACGGGATCCATTTGTCCCGGCAGCATTGTTCTTCGCCCTCGCGCATCTGGCACCGAAGGGCAGACGCCCGACGATCGACATTGGACGATTGAGATTGGTGCCGCGGCCGGAACCAGGATGAGAACGGCAATGTACGTTCGGTGACGTGGGCAGGCAATCCCCCAACGGCGCCCCATGATGCGGCAGCACAAACTTTTGGGCAGACTTGGTGACATGGAGAACAGCGACGAAGTCACCACCCAAGAATCAACGGTTGAGGACTGGACGCGGGCGTTGGCGCAGTCCACTGGCTCCCCCGGTGGGGGCGGCGGGGCGGGGCTGATGCTATCCATTGGCGCTGCGCTGACTTCCATGGTGGCCGGCTACACCGAAGCCGAAGGGCACGAGCGCGGGGCACTGGACCGCATTCGGGAACGAGCCCGGTCCCTGCGGAATGACGCTCTTGAATTGGCCGATCGGGATGCATCTGCCTCCCGCGCCTTTGGCGCCGCATTTCGCCTAGAAGCCGGACCGGAACGGGAAGCGGCCATATCCCGGGCATCACTGAATGCTGCCAAGGCATCCGCAGTGCTCGGCAAACGAGCCATGGACGCCGTCGAAGACCTGGCGTGGCTCGCGACCAACGGCAACCCGGCACTTATTGCCGATGTCGTTGTCGCGTTCGGCGCCCTGCGGGCAACGGTGGGCGGTGCGCGCACCAACGTCAGTTTCGACCTCGCCTCGCTAACCTCCGGCGGCAGCACCATGAAGCAGATCCGCGCGGAACATCCCGCCCTCTGGGCGATGGTCGGCGATCTCAACACCGCCATCGAGCGAATCGACGCACTCACCGCCGAAATCGATCGCCGGGCCGCCCCCACCGACGCCGTCTAATCCGGGCCGCGTCGGAAACCGCCATGACCGCTCACCAATAGGACGGGTTCAAGTCGTCGAGCTGAGATGCTGGCGTCGGCGACATCTTCGGCGGCGGCCCTGTCCTTCGACGACTTTGCCGAGATGATCCCCCGGGCCGGATCCGCCTACACCTATGGATACGTGGCTATCGGGGAGATCATTGCCTGGTTCACCGGCTGGGACCTTTTACTGGAATACATCGCCATCGTCGCGGTGGTGGCCATAGGCCTCTCCGGCTGCTCCTCGTCTGACGAACGCGTGGCGCTGCCACACGGGGAAATCTAGGATTCTTCCCTTCCTATGGCCGCAAGCACTCGCTCGTAAAACCGAACAGCCCGCGACATAGAGAATAGGTGGTTCTGCCGCGCGGGAACTTCCGCGTGCGCTGCACTAGGGACCGACTTTTATTCAGCTACGACAAAAGTCACCGTTCCGAGCTCGGAACGGTGACTTTTGAGGTGAGAGGCGTTGAGGTTAGAGCCAGCTCTCGGGGTTGACCCACTGACCATTAACAATGACCTCGAGGTGCAGGTGGGGACCTGTCGAGTTGCCAGTGCTACCGGAAAGCGAAACGACGTCGCCGACGTTGACCTTTTGTCCCACGGAGACTTTCAAGGACGAGTTGTGGTTGTAGCTGGTGTGCAAGCCATTGCCGTGGTCGATTTCCACGCGGTATCCGGAGTGCCCGGCCCATTCGGCCTGCACAACGGTGCCGGCGGCGCTGGCCTTAACGGGCGTTCCCAGGGGAACGGCGTAGTCCAGACCGTTGTGGTTCATGTAGCCGGCCGCGGTTGGGTTCTTGCGGTATCCGAAGCGCGAGGTCAGCCGAATGCTGTCCACCGGCTGGGCCAGTTCTCCAGCAGCTGGGGTTTTGGTGATCTCGCTACCGGCAGCTGTCGTTGTTGTTGCCGAGGAGTCGTCCTTGACGGTGACCTTCTCGGCGGCGGTCGTGACGGGCGCCGGTGCCTCTTTCTTAACTTCGACAAACTTGCTGGTCACCGAGGCGCGGTCGACCGACAGTTTGTCCTTGGCCGGGGCGCTGACATCTGCGACGGATGTATGGGCTACGCGCTGGGGCTCAGCGACAGCTTCCTCGGTTTCCGGGGCGGGGGCGGCGGCGAAGGCCAGGCCGGCCACCGCGGCGACAGCGGCGAGCTTGTAGACCAAGCCGAATCGAGGGCGCTGAGCCCGGGGTGCGGACTTCGGAGCAGTGTTCAGCTTGCCGGCGTCGGCCGACTTTGCCAACGACGCTGGCTGCGCGGTAGCTACGGAATGGATTTCGGTGGCGGCGATGGATGCTGCCTCCGGGGATGCAGCATAGCGCGGTCCCGCCCCAAAGCGACGGCCACCATACTGTGAAGTTTCGATGGTCTCGAGGGAGGTCTGGCTCGCACCTAGTGCGCGTCGGCCGGAACGACTGGATGTGTTCTCGCCGTTTAGTCCGGTGTCCAAGATCTGTTCTAGTGAACCATCGGCAGGCGAAGCGTCAGTGGTGCTGGGCGCACGGCGGTGCCCGGAATTATGCTGCTGAATCAAGTAATTACCTCTCATGTGTCGCCTGCGAAGTTAGCTGTCGGATTCGAGTCATGAGATCAACTCGGCCGAGCCCACCAAGGCGGACTCCGCTTCACCCCGAGTTCCAAGGTCTACGACCTGGAACGGTTGAATGGGTCCTCCGCCCCTACCGGTAATTCTTGACCTGCGATCCGCCGGTAGGGTTGTGCGAACCGGATCGGGATTGGGTTGCCCAAGTGCAACCAGAATCTAAACCCTACGAGGTACAACTAAAAGTTACAATTCCGTTATCTGTCCATGCATCAGACAAACTCTCGGGTCCCGACAACCCTCTGCGGCTTCTGTGCGCCTCTAATTTAAGAGCTAGCATCCATAGATCTTGACGGCCCTTTTCATGGTGACTAGGACCCGGGGCAGATGCCGCAATCATTGGGCTGCACCACCAGGGCCAGTTCCAACTGGATGATTTTGGTTTGGGACTCCCCCGCGACGGCACTCTAAACGTGAGCAACACGACTGAAATCCCGGGGTCGAACACGGTGCGAATGCTCCCCTTCAACGTGGCCAAAATGCTAATAGTGCCCACCACGCTTCGCCACACCACTCCCATTGCCGGTGCTGCACTTGGTCCATCCGACAATACGTCGCAACACCATCACCGGCTTGGATGGATTCTCCACCCCCGAATCACTGCGCCCACGGGTAGCATCCTTCCTTGGTTGGACGGGACTGTCGCCGCCCGCGTCGAGCGATTCGGTGGGTCCCTAGAATTCACGATCGGTTGCTACGCACCGAATGGGGCCGACAGAGTGCAGACTTTAGTGCATGGACAAGATGGCGGGGCCTCAAGTCGCACGAGCGCAGAAGTGGTGGGGCGGCGGTCCGCGCCCCACTCTAGGTAATGACGCAGGCTCCTATGACGAGGCAGTCCGGGCGGTGCGGGCGGGCGAACTCGATGCGGATGCGGCCGCAGGCCAGCTGATCGACAGGATGACCGATCGAGAACTCCTCGGACTGCTCGATGGCGACTCCCCCAGACGGCTGATGCCGATCATCCCGCTTTTGCACGGCCGACGTCCGTTTGTCGCCGGGGCCGTTCCTCGCCTGGGCATCCCGGGAATCCGATTCAGCGATGGTACTCGCGGCGTGGTGATCGGTGATTCCACCGCCTTCCCCGCGGCGATGGCGCGGGCAGCCACCTGGGATCCATTGCTGGAGGAGCGTGTTGGCCAGGTGATCGGCCTGGAAACCAGAGCGCGGGGCGCAAACTACTCCGCATCCATCTGTGTCAACTTACTGCGCCACCCCGCGTGGGGCCGCGCGCAGGAGTGTTACGGGGAGGATCCGGTGCTCACCGGCAGAATGGGCGCGGCCCTGACCCGCGGAGTACGGGTACATGTGATGGCGTGCGTGAAACACTTCGCGCTGAACTCGATGGAAAACGAGCGCTTCGAAGTCGACGTGTCTGTCGACGAACACGCCCTGCACGAGGTGTACTTGCCGCACTTCAAGGCCGTCATCGACGCCGGCGCCGACTCGGTAATGAGCGCCTACAACAAGGTGCGCGGCGAGTACATGGACGTCAATCGCGCCCTGCTCACCGAGGTATTACGAGACGAATGGGGCTTCACTGGGTTTGTGACCAGCGACTGGGTCTTCGGTACCCATGATGCGGTACTCAGCCTCGAGGCGGGGATGGATATCGAGATGCCGTTGCGACTGCTGCGCGCCCGCGCGTTGCCGGGCGCACTGCGCAGCGGTGAGCTGGACCGGGCGACGGTCGAGCGCTCCGCACGCCGTATCTTGAGCACCAGCGTGCGCCATGCCGCAACCCTCGAGGCGGCCAAGCCCAGCGAAAGCGTCATCGCTTCCCCGGCACATCGGGCGCTGGCCCGTCAGGTCGCCACGGAGTCGATCGTGCTGCTCAAAAATGAGCACATCGGTGCGGCACCGCTGTTGCCATTGGCCCCCACCATCAACCACCTAGCGGTGATCGGGCGGCTCGCGACGCACGCGAACCTTGGAGATAACGGCTCCTCACGCGTTAGCCCACCCTCCACGATCTCGCCGCTGCAGGGCCTGCGCGAAGCGTTACCCGGGGTGCGGTTCACCACCGCCTCCGGCCAGAACGTTTCTGCCGCGGCCGCGGCGGCCGCCGGTGCTGACACGGCGATCCTGATCGTCGGGCTGGATCAGCACGATGAGGGCGAGTCGGTGGTCACCGGCGGCGTCGAGGTGGGCGTGCTGGGACGGGCCTTTAATGCCGGTCCGCTGCGACGGATGTTCGTCGCGCTGGCCCACGTGGCTTCGCACTTTGTCCACGGTGGCGATCGCACATCCCTCGATCTGCACGCCAGCGACGAGCGCCTGATCCGCGCTGTCACCGCCGCCAACTCGCGAACCGTCGTGGTGTTGATCGGCGGCAGCACGATCCTGACCCATGGGTGGGACGAAAGTGTTCCGGCACTCCTCCTGGCCTGGTACGGCGGCATGGAGGGCGGACGCGCCCTGGCCAGCGTACTCACCGGGACCGCGGAACCCGGCGGACGCCTACCCTTTGTGCTGCCCACGAACGCCGGGCAGCTGCCACCGTTTGATCCCGCGGCGAAGGCCGTCACCTACGACAACAGCTGGGGACAACGCCGGCTGGACGCTGCTGGAGACACCGCCGCGTTCCCGTTCGGGTTCGGTCTGGGCTACACCACGATCGAACACCTGCTGCTGGAGCACAGCTTCGACGAGACCGGGGGCAGCGCTCAGGTGCTGGTGAGAAACACCGGCGAGCGCGCGGGCTCGAGTGTCGTGCAGCTCTACGCAGCGGATATCTCGCTGCTTAGGCCGGTGGCGCAGCTGCTGGGCTTTGCCAAGGTGACGCTGCAGGCCGGGGAAGAGAAGAGCATCCGAGTCTCTCTGGATGCGGGGCCCACGCTGCAGCGTGATCCGGTAACCCGGCAGTGGTCCCCGCGCGCGGGTGAATGGGCCCTGCTTGCTGCCCAGCACAGCCCCGCCAGCTGGGCGGGCGCTGTTCCGTTACACCGTGCAGCGGGTATAGACGGCTAAAAGGCACCTAGAGCACTCCGTGGGCTCGAGGCCAGGGTGGGTCGCGTCCCGCTCACTGAGGCAGAGTGCGAATCGGTGCCTAGGGCACCTCAATACGCACCGGCAGCTCGTCCTCGCCGCGGAGCATGGCACGGATTAACCGCCGTTCCTCCCACTTCAACGTTATGGACGCTTGATCACGGCGCAGGACCAGGTCCCCGGTCTCGGTCCCATACCGCTTGCGCAGCACCACCAGCTCATCTGCCCGCAGCAGGGCCACGGTGCTGCCCGTCGCCTCCTCATTGAGGCGGACCAGCGAGGAGGGTCCGCGCAGGTCGGTCGCCACGACACGATCCCCGCTCGCTGCCAGGATCGTCTTCTGCGCCGCACGGGACACCACCAGCGGACGCGATGGCCCATCCAGCAGACCACTAAGCACGTCCGCCGCAGCTTCGGGACGGCCGGTCTTGTGCGCCGCCGCCTTCATTCGTTCAAGGCGGCCCGGTTCGCGCAGCACCGAATCGATTTTCCAGCCGATCGTGGCGGCAGAATTACAATGCACTGCAGCCCCCTGCTCCAGCAGGTAGTCACCGTTGCGAATTTCCTGTCCCGGGATCGGATTCACCAGCACCATGGGCAACCCCGCGGCCATGCACTCCGAGGCAGTCAACCCGCCGGGCTTGCCCACAAATAGATCGGCGCTGCGCATCAGTTGCGGCATCTGTGTGGTGAATCCGAGCACCTGGTAGCGATCTGCCACCGGCGCCACCAGCGCCTCAATACGCCGCCGCAGTTCCTCATCGTGTCCGCACACGATCGTGGCTGTGAAGGCGGAGCGCATATGCAGCGTCTGACGCACCACGGCCTCGGCGTAGTCGCCGCCCTTGGCGCCGGCGGAGATCAGCAGCATCGGCGGCCCGCCGCCTTCCCGCGTGGCCGGAAGGTTCGGCTCGGTCGCGATGGGGATTCCCGTTGCGGTGATGCGGTCGGTAGGTAGGCCGAACGCCGTCAGCTCGATTCGCCCCTCCTCCCTGGCGACAAAGAGTTGGTGGAACGCACTGGTCAGCCACAAGCCCTGGAAGTCATAGTCGGTCGTGACCACGGCGGTCTTCGCGTCGATCACACCACGCAGGAGTAAGGTCGCAAGCAACTGGGCCGGCAGGAAGTGTGTACACACGATCGCCGTCGGTCGGAATCGCTTGATCGCACGGATGACCGGAAGTGCGTTGATGCCTGTCCACGGGTCCAGCGGTCCACGGCGCCTAAAGGGCGGGTCGCTGGCGTCATAACCCCACTCGATCAGCCATGGCAGGTCCTCGACTAAGGCGAAGTACCCTTTCGCCAACACGTCACGGTAGAGCGCGCTACTGACCTGGAGCACGTCCAGCACCTGCACCTCGTTGACGTCGGTGCGCACGGAACACGCCTGCTCCACCGCCGCCGCGGCGCTGTTGTGTCCGGATCCCACCCCCGCGGAGAGGATCATGACGCGCTCACCTACGGCCTTGTGGGGGCCACGTTCCGACGTCTTACGCATGAAGAAAGGCTAACGCACGGCTGCGACCCACCCCGGTTCCCGCCCACCTCACGGGGCGCGTCGCTCTCGTCGGTTCTCTGCGAGGGGGCTTCGTCGTGGTTGTGGACGCCAGGGTCCGGCTAGTTGCGGCCGCTCCCCCACATCGGCAGCTGGGCATGGCCGGTGCGGAGCTGCGGTCCCGAACAGATCCCCCGCACGAACTGCGGTTCTACTGCCATCGCTTTACACGGCACGGCGCGGTACCGAACGGTGCCGGTCATTCGCGGTCCAGATGCTTGGTTCCACGCTCACGGTGGTGCCGCGGCCGTCCGGCTCCTTCATAGGGACTCTGTCCAGGACTGGAATTCAGACAAATGCCGCCCATTGTCGCCCGGATGCGCCCCTTGCTCCTGAAGGATCTGACTTGAAGCGGTCCTTCACCGGAATATGCTGAGCCATGGACAATCAGCAAAAGACGTGGCACGCCGAGCACAAGGCCTCACTGACCAAGGGACAACGAGCCGCCGACTATATGCGTAATGGGATGGGTAGCTGGCCGTTTGTGGTGGGCTTTCTTGTCTTCATGATGCTTTGGGCCGTAGTCAATACCTGGGTGCTGTCGCAACGGGCGTGGGATCCCTACCCCTATATTCTGCTGAACCTGTTCTTGTCCATGCTCGCTGGCCTGCAGGGTGCCATTTTGTTGATCGCCGCCAAACGTCAGGACGCCATTGCCGCTGCCATGGCCCAGCACGACTTGGAAACCAATTTGGCGTCAAAAGCCGAGATCGAGCAGCTCAGCGCCATCAATGAGCAGCAGCTGAAGATCCTCAAGGAGTTACTGGCGCTGGGTGCGCTCAAGAGTTCCGAGACCCCAGCTCGGGGAGGGAGCTGAGGCCTGGGGCCTGGAGCCTGGAGCCCACAGCTACCGCGAACCTCGGTACTTCTTGCGTCGGGAAGTCCACACAAGGTAGGTAGCCAGAGATCCAGCCGCACCAAGACCAGCACCCATGAGCGGATTTTGCCAAGTCTGCAGTCGCTCCCGGTCCGCCGCCGTCAGTTCTCCGATTCCCCGAATGAAGGCAGCGGCAATCATGCCGGCCACCAGCCGGTTCCCGATGCGTTCCACTCGTCCCACCAAGGGCTCCAGCTCCTCAGCGCGCAGGTGCACTTCAACTCCGCCATCGATGTTCTCGAAAAGGGTGCGTAGCTTCTCGGGCAGGATCATGCCCAACTCAGCGGCTTCCAATCCTGCCTTACCCAGCCGCTCGGCAAGGTTCCGGGGGCTAAACTTCTCTTGCGCCAGGGTCTTGGCATAGGGACGAAGAATCTCACCGAGATTGAACTCTGGGTTCAACCGGACCCCCATGCCCTCGGTCATCAAGACCATCTTGAGCAGCATCGCCATCTCCCGGGGCAGCTGGAGATGATGGTTTCGCAAAATGGCCAGCATCTGGGTAATGAGGGGTGCGATCTGAACCTCGCGGAGTTCGAGGCCTTCATAGAGCTGGATAAAACGGGCCGCGTCTTGCCTCAGCACACCACGGTCCACGGACGGACGGGTCACGGAGATCGTTCGTAGGGCGGAGCTGACCTTGTCCGGATCGTTGCTGGTGAACGCGAAGAGCAGCGTTCCCAACTGGCTACGCAGTTTTTCGTCAATCTCACCGACCATCCCAAAATCAATCAAGGCGATCCTGCCACCGGGCTGAATGAACAGGTTGCCGGGATGCGGATCGGCGTGGAAGAACCCGTCTTCAAAAATCATCTTCGCTGCGGCCCTCGCCGCACGTTCGGCCACCTCGCCCCTGTTGATCCCCGCAAGGTCAAGTGCCTCGATGTTATCTACCTTGATGCCCCTGATCCGTTCCATGGTCAGTACTCTGGACGTGGTGGTCTCCCAGAAGATCTTGGGAATATAAATACTCGGATCTGAACTGAAATTCTTAGCAAAGCGCTCGGCGGAGCGGCCTTCACGTAGATAGTCGAGTTCTGCGCGCAGCGTGGCAGCGAACTCGGTGGCGATCCCCGCCACGTTGTAATCCGCCGCAGCTTCCCAGCGCCTGCTGGCGTGGGCGGCCATATTTTGCAGGATCTCCAGATCCTCATCGATCCGGTTCACGATGCCGGGTCGTCGCACCTTCACCACGATCTCGGTGCCATCAGCCATCGTCGCGGCATGGGCCTGGCCGATCGAGGCGCTGGCCAATGGTTCATCGTCAAACGAGGCGAAGAGCTGTTCGGGGGTGGCTCCGAGTTCCTGTTGGATCAATGAGCGGATCTGTTCAGCGGACACCGGGGGCGCGCCATCTTGGAGCTTGGATAGTTCACTGAGGTAGGCGGCCGGCATAATATCTGACCGGGTGGAGAGCAGTTGGCCGAGTTTGATGAAGGTTGGACCCAGTTCTTCCAACGCCAACCGAAGCCGCACCGGGCTGGTGGGCTCCGCTGTGGGCATCAGTGGATGCCGCGGCAGCCAACGCTCCAGCCCCATGGTGCCGGCCAGGAATCCCAGTCCGTGCCGGGCCAAGATTTCGGCAATCTGGGCAAACCGTTCCAGATGGGTGTTCATGGGCGAGCGCTTCCTTCCCGTGAGTGTTCAGGACCAAGTACTTGGTCCTGGACAGATCGGTCGTGGTCTTGATCCTACGGTGCCCAGATAGAACTCCCTCGCCTCAAGTCTTCGTGCTTGGCATGGGGAGCGAGTCCTCTGCTCTAAGCATGGAAAGTACAGCCAGTACGTTCGCAACTTTTCGGGACGCCCCCTGGGGCCGGGTTTACCGTGATGCAACGTCCAAAGCGGAGGGGATCCTGCCAATGATTGCGGTCGACGAACCCGCCGGAACGAGGATCTCGATGGATGCCATCGTGGGGACCCAAAACCAAAGCTGCGGCCAGGATTCCGATCCGCATGCGCAGGAATAAGTGCTGGCCGAGGTGCCGATTGTGTGGAGTCATGGAAGCGATGAAGCCCGCACCGATCATCGCAACACACGAACTCATGGCAGCACCCTGAACCACCGATCGATACCGGTTTTCAGGGTGCTTTGAGCCTTTCCTTTTATCGCGGGCTTGCTACATTTTGGGCCGTATTATCGGTTCAGGCGCGACTTCAAGCGAGTCTCAAGTTCTGCGAGGAACTGTTCCGTCGTCAACCATTTCTGGTCAGTGCCCATCAACAGCGCCAAGTCCTTGGTCATGAATCCGGCCTCGACGCACTTGATGACGGTGTCTTCGAGGTCCAAGGCAAAGCCGACCACGGCCGGAGTGTTGTCCAGTGTTCCGCGGTGGATCAGGCCGCGGGTCCACGCAAAAATGGAGGCGATGGGGTTGGTGGAGGTGGGTTTGCCTTGCTGGTGCTGACGATAGTGCCGGGTCACGGTCCCATGCGCGGCCTCGGCCTCAACGGTTTTTCCGTCCGGAGTCAGCAGGACGGAGGTCATCAGCCCGAGCGATCCGTAGCCCTGGGCGACGGTGTCGGATTGGACATCCCCATCGTAGTTCTTGCAGGCCCAGACATAGCCGCCTTCCCATTTCATGGCCGATGCGACCATGTCATCGATGAGCCGGTGCTCGTAGGTCAGCCCGTCTTGGTCGAACAATTCCTTGAATTCGGTCTCAAATACTTCTTGGAACAAGTCCTTGAACTGTCCGTCGTAGGCCTTGAGAATGGTGTTCTTGGTGGACAGGTAGACCGGGTAGCGCCGCTTGAGTCCGTAAGCGAACGATGCGCGGGCGAAGTCGCGGATGGAGTCGTTGAAGTTGTACATCCCCATGGCCACACCGCCGCCTTCGGGGTAGGTGATAACGCTTTGGTGGATTTCTTCACCTCCGTCGGATGGGGTGAACGTCATGGTGAGGGTGCCTGGTCCCGGGACCTTAAAGTTGGTCGCCTTATATTGGTCCCCAAAGGCATGGCGGCCGATGATGATGGGTTTGTTCCACCCGGGAACGAGGCGCGGAATCGTTGAGATGATGATCGGTTCGCGGAAGACCACTCCGCCAAGAATATTTCGGATGGTTCCGTTAGAGGACGGCCACATTCGTTTCAGGCCGAATTCCTTCACGCGGGCCTCATCCGGAGTGATGGTTGCGCACTTGATCCCGACGTGGTGCTTCTTGATAGCGTGTGCCGCATCCACCGTGACGCGGTCGTCCGTGGCATCGCGGTTCTGAATGGACAGGTCATAGTACGCCAAATCCATGTCCAGGTAGGGAAGGATCAACTTGTCCTTGATGGCTTTCCAGATGATGCGCGTCATCTCGTCCCCGTCGAGTTCGACGACGGTTCCGATGACTGTGATTTTTGGAATCATGTTTTTCCTGAGTTTCTGGTTCCCCTGGGGAAGTAGCCGCAGGGGCACCGGGTTTTCGCGCGAATGTGGCCTACAGCTTGGACGAGGAGCGCGTGAAGCGCTCGGTGATCCCGTCCAGTTGGGCAGATAATGGTGTTGGCAGGGAATCCCCGAAGCGGGCGTACCACTGCTTGATGCTCTCGATTTCCTGGTCCCATTCATCGGGGTCGACGTCCATCGCGGTGCACAGGTCTTCATTGCTGACACTCAGTGCGGTGGTATCGAGGGCCCCGGGAGCCGGGACATAGCCGATCGGTGTTTCGATGCCGGCAGCGGTGCCTTCGATCCGCTCGATAGCCCATTTGAGGACGCGGGAGTTTTCCCCGAAACCGGGCCAGAGGAACTTCCCCGCGGCGTCTCGGCGGAACCAGTTGACCAGGAAAATCTGCGGCAGCTTTGAGGCAGTCGTCGATGTGCCAACGTCAAGCCAGTGCTGGAGGTAATCACCGGCGTCGTAGCCGATGAACGGCAACATCGCCATCGGGTCGCGGCGGACGACGCCGACCTTGCCTGCTGCAGCCGCGGTCGTTTCGGAGGACAGTGTCGACCCCATGAAGACCCCACTGGTCCAGTCGCGTGACTGAGTGACCAAGGGGATCGTTGTTTTACGTCGGCCACCGAAGAAGATCGCGGAGAGGGGAACTCCCTCGGGGTCCTCATATTCAGCTGCCAGGATCTCCACCTGGCTGATGGGTGTGCAGAACCGCGAATTGGGGTGGGCGGCAGGCTTGCCGCTGGCCGGGGTCCAGTCTTTGCCGGTCCAGTCCCTCAGGTGTTCCGGCGTTTCTTCGGTCATGCCTTCCCACCAGACACCCCCATCGTCGGTGAGCGCAACGTTGGTGAAGATGGTGTTTCCCTTGGTGATGGCATCCATGGCGTTGGGGTTGGTATGCCAACCCGTTCCCGGCGCGACACCAAAAAGGCCCGCTTCGGGGTTGGTTGCCCGTAGCCTGCCGTCTTTTCCCACACGGATCCAGGCGATGTCATCGCCCAGGGTCTCAACCCGCCAGCCTTCGACGGTGGGGTTTAGCAGGGCCAGGTTGGTTTTGCCGCACGCGGACGGGAAGGCTGCGCTAATGAAATGCGACTGCCCTTCGGGGTTGGTGAGCTTAAGAATGAGCATGTGTTCTGCCAGCCAGCCCTCCTGTCTAGCCATCGCCGAGGCGATGCGCAGCGAGTAGCACTTCTTGCCCAGAAGGGCATTGCCGCCGTATCCGGAACCGTAGGACCAGATCGATTTCTCTTCCGGAAAGTGGACTATCCATTTTTCGCGATTGCACGGCCAGCTCACAACTTGCTGTCCAGGATCCAACGGTGCGCCAACGGAATGAAGGGCGGGAACAAAGTCTGCGTTCAACTGGTTCATCTTGGCCAATACGTCGGCCCCGGAACGCGTCATGATGTGCATCGACGCCACGACATAGGCGCTATCGGTGATCTCCACGCCAAACTTCGGATCTTCCGATTCCAAGTGCCCCATGACGAACGGGATGACATACATGGTCCTCCCGCGCATGGAACCGGTGAACAGCTTCCGCAGCTGCTCCTTCATGATGGCCGGGTCCATCCAGTTATTCGTGAACCCGGCATCTCGCTCCTTCTCAGAACAGATGAACGTCTGTTCCTCCACCCGGGCAACGTCGTCCGGGTCGGAAAACGCGGCAAAGGAATGGGGGAACTTTTCTTCCGCAAGCCGTACCAAGGTACCGGCACCGACTAGCTCATCGGTGAGCTCCCGGTACTCGGCTGCTGAACCATCAACCCAATGAATCTTCTCCGGGGCGGTCATGGCGGCAACCTGCTCAACCCATTGCAGCAGGCGGGCGGGGGCATGGGGTGTGAAACCTCGGACTGCGGGTTCTGTGAAGCTGTTCATGAACGTCTTCTTTCTTTCTCGTTTTAGCGCCGGAGTCACTAAGGGTGCTCGGCGACTGAGATATCGCAGGTGCGGCGGTGCGCCAAGGTGCCGTCGTTTCCAGTCTTTTGGACTCAAAATTTCGTCATGTTGCTTATTGGCCTGTCGAGTTCGGTGGCTAACTTGCCGGCTGGGGGCTTGGCCGCCGTGCTTTGAGCCGTGGTTTGGTGATGCATTCTCTAGGGATCGAGTCGGGGAGCAATCACAAACGGGACCATAAATGCCGCAGTCACCCCGAGGATTCCGCCAAGGAAGCCGAGCCCTTGCCATTGCCATTGTTCAAGCGCCCACGCTTCTCCGATCAGGTAGATCCCCCCGACAAAAAGCGAAAACGAAATCAGAAAGACGAGGACATTCTTCATGTGGTGCAGCCGATCAGTGGATGGGTGATTCCATCATGTTACAACATCGTGATATGATAAAGTCATCAAATCACGAGAGGAACTACCCATGGATCAGTACTTTGACGCGCAGCGACCGCTGTACGAGGTGAAGGCGAACCTCTTTAAGGGCCTGTCACATCCGATACGCGTCAGCGTGTTGGAGGTACTGACCCGCAAGGCCGAGGTTTCGGTGACGGAGTTGCTCACGAGCACGGGACTGGAGTCCTCGCATCTCTCCCAGCACCTATCTGTCCTGCGCCGGCATAACCTTGTTGTCGCCGAACGCCGTGGCAGTCAGGTTTTCTACAGGCTGGCTTATCCGCAGGTGGCGGATCTGCTCCGGGTGGCCCGCTCGTTGTTGGTCGAAATCCTTCAAACCACACATGAGCAGCTCGCCACCAGTGCCGGCCTTCCGGAGCTTGTCCAGGATCCCAGCTAGTGACGCGCCTCCCGTCCGCCCTGCGCTCGGCTGCAACATTGCTGCCCAGCTGGCGCGATTACCGCCAGTTCCCCAAGACCTGGCGCCAGGACCTGCTGGCCGGCGTGACCGTGGGAATCGTTGCCCTGCCCTTGGCGCTGGCGTTCGGTGTCAGTTCTGGTGCCGGAGCCGAGAGCGGATTGATTACCGCAATCATCGCCGGCATCGTCGCGGCAGTCTTTGGCGGTTCCAACATCCAGGTCTCTGGTCCCACCGGGGCCATGGTGGTGGTCCTCGGCCCGGTCGTGGCAACCCAAGGCCTTGGCGTGTTGGCTGTGGTTTGTGTGATGGCGGGCCTCATCGTGGTGGCGGCAGGATTGCTGCGCCTTGGTCGAACCATCACCTACATACCGTGGCCGGTGATCGAGGGATTCACCCTGGGCATCGCCATGATCATTTTCCTCCAACAGGTCCCCTCGGCATTTGGCGTACCCGCAGGACCTAGTAGCAATGCCTTCATGGCCGCCGTCGAAGCCCTCCAAACCGTGAGCGGGGCGGCCGTTTGGATTCCCTTGTTGGTTGTTGCCGTGGTTATTGTGGTCATGGTCGTGGCCCCGCGCATCCACAAGGCCATCCCCGGGTCGATCATCGCCATCATCGTCGTCACCGTGGGCGTCAATCTGGCCCAGCTACCCGTGGCGACCATTGGGGCATTGCCCGATTCGCTGCCGGTACCACGGCTGCCTTCGGCGGACTGGGAAACCCTGACAGCACTGCTGGGGCCAGCCCTGACGATTGCAGCGCTGGCCGCCATCGAATCCCTGCTGTCGGCTCGCGTTGCGGCCTCAATTTCAGACACGGGACCCTATGACGCCGACCGTGAACTCGTGGGCCAAGGCCTCGCCTCCGTGGCCTCGGGCTTCTTCGGTGGCATGCCCGCAACCGGGGCCATCGCCCGAACCGCCGTGAACATCCGTGCCGGCGGTCGCACTCGCATGTCGGCAATCATCCATTCATTCGTGCTGATTATTGTCATCTATGCAGCAAGCGGTGTGGTGGGGAGCATTCCCCTCGCAGCGCTGTCCGGCGTTTTGATGGTCACGGCGGCCAGGATGATCTCGATGGCGACCGTGAAAACAATTGTCGGGTCCACCAAGTCCGACGCCGTCGTCTTCATCGTCACGGCGCTCATCACCGTCAGCGTCGACCTGATCTACGCGGTGGGCATCGGCATTGCCGTTGCGGCTTTCTTCGCTCTACGGGCCTTGGCCAATTCCGCTGGCGTGTATCGGGAAGAACTTCCCGATCCGAAGGCCCCGGGGGACGAACATATTGCGGTTTTCCGTATCGACGGTGCACTGTTCTTCGGAGTCGCCGAACGACTGCTGGCCCGTGTGGGAAAAATAGAGAACGTTGCCGTGGTGATCCTGCGCATGTCGCAGCTCCAGATCTTGGACGCCACCGGAGCACAGGTCATGACCGAACTCGTGCACGGACTGGAACGGCGCGGAATCACTGTGCTGATTAAGGGAATCCGCCCCCAGCACCTGCGTCTAGCCACCAGGATCGGGGTGGTCTCATCCCTGCGGCACGAGAACCACCTCTTTGACACGCTTGAAGACGCCATTGAGCATGCGCGAAGCCATATCAGCCGGGCCGAACACGGACTGAATCCGGCCTGAGTCAAGGAAAACTCTCGAGGAATCACTGGTTGATGGTTACAGGTCCTCACAAGTTGGGAAATAAACCCTTAGGCTCAATAACAGATCAGGGCGATGCATTCGGTGCCCGTCAAAAAATTCCGCATGATCCCCCGCGTTGCAGTTGGCGCAAGGAAACGATGGAGTCACTATGCAGTTACCGAAGGGCCCTGTTGGTTCCCAAGTCATCGGGCTAGGCCATTACCAGCCAGCGAACTCGATGACCAGCCGTGATCTTGCCAAGATGGTGGACACGAGCGATGACTGGACGCAGTCCCGGACCGGTATCGTCACCCGGCACATTTCCGAGCAAACAGAAACCGTCGCGGACATGGCTGTAGCCGCCGGGCGGCACGCCCTCAGCGACGCAAACGTCGATATCGAGCTTGTCGACTTGATCATTGTTGCCACCACCACGGCCACCGAGCGCACGCCGAATACCGCCGGACGCGTCGCCCACGCCCTGGGCGCCCTTTCACCGGCAATCATTGACATCAACACGGCTTGCTCGGGATTCTGTCATGCCCTTGGCCTCGCGGACAGTGCCATCCGGACCGGTACCGCCACTGTCGCACTTGTCATTGCCGCCGAGCAGCTTTCCGCGCTAACCGATTGGACGGATCGCGGCACCTGCACCCTGACCGCTGACGGTTCCGGGGCCATGATCGTCGCGGCCAGCGATTCTCCACGCATCAGTGCCGTCAATTGGGGTTCCGATCACCGCATGAGCAATACGACTGGACTCCAAGCACCCATGAATCGGTTCGACCAGGACGACCAAAACGGGCTCCGGTGGACAATCACTGACGCCGCCAAACACGCCAGCAAAGTCATCGAACAAGCCGGCTACTCCATCGATGACATCGACGTCCTCGCGGCTCAGCAAGCCAATCTACGCACCATCGAGCCTCTGGCTAAGCACCTGGGACTTGATCACAAGATCGTCCTGACCGACGCCTCGGAATCAGGTAACACCTCCGCAGCCAGCATCCCCCTAGGACTCTCCAAATGGTGGCATAACGGCAAAGTACCCGCCGACGCGCTCACCCTGCTCTTAGGTTTCGGTAGTGGCTTCGCCTACGCCGGCCAACTCATCCGCACCCCAGCCAGGGATCCGCTCCGTTCCCAGCCCTAGGACGAAGACGGCTGAGCACCGACGCGTCCAATCCTTCGTCGCGACATACGCGTCGAAGAACTCCACAAATCCGAGGACCTTGAGTCAGTAGCTCCCCGCCACCACTAGTTCCTCGTCATCGACGTCGCCAGGGCGAATGCTGCAACGCGGCCTATAGTTACCAATTTCTTAACGGCACGCTTCTTATGGGCCGATCACTGAAGAACATCAAATCATCGGCCGCCCGGAACGAGCTCCGTCAGGTCACCGCTACTCCGAATTGATTTGCAGTGGAACACACCGAGCGGAGCCTGTCTGAAGTCTTGAACACCCTAGGTGTCCGCCCCGATTTCGGTCGTCTTGGCCCACCATATTCGCTCAAGACTCCATCGGACTGGCGATTCCGGCCAATGTCCAGGTTTCCATGAAGGTCACTCTGTCTATGGCTTATGTCCGTCTTAGCACGTAGGTTCGGAGCCATCGCCTAGGGCTATTTCCCACCTAATCGGAACGAGTGTTCTGGCACTAAGCGTCACAACCTCAGGACCCCGTGGCGCACGGTAGATACAGCGGTTCGGTCAATCATCATCACGACGAAGCGAAAGGGACCCATCTCCTCCATGAATCACCGCCCAGAGTTTTCCGAAACAGATGACGTCTTATCCCCCCAAGAACTGCAGCGCATCCACGCGTGGTGGCGCGCGGCAAACTATCTGTCCGTGGGGCAGATCTATCTCATGGACAACCCGCTGCTGCGCGAACCGCTGCTGCCTGAGCATGTCAAGCCGCGACTGCTCGGTCACTGGGGCACCACCCCTGGACTGAACTTTATTTACGCACACTTAAACCGGGCGATTATGAAACGCGATCTGGAGATGATGTACGTCATGGGTCCGGGACACGGCGGGCCCGGACCGGTCGCGGCAGGATGGTTGGAAGGCACCTACAGCGAGACCTACCCCAATATTTCCCAGGATCTAGAGGGCATGAAGCGGTTGTTCAAGCAGTTTTCCTTCCCCGGAGGCATACCGAGCCATGTTGCCCCGGAAACCCCCGGATCTATCCACGAAGGCGGGGAGCTGGGGTATTCGCTCTCTCATGCCTACGGGGCGGCCTTTGATAATCCTGAGCTGATTGTTGCTGCTGTGGTGGGAGACGGGGAGGCAGAGACCGGGCCACTGGCGGCCAGCTGGCACTCCAATAAATTCATGAACCCCGCCCGTGACGGAGCAGTGCTGCCGATCCTGCACCTGAACGGCTACAAGATCGCCAACCCCACCATCTTGGCCAGGATGGACCGGGACGAACTCGACGCGCTGCTGCGCGGCTACGGACATATCCCCCACTATGTGGAGGGCAAAGACCCCGAACAAATGCACCAAGACTTCGCTCGAACTCTGGATGCCTGCCTCGATGAGATCAGGGAAATTATGCGCCGGGCCCGAGAGGACGGCCAGATCCAGCGGCCCCGCTGGCCGATGATAGTGCTCCGTTCCCCCAAGGGCTGGACCGGCCCCGCCGAAGTCGACGGGAAAAAGGTCGAGGGTTCCTGGCGATCGCATCAGGTACCATTTAGCGCCGCACGCGAAAACGAGAGTCACCGGCAGATCTTGGAAACCTGGCTGCGCAGCTACCGCCCGGAGGAGCTCTTCGATGAATCAGGGGCTCCGGTTGAAGAAATCCGTAGCCTGCATCCCGCAGGACCGCGCCGGATGAGCGCCACCCCGCACGCCAATGGCGGGATTCTCCTGCGTGATCTGCGGATGCCCGATTTTCGTGACTACGCGGTTCAGGTGAATAAACCGGGCACCGGCGCGGTGGAAGCCACTCGAGTGCTCGGGCAGATGCTTCGGGACGTCATGGCGGCGAACATGGACAACTTCCGCGTCTTCTCCCCGGATGAAAACAACTCGAACCGACTCGCAGCCGTCCTCGAAGCCACCGACCGCACGTGGAACGCCCACACCGTGCCCGAGGATGACCACTTGGCTCCGGACGGGCGGGTGATGGAAATCCTGTCCGAACATACCTGCCAGGGCTGGCTTGAAGGCTACCTGCTGACCGGCCGCCACGGATTCTTCTCCTGCTATGAGGCGTTCATCCACGTCGTCGACTCGATGTTCAACCAACACGCCAAATGGCTGGACACCAGCAATTCGATTCCTTGGCGGCGGCCTGTCGCTTCCCTTAACTACCTGCTGACCTCCCACGTCTGGCGGCAGGACCACAACGGTTTCTCGCACCAGGACCCCGGCTTCATCGACCACGTGATCAATAAGAAGTCCGAGGTCATCCGGGTATACCTCCCCCCGGACGCGAACACTCTGTTATCTGTCGCCGACCATTGCCTGCGCAGCCGCCAGTACGTCAACGTGATCGTGGCCGGCAAGCAGCCGCAGATGCAGTTCCTGGACATGGCCGACGCGATCGTGCACTGCACCAAGGGCATCGGCATCTGGGATTGGGCCAGCACGGACACCGATGCCGAACCCGATGTGGTGATGGGCGCTGCCGGGGATGTGCCGACCATGGAAACCCTTGCCGCCGTCGAGATCCTGCGCTCTCGGTTCCCGGATCTGTCGATCCGGGTGGTTAACGTCGTGGACCTACTGCGGCTCCAGGATGAGGCCACTAACCCGCATGGTCTGGCAGATCGTGAGTTTGATGCGCTGTTCACCACGGACAAGCCCGTGATTTTCGCCTATCACGGTTACCCGTGGTTGATCCACCGGCTCACGTACCGGCGCAGCAACCACGGCAACTTTCACGTCCGCGGGTATAAGGAGGAGGGCACCACCACCACTCCGTTCGACATGTGCGTGCTCAACCAGATCGACCGCTTCAACCTTGCCATCGATGTGATCGACCGGGTGCCGCGGCTCCAGGACATCTCGTCGCACGTGCGCGAGGAGCTCAAAAACAAGCTCATCGAGCACCGCCAGTACATCCGGACCCACGGTGAAGACATGCCGGAGATCAGAAACTGGCAATGGAGCGCCAATCCCGGTGCCGCCGACCAGCCCACGCCTCAGGCACCGTAGGGGCGCGTCTTTCCTAGCCCGTCTCACTCTTCGTGGTGTGCGCCCTGAGTTCAGGCTGTCGCGGTGTCCTTGGCTACCGTGTTGTGAGACGGCGTTCGGTCCTGAGCGCTTGCGGGGAGCTTCACGGTGCCCCAACCAGAGCGAGCGTTGCCTCGGCGATGGCGCGCTCCTCATCGGTGGGAATCACCAGAACCGGAATGGTCGACTCCGGGGCGGAGATACACAGGCCTTCTTCCACGCCGGTGGCATCCTCATTCGCGGCGGCGTCGAGGCTGATACCCAACGGTCCCAGCTTGGCCAGAAGCCGGGCACGGAAGGGGGCCGAATTCTCCCCAATACCGCCGGTGAGCACTACTGCCTGAGCCCCCGCACAGGCCACATGATAGCCGCCGATGTACCGGGCGAGTCGGTGCGCCGCGGTTTCCAACGCCAGCTCTGCCTCCTCGTTCCCGTTCGCGGCCGCCTCGGTGATGGTGCGCATGTCATTGTGCCCGGCCAGGGCCTTGAATCCTGAATTTCGGTTGAGCAAGTTATCCAGTTTCTCGGCGTCGTAGCCCTTGCGCAGTAGGAAGACCAGCACGCCGGGGTCCACGTCCCCGGACCGGGTGCCCATGACCAGGCCCTCCAACGGCGTGAAGCCCATGGAGGTGTCCACGCTGCGCCCCTGATTCACCGCCGTGACCGAGGCACCATTGCCCAGATGCGCGATCACGCCGTTGAATTTCTCCCACGGCACTCCCAGCAGGGCTGCTGCCCGTTGTCCAACATATTCCACGCTGGTGCCGTGAAAGCCATAGCGGCGAATTCCATACCGACGGTAGAGCTCGTCCGGCAGGGCGTAGCGCCAGGCAGCTTCGGGCAGGGTGCGGTGGAAGGTGGTGTCGAAGACCGCCACCTGCGGCACGTTCGGCCAGGCTCGGGTAGCTGCCCGGAGGCATTGCACACCGGGCGGGTTGTGAAGCGGCGCCAGCTCGTTCAGCTGCTCGATGGCGCGGATGATTTCATTGTCGATCAGTGCGGGTGAGGTGAAGCGTTCACCACCGTGGACCACCCGGTGTCCTACGGCATCCACGGTGCATCCTCCGAGCGCTTCGGCGAGTTCGCCCCTGACGATCTCGAAGGCTTGGAGATGGTCGGCCACGTCCCCTGCGCCGATCTGTTCCACGATGCCTTTGGCGATCTTCACGCCTCCGTTCAACGACTGGTCCGGGTCGAATCGTCGGACCGAATACTTGAGCGACGAGGAACCGGCGTTAAGGACGAGAACAAGCATTGGTCTGCTTCCTGTGATCGGGCGGGCATGGGCGATTGAGAACTCACCGGCTAGAGTCTGGCGGCAGACCGTTGCTCATATGATCGCGCGTCAAGCACGTGCATACGCCTGTCAGTGCTGATGCTGCGAGCCGACGTGCCACCGGACCAAAATATAGCGCCACCGCTGGTGTGCGATCCGCCTCGGGGCTGAAGCCCTGCGGCGGATCACGGAGGTTCAGCGGGAAGTGGGCGGTTGATTCCCAGGTCCCGGAATCTCGTTGCCTTCCACCGGCCCCGGTTCCTCGGGGGCAGCGACGGTCGGGTCAAACGGGCCTTGATCGAGGCGGAACGGCGGGTACTCATCGCGCATCAGCAGCACATACGCGCTGACCCGGTAGACCCAGCGATTCACTCCCATGATCAAAGCGAACAACCCGTGCCAATAGCGGCCGGTAAACAGCAGGAGCACCGCAGCGATCAACACGAGCAGCCCCAGCAACGAAGGTCCCCACGTATTGCTGGAAAGCTCGGCGCCATCCTCCCAACCACCGTTCCACGTGGCACCGGTGCCGCTAGTAAAAATGCCAATGATCAGCAGGTGTGGGATGGCCAACAGCCACCACTTCACCAACACCAACCCTCGCGAGAGCCGCTGTGGGAAGGCCACATCAAGATCTGCGGGGTAGTCGGCACGTGCCAAGGTGAAGGGCGGATAGCGGTCGGTGCCCAACGCGGAGTAACCGTAGAACCCCACCCGCCAGGACCAACGCAGCACACCGACGTTGAAGCAGAACCATGAGCGCGGATAGCGGCCGGTGAACAGGATTACGACCCCGGCCGCGATAGTGGTCACCACCAGAGCGACCCACAACAACGCCAAGACAAGGTAGTGCGGCACCGCCAGCAACCACTTCACCAGCCATAACCCACGCGACAGCCGGCCCTCCAGCACACCGGTAAAGCTGAGCGGATACACCGAGAATGCTCTCTGTCCCCGCCCCGCATGCTCCGCCAGGGCTGCCCCGGGACCTTGGCCGGTGACCGGACGGGCCGCGTCGATGTCCCGGCCCAGCCCCGCTGTTCCCAGCAAAAGCAGGGGAATCCCGAGGACCAAGCCAATCAGCCCCGCGACCAGCAGGCCAGTACCAATTGGACCGAGCAGATCAGATCGGGCACCGGCCTGCAGGTCCACCCACACCGGAGCGTTGGCATCGGCGTTCATGACCACCAGTGCCCATCGCCCGGGCTCTAAGTCCCATGAGATCTCTTGGGCACCGGGCCCAGAGGCCGAGACTCTCCAGAATTCCTGTTTCCCCGGGGGTTCCGGGACCCGGTTTCCCGCCGTCGTTCGCGCGGTGTCCTTCGCCCACGGCGAGCGCCCCGGCCATGGGTCTGCAGCTACGAACGTGGTCTCCCCCAGGGAGGAGCGGGCCACGTCCTGCAAGTAGACATCGATATCGGAGACGTCGGCTATTCCGACGAAGACTTCGGTATCCGGGACCGCATTGCTCACGCGCACGTGGATGCTGGCCAGATCCCCGAGTGGCGGAAGGGCAGACATGTTCTCTGACCCGGCATCGAGCACCACCGACGGGCTGGTCAATGCATATCCCGTGCTCCGGTAGTTCTCGGTATCACCCACCAGGTAGCGGCCGTCGCGCTGGGCTGCGTTGGCTCCCAGCGTCACGGCTCCGCCGACGGTCAGGCCCAGTCCGAGGATGGTTAGCAGCACGCCAAGGACCAACAAGACCCAATGTCCTGGTTTCATGCGGGCCGGCCTCGAGGAGAAGGGTGCCAACGGTGGGACAGCGTGGGTGGCCATGTCAATCCTTTCGATGCTCGTGACTGTACCGCCGTGCAGCGTGAACACCTACGGTTGGCGGGCAGGATCTTGGGTGCGCTGCGCATTACCGCGTGGGCCAACGTCATATTCGAGACGAGCTTGCGGGCAGTGGCGCTAATTCTCGACTCCATTTGAGTCTGGCTCGGCGAGCGCCAAGGCAACGTCCTGTGCGCGGGGCCAACACCTGAGCGGCCGTGGCCGCAGAGGCCCACTCGGGCGTCGCCCAGCTGCAAATCCACTACACCTGAACGGGCACCAGTACTTGGACACCGCTCTGCGGCATCACCGCGCGCCCTGCTCCTGCCGCTTCAACACCACGGCCTTGGCCGCGGCCTCCTCCGGCTTCCGGGTCGTTGCCACCGATGAGAGGGCCAACAGCACCACCTCAGCTTTCGTCGCCACCCGACCGGTGAAGAACACCGTGTTCTCGGTGTCCCTGGATGATCTGGGTGCCTACCTGAGGGGCAACACGACCGGGGCGCCGGGCAAGATCGATGTCGGGGACACCCTGAGCTTCACCTACAGCCAGCAGGTCAACCTTGCCCCCGTCACTCCGGGCTGGGCCGGGGCGGACTTGCCGGTGACCCTTCGCCTGCGAGATGGCAACGTTCAGTGCCCGGGCACCGGAAACGGCGCAGACATGGTGGACATCCAGCGGGCGGGCAGCACGGTGAACCTGGGCTCGGTGAATACCAAGGGCAACTTCGCCAAGACCAAGAAGACCGTCATCTTCACCTCCACCATGACGAGCGCGATGATCTGGACTCCGTTATCCTCCGTCACCAGTACCACCGGCGTCGCATCGTCAGTCGCACCAGTCATCGAGAGCGGAACGCCCGACAGAAATTTCTAGCCGGGGCACATATTCGTGTATCCAGCGTGGCAGTGCACTGGTCTACCATCGAAGATCATGGCGCAGGGTATGAGTTCCAAGCATGAGATGAATGATGAAATCCTAAAGAACTCAAGCCTGCTCGTCGGCCCTGCGCGCGATTTTTTCAAACGCCTGCGAGTCACGCGCCAGCTGGTTATCCTTCACCGAACCACCACCACTTGGACACGACGCGGACACGACAACTGAGGGCTGCTCGAACTACGAATCCGCGATCGGATCGCCACATTCAGCGTCGCTGTTCTACCTCGAGTCTTCCTCTTCCCCGGTGCGGGGCAAAGTGTGAATGCCGAAAAATACCTGCGCTGCGGTTCTAATTCAGTGCCGCCGAAGACCAAGACGAAACGCTAATCGAGGGCAACACCACGGCTCTGCGACCGGCCATCCACGCAGCCGGCCGACCGATTCCGTTCGGAGCCCCAGCTTCGCAAGTCTTTAGTAATTGCGGACAGACTCGCATACTGATCTGAGGAGACCGCTTGGCTCACGAAGCGGCCAAAAATAGAGGACACGTTAAGGCAGGAGTCCCTCATGAACGGAAAAGATAAATCCCAGTCCATCATGCGGCGCAAGCCCATCGACGACATCGAGGAAGAAAACAAACACAGCGGCCTAGCCAAGTCACTCGGACTGTGGCAACTCACCGCAATCGGTGTCGGTGGCATCATCGGCGTCGGGATCTTCTCCCTGGCCGGTCTGGTGGCCCACGGCAGCGGATCCGAACCCGGCGTCGGACCCGCCGTCCTGATCTCCTTCTTGATCGCCGGTCTGGCCTCCGCGGCCGCGGCCCTGTCCTACGCGGAATTCGCCGGCATGATCCCCCGCGCCGGCTCGGCCTATACCTACGGATACGTGGCCCTCGGGGAGATCATCGGCTGGTTCATCGGCTGGGACCTCTTGCTGGAATACATCGCCATCGTGGCGGTCGTGGCCATCGGCATCTCCGGCTACTTCTCGGCCTTCCTCGCCGGGATCGGGTTCAACCTGCCCGACTGGGCGGCCTCCACCGCGGATGAGGGCCGGGGCGGCATCGTGAACATCCCCGCCATCGTCGTCTGCATCCTGGTGACCTGGATCCTCTCGCGCGGGACCCGGGCCTTCGGGCGCTTCGAACTGGTGGCCGTGGCCATCAAGGTCGTGCTGATCCTATTCATCATCGGTCTGGGCATCTTCTACATCAACACCGGAAACTACAACCCGTTTATGCCCAGCGGCTTCGGGCCCGTCATGGCCGGAGCCGCAACGGTATTCTTCGCCGTCTTCGGCTATGACGCGATGAGCACCGCGGCCGAGGAATCCACCGACGGCAAGAAGCACATGCCCAAGGCGATCATCTATTCATTGATTATCGCGATGCTCCTCTACGTCGCCGCCACGCTGGTGCTCACCGGCATGCAGAACTATCAGGACATCGACCCAACCGCCGGATTCGCCTCCGCGTTTAACGGCGTCGGCCTCCCGGTCATTGCCACGATCATTTCCGTGTTTGCCGTGCTGTCCATCCTCACCGTGATGCTGACCTTCCTGCTCGGGGTGACCCGTGTCTGGTTCTCCATGAGCCGCGATGGACTGCTTCCGGGCTGGTTCGCCAGGACCGATCGCCACGGCACACCTCAACGTGTCACCTGGATCGCCGGCATCGCCTCCGCGTTCTTGGCCGGAGTGTTCCCCATCAAGGCGGTCGCAGATTTGACGAACATCGGCATTCTGGCCGCCTTCGTCGTTGTCTGCCTGTCCGTGATCATCTTCCGCTACAAGAAGCCGGACGCCCCACGCACCTTCCGGCTCCCCTTCATGCCCGTGGTCCCGGCCTTCGGCATGCTCGCCTCCGGATTCTTGATGCTGCAACTGCACTGGGAAACGTGGCTGAGGTTCGGCGTCTGGCTGGTCATCGGACTGAGCATTTACTTCCTCTATGGCCGCAAGCACTCACTGATGAACCCCAACAGCCCACGGCATGCCACGGGCGATGTGTTGCCGTCAACGGAAGCCTAGGCAGCGGTGCTGCGAATCATGGGTCAAGCTCTTCAGCGCGAATCTCAGGAATCACGTTTTGGGTCCTAGATTCGGGCGAATGTCAGCGAACTCTGGGGCAACGCTCAGGAGACACGCGCTACCTCGGGGTAGGCAGGTGGGTTGCCCCCGCATAGGGTGGAAATCGGACGAAAGGAGCACTTCATGAAGAAAATCCTCATGGTTCTGACCAGCGTTTCCGAAATCGGCGACACGGGAGAGGCGACCGGCTACAACGTCGCCGAGGCCGCACATCCCTGGAAGGTCTTCAAGGATTCCGGGCATTTTGTCGATTTTGCCTCGATCAAGGGCGGCCAGCCCCCGCGCGATACGGTCGACACCGAAGATCCCATCCAAGTTGCCTTCACCGAGAACGAGGCCACCCGCGCGGGCCTCTACAACACCGCTCGCGTCGACGTGGTTGACCCCGGCCAATACGACGCCGTCTACCTGGTGGGCGGCCACGGCACCATGTGGGACTTCCCGGACAGTGAAGGTCTGCAAAACCTAGTGGCCAGCGTCTACAACTCCGGCGGTGTGGTGGGTGCGGTCTGCCACGGACCGGCAGGCTTGGTGAACGTTGAATTGGCGAACGGGTTCCGTCTCGTCGAGGACCGACGGGTCGCTGCCTTCACCAATGAGGAGGAAGTTGCCGCTGGCAAGGACAAGGTCATCCCGTTCTTCCTCGCTGACCGGCTCGCCGAACAGGGCGCCACCCATGTCTCCGCAGAGAACTGGGCAGAGAACGTGGTCGTGGACGAGCGACTGGTGACCGGACAGAACCCCGCCTCCGCCGCGGGCGTGGCCAAGGAAATGGAAAAACTTCTGGCGGAGATCATCCACCAGGAGAAGGCCGAAGAACACGACGAGGCCGACGCGCTTCGGGCGGAGAAGGACGCCGAAAAAGCGGCCAAGAAGGCAGCCGAGACCCACCACGAGCACTGATACCTTCCAACACCAAGACTGGCGGTCGTCCCATCGGTGGGACGACCGCCAGTCTTGGTTTTCTACGCGTCACTCCATGGCTGTGCCGAGGGCAACGGCAGGGATTCTGTGCGCCTGAGTGCCGCTTCGCCGGTATCAGGCGGCTTCGACCGGTACCACCGGAGCGGTTGCTGAATTGACCTCCACCAGCAGTGCCGCGGCGATGGCGTCGAAGGCGTGCAGCGTGGGGAAAAGCCTCGCCGGGTCCTGTGGCATCGGCCAGCTGGACAACTTCACCGCCACAACTTCGGCAGGTCGGTTAATGTAGACCATTTGTCCGTGGATCCCTAGACACAGCACCACGTCGTCACCGGGGTACGGGAACCACATCTGGTTGCGGTACATCCCACCGGGCATGAGGTTGTCTACGGGACTGTCTTCAAAGGCATCACGGGAATCCGGTGCCCCGGCCAGTGTCTGGGCGATCCATTCGCTCGAGAGCACCTGCTCTCCGCTGGGCGAGCGGCCCTCGTTCAGGAAGAGGGAACCGAAGCGGGCCATGTCACGCATCGTGGCGTTGATGCCGCCGTCAAAAATCCCGGTGCCGAGCTGGTCGATTCCCATGGTGGCATTTGATTCCGCGCCAAGTTTGCCCCACACCAGCTCCGACATCAGCGTGGCCATGGGGCTCTTGGCAGCAGCCTCGCAGACCCAACCGAGCATGTCGGTCTCGCAGGAGCGGTATTCAAAGACCCCGCCGTGGGCCGTCTTGCGCAGCAAGGTGCGCAAGAACGGGTACATGCCGGTGGGACCCGGGGCCTTGAGGGCAGACCAACCGATGGCCTGTTCCATCAGCCGGATCCCGGCAGTTGGGTCCAGATAGTTCTCAGAGAAATCGATGCCAGAACGCATGTCGAGCAGCTGGCGTACCGTCGCCCCGGCATAACCCGCCTCTGCCAGCTCGGGAAGGTAATCGGTTAATTGCGCGTCGGCATCCAGTACCCCCGAGTCGCACAAGGCCCCGGCAACCGCGCCAACGAGCGACTTACTCATGGACATCAGCAGGTGCGGACTAGCTGGCGTCATCTCTCCGAAGTACTGCTCGGTGAGCACCGCTCCGCGGTGCATGAGCATCCACCCGTCGGTCTCCGTAGTGGCCATCACCGAGCCGACACTCACTGGTACTCCCCCGGGGATACTCGGGAGGATCATCACCGAGTCCAGGTCGCGGTGTGCCTCAGGAAGTTGTGCCACCGGTGCTTCTCCGCGGGAAATAACTGCCGTGGGCAGGAAATCGGCCATGTGTTGGAAGGACCAGCGCAGGTTCTCGGGCGACTTCCAGTTGTTCGCGTCCACCCCGGCGGGGACGTAGTCCAGATTTGTGCCGTCCATTGTGCGTCCCTTATTCGTTGCTGCCCCATTGAATATAGGGACATTACCATTGGGTAACCTCGGGAACCAGTTCATTTCCTCGCGGCTCCAAACCTTGGATAAATATGACGCATGAGCTCATACTCCCCCATCGGAGATCTTCTACGGTCAGCTAGGGAACGAGCACGGTACCCGCGCGAACGAAAAAGTGTCCTTTCAGCCCTTACACCGCCTTTAATCAACTCGCCTGAGAGAATATATGTCCGCTTCCTTGCGCCAATCCTCAATTCCGGCAATACTGCACGTGCTGAAGGGAAAAATATCAAACTCAACTGTAGATATAACGTTGCTTCGAATCTAGACTGAGTCATGGAAACTACAATCACTCGCCCACGCATGACCGTTGTTGTACTTCTCGCCGTTGAATCGGCATTCGCTTTGCTTGCCGTACTGGCCCACTATGCCTTCACGGCAGAGTACGGAGAGGTTACCGGCACTGCCCTGCAGGGTTTGGTTTGGGGCCTGACTGCGGGCCTGTCCGGAATGGCTCTTATTCCCGTTCTGCTTGTTGGGCTAATCGCGGTGATAGCCGCCCGAGCGCGATGGATGCGACTGTTGGCCATCGCGATCCCTTTCATCATGTTGCTGGGGATGCTAGCTGTCACTCCATTGGCGCAGCACCAGAAAATTGAGAGGCAGTTGGATTCGACCCCGCAGTGCGTGAGCACCGACTCTAGCGATTTAGAAGCGGCTGGGACTGCGGCCGCGGAGCAGGAGTCCCAACGGATTTTTGATTCCATCGAGCACATCGGGTACTTCAGTGGCGGCGGGGCGAGTGGCGCGGGTGGCTGCGATCGCCTGTTGGTCATCTCAGAAGATATTGATGTGTTGCAGCACTATCGCGTAGCACTGCCAGCGGCTGGCTGGGAGGTCATCGCGGACAATGGATCTCGTCTTCGGGCAGAGCGTGATGGCCTAGCCTTCGAGGTCTTGCGCTGCTCCGAAGGAGGCGTCGTCTGGGCCGGAAAAACCACTGACAGTTTCGGTACGCAATGCAATCTTTAGTGACCGATTCGGCACAGTGACAGGCTAAGAGCATGTGCGGTTGGATTAATTCCAGCCGCACATGCCATTTAAGGCTTGGGACCGGTCATTCCGACACCCACGTACCGGGATGACGGATCCGCTCCCAGGAACAAGACCAAGCACGGATGCTTCGCAAAGTCCGCCCGGCAGCCCGCGGAAAGCGTGAACGGCCAGACGAGCCGAAAGCCTGTCAGATCATCAACGCGACCAAGCTCCCGGCAAACACATCCCCACTATCAGCCCTGTGTCACGTTCAAGGAGTACTCGATGAAGCCCGTGTCCTCCACCGAGACGAACCCCAAGTTGGGCGCTTCGACGCCAAAATCTTCCCAAGTCATAGGAATCTGACCCACCAGCTGCGCCGATCCATCGCTGAACGCACCCTTCACCGTGGACGTCACTGACACCGTCTGACCGTTGAGAGTGAGGTCTCCGGTAATGTCGAATTCCTTGGTGTCGCCGTCCAGTGTCGCGGATACGTCGACGGGCTTGGTGAGCGTGAAGGTCGCTTCGGGGAACTGCGATGTATCGATGGCAGAGGTTCGGAAGTATGAATCGCGGCGGTCCGAGTCCGTGGTGATGGTGTCAACCTGCAGCGTCAGATCCGCGGCCGTGAGCTTCTCATCCTTGACGGTCAAGGAACCGCTGACGTCCTCGGTACGCCCGGTAACCGTCACATCGGCCCCGTTGAGAACTTCATCCAGTCGGTACCCCGCGTAAGATCCGGAACCGATAGTCCAAGTCCCGTCGCGATCGGTGGCGGCCGTTGGTCCACTACTGCCACCGGAAGCACTTGATGCTCCAGTTGTCGTCGGAGCGGACAACGTCGGCACCGCTTCTGCTTGTGCTGACACGTTAGCGGCGTAGATGCGGCTACCAATAAATGCACCCGCAATGATCACGATCGCAGCAATGGCAATGATCCACAGCAGACGTTTGTTCCTGGGGCGGGTTGGCGCTGACTTCTCGGTCATGGTGTCTCCGGATCGATAGCGTCGCACTCCGGCGACCTTTTACTTGACCCTTAAATTATTGCATCAGCGGCTTTGCCTTGGCCCGGATTCTGCTGGTCCCGGAAGAGTTCATCAGAAATACACAGCCCCTCAACAGCGAACTGCCGAGGAACCCACACCGAGAAACCCAACGGCGGTAACCAAATGGTTCACGGCTGGACGGCCCGGCGGGTGGACGGGCAAATATTCAGCACCTGACGCGAGAGGCAATTCGGCTGGCGAGACCATGTAATCTACCAATATCAGCTTCGTTTAATGGGGGAAATATGGAGTACAAGAATTCGGCAGGTCTTTTTGTGAGCGGAATTAGTATGATTCTCGCAAGTCCACTAATAATCTTCATCGCGGTGGCGTTCGGTACTCGAATGGCTTTTGACAATGGCTCTATGGGACTAGACCTCCCCTTCCTCGTAATTGCTTGCATTGGAGGGCTGCTCGGTATAGTGGGCAGCATTCTAATCATCGGCGCTACCTACCGAGCATTGGTCAAGATTGACGCGATGGCGTAACGATTTCTAGCCGGAGCTTCAATCTTGCTTCACAAACGGTCTCAACCCCGCGTACCTCATTCCCACGCGATGCCAGGACTTTCGGTGTTCCTCTATTGTCGAATCAATCACGGTCATCTGGATGAACCGCCTTTCGGCGTTTGAGATTCCGCAGCTTCATCCACATTTGATTCACAGTCAATCAGGATCATCACAGGTTGGGTGAATCAAAAAAGTCTGTTTCGAGAAAGAATTTGAATTTGTCACGGCAAGCAATGATCGACATCTTTCAAAACGTCACAGGACCTGCGTATTATATAAATTTCATGCACAAAATTTGCGGCATGTCACTCGCATTTCCAGGGGGAAAAGAAGCATGATCAAATCACTACTGCGCCGGAGCGCCGGCATCGGCGTCGCCATCACGTTGACCGCAGGGCTACTTGTCACGGCGGCACCCGCCCAGGCCAGCGACCGTCCCATCGACATCACCGGCTACAAGGTTTCGAACATCACGGTATCGGATGCCAACTGCCGCAATCTCACGATCACTGCGTCCACCAAGGTCAAGAAGGATTTCGTTGATTCCATCGGATCTATCGATATCACCCGAAAGGGTGGGCTCGTTGACTACCTGAGTTTTGAGGGGCGCAAGATCACAGATCGTGCGATGATTTGCCCGTCGTTCAACGGACTGGGCGCCTACAAGGTGGGACCGGCCGATATCTTCGCTGAGTACGAATACTACGATTCGTACTTTAAGGAGTACTGGAGCGATTACAGCGACTACACGGACAACACCAGCAAGACCTTCTATGTCCGCGGCAAGACCAAAAGCACATTGACCGCCAAGCGCTCGGGATCCAAGGTCACGCTGACGGCCAAGGCTCAGGTCTACTCGCCGGAAAAGTACCGCTACTCGCAGTACAACGCCAAGGGTGCAAAGCTGCAGGTTAAGTCCGGCACTTCATGGAAGACGATCAAGACGGTCAACTTGGCTAAGGGCAAGGCCACCGTCACCATCAAGCAGTCAAAGAAGAAGTCCTACCGACTTCAGGTACCGACCGCTACATGGGCGGCATCAACAACCTCGAAGAGTGTCTCCAAGTAATTGATGTGAAAGAAGGCCCGGAAACTCACGTTTCCGGGCCTTCTGCGTACGGAGAGAGGTTATCCTCAACAACGTCGGCAGCATTGTGCGAGGCTTTTGGGCGTTAGATCGGCTGACGGTAGTGATCGCCCGGGAGCATCAGACCGTGGCCGGTGCGGGGATCCTGACCGCATATCTTTTGGTGCTCCGAACTGGGTCATGCACTTGGGACAAGCCACTGTTTAGAAGGCTAGGGATGGGAAACAATATGACCACGTTTCACGAACTGCACCACACTGACGCTCCCCTGCTTCTACCCAATGCATGGGATGTCGGTTCGGCTTTGGCCTTTGCAAATGCAGGATTCCCCGCCGTTGGCACGACCAGCTTTGGTATCGCGGCTAGCGCTGGTTATCCCGACGGCTACCGTTCGAGCAAACAGGCAACCGCCGCGCTGGTGACGCAACTGGTCCGGCTGCCCATCCACCTGACGGTGGATATTGAAGACGGCTACAGTGACGACCCAGTCGAGGTCGCCGAATTCGTGGCCACATTGGCGGGTTTAGGTGTTGCCGGCATCAATCTCGAGGACAGTAGATCCGGGCATCTTGTCGATCCAGCCACGGCCGCTTCCAAGATCGCAGCGATCAAGCACCGCTCCCCCGACGTCTTCATCAATGCCCGGGTGGACAATTTGTGGTTTGCCGAGGATCCCTCCGTGGACGCCGTGCTGCGTCGTGCCCACACCTACGCCGATTCCGGTGCCGACGGGATCTTTGTCCCGGGAATAACCGTCCAGGACATTCCGCGCATCACCGCCGGGATCCTCCTGCCGGTGAATGTGTTGGCGCATCCCACGATGACCGTGACCGAGTTGGGGAAGCTGGGAGTCAGGCGCGTGAGTTCCGGTTCTCTGCCCTACCGTGCAGCCGTGGATGCCGCCGTGGGCATTGCCAACGCCCTTCGCGGCAACAAACCGCTCCCGGCCGCAACGCCCTACTGGGAGATGCAATCCCACCTCGTGACGTTCCGCCAGGGCATATCGGACTGACAATCCAGGGCAAGGGTGTAGATATAAAAATTCCCCGGTTCCTTTGACAGGAACCGGGGAATTTCAATCAAACCTAGTGCTAAAGACTAGCGGCGCAGGCCGAGACGCTCGATGAGCGCACGGTAGCGTGCAATGTCGGTGCCCTTGAGGTATGCAAGCATACGACGACGACGACCAACCAGGGCCATCAGGCCGCGGCGGGTGTGGTGATCATGCTTGTGCATCTTCAGGTGCTCGGTCAGGTCGAGGATACGACGTGACATAACGGCAACCTGAACCTCCGGTGAACCGGTATCGCCTTCGCTGGTTGCGTAGGCCTTCATGATTTCCTGCTTGATAGCGGCGTCTAATGCCACAATAACTCCTAGAGTTGTACCGCGTTTCCTTACACCGTTACCGGCAGGTGCACTCGCAACCGCGGACTGCAGCGGGCACCGTCGTCAAGTCTAGCAAATATATAAGACCTCATGACACCCTTCGAGATGCGCACCACAACAATCGAGCCATGAACGGAAACCCGATTCTTAGCCCCGCGGGCGTGCCCGCCAGGCATGGGTGAGGTAAGGAAGCGCAAACGGCTCGCCCGGATTGTGCCCCAGATGATCAAAGAGGTACCAGTTCAGGTTGTGTTCAACTCTTGCCCTGGTCGCAGCCCCAGCACGCAGGTAGTAGCTGCGCGACTTGGCCAGCTCGATTACCTGCTCACCGGTTAATTCTTGTTCCCACGTCCACGCCCCGGATTCTGGAGTCTGAAACTCGAGCCCCAAGGGTGGGACGAAGTCGGGGCGATGTACATCTCCGGCATGCATGATCCGTGCTAAGCGGTGGACCCATGAAATGGAGACATCAAATTGATTCCACACCAAAGACAGCTGGCCCTCGGGACGCAACACACGCGCTGCCTCTGAACTCGCGGCCTTCGGATCAACCCAGTGCCACGCTTGGGCGTAGCTAATGACGTCGGCGGATTTCTCTTCGAGTCCGGTACTCTCGCCGGTGCCCGAGGTGGCCTCAAGCTCGGGAAGTCGCTCACGCAAAACGGTGAGCATATCTTCGGAGGGTTCCACGGCGCGAACGCTCAGTCCACGGTCCAATAGCTGTGAGGTGAAGATCCCGGTACCCGCACCAACGTCAACAACATCCCGTGCCCCGGCCGGCACCATGAAATCAATTGCGGCATCCGGGTAGGCCGGACGTACCGAGTCATAGTGAGAGCCACCAATGGTGAAGGCGGTGGCGAGTTCTGCCCGGCGTGTGGCATTCATGGTGAAGGCACGCAAAGGCAACCCCGGAACGGGCCGCGGGGCCATTCCGGGAAGCGGAGGCTTGGAATCAGGCATCAAGCAAGACCGTGCGGGTGCGTTGAACGTCCTCACGCATCTGATCCACCAGCGCCTCAACACCTTGGTATGCCACCATCGGGCGCAGGTGCTCCACAAACTCGACCACGATCTGCTGGCCGTAGAGGTCGAAGTCCTCCACACCCTCTGCCGGGCGGTCGATCACGTGGGCCTCAACCTGTCGGCTGACACCTTCAAAGGTCGGGTTGGAACCAACGGAGATGGCGGCTGGCCAGCGCATCTGCGCCTCATCTACCAACCAGCCGGCGTACACGCCGTCTGCCGGGATGATGCCCGAAGCCGCTGGGTCAAGGTTGGCGGTGGGGAAACCGAGTTCGCGTCCGCGTGCGGCTCCGTGCACTACCTCGCCGCGCATGCGGTGCGGGCGTCCGAGGATCTGGGCGGCGGTGCCAACTTCTCCGCGATTCAGCGCCTCACGAACCCAGGTGGATGACCAGCGGCGGTGATCCCCAATATCCTCGATGCCAATGACATCAAAGTTATATTGTTTGCCCAAGGCGACCATGACGTCGAAGTCACCGGAATTATCAATGCCAAAGCGCACATCGTGGCCAACAACCACGGTGCAGGCGTTCAGCGCGCCAACGATAATCTTGGCAACAAATTCCTCGGCGGTGGCCTTGGAGAATTCAAGGGTGTAATGAATCATCAGCAGAGCATCAAGCCCCTCATCGGCGAGGGTCTCGATCCGGTCTTCTAGACCCATGATGAGTTCGGGGGCGGCCTCCGGGCGGTGCACCTGCGCCGGATGCGGATCGAAACTGATGGCAATTGCCTTGGCGCCGCGTTCGCGGGCGGTGGCGACAACTGCCGCCAGGACCTCACGATGACCGCGGTGCACCCCATCGAAGTTGCCGATGGTGACTACCGATGGGCCGATGCCGGGGGGTACGGCTTCAAGGCCTTTCCAATAGTGCACGTTGCTCCTTAGCGGGGTTAGTTGCGGCCGCATTATCGGCGGCCATTACCATTATGGACGACAAGTGCTCCAACTACCGATTTTTGTCTCGTGGCTCTCCCCCAATCCGGCCGTTCACAACCTAGGATGGGCGCAGGGACGTCATCTGGGACGCCCAATTCAAAGGAGCACTTGATGGCAGACCTTAACGAACTGTTGAAGATGATCCCACTGGAGCAGTTGGGCGCGAAGTTGGGTGTGGATGCCGAGACCGCTCGTGCCACCGCTTCCGCCGCTCTCCCCTCACTGCTGGCGGGGCTGAACAGCAATGCGTCCTCCCCCGAGGGCGAAGAAGCCCTGAACTCGGCCATTGCCCAGCATGACGCAACTTTCTTAGACGGTGGCGTGGACATCGACGCCGTTGATACCGAAGACGGCCAGAAGATCGTCCAGCACGCCTTGGGCGGTAACCAGGACGCTCTCGCCGCATCACTGACCAGCGCTGCCCCGGGCGGCATTGATCTGGGAGGTCTGGTGAAGAAGGCCCTGCCGATTCTGGCCCCGTTGGTCATGTCGTACTTGGCCAAGCAGGCCAGTAATTCTTCGGGCGGCTTAGGATCGATCCTCGGCGGCCTATTAGGCTCCGCGGGCGGTAACACCGCTCAGGGTGCCGGTGGAATTGATCTGGGCGGAATCCTCGGGGGTCTCTTCGGCGGCGCGCAGCAGGGATCGAGCACCGCAAATCCCCAGGGCGCAGGCGGCCTGGATCTCGGTGGCATTCTCGGTGGACTCTTCGGTAAGAAGTAGTTCCTTTCGATTCCGACAACAGACGCCAGCGGGCCCGTTCCTAGAGAATCCTGCACCTTAATCGGTGCTGGAGTTCAAAAGGCACGGGCCCGCTGTTGTTCACTGTGGGTGTCCGAGGAACCTAGGGAGTCTCGATTGCGCTCTCGCGGTGGCGCGAGAGCCACCAGAGGCCGATCATCGGCAAGACCAGCGGCACGTAGCCGTAGCCGGAGCCGAAGTGCGACCAGACGGCCGGGTGGGCAAAAAGATGCGGTACGGCGAAGCTCAGCGCGCCGACCACCAGCACACCCACCAATTCGAAGAGCACCGCGTACCAGGAGAGCTTCCAGCTACCGGGCTTCTTGGAGGCCAGGGCAAGGGTGGCAACAATGTAGACCACGCCCGCCAGTGCGCTGAGCGTGTAGGCCAGCGGGGCACCGGAGAAGTCCTGGGTGATCTGGTACAGCGCGCGCACCGTGGCGGAGAGCGCCAGCACGCCGTACACGGCGATGATGATTCTTCCAAGGCCAGAGCTGCGCCCGCCGTTGGATCCCTTGGTGGAATCCTTGCTCTTACCGCGGGAGGCTGCGTCAGCAATGCGCGAGCGTTTCACCCCAGTTTTTCCATTCTCACTCATGCCGGAAGCACCCCGTCCCAAATTTGTTCCATCCTGTACAGCATGACAAATACAACCGCGCCCGACGCCGCGAGCACCGTATTGGAATAGCGCGACTTATCGGTCACCGCCCAGATAAAGGCAAGAGCGGGAACCAGCAGAGCGGTAATCAGATAACCCCAAAATTCCCAGGGTTCTCCATTCAGCGGCTGCCCGCCGGCTTGCCGGATGGCCGCGCCGATTCCATAGACAATCAGGAACACGTCCAGCAGTGCTACGGAGATCAGGGCAAAATCGTCCGGGTAATCACGAATGATGGTAGCCACCACGCCCAGCACAACGGCCAGGGCACACAGAATGGCTCCGGCTATAAAGAATCCGTCAACGATCACGGCGGAGGTAACCCCTTAAACATAGTGATGCTTCCTTGGTCTTGATGCCCGATTCCTCGGGCAACGGTCACTAGGAAGCGGTGGCGAAGACCAGTTCGGGCTTGGCCTCGGCGCCCTTATTCTTCAGCAGTGCCACCAGCGTTCCATCCGGTGCGAAGGCGGCAGTCACCTCATCGGTCTCATTTGAGCTGATGCGACGACCAAAGGAGAGCTCGGAGCGTTCCTTCTCCGTCAAATCACGACGGGTGAACAAAGCGTCTGCGGCATCTTCCAGCGGCAGGTACTCAAAGTCCTTGGCCAACTGCTCCAGTGTGCGAGCCTTGTCCAACGTGTAGGGTCCAACCTCGGTGCGACGCAGCGCGGTCAGGTGGCCACCCACGGCCAGATCTTCACCGAGGTCGCGGGCCAGAGCACGGATATAGGTTCCGGAGGTGCATTCCACGGTCACGTCGATGTCTAGAATCTTGCCACCACGTTCGCGGCGAATATCGTGCACTTCAAAACGACGAATGGTCACCGAGCGGGCGGCAAGCTTTACTTCTTCGCCGGCGCGCACCCGGGCGTAGGCGCGCTCACCATTGACCTTGATGGCACTGACGGAAGATGGAACCTGCTCAATGTCTCCGGTGAGCTTGGCAATGCCGGCGTGGATCGCTTCCTCGGTCAGGGCAGCGGCGATCCGCGTTTGCACGATCTCGCCTTCGGCATCATCGGTGATGGTCGACTCGCCCAGACGGATGGTGGCGGTGTAGGTCTTGTGAGCACCCACGATGTAGGTCAACAGGCGCGTGGCCTTGTTGATGCCCAGCACCAGCACGCCGGTCGCCATCGGATCCAAGGTTCCGGCATGGCCGACCTTGCGGGTTCCGGCTAGCCGGCGGGTGCGGCCCACCACGTCGTGGCTCGTCCAGCCCTGAGGCTTGTCGACGATGACCAGGCCTGAGCCGATGGCTTGGGTGGGTTGCTCCGGAACAGTTTTCACGCCCTCTAGTATATGCCGCGAACCTGATGGCCCCCTTACCCGCGTTTTGGACTCCCAACTCCCCGACCCAGCGCCCACGAATACACCTCGGCTCCCCGGATCGTGGCAGCCCTCTCTCAGCACAGAGCGTCAATCAGGCGCTTTTCGCAGGGCGCGAGAGCCTCGGTGACCGTCCAACATTCCACCCATACCCCACGCATAAACTACCGATCTTCGGTGTTTCGATATGACCGCATGTGCTGATTACCACGCACAATCTGGCTCCACCGGCTCCACCGGCTCCGATGGTGATGATGACACCTCACCCGAGGACCAATCCACTGATCGGTTTTGTTACTCTCCGGTCGCCATTGACTTAGGCCAGCGCGAAACATAGCGTCGTCTCTACCCGGTCTCAGCCGGAACACTCGCATCGGGCATGGAACCTCTGGGGGGATCCAACGCCCACGTCCCCGTTTTAACGGCGTCACTCGTAGCAAAACATCATCATCGACATGTGAGCCAAGGACATCGCTCCGCGCCCGAAAATAAAAGGCCGCGCAAGCTCATTTTCCTGCCCAGCTGCATGTCGCGCGATGAAAGATGAAACGAGCCAGCTCAATCGTTCACGCAACGCATCCGTTGCGTCCAGATCTATTGGCTAGGAAAATCCTCATGAAGTTTCGTACCGTAGCGGCAGTAGCCGCTGCTTCGGCCTTGACGGTGACGCTGAGCGTCACCCCATCCCAGGCCCGCAATAACAATCCCACCGCACCAACCATTTCCAACGTCAAAACGCTCGCCGAAGGTCTGGCGGGCCCACTCAAGGTTGCCTTTGGACCCCAAGGCAGTATCTTGGTCGCCGAAAGCTTCGCTGGCCAACTCAGCTCCATCTCACCCACCGGGGAAAAGAAAACACTGGTGAATGCCCCGGGCAAAGAAATTGTCGGCGTCTCGCATGACCGTGGAACCACGTACTACTTCGAGAATGCTGGGGCCACGGGAGAGGAGCCGCCCAGCGGGGCGACGCCCGCTCTGCTGAAGTCAATCAACAAGTCGGGCAAGATCCGCACCATCACCGACATCACGGAGTTCGAGAAGGCGCATAATCCGGATGGGTCCACCGTCTACGGTGTGCGCGATGCCACCGAAACTTGTTTGGCGGATGCCCCGTGGATGCAGTCTACCGGCGAGCTCTACTCCCACCCGTTCTCCAGCGTTCCGGCGCGTAACGGTGTTTATGTGGGTGATGCCGGAGCCAATACGATCCTGCACGTGAACAACCAGGGCACGGTATCGCTGGTCAAGGCGCTCCCTGCCGAACCGATCACTATCACCGGCGCGGTGCAGGACCTCGCCAAGGAAATGGGGCTTTCCGTCCCCGATTGCATGCTCGGACATACCTATTGGGCCCAACCAGTACCCACCGACATCACGGTGCAAGGCAATTGGCTTTACTACACCGTGTTGCCCGGGGTACCGGGTGAGTCGCTGTCCAGCGGCAAGGCCTACAAGATGAATCTGCACACCAAGAAGACCCACGTGGTTGCCACCGGGCTCAGCGCTCCCACCGGCATTGCGCTGGATCGTCGGGGCAACGTTTTCGTGTCAGAACTATTTGGCGGCGGGATCGCTCGCATCGTCAACGGACATGCCGTGACGGTACTGCCGGCCCAGATGGCCAGTGATGTCGCCATCCACAACAACAAGTTGATCGCCGGCACCGAGGCTCTGACACCGTCCGGAAAGCTGGTGACAGCCACCGTCAAATAGTGAAGCTTCTACCTTTTTGTATTCCTTGGGGGAATAAAGAAACCCCTCCGCGAAGGACACCGGAACCGTGCAGCACCTCGTTCCTCGCGGCGGGGTTTCTTTGTGTCCGGATCCAAGACCCAAACCAAAATAGACCAGTTCAGGCAAGGCGTACCGACTACTCGTCGAAACTCAGGAGGCCAAACGTTCGCTCGACTCCCCCACGGAGACATCACCCTTGCCGCAGAGCGCCGGGCCATTGATGGACGCCCACACCTCATCAAGGGAGAGCCCCAGGACGGTAGCGAGCGCAGCGATGGTGGAAAAGGACGGAGTGGCGATACGTCCCGTTTCGATCTTGCGCAGGGTTTCGGGCGAAATTTCGGCAGCAACGGCTACCTCAAACATGGATCGATCGGTACGGGCCGCACGCAGCAGGGAACCGAGTTGCTGACCGCGTTCGAGTTCGGCGGGAGTAAGTGGAAGTCTGACCATAGTTCCAATGATAGTACCGGTATAGTATTACCGGTACTATCATTGGTGCCAACGAGAGGAATATTCCCCATGATCGAAATTTTCGGCCCCGCCGAGCTACAACGCGCGGGCGAGAGTGGAGCATTTATCTCCTCCGTTCTCCAGAGCCTGAAAAAACGGATCACCGTTGGCACCAATTTGCTGGAGATAGATCAGTGGGCCGGAGAGATGATCCGAGAGGCAGGTGCACGTTCCTGCTACGTCGATTACGCACCCGACTTCGGTAGCGGACCCTTTGGCCATTTCATCTGCACATCACTGAACGATGCGGTGCTTCATGGAATGCCCTACGACTACGCGCTGAAAAACGGTGATCTACTCACCCTCGATTTTGCCGCATCTCTTAACGGGTTTGTCGCTGACGCAGCGATCAGCTTCACCGTCGGAACGCCCGTCAACACCACGGACGCCAAGATGATCAAGGCAACTCAGTTGGCCCTTGCCGCGGGCATCAACGCCGCGGTCCCAGGGGCTCGCATCGGGGACATCTCCCACGCCATTGGCTCGGTTCTCACCGATGCCGGTTACCTGGTGAATACGGAATTCGGCGGCCACGGCGTGGGATCAACGATGCACCAAGATCCACACATCGCCAATATTGGCCGTCCCGGTCGCGGCTACAAGCTGCGTCCCGGGCTGCTGCTGGCCATCGAACCGTGGGTCATGTTGGACACCGCCACGCTAAAAACCGACGCCGATGGCTGGACACTCAAGAGCGCCACCGGAGCGCGCGCCGCGCACACCGAACACACCATCGCCATCACCGAGGATGGCCCGCGCATCCTCACCCACTAGCCGCGAGATCGATTTCCGCAGCCAACAAAAAGGTCGTCCCGGCTTCCACTCTCAAGTGGATGCCGGGACGACCTTTGCAGCTGGTGAAGCAAGGGCTAACGCTTAGGCGTTTTCCTCTTCTTCTTCATCACGCTTGTACGGATCTGCTTCTCCAGCAAAATCCTTGCCCTGGGCCAGGGCTGCAACTTCTGCATCCTTGGCCTTGGCTGCCCGAAGAAGGTCTTCGAGGTTCGAGGCATTCACCGGGATCTCATCCGCGATGAATTCAACGGTGGGGGTCAGACGAACCGTCAGGTTCTTTCCGACCTCCTTGCGCAGAACACCCTTGGCTTTCTCCAGGGCGGCTGCTGCATCGGCCTTGGCTTCAGCGTCGCCGAAGACCGTGTAGTAGATGGTGGCGTGCTGCAGGTCGTTAGTGACCCGTGCGTCGGTGACCGTAATGGCCTCCACGCGGGGATCCTTAACCGCCTTGCCCAGTGCTTGGGCAACAACCACCTTGATGCGTTGGGCCAGTTTAGCGGCGCGTGCCGAGTCAGCCATGATCACTCCTTCTTTTTCACGTCTTGAAAACTACGAATACATGCTGTGCCGCGGATGCAAGGGGTGTGCATCCGGCCATCTCTGGCCGAATACACACCCTTACCTTGCTACCGCTGTACTTCTAAAACCGGTGAGGGTTTAGACGCGGGGCTTTTCGCGCATTTCGTAGGTCTCGATGAAGTCACCGTCGGTAACATCGTTGAACGAGCCCAGGCCGATACCACACTCGAAGTCCGTACGGACCTCGGTGGCGTCGTCCTTGAAGCGCTTGAGCGAGTCAACGGTAAGTCCTTCACCGATGACCTTGCCGTTACGCGTGACACGAGCCTTGGAGTTACGTCGGATGGTACCCGAGCGAACGATCGAGCCGGCAATGTTGCCGAACTTCGAGGAACGGAAGACCTCGCGGACCTCCGCGGTGCCCAGCTGGACTTCCTCGTACTCGGGCTTGAGCATGCCCTTAAGAGCAAGCTCGATGTCGTCGATGGCGCCGTAGATGACCGAGTAGAAGCGCATGTCGACGCCTTCTTTGTCGGCCAGATCTGCAACACGCTCGGCCGGCTTGACGTTGAAGCCAATGATGATGGCATTATCAACGGTCGCCAGGTTGACGTCGTTCTGGGTGATGGCGCCAACACCGCGGTGGATAACGCGCAACTGCACGCCTTCTCCAACATCGATCTTGAGCAGCGAATCTTCCAGGGCTTCCACGGCACCGGAAACGTCACCCTTGAGGATGAGGTTAAGGGTATCGATCTTGCCATCGGCAACAGCCTGGTCGAAGTCTTCCAGGGTGATGCGCTTACGACGCTTGGCCAGTGCCGCGTTGCGGTCGGCAGCTTCGCGCTTCTCGGCGATCTGGCGAGCGGTGCGCTCGTCATCGGTAACCAGGAAGGTGTCACCTGCACGCGGGACCGAGGACAGGCCCAGGACCTGAACCGGACGCGAGGGCAGGGCAATATCGAGATTGTCACCGTTCTCGTCGAACATGGCACGCACACGACCGTGAGCGGTACCGGCAACGATGGTGTCGCCAACTGCCAAGGTACCGGACTGAACCAATACCGTAGCAACGGCGCCACGACCCTTATCCAGGTTCGCTTCGATAGCAATACCGCGAGCGTCCTTGTCCGGGTTGGCACGCATGTCCAACGCGGCATCGGCGGTCAACAGCACCGCGTCAAGCAGCTCGTCGATACCGACCTTGCGCAAGGCCGAGACGTGGATGAACATGGTGTCGCCACCGTATTCCTCCGGAACCAGGCCGTATTCGGCCAGCTGGCCCTTGACCTTGTCCGGGTTCGCTGAATCCTTATCAACCTTGTTCACTGCCACAACGATCGGGACACCGGCGGCCTTGGCGTGGTTGAGTGCTTCAACGGTCTGCGGCATAACGCCGTCATCCGCTGCAACAACCAACACGGCAATGTCGGTGACCTTGGCGCCACGAGCACGCATGGCGGTGAACGCCTCGTGACCCGGGGTGTCAATGAAGGTGATCGCGCGATCGATTTCCTCGTGCATGTGGTGGATCTGGTAAGCACCGATGTGCTGGGTGATACCGCCTGCTTCGCCCTCAATAACGTTGGACTTGCGGATGGCATCAAGCAGACGAGTCTTACCGTGGTCAACGTGACCCATGATGGTGACAACCGGCGGACGTGCCTCAAGCATGTCCTCGGTCTCTGCTTCAAGTTCGGCGTCGAAGTCGATCGAGAACGAGGCGAGCAATTCGCGCTCTTCGTCCTCGGGGGAAACGACGGTGACAACGTAACCGAGCTCGGTACCCAAGACGTCAAAGGTGGCCTCATCCAGTGACTGTGTGGCGGTAGCCATTTCTCCCAAGTGGAAGAGCACGGTCACAAGAGCTGCCGGGTTGGCGTTGATCTTGTCTGCAAAGTCGGTGATCGAGGCGCCACGGCGCAAACGAATCTCGGTGGATCCGTTGCCGCGAGGCACCGAAACGCCGCCAAGGCTCGGAGCACTCATCTGCTCGAGTTCCTGGCGCTTAGCGCGCTTCGACTTACGCTGCTTGCCACGGCCTGCGCCGCCCTTACCGAAGGCACCCTGCGTACCACCGCGACCGCGGTTCGGACCGCCGCCGCCCTTGTAGCCGCCGCCACCGGTACCTGCACCGGGAGTACCCGGAGCTCCGCCCGGGGCGCCGCCCGGACGTGCCGGACCGCCACGGCCGCCGCCGCCACCGGGACGTCCACCGGCCGGAGCCGGACGTTCGGTGCGGTTAGGCATCATGCCGGGAGTTGCGCGAGCGCCTCCCGGGGTGCGCGGGCCCGCGGCACCTGCCGGACGCGGAGCGCCCGGACGGGGGCCACCGGAGCCTGCTGCCGGGCGGGGTCCGCCGGCGCCTGCTGCGGGACGAGGTCCACCGGCACCGGCCGGGGGACGCGGTCCACCCGGACGCGGTCCGCCGGCGCCTGGGCCACCGGAGTTACGCATGCCCTGCTGAGGAGCGAACGGGTTGTTACCCGGACGCGGTCCGCCTGGCTTGGAACCCGGGCGCTGGCCCGCGGGACGATCGGTGCGCTCGGTACGCTCTGGGCGTTCGTTGCGGTTGTTCTCGCCGGCCGGGCGCATGCCCTGCTGGGAGGAGAACGGGTTGTTACCCGGACGCGGTGCACCGGGCTTGGCGCCCGGACGCGGTGCGGCCGAGGCAGCCTTGGGAGCTGCCGGAGCGGCGGGTGCTGCTGGTGCAGCTGCCGGAGTCGGAGCAACCGGAGCCGAAGCTGCCGGTGCGGCGGGTGCCGCCGGAGCCGCGGCAGGCTTGGAGCCTGCGGGCTTCGGGGCGGAAGCTGCCGGGGCGGCCGGAGCTGCTGGTGCAGCTGCGGGAGCCGGGGCGGCCTTGGGTGCTGCCGGGGCAGCGTTCGGGTACGCGGCGCGCAACTTGCGCACGACCGGTGCCTCAATGGTTGAGGATGCGGAACGGACGAATTCGCCCATTTCCTGCAGTTTAGTTACTGCATCCTTTGAAGTGATTCCGAGCTCTTTAGCAAGCTCGTGTACGCGGACCTTAGCCACATTTCTCCTGTCTGAAGGTCCGCGCCCACTTTTAAAAAGTTTTTGGCACGAACCAACGTTTACTGTCTAGCCCAGCATCCAAATCGGATGCCACAGGCGCTGTGGCGCTTAACCGATGTGTCATCGTTAGGCGCTCATCGCTTGGAACTCATCGGGTTTCCATCAGTTTTCTGACCCGCTTTCAGGTTGGACGTTCGTAAAGGCCGGTTTCCCAGGTTGGGTCCTGTCCTTGGCCCTCGACTCCGATACCAGAGCGGAAACATCCACGTTCGTCCTGAAAGACCGCGCGAATGCTCCGCGCTTCACGGCGCGTTGAGCACAATCCGGGTTCGGGTGCAGCCAAGCACCTCGCCCGGCGAAGCTCCGAGTAGGATCCGGCACGGGAATGGATTTGCCATTCTCGACCGTCAACACCCAGCGCTTCAGCTGGTTCTGGTCCACCACCTCGCGGCAACCAATGCACGTGCGCTGCGGCTGTTGCTGCAATGACACGTTCGGATCTTCTCCCGCATTTGATTTACCACGTTGCACAGTGGACCACAGATAAGTCTAGCGCGTTTCGCGATTTCGTGGAGCGTGCCCTGGCCCACAATGCGGAGCCTCGCCCCGAGGAAGCCGCGAGGCGCAAAAAGGCCGCCGCGTCCCGACTACCCTGGGGCCGGTGCACCTAGGGTGTCCGGCGGGTAGCGGGGGCGCGACGGCCCAGCGCATGAACTACTTAGCGTCTACGGCATCCGAGATGATGTCGATGCGCCAACCGGTGAGCTTGGCGGCCAGACGGGCGTTCTGCCCCTCCTTGCCGATGGCCAGCGAGAGCTGGTAATCGGGAACCACAACGCGGGCCGAGCGGGTGTCGGGATCGGTGATGGTCACCGAAACGACCTTCGACGGGGACAGTGCCGAAGCGATGAACTTCGCCGGATCCTCGTTGTAGTCAACAATGTCGATCTTCTCGTCATTCAGCTCGGTCATCACCGCACGCACACGCGAACCCATTTCACCGATGCAGGCGCCCTTGGCGTTAACGCCGGCGATGTTGCCCTGCACGGCAATCTTGGTGCGGTGTCCGGCTTCGCGGGCCAGCGCCATGATTTCCACGGCGCCGTCGGCGATCTCCGGGACCTCAAGTTCAAAGAGGCGACGAACCAGGTTCGGGTGTGAACGCGAGAGCGTAACGGACGGACCCTTGGGGCCACGGTTAACATCCACGACGTAGCAACGGATGCGGTTGCCGTGGGTGTACTTCTCGCCCGGGACCTGCTCCGGTGGTGGCAGCAAGGCCTCGACGGTACCCAGGTTCACCTGGATCATGATCGGGTTGTTGCCCTGCTGGATCTGTCCGGAGACGATCTCGCCGATCTTGTTCTTGAATTCACCCACGACGTTGTCATCCTCGGCATCGCGCAAGCGCTGCAGGATGATCTGGCGTGCGGTGGATGCGGCGATGCGGCCGAATCCGGTGGGGGTGTCGTCAAACTCGCCCACCACGGTGCCGTCTTCTTCGGTTTCGGTGGCGAAGATCGTCACGTGGCCGTTGCGGCGGTCAACCTCGGCGCGTGCCTGCGGCATCGCTCCGGGAGACTTCTGGTACGCAATGAGCAATGCCTGCTCAATGGTGGGGATGAGAACCTCGATCGGGATTTCCCGTTCGCGCTCCAGCATGCGCAGCGCGCTCATATCAATGTCCAACTCAGGCCTCCACGTTTTCTTCGTCTTCGTCATCCAGCTCAATGGCTGTGATGTCCGCGCTCTCGGCGCGTGCAAAATCCACCTCGACGTTGCCGCGGCGGATCACTTCAAATGCCAGGGTGCGGGGTTCGCCGACCTTGGGCTTCATGCCTTTTTTGACCGGGATGTCCGGAATGATGGTGATCCCGGAATCGGTCACCTCGATCAAGCGTCCGAGCAGGTTGTCCTCGCCGATCACGTTCACCTTGACCAGGCGCCCGACATTGCGGTGCCAGTGGCGCGGCAAGGTCAAGGGGCGTGAGGTTCCGGGAGAGGAAACTTCCAACTCGTACGGAGCGGAGGTATCAAACGGATCGGTATCCAGGGCCTCGGAGATCGAGCGGGACACCTCCGCAATCTGGTCAAGCACGATGCCGTCGGTGCCGTCGATCAAATCGATGACCACGTGCACGATGCGCTGGTCCCCAGCCTTGCGAACCTGTACTTCTTCAAGTACAAGCTGGTGGGAGGCGACGGTGGGCTCCAGTAGCTTGGTGAGGCGTTCTGCCTCGAGCTGGGTGTCTGCCGTGTTACCGGTCATGAAAGTCCTCCCACATTATTCGATGTTGTGAATCCTAGGGTAGCGACTTTTGTGCCCCTACGTCTTCCACCGCGTGGCACAAATCCGTGCCGAGGACCACTCATGGGATGATCAAGGGGATGGATAAGCAGCCACGTAACCCCAAAAGTACCGATTCGACCGGGCGCCGTGCCCAGTTTGCGCGCCGCCGTCTCACGGTGCTGGTGGTGGGGGTGCTGGTGGCCGGAGCGACGCTCGGTACCGGGATCTTCATGAACCGGGAAACCCCTACATGGCAGCGAATTTTGGGTACCGAGCCGGTAGTTATTCCGGAGCCAAAAGCCACCGATGAACTACCCCTTATGCTCGCGTCCGTCACGCAGATGCTGCGGTTCCCCGACGCCTCGACCGGCGCAAAAACGACCACGGCTTTAGCCGCGACGCAGGCGATGCTTCGGGAGCATGTCGAATTACTCACACCCGGCACTTTGGCCGCCCTCGAGACCGCACAAAGCCCCGGCTCCGACCAAGATTCGGAGCCCGCACCCGTCGCCGCGATCCCACCGCTGAGCGTCTCGGAGTTTTCTACCGAGCTGGCCCAGACGGGTAGTGGCCTGCTGACAGCGGCACTGAGTGCGCAGGAGCAGGAGGCCCGGAGACTTTCGGGATCGGGCATCGAGCTGGTGCTTCAGGCCCGCACTGTGCTGGCCGCCAGTGGGGCCAGTGATGCGACGCTCAACGCCCTGCCCTCGCCCCTCACGGAACTAGAAGCATCAACCGAGGCAGCCGCGAGCACGACCGCGAAGCAGGGTCCAACCGTGGATCGGGCGGCACTGGCGTCGATGCCCGCGTTCGTCGTGGACGCCTGTCCGCCTCTGACCACCACTGCCACCACCACGGACACGGCTGCGAGCGGTTCCGGCGCTGAGCTAGTTGGCATCGTTGATGCCGCCTACCGCATGGGTTATGCCTACAACGTTGCTGGCGCACGGACCGGTGGCGAGCTGCGCAGCACGGCATGGGAGCGTTCGGAGGTGCTGGTGGATTTCGCTTCGGCGCTGGAGACGAAGCTGAATGCCGATCATGACTGTGCACCATTGCGCCAGGCCGCGTATCAGTTACCCAAGGACGCGGTAAAGAACCCGATGGATGCGGCGCGTAGCGGTGAGGGGCAATTGGCGTTGCTGCTCCGTGACGGGGCTGCTGGCCAAAGCGGGGAGGCCCGGATGTATCTTCTGAGCGCCGCCTACTCCCAGGCGTTGGCTGCTCGGCAGCTCAGCGGTCAGACCGTGGACTTCACCGCGGTCGAGCCTGCCACCGCGGAAACCGCCGCCGATACCTCCGGCACACCCGCCGGTTAGCCGCACAACGGCGCCTGAGCGGTTAAAACACAAGGGTGGCTCTGGTGGACGTGGAGATCTCCACGTTCACCAGAGCCACCCTTGCTGTATAGACCAAGCCCTTTAGGCACTCGGCACTGAACCGGTTGCCGGGTTGAGCAGCTGCCTACGCGGCGGGGAACAGCACGTCGTAACCGAGCTTGATGATTAGCGCGCCAACAACGCTCAAGAAAACGATCCGGATGAACTTGCTGCCCTTGGACACCGCCATCCGCGCGCCCAGGTAGCCACCGACCATGTTCGCCGCGCCCAACACCAACCCGATCCCCCAGAGCAGATGCCCGGTGGGAAGGAAAAATGCCAGCGCACCGAGGTTGGTGGCCATGTTCACGATCTTGGCCTTGGCACTGGCCGCCAGGAAGTTGTAGCCCAGCAGCGCAACCATGGCGATGATCAAAAACGATCCGGTGCCCGGGCCAATCAGCCCGTCATAACCACCGATGACCAAGCCAATGACACCCGCCACCGCGTAGTGCCGCGAGCCGGTATAGCGCAACTGCGTGAGCTCACCGGCACTTGGCCGAAAGACGGTAAAGAGGCCCACGGCAATAAGTGCGGCGATGATGACCGGTTTGATGACCTCGGCCGGCAGCAACGTGGCCAAAATGGCCCCACCGAAGGAGCCCGCCAACGCCACCATGGCCATGGGAATGGCGGTCTTCAGATCCGGGTGCGCGCGCCGGTAATAGGTCACGGCACTGGTGGTGGTCCCGAAGATCGAGCCCAACTTGTTGGTGGCCAGGGCCTGCACCGGGGAGATCCCCGGCACCAGCAACAGCGCCGGAAGCTGGAGCAGTCCCCCGCCGCCAACCACCGCGTCAACCCAGCCGGCAGCAAAACCTGCCAACACAATGAGCGCGATGGTTCCGGGCTCCATTCCCTGGAGCCCGGAACCATCCAGCAAAGTTGCTGCTTCAATCACGCTTAGCTCTTGGCCAGAGCAATCAGCTGCGCAACCACTTCGTCTACCGCGACGTCGCTTCGCTCACCCGTGGCGCGGTCCTTGACCTCAACCACACCGTCGGCCAAGCCGCGGCCGATGACCACAATGGTCGGAACACCGATCAGTTCGGCGTCGGAGAACTTCACGCCGGCCGAAACCTTGGGACGATCATCGTAGATGACCTCCACGCCCGCTGCGTGCAGCTCATCGGCGATCTTCTGGGCTGCCTCGAAGAGTTCAACCTGCTTGCCGGTGACGACCAGGTGCACGTCGGCCGGGGCCACGTTGCGCGGCCAGACCAGGCCGTTCTCGTCGTGATTGGATTCGGCCAGGGCCGCCACGGCCCGGGTGACGCCCACGCCGTAGGAGCCCATGGTGACCACCTTGAGCTTGCCGTTCTGGTCTAGCACCTTCAGGTCTAGGGCCTCGGCGTACTTGCGGCCGAGCTGGAAGATGTGACCCATCTCGATGCCGCGGGCGGTTTCCAGCGGTCCGGAACCGTCCGGTGCCTGATCTCCGGCCAGTACCTCAACACACTCGATGGTGCCGTCGGCGGTGAAGTCGCGCCCTGCGACCAGGCCGAAGACGTGCTTGCCGGCTTCGTTGGCGCCGGTGATCCAGCTGGTTCCCGAGACCACGCGCGGGTCAAGCAGGAACAGGATCTTGGAGCTTCCTTCAAGGCCGAGTACCTTGGCGTCTTGACCCAGGCCCGGGCCGATGTAGCCCTTGATCAGTGTCGGGTTCTTCTTGAGGTCATCCTCGGTTGCTGCCTCGATTTCCACCTCGCCACCGATTTCCAGGTGGGCGGCGATGTTGGCCTCAACCCGCTTGAGGTCCACATTGCGATCCCCGGGCAGCCCGATGGCTACCAGCTGGCGTTCGCCGGTGGGCAGCTTGGCCGCCAGCACCACGTTTTTCAGGGTGTCGGCTGCGCTCCAGGCGCCTTCGGCGCGCGGGGCAACCTCGTTGGCGCAGTTGACCAGAGTCTCGATGGTCGGAGTGTTCGGGGTTTCCTTGACCTCGAAGGCGGCGGCGTTGGTGAAGTCAATGTCCGCCGGTACAACGGTGGTCACCGCCTCAACGTTGGCAGCGTAGCCGCCGGCGGAGCGGACGAAGGTGTCCTCACCGATCGGAGTCGGGTGCAAGAATTCCTCGGACTTTGAGCCGCCCATGGCACCGGCGGTGGCGAAGACCGGCAGAACTTCCAGACCCAAACGGGAGAAGATCTTCAGGTAAGCGCCACGGTGTGCCTGGTAGGCCTCTTCGAGTCCCTCATCATCAATGTTGAAGGAGTAGGAGTCCTTCATGATGAATTCGCGCCCGCGCAGCAGGCCCGCGCGGGGACGTGCCTCATCGCGGTACTTGTTCTGGATCTGGTACAGGTAGGCCGGCAGATCCTTGTAGGAGCTGTAGAGGTCTTTCACCAGGAGGGTGAACATTTCCTCGTGGGTCGGGGCCAACAGGTAGTCGGCACCCTTGCGGTCGGTCAGGCGGAAAAGTCCGTCACCATATTCGGTCCAGCGGCCCGTGGTTTCGTACGGTTCGCGCGGCAGCAGTGCCGGGAAGTGAACTTCCTGAGCTCCAATGGCGTTCATTTCCTCGCGGATGATGGCTTCCACCTTGCCCAGGACGCGCAGGCCCAGTGGCAGCCAGGTGTAAATTCCGGGAGCGGCACGGCGAATGTATCCGGCGCGGATCAGCAGCTTGTGGCTGGCGACCTCGGCATCTACCGGATCTTCGCGCAGCGTGCGCAGGAATAGGGTGGAGAGCTTAAGAACCACGCTAACTTTCCATTTCCGCGGCCTGTTTCCAGACCACAACATAGTGGGGGCAGACAAATCGTTTGTGCAGCCGGCGCACACCGCTCGAAGTAAATCTCAAAGGGGATTTTCGTGAGGCAGCGCTGCGGCCAACCACCTCACGATTTCTGCCACACCAAAAATGGTGTGCAGGGCAGCGTGGAGCAGCAAGGCACTTCCCCTATCTTACGTCGCTGCCCGGGTGCCATGTGGCACCCGGGCAGGCGATCACGTCACCGGGGAACCACACGTATGAGCTTCCCGATGACCGTGGGTCAATCTTTTTTAGTAACCGGCCATGTGCAGCAGAGCCAGGTCCAGGTACTCCTCGGCCTGAGCCACCGCGACATCGGCGTCCTTGGGGCTAACGATGATGACACCAATGTTGTTCACACCGTCATACCCCTGAACCGTCATCGTCTTGGTTTTTTGTCCCGCCATATTGACCTCGGTCATGGTGGCGATGGTGGTTTCGGCCTTCGTGCTGGCCTTGCCGGTTTCCACGGCCGCGGTGATCTCTTGCCCGCTCATGGTCATGGTGAATTCGCTACAGTCCTTGGAGCTGGATTCCGCCATGGACACCGCGGTATCAACGTCTGAGGCGTCGTCAAACGAACCGATGCTCACCATCATTCCCGCATCGTTGGAGCTGGCGGGAATGTTGACCGAGACCATGTTCATATGGTTCATCAAGTCCATCGATCCCGATGATGCATAAACTCCACATTTGGCGGGGCTGACCTTCATGCTGTCGATCAATTCTTTGCTTTGAGCGGCTGCGGATTTCAGCTCGGCATTTTCGATGATCTGCACGCCACCCTTTTCGTAGTAGCTCTCCACTGACTGCGCTACTTCGAGTAGTTCTTGGGCAGTGAGCTGATCTTCGGAAGCGGAGTGATTGGATCCTGCATCCGCCGTGGCCGAATCGCTGGAGGACTCAGAGGACGAACTAAAACCGGCATCGGATGTGGTTTCGGTGGCGGCCGGCGTTGTTGCGGCGGCTTCCGGTGTGGGGCTGGCGGAGGGCTGTTGCGCCTCTGTTGCGCTCGCGGAGGCGGCTACTGTCGCGGACGGACTTGGTGTCGGTGATTCTGCCGAGTCGGAACCCAGAAGTCCGGAGCAGCCCGTTAATGCGAGCGTTGCGGCGAGCGGCAAAGTCCAGATAGCTATCTTTTTCATCTTTGATCCTCATGTCGTGGGAGTGATTCACGGCGATGACGGCGACGATCCGCTGCCAATAAGGTACACATTACACAATAAAACCAGTTGGCGGAGTAACTCCTTGCCAAGTTCTTCCATTGCCAGCGAACGCTTTCATCAAACGGATGTGCTCAAATATCGGATCTCAATTTCGATATCTCCCCACGTACGCGCAGATATCCGCACCGAACGATGCGCCTTGACGTTATCAAGAATGTTGCTCGATGAATCGAAGAAAATACATTGCGGTCGTCATCTACCGCGAAAAGTAAATGGCGAGTTTCTACGCCGTGGCGGGTCGGACGCTCTCGGTCGTTTCATTGCTGCCGACGTCATCCAGCACTGTTTTCGCTTTTTGGTCAACGAGCCCCATAAATAGTTGTTGGCTAGCACCAAAGATGATGGCCCATGCCAAGATTTGTCCGGAAGTATCCAATGCTGTGAGGCCGGGAATGATTCCGCCACTCAGAAGCATCAATCCGATAACAGCAGTTAATGCGCCAATCGGCAATTTGATAAAAGCCAAGGCAATTGCGGGGTTGTAGGGTGTCGAACTTCCAGAAACACGCCTCAATGAGGAAGCCCCCGAAAGGGCCGCCGCAACCAACCCGATGAACTCAATGAGAAAAATATCGTGGCTCTTTGTAGTGCTCTCCTTCGCCTCCGTCATGATGGCTGCATTCAGCCTCTCGGAGTCCGCCTTCTCGGCGGCTGTCGCTTCTGGGTTGTCCGCAGGAAGGATCACAGTTGTTTCTAGCGACAAGCAGATGACCTTGGTCGGTTCTGTGTCAACGAAGCAGGGAGACAACACGGCATGGAATTGACTACCGACGAGGCCCAATGCCACGGTCAGCATGACTAAAATGCCGATGGAAGTCCAAATGATCCGAACAAAATTTCTGAGTCTTGCGTACTCCATCTGGTAGGCCCGATGAGCTGCTTCACTCACAGAAACGAGGTTACTTCTTGTCTCATCATCCAGTCCCAATTCCGGCACCGGTACAAGCCCCGGCAGGGCAGCAGCGGCGGCGGTGAGATTACCCGTTTGGGTGATCACGGAACGATCTTGGAGGATCTTCTCCAAACGGATGCGGTGTGGATCGTTGGCTTTCAGATGGTCTCTGGCGCTCGCGTGGATGGTTGGCAGTTGGCCAATCATGTATGTTGCGTTCCCCCTGCGCAGGAGCAAATCTTCTATTGCATGCATTCGCTCCAAGGCCGGACCTGCCGCAATGCTTCCGGCCGCTCCAGGAAGCCATCGGCGATCGCCTGAAAGGGCGCGTCCTTGCTCAAGATGTTCTTGAATCCCTGTATCCAGAGCAGAAAATGCTTCTTGCTGCCCAGGAACGGTTAGGTCCGCCGGATTTTCCGACTTGACCTCTATGGCTATCACTTCGAGCTGGTCAAACCTGGAGTTCATCTGCTGAACCCAGCGGTTCCTCCCGCGCATATTGGTGTTCCATGCACCTAAAGTACTCACAGGTGCTACCTACTCTCTGTCGAGCCAAGAAACAATTTGCAAGCCAAATACTTGTCCGCACACAAGTACCTTTCCGTGTGTCCTAAACCTGCATGTTTCAGGGTCACTCTCGAGGTGACGCCCCTGATACCCCGCACATCTGAACCTCGTTGGCTTATAGTGCTCCTAAACTCGGCTGAATACCATAACGACGTTGGACCGTGCGTACGGCGTGCAGCCGTAACGGCTCAGCAACCGTTCTCGCATTCGTCCGTTGCAGCTAACGTCGGCAATCAGCGCCCCGGTCAAAATGGGCGCTTCCTCAGTTCATCAAGAGCCATGACGATCTCTCATTTGAGGTGAAAAATCGTGGTTGAGCATGTTAATGCCCACAAAACATAGTCGAGGAAATCGGGCGTCGTTGACACGAACGGTATCAACTTTCCCGCGAGTAGTTCAGTTGTGCGTTGGCGACTCGACCTATTTTTAGTAGCCGGTGATATGGAGCAGTCCCTGATCAACGTATTCTTCGGCCTTGGCCCTGGCCGTATCAAGATCCTTGGGCTCGGAGATGCTGACGGAAACGGTATTCACACCGTCATACCCCGAAACGATGAGGTTTTTCGCGTATTGCTCCCCGGACTTCAGATCCGCAACTGTTCCAATCGTTATCGCTGCGTTGGTGGTGGCCGGCAGGTCTTTCGCCGTGGCAGTGACCGCCTGGCTGAGAACCGTCATGGTGAAGCTGCTGCAGTTTTCGGAGCTGGTTTTGGCTTTTCCGATCATCGTCTGAACATCGGCAGGATCATCGTAGGAGCCCAGACTGACGCTCATGCCTGCATCGTTTGAATCGCCAGCAAATGTCGCAGTAATGATGTTCAGGTGCGAGATCATGTCGCTGCCCGCCGCGGCCGAGTACACAGCGCATACCGCTGGAACAACCTCCGAACTTGCCAGCTGCTTTTCCGACTGGGCGGCAAGAGCTTTGTTCTCAACATCGCCGACGATTGTAATCGCGGACTGACCGTTGTAGCTTTCAATCGCACCTGCCACCTCGGTCAGCTCCTCGGCGCTGAGCTGGTCGGCGGATGTCGAGTGGTTGGGACCTGCATCCATGGCAAAGCCCGAGTCGGTCGTTGTCTGCGCTGCTTGCGTTGTATCGGACAAGGGTGGCGCCTCGGCTGATTCACTCGTCGTAGCCTCAGGAGTCGACGCCGGGCTTGGTTTCACAGATTCCTTGTCTGGGGACCCCCGGAGCCCAGAGCAGCCGGTGAGTACAAACGTGGCGGCCAGCGGCAAAGCCCAGAATGCTGTCTTACTCATCGCCGTTCCTCGTGATCTGTGAGAACGACGCGTGGCGCTAACGGTGGCCAATGACCGCTGACAAGCAACACCTTACACAGTAAAGCCATCTCAATGAGTAACGTCACCATTGAGTACAACGAGGATTTTCGTCGTTACCCGTCTCAGGACCATCGGCGCCGAGACTGCCTGATATACGGGCGGGAATTTAGGAGGCCGGTGCCGATTCTGGCAGGTCGCGCAAGATGGTGAGCATCGATTCCACGTCGGCCAGAGCGAGTGCGGTGGACTCCCCGGGAGTTTTCCTCACGCTTCGTGTAGCGCTCACCATGACGTTCCCATCAATGGCACGGATGGAAATTTGTTGGTTTTTGCTTTTTCCATTAACGCTCTCGAGCAGGGTCGCTGCCGTAAACGGTGCCGAACTCGTGGCGTCAAGGCTCGAAAGCTTGTAGCTAACCTTTTGCCCGTCACTGGTAATGCTGTAGGTACCGCAGGAAGCATCGAGGTGCTGTTGAGCGGCAACATCTGCCACCAGTGCGTCACGATCCCGGTAGGCTGCCACCGTCAGGGCACCGGCATTTGCTGCAGGTAGTACCGCGGCCGCCACGGCCGACTTCTCAAGTTGATCCTGCAAGTTACCAATACCGTAGAGGCCGCAGGTGGCAGGAACCACGGTGACGCCTTCGAGCCATTTCTGGGCCGCCGGAAGCTGCTTGCGCAGTTCCTGCTGGTCATTGACGATGGTTCCCTTGATTCCGTTGGCCCACTGCTGCATCGCGGAGCTCAACACCGTCGAGTCAAAATATCCGAGCTCACTGGCATTGCCCGGGGCCATCGAGGATTCGGGGCTTCCCGGCGCGGTGACGGGCACCTCTACGGAGTTTGGGGTGGCGCTGACCGGGACGGGTTCCGGAGTTTTGCTGCAGCCTGAAACGCCCAGCGCGAGGCCCGCGACGGCAAGAGCAGTTGCCGTGGTTCGGATGGCTTTGCTGGCGTTGAGGTGGCGGGGCATTATTATCTTTGGCTTTCCGATGAGCATTTCACGATAGAGAGTTCGAACGCCGATGCTGCTAGCGCCGTGACTGTATCGCCGGTTCAAAAGAGGATGGTGGCAAATTCGCCAACCTCCTCGAAGCCGACCTTGCGGTAGGTGGCAATGGCAGCAGAGTTGTAATCGTTAACGTACAGGCTGGTGGTGGGTGCCAAGGTCAGGGCACGGTTCGCGGCTGCCGCCATGTAACCGGCTGCTAACCCGGAGCCACGGTGTTCCGGGGCCATCCAGACTCCCTGGATCTGAGTAGCCCGCGAGCTGACGGTTCCCAACTCCGCCTTGAAACGGATCTCGCCGGCGTCATCCATATCAATAAAGGAATGCCCGGCATGAATTAAGGAACGGACGCGGGAGCGGTAATACGATCCTCCGTTGACCAACGGCGAATAACCCAGCTCTTCGGTAAACATCTTGGCGCAGGCAGGGAGAACCTTTTCATACTCCGCCGGGGTGCTGAGGCGAAGCCCGGGGTTCGGTTCAACGGCTGGGGGGCCACTGAGCGTCATGAATGGTTGATTGGGGCGCACGCTAAATGCCTGCTGCGATCCGTGAATCAAGACCTTCCACATACCCATCACTGCCTCGGCAGGACCGAAGCAGGAAGCAAACGTGCGGTTCAACGATTTCACGACGTGCCCGAAGTCCTCGGCGTCCTCGGCCGTGACATTGATCGGAACAACGTTCGCGCCGATCCAACAGGCCGAAACCAACTGCGTACCATGAAAACGGCCAAGTATTAGTGATCCGCCCATTCCAGGGCGAGCCGAACCCGTCACCGCCAACTGTGCATCCATGAAGATGTTGACCACCGGATCCACCGAAATCAGGGCGCGAAGAGCCGCGGTATCCGCATCATCAAGGACGCGGATCTCTGCCGACAGCGACTCTCCGGCCCCCGGGTTACGTCTAGCTGACGGTAACCACGGGACCACCTTGGACAGAATTTTCTCCACCCGGGTCCCCCATTTCCTCGGCGATACGCATCGCCTCTTCAATCAGTGTCTCAACAATCTGATCTTCGGGCACGGTCTTGATGACTTCACCCTTCACAAAAATCTGTCCCTTGCCATTACCCGAGGCAACACCCAGATCGGCTTCGCGAGCCTCGCCGGGACCATTGACCACACAACCCATCACCGCTACACGCAGTGGAATGGTCAGACCCTCGAGCCCGGCGGTTACCTGCTCCGCCAGGGTGTAGACGTCAACCTGGGCACGGCCACAGGAGGGGCAGGAAACAATTTCCAGCTTGCGCGGGCGCAGGTTCAGCGACTGCAGAATCTGGTTGCCCACCTTGACCTCTTCCACCGGCGGTGCGGAGAGCGAAACGCGGATGGTGTCACCGATGCCGCGCGAGAGCAAGGCTCCGAATGCGGTGGCGGACTTGATGGTGCCCTGGAAAGAGGGACCGGCCTCCGTGACGCCCAGGTGCAAGGGCCAGTCACCACGTTCGGCCAGCAGTTCGTAGGCCCGCACCATGATGACCGGGTCGTTGTGCTTGACCGAGATCTTGAAGTCGTGGAAGTCGTGTTCCTCAAAGAGTGATGCTTCCCAGACGGCGGATTCAACCAGCGCCTCGGGGGTTGCCTTGCCGTACTTTTTCATCAGATCCGGGTGCAAAGAACCGGCGTTAACACCGATGCGGATGGAGGTGCCGTGGTCCTTCGCGGCCGCGGCAATCTCCTTGATCTGATCGTCAAACTTGCGGATATTGCCCGGGTTCACGCGGACGGCAGCGCAACCGGCCTCGATGGCGGCAAATACATACTTCGGCTGGAAGTGGATATCGGCGATCACCGGGATCTGCGACTTCTTGGCAATGATCGGCAGGGCCAGCGCATCATCGGCGGACGGGCAGGCAACTCGCACGATGTCACAACCGGTGGCCGTGAGCTCGGCGATCTGCTGCAGCGTTGCGTTGATGTCGGTGGTCGGCGTCGTGGTCATCGACTGGATGCTGATGGGGCTGTCAGATCCAACCCCCACCGAGCCCACCTTGATCTGGCGGGTCTTGCGTCGAGGAGCAAGAACCGGGGGTGGTGTCGACGGCATGCCAAGGCTGACCGGGATCGAGGTCAAGATGTCCTCCGAAATATTGAGCGGGCGAAAGTTATCTCCATTATCCCCCGCGCACCGCCCGCAGGGGGCAGTGATCTCGCAGGGCGAAGCCGGAGGCATAAGTAAGGGCTCAACTGGGCCGCTGCTTACGCGGTTAAACGCCTAGGCGTGGTGACTGAGTTCACCCAACACCGGGCTCCACTCGGTGATGCGCAAGGCAGCAATCGACCCATTGATGGCAAACGGATCGTTCTTTAGAGTCTGGGCCAAAGATTCCTGACTCGGGGCGGCAATCAGCAACAAGGCACCGGAACCGTCGGCGTAGGGACCCGAGGCCACCAACGCTGTGCCATCCTGATCCGTCCCCAGACCGGCGAGAAAATCACGGTGGGCGGGGCGATGCTCGGCACGAACATCATCGGAACCGGCTGCGTAAACATATTCAACTGCGAAAACACTCATGAGCAACAGCCTAACCGTTCGGTTAAGCAAAACTGATGACCGATGCGACATACGGCATGAAGACAGCCGTCATTACTCTTTGTGTCGGGCACCGGTCCGACGACCACAGGGTCAGGAGTCGCTGGGGGCTGGGCAATCGTGAACCAGCCACTGAGCGGTTTGAATCAGCTGAGCATCTATCGATTCGGCATGCAGTCCCCCGATGGTTGAGCGGGTGACGGCGGCCCCCTCAAAAAGGCTCACAATGGTTCCGGCGACCGCGTGTATCTGCTCGACCGCCAACGACGGTCGTGCCTGACGAACGACCGCACCCACATACCCGGCGTAACTGGCATAGAAGGCCCTGACAGCCGTCGCAATTTCTGGATCCGAGGAAGCAATGGCCCAAATTTCAAAGTGCATGCAAACACCCGTCACCTCCGAGTGCTCCTCGAGAAGTGCGGTAATCAACCGACGGGATTCGGCACGCGAAAGGGTCCCCGGCCCTCCCGGAAAATCAACAATCACGGGCCCAGCCACCTCGGTGAGGCGCTGCAGGGATTGTTGTAGCGACCGCTCAAGGACCGCCCGAATCAAGTCCGCTCTGGTCGGATAATAGTGTTGCAGGTGTCCCACGCGCACCCCGGCCGCTGCGGCAAAATCGCGCATGGCCGATCCGGCGTTGCCCTTGGTTGATAGCACCTCGACCGCAGCATCTAGAATCGCTGCCTGCCTGAGGGCACCCTTGTTTCCGGTCATGAATTCAATATTGTCACACCGTGCCTTTTGAGCTCCGCGAGGGCCTCGGTGAGAGACGTTGTACTCTCGGGGAAGCCAACGCCGGGCTGTGCCTTCGGGTCTAGAACATTCTGGAGTCCCAAGAGTCCACCGAGCGCCGTGAGATGGGCTTGGCCGGCAGGATCTGAGATATGAGCGGTTCGCGAGCCGTGAGCACCATGCACGTCGATGCGAATATGAGCGGTTCCTCCGGTGCCCGGGGAATACAACAGGGAACGCCGCAGGCCCCGCCACCGCTCACCACTGCCCCAGCGGAAGAGTCCCATCGTCTTCGCCACCAAGAGCGCGGTGGTTGATGCATTGGAGCTAAATCCGATACGGGTTGCTGCGCTTGTTGCCCCCAAGGTCATCGGAAACGTCAGTTGCTCTGGGGTATCCAGTCGCGCCACTTTGGTCCGGTAACCTGCGATATCTATCCAGCGCGTATCACTCAGTGGGCTCAGAACGTGGGGGTGCCCGTTCTCGGTGATTTCGAAGTCTTGTCCGAGTCGATCAATGAAGTCGACCGAGTCGGCACCTGCCCGATCATTGGTGTCATAGCGGATGGCCACATCAATTTGCTGAAGTCCCCCAAGGTCCTCAGCCAGCGAAGCGGCAACGATACTAACAACACCTCCCATCCAGGCCGAGCTCAGCAGCACCGGGGCCGTGGGTGAAAGCAGGCTGGTTTGCGCGACGGCGCGGGTGAGTCGAGATGTCCAGCGGGTGATATCCACGTAGGGAATTCCGGCGCTCACAGCCGCACGGAGAACTCGATCTCCCGGATCATTCACCGTGCTGATGACCGCACGAACCGAAGCGGTAAATGGTGTGGGGTCATCAAGATCCCACTTCCTCACCTCCAGGTTGTACTCATCGGCCAGCTGCGCACCGCGCTGAGGATTTCTCCCCGTCAGCAACAAGGGCCAAGAGGGTGCGGCGAGTCTCGTGAGTGCGGTGCCCACAATCCCATACCCACCGACAATCAGCACCTGCCCAGATGGCTGGTATTCAAGGTTATCGTTCATGATTCAAACTTTAGGTCAAATGACCTATTAAGTAAATTTGCGGTGTTCCAGGGCATCCAGGAATGCGAAAAGTATCCGTTTCGCAACCGGTGCCGACTGCCCAACCCCTTCAATCAGCACGGTAAAGAGCTTTGATTCAGGGGCATCTTTGGGGATCAACAGCCTTCGCTTTCGGGCGCTGATGATGAGCTTCCCGGCAATCGACAACAGTCGTTAGCGCCACCGCTTCAAATCCCAAAACCCGGCAGCATGGCCCGCAGGCAGTGGTGTCAGTTGCATTCACCATCCCATCGTGGGCGATGGGATGGTGAATTGCCTCGGACTCGAGATGTCCAGCGACAAAAGGGATCCAGCTGCTGGTGATTTCCGCCGAGCCGGACCCTGCAACGACCATGGATTGCAGTTTCTGGCTAGCCGCGTTCAAACGCACCAGAACGCTTCAACGCCACAAAGTCCACCACTGATCAGCTCAAGAGTTGAACGGTGCCACGAGGGTTCGTCGGCTAGAACCGCTTACAAGTTCGATTGCGCGGTTTCATTGCTGCAAACCAAACTTTCGGGGTTAACAAATCGGTCGGCGCTACTCCACGCAAAGCGCAGTGGCACCGACCGATTGATTTCAACTCAAGACATTTGAGCCGGAACTACGCCAACTACTTGGCGATGGCTCCGTTGGTCTTGAGCTCGCGGTTCGACGGGATGTCGGCCCATCCACCAAGTCCAAGATTGCCGTAGGAGCGATCCACGGTTGCCGAGGCGCCTTCAATGTTCAAACGAACTGTCGGACCGAGGGTACCGCCACGCACGAAGTTATCCTTGGTTCCGATGGTGTCGATGAACGACTGCACCAGACCATTAGGCATCACGTAATGGGAGTATGCCTGGAACTGTCCCGGGTGCTGGTTGTAGTCGGGGGCAAACGGAGTACCAGCAGCGAAATTCAGGTTGGTGGGGCTACCCAAAGCCAGACCTGAACCGCGGTTCAGTGGCTGGTAATCGCTACGGATACCGTTACCAACAAAGCCATAGACACCTTCCGGGCCGTCGATGCCGGCGGCGAAGGTCGAGCGGTGGCTAATGGTGAACAGGTAGTATTTCCCGTCCTTCATATAGATCTGCGGACGTTCGGTCTGGTCCGTGACGCAATTGGCCGACAGGATCGGCGGCAGGAACTCCCACTTGGTCAGGTCCTTGTTGGTTGCGCGGGCCAGGCCCACGTTGCCGATCTGGTACGTTGCACCGGACTTGTTAACTTCGGCAACGGTTTCGCCGTTGGTCTCACCCTCGGCGTAGCCGAGATCTTCGGCGGTGCACTGGGCTTCGTCACGCTTCTGAGCGGTGTTGCCTTCGAAGACCATATAGGTCTCACCCGGGTGGGCCGGATCTTCAAAGGTGAACGGATCGCGGAAGTTGAAGAACTGGTTCTGTTCGGCGTTCTGGTAGAGCTTTCCATCGGCCTGCAAAAGGTCGGTGACCTTGTTGAAGCCGGTGAACTTCACGCCCTGCTTGTTGGCATGTACGTGACCGACGCTCAGCGCGATGCGCGGGTCATAGGCCTTGATGTCATTGCCGGACTTGTCGCGGTAGAACGCAACATCGGTGAAGAACAATTTGATTTCGCCGTTTTTGGTGACACGCGCCGAACCTGACCACTGGGTCTGGTGGCTGTAGGACTGATCCTCGAAGATCTTACCCGTGACGCCTTCATCAAAGACCTGACCGCCGTAGGTCCAGCCGCCGTTTTCGGGACGTTCGTCGGCGGGTACGCCAGCGGGGCGGTAGAAGTAACCGATGCGCGCATACTGGTGGCGCTCATCAAAGCCCAGCTTGCGATCGGCAACCAGCGAGAAGATGATCTCTTGGCCGTTGACACTGTACTGGTTGGCGTCCTCGTCGGTCAGGGGCCAGGTATCCCAGACCCAGACCTTTTCGTTGCTCATGTCAGGGAAATCCTGAGAAACGGTCGGCATGGTGTACTCCTCGGGCATGGAGTTCTCCCGCGATCCGGCCGTCGTGTCGGACATGGCCTTCAGCTGCTTGGCGTCGGCGCGCGTCCAACGTGCAGTGAAGTCATCGAGGGGGCTGTGTGCCTCTTGGGTGTGCTTGGTGGGTGCCGGGAAGCCTGGCGTAGCGTCCGGTGCAGCTAGTGCTGGTCCGGCGAGCAGGGTGGCACTGAGTGCCCCCAAACCTAGTATGGCGGCCAGCAGGCCGCCTTTGGTGCGTGTCTTGTTCATGATCGTTTGCCTTTGGTTCGATTAGGAATCGGACAATCGCTCAAACGGTGACGCACATTCTCTCCACAGAAAAACCTAGGCAGATTCATAGCCGATGTCAAACGTTCCAAAACGTTTTGGAATTTATGTCACATTTGTTGGCAAAACGTTTTGGTAGTCGGTTACGGTAGTCTCCGGTCACTCGAAGTGATGCACGTTCTCTCCCCCAAATTTTTGCGACGACGCAGAGGCTCTGCCGTCCAGCGGTGGAGTTTCTGCACTCATCCTCCGAAAGACCCATGTTCATGCCAAGACGCCGATTCCCTTTGTCGTACTTCGCCGTAGTCCTGATCTGTGTTCTGGTTCTCGCTGCGATCACCTCCTTGGTGCTAATGCGACCCGCAACCGAAACACCCGCGGCCACGTCGACGTCCACGCATCCTACGACGGACAACGAAAAATTTCAGCGGCCACAGGATTGGTCGCCATATCGTCCTGCGACGCACATAACTCCGGCGAACAACTGGATGAACGATCCACAGCGCCCGTTTTTCCTCAATGGGCTGTGGCACTTTTACTACCTCTACAACGCCGACTACCCGGATGGAAACGGCACCGCTTGGTTCCACGTCACCTCCACCGACATGGTGCATTGGAAAGACGAAGGCGTTGCCATCGAGAAGTACACCAACGGTCTTGGAGACATCTGGACCGGCAGCGCGGTCGTTGACACGCAGAACACCGCCGGATTTGGCAAGGATGCAGTAGTTTCCCTCGTCACCCAGCAAGTAGATGGCGTCCAACGGCAGTCGCTGTTTTACTCGACGGACGGTGGCTACTCGTTCACTTCCTATAAGGGAAACCCGGTCATGGACAACCCCGGCCTAGAGGCCTGGCGTGATCCGAAGATCGTTTGGGACGAAAAACGCTCCCAATGGCTCATGCTGTTGGCCGAGGGTAACAAGGTAGGTTTTTACACTTCCCCAAATTTGAAGTCCTGGACCTATCAGTCGGGATTTGAGCGTAATGACCTAGGTGTCATTGAGTGCCCCGACCTGTTCGAGATGACAGTCGACGGCGACCCGGAGCGAACAACCTGGGTGCTAGGAATCAGCGCCAACGGCGAAAGCGCCGGACGTACCACCGGCTACACCTACTGGACCGGATCATGGGACGGAAAGAACTTTGTCCCGGAACAAGATGACCCCCGCTGGCTTGATGCCGGAGCTGATTTCTACGCGGCAGTCACCTGGGATGACCCGAATGCCGAAAATCCACTGGCGCAGCGCTATGCGATCGGCTGGATGAACAACTGGGCGTACGCCGGAGAGCTACCAAAAGAGGACTGGTCCGGTGGCACCATGTCCACCGTGCGCCAGCTTTCGTTGCGTACCGTTGACGGGCAGCCACAGCTGAACTCACAACCCATCAACGCCATCACTGAGCTCGAAGGTCAGCAGCAACAGACCGAGGCCCAGCAACTGGAGCAGAACAACCCGGTCAGCCTCCCGCGACCCACCACTGATGCCTATCGGTTACGACTGAGCATGGCCCCGGATGCGAAACATCCAGCCAAGGAAACACTCGTGAAGCTGGAGGATCCTGCTGGATCTTTCATCACGCTCGGCTACAACGTCGGCAACCAGACTTTGTCCTTGGCCCGTGATTCCGACAAGATCGCTGGCCAGATGCCGGACGCCTACCGCCAAATCCGCAGCGAAAAGGTTCCTCTCCGCGATGGCCGGCTGAACCTGGATGTGGTTGTTGATACGACGTCGGTGGAGATCTTTGCCCAAGATGGTGAGGCAGCACTAAGTTCAATATCTGTGCTCTCCCCGGGACAACACGAGCTCAGCATCGAATCCCTTGGCGGCGATACGCAGTTACTCTCGGCCACCCTCAATCCACTGGCAGTGACCGCCCCAACCCGCTAAAAAAAGTTAGCTCAAGGGTGGCGCAACCGAGCCGCGCTGGATCAGCGGACAAGGGAGCTTTTTCTGAATGGCGTCCGTTGGTTTTGCACCCACCTGCTCAAAGAGCTGGGACACCGCCCAGCGCCCCATCTCATAATGAGGCAACGCAATGGTCGTTAGTGTCGGCACCAGGGCAAGCGAAATCAGTTGAAGATCATCCACTCCAACAACCGAAACATCGTGCGGGATGGAGAGCCCAAGTTCTCTGGCTGCTTGGTAAACACCCATGGCCGCCTCATCGTTGAAGCAGAAGATCGCGGTGGGGCGGTTGGGTCGATCCAAGAGCAGACGAGCCGCGGCACGCCCACCGGCCGCATCACCGCTGGTCGGAACGATCAGCGATTCATCAACGGTGATTCCGGCTTCCTTCAGCCCCTTTCGATAGCCGCGCTCTCGGCCCCATGCCGCAGGCACTGATTCGGGAATGGTCGTGAAGCCAATCCGGCGATGTCCAAAGCTCGTCAGGTGCCGGGTCGCCTCCAGTCCGATCCCCTCCTCATTCGGAACGATCGAGGAGAAGTGAGAGTCGGACGTTGAGGCATTGGCTAACACCACCGAAACACCATCCAGTTCCTGCGGCACGGTGACCTCTTGGTGGTACATGCGCGCATAGACCAGCCCATCAACCCGATGATCCCGCAGCGTCCGGATGCCCAGCTGCTCCTGCTCCAAGATGGCATGTGAGTCAAGAATCATGAGGACACTTTGGTGTTCGGCGGCGGCATCCTGCGCGCCACTAATCATCTGACCGGCATAGGGAGTCACGGCGATGGTGTCGCTGAGCAGCCCAATCGTGTACGTGCGTGCACTGCGCAGACCTCGAGCTCGTGGGTCCGGAGAATAGCCCAAGCGCTTGGCGGCATCCAATACTCGCACTCGCGTCTCGGCGTTAATAGCACGGGCCCCGCTGAGGGCGTGGGACACCGTGGTTGTCGAAACACCCGCTGCCGCCGCAACATCACGAATCCCCACGCGGGCGGTTGCTCCGTCCTTATTGACCATGGTTCATTATATTCAGCTGGGGTGCCCATTCATGGAATCCGTAGCTCGTCTGCCCCTCCTCCGAGGAGACCCCGCACCGGTCAAAAAGAACAGCGGCCTCGTCCCACTCCCCTATCGGGGCGGTGGGACGAGGCCGCATTAATACGGTTGAGGTCAGCCGAAAAGATTCACCGGTTTCACGATGTCGGCGTAGATGAGCACCGCACCCATCAGCATCATGGCCACCGCCACCACATAGGTCAGCGGCAGCATCTTGGCGATATCCACCGGCCCGGGATCCGGGCGGCGGAAAAGCTTGGCAAAGAAACGCCGCACCGATTCAAAGAGCGCACCGATGATGTGTCCGCCGTCGAGGGGCAGCAGCGGGATCAGGTTGAAAACGAACAGGGCAATGTTCAGCCCGCCGATCAGCGAGATCAGGCTGGCGGCCTTATCGTTGATGCCGATCAGGTCCGTGGCGCTGATTTCTCCAGCAATGCGGCCCACGCCCACCACGGAGATGGGGCCATTGGGATCACGTGGTTCATCGGAGAAGGCAGCCTTGGCCACCTGGGCAACACGTGCCGGAAGATCAAGCACCACCGCTGCCACACCGGAGATCTGCGTTCCCACGGCGGGTAGGACATCTGCCACCGAGCCCTTGACGTTTTTCACGCTCGAACCCATGCCGATGAAGCCAACATCAACGGTTTGTGTTTTGCCCTGCGCGTCGGTCACCGCCATGCCGTTTGCGTCAATCATCGGGCGTTCGGTCTTGTACGGGGTGATCGTGGTCGAATGCTCAACACCATCACGCATGTAGGTCAGCGGAACGGCAGTACCGGCCTGGGAGCGAATCGCCTGAGTCAGCTCGACCCACGCGGTGTCTGACACCGGAGCACCATCAAAGGTGGTGATGGTATCGCCCGGGCGCAACCCGGCGGCGTAGGCCGGACCCGGCGCATCGGTAGGCAGGCAGCCGTTGTTCACCGAGGCATCACGCGTGGATTCCTCACCGAGCGGCACCACACACTGGTACACCTCGGACACGGTGGTGGTCTGGGCGGGGGCTCCGAACCCGACGGTGACAATGCCGATCATCACCACGCCAATGAGCAGGTTCATCACCGGGCCGCCAAGCATGATGATGATGCGCTTGTAGACCGGAAGCTTGTAGAACAGCCGGTCATCATCACCCGGCTGCAGCTGCTCGGCGGCAGCATGCCTGGCCTCGTCGGCCATCTGCTGGAACATGCCGGTGGAGGACTTGCGCAAGATCGGGGCATCGGTGGCCCCCACGTCACCCTTGTTCTTGGCCGGCGGGTACATCCCGATCATGGAGATGTAGCCACCCAACGGGATGGCCTTAAAGCCGTATTCGGTCTCTCCACGCTTAAAGGAGAAGATCGTTTTGCCAAAGCCAATCATGTATTGGGGCACACGCACGCCGAAGCGCTTGGCCGGGAGAAGGTGCCCGACCTCGTGTAGGCCGATGGAAAATCCAACGGCAACCACCATGATTAAGACACCGAGGATGAAAAGTAGAACGCTCACAGTGATTCCAAACGCTTGGCGGCGGTGTTTCGTGCCCACGACTCTGCGGCCAAGACCGCATCCAGATCTAGGGTCCCGGATTCCGGGGCGTAATCCTGCAGGACCGACTCGATGGTTTCCACGATGTCGGTGAAGCAAATGCGCCCGGCATGGAATCCGTGCACCGCCTCCTCATTCACCGCGTTGTAGACGGCCATGTGGGTGGGCGAGGCTGCGGAGGCGGCCTTGGCCAGCTTGATCGCACCGAAGGCTTCCTCATCCAACGGCTCAAACGTCCAGGACGCGGCCGTGGACCAATCGCAGGCGGTGGCGGAGCCGGGCACCCGGTGCGGCCAGCCGATGCCCAGTGCGATGGGCAGCGCCATGTCCGGCGGCGAGGCCTGGGCGATGGTGGAGCCGTCGATGAACTCCACCATGGAGTGCACGATGGATTGCGGATGCACCACTGCCTCGATGCGTTCTAGAGGAACATCAAAGAGCAGGTGCGCCTCGATGACTTCAAGGGCCTTATTAACCATGGTGGCCGAGTTCGTGGTGATGACCTTACCCATGGCCCAGGTGGGGTGGGCCAGTGCCTGGGCGGGGGTGACGGAGCGCAATTGCTCGTAGTTCAAGCCGCGGAAGGGGCCACCGGAGGCCGTGACAATGAGTTTGTGCACCTCATCGGGGGTGCCCGAGCGCAGCGCCTGAGCGATGGCCGAGTGTTCGGAGTCCACCGGGACCAGCTGACCGGGGGCCGCTGCCTGTTTGACCAGGGCACCACCGACGATCAATGATTCCTTATTGGCCAGCGCCAACAGGTGACCGGCCTTCAGCGCCGCCAGGGTGGGTGCCAAACCGATGGACCCGGTGATGCCGTTGAGCACCACGTCGGCGTCCGGATACGCGGCGATCTGGGTTGCCGCATCCGCTCCGGCAAAAAGTATGGGGGCATATCCGTGTTTGCCTGCGGCGGTCGCTGCCGCCTTGATGGCCGCGTCAAGAGCCGCCAGATCCGGGTTGGCACTGCCGACCGCGGCAGCGGAGGTGGCCACGGCCTGGCTGGCCAAAAGTTCAAGGTTGTACCCGGCGGAGAGAGCTGCCACGGCAAATAGTTGTGGCGCGTTGGCTATCACGTCAAGTGCTTGGGTTCCAATGGACCCGGTGGACCCGATCAGGGTGATGCGGCGGATGGAGCCGGGCACCGGTGGGACGAAGTCGATGGCCGGGGCCCGCATGGAGAGCTGATCGTTGTTCACCTTCCCCATTATGTCCGCTATAGCTGTGCCAACCCAATGAGCGAGCCCACGGCACGCTGGAACGTCTACCGCGCGTAAACGGCTCCGGCCACCGCTTTCCCCCAAAAGTAGCGGGGAAAGCGGTGGCCGGAGCGGGGTTTGCGGTGACGTCCTAATTGCGTGGTCGACCACCACGGTGCGCACCGTGGTGCACCTCGTGATCCTTCACGGTGCCCTCTTTACCGGTGGCGGTCTCGGTCGAACCTGTCGGCACACTCTGTGTCTCGGCTTCCTCCGGAACGCTTTCGGCGAGCTCCTCGATACCGGCAGCGGCCTTCGGGAACAGCCGGCGCAGCAGCTTCGCAATCAGTGGCCAGAGCAGGACCAGGGCAATGATCACGTAAGCGACCACGGCCACTGGTTCACTGAACAGGCCCGCCGGATCCCCCGAGCTCAGCTGCAGGGATTTGCGCAATTGCGCCTCGGCCCGCGGGCCAAGGATGACCCCAATGATCAGCGGCAGCACCGGAATGCCAAAGCGACGCATCGCGAAGCCCAGCACACCCAACACCAGCAGCACCATCAAGTCGAAGGCCTGCAGGTTGACCGAGTAGGCGCCCAGCGTGGCGAAGAACAAGATGCCCGCGTATAGGTAGGGCCGTGGTAGCTGTAGCAGCTTGGCCCAGAGCGGTGCCATGGGAAGGTTGATCAGCAGCAACAGGGCGTTACCGATGAATAGGCTGGCGATCAACGCCCACACCAGCTTCGGTTCTTCCTCAAAGAGCAACGGGCCCGGCTGGATGCCGAACTGCATCAGCGCCAGGAGCATGACCGCGGCGGTGGCGTTGGTTGGCAGGCCAAGGGCCAGCATCGGGGTCAGCGTTCCGGCGGCGGCGGCGTTGTTGGCAGCCTCCGGCCCAGCGACACCCTCGATGGCGCCATGACCGAACTCCTCCGGGTGCTTAGACAGCTTCTTCTCGGTGACATAGGACAGGAACGTGGGGATCTCCGCACCACCGGCGGGCAGGGCACCAAAGGGGAACCCAAATGCCGTACCGCGCAGCCACGGCTTCCATGAGCGCTTCCAGTCGGACTTGCCCATCCAGGGGCGGCCGACCGGAATCGTATGGCTCGTGGTCTTGCGTAGGTGCGCGGCGATCCACAAGGCCTCACCGATGGCGAAGATCGCCACGGCAACCACCACGATATCCAGCCCGTCCGCCAGCAGCGGCTGGCCAAAGATCAACCGGCCCTGTCCGCTGACCGGGTCCATGCCCACCAGACCAATCGCCAGGCCAAGGCCCAGTGCGGCAAAGCCGCGCAGCTTGGAGGATCCCAGGACCGCGGTGACAGCAACCAGCGCCAGCAGCATGATCGCCAGGTAGCTGGGGTTGCCCAAGGACACCGCGAACTTGACCACCCATGGTGCGATGGTCGCCAACAGCGCGGTACCGATGGTGCCGGCGACAAACGAACCGATGGCCGCGGTCGCCAGAGCCTGCGCCGCGCGCCCTGCCTTAGCCATCTTGTGGCCCTCGATGGCGGTGATCACCGTGGATGACTCGCCGGGGGTGTTCAGCAGGATCGATGTCGTCGAGCCACCGTACATGCCGCCGTAGTAAATTCCGGCGAACATGATCATGGCCGCCGTGGGTTCCATCCCGTAGGTCACCGGCAGCAGCAGCGCGATGGCCATGGCCGGGCCAATGCCCGGCAGCACGCCCACGGCGGTTCCCAGCAACACGCCCAGCACGGCAAAGAGCAGGTTGATGGGGGTTGCCGCTGTGGCGAACCCCTGCATCAGCATGTTAAATGTTTCCACTTAGAGCACTCCCTTAAGCAGTCCGACCGGCAGGTGGATGCCCAGCCCCAGATAGAACCCGTAGAAGGTGCCCACGGCCAGGGCCACGGAAATCAAGGGATCTCGAATGAAATTGCGACCGCCGAGGGCCAACACGCTGCCCCAGAACAGGATGGTGCCGGAAATGACCCAGCCGAGCATGTCGATAAAAAGTATGTTGATGATAAAGACCAGGCCCAGTGGCACCACGACCTTCCAGTCGATGGGCGTGCCGATCTCGATGTCCTCGCCATCCTCGGGTTCCGCCGCTCCCCCACGCAGCACATTGATCGCGAGCAAAACGGCGCAGATGATCAGCAGCGTGGCGACGATGTAGGGAACCGTCTTGGGTCCCAGTCCGTCGGACTGCTGGTAGGGCACCTTCAGACCGATCGCATCAACCAAGACAATGACCCCAACCGCTCCGAGCAGGGCCGCGAAGCCCAGCTCGGAGCGGTCTTTGAGCCATGTGGCTACTGGTTTCATGCCAAGCCGAGGGCGCTCAGGACGTCGGAAACTCGCTTGTCCTGGTCGGTCAGGAAGGTGGAGAACTCGTCGCCGGTGATGAAGGCATCGGTCCAGCCGTTATCACTCAGGGCCTTCTTCCATTCCTCGGTGCCGTGCATCTTCTCCAGCGTGGTGATCCAGCGGGCCTTGGCCTCGTCGGTGATGCCCGGAGGGGCCACGAGTCCGCGCCAGTTGCTGAACTCCAAATCGATGTTCGATTCCATCAGGGTCGGTGCGTCAACACCCTCCAGGCGCTCGGCGCCGGAGGTGGCGAGCACGCGGACGTCACCGGATTCGATCTGCTTGAGGAATTCGCCGGCCCCGGAGGCAGCAAAGCCCAACTTGTTGCCCAAGATGGCGGGCAATAGGTCGCCACCGCCGTCGTAGGAGACGAAGTTGACGTCCTTCGGGTCAATGCCCACGGTCTGGGCCAGCTGCATCGGCAGCAGGTGGTCCGGGCCGCCGGGTGAGGAGCCGCCGCCGACGGCGACCTTGGATGGGTCCTTCTTCCAGGCCGCCACCAGATCATCGATGGTCTTATACGGTGAATCCTTCGACACCATGATGGCACCGGGCTCCTGGATGAGCCGGGCAATGGGGGTGGTGTCGGTCAGTCGGGCGTCGGTCTTGTTGGTGTAACTCGCGCCCACCACTCCCAGGCCCATGAGCATGCCCAGGTCATTGTTGCTCTTTTCGTTGACGAGGCGGGCCAGACCCACGGTGCCACCGGCACCCGCGAGGTTAAAGACCTCAACGGACTTGGCAATATCCGTTTCTTCCATGACCTTGGCGCCAACGCGGGCGGTGGTGTCGTAGCCGCCGCCGGGGCTGTTGGGGACCATGATGCGCAGGCCGGTCACCGGGCCGGATTCGGTCGCGGCGCCGGAGGTGCCGGCGTCGTTGCCGGTCACCCCACAACCGGTGGCGGCGAGCATGATTCCGGCGGCAACTGCTGCCAACCGCAAGATATTGGTGCGTCCCATGTTTCTTCCCAATCTTCAAGAAGCGAGTGAATGATGTGCACCACATTAGGGCGCTACCACCCCGGGGCAATTCTTGTGTTCGCAAAGAAAGTTTTGGTCATTGTGTTCACCGTCACATTCGTTGCTCGGTATCGGTTTCGGTAGAGTTCACGCCGATGGCACATGCGAGATGAGGCGATAGGCGCCGGGTCCGAGGTGGCCTGCGAAAGGACCGCGCGTGTCCAGCCAGAGTCTCACCCCGCGGTTCGGGCGAACCGCCCGATTTAGCCTCGCCGGACAGTTCCTGGGATTGCAATTGTTGATCCTGCTGGCGGTGATGGTGGGGGTGCTGGCCATGTCTCTGGCCCAGGCGACAGCAACATTTGAACGGGTGGAGTCACGCCGAGCCCTCTCCGCGGCCGAAAACCTCGCCTCGATCCCGCTGGTTCGGGCCCTCTTGCCCGAGGCCAAACCACGCTTCGGTTCGGCACTCCCCTCCATCGCCGAATCGGTTCGATCCGTCTCCGGCAGCAGCGAATCCCTCTTGGTCACCGCTCGGGGCATCGTTGTCACTTCCTCGGACCCATCCATGATCGGGCAGCAATTTCCGCTTGGCACCTCCGAGGTAACGCAGGGGCGGGCCTGGACCGGGTCGACCGTGCGAAGCGGCGTGAAGACGCTGGAGGCCCACGTCCCGGTGCTAGATGACGATGGAAAGCTCGTTGGCTTTGCGGCGGTGGGCCGAACCTACCCCTCCCTATTTGAACGACTGCTCGATGCCACCCCCAACTTACTGGTCTATCTCGGAGTTTCCGTGGCTCTGGGTACGCTCGGCTCCCTGCTGCTCTCCCGCCGCGTAAAACGCCAGACCCTAGGCCTGGAACCGGCGGAGATCACCGGTCTGGTGGAACACCGCGAGGCCATCCTGCACGGAATTAAGGAGGGCGTGGTGGCCATCGATCTGCGCGAGCGCATCACCCTGGCCAATGACGCGGCACGCCAGCTGCTGGGCTGGGGCGAGGACTGCGAGGGGCAGAGCCTTCACGAGCTGTCGATTGATGCGGCGCTACGCGAGGTGCTGACCGTGGAGCAGGCGAACGCCGACCGGCTGGTCGTGGTCGGCGAGCGCGTGGTGGTACTTAACCGGCGTCCCATGCAATCCAGGGGCCGGGTGGTCGGATCGGTGACCACACTGCGTGATCGCACCGAGCTCAGTTCCCTGGAGAAGGAATTGGGGGCCACCCGCATGACCACCGAGACCCTGCGTGCCCAGACCCACGAATTTGCCAACCAATTACACACCATCTCCGGGCTGATCCAGCTGGAGGAATATGACGAGGTGCTCTCCTACGTGAACGGGGTGAGCTTCAGCCGTACCCAGTTACTCGATGATGTCACTCACCGAGTGGCAGATCCCACGGTGGCGGCGCTGCTGATCGCCAAGTCGGCGTTGGCCTCGGAGCGGGGTGTGGGGATCGATCTGGATCCGACCTCGCAGCTGGGTCGGGTGGATGAGGCACTCTCCCGGGATCTGACCACGGTGGTCGGCAATCTGGTGGACAATGCCATCGACGCGGTGGCCGGACGCGAGAACGCACGAGTGAGGGTTCGGCTCTCCGAGGAGAACGGCGAGGTGGTGCTCCAGGTCCATGATTCCGGCGAAGGCATCACTGCCGAGAACGTTGCTAAGATCTTCGTGCAGGGCTTCACCACCAAGTCCTCCGCCTCCGCGGCCGGGCGTGGTTTTGGCCTGGCGTTGAGCCGACTGGTGTGTTTACGCCGCGGCGGGTTCATCACCGTGGCCAACAAGGAAGGTGCCCTCTTCACGGCACGTCTGGGGAAAAAGGTGCAGTCATGATCACGGTGCTCATCGTCGACGATGACTTTATGGTCGCGCGGATTCACTCCGGATTTGTGGCGCAGATGCCCGGATTTGAGGTTGTTGGGGTCGCCCGCACCGGGGCTCAGGCGCTGGAGCAGGCGCTGCGTCTCCGTCCGGACCTGGTTCTGCTGGACATCCATCTGCCCGATATCTACGGGTTGGATTTACTGGGCCAATTGCGCGCCGCGGTGCCAGATCTTGACGTTTTGGTGATCAGTGCTGCCCGCGAGGCCGATACGGTGCGCCGGGCGCTGCGTGGCGGGATCGTGCATTACCTGATGAAGCCGTTCACCGCCCAGGACCTACACCAGCGGCTGGAACACTACCGCAGCACGTATCGGTCCCTCGGCTCCTCGGACACCGCCGAACAGTCCGATGTTGATGCGGTGTTCTCCATGGCCGGTTCCGATAAACCCCTACCCAAGGGCTGTGGTGCTGAAACCATGGAACGCGTTCAGGCCACCTTGCGCCTGGCCGGGGCGGATTTCTCCGCCTTGGAGGTCGGTGAATTGTTGGGCCTCTCGCGGGTCAGTGCACGGCGCTACCTGGAGTACCTGCACGAAACAGGGGCGGTACAGGTGGATCTGCGTTATGGCGGTGGACGTCCGGAGCGGCGCTACCGGTGGATCCCGACGCGCACCACTGGGCTCTAGAGCCAGTCGTCCACCGCATCCGGAGCGTTCTCCTGCTGGCGCAGGTGCTCCTCACGGGTGAACATCAAGCAGACCCGGGTGGCTTCGGCGACCGTCACTCCGTCCTGGTTCTTACCCACGTGGATAAACGTCGCCACCCCGAGCCCCGGTTTGGAGCTGGAGGGGCGCAGGTCCGCGATGCGGGTCTGGGTGTAGAGCGTATCCCCCGGGAAGAGTGGATGCGGGAAGCGCACATCGGTCAGGCCCAATTGACCCAGCAACGTCCCCTGCGTCAGTTGGGAGACCGACTGCCCCACCATGGTGGCCAGGGTGAACATCGAGTTCATGACCCGGCGGCCGAAGGGCTGCGTGGCGGCGAAGGCCGCGTCGAGGTGCAGTGCCTGGGTATTCATGCTCAGCGTGGTGAAGAGGACGTTGTCGGCCTCGGTCATGGTGCGCCCGGGTGAATGAACGTACAGCGCCCCGGCATCCAATTCCTCGAAGTACAGTCCCCGCTGGTGGATCTCGCGTACATCCTCATTCTCAGCCATCGTCATTACACACCCCTATATCGTCGTCTGATCCACCGGCCCGCCCTACGCGCTCTCGTACCTGGCCTGCGGCTATGGGCGGGCGCCGGATCCGGATGGTCCCTGTGCTTCGTATCCTACAAACTTTTTGCTTTGTGTGGGTCGGCTCCGCTCGGGAGTCCTAGAACCTTGAGGTCCTAGAGTCCCAGCGAGCGGGCGATCAGCAGCAGCTGCACCTCGGTGGTCCCCTCACCGATTTCCAGGATCTTAGAATCCCGGTAGTGCCGTGCCACCAATGATTCGTTCATGAATCCGTATCCACCAAAGATCTGCGTAGCGTCCCGGGCATTGTCCATCGCTGCCTCGCCGGCAACCAGCTTGGCGATGGCCGCCTCGGTCTTGAAGTCCTGACCTGCCAGCATCTTGGCGGCCGCTGCGTAATAGGCCAGCCGCGAGGTGTGCACGCGGGCTGCCATGCGGGCGATCTTGAACGAGATTCCTTGGTTGCTCCCGATCGCGGTGCCAAAGGTGGTGCGTGTCTTGGCGTAGGCGGTGGCCTCGTCGAGGCAGCCCTGGGCGGCACCCGTGCCGAGAGCGGCAATGGCGATGCGGCCCTCATCGAGGATGGACAGGAAGTTGGCGTAACCCCGTCCTTGCTCACCCAGCAGGTTCTCTTGCGGCACCACGGCGTTGGTGAAACGCAGCGGGTGGGTATCGGAGGCTCGCCAGCCGACCTTGTCGTAGGCCGGGTCAACGCTGTAACCCGGGGTGTCGCGCGGCACTAGGATGGTGGATATTTCCTTGGCGGTGCTCCCGTCGGCCCGGGTGCTGATACCGGTGACCGCGGTGAGAGTCACCAATGTGGAGATGTCGGTGCCCGAGTTGGTGATGAACTCCTTGGAACCGTTGATTACCCACGAACCATCCTGAAGCTTCGCGGTGGTGGCGGTTCCTCCGGCGTCGGACCCTGCACCCGATTCGGTCAGCCCGAATCCGGCCAGCTCCTCCCCGGCGCATAGGGCGGGAAGCCAGCGTTCCTTTTGGGCCTGGGTGCCGAAGCGGTGGATCGGCATGGCGCCCAAGCTGACACCGGCTTCCAGGGTGATGGCCACGGATTGATCCACCCGGGCTAGTTCCTCAATGGCCAGCGACAGCGCAAAGTAGTCCCCACCCATGCCGCCGAATTCTTCACCGAAGGGCAACCCAAACAGGCCCAGCTGCCCCATCTGGGAGACCACGTCGTAGGGGAAGGAATGGGCGGCATCGTGTTTGGCCGAAACCGGGGCCACCACCTCACGGGCAAATTCCCGAACCGTGCTGCGCAGTTCTCGGTAGTCCTCGTCGAGTTCCAGATTGATCATGATCCGCGTGCTGCCCTTTCGCTGGTACTCGGCGGCGGGTGGCCGCCGAGCATTTCTAGCCCGGGTGGTGTTGACCCGGTGCCTGCCGATGGGTCCGGAAGCCAAGTTGTCGCATTCGCGGACCGCTTGGGCTTTACCCGGTGACCACGTATTGTTAGTGATCATTAACTGAGTTCGAGGCTAGTGGCGCGCGGCACACTTGTCTAGGGGCTAAACGGCACCAAAGCAGAGCCTGCAGTGAACGATTAATGAACGACGGCAAACAAGGAACGGTGAAGGGTGAACGAGAATCTCAAGGACCCTGCAGCGACCGACCGCGAACGCGCCAAGGCGCAACGACGTGAAGACCTTCTAACCGAGGCCACCCGGCTCTTTGCCATCCATGGTTACGCCGGTGTTTCCCTAGAAGACCTGGGAGCCGCCTGCGGCATCAGCGGGCCGGCGGTGTACCGACATTTCTCCGGCAAATCAGCGGTGCTGATCGCGCTGTTGGTGGGCATGAGTCAGGACTTGCTGGACGGTGGGCGAAAAGTTGCCGCCTCGGGCGGCACCGCCGAGCAGACACTTTCACGGCTCATCGCCTTTCACACCGATTTTGCGCTGGCTAGGCCCGATATTATTCAGGTGCAGGACCGAAACCTCGAGACACTGCCTGCGGCCGAGCTGCAATTGGTACGTAAACTCCAGCGTGCCTACATCGCGCTCTGGACGGATCAATTGCGCCTGATTCACCCCGAGGAAACCACTGCCGTAATTCGTTTTCGGGCCCACGCAGCATTCGGCCTGCTTAATTCAACCGCCCATTCCGCGCACTCGCCACGCACTTCGAAAGCGGGGTTGCGTAAGCTGCTGAACCAGATGGCCGCATCAGCCCTCTTTACGCAGGTACGCTAGAGCGTAGATGATTCCTATGAGAGAGGCAGTGACCGTGCAGCTACGGCCTTTGCAGCCCGAAGACCTGGACCAGTTCTTCGAACACCAGCAGGACCCCGAAGCCAACCTAATGGCTGCCTTCACCGCGCGGAACCCTGCGGACCGCGGCGTTTTTAACCACCACTGGGGTGCCATCCTCAATGACCCCAAGGTCATTGTGCGCACCATCGAGCACGACGGCGAAGTCGCTGGCTCGATCTTGGTCTTTGAAAACGAGTCCATCCCGGAGATCAGCTTCTGGACGGCCAGCCGCTACTGGGGTCAGGGCATCACCACCTCTGCCGTGGATGCCTTCCTGGCCGAGTACACGGCCCGCCCGCTGCGCGCGCGGGTACCACAGGACAACATCGGTTCCATCAAGATTCTGGAACGTCGTGGCTTCACGGTCATTGCGGAATCGGCCGATTTCTCCAACGCTCGCGCCGCCGTGGTGAAGGAATTCATCATGGAGCTGGCCAAGTAGTTTTCACGTCTCGGTATGACCGGGGCAAGACAAAAGCCGGGAAATCTTTCGATTTCCCGGCTTTTGTTATTTGCGTGGTCCTACCCGTTAGTTCTGCTGGGCCTCTGCCGAGAGCAACAAGCGGCGGGCCTCACGACGCTCGGCCTGCTCACGCGGTTCCGGAACCGGAGCCGCGGCCAACAACTTGCGAGTGTAATCGTGTTGCGGTGAGTGCAAGACGTCGCTGACTCGGCCCTGTTCCACTGCCTTGCCATCCTTCATCACCACAACGTGGTGAGCCAGCAGGTCCACCACCGCCAGGTCGTGACTGACAAATAGACACGCGAACTCGTAGCGGGACTGCAGTTCCTGGATCATTTCCAGCACCGCTGCCTGCACCGAGACATCCAATGCACTGGTCGGTTCGTCGGCGATGAGCAGTTCCGGGTCAAGTGTCAGTGCTCTGGCGATGCAGATACGCTGGCGCTGGCCACCGGAGAGTTCGTGCGGGTAACGGTTGATGACCGTGCGCGGCAGATGAACCGCATCGAGCAATTCCTCGGCACGTTTGATGCGCTCGGCACGGGTACCGACCTTGTGCACCACCATCGGTTCGGTAATGCAGTCACCGATCGGGAAGCGCGGATTCAGTGATGCCGCGGGGTCCTGGAAGATGACACCGATCTTGGAACGGATCGCTCGTGATTCCTTGGGGCGCAGCGAGGCCAGGTTGGTCCCTTGAACGGCCAACACCCCGGAGGCAACCGGAAGCAGACCCAACACGGCCTTGGCCACGGTGGATTTACCGGACCCCGACTCCCCCACGATGCCCAGGATCTTGCCGCGCTCAAGTTCGAAGGACAGGTCATCAACAGCCCGGAATTTGGTGCCGCGCATGTCGTACTCGAGCACCAAGTTCTTGGCTTGGAGCACCAATTCACGATCGAGGCTCACCGGATCCGGCGGTGCCGGAGTCCAGGTGCCGGTCACATCAACGGCGGCCAAGCGGGGCACGGATGCCAGCAATTTCTTGGTGTAATCGTGTTGGGGACGATTCAGTACCTGGTCCACGGTGCCGGTTTCCACCAGCGATCCATGGAACATCACTGCCACACGATCCGCGAGGTCGGCCACCACCCCCATGTTGTGGGTGATCAGCAGGATGCCGGTATTCAACTTGTCCTTGAGCTCGCGCAGCAAGTCCAGAATCTCGGCCTGCACCGTGACATCCAGCGCGGTGGTGGGCTCGTCGGCGATGATGACCTTCGGGTCGCAGGAGATCGCCATGGCAATCACGATGCGTTGGCGTTGGCCACCGGAGAACTGGTGCGGGTACTGCTTGATGCGTTTGTGCGGATCGGGAATGCCAACCAGCTTCAACAACTCGATGGCGCGCGCGGTGGCTTCCTTACCGTAGGCCAGGCCGTGGAGCTCCAGAGATTCGGTGAGCTGGCGTTCGACGGTGAGCACCGGGTTTAGTGCCGTCATCGGCTCCTGGAACACCATGGCAATTTCGGTGGCGCGCATCTTGCGCATCTTGTTCTCGGCAAGACCCACCACATTGACGCCGCCAACAAAGGCCTTGCCGGAAATATTGGCGTTGGAGGGCAGCAGACCGATGGCCGCCGTGGAGGTCACCGATTTGCCGGAACCCGATTCACCCACCAGGGCCACGACCTCGCCCGGGTACACCTCAAGAGAAATTCCCTTAACGGCGTGTACCTCGGAGAATTCGGTGTCAAAAGAAACCGTAAGGTTCTCGAAGCTCAGTGCTGTGGCCCGAGACTCTGCCGATGGTGCGGAGATGCTCATTCGGATACCTCTACCTTCGTTTTGCGGCGCTTAGCCTTGCGAGTCTGGCGCGGGTCAAAAGCATCGCGCAGCCCATCGCCGAGGAAGTTCACGCTCAGTGCGATCGTCAAGATGATCATGCCCGGCCACCAGAACAGCCAGGGGCGGTTGGTGAAGGCGTTTTGGTATTGGCTGATCAGCAGGCCTAGAGAGGAATCCGGGGCCTTGACTCCGAATCCCAGGTAGGACAGGGAGGTTTCCAACAAGATCGCACCGGCGATCGCGAACGTCGCGTTCACGACGATCACACCGATGGTGTTGGGCAGCAGGTGCTTGAGAATAACGCGGCGAGTGGTGGCTCCCATGGCCTGTGCGGCGGCAACGTATTCGCGTTCGCGCAAGGAGAGCACTTCACCTCGTACCAATCGGGCGAGGCCGGTCCAGGTGACCAGGCCCAATACCAGGGCCAGCACGACCGTCGGATTGCCACTGCGCCCGGCAATCTGTCCCAGCACGGCGGCGAGGACCAGGAGCGGGATAACAATGAAGAGGTCCGTGAGGCGCATCAGCACCGCGTCGACCCAGCCGCGGTAGTAGCCGGCCACGGCGCCAATGATCGCACCGATCACCGTGGCAACAAAACCGACAACCACGGCGATGATGATGGACTGCTGAGTACCGCGCATCACCAGGGCGAAGTAGTCCTTACCCGTGGAGTCCTGACCAAACGGGTGCTCACCCCAGGCCAGTCCCGGACCTCCCAGCCAGGAAGGCAGCAGGGAGAGGGTGGGACGGCCGCCGTTGATGACGGTTCCTGCCATGGTGTAGTCCTTACCCCACCACCCCGGAATGCCGGCGTATCCGATGGAGGTAAAGGCCATCAGGGCAATGAAGACCAATAGCACCGTTGAAATCATGGCCGCCCGGTGGGCGATGAAGCGGCGGCGGATCAGTTGCCCCTGGCTCAGCGAGGTGGAATCCTTGCGCGCTAGCGCAGCGTCCTCCGCCTCCGCGAGCAAGACGGCACCGCCCTCGACCGGTTCCTTTTCGATGGTCATCTCCGGCCCTCCCAGGTCTTGATGTAATTCTCGTGCTTGTTCATACCCTGATCCTCGGATCCAGAATTGCGTAGAAGATATCTGCCAGCATGTTGAACACGACCGCGGCGGTTCCCGTTACCAGGAAGAAGGCCATCACGGGGGCCGGGTCCACTTGCATCAGCCCAGTTCTGAACAATTCACCCATGCCGCGCCAGCCGAAGACCGATTCGGTGATCACCGCTCCGCCAATCAGGCCCGCGAAGTCGAAGGCGGCGATGGTGGCGATGGGGATCATGGCATTACGGAAAGCGTGGCGGAAAATCACCGTTCGTTCGCTCAGGCCCTTGGACCTCGCGGTGCGAATGTAATCCTGTTGCCCCACTTCCAGCATCGAGGAGCGGGTGTAGCGGCTGTAACTTGCGAGCGAAATAATCGCCAACAGAATGGTGGGAAGCAGTAATTGGGTTCCCTTGTCCAGGAAGCTTTCCCAGAAATCACCGGCAAAGTTCGGTGTTTGCGAACCGATCGTGGCGATGGGTCGTGGCTTGAGCAGGAGGAATCCTGGCCAAGCCCGGAAGATGTGGTCGATAGCGGTTAGTGCCGCCATCACCAGTCCGGTGACGATCGAAACGCCCATGGCGGGGCCTCGCAGGTGCCCGCCCATGTATTTGCCAAGCAGTGCCGGGATAACGACCGCAAGGATTGCTCCGGCGATCAGGATGAACCAGTTCGGGCTTTCCAGAAGTCCGAAGGTCGCGAAGTAAATAATTGCGCCCAGAACGACGGTAGCCACCGCGGGGTAGAGCACCTTCGTATTGCGCAGGCCCACGGTCATGGCCGTGCCGCTGAGCGCCACTCCCAGTCCAAGCAATAAGATTCCGCCGAAGCCCAGCTGCGGGTAGCGGAAGAAGTTCAGCCAGGTGAGGTAGGGAATGACGATGGCGACGAAGGCCGCTGCGACAGCAAAGGTGATGATGCGTCGCTTGAGTGGTCCGGCGAGAAATACCTGCATGAGGAATCCAACAACCAGCGCAATCACGATGATTTGAAGCGGAGAAAAAGTGGGATCCTTCATCCAGTCGTTGTACCCGATGGCCATGTACTCCTTGAGCAGCACCGCAGCCCAGAAAACCGGAAGGGAGAAGAAGAGGAAGGTGATGAAGGTGACGCCGTAGTCCAAACCGGAGTACTGGCGAACCGCTGTCAAAACACCAATGGCAATGCCCAATATGGCGGCAAGTACCGTGGCCAGCAAGACTAGACGCAGTGTGGAGCCGGCCGCGAGGGCGAGCAGCGAGTTGACTTCTACTCCTTGTCGGCTCGTTCCCAGATCACATTGCAGCGTGAAACATTTGCCAACGCCCACGAGCCAGGTCCAGTAACGCAGGTACCAGGGCATGTCCAAGTTCATGAACTCGATGCGCCGTTGCATTAGAGTTTCGCGGTTTTCCGCATTGCTTTCCCGGAGTTCGGAGAGCGGATCTCCCGAGTTGATCACGAGAACGTATAGCAGGAGCGAGGCGGCGAACAGGATCCCTATCGACGCACCCAGCCTGCGAAGAATAAATCTCAACACTGCAAGTAGCTACCTTTCCTAACAGAAGTGTCCGAGGCCTGTGGGCCTTTGAACACGTGGGGCCCGACGCTGGTTGCGCCAGGCCCCACGTTGATGTCGTTCTACCGCGAAGCGGTTATTCTGCGCGGACCCACTGTTCCGCGTTCCAAACCAGACCGTTTTGGGTGGCCGTGTCGCGGACGTTCAAGACGTCAGCGGCGGAGGCTCCCAGGCCCGGGTGAGCGAATACCGGGATGCCGTACAGATCATCCCAGAGCAACTTCTCAATATTCTTGGTTTCCGTAGCGTGGACGGCTGGGTCCAGGGTGGTGGTCAACCGCTCCCATGCTGCGTCAACTTCCTTGTTGGAGTACTTGCCGTAGTTCTGTGGCTTGCCCGATGCGTAGATGTTCTCGCCCGAGGTGATCTGGCCGGAGCCAGCCCAAGCGAACAGTGCTACCTCGTAGTCGCCACGCTCCAGGGTTCCACCCGGGGCGAAGAACTTCGCGTCTCCGACGTCAACAACCTTGAATCCGGCCTGTTCGCACGAGGACTTGATCATGGCAACTTCTTCGGTACGCCGCGGGTTAGGAGCGGAGTAACCGATACGAACCTCGGGTGCCGTGACACCCTCGGTAGCGAGGATGGCCTTAGCGCCCTCAATGTCGACGTTGTCGTACTGTCCGGCGTATGCGGCGCCGACGACATCTGCGTAGTTATCCTGGAACGGGAATACCTCGCGGGCATTCATGACCGTGGCTTCCGGGTTCAGCGGCTTGATCAGGTTGTCCACGATCTGCTGGCGCGGTACGCACATGGCGAAGGCCTTGCGCAGCTCCAGGTTATCGGCGAAGAGTGAGCCCTTCCTGAAGTTGAAGTCCAGGTGCTCCCAGGTGAGCGAATCACCCTGGTGAACCTGTACCGAGTCACCCAAGGCGGTCAGCTGAGCCAGGGTATCAACAGTCGGCTGCGGCTCGATGACGTCAATATCGCCATTCTGCAAGGCCTGAACCATGGTGTCCGGTGCGGCGAAGCGGATAACAAGTTCCTTGGTTGCCGCCGGGGTGCCGTAGTAGTTTTCATTCGCGACCAGGGTGACGGACTGGCCGGCTTCCCAGCTACCAAGCTTGTACGGACCCGAAGATGGAATCAGGTCGGCTGCGGGGAGCTTACCCGGTGAGGTGTTCCACCCGGTGTTCCAGAATGCCGCGGCCTTCTTCAATGCTGCCGAATCTCCAGAGAGAATAGCTTCCGCGAGTTCGGCGGTGCTCATGCCACCTTGCTTGGCTACAACGTGTGCCGGGCTGTAGATCATGGTCTGGATGGCGAAGTCCGGATCGGGCTTCGCGTAGGTAACCGTGAATTCCTTGCCCGCCGGATCACCCTCGGGTCCCTTAGGGATAGTCTGGCCAAGGTCCTGCGATACGGAGTTGAACAGCGGCTTCTTGCCATCGGCGAGATTCGTGTTCTGTACGCCCCATGCCAACACAGCGTCGGCGACCGTGATGTCGGTGCCGTCTGACCACTTGGCTTCCGGGTTGATGGTGTACTTCACGGTCATCGGATCTTCGCTGACGACCTCGTACTTACCAAGATCTTCGTTCGGGTAGATCTTTCCGTCGGTGCCGAAGTACGTGAAGCTGGCAAAGAGTCGGTCGGTGATGGCCGAGTTGTACGTGCTGTACGACTCAGGGGTCAGACCGTTGTAGCTGATGAATTCCTCAGCACCCACGGAGTAGCTGACCGAGTCATCCTTGGTTTGGATGTCGCCGAGATCGGCGAGACCTGAGTTGGTCGGCTCGACACTGAATTTGCCGTCGGTCTTTGCCGACGTTGCCGACTCGGTGGGGGCATTGCCGCCTCCCGGAGCACATGCAGTAAGTGCCAGTGCGAGTGCAGCACCTACCGCAACAGCTTTGGAAATACGCTGAACACGCATTTCTCCTCCTAATAAGCTTGATCTTCATGTGGTCGGGTAAAACCCCGGATGCGGTCCATGCAGTGTGCGATGCCCCACAATCTAGAACGATAGCGCTGATTACCCCGGATGGATATAAAAACACCGCTTCATATTTTTCCGGTGTTAACCCGCTAGTACCCCACCGTCGACTAGGTCACAATTTGAACACGCAACGTGACCGGCGCTACAGGCGCGAAAACTCAAGGATCTGCTTCACATTGAGATTTACCAATTAGTACTCATGGGTAGGCTAAGCGTCTGACGTGAGCTTTATAACGGTTTGGAAACATCCACGAACTTGACGCTCACCTGCCACAATTCGCCGCAAATGACTTTCCTCCCGGACACAGCAGAAGGGGGCAAACCGTACGGTTTGCCCCCTTCTGATATCGCTCGAAACGGCTAAGAATCTGCCTCGAAAGAAGATACTTTTACAGCATGAGTGATGCTCCGGGAATGGCCCGAAGCAGGTTCTGCGTGTACTCGCTCTTCGGGTTATTAAAGACCTCATCACTGGTGGATTGCTCCACGATACGGCCCTTTTGCATCACACAGACGTCATCGGCGATCTGGCGCACCACGGCCAAGTCGTGGGTGATGAACAGGTACGTGAGGTTCAAGTCCTCCTGCAGCTTGTTCAACAAGTTCAGAATCTGAGCCTGTACCAACACGTCTAAGGCCGAGACGGCCTCATCGCAGATGATCACTTCCGGCTGCAGGGCCAAGGCCCGCGCAATGGCAATGCGCTGGCGCTGACCCCCGGAGAGTTCATTGGGATACCGGTGCATCGTGGCCGTCGGAATGGCCACATGGTCGAGCAATTCCTTGACCCGGAGCTGGCGTGACTTGGCATCCCCGATCCCGTGGATGCGCAGCGGCTCCTCGATGGTTCGGTAGATGCTGAACATCGGATCAAGGGAACCGTAAGGGTCCTGGAAGATCGGCTGCACACGGCGACGGAACTTAAACAGTTCGCGCTCGGACCTGTTGGCCATTTCCTCACCGTCAAAGGTGATTGAGCCTTCGGTGGGCTTGAGCAGGTTCAGTACCATCTGGGCGACGGTCGACTTTCCGGAGCCCGACTCCCCCACGATGGCCGTGGTGGTGCCGCGCTTGACCGCGAACGAGACATCGTCTACCGCGGTGAAGTCTTCACTGCGCCCCAAACCCTTGCGGATCTTAAAGACCTTGGTGAGATTCTTGACCTGCAGGATCTCATCCCTGGCACCCGAGTGATCGGGCTTCACCACTGCATTAACACCCTCGGCCACCTCAACCGGCTGGGATTCCAGGCGCTTGGAGGCCAACGAAGGCGCCGAGGCAACCAGACGCTGCGTGTAGGGGTGCTGCGGGTTGCGCAGAATTTCCAGTGCTGGCCCGGATTCAACAACCTGGCCCTTGTACATCACGATGACCTTCTGAGCACGTTCGGCGGCCAGTCCCAGATCGTGGGTGATCAGCAGAACTGCCGTGCCCAATTCACTGGTCATGGTGTCCAGGTGATCCAGAATCTGCTGCTGCACCGTTACGTCCAAGGCACTGGTCGGCTCATCGGCGATGAGCAGACGGGGACGGCAGGCCAATCCGATGGCGATCAGCGCGCGTTGACGCATGCCGCCGGAGAACTCGTGCGGGTACTGCTTGGCACGCTTGGCCGCATCAGGCAATCCCGCGTCGGCAAGTACCTGGGCAACGCGCCCGTTCGGATCCTTGCCGGCCAGTCCATTTGCCTTGAGCGTCTCCTTGACCTGGAAACCGATCTTCCAGACCGGGTTCAGGTTAGACATCGGGTCCTGGGGAACCATGCCAATGTGGTTGCCACGTAATTCAATAAAGCGCTTTTCCGAGGCCTTGGAAATATCCTCACCGTCGAACAGAATCTGTCCGCCGGTGACCTTGCCGTTGCCCGGCAAAAGACCGATGGCGGCAAGTGCAGTAGTCGACTTTCCTGATCCCGATTCGCCCACGATGGCCACGGTCTCACCGGGCATCACCGTCAAGTTGGCATTGCGCACCGCATTGACCGGTCCCCCGGGGGTGCTGAAGCTGATCGCGAGGTTTTTGATTTCCAGTAGCGGTCGGTCGTCGTTGGGGTTCATGGCGAGACCCTCCTTGGATTCATTGTTGGTGCTCATCGCCGTGCCTTAGGATCCAGGGCGTCACGCAGGGCATCGCCGAGCATGATGAAACTCAGGACCGTAATGGACAGCGCTGCTGCCGGCCAGAAGAGGATCGAGGGGTTGTTTCGCACCGAAATTTGCGATGCGGAAATGTCATTTCCCCAGCTCATCACCGAGGAAGGAAGTCCCAAGCCGAGGAAGGACAAGGTGGCCTCGGCCACGATGTAGGTACCGAGCGAAATAGAGGCGACAACAATGACCGGAGCCAAAGAGTTCGGCACCACGTGACGAACCAGCGCACCAAACTTGGACAGACCCAGCGATCGAGCGGCCTGGACAAAGTCGGCACCGCGATTTTCCACCACGGCACCGCGAGTGATGCGGGCGATCTGCGGCCAACCGAAGATGGTCAGGGTCACGATGACCGTCCAGGGGCTCCGCGAATCGCGGAACATCGGCAGCTGCATCACGATGATGGCACCGAGGATCAGCGGGAGGGCGAAGAAGATGTCACCCAAACGGGCGAGCACCGCGTCAAGCCAGCCACCGTAGTATCCGGCTAGGGCGCCCATGATGCCACCAATGATGACCACAAAGATCGTAGTGAAGACGCCGACGATGACGGAGGCACGTGCCCCGTAAATCACGCGGGCGTAGACGTCACAGCCCTGGAAGTTGAAGCCAAGGATATGTCCGGGTGCGCGTCCCTCACGCGCATTTTCCAAATAACAAACTGTTGGGCTCGCAGAGGAGAACCATTGCGGGAAAATCGACACGAGGATCACGAGCAAAATCAGCAGCGAGGAAATAATGAATAACGGATTCTTTCGCAGCGAGCGCCAAGCTTCCGCCCACATGCTCAGGGGTTCGGCCCCGATGCTGACCTTGTCGATATCTTGCAGCGGGGTCTCTTCCAACGGAGCCACAAAGTGTTCGATGTGGCGCGTGGAAATTTTGCCCTCGCGCTTTCCGCGCGGTGTAGGTGTCACAGATTCAGGTGTTTGGTTCTCAGACATAACGGATCCTTGGGTCAAGCCACGCGTACAACATATCGACGATCAAGTTGGCGACAACGAAAACGAGCACCAGCACGCTCACGACCGCGACAACGGTGGGAGTTTCGCCCTTCGAAATGGCGTTAAAGAGGAGTCGGCCAATACCCGGCACGTTGAAGATGCCCTCGGTCACGATCGCTCCACCCATCAGGCCGCCTAAGTCGGCACCCAAGAAGGTGACAACGGGAATCAAGGAGTTACGCAGAATATGGACTGTCACGACACGGCGACGCGAGAGCCCCTTGGCGGTAGCGGTGCGCACATAGTCGGCGTTCTTGTTCTCGATGATTGAGGTACGGGTCAGTCGCAAAACATAAGCGAAGGACACCAGGCCAAGCACGACGGCCGGCAATATCAAGTCTCCCCAGGGGGCGCCCGCGCCAACGGTCGGTTTGGCCCAACCAAGTTTGACGCCAACAACAAACTGCAGCACGAACCCGAGCACGAAGGTCGGAACGGCGATGACGAGCAACGAAAGAATCAAAACGGTCGAGTCAAAGGCCTTGCCCTTGCGCAGACCGGCAAAGACACCAAAAATGATGCCGAAGAATGCCTCAATGGCCAGAGCCATCACCGCTAGGCGAGCAGTGACGGGGAAGGCTCGCCCAATGACGTCGGCCACCGGTTGCCCGGAGAACGTGGTTCCAAGGTCGAAGGTGACGAGGCTTTTGAGATACAAGAGGTACTGGATCCAGAACGGTTGGTCCAGGTTGTACTGAGCGCGAAGTGCGGCCTCAACGGCGGGAGCCATGGGCTTGCCGCCGGAAAGCGCCGCGATGGGATCACCAGGAGTCGCGAATACCAGGAAGTAAACCAACAGCGTTGCCCCGAAGAATACGGGGATCATCTGCAGGAGTCTCCTGAGTGTGAACATTAACATTAAGCACCACCGGGGGTGTAGAGCGGGAAAGATTCGGATCTGGGGATAGATCCTTGGGACAGGTGTAAAAACGGGCCAGCCGGGGCCGGTCCACTAGCACTGCTCACGCACTAAAGGGGGACTCCGACTTCGAGTCCCCCTTTAGCTTATAAACAGCTAAGTATGGATTGGGCTACTTACCCGTGATGGCGTAGTACAGCGGAACACCATTCCAGCCAAACTCAACGTTGGCAACGTTCTCGCTCCAGCCACCCTGAACAGCCTGGTACCACAGCGGGACGACCGGGAGATCCTTCAGCAGGATTTCCTGAGCCTCGTTGAAGATCTTGTTGCCTTCTTCGACGCTGGTTGCGCTGAGGCCCTCTTTGAGCTTCTTATCCAGTGCTGCGGAGGAGTAATCGCCATCATTCGAACCTGCACCGGTGCCGTATAGCGGGCCGAGGAAGTTGTAGAGCGACGGGTAGTCAGCCTGCCAGCCAGCGCGTGAGCCACCGGTCAGCTTCTTTTCGGAAACCAGTGTGCGCATTTCCTTGAAGGTCGGAACGGCGTTCAGTTCGGCCTTGATGCCCAGAGTGTTTGAGATCTGGTTGGTCATGGCTTCGATGTATTCCTTGTTGCCGGCACCATCGATGTTCGAGGTAACGGTGAAGACCTTACCGGCCGGCCACGGGTCCATGGCATCTGCCTGGGCCCAGAGTTCCTTGGCCTTTTCGGGGTTGAAGGTCAGAACCTCATTGCCCGGAATGGAATCGGAGTAGCCATCGAGAACCGGAGAGGTGAAGTCCTTGGCAATCTGCTTACCACCGAAGAAGATCTTCTCGATGATCTGTTCGCGGTCGATGGACATCGAAATGGCCTGACGGCGCAGCTGACCGGCCTCGCCCTGGTATTCCTTCAGGTAGCTCGGCAGGGTCAGCGTGGCGTTACCTGCATAGGGCTGGTTAACCCAACGGTCACCGAGGTCGGTCTGGTAGTTGGCCAGCGAGCTCGGCGGGATCAGGTCGATGACATCGAGGTTATTGGCCAACAGATCCTGGTAGGCGGCGTCATAGGTGTTGTAGACCTTGAAGTCGATACCGGCGTTTGCTGCCTTGCGCGGTCCGTCATAGCTCTCGTTGGGAACCAATTTGATCGAAACGTTGTGCTGCCAACCACCTTCGGCAACCTTGTACGGACCGTTGCCCACGGGGTTCTGACCGAAGGCTGCAGGATCCTTGAACGCTGCTTCTGGCAGCGGGTAGAACGCGGTGTAGCCGAGGCGCAACGGGAAGTCGGATTCGGCCTGAGCCAGGGTGACGGTGAAGGAGCTGTCATCAACGACCTTCAGGCCTTCCATGGTGTCAGTCGTGGCACCTTCGGCGCTGACCTTGTCGTAGCCCTTGATGGACTCGAAGAAGTAGGAGTTCTTCTGGGCGTTCTTTGCCGCAGCACCGAAGTTCCATGCGTCAACAAACGACTTGGCGGTAATAGCCTCACCGTTGCTGAACTTCTGATCGGCCTTGATCTTGATCGTGTAGGTGGTGGAATCGCTGCTGGTGATCGACTCGGCCAGCTCGTTAACGGCTGCACCCTTGACGTCGTAGCTGACCAGACCGGTGAAGATCAGGTCCATGACGCGACCGCCGCCAACTTCGTTGGTGTTTGCGGGCAGCAAGCCGTTTTCCGGTTCGGTGGTATTCGCCGAAATAACCTTGGAAGCGTCACCACCGCCCTCCGGGGACGCGGTTTCGTCACCGCCGCCGCAGGCCGAAAGGGTAAGGGCAAGTGCTGCTGAAAGCACAAGGGCCTTCGAAGCGCGGTTAAAACGCATGCTGTCTCCTCAACAAAGTGTTGTATAGAAGGGTTGGAGTGTGGGCCATGTCATCGGTCCGCACCATGGTGCGGTGAAGTGCATCACTTGTTAGCGAGAATACCCACAAATCTCTGAAACAACTAATGAACTTCTCCGAAACTGTCAAAAATTTACCAAGCCGAAACATTGCGTCGACCTCGAAAATGCACACGGAGGGCAAAAAAGCAACAATATGTTGAAAATTGAACATCACGTCGCAATTCGCTACACCGACGCGATAAGCAGGGCCGGATCACGCAAGATCAGCCCCAACTCGGAGAGGAACTTGGCTCCTTGTTCCCCGTCAACAACCCGGTGGTCAAAGGAGAGTGAAAGGGTCATTACTTTCCTCAGTGCTACTTCGTCTCGGTACTCCCACGGCATTTTCCGCACCTGTCCGATGGCCAGGATGCCGGACTGACCCGGCGGCAGGATCGGAGTACCAGAGTCCACGCCGAAGACGCCAATGTTACTCATGGTAAAAGTTGCCCCGCTCAGCTGCGCCGGTGTGATGCTCCCAGACCTGGCAGCGGCGGTCAGCGCGGAAATTTCGCCGGCCACCTGCTCCAATCTCAGGGCTTGGGAGCCCTTGAGTACCGGAACCAATAGACCTCGCTCGGTAGCCGCAGCGATGCCAAGATTCACATAGTGATACTCGATGATCTCGCCGCTGGCCTCATCCCACCGCGAGTTCAACCCCTGGTGTCGAGCCAGAAGCAAACTCACGGCCTTGGCCACCACCGAGGTGATCGTGATCTTCACATCGGCGAGGCGCGGCATGGCACGCAACCTGTCTACGAGCTCCATGGTTTCGGTGACATCCACGCTCAAGAATTCGGTCACATGCGGAGCACTGAATGCACTGGCCACCATGGCCGTTGCCGTCGCCTTACGAACCCCACGCACGGCCACACGCGTTTCGCCATTCGAGGACGCGGGTTTAACGTCGGCAGCTTGGTGCCCCTGACCAAATTCGGGAGCAGTATCTGCCGATTCTTCAAGGGACCGGGACACCGCCTTGACCACATCCTCGCGGGTGATCAATCCGCCTTCGCCACTGCCGAACACGGTTGAAAGGTCCACGTGGCTATCGCGCGCCAGCTTGCGAACCGGCGGTCGGGCGCGGACCGCACCGGTCACCGCACCCGCAGCCATTTTGGGTGTCGATTCGGATTGCGGGTCAGCTTCCACAGCTGCTGCTGTCACACGCCCCCGTCGACTCGGGCGACCGGCGGATTCAACCGCGGCACCATATCCCACTAGCGTCGGCTGACGGGTGGGGGCAGCGCCCTTGGCAGCTGCCGTACTTTCCTGCGCTTTTTGACCCGCGGGCTCCTCTATTTGATGGGTGGCTGGAACATCAAAGGAAATGATCGGGTTTCCGACATTGACCACGGCACCGGCCGGCTCAAAAAGCCGAGTGACCACGCCGCTGAAGGGTGATGGCAATTCCACCACGGCCTTGGCCGTTTCCACCTCGGCAATGATCTGGTTCAGTTCAACGTTCTCCCCCACGGCGACTCGCCACGAAAGAATTTCGGATTCCGTCAGACCTTCTCCAAGATCCGGCAAATTAAAGAGCTTCTCCATGGTCGCGCTCATCCTTCCTCTCCCCACGCTGTTCCGCCGCGGCGCATGGCCCGATCCACGCCATCAAGAATTCGATCAAGGTCCGGTAAATGGTGGGACTCAAGTTTGGCCGGCGGGTAGGGAATATCGAAACCTGTCACCCGCACCGGAGCATGGTCCAAATAGTCAAAGCAGGACTCGGTCAAACTGGCCGCCAACTCGGCACCCATTCCCCCAAAGCGTGAGGCTTCGTGGGTGATCACCAAACGCCCGGTCTTACGTACCGAGGCGTTCAGTGTGGCAAAATCCACCGGTGACAGGCTGCGCAGATCGATGACTTCAATGTCGATCCCCTCGTCCTCGGCCGCGGTGGCGGCGTCCAAGGCCGTCTTCACCAACGGTCCATAGGCAACCAGGGTCAGGTCTTTCCCCTTGCGCGCCACCTTGGCACGGTATAACGATCCCGGTTCCGGGATCAGCTCCGTGTCCACCTCACCGCGGGTGTGATACCTGCGCTTGGGTTCCAGGAAGATCACCGGGTCATCATCGGCGATGGCCTGCTGCAACATGGTGTAGGCATCTTGCGGATTCGCCGGCGCCACCACCCGCAAACCGGCGGTGTGCGCAAAGTAGGCCTCTGGTGATTCGGAGTGGTGCTCCGGGGAACCGATTCCACCGCCGAAGGGGATGCGAATGGTCACCGGGAGTTTTACGTTGCCGCGGGAGCGGAAGTGCATCTTGGCCAGCTGGGAAACGATCTGGTCAAAGGCGGGGTAAACAAATCCATCAAACTGGATCTCCACCACCGGGCGGTAGCCACGGAACGCCAAGCCAATGGCGGTACCGACGATGCCAGATTCCGCCAGCGGGGTATCGATGACCCGATGCTGGCCAAAGTCTTTTTGCAATCCATCGGTGATCCGGAAAACGCCACCGAGCTTGCCAATGTCCTCCCCCATCAGCACGACCTTCGAGTCGCGTTCCATGGAGGCGCGCAGCCCCGAGTTCAGTGCTTGGGAAAAAGTCAGAGTTTTCATGCCGTGACCTCCGCTGTTGATTCGAAGGAGCGCAGGTAGCGCTGATGGAAATCACGCTGTTCAGCCAACCCGGCATGATCATGCGAATAAACATGAGCGAAGAGATCGCTCACCTCGGGATCCGGCATGGAAGTAATCGCCTCGCGAAGACCCGCCGCAAGCTTTTCGGCCGCGTCGTCGGCGCGCACCTTCAACGCATTCATGTCCGAGCCGAGTCCATCAAGGTGGGCAGCCACCCGATCCAGTGGATCCTTCGCTGCCCATTCTTCCAATTCCAGGGCATCGCGGTAGCGCGTGGGGTCATCGGCCGTGGTGTGGGCACCCATCCGATACGTCAGTGCCTCGATGAAGGCGGGTCCACTACCGGTGCGCACGTGGGCAAGTGCCGCACGGGTTGCTGCCATCACGGCGATCACGTCATTGCCATCCACTCGCCAGGTGGCCAGACCGAAGCCGGCGGCCCGGTCCGCGATGTGCCCGGTGGTTTGCCGGGCGACGGGCTCGGAGATGGCCCACTGATTGTTCTGACAGAAGAACACCAGGGGCGACTGGTAGCTGGCGGCGAAGACCATGGCCTCGCTGACATCACCCTGGCTGGTGGCGCCATCCCCGAAATAGGTGATGGCGGCGGCGGCGGATCCATCAAAGCGTAACCCCATGGCGTACCCGGCCGCGTGCAGCGTCTGGGCACCGATGACAATCTGCTGGTTGGCCATATTTACCTCATACGGATTCCACCCGCTGGGTGCTGCCCCGCGCCACATCCGCAACAGGTCGCTCGGTGCCACCCCGCGGCAATAGGCCACACCGTGTTCGCGGTAGGAGGGGAAAATGAAATCGTCGTTTTCCAGCGCACGGCCGGATCCAATTTGTGCCGCTTCTTGTCCGAGCAACGGTGCCCAAAGGCCCAGCTCACCCTGACGCTGCAGGGCCGTGCCCTCGGCGTCTAGGCGGCGGATCGACACCATGTCGATGTACAGATTTTCCAGGGCATCGGCATCGATGTCGGTGACCCATGGATCAAGTTCGGGGCATAGGTGGCGGGTGCCATCCGGGCCCACTATTTGGAGCAGAGCATCGGGGCCGGAATCGGCCGTGGAGTCAAACGTAGGGGACACGGTCAGCATCCTTTGCGTCGGTTGCGGAGTCAGTCGTGGGATTCCTGTGGGACGTGCCAAAACTGCCGGTGTGGCATCATCGCCAGCACCCTACCTGTGATGCTACTCACGTAATCCGATGCGCACAATCGTTGTGGGACAAATTGGGCAGCTTGCACTATCGATGGGCATGACGCGGTGCTAATCTTGCGCATTATGCAACAACTTGACGCAACCGACCTGAAAATACTTTCCGCCATGTGCCGCCATCCGAAGGCCAGTGCGGTGGCTCTGGCCACCGAATTGGGATTGAGCCGCAATACCGTTCAGGCACGGTTGGCACGAATAGAAACGGGCGAGGCACTCCTGCCCTTTGAGCAGCGCGTCAATCCGGCCGCCCTCGGTTTTGGGCTGGTGAGTTTCGTGAATATTCATGTGCGCCAACGCATGCTGCACAGCATCGTGGAGCAGCTGCGCACCATTCCGGAGATCGTTGAGGCACACGGTGTCACCGGATCCGCCGATATCCTTGCGCGCGTGGTGGCGGCAAGTGCCGAGGAACTATTCCGGGTTAACGGACAGATTTTGGACATCGCCGGCGTTGAACGAGCCGACACCTCACTCTCGATGGCCGAACTGATTCCCCACCGCACCCTGCCACTGATGGAGCTGGGATTGGGAAATACTCCGGGCAGCAACTGAACTTTCTTTTCCCTTGCGGGCACCAAAAAAGCGGCGCCACTTCTAGATGAAGTGGCGCCGCTTTGGCGTTCCTGCTCGGCGGCGGGATTTAGGCCCACCGCGATGGTTCATTTTTTCCTAGTGATCAACGGCTTTTTCTGCGCCAATACCGGTGAGCGAACGAACTTCCATTTCCGCGGACTTGAGCGAATCTTCGGTGTTCTTATCCAACACCGAGCCCAACCAGCCGAGGAAGAAGGCCAACGGGATGGAAACGATGCCCGGATTGGAGAGCGGGAAGATCGAGAAGTCGGCTCCAACGATCATCGAGGTCGGCAGACCGGACATGACCGGAGAGAAGATGATCAGGATGATGGCCGAGGCCAAACCGCCAACCATGGACCAAACGGCGCCCTGGGTGGTGAACTTCTTCCAGAACAGCGAGTACAAGATGGTCGGCAAGTTGGCCGATGCTGCAACCGCGAAGGCCAGGGCCACCAGGAAAGCAACGTTCTGCCCCTGGGCACCAATGCCGCCGAGGATCGCGAAGACGCCGATGACGATGACGGTGCGGCGGGCAACCTTCATTTCCTTCTCCGGGGTGCTCTTGCCCTTGGCGATCACCGAGGCGTAGACATCATGAGCGAAGGAAGCCGCAGCGGTAATGGTCAGACCCGCCACCACCGCCAAGATCGTGGCGAAAGCAACGGCGGAGATCAAGCCGAGTAACAGCGGGCCGCCGAGTTCGAAGGCCAGCAGCGGAGCCGCAGAGTTCACGCCACCGGGGGCGGCCTTGATCTTATCCGCACCAATCAGCGCGCCGGCGCCGTAGCCCAGCACCAGGGTGAAGAGGTAGAAACCACCGATGAGCCAGATGGCCCAGACCACCGACTTGCGGGCTTCCTTGGCGGTGGGAACCGTGTAGAAGCGCATCAGCACGTGCGGCAGACCAGCAGTACCGAGCACCAGGGCCAGAGCCAGGGAGATGAAGTCGATCTTTGAGGTTTCGGATTTGCCGTACTGCATGCCCGGGTTCAGGATGTCGGGAGTACCGGCGGATTCAACCGCGGCACCCAACAGTGCGGAGAAGTTGAAGCCGAACTGAGCCAACACCATGATGGTCATGACAAACGCACCGGCGATCAACAAGCAAGCCTTGATGATCTGTACCCAGGTGGTGCCCTTCATGCCGCCGATCAGCACGTACATGATCATCAGGGCACCAACAACAACGATGACCAGGGACTGGCCAAGCTTGCCGTCAATGCCAAGCAGCAGGGAAACCAACGCGCCGGCGCCGGCCATCTGAGCCAGCAGGTAGAACACACAGACCGCGAGGGTGGAGATGGCGGCGGCGATGCGCACCGGACGCTGGCGCAGGCGGAAGGACAGCACATCGGCCATGGTGAACTTGCCGGTGTTGCGCAGCAGCTCCGCGACCAGCAGCAAGGCCACCAACCAGGCGACGAGGAAGCCGATGGAGTACAGGAAGCCGTCATAGCCGTTGATGGCGATGGCCCCGACGATACCCAGGAAGGAAGCGGCGGAGAGGTAATCGCCGGCGATCGCCGTACCGTTCTGGGTTCCGGTGAAGGAACGGCCACCGGCGTAGTAGTCGGCTGCTGTCTTGTTGTTTTTTGAGGCCTTGAGCACCACGACCAGGGTGATGCCCACAAAGAGGCCGAAGATGCCGATGTTGACCCACGGGTTTCCGACCTTGGTGGATTCGGCGGCGGCGGCGAGGACCGAAGACGTAAGGATGTTCATGGCCTATTCCCCTTCCTGTGCTTCGAGGCGCGTGCGGATCGCCGTTGCCTTCGGATCGATTTTCCTGTTGCTGTAGGACACGTACGCTGCGGTGATGCCGAAGGTGGAGACGAACTGCAGCAGGCCCAGCAGCAGACCCACGTTGAAGTTGCCCCATACCTTGATGGACATGAACTCGTGCGCGTAGTCGGCCAGCAGGACGTAGGCGAAGTACCACAACAGGAAAATCACGGCCATGGGGAACACGAAGCTGCGGTGAGTCTTGCGTAGCTCGGTGAATTCCGCAGAATCCTGTTCGTGTTGGAAATCGATACCGGACCCAACGTCCGATTCCGGGGTGGTGCTCATGACTCCTCCTTATAAGGGGTTCAAGACGCCAGGTGCGAGATCTACGCACCCACACACCGGCTCATCCCGGCATCCTTGGCGCTCCACCTGACAATGGTGACTGAGATCACTCTGTTGCATGGGAGTCTTGAGGGGAAGAGAGTCGCAAGCCCCATCCGCCCAACGGTCACCCGTATGCGCCAAACGGCACCGGACCTCGACGAACGGTGTGCCCACACGCGCTCCGCGTAGGCTTATCACCATGCTCTCCACCGCCCTGCAGATGACCCTGATCGTCACCACAGTTGTGGTCGGCGGCGCCCTGGTCGGCTTCCTCGGCTTCAAAATTGCCCGCTCAACCCGTGATTTGGGAACCGACGCGGAAAAGGCGACGTTCCAAACACTGCATCAGGTCTCGGTCGCGGCCCCGCACCTGGCCCAGGGACTGACGCCGGAAGGTGCGGCCAAGGCGGCGAAACACCTGCGCACCGTACTGGCTGCTCAGGCGCTGGTCATCACCGATACCTCGGCAGTTTTGGCGGTGGACGGCAGCATCCCGGAATCCGAAGAGCGTGGGACTGCCGCAGCTCTTGAACTCGCGGCAACAGCCCTGTCCACCACCCGGACTCAGGTGAAGCGTTCGGATTCCACCGACCTGGTCTGCGCCCCAATCATGGTCGGCGGAACCCCCGTGGGCACGGTGGCCGCCTATATCCCTCGCGCCGGGGCCGGCTTTGTGCGCGCGGTGGCGGAAGTTGCTGCCTGGGTTGCGGCCCAGGTGGGCCTCGCCGAACTCGATTCTTCCCGCGCCCTACTGATGGAGGCCGAGGTCCGTGCCCTACGCGCCCAAATCAGTCCACACTTCATCTACAACTCGCTGAACGCCATCGCCTCCTTTATCACCACCGATCCGGCCCGGGCGCGCGAACTGGTAGTGGAGTTCGCCGACTTCACGCGCTATTCCTTCCGCCGCCACGGGGATTTCACCACCCTGGCCGAGGAGCTCACGGCCATCGACCGGTACCTCCTGCTCGAGAAGGCACGCTTCGGCGAACGCATTAAGGTCTCCCTAGCCATCGCCCCGGAGGTCCTAGCCACGGCAATACCGTTCTTGAGCTTGCAGCCACTGGTGGAAAACGCCGTGCGTCACGGACTGGAATCAAAACCCGGCGGCGGGCGCATCACCATCAGCGCCTCCGATTCCGGGGAGTACGCGCTGATCACCGTCGAGGACGACGGGGTGGGCATCGATCCGTCGGCACTGGCCGCGGTGCTGGCCGGAACCACCGAGTCCATCCATGTGGGCCTGCGCAATGTGGATGTACGCCTGCGCCAGGTTTACGGGGATGCTCACGGGCTGATCATCGACACCGCACCCGGCGCCGGGACGCTGATCACGATGCGCATTCCGAAGTTCCGTCCCGGCGTAGAGCCCACGGCCCCGCACCAAAGTGCCCACTAACGCGCCTAAAGCGACCGCGACAGCTAAGCCGGGTAAAATATCTTCATGATTAACGTGGTCGTCGCGGACGATGAACTGCCTGCCGTAGCGGAATTGGCGCATCTGTTGTCCCTCGATGCACGGGTGGGGTCCATCCACCGGGCGAACTCCGGTGCCGAGGCGCTCAAGGCGCTCGAAGAATTTGAGATCGACGCACTCTTTTTAGACATACATATGCCCGCGCTCTCCGGTTTGGACATCGCGCGGGTCATATCCCGCTTCACCCGCCCGCCTGCCGTCGTTTTTGTCACCGCCGATGAGGACCAGGCGCTGGAGGCCTTCGAATTGGCGGCCCTCGATTACGTGCTCAAACCGGTGCGCCCCGAGCGTCTGGCCGAATCGATCCGCCGTATCTGCGAGCTGACCGAGGAAGACAGCACCAAGCCGGAGATGATCACGGTAGAAAAGGGCGGGATCACCAAGCTGATCCGCCGCGACGAGGTCCACTACGTACAGGCACAGGGCGACTACGCCCGGCTGCACACCCAAGATTCTTCCTACCTGATTCGGGTCCCGCTGAACGATCTGGAACAGCAGTGGGGTCCGGCCGGATACATTCGCATCCACCGCTCCTACTTGGTGGCCATGGACAGCATATCCACGGTGAAGCTGGCCACCGGCAAGGCCTCGGTTCTCATCAACGGCACCGAGCTGCCGGTCTCGCGCCGCGCCCTTCCCTATCTACGTGAGCGCATGGCAGCGAATCGAGTCAGGCCGCTGTGACTCCCGAGGGACCCGTTACCCCGGATCCATTGACTCGCCCATCGGCGGATCTGCCCCAGGATCCGTTCCGCCTGCCGGCTCCCACCGGCGCCCGGGTGCGGGTCAGTGCCCCGGCCGGGGAACACCCAGGCTCCCCCGCTCCTCCTCCCACGATCCCGTGGACACGTTTTACGTCCGTTCGCTGATTCGCAGTCAGTTGCGGCTGGCCGCCTCCGTGGCCCTAGGCTTCCTGTCGCTGCTGGTGGGACTCGCGATCATGGTCTTCACCTGGCCGCAGATCAACGACATCCGCTTCCTCACCATCCCGTTGCCCTGGTGGCTCTTGGGCCTGGGCGTTTACCCGCTGATCTTGCTGTGCGCGTTCTTGTTTAATCATGCGGCGGCGCGCAATGAAGCCAAGTACAGGAGCATCATCCGATGATCAATCCCACCGTCTCGATGCTCGCGGTGTTGCTGGTCTCGGTGAGTACGGTTTTAATCGCCATCAACGGTTTGCGGCTTTCGCGCACGACCGGGGACTTTTATGTGGCCTCTCGCACCGTTCGACCCTGGTGGAATGCCAGTGCCATCGGTGGAGAATATCTCTCCGCGGCATCCTTTTTGGGTATTGCCGGACTGATCGTCATCTCGGGGCAGGACGGCCTCTGGTTCCCCATCGGCTACACGGCCGGCTACCTGATGCTGCTGCTTTTTGTTGCTGCCCCGCTGCGGCGATCGCGCGCCTATACGATCCCGGACTTTGCGCAAATCAGGCTGGGCTCCATCAAGCTGCGCCGGCTCACCAGTTTTTTGGTGGTGGTCATCTGTTGGCTATACATCGTCCCGCAGCTCCACGGCGCGGCGCTGACCCTCGGTATTAGCACCGGGCTACCCGGCTGGCTGGGGTCGGTGCTGGTTATGGGCATCGTTTGCGTGACGGTGTTGGCCGGCGGCATGCGCTCCATCACCTTCGTCCAAGCCTTCCAGTACTGGCTCAAGCTGGCCGCGCTGGCGATCCCCACGGTCTTCCTACTGCTGCATCTTGGCCTCAGTGGGGAATCAGCCACGCTCGGCGGGGCCGTCTTTGATACGGGTACCGAGACCGGCGCCAGCAGGGGGCTGTACTACAACATCTCGCTGCTGGTGGCCTTGCTTTTTGGCACCCTCGGGCTGCCGCACGTGCTCGTGCGTTTTTACACCAACCCCGATGGGCCCTCTGCCCGCAAAACCACGGCGATTGTGCTGGGTCTGCTGTCCCTCTTTTATCTCTTCCCCACGGTGTTGGGCATTTTGGGACGGGCCTATACCCCCGAGCTCGCCACTAACGGCAACGCAGATGCCACGGTGTTACTACTGCCCAGCCGCATTTTGGGCGGTATGGCCGGAGACGCGGTAACGGCGATCATCATCGGCGGTGCCTTTGCCGCGTTCCTCTCCACATCCTCCGGGCTGGTGGTCTCCTTGGCCGGCACCATATCCCAGGATCTTTTTGGCGGCACGGTGCGAGGATTTAGGATTTCCGCGGTCATCGCCACGGTGGTGCCACTCGGATTGGCCTTGGGAACCAGTAGTTTGGCGCTGGCTGGGGCCATCGGCTCGGTCTTCGCCTTCACCGCCTGCACCATTTGTCCGCTGCTGCTGTTGGGAATTTGGTGGCGTGGGCTCACCGTGGCCGGAGCGATCTCCGGAATGCTCACCGGGGCGCTGGGCTGCGGTTTCGCCCTCTTTATTGCCACCCTGGTACCCGATCAACCCGCTTCACTCCACGACCTGCTCGCCCAACCCGCTGCTTGGTGTGTGCCGCTGGCCTTCTTGGTGATGGTCGTGGTCTCCCGCCTCAGTAGGCATCGCGCGCCGGCGCGCGTGGATGCTGTGATGGCTCGGCTGCATGTACCCGAGGCCGTCACTGACTCGTTGAGCTGAAGCGCCGATCCGTACACGGCGGTGTGTAGGGTTCTTGATGCCTTGTGCTTGGTACTTACGATTTGGCGCTGGATACAAAAATACGAATGCGGTTGGATTGACGTTCCGTCAATCCAACCGCATTCGTGAGTAGTGAAAGGCGTGTCTAGTCGATCGAGGCCATGAGTTCGACGACTCGATCCAAGAACGCATCAACCTGAGATTCCTCGTAGCCGTGTTCTCCGTCGGCTCGGCGGAACTCCGCGCGGCGAACGGCATCAACGCTCATCGGGGTGTCCTTCTCAAAGTAATCGATGAGCTGGTCACAGATCTTGTCAACGTCTTGGACGTTGTAGCTCGATGCGTTGGCACGCGAGGGGCGACGGAAGCGCTCCCCCGGGGAACGGTGCAGGCGGCCGCGCAGGATGGCCGAGAGCCGACCCACCTGCTGCAGCCAAGCATCTTCCCCGCTGGAATTGATCATGGCGTCGCGTTCGCGCTGCGCGAAGACATCCTCGAGTCGGTCCAGGGCGCCGTCCACCTCGCGGGCGCTGTAGCCTCCGCGCTGGGCAGGGAAGACGGTGCGGCGAACCATATGGCTGGTGACGATCGCATCGTCGTCACCCTCGCCATTAAAGGTAGCCCGGGCACGAGCGAGGAACACATCCACCTGTTTGGTGTTGTAGCCGAAGTCCTTCTCGCCCACACATTCAAAGGGGCGGGGGGCCGGCTGTGACTTGTCCTGGCTCACAATTCTTTCCTTGATCTTGGTTTGCGTATCGGTGAACCGACACAATTCAACTGCGAATAATACGGTGGCCGTCGCACTGACCACATATCTATCTTAGTGAACCTTGGGACCCGTTTGACTAGAGCGCGCCGGGGATCAGCAAAATGCTCAGCACATAGGTCACTGGAACGGCAAAAACGACCGAATCCAACCGATCCATGATCCCGCCATGTCCCGGCAACATCGTACTCATGTCCTTGATGCCCAGTTCCCGCTTCACCATGGATTCGGCCAAATCACCCGAGGTGGCAGCGGCAACCGTGGCCACAGCCAAGAGAATGCCGACCCACCAGTGGGTGTTAAGCAGGAAGATCGCACAGAGCACACCCACGAGGGTGGCCCCCGCAACAGATCCGGCAAAACCCTCCCAAGATTTCTTGGGACTAATTTTTGGCGCCATGGGATGTTTTCCGAAGAGTACCCCCACCAAGTATCCAAAGGTGTCGTTGGAGACCACCAATAACAGCATGACGGTGATCAGCAGGTGTCCGTTTGGCTCATTGAGGAGCAATACGGCGAAGCTCACCATCAGCGGTACCCAGATGAGCAGGAAGACTCCGGAGATGATCGAGGCAACGGATTTCGCCGGTCCCTCAAAAATACGCCAGAGGAACATCAACAGAACACTTGCCATCAGGGCCATACCCAGTGCTTCCAAGCCACCGTAGTATGCGGAAAACGGCATCGCTACCCCGGCAACTGCCAGCGGAACCATGGGTATCTCGATGCCGTTGCCGTTCAGAGCGCGGGATACTTCCCAGCAGCCCAGCACCCCAAAGACCGCCACCGTAGCCACAAAGGCCACCGGCAGTAGGAATAGGCCGGTGAGCACCAGGGCCATCAATACCAGACCCACGATGATGGCAGCTGGGAGGTCGCGTCCGGCACGAGAGCTCTTAGGGGTGGCGCCCTTTCTGCTACGTCGAGTTAGCGACTCGGCCCCGCCGGCGGCCGGAGAAGGGACAGGACGGGAACCTGTGGCTCCTTCGCTCGGCTCGGTGGGATTCGACATTAGACGTCCAGCAGCTCGATTTCCTTGCGCTTGAGCAAGTCGTCAATGCCTTCGGTGTGGGACTTGGTCAGTGCGTCGAGCTCCTTTTCGGCGCGTGCACCTTCGTCCTCGCCAACTTCGCCATCCTTGACCAGCTTGTCAATGGCGTCCTTGGCCTTGCGGCGCAGGTTGCGCAGGGCTACCTTGGCGTCTTCGCCCTTAACGCGGACAACCTTGACATATTCCTTGCGGCGTTCCTCGGTCAATACCGGCATGATCACGCGGATGGCCTTGCCGTCGTTCGACGGGTTAGCGCCAACCTCGGAATCGCCCAGCGCTTTTTCGATTTCACGCAGTGCTGTGACGTCGTAAGGGCTGATCATGATGGTGCGGGCGTCCGGGACAGCGAAGGAAGCCAGCTGCTGCAGCGGGGTCGGGGTGCCATAGTAATCAACCATGACCTTGGCGTACATTCCCGGGTGTGCACGGCCCGTGCGAATCGCGGAGAAATCTTCCTTGGCGGATTCGATGGTGCGATCCATCTTGTCGGCAACTTCGGCGAGGGTTTCCTCAATCACGGTCTACTCCTTAGAATCGGCTCCCAATACGTGGGCTGCCGGGTAATTTTGGGCTTACGAACAATCCTATGCCACGCGGGCGCCTGGCATGGGGCACCTATACGGTGACGCGGGTACCGATCTGTTCACCAAGGATGGCGCGGGTGACGTTTCCGTCGCCTTCCATGCCGAAGACCATCATCTCCAGCTTGTTGTCCTTGCACATGGTCATGGCGGTCTGATCCATCACGCGGATGTCCTTGATCAGTGCCTCTTCGTAGGTGAGGTGCTCAAGTTTGGTGGCGGAGGGATCCTTCTTGGGATCTGCGGTGTAGACGCCGTCAACACCGCTCTTGGCCATCAGCACCACATCTGCGTCAACCTCGAGGGCGCGCTGGGCTGCCACGGTATCGGTGGAGAAGTACGGCAGGCCGGCTCCGGCGCCGAAGATAACCACGCGGTCCTTTTCCATGTGTCGGATGGCGCGGCGCGGGATGTAGGTCTCGGCGACCTGGGCCATGGAGATGGCTGACTGAACGCGGGTATCAACACCGGCTTGTTCCAGGAAATCCTGCAGAGCCAGGCAGTTCATGACGGTGCCGAGCATGCCCATGTAGTCGGCGCGGGAGCGATCCATGCCCGAGGCCGAAAGTTCGGCGCCGCGGAAGAAGTTGCCGCCGCCAACCACGATGGCTACCTCTACGGTGCCAACCGTCGCTGCGATCTGTTCAGCGATGCCGCGGACGGTGACCGGATCAACACCCAACTTGCCACCGCCAAAGACCTCGCCGGACAGCTTCAACAAAACCCTCCGACGACGAGCTACTGGAAGATGCTGGTTCTGCTCGAGGGTTGCGTCCATGGGGTCTTATTCCTCCTGCGTGCGGGTCGTGCTGGCCCGCATGGTTGCTAATTGGGGTGGTCGCTGCGCTTGCGCGAACGACCGTGTGAAGCTGGCAGGGAAAAGGGGCGGCCACCTTGTAGTGGCCACCCCCTTTACCAAGCTGTCAAGTAATTCGTTTCCGGTGCCTTGGCTCCGGAAACCAATTTACCTAACTTTTTTCAGATGCTTAGGCTCCAACGCGGAAACGTGAGAAAGCGGTGGCGTTTACGCCAGCTTCTTCCAACACCTTGCCCACGGTCTTCTTGGAATCCTTGGCGAAGGCCTGATCAACCAAGACCTGCTCCTTGAAGAAGCCCGTCAGGCGGCCTTCAACGATCTTCGGCAATGCGGCTTCCGGCTTGCCTTCGGCAACGGCGGTTTCCATGGCGATACGACGCTCGGACTCAACGGTCTCGGCATCGATGTCATCGCGGGAAAGAACGGTCGGAGCCATGGCGGCGGTGTGCACAGCCACGTCGTGGGCAACGGTGGCAGCGGCTTCGCCGGTACCGTCAACTGCAACGAGGACGCCAACCTGAGCCGGGAGGTCCTTGGAGGTCTTGTGCAGGTAAGCATCAACCGATGCACCCTCAACGCGGGAGAGGCGACGAACGATAACCTTTTCGCCCAAAACTGCGCCGTCTTCGGTGACTACGTCGGCCAGGGTCTTGCCCTCGACGTCAACAGCCAGCAGGGATTCCAGGTCGGCTGCTGCGGAGGAAACCGCAACGTCCAGAACCTTGGCAGCCAGGGCGATGAACTTGTCGCTCTTGGCAACGAAGTCGGTCTCGCAGGAAAGCTCGATCATGACACCGACGGTTCCGTCGATGACCTTGGCGGCAACGAGGCCTTCCGAGGTCGAACGGCCTTCGCGCTTGGTAGCGCCCTTCAGGCCCTTGATGCGGATGAGCTCCATGGCTTTGTCGGCGTCGCCGTTGGCCTCGTCGAGAGCCTTCTTGACGTCCATCATGCCAGCGCCGGTGCGCTCGCGCAGTGCCTTAATGTCAGCAGCGGTGTAGTTTGCCACGTGCAACCCCATTCATAAGTGGTTTTGAGCTTTTTCGCCGAAGGACGGGCCATTGTGGCCCGTCCCGCGGTTTGTTCCCGATGCTGGTGTTCCCCTTGTTAGGGAAACACCAGCATCGGGAACCTTGGTTTTGTGACTACTCGGCCGAAGCGGCCGGTGCCTCTTCTGCAGCCGGAGCTGCTTCAGCGACAGGTGCTTCTTCAGCAACCGGTGCGGCTTCAACAGCTGCTTCAGCTACCGGAGCGGCTTCAACAGCAGCTTCAGCGGCCGGAGCCTCGGTCTTGCCAGCTTCGAGCAGTTCGCGCTCCCACTCGGCCAACGGCTCGGCCGGGGCTTCGGTGTTGCCTGCAGCCTTGTTGTTGCGGGCGATGAGGCCAGCGGCAACGGCGTCTGCAACAACGCGGGTGAGCAGGTTGACGGAGCGGATGGCGTCGTCGTTACCCGGGATCGGGTAGGTAACTTCGTCCGGATCGCAGTTGGTGTCGAGGATAGCGACAACCGGGATGCCCAGCTTCTTCGCTTCGTCGATGGCCAAGTGCTCCTTCTTGGTGTCTACAACCCAGAGGACCGAAGGGGCCTTCGTCAGGTTGCGGATACCGCCAAGGTTGGTCTGAAGCTTGGTCAGCTCGCGCTTGAGCAGCAACAGCTCCTTCTTGGTGTGGCCCGAACCGGCAACATCCTCGAAGTTGATCTCTTCCAGTTCCTTCATGCGCGAGATGCGCTTGGAAACGGTCTGGAAGTTGGTGAGCATGCCACCGAGCCAGCGCTGGTTGACGTACGGCTGGCCAACGCGAGTAGCCTGGTCAGCAATTGCTTCCTGAGCCTGCTTCTTGGTACCGACGAACAGAACGGTGCCGCCGTGGGCAACAGTCTGCTTGACGAAATCGTAGGCGCGGTCGATGTAGGACAGCGACTGCTGCAAGTCAATGATGTAGATGCCGTTGCGCTCCGTGAAGATGAATCGCTTCATCTTCGGGTTCCAACGACGGGTCTGGTGTCCAAAGTGAACGCCGCTGTCGAGCAGCTGGCGCATGGTTACGACTGGCATGTCGCAACTCCTTCCGGCAGTAGCTGACCGGTCCATCACTGGACCGCGGTAACTGCCATGGTTATCGGTTGATGGTGCGCATCCGGAATTGGACGCGACCCCTGGCATGAGCAGAACGGCTAACCGTTCCCAACCAAGCCCGTCCCGATATGAATCGGACCGTGGGCGTGGCGGTCACACAACATCAAGAACCACAAGCGTGGTTTTGTCGTGTGGATGACCCATACGCGAAGTCAGTTTCATGTGGTTCCTCATTCAGCACAGACGTCATGAGGGCACAGAGAACCGCATGCTCAAGTGTACTACAGGGAAGTGACCGCAAATTTGACTCATCCGCACCCAGTTCAGGGATCTGCATCACAGGGGATCTGTGTCCACAGTCAGCGTCCACTGCGGCGCTTCCGAGCCGAATATTGCGGATCCTGAACGACATGAATACCGTTTCGGCCTTGGCCAGTTTCATCATCGGATCATCGCTCCTGCTGGCGCCCACCGTCAGCATGCCGCCGGGCACCATAACTGCCAGTCCCGTCACTGCCCCATCACACGCCTGGCAATGGCCGCTCTCACCCAAGCCACGCATCCTGAACCGCTTTGATCCGCCGGTCGAACGTTGGCTCAGCGGGCACCGCGGTGTGGATCTTGAAGGATCCCTCGGTGCCACCGTCACGGCCCCGGCAGGGGGCATCGTTTCCTATGTCGGAACGATCGTTGATCGTCCGGTCCTAGTGATCAACCACGGTGCGGGATTACTGTCCAGCTTCGAGCCGATACGCAGCACCCTGAGCGTCGGCGCGATCGTGGCAGCAGGAAATGAGATCGGAATGATCGGGACCGGCGCCCACTGTGATGCCCGCTGCCTGCACTGGGGGCTGCGACTGGATGGTCAATACATTGATCCACTGCTAACGATCCTTGATACCCGACCCTCGATCCTGCTGCCGCTCGACTAGCCGATGGAGCTGAAGCTAGGAGCCGAAGTCCGCGATAGCTTCTTCGTAAACGCTGAGCATCAGGGCAGTCTGCCGACTTTGCAGGAACGATGTCGGGTCGAAGGACGCCGTTACCGGGCCCGCACCCGAACGCACCTGCTCAACACAGAGCTCAAGTGCCTCGGCTAGGTCTTGAACCGAGTCGCCAGCGGTCAGCCAGTACGTCCCGGCGGGCAGGTCCTCGGCGATGGACTTGTCGCTGAGCAAACTAGGAGTTCCCAGGGCAGCTGCCTCGAATACCGTCATCCCTTGGGTCTCGAAACCCTGGGATGTTTGGACCAGTGCATCGGCTAGCCGAAGTTCGGTGAGCATTTGCGCATAGGGGACCTTGCCGCGGATAAGAACCGTTGGCTTATCCATGGCTTTGGCTTTCGCTTCGGCCTTGGCCCGGTCGGCACCGTCACCAAAAATGTGAATCTCGGCGTCAATGTTTGACATCTCCACGGCGTCAAGGAACGGCAGCAGTCGCTTCTCGGCGCTGAATCTACCGACCCAGGCCAACCGTGGACGCGCCGAGGGCTCCGGGACGGGGGAAGCCAGCAACTGTTCGGCGATGGAGTCATCCATCCCGTTAGGAACCACATCTACTGCGGTGAAGACCCCCTGGTCTTGCAACAGCCGGGCGAAGTGGCTTGACGGTGCGGTGACCCGCTGTGCGTTTTCGGTAAAACGGGAGAGGTAAGTCCAGGCATCCGCAGCCACCGGCTGGCCGGTGCGCAAGAAGGCCCGCTGCGCCAGCCCGAAGCCCCGTTGGACTAGACCCGGCAGCGGCATGGTTGCCGCGATCCCCACGTCGAGACGGTTGTGCATGGTGTGCACGACCGGCACGTTGCGTCGGACAGCGAAGCGGTAGCCGATTATGGCCTGCCAGAAGTCGGCCTGGATGTGCACCACGTCTACCGGGCCGCGTGCTGCCATGGCTCGATCCAGCGCCGTATCGCTAATACCACCGGGAATACACAACGAGTACTCCCCCGGCCCCAACGGGAGAGAGGCCAACTCGATGATGGCCGGATCTGCGGTGTGGGTGCCCCGGTACTTCGGCGACACGATCGTCACGCGGTGTCCTGCTAATTCAAGGAACCGCCGCTGCAGTCGGACAGAGGTCTGCATGCCCCCGAGGGTGTCGGGGTGCTGGTCAATGAAGATGGCGCAATGCATGAACCGTGATTGTCCTTTCGGGCGAGCCGGTGCGAACCGGCTCCTGAAGCGTTGAGGCGTGGCAGGGGAACGAGATAAAGCCCCTGGTCCTGCCCGCCTCGAGCCTATCCGAGATGGCGTATTCATCCGGGCAACTACGCATTCTTGCCGCGCTAAGCTTCCAATAAAAAACGACCCAGCCCATATCCTTGACATCAGGATCGAGCTAGGCCGTTCATCTGTAGGGCGGGTGGGGCTTGAACCCACGACAAAGGGATTATGAGTCCCCTGCTCTAACCAACTGAGCTACCGCCCCTAACCGGTTCATTTCGTATTCAGCCACCATCGGCGGCGAAATGCGAAACGTCCCCAGTCATCCTAATGGATTCCCACGCGAGTTTTCATCTTCCACGCGAAAGGGACAACCTTGATGACTCCGCCTAGGGCAAAAAATCCTCGGCGGTCGCTCCGCGGTACAGCGCTTCAAACGTATCCATGGTCTTGGTTTGACTGTGTTTGGCCGCCTTTGAATGCCCCGCCTTACCCATGACGGCCCGTTCCTTCGGGTCGAGAGCAAAGATGGAATCCAACTTGGTGGCCAGGTCTTTACGATCCCCTGGCTCGAAGAGGTATCCGTTGGAACCGTCGTCGACAAGATGCGGCAGTGCCATGGCGTTGGCCAACACCACGGGCCGAGAGGCCGAGAGCGCTTCGAGCGTCACCAGGGACTGGAGCTCAGCGGTTCCGGGCTGGCAAAACACATCGCAGCGCAGGTAAGCGCTGCGCAGCTCGGCGTCATCCACGTGGCCCAGGAAATGGACCCGTGAGGACAACCCCAGTTCGGCGGCCTGCTTCTCAAGTGGACCGCGCTGCTCTCCCCCACCAACAATTTCTAGGTGAGCTTCCGGCGAGGACTTCATGAGCTTGAGGGCATCAACAATTTCATTGACGTTTTTCTCAACGGCCAGCCGACCAACAAACAAAATGGTCGGGTACGGGTTGCGCTCAATGACTTCGCTCGCGCCGCGTTCGTAGTTACTCGACTCAATCCCGTTAGACAGCGGAAGCACGTGATTCAGGCGCGCCTGTTGGCTCATGGCTCGAGCCGCCAGCGGCGTCGGGGTGGTGACGACGTTCGCCTTACCCATAATCTTGCCCATGTCACGCCAGGAGTTGCGGGCAACGATGCGTTTGAACCACTTAGGGAAGGGAAGGAACGGATCAAGGTTCTCCGGCATGAAGTGGTTGGTGGCTACGGTCCGAATTCCCTGCTTATTCGCATACGCCAGCACACCCTGACCAATCATGTAGTGGCATTGTGCGTGAGCCACGTCCGGATTGATCCTTTTCAGCAACCGCTTGATCTCCGGGTTAATCTCCCACGGGAAGCAGATCCTGAAGTATTCATGGGTCGGCACCGAATGCGAGCGCAATCGGTGCACGGTGGCCTCGGGAGTGACTTCGCTAAACGAAGGACCGGAATCGGGACGAGTGGTGATCACGTGCACCTCGTGCCCGCGTTCAGTCATCGCAATGGCCAGTCGATGGCAAAAGACAGCAGCACCGTTCACGTCCGGATAATAAGTCTCCGCCGCAATCACGATTCTCAATGGTTTTTCGCCCGTCACGGGGTGTATTCACTCCTTGACATGGCCGTTATTCGAGGCCATGGTCGTTGTTTCATTGTCTTGTGTGGCGTGTGGAGCGTACCTAGGGGGTTCCGCTATTTGCTTTCAGCAAGCTTGGTACGTCGTTTGGCTTCGGCCCTGCGTTCGAGCACCTCCGGATGGTGGCGCGACAGAGCGATCACCCCAACGATAGCAATGCATCCGGCCGCAACCATGGTTAGGGCAATGGCGGGTCGAACATTGGGATCGAGTTCACCAAATATCGCAATCCCGATGCTAATTCCAACTATGGGGTCAATGACCGTCAGCCCGGCAATGACTAGGTCCGGGGGTCCCTTGGAATATGCATTCTGGACAAAGTAGGAACCCAGCAGGCCGGCCACGATGACGGCCAGAACCGAGTACCAGGAAACGTTGGCGATGAACCGTCCGTTGGGGTCAAGCAGCGCCACGGAGATGGTTCGGACTAGCACCGCAACAAATCCGAAGAGGACTCCGGCACCCAGGATGTAGAAGAACGCTCCCAGCCGGTGCGGGAAGAGCAGCAGCGATCCGCCAAACACCACCACGGCCATGGCGAGGATCAAGATCGTGCGCAGTTCCTGGCCTGAAGTAATTCGGTGATTCTCGGCACTGACCTCGATGGCCAAGATGACAAACGCGGCGCTTCCGAGCATGCAGGCAATAATCGCCAATATGGTGGGCCGGTTCATCTTGATGTTGTATTCACGGGCATTAACAACCGTGGTGATCACCAGAGCAATGGCACCAATGGGTTGAACCACGGTCAACGGTGCACTGGCCAAGGCATAGACGTTGAGGGCCATGCCCATGCCCAGCAGCAATAATCCAAAGACCCAGCGCGGAGTTCTGAAGAGACGAGCGATCCCCAAACCGGTCACGTTCAGGCCGCCGGCGCTTGACCTAACGGCGCTGGATTGGCGCTGGGTGCCAAAGGCCAGGAAAAAGGCGCCGGCGACGGCGGCGCAGACCGCCAGCCAGATCATATGGTTCCCGACTTCAGCAGCTTGGCCTTGCGCTGGGCCTGCACAAAGTACTGCACCGCTGCCACCACATGGAGCACACAAGCCACCGCAAGCGTCCAGGTGGCGATGTCACCCAGCATGGTCCCCTTGCCCCAGTTGGTATTTCCCAGGAGCAAAAATGGGGTGCCAATGAGCAAGAGCGCGGTCCGGATCTTGCCCAGGTTGCTGACTTTAAGGTGCGGGCTTCCCCTGAAGAGCACCAGCGTGTTGATGATCAGAATGAGATCCGGAATCACGATGGCGACAACCAGCCACGCGGGCGCGATCTCGGTCGCCACGAAGGTGGAGGCAACAACGATTAGCGCTACCCGGTCGGCAACGGGATCCAACCATTTTCCTACCGTGGAAATCTGATCAAGGCGGCGTGCAGCATATCCGTCGATCCAGTCGGAGGAACCAAGGATCACCAGGGTGAGTGTGGCCCAGCCATAGTGCAGCGTCACCATTTGCCAGATGAACAGCGGCACCAGGAGGAACCGGCATACCGTGATGAGGTTCGGAACCGTCCAGAATGTTGTCAGTAGCCGGTACTCAAAATTGTCGCGTTTCCCCGCTCCAATCATGCGCATGCCCGCCTCCTGCCCATTGATCCGGATTCCGTGGTCTCTGCGCCGCGGGATCGTTATGAATTCTCGCGGCGTATTTACCGCGGAACGTTCTTGTTACTTACTGAGCAGCTTGCGCAAGAAAACAAAGAACATCGTGATCGAGCCAGCCATGATGGCCAATGGCCGCCACCGTTCGCTCAATGCTTCCTTAGCATTTTGACCCTCGAGTCCGCTGAACGATGCCAGCTTTTCGGTTGTCTTTTCCATGCCTTCGGACATCTTCACCGATGCGGTGTCCGCCAGGTGTCGAGCTTTGCCCGCGGCCTTCGTCACAGCGTCCCCAGCTGCCTGACTGGCGTCGGAGATCTTCTCACCGAAGTGCAGCGGAGCCTCGATTTTTTGCCCCAGTCCATCGCGGTGCAAGGCAATCTCTTCACGACGTTCGCGGGTGCGAATGAGCAGCTCATTGTGGGTCGGCTTTTCGGGCTTCGACTCTTTGGCTTCATCCGAGTCTTTGTCTTTACTCTTGGGCTTCTTCGGCTCTTTGGGCTCATCGAGGCTTGCGACGTTGAAGGCGCTGCCCTCTTTGACCACGCCAATGTCATGACGGATACCGCGGATGGCTTCGTCCGGCATGAACGGCATAGCCTTTTTGACCATGCCGTAGGCAATTGCGGCGAGGATCAAAGCAAGGACCAAGAAACCTGCGGCAACAAGCAGCGCTGACAACCAAGGATCGATGACCGTTCCGATTCCCATGATGAGGGCAACTACCAGTGCGATCGTCATCAAGCTGAGCAATACCAGTGCCAGAATCCCCGCACCTGCTGCGACTCCGACGTTGATTCCCTTTGACTTCAAGGTATAGGCCGCGATGCGCGCCTCATCAGCCAACTGGTTCGGGATCAAGCGCCCTAAACCAGTGACCTGCCCCTTAATGGTCTGTGGGGTTGACTGATGTTGAGTCCCAGTCGATTGCGATTCGGACATGTTGTCTCCATTCCATGCGGGCATGGCCCAGCCCGCTCACCCCAAAACTATCACTCGGACGTGCTTAAACGCCTCACCCTGAAGAGCTACACCCACGGTATGAGAGCGCCTCAAGAAAATATTCCTGATTGTTCCCCGAGTATGTGATGCATCGGGCAGTCAGTGATGTAGCAGCTCATGGCCCTCCAGGGCCGAGGAATCTCATTAGTTGGATTTCAGATTTTGCGGCGATAACCGGCGCCAGTGGGGAAGAATCCCGAGGAGGTTCAATCGACAGAGTAGATCCTAAGCACCTTGGTGGAGCGGAAAACTAGGCCCGAGATTGCCCGTCGGGAGATGTACACAGGCGTGCAACAATCGGTGATCGCCTATTGAGCAACGTCGGCGATTGGAGGTTGTGCCGCTTTATGGGCAGCGCCTGTGGAGTGCGTCATGGGGTCTGCGTGGACGGCGCTTTATCCCGTCAACCAGCGATGCGCGTAGCTAAGAGCCAAACTTGTCCGCGCATAGATCAGCATGCTCTGCTTGCGACTGCAAGAAGCAAAAAGACCGGGTGGTCTGCACTTATGCAGACCACCCGGTCTTATCTTTGCTCCTCCGACTGGACTTGAACCAGTAACCCTTCGATTAACAGTCGAATGCTCTGCCAATTGAGCTACGGAGGAATGAAGCAGGTAAAACATTACCAGAGCTGCCGATCTATTCCCAAATCGGTGCCCTCCCAGTCCTAGGGGTACCGGCGCGCTAGCTGCGGGGCTAGCTTATCGAGCGCGTTGGACGCGTTCTTCGTCCCATACCGGTTCCGCGGATTCATAGACTTTGCCGTTGGATCCGAAGACCAAGAACCGGTCGAAGGACTTTGCAAACCATCGGTCGTGGGTCACCGCTAGAACTGTTCCTTCGAAGGATTCAATGGCGCGTTCCAGCGCTTCGCCCGAATGCAGGTCAAGGTTGTCGGTGGGCTCGTCAAGGAGTAGCAAGGTGGCCCCGGAGAGCTGCAGGAGCAGGATTTGGAATCGAGCCTGCTGACCTCCCGAGAGCGAATCGTATTTTTGTTCCGCCTGACCGGCAAGACCATATCCGTCTAGAGCACCGGAGGCCGCCTCCCTGGCCATTCCCGAGCGATGCTCGTCCCCACGGTGCAGGATATCTAGCAGGGTCCGACCGATGAGGTCTGGGCGACTGTGGGTCTGCGCAAAGAAGCCGGGGCGGATGCGTGCGCCCAGCTTGACCGTGCCCTCATGCGGTACCTCGGCAATTTCGAAGTCCGAGACCGGCAGGTGTTCACGTTCCGGGTCGGTTCCGCCTGCGGCCAACAGACGCAGGAAGTGAGATTTTCCGGATCCATTGGATCCGAGAATTGCCACCCGGTCGCCGAACCAGATCTCGTTGCTGAAGGGCTTCATGAGACCGGTCAGTTCGAGCTTCTCGGCGACGATGGCGCGCTTTGCGGTGCGCCCGCCCTTGAGCCTCATATTGACGTTCTGCTCCAACGGGATGGCCTGCGGCGGCCCAGCTTCCAAGAATTTGGCAAGTCGTGTTTGCGCCGCGTGATAGCGGTTTGCCATGTCCGAGCGGAAGGCTGCCTTGTTCTTATACATGTTCACCAGCTCCTTGAGCTTGGCGTGTTCCTCATCCCAACGCTTGCGCAACTCTTCAAAACGTTCGTTGCGTTCGCGCCGCGCATCCACGTAGGAGCCGAAAGCTCCGCCGTGGATCCATGCAGAAGCTCCGGAGTGCCCGGGTTCGAGTGTGACGATGCGATTTGCGGAGTTGTTGAGCAGCTCGCGATCGTGACTGATAAACAAGACCGTCTTGGGTGAGGCGTTGAGCGTTGCTTCCAACCAGCGCTTGCCCGGTACATCGAGGTAGTTATCGGGCTCATCGAGCAACAGCAGCTCATCCGGGCCCTCAAAGAGTGCCTCAAGGACCAGACGCTTTTGCTCACCGCCGGAAAGGGTCGAGGCCAGCCGGTGTCCGGCCCTTTCGAAGGGAACTCCGAGAGCTGCCATACAGACCTTGTCCCAGGCCGTTTCGAGCTCGTACCCGCCAGCGTCTCCCCAGTCGATGATCGCTTGGGCGTAACGCATCTGGATTTTTTCGTCGTCGGATTCCATCATGAGCAGCTCGGTTTCATCCACTGCCTTGGCGGCCGCTGCCAAATCCCGCGATGCGGTGGACACCAACAGGTCACGGACGGTTGACTCGTCCCGCACCTGCCCGACGAACTGCCGCATGATGCCCATGCCGCCGGATCGACCTACCACCCCTTCGTCGGCCTTAAGGTCGCCGGCGATGATCTTGAACAGCGTCGTCTTTCCGGCGCCGTTGGGACCGATCAGAGCCGTCTTTGAGCCCGAAGTGACCTTGAAGGTCACGCCGCCCAGAAGCTGTGTTCCGTCGGAAAGGAAGTAATGGATGTCGGATACGTCGATATGAGCCACTGCCCCATCATACGGTTCGCCGCTGTGCGAATGCGTGTTGGGGGTTTTGCGGCGCAGTGATCGCCGGGAACACGTCCCAAATTCGCGGCCCCGAGACGGGTCTTGGTTAAACAAAAGAATTCGTATTTTCAATAAAGAAAATACGAATTCTTTGTTTTGGCTCCTCCGACTGGACTTGAACCAGTAACCCTTCGATTAACAGTCGAATGCTCTGCCAATTGAGCTACGGAGGAATGCAACGAGAAATACTCTACACAAGGTTGGGGGAAAACAAAAATCGTCCCCTCCCCCAATGTCAGTTAGTCCTGACGCAGTGCCCGGCGTCGCAATTCAAGCTCAAGCAGCTCGCGATTGATGCGTTGGAAACCCTCTGGATCCCCCGCCGGATCCATGCGTTGAAGCTCACCCATCTTTTCTGCTTTCATGTGTGTGATTTGCAGCTCAAAGAGTCGGTTGATGATGTCGTTGCAGTAGCGCAGCAACGCCTCGGTACTGCTGGCCGGCAGTGGGGTGACCGCCAACTCGGAGACGAAAGATCGCAAGGGGTCTGGTACTTCCTGCCGAATGGCTTCGACCCATTGTGCCGGTGTGGCACCTGACTGTCCGGCTGCACGCACGGCATCGTGGACGGCGGCATGTGCCGGCGCCATGAACCTGGCGTCATAAAATGCTTGCCATTGCTCGGGAGTCAGCTGAGCGGGCTGTTGCAGGACAACTTCCAAGGCCTCGCGCTCCATGCGGGAGACCGGGTCGCGCGGGTCCGGACGGCTGAAGACCGGGACCGCCGGGGCCTCGTCGTTCGGCTGCGCAGCGTGGGACTGGTGCGCTGTCTGTGTTTCGGTCTTGGGCATCCGATTCCGACGTACGGCGGCACCCACGGCCCGATTAACGTCTTCGACGTCCATGCCCAACCAGCCGGCCAGTTCGCGGGCATAGGCGGGACGAATGGCCGAATCCTTGATCCCGGCAACGATCGGTGAGCTCACGCGCAGCGCCTGCACGCGCCCCTCAACGGTATTGAGGTTGAAGTTCTTCAGCCCAGCCTTGATGGCGAATTCAAAGAGCGGTCGTTTGTTGTCAATGAGTTCGCGCACGGCCTCGGGCCCACGCGTCTGGCGCAGGTCACAGGGGTCAGCACCGGTGGGTTCCACGGCGACGTAGGTCTGGGCGATGAATTTCTGGTCCTCTTCGAAGGCACGCAGTGCTGCCTTCTGGCCGGCGGCATCACCGTCAAAGGTAAAGACCACCTCACCGCCGGATCCGTCGTCGCGCAACAACCGCCGGGCAATCTTGATGTGGTCGGTGCCAAACGCGGTTCCGCAGGTGGCTACGGCCGTGCCGATGCCCGAAAGATGGCAGGCCATCACGTCGGTATAACCCTCAACAACAACAATCTGGCGCGTCTTGGTGATTTCTTTCTTGGCCAGATCCACGCCGTAAAGAACCTGCGACTTCTTGTAGAGCTGTGTCTCTGGGGTGTTGAGGTATTTGGGACCTTGGTCGTCCTCGTAAAGCTTGCGTGCACCGAATCCAATGGTTGCCCCGGTGATGTCGCGGATGGGCCAGATCAATCTGCCGCGGAACCTGTCATAAATGCCGCGGTTACCCTCGGAGAAGATACCGGTGAGCTTAAGTTCTTCTTCCTGGAAACCTCGACCGCGCAGATGCTTCAGCGCCGCGTCCCAGCCCTGGGGCGCGTATCCAACACCGAAGTGCGCCGCAGCCTCGGCATCAAAGTTGCGCTCGGCAAGGAACTTCTGGCCAGCGGCGGCACCCGGGGTGGTGAGCTGTTCGCGGAAGAACTCCTCGGCAATCTTGTGCGCGTCCAGCAGTCGCTGGCGGCGTCCGGTCTCTTCGCGACGCGGCCCCGTGCCGCCGTCTTCGTAGTGCAGTTCGATACCGGAGCGCGCGGCCAGCTGCTCAACGGTTTCGGAGAAGGTGCCGTGGTTGATCTTCTGCAAGAAGGCGATCACGTCACCCGATTCGCCACAGCCAAAGCAGTGGAAGGAGCCGACCTGCGGGCGCACGTGGAAGGACGGTGAGCGTTCGTCGTGGAAGGGGCACAGGCCCTTGTACGAGCCGACACCGGCGGATTTCAGCGTCACATACCCGTCAATGACTTCCTTGATATCCGTGCGGTTGCGGACTTCATCGATATCTTCGCGCTTAATCAGACCAGCCATGCCCTCCATTCTAGTGACCCCGGGCCGCTAGATGTTCCGTATCGCTACGGGCTGTGGATCACAACCCGTAGCGGTTAGAACAGCGAGTCGTTAAAGCTCTTGCCCAATACCAACGTGGAGTGCCATTCGATGGCCGAGGCGTCGGTGAGCGAGGCCACCTGATCGATGACCGTACGCAGTCGGGCAGCGTCATCTGCGGAGTCACGCCAGTCGGCGGCAAAGAGCGGTTCGAGGTACCTGTCCCCGTTCTCATTAAGCAGATTCACCAGCTCGGTGAGGATCTCGCCCTGGCGCGCATAGATGGGTTTCCGCTCTTCGGTGGCCATCACGTAGGTGGTCGCCAGGCCCTTCATCGCGGCAATCTCATGCTCGGTGGATTCGGGCACGATCAACGAAGCGTTAAAGCGGGTCAGCTCACCGGGTCCGTACTGCTCCCGCGTGGCGTCAATCGCCGACTGGCAGAAGCGGCCAATAAACTGACTCGTCATGTCCTTCAGCGCCGCCATGGAACGGCGTGAGCCATCGGCGTGCGGCACCCATTCCGCAGTCGCCTCCAGCCGGGAGAAGGCGGCCTCGATGACGGCATCCTCAACCTGCGGCAGGTACCACTGCTTGGTGAATTTGATGGCAGTGGCCCGATGCACCGGATCCAGAATCCACCGCAGCTGGAAGCGCCCGGCGTTTATTGCGTCCTCCACATCGTGAACCGAGTAGGAGATGTCATCGGCCAGATCCATGACCTGGGCCTCGATGCAGGTCTGCCCAGCTTGAGCACCGGAACCGGCGCGCAGCCAGTTGAAAACCGGGGCGTCATCAACGTAGACCCCAAATTTGGAGGTAGTCTTCCCGTTCTTTTGCGGCGCATCTTCGCGTAACCACGGGTACTTGCAGGCGGCATCCAGCGAGGCTCGCGTGAGGTTTAATCCCGCGGAGGCACCGGTGTGCCGGAACGTTTTGGTCTCGATGCGGGTGAGCAGGCGCAGCGTTTGGGCGTTGCCCTCAAACCCACCAATCTCCGAAGCGAGTTCGTTCAGCGCGGTTTCACCGTTATGGCCAAAGGGCGGATGGCCCAGGTCATGGGCCAGACACGCGGTGTCAACCACATCCGGGTCACACCCCAGCGTGGCACCGAGTTCTCGACCCACCTGGGCGACCTCGAGGGAGTGGGTCAGCCGGGTGCGGACAAAGTCACTCGAGCTGGGGGCCACGACCTGTGTTTTGGCCCCGAGGCGGCGCAACGCCGAGGAGTGCAGCACGCGGGCACGATCACGCTCGAAGGCCGTCCGGTATGCCTTCTTCGGCGGTTCGGGTGCCCATCGTTCTTCGTCGGCTTCGCTGTATCCGGGGATCTGCACCATGGTTTTCCTAGCCGCCCGAGACGTCAAGTTCGGCCGCGGAAATCATGGCCTTGTGCTTTTCGTCCATTTCGCGCGTGGCGAGCCAGCCATCGGGCAGGTGCGTCTTCTTCGGCGAACCGGCGCGTCCACGCTGACCCTCGGCATCCTTGCCCGGGTAGGGCATGGAGTGATCCAGCTGTGCCAGCAGTTCGCTCAGAACTTCCAGGGTGGGGACCTGGGCGAGGGCGGAACGAATGTCTCCGCCCACCGGGTAGCCCTTGAAGTACCAGGCCATGTGCTTACGAATATCGCGCAGCGCCTTGAACTCGTCCTCGAAGTATTCGGTCAGTAGTTCGGCGTGGCGGTATACGGTCTCGGCAACCTTGGCCAGACCCGGAGTGAATCGCTTATCGGTACCCTCGAAGGCGGCCTGAAGATCACCGAAGAGCCACGGGCGGCCCATGCAACCACGGCCCACAACGATGCCGTCAACACCGGTCTGCTGCACCATGGCTACAGCATCCTCGGCACTCCAAATGTCTCCGTTGCCCAACACCGGAACATCGGGCAGGGATTCGCGCAGTCGTGCGATCGAATCCCAGTCGGCCTTGCCGGAGTAGTACTGGCTGGCGGTGCGACCGTGCAGTGCCACCGCTGCCACACCGTGGTCACGGGCGATCTTGCCGGACTCGATGTAGGTGAGGTGATCCTGGTTGATGCCCTTGCGCATCTTGATGGTCAGCGGGATATCTCCACGAGCTGCCTCGGTGGTGGCTGCCTTGATGATGGAAGTGAACAGATCGGTCTTCCATGGCAGTGCTGCTCCGCCACCCTTGCGGGTGACCTTGGGAACGGGGCAGCCGAAATTCAAGTCAATGTGGTCGGCGCGGCCTTCCTCAACGACCAAGCGCACGGCGGCGCCCACGGTCTTGGGGTCCACACCATAAAGCTGGATGGAGCGCAGTGATTCATCCGCATCGTGGGAAATGATCCGCAACGATTCGGGATTACGTTCAACTAGGGCACGTGAGGTGACCATCTCGGTGACATAGACGCCGCCACCGTATTCACGGCACAGGCGTCGGAACGCCTTATTAGTGATGCCAGCCATCGGCGCCAGAATCACTGGCGTATTAATGGTGTGCTTACCCAACTGCAGCGGAGGCAGCTCGAGTTTCGCCGGCGTGGGCGCGTCTGTTTGAGATAAATCGGAAATTGCAGTCACTAACCCATTCTCTCAAATAGATCCAAATCCGTACCACCGAAGTGCAGACTTGTGCATCACACGCGAATATTGCGTGGACTTCCAACTTTGGAGCGAGCCCACGAACATTTGCGGGTAAAGGAAAAACGTGCCCCTCTTATTTTGGTCATGCGGCAACAACGCGGATGAACCAGCCCAAGATGGGCCGCTTGATCGTCGGCATAGTGGGGTCGTGCCCGGCTGGGCTCAACGACCCAAGGCTCGAGGACTCGGCAGCGCACAGCAGCGCCAAAGATCTAGGAACTTCCGTGTAGGGCTTCAGCCGTGTTTGGTAGCGCTGGTCAGTGTGGAATTGCCGCTGGTGCTCATCCGTGGAGGTTTCGCTGACTGTGTCACGGCCTTCGGTTAGCATGGCACTATGCGATGGTTTCTTCGATGAGGTGGGAAGCGTCTTTTAGCACGCGTTCCTCTCCGGGGATACCCCGGGGTACGCAGTATTGCCTGATCCATGCACCGCAGGTGCGTCTCTGCGCTTCGCGCAGCTCGGCACCCGCACAGACAGCTAGGTCATCGGAGAACCATCGCACCCATGACAAGTGACCCTGCCCCGGTGACCCCCGCCTCGGCAACGCTGAGGCGCACGCCCCACCCCACAGCGCCAGCCATTGCAGCGACACTGGCGCAGGCATTCCTCGGTTCCCCACGATGGGCAAAGACCGAACTCATCAGCGCCGGCGCGCATGTTTTAGGCGCACGACGGCGTTGGCTGGGTCCCCTGATAACCCAGATTCTGCACCTGTATCCGCGGCCACCCATCGACGCTCCTCGCGAACTGAGCGCAACGATCCTCCTGAGTGAGCCCTTCGCCGAGGCCGTAGCCAAGGCAGCTCATCAACGAAAACCACTGCGCATGGCCAACTATGTACTTAGGCCCGCAACGGCCCGTGAGAATAGGCAGCCCAAGATTCCCCGCCTTGACACCCTGGCCAGCCTCGCCGGACTGCTCGAGCTCACCTATGGGGAGTTGGAATGGTTTTCCGATCCGCAACATTGGAACCGGAAGGCCGAACGGAAGCTTCAGCACTACCGCTACGAGTGGCGGCAGCGCCCGGGCAGGCTTCCGCGATTGTTGGAGATTCCTGCCCCACGTTTGCGAAAAATTCAAAGGACTGTGCTCCGGGAGCTGCTGTACCCCATTGAGCTCCATGGCGCCGCCCACGGATTTGTTCCAGGCCGAAGCGCAGGCACCGGAGCGGCACAGCACACCGGTCAGGAGGTGGTGATCAACCTCGATTTGGTGACATTTTTCGCCAAGGTCCCCGCCGGGCGAGTATTTGGTACGCTCCGGCAAGCCGGATATACCGAATCTGTAGCGCATCGACTCACCGGCCTTTGCACCCACTCAGTCCCACCGAGGGTCCTGTCCCTGATGCCTGACGGCGGCAATCCCACCGAACGTTTTGCGCTGCGGCAGGCGCTCTCACTGCCGCATCTTCCGCAAGGAGCGCCAACTTCACCCATGGTGGCAAATTTGTCCTTGCGGAGGCTGGATTCCCGTCTCTCCGGACTCGCGAAAAAGTTCGACGCCCGCTACACCCGCTACGCCGATGACCTCGCCTTCAGCGGCGGCAAGGAATTAGCACGGCGAACCTCTGCCTTCATTCGTACTGCCATCAGCATCATTGAAGCCGAGGGCCACGAAGCCAACCGGCTAAAAACACATGTGCGCCCTGCCAGTGTTCGGCAATTGGTGACATCAGTGGTGGTCAACAAGCACCCCAATGTCACCCGTTCGGACTTTGACCGGCTCAAAGCGATCCTCCACAATTGCCTTTCCACGGGGCCGGAATCGCAAAACAGGGAGGCCCACACTGATTTCCGCGGCTATCTACTGGGACATATTTCGTGGGTAGCTGCACTCAATCCAGACCGAGGCACCAAGCTGCTGCATGATTTTCATCGAATCCAGTGGTAGCCCTCCAGATAATCCCTACACGTGCGGGGCATATGACCGCATTAAGCCCATGGGCGAGATAACCATCATTTCTTGATGGAATGTTTTCTCGTTTGCGTCGCTTGTACCTAGAAGCAGGAGTTTCCCGGCGCAGCCATCGATCGGAGCACGCATGACAAAGAAGATTGGTTTCCTGACCTTCGGCCATTCGGGCGGCTCCAGCAAATCGCCGGTGCCCACCGGAGCCGATGCCGTGCGCCAAATGCTGGACCTAGCGGTGGCCGCCGAGGAATCGGGTTTTGACGGGGCCTGGATGCGGGTGCATCACTTCGGCAATTCACTTTCCACCCCATTCCCGCTGCTCGCGGCCATGGCAGCGAAGACCACCACGCTGGAAGTGGGAACCGGGGTCATTGACATGCGTTATGAAAACCCCCTCTACATGGCAGAAATGGCCGGAGCGACCGACGCCATCAGCAACGGGCGCCTGCAGCTGGGCATCAGCCGTGGCTCACCCGAATCGGCCCGCGATGGTCAACACCAGTTCGGCTACGACCTAGAACCTGACCACGACTGGGCCACCGAAACCCGGGCGCGTACCGCCCGCTTCCGTTCCGCGATCTCCGGGGTCGGAATGGCCCATCCAATGCCGGATCGCCATCACGATCAGGATTCGTTACTGCCCATCAATCCCCTCTCCCCCGGCCTGGAAAACCGGATCTGGTGGGGCGCGGCAACCATCGGATCGGGGGTGTGGACAGGCTCGGTGGGCATGAATCTACTGTCCTCCACGCTGCTGTTAGAGGACGATGGACGCCCCTTCCATGTGCTGCAGGCGGACCAGCTACGCCAATATAAGGACGCGTATGCCGCCAGCGGGCACAGCACCGGAGGCATGACGGCGGTGACCCGCAGCGCGTTCCCGATCACCACCAACACCGATGAGATCTACTTCGGGCGCCGCGAGCACGGCGACTCCGTGGGCGTGCTTGACGGGTCGGTGGCGCGCTCGGGGCCCACCTACGCGGGATCCCCCGAGGACGTCGCGCAGCAATTCATCAACGATGAGGCGATCAGCGAGGCCGACTATGTTCTCTTCGCGCTGCCGAATCAATTGGGCGTGGACTACAACACCCATGTGATGACCGAGATCGCGAACATCGCCCGAGAACTGGGCTGGAAAAAGTAATACCACCCGCACACAACGATGGCGTCGGACGCTTCCCGCAAAGGGAAGCATCCGACGCCATCTGCGTACCTGCTGTATTTCTAGGCCGTGGCCACGATGTGCGTGGTGGCAATGACGGTGGCGTGATTCTTCGTGGCCAAAACATCAACCAACGAGGAAAGCACCACCATTGACTCATCAACCTCAAGCTTCACCGGGTACTGGTGAACCAGCATGGCCAGCATCCCGCGGATAGGCTCGGCCGATTCCTCTTCGCTCAGTTCCGGGTTCCAACCCAAGAGCACATCCGCCGGCGCATCGGCGCGCGCAGGGGTGTAGCTGATGGCGAAGGACAGGATCTTTCCACCACGAGATTTGGGCTTATCGCGGAAGATGATCACGCCCTGGGCTCCGGTCGCGTCATCCAGCAACATCTTCTGGGCACTGCCCAGGGTCATGTTGGCCGGATCCCAGGCGTGGGTGGAGTTGTAGAACTCGATGACCAGCTTCGTCAGCTCGACACTGCCGGTAGCAATCTCATCGATGGTCAACCCATCCTCGGCGAAGATCGGCAGGGCCAGGCCGCCCGGCTCGATGACCACGTCGCGGGTGCGCTGGATGGTGCGCATCCCCAGTGCCGCGCAGAAGCCTGCCGCGGCCGCGGCATCGGTTCCGGCGGTCACGGTGTAGCGAGCCTTCAGCTCACTGCTCTGTGTTGCCGGGATCAGGGCGCGCAACTGCTGCACCAACTCGGTGCCCACACCGGTGCGGCGGTGTTCGCGAGCCACCTCAACGTAGAGCCACAGGCGCGTCGGGTGCAGCGTGGAGGCAAACACCACGCCGGCTGCCACGGCGATGCCCTGATCCGTGGCCACCAGCGCACGGCTGAAGGGCGCGTCCGAATCCTTACGGAACATGGTTCGGTCTTGGTGGGCATGCGGGGACGCCGGATCGCCGAAGAGTTCCAGCAATTCCAGGTCGTCCCCGTCCCGCCAGGGCCGAAATTCCAGTGTCGACATGGTCTTAGGCTCCGTTGAGGCGCTCGGACAGGTAGGTGCGCACCTGATCCAGTGCCACACGTTCCTGGGTCATGGTGTCGCGGTCACGGATGGTCACGGCCTGATCCTCGAGAGTATCGAAGTCAACGGTGATGCAGAACGGGGTACCAATCTCATCCTGACGGCGGTAACGCCGGCCAATGGCACCGGCATCATCGAAGTCGATGTTCCACGTCTTGCGCAGTTCGGCGGCCAGCGCCTTGGCCTTCGGCGACAGTTCCTCGTTGCGCGAGAGCGGCAGCACAGCGGCCTTGACCGGTGCCAGACGCGGGTCAAGCTTCAGCACGGTGCGCTTGTCCACACCGCCCTTGGCGTTCGGGGCTTCGTCCTCAACGTAGGCATCAACCAGGAAGGCCATCATCGAACGGGTCAAACCGAAGGACGGCTCGATCACGTACGGGGTGAAGCGTTCGCCGGTGGCCTGGTTGAAGTAGCTCAACTCGGTGCCCGAACCCTTGGAGTGGCTAGTCAGATCGTAATCGGTGCGGTTGGCGACGCCCATGAGCTCGCCCCACTCCGAACCCTGGAAGCCAAAGCGGTACTCGAAGTCGATGGTGCCGGCCGAGTAGTGAGCGCGGTCTTCCTCGGGGACATCAAAACGACGCAGGTTCTCTTCGCTAATGCCAAGATCCAGGTACCAGGCCCAGCAGTCCTCGACCCACTGATCGAAGAACGCCGGAGCGTCCTCCGGTGCGGTGAAGAACTCGATTTCCATCTGCTCGAACTCACGGGTACGGAAGATGAAGTTGCCCGGCGTGATCTCATTACGGAACGCCTTGCCGATCTGGCCAATGCCAAACGGCGGCTTCTTACGGCTCGCGGTCAGCACGTTGTTGAAGTTCACGAAGATGCCCTGCGCGGTTTCCGGACGCATGTACGCCATGCCTGCGGCGGTGTCTACCGGGCCCAGGAAGGTCTTCATCAAGCCGGAGAACATCTGCGGTTCGGTGAACTGACCCTTGGTGCCGCAGTCGGGGCAGGCAATTTCGCTCATGCCGTCGGCCGGCTGGCGCTTCTTCTTGTTGACGAAGGCCTCAATGAGGTGGTCCTGGCGGTGACGCTTGTGGCAGGAGACGCACTCGACCAGCGGGTCGGTGAAGGTGGCGACGTGGCCGGAGGCTTCCCAGACGGCCTTAGGCAGGATGATGGAGGAATCAAGGCCCACCATGTCCTCACGTCCGCGGACAAAGCTCTGCCACCACTCGCGCTTGATGTTTTCCTTCAGCTCGGTACCCAGTGGTCCGTAGTCCCACGCGGAGCGAGAGCCGCCGTAGATTTCACCCGCCTGGAAAACGAAGCCACGCCGTTTGGCGAGGGAGATGACTTGATCGAGCTTGGACTGAGGCGCCATAACAACTCCAATGGTTCACGAGGCCGCTGGTTGCGGTCCGTTGGGCGAAAAACATACTCACCCAGCCTATCGTGTTTGCCTCGTGCACTTCGAGCTTCGGGCGCTCCTTCACCCCCTACCGAGGTGAACGTTTGCTGAAATTTCACCGCCCTTGCCGCCGAGCGTGCGAGGGAGTGAATGCAAATCCGGAGCTCTTTTAAACGACAATGGCCGATTCCGCCCGCAGAGGATCTTCAGGCATGGGCGATCAGCGAATCGCTGCTAGAAATTGCGGCCCGGGCAAGGATCAAGATTGACCTACCCAGCACCGGGACGCCGGCAGCTCACCTAACCGGAGTTTGCCAAGAATCTGGTAATCAGCGAAAAAACCGTGGGCACGCACATCTCAAACATGCTGCGTAAAACCGAGACCCCGAATCATTGAGACCTCACGCGCTTGGCCACCCGCCCGGCTCCCGACACACGGTCTTGAAGGTCAGGGGGGGTGATTCATCATCCCTAGTTTGACTCAGCCGACGGCTGTCTGCCCCAGCGGCTCAAGCAAGGCCCGACGCATTTTCTCGTTCAGTTGCGGCGGAACATCAACGTCCACGGCCAGGGCCTGAAGAATTCGGCTCAAATAGTTTCTGGCCGCCGCTGCCAGAGCAATGTCAACGATCTCCCGGTCCCTAAATCCTAGACTTCGCAGGCGCAGACTGTCTGACTCGTCCATGGCGTCCGAGTTGGTGCTCAGCTTGCGGGCGAAGTCCATCATCGCCACCTCGGCCTCATTCAGGTCCGCGTTGCGGTAGTCCTTGGCGATCCGCAGTAGTTGGTCTTCGGCCAGGAAATGTAGCGCCTTGTAGCCGTGGGCCAGCAGGCAATGCGCGGAACCGATACCCTGGGCCGCAGCCAGAGTGACCAGTTCGTAGCGGCGCGGCCCCAACGACGCAACAATCGTCGATTGCAGGGCCTTCCACGCTTGAAAGGCCTCCGGGTGCAGGGCCAGAACCTTGGTGTGGCTTGGTACGTAACCCAGTGCGCTCCGGTCCGCCGCATACAACGCGGCCGTGGCTCCGACGGCGTTGGATTCGCTCGTGGTGTTAAGAATGCTCATGGTCCTGCTCCTCGGTCCCGAGGGTTCTCAGCAGTCGCCCTGGCCGCGCAGAAGGCGATCATCGGTGCCGCACCCACGTATTCCTCGGGTTGCGACCACATGCCGTTCCGCGCACGGGCCACTGCTTCTTCCCGTGATGGTTGCAGTGTAGAACGCGGCATCCGTTGCTCTCATGGGGCAGCCGCCCCATCTTGGACCGGTTCTGCGGTACGGAGCATCACCACGGTGCCAGCTCCGGCGGTGAGGAGGAAGAACGAGAGTTAGTTACGCCTTGTGCGTGTTCGCCCGCCGGCCACCGAGGTCAGAGCGACAGCAGCCAGCGTTAATATTGTTCCGGCGACTGTTGCCCCGTTCACCACGGCACCGGGCGCGGGGACCACCACGTCGATCAGCAGCGATCCCACCAGCTGCCCGCAAATCATGCCAAGTCCGGTCAGCAGCACACCCAAGTGCCTCACCAGAAACGCCGCAAGGCCGATAAAAATGCAGCCCAGCGGACCACCCAGGTAGTACCACCATTGGGTCGGCAGGGCATGTGGGAGGCCCACGGAGGGCATCCGAACCAACAAGATGATGACCAGCATGATTGCACCGACACCAAAGTTCATCAACGTTGCCGCCACGGGGGTTCCATAGGCTCGGGCTTGGACACCGTTGGCCGCCGATTGAAATCCCATCAAGAAGCCAACGACCAGCGGAATGATGGTTGGTAGCAACAATGTACTGATGGACCCGGTGGTGGCGAGTCTCGGGCTAACGGCCCAGATGACGCCCACGATCGTGAGCAGCGCCCCGATGGCGCGTACGCCGCTGATGCGGCGGCGCCCGCCGGGGCCAAACCCGATGCTGTCCACGAGCATTGACCCAAGAGTCTGTCCGGTGACGATGGAAACGGTAAAGAGCGCGACTCCCAGCAGTGGCACGGTGTAGGTCTGCGAAATGACCACCGATGCCCCCACGCAGCCGGCCGCCAGGTACCACCATGGGAAACGTTTTTCCCGTAGCGCCCGCGGGATTTCACGGGCTCCGGCCCTAGCCCAGGGCACGACCAAGGAGATGATGATCAGCAGGATCAGCCCGGTGCAAAAGCTGACCAAGGATGCCGCGATTGGATCTCCGAGGTGAAGTCCGAGGGCACCGTTGATTCGACTCTGGATGGGCATGGCCAGTCCGGCCAGCACGGCAATAGCAAGATAGATCGGCGCCCTGGACCGTGGGGCCGTTTCCGTTGCGGTGCTACTTTGGGTCATGATGCTTTTTGTGCCTTCCAGCGTGGTCGTCCATTGGGCTGCCAGGAAGCGATGAAGACGGCAAGCAGCGTTGCTAGTGTTCCAGCAATTTCATTGCCGCTCACTTTTTCGGGTGAGAGTATCAGGTCCAAGATCAGGGATCCGAGCAGTTGCCCCGTAACAAGGCCAATGCCCAAGACCAAGGATCCGAGCTTGGGGACCAAGGTGACACCGGTGACCACAAAGAGGATCCCGAGCGGACCGGCAAAATACATCCACCAGGCGGGGATCGCCGAGTAGCCGAACGGTTCAATGTGCAGTAATCCGGCGATACTCATGGCCACGATGAGTCCGGCCGATGAGGCGAGATAGTTGAGCCCGGTTGCTGTGGTGGTCGAACCATAGGCTTGCCCGGCCCGGCCATTCATTGATTGTTGAAAACTGACCAATAGACCAGCAACAACGGCTATGGCTAAGGAAATGACAGCAGCAGGTGACTGGCCGCTATGGGTGATGGGGTCCCATGCTGCGATGACGGCACCGATGACCAGAATCGCGGCGCCAATGATCCTGCGGCGGGTGATCGGTTGTTTGCCTGCTGGGCTAAAGCCAATCACATCGATGAGGATGCTCGAAATTGTTCTGGCTCCCACCACGGCCACGGCGAAGAGTGCTAATCCGATGTTCCCGACGCTTAGCGCCTGAGCGAGCATGTAATAGGCACCGATCACTCCCGCCAAGATGTACCAGCGTGGAATTGTTCGTTCTCGCCATACGGCTCCGAAACGTTTCCATCCGGCCCGGGCGGCAGGAATCGCTAGGCTAGCCACCAAGAGGCAGGCCAGCGACGTGATGGAGCTAAATAGTGCTGCAGCAAGGTACCCACCCAAGTAAAGTGCTGCATTCGAGGTGATCAGCGCCTGCAGGGGCATCAAGATGCCTGCTGCACCGGCCATGGCCAGCGGTAACGCGTTAGAACGTGTGTCGGGGCTGGCCACGTGACTCCTTCAGGGACAAACTATTTCCATCTCAACCTACGCCGCGCAACGCCTCGACTGGACATTTTGTGTCTAACGCACCACAAACGAGCACTGTGGAGCATCCGAGTGCTTCCCTGTGGCATCGGATGCGCGATGATGGATACATGGCAAATTCCGAGACTTTCCCCATCCAAATCCGCGACGAATCAATTCGACTCGGTCAGCTGCTCAAGCTTGCATCGTTTGCAGACGACGGATTCCACGCGAAGCAGTTAATCGAAGACGGTCTGGTGAAGGTCAACGGCGCGATCGAAACTCGTCGTGGCGCACAGATCCGCAAGGGCGACATCGTCAGCCTCGGTGGCGACAGCATCACCGTAGAAACGGCTTAATTCTTTATCAAGATGTATTCGCAGTTGGTTTTAGGCGTTCCAGCTCACCGCGATGATGCCTTGGACATCCTCTAGGCTCAGTCCTGCCTTGCGTGCCGCAGCGACCAGTCGCTGGACGTCCTTGAGCGTTGGAGTTTCTAGCACGAGGCCGGGGTTGACTCGGGTTCCGTTGGCGCGTCCGGTGCGCACCAATCCGGTTGATTCAAGTTCTTTATAGGCCTTGGCTACCGTGCCGGCGGCTACCCGAAGGTCCCCGGCCAGCTGTCGTACCGGCGGCAGCCTGGCGTCAGCCGCCAACTCGCCGGACTGAATCAGGGCCGTGATCTGGGCGCGGATCTGTTCAGCGGGGCCGCTGGGATGGGTCGTATCAAGAGTGATCATGCAATCACCGTGGTCGTGGAGTGTTCCTTCAATGGACGCAGAGTTGTTGTCATCCAACCCAGCCAGCGCACCAACAAGATCGTGCCGATGACTAAAAGCATCAGTGCCACCACGGCAATGACTACCGCAAGTGTTCCCAGCACGGGGTCGAGGACCGTGTCCGGAATCGTGGCAGCCTCGGCGACCTGCCCCACCTCATAGGCAGTACTTTGACCCGAGCTAAATAGTGCCGAGGCTGCGAACAACATTAACGGTGCGGCTTGGAGACAAAGCATCGCGCTGAACCCCGTACTGATGACGAATCCAACATTGGTACGCACCGCATCGTCGAAGGCCAGAAGTTTAGTCGCTCGCAGGCGAGGTCGGCGCGCATTGCTATGCAAAGCCCACAGGCTCAACCCGGCACCCACCAGCAACAGGCCCAGTACCGGCAGCCCGTAGTACCACCCGGGGAAGGGACCGACCGACCCGTGACCCAGTTGAATGTGCGTCACCACCATGTTGTTGTCCAGCTCGGCGCCGTTGGCCGAAATGTAGGGCAAGTTCCGGAAGCGACCTTTTTCGTCGGTTCCGGAGAGGATTCCGGCAACAAGTAACCCAACGGTGGTGGCCGCCAACAAAACTGTCGGCACAATGATTCCCCACCGAGGACCAAAAGTTGCCGTGGACCGTGGTGTTAGATCAGCGCTCGCCACCGAGGAAGCCACACTGCCCGAATCCGCAAACTCATACGGTAGTGGCCACCAGGCAAGGACAGCCGAGGCGAGGACCCACATACCCGCAGGTGCCACGGCCAACGGCAATCCGGCGGCCGAGGGGAACTGCTCGTGAAGGTTCCAGGCCAGCGCTCCCCCAACCACCAGGGCAACCAGCACAACGATGTTTCGGGCGCGCAGCACGCGCAAGACCTTGTGGGCAACGGATCGCTCTTGCCGATCAGCTACGGCACCAAGTATGCGCAGATCAGAGCGGTGTTGGGTGAAGATGGTCCGCCGAACTAGTACGAGCAGCCCCACTGCGAAGCCGAGAAACACCAGCAGAGCAAATCCGTTGACCATGAGCGTCCCTTTGCCTGGAGGAGGACGCCGAAGCGGCCCCCCTTGTATCAATAAACCAATACAAGCAGGGAGTTTTCCCTTGTGTCAATAGGGAGGTACAAGCCTCTTTAGACCGAGGCACCCTTGAGCACAACGTGAGTCAGGAACTCGTGCACGTGAGACATCTCTTGCGCATTGACCGAGTGGAACATATTTGTGTACAGCACCTTGGTCACGTGCACGTCTTGAGTGGCCCAGGCATGGGTGTATTCGATCTTGTCTTGCGTGATCACTGGATCCGCCTGATCTCGACCCCAGAACACCGGCTTGTTCATTTCCTTGAGCTTTTTGTCGTCGAAGAAGCCCTCACCCTCTTCTGGAACGGCAAACCCCGAGAGGCCAATGACGGTGGTAATCGCCTCGGGCTGGTGACGTAGCAGGGAGGTCGCCACCGCCATCCCCATGGAGAAGCCGAGCAGGCTCACCGACGAATGCTGCTTGGCAATCGGTTCCAGCCATGACCACAGATCCTCAATGGATGCCTTGACGGCATCAAATGAGTAATCCAGATCCTGCATCAGCGGGAACCAGGTGTAGCCCGGTCCCAGGGCCTGGGGCGCCCGGACGGAGACAATGGTCAATTCTTCCGGCAGCATGGGGGCCAGGCCCATCAGGTCCTCTTCATTGGAGAGGTATCCATGCAGGAGCACCAAAAGTGGCGTTCCTGCACGTTCGGCTTCGGGGCGGGACCAAATGACAGTGGGATTCCAACTTGTTTCGCTCACCCACCCAGTCAAGCAGAAATCTACGACACCGCTCAAATGCCAGGGAGCATTAGCTTGGGCTTCGCACGTATTCTTTGATAGGAATGTATCTGTGAACAACTTCATAGACCCTACCGCCGAAGAATCCGCCTCCCCCACCGAAGCATTACACCCCTGGCGCCGATTCGTCGCCATCGGCGATTCATTCACGGAGGGCATCGGTGATCCTGATCCACAGAGCCCCGGGGGAAACCGTGGCTGGGCGGATCGCGTTGCAGAGCAGCTGAGCCAAAACGTCGAAGGCTTTGCCTACGCCAATCTGGCCATCCGCGGCCGGCTCATCAACCAGATCTTTGACGAGCAAGCAGCACCAGCTCTCGAACTCAAACCCGATTTGATTAGTCTGTGCGCGGGTGGAAACGACGTCATCCGACCGGGCGGGGATCCTGATGCGATTGCCGACAAACTCGATGCGCTCGTGCGGGTCTTGGCGACCTCCGGTGCCACGATCCTGCTCTTCAACGGGCCAGATATTCGAGATACACCCGTACTTGGCGGCATTCGTGGCAAGGTAGCCATCTACAACGAAAACGTTCGGACCATCGCTGCGCGTTATGACGCCGTGGTGGCAGATATGTGGTCGCTTCAGGAACTGCACCAACCACAAATGTGGGCCGAGGATCGCCTGCATTTTTCTCCCTTGGGGCACCACACCATTGCGGCCATGGCCCTTGACTCGTTGAATGTTCCGCATAACCTGAAACATGTTCCAGCCAGTGAGATTGATGCCAAGAACTGGCGTGAGGCTAGGCGAGATGACCTTATTTGGGCTCGCGCTCATCTGGCCCCGTGGGTATTGCGACGGCTTCGCCACCAGTCCTCCGGTGATGGCATCACCGCCAAGCGACCGCTGGCTACCCCGTTCACCGAAAAGCCAATCAATACCTCGTTGGGCCACGGTCCGGCTGTCTAAACCTGATCAGCGTGACCGTCCCACGGGTCAATTCGCCTCATGGGGCACCCCAAGGGAACAAGCGGGCTCCACGCGTCGGGACATGGCAAAGGGTGGGTAGGACGAGAATTTTTCTCCTCCTACCCACCCTTTGCCATGAAAGCTACCTGCTAGATGGGGAAATCTAGCTGAAAATATTCTCACTGAGCGCGTCGCTGAGCTGCTCAATGTCAGTCAGAAAACCATCGTGGCCGATCGGCGAGGTGATGTATTGAACCGTGCACGGATTTGGCAGCGACTTTGCCAGCCGCTCGGACTGTTCGGGCCAATACAGTCGATCCGAATCCACCGCCGCGACCAAGAAGTTCACGTCCTCCACGCGTCCCAAGGCATCCTCAAGCGATCCGTGCCCACGGGCCACGTCATGGCTCATGAGCGCCTCGGTCAGCACCAGATAGCTATTGGCGTCAAAGCGGTTCGCCAATTTGCTCGCCTGGTGATCCAGATAGCTTTCTACTTGATACCGCCCACGGTTCAGGCTTGGGCTGCCCACAGGCAGTTCCTCGCCTTGAGCGTTGCGCCCGAACCTCAGATCCAGTTCGGCAGCGGTGCGATATGTGACGTGGGCCAGGCGCCGAGCAACGCCCAATCCAGCCGATGGGACCGAGTCGTTTGCGTAGTAGTCACCGCCGGCAAAATCGGGGTCTAGCCGGATGGCAGCGCTTTGCACCTGGGCAAAGGCGATCTGATCCGCCGAGGACTCGGCGGTGCAGGCCACCACCACACAATTTCTAACGCGTTCCGGGAATTCCACCGCCCATTCCAGGGCGCGGGCTCCACCCATGGAGCCACCCAACACGGTATGCCATGCCTGGATCCCCAGTGCATCTGCCAGACGCGCTTCAAGTCGCACCGAATCCTTGATGGTCGTGAAGGGAAAACGAGACCCCCACGGCTGACCCTCAGGATCTAGGCTGGCCGGTCCGGTAGTCCCGGAGCAGCCGCCAATCATATTGGCGGCCACCACGAAGAACCGATCCGTGTCCACCGTCTTACCGGGGCCGATGAAGCCATCCCACCAGCCAGCTTCGGTTGACGCCCCACGCGCTACGTGGCTGTCGCCCGTAAGCGCGTGGGCGATAAACACAGCGTTCGATGCGTCCTCGTTGAGCGTGCCCCACGTTTCATAACCCAGGACAACGCTTGGAAGCGTCCCACCCGTTTCAAAGGTGTACGCGCCGGTGGGTAGGTGCCTCAGGATACCGTCGGGCGCAAAGTCCAAGGCCGCCGCGGTTTCTGCATCGTAAAGCACCACTTTTGTCTCCAGGCTCATAGGGTTTCTTGCAGCTCAACATCATCAACGAGCAGTGCCACAGCATCAAATCCGGACTTCAGGTCTGCAATGATGTCAACGACATTCTCAATGCCCACACTCAAGCGCACGAGTCCAGGTGAGACACCGGCAGCCAGCTGCTCGGCCTCCGTCAACTGGGCGTGTGTGGTCGACGCCGGGTGAATGACCAACGAGCGCACGTCGCCGAGATTCGCTACGTGCGAGTGAAGTGTCAACCCGTCAACAAAGGCCTGACCGGCCCTGCTGCCTCCGGCAATTTCGAAGGCGACCACGGCACCGGTACCGCGCGGACCATACTTACGACCACGTTCAAACCACGGGCTGGACGGGATGCCCGCGTAACGCACACCTAGTACCTGCGGCTGCGCCTCCAGCCATGACGCAACGTCAACCGCGTTGGCTACATGACGTTCAATACGCAATGAGAGAGTTTCAAGACCCTGTGCAATCAGGAAGGCATTGAACGGTGCAACCGATGCTCCTAGGTCACGCAACAATTGCACGCGAGCCTTGAGGATGTAGGCCAGGTTGGCGCCCAAGGCACCGTTGACGCCAAGATCACGCGCAAAGACTAGACCGTTGTAAGACTCGTCGGGAGTGTTAAAGCCCGGGAACTTTACGGGATCTGCGGCGAAGTCGAAGTTGCCCGAATCCACGATGACACCCGCGATGGCCGTGCCGTGTCCGCCGAGGTACTTGGTGGCGGAGTGAATCACAATGTCCGCTCCCCATTCGATCGGACGGATCAGGTACGGGGTGGCCAAGGTGTTATCAACCAGCAGTGGCACACCGACCTCGTGCGCGATGGCAGAGACACCTTCGATATCCAAGACGTCCTGGCGCGGGTTGGAAACGACCTCTCCAAAGAACGCCTTGGTATTGGGCTTGACCGCTTCCCGCCACAGGGCAAGATCATCCGGATCGGCAACAAAGGTGACTTCGATCCCGAGCTTGCGCAGCGTGTGCTTCAGCAGGTTCTGCGTTCCACCATAGAGACTCGGGCTGGCGACGATATGGTCTCCGGCCTCGGCAATGTTCAGGATCGCGAGGGTGGTTGCTGCTTGACCCGAGGCCAAGAGCAAGGCCCCAACACCGCCTTCGAGGTTGGCGATGCGCGTTTCTACGGCTTCCTGCGTTGGGTTGCCAATGCGACTGTAGATCGGTGCAAGCTCGGCGAGGGCGAAGCGTGCGGCTGCACTTTCCGCGCTCGGGAAGACAAAGGAGCTGGTTTGGTAGATCGGCAGTGCGCGCGCACCGGTTGCTGCGTCAGGTTCCTGTCCAACGTGGATCTGACGGGTTTCAAAGGACCAATTCTCGGACATGACGTACCCTTCAATGTTTCTGGGGTATGCCCAAAGCCGGCCCGAGTGGGGCCGTGTCAATGCTGGGGGCAATCCCGCGCTTGTCCCACATCTTTTTGATATGGGGCCTGGTCTTCACCCGGGGCACCCCACCGCGGTGGAGGGTTGCCGTTCAGCAAGCCGGGGCTATCTGCTGAAACTCATGACCTTGGAAACAAGTTTGGCGTAATGCTTCATATCTTGGCAACCACGTCTCGCAATATGACGAATCTGGTCACTTTCTCACTACTGCGAGCGACCTTAGCAGGAGACCAGCTAATGCAAGTTAGGTAAGCCTAACTCGAGAGGCAGATCACAAAGTGCCATGATAGGCACATGATGAGGTTGGACCATGTAACTTATGCTTGTGGACCCGACGGCCTCGCGGCAACTGCCGCTCGGATCGGCGAGGCCCTTGGACTCGAATCTGTAAAGGGCGGTGTACACCCACGTTTTGGGACACGCAATGTCATCTTCCCGCTGAGGAACGGCCAGTACCTGGAAGTTGTTGAGGTTCTGAACCACCCGTCTTCCGACAAGGCACCGTTTGGGCAGGCAGTTCGTGCCCGTTCCGAACTTGGTGGAGGTTGGATGGGCTGGTGTGTTGCAGTTGACGATTTGGCACCCTTCGAAGAACGCCTCGGTCGCGGCTCGGTGCCAGGAAACCGGAAGTTCCCGGACGGACAGGAACTCACGTGGCGTCAGATCGGCATCAACGGTTTGATTGCCGATCCTCAAGTTCCCTACATGCTGCGTTGGGATGACGGCACCGAAAACCTGCATCCTTCAAAGGCGCTTGAACCGGTTGGCAAGATCTCCTCGATCAGCATTGCCGGTTCCAGCGAACGCGTTGCCGACTGGCTCGGACAGCCCGAACAGTTGCCCGTTGGAGACGTTGTTGTTGATTGGCAAGCTCCCAACGGGACGCCGGGAATCCTCTCGGTGACCTTTGAAACGCCATCGGGCTCGGTCACGCTCTAACTGCGCGACAAACCGACACCCGAATATCAGGAGGTGTGGTTGAACCGGAATTCGGTTCAACCACACCTCCTTCGGTGTTAACGACTCATGGACTTTATGGACGGTCAGTCACGGGGCCGAAGCGATGCGCCGGAAAGCCACGACTGAACACCATAGAAGGCCCGACCCGGTGCGGCTCAAGCCAAGCGGCGTTCTACGAATGACCGCGCCGTCGAGGCTCCAATCGGCGCATACAGCGCCCGGCCGCGACAATTGGCGTTCCCCGGCGGCGCTCCGGTTCTGATTTCCTCAACTGAGCCATGCGCTACCCAGCATTCGGATACTGGGTAGCGCATGGCTGTTCAAAATGACGATCTATCTGTGTTTTACGTGCCCAAGCCAATCGCGGAACCCAATAACGCATAACCAACAAATCCGGCGATGTCCAAGAAGGCGTGCGCGATGACCAGCGGCATGACCCTGCCCTTCCTGGAGTACACGTACCCAAAGATCATGCCCATGGCGACATTACCGACGAACGGTCCAATGCCTTGATAGAGGTGGTAGCTGCCGCGCAGCACTGCGCTCGTGACTATGATTTGCCATTTGCCCCAACCCAATCGTCCAAGTCGATCAAAGAGGTACCCGACAACAACAACTTCTTCTAGGATGCCGTGGCGGATCGCCGAGAAAATGAGGACCGGGACCGTCCACCAATAGTCATCCAATGCCGCCGGCACAATGATCGTGGTCAATCCGAGTAGTCGGCCCAGGGCGTAGACACCCAGCGTCCCGATACCCATCGCGAGGAACAGGCCGGCGCCCCACCCCAGGTCCCACAGCGGCTTCTTCATATTGAAGCCAAGCCGGTCAAAGGGGCTACCCCCGGGATTCCTAAAGAGCAGATACAACACCAACATCACCGGAACCAGGGCGAAGAAGATATCTAGCAGCTGATATGTCAGATCAAAATACTGTCGCTGATTAAGCGAGTTGTTCAGCGATGTGGTTTGCGATCCAAGGGGCGCTCGCGTCATCTTGTCAACGAGGTTAACGATGGAATAGATGCCCGATTTTCCCAGTGACAGGCCGAGCACGATCAATAGTTCTATGATGAGTCCGCGGCGTTGGAGCGTTTCCGCCTCGGATCGTTCCGATGGCTCGCTGATCTGGGTCTCCTTGGGAACGTTTGAGCTCATGTCTTTGATCCTACGTTGTGTGGCGCTCCCCTCCCCTGCGCGTTGACCTGTGAAAATAGAGCCATGACACGTGCTGCCCACCCGAGCGAATATGAACTGGCCGCGTCCCTCATGCCCGGGCCGGATTGGAAATCTGCACGTGTGGAAGAAGGCGGACAATTTCACCTCGTCCTGATCGCTCCCGGCGAGGCTGTTTTGCGCATCAGTAGAACGCCCGAAGCGGCAAAGGATATGCAGCGCAGGGTCGATCTTGTTCAAGCATTGGAAACCAGTTTCACTTTTGAACTACCCACCGCGCTCAGTGAGGTGTTCCATGGTGACGATTTTTCGGCCGTTGTCCAACGCTATATCCCTGGCCGAGCCCATCCACCACATAGCGGCGAGGCTTCAACACTGCGCGGGATTATCGAGGAACTCGCTTCGGTAAATCTGGCAAAAATCACCGGTCTCCTCGCCGAGCCGTTCGCGTTCGCGGGGCCCTGGAACGAGGAAAAAACCCAAGCAACCCTCCGGCTATTGCCTCCCGAACTCGCCAACGAGGCACTCCTGATCTCGCAGACAGTCGCCACCTTTGCCGATGTCACTCCGTCTCTGGTCCATGGTGATCTCGCGGGACACAATCTTCATTGGGACGATGGAGCCTTGATCGGGATCCTAGATTGGGATCTGGCAGCGGCCTGGGACCCCGCCCTCAATACCGCCTACCTGAGCATGTGGCACGGTTCGGAGCTCATCGAGCAGTTGGCACCGACCCCAGATGAGGCATGGCGGGCGCGTGTGTGGCTGGGTGCCATGGGACTGGAAAGCCTCTACGACGCCTCGCTGCGCCCCCAGCGAGATCTCACAACACTGCTGGAGAAGATTCGGCCGCGTCTGCTTGCTGCGGCCACGGCAGCACGCGACTAACGACTTTTAGTCTCCGGGTCAGCAACGATGACGGGAATGCCTGCCTCGATGAGAACCCTTTTTTGCTCGTCGGTGATCCCACTGTCGGTGATCAGCGCGGTGAAGGTCGACTGCTCGAGGGAGACAAAGGCACTATGCCCAATCTTGGAGGAGTCGCACACCAGATAACTTTGCCGAGCCCGCCGGATCATCAGGTTGTTGATGGCTGCTTCCATGTCATCGGAAACGGTGGGACCAACACTGGCCTCGAGGCCATTGATACCGACAAACGCCACATCGAGGGTGACCTTCTCCAGTGTTTGCTCGGCAAAGGGGCCCACAAGTTCATAGGATCGGGGATTAAGTATCCCTCCGGTCACCATGACTTTCACGTGCGTGCGGACCGCCAGCAACGAGGCGATATTCACGGCATTAGTCACGACCGTGAACGTGGGGCGTCCCGAATCGTTGACCAAGTCTCGGCGCATTCCCAGCTGCGTGGCGATGGCACTCGCGGTGGTGCCTCCGGAAAGTCCAACAATCATGTCCTGGGACACCAACGAGGCGGCGTGCGCGGCAATGGCGTGTTTCTGCCCCGTCGCGTCTTCCTTTTGGTATCTCACCGGCAGGTCATAGGCCACAGCATGGCTGACGGCTCCGCCGTGAGTTCGTGATAACAGCGAGGCAGCTGCCAACGAGTCGAGGTCTCGGCGCGCGGTGGCCGGGGAAACGGCCAACCGGCGCACAATATCCTCGACCTCAATCTGTCCTGATTCGGCCAGCAACTCCAAGATGGTGCTGAGTCGCTCTTCGCGTTTCAATTAGTGCCCTGCCTCATTATCGAAAATCATGGGGATGCGTGCCGTAAAGGCCAACGAATCTATGGTGTCACGAAGCGCCGCCACGATATTTCCATCCGTCACCATGTAGCTGGCGTCCGGGGACGAAGCTTTCGCGGAAAAATGCACGGCATCGATCCCGGCAGCGAGCATCTTCTCGATGTATTCGATGCGCATCCCACCACCGGCCATGACCTGAATTTTTCCGGCGCTGGCCTGAACCATACGAGCAAGGACGGAGAGCCCGTCGGGTGCCGCTGGGGCTCCCCCGCTTGTGAGAACGCGGGTGAAACCGAGTTCGATCACCTCGCTCAGCGCACGTACGGGGTCGGCGGAGTCATCGATGGCTCGGTGGAATGTCAGCTCCAGGTTCGGGTTAATCGTTCGGACTTCATCGATGAGTTTCCGCATGATTTCGACGTCAACATTTCCCGCGGCGTCAAGGGCTCCCACCACCAATCCGGCCACCCCAGATGACGCGGTGCGTCGGGCTTGGGCCAACATCAGTTCCACCTCCTGGGTCGAATACACGAAGTTTCCACCGCGTGGACGAATGAGGGCATGCACGCCTACCCCGGCGGCCTCGTTCAGCACTGCTGCAACAAGCTCAGGGTTGGAGGTGATGCCACCTATTTCTAGGGCTTCACAGAGCTCGAGCCGGTCGGCGCCGGCGCTCACCGCGGTGGCAGCACCACGTGCGGACGTCACAACAATTTCTAGCGGCAGCTTTTGGGGCTTCTGATCTTCCACTACTTCACGGCTCCGGCAGCAAGCCCGCCGATGAGGCGTTTCTCAATAAGCATGAAGAGGAGGATGACTGGAATGATGGCCACGATCGAGACACCAAAGACGTATTGCCATGCCGTGGAGTACTGCCCAACAAACTTCGTCAGGGCCACCGAGAGCGGCTGGTTTTCCGCGGTGGAAAGGATCACCAGGGACGCGGCAAATTCGTTCCAGCAGGCGACAAACGTAAAGATGACCGCCGTAACAATGCCCGGCCAGACCAATGGAAGGTTGATGCGGAAGAGCACGCGGAGCTTTCCAGCTCCGTCGATCTGGGCTGCCTCATCAATTTCCTTGGGTACCGAGGCAAAGAACGAATGCATGATCCACACCGCAAAGGCAAGATTGAACGCAGCATTGATCAGGATCATGGCCAGCCAAGTGTCATAGAGATTCATGGCCAACATTTGCTTAAACAATCCTGCGGTCAGTACCGCCGGTTGCAGCATTTGCGTGACAATCACCAAGAACATGAACATCGTTTTGCCCGGGAATTTGAAGCGGGCGGTGTAGTACGCGGCGGGGGTGGCCACCAGCAACACCAACAGGGTGGCGCAGAGGGAAATGACAATGGTTGAGATGAGGTTGAAGGCCACCGGTGTTTCCGGAGTGTCCCACATGGTCAGATAGTTTGACCATTGGGCGCCTTCCCGGGGCAGATAGCTGGGCGGAATTGCGAGGATTTCGGATCGGGTTTTGAGTGATCCGCCGAACATCACGGCGTAGGGAATCAGGAACACTGCCGCAACGAGGAGGCCGGCCACCATGCGCCCGATCACTGTCCGGCGGGAGGCTCGGTCTTCGGTAATCAGGAACGACATGGCGGCCTAGACCTCTTTCATGGGCTTGACGGTCTTGACATAGATCGCGACGATCACCAGAACAATCGCGAAGTTAACCACCGAGAGCGCCGAGGAGATATCCAGTCGGCGGTCGAATTGCAGGACCTTGAAGATGTAGGTCATGAGGGTGTCGGCGCTGTAACCGGGAATCGAGCCGGTGATGATCTTCAGAATGGGCAGGTTGTTAAACACATTGATGATGTTGATCAATACGGCAACTGCCAGCGAACCCCGAAGTTGCGGGAGGATCACCAAGAAGTACGTACCCCAGCGGTTGGCACCATCCATTTTCGCCGCTTCAAGCGTCTCGTTCGGGATAGCCTGCAGGCCGGCAAGAATCGTATAGGTCGTAAACGGGATGGAGACAAAAATAGCAATGACGATGGCCATCGACATAGCGGGGACGGCATTTTTGGTGAATCCGAAGCCCTCATCCAGCACACCAACGTCGGTCAGGAATTTGTTGAGAATTCCGTAATTTGGTTCTGCTGCGTAATAAAAGACGGTGGTGGTCATGACGACCGATGCGGCCCACGGCACGATGACTGCCATGCGGACCAGGGTGCGCCCGGGGAACGGCTTGTTCAGGAATTGAGCCAGAACCAGGGAGAGCACCACGGTGACGGTGACAACCACAACTACCCACACCACCGTGTTGAGCAGGATCCGGGGCAGATTGGGATCGCTGAAAATCTTGGCGAAGTTATCGAATCCCACCCCCTTCAGGTCGGTGCCGACCTGCGAGATCTTTCGTGTGGAGTTGTAGATCATGTATCCGGCAGGGAACACCACGATGGCGAGGATCAGTAAGAGCGCCGGACCAATCCAGGGCAGTGCCGCAAGGAATGAGCCACCTTCCTGAGCGGATTTCCGCCGTGAAACACGTTTCGGGATGAGGGTGACGCTCATGATCTGTTGCTCCTGCAGGATGAGAGGGTGCGGGGTGCCGTGAGGCGTTTTAAGGTCGGATGGGGCTCTCCCGAAGTGGGTGAGAGCCCCATCCGTCATGCAGGTGTTGCTACTTGGCTGCGTCTGCCTTGGCCTGAATTTCCTTGAGCACGTCCGCCGCGCTCTTGCCGGTGGCGATCTGACCCATCAGGGACTTGAAGGCACCATCGGTGGCGTTCCACGCCGCGTTGGTGGTCGGGTAGAACACCGCGTTGGGCAGCATGTCCAGGAACGGCTTGAGGGTCTCATCGGAGGCCAACTTCTCGGAACCCGATTTGGTGGTCGGCAGGAAGCCCTCGGTGGAAACCCAGTTGGTGTAGACATCAGCAGAGAAGAAGTAGTCCATGAATTTCTTCACTGCTGCGGTCTTGGAACCATCGTTCTTGAAAGACATCAGGCGATCCGCGACACCCAGAGTTGCCGGAGTTCCGGTCTTGGTCGGTACCGGTGCGATACCGTACTTGAGCTTCGGGTTTTCCTTCTTGATTTGTCCCACGGTCTGTGGGAGCGCGTAGGCGAATCCGAGCTTGCCTTGAATGAAGGTGTTAAGCATCGGGGTGCGCTGCGTGGCGCCGGCATCCTTCTGCGTCACACCGTCGTCGATCATTTTCTTCATGAATTCGGCAGCCTCGACGTTTGCCGGGGTATCCACAGCGATGTTGGTCCCATCACCGAAGTTGCCTCCATTGCCAGCGAACCAGATGAGAGACTCGCCCTGTGCTTCTTCATTGCCCAGCGGCATGCCATAGCCGTCCGCCTTGGTTTTTTCACTCACGGCCTTGGCTGCCGAGTGGAGCTCATCCCACGTGGTGGGGACCGAGGCGACTCCGGCCTCTTCCATGAGGCTCTTGTTGTAGAACAGTGCTCGGGCCGAGGCGATCAGCGGAAGACCGTACTGGGTTCCATCAACCTTTTCGTTTTCGGCGAAGGACGCCTGAAAATCGGCAATGGTGGCCTCGGAGGCAACATCAGAGGTTGGTGCCAGCAGGCCCTCGGCAGCAAATTCGGCAAAGGCACCGCCATTGTAGATGTCAGGTGCCTTGTTGCCCTGAATCTTGGTTTTTAGGACGCTTTCGACGTTTTCCCATGACTGCGTTTCAAGGTTGACCTTGACATCCGGATTGGCAGCCTCAAAATCCTTGATGACCTTCGTCCACAGAGCTTTCGTGCCATCGGAGTAGGTGGGTGCCAGCATGGTCAGCGTAGTGACGGTGCCCGAGGCACCTGGCTCGCTACTGCTGGTGCTGCTTGCCCCACCAAAACCACATGACGTCAACAACAGTGCCGCCGTAGCTACACCCGCAACCGCTACCCCGCGGAGATTGAGCTTCTTCATAGATCCTCGTTCCAGATGGTCGGGGCGAACAATGAGCGCTTCACACCGACAGGAGTGATGTTATGTGCTTTATATCAACAAAGAACGATCAATAAAGTACACGTTCCAATGATTATGCTGTGATCTAGATCGCGCGGTCAAGGGGAATGCGAGATAAGAATTGTTAATTCCGGATGACAAGCCGTTGACCTCCAGACAACCGCAAATCACGTCTGGCACAGCCATGGCCCCCGCGGGTTCGCCGGAGAGCATCGACCCGCCCTCGGGCGGCATATCCGATAAATCGGCGTGAGGTTAGTCCGCAGTCCCTGCGAAGAGGCGCAGCAATCGAGCGCTTTCCACTGCCATCTCGTCGCGTCCACGTGCCACGTACTTGCGCGAATCCACGACCACAGGATTCTTATCGAGGTATTGTCGAATGGCGCGCGTGAAGAACCCATTGAGGTGGGTGGAAACATTGATCTTGGTCATCCCCGCATTAATTGCGGCAACGATGTTCAAATCGCTCACCCCGGAGGAACCGTGGAGCACTAGCGGAACATCCAGTGCGCGGCGAAGCTGGGCAATCAGCTCAAGGTCAAGGGCTGCTGACCGATCAAGCATGGCGTGCGAAGAACCCACGGCAACGGCCAGTGCGTCGACTCCCGTTTCTCGCACAAACTGACGTGCCTCGGCCGGATCGGTTCGCACGCCCGGGGCGTGGGCGCCATCTTTGCCCCCAATTTTTCCCAGCTCGGCTTCCACATAGACACCCGCCGCGTGAGCATACTCGGTAACTCGAGCGGTGACAGCAATGTTCTGGGCGTAGTCCAGATGCGCGCCATCAAACATGACTGACCCAAACCCCAGATCGACGGCGGCCTTTGCCAGATCTTCGGATTCTGCATGGTCCAGGTGCACCGCCACCGGGACGCTCGCCGCGCGGGCGGCTGCCAGCGAGGCCAGGGCAATGGGTTCCAAGTTTCGGTGGTAACCGACGCAGTTTTCCGAGATCTGCAAGATCAACGGAGTTCCGGCGAGCTCGGCACCCTGGATCAGTGCCTCGGCGCTCTCGAGGTGGATGACATTGAAGGCACCCTGCCCCCGCTGGGAAGTGCGTGCCGCGTTCATGATCTCTGCTGTATTAACCAGGGGCATGGGAAAAGCATCCTTTCGGGGATGAGACTTAGAGCGAAGTTGCGGAGGAGAGAATCAAGTTCGTCAGGATTTCGAGATGTGAGGGGTGCAGCTGGCCCGCGGTGGGCATCAATACCGCGGAGGCCGACCAGGCGGCGGCACGGGGAAGGATCACAGAGGCGTGGTCCTCTCCGGCGTGTAGCCCCATGGCAATAGCAGCCACGGCGCTATCCCCGGCCCCGGTGGGATTACCTACCAGCGGTGTAGCCAAACGCGCCGTTTCCCAGTGGCCGGGACGGTCCGCGGAAAAGTGAAAGAGTCCGTCTTCGCCGGCGCTGGCGTAAATGTGGCGGGCTCCGGCGGCTAGGAGCTTGGCTGCTCCCCCGCCCAAGGTTTTTTCCCCCGTGACATCGGCCAGTTCGTGGTGGTTGGGTTTGAGCACCGTGGCGCCGGCGCGAGCTGCAGCCAACAAAGCGGGTCCGGAGGTGTCGATGATGCTGGGGATCCCGCGCCGCGTTGCTTCACGCACGCACCACGGGTAGAAATCTTCATCCGCGTCGTAGGGCAGCGAACCCGAGGCAACCAATACACTCACCCCTCGATCGAGAAGCAGGCTAATTCGGGAGCGGAGGCTTTCCCACTCCCTGGGGCTGAGCGCATCCCCACGTTCATTAATGACGGTGGTCCGCCCGGTTCCGTGTTCGACGACGGCGAGGCTTCGACGCGTCGGGGCAGCAACATTCAGGAGCTCATGATCCACCCCGGATGCCGCCAAATCCGCAGCGAAGATGTGACCATTCGAGCCGCCCACGGGGCCAGCGCCAGCACCGGAACGCCCTGAGAATGCAGCACCCGCGCCACATTAATGCCCTTACCACCGGCCCGGCGCAACGGGGCCGCAACACGGTTGCTGCCCCCGACATCGAAGAGTTCAAGTCCGTAGGTTTCATCTAGCGCGGGATTGGGAGTGATACTCAGAATCATGTGCTCTGGGCACCCGCCGCGACGGCCTTGAGGTGCGCGCCGCGCAGACCCGCATCCTGACCCAGTTGGGCTGCCACAAGCTCCGGCAGCCGTTGGTAGGTCAGTTTCTGTCCCAGCGCTTCGCGCAGTGGTTGCAGTAGTGCCTCGCCTGCTTGTGCCAATCCTCCGCCGATGATGACGACCTGTGGTGCGATGGAGCAGCAGAGTTGGGCGATGGAGAAGGTCAATGCCGCAATTGCCTCGTCCCAAATCCGCACAGCGATCTGATCGCCCGCATCCCTAGCGTTCAGAACCTCGCGGGCGCCAGCAACGTGAACGCCGGCTTTCTGTTCATAGCGCTTGGCAATGGCTCCCGCCGAACCGATGGTTTCCAGGCAGCCGTGCGCACCACACGGGCAGGACAGGCCGCCGGGAACTGCGCCGTGGCCCAGTTCACCGGCGTAGCCACCCGCGGACAACGGATGTCCGTCAACAAAAAGCGCTGCTGCAATGCCGGTGCCGATGATTAGGACCGCCGCGTTATCCACCGCGGTGCCAAGTTCCTTGCCGGCCCCGAAACGCAGTTCCGCTACACCGGCGCCCAGCACGTCATGACCAAAGCCCACGGGCAAGGCAAAGGCGTCGGCCACCAGCTGACGCAGCGGGGCATCGCGCCAGCCAAGGTTCGCGGAGAACACTCCGATTCCGTTGGCTTCGTCGACGATTCCGCACACGAGCAAACCTACGGCAATGGGTTTGCTCTCTGGGAAGTCGGCCATGAGCTCGGCACCCAGGGTTTTGAGCTGTTCGACTAACGCATGAGCGGCATCAGTGGCTACGCGTTGGGTTCGAATCCTACGAATGCCGTGCAGCGTTCCCGCTGCGTCGGAGAACGCTGCCTTAATGTCGGTACCACCGACGTCAAAGAGCAGGTATTGGGGGTTCATGGTGTCCACTGCATCCTGGTCGTTATGGACTTAGGCGTCTTCGTCGAGGATGACCGAACGGGTCAGGTTGCGTGGTGCATCCGGATTCATCTTACGAGCGCGGGCCCGGTCCAGTGTGACGCGGTGAATCCGGGCCAGTTCGGCCAGCGGGTGCGCGTTGTTATTGATGTAGAGGGCGCCGGTGCGGACCATATCTTGGGCCAGACCCTCGGGTTCTTCGCCGAGCATCCAGGTCACGCGGTTCGGTGCGGCAATGGCGATGGGGCCGTGCCGGTAGTCCATGGCCGGGTAGGCCTCGGTCCACCCCTGAACGGCTTCACGCATTTTCAGGGCGGCTTCATTGGCCAGACCAACGGTCCAGCCCCGACCCAGGAAGGTGAACTGTTCTGCATCAATAAGTTCTGCCGGAGTTTGTGCGGCGACAGCAACCCTGGCTTCGTCGATGGCAGCGCTCAGGTCTACACCCACACTGGTGAGTAGGTAGGCCAGCGCCGTGGTGGCAAAACGGGTCTGCACCACAGATTCTTCATCGGCGTAGGGTAGCTCGATCACGGCATCAACCTTGTTCACGATTGGGGAGGTGAGGTCCCCGATGAGCGCAACGGTGGGGAGAGAACCGTCAAGCTGATCCAGCAGGGTCAGGACCTCGGAGGTGGTGCCCGAACGGGTGATGGCCACCAGCACGTCGTAATCACGGGTGGTGATAAATGCTTCCGAGGCAGCAAAGGCATCGGTAATCCCCCTGCCTGCAGACTCGCGCGCTGCGGCGTAGGACTGCGCCATGAACCAGGAAGTTCCACAGCCAACCACGGCGACGCGCAGGCCATCGGCCGGAAGCAGGTTCTCGCTCCGTGCCTGGAGGATGGCGCGCTCCCACATTTCGGGCTGCGAACGCAGTTCGACGTCCATGTGGTGGCCAAGCTGGTTAGTGTCGCTCACGACGGTCTCCTTTAATAACCCGGCACCACTGAAGGTGTCTCGGAATGGCAAGCTCTTCCTTACTATGATTGCTTATGATCGTTTGCCTTGTCTACCAATCATAAAAAATCTTAGGGGTTTAATCTCATTTTCTACCCTGCCGGGGTCGCTGGGGCATAAAAAAGGGGGCCGGGACCGAGACGTAAGAAGGTTTCTTGCGTCTCGATCCCGGCCCCCGGGAAAAGCGTTAGTTGGAGAGTGCCGCGACAGCTGCGTCGTAGTTCGGCTCCGTGGTGATTTCCGGAACCAGCTCGGTGTGCAGGACTGCACCGTTTTCGTCCAGAACAACAATCGCGCGGGCCAGCAGGCCCTGCATCGGGCCATCGCCCAGCGTCAGACCAAAGTCGGCGCCGAAGTCGGAGCGGAAGGACGAGGTCGGAACGACGTTCTCGATGCCCTCGGAACCGCAGAAGCGGCCCAGTGCGAACGGCAGGTCGGCCGAGGCGCAAACCACGGCGGTGTTTTCGAGTCCTGCGGCCAGCTCGTTGAAACGGCGGACCGAGGAAGCGCAGACGCCGGTATCGATGGACGGGAAGATGTTCAGGACCACGCGCTTGCCGCGCAATTCGGTGCTGGACACCTCGCCGAGGTCGGCACCGGTGAGCGTGAAGTCAGGAGCGGTCGCGCCAACGGCGGGAAGTTCGCCAATGACCTGGACGGGGGAACCTTTGAGTGCAGTAATAGCCATGCTTCTTGTTTACCACGAACGTTCCCTCCAGCACCAAGCGGTTCGCTAGAGGCGTCCAGCCACCAAAACACCGGCACGGAAAACCGGGCCCGTGAGGTTCATTCCCGGCCGGTAGGCAAGATGCGCCACCGCTGGAGCGTTGAGCAACTGAATATCCGCCCGCTTGCCCACTTGTAGTGAACCCACCAGATCGTGGACGCCCAATGCGAGCGCTCCCCCATGGGTGGCGGCCACAATGGCTTCCTCGATGCTCAACCGCATCTGTAAGACGGCGGTGGCCACACAGAACGACATGGACGAGGTATAGGAGGTTCCGGGATTGCAATTTGAGGCCAGTGCGATCTGCACCCCCGCATCAAGCAACTCCCGGCCCGGCGCAAATGGTTGGCGGGTAGAAAGGTCACAGGCGGGCAGGCAGGTGGCCACGGTTCCCGCAACACCGCGGCGGGTGGCTGGATCCCAGTGCTGCCATGAGCCGGCGAGCGCGCTCACGTCATCGTCATCAAGGTAATTCACGTGGTCAACGCTCATGGCACCAAATTCCACGGCAAGCTTCACCCCGGGCCCCGAGCCGAGCTGGTTTCCGTGGACACGAAGCCCCAACCCGGCCTTGCGTGATGCGGTGAGCACCTGCCGGGACTGGGCCTCGTTGAAGGCGCCCCGCTCACAGAAGACATCGGCGAACTGCACGTAGGGCGCCACTCGTTGAAGCATCTCCCCGCAGACCAGATCCGTATATTCCTGCGCGTCGGTGCCAGCGGGGACCAGATGCGCCCCCAGGAACGTCACCCGATCCACGACGGTGGAGGCGATGCGGGCATGGCGTGCTTCCTCTTCGACTCCCAACCCGTAACCGGTCTTGGTTTCCAGGAAGGTGGTGCCACCGGCCAACGCTTCGGCCGCACGTCCCAGCAACAAGCGGGTGAGGTCGTAGTCGCTGGCCGATCGGGTGGCCGCGGTGGTCACCGCGATGCCACCTGCTGCATATTCCTGCCCGGCCATCCGGGCCACAAATTCGGCGCTGCGATCCCCGGCAAAAACGAGGTGGGTGTGCGAATCGACCCAACCCGGAAGCGCGGCACGGCGTTGGGCATCAATGACGTGATCCGAGGCCGGGGCATCTGCCGCCGCACCGATCCAGCCGATGGTCTCATCCTCGATGAGGATGGCAGCGTTGTTGAACCGCGTGTGTTGTGCGTCGGCGGTGAAGACTTCGGCCAGGTTGGTAATCAGCGTGGTGCTCATGAAAACTCCGGGTGGTGGCTAAAGAAGGTTGCATACAGGGCGGCCGGGTCACCCAACCGGGTGTGGATCCCATGACTGGCGACCAGCTCCCCGTTGATGTGCACCTCGCTGATGTCCGCGGCGGTGGCGGCGAGCGGGAGCTGGGCGGGACGTGATCCCGCGGTGCGTACCGAATCGGTGCGTACCACCAGGAAGTCGTCATTCTCCGCCAGCCCCAGGGAGCGCAGCCCACCAGCACGTGCGACGGTGGAGATCTCCGTGGGCGAGAACCGTCCACGTTTGCCGCTGCGCAGGCGCTCGGCATGCTCCAGGGCGCGCTGCTCCAGGTACGGATCGAGCACCGCATGCTGGTCACTGCCCAGGGACAGGTGCGCACCGGCGTCGGCAAGTTCCCGGGCCGGGCCAATCCCATCACCCAGGTCAGCCTCGGTGGTTGGGCACATCACGATCCCGGCTCGGGCAGCGCCCAGGGCTCGGATATCTGTTTCTTCCAGGTGGGTGGCGTGAACCGCCGAGAGCCGCGCGCCAAGCAGTCCCGCCTGCTCGAGCAACCCCGTGGGGCTCGTGCCATAGGCGGCGGCGCAGGCATGGTTCTCCGCCGGTTGCTCCGAAAGATGCACGTGCAGCGGCAGTCCGGGGTCCAACCGGGCCGCGATGATGGCCAGATCACTCGGTATCACGGCACGCACCGAGTGCACCGCGGCACCGAGGCTCAGCAACCCGGCCCCGGCATCAAGCTCCGCCAGCGCGGTAGCTAGGCTCTCATGGCGCAGTAGCCAGCCCTCGACGGAGCGATCGCTGAAACGCTGCTGCGTGTCATCAAGTGCCAACACCTCTCCCTCCAACGTGAGCCCGCCGTGGAGATAGCAGGTATCAAGGAGCACCAGGCGGATCCCCACTGCCAGGGCGGCGCGGCCCAGGGCCAGTTCCATGGCATGCGGCTCCCCGTGACCACTGCTGCCATAGGGTTGCCCACCGGGTTGGTGGTGCAGGTAGTGAAACTCCCCCACGGCGCTATAGCCAGCGACCACCATCTCCGCAAAAACGGCGGTGGCCAGCTGCTGATACGCCGCCGGGGTGAGCGACGCGGCGGCGGCGTACATGTGCTCGCGCCAGGTCCAAAAGTCTCCGGCCGCACCATCGGCGCCCTCATGGGTCCGCCCGCGCAGGATCCGGTGAAACGCGTGGGAATGGGCGTTCACCGGCGCCGGGACCCGCACGCTGTTCTCCGGTGTGTTCAACTGGGTGCTCGGCGGCTGGCTCACAGCAGATCCTCTAGGGCATCGGCCAGTGCCAGGACACCGGCATCTACGTCATCATCTTCCACGTATTCCTCCGGTGAGTGGCTGATGCCCGAGGGGTTGCGCACGTAGATCATGCCGGAGGGCACATGGGCGGCAAGAACTCCCGCGTCGTGCCCGGCCCCGGTGGGCAGCAAGGGAGCGGTGGGGATTAAGCGGTGGACAGATTGACTCAGCGTCCGGGTCAGCGAGGCATCAAAGCTCACCGTCCCGGAGAGGGATTCCTCGGTGAGTTTCACGGTGCAGCCCTCAAAGGCGGCGATCCGCTGGGCCTGCCCGTGGATCTTTTGAACCAGCAGGGCCGTGGTGGCATCATCGGGGTGGCGGGCATCAAGCCAGAGATCAACCCGTGAGGCGATCACGTTGGTGCCGCCGGGCACGGGTTCAATCCGCCCCACGGTGGCCCGGGCCTCCGGGGTCGCCGTGGCCAGCTCCCTTACCTTCAGCACCAACTGGGCCGCGGCAATCATGGGATCGGCACGGTCGATCATCAGCGTGGTGCCGGCGTGGTTGCCCTGGCCGTAAAAACTCAGCCGCCAGCGCCCGTGCCCCAGGATGGAGCTGCCGATGGCCACTGCGGGTCCGCGGCCCGCAGCATCGGTATATTCCTCGGTGTTCAACCCGCGGCCCTGCTCCACGTGTAGCTCGATGAAATCCCCGATCTGTGCCAGGGCGGTTTCATCGCGCCCCATACGCGCCGGATCCAGACCATTGGCCGCGGCGACATCGGCGAACGTGTCTCCGTTGGCATCACGCAAGTTCAGCGCCTTGGTCGTATCGATCGCGCCGGTGAGCAGCCGCGAGCCCAGGCAGGCAACACCAAAGCGGGAGCCTTCCTCCTCCGGGAAGACGCTCAGCGCCAGGGCCCGGTTGCGCACCAGATCCCCGGATGCCTCACGTGCCGCGAGCACATCGAAGGCCGCCAGCGCGCTGGCCACCCCGAGCGGACCATCAAAGGCACCACCTCCGGGTACCGAGTCCAGGTGCGATCCGGTGACCAGTGCACCGCGGCGCGAGGCGGCATCGCGCCGCGAGCCGGGGGTGTCCCACCAGGCCCAGATGATGCCGTTGGCATCGGTGGTGACCTGAAGGGAACGGGATTCGGCCTCCGCGATAAACCATTCGCGCAGCGTGATTTCCGCCGAGGAGTACACCGGGCGCGAATAACCTCCGCGCACCGAATCTTGGCCGACGTCATGGATGGCGGCAATCAGGGAATTTACGGTGCTCACGGGCGGGTCTGCTGCTTTCGGAAGGAGGTATGGGGAGACGGTTCGGGCAACCTTACCCGTATCTGCTCATTTCGCCATCGGGATGCGCACACCGCGTTCGGTGGCGACCTCAATGGCCCGCTCGTAGCCGGCATCAACGTGGCGGATCACGCCCATGCCCGGGTCATTGGTCAACAATGCCTCCAGCTTGGCGGCCGCCAATTCGGTGCCGTCTGCCACCGAGACCTGACCGGCATGGATGGAACGGCCGATACCCACCCCGCCACCGTGGTGGATGGAGACCCAGGTGGCACCGGAAGCCGTGGCGGTCAGGGCGTTTAGCAGCGGCCAGTCGGCGATCGCGTCCGAACCGTCCTTCATCGACTCGGTCTCACGGTAGGGCGAGGCCACGGAACCGGAGTCCAGGTGATCGCGGCCGATCACGATGGGGGCCGAAACCTTGCCCTCGGCGACCAACTGGTTGAATAGCAGACCGGCCTTGGCCCGGTCTCCGTAACCCAGCCAGCAGATGCGGGCCGGCAGTCCCTCAAATTCGACGTGTTCGGCTGCCGCGTTCAGCCAGCGGTGCAGGTGTTCGTTCTCCGGGAAGAGGTTTTTTAATGCTTCGTCGGTCACGCGGATGTCCTCCGGGTCCCCACTGAGCGCCACCCAGCGGAAGGGGCCAAGGCCCTCGCAGAAGAGCGGGCGGATGTAGGCCGGAACGAAGCCGGGGAATTCGAAGGCGCGGTTGTAGCCGCCCTTCCGTGCCTCATCACGAATGGAGTTGCCGTAGTCAAAGACCTCGGCGCCGATGTCCTGGAAGCCGACCATCGCCTCGACGTGGCGGGCCATCGAGGCCTGAGCCTTTTTGGTAAAGCCTGCCTCATCGGCCTTGGCCTCGGCGTCCCACTGCTCCAGGGTGTATTCCACCGGCAGGTAGCTCAGCGGATCGTGGGCGCTGGTCTGATCGGTGATGATGTCAAAGGCCACGGTCCAGGCCTTTTGGCGGGACAACAGCTCGGGGAAGACCTCCGCCGCGTTGCCGACGTAACCCACCGAAAGGGCCCGGCCCTCGTTCTTGGCGGCGGTGACCTTGGCCAGGGCCGCGTCTAGGTCCAGCTCCACCTCGTCGAGGTAGCGCTTGGATTCGCGGCGACGCAGGCGTTCCTCGGACACGTCAACGATCAGTACCGCGCCACCGTTGAGCGTGACGGCCAGCGGCTGGGCCCCACCCATGCCGCCGCAGCCACCGGTCAGCGTCAGGGTATTGGCCAGCGTGCCGCCGAAGCGTTTGGCGCCGATCGCGGCGAAGGTTTCGTAGGTGCCCTGCAGGATGCCCTGGGTGCCGATGTAGATCCAGGAACCGGCGGTCATCTGCCCGTACATCATCAGGCCCTCGGCCTCCAGCTTGCGGAACTCGGGCCAGGTGGCCCAGTCCCCCACGAGGTTGGAGTTGGCGATCAGCACGCGCGGGGCCCATTTGTTGGTGCGGAAGACACCCACCGGCTTGCCCGACTGAATCAGCAGCGTCTCGTCTTCTTCCAGATCCGTCAGCGTTGTGATGATGGCGTCGTAGGCCTCCCACGATCGCGCCGCGCGACCGGTGCCGCCGTAAACGACGAGGTCCTCGGGGCGCTCGGCGACCTCCGGGTCGAGGTTGTTCATCAGCATGCGCAGTGGGGCTTCGGTGGCCCAGGACTTGGCGGTCAGCGTGGTGCCGCGCGGAGCGCGAATAACGCGGGAGGGATCGTGCTGGGTGAAGCTCATGGAATGGTTCTCCTTGTCGGTCATGCTCAATACGTGGGGTGCCCCGGGTTGTGGCGTGGGAGTCGGACTAGTTCTGCGGGCCGGCGCCCAACAGCGCGTGGGCCTCGGTGGCGACCAGTTGGCCGATCCGCTCAATTTCCGCCGGGTTCATCCGGTAGCTCGGGGCCACCACCGATATGGCGGCCAGCGGCCCGCCGTCCCCTGCGGTTGGAGCCGAACCGAGCTGCCGCAGTGGCGCGGCAATGGCGGTGACGTCGGCCTCGACGCCCTTATCGGAAACCACGTACCCGGTCTCGGGGGTCTTTCCGGCGAACACGATCCCCAGGCTTGATCCCTCCAGGGGAACACTGCGGCCCACCCAGGAGGCGTGGCGCACCGAATGTGTTCCCTCGGCGATGGCCAAGTACACGGCGTGGTCACTTCCCGTGCCCTGGTGACCGCGCACCGAAAGGTAGGCCGATTCCCCGGTCGCCTCGACCAAACGCTGCAGCGCCGGCGCGGCGAGGTGGATCAGTGACTCGTGGCTCAGCGCTTGGGCGCCGAGCTGGACCAGGCGCAAGCCGGGACGATACTCACCGTCGTTGTCCTTGCGCACGAAGCCGCTGTTCTCTAGGGTTCGCAGCAGGCGCAGCGCCGTGGAGGCGGACAGTTCGGTCTCGCGTGACACTTCGGCCAGCGATACCGCCCCGGCGTCACAAACTGCGCCCAGCAGCTGCAGGGCTCGTTCCACGGTTCGAGTTGCCGGTTCTGCCACGGTATTCCTCCACGTTGGTGATTTGGTCGCTGAAATACTCGCCCGGGGGTGTTTTTTAGCGCCCATGGACGAAATTCACTATCCCGGGGGGCTTGCTCCAGAGCCGATGATGCGTTTCACTTATTGAAACTCTAATTTCATCCCTTGGCAAGTGTTAACGCGATCCGGCTCACACAAAACCTCGAAAATTCCACCTTCCAGAAGGACAAACTCATGAATGCCAGCATCACCATAACCACCGGCGCACTGAAGCCCGAGGACGTCGTGGCCGTTGCACGTCACGGTGCGCAGGTGGAATTGGGCGCCGATGCCCTGGCCGCCATCGAGTCCTCTCGCACCGTGATCGACGCGCTGGTCAACGACACCGTCCCGCACTACGGCGTCTCCACCGGCTTCGGCGCGCTGGCCACCAAACAGATCCCGATCGAATTGCGCGCACAATTGCAGCGCTCACTGATCCGCTCCCATGCCGCGTCCTCCGGGACCGAGGTTCCGCGCGAGGTGGTCCGCGCGCTGATGCTCAACCGACTCTCCACCCTGGCCACCGGCCGCACCGGCGTACGGCCCATCGTGGCAACCACCTACGCGGCCGTCCTCAACGCGGGCATCACCCCGGTCATCGGTGAATATGGTTCGCTGGGTTGCTCGGGCGATCTTGCCCCGCTCTCCCACGCGGCCCTGGCCCTGATGGGCGAAGGCCCGGTCCGCGACGCCTCCGGTACCGCCATGGACGCCTCCGAGGCGCTGGCCGCGGCCGGCATCACCCCGGTGGTCCTGGCCGAAAAAGAGGGCCTCGCCCTGGTCAACGGCACCGACGGCATGCTCGGCATGCTGCTGATAGCCTCCGCCGACCTCCACGCGCTGCTTTCCATCGCCGACCTGTCGGCGGCCATGAGTGTCGAGGGGCTGCTGGGCACCGACGCGGTCTTCGCGGAGGACTTACATGCCCTGCGCCCACATCCCGGGCAACGCGATTCGGCCACCAATATGCGCCGGGTGCTCGCCGATTCCACGCTCATCAGCGAACAAAAGTCCGGCGCCCACACCTTCACCCGGGTGCAGGACGCCTACTCGCTGCGTTGTGCCCCGCAGGTTCACGGGGCCGTGCGCTCCACCCTGGCCCACGCCGAATCCGTCGCCGCCATCGAACTGGCCTCGGCCATCGATAACCCGGTGGTCACTCTCGATGGCCGGGTTGAATCCAACGGCAACTTCCATGGTGCCCCGATCGGCTACGTGCTCGATTTCCTCGCCATTGCCGTGGCAGATCTGGCCTCGATCTCGGAGCGACGCACCGACAGGTTCCTGGATAAATCCCGCAACCACGGTCTGAATGCCTTCCTGGCAGATGACCCGGGCGTGGATTCCGGGCACATGATCGCTCAGTACACCGCCGCGGGCATCGTTTCGGAACTGAAGCGTTTGGCCGTCCCGGCCTCGGTGGACTCCATTCCCTCCTCGGCCATGCAGGAAGACCACGTCTCGATGGGTTGGCATGCCGGGCTGAAGTTACGCAAGGGCATCGACGGGTTGGCTCGGGTGCTGGCCATCGAGCTACTCACCAGCGCGCGCGCCCTAGACATGCGCGATGGCGGTCTGGAAACTTCGAAGTCCTCCCCGATCATCACCGCGGTGCGCCGGCAGATCCGCACTCGCGTCGAGGGCCCGGGCACCGATAGGTTCCTCTCCCCGGAGATCGAGTCCGTGTTCCAGATGGTGTCCGACGGTTCACTGCTGGCCGCTGCCAATCACGCGGCAGCTACCCCGCTGGCCTAAGCGCCCCGCACATGGATGCTCACCTCGGACCGGGGGCTCGGCCCGAGGTGAGCAGCGTCGGAGCTGTTAGAGCGTCTGAATTATTCGCCCCGGCCGAGCGCTGGCCGTTGAAACACGAGCAACGCATCGGCCACCAGATCGTCGGGGTAGCGGTCCCACACAATCTCGGTGACTCCTACGGGCGTGAGATATTGCTCGAGCACGCGGGTGCAATCGCGGATCAGGTGAGTGGTGAGCCCCATGTGGTGGATGTCCGCTAGATTCCACACCACAAACCCACCGGGAACCACAGCGAGCGCACACTGGGCGGCTACGAGGCCAAGCTCCGCCAGGTAGCGGTCGTAGTCTCCGTTGTCTTGCTCATAGGCGGTGAGCGGATCGGCCTCATGATTCTCCGCGGTCATGTACGGCGGCGACGTCAGGATCAGATTGATGCTCCCCTCGGGCCGGGGCGGTTGCATCCGGCGAATAATCCTGAGTAATTCCCGCGCATCACCCTCGATGATCCGCGCGTTGGGCACGCGTTCTTGCAGGTACCGAGCACGCTCGGGTAACAGCTCAATACCGATCGCTTCGCGCCCCAGTGCCACGGCCCGCTCGAGGGTGGTCCCAAATCCCGCGAAGGGATCAAAGACCACGTCACCCGGTTTGCTGCAGCGCGTTATGACGTGGTCCACGATGGCTGGGAGCATGTGGACGTCTTCGTCGGCGCCCACCGGGCGCTCGGCCAGAAACCTCTGGTGCATGGCGGTCAATTGCGCATCCAACGGGGACGAAATGGGCCCACTCCCGATCACTGTTTTTTGCACATCTCTCATCAAGCGAAGTTTACTCGTCGAGCCGCAGTACCCGGGACGAATGCCTGTTGAGCCCGGTATCCGGCCTCCGGATTCGTGCACCTACCCGTGAGAGGATTCGTTACCGGACCAGGCGCCGCAGATAATGGACTAATGCCTCTTTCTTCACTGCTCGGCTTCGCGGGCGTTGCCCTCGTGGTGGTGCTCGCCCCGGGACCCGATACCTTCTTGGCGCTGCGCTACGCCCTGAACCGACCACGCAATGGTGTTGCCGCGGCGCTGGGCATGATGGTGTCCATCATGGGCTGGGCCATCCTGGCGGGGGTTGGCGTGGCAGCACTGCTGCTGAAGTACCCGGCCATCCATCAAGGCATCGCGATCGTCGGCGGAGCCTACCTGCTGTATCTCGGCCTCGGCTCGTTGATCAAGGCCCAATTTTTGGCTCGCTCCACGGCTGCCACCGCCCGCACCACCACCCGGAACATCGCGCTCACCGAGGCAAAGTTCACCCTCGCCCAATCACTGCGTGCCGGTGCATTATCTGCCGCACTGAACCCCAAGCTCGGCTTGTTGTTCCTGGCGTTGATGCCGCCGTTCATCCCGGCCGGATCCCCGATGCTCGGATCGGCGCTCATTCTCGGCGGCATCTTCGCCGCCATGGGATTTAGTTACATGATGATCCTGGTGGCCATCGCGGCCAGAGCGATGGCCTGGTTCAAGAGTCCAACGGTGGGCATTTGGCTCGAACGTGTTTCTTCCGGAGCCTTGGCCATCATGGGTGCCGCGGTGCTAATTGGAGCCTTCATCTAGTTCCGAACTCGGGCCTAGACCCGGGAAGCGGATCTCACTGCTATTAGACTTCACTTCATGACAACGACTAGCCGCTCCCTGAGCACCGGAACCATCCTGCACCTGGCCGATTCCGAAAAAAGGAAATGGGCGCACGGTGAAATCCGTGAGATCGCTGCCGGGACGTTGGACGCCGAAATGATGTTGCACCCCTCCACGGACGCACTCTGGGACTGGCGACTCAGCGTTGCCTCGATCGAGCAAGCCGGGGAATTCACCCCCTACGACGGCTTCGATCGCACGCTCACCGTCATCGCCGGGGAACTGCTCGAATTGGGCATAGACGGAACCACCCAGGCGGTGGAGGCCATGCGGCCACTGAAGTTCTCCGGGAACAGCGCCGTCACGGCCGCACTGCCCACCGGGGATGTACTGGCGTTAAACGTCATCACGCGCAGTAGCGCGGTCCGCGGCAACGTGCGCATCGTGGAGCTGTCCAAAAAACGCGAACAGCATCTCTTCGGGGCACAGTTTGGTGTGCTGATTCAGGGCAAGGCCATCGTGCTGCAAGAAGATTCGGAACGTGCCCTGGAGGTACGTGACACCGTCATTGGCGGAGAGAACGATTCTCCGCGCGTCTCTGGCCGGGGTTTCCTTGCCGTGGTGTCCCTCGACCTGCCATAACGCCGGGGCCGAGGGGCTCCAATTGCTGTGGACTACTTGCCGAGGCCGGGCTTTACCGGGACGAAGCCGACGGCGTTCTTGCGGTGAATGCCCGGGACCGGGTTGTGCGAGAAACCCTTGGCATCCATGCCGTTGCGCAGACGGAAATCGGCGAGCGCAGCGTTGTAGAGTTCGTTCATCCGGCCCCCGGTGGTTTCTTCCTGGCTGCCATCGGTGAACGTGATGGTGATGGCCGTCTTCGAGGGGAAGATCCGGCTCATCCGGACGTTTCCGTCGGTGTCCTGCTTGAGGTTGATCATGTGTTGCCTTCTTTTGTGGACGAGTATTCCTCTAGTCTTCACCATGAATTCAAGATTCCTCCGCTCGCCACCGGATGAAGAGCTATTTCTCTCCCGCTGTTCGCACCCGGGTTTGGGCTCCGGGATGTTCTAGGGCGAGGACTTAGAGGCGAGGAATGGGACCCCGAAGACCGGATCCACCTCGAGGAAGCGGACGTTCTCAAAGCCCTGTGAGCTCAGCGCAGCTCGAAGCCGTTGCTGATACACCGGTTGGTACATGCCTAGTCCTCCCCCGATGATTACCGGACCATGGATCCCAAGAATCGTTGCTAGATCTCCGAGCGAGGCAACCACGTGGGCTACCGCTTCGTCGATGATTGTTGAAGCGCCGGGATCTGCCGAATCGTTGGCAGTGAAGACCAAGGGTGACTGTTGAGCCCAGTGTCGTCTGTCGGCATCCGCGTGAAAGCGCCCGATCAGTTCCTCGGCACGTGTCACCTGATTAGCTTCGAGGACTAGCCGCGAAAGTAGTGACGGGGGTTGCTCGCGGTTTGCTTCGCGCAGGGTGAACCGCACCGCTTCCCTGCCCATCCAATAGCCGCTGGCCTCATCCCCCAAGAGATAACCCCACCCACCGGATCTGGCTTCCTTGCCCTCGTCGTTGATTCCCCAAAAGGCAGATCCTGTACCTAGGATGACCGCCATCCCGGTAGCGGCGTGTCCCGCGGCAAGGATCAGTCGCGAGTCGTGGACGACGTTGATCTGTGCCGTGGGGGCATGGGTGGCGATCAGGTCTCGGAGCCGTTCTGCGTCCTGCTGCGTGTCGATGCCCCCTGCCCCGGCGATGACCATGTCGATGGCTTCGGAACCGAGGGATTCAAAGACCTTCGCGAGGTTTTCGCGGGCGGTATCGAGGCTGACGTTTTGAGTGTTGGCACTGCCGCTTTTGGCCTCGGCGATGACTTGGCCGTTCAGCCAGCGCACGCCATGTGTTTTAGTTCCACCGATGTCTAGCCCCACCAAGGCATGGTGTGGGATATCTGCAGGATTCATGGCGTCCTTTACTCGTGGTCATTCACGGATCTACGGTGTCGTCATTACCGACTGTCGTCCAGCCACCATTACATCACCGGTGGCTCGAGGGTCACGGTCAGCAGCGCGCGGGGAGCACAAATTCCTTGCCTGTACTCCAGCCCTGACATCCGCGCTCCATGATTCAAGGACCAGGCCACCACTCTGTGGACTCGATACCCATCTAACGAATTTCTCGGCCGGCTGCAGCGGCTCAGTTGGCAACTCGCTAGCCCCGAACCCCGCTCGGAATTCGTCCATCGACTAGGGTGACAATAGGTGAGAAAGACGACGCTGTGTCACCCGCATGAGACACGAAAGATGTGTTGTCAGCCATCGTTTCGGTGATGGACTTGTAACCACTTCAGCTAGTGAAAGGCAACCATGCACGATGACCCGTCCCTAACCATTTCACGCGCAACTCGGGTGCTGGCCGAACGGATTCGCCCGGCGATTCATCAGCAACCCATGGCCTTGAACGTGATGTCTCATCAGCTTCCCGGCGAACCCATCAGTCCGTTAGCTGCGTTCGGCCTTGAGTACACCGAGCACCGGGTTGGCAGTGCGTGGGGTCCGGCTTGGGGAACCACCTGGTTCAGAATTCGTGGGCAGGTCCCTGTCCAGTGGTCTGGTTTCCGCCTCGAGGTGCTCATCGATCTGGGCTTTGATCCATCGATGACCGGCTTCCAATGTGAGGGCCTCGTCTACCGAGGTGATGGTTCCACGGTTAAGTCCATCAACCCTCGCAATCAATGGATCCCGGTGACAGATTCCGCCCTTGGTGGCGAGACCTTTGAATTTTTTATCGAGGCAGCGTCAAACCCCATCCTGCTTGATCACCATCCGTTCCTACCCACACAGCAGGGCGACATCCTCACGTCCTCCCCCGACCCGCTTTACACCACTGCCCGCATGGATCTGGCTATTTTTCATGCCGAGGTCTATGAACTCGCCGCAGACCTTGATGTCCTCCTAGGACTTCAAGAAGAGCTGCCTCCCGGCCCACGACGCATGAAAATCATCAAGGGGATCGAGGCGGCACTCGATGCCCTTGACCTCCAAGACATCTCAACCACCGCGGCCGGTGCGCGCTCGATTCTGGCACCCCTGCTCGCATCCCCAGCAGGTGCCAGCGAACATGTACTCTCGGCAATCGGCCATGCCCACATTGACTCCGCATGGCTCTGGCCGATCCGCGAAACGGTGCGTAAGGTCGCCCGGACCATCTCCTCAGTGCTGGAATTGTTGGAGACAGATCCCGAATTCATCTTTGGCATGTCAAGCGCTCAGCAATACAAGTGGCTTAAAGAGCAATACCCCGACCTATATCAGCGCGTGAAGGACGCTGTGGCACGGGGCCGTCTGGTGCCGTTGGGCGGGATGTGGGTCGAATCGGACACCGTGATGCCCTCTGGTGAGTCTCTGGTGCGACAATTCTTATACGGTCAGAACTTCTTCCAGCAGGAATTTGGAATCCATTGCAAGGGAGCTTGGCTACCGGATTCCTTCGGCTACTCCGCAGCGATGCCGCAACTGATGCACCGTGCGGGTTTCGATTGGTTCTTCACTCAAAAAATTTCCTGGAACCAGCGCAATACCTTCCCACACCACACCTTCGAGTGGGAGGGCATCGACGGATCCCGGGTGTTAACCCATTTCCCACCGATGGACACCTATAGTTCCCAACTCTCCGCACGTGAAGTGGCCCTGGCCTCGAGCCAGTTCAGTGAGTCAGGCACCGTCTCCGGATCCATCGCACCGGTGGGGTGGGGAGATGGAGGTGGAGGCACGACGCGTGAGATGGCCTCGGCCGCCAGCAGACTCAAGAGTCTTGAAGGAAGCCCTCGGGTGAGATGGGAGCGGCCGGACGACTTTTATCAGCGCACCCAAGCCGAGCTACCCGTTCCACCGGTGTGGGTTGGCGAGCTCTACCTTGAATTGCACCGCGGCACATTGACCTCACAACATCGCACCAAGGCCGGTAATCGTGCTTCCGAACATCTGTTGGTGGAGGCCGAGCTCTGGGCCGCCACGGCTGCTGTCCGCACGGGTTCCAGCTACCCATATCAGGAGCTCGATGCGCTGTGGGAGAAGGTGCTACTTCACCAATTCCATGACATTCTTCCTGGCACCTCTATCGCGTGGGTGCATCGAGAAGTCGTCGCCGACTACGACCGCATTATCGCCGCCACCGAGAAGCTCATATCCGCGGCGGTAACTGCCCTCGTTGGCTCCGGTGAAACTCCGCTGACTCTCAACCCGACGCCGTATCCCCGCGATGATGTGCCCCGGGTGGAGTGCGGCCGGCGGCTGCCCCAAAAATGGTCCACCACGCGGTCACAGCAAGCCCGCACGCAGACGGTTATACGTTGGACAACGGACTGGTCTCGGTACACATCAACGCCCAAGGTCTGATCACGTCGGCGATCGACCTAGTCACCGGTCGTGAAGCCATGGCGCCGGGACAACCGGGGAACCTACTGCAACTGCACCACGACTTCCCGAACAAGTGGGATGCCTGGGATATCGATGCCTTCTACCGCAACAGCGTCACCGATCTACGCGATCTGGATTCCATGTCCTTAACCCGCGACCCGGACGGATCTGCACGTGTGATCCTGCGGCGAAGCTTTTCGAAGTCCAGCCTCACCCAAGAACTGGTGTTGTCACCTGGAAGTCGAATGCTGTCGATTTCCCAACAAACGCAATGGCATGAAACCGAAAAGTTTCTCAAGATCGCCTTCCCCCTAGATATTCGTGCCGAGCATTCGACGGCCGAAACCCAATTCGGTTACCTGCACCGGCCCACTCACGTGAACACCAGCTGGGAAGCCGCCAAATTTGAAACGTCCATGCACAGATTTGTGCTGATCGAAGAGCCTGGATTCGGCACAGCGCTGATCAACGATTCGAGCTACGGCTACGATGTCACCCGCGATTCCTCCGACTCACGCGTCACCACCACCGTGCGACTTTCCCTACTCCGCGCCCCACGCTTCCCCGACCCGTTCACCGATCACGGCCCGCAACTGCATCGTTACGGGCTGCTCATTGGAGCCGACATTGCCTCGGCCACCGAAGCCGGGATCGCCATGAACATGACACCACGCACGGTTGCCGGTAGACACGGGTTCGATCCATTGGTGGAGCTCAGCGGTGCCGGCGTGCTGCTCTCCAGCGTGAAGTTAGCCATGGATCGCAGCGGAGATGTGGTCATTCGAGTTTACGAGGCACTGGGCCGCCGGGCGTCCGGTGTTCTGCGCATCAACGCAGAAGTCACGGAGATTACGACCGTCTCACTTCTTGAGGACCCGCTCCTCGATGCTTCCCGGATCGAAAAAACTGACGCTCGGGGCAACGTGCATGCCGTGGAACTGACCCTGGGTGCCTTCGAAATCCGTACCCTTCGGGTGAGGCTCAAACGATGAGCTCCCGAGGTCCTCTAAGGATCGACTAGTAGACTCTGATTTTTATTGCTCGAGGGTTGGAAGGTTCCCAAGCCATGGATTACGACGACATCGAGCTTCTGGCTTCTTGTGTCCTGACGGTGATTCCTGCGGTGCTGCTCGTCCTGATCGGCATATTGGTGCACAAGCGAGCTTCGGCCGGTTCTCTTGGCCTGTATGCCCTCATCGGCATCATGGCATCACTTCTCTACGCTTTTGTTGCCCCGAGTATCACCATGGCACTTCTTCCACCTCCTGATGATCCGTCCTTTGCCGACGGCCGTGGGCTAGATTTGCGCGGATTGATGTTATTTATCGGCTCATGGGTCGGAGCACTCCTCGGTGCAGGATCAACGCTGATCGTTGTCGGCGTAGCTAAGGTACTGGTCTGGAAGGCTAAGCGCGTGGCGGGCACCGCCACTCTCACCGAATGAGGTGAGCGAAGTTACCTCGGAGGCAGCGATCTCAACCGTCTTTCCCATGTCGAACCGGAGATTCGTGATCCCGAGCGAGTAACCTTTTGAGCTGATAGCCGACAGATTCTTGTCGAACGCAAGACCCGTTTGGAGCGATAGGTGCATGACCGAGGACGGTCTGTACCCTCAACACGCATGAAGTACAAAAGCATCACGAAGACCCTAGCCCTATTGGTAGTCACGGTGGCAGCCCTAAGCGGATGCGCCGAATATGCATCTCACGCGGGAAATGTTTCTCCTTCCGCCTCTGCCACCCCTACGAGCAGCACGGATCGATCCTCCAACGGAGTGGGACCTGCATTGAATGGCCCGCTGGCATCAGGTGCCCTGGCCAAGCTCACGGTCAAGGGCAAGGCCGCAGCCACCGGCTATGACCGCAATGACAAGTTCGGAAACGGCTGGAAAGACCCTGACGGGAATAAGTGCGATGCCCGCCAAGACATCTTGTCCCGCGACATGACCCGCCTGACCTACAAGGACGCCAAGAAATGCACGGTGGCCACCGGACGGCTGGCGGACCAATACACCGGACAAATAATTAACTGGAAGGTTAATTCCGGCAGCGTTGACATCGACCACGCAGTGGCCTTGAAAAATGCTTGGATATCCGGCGCACAGAGGCTTTCCCAAGATCAACGCGTCCTGCTGGCCAATGATCCGCTCAATCTACTGGCCTCAGAGGCATCTGCCAACCGTTCTAAGGGATACAAAAATGCCGCTGAGTGGTTGCCTCCACATAAATCTTTTCGTTGCCAGTACGTGGCGACGCAGATCAGCGTAAAACGCAAGTACACACTTTCTGTGACAAAGGCAGAGAAGGACGCGATGGCAAAAGTTCTTCGATCGTGCCCCAAACAGAAGGCTGCCAAGGTCACTCCACTGATTTCTGCAGCAAAGACAAACACTATTGGACCTGCGGCCTCAAAGTAATCCTTCCGTGCCTAGCATTCCACGACCTCACAGTGACCGGGAGGGATCCCCTGGCGCCAATGCTCGGCAGTACAACATGAGCTCGGAGTACAACATGCACTTCCCCCGTCCAATGGACAGGTCGGCTATTGTCGTATCGCTTTGCTCCCATCGAGTAGTCATGCCACTCATACGCAGACTGACTCGTTTGACTTTCTCCGCAGACAGTCCTCGTTCCGAATAGTTGCTAGGTTCGGCGTGAGCTTTCCGTTCGAGTGTCAGGAGTGCGGGAAATCTGTCACTGATCGCACCGAGCACAAAAAGGTTGGTGTGTGCAGTGGGCCTTTCGCGGTTCGCCTACATCCTTTGCAATGCCTCGCGCAGACGGTCGTAGGTGGCCCATAACAAGAATGCGAAAGAGGCCACGACCTCAATGGTTGGGGCCTCCTTCAAAGGCACTTAATACGCCCACTTACGCGTATGCAATCCCAAAAGAACGAAGACAATCAACGACCCGCCAATAGCGAGCACCGAATTCTTCCAAGAGAATGCCACCCCTGGCCGACCAGACCAATCCGAACGCTGAACGGTTCCGAATGGTCGATGGTGACGCATCGACAGAAGGCTTCATGGGGGCGTCATCTGTCAGCCAAGGCGGTGTCACTCATAGTGCCGCCTTGGTGCCCACCCCACCGCTTGACCCTCCCGTGCTCCGGGCGATGGCCTCATCGCACGAGCACCACAGCCGGCACCGCGACATGAGCCTTCCCTCATCAATTGTGGCGGCGTGTTTTGTCAGAGCATTTCTCCGTTATTCCGACGCGGCAACGCCGTTTAATTAGGCCGTTTCCGTACACCAGTAGCGTGCATTTCCCGGCCAAGTCACCTAGCTCCTCAGGTCCATGGTGGCTAAGGCTTCACCGATGATCTGCACCAGTCTGCGGTAAAACCGCGAAACGCTGGGCCGCCTGAGGCCAAAGAGGTCCGCGGACATCGACTGGATCACATTCTGTCTCAGCAACACCAGAAACAGCTGCGCTTGTGCGCTTGCCGGTAGAGACACAAAGATCGCGGTCTGCAGCACGTCCCTTGGCTGGCTGGGAACCGAAAACAAGGGCGTGGGAGACTCTTGCCACTAGTTCGACGTTCTGTTCGCCGGGCTGGCGTGAAGCAGGGCCGGTAGCGCATCGACTTTCTTTTCGGTTATGTAGAGCTTAGACAACTCCATCATTCCGTGGGAGAAATTCGAACCGCTTTAAACGGAACATTGACCACAAAGATCGATCAATTTGGTTTTTTGAATTAAGCTAAATATTAACGGCAATTTCTTCCGCAATAAATCCTAAGATACCCCAGACTCGGCCATCACCAATTCACAGAAGCCCGTACATTGCATAACCCAGACACGTGGGTGGCACGCAGGATTGTTCGCCTTTCCAGATTCTTGAGTCAGACAATCTACGGCTCAGGACGATTGATGGTCTGGTGTTCTAGGTCCACAAAAATCGCAGAAACGAGCCAATATGGCTGCCGAAACGAAACTGTCGCTTCAAGACTTCAACCCAAAGTTCTCGTCACTGCTCAAAACAGAACAATGACACGTAAAAGCAGGCAAGTAATTACTTGCAAGTACAGAGTCTTCTCATTTCGCAAAGCGTCAAAACTTAGTCACATACTGACTTCTTTCAAAACAGTCCAGTTTCGTGATCACCGCCACTCCCCCATTGCTCGACGGCCTGTGACTAGCGGTCATTTCAGTACGTTCAACACCCCCTCCGATCCAACCGGAGAGTGAGTTATCCCACGTCAGAATCGATATTTAATTCCCATCGATCGCAAACCTGACAGCTCGAGGCCTGGGTGTTTTCCGGCTCACCAGAGACTATTCGGTGACCCAATTCCCAACTCCTCACGACCACTGCACACCCTTGACAGTCTCCTTACGTACATTTCGTGTTCACGGGATTCAAATAGGCTAGCGACACTTGATGAAGGAGTTAGTGAATCCTAATCAGTCAATTTGCGATGCCCTCTCGCAAAAAGACTTAAGTGGATGGTGATTGTCATATTTTTCGGATTCAATGCACTTCGCATATATACGAAAAACGTTTGAATCGACGATCAACGCGATTTCCGCCATTTACTACAAGATTCAACAATTCCCTAGGAACAGGAGTAGGACAATGACCGCACGCGCAAACAAGAATGGCAAAAAGATTGGCCAGTCGACCCAGCTCAAGAAGGTCGAGGCTATGCCAACGACCGTAGAAACCCCGGCGGCCGGCAGTGTTGCCCCAGTGACGAGTTCAAAGTCCGCCCCTGCTACGGCACAAACTGTTACTCCTTCCCGAGTCACAAGCACAAAGTCGACTTTGACTTCCATCATCAACGCCGAAAAGGTACCAAACACGACGCCTTTGAAGGCGGCTGGACTAGCTACCCTGGCGAGTTCGCTAAACCAAGCTGCGAACGTTTCACCAAAGTCAGCAACTGAAAAGCCGACAACAACGAAAAAAGCAGAAGCGACGACGCTTTCGAGCAACAAGCAAAGCGACACCGAGGTAAAGCCAGCGACGGTTACGCCCACAACGGCATCTGCTACCAAATCGGCTGCAACCAAGACCACGGGCACTGCGGCTAAGAGCTCAACCACGGCTGCCTCCACTGCAGCAAAGCCGGCGGTAGCCACCTCGACAGCAACAGCGGCTCGAAAGACGACAGCCGCCAAAACTGCGACCACCGCTACTCCCGCCGCGACAATGCCGGCAGCAACCACTGCTACGGCAGCGACGACACCAAAGACGACAGCCACCAAAACCGCAACCGCTACTGCTACCGCCACAAAGCCGGCAACAGCCACCGCGACAGCACCAACGGCGTCGAAGACGACAGCCGCCAAAACTGCAACCACTGCCACAACCAAGGTCAGCACCCCAGCTGTGCCAGCTGCCAAGAGCACCACCGCAGCTACAAAGCCAGCAGTAGCCACCTCGACGGCAGCATCGGTAACAAAGGCCCCCGCAGCCAAGAAAACGTCTATCACCGAATCCAAACCAGCAGCGACCAAGACCGCCGCGACAGTGACGAAGTCGGCAGCCACAACTGCGGCAGCCACCAAGCCAATTGCAGAAAAGGCCACAACGGCACCGAAGTCCACAGTCACCAAGCCCGCTGCGGCTAAGGTGCCCACCGTAGCTGCTGGCACCACGACCAAGACCTCCGCAACGAAGCAGACAGTTGCTCCCGCGTCGGTCGCTACGGCAGCCACCGTGGTGTCTGAAAAGCCCGCCACTGCGAAATCAGTAGCCGCGCCCACTTCAAAGATTGAGTCGGACAGCAAGGCCCCCGCAGCAAAACCCATCACTGTGCCAGCATCGAAGGCCAAAGAGGCTGACGCGCCGATTAGCATCACGGAATCCGATCCAATGCCTCGGGCAACACCAAGCGGCCCAGAGGCCCCCGAGGCCACCGTCGGAACGGACGCCGCCTTCGCCCCAACGGTTCCAGCCGAAACTGCCCTGCACACGGTGCGAAACATCTCCGAGGTCCGCCACTTCTTCCGCACCAACGATGTACCGGTCTTCTTTATCGGTGCCACGCCGTTCAATCTGCTGGGTCTTGACCGATGGGTACGCAACTTTACCTACATCAGCTACTACGATGCCTGGGATGGTGCGCACGCTCGGGTCTTCACCCCGGTGAACAAGCCTTACAAGGAATTCGGGTCGGGCGAAGAAATCAACAACTGGCTATTGCTCAACCCTGAGGTCAGAGCACGCATGACAAAGGACTTGCGTCCCGGAGTGCGGCCGAAGGTGGCCATGGTCTTCTTCGATGCGGAAACCGAGCACATCTGTGAAGAACTCGGTTACGATCTGATCCTGCCGCCAGCAGAACTGCGCTCGCGACTCGATTCCAAGATCGTGACCACGCAGCTGGGCAACGAGGCCGGCGTTCCGTCGGTACCCAACGTATTGACCACCGGAACGGATTGGACCACCCTTCGCAAGGTGGCAGATGAGTCCGGACTTGGTAAAGAATTGGTCGTCCAGACGCCGTACGGTGACTCCGGCAAGACCACCTTCTTCATCGCCAACGAGGCGGACTGGGACAAGTACAGCTCCGATATCATCGGCGAACAGATCAAGGTGATGCGCCGGATTAACAACCTACCGGTGGCCGTCGAAGCTGTGCTGACACGCTCCGGCACGCTGGTGGGTCCTTTCCTCACCGAGCTTGCGGGTCACAGCGACCTGACCCCGTACCAGGGTGGATGGTGCGGCAATGAGATGCACCCGGATGTCCTCACCGCCACCCAGCGCACCCGGGCTACCGACCTCGTCCAGCGCATGGGAGATCGCTTGTCGAAGGAGGGTTACCGCGGCTTCTTCGAGGTCGACGTTCTGGTGGACACCGACACCGACGAGGTTTACCTCGGCGAGCTGAACCCGCGCATTTCCGGGGCATCGGCCATCACCAACGTGACGGCCGGAGCCTACGCGGACGTGCCGTTGTTCCTCTTCCACCTGCTCGAATACATGGATGTGGAATTCGACCTGGACATCGACGAAATCAATGCACGCTGGGAAGCGCTTTCGGGTGCCGATGTGTGGAGCCAGATGATCATCAAGGAAACCTCCGAGACGGTCGAATTGCTCACCGCCACGCCCGCCACCGGCCAGTATCAGCTGGACAGCAACGGCGCGTTGGTCTTCAGCCGTCCCGCCATGGACTGGCACATGCTGCAGAACGAATCCGAAGCGTTCTTCCTGCGCATCTACGGTCCCGGTGACTACCGCTGGAAGGGTGCCGACCTCGGTATCTTGGTCACCAAGGGTCGTCTTCAGGTCGAACGCAATGGCTCCACGCAGCTGAGCATCAGGGCTAAGCACTTCATCGACAGTGTTCGTGCCGGATTCACCGGACTGCCGTTGAGCGCCACGGAGCCGGTTGAGGCTACCGCGGGGATCGGAGTAAAAACCCAGTGGTAATGTCCACATAATCGCCGCTGCCTCGGGGCAGCACTGAGAAGCTGCATCATTGCAGAAATTGAAAACCACATCAGGTGGCCGTCATCGGCCGCACTGGTGCGGCATTGGAAGGATACGTCAGTGGAGAGCACCAATTTAGATTCCGCCCCAACAGTGGTGGACATGACAAACTGGCAGCTGCCCGAGAACTTGCGATGGTCCTTCCAAAATATTGCCGAGTTCCTGCCCACCGCGCTGATATCGCGGGGGCAGGGGCCGGCCTCGGCATTGCCGGCATCGCCGCGCGAACTCGGCTGCATCTCCTTGCCCTCGGCTTACCCCGAGGAACCGCCCATGACCGTAGATTCCGTCATGTGTGCAACGGACACCGACGGCTGGATGCTGCTGCACAAGGGCCAGGTGCTCACCGAGTCCTACTTTGGTGAAATGGCACCGGAAACACCGCATCTTTTGATGTCGGTGAGCAAATCCTTGGTCGGTACGGTTGCCGGTGCCTTGTGCGACGCCGGACTGCTTGATCCTGAGGCCACGTTGACCAGTTACCTGCCGTCGTTGGTCGGCAAAGGATACGACGGGGCAACGGTTCGCAACCTGCTGGATATGCGTTCGGGCATCACCTTTTCCGAGGACTACCTCGACCCGCAGGCCGAAGTGCGCATGTTGGAAGAAGCCATTGGCTGGGCACCATCCACCGATCCCGGCATCATTGGCATGTACACCTACCTGAAGACGCTCCCGAAAAAGTGGGAGCACGGTGGAGTCTTCGAGTACCGTTCCTGCGAAACGGACATGCTGGGCTGGATTTGTGAGGTGGCCGGAGGCGCTCCGATGCCTATGCTGCTCTCGCACCTGCTGTGGGGAAAGCTGGGGGCCGAATTTGATGCATCGATCGGCATCGACCAATTCGGCACGGGCATGTTTGATGGTGGAATCAACGCGTCGATGCGCGACTTGGCCCGCTTTGGTTCGCTCTTTGTCGGAGACGGCACCTCGCTGACCGGCGAGCGAGTACTCTCCGAATCATGGATCGAGCAGACCTTAGCCGGGGCCTCGGATTCTCGCACTGCGTTCGCCGACAGTCCCGGTGATAACCGTATGCCCGGCGGAATGTATCGAAATCAGATGTGGTTCCCCTACGAGGGAAACGACGTTGTGGTCTGCTTAGGCATCCATGGACAGATGATCTATGTCAATCGCCCTGCCCAGGTGGTCGCCGTCAAGCTGTCCAGCTGGCATTATCCTCAGGATGCCTTCAAGCTTTTCTCTACCCTGCGTGCGTTCGACGCAATCTCAAAGACTCTCTTGACCGAGCAGACGGCCGATTCCACCGCAGAGCAATCTGCCGAAACGGAAGTGGAGCAGCCCTTCGCTGCCACCGCTGCGCAGCCTGCTGAACCGGTAGCCGACCACCCCGCGGATTCCGCCCTCGAGCCGCCCGTCGAACCAGCAGCCATGCAGCCTGATGAACCACCGATCGCGCAACCCGGCGAACCAGCCGTTGAGCAGCCCTTCGAACCGGCAGCCGCTGCGCAATCCTTCGACCTCCCGGTCGTGTTACCCCTCGAATCACCAACCATGCAGCCATTCGGCACCACCACCGTGGAACCCGCCGAACAACCGGTCGAGCAACCCTTCGACCCCACCACCGCGCAACAGGTCGCGAGCAACGTCGCTCCCGATTCTGAGCAACCGGGCGAAGCACCCTTCCCCGTGGACCCCGAACACCCGTCGTACCTGCCCTTATTCTCCGTCCCTCGAGTACACCCAAATCCTTACTCGGGAGACTGAAATAGCGCGTTGGACCCACGACGCTCCCTTGCTGGCCCGCCCTAGGAATAGAACAGAAGTGAAAGCCCCAATGGCCAAATCCGATACCGACGAATATGCAACACCTTCCAGCGTTTGGCGCCTGCGCACCGACGCATGGGAATACCTGGGCTACGCAGCAAAGGCGCTGCCGGGAACCAGTGACCCCGGAAATTCAGAACGCGGACTGCTCGCCGAGGTTATGCGACAGCTGCGCGTTCTGGAGGCGGTGGAAACCTACTGGGCAGTGCCGGGCAAGGCGCATGTCCTCGAACTTCGTGCCCTGATCCAAGAGGGCGACTTCAACTCCGCGCTCAAGCTCATTGAGACGGTAACCCGCGGATTTACCCGGTTCCGTCATGAACTCGAGGGTAAAATTACCTCGTCCGATCCGCAGATGGAAGCTGCCGAGCCCGGGGCCCTCGCCATTGCCGATCGACGACCTCGCTTTGAGGTTCTGGTTATTGACGATGTTTCGGCCACGGTGCGTGAGGAACTCATTGCCGAGATGGATGGCCAGCGTCGGGAATCTGACCGGTTCATCTACCAAATCAATGTGGTGCCCAGCCTTGAGGACGCGCTGATTGCCGTCTTGCTGAACCCCACCATCCAGGCCTGCATTTTGCGCCCAGGCTTCACCGTGCCCGCCAGGCACACCCCGGGTGAAGACCTTCGCAAGTTCTTGGACGGTTTCATCAGCCCGGATATCTCCACCTACGCCCCCAAGGCGCGCATCCTGGCCCTAGCCGACAAGCTCAAGGAGCTGCGCCCGGAACTTGATCTGTACCTGGTGGCGGACGTTTCCATCGAGGAGTTGGCGGGCTCCATAAATCGCCGGTTTGTGCGCCTCTTCCGCCGCGAAGAGTCCATGGAATTGCATCTCTCCCTCGTCAAGGGTGTTGAAGACCGCTTCCGAACTCCGTTCTTCGACGCCGTGCAACAACACAGCCGCAGGCCTGCTGCCGTCTTCCACGCCCTGCCCATCTCTCGCGGCGGCTCGGTGGTGAACTCCCGGTGGATCAAGGACATGGGCGAGTTCTACGGACTGAACCTGCTCCATGCCGAAACCTCCGCCACCTCCGGCGGACTTGACTCCTTGCTTGACCCGCGTAGCACCATTCGTGATGCCCAGGTTCTCGCCGCTCGGGCCTTCGGTGCCCGCCGGTCCTACTTCGTCACCAATGGCACGTCCACGGCCAATAAGATCGTGCACCAATCCATCCTGGCACCGGGAGATGTGGTCATCGCCGACCGCAATTGCCACAAGTCCCACCACTACGCCCTCATGCTCGCTGGCGCCCAGGTTGCCTACGTGGATGCCTATCCGCTGGACGAGTTCTCCTTCTACGGAGCCGTACCACTCAAGACGCTGAAGGGCATGCTGCTTGATTACCGTCGGGCCGGTCGCCTGGACGAGGTCAAGATGATCACGCTGACCAACTGCACCTTCGACGGCATCGTTTATGACGTCCAACGCGTGATGGAGGAATGCCTGGCCATCAAGCCAGACTTGGTCTTCCTCTGGGACGAGGCATGGTTCGCCTTCGCCACCTTCCACCCCATCTACCGGCGGCGCACCGCCATGTCCGCGGCGGCAACGCTCGAGGAGAGCTTCCAGGATCCGGCCTACATCGCCCGGGCCGAAGCCCAGCGGGCCACGCTCTTTGATCAGTCCACCGGTGAACCCCTCGATGACGAGCTGTGGCTCTCCACCCGGTTGCTGCCGGACCCCAAGGTGGCCAGGTTGCGCGTGTACGCGACGCAGTCAACGCATAAGACCCTGACCGCATTGCGCCAGGGTTCGATGATCCACGTTTATGATCAGGACTTCAGCAGCCAGAATCAGGAAACGTTCAGCGCCGCGTACATGACCCATACCTCCACCTCGCCGAACTACCAGATCCTGGCCTCCCTGGACATCGGCCGTCGCCAGGCCGTGCTGGAGGGTTACGAGCTGGTCCAACGTCAGGCCTACCTGGCGCAGTCGGTGGCCCAAGCAGTAGCTCGCCACCCCCTGCTCAAAAAGTATTTCAAGGTCCTGACCACCCACGATTTGATCCCCGAGGAGTACCGAGAAACCACGCGTCCCATGCCGCTGCGTGACGGCATCGCCGCCATGGACGAAGCCTGGAGGACCGACGAATTCGTGGTCGACCCAAGTCGCCTGACCCTGCATATCGGGCGCACGGGGGTTGACGGTGACACGTTTAAACACAAGTACCTGATGGACCTGCACGGGATTCAGGTTAATAAGACCTCCCGAAACACCGTGCTATTCATGACAAACATCGGGACCTCACGCAGTGCCGTCGCCTATCTACTCGACGTTCTGGTCAAGCTGGCGGAACACTTTGATGCCCAGCAGGCAGATCTCGGACCGTCCGCGCTCAAGGCGCGGGCCCGCACGGTAGCGGCACTGAGCAGTACGCCGCCCCCGCTGCCGGACTTCAGCCGGTTCGCGGATCGTTTCCGCCGTGGCGGGGACACGATCGACGGCGACCTGCGCACCGCCTATTTCACCACCTACAAGGACGGCACCTGCAGCTACCTGATGCCGAAGGAAATCACCGAGCGGGTTTTGACCGGCGAGGAAGTGGTATCCGCAGGATTCGTGACACCCTACCCACCGGGTTTCCCGGTACTGGTTCCGGGCCAAGTCTTCACCAAGGAGATCCTCTCCTTCATGGATGTCCTTGATACGCGCGAAATTCACGGCTTTGATCCGGAACTCGGCTATCGGATTCTCAATGATCCGGAACAGTCCCGAGACGAGGCCAACTAAGTCCGAGGCAGCTGGCATCACAGATGCCAGCTGCCTTTTGCTCAGGATTTGGAGCGCACCACCAACACCGGGCATAAGGCGTGGCGGACACACTGCTCGCTGACCGAACCCAACAGCATTCCCGCTAAACCGCCGCGTCCGCGGGTTCCCAGCACCAGCATGCGCGCGTCACGCGAGATGGTGATCAGGCTCTTGACCGCTGGTGCGTGGACCGGTTCGTAGCTGATGACTACGGTGGGGTGTTTTTCGGCGAACGGACGCACCTTGTTTTCCAATTCGTGCTGCACAGCCGCGGTGAATTCCTCCCAGGCCGGCACGTAGCCGAACGTCCATTCCGCTGGACGTGGCGCCGTGGAGATGGACCAGGCGCGTGCCACCACCACGGGCAGCTTGAGTTCTTCGGCCAGTTCTAACGCCATGGACAGCGCGTCCTCGGCCCCCTTGGATCCGTCATGACCCACCACGATGCTGCCTGCTGGAGCGGGTTCCGGTTCGTGGTGTGGGAAGGCAGATGCTGATTCGGTGCTCATGATCCCGTACTCCTTCGTCTTCGTCGTGGTGAGTGGTGTGAATCGTCGACGCCAGCGGTTATCTCTTGTCGTACTCCGCGTGCAGGCGGTGCGCCTCTGCCACCTGCTGACGAATCGTGGCAACATCCTTGGCCTTGTTGCGGTACTTGGGGTCCATCGTCAGAATCTGGGATTCCTCGGCGGTGAGCAATCGGTAGATGCGTTCGCGCTCCATGGGATCGGCGGTATAGCCGAGGTCGATGTAGTTCACGGCATGCCGTCTGGCACTGTTGATGGCTGTTTGAGCTTTTCCTGCCTTGCTCAGCAGGGAGGCGATGACGGTCAGCAGCAGCACGCCGATGATGACGCTGAGGGATAATCCGGTGCTGATCTCAATCACCGGGATCGGTTCCCCGTCGTTGATGAACGGCAGATTATTTTCGTGCAGGGCGTGGAGCACCAGTTTCACACCAATGAAGGCCAAGATGGCGGCCAAACCGTAGGAAAGGTAGATCAGGCGGTCCAGCAATCCGTCCAGCAGGAAGTAGAGCTGCCTCAGTCCCATCAGGGAAAACGCCGTGGCAGTGAAAACGATGTAGACATTCTGCGTCAGTCCGAAGATGGCGGGAATGGAGTCCAAAGCGAACAGGATGTCTGTCCCACCGATGGACACCATCACCAGCAGCATCGGGGTGAGCGCGCGTTTTCCGTTGTGAACGGTGAATAGCTTGTCGCCGTCAAAATGATCGGTGGTATGCATAAACCGCTTGGCCAGACGCATGATGAAGTTATTGGACTGATCGGCCTCATGATCCCCCGGCTTGAGAAGGTTGCCGGCGGTGATCAGCAGGATCAGGCCAAAAACGTAGAACACCCATGCGTAGCTGTTGATCAGTGCCGCTCCGAGGAAGATGAAGCCGGTTCTCGCGAGCAGTGAGAAGACGATACCAAAGAGCAATACCTTCTGTTGGTCCTCCCTGGGCACCTTAAAACTGGCGATGATGATGAGGAAGACAAAGAGGTTATCAACCGACAGCGCCTTTTCGGTGATGTACCCGGCAAAATACTCGGAACCCATCGTCACGCCACCGAAGATGAACACCAAGACTCCGAAGATCACGGCAATGCCGACATAGATGGAGGACCAGATTCCCGCTTCCTTCAGCGCTGGCACGTGCGCCTTGCGGATATGGAAAAAGTAGTCAAAGGCGAGTAACGCCAAAATCGCTATGATCGTGATGACCCAGATCAGTGGTGAGACGTTCATGAGTCCCTACTTTCGGACGCTGCTGCCGGTCCCGCGCAAAGCTTGTTCACCCTCATCTCCGTTCCTGTGCCCGTGCCCACCCCCGTGAGCAACTCCTGCTCACGGGGGTGCATTTGGTGCCGTCAAAGATCAGGATTCAGACGCGGTTCTTTTGACGAAACTAGCACCTCGCTTGGCGCTTTGATAGCCCTCTGGTCGAGCTAAACGGCTTATTCTCCGCTACTGGGCGGGCATTCGTAGGGGCGTTCCGTCAGTGAAACGAACCATGCGGCCCCCTCGATTGTGCTGTCACTACTTTCGTCAGCACCCCACGATCAATGGTCTCCGCGGATGTCTGAGGCCAATAGACCGATTCCGCCGGGGCGCGGTGCTGCTCTGAACGGTTTCCTAGTTCTGCCGGGGTCCGCCTCATGGGTGCTTGACTCTTCCAAACCTGAAGTCAACCATGTGAGTATCCGAAGCGCGGAAAGGCAACGACGATGCTCACAGATCATGGTGAACACGAGAGTCACGGTCGAGCTCTTAACAAGTGTTGATTTAGGGCCGGAAATTCCGGGGATGGCCGGAAGAGAACTTCGGATGCGCAGAATCACCATGGCCCCCGGAAGCGTCTTCGGTCCACTGCATGACCATCAAGGCAGACCCGGAGTGGTGAATATCCTGCAGGGCACGATCACCGATCACCGAGATGGAGTTGCCACCCACTATGGGCCCGGTGTGGGTTGGCCGGAAGACAGCACCACCACGCATTGGCTAGAAAACCAGGGGACGGTCCCTGCCGTGGAAATATCCGTCGATATCATCAGCCGCACATAAGTTCTCCGGTGGTTGTTCCACACACCGTGTACGGAACAACCACCGCTATCTGAGCGCTTTCCGAAGTTCCCGGGTTAGAGCGCTCCCCCGGCTGGTGCCGGCGAACCGGAGTCCTCCACCGGAGAGCGGGACCGGCCTCCATCACCCACACGCTCGCGGGCCAGGAACGTCTCAACGTCAAAGACGTTTGTGGCGCGGCGGGCGACATTCAGCAGCGTGGACATCGAGGCGACCTCTTCGACCTGCTCCTTGAGGAACCAGAGCATGAATTGTTCACCCAGCGGGTCATTCTCGGCCCGGGCTGCAGCGAACAGCGCCTTGATCTGATCAGTCACCTCAACCTCTTGGGCCAGCGCTAGCACCAACGGTTCCTCGGCCGATCCGAAGTCGTTGCGCACCGGTTCAATGCCTGGAATCTCCACTTTAATGCCCCGGTCCAGCATGTATTGGAGCATCATCATGGCGTGATTCCGCTCCTCCAACGACTGCCGGTAAAAGTGTTTGGCCAGCCGCGGCAGATCCTGTCCATCAAACCAACTGGCGATGGCGATGTACTGCTGGGAAGCGGCAAATTCGTTGCCGAGCTGTCTCGTGAGCAGCTCGTTAAATGGGTGATTCATGGTGCTCTCCTCGAATCGTGGTGCACGGATGAAGATCTGCTGCGCCACGAGCTGGCCGATATCGGTGCCAGGGCACAAAGTGGCTCAGTGTCTGTATCGAGCCTCCCTTCGACCACTCTCCGAGTCAAGGCCTAGAGAACACTTCCGGCGCAACCGAATCTGCTGCGGGCACCAGCCGCGATGTCACACGAGCTCATCAATGGCATCGGGTACCCAGTCCTGGCCATCCCAACGAAGGTTGGCGGCGAGCGGCAACTGGTGCGACGCGCTCTCCACGATGTGCATCAAATAGCCGGCCGTGTTGGGAAAGACCACGATGTCCCGCGGCGCAACACCGTGGGGAAAATTGAATCGCCTGCGCAACAGCAGCTCCTCCTCGATGCAATAGGCGCCCACCAAAAAGCCGCTGAGAGGTGAACGTTCCCGCGCTGGCTCGGCGGCCTGCAGCAGAATGGGGTCCAGCAGGAAATCTGCCGAGGTGGAACGACATTGGGTTCGATTCATATGCAAGCCAACCAACGGCACCCCGTCACTGCGGCTTTTGCTGAAGGCGACGCTGGCGAGCGTGATGCCACAGCCATCAAGCAAAGACCGCCCCGGTTCACACCGCAATTCGATGTTCTGGCTGCGCAACCGATCCGCGATGGATAACGGCTGACCATCGGGTCGAGAGCGCAATAGACGATCCAACCATGGCCCGCGAACCAGTGACTGGTGATATGGGTATACGGCGGCGCTTGGCACCGGACCGTGGGCACCCAATCGGTCGGATTTCCAGGTCAGTTCCTCATTCCCTGCCGGAAGGGCGGAAAGATCCGACCAGAATTGATCCCACTGCGCCGCACTTTCGAGGTAGGACATCGGGATGCCACCACCCATGTCAATGAAGCTCGGCCGGTGGCCCAACATCCGCAGCCGCTCGATGAAGCTCAGTGCCTCCACGATAAGAATTGCGCGCTGAGTATGGTCATAACCATTGAGATGGAAATGGATGCCTTCGATCTTCAGGCGCTGGTGAGCATCCAACGTTTTCAGATCATTGAGCCAGTGCCCGGCTTTGAGGCCAAAGCGGGTGGGCGGGATTCCTGGATCATCCGACGCAAGTCGCAGGGCCACGCGCAGTGGTTTACCGGCAATGGGTTCTAGCCCCAGAAGTTCGGTAGCCTCGTCGTAGTTATCCAGGCTGATGACCACGTCATTGGTGACCGCCAGGCGAAGCAGCGCCGTTGATTTCACGGCCGCGGTGAGAACGATTTTCTCGCCCGGCACGCCCGCGTCCAAGACTTGGCGTAGCTCGTTGAGGCTCGCCACATCGATCCCACAGTCACTGGCCGCCGCCTGTTCTACTGCACCGAGCGTCTTGTTCGCCTTCCGGGCCAGATAGATCTGGAACGTAATGTCGTGATTCGCCGCCGCTGCGCGTAACTCCGCAACGTTGCGGTCCATGGCGGAAAAGTTGTGCAAATTGAGGGGTGATCCGTGGCGCTCAAGCAGTTCCGCGCAGAGCTGCGTATCGGCCATCACCGACTCCATCCACGGTTCGAGCCGGGCGGTAAGGGGCGCTATCCCCTGCATCATCGTTTTCATTGGCACTCGCTTAGTGAGGTGGCGGGCAGCGGTAGCTGGCTGGCAATTCTTCGGGCCCAACGTCGGGGCTCCTCATGTAAGGATCTGTTCAGGGTGTCGTGGCCCAGGGTGGGTCCTTCGGTGGGCCGGCCAAGAGCGGTCAAGGATTCGTTACGCTGCCCCCGAGTATCTAAACAGGTCCCGTCGAGGTCGGTCAGCAGTCCGCGTTCTCCGCTGCGGACCGAAATTTCTCCCGCCTCGAGCAGGTCTGCATACAGTGATGCTTTCGCCGCATCGCCGGGCTTCGGCAGAATCCCTGGCGTCGGAGTCAGAGCATCAACAACTATTTCTGCGTGATGATCTACGTCCACCGCGGTTCTCTCCTGTGCCAACAGTCCAGCCTCAAAGAGTGCCACCAGCCGCTGCACCGTGCGCTCCGGGGGCCCGAAGGCCATCCGCTCGAAATTCCGTGCGATCCGATCAAAGAGTTTGCGCTGCCGCGGCTCCCACCGAACCCTGTCGACGGCCACAACGAGATGAGCGTAGAGTCCCGACCACACTCGAGCCCACACCCAACGTGTGGTGGGCTCCGCTGCTCCCCCATTGACCGCGAGACTACGCCGCCAGAACCCGTCCAAGCCGTCACCGGTCCTCATCTCCGCCGATCGACCGGTCAGCGCGGTGCGCCACAGCTGAAGTTTTGAGGTCCTCAGCCCAGCCATTGCGGCGCAGTCCGCGGCTGCGTCAAGCAGGATCCGCCACAACCCGTCCATCTTGTGGGTAGTGGTCTCGGTGGCAGTAGCCAGATCACTCCCCCATCGGCGAAGTTGTTGAGCACGCGACCGGATGAGTTCAACGATTTCCGGAGGAATCGACTCGGGTTTAGGATCCATGGGCAACCCCGTGCGCGAGGTCATGATGATTCTGGACGGCTCTCGCCCACTGGCTAGATAGCGCAGGGAGCCGGTTCCATCCGTGGTGTCCGTTTCCCAGCGACCACCACGGCCTTCGGTAAGTAGCAGGGCAACGTCATAAGCGGTCAGGGCTGCACCCCGGAGGCGAACGCGACCGCCTGGCGGAATCCGCGCCTCGGTGAGCGATCCGTAGTCGCCGATGAGCGGCGTTGCATTTTGAGCCGTGGGAATCTCCTCCGCGCTCGGCTCGTCGGACAAACCGTGACCCGTGGCCAGTACCACTTCATCGTAGAACTCCGCGCCTTCCGCGGTGTGCACCTGCCAGCCCGCTACATCCCGGACCACGGCAAGCACCACGAGGGGGACGTGATTTAACTCCATGTTCCCCTGTTCCGAGAGAGTGCGGAATTGTTCGCTCAGGTATCGGCCCACCACTGCACGCGGCGGATATGTGTCGTTCATGTACTGCGGGGCGTTGCATGCTGCCCATGTACCGAAATTCTGATCGTTCAGCCTTGAGCTGGCGTCGACGATCCGTGAGGCGACATTGAGCCGCAGGACCTCGGGCTGTCCACTTTGCCAAACTCGTCCGGCACCGGGCGGATGCGGATCGTACACGTCAACGTGCAGTGTTCCGGCCCGTTCCGGGGACAGCACATCATGGAGTTCGAGCAGGGCGAACAGCGTCTTGGGTCCGCCGCCGATCATGGCAATCCGAGTCACAACACCCCTGCGCTTGTGGTTCCGAAGCCCGCCTTAACCGTGGTTTTTCCGGCGAGGTTTTCCTGCACCCACGTGTCGTTGTATACCGTATGCAGGTAGGGAACCCCGGAGTCGTGGACGAGGAATGCGATTCTAGATCCGGCGGGTATGGACGGCAGTTGGCGGCTCATGGCCGCGACGATTGCCCCGGTGGAGGCCCCTGCAAGGATCCCCTCTCGTTGCGCAAGTAGTTTGCACCCCGCAACCATCTCAAGCTCCTCGATGCGCCAGACGATGTCGGGCTCTGCCGCCAGCGCCAGCTCCGGGACGATTCCCGCACCGAGTCCCGGCAAAGACCTGGTTCCTGACTCGCCGCCGAATAACACCGAGCCGAGTGAATCTACCGCAACGATCTTCGTTTTCAGCTGATGGTGCCTGATGTAGTTTTGGCATCCCAGCAGTGTCCCGGTGGTACTGGTGGCGACAAAAAGCATGTCCAGCCGTCCGTCCATCGCCTCAATGATCTCCGGCATCGTCGAGGAGAAATGTGCCGCGGGGTTATCCAAGGAACCGTATTGGTTCGTCGTGACAGCGCCGGGGTGTTCGGCCAGTAGTTGCTCAACCCGCTTCCTCCTGGCCGACAACTTGTTTCCGTCCGGCGGGGTGGGGACCACATCGATGGCGGCGCCAAAGGCACGCATGATTTCAAGTGCCGAGGCGTTGGCATTCTGGTCAACCACGGCAACAAATTTGATGCCCCGAACGACGCACTGTCGTGCCAAAGCCATTCCAAGATTTCCCGACGTGGACTCCACGATCATTCCGCCTTCGGCCAGACGTCCCGAGTCCAGGAGTCCGTCAATGAGGCTGGCGGCCGTTCGTTCCTTGGTGCTGCCCGAGAGTTGGAGGGAATCTAACTTGGCGAACACCTCAATATCGGGTGCATCAAACAGTTGGGTCAGCTGGACTGTGGGCGACACAAACGGGCTCAACGTACCAAAACTCATGGACATTCCTCAATCTTGTGGACTGGAAATTCTGTGGTCGCACGGTACATCTACTGGTGCAGAAAATACTCGGCTGGCTCTGGCGTCAGTCTATGTGAAGTCGAACCGTCGCTGAGCACAAATGCCCCGGCGCGTCGGCAACACCGCTGACGCAAGAGTCCGTGTCACAGTTACTTTTACTGGTCAACCTTTGATTTACCTGACAAAAGCCGCAAAAGTCCCTAGCGCCTTCCGCCACCGAGCAACGTGTACTTGCGTCTTCTGGATGAGCCCGCCAACCAGGCCGACAGACACGGATAGCCTCGACGGAATCAGAAGACCGGAGAATGGGATACTGATCCCATGAACTCCGATCTAGACCTAGCAACACGCCAAATGATCGGTACGGCGTTTCCCGACGGTGCATTCCGCTCCACCGACGGCACGAGGTTCACGGCCAGAGAGTTCCCCGCCAGTTCTTTCATTTTGTTCATTTACCCCAAAACGGGACGGCCAGATGTCGCCGAAGCACCCCAATGGTCGATGGTTCCCGGCGCCAAAGGATGCACCGCAGAGTCTTGCGAGTTCCGCGACTTGGCGAGTGACTTCGCCGCCATCGGATACTCACTTCTGGGCCTATCTAGCCAGCACAGCGAGTACCAACAGGAGGCCGCGGAGCGTCTTCATCTGGGTTATCCCCTCCTTTCGGATCCCGAATTCACCTTGGTATCGGCCTTGGGACTTCCCACCTTCGAATTCGATTCCGAGAGACTCTACGTACGCAGTACGCTCGTGGTTTCGGCAGGAATTATCACCCACGTGCAGCTGGGCATCACGGATGCAGCGGGGCACCCACGGCATCTCCTGGAGCAGCTGAGGAATTTACTGGTTTCCGAGCACCACAATGATTCCGACGACGCCCAAAGTAAACACCACGGCGGTCATGGAAGTCACCGCCACCGCGTCGGCGTGAATACGTTCATCGCGCACGCCCGCTGATGCACGGGCATAGCGTTTACGTTGTGTGAAATAGATGCCGCCCGCCAAGGACAGGCAGAGGGCCACCATCAACAGGACGGACAGTCCGTAGTGCGGTAACCAGCGTAAGAAGATCAGCCCGGCCACGCAGAGAGACATCGTGGTCCTGCCCCACGCCATAATCGTCCGCTCGGGTTGCAACCCCGAGTCGTTGTGCGTGGGGACGGCCCCGGAACGATTCATGAACTGGTCGCTATCAGCACCGCCACAATAGTTGCGGCAATGGCTCCACCAAGACCCAACAACGGGATCAGGAGCGGCAGTGGGAGAGGTTTGTTGTGGCGCATCGACGATTCAATGAGTCGCCATCGCAACGCGGCCCCGGCACTTATCAGGATCCCCATAATGATCAGGAGCAGTGAGATTCCGGTGCGCAAAGATCCTGGAAATGCTGGAGAGGCAAAGACTTCCAACGCAATGCCACCGGCTAGGAAGGCGAGCGACGTGCGAATCCAGGCCAAGAACGTGCGCTCATTGGCTAAGGTGAAGCGCGGGTCGGGTTCTTTGCCGCCCGGCAACACCAGCTTGGCTAGATAACCCCGATCAGCTTCTTCTTCACCGGGTGTCATGCGCTCTCCAATGTTCGTCATTTTGCGCGCGACGATTCATTTTTTGGGCCACCGGCGCGAGTTCTCTGCACAGCCTATAGCCAGTGCGCGCGAGTTGAGGCAGCCGCGCTCTTTGGTGTCCCGTATTACGGCAGTTCATTGAATAGCAAAATCGTGAGGTGCGCTCAAACGCGTTGATCTAGGAACGATTAGGGCCGGCAAGGAGCTCAATGGTGAGCGGCTTGTCCCGTCATTTTGGCTATTCATCCTCAGGTGCAAGACGAGCTTGCCGGAACGCGAAAATAGGACATCTGGGTTTACTTTCGGACCCATGGATACTTCGGTGTTGCGGTGTTTCAATTAGTTCATGACGCACTTTGTGCAGGCCGACTACCTCGTGGTTGGGGCTGGTGCCATGGGTATGGCGTTCGCCGACGCGCTGATTGATCACGCCGATGTGCGCGTCGCATTGGTCGACCGGCGCCATGCCCCTGGTGGGCACTGGCTGGATGCCTATCCATTTGCCCGTCTGCATCAGGCATCAGCTTTTTACGGGGTGGCATCAACACAGCTCGGTGATGGTCGGGTGCAGCAGTTCGGGCCCGAGGCTGGTCTGCATGATCGGGCCGATGTGTCGGAGATTTGTGCCTACTATGCCCACATCTTCAACGATCGGATGGCGAGCTCGGGCCGCGTCGAGTTCTACAACAACTGCGAATACGTTGCCGATCGAAGCGTTGTTTCGCATATCTCCGGCCGAATAACGGAGGTGCCATCCAAGTGCAAAATTGTTGATGCACGCTACCTCGCTCCCGATATTCCTGCGGTGACACCACCACGATTCGGACTCGCGGCCGACGTCCGGATGATTCCGGTCAATAACCTCGCCCGCACCATGGATGCGCCGAGCCAATATGTCATCGTCGGATCGGGCAAAACAGCAACCGATGCCTGCATCTGGTTACTGGCTCATGGCGTAGATGAATCCGCGATTTGCTGGGTTCGCCCGCGCGATCCATGGATGCTCAACCGCGCAGTGGTCCAACCGGATCCGGAGGTGTTCCTCGGCATGGCTGCCGACACCATGGAGGCTGCGGCAGGGGCAACATCGTTGGAGCATCTTTTCCTCAGGCTTGAGGATGCTGGCGTCATGATTCGAATCGACACCTCGGTAACGCCCACGATGGCGAAGACACCGACCCTCGCCCGCTGGGAGCTCGAAAAGCTGCGTTCAATAGAGCATGTGGTACGGCTGGGGCATGTCAGGTTGATCGAGCGCGGTCGCATCATCTTGGACGAAGGGTCTCTCCAGATATCCCAGGACGCGCTGGTCGTGCACTGCGCTGCTTCGGGGCTGCGCTACCCTCCGACGATCCCCATCTGGGCACCGTCGGTGATCACGTTGCAGCCAATCAGGGCCGGGTTCCCGTGCTTTGCTGCGGCGCTGGCCGGGTATGTGGAAGCGACGCGCGATCACGACGCCGAAAAGAACCGACTCTGCCCGTCAACGCCGTACCCCAACTCGTTGGGGACGTGGGCAAAGATGCAAGTTCTGGGCACGCGCGCAGCAATCTCCTTCGGGTCAGAGCCGGACATCAAGGCGTGGGCAGACACTGTTGCGCTGAACCCTGCTCGGGTGCCGCCACCGGAGGGCAGATCGGCGGCGTTAGAGGACTCGCTCTCTCGACTCAAAGCCCGTACTCCGGCGGGAATTTCCAGACTGGTAAAACTGCTCTGAATTGTGGTTCTGGTACCGCAGGTACCGCTATAGTGAAGGCCTTCTCCTGCAACCGTAGTGAGAAGTAACAACGGAGAGAACGGAAATAAGTCGATGCGCGGAAGCAATCTTGTATGGACAATCGTGGGCGTTCTGGTGGCCATTGCCTTGGTGATATGGATCGTTTCGGCGGTTTAGCGTTACCCCTCTGAGTAGTTATGAAGAAGCCCGGTCATCGTTTAAGAGGCGTCTTCTCAAAGGACTTGGAATGCAGGCACCGCTTGCATTCCAAGTCCTTCTGACCGTGTTGTGATTGGTTTCCAATTCCCATTCACGATGTTCTCCACGCACCGTTCCAAAAACGCACATTGCAGCCACCAGATGAAGGGGCTCGTGTCCCAGTTCTCGGAATGAGAACACCCCGATCGGACCATCAAAACGATACCGAGGCGCCACCGAATGTCCATGAACAGCCAACGGTCTCATTGCTCAACTTCAAGGCGTCTGCGCTACCCCGTGGGGTGTGCCATATCTGCACCAATGGCAGGAAACCCCGCAGAGGCGGTAAAACATGGGTAAATCGACTAAGCCGTCAAAAGCCGAGCTTTCCAAGGCCGGATCCAAACTAGCCTCGTATTCTTCGAGCAAGCCTGCCAAGTCCCAGGCAGGATCGACGCTCGGTAAGGGCTAGGCAATCACTTAGGGTTCGCGGTTCGAATGCGCCTGCTTAACCCAAGATCGCCGGCACTCCCTCAAGCAGGGAGTGCCGGCGATCCTTGGCTTTGTTCTTAGCGGCTGGCGATAAACGCCTGCACACAGGCTTCAATATCTTCGGCCGAGTGGGCGGCCGAGAGCTGCACACGAATACGCGCCGCTCCCTTGGGTACCACCGGGAAGCTGAACGCGGTGACAAAGACACCGTGCTCCAGCATCTTGGACGCCACCTCGGCGGCCTTCACCGCATCCCCAAACATCACCGGGATGATGGCGTGCTCGCCCTCGAGCAGGTCAAAGCCTTCCTCGGTCATGCGCGTGCGGAAGAGCGCAGCATTGGCAAAAAGCTTTTCGCGCAGCTCTCCGGAGCCCTCCACCAGTTCCAGTGCCTTGAGCGTCGCAGCAACGATGGCCGGCGGCATCGAGTTGGAGAAGAGGTAGGGGCGCGCCTTCTGCCGCAGCATGGCCACGATCTCGCCGCGGCCCGAGACGTATCCGCCCGATGCCCCGCCCAGCGCCTTGCCGAATGTTCCGGTGTAGATGTCTACCCGATCCGAGACGCCAGCGTGTTCGGGGGTACCGGCACCGGTGGCCCCCATGAAGCCCACGGCGTGGGAGTCATCGACCATGACCAGCGCGTTGTACTTGTCCGCCAGATCGCAGATGGCCGCCAACGGTGCCAGGTAGCCGTCCATCGAGAAGATGCCATCGGTGACGATGATGGTGCGCCGGGCACCCGCCCCGTCGTTCAGCGCGGCGGCGGCCTGCAGCTGGATCTCCAGGTCGGCCATGTCCTGGTTCTTGTAGCGGAAGCGCGCGGCCTTGGACAAGCGGATGCCGTCGATGATCGAGGCGTGGTTCAGGGCATCGGAAATGATGGCGTCCTGTGCACCGAAGAGCGACTCGAAGACACCACCATTGGCATCAAAGCAGCTGGAGAACAGAATCGTGTCTTCGGTGCCCAAGAACGCGGAGACGGCAGATTCCAGTTCCAGGTGCAGATCTTGGGTGCCGCAGATGAAGCGGACCGAGGCCATGCCAAAGCCACGCGTTTCCAGCGCGCCCTTGGCGGCGTTGATGATGCGCTCGTCATCGGCCAGCCCCAGGTAGTTGTTAGCGCAGAAATTCAGGACCTGTTTGGCCTCGGCGCCGAGCTCCCCGGCGGAGATATGGGCCGACTGGGCCGAATCGATGTGGCGTTCGGACTTGAACAATCCGTCGGTGCGCAATTGCACCAATTCCGCGGCCAGTTCGTCTTTCATCAAGGTATACATCTGTGTAGGTTCCCCTCGGGAGTATTTCGAATCTTCGTGTGTGCCGGTGGTGGCCGGATGCGTCGGTGGTTTAGAAGACGGTCCAGTCCAGGACGACCTTGCCGCCGTGGCCGGAGCGGGCGGCGTCGAAGCCCTTTTCCCATTGCGTGGCGGGCAGGTAGTCGGTGACCACGGAGGAGATGCGTTCGCGCAGCACCGGGTTGGAGGTGAGCATGGCACTCATGGCGTACCAGGTCTCGAACATCTCGCGGCCGTAGATGCCCTTGAGGGTGAGCATGTGGGTGACGACCTTGCCCCAGTCGATGTTGATGGAGCTGGAGGGCAGTCCCAGCATCGAGATGTGGCCGCCGTGGTTCATGTTCTCGATCATTTCCGGCAGGGCCGTGGGGTGTCCGGACATTTCCATGCCGAAGTCAAAGCCCTCACGCATGCCCAATTCGCGCTGGGCATCCTTGATGCGGGTCTTGGCCACGTCGATGGCGATGTCCGCGCCCATGCCGCGAGCCAGTTCTAGGCGCTGCGGGGAGACGTCGGTGATGGCGATCTTGCGCGCACCGGCATGGCGGGCGACGGCCACAGCCATCAGCCCGATGGGGCCAGCACCGGTGATCAGCACGTCCTCGCCGACCAGCGGGAAGGACAGCGCGGTGTGTACCGCATTGCCGAAGGGATCAAAGATCGCGCCAAGTTCCGGGGTGATGGATTCGTCGTGGTGGACCCAGACGTTGGCCTCGGGGATCACCACGTATTCGGCAAACGCGCCATCACGCTGAACACCCACCGAGACGGTGTTGATGCACATCTGGCGGCGTCCTGCTCGGCAGTTTCGGCACATGCCACAAACCACATGGCCCTCGCCGGACACGCGATCACCGACCTTCACGGTGGAGACGTTTTCGCCGATCTCGACGACCTCGCCGTAGAACTCGTGACCCGGAATCATCGGTGCCTTGATCATGGCCTTGGCCGCGTCGTCATAGGCCTGGATGTGCAGGTCGGTGCCGCAAATCCCGGCGGTCATCACGCGGATTTTAACGTCGTGGAAGCCGGCGATGGGTTCGGGACGGTCAACAAGTTCGAATCCGGCGTGTGGTCCGGATTTGTACAGTGCCTTCATCGGTGGGGGTTCCTCACTTGCGGCGCGTGCTGCGCGTTCATGGTCAATGCGAATCCAGTCTGACATCAAGTGCACGCCCGCGATACCTTAGAAGATACGCAGGTTTCTCAATCAACGATTTAGTATTTACTACATGGAAGTCCATCAGTTACAGATCCTGCGCGAACTGGGCGATCTTGGCTCGGTCAAGGCCGTAGCCAGCGCCCTCTACGTCACACCATCGGCGGTATCCCAGCAATTGGCCTTGCTCCAACGCAACATTGCGGTGCCACTGACGCGCAAGGAAGGCCGGAATCTGGTCCTCACCGAGGCAGGTGAGGTGCTGGCAGCTGCCGGCGCCTCGGTCATCTCGTCGCTGGCCGCAGCACGCGCGGCGATCGGCGAGTTTCAGGAAAGCCCGGCCGCCCCGGTATCCGTCGCCGGATTCCACTCCGTGGGCCAGGCCCTCTTCGGTCCCCTACTGGCCAAATTGGACGCCCACGGTGCACCGGTGCCGCAGTTCTTCGACGAGGACGTCGCCCAACAGGATTTCCCCGCGTTAACGGCCCGCTACGACCTGGTGCTGGCCCACCGCATGGATCACTCCCCTCCGTGGCCCGAGAACAAGGTGGTGGTTTCCGCGCTCGCCCACGAACCGTTGGACATCGCGCTGCCGGCCGGACACCGACTTGCTGCCAAAAACACCCTGCTCCCCGCGGATCTGGCCGGCGAGCGCTGGGTGATCAGCCGCGAGGGGTACTCCCCCGCCGATGTGCTCACGGCCATCAGTGCCGTAACTGGTACGGCACCACTGATCATCCACCGCATCAACGACTACGCAACCGTGGCGGCACTCGTCGCCGCCGGGGACGTGCTGGGCATCATTCCGCGCTACACCGCGGGATCCACTCTCGGTCGCTCCGTCGTCCTTCGGCCATTGGAAGGCATCGCCAACCGGCGGCGCATCGATTTGTTGGCGCGACCCGAATCCATGCACCGCCGCAGTGTGCAGCTAGTTCTCACCGCCATCACCCAGGCCATGACCGAGCTCAGCGAAAAATGATGCTCCGCCCTGAGGTCTTAGGCGCCCCTTGTCCCCCGGCACGGCGCGAACTGTGGCCCAACTAGGCGTTCACCCGCTCCTGGTTAGCCGCGAAGTAGGCCAACAATTCCGCCCTGAGCGGCGGGACGGACCTGGCCGAACCGTCGGTGCGCAGGGATTCGGTGGCCAACACGCCCGCCGCAACGGCCGCCCGGGCCGCCACCGGTGAGGTATCCGTCGGCCCGCCTTCCTTGACGAAGCGCAAGAATTCGGCGATCAGGCGCGGATCGGCACCACCGTGCCCACCGTCAACCGCCTCGATCTCCACCTCGATGTCGGCATCAACATAACCGTCCTGGCTGCGGGTGTTCCACACCTTGATGATGTTGCCCGCGTCGTCACCGAAGTTCTCCAGTCGTCCGGCGGTGCCGATGACGGTGTAGTTTCTCCAGTAGTCGGGGGTGAAGTGGCACTGCTGGTAGGAGGCCAACACACCGTTGTCCAGTTTCATCTGCATCATGGAAATGTCTTCCACGTCGATGATCGGGTTCAGATCCTGCTGCGCCGCCGGGGGCCAGTTCTCCAGCGAGAACCAGTCCCCCATGCGCCGATCGGTGTTGTCCCGGCGCGATTCGACAGCGCCGTAGACCGCCAGGTCCCCGAGCGCTGCGACCGACTCGGTGTAGCCACCTGCCAGCCAGTGAATCACGTCGATGTCGTGGGCACCTTTTTGCAGCAGCAGGCTGGTGGTGTTCTTGCGCTCCGCGTGCCAGTCCTTAAAGTAGTAGTCCCCTCCGTTGCCCACAAAGTGTCGGCACCACACCGCCTTCACGGTCCCGATGGCGCCGGACTCGATGATCTCGCGCATCTGGCGGATCACTGGCATGTGGCGCATATTGTGTCCGACGTAGAGCCTGGTTCCGGAGCTGAAGGCCGTCTCCAGCAACTCGTCCACGGCATCCAGGGTGACATCCAACGGTTTTTCGCAGAACGTGGCGATGCCGGCCTCAAGGGTGCGCTTGGCAACCAGCGCGTGCTGGTTATCGGGGGTCAGTACCAGCACCGCATCCAGTCCCGCGTTTAGCAGCTCGTCGAGGTCGGCGGTGATCACGGCCTCGGGCAACTTGGCGGCGGCGTCCGCACGGCCGCGTTCGGAGGTGTCACACACCATGGCCACCACCGAGCCCTGACCGGGACGGTGGGCGTGCTTGTACAAACCGGAGCGCAGGCCGAAGCCGACGACACCTACTTTGAGATCCACGAAATTACTCCTTAATGACGCATTCATTGGGGCATCCGCGGCGCCACGTCCGGGTGGACGTACGATCGCAGATAGATGGGGGGTGCGGGTTCTTCGGCGTTGGGAGGCGCGGAAGATCCGGTGGGCCGGTGTGTTAACCGGCGGAGATATCCAGTGCGAAGTGGCACCGCGACACATGGGTGTCGCTGATCCGGATCAGCTCCGGTTCCTTCTTCGCGCAGATCTGTTGGGCCATGGGGCAACGGTTGTGGAACCTGCAGCCCGTCGGCGGGTCGATGGGCGAGGGAGGGTCTCCCTGCAGCACGATCCGTTCGCGGTCGGTGCCGTCGTTGCGGCGCAGCTCGGGCGCGGCCGACAGCAGGGCTTGGGTGTAGGGCTGCGCCGTGCGATCGTAGACATCGCCATAACCGCCCAGCTCGACCACCCGGCCCAGGTACATGGTGGCCACCCGGTCGGCGATGTGCCGAACGATCTGCAGATCGTGGGCGATGAACAGGTAGCTCAGCCCCAGTTCCTTTTGCAGGTCATCAAGCAGATTCACCACCTGGGCTCGCACCGAGACATCCAGAGCCGAGACGGGCTCGTCGCAGATGAGCATCTTCGGATTCAGGGCAATGCCGCGGGCGATGCCGATGCGTTGCTGCTGCCCACCGGAGAAGTTGTGCGGGTAGCGATCGGCATGGTTCGGGTTCAGCCCGACCAGTTCCAGCAGCTCCCGAATCTTGGCCCGACGTCCCGCCTTCGGGGCCACCTCCGGGTGGATCTCGTAGGGTTCGCCGACCAGTTGTTCCACGGTCATCCGCGGGTTCAGCGAGGAGTAGGGGTCCTGGAAAATCAACTGGATGTTCCGGCGCATTTCGCGCCGTTCATCGCCCTTGAGTCCGTTGATGTCCTGCCCACGGAAAAACACCTGCCCCTCGGTCGGCTTCTCCAAGCCCGCCAGCACTCGGGCGAGCGTGGACTTGCCGCAGCCCGACTCCCCGATCACGCCCAGGGTCTCCCCGGCATACGATCTTCGCCGCCTGTTCGAGACCAATACGACGATCCGCTCCGAGGTAGAAGAACTCTCACGCACGGTCGACCCGGTGAGCACCACCTCGTTCGGCCCGCTCTAGTCCTCGGCGAGTAGTTGCTCGATGCCGTGCACCCCGACGGTGTGCAGGGCATCATCGGGCGGCAACCCCGACATCAGCACCGCATAATTCACCGCCCAGGCCCGGGCCCGCACCCAGATTCCGGGCGAATACAGCGCGTCTCCGGCCAGCCGCTCCATAAATTTCGTCCGTCCCCGGGAGGTGAAGTGCAGCCAGGCCACGGCCAAATCACTGGCCGGGTCCCCGGCGGTCATATCGCCAAAATCAATCACCGCGCTCAGCGCTCCGCCGCTGGCCAAGACGTTGTGCGGGTGCGGATCCCCATGGAGCCACAACCGCGGCCCGGTGTGTTCCACCGCGGCCAGTCCGCGATCCCAGATGCTCAGCAACCTGCTGCGTTCGGGTTCTTGCATTCCCTGAATCCGGCCGCGAACTGCATCGTCCCGGTTTTTCAGCGGCACCCCGCGCACCGGGTTCCGTGGTGCATCCGCCGGGGCTGGAACATGCAGTGCCCCGAAGAATGCGGCAAGCGATGCGCAATAGCCGTCCCGGACTTCCGCCGACACCGTGGCAGCGCTGTTCCCCGGCAGCCAGGGCACCACCGCCCAGTGGTACGGATAGCCCTCCCCCGGTTTCCCCCGGTGCCGCGCCGCAGGGATCGGCAGAGGCAACCTGGGTGCGAGGAAAGGCAGCCAGCGCACCTCGTTAAGCAGCAACGCATGTGCGGACTCCCGGCGCGGCAGGCGAACCGCAAGATCGCTGCCCAACCGGTAGGTCACGTTGTCCCAGCCATTGTCGGCGAACTCCAGCCTCAAGCCGGCCAAGTGCGGGAATTGGGCGCGTAGCAAGTCCCGCACCAGCGACTCGTTGATGGCGACGTCGGCCGGTGGCCGGAGTGTGCGCTCCGGGAGGGTCATGCCTCCGGCGCCTCGTTCATGGCCTGGATCTGGATCAGGTTTCCGCAGGTGTCGTCGAACACGGCGGTGGTCACCGGCCCCATGGCGGTCGGCGGCTGAGTAAAGACGACGCCGAGCCCGGTGAGCCGCTCAAATTCGGCATGCACGTCGGCCACGGCAAAGGCGGTGAACGGGATTCCGTCGGCCACCAGCGCGTCGCGGAATGGGCCGACGGCCGGGTGGCCCGCAGGCTCGAGCACCAATTCGACCCCGTCGCGGGCCTCGGGTGAGACGACCGTGAGCCAGGAGACCTCACCCATCGGTACCTCGGTCTTCTTCTCGAATCCCAGCTTCGTGGTGTAGAACTCCAGCGCCTTGGCCTGGTCAGTGACGAAGATGCTGGCAAGGTGGATTCTCATGGTTTTTTGCCTTTCGATGACGGTTCAACGCCGGTACGTGGTCCGCCCGGGTCCGTGGTGCTGTTGATGGTTTCCTGCTCCGACGCGGCTGGCAGCCCGGTGTCCGGCCAGCGCTGCGCGATCCGGAGCAACGGCGAGGTGTCCACGTAATGAAACTTGTAGCGGCCCATGCGCTCACTGCGCACCAGCCCGGCCGCTTCGAGCACCTGCAGGTGTTGAGAGATCGCCTGGCGACTTGGGTTAATGCCGTGCCGCGAGGCCAACCTGTTGCAGATCTCAAATAGTGTCTGGCCGGTGTGTTCCACCAACTCGTCCAGAATTACCGCCCGAGTCGGGTCCGCCAGTGCCTTCAACAGCTCTTCCACACCCACCATTAAGGCAAGTAGCAGCTTGCCTGTCAAGAGCCACTGCCTCTTCATTCGGCGTTGTCCACAACCCCGCGCACCCCACACCACTGCCCATCGCAGGGGCGCATGCTTGAACCATGAGCACAGCAGCAGCCATCGCCCTACTTGCGGGAGACCGCAAGGATCCGAGGTACCCAGCGACCCCGGACGATGAGCTGCGTGCCTACACAGCCCTGGCGCTGGCCCTAGAAGAACTCGGGCCGCGCATCACCAAGCACACCACCTCGCCCACCGATGCCGCCTATTTCGTCCAGATCGTCGAACGCGCCCACCGCAGCATCGGATTCGCCCAGCTTTCGGCCACCGGACTTGCCCAGCGCACTCTAATCCACGAGCTGTCGGTCGACACCTGGGTAGGAATCAACCGGTGCCTCGCGGACCCACCGGCCTACATCGCCGGAACCATCGATGTGCCCGAAGCGCCCACCACCCCTCCGAAGGGGCGGACCACCTTCAAAAACACCGTCGAATTCCTGCAAAACACGTTCCATATCAGTTTCTTCGAGGCCAGGGACCGGGTGCAGGCGGCCACGCGCTTATTCCCGGGTACCGATGTCCACGGCATCGAGCATCCCCCGCAGTTTCCACTTTTGGCCGAGGCACTCGCGGGCGGCAAGGCCTCACCGCAGCAGCTTGCCGATGCCGCCAAAAAGCTAGTGCGCCTGCAGCCGGAGATCAAGCAATATCCAAACTCCGATGAACTGGCAGCCCAGCTGGAATCCCAAGTGGCCGAATCCGTACGAGAACAAGATCCCCGCACCACCAACAGGCTGTTCAGCGCCATCGAGGTGGCCCTCGCAGGGGGCGTCGAGGAACCCTCGGAGGAGGTCCTGCGCGCCAGACTCGGCATATTCTGCCGCGGCACCAAGGACGGATTGGCCGAGTTCATCTTGCGCACTCGGGCGGCCGACGCCGAGGCCCTGCTGGCGCTCTTTGCCCAGATGGACAACCCGCGGACGAAGGCCGGGGACCGCGACGCATTGCTCCGGCAGGCGGGAAATATTTGGAACGGTTCCAACGGTTCCAACGGTTCCAACGGTTCCAACGGTTCCATGAGATCACCGGAAGCCGATGCCAGCGACGCCGGGAACCGCACGCCATCGGGCTCCGCACCTTCGCTCCCGGATTACCCCGATTTCTTAGTCGATCCGGCAACTGGCCTCCCGATGACAGATCCCGCCGAAGCCAACAAGCTCACCCTAGAACCGGTGCCCACCGAAGCAAACGTCCTCGAGGCCATGAACAACACCGACTACGGCTCCGACGGCCTCACTCCACCCCAACGACATCTGCAGGGGCTGATGAACCTGATCAAGACCAACGGAAAAGCAGCCAACGGAACCAAGACCGCGGGTCTCCCCTCACCGGAAATCTTCATCATTACGACGCTGGCCGAGCTCGAGGGCAAAGCGGCGCAATCCGGGATCACGCTGCACGGGCAAAAATATACACCTGCGGAGCTCAGACATGCCTTATGCATCGGCGGGGCCATACCCATCACGATGAACGGGGAGGGCCGGATTCTGGATTTGGGCACCGCACAGCGCTTCTTCCCCGAATACATGCGCAAAGCAATCCTCGCCGTCTATGGCGGCTGCATCTTTCCGGGGTGCACCGTGCCACCGGAGCATTGCGAGATCGACCACGACGAAGAAGCGGCCAAGGGTGGGCCCACCGAGATTAATGGTGGCAGACCCTTCTGCTCCGGACATCACCATGCCAAGCACACCGGACAGATCCGCGTCGTGCGTGATACCGACGGTCTCTTTTCCGTCATCCTGCCCGAGTTCATGGATCCCGAACAGAAGCCACGGCGCAACACCTATTGGCGCCAGCCGCCAGCGGCACCACCACTGTTCTAAACCGGTTTTTCTCCACCGCTCCCTTGACAACGCCTGGCCCCGGTCCGTTACCCACCTTGGGTGACGGGCCGGGGCCGATGTCCGTTAGCCCGCCTTCACCACTTCCACGTCGTCCAGGGTGATGACCAGCGGAGTATTGGTAGCGCTCCCGGACACGTAGGCAAACAGGCCAACGCCGCCCGCGACCTGCAGGCCGGCCGTCGTATCGGTGGCCGATGCCTGCCAAGTGGCCGGCTCACTCGTTCCACGCTCCCAAAGCTTCGCGCGGATGGTTGTGGGGCTGGTTCCGGTGGCTTGCACCCGCATCTGAAGTCCGTCTCCCACCGCATAGGTCACCCCGGGAACCGTGACCGGTGTTTGAAGTACGGTCTCCACGCCCGTCGCCGAGGCCCGTATGGTTTGGAGTTTGACCTGGCCGTTGGCCGCCACAATGGCCTTCACCCGATACTGCCCCGCCCCGGCAACGCTGCGCACAATCGTGGAGAGATACAGCCCGCTTCCGCTGGCCGGCTTATCCGTGCCCAGCACCAGCTGCAGGTCGGTGCTGTTGGAGGAGACGGCGTTAAGCAGAACGGTGTTGGAGGTCCCCGGCGTGGGCAGCCGCAGCCGGCCCACCCCGCCGGAGACCGACGCATCTACCGCACGGGCCACGCTCCAGTTCCCGCCGATCTCCGCCGCACCAAATCCGCTGGTCACGGTCCGCCCGAAGGTATCGCGGGCCAACGCCGTGGCCGCCGCCGTCACCGTGATGGATCGGAGCAATGTGCCGGTGGCGCCGTCGTTGTCCGTGACGGTCAGACGCACCGGATAGGTCCCGGCCGCGGCGAAGCTGTGCTGCACGGTGGTCCCGCTGCCGGTGGATCCGTCGCCGAAGTCCCAGGCGGATTGTGCCACCGTGCCATCACCATCGGCCGATGCGCTGGCGTCGAAGGAACAGCTCATCCCGGTGCACGAGTTGGTGAAGGAGGCCGTGGGCGGCGTATTGGCGGGCGGCGCTCCGGCGGTGATGGAGAAATCATCGGCAAAGGTGCCCCCGGAGGCGCGCCGGAAGGTGGCCGTGAGGCTGTCCTGTTTCAGCGTGAGGTTCAGGGCTCCGAACGTCGGATTGCTGTTCAGCCCGGAGGTCGCGGCGAAGTATCCGGCTTCGGAATCATTCATGTTCACGTCCCGCAGCGCGACCCCTCCGGTCCCGGCCGTGGTGAAGACGGTGCCCGCGCCCTTGACCATGGTGCTGTCCGGGTCCGCCACACAGGCGGCCGTATACGTGCCGGGAACCAGCGTGGCGCATCCTGCCACGCCCGATGCCAATTGGCGGGTGCGCTGGTAGAGGTGCTCGTGCCCGCCGAGGACCAGGTCCACCTTGCGATTCAGGAGCAGGTTGGTGATGTCGGCGCCCGGCGAGCACGCGTAATCACCCACCGACAGGCAGGGGTAGTGCATGCCGGCCACGACCCACGGAATGTGCGCGCTGCGCGCCCCGTCGATGGCCGCTGCCGTCCAGTTGTAGCGCGGGGTCCCGACGTTATAGCTCCAGGAGCCGCCCGGGAAGGACAGGTTCGGCGAAATCATCACGAAGCGCACCAACGGATTTTCCGCCGGTACATCGACGTACCACTGGCGTCCGTAGGTCCCGACGAGGCCGGGCAGCTGATTGGGCAGGCAGGCGGAGAAGTCGTTGATGTTGCCGTTCTGCCCATCACTTTCATGGTTTCCCGAGACCAGCTGGAAGGGGAAACCCGCGCCCACCGCATCGGTGACGGTGTCGCACCATAATTGTTCCTGACCGGTGGTGCCATAGCCGAGGTCTCCAAGGGCCAGATGCAAATCCGGTGAGATCGTGTTGATCTGGTCAAACACACTCAGTGCCGCGGCGCTGGAAGAATAGTCTCCGGCCGCGGTGAAATGCACGACGCCGGCCTCCTGCAGCGCTGCTGGCAGCGCACCGGGCACGGCGATGGGGGCCGCGGCGGGGATCACTGCTTGGGCCAAGACCACACTCAGCGTAGCCAGGGCGGTCAGCGCGGATTTTAGGACCTTCACGATGCGCTCCTCAAGGTGGGTGAATGCGTCCCGCCCTCCCGTGCGCCGTGGCTGCCCGGGCTCCCCCGTCGGGCCGCTTAGGGCAGAGAATACTCCGCCATCCCCGGCATGACATCGTGGAGCCGCACCCGTATTTCCTCGCGGCAGCAAGTATCCACCCCAGGTCCGCGTCCAAGGGCCATCGACCGCCACACTGCGCCTCCCAAGAAGCTGCTCACGGCGGTTGGCCCGGAAACGCAAAAAACGGCGGGAGGTGACTTAGGTTATCCAAGTCTCCTCCCGCCGTTTAGCGGTGCGCGGTGCGCCGAGTACTAGCCCTCGATGCCCAACTTCTGCAGCACCAATTCGCGCACGCGACCGGCATCGGCCTGTCCGCGCGTGGCCTTCATGACCGGACCCATCAGCGCGCCAATGGCCTGAAGCTTGCCGCCCTTGACCTTGGCGACGACGTCGGGCATGGCCTCCATGGCGGCGTCGATGGCGGCACCCAGTGCCGAATCGTCGTTGACCACTGCCAACGAACGCGCGGCAACGATCTCGGTGGGAGTTCCCTCGCCGGCAACCACAAACTCGAGCACCTGGCGGGCGATCTTGTCGTTGATCTTCTTCTCGGTTATCAGCGAGTTCAGTTCGACGATGGTGGCCGGCTCGACGCCCAGATCCAGGATCTCCACATCGGCATTCTTCGCCAGACGCGCGATTTCGCCCATCCACCACTTACGGGCCACCGCTGCGGTGGTACCCGCGGCGATGGTCTCCTCGATGGCCTCGGTGACACCGGCGTTAACAACGTCGCGGAACTCGGCGTCGGAGTAGCCCCAGTCGGCCTTCAGACGCTTGCGGCGATCGGCCGGCGGCTCGGGCAGACGTGAACGCAGCTCTTCGACCCACTCGGCGGTGGTGACAACGGGAACCAGGTCCGGTTCCGGGAAGTAGCGGTAGTCATCGGCGTCGGACTTCGGGCGGCCCGAGGTCGTGGTGCGGGTGTCTTCGTGCCAGTGACGGGTTTCCTGCACGATGGGAGCACCGGAGTTCAGGACCGCCGCGTGACGCTCAATCTCGAAGCGCACCGCGTGCTCAACGGCACGCAGCGAGTTCACGTTCTTGGTCTCGGTGCGGGTGCCGAACTTGTCGGCGCCCTTGAGCATCAGCGAAACGTTGGCGTCGCAACGGACGTTGCCGCGCTCCATCTTCGCGTCGGAAACACCCAGGTTTTTCACGATCTCGCGGATCGCCGCCACGTAGGCCTTGGCCAATTCCGGAGCGCGCTTGCCGGCACCCTCGATGGTCCGGGTGACAATTTCCACCAGTGGAACACCGGAACGGTTGTAGTCAACCAGCGAGTAGTCGGCACCCTGGATGCGGCCGGTGGCCCCACCCATGTGAGTCAGCTTGCCGGCGTCCTCTTCCATGTGAGCGCGTTCGATCTCCACGCGGAAGACCTCACCGTCTTCCAGCTCGATGTCCAACCAGCCGTCGTAGGCGATCGGGTCATCGTACTGCGAGGTCTGGAAGTTCTTCGGGGTGTCCGGGTAGAAGTAGTTCTTCCGGGCAAATCCGCAGCGCTCGGCGATCTTGCAGTTCAACGCCAGGCCGATCAGGATGGCGTATTCCACGGCGGTCTTGTTCACCACCGGCAGCACACCGGGCAGGCCCAGGCAGACGGGGGTCACGTTGGTGTTGGGCGTATCGCCAAACACGTTCGGGGCGGAGGAGAACATCTTGGTCTTGGTGCTCAGCTCAACGTGAACCTCGAAGCCCAGTACCGGATCGTACTTTTCCAGGGCGACGTCGAAGTCCACCAGGTCATCGATGTGTGCAGCCATGTTAGCGGACCTCTTCCGTGGTAGCGACAGACAGCTCGGGGGCCTGATCGATCAACCGACCGCCCCAGGTGTCTTCCAGCAGCTTTTCAAGTGCCGCACCGGCACGGTACAGCCGGGCATCCTCGCGGACCGGAGCCAGGAACTGGATGCCCACCGGCAGACCCTCGGAGAGCCCGCCGGGAACCGTGATCCCCGGGATCCCGGCCATGTTGGCGGGAATCGTGGCGACGTCGTTGAGGTACATCGCCAACGGATCATCGGTCTTGGAGCCCAGCTCGAAGGCGACGGTCGGGGACGTCGGGGAGATCAGCACGTCGGCGAGCTCAAACGCTGCGTCGAAGTCGCGCTGGATCAGCGTGCGGACCTTCTGTGCCGAACCGTAGTAGGCGTCGTAGTAACCGGCGCTCAACGCGTAGGTGCCCAGGATGATGCGGCGCTTGACCTCATCACCGAAGCCCGCGGCACGGGTGGAACCCATGACACGTTCGATGGTCAGCGGACCCTCCGTCGGAAGTACCCGGGTGCCAAAGCGCACGCCGTCGAACTTTGCCAGGTTGGAGGAGACCTCCGAGGGCATGATCAGGTAGTAGGCACCGAGTGCGTACTTGAAGTTGGGGCAGGAAACCTCGACGATCTCTGCTCCGGCGGCACGCAGTGCCTCCAGGGACTCGTCAAAGCGTGCCTGCACGCCGGCCTCGTAGCCTTCGCCCTGCAGTTCCTTGATGACACCGACGCGCACGCCGGTCATGTCACCGGAGGCGCCCTGTTCGGCGGCGGCCACCAGTGCCGGCACCGGTTCGTTCAGCGAGGTCGAATCGGCCGGATCGTGCCCGCCGATCAGCTCGTGCAGGTACGCGGAGTCCAGCACGGTCCGGGTGACCGGGCCGATCTGGTCAAGCGAGGAGGCCATGGCGATGGCGCCGTAGCGTGAGACGCCACCGTAGGTCGGTTTCACACCGACGGTGCCGGTGACGGCTCCGGGCTGACGGATCGAGCCACCGGTGTCGGTGCCCAGCGCCAGCGGTGCCTCGAAGGCCGCCACGGCTGCGGCGGAACCGCCGCCGGAGCCGCCCGGGATCCGGTCCAGGTCCCAGGGGTTGCGGGTTGGGCCGTAGGCGGAGTGCTCGGTGGAGGAACCCATCGCGAATTCGTCAAGGTTGGTCTTGCCCAGCATCGGCAGCTTCGCGGCACGGATCTTGGTGATCACCGTGGCGTCGTAGGGGCTCATCCAGCCCTCAAGCATCTTCGAGGCCGCCGTGGTCGGCTGGCCCTTGGTGACAATGAGGTCCTTGATGGCGATCGGCACACCGGCAAACGGGTGCAGTGCTTCGGCTGCTGCTCCGCCGGCGGCGCGGATGGCGTCTACCTCGGCGGCAACGGCCAGGGCTTCTTCGGTGTTCACGTGCAGGAACGCGTGGACACCGCGCTCCCCGCCGTCAACGGCGGCGATGCGGTCCAGGTGCGCCTGAACGGCGGCCACGGAGGTCAGCTCGCCGGCGCGCAGCTTGGCTGCCAGCTCGGTGGCCGAAAGGTGGATGATATCGGTCATGGATTACTCCCCATCCAAAATTGCTGGCACCCGGAAGCGGGTGTCGACGGAATCCGGCGCGTTCATCAGTGCTTCTTCGGCGGTGAGCGTCTCACCGACGACGTCTTCGCGGAACACGTTCGACAGGGCAATGGGATGCGTGGTGGCCGGAACATCGGCCGAGGCGGCCTCAGAGACCGACGCGATTGATTCGACGATGACACCGAGTTCGCCGGTCATTTTGTCCAGCTCGGCATCGCTCATCTCGATGTGGGCCAGCTGCGCCAAATGCGCAACGTCCTCACGGCTGATGGCAGACATGTATCTCCCTAAGTGGGCGGATGGGGTTTCCCTCCTAGTCTAGTACGCCGCACCGGGGCACCGGGTGTCCCGTGGGCCCCCGGCGTCTGCCGTAATGCCCACATAACTAGGCGATCTCGAGCACCACTGCCCGCGCCAACTCCCCTGCCGTGACCCACGGCACACTTACCCGCGTTCCGGCACGACTCTGCCCCATCCCCTCGGCCTCGGGGCGCCGGATGATGATCCAGTGCGCCGGTAGATCGGCAGCGGGACTCTCTATCGCTCCGCGGTGAACGTGCACGTCCGGTTCCAAGGTGTGGGGGATCTTTTGGTGCTGGGCCAGAATCTCACCGGCAGCAAGCGCCCTCAGCGCAGTGTGCCACACCGGATCCACCGCGGCATCGTAAATCCAGCGTGTGCCCAGCACCCCGTGTTCGCTGGTGCCCAACAGCGCGGATTCGGCACCCTCCAGCGGTGCCCCGCGATAGGTCAACGGCACGTGATAAACGACGTGCGCCGGCGAGGCGTTATCCCGCACGAAGATGAATTCCAGGCCCACCTCTCCGGCCGGATCATCCAAGCGGAAGCCACCAACATTTTCGAGTTCGGGTGTCCCAACCCCACTAAACCACGGCTGGTTCGGCAGCCATGGACCGATGAGTTCGTGCTTGCTCGGGTGCATCGTGGTGGGAAAGATCTCGCTCATTATCCGGCTCCTATTGGGCATCGATTCGTGCACTGAAATGGCCTCAACGCGGACCTCACCACCCACACTATCCACATCAGCAAGCTCACGAACTCATCATGTGGGCCGTGCTCGCCAAGGGCATACCTCAGGTACTTGATGCGCCCTTCAGACCTAGTCACCCCGACGTCTTGCATCGAGGACTGAGCTACAGCTCAAGGGTGTATACCACCAGCAGGATCTGGGTGTTCGGAACGTACCAATCTCGTTCTTGCACGCGCACGAAACCTTCGGCCTCGTAGAGTCTGCGGGCCGCGAACCATTCAACACCGGTGGTCAGCGAGACAGTATGTACATCGCGCAGCTCACGGGCACGGTCAATCACGGCCCCAAGCAGCATCCGTCCGGCACCGGATCGCTGCGCGGCGGGGTCGATGACCAACATGCGGATTTCCAGTTCACCCGCAAGAGCTATGTCGGCATACGGGTTTCCAGCCCGGACCAAGGTCACCGCCCCGATCAGCACCCCATCACGCTCGGCCACCAGGATCTCGGTGGCGGTATGTCGCTCGGCGACCCGCTGCACAAAGCGCAGATATTCATGGTCCGGATCAGCAAAGTGCCCGGCCTGCAGGTAGGCATCAACGGTGATCCGTGCAATGTGTGGGTAGTCCCTGGCCTCGGCCGGACGAATGCGCAGATTCTTGTGCGGCGCGCGGTCAGGGGTGGGGCCGGGAGTGGGGTCGGCCATCACCCTTTCAGTGTGACAGGCGGCGGCAGGTTTGCCAGCGCTTCGCGCCGCACCGCTCCTTCAAACGCATCAGCGCCCACCCCGCGCCGCAGGTTCACCGCCGCTCGTTAGATCGACGGAACTGCGTTCCCACGTCACCTAGGAAATCCGCCCGAAATGTTGGTGGAGTCCGGAGGGCGAAAGCGGCTACGCTGTGATGGATATCGCGGCGCCGTTGCCCGTTCCGTTGGCGCGTGTGGGCTGCCCTCGGTACGTGCGCGGAGAATTCCACCTTGGCGCCACTCCCCGGAATCCCTGTACACGTTTTAAGGAAAACTCATGGAAGTTTTGATCGCAGCCAACGCCGAAGAAGCCGCCACATTTGCCGCCGAAGCAGTACTGCATGGACTGGCCAGCCGGAAAACCGGCAACCCGGTTCTGGGTGTTGCCACCGGGTCCACACCCCTGGGCCTCTACAGCGAATTGGCCCAACGGGTAGCACGCGGTGAGGCAGACTTCGGTTCCACCTCCGCGTATGCGTTGGACGAATATGTCGGGCTCGAGGGCACCCACGAACAGTCCTATCGCCAGACGTTGATCAACGAGCTGTGCCACGTGATCGGCGTGAAGGAAGAAAATCTGCACACTCCCAACGGATTCGGCGACTCGGAGGAGCAGATCATCGCCCAGGCCGCGGCGTACGACGCGCAACTGACCGAGGCGGGCGTGGATGTGCAGATCTTGGGCATCGGCACCAATGGCCACATCGGTTTCAACGAGCCGGGCTCCTCGCTGGGCAGCCGCACGCGTATCAAGCGCCTGACCGCGCAGACTCGGGCAGACAACGCACGCTTCTTCGACGGCCTAGACGCCGTCCCCACCCACTCCGTCACCCAGGGCTTGGGCAGTATCTTGCAGGCCCGGCGCCTGGTGCTCATCGCTACCGGCAGCCAGAAGGCAGATGCCGTTGCCACCGCCCTGGAGGGGGCCCTTTCCGCTGCCTGCCCGGCCTCGGTGATTCAGCTGCACCCGGACGTCGTGGTGGTTTTGGATGAGGCCGCCGCGAGCAACCTGAAAAATCGTCGTTATTACGACGATGCCGCCGCCGGGCTGCAATTCGGCATCTAGCCCCCGCGCCCGGCCACCGTCGGGTGTACACCCTCTGATCTCTGCTTCTGACAGAGAGCAACAGACAAAAAACCCGTCGCGAGTGAAAATTACACACCCGCGGCGGGTTTTTCGTGCCCAGCGTGAGGCGCATCCCGCCGGCCAGCTGCTAGCAAGGAAGCTCGGTAGCTGGAGCGTTCGCCCGGTCCGGGCAGAGATTACTTTTTGGCGGGTTCTTCCGCGGGTAGTGCGTCAAAGTCGAGGTGGCCCGCGGCCTGCCATCCGGGTTCGGTCCGTGGACGAAGGACCGGAACCCCTGCCTCGGCAGCAATGAGCGCGCCGGCTGCCCAATCAAATTCCTGGGTTCCATATTCCGCGTATGCATCCAGTGTCCCGTCGGCGACCAGGCACAGGTCCAGCGCTGCGGATCCGATCCTGCGCATATTGGCGAAGTCGGGCATCAAAGCCAACAGGGTGCCAACCTGGAACTGTCGACGCTGCGCATCGTAGCCAAAGCCCGTGGCCACCAGCTTGCCGCTGGCCTCCGGATCTCCGCCGTGCAGACGCTGCGCACGGGAGGCCCTGCCCCCGCGGCGGCTGGACACACCGGATAGCTGATTCGAGTCCACCAGCCAGGCTCCCTCGCCCATCGATGCGTAGTATTCGGTGCCCAGCGCCGGCGCGTTGACCGCTCCCGCCAGCCAGGCATGGGTCCCCGCATCGATGGCCGCGCCATCGGCAGCCAACGATTCACCCGGGGTCTGCTCGGTTGCCGCAGTGCCTGCACCTGCCTCAGCGGCACCATCAAGCGGGCCAAAAACGGCCACCGACGTGGCGTAATACACGATCCCGCGGACAAAGTTTGCCGTCCCGTCCAGCGGATCGATGGACCAGCGATAGCCGGAGGGCTGTGCGGGAACGGTGCTCCCATATTCCTCGCCGGTGATCGCGTCGTTGGGGCGAGCCGCGGTGATCACCTCGCGCACGGCAATTTCCGCACGCCGATCAAAGTCGGTGACCCAGTCCCCGGCCGCGCTCTTGGTTTGCGCAACAACATTTCCGCGCCCGCGCTCGGCCAAAACCGCCGCACCCGCGGCCGCAGCTTCGCGCGCCACGGCCAGCAGTGAGCGGCGCAGTGCGGCATCGGATGATCGCGGCGCTCCGGCGGTTTCTGGCGCCGAGTGCACGTGCTTGGACGTGGTGCTCATATATTGCTCCTGAGAACTGGGTAATGATGAATTTCGGGCATCCGCGCACGGTTGACGCTGCACCAGTGAATTCTCGACGGGGAGTCATGCCGGAGTGGGGCAAGCCCACCCCTTGAGGCTACCCTGTCCGACTAAACCTCGGGGTTGGGACGTCCCGCCACGGCCTCGGGTCCACCGTTGAGCAGCAGCTCAAAGCCTTCCTCGTCAAGCACCTGCACGCCGAGCGATACGGCCTTATCTAGCTTGGATCCCGCGGCCTCCCCCGCCACCACATAGGAGGTGTTTTTGGAGACAGATCCGGCCGCCTTGCCGCCGCGAATAATGATCGCTTCCTTGGCCGCGTCGCGGCTGTAGGTTGGCAGCGTGCCGGTGACCACGATGCTCATGCCCTCCAGATGTTTCACGATGGATTCATCGCGTTCATCCTTCATGGCCACCCCGGCGGCCGCCCAGGACGCAACAATCTGCCGGTGCCAATCAACGGCGAACCACTCGATCAGGGCATCGGCGATGATCGCCCCCACACCGTCAACCTCGGCCAGTGCCTCACGAGCGCCCTCCGCCTCCAGCGCAGTGATGATGGCATCCATCGAGCCGTACTTGGTGGCCAGCGAGCGCGAGGCGGTCGGACCCACATGCCGGATGGACAATCCGACCAGCACCCGCCACAGCGGCTTATTCTTCGCCTTCTCCAGCTCCTCGAAGAGCTTTTCGGTGGTCCGGGTGGGCCCCGAAGGCTTCTTGGCGGTGGCCTTCGAGTAGAAGTATGGGACCAGTGCGAACTTCCCGGTACCCTCCCCCTTGGAACGGATTTCGCGCCAAACCTGCACATCGGCCAGCGTCTGACGCAGCGTGGAATCCGGGTTTCCGGCAGCCAAATCGAAGATAACGGCCTCGCTGCGCAGCGGACCGGGACCGGCCGGCGCGATGACACCGCCGTTTTCCTCCGGATTCTCACCCGGGCCCACGGTCAGGGCCTGCGCCGCCTCATAACCCAGCGCCTCGATGTCGAAGGCGCCTCGTCCGCCCAGGTGGGCCACGCGTTCGGTCAGCTGCACCGGGCAGGATTCGGCGTTGGCGCAACGAATGTCCACGTCGCCCTCCTTGGCCGGGGCCAGCGGAGAACCACAGGAGGGGCAGAACGTCGGCATGATAAATTCGCGTTCGCTGCCATCACGCAGCGCGAGCACGGGGCCGACGATTTCCGGGATCACGTCCCCTGCCTTGCGCAGGATCACAGTGTCCCCGATGAGCACACCCTTGGCCTTCACGACGTCCTGATTGTGCAGCGTCGCGCGCTCCACGGTGGACCCGGCCACCAGCACCGGCGCCATGATGCCAAAGGGGGTGACACGTCCGGTGCGCCCCACCTGCACCTGAATGTCGATGAGCTTGGTGTTAACCTCTTCGGGCGGGTACTTGTACGCCACCGCCCAGCGCGGCACCCGCGAGGTAAAACCGAGGTTGCGCTGGATCTCAAAGGCATCGGTTTTCACCACGATGCCGTCGATCTCGTGGAGCAAATTGTGGCGGTTTTCCCCGTTCTCGGCGATGAATCCGAGCACCTCATCGAGCGTGTCGACCACGCGCGAGTAGGGTGAGACCGGAAGTCCCCAGGAAGCCATGAGCGCGTAGGTTTCCGACTGCGTCGCCGCGGAAATGCCCGCGCGCACCCCGAAGCCATGGACAAACATCTGCAACGGGCGCTTGGCGGTCTCCGCGGGGTCCTTCTGCCGGATGGAGCCGGCTGCGGCGTTGCGTGGGTTGGCAAGCGGTGCCTTGCCGGCCTCGATGAGTGCCGCGTTGTAGGCGGCGAAGTCGGCCGAGGGGATGAAGATCTCCCCGCGGACTTCCACCTCTTCGGGCCAGTTGTCCCCTTCCAGCTGCGTGGGGATCGTCTTGATGGTGAGCACGTTGTGGGTGACGTCCTCCCCGGTAGTGCCGTCCCCGCGGGTGGCGGCGCGCACCAGCTTGCCGTCGCGGTAGAGCAGGTTCACCGCCAGCCCGTCGATCTTGACCTCGCAGAGCCATTTCAGCTCGTGCCCGGCGGCGCGCAGCGCGGCATTGGCCGCGGTCTTCTGTCCCCAGGCGGTGACCTCTTCCAGTGAGAACACGTCCTCCAGGGAGTACATGCGCGAGAGGTGCACCACCGGGGCAAAGGCGGCGGAGACCTCACCGCCGACCTCCTGGGTCGGTGAATCATTGGCGACGAGCTCGGGGTGGCGCGCCTCCAAGAGTTCCAGGCGCGAATAGAGCGTATCGAACTCGGCATCGGAAATCAGCGGGGCGTCATCGTTGTAGTAGGCGGCGCGATGCATCCGCACCTGATCAACCAGCTGCTGGTATTCGGTGCGCAGGGTTTCGTCGGGGATAACCGCCGCCGCGTCGAGCGCTGCGGCCGCGGTGGCGTCCTGCTGCTCGATCGGGAGGGTGGTGGACTGGCTCTGCTCTGACTGCGGGGTCGGCTCTGGGTGCATCACTCCTCCATTTTGCCCCACGTGCACCGCGAGCGGGGGCCTTGTGCACGTAGTGGTTGTCGGTGTGTTGCGCACAGTGCCCGATGACTCAGGAGCTCGGGGCCTCGACATCCACGATCAGCACCGAAATATTATCCCGTCCACCGCTGGCCAGTGCCGCGTCAATGAGCGCGCTCAACGCCTTGGAGCGCTCCGGATGGCTCAGCAGGATCTGTTCGATGACCGCCGGTTCCACCTCGCCGGTGAGCCCATCGGTGCACAACAGATAGCGATCCCCGGGACGCGGAGCATGGAATTGGGTGTCTGGCACCGAGTTCCCTCCGGCGCCAAGCGCCCGGGTGATGAGGTTGCGCTGCGGGTGGATCATGGCCTCGGCCTCGGTGATAACTCCGGCGTCGATGAGCTCCTGGACGGCCGAATGGTCCCGGGTCAGTTGGCTCAGGACTCCGTCGCGCAGCCGGTAGCCACGCGAGTCCCCGACGTTCAGCAGCATCAGGCGCATCTGATCAGCCGCCGGATCTCCGTCGACCGCCGCTGGGATGGGGTTCGGTTGTTCCAGCAACCTCTCGGACGCGGCCCGATAGCGTGGCAGGACATCGGTGGTGGGCTCCGGATCGTGCAACGGACGCCGCGTGGCGGCGTCGGGCGCATCCCCGGCGGCCTCGTCGGGCGCCACCTCGTCGGGCGCCACCTCGGGGACGTCCCGCAGGTAGCGGGCGGTGCCCGGTGGCGGCAGCGGGAGGCGCAGCGCCGTGGTGGTAGCGGGGGGCTCGCTGCCGTGGCTCTTGATCACCGGAAGCTGGCTGGTCAGCGGGTGTGTTGCGGGCCACGCGCCGCCATTGTCTTCCAGACCGACGAGGACCAGGGCACACAGCGTGGTGCCGCCGCGGGCACCGATGGCTTCACGAATTCGGTCATCGGCCTGGGTGACGGCATCAAGCACGTCTTGGGCGTGGGGAAGCAATACGGCCGACTGCTGCTCGGTGGGCGTACTGTCCCCCGGTGCTACATCGGTTCCGGGGAATGCCGCGGCGAGCTCGTTCAGGGCGGCGATGCCCAACCGGGAGGCAAGATCCCCCGCCTCATGCCCACCCATGCCATCGGCCACGGCAAACACGGTTTCGGTCACCAGCACGGCGTCCTCGTTGACGGCGCGACGCAAACCGATGTCGGTTGCCCCGCCTGCGTGTACCTGCCCGAATCCGAAACGCATTTAGTCCAGCACCAGCCCCGAGCCGGTACCCGGTGCCAACCGCACCGGGGTGACATCGCCAAAGCCGCGCACCGCAGTGACTTCCTGGGGTTCAAGCACAAACCGATCGTCCCCGGCCAGTGTGGAGGCGGTGAGCTCATCGGTGAGCACCGTGCCGGGTTCGGCCAGTGAGGTCAGTCGAGCGGCCAGGTTCACCGTCGGACCATAAATATCACCCAACCGGGAGAGCACCCGGCCCCAGACCAGCGCGACGCGAGTGTTGGGCAACAGCTCATCTGCGGCAAACTCCTTGGACATGGCCAGCGAGATCTGGGCGCCGGCCTGTGGCGTCTCGGCCACAAAAAGGACCTCATCACCGATGGTTTTGACCAGTCGGCCACCACCGATGGAGATGATTTCCGCGCACTTGGATTCAAAGCGCTGCACCAGCTGAGCCAGTGTGCGTTCGTTCATCCGGCGCGAGAGTGAGGTGTAGGAGACCAAATCGGCGAAGCCCACCGCGCGGGCCAACGGCAGCGGTGCATCGTCTTCGGAGCCATCGCGGCCCTCGGCGGATGCTGCAAGGCCGGTTTCCGCGCGAACCACCAGCCGGTGGACTGCCGCGTTGAGTTGCCGGCGCCACGAGTAGACCAACAGTTCTTCGAGCGGGTTAATGATGTCCGGCAGAAGATTCACCAGATTGCGGCGGGCCTCGGGGTCGCTCATCTTCTGGTTCTGCACCATGTCTTCAACCAGGGCTTCGACCTGCCAGACCACCATGCGGTCGGTCATCTGGCCCACCGATCGGGTCAGCGAAATCGCTGTTTCCTCGGTCAGGGTGCCCTCGCGGACCATGTTCAGGATGGACTTCAGGGCGTCCTGGTCAACGGTGGTGAAGAAGACCTCTTCATCGCCCAGGTTGGGGAAGCCCAGGGCACGCCAGATCTTACGCGCGGAGAGCAACGAGACGCCCGCCCCGGCAGCCATTTCGCGTCGGCGCATGGTGCGCTCCGCGCCCAGCAGCCGTCGTTCCAGATCGTGAACCCCGTCACGGGCGGAACCGGGGGTGGTGCGGTCAACCTGTTCGGGGCGCCTCATGGCCTCGGCCAGATCTGCGATGGGGTCGGCGAGCGCCGGCTCAAGTTCGGTCTCGTGGCCGGCATCGGGCTCCGGCGTGGACTCACCGTGTCCGGGGTTGGGTGTTTCAGCTTCGGAACCCGGTGCCTCAAAGGGATCGGTGGGGAGGCGCTGTTGCTGGGCACGGGCCGCGTCGCGGGCGGCGGTGGGCGCTGCGGGTTGAGTCCCCGACGTCGTCGACCCCTCACTCATGCTCGGTCCATCCTCTTTGTTCTGGGAAATCTCATGGGTCCTGCTGCTCGTTGTGCGCGATTCTGCCCGGCGGGTGATCAACACGTTCTTCCATGTTTACACCATCGGACTCGGTCATGCGCGGCAATGCGGTGATCGCACCGATGCAGAGTTCGCGCATGCGAGCAACGGCCGGGACGTGGGTGATGTTCACGTGGTATTCCCCCAGCACGACGCGCAGCGTACCCGGAGCCAGTGCTGGCGCGTTGGACCTTGCCACTGCAACAATATCGTGAATTGCGTACAACCCCACTGATTGTTGCCCGGCGGCCTTGCGGCCATGCTTGGTCACGATGCGTTCGGTGGTCAGGTAGATGTAACTATTTGCCCAGCGGATCAGTGGCCGCAGGCACCAGACCACCAGCAGAACGCCGAAGGCCACGGCCAGCAGGGCCAGGAAAAGTGCGCGGGATTCTTCCACCCACGCCACCAGGTCATCGCGCAGCAGCAGACCCAGCAGGTACGCCGATCCGGCCAGCAGCAAGGTCACCAAGAAAAGCGGCCCACGCAAGACTCGTGGGTGCGCCCTTGTCTTGACGATGACGCGTTCGCGTTTCTCCAGTGTCAGCTTCACGTCCCGGCTCCCTCATTTCACACACCGGTTGTGCGTGCCGGTCTTGCTGCGCCTTACTTCTTCAATTCTAAAGCCACCGCACCCACGTTTTGCCAGAACCCCTGATTGCCGCCGCGGGCCCAGGATCCAGTTGTCTCGGCCGGCACCGAAGGCTCGGCCGGCAGCAGCGCTACCAGCGGTCGATTTTTGGCTGATCTGTGGCGGGGCGCTCGCCTGCATGCTGGTGGCGCACCGGTGGCTACGCGTAGGACCCGTCGCTGCGGCGCAGGTGCTGAATGTCTCCGGCCAACACGTGGTGTTCCGCGTTGTCCATGGTGCGCAGCAGCAGTGATCCATCGGCATCCAGCTCAACCGCTCGGCCGCGCAGCACCGTACCGTCGGGCAGGAAGGCGTCGACCTGTTGCCCGAGGCTCACCATCACCTCACTGACCAGTTCGCGCAGGGTCAGTTGCCGTTCCGGGTAGCCGCCGGGCGCGCTCGTGCCATACCGAACCGCAACGTTGGCATTGCCGCTGACCCGTTCAAAACTTCGGTACAGGTGGGCCACGCGGCGCAGGTAACCGCCCAACAGCAGCGTCCGGTCAAGGGTCTTCGCCCCCAACGTGGCCAGGCTGGCGGCGGTGGGAACCGGCAGCTCCGCCGCGGTGGTGCTCACATTAAGTCCCGCACCGACCACCACCACCGGCCCCTGTTCGGTCATCACCAGCTGGGCGAGCACACCACAGACCTTCTTGCCCTCGGCCACCACATCGTTGGGCCATTTCAGCCCGGCGTCCAACCCCGCATCTTCGCGCAGCGTATGCACCATGGCCACGGCGCACAGCATCGAGAGCCAGGGCAGTCCCTTCTGCTCGAAGCTCGGTGCGGTGCGGAAAACGATGCTGCTGGCCAGCGAACTGCGCGCCGGGCTCTCCCAACCGCGCCCCAGCCGACCATGTCCGGCGCGCTGATGTTCGGTGGTTTCAACACTCAAGTTCGCCGGTAGTGCGGCCTTGATGCGTGCGGCCAGGTCATCGTTGGTCGACCCGGTCTGCTCGCTGATCCACAGCTCCCCCATCCGAGTTTCCGCCATCATCTGGCGCAGCCGCGCCGGTTCCAGCGCCGCTCGCTGCAGGGGGGCAGCATCGGTGGGCGCGGTCACTTCGGCGCTCGAGGGCTCCTTGTTCACGGCGGTGAGCGAGGGGTCCTCGGCGTTTTCTTCGATGTCCATGTCTTAAACACTAACGACTCGGACTGCGCGCCGCAGTGCTTAGAGGAAGATGTCAGGGATCAGGGCCGCTTCCGGTGCGCCCATGCTGTACCCGGAGAGGTCCTTCACCCCGGCCTGGGCCAATACCTGCTCATCGGTAAAGAAGTTCCCGCTGCAGCGCCGCGCGTCGGACGTGAGAATCAGCTGCGCGGCATCGGCAACGATGGTGGCCGAACGCGCGGCCTTGACCATCCGGTCACCACCTGGCATGTTGCGGATCGCGGCGGTATCAATCAGCGTGGCCGGCCACAGCGAGTTCACACCGATACCGGTGTCGCGTAATTCTTCGGCCAGCCCCAGGGTAGTCATCGACATCCCGTACTTCGCCATGGTGTAGGCCAGGTGCTTGCCGGCCCACTGCGGATCAAGATTCAGCGGCGGCGAGAGCGTGAGGATATGTCCGTTGTTACTGGCCCGCAGGTGCGGCAGGGCGGTTTTGGAGAGCAGGAAGGTACCGCGGACATTGATGTCCATCATCAGGTCGTAGCGCTTCATCGATACGTCATCGGTTCTGGAGAGGTCGATGGCCGAGGCGTTGTTGACCACCACGTCGATCCCGCCAAAGTGCTCGACGGTTTGGGCGACGGCGGAAATGACATCCTGATCGTTGCGCACGTCCCCCACGATGGCCAGTGACTGCCCACCGGCGGCGGTGATCTCCGCGGCGGCGCTGAATACGGTCCCGGCAAGGTTCGCCTGCGCGGTGGCGGTCTTGGCCATGATGGCCACGTTGGCGCCTTCGGCCGCGGCCCGCAAGGCGATGGCCAAGCCGATCCCGCGGCTACCTCCGCTCATGAGGATGGTTTTGCCCTTCAGGGGCTTGGCATTGGCGGTAATGACGGCGCGGTTGGATTCACTCATGTGAGCCACATTACGTGAGCCATCGCCACTTAAGCTACTGGTGAGTAACTTGTTTTATGGACGACTCGTCCCTCAACACGGAATGATTTTGTAGCTTTCCTACACATAATTCGTCCCTGAGCCTCACTAGACTGGCCAAGGTGGCATTGTTGTTGTGCCTTTCCTACTATTTATCTACTTCAAGGGAGCCATGGGATGACCCAGAGCCGCATCGCCGACACCACGGATTCGATCGACCTGTCGACCACGGCCGGCAAGATCGCCGAGTTCCGTCGCCGCGAGGCGGCCGCCCAGGCACCCTCGGGCACCGAGGCCATCGAGAAGCAGCACGCTCGGGGCAAGCACACGGCCCGCGAACGCATCGATATGCTCCTTGACGAGGGCTCCTTCATCGAATTTGATGCCCTGGCCGTGCACCGCAGCACCGCCTTCGGGATGGAGAAAAAGCGCCCCCTGGGTGATGGCCTGGTCTCGGGCTACGGCACCGTCGATTCACGCCCCGTCGCCGTCTACGCCCAGGATTTCACCGTGTACGGCGGCTCGCTCTCCCAAGTCAACGGCGAGAAGATCGTGAAAGTCCAGGAATTTGCGCTGCGCAACGGCTGCCCCGTCGTCGGCATCCTCGATGGAGGCGGCGCCCGCATTCAGGAGGGCGTCGCCTCGCTGGCGATGTTCGCCGATATTTTCCGCAACAACGTTCATGCCTCGGGAGTGGTCCCACAGATCTCGCTGATCATGGGCCCGAGCGCCGGCGGCGCCGCCTACTCCCCCGCCCTGACCGACTACGTGATCATGGTGGATAAGACCAGCCACATGTTCATCACCGGCCCCGACGTGATCAAGACCGTCACCGGCGAAGACGTGGACATGGAAACCCTCGGCGGTGCCCGCCAGCACAACGCCAACACCGGTACCGCCACCTACCTGGCCACCGATGAATCCGACGCGATCGAATTCTGCAAGGAACTGCTGGAGTTTTTGCCCTCCAACAACATCTCCGACGCCCCGCGCGTGGAGTTCGACGAAGAGCTGGAGCTGACGGCCGAGGACCTGGAGCTCGATACGCTCATTCCGGATTCGGCCAACCAGCCCTATGACATGCGCAAGGTCATTGAGCACATCGTTGATGACGGCATCTTCCTAGAAATGCAGTCGCTCTACGCGCCGAATGTGATGATTGGCTACGCCCGCGTTGAGGGCTCCACCATCGGCATCGTCGCCAACCAGCCGATGCAGTTTGCCGGCACGCTAGATATCAATGCCAGCGAAAAGGCAGCACGCTTTGTTCGCAATTGCGACGCCTTCAACATTCCGATCCTCACCCTGGTGGATGTCCCGGGCTTCCTGCCGGGCAAGGACCAGGAATTTGCTGGCATCATCCGCCGCGGCGCCAAGCTGTTGTACGCCTACGCCGAGGCCACCGTGCCGAAGCTGACGGTCATCACCCGCAAGGCCTACGGCGGAGCCTACATCGTGATGGGCTCCAAGAAGCTGGGCGCCGACATCAACCTGGCCTGGCCCACCGCGCAGATCGGCGTCATGGGAGCCCAGGGCGCGGTCAACATTCTTTACCGCCGCGACCTTGCCGCAGTTGCGGCCGAGGGTGGCGACGTGGAGGCACGACGCACGGCCATCATCGAAGGCTACGAGGCCGAACTGCTTAATCCGTACCAGGCAGCCGAGCTGGGCTACGTTGACGCGGTCATCGCCCCGGCAGAAACTCGTCGGCAGATTGTGCTGGGCCTGCGGGCCACCAAGGATAAGCACGCCGCCTTGCCAGCCAAGAAGCACGGGAACATGCCGCTGTGAGTACTCCTGTGACGTCCACGGCCGCTACCGAGGCACCGGTGGGCATTTCGATTACCGCCGGCCAGCCGACCGCCGAGGAGATCGCCGTGCTCACTGCGGTTTTTTCCGCCCTGGCCGGACATGGCGCCATTAACACCGCCCCGGCCGAAACCGAAACACGCGGTGGACGCATCCGCCGACGCCGCGAACTTTCCGGCCATTCGTTGCCTTGGAAGGTCGGACGGAGCTAAGACCGCTTACCCCACGGGGCGCTCGTTGATGGGCAGTGTGCGTGAAACGGAAGTGTGCATCCGCTTACCCCACGCTGCCCTAGCTGTCTCACCGCTAACCCACGCCTCCTCGAAACAGGCAGAAGTGCCATCCGGGAAAAAGACTTCCGTAAAATACTCAACAACACTTTCAGAAACGCATAGGCTGTTGGCATGACCAACACCACACCCGCTCGCACCCCAAGCGCCATCGACGCCGTCGCCAATGCCTACTTCGCCACGTTGCTTGAGCTCGTCCCCGAATTTGCCACCGAGTTAGGCCTGCCGGGTCGTGAGGCCGAATACTCCGACTATTCTCCCGAGGGCATCGAGGCTCAAACTCAGGCTGCCCGCGAAGCACTGGCCGCCCTGGCATCGTTGGAGCCGGTTGACGCGGTGGACGAAATTACCCTCGACGCCATGAAGGAGCGTCTGGGTTTGGACCTTGAGATCGCCGCGACGCAGCGAACCGAGCTGAACAACATCGCCTCCACCGCCCAGTCGCTGCGCGCCATCTTCGATTTGATGCCTCAGGAAACCGCCACCGACTACGGTTTCATCGCCGAGCGGATGCACAACCTGCCCGCCGCCATGGCCGGTTATATCGCCGCGCTGCGCGATTCGGCAGCCAAGGGTCAGTACTCGGCCGCCCGCCAGGTGAAGATCGTGATCACCCAAGCACGTGACTACGCCAAATCCGGCGGGTTCTTTGAAACGCTGGCCACCTCGGGTGCCGCGGTGGCCCCCGAGCTCACCGAGCGCTTAGCCTCCGGCGCGGAAGCCTGCAACGCCGCCTACCGACTGTTGGCCTCGGTATTGGAAGATGAGCTGCTCCCCGCCTCCCCCACCAAGGATGCCGTGGGACGCGAATACTACGCACTGATGTCCCGTCGCTTCCTGGGTGCAGCCGTCGATCTGGAGGAGACCTACGCGTGGGGCGTGGAAGAACTTGACTCCATCATCAAGGAGCAGCAACGCGTCGCCGAACAAATTTCATCCGGCGCCAGCATCGAAGAAGCCAAAATCATCCTGAACCAGGATCCCGCCCGCCAGCTGGCAGGCACCGATGCACTGCAGCGCTGGATGCAACAGAAGTCCGATGAGGCACTGGCCGCACTGGCCGGCACGCACTTCGACATCCCGGCTCCCATGGACAAGATCCAGTGCATGATCGCCCCGACTCAGGAGGGCGGCATTTACTACACCGGCCCGTCGGAGGACTTTAGCCGTCCCGGACGCATGTGGTGGTCGGTTCCCGAGGGCGAGGATCAGTTCACCACCTGGGCCGAGCTCACCACCGTTTATCACGAGGGTGTTCCGGGCCATCACCTGCAGGTAGCCACCGCCGTCATGGCCCGCAATACGCTTAATGACTGGCGCCGGAACGCCTGCTGGGTTTCGGGTCACGGCGAAGGCTGGGCACTGTATGCCGAACGCCTGATGCGGGATTTGGGCTTCCTCTCAGACCCGGGTGACTACCTGGGCATGCTTGATGCCCAGCGCATGCGTGCCGCGCGGGTGGTCTTCGACATCGGCGTTCACCTCGAATTGGAAATCCCCGCAGCTTGGGGTTCAGGGACCTGGGATAGCGAAAGCGGCTTCGACTTCCTGGCGAAAAATCTGGACATCTCCGCCGGGCAGTTGGAGTTTGAATTCACGCGCTACCTGGGTTGGCCGGGTCAGGCCCCCGCCTACAAGGTTGGGCAGCGACTCTGGGAGCAGATCCGCGATGAACGTGCTGCGAGCGCGGGTTCCGAGTTTGATCTCAAGGCGTTCCACACCCAGGCGCTGGGCGTCGGTTCGGTGGGACTTGACACCCTGAAGCGGGCATTGCTGGGCTAATCGCGCATCGTTAGCTGGCGCTGGGTCCCGAACCATTTTGGGACCCGGCGCTCGGTGCACACGTCACCACGGAGCCCCGCTCGGCGTGCAACATTCGCCCGATGCTGACGCATTTCTCCACCAGCTTGAATACTGAACGGTGGACGCTTTCCTGATGCCCCGCACAGAGGGTGAACGCGAGGGTGAATCCACCTAATCCCCCGAATATCACAACGAATTACGTGCAATAGTTGGGATTGTCACCACGAATTACGTTGAAGCGACCACGATCCAGTTCAGCGGATAACTCCACTTCACGTACGAAGGCGCTAGACGCCGGACCGTTCGGATGACGGTATGGATGCAATGCTTGGGGGCTGCATCGATGCGTGGGGGGGATTATTCCGAGTCGCACCATGGTGGAAATCCAATCCCCAGCTCTGCGGTACTGACCGCCCGAATCCTCGCCTAATCCGAAAAAACGGCCACGTCCGGGCGGAACTAATCCAGCCCTTCGATGTCTTTGCTGGGCACCAGGCCCTGCACCCGCGCCGCGTCTAGCGCCGCCGTCCGATCCGAGACTCCGAGCTTGCGATAGATGCTGCGCAGCTGACTCTTGACCGTATTGACCGACACAAACTGGCGCTCCGCGATCGCAGCAGTACTCCCGCTCTCCACCAGCTCAGCCAGGACCGCAAGCTCCCGCGCGGTTAACTGCGTTCTACCTAACCCACCGGGAATATTAGCAACAGTATTGGGATCAATGATCAGCTCGACTTGCATCGTTCTGGCCTCGGAAAGAATTCGCTCTAGGTCCGGGGCGGGCAAGAGGTTCAGTGCACTACCCAAGCCATATTCCTTGCTCAGGGCGACGACCATGCGCATGGCCCCACCAATGGCAAAACGGTTGTTTTGCTGCAGACTCGCCGCCAGAACCAGAACTGCTTGATCAAAGCGTGCCCGCGGCTGCATGGGCATCCCCACGGCGGTGCATAACCGCAGGACCTCGGCGGCATCACCCTGAGCCAGGCGAACCCTACCTTGCAGGAGCAGCCGGGCCGAGGCCCCCGTCGATTTTGTCGTGGCCTTTAAGGCGTTGGTGGGGTCACCCACCGCCAAACTTAACAGGCTCGAGGCAGCGGCGAGCAATTGCTTCCCGGACTTCTGCGCCACCGGTTGCTCGCGCTCACGAGCCAAATAACCCTGCATGCGCACCAGCGAGTCGGTGGGTTCGCCGTTGACCACGGCCAGCATGGTCTCGGCCCAGCGAATGACGGGCCAGAATTCATTGTTGTGCTGATCGATGCGCAATAACTCCAGCCACTGGGCGGCATCCTCGAAACGCTGCGACTCCAGGGCGCACAGGAAGGAGGCTGCCCTAAACGGACTAGCGAAGTACGGGTTCGCCGACGTGCTAGCCCAATGCTCGGGCGCCGCCTCGGCTAACATCTCCGTGGCCCGATGAATATCCCCGTTCAGGGCATGAAAAAACGCCTGAACCGTGGCGGCGAAATGATCATTACCCGCGCGGTTTTGGCGCACATCGGCGGCAACTCCCAATTCGGCGGCGACGGCAGCTTCCTCGTCAATACCACCGGAATACAGCCCCAGCGCCAGTTGAATCAAGAGAGCACCCTCAAAGGGGCCGATGGCATCGCGTTGACCCGGTGTCATCTCCAGATACAGAGCAATGCCATTGCGTGCACAGCGCACCGAGGCATCACCCACGCCGCTCAGGCGCATGGCAGCGGATTCGACCATGATCAGCACTAGCCGGTCAGGCGGTGGTGCCTTGCGGGCCACCGTACGCGCCCCGGCAGCGGCCAGCGCCAACAATTCCACCGTCTTGAGTTTGAACTTGCCCGTGGCGCTGTAGGCGACAGCCAGGCAGATGGCCAGCAAGGGGTAACGGGCCAACACGGTGCGTGGCAAGTCATCAAGGAGCGCCGCGCCACGGGTACCAAGCTCCCCATCAACATATTCATCCGCATGCATGCGCAACACATCGGAGGCCAGCTGGTGATTCGGTGCTGTCAAGGCATGGCGCAGGGCCCGGAATGCTGATCCGTGCAGCATTTCGAACCGCGCACATATCTCATGTAGCTCGCGCAATCGAGGCGCATCTTTGGCCAGATAGGAACCGAGCAGGACACGGCGCAGCACCGGGTGCAGGCAGTATTCCTCCTCCGGGTTGCGCGACGAGCGGTAGATCATGCCACGGGCTTCTAAATCCGCCAGCCACGTCGCTGGATCCCCGTCGCGCCGCTGCACCAGCGTGGGCAGCAACGCCAGTGGCACCGTGGTGGGCACCGCGAGCAGACTCAGGAATTCGAGCTGCCCGGGGGCAAAAACCTCCTGCTCCAGCTGCCTTTTCAGATCACGGTCAACCGCCCCATGTACTGCAGCTAAGAATTCTGTCTCCTCGCCGCTCAGCTCCCGCACAGTCGCCGAAGCCCCTTGTAAGGGGGAAGCTTGTTTAGCCGATGTGGATCTTCCGGGCGCCGATGCCGGCGCACGCATGGTTTCTGCTCGAAGTTTGGCCATGCGCAGCAACTGCGGGGTACCAGCGAGTTCCTTGGAAAGCCGCGGCGCCAAGTGCTCCAAGGCCGTGCCGGCAAGATAACTGGCGGTTTCTTCCTCGGTGAAGCAGAACTGATGCGGTGGAACGACGGAAATGCTGATCGGAAGCATCGTCCGCTGACGTTCCAGTTGAAGATATTCACAGCTCACCAGGACCACACGACGATTCGGATTCTTCCGGAGCAATTCCTGAATCTGGGCCGAAAGCTGCTGTTCATGTACGGAGCTAAACCCCGAGAGCACCACCAGGTGTGAATCGGGATCCGATGAGGCCGTGTACAGAGGCTCGAGGGAGTCTAGGATCGAAGGCTCCACGGTGTCGCATTCAATCCAGCTCCACAGTGTGGCGTCCGGATCGCGGCGGGATAACCAGTCGCGCACCGCAACACGTTTGCCAGATCCGCGGGCGCCTCGAACGATCACGATGGAGGAGGTGACGGCATCATCAAGCAAGGCATCAAGCCGCGGCCGGGACAGAGTGTCCCGCTTCATTCCCCACGGCATCCACTACCCCATTTCGAGTACCACCGACATCTGCCTGCCAGCCGCGAAGTTAGTTGATGCCTAAACTTCACGGTGTGGTGGAAAGCCCAGCTTAACACCGCCGGGCTTGGCTATGTAACTCGTCACAGAAACCGCCCTTTGGCGTCGATTTGACGGCTTCTGCGTAACATTGCTCAATGTTGACTGTCCTTTGGTATGGACCGCCGCCTAACTTTCTTTAGGTGACTACCACCGAGAAGACGCCCACGCGGCGCATCCCCAGCTGGGCGACCGCGTTCGGCCCGCAAATCATCATCGCCCTGATCCTGGGACTGGGACTAGGTCTGCTGGCCAAGTACACCGGCCACACCGAGGACACCAAAACCGGTCTGGGCATCACGCTGGAAACCCTTGGCACGAGCTACATCTCACTGCTCAAGGCCGCGGTCATCCCGCTAATCTTCTTCGCTGTTGTCGCCTCGATCGCGAACCTGGCCAAGGTCACCAATGCGGCACGCCTGGCCTGGCAGACGATCCTGTGGTTCGCCATCACCTCGGCCATTTCCGTGGTCATCGGCATGGTGCTGGGCACCGTGCTGCGCCCGGGAGCCGGAACCGGACAAAGCGCCCCTCCCGCATACGAGGGACGCACCGGTGACTGGTGGTCCTTCCTCATCGGACTGATCCCCTCGAACTTCTTGGGCTTGGGCGCCACCAACAAGGTTTCCGAAACCGGTGACATCAGCACCGCGCTGAGCTTCAACGTGCTCCAGGTTTTGGTCATCGCGATCACCGTGGGAGTCGCGGCCCTGAAGGTCGGCGATGCGGCGCGTCCGTTCCTGGACTTCTCCGCCGCCATTCTCGCGGTCATCCAGAAGGTCCTGTGGTGGATCATCCGTCTGGCCCCGCTGGGCACCGTGGGTTTGATCGGTAACGCCGTGGCCACCTACGGCTGGGACACCATCGGTGCCCTGGGCAAATTCACCGTGGCGATCTACATCGGTCTGGCTCTGGTGCTCTTTGTGCTCTACCCGGTGCTGGTTCGTGCCCATGGCCTGAGCATCAAGGCGTACTTCTCCGGTGTCTGGCCGGCGGTGCAGCTGGCCTTTGTCTCCCGTTCCTCCATCGGCACGTTGCCGCTGACCCAGCGCGTGACCGAGCGCAACCTTGGTGTACCGGCCGGCTACGCCTCCTTCGCCGTACCGCTGGGCGCCACCACCAAGATGGATGGCTGCGCCGCCATTTACCCGGCGATCTCCGCGATCTTCGTGGCCCAGTTCTTCGGCATCAACCTGGGTTTGACCGACTACCTGTTGATCGCCCTGGTTTCGGTGCTGGGTTCGGCGGCTACCGCCGGAACCACCGGAGCGGTGGTCATGCTGACCTTGACGCTGTCCACCCTCGGCCTGCCGCTGGAAGGTGTTGGACTGCTCCTGGCCGTCGATCCGATCCTGGACATGGGCCGTACCGCGGTGAACGTTGCAGGTCAGGCATTGGTACCCACCATTGTGGCCAAGCGCGAAGGGATTCTCGACGAGGCCCTTTACAACGCACCACGTCAGGGCGATCCGTTTAGCGACGAATTCAAGCAGAGCCACAGCCCGGTAGTCACCGACGATCTCACCTCGGCGAAGGAGCCCGCACAACTCTCCTAGTTCCGCCGGTGCCGCGCGTTATCGCGACACCACCGGAACCGAGCTTTAGCTCGGAGTTTCGGTCAGGCCAGCTACGCCAAGAGTGATCCCCGCCGAGCGCGGGGCAATCCTGGCGCAGCTGGCCTTTCCCGCGTCTAGGACCTCACGGTTGCTGGCCTTGCTTGGCCTTGGCTTGGTGATTCACCGGTGCTATGCGCGTTTACTGCTCCCCATGAGTGAACCGACGGTGGAGTTGGGCGGTTTGCGTGCGGCAGCCGGGGGAGAGCCAGTTCCCGACGACGACGGCAAGTCCCAAAAATCGTCGGTAATCGAATCACCTATAAAATTGCACGGCATGCAAGTTTGCACGTAGTGTATAAATGTGAGTTCTCCCGATACTTCAGCGCCTACACGGCGCGAACTAAATAAGACCGCGACGCGTGCCGCCATTGTCGACGCCGCCTTCCACCAACTTCAAACACACGGATATGAGTCACTGACGGCCGAATCCGTGGCCGAAGCGGCGAATGTCTCGCGGCGTACCTTCTTCAACTACTTCGCGTCCATCGAGGCAGCGCTCAACGAACCGACCAAGCGCCTGCTGGAAAACGCCGTGGCCGTGCTGGACGAGCTGGACACCGATATCGACCTGCTCTCCGCTGCCGTCACAGTGGTCAAATCCCTGGTTGATCCCAAGCTGCTAGAGCCGATGGCGGAACTCTGCCTGCACATCAACACCCACTCGCAGATGGCCAGGGTGCAGCTCGAAGCGTGGGAAAACTGCACCGATTCCCTCACCGAGCTGATCATCGCCAGGGCACCGCAGGGCACCGAGCTGGCGGCGTCAGTTTTTGCCCACTGCATCGTGGGCGCGGGCAAGGCAGCGTTTACAACGTGGGCTCGCGAGCTGGAAGAAAATCCAGATCCCGCCGACGGCCTGCGCATCGACATGCTGCGCACCACCCTCGCAGACGCCATCGCGCAATTGCGCGACGGTTTCCCCTCCCTCCAACAGCGTGCCGCGCACCAACGAAAGGCCTAAGAGCACCATGGCTACCTTCCTTTACCGTCTGGGCGCGCTGGCCTACCGAAGGCGCTGGGCCGTTGTGGCCGCCTGGAGTGTTGTGCTGCTGGTGATCGGGCTGAGCGCCGGCGCCTTCATGGGCAAACTGTCCAATACGTTCACCATCCCGGGCACCGAGACGCAACGGACGCTGGATAGGATGAAGGTCGAGATGCCCAATCTGGCCGGTGGCACCGGTTCCATCGTCTTCCGCTCCACCGACGGCAACGCGCTAACTACGCAACAGCACCGGGCCATCGAGACTTCGTTGGACGATCTTGCCGATCAGTCCCCCATCGCCGAGGTCCGCAAACCCTTTGAGCTACAGGCCCAGCTTGATGAGGCCACCCCGAAGCTCAAGGATGGGCAGAAAAAGCTCGATGCTGGAGCCAAGGAGCTGGCCGATGGCACCAAGGCCCTAGCCGACGGCAAGGTAGCCCTGAAAAAGGCTCAGGACGACCTGGATTCCGGCCGCGTGCAGCTCGGCACCGCCAAGACCCAACTCGCCGAGGGCAAGAGTGCGCTCGCCACCGGGCAAGACACGCTTGATGCCTCAGCGGCAAAACTAGCCGCCGGTGCCGCGACGCTGGCCGAAGGGCAAAAGAAACTGGCCGATGGGCAAAAAACCTGGGATGCGGGCAACAGCCAATACCAGAGTGGTCGTAGCCAAGTTGAGGCCGGGCGCAGTGCACTGAAGGCGGGCGAAGCTCAGCTCAACGCCAGCGCCAAGGAACTCAAGAGCGGTGAAGAGCAGTACACGCAGGGCCTTGCCACCATCTTGCAGGGCAAGGACCGCTCCACGGTAGACAAGCAGCTGAGTGCGGGGAAGGCCGAAGCCACCAGCGGACTGAGCCAGGCCACCGCAGCGCTGCAGCAGGTGGATGCGGGGATCAGCGCGGCAGAAGCCGCCCAAAAAACGGCAGAGGACAAGCTCAAGGCAGCCACCGAGCTGCCCGCCGAGCAACAGGACGCAGCGGAGATTTCCGCGTTGAGAACCGAAATCACCACGCAGAAAACCACCATCACCACCCTGAGCCAGCAGCGTTTGGCCCTGGTCGGCGCGCAGGAAAAGGCCAACGCGGCGCTGAGCGAAATCACCAAGGCCACGGCCGGACTCAGCACTCTTGACGCGGCCAAGGTGAAACTTGATGCCGGGGCGAAGGAACTTGCCGCAGGCGAGAAAACCCTGTCGGCTAAGCGCGCCGAGCTCGAAAGCGCCGCCGCCAAGCTCCCCGCGGCCAAGGCGAAGCTGGATGCCGGCGCCGCGGAACTGCGCGCGAGCCGTGCCAAGGTCCAGGATGCTGCAGCCACCATCGCCGATGGAAAAGCACAATTGGCCGCCGGGCAGGCGGAGATTGATGCCAACGCCGCCAAGCTGGCGGCCGGAGAAAAAACCATCGAGGACAACCAGGCCAAGCTCGTCGCCGGACAAAAGGAAATCGACGAGAAGACCGCGGCACTGCCGAATGCCGAAGCGAAGCTCGAACAAGGCGCCAAGGACCTGAAGACCGGCCGCGCCGAGTTGGACTTCGCCACGCGTCAGGCAGGTGCAACATCGGGGATGCGTTTTGTCTCGGCCGATGGCTCCACCGCGGTGGCCAACGTGACGTTTGTTGGCTCCGCCGACTCCCTGAGCACCGCCGATCGCGCCGCAATCCAGTCCATTTCCGCCGCACCGGAGGCAGCGGGTGTTGAGGTGCTCTTCTCCAAGGAGATCCTCCAGGACCTCTCCTCTCTCTTCGGTGCCGCGGAGGTCATCGGGCTGGCCATTGCCGCGGCGGTCCTGCTGCTCATGCTGGGCACCCTCGTGGCCGCCGGGCTGCCGCTGTTGATGGCCGTTCTGGGTGTGGGAGCCGGGGTCGGCGGAACGCTCGCGTTCTCCTCGCTCATCGAGATGGCCTCCATTACCCCCGCGCTGGCGCTGATGCTGGGCCTCGCGGTGGGCATCGACTACTCTCTGTTTATTGTGCACCGGCACCGTCGGCAGCTGCTCGAGGGTGTGCCGCTGGGCGAATCCATTGCTCGGGCCACCGGCACCAGCGGCAACGCGGTGGTCTTCGCCGGACTCACCGTGGTCATTGCGCTGGCCGCACTCACCGTCCCGGGACTCCCGTTCCTCTCGATATTGGGGCTTTCGGCCGCGTTCACCGTGATGGTGGCGGTACTCATCGCCATCACGCTGACCCCGGCCATGCTGGGGATCATTGGCACGCGACTGGTCTCCAAGCGGGCCTGGGCCCGTGCCGCGGCGGCCACCGCGGCCAACGACTCCACCGGCGATGGCACGCAACTGCCAACCAATAATGCGGGCAACCGCGGCTGGGGAGCACTGGTCACCCGCCGTCCATGGATTGCCGCTCTGGCCAGCATTGCCCTGCTGGTCATCGTGGCGCTGCCCGCCACACAGCTGCGCACCGCGCTTCCAGATGGCAGTGCCGAGCCCGTGGAATCCGGTGCCTACAAGGCGTTTGAGCAGATGAGCGACGCCTTTGGTGCCGGTTACAACGGCCCCTTGCTGGTGCTGGCGGATCTTGAAGATGGACTTGATGCCCGCGGCGCCGATGAGGCCAACCTCGATGTGGCAGACGAACTACGCACCATCGATGGGGTCGTGGCGGCGATTCCGGTGCAGGTGACCGAGACACACAACCTCGGTGCCATCCAGATCATCCCGGCCGCCGGACCGTCCAGTGAGCAAACCGAGGAATTGGTCCATCAGTTGCGTGACGCGGCCGGTGAGATCGAGCTGGCCACCGGTGCGCACATCGCCGTCACGGGGCAGGTTGCCGCCCAGGTCGACGTTTCGGAAAAGCTGACCCAGGCGTTGCCGCCCTATATCGGCATCGTGGTGGGGCTCTCGCTGATCCTGCTGCTGCTGGTCTTCCGTTCCATCGTGGTCCCGTTGCTGGCCACCGTCGGCTTCCTGCTGTCACTGGCCGCGGCATTTGGCGCGACGGTTGCCGTGTACCAGTTCGGCTGGCTGGGCAACGTGTTTGACGTGCATGTACCGGGGCCCATCATGAGCTTCCTACCGATCCTGCTCACCGGCATCCTCTTCGGGCTGGCCATGGATTACCAGGTCTTCCTGGTGGCGGGCATGCGTGAGTCATTTGCGCATGGGCAGCCGGCCCGGGCGGCGGTGCGCTCGGGCTTCGCTCACGCGGCACCGGTGGTGACCGCCGCGGCGCTGATCATGGCATCGGTCTTCGCCGGGTTTGTTTTCTCGCACCTGACGATGATCCGGGCCATCGGCTTTTCGTTGGCCATCGGCGTGCTCTTTGATGCGTTCATCGTGCGCATGACGCTCACCCCAGCGATCATGCACCTTTTGGGCCACCGTGCCTGGTACATCCCGCGCTGGCTGGATAAAATCCTGCCGGACGTGGATGTGGAGGGCACGAAGATCAACGCGCTGGTTGAGCAACAGCAGCAACCCACCACCGAGTCCGGGACTCGGGGCCCGTCCGCGCGAGATACGGTTGATGCATGAGCCAGAATCTGAAGCAGACCGTCCCCGCAGCCCCGCTCTCCCCCGCCGAGACAAGCGATCCTCGTGGAGAAATCGAGAATCCCGATGAACTGCCCCTGTTGGTCCTCGCCTCGGCCTCCCCGGGGCGGGCCAAGGTCCTGCATGATGCCGGCATCGACTTCGCGGTGCAGGTCTCTTCCGTGGATGAGGACGCGGTCCTGGCCCAGGCGGTGGAACGCTTTGGGGAGTTGAACCCGGCGGACACCGCGCTGCTGCTGGCCAAATCCAAGGCCGAGGATGTTGCGGCAGCGGAGGACGCCGACGGCGCGGTGGTGCTGGGTTGTGATTCGGTCTTCGAGTTTGATGGTGTCGCCTACGGCAAGCCGTACACCGCCGAGGTGGCCACCGCACGCTGGGAAGTCATGAGCGGAAAGTCGGGCATCTTGCACACCGGGCACTGGCTCATTGATAACCGCAGTGAGGAAGACGGGGACGGTGGCACGGGTGCCACCATCGGCGCGCTCTCCTCCACCATCGTGAATTTTGAGTCCGTCACTCCCGATGAGATCGCCGCCTATGTGGCCACTGGAGAGCCGCTGCCGTGCGCGGGTGGCTTCACCATCGATGGTCGCGGGGCCGCCTTCATCCGAAGCATCGAGGGTAATGCGCAAAACGTGATCGGGCTTAACGTCTCCACGTTGCGCGAACTTTTGGCAGAGACCGGCCTGTCCGTTTCCGACGTGTGGGTCTAAGCACCCTCGCCTAGCTCCTCGGGGCCAGCACCTGGATCAATCGCATCCGGTGCTGGCCCCTTCTGCGTTAACGTCCGAGTTTAATTTCCGCGGTACCGACCAGGGCGCCTGGTGCTGCGGTGGGCTGCGGGTTGCTAACGGTTGCTGTTGCGGATGGCCGTGTGAGAACTTTTCGGAAAGTACTTGCCAATTTGGAAAGTACTTTCTAAGCTGGAGTCACACCACTACCTAGGAGGCAATCATGAACAACACGCAGCGCGTCAACGGAGCACAGTTCGCTTGGATCGGCTTTGCCATGGGCATCGCTTGCATGGTCGGACTGTTCATCTACGGATTGATCAGCTCCACCCCCGGAATGCTGGTGATGAGCTCATCGGTGGCGGCCATGCTCGGCGCGCTCTGGGTTTCCACCTCCGTTGCTGCCAAGAAGAGGGCTCAAAAATGAGCACCGAATCGACCCAGCCCTCCGCGCAGGCGGCTGCTGCCCTGCTGCAGGAGGCCGGACGGCTTGGGGCCGCAGCACGCACCGGGGCCAGCTGGCCGCATATTTGCATGCTGCTGGGACTTGGTGCCATCAGCTCGCTGTCACTGATTTCCTTCTGGCTTGTCGCCCGCTTTGATCAATCACTCATCGTTGTCCCGCTGCTCGCGATGCTTACCTGGCTGGGCATCTTTATGGCGATGATGCTGGTCTTTGGGCGCTCCACGAAGCGCGGATTCAGCAAGCGCTGGCTCAGCTTCATGAGCATCTGGGCAATACTCTGGGTCATCGGAGTTGCTCTGGGCACCACCGTGGCGGTGAACCAGCTCTGGTTTACGCTCTGTGTTGCCGGTGCCATCACCATCAACTCGGTGATCGGGGCCTGGCTGGAGGCACAAAAATGACCGAGCTCAACCACCCGCGTCACCAATTGAGCGATGAATTGGGGCACCCGGTCAGGTTCTCGCTGGTTGCAGCCATCGCCGGGACCGACGAGAGCGAATTTGCGATAGTCCGGGACCACCTCCAGGTCTCCGATTCGGTCCTCAGCCGCCAAGCCTCGCACCTCGAGGCGGCTGGCATCGTCAAGATTCGCAAGGGCTTCGTGGGCAAGCGCCCACGCACCTGGCTGTCGCTGACGGTTGCGGGCCGCGGGACCTGGGAGCAGCACCTTGCGGCGCTCGCCGCCATCGCCAATACGACGGCGAAGCACTAGCCCGACTCCGGGGGTCCATCACCGGGTTCCAGTGGCACAAACTTGTAGGAGTCCTACAAAGAAATCGCGACTTCCTCCCGACACCGGGCGTTTTGTGGGTGTAGTTCCCACAAACGCAGGTAGGCTCCACAAGAGCTTATTTGAAGGAGACAGCACCTGCCATGAGTCAGTTGACGAAGGTTCTCATCGCCAATCGCGGAGAAATCGCCGTACGCATCATCCGCGCCGCCCGTGATGAGGGCATTGGATCGGTTGCGGTCTACGCCGACCCGGACCGCGATGCCTTGCATTCCCGTCTGGCCGACGAGGCCTACGCACTGGGCGGTTCCACCGCCGCCGAGTCGTACCTCGACATCGACAAGATCATCGACGTGGCCAAGCGCTCCGGCGCCGACGCCGTGCACCCGGGCTACGGCTTCCTGGCCGAGAATGCCGGGTTCGCCCAGGCGGTCATCGATGCCGGAATGACCTGGATCGGCCCCTCACCGGCGGCCATCGACCAGCTCGGCGACAAGGTTCAGGCCCGTCACTTAGCCGAAAAGGTCGGCGCACCGCTGGTTCCGGGCACCAAGAACCCCGTTGAATCCACCGAAGAGGTGCTGGCCTTCGCCGATACCCACGGACTGCCGCTGGCCATCAAAGCCGCCTATGGCGGAGGTGGGCGCGGCATTAAGGTGGTGCGCAACCGCGAAGAAATTCCCGAATTGTACGAATCCGCCGTCCGCGAGGCCATTGCCGCCTTCGGCCGCGGCGAGTGCTTCGTCGAACGCTTCCTCGATGCCCCGCGCCACGTAGAAACCCAGTGCCTGGCCGACGCGCACGGCAACGTCGTGGTGATTTCCACCCGCGACTGCTCGCTCCAGCGCCGCAACCAGAAGCTCGTGGAGGAGGCCCCCGCGCCATTCCTCACCCCAGAGCAGACCGAGCGCCTCTACAACGCGTCCAAGGCGATCCTGCGCGAGGCAAACTACGTGGGTGCCGGCACCTGCGAGTTCCTCGTGGCCCAGGACGGCGTCATTTCCTTCCTCGAGGTCAACACCCGCCTGCAGGTTGAGCACACGGTGTCCGAGGAGGTCTCCGGCATTGACCTGGTCCGCGAACAGTTCCGACTGGCGCGTGGCGAGGCCCTAGGTTATGACGACCCGGAGATCCGCGGACACTCCTTCGAGTTCCGCATCAATGGCGAGGACGCTGGCCGAGGCTTCATGCCGGCACCGGGCACCATCACCACCATGGCACTGCCCACCGGACCTGGAGTCCGCATCGACTCGGGTGTTGAAGCGGGTGAAACCGTCTCGGGGAACTTCGACTCGATGATCGCCAAGCTCATCGTTACCGGTGCCACGCGTGATCAGGCAGCAGCCCGGGCACGCCGCGCCTTGGCCGAATTCCAGATCGAGGGCATGCCCACGGTTCTGCCCTTCCACCGCGCCGTAATGGCGGATCCAGCATTTGTTCCGGCCGCCGGAGCGTTCACCGTTCACACGCGCTGGATCGAGACCGAGTTCGATAATCAGATCCCGGCATGGGATCCCGCCACGGCCGGTACGCCGGGCGAGGACACCGAGCGTCAGGCCATCACCGTTGAGGTCGGAGGCAAGCGCCTTGAGGTGGTGCTTCCGGCATCCATGGGCACCGTTTCGGCCAGCGGCAACGGCAAAACGCGCAAGAAGAAGCGTTCGACCTCACGCAGCACCGCCGCCGCGGCGACCTCTGGCGCAGATCTGATCTCCCCCATGCAGGGCACCATCGTTAAGGTGGCCGTCGCCGAGGGTGACATCGTGGCCGAGGGTGATTTGATTGTGGTTTTGGAGGCCATGAAGATGGAGCAGCCGTTGACGGCTCACTGTGCCGGCGTGGTGTCCGGACTCAGTGCCGTTCCGGGTGACACGGTTTCCGCCGGGGCCGTACTGGCCTCCATCGGCGAGTAACCAGTCACACCCCGCACCACCTGGACTCAGGACGGTGCCGCCCCGCTACGCTTGCGCGTGAGGGTGTGGCACCGTCCTTTTGGTTGTGGGTTGTGTCCGATGGTTCCGCTCCGTTGGTTCCGCTCCGGTGCGTCTTGACCCACGGAGCACCGCCGGCTCCTAGTCTGGTGACCATGACCACTCAACAAGGCGCAGCCGATGGCGGTTTCCGCCAAACCGAAAATGACCCGTTGCTGAAACGATGACCGAAACTCGCGCCGATCCGCGCACCGATCCCCCGCCGCGTGGCAGCGAGCGCGCAACACTGCTTGGCTTTCTCACGTACCAGCGCCAGACGCTGGCACTCAAGTGCTCCGGGTTGAATCACAGCGCCCTGATGAGCCGTTCGGTCCCGCCTTCAACACTGTCCCTCATCGGCTTGGTGCGGCATTTGAGCGACATCGAGCGCTTCTGGATTCGTCGTGCGCTGTCCGGGAGCACGGACGCGCCGCTGTACTGGTGTGAGGATTCACCGGACATCGACTTTGTTTTCCCCTGCGTCCCGGAGCAAGCAGAAGCCGAGGCCCTCTTGGTGAGATCGTCCATGGACGCGTGGGAATCGGAAATGGCGTATTCGGATGCGGTGCTGAGCCACGTGGGGCTTGATGATGCCGTCTCGGCCGGAAGGCACGGGGTACTTTCCGTGCGCTGGATCCTGACCCATCTGATCGAAGAGTACGCGCGACACAATGGCCATGCCGATCTCTTGCGTGAGTGCATCGACGGCTAGGTGGGCGAATAGCGCCCGGCATCGCCCAGCGGACGATGACCACGGCTTAAACGGACGCGGCGTCCGCCACCTGTCATCAGGTGGCGGACGCCGCGAGGCACGGCTTCAGCACGAGGCGCGGAAGCCGGGTGAGAAATTAGGCGACGTTGTTCTCGTAGTCAACGTCCTTGGTGTCCCTGGTCAGGAACAGCGCGACCAACGTCAGCACCGCACCGAGGGCCAGGTAGAGACCCACCCACATGGTGTTTCCGCCACCGAACTGCCACAACGCGATGGCCACAAATGAGGCCGGAGCCGCACCGATGACCGAGGAGAGGTTGTAGGCAATCGCCGAACCGGTGTAGCGCACATTGGACGGGAAGAGCTCGGGCAGGTACGAGGCCATCGGGCCAAAGGTCAGACCCATCAGCGTGAAGCCCAGGATCAGGCCGACCATGGCCGCAGCCTTGCCCGGGCCAAACATCAGAGTCCAGGTTGCACCGAAGACGAAGATGCCGCTGGTGACAACAATCAGGAACTTGCGTCGGCCGTACTTCTCGGCCAGCGGCCCGGAGACCATGGTGAAGATACCGAAGAAGACCACACCGATGATGAGCATCGTCAGGAATTCGGGGCGGGCGATGCCCAGACCCGGGGCGAACGCGGCTTCCGCCGCGGCGTCGAAGACCTTGCCCTTGGCCTCGGCGGCCGCGCGGGCAGCTTCCACGGTGGCCGGGGCGGTGCCGTAGGTCAGCGTGAAGGCCGTCATCAGGTAGAAGAGCACGTAGGTGGCCAACATGATGAACGTACCGGCAAGCACCGGGCGCCAGTGGTACTTCATGGTGGTCTTGAACGGGGACTTGGCGACCTTGTCCTGCTCAACGACCTTCGTGAAGGCCACGGACTCGACCAGCTTCAGGCGAACCCAGAGGCCGATGGCGACCATCACCGCGGAGAGGATGAAGGGAATGCGCCAGCCCCACGCCATAAATTGCTCGGTGGTCAGGGTGAGCTGCAGAATGACGAACATCAGGTTGGCGATGATAAAGCCAACCGGTGCACCCAGCTGCGGGAAGGTGCCATAGATGGCGCGCTTGTTCGCCGGAGCATTCTCGGTGGCCAGCAAGGCTGCACCGGACCATTCCCCACCCAGGGCCAGGCCCTGAGCGAAGCGCAGCAGCACCAGCATCAGCGGTGCCAGCACCACGAAGTTACCCTGGGCCGGAGGCAGGAAGCCGATCAGGAAGGTGGCGATGCCCATCAGCAGCAGCGAGGCCACCAGGGTGCCCTTGCGCCCGATCTTGTCACCGAAGTGCCCGAAGAGGATCGAGCCGACGGGGCGTGCGACAAACGCGACGCCGAAAATCGCGAAGGAGGAGAGGATCGCGTTCACGTTCGAGGCGTTCGGGAAGAACAGTGTCGGGAATACCAGCACCGACGCCGTGGCATACGCGTAGAAATCGAAGAACTCGATGGTGGTGCCGATGAGGCTGGCAAACAGCACGCGACCGCGTGTGTTTTCTTTCGGTGCAGCGACCGTGGTCTTGTTGGACATGACTCGTGATTCTCTAGGTGGATACCTGCCAGTTACTTACTCATTAGTTTAGAACTCGCGTCCACCCATTGGACACTTGTTCCACTATTTGGACACATTCTGCCACAGGGCACGATCGTCGTCAACGAAATTTCCCGGTGTATGTAGGGAACTTGCCGCTGAGTGGCCGCCCGTGCCGGGGCTCCAACCACTCGCGGGCAGACAAAAGGCCGCCACCCCCAACATCGGGGATGACGGCCCAAGCCGTGTCGCTACATCGGGCGGTCAGACGCCCGGAGCTGCGACCTAGAGGTGGACGTGCAGTCGGCGCGCGGCCTCCGAAATGGAGCCCGAGAGCGATGGGTAGACCGAGAACGTCTCGGCCATGTCATCAACGTGCAGCTTGTTGTGCACCGCCAGCGCGATGGGGAAAATCAACTCGGAGGCACGCGGGGCAACCACCACGCCACCGATGATGGTTCCGGAGCCACGACGCGAAATGATCTTCACGAAACCCTGGTTCACGTTCATCATCTTGGCGCGCGCGTTGGTGGCAAGATCCAGCTTGATGATGTCCGCCTGGTACTTACCCTCCGCGACCATGTTCTCGGTGACACCCACGGTGGCGATCTCCGGGGAGGTGAAGATGTTCGAGGAGACCTCGGTGAGCTTCAGCGGTTTCACCGAGTCGCCCAACAGGTGAGCCATGGCGATGCGTCCCTGCATGGCGGATACGGATGCCAGCGCGAAGACGCCGGTGCAGTCGCCCGCGGCGTAGACGTTGCTGGCGGTGGTGCGCGAGACACCATCGACCTGGATATGGCCGGACTCCGAGAGCTTGATACCCGCTTCCTCCAGGCCGATGCCGGCGGTGTTCGGGATGGAGCCGACCGCCACCAGGCAGTGGCTACCCTCGATGACCCGTCCATCGCTCAGGGTCACCTTAACGATGTCTCCCACGCGCTCAACGGCCTCGGCGCGGGACTTGGCCACCACGTTGACGCCGTTGTTCTTAAACGCCTGCTCGAGGACCTCCGCGGCGTCGGCATCTTCGCCCGGCAGTACGCGGTCACGCGAGGACACCAGGGTGACCTTGGTGCCCAGCAGGTTGTAGGCGGAAGCGAACTCGGCACCCGTGACACCGGAACCGATGACGATCAGGTGTTCGGGAACTTCCTTGAGGTTATAGATCTGGGTCCAGTTGAAGATGCGCTCGCCATCGGGAAGGGCGGTCGGCAATTCGCGCGGGTGCGCACCGGTGGCGATCAGCAGAGCATCGGCATCGATGGTCTCAACGCTGCCATCGGCACGGGTCACCTCAACGGTGCTCGCGTCAAGCAACTTTCCCTCACCGATGACCACCCGCACACCCACGCGCTCCAGGCCCATGTGGATGTCGGAAGACTGCTCACGCGCCAGCTCCATCAGTCGGGCGTTCATGATCGAGAGGTCGGCAACGGCAAGCGTGCCCGGATCACCCACCTGAACACCAAATTCGCGGGCGCCGGTGACTCGGCGCATGGCGTCGGCCGTGGCGACGAGCGTCTTGGACGGGACTACGTCGGTCAAAACGGCAGAACCTCCCATGCCCGCTCGTTCGACGATGGTGACCTGGGCGCCCAGCTGGGCACCAACCATCGCGGCCTCGTAGCCACCGGGGCCACCGCCGAGAATTACAAGTCTGGGGGAAGCGATATCGCGTTGTGCACTCACGATCACTCATTCTTCCCTACCTCGCCACCAAGTGCACACCGCATTTTTCGGCCTTGCGAGCCGCAGTGCCCGCGACGGCGGATCCGCTGGTGTACCGCGCGCTTCTCCTGGTGGGCCCGAACCACCCAGAAACCGCGAATTGGCGCGGAATATTCTCTGCCGCGGGGCAGTTGACCGGGCTTCGGAGGCGCTCCACCTGACAAGGCGAGGTTCCGCCGGTAAGTTTAACCTCGTGATCGATAACGCATCTGCCCCCTTTGACCTGGCTTCGGCCGCCGCCGCACAAATCGCCGACGTAACGGGGGTGCCACACCACGACATCGCGCTGGTCCTGGGCTCCGGCTGGGGCGAGGCAGCAAACCTCATTGGTGAAACCACCCACAGCATCGATGCCACGACGCTGCCCGGCTTCCACGCCGCAGCCGTCCCGGGACACGTGGGCACCATTTCCTCGGTGCTCACCACTACCGGAAAACGCGTGCTGGTGCTCGGTGCCCGCACCCACTTCTACGAGGGCAAGGGAGTACGCGCAGTGGTCCACGGGGTGCGCACCGCCGCCGCCGCCGGGGCCAAGACCCTGGTACTGACCAACGGCTGCGGCGGACTGAACCCCGCGTGGACCCCCGGCACCCCCGTGCTGATTGCCGACCACATCAACCTCACCGCCACCTCCCCGCTGGAGGGGGCGACGTTTGTGGATCTCACCGATCTGTACTCCACCCGCATCCGTGATCTGGCCCGCGAGGTTGACCCGAGCCTTGATGAGGGCGTGTACGCACAGTTCACCGGTCCGCATTACGAGACCCCCGCGGAGGTGAAGTACGCCAAGGTGATTGGTGCCGATCTGGTCGGCATGTCCACCGCGCTTGAAGCGATCGCCGCACGTCACGCAGGCATGGAGGTCTTCGGCATTTCGCTGGTCACCAACCTGGCCGCCGGCATCTCCGCCACCGCGCTGAGCCACGAAGAGGTCATCGAGGCCGGAGCAGCGGCGGGCCCGCGCATTTCCGCGCTGCTGGCCGACATCGTAGCCAAGCTCTAATATCGCCACCCTGTACTAACACCGCAGCCGGTGCATCGGCGGCACCAAACCGTCGCCGACGCACCGGCACCACACGTTTTTCCGGCCCAAAGGATCCCTCGTTCATGAGTACACCCCCGTTAGACCCAGCCCTGCTGGATCGCGCAGCTGCCTGGGCAGCACAGGACCCGGACCGGCACACCGCCGAGCAACTGGTGCACTTGTGTGATCGGGTGCGGACCGGTGAGCCGGGCGCTACGGCGGAACTCGCCGACCGTTTTGCCACGAATCTGGCCTTTGGGACCGCGGGGTTGCGTGCCGAGTTGGGTCCGGGCCCCAACCGGATGAATTCCATGGTGGTGCGTCGCACGGCGGCGGGCATCGGCCGCTTTTTGCTCAACACCGCCGCCGGTGCCTACCGACCGCGGGCGGTCATCGGCTTTGATGCCCGGCATAACTCCGAGCGTTTTGCCCACGAGTCCGCCGCGGTCCTCACCGCCGCCGGCATCGAGGTGGCGCTGTTGCCCGCTCCACTTCCCACCCCGGTACTGGCCTGGGCGGTCCGCGCCCTGGAAGCGGAGGCCGGGATCATGGTCACCGCCAGCCACAATCCGGCCGCCGATAACGGTTACAAGGTGTACACCGGTGCCCGCGCCGAAACCGGCTGGGGGCGGGGCGCCCAGATCGTGAGCCCGGTGGACGCCGCCATCGCCGCGCAAATCAACCACGATGAGCCGATTCGTGACATCGATCTGGCCGCGGACGGCTGGGAGGTGCTCCCCGGGGCCGGCGCGCCGGATTCGATCGAGGAACGTTACCTCGAGGCCATCGCTGCGGTGGTGCCCGAACCCGGGATGCGCGCCGATGCACAGAGTGAAGCGCTCATCGCGGCGCGTGAATCGCTGCGCATCGTGCTGACTCCACTGCACGGAGTTGGCGGACACACCATGTCCCAGGCGCTGGGCCGTGCGGGCTTCTCGCGGGTGCGGATGGTTCCCGAACAGCAAGATCCGGATCCCGATTTCCCCACCGTGGCCTTCCCGAACCCGGAGGAACCCGGCGCACTAGATCTGGCGCTGGCGCTGGCGCAACAAACCGACGCCGATCTGGTCATCGCCAATGATCCCGATGCCGATCGGTGTGCGGCGGCAGTGAAGTTCCCGCTCACCGGCTGGCGGATGCTGCGCGGGGATGAGGTCGGCTGGCTGCTGGGCGAGCGGATGGCGGCCCGTGCCGCGCCGGGCGCGGTGTTGGCCAACTCCATCGTCTCCTCGCGCATGCTCGCGGCCATCGCCAGCTCTCATTCCTTGGAGCACCACAACACGCTGACCGGCTTTAAGTGGATCTCGCGGGTGCCCTCGCTCAGCTTCGGCTACGAGGAAGCGCTGGGCTACTGCGTGGCCCCGGCACTGGTGCGCGATAAGGACGGCATGTCCGCCGGGCTGCTGCTGGCGGACTACGCCGCCGAACTTAAGGCCACCGGCTCCTCGCTCCCCGAGGTGCTTGATGAGCTGGCCCTGAAACACGGACTGCACGCCACCGACCAGCTTTCTATCCGCGTGGCGGATCTGGGCCTGCTGGGCACCATGATGCAGGCACTGCGCGCCACTCCCCCGAGCACCCTGGGCGGCGAAGCCGTGACCGCGTTTGAGGACCTCTCACGAGGTGCCACACTGCCACCGACCGACGGGCTGCTTTTTGGCACGGTGAATAACACCCGAGTGATTGTGCGTCCCTCGGGCACCGAGCCGAAGCTCAAGTGCTACCTCGAGGTCATCGCACCGGTGGCCACCGCGGGCGATCTGCCCGCCGTCCGTGCCACCGCCGCCGCGCAGCTGGAGCGCATCAAGAACGAACTTGCCGCCCTGCTGCGCGGTTAGCCGCCCCCAGGACCTCACCGGGGCCTCGGCGCCCCACCCATCCCCAGACACACCGCATACCCCGCCTTCGACCAGGAGTTTGATCCACCCACCATGAGCATCCAGAACATCGCCTCTTTTATTGACCACACCATCCTGAATCCCGATGCCGGTGCCGCCGATGTTCAACGCATCTGTGCCGAGGCCGTGAAGTACTCCTTCAAGTCCGTCTGCGTGAACCCGATCTGGGTTTCCACCGTTGCCGCGGCACTGAACGGCTCGGACGTGTTAACCTGCTCGGTCATCGGCTTCCCCTTCGGCGCCACCCCCACCGCGTCGAAGGTCTTTGAGGCCACCACGGTGGTGAACGACGGAGCCAACGAGGTGGACATGGTCATCAACATTGCCGCGGCGAAGGCCGGGGACAAGGAGGCCCTGGTGGCCGACATCACCGCGGTGGCCCAAGCGGTACATGCCGGCGGTGCGATCCTGAAGGTCATCATCGAAACTGCGCTGCTCACCGATGAGCAGAAGGTGCTGGCCTGCCGTGCCTCGGTAGAAGCTGGCGCCGATTTTGTGAAGACGTCCACCGGTTTTGCCGGTGGCGGTGCCACGCTGGCGGATGTGGCCCTGATGCGTTCCACGGTAGGTCCGGACATGGGCGTAAAGGCCTCCGGAGGGGTCCGTTCGCTGGAAACCGCGCAGGCCATGATCGATGCCGGCGCAACACGTCTTGGTTCAAGCTCCGGAGTTGCTATTGTTGAGGGTGAACAAGGCGCAGCGGGTTACTAAAAAACGGTTTCCGCACGCGCATTGAAACCAGATCACTTGAGGAGAATCGCTGTGTACTCGAACGGCAAGAACGTAGCCCACTCGGGCCAGGGCCACCTGACCGGGAACATCGTTGCTTTGGTGGTGTTCATGGTGTTGTTCATCGGGGCCATCTACTCACTGAGCTACTGGACGCTGGAGAACGCCTGGCTCCCGGGTATCTCCTGCTTCGTGCTGCTCATTTTGTCCTTCGGTATCCCGCAGCACATCCTGGGCATGTCGGACCGCAACCCGACCAAGACCGCGCACCAGGACTAATTCCGCGCAGCAGCTTTCCCATCAGGGGAGGCGGGCGCACCGCACAGCCTAGCTTTAAACCGGCATCACGCCGGTGGGCAAGCTAGTCTGAAGCCGGTGGCCCGCCTCCCCTTTTGGTGTCTCCGGCACCCTCACGACACTTTTCTACAAGCCGTAGAAAAGTTTGGAGGGCGCGGGGTATGATGAAGCCAACGCTCCCACAGAGGAGTCGTTGAACCATCCGGAACAGCTTGACGAAATGAGCGCTTCATCATGGAGAACACTGCCCGCAACACCGTTATTGTCGGCGTCGACGGATCCCCGCAGTCGGTCAGCGCCCTGCGCTACGCCGCACAGCTGTCGGCGAAGCTAGATCACGACCTCGTGGCCTTCACCTCGTGGTTGCCCCGCATCGCACTGGAGGATTACACCCCCGAGTGGGCACCGGAACAAGATGCCCGCGATGCCCTAGAAGCCACCATCACGGAAGCGTTCGGCGAGCATGTCCCGGCGCAGCTGGGGCGCCAGGTGATCATGGGACCTGCAGCACCAAACCTCATCGAAGCCTCCAAGAGCGCAGCACTGCTGGTACTCGGCACTCGAGGCCGCGGCGGATTTAAGGGCCTGGTCATGGGCTCGGTATCCAGCTCGCTGGCCGCACACGCCAAATGCCCGGTGCTGATCCACCACGGCGAAGATTCCACCGTCTAAGCACTGACCGGACTTCTTGGGTCCCGGGTTCCCACCGCCTGCGCTGGCAGCACTGCCGGTGGGAACCCGGGGCTTTGTGGTTAACCACCGCGCCCCCGGCAACGGGTTGGACCCGTTGCGGTTAGGCCTTGCTGCGGACCGCTTCGACCTCAAAGATGTTGCTGAGCACGGCGGACACCCATTCCAGCAACTTCTCATCCACCACATCCCGCCCGCCGATCGGGGATGTCACGGGCTTGGGAATCACGATGGCGTCAAGGGCCGGCTTATCCGCCGCTCCCTTATACATCCGGGCCAGGCGCAGCTGCCGAGAATCGGGGAGGTTCGCGATGGCCGCCGGAGCGAACTTGATCATATTGCCCATCATCGCCACATCGCTCAGGCCCAAGGCCCGGGCCCGAATTCGGATCCGTGCCACCTCCAGCAGGTTCAGCACCGGGGCGGGAGGCTGACCGTACCGATCCACCAGCTCGGCCAGCACATCCTCGAGCGCAACGAAGTCGGTGGCGGCGGCGATCTTCCGGTAGGCCTCCAAACGCAGCCGCTCGCCGGGCACATAGTCATGCGGCAGGTGGGCGTTGACCGGCAGCTCGATTTTCATCTCTGTCGTTTTCTCATCCGCCTCGCCCTTGAAGTCGGCCACGGCCTCGCCCACCAGGCGCAGGTAGAGGTCGAAGCCGACCCCGGCGATGTGCCCGGACTGTTCCCCGCCGAGCAGGTTGCCTGCCCCACGGATCTCCAGGTCCTTCATGGCCAGCTGATACCCCGAGCCGAGCTCGTTGTGCGCGGCGACCGCCTTGAGTCGTTCCAGGGCCACCTCGCCCAGCGGCTTCTCCGCATTCCACAGGAAGTAGGCGTAGGCGCGCTCACGTCCGCGACCCACACGGCCACGCAGCTGGTGCAACTGGGACAGGCCGTAGTTATCGGCCCGGTCCACGATCAGCGTGTTCGCATTGGAGATATCCAGGCCGGTTTCGATGATGGTGGTGGAGACCAACACATCGAACTTCTTCTCCCAGAAGTCCTGGATGATCTTCTCCAGCCGCGATTCACTCATCTTGCCGTGGGCCACCTCGATGCGGGCCTCGGGGACCAGCTCGCGCAGCTCGGAGGCGACCTTATCGATCGAGGAGACGCGGTTGTGCACAAAGAACACCTGACCATCGCGCATCAGCTCGCGGCGGATGGCAGCGGAGATCTGCTTATCGGTGCGCGGACCCACATAGGTGAGCACCGGGTGGCGCTCCTCCGGCGGGGTGGCCAGCGTGGAGGTCTCCCGGATCCCGGTCAGGGACATCTCCAGGGTGCGCGGGATCGGGGTCGCGGACATGGAGAGCACGTCCACGTTGGTGCGCATCTTCTTGAGCTGTTCCTTGTGTTCAACTCCGAAGCGCTGCTCCTCATCAACAATCACCAACCCCAGGTCACGGAACTGCACCGTGTCCGAGAGCAGCCGGTGGGTGCCGATGACCACGTCGACGGTGCCATTGTTCAGCCCCTCAATGATCTCCTTGGACTCCTTGGCGCTTTGGAAGCGCGAAAGCGTCTTTACCCGCACCGGGAAGCCGGAGTAGCGTTCGGTAAAGGTCTGCTGGTGTTGGGAGGCCAGCAGCGTGGTGGGAACCAGCACGGCAACCTGCTTGGAGTCCTGCACGGCTTTAAATGCTGCGCGCACCGCGATCTCGGTTTTGCCGAAGCCCACGTCGCCGGAGATGAGTCGATCCATCGGGATCTCGCGCTCCATGTCGGCCTTGACCTCATTGATGGTGGTCAGCTGATCCGGGGTCTCCACATAGGCAAAGGCCTCCTCAAGCTCCGACTGCCAGGGGGTGTCCTTGGCGAAGGAGTGCCCACGGGATGCCATGCGGGCAGAATACAGCCGGATGAGGTCCCCGGCGATCTCCTTAACGGCCTTGCGCGCCTTTGACTTGGTGCTTGACCAGTCCGAGCCACCCATCTTGGAGAGGCTCGGCGCTTCCCCGCCGACGTAGCGGGTGACTTGGTCCAGCTGGTCGGTGGGGACAAAGAGCTTGTCCCCCGGCGCTCCGCGCTTGGAGGGTGCGTATTCAAGCACCAGGTATTCGCGCTTGGCCTCGGCTCCCCCGGCGACCTTGCGGGCGATCAGCTCAACAAATTTGGCGATGCCGTGCTGTTCGTGGACCACATAGTCACCCTCGGTCAGGGTCATCGGGTCAACGGCGTTGCGCCGCTTGGAGGCAAGCCGCTTGGCCCCGCGCGGGGCATAGGCGCTGGAACGGCCCAAGAGGTCAGCCTCGGTGAGGAAACCGAGCTTCAGCTCATCCATCGCAAACCCGCGTCCGGCCTGTGCCGTGGTGATTTCGATGAGCCCCGGGGTGGGCAACTCATCCAGTGATTTGATGCGGTGGGTGGGAATGTTGGCGTCGTGGAAGAGTTCGGCCAGCCGCTGCGCGGGGCCGGGCCCGTCGGTGGCCACCACGATCGACCAGTCGTCCTTGATCCGCCCGGAGATGAACTCGAGCATCTCGCTCACATCTCCCTGGTAGCCGCGCGGCTCGCGGGCGTTCAGGCGGATGGAGTCGGCCTCGGGCAAGAGCTCGGTGTCGGCACCCAGGGAGGTCAGAGACCACCAGGAGACGGACGCGCTGATGGCATCGGCCCGCGTTTGGGCCAGCGAGGTGAAGTTCCCCGCTTCAAGCTCGGCCGCTGCGGCCTGCGCCTGGGCTTGAGAGATATCTAGCGGTGCGGCTCCACCGTCGGAGGCGGTGGCCCAGGCTGCGGCCAAGAACTCCGCGTTGGTGGCTTCAAGATCGTGTGCACGGGTTCGGACTCGTTCGGGCTCCATGACCACGGCGATGGATTCGACGGGCAGCTGCGAGAGCAACGGCACCATCGCGTCAACAAGCAAGGGGGCCAGTGATTCCATGCCCTCCACGGCTACTCCACCGGCAATTTTTGCCAGCATGTCGTGCGCAGCGGGCATTTCGGCTTGAAGCTTGGCGGCCCGTGACATGACCGAGGGGGTGATGAGTAATTCGCGGCAAGGTGGGGCCTGAATCCGGGTGGGCGGTTCCTGTTCCAGCGAGCGCTGGTCGGCGATGGAAAAGTAGCGCATCGCTTCAATCTCATCACCGAAGAAGTCGATGCGTACCGGGTGGTTCGACGTAGGCGGGAAGACATCCAGAATGCCACCCCGCACGGCGAACTCACCGCGGTGGGTGACCATGTCGACGCGTGCATAGGCGGCATCGGCTAGCGCTCGAACTACTGCAGAGAACTCGTATTCATCCCCCACCGCTAGCTCGACAGGTTTCAACTTACCCAGCCCGGCCACCAGCGGCTGAATGACCGCGCGGATCGGAGCGACGATGACCTGCAACGTTGGGTCCTGAGTTTCCAACCGGCGCAGCACGTGAAGACGACGCCCCACGGTGTCGGAGCGCGGAGATAGCCGCTCGTGCGGCAGCGTTTCCCACGAGGGGAACTCCGCCACAGCAGCTTCCGGCAGGAAGCTGTGAAGGGCAGCCACCAGCTCCTCGGCTTCACGGCCGGTGGCGGTCACCGCCAAAACGATTCCACCCTTGACCTTGCCACGAAGGGCCTCTGCCGTCTCGGCGGTCAGGACCGCGCGCATGCCAGTGGGGGCAGCGATCTCCAGTTCATTGGCACGCGCAGCGTAGGAGGTTGCGGCATTGGTGCTGACCCGGGAAAAAGAGGTGTCGTTTCGCAAGGCGGTGCGCAGGCCGTGTAATGCCATCGACTGGGGGTCCTTTCCGAAGACCGAGAAGCGCACAACACAAGTACCCGAGATTCAGTATGAATCCCGGGGTGCGCACTTCAAGCGTACCGCCGCGCGCGCTCATGCCCGGTACGCTGGTGTGGTTGCATCAATATTGGCTCGGCCAATCTAATTTACGGAGTTTCGTCCCTATGGCTCTTAACGCCACCACAGACATTGCACACGCCCCGAGGCCATTGTTGCTACCCTTGCCGACCGCGACTTTGCCGAACACCTGACATCGTTGGTCGGCGGAAAGCTCAAGAGCTTTGAAGTCAGCGGAGATACCGCAAACGCATTCACGCTGACCACCGTCCGCACACTGCCCACGGACCGTGCTCCGGAAATCGCACGGAAGTTTGTGGGTCAGTCGGTTGAGGTCACTCAGGTTGAGTCATGGAGCGCCCCGGCAGCCGATGGTTCGCGCGATGCCACTTTGAAGCTCACCGTCGGTTCGTTGCCGGTCTCCGTTGCCGGTACCGAGTCTCTGCGTCCCACCGCAGCTGGCGCAACGCTCGGCGTCGAAGCCACCGTGTCCTCCTCCATCCCGTTTGTGGGCGGAAAAATCGCCTCGGCGGCGGAACCCTTCATCTCCAAGGCACTGAAACTCCAGGGCGCCAAGGTTACCTCGTGGATTGAACGAGGCTAATAACCTTCCGACTCTGGTGACGGTGCCTGTGTGGGCCGCCAACAGGTCTCCATGACACAAAAACGTGGGCACCACCGTCTTCGGCGATTTCGCCAGCGACGATGGTGCCCACGTTTTTGTGTATCCGATACGGGCAGTAAAGGGAGCAAGGGCGTCAATACGTCCACAGCAGCGCGATGCCCCCATCAACCATTCACGTTGGCTCCGACGGATACACAGAGGCAATGTTTCTTCAGAGTTTATTTAGTGGCACCGGTTTTGGTGCGGTTCGGTTCGGGACGTTGTGTTAGTTTCACAATAAGTACTCAGTGTCGGCGCTCGGCTTGGACGTGCTACCTAGCAGCCCGGCCAAGACGAACGCGCCGGGACTTGTACCGACCAGCCCCGTGCCATCAAAAAGGAGACACCATGTCCGAAGAAAAAACCTTGCTGGCCTACCGGTTGATTACCGGACCCGATGACAGCAGCTTCTGTGAGCGCATCTCTACCGCCCTCGCCGAGGGATATGTGCTCCATGGTGGGCCCGCCGTGACCTTCGATGGCACCAACGTCATCTGCGCCCAAGCAATCATCCTCCCGAAGGCCGTCGCCACCAGCGATGCAGCCGTGTCCAGCGCCGTGGACGAGCTTGACTCGAATCTGGTCTTCGACGGAGATGGGATCGCCTGAGCTAGACGGGGAACTCTTACCAGCACTCGGCACACCTTGATGGCCCGATAGTTCTCGGAGTCGATGCTCATCTGCGCGAATGGATGTGCACCCGAACACGTTAAGGCGTTAGGGTAGAAACAGGTGTGCCGGGAAGTCTGGTCGGCGATAACTTTAGCGTCCCCAAAAGAATCGAAGATTCCCCATGAGCCAAGCTCCCACACCTACACCAAAGCCCAAGACGGCTTTTGGCCCCGGCAGTTATGCCGAATCGCTCCGCATCGGCGAAATTCTGCGCAAAGAAACTGTCGGCGGGCTAGTCCTCATCATTGGCGCAGTTATTGCGCTAATTTGGGCCAACTCTCCCGCGGCCGACAGCTACTTCGCACTACGCGACTTCCACATCGGGTTCGCCATCTTTGGCATCGACCTTGATCTCTCGCTGGGCCACTGGGCTGCCGACGGGTTACTCGCGGTGTTCTTCTTTCTGGTCGGCCTAGAGCTCAAAAAAGAGTTTGTCGCCGGCGATTTGCGCGACATGAAACGTGCCATCGTCCCGGTGACGGCGGCCTTCGGCGGCGTCCTGGTTCCAGCGCTGATATTTGTTGCCCTGAACGCCTCGACCGGAGGGGAAACCTTGCGCGGCTGGGCCATCCCCACCGCCACGGACATTGCCTTCGCTGTTGCAGTTCTAGCGGTCATCGGTTCAAATCTTCCCTCCCCGCTGCGGATCTTCCTGCTGACACTCGCGGTCGTGGATGACCTCATTGCCATTGTCATCATCGCCTTCGTCTTCACCGATGATCTGCGGCCACCATATCTGCTGTTGGCAATGATTCCCATTGCCATTTTTGCCTTCGTCACCCACAAATGGCCCAAGTTCTTTGCTGCCCAGTTGTGGGCCCCCTGGCTGATCCTTTTGCCCCTGGGCATCATCGCTTGGGCACTAGTCTTCGGCTCTGGCATCCACTCCACCATCGCGGGCGTCGTGCTGGGTTTCTGCGTCCCAGTGCTGCGAAAGAACAAGCATGAGATCGACAAGCCGGGCCTGGCCGAACAGTTCGAACACCGTTTCCGTCCGCTCTCCAGCGGTTTCTGCGTTCCGATTTTTGCGTTCTTCTCCGCTGGCGTGGCCGTGGGTGGCGCCGAAGGCTTCGCCTCGGCGCTGAGCGACCCGGTACTCTGGGGCGTCGTCATCGGGCTCGTGTTTGGTAAGCCCATCGGCATTCTCGGAGCCACTTGGTTGGTGACTCGGTCGTCTAAGGCCAATCTAGATCCGGACACCAAATGGGGTGACCTACTCGGCGTGACATTCCTGGCCGGGATCGGTTTCACCGTCTCGCTGTTGGTCTCCGAGCTGTCATTCGGATTGGCCTCACCACATTATGACCATGCCAAGGTGGCCATTCTGCTGGGCTCCCTGATTGCTGCGGTTCTCGGCACGATTTGGTTACGCCCCCGAGACCGTCGTTACCGATTGATCAATGAGAAAGCTGCCCGAGATGACAACGGGGACAATATCCCCGATATCTTCCAGCGCCCGGAGAACAACGCCTAAAGCTCCAGCGAAAAACGGCACAAAAGAGCCGGGTTGCTTCACCTCTCAGGGTGAAGCAACCCGGCTCTTGAACTGCCGTGGTGCAACGCGCCTAGGCGCGGGCCTGCAACAGGGCTGCCTCCGCGGCAACCCAGGAAAGCATCGCGCACTTCACTCGAGCCGGGAATTTAGAGACACCGGCGAAGGCTGCCCCGTCCCCGAGGACCTCTTCGTCTCCGGCCCGGGTTCCACGCGAACGCATTAGTTCACGGAACTCGTTCAGAATGCTCATGAATTCTTCGCGGTCGAGACCTTCTGCCATTTCGCTGAGCACCGAGGCCGAAGCCATGGAGATCGAGCAGCCGTCGCCCTCCCAGGAGACGTTCTTAACGACGTCACCATCAAGCTGGAGACGCAATTGGATGTGGTCACCACAGACGGGGTTGTGCTGCAACGATTCGCCGTGGGCAATGCCCTCGGGTGCCTCGAGCAGTCCGGCACCGTGCCGGGCCTTGGCATGGTCCAAGATGATTTGTTGGTACAGCTGGTCCAGATCGCTCACTTGACGACTCCGAAGTATCCGCGCACGTCAGCTACTGCATTCAGCAGAGCATCGATGTCGCTGGTGGTGTTGTATAAATAGGTGCTAGCTCGGGTACTGGAAACCACTCCCAGTGCCCGGTGTAGCGGTTGAGCGCAGTGATGCCCCACGCGAACGGCTACACCGCGCGAGTCGAGGAACTGGCCCACATCGTGGGGGTGCACCCCTTCGATGATGAAGGGTGCGGTTCCAATGCGTGCAGCGCCAAGGCCGGGGCCAAGAACGCGGACGCCATCGATGGACGAGAGTCCCTTGAGCATGCGCTCGCCCAGGTATTCCTCCCAGCCTGCGATCCGCTCCATGCCCACTTCACGCAGATAGGAAACAGCCGTGGCCAGCCCGTGGGCCTGGGAGATGCGCTGCGTCCCGGCCTCAAAACGCATCGGCGAGGGAAGGAACTGTGCGCTCTCCATGCTCACGGAGGTAATCATGGATCCCCCGGTGAGGAACGGAGGCATCGCGTCGAGAAGTTCGGCACGACCGTAGAGTCCGCCGATCCCCGTCGGGCCAAGCATCTTGTGTCCGGAAAACGCCATGAAGTCCACGTCAAGGGATTTAACATCAACCGGAAGGTGCGGCACCGACTGGCAGCCGTCCAATACCGTCAATGCTCCAACGTTGCGGGCCAGTGCCACCAGCGCAGCAACATCGATCACGGTGCCTAGGACGTTCGAAACGTGAGTGAAGGCGAGGATCCGTGTGGCCGGGGTGATGATATCGCCAGCCAGATCCATACGCAGTGCACCTGATTCGTCCACCGGAATGTACTTCAGGGTGGCGCCTGTGCGTTGGGCCAGCTGCTGCCAAGGGATTAGATTGGCGTGGTGCTCAAGTTCGGTGACGACGATTTCGTCGCCAACGCCGAGCGCGAAGCGCTTGGCGGCGTCTCCCCCGAGTCCTGTACTCGCATTTCCGAAGGAGTAAGTGATGAGGTTTAGTGCTTCGGTGGCGTTCGAGGTCCACACGACTTCGTTGTCTTTGGCACCGATAAATTCGGCTACCGCGGTACGCGCCTGTTCGAAAATATCTGTTGCCTCAACGGCCAGTGAATGGGCTCCGCGGTGTACGGCGGCATTGAAGTTTTCGTAGAAGTGCTGTTCCGCCTCGTAGACGCAGCTCGGCTTCTGAGAAGTGGCTCCGGAATCCAGATAGGTCAGCGGTGCACCGTTGATGCTGCGCCCCAGGATTGGGAAGTCTGCCCGTAACCGCGCAACCTCCACGTCATTCAGAGGGTTGGGAAGGGTGTCTTGCATCGTGGTCGTTGCACTGGACACGTTGGGCTCCTCCAAAGGATGTTCTTTGCCGGCTGCGCCGCTTGGGCTGCAGAGGATTCATGAACTGCAGCTTCCGGAGCGCAAAACGATTACGGCATCATTTACTTCGCTAATTCTCCCACGTTCGAGCGTTCAGGGCACATAAGTCGACCCTTACCAATTCGGGATACCACTGAACGAAGGCATAAAAAAAGAGGCTGGCAGTGGGATGGGGGTGGCCCAGTCTCGGAGGCCGCCCACTACCAGCCCCTGGTTTGGGGCCAAAAGGCACTAGATCATTCTAGAACCCGCTCAAATCTTCAACAAACTCATTCGCCGATTCCGCGGCCGAAGCCCGTAATCCACCGGTGTGCGGTGAAAATTGAACGGGTTGTTGCGCTTTATTGCTCAGGCGATATGAAATTTGCGCTGCGCAGCGTCAAGTCCCAGGCTCATGATCGCTTCAACGGCGTCCGCCGCTGTGTCGATCAGGAACGGAAGATCGTTCTTTTCGTCCTTGGAGAAGTCCTTGAGGACATAATCCGCGGTGTCCATACGACCAGGGGGCCGACCAACGCCAACCCGGACCCTAATGTAGTCTTTGGTGCCCAGCGCCTTGGAAATATCGCGCAAGCCATTGTGCCCACCTTCGCCGCCACCAATTTTGAGCTTGATGGTGTCGAAGTCAATATCGATTTCGTCGTGCACTGCAATGACATGTGCGGGATCGATGCCAAAAAACTTCGCGAGGTTGGCCACCGGGCCACCCGAGAGATTCATGTAAGTCATCGGCTTGGCGAGAACGAGCCGGGGGCCGCCGATCCCCATGCGGCCTTCAAGGATCTGAGCGCGGGAACTATGCGATTTGAATTTGCCCCCCACGCGTGAAGACAATTCATCCAAGACCATTTGGCCCACATTATGCCTGTTATGCGCGTAGCCGGGCCCGGGATTCCCGAGCCCGGCTACAAGCCAGGTATCGCTACTCATGCGACAACTAAATTCAAATGACTACTCGGCGGAAGCTGCCGATTCTTCTTCGGTCTCGGTTGCAACGGCTTCGATCATGGCGACAACGGTGTTGGCTTCAACGGCCAGGGCGGTGCCCTCCGGCAGGATCAGATCCGAAGCAAGGATGTGCGTACCCGGGGTGAGGCCATCGATGTTGACGATAACGCGCTCCGGCAGTGCCACAGCTTCAGCCTCAACGGAAACCGACGGGTGGTCCATGGACAGAACGGCACCGGCAGGCAGTGCACCTTCGACGACGATGGAAACCTCAACGATAACCTTCTCGCCCTTCTTGACGATCAAGAGGTCAAGGTGATCAACGGTCTGGCGCAGTGCGTGGCGCTGGATGTCCTTCACCAAGGTGATGGTGTCTTCGCCATCAACCGAGATGTTCAACAGTGCGTTAGCACCACGAACAGCAAGGGTGGTTGCAGCCAACGGCAACAGAACGCGGACCGGATCGGTACCGTGACCGTAGATTACTGCAGGGATCTTGCCGGCGCGGCGGGCCTGGCGGGCTGCGCCCTTGCCGAAGTCGGTGCGCAGTTCGCCGTCAAGCGTGAGGATGTTGCTCATGGTGTTCTCCTTGAGGAAGATGATTAATTGGTTCCTGCCCCGCTCGGGCCTAGAAGCAACATCATCCGATTCCCTCTCAGGAGAAGGACGCGTAGTGCGTTTCTAGCCTCGTCGATAACGGAACCTCATTTTCATGAGGTTCCCTCGCCTGGGCACAAGTAAATATTTTAGCAGTATGAGGGCACAGGAGAGAAATTCTCGATGCTGCGCTCAAGACTCGTGCCGTTTAACGGCGAGGGCCCCACCGCTTCCAAGGTGGAAACAGCAGGGCCTGCGCTCAGGGGCGTTGCCAGAGCGCTCTTTAGGCGTCGCCGTCAAAGAGGCTGGTCACAGAACCATCTTCAAAGACTTCGGTGATGGCGCGTGCCAACAATGGTGCGATGGAGAGAACCGTCAAGGAATCGAAGCGCTTGGACTCCGGGATCGGCAACGTATTGGTCACCACGACCTCACGGGCGCCACATTCGGCCAGGCGCTGCGCTGCGGGGTCCGAGAACACAGCGTGCGTCGCGGCGATGATCACGTCCTTGGCTCCTGCGTCCTTCAGCACCTTCACAGCACCGGCAATGGTTCCGCCCGTGTCGATCATGTCATCGATCAATACGCAGGTGCGGCCCTCAACCTGGCCAACGACCGTCTTGGAGACAGCCTGGTTCGGAACAGTGAGGTCACGAGACTTGTGCACAAACGCCAGCGGCGCGCCGCCAAGGCGTTCCGCCCACTGCTCTGCAACACGAACGCGTCCGGTATCCGGGGAAACAACGGTGACGGCATCGTCGCCGACGATTTCACGGATGTAGTCAGCCAGCAACGGGATGGCAAAGAGGTGATCGACGGGGCCATCGAAGAAGCCCTGAATCTGCGCGGTGTGCAGGTCAACGCTCATGATGCGATCGGCGCCGGCAGCCTTGAACATGTCGGCGACCAAACGAGCCGAGATCGGCTCGCGTCCACGGCCCTTCTTGTCCTGACGTGCATAGGGGTAGAACGGGGCCACTACCGTGATGCGGTGAGCCGAGGCGCGCTTCATGGAGTCAACCATGATCAGCTGTTCCATCAACCAGTTGTTCAGCGGCGCGGGGTGAGCCTGGATGACAAATACATCCTTGCCTCGCACCGATTCGCCGGAACGCACGTAGATCTCACCGTTGGCGAAATCATAGGCACTCATCGGAAGCAGTTCGGTCCCGAGGGCCGCTGCCACCTCCTCGGCCAATTCGGGGTGGGCACGCCCGGAAGCCAGTACCAACTTCTTATCGACGGTATAGGTCAGTTCGCTCATGGGATCGCTTTCTCGCTCAGACTGGGGATCGGAAATAAAGTAGTAGGTTACTTTGCCTGATCCGCTGATCCGGCGACTAAGCCAGAATCAAGTGCGGACTTGAAAGCAGCTTCCGCAGCCGGGGAACCCGGACGCTTGGTGATCGTCCAGCCCTCCGTATTGCGCTGCGGGGCCACGGTAAGGGCGAGCGCCCCTGCCGGAACGTTTTTGCGTACGATCGCACCTGCACCTGTATATGCTCCGTCGCCCACGCTAACTGGGGCAACGAATACGGTGTTGGAGGCGGTGCGAACATGCGAGCCGATGACGGTGCGGTGTTTGTTGACGCCGTCATAGTTAGCGGTGATGTTGCCACAGCCGATATTGGTGAATTCGCCAATCTCAGCGTCACCGGCGTAGCCGAGGTGTGAAAGCTTAGAACCACGGCCAACAACGATGTTCTTGGTCTCGTAGAAGGCGCCAATCTTAGCGTCCGGACCAAGAATGGTCTTCGGGCGAAGATAGGCGAAGGGGCCCACGGAGGAACCCTCGGCGATGCTTGAATCGGTGACGTCCGAACGGACTACCTTGGCACCGCGACCTACCCGAGTGTTAGTCAGTGTGGTATCTGGACCGATGACAGCGTCGGTGCCGACGGCGGTGGTTCCGTGAAGCTGCGTTCCCGGCTTGATGGTGACGTCGTTGGACAGTGCCACCTGAACGTCAATCCAGGTGCTGTCCGGATCAATGATGCTCACTCCGGAGCGCATCCACTTTTCCAAGATGCGACGGTTCATTTCCTTGCCAAGTGCGGCAAGCTGGACACGGTCGTTTGCACCTTCGACCTGCCACGCGTCCTCGGTGACAACCGCGGCGACGCGCCCCCCGGTGGACCGGGCAATGCCCAGAACGTCGGTGAGGTACATTTCGCCCTGCGCGTTGTCGGTAGTGACCTCGGCCAGTGCCGAGCGCAATACCTGAGCGTCAAACGCGTAGATCCCTGAGTTCACTTCACGGATGGCACGCTCTTCGTCGGACGCATCCTTGTGCTCACGGATTCCGGTGACGGTTCCGTCCTCGGCGCGCAGAATTCGACCATAGCCGGTGGCGTCCTGAAGAAGTGCGGTGAGAACCGTGACGGCATTGCCGTCACGGTCATGTGTGGCAACTAGTTCGTTGAGCAACTCTGTGGTCAACAGCGGCACATCACCGTAGGTCACCACGACGGTTCCCTCAAGAGCGGGGTTCAGCTGGTCCAAGCCCTGCTGAACAGCCCTTCCGGTACCTGGAACTTCATCTTGGTCGGCGATGACAAGATCCGGCTTGATCTGGAGGAGGTGCTCAACGACGCGTTCGCGTTCGAAGCGGACTACTGCTACAAGAGTTTGCGGGGCCAGTCCCTCGGCCGCGGCCAGCGCGTGGCCGACCATCGAACGACCGCCGAGTTCGTGCAAGATCTTGGGTTTCGCCGATTTCATCCGGGTTCCCGCACCTGCGGCGAGAACGATGACAGCGGCTGGTGCGTTGGCTTGAACGCTCAAGATTGGTACTCCCTGTACATTTGGCTAGCCGGACCGGCCGGGCCAGGCCTCATCATTCTATCCCGGCAAAATTCCGGGACATCGATGAGTGTTGCGTTCCGCCCATAGGATTCGAACCTATACTCCACAGCTCCAAAGGCTGGGGTGCTGCCATTACACCAGGGCGGAATGTGCGTTGAGCTCGCCTCAGCGGCACAGTGAACTATTCTGCCACGACTCGGGGCATCGATGCGACTTGACGGGCGGCAACCTGTTCATTCTGCGTTCATACGGCGGTGACAGAGCATGGTTAACCCCACATTTGTGCTTAGTATGTTGGCTATGAGCCCCACCGCACGACCTCGCACGCGCATGACCGGAGTCCAACGTCGGCTGCAGCTAATGGATATTTCTCGTCAGTTGTTTTCTTCGCGTGGCGTAGATGGGACAACTATCGAGGAAATCGCGCGATCGGCGGGTGTCTCAAAGCCCATCGTTTATGAGCACTTTGGTTCCAAGGAAGCGCTCTACATGGAAGTGGTGACCAACGAATACCGGGAGTTATTGGCCCGAATCACCGAGTCACTCTCGGGCGAAGATACTTCGCGCGTTTTGTTGGAAAAGGCGGCGCTCGCCATCCTGACCTACATCGAAGACAACACCGCAGGGTTCCGCATCCTGGTCCGGGATGCCCCACCGTCCGAGCCGGGCGGGACATATGCCACGCTGCTCTCCAAGGTCACCGAACAGGTTGAGGAGATCCTTGCTGACGAATTTACGCAGCGTGGATTTAGCGCGGAGGACAGCTCCATCTACGCTCAAATGCTCGTGGGTATGGTGGCGATGACGGCACAGTGGTGGCTGGATGCACGAGTACCGGACAAGCGAACGGTTGCCGCTCACGTGGTGAACCTCGCCTGGTACGGGCTTACGGGGCTTCGAAAGGAACCCGGGCTCCGCGATTCTTGAGATCTTCGGCATCCGATAACTCGCCCTCGCCATGGGCCTGAGCAATCGAGTCACATGGCTCGATGCCTAATACGCACCGCTCGGGCGAATCATCGCCTTGGCTGTGTGGCACATGATTACAAGATCATCCATCAGTGACCAGTTCTCGACGTAATAGAGATCGAGCCTGACGCTGTCTTCCCAGCTGAGGTTGCTCCTTCCACTGATTTGCCAAAGTCCAGTTAGTCCTGGTCGAATCAGCAGACGCCGAAAAGTGTGACCTTCATAGGCCTCAACTTCGCATGGCAGCGGCGGTCGCGGCCCCACGAGAGACATGTCCCCCTTGATGACGTTGATCAGCTGTGGGAGCTCGTCTAGAGAAGTCCTACGAAGCATCTTGCCGATCTTCGTCACTCGGGGATCGGCCTTCATTTTGAACAGCGGTCCGGCGCCTTCGTTTTGCTCTTTGAGTCCGTCCAGCCGTGATTCCGCGTCAAGACACATCGTACGGAATTTAAGCATGGTGAATTCCTGACCCCGTTTGCCGATACGCCGCTGCGCGAAGATTACAGGTCCCCTCGAATCCATCCGGATGGCAATAGCAATCATTAACAACACTGGGAGCAGGATCGTCAAAGCAATAGCCGTCAGGCAAATATCCACCGCACGCTTGGCTCGCATCCTCACGCCAGAAAGGGCAGGGCGTTCAACATGCATCAGCGGGAGTCCATCCACTTCTCTGATGTGAATCCGAGAACTGGCAACATTTGTCAGGTTCGAAGCCAAGATCATCTCGGCTCCTAGTCTTTCCAGTTCCCATCCCAGATTTCTCACTGCATCCTTGCCAGCGTTCAGCGGGCCCGCGACGATGACCGCATCTGCACCATGCGTGCTGATCATGTGTTCTAGGTCTTCCGGGTTGTGCGTCACCGGAACCAGCGGTTCCAGCTCCATGGAAGTTCCTGTGTCTTCAACGAGTGCCACTATTTGGTAGCCGGCTGATGATGCCTTGGAGACCCGGCGGACCACGTACTCGATATCGCTGGCGCATCCGATGACAACCACCTTTGATAGCGTGGCCCCGCTTTTCGCCCGATGGCGCAGCAATCTCCGCAGCATCCACCGAGCGAACAACAATGCCGGGGGTCCCGCAAGAATCGCGGAGAATACGATCTGCCGGGTGCCCTCAAGTCTCAATTCCATGCCGGTGAATGCCATGAGTCCTACCGTGAGCAGGCTGGCCCCGACAACCCTTCGATATTCATCCACCCCGCGACCTAGGACTTCCGCTCGCCTTGCTCCCCCGATACCCAACATCAGGAACCACGAAAAAGCCATAATCGGAAGATAAGGGAAGAGTCCTCCACGTTCGACATCCGCGACGGTATTCCACGCGAAGACCATGACTGAGGAAATTACCAAAGCATCGACAATTGTCAGGAGCTTCACCCAACGTCGACGTCGCGCTCTAGCGGGCAATGACGCTGTAGCGTTGCTATTGAGTGCCGGTCGGGCCCCTCGCCATGGAGGAGCTATTCCGAGCACTGATTCAAGAACCCCGTCACCCAGTTCAGCGGACATCAGCGCAAACTTCCCTCAACAACGACGGCAAAACTCCCCTTGCTCCCCCGCTGGCGCCGCTGCGGAATGCACTTTTGATTTCGGTACGCAAAGTTCTCCATCCTTGCCTGAATCGATGCGGCCCCAACCCCCAAAGCGAGAGCCCCCAAGTTCGCCAATTTGCATGGCCGTGTTTCTACGCTATGCAACACACCAAGCTGATACACGGGTAAGCAGTACGCTGATCCCCACGGTGTCCGGCAGCTCGCGCTTCTCCATCGAGACCCGAAACCACTTGCACAGGACGCGAACCTTACGCGACGTCGGAATGCAAAGCACCGAAGAAATAAGTGGACAAACAATCGAGGATCCAACTTCACGATTACGTGCGAAAATCGTGGAAACAGCATGCGAGAACGGCAATTTTCAACCTTGATTCGCTCCACGGAGGAAAGTGACTTTTGCCACTGGCCTCCGAATCGAAACGTTCGAAAGACGGGGCATAAGCACACTTCAAAGGCGCGATTCGAAGGTTTCGCGACCTCAATGTCACGATTTGCTAACGAAGTTGGTGCATGAAAGGCTCAATGCGTCTCACAACAATATTCGTTCCAGTACCCGTTCCCCGCATCCTAATTGGCCCGTCTGGGTGGTCAAGCGCATATTTGGAGACCCCCATCCCCAATGTCTAATTCAAGCCAAGAATCATCTCCCACCCCTCGCCAGTTCAGCTTCAGGGTTCCCGCTGCCATCCTCATGGCCGCGATGTTGACTACCGCGGGCTTTACCGGCCCAGTATCCCCAGCAAACGCTGCCACCATGGAGGCTGGAGATCCGATTGTCGACGATTCGATGACTCGCACCGTCACCGGCTCGTGGGGCAAATCGCCAAGCGGTGTCAATTACTACAGCACTGCCAGCAACCTCTCGGTTTTTGCCGGCACGGCGTTGATGCCCCTGTCGTCCGCCAGCAGCACCACCACCGTCCGTACCAGGTACGACCTGATGGATTCCGAATCTTCGGTCAAGGTCAAGGTACCGGTGCTACCCACCGGGTCAGCCGGTGTGTACACCTCGCTCTTTGGTCGCGATAGCGGTACTGGAAACTACCGTTCAACTCTGCGCATCTTGCCCACGGGAAAAACCGTAATTGAGATCTCGCGTTGGAACTCCGGTGGTGGAACGACCCAACTTAAATCAGTTTCACTGCCGTTGACGGTAAAGGCTGGCCAGCAGTTCAACCTCAAGCTACGTGTTACCGGAAAGCCTAAAGTAGTTGTTGAGTCCAAGGTCTGGGCGGTTGGACAGACCGAGCCAACCGAATGGTCGGCCTCGTTCACTGATTCGTCTGCGAGTGCCATCACGACCAAGGGCATGACCTCGATCAGCGGATATCGAGGCAGCGGCAGCCAGGCCATGACACTTGCCTTCGACGATTTGAAGATTCTGCCTCTAACCCAGGTCAGCGATCCGGCTCCGGCTCCGGCGCCAACGCCGACTCCAACCCCCACTCCGGCACCCCTCCCCGACACCGATACGTCAAACGTCGGCTCGCAGTGGGGCACCCCGGTCTTCTCCGATGATTTTGGGACAACTAGTCTCAATAAGTGGATCGTTCGTGACGATTCGACGCATGGCGTCCTTTCGTACGATCGCGCGGTAATCTCAAAAGACAACGCCAGCACTTCCAACGGACTGCTCCACTTGGAGGGCAAGAAGCTCGATACTCCTGTTGTTAAGAGCGGCGAACGCTGGTTCTCTACCGCCTACATCGACACGATTGGCAAGTTCTCACAGAAGTACGGACGCTGGGAAATGCGCGCCAAGCTGCCGCTGACGGCCAATAATTCGAAGGGCATCTGGCCGGCATTCTGGCTGCGCCCCGATGGCGGTGCTACGGGCGGAGAAATCGACATCATGGAGGCCTACGGGACCCCGACGTCTGTGTCGTTTGACCCTCAGAATCGGGCCGAGGGCACGCTCCACTACGACCAAACCGGTAAGAGCAAGACCAATTCCTGGATTCCTGTCACTTCCACGTTATCCAGCGAATTCCATACGTGGACCTTCGAATGGACCCCACAAGGGATGAAATGGCTGTTTGATGGCAAAGAATTCAAGTCGGTGGACCGCGCTGGCAATGCAGCATACGAGGCAGCCTTCGAAACCAATGCGAAATTCCATATGCGACTGAACACTCAGTATGGATCCCCTTATTGGGGCATGCCAGACGTCACCAATTCTTCAGTGACCAAGGACCACTCCGATTTCCAGGTTGACTACGTCAAGGCGTGGTCGTACAAGGGCTAAGCAACACAGTTCCATAGTGGCCGCGAATGACCGCGAGCCACCAAAGGGACCGCTCACTATCCATTCACCTTCGTGAGTCTGATAGTGGGCGGTCCTTTGTCATGTTCGGATTCGTTGCATTCGGCGGAACATCTGGATGCTGCTCGTCGCTCAGGTCAATTATGTGGTGTCCTACCGCGATTCACCGCGCTATTTCCTGTCTTGGATATCTGGATACCCACCCTGGGACAGTGTTTCCGTTGCGCAAGCCCGCTGGCCTCCACGTCTTGTTTCTCCGAGAACCCCGGCTCTGGTGCGGTCCGTTCGGCGCTTTCCCGATGAGCGACAAATTCAAAGCCCGGCCAGTCAGGCAAACCAACATGCCACATGTCGCGCAAAATCCCGATTCAACGAATAAGGCGAACAGCCAACTTCTCTTCCGTGCTTGCTTCGTCCTAGGACGAAGCCGTGGCTGTAAGACTTCTGGGGCGAAACCAGACCTCTGCCGTGTCACGAGTCCAAGCTAGTTGTCATATGTATTCCCGCCGGAGGGGGTCGGCGACGTCTGGGGGGCAAATCGAAATGTCTCACGATTTCGACTGCACGCCGCCGGCCCGTCCTGAGCGCAAGGAGTGAGAGCCGGGTCTTAACCCGCTAGCCCCTTACGTGCCAAAAACCAACTACTAATGATTTCTGGCCGTCGAAGCGGAAATCGACACCTCTAACGCTATCGCTCCTCGGGCGTTGAGCCACGAGTATTCCTATCTCGAAAATACGGCTGAAACTCTTGTCCGGGACCTGTCCCAAGGAGGGCAGATACTCGTTAAGCACTTGGATCAGGGACTCCGCTCACTCGACTTTCCTGATCACCCATTCACGCAGTCCTAAGAACCCTCAACCGACCTTGAAGTACCCTCCGCATGCGCCCTACAGTGCAAGGGCACGTGGTTGGGGGATCACCACGGCATCGGTTGCGAATAAGCGTGGGAACTTATCCGCACGTAGACCAATGAGGAGTTAAAGTGCAGGAAATGGGACCTTCGTCCCGGGGCGTTGGGGAGCCCGGCGACGGTGCAAAACGAACACACGGGCAATCCCGTTCCAGCTGGCGTCAATGGTGGATATGGGTTGGCGGCTTGTCCATTGCAGCGTTCATTGCAGTGAGCACAGCTCAGGCAGCATCACGAGGCGATCCAGCGATACCAGGGGGCAACAGCCAAATAGTGAGCAGCGCCCTGCCATCCAGCTCAGCAGCTCAGCAGAAGGCCCCGGCGGCGGCCCCAAGTTCGAGCCACGCTTCGACGGAACCAAAAACCAGCCGTGCACCGGCAGCAAAGCCAATTGCTCCCGTGGCTAAACCCGCACCCACAACGGACCCGAAAGCGGAACCATTACCGTCTTTCCCGCCCGTGCCCAAGAGCTGGCCCAATACATCAAATGCGCGTTCTGCCCAAGCTTCCGAATCGGAGCCCGTGAAGAAGTTCATCACCGGGGCACAAGGAATCTCACCCGGTCGCCAAGTTCCGGAAAAAGCCATCAAGGTACCGGACTATTCGAAGATCGCCTCCGGCATCGCCGAATTGGAATTGGAATCCCAGTTCGCTGAATATGCATCCAATGGGTGGTCCCAGACAGGAAAAGTTCAGGTGGTTGGTGAGCCCCGGGTTCAAGACCTCAACGTCAAGGGCGCCAAATCAATACGGGTTTTCGTCTGTCTCGACTCCAGCGCAATCAAAGTCACGGAACCCGACGGGCACATTGTGACCGATGCGACTCCCCCGGGTACACGCACCGCGGTGAACATCTATGACCTCTCACTCAAGGCTCAATCTTGGGTAGTCGTCAATCACCAATTTCCCAATGATTCGTCTTGCTGAGGAAGAACGAGGAGCCACTCATGTACTCGCGCATTAGAAAATCACGTCTAGCACCGAAATCCGCATGTGCCGTTTTCGGCGTTATTGCCCTGGCCGCAGGATTCCTGTTGGGTCCGGCACCCGCACAAGCAGCCGAAGTTATCCATGACGGCTCTACACAGTTAAACGCTGCAGCTTCCTGTTGGGAAGCCAAACAGCTCGATCCTCAAGCCGACAGTGGGCTCTACTGGCTCTATACCCCCGCGATGTCGGCGCCGGAGCAGTTCTATTGTGACCAAGTAACCAATGGCGGCGGTTGGGTGTTGATCGGCCGAGGAAGACAAGGCTGGAAAGAGAACTACGAAGGGTTGGGCACAACTGCGCAAGTGAACTCCGTCGTCACCGGCACGGGTGCTTTTACGCCGCGCCAGCTGCACTCGCGCACCATTGATGGATTACTCAACGACACATCACCTGCTGCGCTGACCGACGGGATCCGGCTGCGCAGAGCGGCATCAACTGACGGGACGACCTGGCAAGAATCGACTTTCAAGGTCTCCAAAAAGAATCGCTGGTCGTGGGCTTTCTCGTCCGCAACGCCGGTCACTTCCTTTACCTTCAATGGGAACCAGAACGGTACGGGTGGAACTAGCGCAAGCTTCGGGCTGGACAACACGCTCCGCCGTGTCATCACCTCCGAAAACCAGAACCAAAGCTGGTACCAAGGGTGGGCCTTCGGCTCGCAGGCCCGCGGTGTCAACTCCGCTACCAGCTACATTTGGAGCGCTTCGGCCACTACGGGACAACCGCTGCCGTTCACCCAGATGTTCATCCGTCCCCGCCTGTTGCAAAGCAATTTGGCCTTCGCTCCGATCCCCAATGCCGGTCTTCCCAAGATGGAGAACAAGGCAGTCCAGAATACCGGTGCCCAGCCCACCGTATGGGGTGTTAACGGTCTGGCCAACGGAACCGGCGAGCTGAATACCGAAATCCAGTCGTTCGCGCAATCAGGGCAAACTGTCTACGCTGCAGGAAATTTCCTGCAGGTACAACGTGATTCTGCGGGGACCGGTCGGGTCACCCAGCCGTATCTTGCAGGTTTCAACGTCACCACCGGCGAATTCGTGACTACCTTCAGACCGACCTTTAACAACGAGGTCAAAGAAGTCACGGTGCTGCCCAATGGCACCGTCATCGCCGGCGGGGAATTCACCGTGGCCAACGGAAAAGCGGCTAATGGAATCGTCGCACTGAACCCGGTCACCGGCGACACCGTCTCAACATGGGATGTCCAGTTGGAAAACCGGATTTCCGGCGGTGCGGTTCAGGTCAGGAGCCTGAGTGTGGAGGGATCGTGGCTGTACATTGGCGGGGCATTCACTCACCTCACCGGCGGAACGACAACCAATTCGGTCTACTCACGTGCCGCAGCACGCGTCCAGATTTCCAATGGAACTCCCGACGCCAGCTGGAACCCCGCGTTCGCCGGCACTGTCACCGATGTTGAAGGCTCCGATGATGGAACCCGGCTTTACGCATCGGGATACTTCATGGCCTCGAATACAACCACCACTAATACGGCCGCTGCCATCTCCACCGCGGCGGGAGCGGCGGTCATCCCCTGGGACTGGACACCGAGCGCTACAACCCATTTCCAGTTCGGTCTGGCGGAACAGGGTGGAAGAATCTGGCTCGGCGGCTCCGAACACAATCTTTTCAGCTACAACCCAGCCAACTTTAATCGGCTCTCGGCCAACATCACTCGTCAGGGCGGCGACTTCCAAGATGTGAGCTCCGCCAACGGGCTCGTGTATGCCGGATGCCACTGTGGCCATTGGAATTACTCCGGAGCCACGCTCTGGCCCAGCCTCGGAAACGACTGGACCATCGCCGACAAGATTAACCTGGTCGGTATCTGGGATGCAGCCACCGGCGCATACGTACCGGACTTCAACCCCATCATCAAGGGTCGAGTCGGCTACGGGGTGTGGGGCAGCTTTGTAGACAGTACCGGCACACTCTGGACCGGCGGGGATCTCGTTTCATCCGTTCGAACTAATGGGGCGGGGCAATGGAGCGGCGGCTTTGCTCGATTCGCAATGAACGATCACACGGCGCCGGGCACCCCCGGATCGCTGACGGCAACCTCCGACGGAACCACCGACACGATCTCGTGGGGGGCATCGAGTGGCACCCCGGCCGGCTATCAGGTCTTGCGTGGTGACAGGGTCATTGCGACCACCACCACCGCTCGCACCGTTCAGGTTCCGGCACTGGCTCAGGGCCGCTACGCGGTTCGGGCGATCGATACCGCTAACAATGTTTCGGCCAGCACTGCGGTCGTAGTCGTCGCCGGGGCTGTCATCCCGCCGCAGACACAGCAACTCATCACGGCGGGTAGCAACTGGTCCTACCGTTACGAGAACAGTGAACCGGCTTCCGGCTGGAAGCAAACCTCCTTCGACGATTCCACGTGGGACATCGGAGCTGCCCCGTTGGGTGTGGGCTGGACCGGACTTGGTACCACCTTCCCCACCGTCGCAACTCGGCCCATCGCTTCGCAATACCGCAAGAGCTTTACGCTCGCTAATGTCTCGGCCGTCAATACCGTAGAAATCACCACGCGGGCCGATGACGGGATTGTCATCTACGTCAATGGCACCGAAGCGAAACGGGTCAACATGCCCGCGGGGACAATCACGAGCACCACTTACGCGACGACTGCCCCATCGGTCGCCGTCGTCAACGCCAATCCAGTGGTGTTCGAACTCCCGGCCAGCGCCTTCGTCACGGGCCAGAACGTGATTGCGGCCGAGGTCCATTCCAACTACCGGACAACGCCGAGCCATTCCTTCGAACTCAAGGCTCAGGCCACGCTGGTCGACGGCGCCCAGGCCAACCTACTGAAGAAGGCCCCGGAGCTACAGAAGCAGGAGTCCACCACAGCGGAACCAACTAAACCAAGTGTCGCCCCGGCGCCGACCAAGCCCAGTGTCACATCCGCTGCACCATCCACGAAGAGCGCACCCGAACCATCAAGGAAGCCGTCGGCGCTGCCGAGCCCCTCGGTAGCCAAGAGTTCGCCTTCTGAGTCCACCGGTGCAAAGCGATCGGCAGAAGTTCCTTCGCAGTCGGTGTTGCCTCGTCCAGGGACCGAGCTGAAAATCCCGGTACCAACGGCTGAGACTCCGGCATCCAGTGCACCACCGAAAGAAGACACCAAATGATCGGTGACACTTCACCGATCATCACCGGTGGGTCCCCCTCGAGGAGACCCACCATTGGTGGTGTCTTGATCGAACTTCGATCAGCGCAAAAGCCCGGGACCGGTGTACCGGCCTACACGCGGTGGCTCAATCGGCGTGCGGCACGGCTAGCTGCTGCCGTTGCAGTGCGGATGGGGTACTCCCCCAACACCGTATCGGCGATTTCCGCGGCATTCTCCATCGTGGCGATTGTGGTTCTGCTCCTTTCCCCGGTTTCCGTCGTGACCGGATTGGTTGTGGCTGGGCTCCTTGCCGTCGGCTACTGCTTGGACTCGGCAGACGGTCAGGTCGCCAGAGTCACTGGCACGGGGAGCCCTGCCGGCGAATGGCTGGACCACGTCATCGATGCCGCTCGAACTCCGGCCATTCACCTTGCGGTCTACCTAGCACTGAGTTCCGCCGCGTTGGTTCCCGCTTGGGTCCCCTACGTTGCGCTCGGGTTCGTGGTTCTTTCCGCGTCACAGTTCATGAGTCAAATTCTGGCCGAGCAATTACGCAAGAGCGCCGTGAATTCTGTCCAGCAAACCAAGGCAGTCGCGGCGGAGAGGGGTGCCAAGGACGTCCTGCGCTCCGTGGTACTTCTACCAACGGATTCGGGCACTCTGTGCTGGATCTTCATCCTCTGGGGGTTTCCACATGTTTTCGCCGTTAGCTACGTTGCACTTTGCATCATCAACTCGTTCGTTGCTGCGCTATCAATGCGCCGAAAGTACCTTGCCCTTTCTCGATGAACAGCCAAACTCCGGTCTGAGCCCATGGACACCATCCGTCAGCGCCGTCATCACCACGTGTGGGCGTCCGGAAATGCTCAGAGATGCGGTCCGATCTATCCTCGCCCAGGACTACCTCGGCAGCATCGAGGTCGTCGTCGTCTACGACAAAATTTCCGTTGATCCACTCCACGACATCGAGGTCGTTAAGGGCAGAACCCTGCGGACCATGAAAAACTCCCGCACCACCGGTCTCGCCGGGGGAAGAAACACCGGAATTTTGGCAGCTTCTGGAGAGATCATCGGGTTCTGCGATGACGACGACCTTTGGTTGCCCGACAAGCTCACGCGGCAACTTGAGCTATGGAACGCGAACCGCTCCGCGATCGCCATTAGCTCGGGCATTCGTCTTCGAACCATGAAAACCGAAGTGGACCGTTTGGCTCCGGCTGTTTCCAATTTCGATGACTTCCTTCGTTCCCGAATCACCGCCATTCACCCATCAACGATGATTTTTCTTCGTAGCGGCTTCACCCAAATCTACGGATTGGTCGACGAATTACTTCCCGCTGCCTACGGTGAGGACTACGACCTGCTCTTGCGAGCCACTCAGCATGGCCCCATTCATGCGGTTAACGAAGCCTTGGTGACCGTTCGCTGGGATCGGCCCTCGTTCTTCAGCGGCCGTTGGATGAATATTATCGCTGGCCTGACATACGTACTTCAAAAGTTCCCCGAGTTTGAGCAAGACCCACGGGGACTTGCCAGGATTGCTGGCCAGGTAGCTTTCGCCCATGCCGCGTTGGGAAATCGAACGGATTGCCTACATTGGATTCGAAGCACCCTGGCTCGCGATCCGTTCCAGCCGCGTGCATGGAGTGCCCTTGTTGTCGCCCTCGGACTAGTTAAGGCCGACACCCTCCTTGAGATGGTGCAGCGAATGGGCCGTGGGTTATGACAATTTTCAGTACCAAGGCGCGGATTCCGCCGTACCCTCGGATGACGGGGCCAGCCCACAGAATGTTCGAGGGAGAGGTAGGGAATCTTCCGGCTTACCCCGTATTGATCCTGTTGGCGGGTCTTCCTGTGTGGTGGGCGCTGGGAGCAACACCCTTTATGCCCATCATGCTTGCCGCGCTCATGGCCCTCATCTTGTTCTGGAAACGCCATACGATTCTTGTACCGGGTATTCTTCCGTGGGCCGCCTTCCTCATATGGATATTCGGGGCAGGAATTTCGATCCGAGGTTCGGGGGCCATCATGGCCTACTCCCAACGCGTCGGGGAACTTGTGGCCGTCGGAATTTTCATGCTCTATGTGGTGAATGCCAGAAAATTCTTGCCCCGCCGCAAGCTGGTTTCCGCGTTATTGATCGTGTGGGCAACCGTCGTTATTTTGGGTTTTGCAGGAATGATGTTTCCCGAGTTCAGACTTCACACGCCGATCGGTGCGATACTGCCCGGTTCTTTAACTTCTAACGAGCTGGTTTCGGATCTGGTAAACCCTCCGCTGGCTGAGGTACAACAGCCGTGGGGTGCGCCCGAGCCCTATGTTCGACCATCAGCGCCATTCCCCTACGCCAATAGTTGGGGTGTGGCCTTCATCGTTCTATCGCCAGTGGTCTTCTCGCGAATCGTTTCCGATCATCGCTGGTGGATAAAAGTGGGACTCTTTATGGGTTTCGCGGCGTCTCTGATCCCTGCTCTCGCTACCAGCAACAGGGGAATGTTTATCGGTCTTGCAATATCCATCGGCTACGTCACGCTTCGGCTTCTACTTCGCAGAAAAGTCCTTCAAGTCGCGGGAATCTTGGGTGTTGTCCTCAGCGGTGCGTTCGTCTTGATGGCGAGTGGTGCGATTTCTGAAATCCTCGGGCGTCAGGAATATAGCGACAGCACCGGAGGCAGACTTGCCCTGTACGAAGCAACGTTAAAGGAAGTCGCCAAGTCCCCTTTCCTCGGATTCGGCAGTCCTCGGCTGGAGGAAACTATCGGGGTTTCTCTCGGCACCCAAGGCTATGTGTGGATGCTAGCGTTTTGTTATGGGCTTGTGGGCCTTGGTCTTTTTTGCCTTTTTCTGGTTTCGGCGTGGCTGAGAACCATGAGGCATACAGGTACCGATACGCACTGGTTACATTCGGTGCCGCTCGCCGTCATGTGCACGATCCCCTTCTATAGTTACGCGACGATTCAACTCAGCTGCGTGGTCATCATCATCGCCCTGCTGCTTCGAGAGCGCTATGTTGAAAGCTCGGATTCGTGATGGCGCGTTCCTCTATAACCACCAATCAAAAATCCACTGTCGCTTCGACAAGCGTGTTCAGCTTCGCCTGTGTCATCGGTGGAGCCATCCTCGCATTCGGCACCACGTTGCTGGTCAGTAATATCGCCGGTGCAACGGTGTCGGGCCTGTTTTTTCAGGTCGTGGCCCTCTTCGCGGTCATGACCGTTGCCTGCGTTTTTGGTAGCGATACAGCCCTGGTCCGCTCAGTTTCTGCCGCGTTGGCGCTTGAGGAACATCCTTCTCTGTGGAAGTTACTGCGCTGGTCAGCTATTCCAGTGGCTGCACTTTCGAGCATGGTCGGCATCACCATGTGGTGTGTTGCCCCGACCATAGGGCTGATCACCGACACACCTCAACTCGCCGGAGCCATCCGGATCGCTGCCGTGACAGTTCCAGTGGCGGCGCTGATGACCGTTGCTTTCGGTTTCATCCGGGGAACCCACCGAATCATCTCTTTTGCGCTCCTGCAGAACGTCATCTTGTCGTTATTGCGGCTCCTTGCAGTGGCAGTTGCTTTGTGGGCGGGTGCCGCAGTGGCAACTCTTTCCACGGCGTGGGCCACTCCCGTAGCAATTGTTGCGATATTGGCTTGGGTTTTGGTCTGGCGAACGCTAAAGAGTATTCCCAGGAGTGCTCCACCACAGGCGCAGGGCATTGGCGCCGAGGCAGTCACCTTTCGCCGGTTCTGGGCGTTCGCTTCCGCCCGCGGATTCGCATCTCTAGTGGAAATCCTTCTGGAATGGATTGATGTCATCGCCGTTGCCATATTCCTCGGACCCACAGCTGCCGGAGTTTATGGAGTGGTCAACCGGTGCGTTCATTTGGGCTCAATGTTGGAACACACCGCCAGGATTGTCACAGGACCCATGCTCAGCGCATCGCTCACCACCGGTGATGCTGCAACCACACGACGTATCTTTACGACCACAGCGAGAATCCTTCTGGTCACGGCTTGGCCGTTCTATCTAACACTGATCGTTTTTGCGCCGGTGGTCTTGTCGTGGTTCGGCGAAGAGTTTGTTGCCGGAGCGCTTCCCCTATCAATCATCGCTACCGTGATGATGTTCGCCGTGTCCACCGGAGGTGTGCAGTCATTGTTGTTGATGGGCGGCAAGAGTCATTGGCAGCTCATCAACAAGTGCTCGGCCCTTGTCGTCGCAGTTACGTTCAATCTCTGGCTAGTTCCTATGTGGGGTCTTATTGGCGCCGTCACGGCGTGGTCGGCCGCTGTAGTCGTTGATTATGGTCTTGCTACGCTCGAAGTGGCTCGGGGACTCCGAATTCACGTTGCGTGGGCCTCGATGCTCTGGCCAGCACTCATCTCAACAGTTCTTTTCGGGGGGTTCGCGCTGTTTGTTCGAATGCAGCTGGGCGCTACGCTCCCTGCCCTCGCTGTGTCCGTTGGTGTCGCCAGCATGTTGGCAGCGGGAATTGGCTGGAAAATGCGTCGTTATCTGGTTCAGGCGTAGTTCTTTGGTTCGGGTGCAGAGCGTGCCGATCACAGACCCCCTGCATTGCGATATTCCTGTTTCGAGTTGTCACCCAGTTCTACGGCTATTTTGCGCACGGTTCGTTCGCTGTGCGTCTTATCCTTCATCGGGATTGAGGCCGGAGAACTGACCTTCCGAGAACTCCCCGGGGTTGGCGGAGACTTCAATCTCTTCGACAACGAGCGGGACAGAAAACTTATTTCCTGGGACGGTACTGCCATGGGCGAGTACATGGTTCAGGGCAAGCATGGTCGGGTCAAATTCCAAACAGTGGACGTCCTCGGAATGCACTAGCGGCTCCAAGTTGTAGATGTTCCAGTCACGTGCGTCTGCCACAGTCATTTGACCATCGGCAGGGAATTCTGCACTGACGGATTGGCTGGCGGCCCCAGTACCGCCGTTCAAGCCAATGACGGAAGAAATCGTGTTATTGGCACGATACTTCACGGATTAATGGTGGCCCCACATCTGTCGAAGCCGGCTGATCATCGCATCAGGTCGCTGATGACTCTCAAGTGTGTCAAGCGCGGCAGCAAGTAGTCCGGCCGCATGCCCGGCATCTGCGTGTCGTGGGGGCGTCGAAAAATGATTCGGATCCGCCAAGATCAATTTCAGCAGTCTATCCATGTCATCAGCCGATTCAGCCAATAGAGCTTCCCCCTGGCTCGCCATAAATCTAGCGAAAGCAATCTGATGCCCATCAACGACTTCGTCGAGTTCTGGTCGTCGCGGAATTGCGATCGGGATTTTACCCATTTCCCTGACGTCCAAGATGGACCCCGGTCCTCCTTGCACTATTACCGCATCGGCTCCAGCGTACAAGTCCAGCAAGTCGGTCCGAGGCATTCGGTCAACCCCGTTTCCTTGACGAGGCTGTCTACTGGATCCATGCTGAATCAAACACCTCGGTTGCGTTTCTTGTGTTTCGAGCCAATCGTCGATCCAATCGACGGCCCGATCGAATCGATGGTGGTCAGTCCCGAGGGACACCACAATATTTTGATCGCCATTTTCCAGTTTCATAACACTGGTCCAATGTTCAGAGCATCTCGGTAGTATTTCTGCTGCTCCGCCCATTGCACACAGAATAGATCTGCCATCGGGTAGCAAATTCGACCACTCAATGTGGGCATCGTGATGCGATCAAAACACTCAATATAAACGGTCTTGATCCCAAGAAGTTTGGCAACTAGGAAGAATGGGACGGAGACCCCCGCTCCAATGGAGACCACAACGTCGGGGCGCTCGTGCCGTAGGGTCGGCCACGCTAAGAAGAGGTTCTTCACGGCGTTTTTTGCGTTTCTCGTCGTCGGATGATGTGCCCAGACAACAGTCTCGCCTTCCAAGGCAGCTTCGACTTCTGGCAGTCTGAAGGTTACCCAAACTCGTTCATGTTCTTGCCACCACGATTTGAGCGGCAGTAGTTGAGCCAGGTGACCGCCAGCTGATGTGACAAACAGGATTTTCATGTTTCTTTCCTTCCGGCGATGAGACGTTGCCCTGCGTCCAACTTCCGCTCAATTGATTTCAGCGGGTTGTTAACTGACATGTCCTGTTGGCTTACTTTCGATTCAAACGGCGAAGGGTCCTTCAAATTTTGTGGTTCTGTACCGCTTGGCGTGGTTGTTGTTTGTGGTGTGTCGGTTGCTCTTCGCCGCGGACGTCCGTCGTAAAAAACTACGATGAGCCTCATATGGGGCAGATCCCGTGCTTGGCCAACAACGGCTATGACATCTTTTATGTTGGTCTTGTGATGTACGACCAGTACGAGGGATTCCAGGAAGCGCTCTGAGATACTGGCCAGTCTCGAACCGGCGACGAATTCGGCGAGTTCCATCAACACCAGGTCCCTTGAGCCCAATTCGATTCGATCGATCTCCAAAGGCCAACCCGCGTCGAGAGCTTGACCGTTTAGGACATCTTTATCGACCGTGCATGAATCGAGTCCATGGGCTTGTGCCATGTCACGGAGCTTTAAAACGAGCACGCTTGGATCCGCAGGCATCAAACCCAAGAATCCTGCGGGCCTACCTGGTCGTTGGTTGGGCTCGTAGGACCGTGTCAGGAACCTGAGGATCCAGCGCAAAGATTCCTCTTCGTCATCCTGGTTGAGGGTATAGACCGTTGCGCCAGTAGCCGCAACGAGGCGATCCGCAAAGCGGACTTTACGGTCCCATCGATCACGCAGGAGAGACAAGGCCAGACCTAACAGACCCCCCCCGACGAGCCCTCCAACCAAGAAGATTTTGGCATCGAGGGAAGACTTTTCTGTCGGCGGAATGGCCAATCCGATGACTTGGCCTGGTGCGAGCGCAACAAGCTTCAAGGTCGTTCGCTGGGCCCGCAAATCCCAAAGCTGCTGCCGCTCCTGTGAATCTGCGTTGGCCTTATTCTCGATTTCCTTTATTTGACCATCAAGATCGGCGATAAAGGCGTCGGCGATCTCTTTGGCCCCATCTGCACGAGAAATCAGATAGGCACTGGCCAAGGCATTTGCTCGTGCAGCTGCCTTTTCCGGGGTGTCAGCAGAAACTGTAACTTCAAGAATCTGAGACCCCTGAGGTGCAGCGACCTCCGTATGGCGCATCAGGTCTTCGGGCCCAATATCGTGACCGAGTGTCTTAATCGCCAACGTTGCGACTTGCGACGACCCAAGGATCGCGCGTTCTGTGGTGATGTTGATTTGTTGGTTCACAGCTGCCGAGGAAAATGGGCTCGTCGTAATGGGCGAAACCGTCAAAGTGGCAACCGCAGAATATTCTGCGGGTATTAACTGCGCGCCAGCGGCCGAAAGGGCCACCGTAGCCGCCACAGTCACCAGCAGCGTTCTCCATCGCCTCCGAAGCTGACGAAATAGGTCATTTACCCGTAAGAAATCGCTCCGCCCCCCATTTGCCATGGTGCTCTCCTTCGCTCTGTTCGAGGATCAATATGTATCTACGTGCATTCGCTTTATCGGGTAGCAAATACCCTGAATGGCCAAAGATTCGAACCGTTCCTACAAATCGCGTAACTTGCATTTGTTTTTGATTAATAAAATAGTCAAGTACTAATATGTTTATGAATTTAAATTTCCGGCTCTAAGTCCCCAATGGTCGAGACGTAGCCGATAGCGCATCTAGGGCACTTCTCAATCCGGTTGATGACGTGTGAACGGTGTAGGGGAAATATTCGACGGCCACTCCTACCTCCGCGAATCGCCGCTCTAGTTCAAGACCACGAGCAGTGCCATACCAGTCATCACCTTTGAAGAAGACATTGAAACCCACCTCACGCCAGGTATCCAGGCGATCGGGCCACATATCAGCGATGGCCGAATCAACAAATTCAATGCTGGATACAATTTCCAGCCGTTCCTCGAGCGGCACAATCGGCCGCTTACCCTTCGTCGCTTCGCAAATTTCGTCGGAGACCACGCCAGCAATGAGGAAATCACATCTGCTCTTGGCCATACGTAAAATATTGAGATGACCGACGTGGAAAAGGTCAAAAGCTCCCGCCGCATATCCTATGCGAATCATATTTCTCGTACTCCCTCATTGAAATTCTCAAGTTGGCTTCGATCGTCGATTCCAAGCTTCGAATAAATGCGATAGAGGTGTCCCTCCACAGTTCGCCGTGAGAGCGTCAGCTTGCGGGCGATTTCCTGATTGCTTATTCCTTCGGCAACCAGAGCGGCGATTTCTTGTTCGCGTTCCGTTAATCTCCCCAAATCAATCGCTTCTTTGATTTCGGGCAAAAGCTGAGGGCCGAGAAGGTCCCGGAGTGCCATCAATCTTCGTACTACACGCCCCTTGGACCGTGGCTGATCCACCATGTCGGGGTGGCGAACTGCTCTCGCGAGAGCGTAAATGGTCCACTCAATTTGACCGAGTCTGGCTGCATTGTCGCCCGCTTCGGTCAGCGCCTTAACGAATGTGCTATTCCATTCCCGGCTGACGACGTCAGCAGCTGAGTACCAAGGACCGTCGGGCCAATCGATTCCCTTCACTCCTAGGTTTTCCTCAAGACGCAACAGGAGAACCGAGGCCTCGGCGGCAAGCACATATTCACCGAGCCCTTGGTGCCGGGTGGCAAGATGCCGAAGTTCGACACGGCTTGATGCCGAAGGATCTTGGTAACTGTCCGCCGCCAACGCATAGAGCGAAGCCAATGAGGTCAGAAAACCGCGGTCGGGCCCGGTCGCTGACTCATTCTTCGAGCCAAATTCATCGTTTTGGCAGTCGATCCATCGACTAATTGACTCTGCAACTAATTGGATGCCAGACTCCCGAACTCTCTTCCTTGCCATCACTGAGTTGAAGGCAATTTTCGCGTCAGAGAGACGACCAGATCGCAAGTTCAACAGACCAATCACCAAATCAAGTTCCGCTGCCACGACAGGCTGCGTAAGGTCCATCTCCGACAGGCAAGCGGCCACAGCGCGACGCACCTCAGCTTCATGTCCAGCCAATGCCCGAGAAACCGCTTGGATAACTTGCCATCGGGGCGACTGGTATAGGGGTTCACAGCCTGTGCTTGTTGCAGCAAGCTCCGTATGTAGACGTTCTCTGAGTTTTTCGTGCTCGCCCGGAACTGGATCTCCCGCCGCATTCAAGATGATGAGAACGTCTTTCACCAAATCTCCAGATTTGTACCTCTGCCAAGCTTGAACAAGTGGCAAAGACGAACCCAGGGTGTCCAATTCTCTAGCCGTGATACGCGCTATTTCTTGGGCTAAGAACTCCCCACTGCTGCCGTCCTCCACTAGGGCATTAGCGGCATAAAGTAAGGCGGCCTCGGCAATTTCTGGTCTCTCAGCTGACGAGATTAGGTACTCCGTCCATGCCCTGACGCGGAGGTGCTCCCCTTGTTTGGCAAGCGCACCTAGAACCCGAAGCCCTGTTTCCGAATCGACTTCCCAAGGGTGAACCTCATCATCACGCTTTGACCCATTGTCTGCGAAATCTTCAGCATCTGGGCCCGATGACTTACCGACCAACGACAGTTGCGAAGACAGGGAATATCTCAACAGCTCCGAGCTGAGATGGAGGAATCCCTCGCGATTGGCGACCAATCCCGAGTCAATGAGGCGGGTCACCGAAGCTCCGCAACTTTCTTCCACGTCGGCTATTAGGCAAGTACCGTGACGAGCCAGGAACCTCAACGCTTCCTTCTCCTCCGGCCTGAAGCGTTCCAACATTCCGACGGTCCATTGCTCAACTTCACCACCCGCACTGATGTTTGTGGGACCCAGCGCCCACACATTTCCGTGGCGTGCGAGTGAATGGTTGCGGACTTGATCATTCAGATAGGCGACACTCAACGCGGGGATCCCACCGGAGAGCCGCGTGAGCATATCAAACGTAATTTCCGTGGCAGCTCCGTCGAGAACTTCCTTGGCGACGGAAACCATCTCATCGACATTCTTGGGCGCGAGTTTTTTGATTCCGAATAGCCCGGAATCAAACAAAGACTCCACGCCTGGGCGAGATTTCACTCCCGCCGTCAAAGTCAAGACCAAAGTTGCCTGTCCAGCAAGAGCAATCTGATGGAGGACGAAACAACTTGCTTCATCGAGCTGCTGGGACTCCTCAACGATGACGACTGGTCGGGGTATGAGCCCCGTAGAACTACGCGGCGGCTTGATGCTTTCCAAATATTGCTGAAAATTTTGCACCACGTCAAACACTTCAGCCTCAACTACGGAATGACCGAGCAAAGGCACAAAAGCTGTGTATGCTTCATCCGATGCATCTGCCACGGAGCGAATGAGCACGACAGCGTGATCCACACCCAACGATCGCGCCAGATGGCCAATCACATAGGACTTCCCGGAGCCAGGTCCCCCGACGATAAAGATGCCCGCTTTTGTGGAGTCTTGAAGCAAAATCAACAGTGACGGATCCACTGTCCCAGGTGCTTGCACGTGGCCGTTCATGAGTTCACCAGAACTGGGACTCTAGGTTCTACGGCTCCGACCATGGTCTTGAGGTCGGCCCGACCGTGGAGGCTCAGCTTCGAGTAAATTTGGTAGAGATGCCCCTCCACGGTTCGTACCGATACACCTTCAAGTGACGCAACTTGAGCGTTTGACAGCCCCTTGGCAACTAAATCAAGGACCCGATTCTCCTTGTGCGTAAGTGCTGCCGCCCAGTAGTCATGGCGCCCCTCGAAGCGTTCTGGTGCCGTTGAATCGAGGCCCAAGGAGAGTTGTTCCCGGGACAGCCTTTGCATCTTCCCGGAGAGAATCCGTTTAGAGCGTTGCCCCAACCGAGCAACCACGGCGTTGCTTCTGCATCGGACAACATGTGCCATTCCGCCCACAGCAACGGAGAGCAACGCCTCGACTATATCGGTTTCATCCTCACCTTTCAGCGCCACCGTTAGATCGTCCAAGGCCACGGTCAAGGCCGATTTACCATTCCCATCCTCATCTGGCGCCACATCCGCAACGTACTTTTGCTGCGTCAATTGCAGCGCCAAAGCGACCCTTCCGCTGAAGGCTGGTATGGCGGAGAACAACTTCAATTGCTCTTCAATCTGCGAAACGTCTGTCTGGGCACCACTGCTGCCCAACAAATTAACGGTCAGCAGTAAGTAGTAGTTTCGAATCATCTCCGCGCCCGATGGTGCCGGTAGTCCGCCACCATTCGCCGCCATGCAAAGCCCTTCGCTTTTGAGCATGTCACCAAGTTGGGCAGAGACGTAGGCGAGGAGCGCTTGGGCCGAGGCACGCAAGGGAGTTTCAAGATATGTCGACTGTATGAGAATCGGCTCGATCAACTCCCGTGCGATGTCCCACGCGCCGGCGTTGGTGGCCATCACAGCCAACATGAAATGGGCCTCTTCCAACGAACGTGTATCCGCGTACGGCGCATCCACCATCCGCAATGCCACTACCTGAGCGCGTTGCCAATCTCCGCGTGCAAAGTGGGCGTTGAGCATGGCGCGATCAAATCTTCGCAACCTATCATGGCTGGGACTTTTTACCCCGCCGAGGATCGCACCTTCGAGGCGTTCGTACCGCCTTTCAATGGCCGAGGCCAGCACGGAAAAAAGTTCTTCATCGTTGCTGAAAGCAGCCACCTGAGCTACTAACGAGGTTGCCTCCAGCCACTCCACGTCGTTGATCCATGGACCATTTTCTAGAGTGGACGAACCGGCACAAAGAATACTGCAAGAATTTCTTGCTTCGGTGAGCAACCCATCTTCGAGAGCCAGACCAATAGACAGGATTTCCAGTTGCCCCAGCAGCCACGATTCCGCATCGTGTTTGCTAATCTCTGCGCCATTTCCCATCAGGCTTTTGATACTCAGTTGAAGACGCTGTCGAATGATGGCGCGCTCGAGAGGAAGTTCGATCTTGTGGACCTGTGTGATAAACCGGGCAACATCACTTGGGTTTCTGGGAGCAACTGAATGCAGCGAATCTAAGCTTGAACCCTTTTCAACGCTCGACCACTCCAAACTCGAACTCACGGTGTCCTTGACGGCCGATTCTGCGACGCCCTGAAGCACGGGCGCAATCACAAAGACCCCCTGGTGTTCGATAAGGGACCCTGATTGCTGCATCAATATCATCGCCTGATGAAGCTTGCCCAGAGCGCCATGGGACCGTTCCCAAAGCAGTAAGACCGCGGCCGGGGATACTTTTGCGTTCAGCCACCGTTGAAGAGTTTTCCCCGTTTCGGCAAGTCCGACGGGGCTGAGGTCGACCGAAGCGTACGTGCCGTTTGCCAGTTGACTTGAGGTTTCAGGATCAAGTGGGTGGTTGTTTTCACATAAGACAACAACACGAGCTCCACCTCGACTGGCTAAACGCATGATAGCCGTGCGCGAGTATGGATCGAGAAGATCGGGACGCAAGACTTGAATTACGCGAGAACCACTGGCTGATTCCTGTTCAATCCATTCGTTCAGGGCACTACAAACGTGCGAAACCGAAGATTCAGGGTTTAGACCAAATTTCGAGAGCAGAAACATCAATGCTCCCCAGCGGATATTTTTTGCATATCCGGTGCCAACCACGTTCATCACGGTTGACCAGCCGAGGGATTCCAATGCGGATTGGATGACCTCCGTGTGTCCGGCACCAGCACAACCTCGGAGCACAACTCCGCGGTTTGCCCGCAGTGAGGACACGACGCCGCTAACAGCAGCCGAAAAAGTGTCCGATTCCCCCCGAACATAGTCATAAGACGATGCAGAAAAACCAATAATGACGTTCATGCGGTGCCCCCAGCAATGCATTTACTCCGTGATACCACCCCCACGGATGGCCGAAGTTTCGACTAACGCATTGTCAGAATCCTTGGACGGATTGCCTCCGTATCGTGACATACGAAGCACTGCATTGATTCAATCACCGAGTTCCCAACGACACGTTCTTGCCATGACCAACCCACCCCAAATGGATATGATCACAATCACATACAAGCAGTCTGCCTTGAGGATGTCAAGGGTAATAAATACACCGTTTAGCGATTCTTACTCACCCAGAGTCTCCGCGGCTTCAAGCCAGACCATCTCCAACTCCTCTTTTTCGGCCTCAACACCCCGCAAGGTGGCGTTGAGCGTGGAGACCTGGTCAAACTTCATGGATTCGGAGGCCACCGCCATCTCGGCGTGAAGCTTCTTGATCAGCGTTTCAAGCTTGCCCATTTGACGCTCGAGACGATTCATCTCTTTTCGAGCCTCACGCTTCTCTGCTTCGCTGGGCCCCGAAGCCACAGCATCGGTGCTGGAACCCGATTTGTCGGTCGGCGCGCCGGTATTGCCACTGCTCTGTGCACCAGCCCGTAGCTCTAGGTACTGGTCAACGCCGCCGGGCAACCCGCGCAGCTTTCCATCGCCCAATAAGGCAATCTGGTGATCGGTGACGCGTTCGAGCAGGTAACGGTCGTGGCTGACGACTACAAGCGTGCCGGGCCAGCCATCGAGCATGTCCTCAATGGCCGCGAGAGTATCGGTGTCCAGGTCATTGGTCGGCTCATCAAGCATGAGCACATTGGGTTCGCCGATGAGCAGGCGCAACAGCTGCAGGCGGCGGCGCTCACCACCGGAGAGTTCCTTCACCGTGGTCCACTGTTTGTCGGTGCCAAAGCCCAGTTGTTCGGCGAGCTGCCCGGCCGATATTTCCTTGCCGCCAACCTCGAAGGACATCCGCTCGGACTTGATGACCTCGATCAGGCGCATGTCCTTGACCTCGTCGAGTTCCTTGACCTCCTGGGTCAAGATGGCAGTTTTGACGGTCTTGCCACGCTTCATGACACCGGAGGTGGGTTCGATTTCGCCGTTCAGTAGGCGCAGGAGCGTCGACTTTCCGGCGCCGTTAACACCCACAATGCCCACTCGTTCACCGGGTGCCAGACGGAAGGTGATGTTGTTGAAGATTGGTTTGCCGGTGCCGAAGTCCAACGAGACGTGTTCCAGATCGAGCACGTCCTTGCCCAAACGCGCGGTGGCCATCTTGTTCAGTTCCACGGTGTCGCGGGCTGCTGGCACGTCGGCAATGAGCGTGTTGGCTGCCTCGATGCGGAACTTGGGCTTGGCGGTGCGGGCGGGGGCACCGCGGCGCAGCCAGGCCAGTTCCTTCTTCACCAATTGCTGGCGTTTGCTCTCCACCACCGAGGCGGTGCGGTCGCGCTCGGCACGAGCCAGCACGTAGGCGGCGTAGCCACCATCAAACGGGTCAACGATACCGTCGTGAACTTCCCAGGTCCGTGTGCAAATTTCGTCCAAGAACCAACGGTCGTGGGTGACAACCAGAAGACTATTGGAGTTGGCACGCCACCGGTTTTTGAGGTGTTTGGCCAGCCAAGCGACACCCTCAACGTCCAGGTGGTTGGTCGGCTCGTCAAGCATGATCACTTCATGTTCACCGATGAGCAGCTTGGCCAACGCGACACGACGCTTCTGACCACCGGAGAGCGAGTTGACCTCAGCGTGCCAATCAACCTCGCCGACCAGCCCGCCCATGACCTCGCGCACCAGCGGATTGGAGGCCCACTCGTGGTCGGCGGCCTCCCCCACGATGGCTTCACCGACGCTGAGCGCTCCGTCGAGCACGTCGGTCTGGTCCAGGTAGGCCACGCGCACGTCTCCGCGCTTGGTCACCCGGCCCTCATCCGGGCTCATGCGGCCAGCCAGCAGACGCATGAGCGTGGATTTACCGTCGCCGTTGCGCCCGACCATGCCGATGCGGTCCCCGTCTTCCAGGCCCAGTGAGAGCTTGTCCAAAACGGTACGCGTACCGAAGGACATGGAAACATTTTCGGCGCCGAGCAGATGGGCCACGGTGGGGTGCTCCTTGTTAGAGGGATTCGGGGTGTGCAGGCAGGATGATAGCGCCGGAAACCGGGCCATGAACCTGCAGTGTTGCTACGCCCGCTTCGTCGGAAAGTTGGTTGATGATCTGAGCTCCATGGGCCTCATTACGTGCCAGCAGCGCCAGCGTGGGCCCCGATCCGGAGACCAGCGCGTGCAACGCACCGGCCGCCTCGCCCAAGTCGCGAACCACACCGAGTTCCGGTGCCAATGCCAGTGCGGCCCGGGTCATATCGTTGGCCAGCAGCGGTGCCAAGGCATCAAGGTCACCATCGAGCAGGGCGCCGACCATCATCGGGTCGACTTCCGTGGGCGTTTGAACATCCTCGTGGGCGCGGAGCCGATCAAGCATGCCGTAAACCCGCGGCGTGGAAAGTCCATAGGAGGCAGGAACCAGCACCCAGTCGGTACGTGTGCGCAGCAGCAGCGGGGCCAGTTCATCACCCACGCCCAGACCCACGGCAGCACCGCCCTGTAGGGCGAAGGGGACATCGGCGCCCAGCCGGGCACCAAGACGAGCCAACTCCTCGCGGTTCAGTCCGGTCCCCCAGAGCGCGTTGCAGGCCACGAGGGTGGCAGCGGCGTCAGCCGATCCCCCACCCATGCCTCCGGCAATCGGTACGCGCTTGGTGATGCAAAGATCTACCCCTGCGTAGTGCCCGGTGTGTTCGCGCAGCGCCATGGCCGCCTTAACCACGAGGTTATCCGGACCCAGCGGAAAGGATTCGGGTTCCGAGACGACGGTGGAGTCAGGATGCAGGGATACCTGGATCTCTTGGTCACTCCGGGCGGTGGCCGCGACGTCCTCGTACAACGAGACGGCAAGGTAGAGGCTGGCCACCGAATGGTAGCCGTCTTCCCTAGGCGGGCCGACCCTGAAGTAGCAGTTGATCTTTCCCGGTGCGCGGGCAACGACGGTGTGGGTCATTTGCCTTCGGGCTCCACGGCAACCTTGGCTTCGGCGATGGCGATGAACTCGTTGATGCCGAGCTTTTCGCCGCGGGCCTGCGGGTCAACGCCCGCTGCCTTCAGGGCTTCCTCTGCCAGGGTCGGGGATCCGGCCCAACCGGCAAGTGCCGCACGCAAGGTCTTGCGACGCTGTGCGAAGGCCGAATCGATGACCGCAAAAACTTCCTTGCGGCTGGCGGTGGTCACGGGTCGTGGCCCGCGTTCGAAGCTGACCAGACCCGAACGGATCTTGGGCGCTGGCCAGAAAACGTTCATGCCAATGACGCCGGCCTTGCGCATGGTGCCGTACCAGGCACCCTTGACCGAGGGAACACCGTAGGTTTTGTTCCCCGGATCCGCGACCATGCGGTCCGCCACCTCGTCCTGCACCATGACCAGACCATGGCGTAGCGAGGGGAAGTGTTCAAGCAGGTGCAGCACCACGGGGACGGCAACATTGTAGGGCAGGTTGGCGACCAGTGCCGTGGGTTCATGCGGAAGCTCGGTAATCTTCAGCGCGTCCGAGAGGATGACCGTAAGGTTCTCGGCCTTGGCCGGTCGCATCTCGGTCACCGTCTGCGGCAACCGGGCTGCCAGCTTTGGATCGATTTCCACCGCGACGACGCGCGCAGCGGCGTCGAGCAGACCTAGGGTCAGTGAGCCCAAACCGGGGCCGACCTCGAGCACGGTTTCGGTGGGATCAAGCTTGGCGGTCGCCACGATGCGGCGGATGGTATTTCCGTCAATGACGAAGTTTTGACCCAGCGTCTTGGTGGGGCGGACGTCGAGTTCACCGGCGAGGCGGCGGATCTCGGTCGCTCCGAGCAGTGGCGGCGGGGAAGATTCTACGGAAGTCACGTTTCAATCTTAGTTCAGGGCCCGTCGCGCCCCGACCGATCCCGCGTGCGCGGTGCGGTGAGGTATACGACGGGAATGTGAAATGGGTCCCGCCAGATGCTGGCGGGACCCATTTTAGTGAGTGCAACAGTACTTGGCCTGGGCTTAGCGCAGTCCGAGCTTGGAGGAGCAGTGTGGCCAGTGACCCCAGCCGCCGTTGGCACGAAGCTTTTCCGCGGTAGCTACCTGTTCCGAGGGAGAGGCAAGGTGCGGCAGAGGCGCGTATTTTCCGCCACCCGCGCCGAGCCAGCTGCTGGCGGAGAACTGCAGGCCGCCGTAGTAGCCGTTGCCGGTGTTGATAGACCAGTTTCCACCGGATTCGCACTTGGCCAGTGCTGCCCATGATGCGGAGACGCTGCCGGGAGTGGAGGTCTTCTTGGGCTCAGATTTCGATTCGGAGCCCGAGTTCGATTCGGTCTTGGCTTCAACCTTCGGCTTCGGCTTGGCTTTGGTGCCGATGGACACCTTCTCGTCGACGGGCTTGGTGGTGACCTTGTCGCTGTCGAGCTTGCGCTTGGTTTCTTTACCGTCCCGCAACGTCACGGTGTAGGTGAGAGTGCGTTCGCCGTCTTTGCCCTCGGTGATCGTCTTCTCGGTGCCCACCAGAGCGTCGGAGTCCTTGACGGTGTCCGTTTCGTTCTTGATGGTCTTAGTTTCGGTGATCGTCTTGGTGCTCACGCGGACGATCTTCAGCTTCAGTCCATCAACAATTGCGTCGGTGGCCTTGGCGTTGAGTTCGTCCTTCTTACCCACGGTGATTTTCGCTTCGCTCAGGGCCTCGGCGACGGTTTCAACGGTGGTATTCAGCGTCTTGGTCTTGCCATCAACCTTGATCGATACATCCTTGGGAGTGGAGATATCGATGGGGTTGGACAACGAGGCCAGGGCAAGTGCCGCACCCTGATCAACCTGAGCAGACTTGGAGAGGTTGAGCTGATCAATGACATCTGCGACGGTCAAGCCGGTGGTGTGAACCACGCGGTCCACGCCGTCGATGTTCACGTTGACCTCTTTGTGACGCTTGATATCAATCAACGCGCCGTCGGCCACTGGTGCATCCAGTGCCGGGGAAACTTCGTCCCGCTCATCGAGCGTAATCGAGGAGTCCTTCAAGACATCGGCCACGGTTGCGGCACGGGTGGAGACGTTTTGGTTCTCTCCATCGATGGCTACGGCAATCGTCTTGCCGGATCCGACGAACATAACCAGACCGAGGATCAGCGCGGTCAGCACTGCTGCTTGCGCGCCGATTTTCACCCAGCGATTCTTTAGGACATTCTGCACAGGATTCCAAACTTAGGTTTTACCCAGGCACGGGGGCAGATCAAGGTGAACACGGCGGGTGAACGGTGCGCTAAGCAATGCTTGGCGCTGCCCTCCGTGTGCCACTTTGATTGGTACGAGTACGATTCGATTCCGCCCATCCGAAAGATGGTCCCGCGCGGCCGAAACCTCATCAAAGGCTGGCTGCGCGCAGAGTCAAACGCACCCGGGAACCTTCCCCGATCCCGGCTACTAAAAGTTAACCGTAACCGAATCGTAATAAGGTGGCAAGCACTTTGTGCTTGCTTTGGGCATAACTTCGCCTAGAAAGCGCCGTAGACACGCCGAGTATTTGCTGCCAAGGTCCGGCAGTATTCCTCTAGGTCTGCCCCCTTGGTTTCGGCCATGAATCGCACCGTCTGCGGGATCAAGTAGCTGGCGTTCGGACGTCCCCGATAGGGGTGCGGAGTCAGGAACGGAGCATCCGTCTCTACCATGACTAATTCCGGCCTGGCCACCATCAATGCAGCACGCAGATCATGTGAATTCTTAAATGTCACCGTCCCGGAGAAGGAGAGATGCCAGCCGTTCTCATTGCAGATCTCCGCCAGCTGTGCATCGCCGGAAAAACAGTGGAAGACCACCCGTTCGGGCAACTGCTCATCCTTCAGGACACGGACCACATCGAGATGTGCATCACGATCGTGTATCTGCAGGGCCTTGGAGTGCTCGCGGGCAATGCGGATGTGCTCGCGGAAGGAGCGCTCTTGCGCCGGTCGGCCCGGTTCCTTGGTGCGGAAGTAATCGAGCCCGGTCTCACCAATCGCCCGGACCCGCTCATGTGCCGCCAGCTCCTCGATACGGTTAACGGCCGCCTCAAGGTCGCCGGTTTCGGCCAGGCGCGCCGCGTCATTGGGATGAATGGCCACCGCCGCCAAGACGCGTGGATCCTCCGCCGCGGCACGAACGGCAAATTCGGAGGACTCGACATCGCAACCCACCTGAATCACACCCGGAACGCCTACGGCATTTGCCGCATCCAACGCCTGAGCAACGCTCACGCTCACCACTCCGTCGCGGAAGTCGAGGTGGGTGTGGTTATCCGGCACACCGAAGGGCAGCGGTAAGGGAGCCGGAGGGTAGGCAAGATTGCGCTTCTGTCCCGAGTCGTCCTGCTTGCTGCGGACCAGATTGTCGGCGGATGCGCCCGCTTCGGGGGCGGGCAGGTAGGCGTGCGGGACGCCCTGGTCGCGCGGGGTTCGGGCCGGGTTATCTACTGTTGCCATCGCTGACCACGCCTTCCTAAGTGTTGCTCCCCCGTGGGTGGGGCCATGGGCTTTCGCCCCTACTAGGGTACGTGGCCCCGCGCCGCGCCTACCCGAGAGTGACCGGCGGCACAACTATAAAGGTATTCTTTGAGGAGAAGGAAGCCACCGATTTACCCTACGGCTGTAGTCCAGGAGGACATTGCATGTCGCTTTCCACCGAGTCCCAGATTCTTCCGGCCGACGAGTTCGGAAAGATTTGTGAAAAAGTGCTGACCGGGATCGCGACGGTGATCGATGGCAAGGCGGAAGTGGCACGCACCGCGCTGATTGTGTTGTTGGCCCAGGGCCACCTGCTGCTCGAGGACGTTCCGGGCGTCGGCAAAACCATGCTGGCCAAAACGCTGGCCAAGTCCGTTGACTGCACCGTACACCGCATCCAGTTCACTCCGGACCTCTTGCCCTCGGACGTCACGGGTGTCTCAATTTTTAACCAGAACACCCACGAGTTCCAGTTCCGCCCGGGCCCGGTCTTCGCGCACATCGTGATCGGCGACGAGATCAACCGGGCCAACGCCAAGACCCAATCCGCTCTGCTTGAATGCATGGAGGAAGGTCAGGTGACCGTCGATGGGATAACGCACGCATTGGAGAGCCCCTTCATGGTGATCGCCACCCAGAACCCGATTGAGTTGGAGGGCACCTTCCCCTTGCCCGAGGCCCAGCGCGACAGGTTCATGGCCAAGATTTCCATGGGCTATCCGGATGCAGCCGCCGAAATGGCAATGCTTGAAAGCCACCAATCGGCATCCCCGCTTGATGATCTCCGCCCCGTGTTAGACGTGGCATCGCTGCATACGCTGATCAACACCGTCGCTGCCGTTTATGCCTCCGAACCGGTGAAGGAATATGTGGTGGCGCTGGGTCGAGCGACCCGTGAACACCCGGATATCCGTCTGGGCGCATCTCCACGTTCGCTATTGCAGCTTCTTCGTGCCGCCAAGGCCGAGGCGGCGCTGAACACCCGCGACTACGTATTACCCGAGGACGTGCGCAATATCGCCGCCAAGGTCCTCGGTCACCGGCTGATCCTGCACCGGCGCGCCGAGGCGGCCGGCTCCAATGCCGAATCGATCCTGGTGGCCATCCTCAATTCGATTCCGGTGCGTGCCGGGGCTCGCGGCTAGGGCAGCGGCGATCACGGAGCGTGGCCATGGAACCGAACAGCACCCCGAGCCCGGACACCGAAGAGTTTCGCGAGGCACATTCCTTTTCCCACTGGGAACTTGACGAGCCGCCAGCCACGCTGCGCGAGCGGCTTCATCTTGGCTTCCTGACCGCCCGCGGGTGGGGACTTTTTGCCGCCGGCGCCGGTGCCCTGTTTTTTGCGTTTCTCTTGGGCAGGCGCGAATTGCTGGCCATTTCGCTGGTCCTGCTGCTGACCCCGTTGCTCGCCGCCTTCCTGCTGCGCTTCGGAAATTCGACACTCGCGGTGACCCGTACCTTTAATCCGCCAATGGCGGTGAGTGATTCCAGCGTGCGCGTGCGTCTGCACATCGCTCACCAGGGTCGCAACGCCGCAGCAATTCAACTCAGCGACACCCTGCCCGCGGATTTTGGCAAGGGCCCGGTCCTGCACTACCCCTCGCATACCGCCACCCACAGCGGGAGCGAATCCTCGAGCTGGTACGAATACCGGCTGCGCCCGGCCACCCGCGGGATCTACCCGATCGGCCCCCTGCGGGCCAGCGTCGGCGACGTGTTTGGTTTGGCCGCCCGGCCGGCAGCGGTGGACTCCCCCAGCGCGTTGATCGCGCTGCCGCAATGTGAACAGCTGGAACCGGCCACCCTCCCCGGTGAGCATGGATCCCACGGCCAGGCCTCCTCCAATCGCCGGCTGACCCCGGACTCCTTCGAGGTGATGACCCGCGAATACCGCCCCGGAGACACGGTGCGCCGCATCCATTGGCCAGCCACCGCGCGGCGTGGATCGCTGATGGTGCGCCAGGAAGACTACCGCGCCACCCCACGGGCCGTCGTGCTGATCGACCGGTCGCGCGCGGCCTTCCTGGCCCAGGGAGTGGGAGCCGAACCGGTCATTTCCATCCCGCAATTCACCGCCACGCCCAAGGATTCTTCTCGCCGCTTCGAATGGGCGCTGCATGCCGCGCTGGGCATCGGCTCGCATCTGTCCCACACCGGGTTCGGCATCGATCTGATTGACGACCGCGGAGCGGCCATCAATAGTGTTTCGGCCTCCGCTGCCGCCAATGGGCTCGAGCCCTTCACCGGAGTACATGCCACCACCGAAATGCAGCAGGCGCTGGCCGCCGTGGGCCTGGCCGAACCGATCCCCGAGCAGCTCAGTGAGGATCGGGTCGAGGTGGCCGCGGCGCTCAAGGCACGGCTGCGCGAGTCGGGTGACCGCTTGATCCTGATCTTGGGTGAGACCAGCACGGCCCAGGCCAACACGTGGCTGAGCATCGTCGGGACCACCACCAAGGTCACGGTGCTGTGTGTGGTCAACCACGCCGAACGACTGGCCACGGTCATGGCCAGCTTTCGGCAGGCCGGCTGGTCAGCGCTCGCCGTGACTCCCACCATGGCGCTCAACGACATCTGGAACGAACTGGGGAATCAGAAATGAGTGCCGATACCCTCCAGCGGACCGAATCCCCCGCCCCGACCCCACCATCCAGGGCACGAAGGCGCAGCGGATCTGCCCGCGCACACCTCGCTGCCGGATTGGCCACGGTGGCTGCCGTGCTCGCAGCCACCGCCTCGATCCACGGTGTGATCAGCGATTGGGGATGGATGCTCCAAGTGGCTGTGGTGGTGCTCGGCATCGTGCTGAGCACCACCGTGGTGCGTTACCTGAGTCCCGCGCGTTACCTGCCCACCGCGGCCGGGATACTCACGGCGGTGCTGATGCTGACGCTGCTATTTTTCGCCAATACCGCCGCCCTAGGGTTCATCCCCACCGGATCCACCCTCCGGGCTCTGCTGCGGGTGTGGGCGCAGGCCAATGCGGAAATGGGTTCCCAGGTACCCCCGGTGGCCACCACCGGGGTCATCACCTTCTCCGTGTGTCTCTGGGCGGCGGTGATCACCCTCGCCGTCGATACCCTGGCCTTCGCCATTCGTGCCCCGGCGCTGGCCGGTATCCCGCTGGCCATGTTGGTAGCGATCGCCTCGCTCTTCGAACCGCACGGTGCGGGCATCGGGCCCGTCGCCCTGACCATCCTGGGTTTCCTGCTGATCCTCGCCGCGGAGCGCAGTTTAGCCACGTCCACTCGTGCCGGAGGGCCAAGCGCCCTGGAAATAGCCAACCCGACGGAGCCGAGCGCGCGGTTCTCCGCCGGGGCCCGACGCGGTGGTGTCCTCATCCAGGGAGGTGTCATCCTTGCCGGTTCCATGGTGGCCCTGCTGGTGCTCCCGATCCTCATCCCCGGATTCTCCAAGGGCATGCTCTCCGAGGGCACCCGGCCCTCCTGGGGTCAGCAGGCGACCAACATCGACCCGTTGATTTCCCTGGGCAATGACCTGCGCAGCCGCTCCAGCGGCACGGTTTTGCACTACTTCACCGATTCCACCGAACCGGTCTACCTGCGCACCTCGGTCATTGGGAATCTCACCGCACAACGCTGGGAACCCGATGCGGCGGCCTACCGGGTGCCGGCCACCGAATCCCTGATGACCCTCACCTTCCCCGGTGCCTTCGAGGCCAGCGAGCCGACCTTTACCCGGGTGATCACCGACAGCTATCGGGGAGTCTGGATGCCGCTTCCAGCAAACGCCATCACGCTGAACGGGCTGGATGAGAGCTGGCGTTGGAGCGCGGAGAACGGGACGCTGCGCGCCGCCGAAAATTACACGCCGGCGGCCGCCGACATTACCGTGATGAGTGTGAATCCGAAGATCACTGCGCGCGGGCTGAGCGAGTTATCCGGCTCCTTCCCGGACGGTTACTTCTCCGAGGTCGACGGGCAATATCTCGATCTACCGGCGGATGCTCCAGCGTCGTTGGCATCGGCCACCGCGGAGGCGGTTAAGGACGCGGATCAAGATGCTTATAGCCAGTCCGTCGCGATTCAGGATTACCTGCGTTCGCGTGCCTTTAGCTATTCGGAACAAACTCCGGTGCGCGACGGTTACGACGGCAGTGGGATGGAGGTGATCGACGCGTTCCTGCGGGAAAAATCCGGATACTGTGTGCACTTCGCCTCCACCATGGCGCTGATGGCCCGCGAATTGGGGATCCCCAGCCGCTTGGTCACCGGATACGCGCCGGGCACCGCCACCGGAGAGGTCGTCTCCGGGCAGAACCAGTCGGAATTGGCCGAATTCACCGTCAGCTCCCGCAATGCCCACGCCTGGCCCGAGCTATATCTGCCCGGTGCCGGGTGGGTGGCCTTTGAGCCGACACCGGGGCGCGGGGCTCCGCCAGATTATGCTCCTGCACCAACCGTCCCGACCGCCAGCACCGGGGAAGATCCGGAGCTGTCCACCTCACGCGGGGCAGCAGCATCATCAACGCCGTCCTCCAGCTCTTCCGGCGCGGCGCTGGGTGCCCCGGGAACCGGTGAAGACTCGAGCCCGGTCTCCGCAGCACCACTACTGATCCTGCTTGCCCTGGTAGTGCTCGGCGCGCTGCCCTGGGCACTGCGCCGGATCCAGCGGGCCAACCGGCTGACCCGGGTGCGCCGTACCGGTGAGGCGGTGTTGAGTTATGGCAAGGAAAGCGGTGCGGCGGCGGCCTGGGCCGAACTGGTGGCCCTAGGCTTGGATCATTCCTTGCCGATGCGGCAGGACGAAGCCGTGGGGCACTATGCGCGCCGGCTCGCCCAGCTCATTCCCGCACACACCGGTGAGCTCGAATTCTTGGCCTCGGCCTATGAGCGCCTGCGTTATGCACCGGTGGGTGCGCCGGGGCCCACGGAGGACGAGCTGTTGAGCGCGCTCGGTACTCTCGAGCATGCCCTGGCTGCCCGCGGGGATCTGGGCCAGCGGTTACGCCGCGCCCTGTGGCCGGCGTCGCTGTTCGCCCCGCGCCCGCTAGAACCGGCCCGCTACGCCTCCCGGAGCTAAAACGGGCGTACCGGCCCGCCAGCAGAAAGCACGACGGCGCCCGAGCCACCCACGCTCCCGTTCATCCCTTCCATGAGGAAGAGGACCGGGGTGTGAGGCACTCGGGCGCCGTGTAGTGCGTCTCGGCTTAGCGAGCGGCGTACGGGTCGGCGATGCCGATGTACTGGGTGGTGGTGTATTCGGCCAGGCCCTCGGCGCCGCCCTCGCGGCCCAGACCCGACTGCTTCACTCCGCCGAACGGTGCCGCCGCATTGGAGATGACGCCGGCGTTGAAGCCGACCAGGCCGAATTCGATCTGCTCCGCGACGCGGAAGAGCCGGTTGTGGTCGCGGGTGTAGATGTAGGAGGCCAGACCGTACTCGGAGGCGTTAGCCAAGGAGATGGCGTGTGCCTCGTCGCGGAAGGTGGTCACCGGCGCGACGGGACCGAAGATTTCTTGGCGCAGGATCTCGGCGTCGTTGGCGACGTTCGAGAGCACCGTGGGTGCGTAGAAGTAGCCCGGGCCCTCGATCGGGGCGCCGCCGGTCTCAACGGTGGCACCGGCCTCGATGGCCTGGGAAACCAGCGCGTGGATGTCATCGCGCGCACCGGAATCGATGATCGGGCCAACGTTGGTGGTGGCCTCGGTACCGCGGCCGGTCTTCAGCGCGCCCATGGCGGCGGAGAACTTGGCAATGAATTCCTTGGCCACCGACTCGTGGACCAAGAAGCGGTTGGCCGCGGTGCAGGCCTCGCCCATGTTGCGCATCTTCGCCGCCATGGCGCCCTCAACCGCGGCGTCCAGGTCCGCATCCTCGAAGACCAGGAACGGTGCGTTGCCGCCGAGTTCCATGGAGGTGCGCAGCACCTTGTCCGCTGCATCCTTCATCAGCATCTTGCCCACGGCGGTGGAACCGGTGAAGGACACCTTGCGCAGGCGATCGTCCTGCATCAACGGGCCGGAGATCTTCGAGGCGCTCTTGGAGGACACAACGTTCAGCACGCCGGCCGGCAGGCCTGCCTCCATCATGATGGAGGCGAAGAGTTGAGAGGTCAGCGGGGTGAGCTTGGCGGGCTTGAGCACCATGGTGCAACCGGCGGCGATCGCCGGGGCGACCTTGCGGGTGGCCATGGCCAGCGGGAAGTTCCACGGGGTGATCAGCAGGCACGGACCAACGGGCTTGGTGTGCACGATCATCTTGTTCTTGCCCTCGGGCGTGGTGAGGTAGCGGCCGTAGTCGCGCACCGTCTCCTCGGAGAACCAGCGCAGGAACTCGGCGCCGTAGGTGACCTCGCCGCGGGCCTCGGCCAACGGCTTGCCCATTTCTAGGCTCATCAGCAGCGCGAAGTCGTCGGCACGCGCGGTGACTAGGTCGAAGGCGCGGCGCAGGATCTCGGCGCGTTCACGCGGTGCGGTCAGTGCCCACGTGGATTGGATGGCATCCGCGGCGTCGAGGGCTGCCATGGCGTCCTCGGAGGTGGCGGAGGCTAGGGTGGCTAGCACCTTGCCGGTGGCCGGGTCCAGGACGTCGAAGGTTCCGCCGTCGGAAGCTTCACGCCATTGCCCATTGATCAGCAGGCCGGTGGGGACGGAAGCAAGGAGTTCGGCTTCGCGTTCGGGGGTAATGGTCATAGTCGTGCGTTCTCCCTTGAACATGGGGGTGCAAAATTGTGGGACGTGTTGCACCCCACGGTAGTGGCGCGAAGCCATGGGTGTAAATTTCCAGCTGCACTATGACGGGGTCCCGTTTTTGTGCACTTATCCCATGAGTCTCCCGCCGGGAGAATGTGCCCTTTACTTAGGCGCGGGCCTCAAGGACCGCCGCGTAAAGCTCACGCTTGGATAAGCGCTCGGTCTCCGCCACCGCGGCCACCGCTTCCTTCAGGCGCAACCCATCGGTGACCAAGGCCTGTACCTGCGCCACGTGGTCAACCGCGCGAGCTGGTTCCCCGGCCGGGGCGCCGGCGATGACCACGGCGATTTCGCCACGAACTTCACCCTCTGCCCAGACCAATAGCTCGTCGAGGCTGCCGCGGATCACTTCTTCATACATTTTGGTCAGTTCGCGGGCGATGGCGCCCTTGCGGTCCGGGCCGAAGGCCTCACGCAGCGCGCGGACCATGGCGTCGAGGCGATGCGGTGCCTCGAAGAACACCATGGTGCGCTGCTCGGTGGCCAAATCCTGGAGGCGTTTGGTGCGCTCCCCCGCCTTGCGCGGCAAGAAACCCTCAAAGGTGAACCGGTCGGTGGGCAGCCCGGAGAGTGCCAACGCGGTGAGGACTGCGGAGGGACCGGGAACTGCGGTGACGGTGACGCCTGCTTTAACGGCGGCCTCCACCAGCTTGAAGCCGGGATCGGAGACCGCTGGCATGCCCGCGTCGGAGACCACCAGGATCGTTGCGCCGCCGGCCACCAGTTCCAGCAATTCGGTGAGTCGGTGCGTTTCGTTGTGTTCGTGGTAACTGATCAGTCGGCCTGGAACACGCACGCCCAGACCGGTAGCCAGGTGCAAGAACCTGCGGGTGTCTTCCGCCGCGACGATGTCGGCGCTCTTCATCAACTCGATCAACCGAGGGGATGCGTCGGAAAGGTTGCCAATGGGGGTTGCCGCCAACACGATCTGGCCCGGTGTTTGTTGAGTTTCCACGTCTCAAGCCTACGCCCAGCGCGCGCCGCCGAATCCCGCAAGGGGCCGCCGGTAGAGTGTTGTTGGTGACTACAGCCTCCACGCAGACCCGGCGCCGCTGGGTACTAGCTCCCGCCGACGCCTTTGGTCTAGCAGTGCTCAGGGATCGATTGTTGGGCCCCGTGTACCGCGCAGGGATGCTGGGCTGGATCGTTCCGCTGGCCATGATGTTGCTCGGTGCGGTGCTGCGCTTTTCGAATCTGGCCCACCCGCACCTGTTGATTTTTGACGAGACGTACTACGTCAAGGATGCCTACACCATGATGCAGGCGGGCTACGAGCTGGAGTGGGGAGATGACCCCAACGACTCCTTTATCGCCGGGCAACCCGCCCCCTCCACCGCCGCGTCCTTTGTGGTTCATCCCCCGCTGGGCAAGTGGCTCATCGCCGGTGGCATGTGGCTCTTTGGCACCGACAATGGGCTGGGCTGGCGTTTTTCTTCGGCGCTCTTTGGCACGCTGGCGGTATTGCTTTGCGCCCTGGTCGCCCAACGCTTGTTTTCCTCGGTGGTCCTGGGCGGAATTGCGGGGTTGTTGGCCGCGGTTGATGGGCACCAGATTGTCACATCCCGGACCGGGCTGCTGGATATCTTCCTGATGTTTTTCATCCTTGCCGCGTTCTACGCCCTGCTCATTGACCGCTCCCACGGACGCGAAAAGCTCGCCAGCATCTTGGCCACCGCGGATGGTTCACGCCCGGCGGACCGGTTGTTGGCCTACGGGCCGTGGCTCTGGTGGCGGCCGTGGCGTCTGGTGGCAGGAATCATGCTGGGCTGCGCTGCCGGGGTGAAATGGTCGGCGCTGTCCTTCATTGCCGTCTTCGGACTAATGACGGTGTTGTGGGATCTTTCCGCCCGCCGCCGCGTGGGCATCCGGCATTGGATGCTCGGTGGGCTGCTGCGTGATGGAATCCCCGCATTTTTGTTGATCATCCCCACGGCCGCCCTAGTTTATGTGGCCACCTGGAGTGGCTGGCTATTCTCCAGCGGAGGTCGCTACCGCCAGTGGGGCGCGCAAAATCCCTCGGAAACGTGGGGGTGGGTGCCAGATGTGTGGCGTTCATTCGGTGAATATCATCGCGCCGCCTATGCCTTCCATCAGGGCCTCAGTTCACCGCACAGCTGGGAATCTTCGCCCTGGAGCTGGCTCTTTGCCGGACGTCCCGTGCTCTTCTTCTACGAATCGCGCTCGAACGGCGAATATGGCTGCACCACTGCCGACTGTGTTCAGGCCATCACCGATCTACCCAACCCGATCATGTGGTGGGCGGCAACGCTGAGCCTGCTGCTGGTGCTCTTCTATTGGATCGGTGCGCGGGACTGGCGTGCCGGTGCCATTCTTTCCGCGTTGGCCGCGGGTTTCCTGCCGTGGTTTGCTTACCCGGACCGCACCATGTTCTTCTTCTACACACTGCCCTTCGCCCCCTTCATGGTGCTCGCGCTCTGCTACGTCATCGCTCGCTTCCTACCCAGCGCCGAGCAATCGCTGTGGCAGCGGCGCCGGGCGTTGTGGGGCATTGGCATCTTCCTGGCCTTGGTGGTGGCACTCTCCGCGTTCTTCCTCCCGGTATGGACCGGGGACATGATCACCTACAACAGCTGGCGCAACCATATCTGGATGCCCAGCTGGGGATAACCCGCGCTTCTGGCTAGCTACATCCGCCTTTTACTGTCCAGCGCCTTATGATCGGGTGTATCTGGCACCGGGATCCGGATGCTCCGCGACGCCGAATCCTGAGCGTTCCGGCACCGTTTTTTACGGGCAAAAAGAATCCCGGACCGGGGGAACACGCTACCCTTCATCATGAAGTACTGCGTCACTCCCCCGACCCGGGATGAGTCGTGAACCTAAACCCTTGGCTTAGAGCCCGAAGACCCGCTTTTCTTGGCGCAGGCGTGCCAGCTCGCGACGCTTGGCGGTGGGCCACGTGGCGATGAGCGTGATGATCGAGGTAATGAGCACCAGCCCTGCGATGCCCATGGCGGCATCCACCCAGAACTGCGGCGGGTAGAGCCGGATCAGGGTGTCGGAGTAGTTGAAGGTCCAGGTGCCATTGGCGAAGAAGATCTTGTGGAAGCTGGTGAAGAACGTTTCCCAACCCATCACCGCGACGGTCACCAGCGCGGCCAGCAGCACAATTGTGGCGATGGATCCGGCGAAGAGTCCGCGGCGCGTCCCTCCCGCGTAGCGCTTGCCCAGGTAGATCAGGGCGAAGAGCACGATGAAGCCCAGAATCGCACCGGCAAGATAAGTCAACGACATCACATGCTTAACATCGGCCATGTGCTGAACCTCGGTGGCCAGGAACAAGGGGTTTCCGTTGATATCCCGCAACTCGCCCAAGAAGCGGTTATCCGCGACGTTGTTCAGGAAGTCCACGCCAAAGGATCCGTAATTCAGTCGGTCCGCGGTGCTGAATCCGAAGCTATCGGCCGGGAATCCCGGGCGCTGGTATGCGATCCAGAGGAAGATCGGGCTGGCGATGAGCCGAATGACCACGATGAGCAGCAGGAATGGGTAACAAATAGCCAGCAGCACCTGCAGGGTACGTGCCAACGGTGGCTTGGCCTCTAGGGCTGCCTCGCGGCGACTACGGCGTTCACGGGCTGCGGGTGTGGGTTCGGGGACCGGGGTGTAGGCACCAAAGACGCGGCTACGGGCCTCGGCAACGGCCGAGGCGGTCTGCTCGGCGGCTTTAACCTTGGGCTCGGCCGAGGTTGGCCGCGGCAAAATCGTGGTGGCGTCGGTACTTTGCTCGGCCGGAGCACTTGAGTGTGCGGCGCGCGGCTTCTCGGTGACGGCCACCTTGGTCGTGGCGGGCGGCGGCTCAACGGGGATCTTGGCGATGATGTCTTCGATCTCCTCCGGTTCCTTGACTTCCTTGGCCTGGGGCTTTTCCACGGGCTTAGCGGGAACGACCTTGGGCGCGGCTGCCGGTTGCGCGGCCGGCGAGTCTACCTTGGCCACAGGAGTCGCGGATGCCCCGGGCGCACTGCTGGGTGCTGCAGGAGTCTTCGGAGCCGGGGTGGCCGCTGACGTAACGGTCGTGGCTGCGGGGGCCACGGGTGCTTTTGTCTGAGGCTGTGTCGCCTTGGCGACGGCAACTGTAGCTGCGGAGCCCTTGGCGGTTGCGGCTTTTGCAGCGTCCTCCTTGCCAGCCGCGGCCTTTGCGGCAGCTTCCTTATCGGTGGCGGCCGTGGCAGCGGCGGCTTTAGCGCCAGCTTCCTTGTGGTCCTTGTCGGCAGCGGCTTTAGCGGCATCCTCTGCAGCGGCTTCCTTGGCGGCGGCGGCCTGGGCACGCGCTACCACCATGGAGGCCTCGATCTTGGCAGCGGCTGCGGCAGCGGCAGCACTGAGCGTGCCGCGCTCCTCTACCGGTTTGGCCTCGGCGTGGGCACCGTCCGCGGCGGGCGTGCTCGATTCCGCTTTGCCGGTCTGCAGTTTGTCCTGCTCAGCCATGCTTCTCCCTCAAAAAACTCTGACATGCGGTGCGCTTGTGGTGCGCTTCAGCCGGAACAAGGCTCCTGACCTGACACACACCATGACCAAGACTATCCAGCACAGTGGGTGCCAGCGGGCCACTACGGTATTTTGACGCCCGCGTGTCGGTGCCGCAATATAACGATGCCCGCAGGTAGAGACCCTTCGCGGGGTGTTCCTACGGGCAACGGTGAGCTGGTCTTTTGTGCGTTCCGGCGGCTGCTTCAGCACTGCTGCGGGTCCGCCGAGGTGGGTGCCGGCGCCACTGTCGCGCGGTCGCCTTCGCGGTGGTGACCCAGCGGTGATGAGGCTGCTTAAGCGGGGATGATGGTTGCTTCGGTGGCCAACATCAGCGGGATTCCTTCGTCGATAGCGTAGGAATAGGATTCCCCGTTGGGACCCTTTGATGTGGAGACCAGGGTGTCGCCGATTTGAGTCAGCGGGGAACCGGTGATGGGGCAACGAAGCGCGGTGGTGAGCAGTGAGGAAAGATTCGACATGATCCCAGTTTAGGGCTCTAGCGTTCCTTCGCGCAGCACGCGCAGGTGACGACGGGTCAGGGCTTGGGTGTCACCGGGTTCGATGGCCGGAGGTGCTGATCGCGCCGTCGGAGTTTCACTGGCCGGAACCACGGGGGGCAGTTCTTCGTTTTCGCGGACGGCATTGGCCAGGGCGTAAAGGTCGTCGTTGCGTAGGCGACCCTGCTCGGGCAATGCCAGTCGCAACACTTCCCATCCCAGGGGCACGGTCAGGCGTTGCGCATGCTGTGCGCACAAGTCATAACAATGCGGTTCTGCGAAGGTGGCCAAGGGGCCGAGCACCGCCGTCGAGTCGGCGTACACATACGTCAAGGTGGCGATGGCCTGCTGGCCACACGCCGAACGTGAACAAAGTCTGGATGATCCCACGATCACACAGACTACCTCAGCAGGCTTCGGGCGCATGGTCCGCACCGCCGTGCAAGGCCCGGTGGATCGTGTCACCGTGGCGTGGTTTAGGCTTGGAACATGCTCGGAAAACTGTCGATCGATTTGGATACACGCGACCCGCGATCCTTAGACAGCGGCGTGGCTCGGGGCTTTGAGATGCGCAAGCGCAACCGCCACGGCCGTGGTCGACGCGGTCCGATGCTCATGGCACCCCTGCCCGGAGCCCGTACGCGGGCCGAACGCTTCGAGGATCTCTTGGTCGAATCGGCCGAGCGTCTGGCAGACCGTTGGGGGGATCGCGTGACCCGGATCGATTTCCGGATCTTGCAGGCACCCACCGCCAAGGTCATCACCCGTGCAGAGGCAGCTGGCATACGTGTGCCGTGGGCCACCAGCAGGTCAGCACGTCGGGGCGAGCCAGAACGCATTACGCTCTATCGCCGCCCCATTGAGGAGGCCAGCCATCAGGGCATCGACCTGCTACCCGAATTGATCCACTTTTCTATCGTGGAGCAACTGGCCGAGCTTTGGGCCATGGATCCGCAGGCGGTTGACCCCGGCTATGGCGCCTGGGGCCCGGAACGCTAGTCCCGCAGTTGAACCGTGACGCCCTCGCGCCCAGCGGGAGCCTCGCTCACCGGCAGGGCAGCAATGCCATATGAACCCTCTTGCACTACTGCTGCACCGTAGGCGGGTGATCCGGTGGCCGAGAGCATTACGGCCACCGTGCCCTTGCCAAAGTCGTTGCCGGAGAGCACCGTCGATTTACCGCCGGTCAGTTCCACGGATCGTGCCGCAGAGAGCTTCCCGTCGCTACTCATCGAGCGCACATTGACCGTGGACTCGCCGGTTGGTGCGTTGAGCACCAAACGGGCCGAGCCCACCGTGGGAAGTACCAGGAGGTGTTCGCTGCCCAAGCGCTGTGCCGCCGTGGCCCAGGCCTGGTCGATGGGATCCGCTGCCTTGGTACCGCGTACCATCTTCACGCTCGCGCTGACCGGAGAATCGGCCTCAACAAGGATCGTGTAGTACCCGGCGGGTAGCCCGGCCAGGGACAGGCTTGCGGTGGCGTTCGAGGCCACAACAACCTCACCGCCACCGGGAATCTCTACCTCCCCATTGGGCCCCATGGCCTTCACCTTGACGGTGGCGCCCTCGGCGGAGGTTGCTGCCAACACCACCTGTGCCACGGCGTTGGCATTCGCTGCGGGTTTGGCCAGATCCGTAGCCAGTGCCGGGTCTAGAAGTCCTACGCCGGGGATCACTTGGGTAGCGCTAGCCGTGGCGGCAGCCCCTAAGTAATCGATGCCGCCGGGAACTAACCCACGCAGTGTGCTCTGCTGGATGGTCGCGTTCACCCGTCCACCGCTGGCGGTCACCTTGGCCGAAAGGGCCGCTTCGTTTGATGCATAGCCCGCCAAGATGATGGATTTGGTTTCGCCCGGCGCCACGGCCAACTCGGTGAGGTTAGGGGCGGAAATCGCACCCTCGGCACCGCGCAGGTCCACGCGGACCGCGGCGACGGAAGCCGAGGAGTTCACCAGGTTCAGCACGGCGGTTGAACCCGGAGTAGTAATCGCTCCGGTGAGCCAGGTCTCGGCGGCGGGAGCCGTGCAACCGGCAACGGCAAGGCCAGCTAGGTCCCCGCCATTGGCACTATAGGTGCGGACGGCCGAGGCCAGTGTCTGCACTCCGCCCAGCGGCTGGGCGTGCAGGGTCAGGGTCTCGGCGAATGAGCTCACCGGGCCAAGTACTCCCCTGAGTCCCGAGCTGCCATCGGCGCTGGATCCGGTGGAGGTTTCCGCTTCTTCGGCGCTGATCCGTGGGGCGATACTCTTGTCGACCTTTGTATCCCCCTTGAGCAGCTCGCCACCGGGGATCCTTCCGGCCGCATCGGAGATGATTGCTGCGCGCACAGACGTTTTGGCATCCTTGGAGGCGGGCTCAAACTCGGGGTCGACCCCGGTGCCGGCTCCGGTGAAAAGCTTCATGGTTGCCGGGCAGGTGGCCAGCGAGTCACCGGCAGGCAATGAGGTTGCCGCTACTTCGACGGCGGTGCCAGCGCCGAGGTTTCCCGGTGGAAGTAGGGTGCCAGCGGTGATGGCTCCCGCGCCAAGGCAGAGCACACCGATGGACCCCAACATTCCTATGCCACGCCGCTGCTTCTTGGACTTTGAGATGTGTTCCTTGGCAGCGGAGCGTTCCGAGGCTGGCTCGCTGCGCGGTGCCGTGACGCCAACATCGGGGTTCGCGGCATCCTGTGATCCGGTGCTGCCCGTAACCGGGGGTTCAGCTGCCGTGGGCACGGGCGTCGGCTCGGGATTTTTGGGCGCTGCAGTGCCGGGAGCTAATCCAGCAGCTTCACGGGCGGACTGCGCCCGGCGTTCTTCCTCACGCCGTGCCCTGCGGGAATCGTTGCTCACTTTTGCTCCTTGCCCTTCGCGGCATGAGTGCCACGGTCAAGCTCATCGATGCTTTCGGCATTGCCGCTGGTACGGTACTCAGCCAGTCGGCGTGCAGCAAAGCGGCGGTTGCGTGGAATGGGGATAACCAGCAAGAGGGCCAGTAACAGCACCACGAATCTGGCGATCGAAAGCGGCACCTCATACGGGCTCTGATAGCTCAGTTCCAGGGTGCCTGCGCCAGCACCGAGTTCGAAGCCCTGGGCCCAAGGCGCGGCGCCGGTGGTGTTCTCGGCACCCACCGTCACGGATTTAAGTTCAACACCGTTCAGGGTTGCCACCCAGCCGGCGTTACTCCGTTCGGCCAACACCAGGGTGCGGCCCTCGGTGCCTGCTTCAATGTGTGTCGCGGTGACCTGAGCACGGTTTGAGGCCAGCAGTGCGGTGGTTTTTCCGTCCTGGACAATGCGCACCCGTGAGGTTGAGTCGGTGGCGTTATCCACGTTCTCGATGACCTGTTGTGGGGCGACACGCCATAACCAACCGGCTTCGGTCCTACCGACCGAGACCAGACCGGGCACCGCGTCGAGGCGCGCGACCAAGGCTGAGGCGGTCTGTCGATCATCCTTGAGCACCACAAATCCGGTACTCAGTGACGCAAGTTCGTCACGCGGGTCGAGTTCGGAGTCTGAGACGAGTTTTGCCACGCTCCGTTCGATGAGCTGGTCTGCGTCATCGGATCCGCGCAACGTCGGCGCCAGCAGCGAGCCGATCAGCCGGTTGGCGGTTGTGGTTTGTGACAGGGCATCGGCGGTGGTGCCGGCCCCGTTCATCAACGCGGCACTGACTGCACCGTCCCCGGTCTGGGTCAGCACCAGAGTGCGTTCTTCATAGTCCCCCAGTCCTCGGTCCGCGGCGGTGGCGGGCAAGGTCCGGGCCGAGACAGCCCGCAGCTCACTGGTGCTGCCCATATCCGTGGTGGCTCGGGCATCGGCGGGCGCTGGGAGCTGAGCCATGATCCAACTGGATCCAGCCACCAGAACCGAGAGACCCAACAGCGTCGAGGCGCCGATCAGCACTCCCTTGTTCACCCGTGGTGTTGCCTGGGCAGCATCAATTCCAAGGATGGAGCGTTCACCACGGAACACGGAGATGCCCAGTCCAGCAGCAAAAATCAGTCCGAGGACAAAGAAGGAAACGAAGGGGCCAGTAAACGCGGTGACGAGGACATTCCCGTCCACGGCCGCTGGAATCAGCGAAGCACCATAAGCGGCGGCTAGCATCAGCACGCTCAACAGCCACAGCATCCTGGCTAAGGGCAACGACGCCTTGGCTCCTCCGGCAAAGAGGCCCATGGCGGCGAATGCCAGCAATGGCAAACCAACCAACAGCACCAATACCAGCGCCCAGGGGCCTTCGGGCAGGAAGGCGAACCCTGCGGGCGTGGCCAGCGGGTCAAAGGCGGTGGGGAATCCCAGTGCCTGAGCCCAGAGCGGAGCGGGGTTGAATGCCAGCGGAATCCCCGGGTCGGTGAACAGCACCCGCGGATTGCGCACGGCGTTGATCAGCAACGGGAGGTGGAAGACCACCATGGGTAACGGCACCCAGAACAGTGTCTTAGCCCGGGAACGTAGCGCGATGGCAACCACGAGGATCATCACGAGGAGTGTCAGTCCCACGGCCGGGGAGCCTGCGGCGATGGCAGCAAGCAGTAGGGACGCGGCGGCGGCACTTGTCCAGGACGGGATGGATCCGGTGCCCGGGCGGGAGGAGCGATCACCATGGGCCCTAAAGTCGACGCCAGCGCCGACCGAACGCATCAGTGTCAGCAGCAACAGGGGTGCCAACACGTGCACCAGCACGCTACCGGCTCGTCCCGATGCCAATGAAATTTGCAGTGCCGGAGCAAGCGCCCAGAGCAGAGCTCCAACCATTCGCGCCGCGCGCGAACGGGTGACGGCTCCCAGGCCCAGCCAGGCACTCAGTGCGGCTAGCGGCATGGACAACAAGGTGAGCACCACGGCCACGACGTTGGCGTTGCCACCACCGAGCAGGGCAGTGAACCAATAAAGGAAATCTATGGGATCCCCACCTCCGGGGCTTCCTGCGCCAAGGTTGGCCCACCAAGAGGTGGCATTCCTCAGGATCTCCGCGGGGTTGGCGGAGATCGGCAGCAGCGCGCCGCCTCCCACGGCAGAGGCCCCAAGCAAGGCCCGCAGACCGAGCAGGGAGAGCGCCAGGGTCACCACCACAGCGATGATGGCGCTGACGAAGGCAGCGGTCCGAGTGGGGGCCGCGAGCGCGGCAAAGTCATTACGAGTGTCCCCGGTGGGGTCCTGGGTTGCGGTGGCGCCGGTACCGTCGCCGTAAACGCTTTCGCCGCCCATCGAATCGATCATGTGTCTGCGGTGTTCGCGGACGATATCTTGGTCGGTCAGCAGCCGGGCGATGGAGTTGCGTGGGACCCTACGGGTGCTTGCAGCTGCGGCACGGGAGCGGGCCAGCTTCATCGGTGTGCACACCGCTCGCAGCGTTGCGCCGAGTTGGCCAAAGGCGTATCCGGGGTCCTTGGCCAGCAGGGATCCAAAGAAACTGAAGATTCCCCCGAGTACGGCACCCACCACGATAAACGGGATGGTCCAGGCGGTTGCGTGCTTCAGGCGGAGGAAGACCTCGGCCCGGCGCGTTTCGGAGGGACCGGCCAAGGCGTGGATCACCTCGGCCTTGTGATAAATCTTTGCCGCGGGAACGATCACTACACGGTTGCCCATGAGCCGGTTACGCCAGCACAAGTCCATGTCATCGCCGAGTCCGGGCAATGCTGGATCAAAGCCGTCCAGGGCCTCAAAGACGTCGCGGCGAATGAGCATGCCGGCGCTGTTGACGGCGAAGGAGTCCGTGCGAGCGTCGTACTGTCCCTGATCAACCTCGTCGATTTCCATCAGGGATAAACGCTCGGCATATTTGTTCACGCCCAGGCCTACATCAAGCAGGCGGCGTGGGGAATCTAGATCAAGTTGCTTACACCCGGCGATGGTCACAGATTCGGTGGCTTCAACCACCGTGACGAGTTTTTCCAGAGCGTTAAGCTCGGGCACCGAGTCGTCGTGAATCAGCCACAGCCACTCGGTACGTCCGGCGCGGGGCGCGCTCAGGGATTTGACCGCCGCCATCACCGAGTGGCCAAAACTATGTTTCGGGGCAGAGAGCAGCGTGGCGTCGGAAGGCAGCTGATCGCGCAACAAATCCGCCGAGGTATCGGTGGACGACGCGTCAACGCCGACGAAGCGGTCGATCAAGCGGGTCTGGCCACGCAAGGCAGAGAGAGTTCGGGGCAAAAAAGTCGCGCCATTGTGCGTAGCAACAATGGCGGTGACATGGATCGTGGGAAGAATTAGATTGCTCGTTTCCGCAAACGACGACGTTCGCGCTCGGACAGTCCGCCCCAAATACCAAACCGTTCATCATTGGTCAGCGCATATTCGAGGCATTCGGATCGCACGTTGCACGCGCCGCATACTCGCTTGGCGTCCCGCGTTGATCCGCCCTTTTCGGGGAAGAAAGCTTCGGGGTCAGTCTGTGCGCACAACGCTTCGGACTGCCAGCCTAGTTCGCCTTCTTCCTCTTCGGCCCCTAAACCGATCCAGATGGCCTGCGCAGGGCTCTTGCCATCTGGTGAAGCGTCAAGGCTAGGTGCCCACGAGGGAGTGGGTTCCGATACCAGTTCATTGGCGGCGTCATGCGCCAGCAGGAATGCGGCAGTCTCTTCGGCAGGGCTCAAGACCCGCTCTGCGCTGCCATCGTGTTCAATCCCGGCCTCTGCGGGATCCACAAACCAGTCAGAGGGCACATCGCGTGCCCCGCTGTGGGAGGGTGCCAGCGCCCGCGCTGCGGCTTCGTCGTAGCTTCGTTCCATGTTCCCCATGGTTTACTGACCTTCCGCCGTTACGAACATAAACCCAATGTGCTGCCAAGATGATCGACGTCAACGGCTTTCAATAAAAAGCCGTCCCGAGACAAAATCCCTCTCTCGGACGGTGCACTATCTAATTATACTGGTGTAACTCCGGTCGCGTCAAGTGCGGTCGAAGATTTTAGCGACACTTAACGTCAAAATAGAGTCACGCCACGCCCGAGTTTTCACCGAGACCATACCGAAATACAGCCGCCCGCGAATTCCCGGCGAATTCACAGGCTTGACAAGGAGCATCCCATGATCATTGAAACCAATTCGTTATCTCCCGTCGAATCCCTCTTGGCTCCGCTGCGCCATTCAACTCGCCCATTCTTGACCTGGTACTCAAAATCCGGGGAGCGCGTCGAGCTTAGCGGTCGTGTATTTGATAACTGGGTGGCAAAGAGCGCCAACCTTTTGCACGAGGAATTTGACTTAGCCCCCGGCGCTGTTGTGGCCACCGATTTACCCGGGCATTGGAAGTCCGCTGCACTCGCTCTGGCTATTTGGCATCTGGGTGCCGAACTACGTTGCGTGGAGCCGGGAACTAACCCCGGGGATGTCGATATTTTCATCACCGCCGACACTACAACTTTAGCAGTGAACGGAACTGTCGAGGTCTTGGCCGTTCCCTTGCCATCCCTAGCGATGGCCTACGACGGAGAGCTTCCCGTGGGCGCCACCGACTACGCTTCCGAGGTTCGATCTTACGCCGATTCTTTCTCGCCCTCCCCCATCGAGGTCACGGCGACGGCGCTTGATTCCGCGGCCGGAAAATTCACTTATACCGAGCTATTTACCGCCGATGACAAACAGGTACCCGAGGGAAGCACCCTCATGGGCACCTCCTGGCCGCTGGCACGAATCCTTCAAACCCTCATCTCCCAATGGAGCGCCGGCAACTCCGTGATCCTCGTGGAGCAGACAGTGGAGATCACCGATGCGTTGCTGCGTGGCGAGCAGGTGGCCCACCGCCTGGACCACGAGGCTTAAACGCCTCCACGGCTCAGCCAGCCCTCAGACACAAAAAGCCCCGATACCGCAGCGCACCACTTGGTCCATCCGTTCTGGGTGGACCAAGCCGTGCGGCATGGTGTCGGGGCTCGTGATGGTGTGCGCCCGGAAGCCAACAAAGGACTGGGAACTACTCGTCGATACGAGGTGGCAACGGGTTGGTATCGGCCTTCGGCGCGGCAGGTGTTGTTGGCTCGGAACCAACATGCAGGAGTTCGCGGTCCGATGAGAACTCGGGATCGTCGTCCAGCTCGGCACTGAAAACCCAGAAGCGGTAGGCGAAGAAGCGGAAGATGGTGCCCAGCACCAGCCCCACTACCGAGCCGGCGATGAACACGCTGGTGGTGTCCGTCAGTCCGATCCAGTATTTGGTGACCCAAACACAGGCCGCTGCGATACCTAGGCCGATGGCGTTCATGATGGCAAACATCACTACTTCACGGACAACGTTGGCCTGACGACGGTGGCGGAAGGTCCAGAAGCGGTTGGCCACCCAAGAGAACACCGTGGCGACAACGCCGGCGATGATCTTAGCTTTAACCGCTGAATCTGCCATGGAACCGTGGAGCAGCCACAGGTAAATGCCGGAGTCGATAATGAACGCGACACCCCCGACTACGCCAAACTTTGCTACTTCGCGCCACATCATGGACGCCAAGCCCATGAGTTTGCCCCAGATCTGTACCAGCATGTTCCTCCATGGTTCGTTTCGATTTCACTACGCCGCCACGGGCGCTGGCCCTACGTGCCGTCGGTGCGGTCGAACCGCAACTTCTTGGAACGGCCAACCTAAGTATTCTAGTGCGGTTCACTGGAAGTTAACCGTCAATAGTGTCCCAACTCGCCTTGGTTCAACGCGGCAGGCCGCGCGTTGGGTAGGCTAGGCGGGTGACGTTTCCAGTGATTGGCGTTGTTGGCGGAGGCCAACTCGCACGAATGATGGCCCCCGAAGCATTGAACCTCGGCTTCGAACTACGCATCCTGGCCGAGGGCCCGGATGTCTCTGCAGCGCGCAGTGTTGCCACTGCGCCCGTAGGCGACTATACGGATTTGACGGCCCTGCGTGAATTCGCACGCGGCCTCGACGTGCTCACCTTTGACCACGAGCATGTCCCCAACGCCCACCTGCAGACACTAATTTCCGAGGGTGTGAATGTACAGCCGCGCCCAGCGGCCTTGATCCATGCTCAGGACAAGCTGGTGATGCGCAGAGCAATTGCCGAACTCGGACTGCCCAACCCGGCCTGGGCCGAGGTGCACGACGTGGCGGAGCTGCTGGCCTTTGGCGAGAAGATCGGCTGGCCGATCGTGCTCAAGACCCCGCGTGGCGGCTATGACGGCAAGGGGGTGCGCATGATCGATAGTCCCGATGACGCCCGCGCCGCCGCCGACTGGTTTGTTAATGGCTCACTCTTGGCCGAGGACAAGGTCGATTTCACTCGCGAGCTTTCCGCCCTGGTGGCCCGCACCCCCAGCGGTGAAGCCAAGGGATGGGACGTGGTGCACACCATCCAGGTTGATGGCGTCTGCGACGAGGTCATCGCCCCGGCCAAGGAGCTCTCCGAAGACGTTGCCGCCGCCGCACGGTTAGCTGCCTTGCAGATCGCGGAGGCCTTCGGGGTCACCGGCGTGATGGCAGCCGAACTCTTTGAAACCCCGGGCCACGGCGCAGGATTTGTCATCAACGAACTTGCCATGCGCCCGCACAACACCGGGCACTGGACCATGAATGGTTCCATCACCAGCCAGTTCGAACAGCACCTCCGCGCGGTCCTAGACCTGCCGTTGGGTGCCACCGACGCGCTGGCCGAGACCACCGTGATGAAAAACTACCTCGGCGGGGCCAATCAAAACCTCTTCAGCGCCTTCGCTGCGGCGCTGGCCGCCGAACCGCGCGTAAAGGTCCATGTCTATGGCAAGTCCGTACGCCCGGGCCGCAAAATCGGCCACGTCAATGTGGTCTCCGAGCCCGGCGAGTCGGTTGACTCACTGCGTGCCCGCGCCAGCACCGTGGCCTCGATCATCCGCGACGGCGCTCCGGCCACCACCATCTCCGAAGGACTGACATCTTGAGCACCCCCGCACCCCTGGTTTCTCTGGTTATGGGCTCCGACTCGGATTGGCCCGTCATGCGACTGGCCGCCGAGGCACTGAGCGAATTTTCCATTCCCTTCGAGGCAGACGTCGTCTCGGCGCACCGCATGCCCGAAGACATGATCGCCTATGGCAAGGCCGCCCACGACCGCGGCATCCGCGTGATCATTGCCGGCGCCGGCGGAGCAGCCCACCTTCCGGGCATGCTCGCCTCCGTCACCCCGTTGCCCGTCATCGGCGTCCCCGTGCCCCTGAAGACTCTTGACGGCATGGACTCACTACTTTCCATCGTTCAGATGCCAGCGGGTGTCCCCGTCGCCACCGTTTCGATCGGTGGGGCTCGCAACGCCGGCCTGTTGGCCGTGCGTATCCTGGCCACCGGCACCGATGAGCTGGCCGCAAAACTGCGCAGCCAGCTCATCGACTTCGCAGCGTCCCTTCGCACCGTCGCCTCGGACAAGGGCGCAGTACTGCGTGCGGCAGCCGCCTCCGAATTCACCGGTAACTAAGGACCTCAATGAGTGAACCGCACCGCCCGAAGGGCACCACTAACCTGCTCCCGGATCCCGAATCCGCAACGGCACCAGTACGCACCAAACGCGCACTGTTCTTGCTGCTGCTGACCACATTCTTCCCCGGAAGCGCCCAGTGGGTTGCGGGACAACGAGCGCTGGGCGGATTCGTCATGCGCGTCACCATGGTGTGCTGGGGCCTGCTCATCGCGATCCTGCTCACCGCGCTGTTAAAGCGCGATTGGCTGCTGAACATTTTTGCCCAACCATGGGTGCAATTGGCTACCACCGTGGCACTGATCGTCTTAGCAGCCGGGTGGCTGCTGATGTTCCTCAATACCTTGGCCATCATCCGGCCCAAGTATTTGGCCCCCGGAGCCCGCATTGGGCTCACCGCCACCTTACTGGTGCTGGCATTGGGGATCACCGGGTCGATGAGCTACGGCGCGTTTGTGATGAACAAGGGCCGGGAGACCATTTCCAATGTCTTCTCCTCCGGGCCCGCCATTAAGGCCGTAGATGGGCGCTACAACATTGCCGTGTTTGGCGCCGACTCGGGCGCTAACCGGGAGGGCATCCGCACGGACTCGATGTCGTTGATTTCCGTGGATGCCAAAACCGGCAAGTCGCTCTTGATCTCCATTCCACGCAACATGCAGAACGCGCGATTCTCTGACGATTCGCCCCTGCGTGAGGTCTACCCCAATGGATTTGATTGCGGCGATGAATGCCTCTTCAACGCGATCTACCGCGATACCACCGATAACCACGCGGAGCTCTACCCCAACTCGGCCGACCCGGGGGCCGAGGCCACCATGGACGCCATTGAGGGCAGCACCGGACTCAAGGTCCAGGGCTACGTGATGATCGACATGGCCGGATTCGCCGGATTCATCAACGCCATGGGCGGGGTCACCGTCGATTCCGGCGGTTGGGTCCCGTACAACGGCAAGGCCTGGCCCAACTCCTCGGTGAACACCCACTGGTTCTCCCCCGGCGTGCACACCTTTACCGGCAAGCAGGCCCTATGGTTCGCCCGCTCGCGCGACTTCACCACCGATTACCACCGCATCGCCCGTCAGCAATGCCTGCAGCAGGCCATGATCAAACAGTTCAGCCCGCAGACGCTGCTCACTCGCTTTACCGACATCATGGATGCCGGAGAGGAGCTGGTGCGTACCGATATTCCGCAGCAGCAGCTCGGTTCCTTCCTGAACCTAGCCAACAAGGCGCGCGAGACCCCGTTTGAACGGTTAACCCTGGGAGCCCCGGACTTCGGTTCGGCGGCGGATAAGTTCTCCACCTACCCCGACTTCGACAAGATCCATACCCGCATCCAGTCACTCATTGCCGAGGAATCGGGCACCACCGCCGCCCCGAGCAGCAAGTCCGCCAAGGCCTCGGCCGCTTCCTCCGCGTCGAGTGCCCCCACGTCCAGCACCTCGGACACCGGGCGAAACACCGAACCGGACAAAATCGTGGAAGAACCCACCGATTCGCCCACCGCCCAGCCCGATGGTTCGGCGTTGAGCGAGGAATATCTGGTCACGCTCGAACAAATTGGCCGTACCGACCTACTCGGTGAAATTGCTGTCAACAACAACGATTGCTCGGTGCCTTAACCCCGCTTTCCTGCGGGTCGGCACATCGCCCCCACAGCTAGTTCAAAGGACCATCATGCATCGCCTGAGAAACACCATCCGTGACTATGCCTGGGGTTCCTCCGGCGCCATTTCTGACTTGCTGGGCACCTCACCCAGCGGGCTCCCGGAGGCTGAGATGTGGCTCGGCGCCCATCCCTCGGCACCGTCGCTGGCCGAGGTTCCCGGCCAAGGAAATACCGGACTAGATCAGTTGATCACCGCTACCCCCGATGCCCTGCTGGGCACCGAGGTGAACGCTGCCTACGGCCGGCTACCTTTTTTGATGAAGGTGCTGGCAGCGGCCAAACCGCTATCCATTCAGGTTCACCCCTCCGCGGCGCAGGCTACCGAGGGCTTTGCCGCGGAAAACCTCACAGGTCCCGCCCTCGATTCCCCCCGGCGCAATTACAAGGACGGCTCACACAAGCCGGAGATGATCTATGCACTAACTCCGTTCACCGCACTGAGTGGTTTCCGCCCGCCCGCCGAGTCGGCGGCGCTCTTCAGCACACTGGCCGAGGTCCTTGATGAGCCGGGCGCAACGGCCTGCCTCAAGATCGTCACACTGCTAGGGAATCCCGATGAGGCCGCCGCACTGAGCTCAAGCTGCGCTTATCTACTCAGCGGTTCCGCGGAGCTGAGGCCCACGGTGATCGCTGCAGTGGCAGCCATCGAGGCTAGCCCAGCGCTGGGCGAACATGGTGCCCTGGCGGAACTGCCGGGGATCAATGGCCACTATCCCGGAGACGCCGGAGTCCTGGTCTCGCTGCTGTTGAATCTGGTGGAGCTGAAACCCGGACAGGCGATGTACCTGGACGCCGGGAATATGCACGCCTACCTGCGCGGGCTTGGCGTTGAGGTGATGGCCAATTCGGACAACGTGTTGCGCGGCGGACTGACGCCCAAGCACATCGACGTGGACGAGTTACTGCGCATCACCGAATTCCGCGCGCTGGGCGTGCCACTGCTTGATGCCACGGAAACCGAGTACGGGCAGCAACTCTTCGTCCCGCCCTTCGCGGAGTTCCAGCTCCAGCACCTTGAGCTTCAGCCAGCGAGCGATTCAACATCCATGGGTGACGGGGACGTGGCCGTGGCGGCCAACGGACCGGTGATCATTCTGTGCACCGAGGGTGAGCTGTTGATCGATACTCCCTACGGGGATGAGCTATTGCGTCGCGGTGATTCGTTGTTCATTGGTGCCAACGAATGCCCCGCCGTGGCCAGGCGCAGTGCGACGACCTCGGGTCGCGCCTTTGCCGTGACCCCGCAGCCGCTGACCTAGCACCACCAGACACAAAGACAGCCGGGCCCGGCGGGAATCACTTCCCGCCGGGCCCGGCTGTCTTTAAAACGCTATTTCACAAGGTGCTTCTTAGCGGGTGTAGGCTTCCCACTTATCGGACTGGTGCTCGCCCTCAACAAAACGGATGGTGCCGGACTTCGAGCGCATAACGATGGACTGCGTCTGGATGCGGCCGTTCTTGTAACGCACTCCGCGCAAGAGATCACCATCGGTGATGCCGGTGGCTGCGAAGTAGCAGTTATCGCTTGTGACCAGGTCATTGGTGGTCAAGACGCGGTCCAGGTCGTGACCGGCGTCGATGGCCTTCTGCCTCTCGTCATCGTCGGTCGGCCACAGGCGACCCTGGATGACACCACCGAGGGACTTGATGGCACAAGCAGTGACGATACCCTCCGGGGTGCCGCCGATGCCCATCAAGGCGTCCACGCCGGTGCCCTCGCGGGTTGCCGCAATGGCCCCTGCAACGTCGCCGTCCATGATGAACTTGGTGCGAGCACCCGCGGCACGGATCTCCTCAACAAGGCCAGCGTGACGCGGACGGTCAAGGATGCAGACGGTGATCTGGGAAATCTTCTTGCCCTTGGCCTTGGCAATCAGGTGCAAGTTCTGCTTGACCGGCAGGCGCAGGTCCACCAGGTCGGCGGCCTCGGGGCCCGTCACCAGCTTCTCCATGTAGAACACCGCGGAGGGATCAAACATTGAACCGCGGTCGGCAACCGCCAGAACCGAGAGCGCATTGTTGATGCCCAGGGCTGCAAGTCGGGTGCCGTCGATCGGGTCAACAGCGACGTCGCATTCGGCGCCGTTGCCGTCGCCCACGTGTTCGCCATTGAACAACATTGGGGCTTCGTCTTTTTCGCCTTCGCCAATCACAACCACGCCGTTAAAGGACACGGTGGAGAGCAGCGAGCGCATAGCGTCAACGGCTGCACCGTCAGCGGCGTTCTTGTCACCGAAACCGACCCAGGGGCTTGAGGCTATGGCAGCGGCCTCGGTGGCACGCACCAGCTCAAGGGCCAGGTTGCGGTCGGGTTCCGCGTCGCTGACAGACAGTCGTGGGGACAGGTGGGCAAAATTCGTGGCTTCAGTCACGTTCTTCCTCGTCTTTGAGATCTGTTCGTTTGCCGGGGGCCAACGCCTTCCATCATACTATCGACCGGTCAGTGAGCCCCTTTCGGCACCGGGTTGTATGACGTGAGGCCCGGGTGTAGTGCCCGTTTAGATTCTGCGCGGGCAATGCGCGAGAATGGAGGGGTGAGTGAACACCCCGAAGGACCCGCCGTGCCCGCTTCATCCTCCGCGCCCGCCGATGCTCCGGCATCCGTGGAACCGGAGCAGAACTTCAAGCCGGTATTAACCGCTGCGCAGTCCAAGCGAGCCAACCAGACCCTGAAGGGCATGATCATTTCGGTGCTGCTCACCGTTGCCGTGGCCATCCCGGTCATCCTGATCAACCCCGCCAACAAGGCTGAGACCTTCAGGGATCCGGTTGACGTTGCGGATGTCGCCTCACAAGCGGCCGCGGATGCCAACTTCGTCCCATGGGCTCCAAACTTGCCCGCGGATGACTACGTCAACTTCGCCCGCTGGGTTGCCGGAAACGTTGATGGCATCAAATACTGGGAGTTCGGGGTGGTGACATCGGACGAGAAGTTCGTTTGGGTTCGCCAGACCGCCGATTCCAACCCGTCGTGGCTGGCCACCGTCACCGAAAACGCCGTTCCGGCAGGCACCCACACCGTGGATGGCACCGACTGGGAACTTCGCACCAAGGACAAGTCCCAGGTGCTCATCTCCACCATCGGCGATTCCACCCTGGTTTTCAGCAGCGACAGCGGCCTAGAAACCCTCGATTCGATGGCCCGCTTGGCCCAGCAAGAGATCCCCAAAAAGTAGCAGCTGACCCGGCCCCCGGGCAGAAGTGAGACCTTACCCACATTCATCCGTTTTGGGCGCGCCCCACAATTCGCCGTGCACATTACTTCATGAAAACGACGATTTGCGGTTCTGGAACAGGTACTGCGTCTAAGCTAAAAAAATGACTGAAGCCACCGTGCAAGAACAACCGAATTTGACTCCCGCTCAGGCTTGGCGGAAATTACGTGATGGCAACTCCCGATTTGTTGAGGGCAGTTCCGACCACCCCAACCAGGACGCGTTGCGACGTCAATTCCTCGTGGATAAGCAGCATCCCTTTGCCGTGATCTTTGGCTGTTCGGATTCGCGACTGGCCGCCGAGATCATCTTCGATCTCGGACTGGGTGACGCCTTCGTGGTGCGTACCGCCGGACACGTCATAGATTCCGCCGCACTTGGCTCCCTGGAGTACTCCGTGGCCATGCTGCACGTGCCATTGATTGTGGTCCTGGGACACGACTCCTGCGGCGCGGTCACCGCCACCATCGATTCGGTGGAAAGCGGAATCATGCCCCCGGGCTTCATCCGCGACCTCGTTGAACACATCACCCCCTCGGTGATCACCGCCCGTCGCAATGGTATTCAGGACGTGAACACCACGGTCGTCGAGCACGTCCAGCAGACCACCCACCGCCTGGTCGAGCAGTCACGCCTCATTTCCACCGCCGTGGAAGAGGGACGCACCGCCGTCATCGGGGTGACCTACCGGTTGGCGGAGGGCAAAGCGGAAATGGTCTCCGGCTTCGGAGTGCTCTAAAAACGTGTGTCGCTCCGCGCCATATTATTCCCGTGTTCGCCAATGGGCCGAACTGTGCGCCGGGCCACTGCCGAAGCAGGTAGATGCGGCGTAGCGTGTCTGGCATGGACACTTCTGCAGAATTCCGCATTGAACACGACACCATGGGCGAGGTTCGCGTTCCGGCCGCCGCTCTGTACCGCGCACAGACTCAGCGCGCAGTGGAGAACTTCCCGATCTCCGGCAAGCGACTGGAGCCGGCGCATATCAGGGCGCTCGCCCAGGTGAAGAAGGCGGCAGCGGCCGCCAACTTGGAGCTTGGGGTGCTTGATGCCGAGCGCGCCGGTGCCATCGTGGCGGCGGCCGATGAGGTCGCCGCCAATAAATACGACGAGCATTTCCCCATTGATGTGTTCCAGACCGGCTCGGGCACCTCGAGCAACATGAACATGAATGAGGTGCTGGCCGAGCTGGCGACCCGCGCTCTGGCTGCGTCAGGCTCCGCGACCGTGGTGCACCCGAACGATCACGTTAACGCCTCCCAGTCCTCCAACGATGTGTTCCCCACCTCCGTACACGTTGCTGCGACAGCGGGGCTGTTGCAGGACCTCATCCCGGGACTCGAAGTGCTGGCCGCATCGCTGGGGGCCAAATCGGTGGAGTTTAAGGACGTGGTGAAGTCCGGGCGCACCCACCTGATGGATGCCACCCCGGTGACCCTGGGCCAGGAATTTGGTGGTTACGCCGCGCAGATGCGTTATGGCGTGGAACGCATCCTCGCCTCGCTGCCGCGGGTGGCCGAGGTCCCGCTGGGTGGCACCGCAGTGGGCACCGGCATCAACACCCCCGAGGGATTCCCGCAACGTGTTATCGAACTACTTGCGCTCGACACCGGGCTGCCGCTGACCGAGGCCCGCAACCACTTTGAGGCTCAGGCCAACCGGGATGGATTGATCGAGGCATCGGCCCAGCTGCGTAACATTGCCATCTCACTGATGAAGATCAACAACGATTTGCGTTGGATGGGTTCCGGGCCAAACACCGGACTGGGCGAGATCTCGATCCCGGATTTGCAGCCCGGGTCCTCGATCATGCCCGGTAAGGTCAACCCGGTGATTTCCGAGGCGGCGATCATGGTCGCAGCCCAGGTGATCGGCAACGACACCGCCATCGCATGGTCGGGCACCAACGGGGCGTTCGAGCTGAACGTGGGCATCCCGGTGATGGCCGCAAACTTACTCGAGTCCATTCGCCTGCTGGGCAATACCACGCGGGTCATGGCGGAGAAGATGGTTGACGGGATCACCGCGAACGTGGAACGCGCCCGCTTCCTGGCCGAGGCTTCCCCCTCCATCGTCACCCCACTGAACAAGCTCATTGGCTACGAGAGCGCCGCGAAGATCGCGAAGAAGGCGGTGGCCGATTCCCTGACGGTACGTGAGGCCACCGTGGCGTTGGGCTTTGTGGAGCGCGGCGAGGTGAGCGAGGAACAGCTTGATGCGCTGCTCGACGTCACCACCATGACCGGGAAGCACTAGCCCGCCCGGCACGTACCTCCCTAGATCGCCGACGCAGGGTCACCAACAGCGGGCCACCGAGCTTCTTGCTCGGTGGCCCGACGCGTCTCGGCGAGCGCCACCGGCGGGGCAACTTCGGAACTCTACCGAAGAACTGTGAGCCGATCGTCTTGCCCGCACTTGGCCGCGATTCGCTTTTTCCGCTGAGACCCGGACTCGGAAAACCTGCCCAGCCGCCCCGCTGTGTGCCAGATTACGAAACTTGCACTCATGTTCAGATAGTGCAAAACTGCACTTTGTGAATAAAAGTGCAACAGAGGTTTCGGTAGGCTCGGCCACGCCACCAACGCTCAGCGCCCGCATGCAAAAAACCCGGCTGTCGATCACGCGAAACGCGCGGACACTCACCGTGGAAAACGGCTTTGCCGGGTTTACCGTCGAGGAGCTCTGCGCTCGTGTCGGAATCTCACGCCGCACCTTTTTCAACTACTTCGCCACCAAGCTTGATGCCGTCTTCGGACACCAGGATGATGGATTGCCCGCCGAGGCGCTGGCACGCTTTATTGCTGCACGCCCCGCCGGAACCGTGGGGATCTCTCCCACGCTGCTAGCCGACCTCATGGATCTGGTCCTTGAACAACTACGGCGCGAGGAGTCCGAGATTCACAGCATGCAGGGGTTCTTCGACGCCATGCACCGCGAACCGGAACTGTTGGCGAAAATGATGCAGGTCGGTCCCGGACGTCAGGCCGAGTTCATCGCGCTGGTGGCCAAGCGCGAGGGGGTGGCACCGGATCACGACGGCATCGCGATGCTGGTGCACAGCCTCCAATTTGCCGTCCACCGGGCCATCGATCGTTACCTCGCCGTTCCCGAGGGGCCATCGCTCGCCGATGAATTTATGGCCATCATGCACCAGAGCCTGGAGCTTCTTGGCTCCGATCTCCCTCGAGCCAACCCACCTCCAACGGTCTAAGACCCCACCGCGCTCCATCTCAGACGTCATCCCACCACTCACAAGGAAACCATTATGTCCACCACCACCGCGTCCCGGAAAACTCCGGATTCGGCACCGCTGCTGCTGACGCAACGGCGTATCTGGATTATCTTCGCCGCGCTGATCGCCGGGATGATGCTCTCTTCCCTCGACCAGACCATCGTCTCCACCGCCATGCCCACCATCGTGGGACAGCTCGGCGGAGTCGAACACCAGGCCTGGATCACCACCGCCTACCTGTTGGCCACCACCATCGTGATGCCGATTTATGGGAAGTTCGGCGACGTTTTGGGACGACGCAATCTGTTCCTGATCGCCATTGCGCTCTTCACGCTGGCCTCCGTCGGCGCGGCATTTGCCGGCACCTTCTGGATGTTCGTCATCTTCCGTGCCATGCAGGGGTTGGGTGGTGGCGGTTTGATGATTCTGTCGCAAGCCATCATCGCCGACATCGTCCCGGCCTCCGAGCGCGGGAAGTACATGGGTCCACTGGGCGCCATCTTCGGACTCTCGGCCGTGGCAGGTCCGCTGCTGGGCGGCTTCTTCGTTGACCACCTGACCTGGCAGTGGGCGTTCTACATCAACATCCCCATCGGCATCGGCGCCTTCCTGATCGCCTGGTTCGCGCTGACCATCCCGAATAAGAAGTCCACCAAAAAGATCGACATGCTCGGGGTGCTGCTGCTCTCGATCGCCACCACCTGCCTGATCTTCTTCACCGACTTCGGCGGGAACAAGAACCACGGCTGGGCCGCTCCCGAAACCTGGGCCTGGGGCGTGGGCATGCTCGCGGCCATCGTGCTCTTCGTGATCGCCGAGGCACGCGCCGAGGACCCGATCATCCCGCTGTCGCTGTTCAAAAACCCGGTCTTCATCAATGCCACGGCCATCGGCTTCACCCTGGGCCTGGGCATGTTCGCTGCCATCGCGTTTGTGCCCACCTTCTTGCAGATGTCTTCCGGAACGTCGGCCGCCGTCTCGGGTCTCTTGATGGTCCCGATGATGATCGGCCTGATGGGCACCTCGATCTACTCGGGTATCGCGATCACCAAGACCGGCAAGTACAAGGGTTACCCGATCGCCGGAGCTCTGGTCACGGCGCTGGCCATGCTGGCATTCACCACGCTCTCGGCCACCACACCCCTGTGGCTGATCTGCGTGTACCTGTTTGTCTTCGGCGCCGGACTGGGTTTGATCATGCAGGTAGTGGTGCTGGTGGTTCAGAACGCCGTGGATCCGTCCATGGTCGGTACCGCCACCTCCACCAACAACTACTTCCGCGAGGTTGGCGCGTCCCTGGGCGTGGCGATCTTCGGTGCCATGTTCACCAACCGCCTCTCCGAGAAGCTCACCGAGGTCTTCACCTCCTCCGGAGCCAACGCTGCTGACGCCGGGACGGCCACCGCAACGCTGGACCCGCAGACGCTCGCACAGCTCCCCGACGCCATGCGTGAGGGCATCGTCAGCGCCTACGCCGACTCACTGGCTCCGGTGTTCTGGTACCTGATCCCCTTCATCCTCATCGCCTTCGTTCTGGCATTGTTCCTGAAGCAGGTCAAGCTCTCCGACACCGCTGGCATGGTGGCCCGTGGCGAAGCCATTGGCGGCGACGAGGCTCAGGCACTGGAAGACGCGCAACGCCACGGCACCACCGGGGCCGCGCCGAACGCAGCACCAGTCGGTGAGGTCAGCCAGGCGAAGGACCTCTAGCCTCCAGTAGGACATCACCGCCGATGCCCCGCCGTTCCATCCATCCTTACCCTTGGGGGAAGGACGGGTGAAGCCGCGGGGCATCGGTGTATCTGGGCGCCACCGGTGTTTCGCTGAACCAACACCGATTGCCAGGGTCTAGAGGTTGGCTCCCGGGGCTTCGGCGATGATGAAATGACCACCGGCCAGCGGTTCCACGGCCCAGGTGATCGCCCGTTGATGTTTGGGCGGCAGTGCGGGCAGCGCCGAAAGATCAAACCAACCAACCTCAAGGTTCTCATCGTCGTTCACCATCGCCTCCCCGCCCAGATACCGTGCGGCAAGAATGATGTCCAGATACTGAGCCCTATCCCCATTCGGATAGATGGCCTCATCGGTGGTGGCCACCCCCACCAGCGCGGTGATGGCACAATGCACCGCCGTCTCCTCAAAGACCTCCCGCACCGCGGCGATGGCAGGTTCCTCACCGGGTTCCAGGATTCCGGCCGGTAGGGTCCAGCGCCCGTTATCGGCCCGACGTACCAGCAGCACCTCGTTTTCGTGGATGAGCACCACCTTCACTCCCGGCAGCCACAGAGCATCGTGGCCAATCTTCTTGCGCATGTTAATGATGAATTCGGGGGTTGGCATGGTGTTGGTGAGCTCCTTTTCTCTCTAGGCTAACCGGCCACGGTGAGCGCCACAGCGCCACCGACCAACATGAAGGGTCCGAAGGCAACGGTTGAGCGAAGTGTGACTCGGCGAACGAACAGCAGCCCTAACGACCACAACGCCCCCCAGCATGAAGGCCACCGCCGTCCCCCAGAACAAGTGGGTCAAGGACAGAAACCCCAGGTACAGACCCAATACCGCCGCGAGCTTCACGTCGCCCAGCCCCATGCCGGCCGGGACGATCAGGTGCAAGAGCAGATACGTGGCAAAGAGGATCCCGGCACCGAGCAACATCCGTAAGATGATCGCCGGTTCCGCGGCGAAGAGGGCTGCGGTGCCCAACAGCACCAGTGCCACAGCAAACCACGGGCCCAGGATGCGGTTGGGCAAAAGATGCGACCTAAAATCGATGATGCTCAGGCGTACGGCGTTGATGAGATACAACACCAGTGCCAGGGCGGCCATGAGAGCTGCGACACTGGCCCCGGGCGTGGAGGCGGCAAACCACTGAAGGATTTGTTGCGGCATGGGGCACACCCTACGTGTTGCCCGGCCACACTGCCAGCACCGATTGATCTTGTCCCCCGCTCTGGAGCATTCCCCGAGACCCGTGGTTACACTGAAGTCATGACTGAGCATGATGGCGAGCTAGTTTTTCCGCACTCGGAGCAGGCCCCCAGCAAGGAATTGATGGGGAAATTCCGCCGGCTGGCCAGATCCTCGCCGTGGTTGTGGGACTCCGTGCAGCTCGATGTCAGCGCCACCGATACCGATAATCAGGCGCTGGCTTTTGACGCCGCAGATTCACCCACGCGGCTCACCGTACTGATCCGCCGTCCAGACGCCATCCGGGTCGAGGACGAACGAGGCGCGGTGCTCTTCCGCACCGAACACATTAACGATTCCAAAGACGCCAGCTTCGTGGCGGCCACCCGCAAGAGTTGGCTTTTGCCCCCACAGCTACTTGCCCCCGTCTACGGGGACGATGGATTGGTCACCAGGCGCCCCGAGGCCGCGTACCGCAACGAGTTGATGCCCGTGGGATTGTGGAGTGCCTTTTTGGATCCGGTGGAGCTCGCCGGCTTTGTTCCGGGCCCGGCGGATCTCCCGTTCCCGCACCCCACGATGATCCACAGCGTGCATGAGCTCACCGACGAATCGGGGCGTCCCTGCCTTGAGGCCGAGGTATCGCGCGGCCATTCCTATGTTCCGGTAATCAGCGATGCCCCCTTACTCGGCATGGGGATGACCCGGATCCGGCTGGATCTAGCCACGGGCATCTGTGTGGTGCGTCAGGTGCTGGACGCCGAAGGCCACGGCATCGAACACCGGGTCTCCATCACCGCCGTGGATCAATACATGATTGATGGCCTCTTCACCCAGGAAGAGGCGTCCTTGAGTGATATGCGGTTGGCTCCACTGTGGCCGATCCCGCCCCTGGCGAGTTCGGCGGCGACACATGTGGCGGCCCGGCACCGGGGAGCTAGCGCGGGCTAAGTCCGGGCCAGCTCCCCCAACGGTGCTCCCTAGTGGATGCGGTCCTCGAGCAACTCGGTGACCAGGGCCGCGATCTCGGAGCGTTCCGAGCGGGTGAGCGTGACATGCCCGAAGAGGTGGTGCCCCTTGAGCTGCTCGACCACCGCAGCCACGCCGTCGTGCCGCCCCACGCGCAGGTTATCGCGCTGGGCCACGTCGTGGGTCAAGACCACCTTGGAGTTCTGTCCAATGCGCGAGAGCACCGTGAGCAGTACATTGCGTTCCAACGACTGGGCCTCATCAACAATCACAAACGCATCATGCAGCGAACGTCCACGGATGTGCGTCAGCGGGAGGACCTCAAGCATTCCTCGGCTGAGCACCTCATCGATGGCGTTCTTGGAGACCACCGAGCCGAGGGTGTCAAAAACTGCCTGAGCCCACGGGTTCATCTTGTCGCTCTCGCCACCGGGCAGGTAGCCAAGCTCCTGGCCACCGACGGCGTAGAGCGGCCGGAAGACCATGATCTTGCGGTGTTCGCGGCGTTCCAGTACCGCCTCGAGGCCGGCGCAGAGCGCCAATGCGGACTTACCGGTTCCGGCACTACCACCGAGCGAGACGATGCCGACTTCCTTATCCAGCAGAAGATCTAGCGCCAGGCGCTGCTCCGCGGAACGCCCGCGCAGACCAAAGGCCTCGCGGTCCCCCCGCACAAGGTGCACTAGGTGATTGCGATCCACCCGGCCCAGTGCCGACCCGCGCGGAGAGTGCATGATCAATCCGGTGTTCACCGGCTGATCCGCCACCTCCGCCAGTTCCAGGGAAGCGTCGGCATACAGCGTGGACATGTCCTCCTCGCTCACGTCCATTTCGTGCACGCCGGTCCATCCGGAGGAAGCAATGAGCTCGTTGCGGTATTCCTCCGCAATCAGTCCCATGGCCGAGGCCTTAATCCGCATCGGCAGGTCCTTGGAGACCAAGGTGACATCCAGGCCCCCGTCCAGCAGGAACTTTGCGACGGCAAGTATCCGCGTGTCGTTATCGGCGTTGCGGAACCCCACCGGCAACACATCGGAGGCAATGTGGTTCAGCTCGATGCGTAGCGTTCCTCCCTGCGTACCGACCTCCATGTCCTTGGCCAGTCCACCCTGTTTGCTTCCCAGGGTGTCCAGAGTCCGAAGAGCCTCTCGAGCGAAGAACCCCAAGGTCGGGTCGTTGCGTTTGTGCTCGAGTTCGGTGATGACCGTCAGCGGCAGCACCACGTGATGTTCGGCAAAGCGCAGCATGGCGTGGGGATCGGCGATCAGTACCGAGGTATCAAGAACAAAAGTGCGGCGCGGTTGTTCCGCGTCCGGGAGCCCGAGCGCCTGGGGGGACGCGGTGGGTGCAGATGATTCGAGTTTCTGGTTCACTGCCACGTGTGACTCCTCGCGGGGAGAGCTGCCCCGTTCAGCGAGCAATGACGGCTTCATCACCCGTTAGACCCAAAGCTACGCCGTAAAACTCGGGGCGTCATGAGTCTGGAGCAAATGTCTGATGGACAGCCGGTAAACTATTGGCGCCAGCCGAGTTTCGGGGACGTTGCGCCAGGCCCCCGGCGCAGCCTTAGGAGCCGAAGCGGCGCTTGCGATCGGCGAAGTCACGCAGCGCACGCAGGAAATCCACCCGCCGGAAATCGGGCCACAGCGCCTCACAGAAGTAGAACTCGGAATAGGCGCTCTGCCAAGTCAGGAATCCGGAGAGCCGTTGCTCACCCGAGGTCCGGATCACGAGGTCCGGATCTGGTTGCCCCTTGGTATAGAGGTGCGTGGCAAGCAGTTCCGGGTCTAGGTCCTCGGCAATTTGCGCGGCGTTCAGACCATTGGCGTGGCCCTGCATCAGCAGGGCCTTGACCGCATCAACGATTTCGCGTCGTCCACCGTAGCCGACGGCCACATTGACGTGGATGCCCGTGACATGGGCGGTGGAGGCCTCGAGTTCACACAGCTTGTCTGCGAGGTAGGTGGGAAGCAATTCCAGGGCGCCGACGGGTTTCACGCGGACGGTTTTGGTTTCGCCCAGCCGGTCCAAGGTGTTGGCAATGATGCCCATCAGGTCGTCAAGTTCTTGGCTGGAGCGGTTCATGTTGTCCGTGGAAAGCATGTAGAGCGTGACCACATCGATGTCGAGTTCTTGGCACCAACCCAGGAACTCAAGAATCTTGTCGGCACCGGCCTGATGACCACGTGCCGTGGGCTGGCCAGAGAGCTTGGCCCAGCGACGGTTTCCATCCACCAGCACCCCGATGTGGGCAGGTAGCTTTTCCGGGCTCAACACGCCACGTAACCGCCGCTCATAGAGACGGTAAACGAAGCCCGGTAAATCCACTGAGATACTCCTGCTTGGTACGAAAGGTGGGTGGGCAACGAGGAGCAAAACTCCACGTGCACTGCCTTAACGCTACCGGGTTCACCCCCGGGCTAGGTACCAAGACGCGGGCAATCTTCCTGTCAGTCTGCCGTGCTACCTGCTCGCACGGATACCCCGGGCCGCTGCACAGCAGCTTCAAGACACCGGGTTAGGCTTGGGCCATGACCCAGCACCAACCTGCCGCGCCACATTCGAGTATTCCGGCCCAGCCCGAAAAGCCATTGCTGCGCGGCTGGATTCATGCCGTGACAGCGCCACTGGCGCTGGCCGCTGGAATTGCCCTGATCATTGTGGCTCCGGCTGGTGCCGGCAAGATCACCAGCGCGATCTTTGCCTTCACCGGAGTTCTCCTCTTTAGCGTTTCGGCGTTTTATCATCGCGGCAACTGGTCACCCATGACCACCCGAGTGCTTAAACGCATTGACCATACCAACATCATGTTGCTGATCGCAGGCTCCTACACGCCGTTGGCTTGGGCGCTGCTTCCCACCTCATCGGCCACGGTCTTGCTGATTGCGATCTGGATCGGCGCGCTGGCTGGCGTCGCTTTCCGGGTCTTCTATACCGATGCCCCACGCTGGCTTTACACCCCGGTCTACGTCTTGTTGGGCCTAGCGTCGATGCTTTTTATTGGCCAATTTTTTGCCGCGAATCTTCTCGCCGCCACCCTGATCTGTGTGGGTGGCGGCTTCTACATCGCCGGGGCGGTTTTCTATGCGCTCAAGGCGCCGAATCCCATTCCCGGAGTGTTGGGATTCCACGAGCTTTTCCATGCCTTTACACTCATTGGCTTCGCGTGCCACTTCACCGCCATCACTCTGGCTGTGCTCGGCACAGCCTAGTAGAGCTTTTCCGTCCAACCCGAAGCGATCTTGCCGTAACCAACGATGTCGGCGCCCGAGCTATCGTCGTTGCGCTTGTCGAGGTAAAGGTACACATCGCCATTACCAAGGACACCCAAGAGCATCCGCGGTTGATTCGGTTGGCCCCACTCGCCGCAGGTTGCGCTGCCAAGGTACTTAAAGTTGCCCCAGGTGGCTGACTTCAAATCCCGGCGCGACCACTGTGAGGCCTTGTCGTGGGGAATCGTGTATTCGACCAATTTGCCGTCAACGGTGGTGGCCAACAAAACGTCCGCGGTCCGGGTGGTACCTGCCACGACACCCGTGCGATCGAAGGCGAGGGTCTTGATTCCCTGCCATCCCGAATTTCCCACCACAACGCGGGATTTTGGTCCTCCGGCACCGTTGAACACATAGCGCCCCAGCGCCCCGGAATCCGTGAGGCCGTAGATGTATTGCCCGGCACTGGTTGCCTTGGAGCTGGCAACCATGAGCCGGGTCTGTCCCCAGGTCACTGCCATCCGCGTAGCGGTGACCTTGACGTCGTTATAGCTCTTGGGGCCGATGGCAGTGACCGAGTAGAAGCCGCCATCACTGGAATTTGCGTAGAAACTTTCGTTGACAAATTCGATGCCTCCGGCTCCCCCGGGAGGTAGCACCGCGCGGGGCACAAAGCTGAGCCGTCCGGGGTTGTATTTCTCCGTGGTAATTTTAGCAACGCCACCCTGAGTGGTGTAGTGACGTTCGGTGAGTTGGCCGCTAGAGGTTACACCTCTTGCCTGCCAGTAACAATTGAGCCCCGGAATCGCCCGAGCAGCCGAGGTGGTTTGGCCATCAACCGCGTTGGCCGGCCCCCCGCCTAAAAGGGTGCCCGCCAATGCGAGAATCGCGGCTATCGATCCAACGGTTTTTTTCTTCAGCATGATTATTTTCCGCCACTCATCGGGGTTCGTACGGTGCGCACGAACTCGATAGTAACAATGTTTTAGATAATAAGTACATGCCTTGGAAGCAGGATCCTCCGTTGCTCCCCCGCCGACGCCATCAGCTCTCCACGGAGTGCCCTGCTCCTAATCGGCGCAGCACGCTGCGCGAAAGTCCCGGAACGATCAGTGCAGCCAGGGCCGGCAAATCACTGACCGGAGCATGACATGAACCACCGCGACACACATAGATGCGCAGCTGCCCCTTGGGCCCGGAGGGGTATTCAGACGCCGCCGATGTATCGTTGTGTGCACCGAATTGAGCCACGCCGCAGAGCACCCCCAAACGAACTGCCGCTTCACGTTCTGTTGCAGTTCCGCCCGAGACGACCAGCTCGGTGCTCGAGCCATAGGAGAACCGGGTGGCAACGCCCAGTGCGCTACCCACCGCGGCCGGGGCCGTGGGCGCGACGGAGGGCACAAAGCCCAGCAGCATTCTTACCAGTGCCAGGTCGGCCTCGCTGTCTTGATGTACAGGTGCCTCGCCATCGATTTTCTGTCCGTGATCGAGTTCGCTCGACTGAGGCCAGAGACCTGCTGAGAGTTGGGCGCGACCAGCTCGATTCAGCAGTGCGGCGGCGAGCATCGAGGTCGCGGCTGGTACCGCATCGTCCAATGCCTCAGCACTGCTGACCCCGGCACGCAGGGCCAACACCCGCGGATCATTCCCGGCGGTGTCCCGTGGCACATTGTTGATCAGGAAGCGGGATTGAGCCATCGAAAGGATCTCGTCGGCTCGCTCAAACCAGAGATGATCCCCCGTGGCAACGCCAAGTTGTTGAAAACCGAGCACCACCGCCGCATAGTCTTCAAGAACCGCGGTGATCGAGGTATTAGCCGCACCGTCGTAACTAATGCGATGAAGCCGAGCTGCCACGTCATCACCGCCGGAGTCCCAATGCACCGAATGCACATATTCGGCCACCTCGACGGCGGTCACCGCCATCTCCGGATCGCTCAGCAAAACCGAGGCCTCGGCCAGCGCGGCGATGGCCAGACCATTCCACCCGGCAATGACCTTCGCATCTCGGGCCGGCTGGGGCCGTAGTGCACGGACCGCCGCGAGTTTTTCAAAGGCCGCCACGAGCCCTGGCCACTCCCCCAATTCGGGAACGCGTGCCAAGGCAATGGTTAACGCAACGTCATCGGCAGGTGGTGCCACCGTGGTGGCACCGCGCACGTTCGGTGCGGCACCGTCCCATAGTTCCCAAAAGCTGCCCCCGTCGGGCTCACCCAGGATCGCTGCCACTTGCCTCCGGGTGAAGGTGTAGGTGGCTCCCTCCGCGTGGGATCCATCGGGCATCAGGGTGTCGGCGTCCAGCGAAGAGGCAAATCCGCCACCGGGCAGCAGCAAATCCCGCCGGAGCCAGCGGTGAATACCGTGGGCAGCGCGACGACACAGTTCTGCGGTTTGTGCATCCGGAAGTTGAACCGCGGCCCTGGCGTAAAGACCTAACAACTGGGCATTGTCGTACAGCATCTTTTCAAAGTGCGGGATCTTCCACCGCTCATCAACGCAATAGCGCGCAAAGCCGCCACCCACATGATCCGCAAGGGCACTGGAGGCCATCACGGCAAGAGTGTCCGAAGCCTGCGATCCGGCCAGCGACGCCGCAGAACCTAGAGCTAGTGCGCCGCGCAGCAAAAAATCTAGGACGGGGCTGGGCGGAAACTTGGGTGCCGGAGAAAAACCGCCGGTGGGATGAGCAGTCTCGGCAAGTTTGCGGATGGCCGACTGGAGTGCCGGGGCCAGCGCCGATCCATTAACGCTGGTGGGTAGGGGTAGTGCCTTGGCAAACATTTTGGTTTGCCCACCTGCCACCGAACCCAGGTGTTCGGCCAGCGTTGCTGCCTGCAGTTCCAGCGCCGCACGGCGGTGAACCCAGGCATCGGAAACTGCCTCTAGTACCTGCATAAAGGAGGGTGTGCCCGGCCGTGGCGTGGGCGGGAAATAGGTCCCGGCATGAATGGCCCGTCCGTCGGCGAGCGTAAAGACGCTCATGGGCCAACCTCCGGCGCCGGTCAGTGTTTGGGTGGCCGCCATGTAGGCCTCATCAACCGCTGGGTGCTCCTCGCGGTCAATCTTGATCGGAACAAAATGTTCGTTGAGATAGGCAGCAACGCGGGGATCATCAAAGGACTCACGCGCCATCACATGGCACCAGTGGCACGCCGAATATCCAATGGATACAAACACCGGAATATTCCGAGCCGCAGCCTCGGCAAAGGCCTCATCGCCGTAGGGCCACCAGTCCACCGGTTGATGTGCATGCTGCCGCAGGTAGGCAGAGGTGCTGGTGGCGATTCGTTGTCCCATGGTGGCACCCTACGCTATGACACCCGACTCCCACCCGTAACGCCTGCTCCTGCGAGACTCTCGGCCGGTCCGGGGATGCAGAAGCGGCCCCGTGAGAACACGGGGCCGCCGGAAAAGTTTCTGCTATCAGCGTGCGGGCAGGTCCCCGGGCTCGTCAGGCTGAATATCCTTGCCCTTTTCCACCAAGAGCGCCTGGCGCGCTTCGGCTTCGCCGCGGTAACGAACCTTGCGGATTCGACGGGTCATGTCGCGAATCAGGAATATGGTGACGATGACAACGGCCGCAGTGGCCACAAAGCCGACGAAACCCGGGCCAATGGCCTGAGCCGCATCACCGACGGATTCTCCGGGAACCGGGGACGGACTGACAGAGGCTGCATAAAGCAGGAACGAATACACGCGCGAGGCTCTTTCTAGAAGTTGGCGACCGGAATCACCGGTACGGTACCTATCTTAGACCGGCAAACAGGTCGTTCTCTGGGAGTGTGGTCGGAACCGATGACTTGATCATGGTGAAGTCCTCCCACGGCCACACCTTAGCGGTGATGGTTTCCGGGACGGCGAAGAAGAATCCGTTCGGGTCAATCTGTGTTCGATGTGCCAACAATGCTTGATCACGCTTGGTGAAATAGTCGGCGCAGTGGATTTGTGTGGTCGTCACGTGCGGAGTCACCCAACCGAAGAACTGCTCGTCGGGGTGCTCTTCCCACGCCTTCACGCGTTCGGCAAAGGGAGATTCCATGCCGGCTTCAAGCATGGCGTAGTGCAGGGTTTTGAAGCGTTCCGGAGCGAATCCTCGGTCGTAGTACAGTTTCGAGGTTTCCCAGCTCGGACCGAGTTCCGGAGAGCTCTGCTCATTCGCCGCGTGTTCGTAGGCGTACATTGCCACCTTGTGGGCCTGAATGTGGTCAGGGTGCGGGTAACCGCCGTTTTCGTCGTAGGCAATGATGACGTGCGGCTTAAAATCGCGGATCAACCGGATCAGTGGGGCTGCTGCCCGCTCCAGCGGCTGTAGCGCAAAAGCTCCGAAGGGCAGCTCGGGCAGCGGGTCACCCTCAGGCAGCCCAGAATCAACAAAACCCAGCCAGCGGTGCTCGATGCCCAGCACGGCTGCGGCCTCGGCCATTTCTGTGCGGCGCACCCCGGCTAAGTCACGGTGGGCGTGAGCGAGTTCGCCCACCGCCGCGTTGAGGATGTCTCCGCGTTCGCCTCCGGTGCATGTAGCAACCATGACGGTGGCCCCTGCGGCAACGTATGCGGCCATGGTGGCCGACCCCTTTGACGATTCATCGTCGGGGTGTGCATGAACAGCCAGCAATCGCAGGCCCGTTGAATCAGCGATGTGCTCCACGTTGTGCTCTTCCACGTAGGTGACTCCAACTTCCTCTTGCTCGGTGAAGGGTTCCCCTTAGCCAAGGCTTAGACTGGTAGGGATGATTTCCCGGCCACGACGCCCACGAATCGAAAGGGGCGCCAATGTCCAGCTTAACTAATAGGTACGGATCGCCCAAGCGACGCCTCACTAAAAGAACTCGCGCGACGCTCATCGTCGTCGGCTTGGCTGCTCTGGTACTCGGTGCCCTCTATTTGACCTTCGCCAGTACGTCCGGAATGGACTATAAGGACAACTCCTTCGAGGTCCACTCCGCCACCAGCGCCACGGCAACCGTTGATATCTCCAAGGATGCCAGCGCCACGATCGTGTGCGATGTGCGTGCCCTAAATGAGTCTTACGCCATCGTTGGCTGGAAGACGCTAGTTCTTGGACCCACCGAGGGTAGGGGCATGACCACCACACGGGTGGTCGTTGACCTGCGCACCGAAGCGCTCTCGACCACCGCCGGCATCGAGTCGTGCCGACTCGCCAAGGACTCTTAGGCCGGAAACGAGTCACACATCTTCGGGCGCTGCAACTCCGCGAGCCGCGGAGACTCGCCGCTACGCCAAAAGCTCAACCTCTTGGGCAATTACCCAGTTGACGGCTAATATCTTTCTAATACGTTAATGCCCCGCTACAGACCGTGACGGACAAAGTTCTTCACCCACTGTGCGGGGTCTTTGCTTGCTAGATGTTGGACGCGTCATCGCGCGGGACCGTCACGGCTTGTTGTTCCTTCCCGGAGCAGCGGCCCCTGATAACACAAGGAGTACCCAGTGACCACGACAAATCACGAACCCGCTGATTGGCTGACCCAAGAGGCTTTCGACCGCCTCACAGCCGAACTTGAGCACCTCTCGGGGCCCGGCCGTGCCGAAATCGTAGACCGCATCGAGCAGGCACGGTCCGAGGGCGACCTCAAGGAGAACGGTGGCTACCACGCTGCCAAGGAGGAGCAGGGCAAGGCCGAGGCCCGCATTTCCTACCTCAAGAGCCTGTTGCGTCGCGCCTTGGTGGGCGCAGCACCGGCCGATGACGGAATCGTTGAACCCGGCATGCTGGTTGAAGCCATCATCGCCGGCGACAAGACCACCTTCCTCTTTGGAAGCCGTGAGGTCGCCGGAGATACTGACCTTGAGGTCTACTCGGAACAGTCCCCGATCGGTGCGGCAGTTCACGGCGTCAAGTCCGGCGAATCCGTCAGCTACACCGCGCCCAACGGCAAGGAAATCACCGTAGAGATCCTTTCCTGCAAGCCGTACAGCGCCTAAGCATTTTCGCCCGATCCTCTAGCTGAGGTGAGGTGTTTAGCTGGCCATCGATGTTTCGAGATTTTCATGGTTTTCCCTCTGGGGAAACGATGACGAACCGAACATCGGTGGCCAGCTGTCGTTAACCGGCAGCTGCAGACCTTGGCGTTCATAAAAATCACGCCCCGTCGTTGCCCCGACTCACCGAATGATTTCTCGATGGCTGGGCACAGTGACGGGGCGTTATGTCCTGGTGAAGGAGCTCAAGACTTTTAGCTCATCACCATGGGTTGGAAGCCTTCGGCCCTCAGGTTGTTCAGAACCGCCTCCGAATGTTCGTGGCCCTTGGTTTCCATGTCAATGGTGATTGCCACATCGCCCATGGATAGCGAACCGCCGACCCGAGTGTGGTCCAGTCGGGTAACGTTCGCGTCGGATTCGGCGATGACGCGGGAGATTGTAGCCAGCTCGCCGGGACGATCATCAAGCATCATGCGCACCGTGAGGTAACGTCCCGCCGCGGAGAGACCACGCTGGATGACCTTCAACATCAAGAGCGGGTCGATGTTTCCACCGGATAGGATGACGGCGGTTTTAGTGGGATTGATGCCCAATTCCTCGAGCTTGCCCTCCAGCAGAGCCGCAACACCCACGGCACCGGCCGGCTCAACCACCAGCTTGGAACGTTCCATCAGGAACACCAAGGCTCGAGCCAGTCCGTCCTCGGAGACGGTGACCACGTCGTCAACCAGTTCTCGGATGATCGCGAAGGGCAGCTGGCCCGGGCGGCCCACGGCGATGCCGTCGGCGATGGTGCGCACTGTATCCAGCGGGACCAGTGCGTCGGCGGCAAGGGACGGAGGGTAGGCCGCGGCGTTCTCCGCCTGCACTCCGATGATCTTGATCTCGCGGCCCAGTTCCTTGGCACGGCTCTTGATGGCTACTGCTACTCCTGCCAGCAGTCCGCCGCCACCCACTCCCATTAAAACGGTGTCGACGTCCGGCAGCTGGTCAAGGATCTCCAAGCCGATGGTGCCCTGACCGGCGATGATGTCTGGGTTATCAAAGGGGTGGACGAAGACCGCTCCGGTCGCCGTGGCATAACGTTCGGCCTCGGCGAGGGCCTCGTCAACGTTGTGACCGTGGAGGATGACCTCGGCTCCGTGGTCACGGGTCGCGGTGAGCTTGGGCAGTGCCACGCCCAGCGGCATGTAGATGCGGGCCTTGATGCCCAGCCGGCGAGCGGCCTGGGCGACGCCTTGGGCGTGGTTACCTGCGGAGGCCGCCACGACGCCACGGGCGCGTTCCTCGGCACTAAGTTTGGCCATGCGCACGTACGCGCCGCGGACCTTAAAGGATCCCGCGCGTTGCAGGTTTTCGCATTTGAGGAACACCTCGGAGCCGATGGCAAGCGAAAGTGCCCGCGAGTGCTCCATGGGGGTGCGGACGATGATGCCCTCGAGTAGGTCCCGCGCGTTCTCGATGTCTGACAGGGTCACCGGGAGTGTGGTCTTCTGGATCATGGGGATGACTTTCTTCAGGGCGTGGGGTGTAAACACGCGAATGCAATCGGGGGCGAGTACCTAAGGGCCTGGCCTTGGGCAATAACCGGTGGAGCGTTATTGCCGCGGATCAGCTGCCGGCTCCGGCTCTTCTCCATCAAGGTCGGCGGGAGCCGGTTCCGCGGTGCGGACCGGCTTGGTAATTCGTGCGCCCCCATTCGTGGCCATGGCCATGGCCGCGGCGGCGGCTTCTGGCCCAAAGAGTGGATCGTGCTCCCAGCCCCGGTCGGCAATGTATTTGACCACGGTGTTGGCCACTGCCAACACGGGAACGGCAAACAGTGCTCCTGCCACACCGGCGACGATCGTTCCGCCGGTAACCGCCATGACAACCGCCAGTGGGTGCAAACTGACTGCCTTACCCATGATCAGCGGCTGCAGGATGTGTGATTCGGCCTGCTGAACAAAGAGAACTATCAAGAGCATGATCATGGCGTTAACCGGTCCGTTAGCCACCAGGGCCAGCAACACCGCTACTGCGCCGGTGAGCAAGGCACCGACCACGGGGATGAAGGACCCGACAAAGACCAGTACGCCCAGCGGGAGCGCTAACGGAACACCGAGAATCAGTGCGCCAACACCGATGCCCACGGCGTCGATGAAGGCAACAAATACTTGTACACGAACGTAGGTGACCATCGAGGTCCAACCGCGGCGCATGGCGCCGTGCGCTGCCGGACGTGCTTTACGCGGCAGGATGTTGACGAAGAAGCGTCCGATCATCTGGCCGTCGAGCAACAGGAAAATCAGCGAGAAGAACACCAGAAGCATTCCGGCCGCCAGGTGCCCGAGGGTGGTTCCCCACGACAGTGCGCCGGAGAGGATGGAGGAAGAATTGTCCTTGAGTTGATTCAACGCATCTTGGAAGAGCGCATCAATGTCTTGGTTGCTCAGGCCCAGCGGACCCGTCGAAATCCAGTTCTGAATTTGACCGATGCCGGTGAGCGCTTGAGCCCATAGCGAGTTGAATCCCGTGACCAGGCGATGACCAACCAACGACAGTCCCCCCACCACCAGACTCAGGAAGGCCAGCATTGTCACGCCCACGGCGAGGCCCTTGGGGAAGCGCAGGTTGCGGTTCAGGAACTTCACCACGGGGCTGAGCAGCCCGGCCAATAGTGCGGCGATCATCAGCGGGATCACCAAGAGAGATACGTGGGAGAGCAGCCAGACAAAGATGCCAACGGCAATAACGATAACAATCAGTCGCCAGGCCCAGGATGCGGCGATACGCACACCGTAAGGCAAATCTTCGGCTTCAACCGGTTCGGCGTAGTCGATCATGTCGTCGTTCAGCACTGCTTTTGGTCCGGCGGATTCTGCAACTCGCTTCGCGGCCTCGGCAAGCGTCAAGCGATGAAAAAAGTTCGGCAGTTTCATAGTGCTTCCCCACATAAATCTGCGCATAAGCACCGCTGGTTGCTCTTTGCAGGGACTCTGCCTAACTTAGCCATGAACATACGGTATCCCTTGGAAGTTGCCTGCGCGGCAAAGATGACGCCCATATTGCAGAAAAACCGCGGGGCAGTACCCAAATAATGGGTACTGCCCCGCGGTCACACAGCAAATTGACTAGTCGTCGCCACGCAGGATGGCCAGAATGCGCAGAATCTCCACGTACAGCCAAATAAGGGTCACGGTCAGCCCGAACGCCGCAGACCACGCCATCTTGGCCGGAGCGCCTTGGCGTACGCCGTCGGAGATATTGGTGAAGTCAAGAACCAGCGCGTAGGTGGCCAGCAACACTGCCAGCACACCGATACCCAGGCCCAACAATCCGCTGCGCATACCGAACATACCGTCGATGGTCCCGGTCATCATCAGCACGAAGTTCAGCAGCGAGAATACGCCGTAGCCGATCATCGCGATCATGAACATGCGGGTCATCTTCGGGGTTGCACGGTACTTACCGGAGCGGTACAGCACCAAGGTCACGGCGAAGACCGAGAAAGTCGCGAGTACAGCCTGGACGGCAATGCCCGGGTACATGTTCTCAAAGAACCTTGAGAGGCCGCCGAGGAACAAGCCCTCGAAGCCTGCGTACAACATGATCAGCACCGGCGACGGCTGACGCTTAAACGAGTTGACCAGACCAAGGACCAAGCCAACAATTGCACCAACGAGCATTAGACCGGACATCTGCCAGCCAATGCCTGCACCAATAAGCACCAAGCCGAGGCTAAGCAGCGTCTTGTTGATGACATCGGCGTAGGTCATACGGCCAGTGTCCTGCGGCGAAGCAGATGGCTGCGAGTACATATCCTGCAACGCTTGCGAGCTCATCGGCTGAGCATAAGTCGTGGACGCGGCACCCGTTGCGCCGGCCGCACGGGTCTGCTCGCGGTAATTCTTGGAATTAAAGACCGGGTTTCCGCCCAGGGCCATGATTATTCTCCTCGGTAGGGTTGTCTACAAATAGCCTACGTTGGTTCAACGGTTGGCGACGCCGAATAAATCCCATTCTGACTACATTTCAACAACTTTTCGTTCAATCAACGGCTTTTTGAGAATTCGCTGCAGCATTTCCACGCTCCCGGCCAGTGATTTTCCGGTTCCAGGCGGCTGATGGTGAATCAAAATAGCAGCGCCCGCCAAAAGTTGTCCGGGTTTTTCTCAAGGTCAGCGGGAAGCATCTTCGATGCTCCCCCCTATGCTCACGGGACGTGTTTCGCTGCTAATATCAACTCAAAGATATTCCAACCAATGGAGTTAGTGTCGATGAAAAGGCTAGTTTCGCTTCTTATGGCTTTAGCGCTGCTGTGCGGGCTTAGTAGCTGTAGTGCCGATGAACGTGCGGAGAGGCTCTCCGCCGGATGGACCGAGGCGTTGTTGACAGCTCCCGGCGTCATCGATGCACGGTCGAGTTATCACATCACCCTTGGCATGAGCCAAGGTGGCATGGTGCAGATCACCATGCAGCCAGGCGACCGCACTCCGGAAGAGGTCATGGCCAATTCCATGCGCGCACTTGCGCCGCTCTTGATCAAGAACGGCAGGCGCTCTGCGGGTTTAAATTACTCGCTTGTTGTGGAGGGCTCAGAAACTCTGGTCTATCCCGAGATTTTGGGTATCGATTCTCGACCGTCACTTCAGACAATCATTAATTACGCGGCAGAAAATCCGGCTCCGTAGCCCATTGGCTGAATCTCAGCTCACGACAAAGGCTCCTACTCCCCCGTGATCACGGAGAAGTAGGAGCCTCATGTTTTGTACCCCCAGTGGGACTCGAACCCACAATCCTTTCGGAAGCTGATTTTAAGTCAGCCGTGTATGCCAATTCCACCATAGGGGCCTACATATCCAAGCCTACAAGATCGTTTCACCAGTAATGAAACGAGACGTCGGCGATTGCCCGAAATAGGGGCAGCACCACCAGTCATTCCAATTCACGGACCGTGGCCTATCACTATTGGCCCGGAATCGTCGGTGCGGTGGTGCCGCCCTTACTTAGTGCAAATATCTATGCGCGCGGCTTCGGGGTCGCGGCTTCGACGAACGTAGCGCGCGGGGTCTCGAGGTTGTTCAGCTGCAGGGTGTCGCGCGTGAAGACCATCGCAACCATCCAGTCGCCCAACACGCGGAACTTACGCTCGAAGGTCGGCATGGCCATGCCGTGGTAGCCACGGTGTGCCATCCAGGCTGGCCAGCCCTTGAGCTTGATGCCAACAACCTTGGCCACGCCCTTGTTAGCACCGAAACCGGCAACTGCGCCGAGGTTCTTGTGCTTGTAGTTCTTGACCTGGCCAACACCGTAGCGCGTGGCGTACAGGTTGTGTGCCAGCAATTTGGCCTGGCGCACTGCGTGCTGTGCGTTCGGAACGCAGGTACCGTCGGGCAGGCCGCCGGTAACATCGGGCACTGCCGAGACGTCGCCTGCAGCCCAGGCACCCTCAATGGCAATTCCGTCTTCTCCGGTGATACGCAGGTCGGTTCCGGTCATGACACGACCGCGAGCTTCGATCGGGAAGTCGGTGGAGCGCACCATCGGGTTGGCCATGACGCCCGCGGTCCAGATCAGGGTGTCGGTCTCGAAGGTTTCGCCCGGAGACTTGTCTGCCATGTTCATCAACTGCATGACCCCACCCTCGGCGTTCGCCAGGGAGGTGTTCAGCAGGACCTCGATGCCACGGCTACGCAGGTGGTCAACAACCCACAGAGCCTGGTCTTCGGTGACCTCCGGCATGATGCGGCCCATGGCTTCAACCAGGACGAAGCGCAGCTCACCCTTGGCGATACGACCGTTGAGGTCGGCCGCGTGGCGAGCCATGTCCTCAATTTCGGCGATGGTCTCGATGCCGGCAAAGCCGCCACCGACCACGACGAAGGTCAGGGCGCGCTTGCGCTCAGCGGCGTCGGTCATCAGTGACGCAGATTCAATGCGTTCGAGAACCTTGTTGCGCAGGGCAACGGCTTCCTCGATCGACTTCAGACCAATTCCCGCGTCAGCCAGTCCGGCGATCGGGAAGGTACGAGTCACGGCGCCCGCGGCCATAACAACGTCACGGTACTGAAGCTCGAAGGGTTCCCCAACTACCGGCACAATAACTGCCGTGTTGTTCTTGTGGTCAATGGCCGAAACGCGGCCGGTGATCAGCTCGGAATCCTTCAGGTGCTGTCGGTGCGAGACAACCGCGTGACGGGCCTCGATCTGTCCGCCGGCAACTTCGGGAAGGAAGGGCTGGTAAGTCATGTAAGGCAAGGGGTCAACAACGGTGACAATACCGCCGTGCGCCTTGACCTTCTTCTGCAGCTTCATTGCGACGTAAAGTCCAACGTAGCCGCCGCCCACAACAAGAATGCGCGGACGATCGGAAAATTGTTCAGTGATAGGCATGGCTCCATTCTATCCCCAAAAACGTCGATTGTGAAAATCTTCACTAATGAGTTTTGAGGTCTAGAACACCCCCTACAACCCGCACGCGGAGCCTAGGAGTCGGAGCCAGATTCGGGCAGCTCATCAAAGATATCTTTTGCCCCACTCGAGCCCACCAAACGGAGCGCAGCGACGGAATCACTAGCGGTTGATGCGCTAATGGTGGCCCGGCGCCGAGTCCTGACGTAGTGCAATATTCCACCCAAGGCAGTCACGAACAGCAGCCCACCAAATCCGAGTACTAACAGTGGAGGAAGAGCCCCCAGACTCTGCTCGGGAGCTTGCGGCGCTGGTGCGGCGATGGATTTAATATCCGATCTCTCCGTTGAAATGCCCGGATCGGTGGTGGGCGAGGACAAGCTCTCCGGGCCCCTACGGTGCACCCGGATCCACTCGGTGATGGTGTTCATCGGGTTGGCTTCCACCTGCGGGACTTTAGCCGTTAAGGCCGCATAAGCATCAAGAATGCCATGGCCATACAGGTTGTCAACGCCTGGCTGACCGGCCGGCCGCGCGGTGGCGAGAATCCTGTTGATAACCTCCGGCGCTTTCATCTGCGGATATTTAGAACGGATCATTGCCGCTACACCAGCGACCAGTGGCGCGGCGCCGGAGGTGCCCGACCAGTCGGCGTACCCTCCGCCTGGCAGGCCACCGACCAAAGGATCGGCGGGGGCTGCTACACCGATGCTGATGCCCTCGGTGGAGGAGTCAACACTGGCCTTGCCACTACTGTCGATGCCCGCCACGGTGAGGACTCCCGGGATGGTCGCCGGGGCTCCAACTTGCTGCATGCCGCCAGCACGATTTCCTGCCGCGGCCACGATGACCACGTCCTTGTCCTCGGCATATTTGAAGGCGGTGTCCCAGCTCGTTGGCCAATCTGGCTGTGTGGATCCCAAGGAAATATTGATGACCTTAGCTCCGTTGTCCACCGCCCACTTCACGGCGGTGGGAACCTGGTCTTCCACAGGGATTCCGGCAGGGTTCTCCGTGCCCATCCACAACGAGACCGAGAGGATTTCCGCTTCCGGAGCCACGCCCCGCATTCCGTCGGCGCCCGGGCCCGGCTTCGGAATTTTGATGGGTTCGGGTTCCTTGGGCGGATCCTTCTTGTCCTTCACCGCCGTTTCGACCGCCTTCTCGTAGGCGATCTTTTGGGCTGCGGCATCGGCCTTGGCCTCCGCAATTTTGGCCTTATTGTTGCCCCTGCCCGCCAAGAGGGTTGCCACCAGCGTTCCGTGTTCGGGCAATGTGCCCAGCGGCTTGGAACCGTCCGCCGCACCGGCTCCGGAGACGTCCTTGCCGTTAGTGACCACGCCCCGCAAATCCGGATGGCTGGTGTCAATGCCGGTGTCGATGACAGCAACCTTGACACCCTTGCCCTTGGATACCGTCCACGCCTTATCGATGCCCGAGGACTCGAGCCACCATTGACCATCGCGGGCGGCGTCGGCCTGCGCGGCCGGTGCGATGGTGAGCGCCATCGAGGAACAGAGCGCCAGGCTCAGAAGAACGGCAGCAATGCGGCTCAATCGTTGGCTCAAGTTTTCTCCTGGCATTGACTATTAGACGGCGACGGGCACAGCGGAGCTTAGTTCGTGGGCGCAAGGCCCAAGGCGATTCCGTCCAGAATATCGTGTTCGGATGCCGTGGCCGTGTTGATAGCTCCGGTAGTGGCGGTGGCCAAGCGTTCGAGAATGCATCCGTAAATCAAGGCACCAGCGGCAATAACATCCACCCGACCAGGATGCATGAATCCTAGTGAGGCGCGAGATTCACGGTCCGCAGCGAGTATCCAGGCGATAGCGTTTTCGAGCTTCTCGAATCCCACCTCGGCACCGTGAATCCTTGCCGATTCATACTTTTCGAGTTCCAGCGCGGCGGCCGTGAGCGTGGTGATGGTTCCGGCCACGCCCACGAGGCGATCAACGCGGGAAAAATCAACCATTGTGGCGGCCTCGTCGAGAACCGCATTGACTTGGATGCGTGCCTCCGTGATGGTCCCGAGCGTGGGCTGTTCCAAACGCCAGAAGCGCTCGGTCAGTCGTACACTGCCCATATCCATACTGCACGAGGCGATTGGTCCACTCTGGTTGCCCAGAACAAATTCGGTGGATCCCCCACCCAAATCAACAACAAGAATGTTGCTACCCGGTTCCGGGGGCGCCACGGAGGTGGCACCGGCGAAGGACAGCGCGGCCTCCACCTGGCCCGGAACAACTTCCGGCTCAACTCCCAGCCGGGCGCTAACCCCGGCGACAAACTCGGCGCGGTTCTTCGCGTCTCGGGTTGCGGAGGTCGCCACGAAGCGGATCACTTCGGCCCCGTGTTCGGCGATCAAAATCGCGTATTCATCGATCGCTGCGAAGGTACGGACTAATGCCTCGGGAGCAAATTCACCGGTGGCATCAACCCCCTGGCCCAGACGGACAACGCGCATTTCACGCACCACGTCGGTCAGTGTTGGCCCCGAGGGGCTCCGCTCGACATCGGCGATGAGCAACCGGATGGAGTTAGTTCCGCAGTCGATCGCTGCGACACGCCTCATGCCTTGGTGTCCTTGGGGGAAGCCACGTCCGACTCCAGGGTTGCTGCCTCGCGTGCTGCTCGGGCCGCGGCACGTTCGGCCTTCTTGACCGCCGGATCAATGGCCTGCGTCTTCACGTGGCGTGAACGGTCCTGGCTCGGGGCGGGGGCCTGTGTGTCCCAGGCACCGGTGCACCGGCAGATATCCTTGGTCCACCACTCGGCAATGTCTTCCAGTGCTCGATCACCCAGCGGGTTCACACCTTTTCCGGCGGCCAAGGAGTGGCCCACCAGAACGTGCAGGCACTTCACACGGGTGGGCATGCCACCGGCCGAAACGCCGGCGATCTCCGGGACCGGACCGGTGCCGGAGCGTTCGCCGATGGCCTCACGCACGGCCAGGTACGCCTCATGGGCCTGCGCATAGGCTGCCGCGAGGTCGGTGTTCTCACCGAGCTCGGCGTTCATCTCGTTCATCAGGCCCGCGGCCTCGAGGCGTGAGACGGCCGAGGTGATGACCGGGTGCGTCAAGTAGTACGTGGTGGGGAACGGGATCCCGGAGGATAGCCGCGGCGCCGTGGTGGCTACCAACGGGTTTCCACAGATACAGCGAGCGCCGATCTCCACCACGTCACGCACCGGGCGATTCAGCTGGCGCGAAAGCGTCTCCAGGTCCGATTCGCTGGGCACTCGGGCCGCAGCATCAAGTGCTTCGTGGTTAGTATTCTCAGCGTCCACGGTTGGGAGCTTCTCCTCGAGTCGGTGGGGGGCAAGGCAGGGTGTGTGAAGCGGATCAGTCGGTGGCTGCGCGCTGCATCGAGTCAAAGAGCGCATCAACCCAGGGCAAATCCGTGCGGACTTCCTCGGGGCTCTGGTTCACGTCACCCTCGGCATCTTCTGCCGGTTGTGTGCCGACGACCATATAGTTTCGTTCGCCGGGCATAACCAAGTTTATCCGGTCGCGCGCCTGCTGTTTGATATACAGCGGATCATCCCACCGGGCAATCTGGTCCTTGAGTGATTCCTGTTCGACCTGCTTGTCCTCGATGGAGGTTCGTAGCGCCGAGATTTCGTCATGCTGGCGCGAATACGTGCCGATGCTGGGGACAAGTAGGACGGCGAATACCGACAGCGCGATGCTCAACGCCAGCAAGCGGCCAGAAAAGCTGCGTGCCGGAATGGGCTTCTTGGGGCCACCGTGGCTCTTGCCCGGGGCCGTCTTCGCCGACTTCTCGTCCTTGCGCACGGCACCGGAAAGCAGGTTACGGTCTTCAATGCGCCGCTGTGAGGCGCTTGCCTTGACCTTTGGCTTGGCGGCAGATTTGGCAGCCGATTTAGGACCGGGCTGAGCCGTGGCTTTCGGGCCGGAGGAAGGCTTGGCCGCAGCGGGGCGTTTCTGGCCGGGAGCTGTGGTTCCGGTCGACTTTATCGGGCCTAGCGGAATGACCTTGGCTCGGTTTTCCGCGGGGCGTGCGGCAGCGGTACCTTCACGAGCCGGAGCCCCCTGAGCTGAAGCTCGTGGTGCTGGATGCGCACCGCGCAGTGGTTCCTCGTTGCGCGGTCGCGCGCGTTTCTGCGGGGCTTCGGAAGTTGTCGCCTGCTCGCCGGTGGTCTGTTGGGGGTCGTTACCCGACGCCCCAGAGCGTGGCATGGGGGGACGTCGCGCTGCCATTTGACTCCTTGCCCAGTTGTGCCGGGTTCCTGTCTCCAGGGCCCATCGTGATCTTGGTGTTCACGAACTTTTTGCCGGTGATACACAAAAGCTCGTGGGGGAACCAAGAATAGTTCCCCCACGAGCCTACGTGTAATTAGGGCTGTTTATGCACCGAAACGCGGGAAGGCACCGGCACCGGCGTAAACCGCCGCGTCGCCGAGCTCTTCTTCAATGCGAAGCAGCTGGTTGTACTTGGCAACACGCTCGGAGCGGGCCGGGGCACCGGTCTTGATCTGACCTGCGTTGGTGGCAACACAAATGTCAGCGATCGTGGTGTCCTCGGTCTCGCCCGAACGGTGCGAGGTGATGGTGGTGTAGCCGGCGCGCTGAGCCATGGACACCGCGTCCAAGGTCTCGGTCAACGTACCGATCTGGTTCACCTTCACCAGCAAGGAGTTGGCGGTGGCCGTCTCGATGCCGCGGGCCAGACGCTCCGGGTTGGTGACGAACAGGTCATCGCCAACCAGCTGGACCTTGTCGCCGATGGCGTCGGTGAGGGTCTTCCAACCGTCCCAGTCGTCTTCGTCCAGGGGATCCTCGATGGATACCAACGGGAAGTCGGTGACCAGCTGAGCGTAGTAGTCGCTCATTTCCTGGGCGGTGATCGACTTGCCTTCGAACTGGTAGGTTCCATTGTCGAAGAATTCCGAGGAGGCAACGTCAAGTGCCATGGCAATGTCTTCGCCCGGGGTGTAGCCGGCGCGAATGATGGCCTCGGTGATCAGTTCCAGTGCCGCGCGGTTGGATGGCAGGTTCGGAGCGAAGCCGCCCTCGTCGCCAAGACCCGTGGACAGGCCCTTTTCCTTCAGCACGGACTTGAGATTGTGGTAAACCTCAACTCCCCAGCGCAGGCCCTCGGAGAAGGTCGATGCGCCGATCGGGGCGATCATGAATTCCTGGATGTCAACATCCGAGTCGGCGTGCGAGCCACCGTTGAGGATATTCATCAGCGGAACCGGAAGCACGTGGGCGTTCGGGCCGCCGAGGTACTTGTACAGCGGCAGGTTTGCGGATTCCGCAGCGGCATTTGCCACGGCCAGAGAAACACCGAGGATGGCGTTGGCGCCGAGTTTGGCCTTGTTGGCGGTGCCATCGAGGTCCAACATCACTGCGTCAATCGCGCGCTGGTCGGTGGCGTCCAAGCCCTCGACCGCACCGGCGATGTCCTCAATAACTGCTGCTACGGCACCCAAGACACCCTTGCCCTGGTAACGCTTGGGGTCTTCGTCACGGCGTTCTGCTGCCTCAAAGGCACCGGTGGAGGCACCGGAAGGTACTGCTGCGCGGCCCATCGAACCGTCGGTCAGCAAAACTTCAACCTCAACGGTTGGGTTGCCGCGCGAATCGAGGATCTCGCGGGCGTGAATGGCTTCAATCAATGCCATGGGAAGGTACTCCTTCAAGGTGTGGATGATAGTCAAACGTGAACTGCATGATGCAGGCGCCGTTGCCTGCCCCCTAGCCTAGCTTGCATGAGAGCTAGTTCACGAAGTTGTGTAGCGCGTTTTGGCCTAGGGGCGTCCAACGCGTTGTTGCACCACGGTTCGCAGGGCCCGCTCGGCGTCGAGCCCGCGTGCTGCTGCCGTGGCGCAGAGGGCGAGCAAATGCTCACCCAGCTCCTGTTCATTTTCCGGAATGAACCCCGCGGGGGCCTCCGGATCGGGAACGGAATTCTTGGTGTCCGGCGGCCCTGACGTCTCGAGGACATCGGGGGTCTCGGTGATGGCCGCATGGCGACGTGTTCGTGAAATGAACATCTGGGCATAGTGCAGGGCCGGGAGATTGGTCGGCATCCCGGCGGCGGCCGAGGCGTTCTGCGGCTTCTCCGCACGCTTGGCCTTGTCCCAGGACTCGATGATCTCCTGGATCGAGCTCGGGAAGGACTCGCGCAGCCTGCCATCGGGGAAAAAGATGTGGGTATTTCGGCGAATCATCTTGGCGCTGAGATGGCCGGCGATGGAATCAAAATCGAAGGCGTGACGCTCCGCGCCAATCGCGGCATGCAACACCACCTGCAGCAGGATATCCCCGAGCTCTGCCTCAAGTTCGGTATCCGGAGCCTGCGTCTCGATGGCCTCGGTGAGCTCGTAAGACTCCTCGAGGAGGTAGGTCACCAGGGACCGATGACTCAGCGCCGCGGTCCAGGCACAGTGTTCACGCAAGAGGGAAATGATCTCAACGAGTCGGTCGACCTGCTGGCTCATGGATGCCTTTCCCTGGTGCACGCCGCGCATCCGCCTAGACCTATCCGTTGCGGGATGACCTAGTGAGGCGCAAAATGATGCGGGCGTCGTTGCCCGCACCCAAGAATATCCGATTGATCCCGCCCCGCGTGGGGGCGACGGCTTTTAGCTGCGTCACAGTGCGTACCCCGGCACGGCTGAAAAAAACACAAAAGCCGGTGTGTTGCTGCCCCAAGACGGGCACCAACACACCGGCGGTCGGTGAACTACGGCGCTAAGGACTAGTCCTCGTCGTCGTCCTCATCTTCGATGTCCTCATACTCAAGGTCATCCTCATCCTCGTCGTTCAGCGCGTCGTAGGCCTCGTTGATGAAATCAACCAGTGCCTCGCGTTCCTCCAACGGGAGGAACGCTGCCTCGGCGGCATTCAGGGTCAGGTCAAGGATGTCTTCGAGGTCGTAGTCGAAGGCCTCCACCAGGAGCTCAAATTCGTCGGACAGGGTGGTGCCGCTCATCAGCCGATTATCCGGGGAGATGGTGACGTTGAATCCGGTCTGCACCAACAGATCCACGGGGTGGGTCTCGATGCCCTCGCCGAAGGCGGCGGTGGCGCCGGTCTGTAGGTTGGAGGACGGGCAGATTTCCAGGGCGATGCCGCGATCGCGAACCCAGTTGGCCACCGGGCCAAGGTTCACCAATCCGGTGTCCTCATCAACCTCTTCGCCGTCGTCATCAATGCCGCCGTACTGGATCTCGATGTCTTCGGCGATGCGCACGCCGTGGCCCAGGCGCTGAGCGCGACCCACCAGCAGGGCGTCCTTGATGGAATCCAATCCCGCTGCCTCACCGGCATGGACGGTGGTGGGGAAGAAGTTCTCGGCCAATAGGTCGAAGGCTTCCTTCAGGTTCGAGGGCGGGAAACCGTCCTCGGCACCGGCGATGTCGAACCCCACCACGCCGCGTGAGCGGTGACGCAGGGCCAGCTGAGCGATCTCGGTGCCACGATCAGCGTGGCGCATGGCGATCAGCAGCTGACCGACCTGAATCGGGGTGCCGGCGTCGGTGAGCCGCAGCGAAGCTTCTTCGAGTCCGTCCTGGACCGCCTCCACCACGTCGTCCAGGGAGAGTCCCTCACGCTGGTGCTGTTCCGGGGCCCAACGGACCTCGGCGTACACCACACCGTCGTCAACAAGGTCTTCAACAAATTCGCTAGCTACCCGACGCAGCGCGTCCTTGGTCTGCATCACGGCAATGGTGTGGTCAAAGGTTTCCAGGTAGCGCTCCAGCGAACCGGAGTCGGACGCAGCCCGGAACCAGGCGCCAAGTTCCTCGGCATCGGTGGAAGGAAGTTGGTGTCCCGCTGCTTCGGCCAGCTCGATGATGGTTTGCGGGCGCAATCCCCCATCTAGGTGGTCATGCAACGAAACCTTGGGCAGCGCCCGGAAGTCGAAGGAAGGGTCATAGGCAAGGTGAATCAGCTCGTCAGTCACCTGCCCAGCCTATCGGGGCAATGCTGCTTCCGACAGTGGGTAGGTGCAGTGTTGGACCAAATGTTCACCCAAGGCCGTGCAGCTGTTCTACTGACCGCCGGGCCCGAGGCCCAGTTCACCATTTTCGTCGCCCGGAACTCGCACCGGGCGATCGAGTGTACTCGTCTCCGCGATCTGGTCGCTGGCCGGTGATCCCCCGTGGCCGCGACGTCCGAGCCTCACCAGAACGGCGTGGCTGAGCTTGTCGATCAGTGATCCCATCACGATGGCCAGAGCGACCGAAAGGATGATCCCCAACAGTTGGTTGTCGTGGAACCAGGCACCTGCCACCACGCCGATGGCCACCGAATAGCTGGCCCAGGTCAGGCAGCCAATAACATCAAGCAGGGTAAAGCGGCGCAGCGAGAATCCGGTGGCGCCGGCGCTGAGGTTTACCACCACGCGCCCGATGGGGACATAACGGGCGGTAAAGATGAGCATGGCCCCGCGTCGGTTCAGCTCGTGCCGGGCAAAGGCAAAGAGCTTTTGGGTGCGCGGTCTGCGCATCCACCCAAAACGTTCGGTCCCGATCCGCCGGCCCAGGCGGTAGGCCACCTGGTCTCCCACGATCGCCCCAACGGCACCGGCCAGGATCAGCAAATAGACATTCGGGATCCCGGTACCCGCGGCAACAACGCCCAGGGCCACCAGCAGCGTCTCGGAGGGCAGGATCGGTAAAAATCCGTCGATGAAACAGAACAGGCACACCACCGGAAGGATCCACCACGCATTTGCCGCGTGCACGATGGCTTCATTGATCAGGTCCACTCACAAACCGGCTTTCCATAACGGTGATGTGCGCTCCGGGATAAGACCGCCGGTGCACACAAGCGTGGTCCCAAGAGCCACGTGACTCTTATTCTCCCGCACTTTGTGTACCCGGCGCATCATTCCGCAGGCTGAATAGTGTGGCGCATCCCTCCTCCTTGCGGATCACGGATGGGTTCCTGTTCACCGCCTTAGGAGGCATCGATGCGATCGAGCACCAGGCTCATCTCCGGGCGACTGCCCTCCGGGGCGATGGTGGCCGCCCCGATCAGCAATTCTCGGGCCCGTTCGAAGCGCTCCGGGGTATCGGTGAGCATCGTGGCCAATGGTGTACCACGGCGCACCACGTCCCCGGGCTTGGCATGCAATCGCACCCCGGCACCGGCCTGCACCGGGTCCGCCCGGCGGGCACGCCCGGCACCCAGGCGCCAGGCAGCAACACCCACATCCATCGCATCCAGGGCGGTGAGCACCCCATCGGCTTGGGCGTAGATCGTCTCGGATTCCTTGGCCACCGGCAGCGGCGCGGCGTTGTCCCCGCCCTGGGCGGAGATCATGGCACGCCACTTATCCATGGCTCGGCCGTCTTTCAGGGCGGCCTCCACGTCAGCATCGCGCACCCCGGCGCCCTCAAGCATCTCGGTGGCTAGCTTGATGGTCAGTTCCACCACGTCCGCCGGTCCCCCGCCGGCGAGTACCTCGAGGGATTCCTGGACCTCGATGGCGTTGCCGGCGGTGAGTCCCAGCGGGGTGTCCATATTGGTCAGCAGTGCCACGGTGCGCACCCCGGCGTCGGTGCCAAGGTTCACCATGGTGCGGGCCAATTCCCGGGCGTCCTCAAGCTTTTTCATGAAGGCACCGGAGCCGACCTTCACATCCAAGACCAGGGCACCGGTGCCCTCGGCGATCTTCTTACTCATGATCGAGGAGGCGATCAATGGGATCGACTCCACCGTGCCGGTAACATCGCGCAGTGCGTAGAGCTTCTTATCGGCCGGGGCCAGAGAGGCACCGGCGGCGCAGATGACCGCGCCCACTTCGGAAAGCTGAGCCATCATCTCCGCGTTAGACAACTCGGCCCGCCAGCCGGAGATTGATTCGAGCTTATCTAGCGTGCCACCGGTGTGTCCCAGTCCACGGCCCGAGAGCTGCGGGACCGCCACACCGAAGACGGCAACCAATGGGGCCAGCGGCAGGGTGATCTTATCCCCCACACCGCCGGTGGAGTGCTTGTCAGTGGTGGGCAGCGCCAACCCGGCCGGAGTGCGCAGCGTGGAGAAATCCATGCGCTCCCCCGAATTGATCATGGCGGTGGTCCAGCGCGAGATCTCCGCGCGGTCCATGCCGTTGAGCAAAATGGCCATGTTCAGCGCCGCCATCTGTTCCTCGGCGATGACACCACGGGTGTAGGCGTCGATGGTCCAGTCGATCTGTTCTGGCGAAAGGGTGCCGCGGTCGCGCTTAACGCGGATGATGTCAACGGCGTCGAAGGTCTCGGTGCTCATGAATGCTCCGTTTCTGTAAAAAAGTTGCCCCGCCGCGCCATTCTGTGGCGGGCGGGGCAGATGATTTATAGGTTGTGCGGGCCGAAGGCGTCGGGAAGCACCTGGTCCATGGACATGATGCCGCGTGGGGTCATCAGGCTCATGTTCTCACCGCGATGCTCGGAGAGCAGCTGCCGGCAGCGTCCGCAGGGCATCAGCGCGGTGCCGCTGGCATCCACGCAGTAGAACGCGTGCAATTTGCCGCCTCCGGTGGCAAAGAGTTCACCGATCATCGAGCATTCGGCGCACAGCGTCACCCCGTAGGCGGCGTTCTCCACGTTGCAGCCGGAGATCACCCGTCCGTCCTCGGTCAGCGCCGCGGCGCCCACCTTGAACTTCGAATACGGTGCGTAGGCGCGGTCTCTGGCCGTGATGGCGGCCAGGCGCAGCACCTCCCAGGCTGCTTCATCCACGGGCGGCAGGGAACTAGTCGCATCGGTGATCACGCTAGCCCTAGCCCTTCACATAGGGTTCGCCGGCGGCCGCCGGGCCCCGGGATTTACCGACCAGCCCGGCCACGGCGAAGATGGTGACCACGTAGGGCAGCATCGCCATGAACTGGCTGGGTACGGCGGTTCCCGCCTGCGCCAGAACATATTGCAGGTTGGTGGCGAAGCCGAAGAGCAGGGCGGCGAAGAACGCGCCGAGCGGGTTCCAGCGGCCGAAAATCAGCGCCGCCAAGGCGATGAAGCCCGCACCGGCAGTCATGTCTCGGGAGAACTGGCTGACCGAGACCAGCGTGTAATAGCTACCACCCAGTCCGGCCACGGCACCACCGATCAACACGTTGATGACGCGGGTCCGATTCACATTGATACCCACGGTGTCTGCGGCCTTGGGGTGCTCACCCACGGCACGCACCCGCAGTCCCCAGCGCGTCTTGTACAGCGCAAACCAGACGATGGCCACGGCAATGAACATGAGGTAGCCCAGCAGGGTCTGGCGGAACAGCAACGGTCCCAGGATGGGAATGTCGGCCAGGCCGGGGATCGAGAAGCTACGCAGCCGCGGCGGGGAATTGAGCGCGTCGGCGTTCGGAGCCAGCAGCGTACCGAACAAGAACGCCGTTAGACCCGATACCAGCACGTTGAGCACCACGCCCACGATGATTTGGTTGACCAGATACTTGATGGCGAACAGGGCCAGCAGCGCCGAAACCACCACACCGCCGACTGCTGCGCAGATCAGGGCCACATAAACGTTCTGCGTGATCGATCCGCCGACGGCTGCGGCGAAGGCACCAAGCAGCAGCTGACCTTCGATGGCAATGTTCACCACGCCGGAGCGTTCGGACAAGACACCGGAGAGCGAGCCGAAGACCATCGGCAGGGCCAAGGCGATCGAACCGCCCAGGAGTGTGATCAGGGAAATGTTCGGGTTATTCGCCGAACCCACCACCCAGATCAGGAAGGCCATCAGGAAAGCCAGGCCGTAGGTTAAAGCCAGCCAGCCAGGGTTCTTCCGCCCGGCGCGCAGATTGAGCCAGGCATACACGGTGGCTGCCACCAGCAGAGCCGCCAGTACCCAACCGGCCGCCGCCGAGGGGATCGCCAGCGGCGGTAATTCAACGGCGTCCCCGGCAGAGGAAAGCCTGAAGGTGGCCAACGCCGAGGGGGCACCGATGGCGAAGAACAGCAGTGCGATTAATGCGCCGATCCCGTAACCGATCACGGGTTTCCTATCGCGCACCAGGACCGGGACGACGGTTCCGGTGCTTTTGCCGGAGGCGCGGTGCCCGGGGGCAGCGTGAGTTGATTCGGTGGTTTTCACAGGGTGCTCCCGGAGGTGACGGTGCCGCTCGGCGGGGTCGGTGTGGTGTTCTTGGAATCATCGGCTGCTGCCGCGCGTGCCTTGCGGGCGTTCATTCCGAAGATCGAACGCACCAGCGGCGGCGCCGCAATGAAGAGCACGATCAGTGATTGAACCACAAGCACAATGTCGATGGGTGTGCCGGTTTGAGTTTGCATGGCCACGCCGCCGGCGCGGAAGGCACCAAAGAGTAGGGCAGCTACCAGCACACCCAGCGGGCGGGAACGGCCCAGCAGTGCAACGGTGATGGCGTCAAAGCCGATGCTTGCCGCCACACCGCCCACCACAAAGTGTTCGGTGCCGCTGACTTGGGATGCTCCGGCCATGCCGGCCAGAGCACCGGCCAGCACCATGGCAAGAATTGTCACGCGGGTGGTATTGATGCCCGCGGTGCGTGATGCCGAAGGGTTGGCGCCCACTGCCTTGAGTTCAAAGCCGAGGGTGGAGCGTTCAAGCAGCCACCAGACTCCCCACGTTGCCAGCAGGCCAAGGATGAGTCCGAAGTGAACCCGGAAGTCGGGTCCGAAGATCAGCGGGTATTTTGCCGAATCGTGAATGATCTGACTGACCGGGTCGTTGGAACCGGGGCGTTGCATCATCGGCGTACTGAGCAGGAAAGCCAACAGGTATACGGCCACGTAGTTGAGCATGATGGTCACGATCACCTCGTGGGCACCGGTGCGAGCCTTGAGCAAGCCCACGATGCCACCCCAGAGGGCGCCACCGAGTGCCGCGGCAAGAACCACCAGCAGGATGTGAAGCGGCCACGGCAGGTTCAAGGTGAAGCCAATGTAGCCGGCGAGCACAGCACCGATAATCAGTTGACCCTGGGCACCAATGTTGAACAAACCGGCCCTGAAGGCCAGAGCCACACCCAGCGCCGCAGTGATCAGCGGGGTTGCCATGGTCAGGGTTTCGGTGATCGGTTTGATCATGCCGGTGAAGGATTCGGCCTGATAGTTGAAGATGGCGCCGCGGAACATGGCTGCGTAGGCACCTGCCGCTGCCTTCCATGCCGCGCTGAGGGTGTCGCCGGGGGCGGCAAAGAGGTACTTTGCCGCTTTGGCGGTCTCCTCATCGGTCACGGCGATCAAGAGTCCACCGACGATCAGGGAAAGCACGATGGCGAGCAGCGACACCAAGAAGAATGAGCCGCGCAGACGCGTCCCCAGGGTGGTGTTGTGTTTCTTTATGGTGCTGGTCATGCGATGCCTCCCGGCAACGTCGGTTCGTCTTTGATCGTGGTCGGAACCTGCTGCGCAGCGACCTCGGCGAGGGCTTCTTCGGCATTTGCCCCGGCCATCATCAGGCCAAGAATATCGCGGCTGGTGTTACCCGGCACGATGCCCATCAATTGCCCGTGGAAGAGCACAGCGATGCGGTCCCCAAGCTCCATGACCTCATCGAGTTCGGTGGAGACAATGATGACCGGGGTGCCGGCATCGCGTTCGGCCAAGATCCGGCGATGCAGGAACTCGATCGAGCCGACGTCCACGCCGCGGGTGGGTTGGGCAGCGATGAAGAGCTTCAGCGGGCGTGAAAATTCCCTGGCCAAAACGATCTTTTGCTGGTTGCCACCGGAGAGTGTTGAGGCGAGGGCCTGCGAGGACCCTGCTCTGATGTCGTATTCGGCAACTTTTTCCTTGGCGTTGGCGGCAATCGCCGGCAGCTTGAGTGCCACGCCCTGAGCCATCGGCGCGTGGTCGTAGCGGTTCAAGATCAGATTCTCGGCGATGGTGAAGGAAGAGATCAGCCCGTCGGTACTGCGATCTTCTGGGACGTAACCAACACCGGAATTGATGATGTCCTTGACGTTACGGCCTAGCAGTTCAGCGCCGCCCAGCAAGATGGATCCGGTGGCCTTGTCTTGCAGCCCCATGATGGCCTCAACAAGTTCGGTCTGTCCGTTTCCTTGGACACCGGCAACGGCGAGGATTTCCCCAGCATGCACGTCGAAGGACACCTGATCAACCGCGGGGATGCCGGTTTCGCTCAGGACGTTGAGCCCGCGTACCTGCAAGATGGCATCTCCGGGGATGGCCGGGGTGCGACCAAGGGAGAGATCCACGGCTCGACCGACCATCAGCGATGCCAGTTCGGTGGCGGGCGCATCCGGGTTCGCGGTGCCCACGACCTTGCCACGGCGAATCACGGTGATCTTGTCCGAGACGGCTTTGACCTCCCGGAGCTTGTGGGAAATGAAGATGATGGAGGTTCCGGAATCCGTGAGCTGGCCAATGATGGAGATCAGCTCGTCGGTTTCCCGAGGAGTCAGCACGGCTGTTGGCTCATCCAAGATCAATAGGTTCGCCTTGCGAACCAGAGCCTTGATGATTTCAACTCGTTGCTGGACGCCTACCGGCAGGTCCTCAACCAGCGCGTCGGGATCAACGTCGAAGCCGTAGCGGTCGGAGATTTCCTTGATCGAACGGCGCGTTTCCTCGAGATTCAGGATGCCGCCGACCCCGGTACTTTCGTTGCCTAGGGCAACATTTTCGGCAACGGTGAATACTGGAATCAGCATGAAGTGCTGATGCACCATGCCGATTCCTGCCGCCATGGCATCGCCGGGGCCACGGAAGACTACCGGTTTCCCGTCCACCAAGATCCTGCCCGCAGTGGGCTCGTAGAGCCCAAAGAGCACATTCATCAGGGTCGACTTGCCAGCACCGTTTTCCCCCAGCAGACAGTGGACCTGTCCCGGTTCTACGACGAGATCAACACTGTCGTTGGCCACGAATCCGTCAAAAGACTTCGTGATCCCTTGTAATTCCAACTTCATTCCGTGTTCCGCCCTTGGAAGGTGGGTTGCGTGGTTCGTTTTCAGCTTACCGATGAGGCGGCTTTGGCCGGGAGGGCTGCGCCCTCCCGGCCAAAGCCGTGCTCGGTGTACGTGTTACTTGGCGGCGGACATCTTAATCTTGCCGTCAATGATGTCCTGCTTCAGTGCATCAACCTCGGACTGCAGATCGGCGGGGACCTTGTCGGCGAAGTTGTGGAACGGCGAGAGTGAAACTCCGCCGTTGGACAGGGTACCCACGTAGGCCTCGGACTTGAACTTATCGTTCAGTCCCATCTCGATGGATTCTTCGACGGTCTTGCCCATTTCCTTGATGACCGAGGTCAAGACGGCATCCTTGCCGTTCTTGGCGTAGTCGAACCCATCGGTGTCAACCCAGACAACGGCGTCGGTCGTGGAAGCAGACTCGTTGACGGCATCTACTGCCGTCTGACCCAGCGGACCTGCCACCGGCATGATGACGTCCACGCCATCGGCCAACAGGTTGTCAGAAATCTGACGGGCCTTCACGGTGTCGGTGAAGTCGTTGACGAAGGACTTGGAGCTACCCCATCCAACAACCTTGACGTCCTTGTTCTTGACCTCGTTGAAGTGGTTGACGCCCTGCAGGAAGCCCTCCATGAAGATGGTGACGGTCGGGATTTCGGCACCACCAAAGGTCCCGACCTTCCCGGTCTTGGAGTATGCGGCTGCCGAGTAGCCGGCCAAGAAGGCGGCTTCGTCGGTGTTGTAGCTCAACGAGCGAAGGTTTGCCGGAAGCGTCTTGTACCCGTAGTCGACGATGGCAAAGTTAACTTCTGGGTACTTCTTGGCAGCTTCCAAGGTGGCATCGCCGATGTTGAAGCCGGCGGTCGCCACGATGTCGCAGCCTGCGCTGACCATCGATTCAATGTTCGGCTTCATGTCGGTTGCGGAGTTGGACTCGGCCTTGTTGATCTTGACACCCAAGTCGGTTTGGGCCTTCACGAGGCCCTCGTAGGACGCCTGGTTGAACGACTTGTCGTCGAATCCACCCTCATCGGAAACCATGCAAGCCGTGTAGTCGACGGTCGGAGCCGAGGAACTAGACGTACTTGCCTCTGGGGCCGCACCGCAGCCGGAAAGAACGAGGGCAGAAATGCCGAGAATGCTTGCGGCCATGCCGGCCTTGCGCTTGATGATGCGCATATGGGTTTCCTCCATTGAGTTACGAGCTACAAGTACCGTGGCTTCGAAGTCTCAGGAGTTACCGTTCCGAGTTCTTGCTCACGATGGGGGTCATTGCCGCCAGCAACCTGTGGTGCTGACATGAATCCGGGATCCTTCGGTACGCGCTGGGAACCACCGGGTGGCCCCCAGCACATTCGGAAAGAACGGCTTCACAACTACATAGCCTAGCGCCCATTGTGACCGAGTCGATAAAGAAAGTGTTACAAGCAGATAACGCTCCGGGACCGCTCTAACTCTCCTGCGCCAACTTCAGCTGCGCGATCGCCCGCAGTGATGCCGCTGCCATCACCGTCACGCCGACCTCGATGGCTGCCTCGTCGGGAATGTAGTCCCCGCGGTGCAGGTCATAATCTTCGCCTCCCGGGGTACGGGTGCCCAAGCGCATCATGGCACCGGGAACCTTGTTGGTCATCCAGGCGAAGTCTTCCCCGCCCATGGATTGCGGCGTCAGAACAATGGCCGCGGACCCTATCTCGGCACGGGCCGAGTCCTCAATCAGGTCGGTTTCCTCTTCGGTGTTGATCACTGGGGGCACACCGCGGATGTGTTCGAGCTTCACCTCAACGCCATAGGGACTGGCGACCTGGCGTACCACCTCGTCCAGCAAGTCCCCCGCTCCGGCCCAGGCTTCGCCGTCGAGGCAGCGCATGGTGCCCGCCAAGTATCCGGTGGCGGGGATCGCGTTGGGTGCGCTGCCGGCGTGGATCTGTCCCCAGACCACCGAGACGGCACTACGCACGTCGATGCGTCGGCTCAAGACCGCCGGCACATTGATAGCGATCTGGCTCATGGCAAAGACCAGATCCTCGGTCAGGTGCGGACGGGAGGTGTGCCCGCCACGACCGGTGAGTTCAATCTTGATGGTGTCCGAGGCGCTGGTGATGGCACCGATACGTGTGCCAATTTTCCCGGCATCGATGCGTGGTTCGCAGTGCAAAGCCAAAATGCGTGGGACCTCGTCCAGGATGCCGGCGGCAATCACCGACAACGCGCCACCTGGCATCTTTTCCTCGGCCGGCTGGAAGATCACCCGAATTCGTGCGCCCAGTGGCTCCTGGTCATCCATGGCCTTCAGCGTCAGGGCCACCCCGAGCATCACGGTGGTGTGAATATCGTGGCCACAGGAATGGGCCACCCCGGCAACAACCGATGCGTAGTCGAGCCCGGTTTCTTCAAGAATCGGCAAGGCATCAATGTCGGCGCGCAATCCCATGGCGATGGGCCCGGTGCCGATGTCAACGTACCCGCCGGTCTCCGCATCCCCGATCTCGGCCAGGGTCACGGGCGTCAGACCCGCCGCACGAAGCTTGCTCATGATGCGTTCGGTGGTCTTGTACTCCACAAACGACAGCTCAGGGTTGGCATGGACTTCGCGACGGAAGTCCACCAGTTCGTCGAGCATGGGCTTCACCCAGGGCTTGACGGAAGGCAATGTCAGGTCTTGATTCATACTCGTGCGCACCTAACCGACAATACGCGTTTCTGCCCACGCTTGTGCAGTGCACTTCCTATTGTTGCTCCGATCACTTCTTTAGCTCCAAACCACGACCCGTCCCTCATGCCAGATGCCCCGATGCCAAACCACGAAGATCATTCATGGAGGCACCGGGGCATCTGGGTTGGGGCAGCTCTTAGCCGTTGGCCTTGATCAGTTCGGCACACCGCTCACCGATCATCATCACCGTGATGTTCGGGTTCACCGTGACGAGGGCCGGCATCACCGAGGCATCGGCCACGCGCAGGCCCGAAACGCCTTTCACGCGCAGCTGCGCATCAAGCGGGGACATCTCATCGTCGTCCGCCCCCATGCGCACCGACCCTGCCGGGTGGTACACGGTGTTGTGGGTGCGTTTGATGTAGTCGGCGATCTGCTCATCGCTCTGCACCTCCGGCCCCGGGTACAGCTCGGTTCCGGCCCATTCGGCCATGGCCGGCTGGGAGACGATCTCGCGGGCCTTGCGGATTCCGGCGATCATCACCTCCATGTCGTGGCCCTGCTCATCGGTGAAGTAGCGCGGGTCGACCTTGGGCTTATCGCGGAAGTCCCTACTGCGCAGCCGTACCGTGCCGCGGGACTTGGCCCGGGTCACGTTGGGGGTCAGGCAGAAGGCGTTCTCCGAGGTCGGGTAGCCCTGGCGTAGCGTGTGCATGTCAAAGGGCACCGAGCCGTAGTGCATCATCAAATCGGGGCGGTCCAGGCCCGCCACGGTGTGGGTGAAGATCCCAATCTCCCACCACTGGGTGGATTCGGTGACCATGGGCTTCTTGGCTTCCCACTGGATCACACCCTCGGGGTGATCTTGCAGGTTCGAGCCCACGCCCGGGGAATCGGCGAGCACCTTGATCCCGTGCTCGGCCAGGTGCGCTGCCGGGCCGATGCCCGAGAGCATCAGCAGCTTCGGCGAGTCGATGGCGCCGGCAGAGAGGATGACCTCGCGGCGGGCGCTCAGCTGTGTGGTGCGCCCGAAGGCACCCTCGAGAACATCCACGCCGATGCAGGCCTTGGCCTCGTTGAAGCGCAGCTTGCTGGCTTGGCGCCCGGTGAGCAGCGTGAAGTTCTCCCGCTGCGCGATCGGGTGGATGTAAGAAACTGAGGAGGAGGACCTGGTTCCATCTTCCAACCTGTTGATCTGGAAGAAGTTTGCCCCGTTGAGCACCGTCTGATTGTTGTTAAACGTAGCCCGCGGGATTCCTGCCTGTTCGCAGGCATCGAGCACCGCAACCCCGCAGGGGTCATTCGGCGGCACGTTCATCAGTTTCACCGGTCCCGAGTCCCCGTGGTGGGGAGCCTCGGGCCCGGCATCTTCGTTGTTTTCCAGCTGCTTGTAGAGCCGGTACCCGGTTTCTGCGTTCCACCCGGTGGCCCCATGCTCGGTTTCCCAGGCGTTCAGGTCCTCGGCCGGAGCCCAGAACGCGATGCAGGAATTATGGCTCGAGCATCCACCCATGACCTTGGCGCGCGAGTGGCGCATGAACGAGTTGCCGTTTTCCTGCTCTTCGATCGGGTAGTCCCAGTCGTATCCCGACTCGAGTAACTCCATCCAGCGATCCAGTTGCAGCACTTCATCAATGCCGCGGTCATCCGGACCCGCCTCGATGAGCGCGACCGTGACGGACGGGTCCTCGGAAAGCCGGGCTGCCACTGCTGCGCCGGCAGATCCGCCACCCACGATGATGTAGTCGAATTCGGTCTCAGGAGTCGATGCGTTGTTGTTGCCCACGTTGAGGTTCTCCATTCCTAGCTGTCCGTATCCTGTGCCTGTGCGCCAAACCAACCGGTGACCTGAGGGTCGAGGTTCTGGTAGATGTGCTTGGCTTCCTGGTATTCGGCCAGGCCCGTGGGGCCCAGCTCGCGGCCCACGCCGGAGGCGCCGAAGCCGCCCCATTCGGCCTGCGGCAGGTACGGGTGGAAGTCGTTGATCCAGATGGTGCCGTGGCGCAGACGCCCCGCAACACGCTGGGCGCGTCCGGCGTCCTGGGTCCAGACCGCCCCGGCCAGCCCGTACTCGGTGTCGTTGCCGATGGCCACGGCCTCGTCCTCGGTACGGAAAGTCTCCACCGTCAGCGTCGGGCCGAAGGCCTCGTCGTGGGCTACGCTCATCTCCCCTGTGACCTGATCCAGGATCGTGGGCAGGTAGAAGTGCCCGGATTCCAGGTCCTTGCCGTCTTGATTGGTGGCCGCGCGGCCACCGCAGCGCAGTCGTGCGCCCTCGGCGATGCCGGCCTGCACGTAGGCGTCGACCTTGGCCAGATGAGCTGCGGAAATCAACGGGCCGCTCTCGGTATTTTCGTCGAAGGGCCCGCCCAAGCGGATCAGCTGGGCGCGTCGCACCAGTTCATCAACGAAGGCCTCCGCAATGGATTCCTCCACCACCAGCCTGGCCCCGGCGGAGCAGACCTGGCCGGAGTGGACAAAGGCGCCGTTCAGGGCGTTGTCCACCGCGGCGTCGAAGTCGGCGTCGGCGAAGATCACGTTGGGGTTCTTGCCGCCCAGTTCCAGGGCGACCTTCTTGACGGTGCCTGCCGCGGAGGCGGCGATAACGCGCCCGGTGACCAGTCCCCCGGTGAAGGAGACCATGTCCACGTCGCGGTGAGTCGACAGTGGCGGGCCGACCTCGGACCCAGCGCCGGTGACTAGGTTGGCCACGCCAGCCGGCAGGCCAAGTTCTTCGAGCACCTCCATCATCAAGATGGCGGTGGAGGGGGTCAGCTCGGCGGGCTTGAGCACGAAGGAGCAACCGGCTGCCAGAGCGGGGGCGATCTTCCAGGCGGCCTGCAGCAACGGGTAGTTCCATGGGGTGATCATCGAGACCACGCCCACCGGCTCGTAGACGATCTTCGAGACCACGTTGGGGTCCCCGGCGTCCACGACCCGGCCCGATTCCTGGCCAGAAAGCTTGCCGAAGTACCTGAAGCTCGCGGCGATGTCCTCGATGTCTAGGCGTGCCTCGTACATGCGCTTGCCGGTATCAAGGGCCTCGGCGCGGGCAAATTCTTCCTGACGTTCGAGCAGCCGGTCGGCGACCTTCAGCAGGAAGTTCCCGCGCTCGGGGGCGGGGACCGAGGCCCAGACACCTGAGTCGAAGGAGGCTCGCGCCGCTGCGATGGCGCGCTCTGAGTCTGCGGCGCTGCCTTCGGAGACGGTAGCGACGTGCTCTCCGGTGCCCGGGCAGGTGATGTCCCTGGTTCCGCCGAGCGCTGCCGGGGCCCAAGCCCCGTTGATGTAGATGGTGCTAGTCATGGCGTTGCTTCTTCCTTGGTGGTCTCGGGGTTTTCGGGGGTTTGTTGTGGTGCCGCGGTGTCCTGCACGTTCTCAAAGTCGGAATCCCAATCGGTCTTGGGAATGGTGGCCTCGGCGATCCGGCTGGGCCCGTCGGCATTTTCTTGCTCTCGCAAGAACGAGAGGTGAATTTCGTATTGGTCAAGGACATCGCAGATGATCTGTTCTCGCGTGCAGCCCATAAGGTCATACCCGTGGCTGCCCTCCTGGGAGAAGACCTCCATGCGGTAGTACTGCTCCCCGGTGGATGAATCCCGCGCGAAGCTGGGCACCTTGAGCTGCACCGGATACACCTGGTACTTGAAGGGGCGCTCACCACCATGCTGCACCACCAGGTCCACGGACTTGACGCCGAGCTTGCCGACCGGCTCGTCCACCAGCACGCCAATGACTCCGGATTGGGCGAACTCGTTGTTCACTTCTTCCAGGGCGGGACGGACAATTTCCTGCATAAAACGCTGCGCCTGACGCTGTCCCGGGTAGGACATGGTGCGGGCCAGTCGCTGTCGCCAACTGCGTCGCTGGTCCACGCCCGTCGAACCGGGACGCGAGGTGAGCACGGTGTGCAGAGAGTTCTTATAGCTGCCGGCCAGGGCACGCTCGACACGCAGCGCCTTGTAGAGCCCGAGCATGATGAACACCAACACCACCGAGAACGGCAGCCCCATGATCACGGTCGCATTCTGCAGTGTCGGCACCCCGCCGACCAAGAGCATGGACAGCGTCAGTAGGCCGGTGGCAACCGACCAGAAGACGCGGACCCACTTCGGACCGTCGGACTCTGCGTCCTTGAGGTGTGAGGTGAAGTTGGCCATGACCAGGGCGCCCGAGTCGGCGCTGGTGACGTAGAACAGCAGGCCGGTGAAGGTGGCGATCGCCGCGATCAGCGGCACTGCCGGGTATTGGGCTAGCAGGGCATAGAACGCCTGTTCGGGGTGGTTCATGGCGACATCGCCGAAGGCCGTATTGCCGCCGCGAACTAATTCAAGGGCGCTGTTGCCGAAGATCGAGATCCACAACAGGATGAAGGCGAAGGGGACTACAAGCACACCTGTGACGAACTGGCGGATGGTTCGGCCGCGTGAGATGCGGGCCAGGAAGAGCCCGACGAACGGGGCCCAGGCGATCCACCAGGCCCAGAAGAACAGGGTCCAGCCGTTGAGCCAGTCATCGGGGCGATCGTAGGCGAAGGTGTTCAGCGCCATGCCGGGGAAGCGCGAGAGCGTATCTCCGATGTTCAGGATGATGCCGTCAAGCAGATAACGGGTGTTGCCGGCGACGAGCACAAAGAGCATCAGGCCGATGGACAGGATCACGTTGAGTTCGGAAAGCCGGCGGATGCCCTTTTCCACCCCGGTCAGCACCGAGATGGTGGCCATCACCACGGCAATGGCGATGAGCACAATCTGCACCGCGGGGGTTTCCTCGATGCCGAACATGAAGTTCAGACCGAAGTTTAGTTGGGCGACGCCGATGCCCAGTGAGGTAGCGATGCCGAAGATAGTGCCCAGCACCGCGGCGATATCCACTCCGTGGCCCAGCGGTCCGTGGATGCGCTTGCCCAGAATGGGGTAGAGCGCCGAGCGGATCGACAGCGGCAGGTTGTGACGGTAGGCGAAGTAGCCCAGGGCAAGCCCCATCAGGGCGTAGAGTCCCCAGCCGAGCAGGCCGTAGTGGAACAGCGTCCAGGCCATTGCCTGTCGGGCAGCTTCGACGGTGCTGCCGTCCCCTGTGGGAGGGGCAAGGTATTGGGCCACCGGCTCGGAAACCGAGAAGAACATCAGGTCGATACCGATGCCCGCAGCAAAGAGCATTGCTGTCCAGGTAAAGAGATTGAAAGTGGGCCGCGAGTGGTCAGGGCCCAGTCTGGTCTTGCCGACCTTAGAGATGGCGATCGCGATTACAAAAGCCAGGACGGCCACGACCACCAGCGAGTACCACCAGCCGAAGGTGGAGCCGACCCAACCGACGACCGCGCTGATGACGCGGTCGGCGCCCTTTTGGTCCAGCATGGCCCAAAGCGCAAAGCTCAGGATCGCCGCGGCGGAGCCAAAGAACACCACTTTATTGATGCGGTTTGGGCCCGCATCCGGTGGAATGGAATTTTCGGTGTTGTCTGTGGGTCGTACAGGGCCTTCGGAATTTTTGACGGCACTCATGTTTCGAGAGCCTAGCAAGCCTTTCGTGCGCACGCACCCACTGGGGCGCGTATACCATATGAGCTATCGTGAGAATCTTCACGGGTCTTGCAACCGCGCCGGAAACTTGTTAGTAGCAGGTAGGTTTTGGGTTTTAGGCAGACAAAAGCCCCGCACCATCCTGGAGTCGCCGCCCCAGAAATTTCAAGGGACGATCCTTCACTGAAATAGGTACGGGGCCGCGGAGAGACCCGCAATTTGCCGGCTGCCTCAAGCTATAGGACGTCGACGGCGCCGTCTTCCTTGAGTTTCTCCACCGTGCTTTTAACCGACTGAGCGTGTTCCTTGGTGGTCACCAAGAGCGCATCCGGAGTATCAACCACCACCACGTCATGGATACCAATAAGGGCTATCACGCGCTTGGAGTCGGTAACGACCACACCGGTGGCGTTATCCGAGTAAACACGTGCATTGGCGCCGACCACCGTCACACCGGTCTTCTCACTCGCCGGGTTCAGGCGGCCAATGGCCGCAAAGTCTCCGACGTCGTCCCAGTTGAAGACCCCGGGAATCACCGCGACATCCCCTGCTGCTGCTGCGGGTTCGGCCACGGCATAGTCGATCGCGGTTTTGGGCAAGGTGGGCCAGATCCGGTCGATGGTCTCAACCCGGTCACCAGATTCCCAGGCCGCAGCTATTTCCATCACACCCGCGTAGAGCAATGGCTCGCTGGCTTCCAGGTGCTTGAGCATCAGGGATACCGGCGCAACAAACATGCCTGCATTCCAGAGGTATCCTCCGTCGGCCAAATAGCGGCGCGCTGTGTCCTCATCAGGCTTTTCCACGAATTCGACCACATCGCGTGCGGTCGGGGCCCCGGAAACGTTCAGGCGTTCCCCGGCTCGGATGTATCCGAAGCCAGTGGACGGAAGTGTTGGGCGGATGCCGATGGTGACGATCTTTCCCGTTGCAGCCGTGTGGATGGCCTCACGTACGGCATCTTGGAAGACGGCAACCGGGACGATGACCTGGTCGGCGGCAAATGATCCCATGATCGTCTCGGGGTCACGCAGGTAGAGAATCGCTGCGGCCAGACCAATGGCTGCAGCTGAGTCCTTGGGATCCGGTTCTAAGACCAGATTCAGTTCGCTGATCTCGGGCAGTTGCGCCAGCACGGCGGTACGGTGGGCCCGTCCGGTAACCACCATGATGTTGTCACCCGCCAACGGAATCAACCGCTCGTAGGTGGCGCGAATCAGTGTCGATCCTGAGCCGGTCAGGTCGTGAAGGAATTTGGGGGCCGCGGCACGCGAGAGCGGCCACAGTCGAGTACCGACACCTCCAGCGGGGATAACCCCGTGGAATCGTGCTAAGAGTTCAGCGTTCATCCGACTAAGGCTAGTGGATGAAACCGAACAATGCCCGATTGCCCCATTGAAAATAGGGTACTTAAACCTTTTGTATTTCGCTGATTTCATGGATATTTAGGCAATTAATGCCCTCATCTCGTGACCCTACTCACAGGCTTGCCGCAATGAATGGGCATGCCTACCTATGGTGGTCTAAGATCGGGCAAGGAACGCTCGCACTACGGCGTCAATTTTTGTGTGGAAGATACACATGCGCCCTTGTGAGTCATGGAGGTTAATTCAGTGTCGAAGACTTCGTCAGGCACCCTCTACCGCGGCCATGAAGGCATGTGGTCTTGGGTAGGACACCGCGTAACGGGTGTCGTAATATTCTTATTCCTTTTGGTGCACGTGTTGGATACGTCATTGGTCCGGGTTTCCCCGGGCGCTTATGACGCCATCATGGGTACCTACAAGAACCCGCTGATGGCACTGGGCGAAACCGCTCTGGTCGCCGCCATCGTCTTCCACGCGTTCAATGGCTTGCGCCTGATCCTGGTTGACTTCTGGAAGTCGGGAACAAAGTACCACCGCCAGATGCTTTGGGGCGTTTTGGCCCTGTGGGTCATCACCATGTTGGCATTCTCGATCCGCCACCTGTCACTCGCCTTTGGAGGTCACTAAGCCATGTCGGCAGATATTGCTGCTCCGCGCAGCCAACGAATCGATCCGAAGTACAACCGCGCACGCACCTCGCGCGGCAGCTTCGAAATGGTTGCATGGCTCTTCATGCGTCTCTCCGGTGTCGCTCTGGTCATTCTGATCTTCGGGCACCTCTTCTCCAACCTCATGCTCGGCGACGGCATTAACGCCATCGACTTTGGCTTTGTAGCTGGCAAGTGGGCCGATCCGGTATGGCAGTTCTGGGACCTGGCGATGCTTTGGCTCGCTATGCTCCACGGCACCAATGGTGTTCGCACCATCATCAATGATTACGCCGAGAAGCCTGCCACTCGCACGTGGCTCAAGGGCATCCTCTACGTTGCCACCATCGTCATTGTGGTCCTGGGCACCCTGGTGATCTTCACCTTCGATCCGTGCATCCCCGGTAGCACCCTTCCGGTCTGCCAGTAATCTTCGGCACCCGTTCGCCGAAGTAACGAATTCAAGAAAAGAGAGCATCAGGTATGCAGGTACACAAGTACGACGTCGTGATCGTCGGAGCAGGCGGCGCAGGCATGCGCGCAGCCATCGAATCCGGCCAGCGCGCACGTACGGCCGTTCTCACCAAGCTTTACCCAACTCGTTCGCACACCGGTGCAGCGCAGGGTGGCATGTGTGCGGCTTTGGCCAACGTAGAAGAAGACAACTGGGAATGGCACACCTTTGACACTGTCAAGGGTGGCGACTACCTCGTTGACCAGGACGCGGCCGAAGTCATGGCGAAGGAAGCCATTGACGCGGTACTCGACCTGGAAAAAATGGGCCTTCCGTTCAACCGAACCCCCGAAGGCAAGATTGACCAGCGCCGCTTCGGTGGCCACACCCGCGACCACGGCAAAGCCGCCGTGCGCCGCGCCTGCTACGCAGCAGACCGCACCGGCCACATGATTCTGCAGACGCTGTACCAAAACTGCGTCAAGCACAACGTTGAGTTCTACAACGAGTACTACGTTCTGGACATGCTCACCGTCGAGGAAGACGCCTTCCGCGAAGACGGCACCGCCTACAAGCAGAAGCGCGTTGCTGGCGTTGTTTCCTACGACCTGGCCACCGGCGAACTTCACGTTTTCCAGGCCAAGTCCGTCATCTTTGCTACCGGCGGCGCCGGCAAGGTCTTCAAGACCACTTCCAATGCGCACACCCTCACCGGTGATGGCATGGGTATCGCCTTCCGTAAGGGCATCCCTCTGGAAGACATGGAATTCGTGCAGTTCCACCCGACCGGTCTTGCCGGCTTGGGTATCCTGCTCTCCGAAGCTGCACGTGGCGAAGGCGCAATTCTTCGTAACTCCGAAGGTGAGCGCTTCATGGAGCGCTACGCACCGACCATCAAGGACCTCGCACCGCGTGACATCGTCGCCCGGTCGATGGCCAATGAGGTCCGCGAAGGTCGCGGTTGCGGCCCGAACAAGGACTACGTCCTGCTCGACCTGACCCACCTGGAGCCGGCTCACATCGATGCCAAGCTCCCGGACATCACCGAGTTCGCACGCACCTACCTGGGCGTCGAGCCCTACACGGAGCCGGTGCCGGTCTTCCCGACCGCCCACTACGTCATGGGTGGCGTTCCCACGAACATCGATGCCGAGGTCCTCCAGGACAACGACACCGTCATCCCGGGTCTCTTCGCCGCTGGCGAGGTTGCCTGCGTTTCTGTCCACGGTTCAAACCGTCTGGGCACCAACTCGCTGCTGGACATCAACGTGTTCGGTAAGCGTGCAGGTATCTCGGCCGCCAAGTATGCACTGGGCGCCGAGTTCGTAGAACTTCCGGAAGATCCGGAAGCCTTCACGGCCAACCAGATCGAAGCCATGCTTTCCTCCACGGGTACCGAGCGCGTTGCAGTATTGCGTAAGGAACTGCAGGAAATCATGGATGCCAATGTTCAGGTGTTCCGCGACAAGGACTCGATGGACCGTGCACTGGTGGTCATTGAGGAACTGCGCGAGCGTTACAAGAACGTTTCCGTCCAGGACAAGGGCAAACGCTTCAACTTGGATCTGCTCGAAGCCATTGAACTTGGCTTCCTGCTGGACATGGCCGAGGTCATGACCGCGGCCGCCATGTACCGCAAGGAATCCCGCGGCGGACACTACCGCGAAGATTTCCCGAACCGCGACGACGAGAACTTCATGAAGCACTCGATGTCATACAAGGACGATTCGGCATCCACCGAGGGCATTTCCGGTATCCGCATGGAAACCAAGCCCGTTATCTTCACCCGTTACCAGCCGATGGAGCGTAAGTACTAATGAGCACGGAACTTCCGGAACCAGCATCGAAGATTGAGCTGAAGCCAGGCGTTGGCGGCGGCGGAGAAATCCCGCAGTTCAACATCACCTTGCGCGTTCGCCGGTACCTGCCGGAGACCACCGCAGACGCGTACTGGGAAGACTTTGAGCTGACCATGTACGGCACCGACCGTGTGCTCGATGCCTTGCACAAGGTCAAGTGGGACCACGACGGCTCGCTGTCATTCCGCCGCTCTTGCGCCCACGGCGTTTGCGGCTCCGATGCCATGCGCATCAACGGTCGCAACCGTCTGGCCTGCAAGACCCTGCTCAAGGACCTGGATCACTCCAAGCCGATCACCGTTGAAGCCATCAAGGGCCTGCCCCTTGAAAAGGACCTCATCGTTGACATGGAGCCGTTCTTCCAGTCCTACCGCGAGATCATGCCGTTCTTGATCAACAAGAGCCACGAGCCTTCGGCGGAGCGCTACCAGTCGGCAGAGGACCACGCCAAGTTCGAGGACACCACCAAGTGCATCCTCTGCGCCGCGTGCACCTCTTCCTGCCCGGTCTTCTGGACCGATGGTCAGTACTTCGGCCCGGCAGCAATCGTCAACGCTCACCGCTTCATCTTCGACTCGCGCGACGATGCAGGGGATATGCGTTTGGAGATCCTCAATGACAAGGAAGGTGTGTGGCGCTGCCGCACGACCTTCAACTGCACCGAAGCATGCCCGCGTGGCATCCAGGTGACCCAGGCAATTGCCGAGGTCAAGCAGGCCATCTTGGCTCGCTCCATCTAGTTTCTATCTAGACCCTAGTGTGGTCCGGATTCCCTTGGGGGAAACCGGACCACACTGCTTTAACCAGTATTCCCGCCCCTTTCGTGGGGACTTGGTCGGGGAACCGGGTGAGGAAGTGGAAAAGACCTCGCTGCATCGCGGTGCTGCAGAAATGATCTTGTCTTTAGGGCGCCAGTGGCCACCTCAGGGCACGACTGAACCGGCCGCGCCGATCGATGGGCGCGCCTAGTTGCGCTTGGCTCGCAGTCGCTGAACGTCTGCCGACCGCACAGCCACGATCGAGGCTGAAAGCAAGTATGTCTGGCCCAGCAGGTTGAACCAGACAAAGAGTCCTAGGATCACCGCGAAGGGCGCCAGGACCACGTTATTGGTCAGTGAGGCCAGGAGCGTGGCCGAGAGGAAGCGCAGTACCGTGGCCCCGGCCCCTGCCAGAAGCACACCGGCCACCAGTCCCCCATCAATGATCTTGGCCCGCGAGGCGACCCGCAACAGGACCCAGGCGGTGGCGCAGTCCAAGGCAAACATTGCCACGATAAAACCAACCCGACTCAACGCGCTGGTCCACCAGCCACCGAGATTCAACAAGTGTCCCAGTGAATCGATCATTGAGGATGAGACGACGGCCAACGCACTGGATGTCACCAGGGCCACAGCCAAGAGCAGCAATAACAACGCATCACGCAGCTTGGAGATGACGGGGTTAGAGCGGTCGCGGTGCAATCCGAAAATGGTGCGAATGCCCTCGCGCAACCCCGCCAGCCAGCCCAGCGAAGTAAAGATTAAGGCTCCCACCGAAATCATCAGGGTCAGCCCAAAGCCGCCAAGCCCCAGAAGATCTTCGGGCCTAGCTAAACCACCGTGCCCGGTGTTGATGAGTCCCGGTGTACTCGCGGCGACCATGTTGATGATGCCATCGCGCAGCACCGGGTTGTCCGCGGCAAAGATGCCCAAGAGAGAAAAGCCCGCGACCAACATCGCGGCAATGGAGAAGAACATGCGGTAAGCGCCGCCGGCCGCCAACAGCGGACCGCGGCGTCTGACATACAAGTTCCACACGCGCATTGGGTACAGCGCATAGCTTTTGGCCGTAAGCAGGATGAAGAAGGCCTTGATTCGCTGCCATGAAGATCCCGAGGCGCGGGCCATATAAAGTTCTTGGGCCTTAACTCGAATAAAGGAGTCAAGGGCTCGAGGGTCCAGTGGAGATGGCGGGGCCACCACGGGCGCGCCAATAAATCGTCGAGCCACCAAGCCCGGTGCCCGCGTGCCCAGCTCGGCAGCAACGGGGTCAATAGTAGTGGTGTTGGAGTCCTCGAGTGCGAGTCCGTCCGACGCTACGTCCCAGTCGGGCTCGGTGGCCTGCTTAGTTCGCCGGCCCGCCAAGGCCCAGCTCCTCGCGCAGTGCCCATGCACCACTGGCATCAAGGCCAAAGAGGCCAATGGAATCAACGGTGAAGCTCAAGGATTCGTCGCTCAATTCTTCTTGTGCCAGATCCATTGCCGCTTCGTCGACCTCGTGGGCGATCGTCAGATGTGGGTGGTATCCATAGCTGACCTCGTGCTCAATGGGGCCGGCAACCAGCGCCGCGTGCAGCCCTTCACATACCTCCGCGCCTTCCTTGACGTTCAAGTACACCACCGGATTGATGGGCCTAAAAGTCCCGGTGCCGTGCAGGTGCACGGTAAATCTCGAGGCCTCGGCAGCTACCCGATGTACGTGCTTAACCGCAGCAGCCCAGTCGGTGGTGTAGCCGGAGACCAGGGTGATATGCGGGGCGATGAGGGCAGATTTTTCCCCACCGTAGCGCTGGCGCCAGCTCCGCAGTGAGTCCTCAAGCGGGGCAGGGATCTCGATGACGACCCCCAGCGCCGTCGCTGATGCGGCGTCGCTGGGAGTCTGTTGCCCTGCCTCGGTGCCCATGGTTAGCGGATCCCGCCCAAGGGAGCCATGAAGCCAACACGCTCATAAACATCGGCCAAGGTCTTTGAAGCGACCTCTCGAGCCTTTTGGGCACCGGCAGCCAGGATCGAGTCCAGTTCGGCCGGGTCTTCTAGCAGTTCCAAGGTGCGAGTACGGACCGGAGTCAGTGCCTCCACGACGGCATCCGCGACGGCCACCTTGAGGTGTCCGTACATTTTGCCTTCAAATTCGTTAACCAGCGTCGGGATTGGAGTCCCGGAAACGGCAGAGAGGATTTCGAGCAGGTTCGTCACCCCGGGCTTGTTGGCCCGATCGTGGGCCACCACGGTGTCGGCGTCGGTGACGGCCGACTTGATGCGCTTAGCGACGATCTTGGGGTCATCGAGGATGTTGATCAGACCGTTGGGGCTCGAAGCAGACTTGGACATCTTGGAGGTGGGGTTTTGCAGGTCGTAGATCCGGGCACCCTCCTTCTGGATGAAGGCCTCGGGCACCACAAACGTCTCACCGAATCGATGGTTGAAGCGGTTGGCCAAATCGCGGGCCAGTTCAACATGCTGGCGCTGGTCATCGCCCACCGGAACGCCCTGGGGCTGGTAGAGCAGGATATCGGCAGCCATGAGGACCGGGTAGGTGAACAGACCAACGCTGGAGACATCCGCTCCGCCCTTTGAGCTTTTGTCCTTGAACTGCGTCATGCGGCTGGCCTCACCAAAGCCGGTCAAGCAGTTTAATACCCAGGCCAGCTGCGCGTGTTCGGGAACCTGCGACTGGACGAAGAGCGTTGACTTTTCTAGGTTGATGCCACCGGCGATGTATTGCGCCGCCGTGACGCGAGTGCGCTTGCGAAGTTCAACCGGATCCTGCGGGACCGTGATGGCGTGCATATCGGGGATGAAGAAAAACGCCTCAAAGTTATCCTGGGCCTTGACCCAGTTGACCAGAGCGCCGAGGTAGTTGCCCAGGTGCAGGGAATCTGCCGAGGGCTGCATTCCGGAAAGAACGCGGGGACGTGCGGAGGTGGCGAGGGAATCGCTCATGATGGAGAAAAGTCCTTTAGAACTGGTAGTCGACGACTAGCGGTGCGTGGTCGGAGAAGCGCACGTCGTAGCTTGATGCGCGGTCAACGACGGATTTAGTCGCGAGAGCAGCGAGTTCCGGGGTAGCCATGTGGTAATCGATGCGCCATCCGGTGTCGTTAACGAAGGCCTGGCCCCGCCACGACCACCAGGTAAACGGACCGTCAACTTCGCCGGCCAGCTCACGGGCAACGTCCTTGTATCCAATTTCATCACCGAAGAAGCGGTCGAAGTAGGCACGTTCCTCGGGCAAGAAACCCGAGCGCTTAACGTTGCCCTTCCAGTTCTTGATGTCTAGGGTCTTATGACCGACGTTCAAGTCACCAACCACCAGCACGTAGTCCTTTTCGGACTTCAACGCTGGCAGGTGCTCGATCATACGGTCAAGGAAGCGGAACTTGTCCACCTGTTTGGGGGTATCTACCTCGCCGGAGTGCACGTAGGCGCTCACGACGGTCAAGATCTTGCCATCGGCTAGCGCGAAGTCGGCTTCAACCCAACGACCAGTGGTTTCGAAGTACTCGTCCCCAATATGGCTTCGAGTGGCCACTGGTTCCACGCGGGAAAGCACCGCAACACCGGCGCGGCCCTTGTCGCTGGCCTCGGCATGAAGAATGTGCCAGCCGTCGCCGATGAGCTCGCGCAGGATCGCATCCGGTGCCCGGACTTCCTGGAGGCAAAGAACGTCAACATCACGTGCCGCAATCCAGTCGGCCATGCCGCGCTTGTAGGCCGCACGGACCCCGTTGACGTTAACCGAGGCGATTCGTAGCGAACCGTCGGACTTGGCCAGGATCTCTTCTGAGGTAGGTATCACGCCATCAACCTTACAGATAGTTGTCTAAGGCTTCACGGCTACGTTGCCGGGGTGTCGCCAGAGTGACGAAACGGTGCCGAACTAGTCGATAACTTCGCCAGTCATTGGCTCGCTGCGGCCCGATGGCTTCATCATGTCGCGGGCGTTGGAGGCCGTGATCTCAATGGTCTCCAGGGCGCGGGCCACCATGCCTGCTGCCTCGGCACCTTCTTGCACGCGGTACTCATTCACAACCTTGGTCTGCACCTGAATGATCTTGAACGAGTGGTCGAGTTTCAGATCGCGGTTGCGTGTTGCCTCGTCAACCGTGACGGGGCTGGTGGCACCACCCTGTCCGCGGGATGCGGCTGCAGCGGTGGCGGCCTTGAGCTGGGTCGTCATTTTTGCTGCGCCACGCTTTAGACCAAAGACCAAGAAGGCAGAAAGCAAGAGCCAGCCCAGGGAAATCACCACGACGAGCCAACCAATAACGTCGTTTTGGTTCGCGGCGAAGACCACAGCAACCAAGAAGATCGTGACCATGACGGCCAGCGAAAGCGTCGATGCGTTGAGAGTGATTTTTTTGCCCTGCGCGGGGGCCGAGCTACTACCAAGGGGTTCCATGAATCCATTCTCTCAAATGCTCGCGGGCTGGACCGAATTCGCGTAAGAATTGCGATTGTTAGCTTAATTGCCGCGCGGCCCACCGTGAGAATAATGAGCAGCGAACAGCCGGCGAAAGGGACGTTCGTTCCATTCACCGCCGGTCACTATTTGAACGGGTTCCACGCCGCCGCCGGAAACAGAAATCCCAGAGATGAGCGTGCCATCAGGAAGCCCACGATTCCCACAACCCAAAGCAACGTCTCGCCCGAGGCGCGAGTAAGCCACGACGACAGCCTGTCCAATGGTCCTTGTAGGCGCTCACCGGCGGCGGCCCGTACACCAATGGCAAGGAACCCAGGAATGAGCATCACCAGGCAGTAGGCGGTCAATAGCCCGGCTTGGGCTGCTAAGCCGTACGAGCTCTGAGCCAGGAGGCCCATGGCGCCGAGGTACGGCAGCATGGTGGGCAGTTCCAAGAGACCTGCGGTGATTCCCAGTCCAACGATTCCCCACGTACTACCGAGTGCCGTATCGATTCGCCGCGCCCATCGCCCTTCAGCTTTCGGAAACTCCGTGGCGGCACTGCCGTGAGGCTCGCTTGCCAGCGTGGAACCTGATGATGCGACCCGCCCGCTCGTGGGCGCCATGATGCCCTGCGCCCCCTGATCCTGCTTCCGAGGGTTTTTACAGATCGCCCAGATGAGCATGACTCCCCCGAGCACCAGCATCATCCAACGGATCACCGGCGACTGCGCCAAGGACCCGGTGATGACGTCTTCTAAGAAATGTACGCCACGCAGCAGTGCCAGCCCGATGGCGAGATAGAAGGCACCTATGACACATAAATAAAGCACGGCGGCACGTAGATCGCCGCGCTTCCTGGCGCGCAGGACCAGCCAGAGAGGGATCACCAGAGTTCCAATGCTGGTGGCATCGATCAGGGCGAGCACGCTTAGGGAAGCAAACAATCCAACGGTTCCTAGCATCATGACTCAAGCATCCACCGCGATGCGACAAGACAGCGTCCTGCGTTCGACTCATCTGGTGTCATACCTTCGTAGGATGGACCGTTCAATTCTGGGCAGCCGCGATCAAGGAAACGTGAGATATCTGGGCCTCACGATGGCTGGATCCACGGCTGATATGCGGTACTTGCTGGGCCTGCGGACAGCATCACCGAGCCACCATAAGACTCCACTCTGTGGCAACCCATGAACAACAGGGCCAGAATAGTCCTTGGTAAATACGCGCTGACGTACGACGATGAAGGGGTGCCAGCCGATACATACACCCCAGCGAAGGGCCGGCCACGGCTTTTCCACTTGATGCGTTACGAGGATCTCGGACCGGCGTTGGTCTACGTTGGCATTACGTGGTTGCTCCATGCACTGTCGATGAGCAACGACGCCCTGTGGGGATTCAGTATCTTTGGCGGATGGTGGCCAGTAGTACTCGGCGTTGGTTGCCTCGCCATCATCCTTCGGAGATGGCATGCGCCAACGTGCGCTGCCGTCATGGCTTTCACTGGCATTGTGTTGTTGCTGATCGGAAGCACCGGTGGATTCTTCCTAATTTTTGAGTGCATTTTCACGCTCGTTTTACTGGGTGGTCAAAGAACGTCAAAGCTCACCGAACATGGAGCATTGGTGCTGACGCTGTTGCTGGCCGTGGGGATGTACTTTGTCACCGGGTCAGCGGGTATCAGTGTGACTCTTGGCTTGGCCGCAACCCTCACTCTGGTCATGCCCGCTCAGTGGGCAGCAAATGTTCGCCATGCACGTGAGCTCGCATCCAGCGAGGCCAAAACCGCTGCGGCAGTCACCGAGGCAGCGGCAGCACGTGCGGCGGCCCAAGATGCCGAACACGAGCGGTTGATGACTCTGGAACGAAGCGTTATGGCCCGCGAAGTTCATGATGTTTTGTCGGCCAGGCTCTCCGCCATCGCTCTGCAAAGTGGCGCGGCATTAAATGCTCCGCAGAATACGGCGCTCAACGATCGAGCCATGGAACAGATCCGCGCGCAGAGCGTGCAGGGAATCGAAGAACTCAGGACGATGATTCGTTTACTCCATGACGGAGTTCCGCTGGAGCCGGCCGGAACCCTTGCAGATGTGCCAGCACTTATCCAGACCTACAGCGGCACCGGCCTCAACATCACCTATAACAATCACCTTGCACCACGCGATGTGATTGCCCATGCACTAGTCCAGGCAACGCTGTATCTGAGCATCAACGAGGTCCTCATCAACTTTTCAAAACATGCACCCGACGGGGAACTGACCATGGAGTTGGCTCGCCTCGATGACTCCGTGCACTTCACGGCGAGCAACACGGTAAAGGACACCCACGATGGTTCTCGGACAATGCAGGGCACGGGCACCGGCCTGCGAAGCATGCGCGCACGCGCCACCGAAATGGGGGGATTCTTTGACTCCGCAACGGAAAACAACAGGTTCACTCTTTGCGTGCAACTGCCGATACAGGGCGGATTATCCACGGATGCGTCCGATTCAGCGGCCGAAAACAACAAGGGCCTCCCCCTCGCACGTCGAAAGGCCCCACAGTGACCGATGAGACAGTCGAGCAACGCACTCATGCCCCGGGGGTGCGGGAGCAAACCATCAGAGTCCTGCTGGTGGATGACCATGAAGCCATCCGTTTAGGCATGCGTATGGTGGTGGAATCGGCGGCTGGGTTCGAAGTGGCTGGCGAAGCGAACAACGGAGTGAAAGCGGTTGCCATGGCAACGGCGGTGCGCCCCGACATCATCCTGATGGATCTGCGGATGCCCATCATGGATGGGATTGAGGCCACAAGGCTTATTTCGGCCCAAGCAATCTCAAAGGTCTTGGTATTAACGACCTTCGATCACGACGACTACCTATTCGGCGCTTTGTCAGCGGGAGCTAATGGGTTCCTGCTGAAGAGTGCAGCCCCACGCGATATTATCGCGGCCATGCATGCAGTGCTCGAGGGAGACCAAGTACTGGCGCCGGAAGTCACTGCCACCATTGTCAGGGCCGCACTTGACGCAAAAACCTCGGCTCCACAGAGCACTCCAGATTACGATCCACGCGAACTACTGACCGGCCGTGAGTTGGATGTCCTCAAGGAACTTCGAACGGGTTTCACCAATCATGCAATCGGACGGAGCTTGGGAATCAGTGAGACCACGGTGAAGACCCACGTGTCACGAGTCATGAGCAAGCTCGGTGTTTCTTCTCGGGTGCAGGCTGCGCTGATCGCACACGTCACGTTCGAAAACGACTGAGGCAAATTTGCATCACAGATTCGTGCCGAACCGTGTTTTGGCCGGTTACCAGCTCACCAGACAAAATGGGTGTTTCTGTGGATCGAGGAACACCCGAAAGCTCTTGGAGCCCGAAGCCATGGATGTCGCACCCATGGACAGGACCTGAGACTCGGCAATATCAAGGTCTTTAACTCGAACGTCAATGTGCGCTTGTTGAGGATGCACATGCCCTGGCCATTCCGGAGCTACATAGGGATCCACCCGCTGAAAGGCGATTGCTGGTCGATCCGGGGCGTCGCCAATGCCCACCCAGTCGTCCTCGTTTTCAACACGAACCATGCCCAGCAGCTCTTCATAAAACGCTGCCAAGGAATCCGGATTTTCGCAGTCAATCACCAACGCTTGCCATGAACCAACCATGTCCGCACGCCCTTCAGTTGCCTACATTATGGGAGATTTCTTGCCCCATTAGTATGCACCGGTTGTTACCAAGCAGCCAGAGCTACCTTCGAAAAACTGGTCTCGCGGTGGCGTTCATTCTCGTGCGTGATCCTTCGACGGGCGCCGTTATCGAAGGTGGTCTACTCCGTCGAACTGGAACTGAGCCGTTTGTATTCGCCAGCTATCTACCCTTAGCGATTCGGAGACGGTCGATGTAGCTCCAAGGCAAGATCAAGCATGGCTTCGGCACTTTTTGAGAGCTTGACGCTCGCCTGCCAAATCATGGAAATCGGCACATTGCGGGTGGCCGGATGGATCGGACGGACAGCAAGTGGCAGGCCCTCGTAGGAGAAGTCGGACGCTGGACGCTGGACTAAGATGGCGTATCCCATGCCGCGAGCAACCATCGAACGGGTCACTTCAAAGTCGGTAGTACGGTATCGAATCACGGGTGTCAGACCAGCTGCCGAGAACATCATCTCGGTGTTCTCTCGGCTCGGATTCACATCCAGCAGGATCATCGGCTCGCCAACAAGCTCGGCGAGCGCAATCCGTTCTTGGGCTGCTAGTCGATGGTCAGCTGGCAGCACGACGCTCGGCACCGCTTCGCGTAAACGTGTGCGGTTCAACCCCTGTGGAACAGTAAATTCATAGGCAATGGCCAGATCCAGCTCCCCGGACATCAATTTCTCGTGGATCTCTTGCTGCGTTCCGGCAAAGAAGTCGAGTTCCACCTCCGGATGGCGGCTGCCATACTCGGCCATGAGCTCGGTCAGGATGGTGGGCGCCAAGGACGAGTAGCACCCGATGGAAATCTTGCCGCGTAAGGTGTTCCCGGCTTCGCCGGCCATCACTTCTAGGTCCGTTGCTGCATGTAACAATCCCCGTGCCTGAGCAAGTACATACTGACCCGAGGGTGTCAGGAGAACCCCATGGGCTTTGCGACGAATCGTCAGTTGTGAATTGAAGGCACGTTCGAGTTCATTCAGTGCTCCGGTGATGGCCGAGGGTGAGAGCAACATGGCTGCCGCGGCGCCGGCGATGGAACCGTGCTCACCCACGGCAATAAAACACTCCAATTGCCGCAACGTATAGCGCGCCACAACACCTCACTAAAACCGTGGATACTTCACTGAAACTCGTACTTTACCCGATGTTATGGGACAGCTCACACTAGAGGTCAAGAAGCCGACCATATCTCGCAGGAGTCCGATCACCATGAGTACACCCAATGCCCCGACCGGCGTTTGCCCCTTCTCCGGTGCCACTGGCCCAGCGGAAACGGATCCACCAGCTGAACCGGTAGCGGTCCCGCCTACTTCCACGTCACCCGGTACCTTTGCCGAAGCACCCGTGGCCGATTGGGTGACCATCCCTGACCTTTACAACGATCCTTTCCCCCTCTACCAGCGAATGCGTGCCGAATCGCCCGTGCACTGGGTTCCTGCGGTGAATAGGTACATGGTGACCTCCTACGCTGCCTGCCACGAGATCGAGCAGGATGAAGCACGGTTCTCTGCCGATGAAAACAATTCGCTGATGAAACGTGCCATGGGTCATTCGATGCTGCGCAAGGACAATCCAAAACATCAGGTGGATCGCGACTCCTACGGTTCGACGCTGCGCCCTGGCACCATCAAAAAGCACTGGAACCAGATCTTCGCGTCCAACCACGCCAAATCCTTGGACGCCCTGATCGCCAAGGGACCAGGAGCCGACTTCGTCTGGGACTACGCGGCTCCATACACGGCGGAGAACCTGCGACTGATTTGCGGTTTCCACAACGCAACGCAAGAGGACCTGCAGCGCTGGAGCCAGAGCATGATCGATGGAACGGGAAACTACGCCGATGACCCCGAGGTCTGGGCCAAGTCCGCCGCCGCATCGGCAGAGGTCGACGCGGCCATCGACGAGATGCTCCCCTACCTAGCTGCTAACCCTGACCATTCATTGCTCTCGGGCCTCGCTTCCTTACCTATCCCCCTAGAGGCGATCCGAGCCAACCTGAAGATGACCATCGGCGGTGGGCTGAACGAGCCACGCGACGTGCTGGCCACCACCGTCTGGGCACTACTGAATCACCCCGAGCAACTGGCCGCCGTCAAGAGCGACCCCAAGCTGCATGCTGTGGCCTTCGAAGAGTCGGTGCGCTGGGTAGCACCCATCGGCATGTACCCCCGCGAAACCACCGCGGATGTGGTGCTCGAGGGAGTGCATCTTCCCAAGGGCTCCCGGCTAGGCGTGGTGTTGGGTGCGGCGAACCGGGATCCCAGGATCTTCGAGGATCCGGAATCGTTCAACATTTTCCGTCCCAAGAAGCCACATCTTGGTTTTGGCGGCGGAGTGCACTTCTGCGCCGGCACGTGGATCGCCCGGGCACAGGTCGCCCAGATCGCCATGCCAGCGCTCTTTGAGCGAATCCCCGACCTTCGCCTCGACCCCTCCAGCCAAAGCATCGACGCCGGTTGGGTCTTCCGCGGTCTGACCAAAATGCCCGTGACCTGGGGATAGTCCGTCCCTCCACGCCCAGCCATTCTTCCCACTCGAATTTCTCCCCCTACTTCAGGAGCGTTGTTCCTCATGCCCACCATCACCTTTGCCCAGTCCAGCGGTGCAACCACCGAAATCACCGTCGCCGAAGGTACCTCCCTCATGCGCGCAGCAGTCACCAACTCCGTGGACGGAATTGTCGGCGAATGCGGCGGCCAGGCCATGTGCGCCACCTGTCATGTCTACGTTCGCCCGGAGTTCACCGATCAGCTACTCGAGCTCAGCGACGACGAGGACGAGATGCTCGATTGCACCACCGCCGAGCGCACCGATTCATCTCGCCTGGGCTGCCAGATCAAGATGTCCCCAGCTTTGATGAATATCGTTGTAGATGTCCCCGCGGATCAGGTGTAATCACCATGGACGCCAAACGCGCTGAGCACACGGTCATCATTGGTGCCGGGCAGGCCGGAATCCAGGTAGCCGATTCCCTGCGAGCCGAGGGCTACCCCGGAGCCGTCACCGTTCTTAATGACGAATCTGCCGATCCCTACCAGCGACCTCCACTGTCCAAGGACTACTTGAGCACTGCCGCCGAGGGTACCGCGCTGCCGCTGCGCGGACCCGACTTCTTTGAATCCAAGAACATCACTTTGCACTCCGGCCGCGCCGTCGCGGTGGACACAGATGCACGCAAGGTGAGCCTTGATGGCGGCACCGTACTGGACTACACCCATCTAGTCTTTGCCACCGGGGCGGCGAACCGGCCACTGTCCTGCCCGGGCGCCACCCTCGAAGGTGTCCATGCTCTGCGTACACTGCGTGATGCGCAGAACCTGCAGCGCGCACTCGCAACGGCTCAAAGGGTTGTTGTCATCGGGGCCGGCTTTATTGGCCTAGAGTTTGCCGCCGCCGCCCACGCCCGCGGGCTCGAGGTAACGGTGCTGGAATTTGCTTCCCGCCCCATGGGCAGGGCCCTCTCGGCGACGGCCTCCCAGTGGTTCGCCGAGCGGCACCGTACCGATGGAATCGATCTGCGTTTGAACGAGGGGGTAACCTCCATTGAACGTGATGAGGCGGGGCTGGTGGTCATCTCCACCACCGGCCGTCGGTATCCGGCGGATCTTGTCCTCTATGGCGTGGGAGTTCTTCCACGCACCGAGGTGCCGCAGGCGGCCGGGGTGGCCACGGACAACGGGGTCTTGGTGGACGCAGCGCTTCGTACTTCGGTTCCAGGAGTGTTGGCCGTTGGTGACTGCGCCTCGTTCCCCAATGTGCACACCGGTACAAGGACCCGGCTTGAATCGGTGCAGAACGCCACCGATCAGGGACGCCATGCGGCCCGCAGCATCATGGGTGAGAACAGCAGTTACGCTCAACTCCCGTGGTTCTGGAGCACCCAAGGGGCACTACGGCTGCAAATCGCCGGGATTTCGGAGCCGACGGATGAACCGGTGATCCTAGGCGATCCCAGCAGTGGCAAATTCTCCATCGCGCTGCTGCGCAACGGAGCGTTGGCGGCCGTGGAGTCGGTGAACTCGCCCGCCGATCACATCGCTGCCCGCAAGCTCGTGGGACAGAACATTTCCGTGGATCCAGCCACCTTGACCCACCCCTCATTTAGCCTTAAGGCTCTGGCCAAGACACTGATTCCGGTCCCCTCGTGAGTCGCGGGTATTTAGTTGCGGCTCCAGGCAGCATCCATCGCCAATTTTCCGTGTTCCAGCAACGCCGCTGCCCGCGGCCCGAGCGTGGAGGTCCGCGGCCAGATCGCCACCACCGAGGTGGGACTGTTCGGTGGCGTGAGTTGCCTAATGGCCACGGGAAGTCCGTCCAGGGTGTGCGGTGGATTGTTGGGCCGAGCATAGAGCAGCCCGTAGCCCAACCCACGACCAATCATGGCGTTGACCAGCACCACCTGTGGCAGCGAATAGGCAATAGTGGGATTCAGCTCGGCCTCGGCAAAAAGTCTGCGGGTGTTTTCGGTACTGGGTTCGGATTCATAGTTCACCAATGGTTCGCTCTCCAGTTCGGCCAGCGTAATGGAGGCTTGGGCAGCAAGCGGGTGCTCGGGGTGCAACACCACCTCGAGCTTCGTCTGATAGAGCGTGTGTTTGGTGAAACCACTGGGCAGCAAAAGATCGTAGACCAGGGCGAAGTCCAGTTCCCCACTATCAAGGGCCGGAAGCAGATCATCGTGGGTGCCAACACTCACGCTGACATCAATCCCCGGCTGGACGGCGCGAAAGCCTTCGAGAATCGAGGGCACCACGTGGCTGGCGAAGGACGCGAAGCAGCCCATCGACACCGGACCTCGCAACGAACCATCTGAGCGGGGAAAGGAATCTCCCAGCTCGTCGGCGTCGGCCACGATGCGTGCCGCCTTGGCAGCGAAGTACTGTCCCGCCGGGGTCATCCGTACTCCGTGCGCTTTGCGGCGCACACATAGCTGTTCTCCGGCGATCCTTTCGACGGAGGTGATCGCTTGGGACAGTGCGGATTCGGAGATGTTTAGTTCCGCGGCCGCTGACCCAAGGGTTGAATGCCGTGGGAGTTCGGCCAGCAGTTCAAGCTGGCGCAGGGAGAATCGTGCCATTCTTCAGTCCAATCAAAAATGTTGTACACCTATTTGAAGTTTACTCAATCTATGTGGTCTGTGACACTGGTTAGTGATCTGGCTAACGTGAGCAGGTCCTTACAGTCCGAGCAGTCCGCTCAAAGAGGAGCACCATGAGCATTGCCCAGAGCCAGACACCAGCCCAGCGAGCCAACTCGCGCCGGGTGGCGTTTGCCACGATCATCGGCACCACCATTGAGTGGTACGACTTCTTCATTTACGCCACCGCCGCTGGCCTGATCTTCGCCGAGCTGTTCTTTAAGCCCGCCGGCGCACAGATTGGTCTCTTGCTGGCCTTCGCTTCAGTGGGTATTTCCTTCCTCTTCCGGCCTCTTGGCGCATTCCTGGCCGGGCATTACGGGGACAAGATTGGCCGCCGTGCCATGCTGGTGATCACGCTGATCATGATGGGTGCGGCAACCACGCTCATTGGAGTCTTGCCCACCTACGCCACGGCCGGGGTCATCGCCCCGATCATGCTGCTGCTGTTGCGCATCTTGCAGGGAATCTCCGCTGGCGGCGAATGGGGCGGCGCGGTCCTCATGGCTGTTGAGCATGCTCCGAAGGACCGTCGCGGACGTGCTGGCGCCTTCCCGCAGCTCGGTGTCCCGCTGGGCATGCTTCTGGCTTCGGGTGTAATGGCACTGATGACGGGAGTTATCTCCCCCGGCGAAGAGTTCATGGCCTGGGGCTGGCGCGTACCGTTCCTGCTGAGCATCGTGCTGATCGCCGTCGGCTACATGGTGCGTCGCGCCGTGGAAGAATCGCCGATCTTCGAGGAAATCGCCGCCAAGAAGCAGCAGACCAAGGTCCCGATCGTTGAGCTCTTCCGCAAGCACTGGCTACTGGTCATCATTGCTGCTTTGGTATTCGCCGGCAATAATGCCGCGGGCTACATGACCACCGGCGGCTTCCTGCAGGCCTACACCACCAACCCGGAGGGTCCCATCGGGTTCGAGCGGACCGACGTCCTGGTGGCCGTGGTCTTTGCCGCAACTATGTGGTTCTTATTCACCCTGCTCTCGGGCTACCTGGCCGATAAAATTGGTCGCAAGCGCACCTACCAGATCGGTTTTACTTCGCAGGCGTTGGTGGTCTTCCCACTGTTCTGGTTGGTTAATACCGCGTCACTGCCCATGTTGTATCTGGCCTTCGCGCTCTTCGCCGTCGGTCTAGGCTTGGCCTACGGCCCGCAGGCGGCCCTGTATTCCGAGCTGTTCCCGGCTTCGGTCCGTTTCTCCGGCGTCTCGATTTCCTACGCTCTTGGTGCGATCATCGGCGGAGCGTTTGCCCCGATGATCGCCACAGCACTGGTCCAAGCCACCGGAACCACCACCGCGGTATCCGTCTATCTGTTGTTCATGACGCTCATCTCTTTGACCGCGGTCTCCTTGCTGCGTGACCGCGCGGGAATTGATCTCTCGATCAGTAACCAGGCCGAGCAGGAGGTCGGGGCAACTATCTTCGACAAGCGTCGAGTTGCCCCCGCGGTTCAGTCAACCTCGGTCAAGTAGCAAAACACTACCCTGAGCCCCGAACCATTCGGGTCTCAGGGTATTAACGACGTAGGGTCGGTCTTCCTCACGGAACACCGACCCTACGTCGTTAAATTGATTTTCCTACTCGGCCGGGAAGACCACGCCCTCGCCCACGACCCGTAGCCTGAGCTCCATTCCGGGACGTGCCATAGCGGCATTCCAATGGCGGATGGTAATAATTTCCCCACCACCGGCAATTGAGGGAACCGGGGCTAGCCTGATACGAACGGTGGTTTCTGGACCAAAGAATACGGTGTCAACAACGGTTCCCTTGATGTTCCCATCGGCCACGATGCGGATCTGCTCGGGACGCAGCATCAATCGCACGGCCCCCTGAATCATGGCGTGACGCACCGGAATGCCGCCGAGCGAACAGGTGGCTAGTGAGCCTTGGAGCTGAGCGTCAAGCATGACGGCGTCCCCCAAGAATTCCGCGGTGTCCAGGTCTGCCGGCCGAGTGTAGACGGCGAAGGGCGTTCCAGTCTGGGCCAGGGTTCCACCACGCATGACGGCGACTTGGTCAGCAAAGGACAGTGCCTCGCCCTGATCGTGGGTGACCAGGATCGTGGTAATTTCCGCTGCGTGCAGGACATCTGCCACCGCCTTGCGTGTAGCCACGCGCAGCCCGGCATCCAACGCAGAAAACGGCTCATCCAGCAACATCAATTTTGGCTTCCTAGCCAGGGCTCGAGCCAGAGCTACGCGCTGTTGCTGCCCACCGGAAATCTCATGCGGACGACGCTCTCCCATGTCCGATTCAAGGGAAACCATGTCCAATAATTCGGCCACACGGCGGGCATTGGCCTTTCGGCCAGCGATTTTCCAGGCCGGCCCCAGACCGAAGGCAACGTTTTGAGCAACACTGAGGTGTGGGAATAGCGCCCCGTCTTGAGCGACGTAACCGATTTCCCGTTTGTGTGCCGGAATCCAAGCATCTCCGGCCACCATGCGGTTATTTAGCTCGATGGTCCCGGAATCGGGATTTTCGAATCCAGCGATCAAGCGCAGCAATGTCGTTTTGCCCGAACCCGAGGGACCGACGATAGCGGTGGTTCCACCCTCGCTCAGGGCGAGGTCAACACCTTTAAGGACGCCCTTGGAACCGAAGCTCTTGACCAGATTGCTGGTGCGCAGGAATTTAACGGAGGGCATGAGTCCGTGAATCTTGTGGGCCTTCGGTACGGGGATGGTCACTGTCCGGCCGCTTTCTTTGACTGCTGGAAGAGCAAGTAGGTCATGGGGATGGAAATCAGGATCATCAACAAGGCGTAGGGAGCTGCCCCCGCATAATCGATTTCGCTACTCTTAGCCCAAAAAGCTGTGGCCAAGGTGCGGGTGCCGTTGGGAGCCAACAGTAAGGTCGCCGTCAGTTCATTAACTACGGCCAAGAACACAAGCGCCGCCCCACCCGCCGCAGCGGGGGCGGTCAGTCGCAGAGTGACGCGGAAGAAGGCCCGTGCGGGCGACTTTCCCAGTGAGCGAGCGGCTTCCTCAAGTTCGATGGGCGCTTGGGACAACCCGGCCCGCAAATTCACCAGCGCACGTGGGAGGAAGAGTAGAACGTAGGCCGCAAGCAGTACGTAGGAGCTTTGGTAGATTCCGGGGACCAGACGGATCGCCACGGTAACAAAGGCCAGACCCACGACGATGCCCGGCATCGAACTGGTGACGTAGTTGGAGAGCTCCAGGAGCCTGCTGAACCAGTTGGGGTGACGCACAGCAATGAAGGCCATGGGGAAGGCCACCACACAAGTCACCAAGGCACCCCCCAAGCCGTAACCCAGGCTTTGGAAGAGTGCCGGGAAGAACTCGTCCGGTTCCCAGATCTCTGCTCCCCCGGCAATGGTCCACCGCGCTACGGAATACAGAGGAACCCCTACCGACAAAACAATGAGAGCCAACAAGGCCAGCTGAGCCGGCAATTGATACCAGCTCAGGCGCAGTCGGGTTGCAAGTCCCTGTGCCCCAAACCCGACTCGGGAATACCGTGCGTTGCCGCGAACTTTGGCCTCAGCGAGTAGCAACACCATGCACATCAATACCAGCACGCTGGCCAGCATGTTGCCGGCGGCACCGCTGAAGGCCGATTGGAACTGCACCATGATGGCCGTAGTGAAGGTGTCGAACCGGATCATCGCAAAGGCGCCATATTCCGATAGCAAGTGCAAGGCCACGAGCAACGAGCCTCCAGCCATGGCGATGCGCAGCTGCGGAAGAATCACGCGGAAGAATACGGTCCATGGTCCGAGCCCGAGCGAGGCTGCTGATTGTTCAATGGCCGGATCTAAGCGTCCGAGCGTGGCTGCAACAGGGATGTATACCAGCGGGAAATAAGACAGCGTGGCGATGAGGGTTCCGGCGCCTAAACCTGCAAGCGAAGGAACGGCGGAGGCCCATCCATAGCTATTAACAAACGCCGGGATCGCCAGCGGCGCAGCAAGCGCTAGCGCCCACCAACGGTGTCCTCTCAAGTTCGTGCGCTCGACCAACCATGCCCCACCGACTCCCAACACGAGGCACATCGGCACGGTAACCAGTATCAGCAAAACAGTGTTCAGCAACAGCTCACCAACACGCGGGCGGATGACAAGTTCTACGACAGTGTCCCATCCTGTCACGACCGTCATATAGACCACGTAGCCCAGTGGGATAAGAGAGAACAGAGCGATCAGGGTCGCTAGAAGTGCCAGCGTCGAAACGCCCAATGGCGGGCGGGGCATTTTGCCCCCGCCCGCCATACTCGGTTCCTTTAAAGCGTTAGGAACCAACTTGGTCTTGCTCATATTGGTTACAGAAGTCCTGCCGTGTTCATCAGCTCGGTGACCTTAGCCGAATTCAGCTTGGCGGCATCAACCGTCGGTGCTTGAAGTTCCTTCAGTGGTACCAACTTCTCGTTGGAGGCCACCTTGGAACCAACCGGGTATTCAAAAGAAGTTCCCGTTTTCAGGATTTCCTGGCCGGCCTTGCCGGTCACGAACTTCAGGAATTCTTGAGCCTGTTCGGCGTGCTTCGAAGAGCTAAGTACACCTCCGCCGGAAACCGAAACGAAGGCTCCAGGGTCCTGGTTCTTGAAGTAGTACGGGGTGACGTTCTTCGAGTTTTCCCCGGTCTGGGCCTGGTCGCCATAGTAGTAGTAGTGGTAGATCAGAGCGGCATCAATTTCGCCGGCGTTCACTGCTTTCATGGCAGTGGAGTTGCCCTTGTACGCGGTGAAGTTTTCCTTCATCCCGGCGAGCCACTCGGTCGTGGCAGCTTCACCCTTGAGCTCCAGCAATGCAGCAACAATGGCCTGGAAGTCAGCTCCGGTCGGGGAGGCCGCCCATTTGCCCTTCCACTCTGGCTTTGCCAGATCCAGCATGGACTTCGGCAGCTGGTCCGCGCTGATCTTCTTTGAGTCATAGACAAAGACGGTCGACCGGGCAGCGATACCCGTCCACTTGCCGGTGGAGGGGCGGAAATCGGCCGGAACCTGAGCGATGGTTGCCTTGTCCACATCCGCGAAGAGACCTGCATTCTCAACCTGCGCCATTGCGGGAGAATTTTCGGTCAAGAAGACGTCCGCCGGTGAGGCGGCACCTTCTTGGATGATCTGGTTGGACATTTCGGTGTCCGAGCCATTGCGGATGGTGACCTTGATGCCGGTTTCAGCGGTGAAGGCGTCGACCCACTCCTGGGCCAGGCTTTCATGCTGGGCGTTGTACACGGTGATCCCAGCATCGTCCGACGCGTCCGAGGTTGGAGCGCCGGACGAGCATGCAGTCAAGCCGAGGGTGGCCGTGGCAACGATGGCCAGGCCAGCCAGCATATTTTTGCGAATTGTCATGAGTGTGGGGACTCTCTTTGGAGTGAAACATTCGGTTGGCCCGGGAGGTTTTGGGTGGGCCACCAACATAGCTTAGGTATGACTTACATAATTCACCAAACAAAACGCGTGCCAATACAAAACAATGCATCTTCAGTTTTTCATTATTAGCACACAAGGCCACTAGAACCCCTACAATGCACTGCATTCAAGATCTCCCGGCTGAGCAGATCCCCCCTTATGAAAGCCTGTTCTTCAAGGGGACACCTCGGTCATTCACAAAAAACTAGGCATCGCGGTGGCCGGATACGCATGCCTATAGACCACCAATGAATTCGGCGTCATAAATTGCCGCAAAACCGCATTTACATATTGACCATGAAAAGAACAAAGCCCGCGGCGCCGATTGGCGCCGCGGGCTTTGTGCATTACGTGTACTGAGAAGACTCACTCAACCTCAGGCGACCAAGTGTTCCGCACGCTTAGTGGAGGCGGAACTCAGAAACCATAGGGCAGTCGAACGGGTCGCGGGCGGAGAGCCCTACCTTGTTCAAGTAGGTGATGACCTGGCCGTAGGACTGGGTCACCGAGGTGACCGTGTAAGGGACCTTCAACTCCAAGCAGTATTCACGCACGATCTCTGCGACACCTGCGAGGTTGGCGCGCGGCATCGAGGGGAAGAGGTGGTGCTCGACCTGGTAGTTCAGACCACCGAAGACGTGTGAGAGTACGCGGTTGCCGAAGCGCGTGCGACCCATGACGTTTCGGCTGGTCAGGACCTGGCGCGAGAAGAAGTCGATGCGCGAGTCCTTGGGGATCATCGGCATGCCCTTGTGGTTCGGTGCGAACGAGGCGCCCATGTACACGCCGAAGACGGCAAGCTGAACACCAATGAAGGCCGAGGCGATACCCACGGGCAAGAAGATGTAAATCGCAGCCACATAGAGGGTCAGGCGCACCATGATGGAAATGATCTCACGGCGACGATCTTTAACCCGGTCACCGGTGAACAGGTAAATCATCGAACGCATATGCAGGTTGAAACCCTCGAGGGTCAACAATGGGAAGAATAGGTAACCCTGACGCTCAGTGATCCACTTGAGGAATCCCTTTTGCTTCTGAGCATCCTCGGTTTGGAATGAAATGGTGTCCCATTCAATGTCCGGATCCTTACCTACCGTATTGGGCATGGCATGGTGTTTGTTGTGCTTGTTCATCCACCATTGGTAGCTGATGCCAACCACGAAATTGGCCAAGAATCGGCCGAACCTGTCGTTGGCCGGCCCCGACGTCAGAATTTGACGGTGGGCTGCCTCATGGGCCAGAAACGCGAACTGGGTCAGGATAATGCCGATTGCCGCTGCAATCAGCAACTGGAACCAGCTGTGCCCCAACAACACAAATCCGGTGACTGCACCGCCCAGCAGTGCTACCAAAACGCTGATGAGTCCGATGTAGTGGCCCTTACGGCGACCCAGCAGACCCGCGTCACGGACACGGATTTTCAGATGACGATAGTTGTTTGCCCCGGCGGAACCACGCGATACGCGTTGTTCAGAAGTCGAGGCGGACAAAGTGGAACTCATACTGCTCAAGGGTGGCTCCCGCGTAGCGAGTAGGGCGACAATTTCAGTCGAAAGAACTGAAAGTCTCGGTTCCTATGTATCAGAGCTTACGTGCAATGCATGTGTATCGCCTGATCGTTGCGAAATGCCACCATTTAGTGGATTCAGATCCACGTATGAATTTTTCACTCACCGTCCGAAAAGATGGTCATTTCCGCATGATGACGGTGCAATTTCATCGAGCGTCAAACCAAAGACATATAGCCAAGATGGCATGTGTTACCTGAGTCACGTCAACAGATTGTTAAGTTGAAGGTGCCGATCCCCCAGCTCGGAAAGTTATCGGATCGGCACCAATTGCTGCGTACCGTTGCCCCTATTTCCGGCCGATGCGCAGCACCTCCAGGCGTTGACGGTACTCGGTTTCGTCGATTTCTCCGCGTGCGTAGCGCTCGCGCAGTACGCCTTCGGCGCTCATGGGATCGCCCTGCATCCGGTGACGCCAGAACATGCGGCGACTGAAGAAGATGAAAAAGCCGATGAGCAGGATCCAAAGGAACGGGAACAGGACAAACCAGCCCGGTCCGTTGCCATTTCCCCAAGCGTGGGCAGGCAGCGCCGTGAGGACCGGAATAATTGCAGTAGTCATGGTGGGTAACTCCTTATGGAGCAGATCGTGGATTACAAGGCGTTTGCCTCTTATTTCCACTATCCGTCGAGGTTACCCGGTGGCGCATCGGCCCGTGGGAGACACCTGCGAAGGCCTTCGGTACTCCAGCAGGAGCAGCCGATCCTGTCTCCGGAATTAGTTCCCGTGCTTCCCAGCCGCCGTATCACCGGGCTGCACGCCGGGTGTGATGAGCCCGCTCTCGTAAGCAATCACCACCAGCCCGGTCCTGTCACGCACCCCCATTTTTCCAATAATGCGTGAAACATGAGTTTTTGCTGTCAGCGGCGTGATGAACAGCTGCTCGGCGATCTCGGCGTTGGTTTTGCCCGCTCCAATTAGCAAGAGCACCTCGCGCTCGCGCTCGGTCAGGACGTCAAAGGCTGCCGCATGCGTGGGCATCCGCGCCGGTTTGGTCGCAGCGACCTGAGCGAGCAACTTCCGAGTCACCGAGGGAGATAACAAAGAATCCCCCGCGACAACGATGCGCACGGCAGCAATCAGCTCCTCCGGCTCGGTGTCTTTAACCAGAAAGCCCGAAGCTCCGGCGCGGATGGAATCAAGGATGTAGTCCTCTAGCTCAAAGGTGGTGAGCATAATGACTCGCGTATGTTCAAGACCCGGCTCAGCCGTGATGGCCGCGGCCGCTGTAATCCCATCGCCCTGCGGCATGCGAATATCCAGCAGTACAACATCCGGCTTTAGTGCTCGGGCCTGGGCTAATCCCTGCAGCCCGTTGGATGCTTGGCCAAGAACCACCATGTCCTCTTCGGCACTCAGTAATGCGGAAAATCCCGCCCTGATGAGTGACTGGTCATCAACGATGAGAATGCCGATCATGTTTTTCCTTGGCCTTGGGTCGAAAGCTGGCGTGGTTTCAGGCATGCGGTATCTCGGTGGCGGGAAGCCATACCGACACGAGTGTGCCCGGGGTTTCTGCCGCCGCTGGCCGCGCGTTTGTGATGACCAATGATCCTCCTCTGGCCGCCAAACGTTCGCGCATGCCACCGATCCCGTTGCCCTCTCGTCCCGGCCCTATGCCTATACCGTCATCGGAGACCCGAATGCTCGCTTGCCCCTCATCGATGTCGACATTCACCTCCACATGGTTGGCGTGGGCATGGCGTACAACATTGGTGAGGGACTCCTGAACCACCCGATAGAGGATGTTCTCCACGCGTTCATCCACCCAGTCCGGGGGTGGCAGGATGGGCGGTGTGTAGGTGATCAAGAAATTTGCTCCACGCACTCTGGTGATGAGATCTTCGAGCTGTTCGAGGCGTTGACTGGGAACGCGGGGTGCGTCCTGACGCAACACGGCAAGAACCTCCCGCACTTCGGCCAGAGCCTCTTTGGATCCGATCTTGATATTTTCCAAGGCTTCGCGCATGCCGGCTGCGTCCGCATCTTTCCTATCTAGGTGCAACGCGACGGAGGCCTGGACGTGAATCATCGAGAGCGAATGTGCCACAACATCATGAATGTCGCGGGCCAAGACCAAGCGTTCCTCGTCGCGCTGGTGCGCGGCTCTTTCCCGGGCGGCCCGACGGAATTCCTCGCCCCTGATCCTAAAACTCCGGGCCAGCTCCCCCACTAACAAGACGACAACCAACCACACCAGGACAAAGACGAACCGTCGGCCCTCACCCTGCTGCAACGTCACGCTCCACCCCGCCAGTGCCGCCGCGGCTGCACTGCCCCAGGCCCACCACCGGTCACCTGCCACAACGGAGACGATCAGCCCGATGGCAAGACACAAGGCGAAGGGTCCCCAAGGGAAGCCAGCGGCGATGTAGCCGAAGCTCACCAGCGCGATTCCGGCAACCATGGGTCCAGGAGCGCGACGTCGTAGGAGCAACAGTGCTGGCCCCGCCAGCAGAAGAAGCACGGCGAACCACGTCAGTGGCTCGCCGAAGCGTAGTGCCGCAAAATGCGTTCCGACAAGCTGAATGATCGCCACGACGACCGGCAGGATGGCCAGCGGAGGGCGGCGTCGGTTGATCATGAGACGAGACTACTCGCTGAACTCCTCTTGGATCATCCGGCCGCGGTGGTAGTCCCGTCTACCTCGCTGGAAGTACGTCGCCGCGCGTCTGACTGCAGAGTCGCTGTCCTCGCTTCGTCAAGGAGCAGATCCGTTCCCGCACAGCTCAGGACCCACGGCTGTGCGGCTGTGTTGAGGGTCCAGTCTTCGGGACGCACCGCATCGATCCCGAAATCCTCGTTCTGCGGGTCCTGAACGAACATGAACCGTCAGTGGGGAACCCACACAGACAAAAGTGACCCATCGTATCCACTGCGCTCAATCAGCACGCGCTGCCCGTCTGCCGCGATGATCGGTTCTAGTGGATTCACGAAGGCCGACAGAAAAACCACGAGGCAGGCCACTGCCCGTACCGAGCAGCAAGGCCAATCCGATCAGACTTGCCAGAAGCATGAGGGTTAGGTCCAACACCCAATGGCGAAGATTTAGTCGCCAGATATACGGACCAAGTAACAACAGCACTAGTGCTCCCGTAGCAAGTCCGCCGAGCACGAAGGACAGCACACTGATGTGGCCTTCATGAAACCCAGCGTAAAAGAGAAGTTGGTTGCCGGCCGCATCGTGAAACGACCCACTTAACAGCCATCCGAAGATCGCATAGCAACTGGCGGCGAACACCAGTAGTCCGCAGCCCCAGCGCACACGCACCGAGAAGGGTCGCCGAAGAATCGGAGCGTTTAACGTGCTCATGCGGCAGCTTATCGGGGCAAACCTGTCGCGCGCTGAGAAACCACAACGGCCCGGGTATTCCTCCCCCTTTACAGAGAAACGAACGCCCGAGCCGTTGTTGTTTGCCGTGCTGTACCTAGATTCCGGCCGCGCGTTCGGCTGACTCGACCACGTTGGCCAAGAGCATGGCACGAGTCATCGGACCCACACCACCGGGGTTCGGAGAAATCCAGGAGGCGACCTCGTAGGCTGCCGGCTCCACGTCACCGGTCACAACGGCCTTGCCGTTTTCGTCATTGACACGTGAGACACCGACGTCCAATACGATCGCGCCGGGCTTCAGGTCCTTGGCCTTGATCATGTGCGGCTGTCCTGCAGCTGCGATGACCACGTCTGCCTGCGCCAGGTGGCTGGCCAAATCGGCGGTGCCCGTGTGGGCCAGGGTAACTGTCGCATTAACGTCGCGACGGGTCAGCAGCAGGCCGATCGGGCGTCCGATGGTCACGCCACGGCCGACGACCAAGACGTTCTTGCCGTTCAGGTCGATGTCGTGGCGGGCCAGCAGCTCCACGCACCCCTTGGGGGTGCAGGGCAGCGGGGAGGTCATCGGGCGGTTCACGTTGGCCACCAGACGACCGAGGTTCATCGGGTGCAGTCCATCCGCATCCTTCGCCGGGTCCATGGCCTCGAGGATGACGTCCTGGTCAATGTGCTTGGGCAGCGGCAGCTGGACGATGTAGCCGGTGCATTCCGGGTTCTCGTTCAGTTCGCGGACCTTAGCCAGCAGGATCTCCTGCGTGGTGTCCTCGGGGAGGTCTACGCGGATCGACTTGATGCCAACCTCGGCGCAGTCCTTGTGCTTGCCGCCGACGTACCAGGTCGATCCGGGGTCCGATCCAACCAAAATGGTTCCCAAGCCCGGGGTGACGCCGCGCGCGGCAAGGACTGCCACACGCTCGGTCAGTTCGGCCTTGATGGCCTTCGCGGTTGCCTTGCCGTCAAGAATCTGTGCGGTCATAAAGTGTTACTCCGTTTCAAGAAATGCGCTCGTGCACATCATCGTGCCGGGTGGTGCATGGGTGGCTGGGTGCCGTTTACCAGTTTTCGAGGCCCTCGTAGAGCGGGAAGCTGGTAGCAAGTGCCTTCACGCGCGTCGAGAGCGCTGCCGTGTCCGCATTCAAGCCGTCACGCAGGGCGACGCCAATGATGTCGGCAACCTCGGTAAAGGCAGCCGCGTCGAAACCGCGCGTGGCCAGTGCCGGGGTACCGATGCGCAGACCCGAGGTGGTCATCGGTGGGCGGGGATCAAACGGCACCGAGTTGCGGTTAACCGTGATGCCAATTTCGTGCAGCAGGTCTTCGGCCTGCTTGCCATCAAGCTCCGAGTTACGCAGGTCAACCAGGACCAGGTGTACATCGGTGCCGCCGGTGAGTACCGAAACTCCCGCTTCGGTGACATCCGAAGCGGTCAGTCGCTCGGCCAGAAGCTTCGCACCCTCAAGGGTGCGCTGCTGGCGTTCCTTGAACTCCTCGCCCGCGGCAATCTTGAAGGCCACTGCCTTACCGGCGATCGCGTGCATCAGCGGTCCACCCTGGTGTCCGGGGAAGACGTTGGAGTTGATCTTCTTGGCAAGATCGGCATTATTGGTCAGGATCAAACCCGAACGCGGGCCGGCCAGAGTCTTGTGCACCGTGGAGGTAACAACATCGGCAAACGGCACGGGGTTCGGGTGCAGACCGGCGGCAACCAAGCCAGCGAAGTGAGCCATGTCCACCCACAACAGCGCACCAACCTCGTCGGCGATGGAGCGGAAGGCAGCGAAGTCGAGCTGACGCGGGTAGGCGGACCAGCCGGCGATGATGACCTGCGGCTTTTCGGCGATGGCCTGGGCACGGAGCTTGTCCATGTCCACGCGGAAGGTTTCCGGGTCCACCTCGTACGCCGCGACGGCGTAGAGCTTGCCGGAGAAGTTCAGCTTCATGCCGTGGGTCAGGTGGCCACCGTGAGCCAGCGACAAACCAAGGATCTTATCCCCGGGCTGGATCATGGCAGAGAGTGCTGCGGCGTTGGCACTGGCGCCGGAGTGTGGCTGGACGTTGGCGAACTTGGCACCGAACAAAGTCTTGACGCGCTCGATGGCCAGGTTCTCGGCCACATCCACGTGTTCGCAACCGCCGTAGTAACGGCGGCCCGGGTAACCCTCGGCGTATTTATTGGTCAACACCGAACCCTGAGCCTCGAGGACGGCGCGCGGGGCGAAGTTCTCCGAGGCGATCATTTCAAGGGTGTCGCGCTGACGGCCCAGTTCAAGGGTGAGGACTGCGGCGATTTCCGGGTCGAGCTCGGCCAGGGATTGATTGGTCACGGAATTGTTGCTCATCGTGTTGAACTCCAGTGGGTGAGTGTTGTTCTTCGGGCGGGGATTTAGCGTGCACTTCAATTAATCCCTAGACCCAGGCGCGCGGTCCGTGGTGTGTTCCTGTGTCGCTCCCCGGTGGTTCACCCCACCCAACGCCAGTTGCGACACGTCACCAATCTTAGACGGAATAGGCGCGCGGGCCAGACTGTTACAGGAGATGACCGTTGCATTTTCAGTCACAAAAATCGTCCAAGGAGCACCAGCATCCATGCCGTCCCCCGGTGAGCAGCTATCCACGATCGTGATCGGTGCCGGGCAGGCTGGGCTCTCCGCCGCCCACCATCTTCGACGCAAGGGTTTGGTGCCGTTCCAGGATTTTGTGGTGCTAGATGCCAACGATGGACCCGGTGGCGCCTGGCGCCACCGCTGGGATTCGTTAACCTTCGATCGAGTCCACGGCCTCCATTCGCTGCCCGGCATGGACCTGACTCCCTCGGATCCAACCGAGCCGGCCTCCGCTGTAGTGACTCGCTACTACGGGGACTACGAATCCGCGTTCGCGCTACCGGTCATCCGCCCGTTTAAGGTCAAGACCGTCACCGGATCTTTAGCCAACGGATTCACCGTGACGTCCACGCAGGGCCGAGTCCTGAATGCTGCGAGCATCATCAACGCCACCGGCACCTGGGATAAGCCTTATTGGCCCTATTACCCCGGGGCACGCGATTTCACGGGGACCCAATTACACACCCGCGACTTCGTGGCGCCCGAGCAGTTCCTGGATAAGCGGGTATTGGTGGTCGGCGGCGGAACCAGCGCCGCACAGTTCCTCCTGCAGCTCGCTTCGTTAGGCATCGATACTCTGTGGTCCACCCGTCGCCCGCCGCTGTGGCGCGAAGCACCACAAAACAAGGCCTGGGGCATCGAGGTAGAAGCCAATGTCAATTCACGTACCCACTCGGGTTTGGTGCCCACCTCGGTGGTCTCGGTGACGGGGTTGCCGCTCACCGACTTTTATCAGGACGGCATCGACTCCGGCGTCTTAGTTTCTCGCGGTGGCATCAAATCTCTTGCCGACCATGCCGTCACCTTCACCGACGGCACCACCGAGAATATTGATGTCATCTTGTGGGCTACCGGCTTCCGGGCATCGTTAGACCATCTGGCGCCGCTGGGCCTGCGCGAAGCCGGAGGCGGAATTTTCATGGCCGAAGATTCGGTTTCCGTGAGCAAGGTCCCTGGATTATTTATGGTGGGGTACGGGGCCTCGGCCTCCACCATCGGGGCGACCAGGGCCGGACGTGCTGCGGCAGCGGCCGCGGGGAAACTGCTGACCCGTCTCCCGGAAGGCGCTGGCGTCCACGGCTAATGAGCGCAGGTAATACGCCATGGTTTCGGTGGCCGTGGTTTGGGCATGTAGCGTAATCACCGTGAGCACCAACGAATTTATTGTGTCCCTGTCTTGCCCCGACCGACCGGGCATTGTCCATGCCGTTTCCGGCGCGTTGTTAAGCGTGGGTTGCAACATCACCGAATCGCAACAATTCGAGAGCCCCGAGACGCATAACTTCTTTATGCGCATCGCCGTGGCCACCGATCGTGACATTGAATCGGTGCGCGAAGCATTGGGCCCGGTCCGCGAGCAATTTGGCATGGATCTGAAGCTCACCGCCGCAGGGGCTCTGCTGCGCACCTTAATCATGGTGTCCAAGGAAGCTCACGCCCTGAATGACCTGCTCTTCTCCCAGCGTGCGGGGACTCTACCGGTGCACGTTCCGATCATTGTCTCCAACCACTTGGATCTCAAACCGTTGGCAGATTTTCATGGCATCGAGTTTGTGCACATCCCCGTCACCGCCGCAACGAAGGTTCAGGCCGAGGCGAAACTGCTGGAACTGGTTGCTGAGCACAATATTGAGCTGGTGGTTTTGGCCCGCTACATGCAGATACTCTCCGATGATCTCTGCCGGGCACTGAACGGCCGCGCCATCAACATCCACCACTCGTTCTTGCCCTCTTTCAAGGGAGCCAAGCCTTACCACCAGGCTCACGCCCGCGGCGTGAAGCTGATTGGAGCGACGGCCCACTACGTGACGGCGGACCTCGATGAGGGCCCGATCATTGATCAGGAAGTGATCCGAGTGAGCCATGCTCGCACGGCCGAACAATTTGTGGCCATGGGCCGGGACGTTGAGGGACGCACACTCACGCGGGCCGTGGGATGGCATGCCGAACGCCGGGTCATGCTCGACGGGCACCGCACCGTGGTGTTCTCCTAAGTCAGCTCAGCCAGCACGACGGCTGTATCAGCGTTCGGTGACCCATTGCTCGTGCTCATCAAGATGATGGCGTTTGCTGATCCCGGAAGCGCTCCCGGCCTCATCAATTTGTGCCATGCGCTCCATCAGATCCCCCGCCACCGTCCAGGTTTCCAGCGTTGAGGGCGGATTAACACCCGCGGCACGGGCCATCTTGTTGCGCCACTTATTGCTGAAGGCCATCATCTGTTCCCCGCTGATGTCCCTGTCCCAGAGCCAGCGAGCCAAATCCTTGGCCTTGAGCATCCTGTTGGCCTCGGCCTTGGCACCATGGCGGAAGGGATCGATGGCGGGTTTCGCCGCAACCTCTACCGTTTCGGCATCGTCAATAGCACTCGTCGCGGATGGTGCAGCTGGCACCGAGAGCCCAAGTTCTTCGGTTTCCAGCTCAGGCAGGCCGATCGCCACAATCGGGGCTCCGTTATTGACGGCGTTCACCGCGTGATTAATGATCCCGTTCAGCTGAGTCCGTAGCTGCGGATTAATGGTGGGAGCGTTACGCTCCAGCGTGGCGCGGAGCTCCGCTACCATCTGCTCGTAAACCTCGACCTTGTGCTGCGGCCACATCTTTCCAGCTGCTCCTGAATTTTTGGCGTCCGGACATCGTCGCCGTTCTTTGTCTCACCTGCATCGCGCGGGCGACAGCCACAACGCCGTGCTGAGTCTGGCTGCATCCTCGGCCCGGTGCCGGTCTCTGGCTACGATCATATCCTCGGCTCGGCACCAGCACGGGCGCTGTCTGCACGGCTCCACCGCGGGAGAGCAAAACCGCGGCTGGCCTCCCGGTGCCGCGCGTCCATTTTCGGTGCTGAGCACAGGCTAGAGTGGTGTTATGGCTCACATCATCACCATTGATTCGAAAACTCCGATCGTTGACCCCACGGCTTTTGTGGCACCGACAGCAACGCTGTCCGGGGACGTGTCACTGGGCGCAAACGCTAGTGCCTTTTATGGCGTTTCGGCCCGCGGAGACTCGGACACCATCACCGTGATGGCAGGCACCAATCTCCAGGACAACGTGGTGCTGCATGCCGATACCGGGTACCCCTGCACCATCGGCGAGCGCGTCTCGGTGGGTCACTCGGCAGTGGTCCATGGTGCCACCGTGGGTCATGACTGCCTCGTGGGAATGAGCGCAACCATCATGAACGGGGCCGTCATTGGGGAGAACTCCCTGGTGGCCGCCGGCGCCTTGGTGCTTGAGGGCACCATCGTCCCGCCGCGTTCGCTGGTGGCAGGAGTCCCCGCAAAGGTCCGCCGTGAGTTGAGCGATGAGGAGGTTGAGAACCTGAAGGAAAACGCCGCCCACTACTTGGTGTTGGCGGCAAAACACCGCGAGGCAAACGCCACGCTCTAAATTCACCCGCCCACTGCATAGGGAGCACACACGCGATGGAAATCAACATCCAGGCACCACCCACCGCCCACCCGGGAGCCCCCTCGCCGATCAAGGCCACGGGCCGCTCACTGAATTGGGGCATCGTCTCTACCGGAAGCATCGTCGGCAAGGTTGTTGCCGATCTGCAGTCGCTGGAAGACGCGAATGTGATTGCTGTTTCCTCACGCTCCGAGAAGCGTGCCCGCGCGTTCGCTGATGAACACGACATTGAATGGGCCTACGGCTCCTACGAAGCGATGTTTGCCGAGCCGGAGATCGAGGCCGTTTACATCGGCACCCCGCATGCGCAGCATTTTGAGATCGCCATGGCTGCACTGCGGGCCGGCAAGCATGTGGTCTGCGAAAAGTCGTTGACCATCAATGCCGCCGAGGCCCGGGCATTGGCTCTTGAGGCCCACGAACGTGACCTCTTCCTGATGGAAGCCGTCTGGTCTCGCTTCACCCCGGTGTTCGCTCGAGCCTTGGACATTCTGGATTCCGGCGAGCTCGGCGAACCGACATGGGTCCAGGCCGATCTGGGATTCACCGCCGAGTACGATCCACAGTGGCGTATCTGGGATCGAGACGCCGGTGGCGGAGCCCTGCTGGACTTGGCTGTTTACCCCATGACCTGGGCGATCGCAGCCTTCGGCTTCCCGACCTCGGTGCAAGCCCTCGGTGAGGTCAACGATGACGGGGTGGATGTCCAGACCGCCGTCACGTTGGGTTACCCGGAGGGACGCCATGCGCAGCTGATGGTTTCGCTCAATAGCACCTCCACGCGGGAAGCCCGGGTGGCCTGTACCAATGGCTGGTTGGGTACCAACGCGCCGCTGCACAATCCCACCAAGCTCTTCATCCACCCGGCCGATGGCCCGGCCCGGACCGAAGTCTTTGAAGCCGTGGGCGCGAACTACACGTTCGAGTTCCGCGAGGCGACACGGTGTATCCAACAGGATCTCAACGAGTCTCCCACCATGCCGTGGGAACACTCGGTGAATACCATCGCCGTCTTTGACGGGATCCGCCATCAGTTGGGGATCCGTTACCCCAACGATGTACTCGTGGGCTAGTAACTTACACAACGGGTGGTGGTGCCGGAATTTTCTGGCACCACCACTTTTGTTTGACAGATCAAGAGAAGAAGGACGTGACGTCGTGCTGGCACGGGACCTCATTCCCGAGGAGTTCCATTCCCTGCGGATGCTTCGACTCTTCCTGCCCGTTGTTAACGAACCGGGGGCGGCAATACGCTGGTCTGCCCTGTTGCCGGTGGGGGTCGAGCTCACCGCCTCAACCAACTTTTATGAACTCTGGGCGCTCTACAGCGCCGATCATCCCGGCGCCGTGACGCCGAGTCCCGCCTTGGGCTCCTTGGATCCACTCACCGCGCACAGCCTGCGCGAGCTCCTGACAACTCAGCTGGGCCCGGACCAGCTGTTGCCCACGCGCAGCTGGGCCGGATATTCGCGCTCATCTGCTCCGGGGATGAGAACCAGCATGGTCAACGGCCAGGAATATGCGCACGAGACACTGACGATCCACGAGATCATCGAGCGTGGGATCAAGGGTATCGTGCCCGATTTTGTCGCCGATCCGGGGATGGCCTTTGCCTGGGGCACGTGCCTGTATCCCGATTCGCTGTTCATCGCCGCGGCCCCGGAGCTATTTCGTGCGCTGCATCAGGATCCGTTCCTTGATGTTGCTTCGGTGCTCGCCCACCGCGATATTCTCCCGCAGACCTTCGAGGGCTAAGCGCAGCGACGGTCAATCCGGTACCGCTTAGCGGGCGACTGGCTGAGCAGCCTCGGTCTCCCGCGCGGCATTCTTGGCGCTACTGCGGCGCCAGATCGAGGCAATGATGGCGCCGGATAGGTTGTGCCAGACCGAGAACACGGCGCCGGGCAATGCCGCCTCCGGGCTGAAGTACGTCCTGGCTAGGCCGGCGGCCAACCCCGAATTCTGCATGCCAACCTCGATGGCCATGGTGCGGCGGGTGGCGATGGGCTGCTTGAAGAGCTTGGCGGTGCCGTACCCCAGAGCCATGCCTCCGGCGTTGTGCATGATGACAGCCAACAGGATCAGCGCCCCGGCGCTGAAGATGGCCGCGGCACTGCCGGCGACCACGATCAGGACCACCGCGGTGATCGCCAGAACCGATACCCACGGAAGGGCAGGTAAAACGAGGGTGGCGAAACGGGGCAATACCAGACGCAGTACGAGCCCGAGCGCCACGGGGATCAGCACGATCTGGACGATGGACATGGCCATCGAGCCGGCATCAACCGGCAGGTACTGCCCGGCCAGCCACAGCGTCAGCAGTGGGGTGAAGATCGGTGCCACCAGCGTGGAGATCGAGGTCATCGTCACCGAGAGCGCAACATCGCCCTTGGCCAGGTAGGTCACGACGTTGGATGCGGTACCACCGGGGGCGCAACCCACCAGAATGACACCCGCAGCCAGAGCCGGCGGAAGCTGCAGCAACATCGAAATACCCAGCCCCAGCAGCGGCATGATCACGTACTGCGCCACAACGCCCAGCAGTACCGGAAGCGGCTTGCGCACCACCAGCGCGAAGTCCGGCAGGGTCAGCGTGAGTCCCATCCCGAACATGATGATCATGAGCAGCGGATTCACCGCCTTGGAGAATCCACTGAAGGTTTCCGGGGTGAGCAGAGCCAATGCCCCGCCGGCCAGAACCAGCAGCGGGAATACCGTCACGGCTATTTTTGCGCTGCGTTCTTCGGCGTCCAGGACGGACTTTTGCTGTACGTTTCGATGGGTAGACATGCACCGATCATGACAAAATGATCAACACTTTTCCAATCGTGACCACAATCTGATCATGAACTACCGTTCATCGCGCGATCACTACCGCCCGGCGCAGTTGCAGCACGATGTGTCGGGATTCTTGCCACCCACCCCACACTTTTTCAGGCGGCGACCCGCTCCAAGGTAGCGCTACGGGCCGCGGTCAGACCGAGCTCGAGGTCGGCGATCAGGTCCTCCACCTGCTCGATGCCCACCGAAAGCCGCACTAAGTTCCGTGGCACCGCCAGCTCGGTGCCGATGACCGAGGCGTGCGTCATCTCCGCCGAATAGCACACCAGCGATTCGACCCCGCCCAGGGAGACCGAGAGGGCAAAGAGCTCGGTGGCTTCGGCGAAGGCCCGGGCTGCGGCCTCACCGCCAACAAATTGCAGCGAGACGATTCCACCAAAGCCCGAGGATTGAGCCTTGGCCAACTCGTGCCCCGGGTGGGTGGGCAGCCCCGGATAGAGCACCTTTTCCAACTCGGCCCGCCCGTCCAACCAGCGCGCGATCCTCGCGGCGTTGGAGCAGTGACGTTCCATCCGCAGCCCCAGGGTCTTCAGGCCGCGGGCGGCCAAAAAACAATCCTGCGGCCCGGCCACGGCTCCCCCGGCAAATTGCTGGAAGCCCACCGCCGCTGCCAAGGTCTCGCCACGGAACGTTGCATCGGAAACAATCACCGCGCCGCCCAACACATCGGAGTGCCCGCCAATGTACTTGGTGGTCGAATGCACCACCACATCCGCGCCCAGTCTCAGGGGCCGCTGCAGGAAGGGTGTGGAGAAGGTGTTATCCACCACCAACAGGGCACCGGCAGCGTGGGCGATGGCTGCCCACGCCGCAATATCGGCAATCCCCAACAGCGGGTTGGACGGGGTTTCGACCCAAAGCAGCGCGGTTTTCCCCGGCTGCACTGCGGCGGAAACTACCGCGGTATCGGTGATATCCACCGGGGTGTTGGTGATCCCCCATTTTCCGTGCAGTCGATTGATCAGCCGGTTGGTTCCGCCATAACCGTCGGCGCCCAGCACGATGTGGTCCCCCGGGGCCAGCACCGCACGCAGTAGTGCGTCCTCCGCGGCGATGCCCGAGGCGAAGGCAAATCCGGCGTGCCCTGCCTCCAAGGTGGTGAGCTGAGTTTCGAAGCCGTTGCGCGTTGGATTGGATCCGCGGGAGTATTCGTGTCCGTTGCGCAGCACGTTGATGCCGTCCTGGACAAAGGTGCTGGTCTGGTAGATCGGCGGGATCACCGCGCCGGTTAGTGGATCCGGGGCCTGTCCGGCGTGAATGGCCTGGGTATTAAAGCCGTGGTTGTGCTCGCTCATTTTTGGGTTCATCCTTTCGTGGAGGGGCGGTTGTTTAGGCGTTGCTGGTTTCCAACAGGTCTGCCGCTGGTGGCGCCGGCGTGGTGCTCAGCGCGTCCAGCGAACCGATGAGGTCCTGCAGCAGATCCGCCGCATCCTCCAGACCGACCGAGATGCGCAGCGTGCCGGCGCTAATCCCCGCCTCCTGAAGCTGGGCGTCGGAGAGTCGGCAGTGCGTCATGGACGCCGGGTGGACCACCAGTGAGCGGGCGTCCCCGATGTTTGCCGCCAGCGCGAAGAGCCGTAGCGAATCAACAAAAACCGGGACGTTCCCCGGATCCACGAGGTCAAAGGAGAACACCCCACCGGTACCGCGCGGGAAGTCGCGCTGCGCCAACGCGTGGTCCCGGTGGGTGGGGATGGAGGGGTGATGCACGCGGGCCACCGCCGGATGCCCGGCCAGGCCCCGGCACAGGTCCAGCACGTTCGCCTGGGCCTTGGTCACACGCAGCGATAGCGTCTCGATGCCGGTGAGAATTCCGGCGGCGGCGGCGGCCGAGAGTGTGGGCCCCAGATCGTGCAGGAATTTGGAGCGCACCAGCATCAGGTAGGCCTTGGAGCCATAACGCTCCAGCAGTGAATCCCCGTAGTAGCGGGCCTTGGGCGCGGCGATCTGCGGCCACCGGGTGGCATCGGAAAAATCGAAGGTTCCAGCGTCGATGATCAAACCGCCCAGCACCGATCCATGACCGGACAGCGCCTTGGTGGCCGAATGCACCACCACATCGGCCCCGAAATCGATGGGCCGGTAGGCAGCGGGCGTGGCCAAGGTGTTATCCACGACCACCGGAATCCCCGCGGCGTGCCCGACCTCGGCAATGGCCCGCAGGTCCACCAGCGTGATTAGCGGGTTGGAGACTGATTCGAGTAAAAAACCCCGAGTCTTCTCCGTGATCGCGCCGGCCCAGGCGCTAGGATCCTCCGGGTTGATAAACGTGACGGTGACCCCAAAGTCGGCGAAGGTATCGGTGAGCAGGTCAACGGTGCCGCCGTAGAGCTTATTGGAGGCCACCAGGTGGCCCGGGCCCTGCAGCAACGCCAGTAGCGCGAGGGCCACCGCCGATTGTCCGGTGGCCGTGGCGATGGCACCGATCCCGCCCTCGAGAGCCGCGGCGCGTTCCTCCAAGACGGCCACCGTGGGGTTACCGGTGCGGGAGTAGGTGAAGCCCGGCTGCCGGAGTGAGAAAAGCTGCGCGGCGGTGGCGTAGTCGGGGAATTGATAGGCGGCGGAGGAGTAGATAGGCACGGTCATGGGGCGGTGCGGGGCAGCGGGTGTGTAGCCTGCGTGAATTTCGGTGGTGGAGCTGTGCCATTGCCTGGAGGCCATGATCGTGCCTTTCGGGCCGAAGTGGTAAGTGAATGCGAAGTGGGGTGATGCGGAGGGTGCGGCACCTAGGTGGCGCCGCACCCTCCGCGATGATGGGCCGGCTGGTGGTGAGGCTAGACGCTCAGGCTCAGGGTGCTGCGTGCGGCAACCGTGGCCGCAACGAGGTTGGCCAGCGACTCGCGGGTCTCTGCGTAACCGCGGGTCTTGAGTCCGCAGTCCGGGTTGATCCAGAGCTGGCGCGCATCCAGGGAGCCCAGCGCAATGGTGATCAGTTCGGCAACCTCGGCCTCGGAAGGTACACGCGGGGCGTGGATGTCATAGACGCCCGGACCGATGCCGCGGGAGAAGCCGAAGTTCGTCAAATCCTCGGTGACCTCCATCCGGGAACGTGCGGCCTCGATCGATGTCACATCGGCATCCAGGGCGTCAATCGCGTTGATGATCTCCCCGAATTCGGAGTAGCACAGGTGCGTGTGGATCTGGGTGCTGTCCGCGGCTCCGGCGGTGGATAGCCGGAAGGAATCCACGCTCCAGCCCAGGTACTTGGTCTGATCCTTGGCCCGCAGCGGCAATAGCTCGCGCAATGCCGGCTCATCGACCTGGATGATGGAGATGCCGGCGGCCTCGAGGTCGGCGATCTCATCGCGCAGGGCCAGGGCCACCTGGTTGGCGGAGACCGAAAGCGGCTCGTCGTCGCGGATGAAGCTCCAGGCCAGGATGGTGACCGGACCGGTGAGCATGCCCTTGAACGGCTTGTTGGTCGACGATGCCGCGTAGGAGATCCACGGGACGGTGAACGGGGCCGGTCGGGAGACGTCTCCCCAGAGGATCGAGGGACGCGTGGCCCGCGAGCCGTAGGACTGCACCCAGCCGTTGGAGGTTTCGGCGAAGCCGTCGAAGTTTTCGGCGAAGTACTGGACCATGTCATTACGCTCGGCCTCGCCGTGGACCAGCACATCCAGACCCAGTTCTTCCTGCAGGGCCACCACGCGGGCGATCTCTTCCTTCAAGAAACCCTCGTAGGCGGCGTCGTTGATGGTACCGGCGCCGTGCGCGGCACGGGCGGAGCGGACCTCCACGGTCTGTGGGAAGGAACCGATGGTGGTGGTGGGCAGCAGCGGCAAGTCCAGTGCCTGCTCCTGCGCTACCTTGCGGGTGGTGGCGTCCGAGCGGGAGAAGTCGGCGGTGGTCAGGTTGGCCAGGCGGGTGCGGACAGCTGGCACGGTGGTTCCGGCGAACTCGGCGCGGTTCTTGATGGCAGCGTCGGCTTCTGCCAATTCCGTTACCACTGCTTCTTGCCCGTCGTTCAGGCCCTTGGCCAGCGTGATGACCTCGGAGACCTTCTGGTTGGCGAAGGCGAGCCATTCGGGGAGGTGTGCCGGCAGCTGGGTTTCCAGGGCGACATCGTGCGGGACGTGCTGCAACGAGGTGGCGGTACCCACGGCGAGCGACCCGCCGGCCCGCTGAACCTCGGCGCGCAGCCCCTGCAGGGTCTGCAGTGACGTGGTGAGGTTGTTGCGCCAGATGTTGCGTGAATCAACGATGCCCGCCACCAGCGTGGAGCCGGCCAGATCGCCCAGGAAGTCTGCGGTGGGCAATGTCCCACGGACGAGGTCGGCGTGCACCGCGTCAACACCGGCGCGGGCCAGCAGGCCCTGAGTTTCGCCCGGGCGTTCGACGTTGCCCGCGGTGCCGTAGCCCAAGGTCACCAGCAGGGCCGGGCGCTCGGTGGCCGCGGCCAGCGTGGTGTAGACGGATTCGGCCAGAGCGCCGGGAACGGCCAGTGCGGCACCGCGGTCGGTGACCAAGGCTGGCTCATCAAGCTGAACCCACGGGGCACCGGCAGCGGCCAGCGCCGCAAGAATCTCGACATAGGCGTTTACCACGTCATCCAGGCGCACCAACGGATCGAAGTCGGCTGCTGCGCCGTCCTCGGCCTTGGCCAGCAGCAGGTAGCTGATGGGTCCCACGAGCGTGGGTCGGATGATGGTGCCGTTAGCCTGGTGGGCGGTGAAAGATTCCACCAATGCTGCGGCGTTGGCCTTGATCGGGGTGCTTTCACCGATCTCCGGCACGAGGTAGTGATAGTTGGTGTCGAACCACTTGGTCATTTCCAGCGGGGCGCGGGATTCATCGCCGCGGGCCAGGACAAATGCGCCGGCGGTATTGATGGTGCCGTCGGTTGCGGCGAGGTCCGCGAAGCGGGTCGGCACAGCGGAGAGCGCGATGGTCGTATCCAGTACCTGATCGTAATAGGCGAAGTCACCGGGCAGCGATGCATCGGTGGCACCAAGTCCCAGGGTGGTGAGCTTCGCGAGATTGTTTCTCTGCAGTTCGCGAGCCGCGGCGTGCAGGGTGGCTTCGTCGGTCTGCTGGGCCCAGTGCGCTTCGAGGGCCTTTTTTAGTTCACGGTGAGGACCGATGCGTGGGTAACCGAGGATGGATGCGGCGGGGAAGGTCTGCTTCGACATGGTATTTCTCCTGAGTGTTGTGATGCTTAAAAGTTCGGTGGGTGGTGGAGCTGGTGGGGCGGTTCTTTAGGCCACGGCGCGGGTGGCCCACGTGCGGGTGACCTTGGCCCGAGTGCGTGGCAATTCCAGTTGTTCAACCACATCGAGGGAGCCACGATGATCGTTGAAGGTGTACAGGTGAACTCCCGGAGCGCCATCGTCGAAGGCGCGCCGGGCCAGGTTCACCGCTGCTGCCACGCCGATGCGATGGCGTTCGGCCTCCGAATCGGCGGTTTCCAGTGCGTGGGCCAGTTCCGGATCCGGGCACACCCCGGTCATGGAGGCCAACCGATTCAGCCGCTTCAGCGAGTTCAGCGGAATGACGCCGGGAATAATCGGGATGGTCACCCCGGCTCGTTGCGCCGATTCCACCAGGTTGGTGTATTCGCTGGCTTGGAAATACACCTGAGTGATGGCGTAGTTGGCGCCGGAACGTTCCTTCGCCAGGAGCACCTCGATGTCGTGGTCAAAGGAGGGCGATTCCGGATGCCGAATCGGGTAAGCGGCCACACCCACACCGAGCCTGCCGCCGGCCAGGGCCGCCGAATGTTCGGCCTCGACCTCACGGATCAGTTCGATGAGGTACCGGGCGAATGGAAATTCTCCGCGCCATTCATCGCTCTTGGTGGGCAGGTCCCCGCGCAGGGCCAGCACTCCGCGCACCCCGAGGGAAATGAAGTGGCGCACCAGGTTCTGTAGGGACTCCCGGCTCTCCCCCACACAGGTTAGGTGGGCCAGCGGACGCAGTCGGGTGTCGCGGATCAAGTGGTCAATTAGTTCCAGTGAGGCAGCGCGACGGGTTGGAGATCCGGAGTAGGTCACCGACACATAGTCCGGATCGGTGCTCTCCAGCGCGGCGATGGTACTGAACACGCTTTCACTGGCATCACGGCTAGCCGGTGGGTACAACTCATAAGACAGCGACGGTGGTGCGACGCTTGTTGCAATGCTCATGTGGGACTCCTCGTTGATTCGAGGGAGGCCTCAGTGGGGTCGACACAAAAGCCGCTGGGACCCACATGTGGGGTGTCCTGCGGCGATGGTGAGCGAACGCTGAAGCGGCTCCATCGCTTCTGGCCTTAGCACCCTCATTGATGGACATCCTCTTGAAGGAGGAATGCCATCACGTGATGGTTGCTGCGGCGTCAACGAGCCAGATCTCTCAGCCGCTCTTGATGGTTGATGTGTCCATCTTGAAACACCATCAGCACGCTGCGCAAGGGGCACTCGAGGGCCCTCGTCACGAAGGGCAAAAACACTTCACATGAACGCGGGGCGTCATCTTCGGGCGGTGCTCGGGGACACATTGTTACAGCCCGGCCGCTCGCGATTTCCTTTGTTTGGTGAGGATTTTGGGATTTTATATGACGGTGGACAGATCACTGTGAAGCGTCCGTGACGTCGCACGGAACCATCGTCCGGAGCGTGACCAGCATTCACCGGGCACCGCAAGGGCCGCATAACGCTACTGGCGCGCGGAACCAATCAAACGGATGACCGACGCTTCACTGTCGCTCCATTAACCAGGCGAAGCGTGATGCGATTGTGGCTTCGGGCACCGGCGAGCTGCTCAGGCGGTGTGCTCCGCCAGTAACGTTTGCAGCCGATCGGCTGTCTGCGTACCTGCCACCGGCACGTACATCACCAGATGCAATTCCGGTGCGTCCGAGGGCACCAGCCGGTGCTGCTCAAAAACCAGCTCGCCGGCGAGCGGATGCAGGAAGACCCGCTGCCGGGAGGCAAAGCGCTCCACACCGCGGTCGGCCCAGAGCTTGGCGAACTGCCCGCTGGCCTCGCTCAGGCGCCGCAGCAGCGTTGTATGAGCGGCGGAGCCGAGTCGCGCTCCAGCCTCGGCACGGAACTCCGCCACAAAGTGCCGTGAGGTCTCTTCCCAGTCCGGCAGCATCTTGCGCAGGTAGGGGTCGGTAAAAATCAGCCAGAGCAGGTTCCGGTCCCCCGGATCTACCGCCGAGATGCGGTTGTACAGCACGGTGTAGGCACGATTCCACCCGGCGATACCCCAGTCTGGGGCGACGGCAAACGCCGGGAAATCAAAGGCATCAAGCAGCCGCTGCAGGTGCTCCGGAGCCTGCTCAATCGAGCTGACCTCGGTGACGGGACTGGGCGTATATCCGCCCATGGCTAGTAGGTACGACGCTTCGGCGGAGGTCAGGGTGAGCACGCGGGCGATGGATTCGAGGACCTGGCGGGAGGCGTTAATGTCTCGGCCTTGTTCAAGCCAGGTGTACCAGGTGACGCTGACCGCGGCGAAGGCGGCAATTTCCTCCCGGCGCAGACCCAAGGTGCGGTTGCGCCCGATCGGCGGAAGCCCGAGTTCCGCGCGGACGAGGTGGCTGCGTCTATCGCGCAGGAACTGTCCCAGCTCCTGCCGGCGTTCGGTGCTCATGATTCCAAATCTATCACTGCCACTACTAGTATTACGAGCGACTTCCGCCTGGGGACCGGTACTGGATAACATGTTCTATGCCTCCATTTCGTTCACGCACAGTCACCCACGGCCGCAACATGGTCGGCGCCCGCGCCCTGCTCCGAGCAGCCGGCGTTAAAGGCTCCGACTTCGGCAAGCCGATCATTGCCGTAGCCAACAGCTTCACCGAATTCGTTCCCGGCCACACCCACCTCCAGCCCGTCGGCCGCATCGTTTCCGAGGCGATCATCGAGGCCGGCGGCATCCCGCGCGAATTCAACACCATCGCCGTGGATGACGGCATCGCCATGGGACACGGCGGAATGTTGTACTCGCTGCCCTCGCGCGAACTGATTGCCGACTCGGTCGAGTACATGGTGAACGCGCACTGCGCCGACGCACTGATCTGCATCTCCAACTGCGACAAGATCACCCCCGGCATGATGATGGCGGCACTGCGCCTGAATATCCCGGTCGTTTTTGTCAGCGGCGGGCCGATGGAGGGTGGCTCCGCGGTCCTGATTGACGGCACCGTGCGCAAGGGCTTGAACCTGATCTCGGCCATCGCCGACGCCGTGGACGAATCCGTCTCCGACGCCGACCTCTTGACCCTCGAAGAGAATGCCTGCCCCACCTGCGGCTCGTGCTCGGGGATGTTCACCGCCAACTCCATGAACTGCCTCACCGAGGCGCTGGGTCTGGCGCTGCCGGGTAACGGCACCACGCTGGCCACGCACACGGCTCGCCGCGCCCTTTACCAGGATGCCGGCAAGGCCATCGTCGAGATCACCAACGCGCACTACCTCGAGGATGATTACTCGGTACTGCCACGCTCGATCGCTTCACGTGCCGCGTTTGAGAACGCCATGACCATGGACATCGCGATGGGCGGATCCTCCAATACGATCCTGCACCTGCTCGCCGCGGCCCAGGAAGCCGAACTCGATTTCACCCTCGATGACATCGACGCCATTTCACGCCGCACCCCGTGCCTGTCCAAGGTCGCCCCCAATGGCGTCTATCTGGTCGAGGATGTCCACCGCGCCGGCGGCATCCCCGCCATCTTGGGCGAGCTGGACCGCGCCGGAATGCTGAACCATGACGTCCGCTCCGTACACGGCCCGGATCTGCGCTCCTGGCTCGATGATTGGGACATCCGTGGCGGCAAGGCCACCGAGACGGCCATCGAACTGTTCCATGCAGCCCCGGGCTGCGTCCGCTCGGCCACCGCTTTCTCACAGTCCGAGCGCTGGGACACCCTGGACACCGACGCGGAAAACGGCTGTGTTCACTCCGTTGAGCATGCCCACACCGTCGAGGGCGGGCTGGCCGTGCTGCGCGGCAACATCTCCGTTGACGGCTGCGTGGTGAAGACCGCCGGTGTGGACGAATCGATCTTCAAGTTCTCCGGTCCAGCCGTGGTCTTCGAATCCCAGGACGACGCCGTCACCGCCATCCTGAGCAAGACCGTCGTCGCCGGCGACGTCGTCGTGATCCGCTACGAGGGCCCGCGCGGCGGCCCGGGCATGCAGGAAATGCTCTACCCCACCTCGTTCCTCAAGGGACTGGGTCTGGGCGCCAAGTGTGCACTGATCACCGACGGGCGCTTCTCCGGAGGCACCTCCGGGCTGTCGATCGGCCACGTCTCGCCCGAGGCCGCCGCCGGTGGCGCTATCGCGCTGGTGGAAAACGGTGACATCATTTCCATCGACATCCCGGCCCGTTCCATCACACTGGAGGTCAGCGACGATGAGCTGGCCCGCCGCCGCGAGCTGCTCGAATCGAGCATCGGCTACCGGCCCCGCGACCGCGAACGCGTGGTTTCCCCGGCCCTGCGCGCCTACGCGGCCTTCGCTCAGTCGGCGGACAAGGGCGCCGTGCGGCACGTACCGGAAATCTCGGTTCCACTGCCGGCGCGAGTCTAAGGACCACCGCGTTCGCGCTAACGTAGTTTGAACATCGGGTGCCCGTCCACAAGGATGGGCACCCGATGTGTTTTCCCCCGACCGATCTACGGCGATGGATCGCCCGCGATTGTGTCGCGTCGCCCCGGGCAGAGCCATCGGGTGAATTAGGCTGGTGCGCACCATGGACTACAGGAACACAACTCACCAAAGCGGCGGCAGGGAACGGTCAATCGGCGAGGACTCGCGGCCCGGAGAAGACGAATTCCGCGTCGACATCGAACGCATCCGCTTCTCCCCCTACTTCTCCCGGCTCTCGGCGGTGACGCAGGTGATCCCGCAGGCCGGGGCGGGCACCGTGGTGCATAACCGGCTCACTCACACGCTCAAGGTCTCCGCGGTGGCTCGCTCCATCGCCATCGGCCTGCGTACCACCGATGAACCCACGCGCGCCCTGGTTGCCGAACTCGGCGGTTGCGATCCGGTGGTGGTGCAGGCAGCGGCCGCCGCCCACGACCTGGGCCACCCACCCTTCGGGCATCTGGGTGAACAGGAACTCGACCGGGCGGCCCGCAACATCCTCGGCTTGCCCGACGGCTTTGAGGGGAACGCCCAGTCTTTCCGCATCCTCACCGCGCTGGACAGCTGCGATGCGAGCCCGCGGGGGCTGAACCTGACCCGTGCGGTACGCGCGGCGGTGTTGAAGTACCCGTGGACCCGCAATGCCTGGCGGACGATGCCGCCCCGACCACCGGAGCTGCTGCCGCGTGGCGTGGGGGTTGGCGGTGGCAACCCCGCACTCAAGTTCTCGGCCTATGACATCGAGTCGGCGGAGATGGCCGATGTGCTCTCGGTGTTCCCGCAAATCGCCGAACACCAGCAGACCCTGGAATGCTCGGTCATGGACATTGCCGATGACATTGCCTATGCGGTGCATGACCTCGATGACTTCTATCGGGCCGGGGTGCTGCAGTATTCCCTCGTATCCACCGAGCTGCGTCGTTGGCTTGATGCCGCCCCCGAGCTCTCGGCACTGGATGCGCGCGATCTTGACCGACGTTTACCCGGCCATGAGCTCGAGCGCGCCTGGCGCCGGGTTGCTGCCAAGGACCCGTGGATCGCCGATGCGCAGGCCTTCCGCGCCTCGGTGCAGCGGGTGGACAACGATCTGGTGGAGGGGCTGTTGTCCCTGCCCTATGACGGCGGGCTTGATGCCGATCGCACCGTCACCGCCTTCACCCGGCGCTGGATCGACAGGCTGCAGGGCTCGATCGCAGTGGAGAAGAATCCGGAAATCCGCAGCGGGCATGTCCGGTTGGCCGACGAGGCCTGGCATGATGTGGTGGTGCTCAAATTTGTACACGAACGCTTTGTGCTGGAGCGCTCGGATTTGGCGCTGTACCAGCGCGGGCAAACTCGCATCATCAAGTCGTTGGCCGAGGGCTTGTCCGCCTGGCTGGATGATCCACAGGATTCCGCCCGCGCACCGCGCCGGCTGCTGGATTCCGTCGAGGCGGCAACGGCCGAGTATCAGCAGCTGTTCATCCAGTCCCCGGATGCCATTCCGAACGCGTCGGGAAGCGAGATCCGACGACTGGGTAGGTCCCGGGCGATCGTGGATTACATCGCCTCGTTCACCGACGCCCAGGCGGTCTCGGTGAATGCCCTGCTGACCGGCACCTCGGAGAGCATCTGGGAAGTGGGCCGCGGGCTCTGATCAACCACAAACGGCACGGGCCGCCACCTTCCGAAAAGGAAGGTGGCGGCCCGTGCCGTAGTGCGTTGAAGGCGTGAAACTACTTCGTGAGCAGTTCCAGTGCGGTGTTCAGCGTTGCGCTGGGGCGCATGGTGGCAACAACCTTGGCCTCAACCGGACGGTAGTAACCGCCCAGATCAACCGGGGCGCCCTGAACTGCTGCGAGTTCGGCCACGATGGCTTCCTCGTTGCTGCCCAGTGCTTCGGAGACGGCCTTGAAGTCCGCTGCCAGCTCGGCATCCTTGGTCTGCGCGGAGAGCTCTTCGGCCCAGTACTTGGCCAGGTAGAAGTGGCTGCCGCGGTTATCCAGCTCGCCCACCTTGCGCTTGGGCGACTTGTTCTCCAGCAGGAAGGTGCCGGTAGCCGCATCCAAGGTGTCGGCAAGGATCTGCGCACGCGGGTTGTCCGAGGTGTTGGCCAGGTGCTCGAAGGAGACAGCCAGGGCCAGGAACTCGCCCAAGGAATCCCAACGCAGGTGGTTTTCGTTGACCAACTGCGCCACGTGCTTCGGAGCCGAACCACCGGCACCGGTCTCGAACAGTCCGCCACCGGCGATCAGCGGCACGATGGAAAGCATCTTGGCGCTGGTACCCAATTCGAGAATCGGGAACAGGTCGGTCAGGTAGTCGCGCAGCACGTTGCCGGACACCGAGATGGTGTCCTCGCCGCGGCGAATGCGATCGATGGTGTACTGAGTTGCGGCCACCGGCGAGAGAATCTCGATGGTCAGTCCCTCGGTGTCATGCTCAGCCAGGTACTCGTTAACCTTGGAGATCAGCACGCGGTCGTGCGAGCGGGTCTCATCGAGCCAGAATACGGCCGGGGTGGCCGAGGCACGGGCACGGTTGACGGCCAACTTGACCCAGTCGCGCACCGGCACGTCCTTGGTCTGGCAGGCGCGCCAGATGTCGCCGGCGAAGACCTGGTGCTCCAGAAGCACGCCACCTGCGGCATCCAGAATCTGGACGTGGCCGGCGGCCTTGATCTCGAAGGTCTTGTCGTGAGATCCGTATTCCTCGGCAGCCTGAGCCATCAGGCCGACGTTCGGGACGGTACCCATGGTGGTCGGGTCGTAGGCGCCGTTGGCGCGGCAGTCCTCGATGACCACCTGGTAGATGCCCGAGTACGAGGAATCCGGCAGAACGGCGAGGGTATCGCGCTCCGCACCTTCCTTGTCCCACATGTGGCCCGAGGAACGGATCATGGCCGGCATGGAGGCATCAACGATGACATCCGAGGGGACGTGCAGGTTGGTGATGCCCTTGTCGGAATCGACCATGGCGATGTCCGGGCCCTCGGCAAAGCCCTTGGCGATCAGTGCTTCAACACCGGCGCGAACATCGTCGGCCAGCTCGTCGAGCCCACCGAGGATGGCGGCAAGGCCGTTGTTTGCGCTCAGGCCCGCAGCTTCAAGCTGCTCGCCGTAAGTTTCGAAGAGTTCGGAGAAGTAGGCCTTCACCACGTGGCCGAAGATGATCGGGTCAGAGACCTTCATCATCGTGGCCTTCAGGTGTGCCGAGAAGAGCACGTTATCGGCCTTGGCGCGAGCAATGGCGTCCTTCAAGAAGGCGTCCAGCGATGCTGCGTGCATGACGGTGCCATCGATGATCTCGTCCTTCAGGACGGGAAGGGCCTTCTTCAGGACCTTAACTTCGCCGTCTTCGCCAACGAAGCGGATCGAGAGGGTCTGCGCTTCGGTGATAACTACTGACTTCTCGTTGGCACGGAAGTCATCTTCGGCCATCGTGGCAACGTTAGTCTTGGACTCTGCGGTCCAGGCACCCATCGTGTGCGGGTTCTTACGGGCGTAGTTCTTCACGCTCAACGGGGCGCGGCGGTCCGAGTTGCCTTCGCGAAGAACCGGGTTCACTGCTGAGCCCTTGATCTTGTCATAACGCGCGCGGGCGTCGGTCTCTTCGTCGGAAGACGGGTTGTCCGGGTAATCCGGCAGAGCGTATCCGGCAGCCTGAAGTTCGGCAATCGCGGCCTTGAGCTGCGGGATGGATGCCGAGATGTTCGGCAGTTTGATGATGTTTGCGTCTGGGCTCTTGGCCAGTGCGCCGAGTTCTGCCAGGGCGTCGGGAATCTGCTGTTCTGCGGTGAGGTGGTCACCAAAGACGGAAATGATGCGGCCGGCCAACGAGATATCTCGCGTTTCGATCTCTACACCCGCGGTCGAGGCGTACGCTTCGACAATCGGCAGGAACGAGTGGGTTGCCAACATCGGAGCTTCGTCGGTGTGGGTATAAATAATCTTGGCCATAGGTGTGGCGTCTCCCTGAACGGTCTTCTCGGAAATGTGTACTCCGACTTGATCTCAACAGCCCTAACTTACCCGATTTACTGCGCACACACACTTTTTGTGGCGAGAGACGCGTTCTCCGCCGCGCCCATTTCACCGCGAAAAGACGCGGCAATCACCGTCATTGGAACAACCCCTCGTTAAGTTAACCCGTCATAACTGAACTCAGGGGCGCTGCGGCTCAGGCTCGAGGAAAGAGCATCCCCAACTCACGCACGGTTTCGTCAAAGATGGCTACCGGATCGGCGTCGATGCCATCAGTTTCCCGCTGGCCGAAGGTTTGCCAGGCAACCCGCCAGGCGGCAGTGACTACCTCGGCAACTAGCAGCGCCCGAAGCTGGCTCAGCTGGCCCCGGTGCGTCAGCGCCTCGCTGAGCGCCTTAACCAAGATTCGCTCTTGATGCATAGCTATCCGCAGTATCTGCGGCTCCTTGACCATCAACCGAGAAATCCTGCGAAAATCACTCTGTTCAACTTCGAGCGCAAAAAGTTCGCGGCAGCGTGACAATAAGTCCCCCAGAATCCCCGATGCGCCGCTAGACGTGCTTTTGTGATCCACCAGAGCTTCGATCAGGTTTTGCTGACCGGGCATCAGCACATGTTCCTTGGAAGCGTAGTAGCGAAAAACCGTCCGCTCGGAAATCCCAACTCGAGCCGCGATGTCACCGACCGTCGTGGCATCCAGGCCGCGTTCCTCCACGAGATCCAACATGGCCCCCTGAATCTCGCGCAGCATCTGGGCGCGGTGATCTTCACGAATACCCACGATTCATCTCATTCCCCGTAGCGGCCGCCTCGACAGCCGGCGAGACCCTCCCACTATATTTCATGTCACACTCTGACAGGTTTAGCTTACCAAAAGTGTCAGACCATGACATGATTTTGTCAGTTCAAAAACTTACAGAAGAGGTAGCCTCCGATGGCTCAGACCGCAGACGACACGATGTCGCCGCCCGAAACTCCTACCCGGCCGGCTCCGCCAACGTTGCCAACAAAGCAACTGACCGGAATCATTGGCGCACTCGCACTCGCCGCATTCATGATGATCCTCAACGAAACGGTACTCAGCGTTGCGCTGCCAGCAGTTATGGCGGACTTGTCCGTCTCCGCGGCCGCAGGACAGTGGCTGACCACCGGATTCTTGCTGACCATGTCCGTGGTCATCCCGACGACCGGCTACCTGCTACAGCGTTTCACCTCCCGCAGCCTCTTTATTTTCGCGCTGTCCAGCTTCATCCTCGGCACCGTGCTCGCCATCTTCGCACCGAGCTTCGCCGTGCTGCTGGTGGCCCGCATCATCCAGGCCGTCGGTACCGCGATCGTGCTGCCGTTGCTGATGACCACCACGCTGTCTCTGGTTCCCGTACATAAGCGCGGGGCCATCATGGGACTAAACGCCATTGTCATCTCCGTGGGCCCGGCCATCGGTCCAACGGTTTCCGGTGCCATTGTGAACGCCTTCACCTGGCACTACATCTTCATTTTGATGGCACCGTTGGCCGTGATCATTTTGGTGCTGGGCCTCATCTTCATCAAGGTCCCGTCACAGGCCCGCAAGATTCCGCTTGATGTTCTTTCGGTCGTGCTCTCCGCGCTGGCCTTCGGCCTGCTGGTTTACGGCATCTCCACCCTTGAACATCTGGGCGAGAACGTTGCCTTGACCGTTGGCTGCTTCGTCGTCGGCCTGGTTGCTCTGGGCCTGTTCATCAAGCGCCAGGTCCGTTTGACCCGCGTAGGCAAAGAACTGTTGAACCTCACCCCGTTCACGTCCCGCACCTTCACCTTCTCGCTGCTCATGATCATGATTGCCTTTGGCACCCTGCTGGGTACCATCGTGATGCTGCCGATCATCCTCGAATCAGGTTCCGGCTTCAGCACGCTGTCCATCGGCATGATGCTGCTGCCCGGCGGTCTGGCGCAAGCCATCGTCTCCCCGATCTTCGGACGCATCTACGACCGTTTCGGCCCGCGTCCGGTGCTGATTCCAGGTGCTGCCATGTTGGCGGCTGGCCAGTGGATGTATGTCACCGTGGATTCGGACACCGCGTTGTGGATGTTCATGCTTAACCACGTGGTCTTCTCCGTCGGACTCGCCCTGCTGATGACCGGACTGATGTCCTCGGCTCTGTCCACCGTAGAGCCGCGGCTCTACGGCCATGGTTCGGCCATCTTCAACACCGGCCAGCAGCTCGGTGGTGCCATCGGCACGACCATCTTCGTGACGGTCATGTCCCTGTTATCCACCGCAAAGCTGGAAGCGGGATCGGACCTAGCCCACGCACTGTTCTCCGGCGCCCATGTCTCCTTCATCATCGGTGCCGTATTGGCCACGATCGGGTTGGCCATTTCCTTCTTTGTCAAGGTAAATAAGACTCGCTAGTCAACACCGCAATAGCCGTTGACCACGGTGGCCCCGGGCGATTCGCTCGGGGCCACCGCCGTTAACGAAAAACTGCCGCCACTTTCCCCGGATAGGGGAAAGCGGCGGCATCATGATCACTGGTGATCAGTGACGTTTTTTCTAGTGGAAGAAGTGGCGTGCACCGGTGAAGTACATGGTGATGCCGGCCGCGTTTGCTGCGGCAATAACCTCTTCATCGCGGACCGATCCGCCCGGCTGCACCACTGCACGTACACCGGCGTCCAACAGGATCTGCAGTCCGTCGGCAAACGGGAAGAAGGCATCCGAGGCAGCCACCGCGCCGCGGGCGCGTTCGGCAGAAACTCCCTCGGTTCCGGAGGCGCCACCGGCTGCATCCACCGTGGATTCCACGGTGACGCCCAGGGTGTTGGCGCGTTCAACGGCAAGCTTGCAGGAGTCAACGCGGTTGACTTGGCCCATGCCGATGCCCACTGCTGCACCGTTGTTGGCCAGCAGGATGGCGTTGGACTTCGCGGCACGCACCGCGGTCCAAGCAAAGGAAAGATCCGCAAGGGTGGCAGCGTCGGCTGCTTCGCCTGCTGCCAGGGTCCAGTTTGCCGAGTCGTCGCCATCGGCGTCGACCTTATCCGACACCTGGACGAGCACTCCACCGGAAACCTGGCGGATTTCGCTCGGGTAGCGTCCGTAGCCCTCGGGCAGGGCCAGCAGACGGATGTTCTTCTTCTTGGAGAGGATTTCCACCGCTTCCGGCGCGAAGTCCGGCGCAATAACAACCTCGGTGAAGATGTCCTTGATGGTGTTGGCCATGCCAGCGGTCACGGTGCGGTTCGCGGCAATAACACCACCGAAGGCGGAGAGCGGGTCCGTTGCATGAGCCTTGGCGTGAGCGTCGGCGATCGGATCCGTGGCATCGGCCGAAGCCACTGCCACGCCACACGGGTTGGCGTGCTTGATCACTGCGACGGCCGGGGCCTCGAAGTCGAAGGCTGCACGCAATGCCGCATCGGCGTCGACGTAGTTGTTGTAGCTCATGGCCTTGCCGTGGAGCTGGTCGGCCTGGGCGATGCCGGCCGGTGCTGCCTTGTCCACGTAGAGAGCTGCCTGCTGGTGCGGGTTTTCGCCGTAGCGCAAAACCTCGGAGCGTTCCAGGGCCAAACCCGAGTATGCGGGCCAGTCGATGACTCCGTCGCCGTCCTCGTCGAGGAACTGCGCTGCGGTCCATGATGCGACAGCGGTGTCATAGGCTGCGGTGTGGGCGAAGGCCTTGGCGGCCAGACGCTGACGCGACTTCAGATCGAAGCCACCGACCGAAGCTGCGGCGATGACCTCGGAGTAGTAGGCCGGGTCAACAACAATGGAGACGGCCGCGTGGTTCTTGGCTGCCGAACGCACCATGGCGGGTCCGCCGATGTCGATCTGCTCAACAACGTCGTCATTTTCCGCGCCGGAGCGAACGGTGTCGACGAACGGGTAAAGGTTCACCACGACGAGGTCAAAGGCCTCGATCTGCATGTCGTCGAGAGTTTTCATGTGTTCCGGCACTCGACGGTCGGCAAGGATTCCGCCGTGTACACGCGGGTGCAGGGTCTTGACTCGACCGTCAAGCATCTCCGGGGAGCCGGTAACTTCCTCAACCTCGGTGACCGGGATTCCGGCGGCGGCAATGCGCTTGGCCGTGGAACCGGTGGAGACCAGTGCGACTCCTGCGGCGTGCAGACCTGCTGCCAGTTCCTCCAATCCGCTCTTGTCATAGACGGAAATCAGAGCCCGTCGAATCGGGACGCGATCAAGGACAATACGGCTCACAAGGGTCTCCCATGGTGCAGTTTGAGGGGGGTGCAGGTCCCATCTTAGCGCCCAGCCCCACGGCAGCCCGCTTGTGTGGCGGCGGCGTTACTTGACCATTTCACCCGCGGGCGTGACCACGTACCAGATCCCTTGCACCGCTTGACCCAAAATATCCCCGGGCTTTGTATCCTGCGAGAAGTAGTACAGCGGCATGCCGTTGATCGTCAGCTGCTTCTGACCGTCGGGACTAGTGATGGTTCCCACTTCTCCGGTGACGCCGTCCATCGTCGGCGTGGCATTGGCGGTGGTGGCGATGGGCCAGGCATTCAGGCATTCTCCGGTGCATGCGCTGGTTTTGGTGCCTTTGACATCCTTGGTGAAGACGTACAGGCTGATGCCCCTTGCGTCCACCACGATGTTCCCGACGTTCGTTGATCCCGTTTTCACGTCAACCGTTGCTGCCGCGGTGCTCGAGGACACGGTACTGCTCGATGGGGGCGCATAACCGCCGCCATCCACCGCTGTTGTGGCCGGACTGCTGGTTGTATCGGTGTTGCCCCCACAGCCAGCCAGCAACATTGCGGCACCAAGTACCAGCGCCGCAGATGATGAGATGGAAATGATGCGTTTGCGGTTCATGATGTATTTCCCTGACTCTGGAGGGGAACAAGCGCCTATTTTCTGCGATGTCTCCGGGGCTCGCGGTTCATGGAAACTGGCACCTTCATGCGAGTTCTCAGAGGTTTTTGAAGCGTTATTAGTCCCAATGTGTTGTGGGTGAAGTGCCGTCGTTTTCCGGCCGCGCGGCAAGAATAGATCGATGTCGCTAGGGTAATTCAGTCGGTGTGATATCTATGGACTGCGCAGTTCGTAGCGACGATTCCACCTTTCTGACCGGGCTTAGCCATCCAGCGAATCCACCCATCGAATTCGACTAATGCGCGAGTTCCGGGAAGTGCTTCGCCAACTGAGCATCGGTAAGGCACCTTCGCAGCAAGGCGTCGCCATGTTCCTCATCGGAAAGGTAAACGACGATATCCGCGTTTCGCCCCACGGCAAGGGCGGAGCGCAACGATTCGGTGACGCGGATGAGCATTTCGTAATACAGCTGGTTGGTCTTTTCCCAGCCATGATCCTTGGCCACGCTGGTCAGCGCCTGGTTCCAAAGCGACGTTGCTGACTCATCAAAGAGCTCAATCGGACTCCACTGCCAGTCCGCCGGATTCCATTTGGAAGAGAAATAGCCTTGTTCCGCATCAGAAGTCAGGGCGTCAAATTCCTTAAGCACCTCGTCGATATCTTCATCGTCGTCGAAGTCAGTATCGTCGTCGTCATCGTCATCGTCGTCGTCATCTTCATCACGAATTACATCGTTGTCGTGGAGATGAGTGTCCCGGTCAGAACCGTTGTTGTCACCGTCGGCACGTTCCTCGAAGCCTTCTTCGTCGCTTTCCTCGTCGAAGTCCTCTTCAACTGTTTGCACGTCGTCGCCGCTGAGGGCACGTGTTAAGGCTTGTTCGGAATTCAGGGCTAGAACCGGCAAATCGATATGGTCGGTTTCATCGGCGCTCACCCCATCGAGGGCGATCGCGTAGAACACTTCGTCCGGGTGGTGGTTAATAATCTCTTCCGCCTGGCGAAGAGCCGACACCCGTATCGCCTCTTCGAGAGCGGTCCAATCTACTCCCATATTCAGAGCCTACCCCGGGATGGTCCGCACCGGAACAGCCTTTGAACATGGGTCTGAATCAAAATCCGAACCGCCAGAATTTGCCGTTTCACGGGACAAGAAGCAAGAAAAAGTCAAGGGATATTCTGTGCAAACCCTATTCAGCGCGTAGCGTTGATCCCGGTTGCAGAGGATCGGCTCCTCCCACGCCGCACATATTACCCAGCCTTCATGGCTCAACACGTCCCGTGCCAAACCACACCTGTCAAAAGGCCTCTCATGAACAACTACCTCAAGCTCCCCACTGGCGAGTCAATCGTCCAGAATCTCCCGTGGAAGTGGGGTGTCCAGGGGAAGATATTTGTCATTGGTGGACTGGGATTCATGTTTGACGCCTGGGATGTCACGCTCAATGGAGCGCTCATTCCTTTGGTCGCCGCGGAGTGGGGCCTAGACCGCACCACCGCGGCCCTCTTGGGCACGGGTAACCTGCTGGGCATGGCGCTTGGCGCGTTCCTCTGGGGAACCATTGCGGATAAAATCGGGCGCAAAAAGGCATTCACTTGGACGTTACTGATCTTCTCCATCTTCACCGTTGCGGGTGCCTTGGCTCCCAGCTTCGCCTGGTTCGTTGCCTTCCGCTTTATTGCCGGAGTGGGTCTGGGTGGCTGCATCCCGGTTGATTACGCTCTCGTGGGTGAGTTCACCCCAGCCAAACAGCGGGGACGAGTGCTCACCGCCATGGATGGGTGGTGGCCAATTGGCGCTGCGCTCTCGTTCTTCATTTCCGGTTGGGTTCAAGCAACTACGGGTAATTGGCGACTCATTCTTGCCGTCATGGTGCTTCCTGCCCTACTGGTGTTTTGGATCCGCAGAAGTGTTCCGGAGTCACCGCTGTATCTGGTCCGCGCCGGCCAACGTGACAAGGCCGCCAAGGTCATTGATGATTTGGTCAGCCGAACAGGTGCCGAGGCCAAACCCTATACTCTGCCGGATCCGGAATCGGCTCCTCGTCTCTCTGCCGGGTCTTGGCTCGATCAGCTTGTGAAAGTCTGGCGGTTCAGCCCCAAGATCACGTTAGTTTCTTGGTCATTGTTCCTGACCATTCTCTTGGTTTACTACCTGGCATTGACATGGATGCCTTCTATCCTTTCCGATGCGGGCATGGCACAATCCACGGCCCTCTTCATGACTTCGGTGATGGCGCTGATGGGCTTGATCGGTGTTGCCATTGCAGCACTGTTGGTCGAGAAGGTTGGCCGCAAATGGTTGCTGGGCATCACTGGCCCTCTATCTGCCTTCATTTTGGTACTGGTGGCGGTGAGCATCAACGCCCCAACCATCGCACTGGTCTGGATGTTGGTGTTTGGCGTTGTCATTCAGGTTGCCATCCCGGTGCTGTATGCCTATATTTCCGAGCTTTACCCCACGGAATTACGCAGTTCGGGCTTCGGCTGGGCCTCTTCATTCAGCAGATTGGGCGCGGGCTTTGGCCCTCTACTTTTTGCCGCGTTGTGGCCAGTCTTTGGCCTCGGCAATTTATTCCTCGCTGCGGGAGCCCTCGTGGTCGCCGCAGTCATCCTGATGGCTTTGTTCGCTCCTGAGACCAAGGGCCGAGCCCTGCAATAATCTTGGTGTTTTGTCGTGGCGCGGTCCATGGCACTCAGAACACGCACCTAAGTGCGGTTCTGAGCGTCATGGACCGTTTCTGTTAATGGGCAGAACAGTGCCCCGACAGGACTCGTACCCGCAATTATGCGGCAGGCGTTCCGGGCAGTGCCGGTGCAATCGAGGTGTAAACCGCTCCGGTAGGAGTGGTGATTTCGATGGTATGACGACCACCGGTCTCAATCACCTTCTCCTCCCACCCTTCCTGCTCCTTGGCCTGATTACATGCCGCACAGCGCCCTGAACCATTAATCGCGCTGGTCGCTCCCCCTCGCGCATGTTGCACCACGTGATCAAAGTGTTTGATCGGTGCATTGCAATAGGGAGTGCGACAGTATTGGTCGCGAATCCGGATGAACTCTTTGAGGTTCTTAGGGAACGAGCGGGAACTAGAATCCATCGCCAGCAACTCCCCGCTCTGCGGATGGGTATAGAGCCGCCGTAGGGATACCTGAGCCCGATACCACGCATGATCCGGAGCCTCCGAACCCTTAATCACGGCTCGTGCCCAGGTCGCTGGCACCGTTCCATACCCCTGAAGGTAGGCAGGTTCGCCACTGCCCTGGCAGAGCGTGCGATCGGTCATCACCAGATTCACCATCACCGGCTGGCCCTTGGCCGGGTCTCTGCCGGTGAGGCGATCGACCGCCAGATCAGCCATGATCTGATTTAGGGACCGAGGATCCCCACCGACCTTCAAACTCGCCGCATCCTGCATCAGTGTCTGGCGGATCGCCAGACCATCTTGGACCGAGAACATGCCCGAGAGTTGCATCATGCCATCACGGGCAGGATATACCGAGCAATAGCGGTGGGTGTTAGCTTGTTCCATGCGGCTCAGGGCATCGGAGCTGTCATAGAGGAACGAGAGCCGCCGGACCTCATCTTCTAAGGCCCGAGAACAGATTCCATCTAAGGCCTGCGGGTCGCGTAGGAGGTCCTGGTCCACGGCTTCGCAGTGCTCAGCGCAGAGGTGCTCGGTGTTTTTCACGATGATCTGCGCTTGAAACCAGCTAATCTGCCCCTCCAGAAGAGCTGCGAGGGTGAATTGCAGATGCGCGACCAAGCGGCGCGAGCAGGCCAGGAAGGAACGTCCCTGGTCTGGGGATTCTCGGCGGGCCAACGCGATTTGGGAACCAACACCGTAAGAAGGGTTATTTTCTCGTATTCCGGCGTCGGTGCGTTGGGTGATCACGTCCGCTTCGAAGAGGGTCGCGGAGATGACTTGCGCTCCAGCGGCGGCGCCCTTGATCTCTTCGAGTTTTCCCAAGATCTCGTGATGCTCCTTGGCGTTGCCGCTGAGCTCAAGCAGGGCCAGGGAGCGGCGCATGTAGTCCAAGAAGCAGAGGTCTTCGGTGTGGCTGCGGCCCGGAACCGGGACCGGGAGAACCACTCCGTGGATCTCACCAGCGGGCTCGACCTTGAGAGTGGGGGTCATAGTAGGGGTGAGGACTATTTCTTCGTTGGGAGGTTCGTGTAGTGAATCTCCGCTGGGATATTCTTCGAACATACCTCCATTCTACGCCGGGGATCCCCCGTTTTGTGGGGTGCTGGGTGGTGGTGGATAACTTCTTATGGCAGGTCAGATTCACTTTTGGTTTATCCACAGTGCCGCACTGACCCCTTGACACAACGTATGGCGGCCGTCGTGCAGGACGGACAAAGAACCACGCCAACGAGTCAAAGACACGTTCCCCTGAATGGACTGGCTTCCTTGTTTCGGGAACAGAGTCGTCCGAGGGCACTTGTGCGCTTGGGTGAACTTCCTGGAGGGTATTGCGGATCGACTTCTCGGATCCAGCTCCGCGTGGAGTGATCTGGCCGTGAACGCTGACCATTTCGACCAGGCCCATCTCCACCGAGATGGTCCGTCAATTGGTTGGGAAACGTCCCACCCAAGCTTTTGCCATCGCCCCAAATGTCCGAATCGTCCAATACCCGGACTCAGGTCGCTCGGTAGTATGTGGTTCACCACGATAAGCACAACACGGGAGCGAACATGATCGCCTGGGCAACCATTACCGATGCCATCTTTATAGCCCAGGGCGGTGACCCGAATCGCGGCCACGAGCTATTGCTCGGCTGCTGGAATTCCACCAATCCCACGGATCATGCCCAGCGCTGCATTGTGGCTCATTACCTAGCGGACACGGAAACCGAGGTGGAGAACGAAGTGCTCTGGGACGAGCTGGCACTTGTGGAACACGGTTTTCTGACCGATGAGGATCTCGCACCGCTTGGCATCACATCCACCGACGGATTACGGCCATCACTGCACCTGAACCTCGCCGATGGTTACCATCGCCAAGGCAGAATCGAACTGGCTCGCGAGCAGTTGGCCCTCGGTCAATCCTGCGTTCAGGCTCTTAACGCCGACGGCTACGGACAAATGATTGGCAAGGGTTTAGACAACCTCGCACTCCGAATTGCCGCCACTGACACGAGCTCCATGAGCTGAGTGTCGGTCCCCCACACATGTTACCGAGCGGCCAGATCTGCCAGGGTGGCGATGAGTAGGCGGCGCTCAACGATCTTGATGCGCTCGTGCAACGAATCTTCGGTGTCATCGGGGGTGATGACCACCGCTTCCTGGCGCAGGATCGGACCGGTGTCCACACCGGCATCGGCGATGTGCACGGTGCAGCCGGTGACCTTTACACCGTAGGCCAGCGCGTCGCGGACCCCGTGGGCGCCCGGGAATGAAGGCAGCAGTGCGGGGTGCGTGTTGATGTAGGTGCCATCGAAGGCGTTGATGAATTCCTCACCCACGATGCGCATGAAGCCGGAAGACACCACATAATCCGGCGAGTAGGAGAGGCACTTTTGGGTCAGTGCGTGGTTCCAGTCGGCACGCTCGGCGAAGTCCTTGAAGTTCACTACAAAGGTTTCGATCCCGGCCGCGGCGGAGCGTTGCACCCCAAAGGTCCCCGCCTTATCCGCACCGACGGCCGCGATCTCAACATTTTGTAGTGAGCCGTCGGCGACGGCGTCGATAACTGACTGGAGGTTGGACCCGGTGCCGGAGACAAGAACTACGATGCGCATGGCTTCAAGTTTAGTGGGCGCGGGCCAGTTCCTCGGACAGGTCAAGCGAGCTGGCGATCAATCGCGCGGTATAGGGGTGCGCCGGGTTGTTGTAAATCTGCTCGGTGTCCCCGGCCTCCACGATGCGACCATCCTTCATGACGATGACTCGCTGGCACAGGTGGCGGATGACCGAAAGGTCGTGGGAGACCAAAAGTAGCGTCAGTGCGTATTCGTCCACCAGATCAGCGATCAAGTTCAACACCTGGGCTCGCACCGAAACATCCAACGCGGAGACCGGCTCATCTGCCACCAGGATCCGCGGGCGATTTACCAGGGCGCGGGCGATGGAGATGCGTTGGCGCTGCCCGCCGGAGAACTGATGCGGATAGCGGTTCGCTGAATCTGGTTCGAGTCCCACCGCGTTGAGCAGCTTGAGCACCGTGGCCCGCCGGGCGGCCGCGTCCAGCCTCTGGCCCGGGACCAGCAGCGGTTCGGCGACGATGTCTGCCACTCGCATCCGCGGGTCAAGAGAACCCAAGGGGTCCTGGAAGATGATCTGCAGCTCGCTGCGCAGCGCGCTCAGATCCGCTTCGCGCGCACCTGCTATGGAGGTGCCGGCCACGATGGCGTCGCCGCCGGTGGGGGTGTCGAGCCCGGCCAAAATGCGGAGCAACGTGGATTTGCCGGAGCCAGATTCCCCCACGATGCCCACGCGTTCCCCCGGCGCCACGGTGAAATCGATATTGGCCAGCGCATGAACCACCGGACGCGGGCCAAAGAGTGAGGTGCGCGCGCGGTGATAGCTGCGGCTCAGGTTGCTGGCGGTGATCAGCGGGGCGATCGCACGGTCAGCTGTCGTGGCGGAAGACCTAACAGAGGCGGCGGGCACCGGAGCCGAGGTTGGTGAATCCGGCGCGGCCGCACGGAGCGCCGGCGGTTGATAGTTCCCCGCCGTCGCCACGGTGAACAGGCGTCCGCGCTCATCGGTGGCCGACATGTCACTGGCCGCGAGCAGTGCCCGGGTATAGGGGTGAGTCGGGGCGGAAAAGACGGTATCGATCTCGCCCTGTTCCACGATCCGCCCCTGATTCAGCACTAGGACCCGGGTACACATCCGCGCGACCACCGCCAGATCGTGAGTGATAAAGAGCAGGCCGGTGCCGCGCGCGGAGACCTGGGCGGAAATCAGCTCCAGTACCTGGGACTGCACCGTGACATCCAGTGCGGTGGTCGGCTCGTCACACAGGAGCAATTGTGGGTCGTTCGCCAGGGCCATGGCGATCATGACCCGTTGCCGCTGCCCGCCGGAGAGCTGGTGGGGGTAGGCGTTGGCGGCCTGAGCGGGATCGGGGATCTGCACCGATGCCAACAATTCGATGGCCCGGGCACGCGCTGCGGCGCGGGTACCCAGGGTGCGATGGATGAGCAGCACCTCGGCCACCTGCGCACCGATTTTCATCAAGGGGTTCAGCGCGCTCAGCGGCTCCTGGAACACCATCGAGATTTCATCCCCGCGCAGCGGTGCCATGGCCCGCTCCGGGGCGGTGAACAGATTGTGCTCAAAGCCGTGCAGCCTTCCGGTACCGGAGACGCTCAGTTCTTCGGGCAACAAGCCCAGCAGGGCCGTGGCGGTGAGCGATTTTCCGGACCCGGATTCCCCGATCAGCCCGATGCGTTCCCCGGCGGCCATCGAGAAGGAAAGATCTGACACCAGCGCTCGTTCACCGGCGGAAATGGACAGGTTCGAGACCTCCAAGAGCTGGCGCTCACTCATGCCTTACCCCGTCCCAACTTCGGATCAAATTTGTCGCGCAAGCCATCGCCCAGCAGGTTAAACCCCAGTACCGCCACGGCAATGCTCACCCCGGGCACGATGGTCAGCAGCGGGAAAGTGCCCCAGTATTGCTGGGATTCCTGCAACATCCGGCCCCAAGAGGGAACCGGCGGCGGTGTGCCCAGTCCCAGGAAAGACAGCGCCGCCTCCGCCAGGACGGCCAGGGCGAAGGTCACCGAGCATTGCACCAGCAGCATCCCGGTGATGTTGGGCAGCACGTGGCGCAGCGCAATTCGCACCGGCGGTTGGGCAGCGGCGCGAGCGGCAAGCACAAATTCGGCGTTCATCACCTGGAGTGTGCCGGCCCGTGCCACCCGGGCGAAGCCCGGCACCGAGGCCAGCCCGATGGCCACCATCGCACTGACGGTTGATGCACCATAAATTGCCGCGAACATGATCGCCAGCAGCAGGGCCGGGAAGGCCAACAGAATGTCGGAGGCGCGCATCGTCACTTCCTCCACCGCGCCACGTTTCATCCCCGCCCACATACCGAGCGGCGTGCCGATCAGCGCGGCGATGGACACCGAGAGTACCCCGACCAGCAACGTGATGCGCGCGCCCACCAGGATCCGCGAAAGCAGATCACGGCCCAGCTGATCGGTGCCCAACCAGTGTGTGGCGCTCGGTGTGCTCAGACGCACCGAGGGGTTCGCCTGTACCGGATCATAGGGGGTAAAAACCCAGGACAGCAGTGCGCTCAGCAGCACCACCGCCACCAGCACCGATCCCATGAGCAGGGTGGAGTTAACTCCGGAGACCGGCGATCCGGCAGAATTTTTAGCGCGGGACATGAACATCTTTTTCATTCTTTAGGCCGCCCGAATGCGCGGGTCAAGGACGGTATAGAGCATGTCCACCAACAGATTAACGATCAGCGTGATGGCCACCAGCACCATCACCACCGATTGGACGGTGAGCAGGTCGCGGTTGCCCACCGCGGCCAGCAGCATCGAGCCCAGCCCGGGAATGACAAATACGCGCTCGATGACCACCGCACCAATGATCAGCGCCGAGAACTGCACGGAGGTGACCGTCAGCACCGGAATCGCCGCGTTACGCAATCCATGTTTGGCCAGCGCGCGCAGCGGGGAGAGTCCCTTGGCGCGGGCGGTACGCAGATAGTCCTCGTGCATGATGCCCAGCACCGCGGATCGTACGTAGCGCACCAGGATGGCCGACTGCACACCGGCCAGCGCCATCACCGGCAGCACCAGCCGCGAGAGGAAGGACGAAAAACCTTCCATCGGGGCCACCCAGCCATTGGCCGGCAGCCAGCCCAGCCGCAGCGCAAAAAATGAAACCAAGACGATGCCCAGCAGGAACCCGGGGATGGCGATGCCCAGCTGGCTCAGGGCCGAGATCAGCGTGCCGCTGGGTTTGTTGTGACGCACCGCGGCAATGATGCCGGCCGGGATGGCGATGGCCAGGGCCAGCGCCATGGCCAGGACGACAAGAATCAGCGAGACCTGCACCTTGTCCGCCACCAGCGGTGAGATATCCGTGCGGGTCACATACGAGATGCCGAAGTCCCCCCGCCAGAGCCCGGAGAACCAATCCCAGTACTGCACCAGCAGCGGGCGATCCGTACCAAATTGGTGCGCGAGGGAGGCCACGATCTGCGGTGAGGCGTTTTCCCCGGCGGCAATCACCGCCGGATCCCCGGGCAGCACCCGCATCATCGCGAACACCGCGATGGTGGCAACCCATAAGGAGAGCACAAAGCGGGCCAGATTCGAGCCCAGTCGTAGCAACATCTTTTCCCCACCTACCCCTAGGACCAGGCGATGGTGGAAAGGTTCAGCGCCTCGGTGACCGAATTGGCTCCCAGACCGGTGATGCCCACCTTGGCTACCGAGATGTTCGGGAAGATGAAGAGCGTATCCACCGGCGCATCATCGGCAATGGTACGCACCACGTTTTTCATGCCGGCGATGTAGCTGGTGGTATCCCCCGCATCGGCCGCGGCCGCCGCCTCGGAGATCTTCGAGTTGTCGTACCCGATGTAGTAGTCGGGGTTGTTAAACATGGTGAGCACGTCGCGGGCCTCCACGGCGAGCACCACCGACATCTGATAGTTGTGCTTATTAAAGACCGTGTCCAGCCAGACGGCGGGGAACTCGGCGGAGGTGATCTTCGCGTCGATCCCCACATCACGCAATTGCGACTGCACGATCTCCGCCACCGCACCGGCGTAGGGGCGGGTGGGCACGGTAAAGGTGATCTTCACATTTTCCGCGCCAGCGTCCTTCAGCAGGGCCTTGGCCTTGGCCGGGTCAAAGGGGTAGAGCGAGTTCAGATCCTCGTAGTACGGGTCGGTCGGGGGCACCGGTGCGCCCACCAGCGTACCGAGTCCGTTCCACGCGGTATCGCGCACCGCCTGCCGGTCGATGGCGTAGAGCACCGCTTGGCGGACCCGCTTGTCATCAAAGGGTGCCACCTTGTTGTTCATCGACAGGATGATTTCCCCGTTGGAGGTGCCCTCGAGGACCTGGTAATCGGGGTTGGAACTAAAGGTGGAGAGCAGTTCCGGAGCCTGCATGTTGTAGATGACATCAACATCCCCGGTGCTCAGGGCGTTGGTGGTGGCGATGGCGTCGGCGAAGTAGCGCAGCTTCACGTTTTTGATGCTCGGGGCCGTGCCCCAATAGTCCGGGCGTGCGGTCAGGCCGATCGAATCCCCGCGAGCCCACGAGGTGAGCGTGTAGGGTCCGGTGCCCACCGGCGTAGTGGCCAGATCGGCAACACCCGAGGCATCAAACATGGCACCGACCAGCGTGGTCATGGAGTATAGCCAGGCCTGTGAGGGGCGCGAGAGGTTCACCGTGACGGAGGTCGGGGAATTAACCACCACGTTCTTCACCACGTCCATCTTGGACTTGAGCCCGTTCAGCCACGCCTCGGATTTAACCCGTTCAATGGAGAACTTCACGTCCTGCGCGTCGAATGCCGCACCGTTGGAGAAGGTGGCGCCCGCCACCAGCGTGAAGGTATAGGACGTGTTGGCTTGATTGGTTTCCCAGCTGGTGGCCAACAGCGGGTTGATGGCCCCGGTCTGATCCACCGCCACCAGACCCTGGTAGACGTTAGACATCAGCGCCTGCGGGATCGCCGCCCCGGCCGTGGTGGTGAAGTCCAGGTTTACCGGCTCCCCGGTTAACGCCACGGTGAGCGAGTCGGGATCGGTGGCCTGCGGGCCGGCGCCGGCGCTACAGGAGGAAAGCAGCAGGGCTGCGGTGAGTGCCGCGCCGAGCAATGCGCCGCGAATACCGCGTCGGGCCTTGGTTCTTGCCTGCATCAGCCGTTGTTCCTTCACATCGTCAATCGGGGCGCGGGGGTACCGCGGGTGTTAAAAAGTACCTGTGACAAACCATTATCGTACGCAGCGGCACCCATGTGTGACCGCCGTGGCCATAAACGTTGCACCGTTGAGGTCTAGGGTGGTTCTCATGGCTCCACATTCTTCCCCCGACGCGCGCGCCGCAATGACTCGGCTCCTGCCCTGGGCTCGCGCCACGATCATGACAATGGCTGGCACATTAATCTGTTGGTACCTGCCCCTACCCTTTAACCTCATCGGTCTGCTCTTCGCCGCCGCGGGTCTGGTGTGTGGCATCGTGACCTGCATTATCGCCCTGCGGACTCCCGCCTCCGGGATGTTGCGTATTGCCGCGCCCATCGCGACGCTGGGCTGCGTCCTGGTGGCCCTGCCGCTGGTGGTGCAGCTGGTGTTTTACGGACCCACCGTGGCCTTCAAGGATTGCACCACCGATGCGCTGACGCTGCGTAGCCAGGCGCTCTGCACGCAGCACTATCAGGAGCAGCTCATGCCCGCGGGTATGAGCACCGGTGGGTCAAAACCATGACCCTCTAACCACCGGGTGGCTCCAAGGAATGGGCCATCGTCCTGACCCAGGTGTGCGGGTAATGCGGGATCGATGTCAGCTTGCTGACCCCGCCGGCGACCCGACCACGGTAGTGGAATCGCTGCGTCGCGAGCGGTACTCGCGGCGCGGTGAGGGGTTCAACGGCTCGGTCTTCAGCGTTTGAGCGCTGGCGCAATTTACCCGGCACGTCGCGGCACACCATCCGCACCACGATCCGGGCGTGAAGCTGCGCTCCTAGCGGTCAAGCACCGGATCGTGCTCAAGTAACGGGGACACCAGGTAACCGATGGCCGTGCCCAGCGCGACCTCCGCGGCCAGGAGCACGGCGGTGAGCAGCACGTCGGGACCCACCTCGGTGAAGCGCCCGATGCCCAGCGAACCGCCGGCCAGCCAGGATCCCACCACCGAAAGCAGCCCGGCGATGATGCCCACAAACAGGCCAAGGGCCACCGTGGACAGTCCCAGGGACAGCCATCGGTAGCCGATCCGCTTGGAGATCCAGTCATCAAGGTGGTTCTCCCCCACCCGCAGGAAATACCAGCCGGCCATGAACCCGGCAAACACCGGCAGCAGCATAAAGGCCCAGGCGTAGCTCAAATCCCCGGCGGGCAGCGCCGCGAGCACCGGAACCGCGGGCAGCGGGCCCACGGTGGTTTGCAGGGTGGAGAGCGTACTGCCCACTCCCAGGGTGAAGCCACCGCCGGTGATCCAGGCCAGGGTCCACAGCGCCAGGTTCGGCATCACGCCGAGCTGGCCCAGGGTCAGCACGGCCGAACCGATCGGACCGGGGCGCAGCTGCTGGTAAACGTTGGAGACATCCACCCAATGCACGGCCAAGTTGATCGCTAGCAATCCGGAGGCGAGCGCAAAGGTGAGTAGGTAGGCCAGGGCGCCCCCGCACAATGCGGCCCAGACATAGGACCCCGCCCAGCGCGAGTGCTGGGAGGTCTTGGCGATCCAGGCTGCCGCATCAAAGCCGATGAGCCGTACCCAGGACCCGGCCTCGCGGCGGGCCCCGGTGATGACTCCGGCTCCGGCCGGGATCAGGGGAATCAATGTTGCGGCCAGCAGCGAGACGTTGGCTTCCTCGTTGTTCACCAGGAAACCGGTGAATAGCCCACAGAGCAGGTAGACGCCCAGGGCGCCAAGGATGCCCTGCCATAATTGGTCGGTATAGGAGGCTCGGGCGATGCGTCGTCCGGCACGCCAGCAGAGGAAAAACGGGATCAGGGTCAGTCCCAGCGGGATGAAGTTCAGCACCGCCGAACCGTGTGATGGGTCAATGCCGTCCCCGACCTGCAGCAAGTTGATGGGCACGCCGTGGATCAGTAGCCAGATCTGGCCGCCCATTTTGAGGACCGATTCGATGCCCCGGTCGGCGAAGCCGCCGCTGAACCAGACGGCGAACCACGGAATGACCACGAGGAACGCGGAGAATAGGGCCGCCTGCATGAACTCGAAGGCTCCCTGCAGGAATAGCGGCATGGGCCATCCGGTACTCAACCGTTGGCGGGCAGCATTTAGCGCAGCTGCGGCGGGCGGCTGCTTTTTCTTCTCACTCATCGTGTCCCATCGTGCCATCGAAGTGCCTGTGATCCCCTGATTGACGCGGTTTACCGCCCCGCCACCTTAGAGCGCGCGCAGTCCACTGATGAGCGCGGTGATCGCTCCGAGGAAGGCAATACACAGGACAAAGAAGCGGGCGTGCTTGTCACTAACCACGCGCTGGACCCGCTCACCAATGAACACCCCGACCCAGATAAATACCGCCACACCGATCCAGGCCCAGAGCGGCATGACCGGCAGCGCGGCGGGGGTGGTGATGAATTTCATCCCGATGGAGATCAAACCCGTCACCACAAAAAACGGCTGCAGGGTTGCGGCGAAGGGCCGTTGCGGCCAGCGGGCCAATACCGCGTAGGCGCTCACCGCCGGTCCACCCACACCCGCCATCGCGTTGGTGAGCCCGGAGAGGAAACCGGCACTGGATTTGGGGAGCTGACCGCTCACCGTGACATTGGCGCGTGCGAGGATCAGCGAAAGTAGCAGTGCCGCCAGGACCACCGCCCCCACCACGATCGACAGCGGTGCCGCGGGTAGCGCTCCGGCCAGCAGCGCCCCGATGACGGAGCCGATGATGGAAAAGGAGCACAGCCAGCGGAACATCGACCAGTCGATGTCCTTCCACACCCGCGGCATGATGATCGCCGAGGAGAGCACTCCACAGATGTTCACCAGGAAGACGCCCTCGTGGGCGCCAAGCATGATCACGAGGAAGGGGGAAACGAGCATGGCGAACCCGAGGCCCGCAACTCGCTGAGCGATGGCACCGATGACGACCATGCCGAGCACGACGAAGATGAGGGAGAGTTCCATTAGATCGACCCTATCGGCTCCGCGCTGTGGCCCGAAACGCACGGCGGCCCCGCGGGAGGTAAGTTCCCGCGGGGCCGCCGTACCAAAAACACGATGTCTTCGTCGGTGATGCTTAGTAACTGGCGGGAGTTCCGTCCGCGCTGTGGTTTCCGGCACCGAACTTCGCGGCCAGGGCCTCGGAGCCACGGGCCAACATCGCAACGTCTGCACCGACCCCGACGTAGTGGGCACCACAGGCAATGTAGCGCTTGGCCGAGGCCTCGGTGAAGGCGTTAACCCCCACGTATTTGCCGGCCTTACGGCCCGCCGTGATGGCGGTTTCCACGGCGTTGATGACCTCTGGGTGTTCCTGCTGACCGATCACACCCATCGAGGCGGCGAGGTCGGAGGGGCCAATGAAGATGCCGTCAACTCCCTCGGTGGCCACGATCTCATCAACATTGGTCACCGCCTGAGCGGATTCGATCTGCACCATCAACGTCACGGTTTCACTCGCGTGTGTGAGGTAATCCGGAATCCGGTTCCAACGTGCCGAGCGTGCCAGGGCCGAACCCACACCGCGGACCCCCATGGGCGGGTAATGGCAGGCCGCGACGGCCGCGCGAGCGTCGTCGGCGTTGTTAACCATCGGCACAATCAGTGACTGCACCCCCAGATCCAGATACTGCTTGATCACCACGGTGTCGTTAACCGGGGGGCGAACCACCGGGATGACGGGGTAGCCGCGGACGGCCTGAAGCTGGGCCAGGATGGATTCGAGTCCATTGGGCGAATGCTCGGCATCGATGAAAATCCAGTCGAATCCGGCTCCGGCGCAGATCTCGGCGATGAGCGGGGATCCGGAGCAGACCCAGATGCCTGCGAGCGAATGATCCGCGTCCTTCAGCGCGTCCTTCAGGGACGGATCGGCCTCTAGGCGAAATGACATGTCACTGTCCCCATTCGTCCGTAGTCGGCAAAGACCGTGTCACCCTTGTCCACCCACATGGGGCGGGTGAAGGAGCCTGCCAGGATGATTTCCCCGGCGTTGAGTTTATCGCCGTGGGCGGCGATCTTATTGGCCAGCCAGTAGACTCCGGCGGCCGGGTGGTTCAGCACCCCTGCGGCGACACCGGTCTCCTCGACCACCTGGTTTTTGAACAGGATGCCCGAGACCCAGCGCAGGTCTAGGTCGGAGGGCTTCATCGGGTTGCCGCCGATGACCATGGCTCCCATGGCGGCGTTGTCGCTAATGGTGTCCACGATGGTGCGGCCCTCCATCTCGATGCGCGAGTCAAGGATTTCCAATGCCGGGATGACATATTCGGTGGCATTCAAAACATCGAAGATGTTGGCGTTGGGACCCTCAATGTCCTTGTTGAGCTTGAAGGCCAGCTCCATTTCAACGCGCGGGTGGGTGTATTTGTCCCATTCGACGCTGGCGCCGGAGTCGAGCACCATGTCATCAAAGATGATGCCGTAGTCCGGTTCCGTGATTCCCGTGGCCATCTGCATGGCACGGGACGTCAGTCCGATCTTGCGACCGGTGAGGATGCGGCCGTTGGCCTCCGACCGCTGACGCCAGAGATTCTGGACCCGGTAGGAATCTTCGATGGTCATCTCGGGGAAGCGGGCGGTCAGGCGCTTGACCGGCACCCGGTCTTGGCCCGCCTGCACGAGTTCATCGGCGATCTGGGTGATGGTCTCATCATTGAGCATGCTGGCCGCGGCCCTTCTAAAGTTCTGGATGCATGGTGTGCGGTATGCGGCGCCCCGTCACATGAGGACGCAGGTCACACTCTGAACATCGTATCCAATGGGTCGCGAACATCACATTTGCGGGTCGATTGTTTCCCCCGCACCAGCTACCTGCGACGGTTCTGCGGGGATCGAGGACCGCGGTTTGATGATTCGGGGTAAGACAAACAGCAGGAAAATGGCCGCCAGCATGGTCAGTCCGCCGATGATGGCACCAATCGCCCAGCCATAGAGGACCTGGATAACAAACCAGACGCACCCTGCCACCAGCATCCCCACGCCCATGATCACGATCTTGGAGATAACGTGTCCCATGTGAACGGTGGTGACCTTCACCCGATGTCCGAAGAGGTGGCGGTGCACGGCGACCGGGGTGACCAGCAGGATGATCAGCAGCGCCGAGAAGACCAAGAGCACCAGGTAGAAGATCCGTTCGGCATGCTCAAGATTCACGAATCCGGCCTGAAAGGGCAGGACCACTAGGAAAGCTGCCAGAATCTGCGCACCCGTCTGCATGACTCGAAGCTCCTGCATGAGCTCGTTCCAGTTCCGGTCCAGTCGTTCCTCAACGCTCTCGCGGCGTCCGCTCATCGTTCTCCCCCCATACCTTAGTTGGCGTTCGGGGCCGGATCTCTCTGCGGAAAATGATCCCTCGAAGGTGGCATCGGTGGCCCGCGTCCCGACCTCCTCCCAACCTATACAACTTGGCCGCCCATGGGCCGAAGAAAACCAAAATTCTCTGGGTCTTTACCCATCGATCGCGTCTAAGCTGGCTAAATGAGTGTCCACCCCTATGATCAGCTCACCGTTGAGCAATTGCGCCACGCTGGATCTCGGAAGTGGTCCGAGTACCCTCACGCGCTCGGTGCGGGACTGGCCGAAATGGATTTCGGAACTGCTCCTGGCGTGATCGAGGCCGCCCAACAGACCCTGGCCCATGGGCTGACCGGTTATGCACCAACGTGGTTGGTCCACGATATGCAATTGGCCACCGCGTCCTGGTTGGACAACAGATTTTCTTGGTCGATCGACCCTCAGCAGGTGAGGCCACTGAACTCCATCGAGGCAGCGCTCGAAGCGGCGATCATGCACTTTTCACCGCGTAACCGTCGCAATGCCCCGCTGGTTTTGCTCACCCCTGCCTACATGCCCTACATCGCTGCGGCATCACGCTTTGGCCGAGAATCCATAGAAGTGACGATGCTCCGGACCGATTCCGGGTGGGAGATCAATTGGACGGCGTTAGAGCAAGCACTTTCCGGAGGGGCACTACTGATTCTGGTCAATCCGCACAATCCGATCGGCAAGGTCTATTCGCGTGCGGAGCTGCTCAGAATCTGTGACCTCGTTGAGGCCACGGGTTCGCGAGTTTTCGTCGATGAGGTCCATTCGCCGCTGGTTTTCGAAGGTGCTTCGCACCTTCCCTATGCCACAGTAGTGCCGGCAGCGGCAGCTCATAGTGTCACGGCTGTTGGCGCTACCAAGGCGTTTAATCTCTCGGGCCTCAAGTGCGCGCAACTCATTTTGAGCAACTCTGCGGATCTCGACTTGTGGGCGAGGGTGGGACAGATTCCGGAAAGTTGCGCAGCCAATGTTGGGCTCGCTGCCACCACTGCCGCTTACAGTACCGGCACCGGGTGGCTTGACGGGGTGGTCGACTATCTTGATCACTCACGGATGTTGCTCGGCGAGCTCATCAAGCGACATCTTCCCCACGTCGGTTACCAACCCCCGCAAGGGACTTATCTCGGATGGCTCGATGTTTCACAACTAAACCTCGATCCCGATGCCGCAAGGTTCTTCCTGGCCGAGGCCCAGGTCGCACTGATTAACGGCAGTGATTGCGGTAGCGGCGGCCAGGGCTTTGTGCGGCTGAACTTTGCTACCCCACATCCAGTGCTAGGTGGCATGATCCACCGCATGGGAGCGGCAGTGGATGGCTGCGACAACAAGGACATCACCGACCCGGAGTTCGCGCAGTAACTCGGACCCATAGAGTTTGCGGCGGAATGGACCCTCAATATCCAGCGTGCGGATCGTATCGATTGATCAGTTCTTCGCCGTCGAGAAAACGTCGAATGTTTTTGATGAACAACTCCACGAGCCGGGTGTTCTCCGCATCAACGTTTGCTGCGCAATGTGGTGAGAGCACAAGGTTCGGAGCCTTCCACAGCGGGTCACCTTGCGGCAACGGCTCGGGACTCGCGACATCAAGCACCGCTCCCCCAAGACGCCCGCTCACCAGCGCCGCTAGGAGCGCATCTTGATCCAGTACCGGACCCCGGGCCAGATTCACCAGGATGCTCCCCTTCTTCATGGCGGAAATTTGTTGCTCGCCGAAAAGGCCCCTAGTTTCCTGGGTTAAGGGACAGGATAGGACCACGACGTCATAGCTTTCCAGCTGGCAATCGTTGAGATTCACCGAGTTTTCAAATGGTTGCCCGAGGTCTCGCCCGCTCCGGGTGGTCCCGTCGCAGCTCACGCCCATGAAGCTCAACGTTCTGGCCACCTCGCGCCCAATGCTTCCCGCTCCCACCATCAAGGCTCTGCGGCCATACAAGGTGCTCGAATGCCCGCCTGACCAGACCTCCGTCTGTCGTCGGGCTTCCAACGCTGGTAGGTCTCTGACGAAGTAGAGCAGTCCCGCCAACGCAAATTCGGCCAAGGGCTTGGCATGAACTCCCGCTGCGGTGGTAATCAGCATCGTATTGTCGTGATGTCCCAGGGCTTCGGCCCGTGCCCCCACGCCTGCTTGGGTTGCTTGTATCCAACGCAACTTGGGACTTTTTTCACGCCAGTCTTGGGGTTCCCACCAGTCGAAATCGAACATGATCGTAGCGTTGGCAAGATGCTCCCGCCATTGTTCCAACTGGCTTGAGGTTAGCTCTCGAACATTGCCCCAGTGATCAGCGGAAAATTGTGGAATGGGCAACAGTTCGGGGCAATAAATGACGTCAACCTGAGGCACTTCGTCGGTGATCCGTTTAATGAGTTCCGCATCAAGAAATGAGCAGATGAGTACCTGTGGACGCATGGATATCCGTCGTACCTTTCGGTCAGAAGCATTCGGGCGGCGGCAGTTCATGGCGGTATTTTGCCTTTCGTCATACCAACGACACGACGAAGGGCAGAACCACTCTTCCGACAGGCTACCGTCACCGGTTGGTTAGGCTGCGTCTGTGACTTCCCACGCAGCTGAACCCACGATTCTTCCTGGGGTCAAAGTTCCAGAGCATCATCGATTATTCGTCTCGCTGTTTGGTATTTACGGTCATCGATTTTGCGTTTGAAAAAGCGTGGCATCGTCGATAGTCGGCAGATCAATGGTCGAGACAGGTACACGCTCTCGCCCCATGCCATCGAAGCGTAAGACCCGCCACGGGATTCGTTTCTCGCAGATTCGCATGTGGTTTGGATCAGGCACCGCTGGGCCAGAACATGGAGACGGGGCGGTATCCGGTTCAACCGAATACCGCCCCCACGCCATAATTAGAAGCCGCGCAGCATTCACCACCATGAGCGGGAAGCGGACCTTCGCTACTTCGACTGGATATTTGCCAGTAACTGTTCGAACGGCAACGAGCTCATCGTGTCGCGTGGATTGGCGTTTTCGCTCACGCGCGGAGCGATGGACCGAGTATCCCCCAAGTCCTGCGTCAGGGCAGTTGCTCCATTGGTTCCGGCGATGGAAAGTGCCATTTCTGCGCCTGCGCGCAGTTCCCGTTCTGCCAGAGCGCCCTGCCCCTGGTCAGCGCCCCAGTCCTCGGGGGAAGCGAAGACGGACGTGGGCATGATGCGCGCTCGCAGGTAAGCGAAGATCGGACGCATGGCATAGTCAACCACGAGGTTGTGTCGAGCACTTCCCGCGGTTGCCGCAAGAATCACGGGCTTGTCCTCAAGTGCTTTTGGATCCAGAACATCGATGAACGACTTGAACAGCCCAGACACCGAAGCGGTGAAGACCGGCGATACGGCAATCAAGCCGCTGGCCTGCGAAACTGCTTTGATGGCCTCGGACAGACGCGGTGGGGCGTAACCGGTGAGAAGGTTGTTACTGATATCGACGGCATAGTCGCGCAATTCCAAAACCGTCAGATCTGCTTGGATACCTTTGGCGGCCAGTTCCCTCACTGTTGCCTCCCCGAGCTGGCGACCCAGCAGGCCCGAGGTTGATGGAGTGCCAAGGCCTCCGGAAATGACTACAATGTTCTGGCTCATGGTGCGTGCTTCCCTCTCAAGAAATACATGTGTTTGCATGTAAAACCACGGAGGATGAAAATTCATTCCCGACGGGGTACTTTTTTATTAACGGGTGCCGGCCTTCGCGGGACCGAGCATGTTCCGCCCGGGAACTACGCTGAGGCTCGTCGTAGTTGATTGGTCCACACGCGAATTTATGTGACCCGAGAGATGTTGGCTGCCAAGAACCACCGACGATAGAACTAGGCAGTCCGTCGACGAAGGCGGCTGACCCACAGAACTCCGGCGCCCACGACACCGATAACCGCGGCAATCAGCGCAATGTAAAAGGCGACGGAGAAGTAGCCATTGGGGCTGATATTCGGATCAAGGAACGGATACGGGTACCACGCCACGTTGGTGCGCGGATCCAGAACCAACACACCTCGGGCCAAGGTATAGCCGGCCCAGAGTATGGGGAAGGCGATGATCCCCCACAGTGCCGTTGATTTTAGCGGCCGGCGACCAGGCGCAATCAGCCAATCTAGGACAATGATGGCCGGGGCAATGACATGCAGAACCTCATTGGACCACGGAACCGTGGCTCCTTGCGGCAGTTCAATGCCACGCAGCAACAAGTTATAGACCACACCCGTGGTCGCCATGTAGGTGGTCACTGCCGCCCTGATCATGCTCCAGCCACGAGACTCACCACGCTTCGACAGCGTGAAAATTCCGACGAACAGCACGACAGCCGCCAACACGTTGGATTCGATCGTAAAGAACGAGAAGAAGTTTTGGACAACAAACTCGACTTCTCCCGTGCCGGCTTCCTCATTCGTGATGCTTCGTTGCATTTGAACGACGACTGCGGCAACGATGGCCGCAGTTCCCCCGATGCGCAAAAGGTATGCCAAGACGCGTCTCATATTAGGTGCAGGTCCCTTTCGTGGTCCGTCTCCACAGCCTAATCGGATTCGGCCCCACACCCGCGACAAAACACCTAGCCCACAACAGCTATTTGGATTGTCCCTTTAATTCGACGTAGGTCATCGACCGGTCGAGGAACCGACCGGTCGATGACGTACGAATCATTGATGCCCGGTGCCAGTTATGCTGCCGGGTGCTTATGCTCGGTGTCTCCAAAACCGAAGGCCGTGGGTCCCCGGAGAATGCGGAATACACCTAGAAGGGCGACCAAAACGCCAATAATAAATCCGATCCATAGCGGGCTCAGCGTGCCTCCGACGGCGACGGCACCGGTGATGATGAACAGTAGGAACAACAATGCTGTGAGTCCACCGCCGATCAACAAACCATTGGCATGGTGTTGCCGAGGTACTTTCGGCTTGGCCACCGGCTCCTCACGTGGTGCTGGAATGTGTGCGTCCTGAGTCATGGGATTTCACCTCCCCTCAATGTCCAAAGTGCTTGCCTTCCGCGGCGTTCGCAGTCACGGAAATGAACCGCGACCATGATCCGCGGTGTATTACCCCGCGTCGAAGCGCCCCTCGTCATCGGCATCCGGATGCTTGGGGCCGTCATTACCGGAACCATCGGGTAGCTGATCGGTAGCGATCTTCCGTCGTTTGCCCATATCAGGGGACAGAGCGGCTTCTACTTCTTCTTCGTGGCGTGAGTTGATGTTGGATTGAATGTTCATCGCTATCCTCGATTTGAACGAGTGCCAAGTGGTCCCAAAGTGGGTGCGCTGTCAGGTGGCGAGACGATGCCAGGTCACTCGGGCCGGTTCACCGCGGCCATTCTTCGCCGAACGTGGATATCCAGAGGAAACTCCGCTAACTAGAGCGCACTTCTATGGGGTATCAGTTCCATGGCTCTTTCCATGCAGTCACCAGGCTCCCACTAGCGGTCGGATCCCGACATTCAGCCGTCCGACCTATCTCCGAGACTACGCCTGGCGTCATGGACTTTCTAGGTTTTTCCGGCACGTACGTGGGACCAGACGATGTCGCCCCAAGCTGCCGGGCCACGGTTCACCATGGTTCAGGGGCGCACTCCCAGCGTCAGAATTCTTCCTAGAGACAATCTTGAGGTTTACCCCAACCGCCCAACAAAAGAGGCATAGCCTGATGCCATGGAAAAGATCTATGAGTTCTACATTCAAACAACCCCGGAAAAATTGTGGGAGGCGCTCACCGACCCAGCTCAGACGCCGAAATACTACTTCGGCAACACCTTCGTCACCGATTGGATGGTTGGTTCCGAATACACGACGGTAAATCCTCATGCTCACGGTCCGCTGGGACGAGGCACCATATTGGAGGCCGACGCACCTCGCCGCCTGTCCCTGACGATGACCGCGCCCTGGGACGAAGCGGTCACCGCCGAGGGTGCTTCCCGGGTCACTTATGAAATCAGCCAGGTCGAGGATTCTTGCCTGCTAACGATCACCCACGATCAGCTCAGGGTCGACGCTAACGAACAGCTGTTCGGCGGCTGGCCAATGATCCTATCCGGCTTGAAAACATGGTTGGAAACTGGGCGCACCCTGACTACTCCCGGATCGCTCATGTACACCTAGCTGGCTAGCGGGGCGAACTACTGGACGGAGAACTGAACACGCTGCCAGCCACTGGCCCCGTTTGGTACTGGATCAGCCTTGTCGCTGGTTTGCATCTCGCCCTGAGCATCGAAGGCCCGGACGCTGACGGTGTGGTTGCCCGAGGTACCGCCGTCCCACTCATAGCGCCACTGCCGCCAGGTGTCCACAGAGGCCTCGGCGCCCAGCTCAGTGTCCTTCCAATCGCCGTCATCGATTTGTACCTGAACCTTGGAGATGCCTCGGGTCTGCGCCCAGGCAGTTCCGCCCATAACTACTTTTCCGGCCGGAACACTGGCGAACGAACGCGGCACATCCACCCTCGAAGACAGCTTAATGGGTCCTCGATCCGACCAGCCGCGCGTGGTCCAGTAAGCGGCCTTGTCTTCGAATCGAGTGACTTCTAGGTCAACGACCCACTTAGTAGCGGACACATAGCCATAGAGTCCGGGAACCACCATACGGACAGGGAATCCGTGCTCTAGCGGCAACGGCTCTCCGTTCATGCCGATCGCCAGCAATGCCATGCGGTCATCTGTGAGGATCTCAAGCGGCGTCGAGGCGCTGAAACCGTCGATCGAGGTCGAAAGGACCATGTCGGCACCTTCCTTAGGCACCGCGCGCTCCAGTAGCTGGCGCAGCGGATAACCCAACCACTTTGCGTTTCCCACCAGCTGCCCACCGACGGGGTTTGAAACACAGGTCAGAGTCAGATAGGTTTCCACGAGGTCCTCGGCCAACAGCTCGTCGAAGCTCAGGGTGAATTCCTTTTCGACCATGCCGTGGACGCGAAGCGACCATTCGGAAGGGTTGATCCGCGGTACCGAAAGTGCCGTATCAATCCGGTAAAAATCCTTGTTCGGGGTGATGAATTTCGGCATACCCGACAGCTCGATCTGTGCATCGGCCGGTGGAGCCTGAGCCAAGACCTTCGCCGGTGGCAGTCCGAGAGCCGCACGGGCTGAATCGGCAACGTTCCTTGCGGTGGCCAGCGACTTACCCACGCCCGTAGCTACTGCGGCACCTACCAGGGAAAGGACGGAACCCAACAGAAAGTTCCTCCGTGAAGAGCCTGAGGCTGGAACCGCATCCGAGCCAGTGGACCTGCTCTTAGCTGCAAGCTTGGTAAGCCACCGCAGCGTGGCCAGACCGGCCACCGCGCCCAGGATGATGGGTGTCAGGTCAACAAGTCCGGTTGCGGGCCGGGACAGCACAGCCCCCCCGATCACCGCTGCAAGGACCACGATGGAGCCAGCAGCCAAGGCAAAACTACGCCTTGCCAAGATCCCCAGCAGTACCGCGGCGATGGCCACGACCACGCCAATGGAGATGAATAGTGCCAGTTTATCGTTGGTCCCGAAGGTGGCAATGGCGAAGTCTTTAAGCCACGGTGGGGTCAGATCGATGAAGACCGATCCCATAGCCACCAGTGGCGCCGAAGAGGTCGCGAAGAACGCCGACATCAATTGAGCTACGGAAAAAAGCACCGCGGCCGATGCGAAACCTGCAAGCCCGAAGGCTCCCAGGTCTCGCAGCTTCTTTGCTGGCAACTTGTTCATGAATCCACCCACCCGTACGTTGTGATGCTTTTGCCCCCTGCTCTTGCGGGGAACATCTAGTCACTACGTATTCGGAACGCTACCATTGGCGGATTGGAAGTCCGAGGCCTTTTCCCGAGGGGCCTTAAAGCTCCTGGACCAGAATGGGATCGGTGGTTGGCGCCGGCGACCCCGTGGCAGGTTCCACGGTGATTCCGAAGTGGGTCACGCCCTCCATGGCCCCAGAAACCATCACCATTCCATCGGCATTGGCACCATTAACAAGCCCCGCAGATACCGCCCCCGTGCCGGAGATCAGCCAGAGTTCATATGCCTTGTCGCCGGGCAAAGCAGGCAATCCCGCGGTGGTCACCGCCATCTTGCCTTCGGTGGCCGAGTAGGCCAGAGTGACTCGGGCTCCGTCGTCCATTTTCTGGGTCTTTGACCTGACATCGGATGCCGTCAGGATGCGGGTCAGCTCTGATTGTTGGGTGCTCAAGGCAGCCAACTGTTCCTCAAGCTTTTGTTGCTGCGCGTTTTGGTTGACCACCACTCCGCCCAGCACTCCACCTGCCACCAGCAGCACTCCGGCAGCCAGGGCAAACATCCGCTGGTTGGATTTGGCCGGGGCGGATGGGGCCGGTTGGACGGCAGGTTCGGTTGACTGCTGAGCGATACGATCATCTACCGGGACGGAACCCGAGGGTTCCTGGGCATCGTGGGCAGGAACGTCCCGCTGAACGTCGAGGGGCGGTAGCTGTGGGGTAGTACGAATGGAGGCCATAACGTTGGCCTTGAGGCTAGCCGGAGGGGTTACCGGCTCGGCGGAAAGGCCAAGAAGGGCAGCGGTTTCCTGCAATGCGTCAAGTTCATCTTGAACCTCGTCCGAGGCTTCGGCATGTCGTAGCAGTTCGTCGCGTTCCTCCTCCCCCAGTGCGTTCAGGGCGAAGCTGGCGGTCAGCTCGTTCTTGTGCTTTTCCATTACGCCACTCCCATCAGGTCTCTAAGTTTGTTCATTCCATCGCGTATTCGTGTTTTTGCGGTTCCCACCGGGATCTTGAGTAACTCAGCCACCTCAAGGTGGGTGAATCCGCCAAAGTAGGCCAACCGAATGGCGTCGCGCTGTGTCTCGCTAAGCCGTTCCAGGGCTTGGTTCACCCGGAGACTTTCATCGTGCAGGATGGCCGTTTCCTCAACGTCATCGTAGCTAGCCTGAAAGTCCTTGATCCCTTCGCGCAGATCGCGGTCTTTACTAGCTTGACTGGCCCGAACTCGGTCCACAGCTCGGCGGTGTGCCAAGGTCAGTAGCCAGGTGATGGCCTTACCTCGGGACTCGTCGTAGCGTGCGGCCTGTTGCCAAGCTTCGACGAATACCTCTTGCGCTACTTCTTCGCTTTGCGCCTGATCTTTCAGGATGCGTCGGACCAGACCAAAGACCTGGGGGGAGACACGGTCGTAGAGTTCCTCAAAGGCGTTCTCGTTGCCTGTCGCGATCCGGAGCATCAGTTCTTCTGTAGTGGGCGCGGAGGTTTGGTCCGTTCCACCGGATAGATGTGAGCTCATGCGATAAAGCGTCTCATGCATTCCAAACCCCGTCCGTCATCTTTTCTGGTGCGTCGGGAAGGAAAACAAGTTTTCCGCCGGTCCGCGCCAACCAGTCGATGTCCATCGACCACAGGGGGCCGGTGTTTGATGGAGGGGACCATCAGACACCAACCCCCTGTTGGGTTGCCTTACCGTTGCGTCAGTCGCAGCAGTTACTTCTTGGCCGGCGGCATCAGCACGGTGTCAACCAGGTACACCGTGGCGTTGGCGGTCTGGACGCCACCGCAAATGACCGAGGCGCCGTTGACCATGAGCTTGTCGCCGCTACCGGTGACCTTCAGGTCCTGGCCTTCTACGGTCTTGTGGGATCCGGCGATATCACTCGGGGCGATCTGGCCGGGGACCACGTGGTAGGTCAGAATCTTGCTGAGCGTGTCTGCATCAGCAACGACTGCCTTGAGATCCTTTTCAGGAATGGCTGCGAAAGCCTCGTCAACCGGTGCGAAGACCGTGAACTCGTCGCCATTGAGAGTATCAACCAGGTCGACCTTCGGGTTGAGCTTGCCGGACACCGCGGCGGTGAGGGTCTTCAGCAGGGGGTTATTGGAGGCTGCAACAGCAACCGGATCCTTGGCCATTCCAGCTACCGAACCCTCGCCGCTGGGTACTGCCTTAGCGTAGGCGGCGCAGCCCGAACCAACGAGATTGGCTGCCGGGTCCATGGCCGATTCGCTGGCCATGGCCGAGCTGCTCGGGGCTGCCGAGGCGCTGGACGAAGGAGCCGATGAGCTCGGTGCCATCGATTCTGCGGTTTGGGATCCCGACGAGCAGGCCGTCAGACCTACGGTTGCAACTGCGATAACTCCGAGTGCTGCAGCAAACTTGCGGTTCATGCGCTTCATGACATTCTCCTTGTCTGGCGTCGACCGTGGTCTCCGCACCTTCCCAATCCCCTTGGTTGGGGCGGGCTGTCATGAAGCATTCGGTGCCGGTGGGGAAACGGATTGGAAACTTCTCAAAAAAGTTTTCGCGCCGTGAATATCTTGTGAATCCGCTGTTTTCTTCCGCGTTGGACATGGAAGAAGCGGAGAAGATGAATGTTCTTCTCCGCTTCTTGTAAACGTTCTCCAATCATCAAGTTGCTCAGTGTTTCTTGATGTGGGCTACCTGTTCCGATTCAGTCATCGGCGCGTTCTTCGAGCGCTTCTCCGCGCGTCGAGCCTTGATGGACTTACCGGCAGGCTTCTTGTGTTCATGTTTGTGTGGGGATTTGTCTGGCATCAATTACCTCTCACCCTCGGGCTGGGATCTTTTACGACCCTGGTTGGTCTCCCGAAACCGAGAATACTCCTGAGAGTCATCAGATACCAGCATTTTTCCTTGATCTCTTCCTTGCGGTCGGCTCTCGCGAGTGCTGCCATGATCTGACCCTTTACGCCGACTGCATCCGGCAATAGGCTCGGCAATATGCCAGTCATGATGAGAACGATCCAGACAGCTGTTCCCCCCACGATCCTTTACCAAGACAAGACCAGAGATGTTTTCGCCGCGCAGCCCAACTTGACGAGGCTGGGCCACCGCCTGATCAGCACCTCATTTGACTCCGCTCAGATCTCCACTCGGCACACCGCAGTCACCGAATTCACCACATCCTCGGTGGCGGAGAACCCCCTATTCTTTGATGCCGATTCCGGGCTCCTATTGCGGCCCAGCACCAAGGAACGCAACCAGGTCTTCGTGGCCACGGCTCCGGGACTTTACATCGAATCTGCACAAAAGGCTCTAGACGCCTGCCCTGATTTGGGGCCAGAAGATATCACCCACGTGATCACGGTGTCCTGTACCGGCTTCTACAACCCCGGACCCGACTACCAATTGGTCAGGGCGCTCGGGCTCAGTCCCGCAACCCAGCGATACCATCTGGGATTCATGGGATGCTACGCAGCATTCCCGGCCCTGCGAGCGGCCAAAAGCTTCTGCGACGCCGATCCGGATGCCGTGGTCTTGGTGGTCTGCGCCGAGCTGTGCTCCATTCACGTGCGCAGCTCCAGCGATCCCGACACCATCATGGGCTCAGCACTCTTTGCCGACGGAGCAGCAGCTGCGGTTGTTTCGGCTCGCGAGTTTGCCGGTCCGGGAATGCAATTGGACTATTTCGAAACCGTCCTGACTCCCGTGGGAGAGGATGCCATGGCATGGAACATCGGAGACGAGGGCTTCGAAATGGTGTTGGGGACCTACGTCCCGCACATCATTGACGACCATATTGCTGGCGCCTTGGAACCATTGTTCGCCCGTGACCCCTCAACGAGCCCCACGTACTCGGATATTGAGCACTGGGGCATCCACCCCGGCGGTCGGGCCATCTTGGATCGCGTCCAAAAACGCCTCGAGCTCACCGACGAACAGCTGATACCCGCCCGGCGGATCCTCAACGACTACGGCAACATGTCCAGCGCCACGGTGATGTTCGTGCTCAAAAGCATCATGGAAGAGAACCTCGCCCGGCCCGAATCCTCCGGCGAGCGCGTGTGTTCTATGGCTTTTGGTCCTGGCTTGACGGTGGAAACTGCGCTGATGACCTTGGTGCCAGGGACCAACGGTTGAGGCGCCCCGATGCAGCGGGACACCATCGGCATCGAGGAAATGGACAGGCCCGACTGCGATCCCGTCCTGCTTGAGCGCACCTATGCCCAGTTCCCGCTGGTCAACCGGTGCGTCGCTGGCTGGCGATCGGTGTATCTGAAATTGGTTCGCCCCGTCCTGCCGCGTAACCGCACGGCCACGATTCTGGACATCGGGTGCGGTGGTGGGGACATTGCCCTAGCACTGCTGCGTTGGGCGCAGGCCGACGGATACAGCGTCAAGGTCACGGGTATTGATCCGGACCCGCGCGCCCACGACTTTGCCATCCGTGCGGTTGCCGTCGCCGGGCTCGGTCCCGGGGAACTGGAATTGCGCCGGGCCATGAGTGCCGAACTGGTGGCCGAAAAACAAGTGTTCGATGTGGTCATTTCCAACCATGTTCTACACCACCTGGACCCGATGCAATTGGCCGGAATCCTCGCCGACAGCCAGCTTCTGGCCGGGTCGCTGGCGATCCACAGTGACATCAATCGCCGGCGCTCTGCGCTCTTGTTCTTCGGTCTGGCCACCGCGCCGTTGGCCGGGAGCTCGTTGATCAGACGCGATGGTTTGCTCTCCATCCGTCGTTCGTACACCACCGAGGAACTCGCGGCGCTGCTTCCCCGCGGCTGGCATGCGCATGCCGCGGGCCTGTACCGGAATCTGGCCATCTGGCATGCGCCGCAACGGACCGGCCAATGATCGATGTTCTCATCGTCGGGGCCGGTCCCAGCGGGATGGCGCTGGCGATCCTGCTGCGCAAAGCCGGGCGCAGCGTGCGCCTGCTTGAATCCCGCACCGATATCGGCAAGCATTCGCGCGCCATCGGGATTCATCCGCCGGGCCTTGCCGTCTTGACGCGTCTCGGGGTCGGCGGGGATGCGCTGGCGGCCGGGGTGCGGATCACTCGCGGGGTCGGTATCTCTCGCGGAAGGGTCGCGGCAGAATTGGAGTTCGGCTCCATCCCGGCCGAACACCGTTTCGTGTTGTCGCTGCCGCAGAACCAAACCGTGGGGCTATTGCGCGATCGGTTGCACTCACTGGATCCCTCGGTGCTGCTTGAGGGCCACGAATTCACCTCGTTCACCACGCACGCGGGGTTCCACACCGTAGAGGCGAGTGCAGGCGGTAAGAGCAAATGGCTTCAATGCCGCTATCTCGTCGGGGCCGACGGCACGCGCTCGGCCGTGCGGCGGGCAGCACTGGTCCCGTTCCGCGGCCGCGACCTGCCGGATCGCTACCTGATGGGCGACTACGCGGATAACTCCGGCATCGGATCAATTGCCGCACTGTTCCTGCACGAGCACGGGATCACCGAGTCGTTTCCTCTTCCGGGGAACCAACGGCGCTGGGTTTGCTGGATCCGGGAATCGGAGACCGCGTCGCTGCCCGAACTCATCGTGCAGCGGACCGGGCACCGGGTCAACACAGGAGAAGACTCCATGCTCAGTCGGTTCCGGACCGGGAACTTTGCCGTGGACTCCATGCACCACGGGAACCTCATGCTGATCGGGGATGCCGCCCACGAGGTCAGTCCCATCGGCGGTCAGGGCATGACGCTGGGCTTGCTCGATGCCGCCGTGTTGGCCCCCATCCTGGATGCGGCGCTGGGCGGCGCCTTGGCACAGGACCAGATCGAGAAACAACTCGCGGACTTCTCGCACCGGAGGTTGTCCGCGGCCCGGCGCGCCGCTCGGCAGGCGCACGTGAACATGGCATTGGGGCGCCCGTTGTGGGGCCCAGCCACCGTGCCGCGCGACGCGCTGGCACGTGCGCTCTTTAACTCCAAAAAGGTTTCCGCCGCAATTGCCACCACCTTCACCATGACCCGCGGGGATGGCCGCGCACAGCGAGGGGAAACTCCGTCATAGAACAGCGGCGTGGCCATCTCCATGCTCTCGCGCACGCTGTTTGGTGGCCGCGCAGAAAGCGATGGCTCGGGGCAGCTACCCGGAGGGTGCCGTCGATAGAGCGGCCATAGAGCCCGTACAGAGCGACGATCAGCTGCTGATGCTGCAGCTTGGACAGCCGTGTTTCCATGCCTGTACAGACCTGCTTCGTCTAGAGTGCATCGAGGTCACATCAATCTTAGGCACACCCCTTCGCCCCCGGCGTCCTAGTTGGACTCGGGTCACCGTATTGGGCCGAGCGCGGCACCAGTCGCGGAGGTGGCCGCGAAGAAGGAAAAAACTGCGGGCCTGCCGTCCCGGTGCCGGGCGCCCTCTCACGGGCTTGGAATTGCGGTACCGGACGTGGCCAGCTGCCATCCGTCACTGAGATTTGCCGGACCGGGCCAAAATCTTCCCGTAAGCGGATCCGATTCCCTATCCCCAGAGCCTGTATTTTCGGTAGCTTTGAGGATCGGGTACGCCGCATGCTGCATACCCGGCGTCAAATCGAGGAGGAGAACATGCAGGCACCACGCCCGGCTCCTCCTTCCGCGCGATTCATTCCCGCAGTCCAGACGGTCACAGAACGTTCAGGAGTCACCGTTGAGGTGCGCGACCAGCACCAAACCATATTTTGGGCTGTGGTTCGTACCGCTGCGTTACAGGTCGTTACTCAACGGTGCGGCTTCCTGCCCGTCCACGAATCCGGGCACAAGCTTGGCGTGCTGATGGCCCACCTCGACAAGGCCATTCGCGCGGTGCGCTGCAACGCAGCCGAATCGGTTTATTGCGACAACGTATTACTGAACGGACAAGTCCGTCTGCCGGAGGCTCTGGCTCAGCTTGGATTCGAGGTCTCGGTACAGTTCCGCCCACCCGCCGGCGCTCGAGCCGCCATGGCGCTGCTCCAAGAACGCATCGAGGACTTCTACTGCGAGCTGACGATCACGACCGATGCCTCACGCAGTTGGCACAGCCCACTGATGGGCCACGGCTGGGTTCTGGATTACGGGCGGGGGTCTGTGCCCATGATCAACGCTTTCGCAGCCGGCGGCAAGGAAATCCTGCAGGGCGAACTCAATTCCATCTATTACGCCCTGCTGGACGCCAGCAGGTACCGCGACGATCTGTTCGCCGGAAAGGTGAGCTTTTTCATCCGTTCGGACTCACTATTGGCCATTAACCTGCTCAACAATCCCAAGGGGCATACAAGCATCAGGTCCGAGGAGGTGAAGCCTATCGTGCATAAGATCCATGATCTACTTTCCCGTTCCGAGGTCAAATACGGCTGGGTTAAGTCACATTCGGGTGATCCCATGAATGAGCTGGCCGACAGGCTGGCTTTGGTGGCCAGGCGATGCTCCGCGGCTAACATTTCCTCCGGTGAACGGCAACGCCTGCTCCTGCAGATCGCCGACGAGGGCGTCGACGTGGGCAAGACACTACCTTTGCGCATGGGGCGAGTCTTCCAAGTCCACTAGCCTGGAGCAATCGAGCCACGTGGGCGCTTCACCCTAGTTCCAGGACCGGCAACTATCAGGAAGCCGTTGCAGAAGCCCTTGTTCCTGTCCTAGCGGGTAGCCGATACTTTTCCTTGACAACCACGGCGTTAGGACGGAAATCCCGAGCGGCCAACCGAGCTTGGCGCCGGGCGTGATCTTGGCACCGCTCAGAGACGCGGCGATGTTGCTGGACGCCAGGGGACGCCGGTTACGGGCCCCCTCCCCGCGGGGACCGGAGCCAACGACCCCGGTCCCGATAAGGGCGGTGACAAAAAGAAAACAGGTGCGTCCAAGTGCTATCAGGATGAGTCAATTAGGCACTACGCCGAAAGCACAGACAAATACCTGTGACCCACATTTTGTCCGCGGGCCACACGAGTCGTACCCTCGACCCTGAGCAATTTTAGGTCTGCATCTCGACGTGCCGTCAGGATGTTGCGTACCTGTCTAGCGCCAGCGCAGGCGGGGGTCGGAACCGGTCTTGCAGGTGTAGATCTTGCCGTTCTTCTTGCCGATACCTTTCTTACCCTTGTCGGCCTTGGCACAGAAGGCACCCGGTGTGACCTTTTGGGGCGCGGCCGTCGCCCAGGCCTTCTTGATGACTAGGGTCTGCGTTTTGGCTACTTTGAGCTTCTTTTTGCCAACCGTGTAATTCACCGTGGTGGTCACCTTGTAGGTTCCGGCTTTCAGCGCGACTGAGGCTTTGTTCTTAGCTACAGTCTTCTTGCCCTGTTTTACAGTCAGTAACTTCTTGGTGACTTTGACACCCTTTGCTGCTTTGACCGACGGCTTAATGGTGGCTTTCGCCGATCCCTTGACCGTTTTGTTGGAAATCTTATTGAAGGTGATGGCCGGAGCCTTCTTGCCTGCAATCACAGAAACCGACTGAGTCGGAGCCAGCGGTGCTGCCGTGGCCACACCCACACCAGAAAAAGCGATTGTTGCAGCCATCGCAATGGCCGCAAACGTACGATTAATTGAATTCAAAATTTCCCCCAGAAAAACACAACGACCTCATGGTCATCTACCCATTCACATCCAATAAACAATAAAACCACAGATTTCATTAAAGCCATCGAAGCGTTACCGCGCTAACAACCGGAAAAATCAACAGTGTGATGAAAGTGCGCCGGTTGGGCATGGGGCATGTCAAATTCTAGGGCGCATTTCATTATCTTGACGCTCGTCGAGAAACTGATACGATTTTTCTATGGCCTGCCCACACGCACAGACACCCGAGGGTGCACGCGAAATTGAAGAAACCGTCCGCACAGACTTCAGCAACGCCATGTCGTACGGAGGATATCTAGATCTCGAACGCCTGCTTTCGGCACAGCACCCGGTCAGCGTCCCGGAACACCACGATGAAATGCTCTTCATCATCCAACACCAGACCAGCGAACTCTGGCTTAAGTTGATGCTTCATGAACTCATCGAATCGCGTCGGCTCATGGATAACGACGACATTGGTAAATCGCTAAAATGTTTGGCTCGCGTCAAACACATCCAAAAGACCCTGACCGAGCAGTGGGCGGTGCTCGCCACTCTAACCCCACGTGAATATGCGCAGTTCCGTGGATCGCTCGGCTCATCTTCTGGCTTCCAGTCTTATCAGTACCGTGCCGTCGAGTTCATCCTGGGCAACAAGCACGAAGGCATGCTCCAGGTCTTCGAATCCGACCCGAATGCCCATGAACTACTTTCTAAGCTCCTTCATGAACCAACGGTTTATGATGCCTTCCTCCGCGCGCTGGCCCGCGCGGGCTACGCCGTCCCGGACGAGATCTTGAATCGCGACGTTTCCAAGCCATGGGTCTTCCAAGAATCGCTGGTTCCCATCTACAAAGACATCTACGAGTCCGATGACACTACTTGGAGCCTGTATCAGGCTTGCGAAGATCTCGTTGACTTGGAGGATAACTTCCAAGCCTGGCGCTTCCGCCACATGCGTGTTGTACAGCGCACCATCGGCTTCAAGAAAGGCACCGGAGGCTCTTCGGGTGTTGATTTCCTCAAGCGGGCGTTAGATCTGACGTTCTTCCCAGAGCTCTTCGCTGTTCGCACCGAGATCGGCAAGTAGCACCGGCACATGCTTTCGGAACTCGATGACCTTGATGCACGGCCAGGCAGCACAACTTCTTTGGTCCGCACCATCGTTGGGCTATACCTTCGCGAGATGGGGGGCTGGATCTCCTCGCCGCACCTCATCTCGTTAATGGACACCCTGGGCACCACCCCACAGGTAACCCGGACAGCGATTTCTCGACTGAAAAAGAAGGGAATCTTGGATCCACAGGCCCGCGGCGGTGAGTCCGGATTCGCACTCACCGCCACTGGTCGCGGCATCCTTGCTCGCGGAGACCGGCGCATATTCGAACCAAGGTCGATGGCCAGCGATGACAATTGGTGCATACTCTCGTACTCAATTCCTGAAGCGCAGCGCGAACGGCGCCATCAGCTGCGTAAATATCTGCAGGGAATTGGTGGTGGACTCATGGCGCCGGGGTTGTGGATTTTCCCGGACTATCTACGCGAAGAAGTTTGGGAGATCCTCAGGGTCTTAGATCTGAAGAATCAGGCCACTGTCGTCGTTTCCAATACCCTAGAATTCACTGGAACACCCCAGTCCATGGCAGCGATCTGGTGGGATCTTCAATCACTGGACTCCCTGCATCGTTCTTTTTTGGCGCAGAACGGAAAAGCCGCAAACGCGTCTAAGTCCAGCCCCGCCGACAGCTTTGCTACCTACGTACGGGCCATAGATTCATGGCGGACCATACCCTACCTCGACCCTGGACTGCCCCTATCTTTTCTACCCGAAGATTGGCCGGGAAGAGCGAGTTCAAAACTATTTCTGAACATACAATCGGGCCACGCTGCGGCGGCCCGGAAGTACATGGAATCGTTGACGAAACGTCACTGAGGACCCTTCCGGAACACCTGAGCGCCAGCTACGCCAGCTCCCGCATTGAGGACAGCTCGGAAGCCGGTTGAATATTATCGCCTCGCAACCCTTGACGCTGTTGAAAAGCGGGTGCATTCTTATATTCAACCGAAGGGTTGATAAAGAAAAGAGTTGAATACGTGACGTTTGACGATGAAAAGCTCAATAGGGCGTTCTTGGCCCTTGGGGACCAAACGCGGAGGCAGATCATCGTCCGGCTCGCCGCCGGACCGGCCACCGTAAATGAACTCGCCGAACCGTTCAAGATGTCCGTCCAGGGCATCTCGAAGCACATTCAAGTTCTTGAACAGGCGCACTTGGTGACCCGCACTCGCGAGGCTCAGCGCAGACCAGTTCACTTGAATCCTGCTCTCCTCGCGGAACTGACTGGTTGGATCGACAAATATCGACTGCTTGCAGAACAGAAGTACAACCGCTTGGATGCCTTACTCAGAAGCCAATCCGCACCCCGCGGATAGATTCGCAAAGGACTCGACATGAGCAATGCACTAAATGTCACTATCCCGGAGGGCGCACCCTTCATTGAATTCACTCGGGAGTTCGATTTCCCCGTTGCCGCCGTGTTTGAAGCACATCGAAATCCGGAAATGGTCGCCCAATGGCTGGGCCCGAATGACATGAAAATCGAAGTTGACCACTACGACTTCCGAACGGGAGGTTCCTACAAATACACGCACACAGATGACACTGGAAGCTACGGCTTCAGCGGCGTGTTTCACAAAGTCCGCGAGAATGAATTCGCCCTTCAAACATTTGAGTTTGACGGCTTCCCTGACGTTGTAGCCATGGACTACATGCATTTCGAAATCCTAGCCGACAATCGCTGCAGGTTGGTCGGACATTCCGTATATCCCTCACAAGAGGCCCGTGACGGGATGGCCGCATCCGGCATGGAGGTCGGCCTTTCACAGGGGTACCAGCGGCTTGATGCCTTACTTACCAATTAGCGATTGATCACACACGGCAAGTAGCGCTTACGACAAACCGCAACAATGCCCACAGAGCGCGCATAGGGAGCCACGTCAGTCCTGCCTGGCACCACTCCGTGGCCCCACTAGGTTCTTCTCCCCTGGGACGATGGGAAACTAGTGGGGCACACGTCGTTAAGCACAATCGCGGCGGATTCGCTCCATTGAGCTGCTCTCCATTCCCCGCCATTGCAATCTGCGAACACCAGGCGTTCAATACCTAGTAGATCTATGTATAGGAGTCACCGTGCGCATTGACAAGGATTTGGTCGCCGCATCGGCAACCCCGCTCGTGTTGGGAATCCTGACGGGCGGAGAATTGCATGGCTACGCCATCATCAAGCGCGTCAATGAGATCTCCGGCGGGAACATGGAATGGAGCGATGGCATGCTCTATCCACTGCTGCACCGTTTGGAACGGCTCGACCTGCTGCGAGCAGCCTGGACCACCTCGGAGTCCGGCCGCCGGCGCAAGCACTACTTCATCACGGAAGCAGGTCGTGCCGCGCTGGCCGAGCGACAGGGGCAATGGGAAGTCGTCGCTGACGCGCTGCGGCAGATATGGAATGCTGCGCAACACCCACTCCCTGCAACAACGAGGAATGCATAATGGAACCGCATGCGGGCCTTGAAACCCAAATAACCGTATGGCGCGATTTTCTAGCCCGGCGTCAGGTAATTTCCTCCACCGACCTCGATGAGCTCGAGGATCACCTGCGCGAGCAGATCGCCGACAGGAGGGCCGGCGGGCTCGACGATGAGGAGGCCTTCCTCGTAGCCATCAAGCGTCTGGGAAACTTGGATGCCGTTTCACGCGAGTTTGCACAGGAACATTCTGAGCGGTTGTGGAAACAACTTGTCCTACTTCCCGAGGGTGCAACGGGCGCGGACACCGGAGTCACCTTGTGGCGAGAACTCACCGTGGTCATTTCCCTGGCTGTAGGTGCTGGGCTAGCACTCAAGGCGGGACTCATCTGGTTGGGTGATGGCGACGTTCTGCTGCGTAACCTCGGCCTGCTGGTCTTCCCATTCCTCGGGGCATACTTCGCGTGGAAGCGTGGGCTCTCCGCGCGCACGGTGGTTGTCCTGCTCGGTGCGTTCCTTGCATTGGCCGTAGTTCTCAACGTCTATCCGTTTGTTCCCGGCGGTTCAACCTGGTTGCTTGCTGCGCTGCACGCCCCCGTGCTCCTATGGGTAATGACGGGGCTGGCGTATGTCGGCGGTCAATGGCGCTCCGATAGCAGGCGCATGGACTTCGTCAGGTTCACCGGAGAATTGCTCATCTACTTCACCCTGCTAGGACTCGGTGGAGGTGTACTGATGGGGCTTTCTTTTGCCATGCTTCAGCTTGTGGGCCTGGATCTGGAACCGGTCATGGAGGCGTGGATCTTGCCCTTCGCTGTCCCCGGGGCCCTAGTCATAGCAGCCTGGCTGGTCGAGGCCAAGCAGAACGTCATCGAAAACATCGCACCGGTGCTCACACGTGTCTTCACTCCGCTGACCATCGTGATGCTGCTGGCAATGCTGGTTGTTCTCACCACCACGGGTAGCCTGCTCAATGTTGACCGTGGTCTGCTCATCCTGATGGACGCGATTCTGATATTGGTACTGTGCCTGGTGCTCTACTCGCTCTCGGCGCGCGATCCGCTGACGCCGCCAGGATTCTTCGATGCCATGCAGCTCATACTGATCGCAACGGCGCTGGCGGTGAATGCCGCTATGTTGGCAGCGATGCTGGCCAGGATCGCCGAATTCGGCTTCAGCCCGAACAAGGTGGCCGCACTGGGGCTGAACCTTTTACTTTTAGTACATCTGGTGCGCGCCATCTGGCTCGGCGCGGGATTCCAACGCGGAAGTCGGTCGTTCGCGTCGCTCGAACACTGGCAGACACAGTACCTGCCCGTTTATGGTCTCTGGGCGGTTGTGGTGGTGCTGATATTTCCGCCGGCATTCGTCTTCGCGTGAGGTCGCGTCACGTAGCCGCTCGACGCTTCAAGCGACTACATCCGCAAACACAAATAGGCTGCTCCATAGTCACTTGGGGGTTGACTACAGAACAGCCCACTTGGCCGTTTGCCCGCTCTCGCGAGGGACCGGTTTACTTGGAGGGCAGGTCCAGGGACTGTCCAACAAAAATGAGGTCGGCGTTGGGAACAACGTCGTGGTTCAAGGAGTACAGGTCGCTCCAGCTATCCAAGCCCTGATCCTGCGCGATCGTGAACAAGGTATCGCCGGTCTTGACCGTGTAGTTCTTGCCCGAGTCGGCGACGTTGACGTTGATCGTCGGTGCCGACGAGGTCGGAGCGCTTTCCACGCGGTTGCCGGTCGAGGTCACGCTCTTGGAGGGGACCGACTTGATCTGCTTGGGGGCCGACTTGTAGGTCGACTCGTTCGACTTGTAGGTCGACTCACTGGACTTGTAAGTCGACTTCTTGGGCGTCGAAGTGGTGGACTTCGGTGCCTGCTGAGTGGTCGTTGCCTTCGGCTCGCTCGAGTTGGAGCCAGCGATGCTGCCCGACTTGCCGGAGAGGCCAAGCTTTGCGGAGCAGGCAGGCCATGCGCCCCAGCCCTGGCTTGCCAGAACCTTTTCGGCTACGGCGATCTGCTGAGACTTCGATGCGGTATTAGCACTTCCGCTGCCACCGAATGCGGCCCAGGTGGAGCTGGAGAACTGCAGTCCACCCTTGTATCCGTTGCCGGTGTTGATCGACCAGTTTCCACCGGACTCACAATTTGCCAGCGCGTCCCAAGTGCCGGTGCTTGCTGCCGATGCCGGAGCAACGGTCATGACCATGGCGCCCCCGGCCAATGCCAAGGCAGCTGCAGTGGCTGCGCCGCGTCGAATGTTCTTGCTTTTGGTGTTGAGCTGGATCATGTTTCTCCAGTGCCATCCTCCGCATAGGTCGTCCAGGACCATCATGGCAGCGTCGTCCGGCGTCGCAATCGACGTTCGAGTGGCTACCGCCGTAATGGACAACGAAGGATCTTCGGCGGTAGTTGTGACGTGTTCCGTAACTTGCTGTTATAGAAACGTTACTCAAAGACCGTACGACACTACCCCGGGGCCGAGTCAAGCCAAAGTCGTCCAGTTTCTAGAAAGCTCCTAGTCAAAGTGCAATAAAAAGTTAATCACACCGGAAAACCTGACAGTTTGGGCAAAATATCGTCAAATGGCCGTTACAAAACTGATATTTTCAGCTATTGACTAGTGACAAAACCATCTGCTGTGAATTGACTTGGAGTTCGCGGGCTGCGAGCTGGAAACGAACCGACTTGGTGGCACTCCACGCGACAAAACCAGCCTCGAGGTTTCCGAGAGCATTCCGTTCCCTTGCTTCAAAACTGCTGACCGGAGCTATAAACACACACGAGCTAAACCGTCGTCCCGACCACTGCAGCTCTTCAGGAACAGCACCACGTTTGCACTTAGCGCAACAACGGTGAAATATTCTTCACCATAAATTGCACCGACCGTGGTAACCGAAAAAGCAGCCAAAGGGTCCCACGCCACTACCCACAATGCTGAATCCTGTGTTGGACCGACAACGTGTTTACTGGACACCGCGCGCGTGGCAGTTGCCCGACAGTCGGTTCGCTGGCCCGTAAGGTGGAATTATTCCAGCCGATCAAGCTAAAAGTAGGAGAAATCGACCGTGGACCAGTCAAAACCAGACGGACTCGAGCTACGCAGAGATACCTATCTCTATGCCCTCCAACGAACGCTTCGGGAATTCTCCCGCGACGGGGTGACCGACCTGGCCGCTTCGTTGACGTACTACTCGGTCCTTTCCTTGTTTCCCGGATTACTGGCATTGCTTTCGTTGCTTTCATTGCTCAGCGGAGGCGACGAAGCCCGAGACTGGATGACTCAAACCATCGGCCAGATCAGCACCCCGGAAATGGGTGAAACCGCTGGCGCTCTCCTAACGCAGCTCGGCGAACACACCGGGGCTGGCTGGACGTTATTGATTGGTTTGCTGGTGGCACTGTGGTCGGCCTCCGCCTATGTGGGCGCCTTCGGCCGAGCACTAAATCGCACCTATTCCACCGAGGAAGGGCGTCCACTCTGGAAATTGCGACCACAAATGTATGTTTTGACATTGGTACTCCTTTGTCTAGCCGTGGCGGCGATCGCTATCCTCGTACTCTCCGGGCCGGTCGCCCGTGGACTGGGTGAAGTCCTCGGGCTCGGCGACGCGGCATTGCAGACCTGGAATCTCGCCAAGTGGCCGGTGCTCCTGATCATTGCCGTGTTGATGGTCGCCATGCTTTACCACTTCACCCCCAACGTCAGACAGTCGAAATTCCGTTGGTTCAGCGCGGGGTCGCTCGGCGCGCTCGTAGTCCTGGCGCTGAGCACTACAGGCTTCTTCTTCTACGTAGCGAATTTCAGCAAATATCAAAGTGCCTACGGTGCATTGGGCGGCGTCATCATCCTGCTCTTGTGGATTTGGCTGGCCAACATCTCGCTATTGCTCGGAGCGGAGCTCGATGCCGAGCTGGAACGAGCCAGAAGGCTTCGACAGGGCCAAGCAGTGGAGGAGGTCTTGGGGCTTCCTGTTCGCGACCAATCAGGGATCGATAAGGCACGCTTGGCATTACTTGATGATCGCGAGAATGCACGTGCCCTGCGGGTGCGAGCCGGTGCCGATATCCAAAGGGATGTCAAGATCTCGGGCCCAAGGATGCCGTGGGGAATGTTCGCGGCGACGGCTAGTGGAGTTGGCCTTTACTTACTCGGTCGGCGTCACGGCCCACGGAAATAACACGCCTGCGTCGTTAGGACCGTCCCAGAACGTGGCGTAATGCCGCTTCAAGGTCAACGTTCCTAAATTTGTAGCCACTTTCGGAGACCTTCCGAGAGGACACTCGTTGGTCAGCAAAGGCTAGCTCCTCCGCACCTTCCTTCCCCAGAAGCAGCCGCGGACCAAAAGCAGGTACGGGGAAGGCTGCAGGACGACGCAAGACCCTGCCCAGCACTTTGGCATATTCCTTGGCTTGCACTGGGTGGGGTGCCACCGCGTTGACCGGTCCACGCACGGTGTCGGTCAACACTGCGTGCGCATAAATGCCAACCACGTCGTCGAGACCGATCCAGGACTGCCATGCTTCCGAACCGAGCCGGCCACCGAGTCCCACAGCAAAGAGCGGCAGCATCTGTTGCAGCATGCCGCCTGCCGGGGATTGGACTAGTCCAGTTCGAATATTGACTACCCGGATTCCCGCCTCGCGGGCCGGGTCACACGCACGCTCCCACGCCTCGCAGACCTCGGCTAGGAAGTCGCTGCCCGGCTGGGAATTTTCATCCAGTTCGCTGCCGGTGCTAGCGGTGTAGGGATCCGCACCATAGATTCCGATGGCCGATGCAACAATGAAACTACGTTGCCGCCCGTCCTGTGCCAGTGATGCCATGGACCGGGCGAGCAGATCCGTACTCAGAATCCGCGAGTCGCGAATTTTCTGCTTGTTCCGTTGTGTGAACCGACCGCCGATCGTGTGACCCGCGAGGTTCACAACCGCATCAACGTCTCGCAAATCCTCGCGGTCAAGAACCCCATGTTCCGGGTCCCAGAAGATGCGGTCAATTCCATCGGCAGCCGACCGATCGCGCACTAGCCGCTTAACCCGATGTCCTCCCCCAGTGAGCAAGGCGCAAAGTTGGGTGCCGATCAGGCCTGAGGCTCCCGCCACCGCGATGGTGAGCGGCGCTCCGACACGGCCAGCATGGAATTCAAGATCCGCACGCAGCATCCGCTCCCGGTAGCGAAACACTTGGTTCAATTGGTGCCGCATCGCGTCTTCGGCCAGCCGGTTCGGGACGCGCCAAGGCACCTTGCTCAGCACGGGAAGTTCAAATTCCACGACATCGCGCATGATGGTGCCTGACTGCGGGGTCTTATTGTCGTCTTCGAAGAAGTGCTGATGCTCCCAGCGCGCCATCGGTCCCGATTCCATGATGTCGGTGAAATCGCGTCCGGGATTAAGTGAAATGTGTTTGGCATGCCACGGCATTTCCGTGCTCGCCCATCCTGGCAAATTTAAGGTCTGCGCCGCTGTCTGTGCGGCTGCTCTCAATCCCGTGGCCACGGTTCCGGGAACTCCGATGCCCAAGACTGCCCGAGAACCCACAGCTAGACCCTTGTCCGGTTCTTGACGGATGGTTCCAATGAAAGGCGCGGTTAGCCGAGGCAGGGCGCCGGGACGTTCAAACCAGCCAAAAACCGTTTCCCTCGGATGCGGCAGGTGAGTCGTATATTCGAAGATTGCCATGTCAGTTTCCGTCCCTAGCCAGTGTTGTCGTCCCCTAGCACCAACACTAGGTGACATGACGTCGTCTCTGTCAACCATCGGTTGCGATTCTCAGCTTCTGCGGTAGACCAAAGTGTCGGTGGGCGGCGTTTGACTGGATACATCGATCCGTTGAAAGGGAGCGGTGAAAATGAGCCTCGGCATGCCGGCGTATCCAACCCTCATGGAATTGCGCGCAGCAGGGTGGACCCTGGAAGAAATATCAGTGACTTACGGTGTTCGAGAACCGGAAATCAGACGGGCTTTGGCACAGCATTTTCGTTGCACAGAGGTCGGCACGCGATCTTCCGAGCAGAACATATGAGGCATTCGATAGCTCTCTTGAAGGGGACTGGTGAAGCGGCAGAATCGGTGTCAGCCCAACATCAGCAGGAGCATCCGCGCCGCGAGCACCACTGACACCGCAATGACCAGAATGAAGGCGAACAGCCAGAACCACGCTGGTAACCAGCTGCGTTGAGACAGCAGATAGGCGTCGGAGGAATCTAACAGTTCGCGCCTGCGAGTGTGCACCCCGAGGACCTTGAACAAGTCTCGAACGCCACCCACGAGGAGCATCAACCCTAGTCCCAGTACCGCCCAGGCCATGGCTTGGTCCGGGGTGTACACCACCAGTAGTTGAGCAGTGAGAGCCGAACACAATGCCACAGCTATCCCCACGCCATTGCGCAGGAAAAGCAGTGAACCCAACAACAGCAGCGCTCCGATGGACAACGCGGCCGAGGCATAGCCGTAATAGGTCGAGGCAACCAGAGCCAACCCCACCACTGCTGGTGTCGGGTACCCCCAGAAACCACTGAAAACCGCCGAGAAGCCCGGTTTGCCACTGCTGGCCAATTCTCCCGAGTGGTCAAGCCGGATTTTTAGGCCATGGACAAAGCGACCCGTTACCAGCGCGGCGAAAGCATGGCCCAGTTCATGAACAAACGTCACATACAACCCGAAAAATCGCCATGAAGCCCGTGGCACCGTCAAGACAAGGCACAGGGTTATCAGCCCCACTATCGGCAAAGGGGTCAGGCCCAACGGCTCGGTCTTGCTAAATCCCGCGAGTACCGCTTGCCACCAGTGGCCGATTAATTCCATCCATCAACCCTATGTCCGCTCGCGGTAGCCCAGGACCGGACACCGCTGTCCAACGGGAAACCCTCGGTGGTTCACAGGAAAAACACAAACTGCATTCATATCCTTGACTGCTCAAGTAACTTATTTTGCGAATACAAGGAACGGCGTGCGGGTGAAACGACTATTGGGACTGCTGGTGGCTTTAGCCTTGCTGTTCCCAATATGCCAGAGCTCCGGCTTCCTCCCCGCCGCTGAGTCGACGAACCATGCCGGCGTCGAGCATGAGGCAGGTGCACGGCATTGCCCTACCGATGCGCCCAGCAAAGTGCAATGCACCGCCGAGCTTGATCTGCAATTGAATCTTTCACAGATCGCACCGTTGCCGGATTCTTCCGGGTCATTCGGTGCACGACCTGCGGCAGGCGACCTTATGAACTGGGCCACGAAATCGCAGCAGGCCAGGGCACCAGATCTGCACGAGCTTTCCATTTCACGAACGTAAACGGCCCGTCCTCACACCGCTGCCCGCGCATCGCCAGTGCCGATGCATCCGCTTTATTCGTTCCAAGGACCGTCGATGTCCAAAACCAAAACCTCACGATCGCTCATCATTGCCCTGATCGTGCTCATGCTCGCCATGGCCACCGGTGGCTGGATCCTTGGATCAGCCAATCCACGTAGCAATTTTCCCTCCGAGGCCTCGCCCGAGGCTGGCTTCGCCCGGGACATGCAAACCCACCATCAACAAGCGGTGCAACTCTCGATGATTGTTCGCGAGCATTCGACCAACGACGCGGTGCGCTCTTTCGCCTACGACATCGCGTTGACCCAACAGCAACAATCGGGTCAGATGTATGCCTGGCTGGAGCTCTGGGGCTTGCCTCAAACCGGAGAATCCATGACTTGGATGAGTTCGCTGCTCAGTGAGGATGCCGGTCACTCGAGTCACGGGAACGTGACAGCTGGAGCGGAACACACCATGGCCTCCATGGGCATGGCCAGCGTGGAAGAGATTCAAAAGCTCACCGCTGCCCGCGGCGCCGCCGCAGACAAGCAATTTCTTACCCTCATGATCGCCCACCACCATGGCGGCGTCGAAATGGCTCAGGCGTATTTACAACGCGGAGATGACCCGATGGTCACCTCGTTCGCCAACAAGATCATCATGACCCAACAGGCCGAAATCTCGGCCTTGACCCAGCTGCTGACACAGCTGAGCTAAAGGACCAACCCATGAATAAGCGTGAAGAAGCCCAAGCCGTCCTTGCCCAGGCCCGAGAGAAAGAAAAACGGACCAAGATCCTGACGATCTCGATCATTGCCGCCGCAGCGCTGGCGATAGTCATCCCGACAACCGTGGTCATCACCGGCGCCTCCAGAGACAAAGCTGCAGCTACCGCCGCCGCGGCCGCCCCCATAGAGGGGGTCCAGGACTACAAAATCGCCGCGGCCAACCATGTGTCCACCCCCGTAAAATACGACCAGACTCCCGGTGTGGGAGGGGACCACAACCCGGTCTGGCTCAATTGCGGTGTCTACCAAAGCCCCGTGCCGGAAACCAATGCCGTGCATTCGTTGGAGCACGGTGCCGTGTGGATCACCTACGACGGGATCAGCGACGAAGAGGTTTCTGCGCTGACCAAGGCCGTGGGGGAAAAGACCTACATGCTGCTATCCCCGTACCCGGAGCAAGGGGCCAAGATCAAGCTCAGTGCCTGGGGCGAACAGCTCAGTGTTGATGCGGTTGACGATCCTCGCATCTCAACGTTCATCACCAAATACCGTCAGGGTCCGCAAACCCCGGAACCAGGTGCCCCCTGCACCGGCGGCATCTAAGCTATAAGAAAAAGGAGAACATCAACTCATGTCATTCTTGCCCTCAGCCATTGCCGGAGCCGGACTCATTGGCGGCTACGCCGTGGCCCGAAGCACCAAAAACCGCCAGTTGGGCGGTGCCGTGCTTGCAGCCGCAGGCACCGGAGCTTTCCTCCTATGGAAGGCCAACACGGGTGTCGGCACCGCGGCGGCTTTAACGGCCCTCTACGTGGGTGCGTTCGGAGCATCACATCCGCTGGCGAAGAAGATGAGGGCCTGGCCCGCCGTGAACTCAGTCACCGCAGGGGTGGTCATCACCTCGTTGGTAGCCGGACGCAAGAAATAGCCTGACGGCTGAAGCCGCCGCGGTTTTACGGAAGTATTCCTCCACCCAACCACGGCGGCTTTGCCATGTCCGCGCGCGAATCGTTGTGGGAATGAGTCCATCATCTTTCTTCGCCCCCAGTACGCTTATTTCAGGAAAGGGGCCATACCTTGGGAACTCATAAATCTCGTTTAACACTCGTTGCCACAACGCTCTTCGCCGGCATGCTGATCCAGGGCGGCATGGGCCCTACCGTGCAACCCATTCCGCAGGCATTCTCCGTTCCTGCCGGCGGCGAACACAGCACGTTCAAGGTTGCCGGAGACTCCATCACCGCAGCCGGTAGCAATACCGTTGCTGCCGGACACGTGGGTGAGGCATCCTGGGTCAACTTTGTTAACGATCCCGAGACCCCCACCGAACTGATCTGGACCGGCGGTTGGGCATTGGGCGGTGCACAAAGCGGGGACATGGCATCTGCTCTGCGTAATGGATCGGCCGATTCATTGGTGATCCTGGCCGGAACCAACGATCTGGCCCACGGCAACGGTCAAGAAAGGATCGCTAAAAACCTTGCCCGGATCGCCAACATCGTTAAGGCTCCGGTGGTGCTGATCAGCAGCGTCCCGCCACGCGACGATGCGGCGGAGGCGACCGTGGCCTACAACGAGTTCCTTGTCCAGCTCGCCGGCGAGCGCGGATGGCGGTTTGTTGATGCCGCGGCGGGACTGCGCAGCGATGCGAACACCTTCCTACCGGGACTCAGCGATGATGGGATACATCCCAACGCCGCCGGTGCGCAAATCCTAGGCAACGCCATCGGCCAGGCATTGACCGCTACCCCCATGTCGGAGCTCGCGGACAACACCGGTCTCGAGCCCCTAAGCTAGGAGCCATGCGCTCCCCCATCGACAGCTACCTCGCTGATCTCTATACTGATCTGTTGGCCCTCACCTCCGGTACCCCCTATCAGGGAATTCCGGCCATGGCAGACGCCGATACCTCAAAGTTCGCGATCGCACTGGCCACCGTTGACGGGCATATTTATCATGTGGGGGATGCGGAACTACCCTTTTCCATCCAGTCGATTTCCAAGCCGTTCTCCTATGCGCTCGCGCTAGATGACAATGGCCAGGATGCCGTGGATGAAAAGATCGATGTAGAACCCAGCGGTGACGCCTTTAACGAGATCTCGCTGGCCCGAGACACCGGGCGACCTGCCAACGCGATGATCAACGCCGGCGCCATCGCCACGATCTCGCTGGTCAACGACGAAGAATCCTCGCGTTTCGAACGCATCCTTAACCGTTTCTCCGCCGCGGCCGGACGTCAATTGCAGTACAGCGAAGCCATCTTTGCCTCCGAAATGCGCACCGGGCACCGCAACCGGGCACTGGCTCACTTACTGCGCTCCTTTAACATCATCGAAAAAGACCCCACCCCGGTACTCGAGGATTATTTCCGGGCTTGCGCGGTCATGGTCAGCACCAATGATCTGGCCATGATGGCAGCAACTTTGGCCAACGGGGGAACCCAGCCGCGTACCGGCGAACAGGTGATGAGCAAGGAAGCCGTCCAGCGCACGCTCTCGGTGATGACCACCTGCGGGATGTACGACGACGCGGGGTCATGGATCGCTGCCGTGGGACTACCGGCAAAGTCCGGGGTGGGTGGCGGGCTGATCGCGGTGCTCCCGGGACAGATCGGTCTGGCCATCTACTCCCCCGCCCTTGATCCCCATGGTTCATCGGTCCGTGGACTCGCCGCCAGCGAGCGCATCAGTGCGGATATGGGACTGCACTTCGTGCGCGCGGCACGACTGGGTCGCTCGGTGATCCGCGAGCACTACGACATTACTCAGGTTCCTTCCCGCACACGGCATACCGAGGGTGCGGTGAAGCTCTTGGCGGAGGTTGGAATGCGCGCCCACATCGTTGAACTGGGTGGGGACCTCCTCTTTGCCGGAACCGAGTCGATGGTTCGTGAAATCAGCGAACTGGAGGGCACCATCGAATTGGTAATCCTTGACCTGCGCCGGGTAGATGAGATTGATCAGATCGCCGTCCGGATGATTAATCAGTTGGCGGATGGGCTGGCCGCGGAAGGACGCACCCTGGCCCTGGTTCAGGAACATGTATTTGAGCCGTTGGCATCAATTCAGGCCTTCCCCAACCGCAATGAGGCGGTGGAATGGGCCGAATTCACGCTCTTGGCACGCCATGGCAGCCCCGATCTGGTGCCCACCGAGGTGGCAATCCGTGATTTCGCCGCACTGACCCCGCTTGAATCCACGGACATCGCCAGGCTCGAAGCGCTCATGGAGGAGAGCCGGATCGAAGATGGGCGGATCCTGCGTACCCCGGGACAAGAGTTCGGCGGTGTGTACTTCATCCTCAGTGGAAAGGTCGTCACCTCCACCGTGCAAGCGGGAAGGCTGGTTCGCCATGCAACACTTTCGGCGGGTATGACCTTCGGCGAGATGGCCTTGGGCGGGGAGGGCGAGCAGACCACCCGGGTGACGGTTGAGGGGCGACTGCATCTGAAGAAATTGTCGGCCGCGGCCATTAACCGTTTGGAGGCCGAGGCCCCCGAGGTGGCGTTGCGTTTCTGGAAGGCAGTTGCCCGAGACGCCTACACCCGGGTGGAAGCCAACATCAAGGATTCGGAGAATCCGCTGCACTAACGCGGCAGCTACACCAGAAAATGGATCAAGCCTTCGTTCACGTGCGCTGACCGGTCTCCAACACCCGCGACGGAAAGCACCCGCGGGTATATCATTTTCCATATTCCAATTACCCCGCCACCGAAGGGTTTTTCGTGACCGCTGAGACCCCCACCGAAGATCCGGACGTGCCAACGACTCGATTTGGCGCGATCGGCACTCAAGCTCCTCACCAAAGCACGACTAAAGATGTACCTCTTGCGCTACTGATCGGCCTGCTGGGCGCAGTGCTGGGGCTGCTCCCCTGGTTGTTCACTGGATTGCGGCTCCCGCTTCAGAATTTGTGGAATACCGAGGTGTTGCCCGCGCAGATGCCACTATCCCTGCTTCCGCTGAGTCAATACGAGCTCACCACTCTGGTGGCACTCTTGACGGTGGGTGGCGCATCGGCAGGTTTGGCGATACGCCTTTGGGCTCCTGAGCGTCGGAAACTGGTGCTGTGTTGTGCCGCGGCGGGCGTGCTCGTGGTGCAGCTGGGTGCAACTGTTCAGTCATTCATGGTGCTTGAAACGGGCTTGGACGGCGGAACACGATCGGTCCTTTACTTTGCCGGGCTCCTCGCGGGAGTCATCATTTGCATCATCGCCGCCATGGTGGCACTGATCTTGATTGCCTCCACGTCCCGGGCCGTGACGACGCTGGGCGTAGGCCTCATGGCGACGCCACTCACCTCGTGGGTCTCCGAAGCGCTAGTGAATCTGCTGGGGGCGGCAAGTCTTCCCGCCACAGTGTTGATGCTGCTGCGCTGGCTGCCGGCGGTACTGGTGGGTGCGGGGTTGGCGTGGTGCGGCCTACGGTCGGTCAAATTCGTGGTGGTATGGCTGGTGAATTTGGTTTTTCTGTGGGTATTTCCCGCGCTGTTCATCACGGTCAATTACGTGTTCGGATCCCGCGTTTTGCTCTCGGATCCGCAGGAAATCGCATCTGCCACTCAGCAGATATTGGCCGCCGCGCTCGGGCCCAATGGAGGGGCCGGCCCCCTGTTGATTCTTGCGCTGGCCATCGGGCTCGCGGGTACCGGAGTGCGGGAAGTATTACGCCGCACTAGAAATGGCTGACGTCTTTGGTCGTGCGGTGTGTGCCTTCTGGCTCGCGGATCGCTACATCGTGGCCAGCCCCTATGCCAAAGCGTGTCCAACGGGTGCTAGTTTCGAAGCTTAGCCAAGTTCAAAGGAGCACCCCCTCTCGTGTTTTTCCTCGATCAGGATTTGATCTACTCCGCCTCCGACCTTGTGGTCGCGGCAAGTTGCGAGTTCGCCTCGTTGAGCAGGCTTGATGAACGCTTGGGGCGCAGCGCCAAGGTCGACTTCGGCCCCGACGAAATGCTGGATCGCACCGCAGTGCTTGGTGATGCCCATGAGCACAAGGTCCTAGAGGAACTTCGTGCAAAATTTGGCGACTATGACCCTGCCAGCGGGCGCGGAGTCAAAATGCTTGCCGCCGGAGTCCGTGGGGATCGAGCTTCGCTGCAAAGTGCCCACGACGAAACGTTGCAGGCACTGGTCAAGGGCGCCGATGTGGTGTTTCAGGCGACGTTCTTCGACGGTGAATTTGTTGGTTTTGCCGACTTCCTGATTCGTGAGGATGACGGAAGCTACGCGGTATGGGATACCAAGTTGGCCCGCCATGCACGCGTCACGGCACTGCTACAGCTGGCCGCCTACGGGGACCAGCTGATCACTGCCGGCATCCCCGTGGCCGCTCACACCACCCTGGTGCTTGGGGACAAGGCCCACTCGGTACACCAGATGCATGAGCTACTCCCGGTGTTCAAGGACCGCCGAGCCCGCTTCAAGACCCTGGTTGCTGAGCACCGCGCGGCGACCCAACCGGTGGCATGGGGCCAAGACGGCATTGGCGCCTGCGGTCGCTGCGACTACTGCTCCGCCCAAGTGATCGCCCACCGTGATCTGCTTTTGGTAGCTGGCATGAGTACAACCAAACGCAAGAAGCTCATGGATGCCGGGATCACCAGCATCGATGCCCTTGCCGCCAGCAACACGGCGCCGCGCGATGCTCACCACAAGCTCGCCGAGCAGGCACGTATGCAGGTAGGACTGGCTGCCACCGATGGAACCATCGGCGGAGTTGCCTATAAGATCGCCGGCACCCAAACTATCTCCCGACTTCCGCTACCGGATGCCGGTGACATCTTCTTCGACTTCGAGGGCGACCCACTGTGGCAGGATCCCTTTGATGAGTCGTGGGGGCTTGAATACCTCTTTGGAATCATCGAAATCGACACCAAAGAACCCGTCTTCAAACCGTTCTGGGCCCATTCGCGGGCCGGCGAGCGCAAGGCCTTCACCGACTTCGTCGCCTATGTTGAGGCGCGGCGGGCCATCCACCCCAAGATGAAGATCTACCACTACGCAGCCTATGAGAAGAGTGCGCTGCGGAATCTCTCGCTGCGTCATGTCGTTGCCGAGGACACCATCGACGCGTGGCTGCGTGATGGGCTGCTCGTTGATCTCTACGACACCGTGCGGCATTCCCTCCTGATCTCCGAACGCTCCTATTCCATCAAGAAGCTGGAGCCGCTGTACATGGGTGAGCACCTGCGCGGCGGGGACGTCAAGGATGCCGGAGCCTCGGTAGTGGCCTATGCCAGGTACAACGAACAACTCTTGGTTGATGAAACCGCGGCCCAGCAAATCCTGGAATCCATTCGCGACTACAACGAATATGACTGCCTCTCCACGCTGCGTCTACGCGATTGGCTCTTGGGCTTAGTTGAGCACGATGAACGTGCCGAGTGGGTCGAAGAGGCTGCGCTGCCCGGGGTGGATGATGTGGAACCGAGCCCCGAGGAAATTGCCCTGCGCGATTACCTCGAAGCACTGCCACAGGACCGGGCTCTGTCCAACGACGAACGAGCGATCGCCATGGTTGCCGCAGCGACCGGTTACCACCGCCGCGAGGCCAAGCAATTCTGGTGGGAGCACTTCGACCGTTTGGAGAAGCCCTTTGATATCTGGGCGGATACGCGCAATGTGTTTGTCGTTGATGACGCAACGGTCGTCCAGGACTGGCACAAGGCCACGGCCCGTGCCCAGGTGGAAACCAGGGTCACAGAATTAAGCGGCTCCATGGCCGAAGGATCCGATTTCCGCGTTGGCAGTTCCTGGTTCGCTATGTATGCCAACCCGCTGCCGCCGGAGCTGGAACCCAGCAGCGCGGGTCGGGCCGGAATGTTTAATACCGTCGTGCGGGAAAACGATGAGCACATTGTGATCGCCGAAAAGTCCAATAAGAAGGTGCCCGCCTTTGGCACGCTTCCGGTGGCACTGACCCCTGATCAGCCGATCAACACCACCTCCCTGCGTGAGGCCCTAGCCGAGCTGGCACGCAGCGTCGGCGGAGCGCTTCCTTCCCTGCCCAAGCACCCCGGCATCGATATTCTGCGCAAGACCGCCCCTCGCTTCAAGAACCTCTCCGCGCCCCCGCGCCCCGCCCTGGTTGAGGGTCGCGCCAACGTCGTGGGTGCCATCGTGGAAGCCTTGATCGATCTTGATCATTCCTACCTTGCCGTTCAGGGACCTCCCGGCACCGGAAAAACCTATGTTGCCTCTCACGTCATCGCGGCACTCGTTAAGCAGGGCTGGAAGGTCGGGGTCGTGGCCCAGTCGCATGCGGTGGTGGACAACGTCCTGACCAAGGCCATCACCGGGGCCGGAGTACACCCGGAACAGGTCGCCAAAAAGCTCAAGGCCGGGGACAAGACCGAAGTTCCGTGGTCCGGCACCACCGATGATGCCGTGGAGGAACTGCTGAATTCCGATCAGGGCGCACTGATCGGTGGCACCGCATGGACCATGACCGGCAAACGGGTCCCCGAAGGTTCCCTTGACCTGCTGGTCATCGACGAGGCCGGACAGTATTCACTGGCCAACACCTTGGCCGTATCTCGCGCCGCCACCCGGCTACTGCTCTTGGGTGACCCTCAGCAATTGCCACAAGTCACCCAGGGCTCCCACCCGCAACCGGTGGACGAATCCGCCTTGGGCTGGCTCAGCGCGGGGCACCCGACCTTGCCCGAGGAACTCGGCTATTTCCTCGCCGACTCGTGGCGGATGCACCCCGAGCTATGTTCCAAGGTCTCAGCGCTGAGCTACGAGTCCAAACTTCAATCGGCCGCGGTCGCCGCCACTCGCTCACTCGCTCAGGTTCCGGCCGGGGTCGCCACGGTGTTAGTGGAACACCGGGGCAATACGACGGCGTCCCTCGAGGAAGCGCACGAGGTCATTAATCAGGTCCACACCCATTTGGGCTTGTCGTGGATTGGCGGCGAAGGCCAGGCACCGCGTCCGCTAGTCGCCTCGGATATCTTGGTGGTTGCCGCCTACAACGCCCAAGTGAACCTGCTACGCACCGAGCTTGATGCGGCAGCACTTGAAGACGTCAAGGTGGGCACCGTGGATAAGTTCCAGGGCCAAGAGGCCCCCGTGGTGATCGTTTCCATGGCGTGTTCTTCGGCCGACGATGCCGCGCGCGGCATTGATTTCCTGTTGAACCGAAACCGGATCAATGTGGCAGTTTCGCGCGGGCAATGGCGCGCCGTCATCGTTCGGTCACCGGCACTCACCCACTTTTTGCCCAGCACCCCGGCGGCCTTCGCACAGCTCGGTGCTTTCTTGGCACTGGGGTCCTGACTCGAGGGGTGCCAGCCCTTCCGCGGTTGGCACCCCTTGGGCTTCATCTCCCGGCCATCGCTCGGCCTTGTTCGGAGGGCATGGTTAGGGGCATGAACAGCTCAGCACCAGATAGCCCCCTCTTCATCACCAACGACTTTGCTATGCGCGCCGTGACTAGCGAGCTGCGTTTACTGAATCTCCACGCCGAAGGACACCATGCAGGAGATGGCGACGGCGGTCTGCTGAGCTCATCGGTAGCCGGCCGTATGTCAGCTATCCATGTGGACTGATCTGCGCATCGTTCTTCTCAGAGATCACCATTGGTCCTAGATCATCGTGGGGTCACGGCTCTGAGGCTCCGTGTTGACCGGCGATACCCGGCCGGTGAGGTTCACTGAGACGGTTGCGCCTTGAATTCACCGTCATAAAGTCTTTTGGCTCGCCACCAATCTCCCGGGCATCATCCGGCTCAAGGGTGAGGAATCATCTCATGCATCCGCTGACCCCGCATCCGGAACTGCTCAAATAACCGCAAGGCACGGCGGGCCCCACCTTCAGAAGCTAACTATTAATGCGGGATGCACCGTGGGGACTTAGTGACGAACTGGGTCGTGCTCGCACCCCGCGGCACCGTCCCCCGTGCTAGAAATGGATGCATGAGACCTCGTTTACTGGCAGGAAAAACCGTCAACCCGCTAGGCTTTGGCGCCATGAATATCGCCCACGGCTACTCTGATTTCCCCACCGATGAGCAAGCCGGACTGCTGCTCAATCGGGTGCTGGACGCGGGTGTTGATCACATCGACACCGCCACCCTTTACGGCGGAAACCGCAGCGAAGAACTGATCGGAAAGTACCTCGGCGGCCGGCGTCACGAGTACTTCCTGGCATCCAAGGGCGGACTGGAACTTTCTGAGGGACGCGGAAAGATCGATGGACGCCCCGAAACACTTCGCGCTCAGGTTGACGCTTCGCTATCCCGACTGGGCACCGAGCACATCGACCTGTACTACCTACACCGACTTGATCCAGCGGTTCCCGTCGAAGAATCTGTCGGTGCCTTAGCGTTGGCAGTGGAGCAGGGCAAGATCGGTGCCATCGGACTGTCGGAGATATCGGTCGCCACCTTGCGCGCCGCCACCGAAGTTCACCCCATCGCGGCGGTACAGAACGAGTATTCGCTGGCCACCCGCAACCCAGAACTTGGCATGGTGGACGCCTGCGCAGAACTCGGCACAGCCTTGGTCGCTTTTTCCCCGCTCTACCGGGGCTACCTCTCCGGCAACCTGCGCGGTATCAATGCGCTGCAAGACGGCGACATGCGCCATCACATGCCGCGTTTCAGCGAAGAAAACTACCCCCACAACCTCGCGCTGGTCGACCGTCTCGCCGAGCTGGCGACTCGCCTAGAGACCACCGCCGCCGCACTGTCCTTAGCGTGGGTACTGGCACAGGGCGAGCACGTTCATGCCATCCCGGGAACCAAGGAACTGAGCCACTTCACGGAAAACCTTGGCGCCCTTGAGCTCGTACTTTCCCCCGCTGACCTGCAGCAGGCCGGAGAGATCATTAATCAATCGACGATTGCCGGGGCACGCTACAACGTCCACCAGCAAAAGACCATCGACTCCGAGGACTTTGCGCCCGTTTCCTAAGCTGGACTATTTTGCGGTGGGCCGCTGGGGATCTGCAACCTTCTTCACATCGAAGAAGTACTTCAGCACCGGGCGGTCCCCGCGCTTTTCCTTCTCAAACTGCAATCCGTCGATGTTAATGCGTGCCTGGCGTAGGTAACCGGCACCCTGCTGCATCCAATACGGAGTGGTCCCATCCACACCGTAGAAGAAGGAGAACCCATCGTTCTTAAGCATCGTGTACTTTTCCCCCGAATATTTGGGGACTCCCGAGATGTCTGCTCCGAAGGGGTAAATGAAATGCTCGGTGTCCCCCAGGATGGGGCGCACCTCCGCATCCCACAACTCCATGTCGTTCTTGATGCGCTTAACGGAGCTGGTGGTCATGTTGATGTGTCCCCACGCGTGGGAGGCAAACACCCATCCGTCCTTTTTCAGGGCAGTGGCCACTTCGGTGGCTGCGGCGATGTCCTTATCCAAGGTCTTGGAATCCGCGTATTCACTTTTTGAGGTGCGGTAACCCAATACCCCGTTGTAGCCAGTCAGTGCCAGTAGTCCCTTAGCCCCGCGGTACGAGAAGTCCGGGTGCTGCGCAACAAACTCGTCGATGACCGGAGGCATGTCGTAGGCGCCGATGTGCTTTTTGCCCTCGGCATCCCGATATTCGTTTTTGACCTTGCCGTCGGCATCAATCATCAGCTTCGTGGCGAAGCCATCGCCATCCATATATTCGTAGTAGCTCACGTCATCTTCGGAGAGCACCAACGGCGTCTTTCCCTTGGGCAGATGAATGTCCCGATACTTCATCTTCCCCGAGGCATCCAGACCCGCGATATCGTCCGGGTTCACCAGGACAAAGCCGCGCTTGTGCAGTTCGGTGATCATCTTCTTGAACTCGGTCAGGGTGACCATGTAGTCCGCATAACCCTGCTCGCGATCATCCCCATCAAAGGCCCGCTTGGGATCAACGATCAGTGAGTGGACAAAAAGATGGGGGATCTTAGAATTGTCCGTCCACACCACCGTCTTGGATCGAGCTGCCGCGATCTTCGCTTTGGCAGCTGTCGCGGCCTCGGAGTCGAGCCCCGACAGCGTCTTGGTGGCAGCGGCATAGTCGTAGCCAGCGGTGAGCCGCGCGGCTTCCTTGATTCGATCTTCTTCGGTGGGCCCCTCGGCCGTTGCAGACGGCAGCTCCATGGACTGTGGGGCAGAGCCGATGGAGGTCGGGTCGTATTGAGTCGGGGGAATATAGGGAGGAGTCTGGCATCCGGACAGGCCCAGCGCCATGACCGCCAGCAGGGCAGTCGTTACCGTCAACCGTTTCACCGGATTCTTCATTCTCACTCCCAACGCATACCGGTCTCGCGGAAAATCGCCGCCCGCTTATGGGTCACCGGTGTGCTTCAACCGACCCTACTCGTTTGCTGGCAGACCTTAAATGGGCGCGCCGATGGACTAGGATTGTTTGGTCAATCCCCAGCAAAAGGACCGTGATGCGACCTACCCACCAGGCGAGCCCGCTGTGGAGTCAGACGCAACAATTCAGGTCATCAGCCGCCTGGAAATTGCTCTCCACCGCTCCGTGGGCCGTGGCCTTTCTGCGCGCCGAATTTACCAGTGCCAAACCCCGGGTCGGTTTGGAAGTTTTCCATGCCTCCCTCGAATCCTTCCTCAAGGTCGTGCGTTCGGAGGATCCGAGCTTCAACGACTCAACAACCGCCGCTCAATATGCCGATGCCTGGGTGCGCAACCAGTTCTTGGCTAGGCCGCTGCTCGACGGGCACTTCGCCTATGAGCCCACCGCACAGACAGCCCGCGTGCTGAAATTCCTGTCAGATTTCTCCGGGGACCGAACCAACCTGAACTCCTCGCGACTGAACACGTTGCTGGTATCCCTCGAATCATTGGCTCACGAAACTGACCCGGATCCAGCGGCACGCATTCGCGCCCTCGAGGCGGAAATTGCTCAACGACAAGACAAGATCAATGCGCTGCGTGACGGAACCTCCCCCGCGGTGTTGCCGCGTGAGGGAGCGTTGGCCGCGACTCGCTCGGTACTGGACATGGCCTCGGGGCTGCCGGCGGACTTTAAGCGCATGCGTGATGGGGTCCAAGAGATGCTCCATGCCCTGCGCGGAGAAATCATGGAGTCCTCCTCCGTCAAGGGAGTTGCCATTGGTGCGGTGCTCGAGGGCGACAAACAGTTGCGCAGCACCCCACAGGGCGAGACCTTCCGCGGCTTCACCGAATTCCTCAATTCTCCTCAGGCTCAGGCTCGCTTCCGCGAAGCGGTGAATGAGGTCCTCGAGCGCGACTTTGTTGATGCGCTAGATAACCAGGAACGCCACACGCTGGCCAACCTGTTGCGCGAACTGCGCCGACAGGCCTCGGAGGTACACCAGTCATACGGCAGGCTTTCTGAATCGCTCCACGCCTACGTGCAGTCGGCAGAATTTAAAGAAGCTGCCATTCTGCGTGAGGCGGTTCGCAACGCGGAAATTGCCGTTGCTTCTTCCCGTTCCCTGAATTCTCGGACGCCGATCGCTCCCATCAGGCTCTTTGCCCCCCGTTTCACCTCGGTGGCGACGTTGGGCATCTACGACCCGGACGAGCATGTGGCACCGCCGAAACTGGCCGCTCCCCCGGCACTGTCGATTGCCGATATTCGGCGCACCCCCTCGACTCCCGCTCCCGATGTCCCAGCGCTCAAGAACGCCATCACGGTGTCTCGCGCCGCGGGCGGCGGTAGCGTGGGACTGAGTAAAATCTACGACTCCCTCGATGCCTCACTGAAACACCTGAACACCATCAGGTACCTCATCGAGGCCGCCCGCAACGGCGGGGAGACCATCGATGTGTCATCACTTGAGGAAATCAGCTTCACCCAGGTCGACGGCGCCACCCGAATTGCATTGGTACCGGCCATGAGCTTCACGAAGGATCCAGTATGAGCACCCCACTTCCCTCCGGCGCGATCGACGAACGTCGCCTCTTTGACGGCGATACCGGTTCCTTCGAATTGGGCCTGCGGCAACTGCTGGTACGCCTGTTGCGCGGCCCCTACCTTGATGGCGTCGCCGAGCCGCGGCTCTGGCAGCTGGTCCTGGACCGGCGAACGGAGATCTCCGCCTACGTTGCCGAGATCTTTCTGGTGCTCGAGGTTGATGCCAATCGCAAGATCGCGTTGCTGAGCCCCGTTGATCTTGAGGCCGCGCACACCACCGCCATCGCCCCGCGCAGGGCACTCAAGCGCGAAGAAACGCTACTGGCCTTGCGTCTGCGACTGCTACTCGAACGCCACGCGGGTTCTGGCACCGACGCGGTGGTGACCCGGGATGCCGCGCGAGAAATTCTGCTAGAACACCGCTCCCCCGGCGACACCGATGACAAGAAACTCGAAGAGAACACCGACGCCGCCCTGACGAGGCTGCTGAACCTCAAGCTCATCCTGCCCACCGAACTGGCCGACGAATACAAGGTCTCCGGTGCGCTGGCATTGGCCTTGCCGTTCAGCACGATCGAGGAAATCCCCGAGTACATCAAGGCCATTGAGCGTGTAGGCACAGATGACACCGAAGAATTTGAGCTGGAGACTGAAGAGCTATGAGCATTGAAATGACCCTCCCGCTCTCCGACGCGATCAACCCCGGTCAGCACCGACTCACCCAGATCCAGGTGATCAACTGGGGAACCTTCCACGGCCGGCACACCCTGTATGTAGACCGTTCGGGCACCCTGCTCACCGGTCACCCCGGCGTCGGAAAATCCACCCTCTTTGACGGCATCGGGCACATCTTCCACGCCGCACCCCGACTCAACGAGTCGGCACACGAGGCCTCCACCCGCAAGGACCGGCGCACCACCTACTCCTACATGCGCGGGCGCCGCTTCAAGACCGAGGCCGGGACGCTCTACCAGCGCCCCGGAGCCACTTGGAGCGCACTGGCGCTGGTCTACGAAGACGGACTGGGCTCGAATGTCTGCATCGGCGCGATCTTCGATCTACCCGCCAACGGTTTGGAAGGTCAGGTCGGCAAGCACTACGTCATGGGCGACCGGGTGCTGGACACCGCTGCCCTGGAGGACCATGGGGCACGCCGCTTCACGCCCTCCTCGCTGCAAAAGTCGCTGCCCGGCTTCGAATCATTCGACGTGCACCGCGCCTTTGCCGAAAAGTTCCGTCGCCGGTTGGGCATCGATAATGACAAGGCGTTCTCCCTGCTGCGGACGCTGCAGAACGGCAAGGGTCTGGACAAGGGTGTTAACCAGTTCTTCCGCTACGAGGTGCTCGCCGTCCCGGCGACGGTCAAGGCCGCGGCCGGTGCCATTGAGGACTTCTCGCATCTGCGCGGCATCCACCGCCAACTAGAGGAAGCCCGCGCGCAACGTGATGCGCTGGCCTCCGTGCCAGAGCAGAAGCTGCGCCATGATGAGCTTCATACCGAGCTGGCCACCCTTAATACGTTGGTGGGCACGCAGCTGCCGGCCTTTGGTGCCCAACTTGTTGCCCGTGCATTGCAGGGCGAAACCACCAGCCTGACCGCCGCCGTGGAGGCCAACTCCGCATTGATTGAGGAAAGTGCTGCCCGCAAGGACACCCTGGAAACTCGGGTGGCGTCACTCAGCGAACAGCACGAAGCCGGTGGTGGTGCCGGACTGGCAGTGCTGGAGCGTGAGGCCAAGGCCGCCCGCGCCACCCTGGCCGACCGCGAGGCCGTGTTGCAGACCTTGCGGTCGAACTTCGAGGCAGTGGGGTTGAACTTCACCTTTACCGCCTCCGGCCTTCAGGCCATGCGCCGGCAGGCCGCGGTGAGCGCCGAGAACCTCACCTCCATCGCCAAGGACGCACGGACCATGGAGTACGAGGCCATGGCCTCGGTCATGAGCATGAAGGACCGCGCCAAGAAACTGCGGCTGCAGATCGATTCCTACGCCAAGCGCGGCTCCAATATTGATGACCGTTCGATCGCTGCCCGCCGGGCCATCGCGGCCTCCACCAACCTGTCCATCGACGATCTGCCCTTTGCCGGCGAATTGATTGACCTTTCCCCTGCTCACGGGCAGTGGCGGGCCTCGGCCGAGAAGGCGCTGCGTTCCCTGGCCACCACGCTGCTGGTGAAGGGTGAGAACATCAAGGCGGTCACGCACGCCATTGATTCGCTCTCGGGACTGGGCCGGATTCGCTGGATGGACATTTCCAAGTCCCCGCGCGAGGTGACCGCCGGCCCCGGAGACCTGGTGGGCAAGCTGGACTTCAAGCATTCGGCCGCCGGCACCTGGCTGCATGCCAAGATCGCCGCCGATTACCCATTGGCCTGCGTCGAATCGGACGCCGGGTTGCACATCCACGACAAGGCCATCTCCCTGGCCGGAACCATCAAGACCGGCTCGGGGACCTTTGAGCGCGACACTCGAGGTGTGGCCGCCTCCGATTATTTGCTGGGCTTCACCAACGCGGAGAAGATCTCCGAACTCGAGACCAAGCTCGCTGCCCTGGAAGCCGAAACGGCGCGGGCAGCGGCAGTTGCCGATGACCGTTCGGCGGCCAAGGACCAACTCACGGCCAAGCTCTCCCTATTGGGCACACTGGCCAGCGATGATCGCTCCTTTGCCTCGTTAGATGCCTCCGGCGCGCTGATTATTCTGCAAGACCTTGAGGCGCGCATGGCCGAGGCACTGGCACAGTCCGGAGACCTTTCCCATGTGCGTCGCGCGCTGGATAAGGCTCGCGCCGAGCTCGAGGAATGTGTGGGCACCCTGGCGGTGGCACGCTCCGAGGCAGCGACGCTGGCCACCAAGCTGGAGCGGGCCAAGAGCTCACTGCGTGCGGCGCGTGTCCAAGAGAGCAGCACCGAAGAGTGGGCCGTGGAGAAGCTGGCTGCCAGCGAGCAGCTGGCTCCCTTGCTGGATCGCCTCGAGGAGAACTCCCCGGTGGCCACCGCCGAGTTGGAGGCGGCACTAAACGCGCTGGCGCTGTCCCTGACCGAATCCGGGGCGGAACTCAAGCGTGAGGCCTACACGCTGGAAGCCGCACTGAAAGACACCTTCAAGTCCTTCGCCCGCGAGTTCGGCAATTCCGCCGCCGTCTCCTACGGAACCTCCGTGGAAGCCGCCGAGCACTACGTGGCCCTCCACCAGGGAATCATCGAGCAGGGTTTGCCGCAGCACGAGGAGGAGTTCCGTGAATACTTCTCCAACCGTTCCTACGAGCGTTTCTCCGACCTTTTGCAGCTATTGGAGGAGGAACGACGCTCGATTGCCGAGCGCATCTCGCCGCTGAACCAGATCCTTGCCGACGTGCCATTCGAGCACGGCTCCAAGCTGGCGTTGGAGGTTTCCACCACCATTCCCGATGAGGCCCGTGCCTTCCGCCAGGCGCTGAAGGAGGCGTTGGCCGGTGCCTATTCCTCGCGCGGAGCGGGAACCCTGAGTGAAAGTTATAAGGCTCTCGAGGCTCTGGTGGATGCGCTGGATGATTCTTCGAAGGCCGCCTGGCGTGACACCGTGCTGGATGTGCGTCAGCACGTGAGCATCAGCTGCAATGAGCACAAGCCCAACGGTGAAATTGAAACGGGTCTGGAACCCGGAACGCTCTCCGGTGGTGAGGGACAGCGTTTCACCTCCTTCATCATGGGTGCGGCACTGGCCTACCAGCTGGGCTTTGCCACCGCGGGCTTCACCGCCTATGGCACCGTGATGATCGATGAGGCATTCATCCAGGCGAACTCCGAATACGCTGCCGCGGGTATCAACGCGTTGCAGGAATTTGGTTTCCAGCTGCTGTTGGCCGCCCCGGAAGACAAGATTGATCTCTCCCGGCATCTGGGTTCGGTCTGCGACATCATTAAGCACCCGGAGTCCAACGTCTCCGGATTTGTGGCCTCGGGCCGTTCCCCCGCGGTGGCGACCAGCATTATTTTGCGCTGAGACCTCACATAATGACCCTCCGGCGCGTTTACAGGGTGTGAAGATGACAACTAACCCAGCCTTTGAGGTCGTGGTGCGCGAGCATGGTGGCGCGGTGCTGCGCATGTGCACCGCGCTGCTGGGGCCCGGGCCGGACGCGCAGGATGCCTGGAGCGAAACGTTCCTCGCTGCCCTGCGGGCCTATCCGCGGTTGGAGGTGGGCGCCAATCTGCAGGCCTGGTTGGTGACCATTGCGCGGCACAAATCCATTGACGTTTTGCGGGCCAAGCATCCGGTGCCGATGGAGCAGCTCCCGGAAGTGCCGTTCGCCCTGCCCGAAGGCCTTGATAGCGCCGGGCTCCTTGACCTCTTTGATGCGCTGAACGGGCTTACCGAGTTACAGCGCAAGGTCATTGGCTACCATTACCTGCTCGGCTTTGCCTATGCGGAGATTCCTCAGTTTTTAGCCGGCAGCGCCGCCTCGCTGCGTCGGGCTGCCGCCGATGGGATCAAGGCACTGCGTCTGGCACATAGTGAGGTGGAGGAAGAATCATGAGTGAACTTGAAACCCTGAAGAAGAAGCTGGCCGAGCAAGCGGCCGCGGCCGGACTGCTGGATGTTTCCTACCGGCTGCTTGATACGCCCGTGGGCTCGTTGCTGCTGGCGGCGACGGATGCTGGTGTGGTGCGCGTGGCGTTCGCGCGGGAGGACTTTGATACCGTTCTGGGATCCCTGGCCGAGAAGATTGGGGTGCGGATCCTGCATCGCCCCGCCCCGCTTGATGCCGCGGCCCGACAGCTTGAAGAGTACTTCGCACACCAACGGGCGAGCTTTGAGCTGACTCTGGATCACCGGCTAAGTAGCGGGTACCGTCTGGAGGTCCAGCTGGCGCTGCCCTCCATCGGCTATGGGCAGACCATGAGCTATCGGCAAATGGCCGAGCTGACCGGTCGGCCCGCCGCGGTACGCGCCGTCGGCACCGCCTGCGCTACCAATCCGCTGCCGATCGTGGTGCCGTGCCATCGGGTGTTGCGCAGCGACGGGACGTTGGGTGGGTATCTGGGTGGCGAGGAAACCAAGAAGGCCCTGCTCGAATTCGAGCAGGACCTCACTTAGCTACTGTGAACTGGCGAGTGTTATTCGCTCGCCAGTCCCTGGACCGGGGCCAACTTCGCTGCCCGGCGTGCCGGGACGATGGAGGCCGCCAATGCAGCGATCACCGACACGGCGATGACAGCGATTAGCTGAAGCCAGGGGATGGAGATGCTCATGGCCCCAAAGGCGCCCATGACCGACTGGGCACCGAGCAAGCCATAAACCGAGCCGAGCAGCACGCCCAGCAGCGCGGCGACTCCACCAATCAATACCGCCTCGGTGGCCAGCATTCGCTTCAGTTGCTTGCGGGTTAAGCCCAGGGCTCGCAGCAGTGAATTTTCCCGGGTGCGCTCAAGCACCGAGAGGCTCAGCGTGTTGGCCACACCGATCAATGCGATGAGCACCGCGACGGCCAACAGTCCGGAGACGATCATCAACAGCATGTCGATGACGGTGTTGAACATCTGCTTCATCATGACGCCACCGCCCATGGCCGCTTCTTCCACGCCCAACGCACTGGCCATGTCGGTGGAGAGCGTACGCAGTGCCGCGGCGTCCAACGAATCATCGGTCTTGACCCACAGAACCGAGAGTGAATCCCGGTCTTTGGCTGCCGAGGCTTCGGTGACACCCAGCATGGTTTCGGCGGTCTGCCACGTGATCACGGGAATCATCGATTCGTTTTCACTCACCAGCAGCTTGAGCTCGCCGGATTTGTCGCCAAATCCGGTGGCCTTCAGGGTCGTTCCTTCATAGTAGGAGCTGACCAGAACCTCGCCGTTCCCGGGCACCTGCTTATTGCTATTCAGGACCGCCTTCAGATCTGCCGGATCGGCGGCCAAAATGTCTTGGCCCTCCTCGGTGGTGCCCACGCTGGTGAGTTTCGTCAGCGCCTGCACTCCGGCCAATTCCTTGGCCTTGGTGATGGCTTCGGGGCTGAACGTGGTGCCCTGGTAGTCGTTAACTTCAATGTCCACCAAGAATTCACTGCCCAGCGCATCACCGAGTGAGGACTTGGCCGTCTGTGCACCGACCATCATCATCGAGACGAGCGTGACGCCAATGAGCAGGGCGGTGGCCGTTGCGGTGGTGCGCCCGGGGTTACGCACAGCATTCAGGCTGGCCAGCTTGCCCGGTACGGTTCCACCGGAGGTCAACGCGCCAATGGCCGAAACGGTTTTGGGGAGGAACAGGGAGCCGAGCATCAGCACGCCGGGGAAGGAGAGCATTCCGCCGCCGAAGGCGATCAGAATATCTCCCTTGATGGCGCCGTAGGCCAGTGCCGCTGCACCTGCGATGACCAGCAGCAGTCCCACGATGATGCGGAGTTTGCCGGCCTTGTTGCCGACGGCCGCGTCCTCTGCCGGACGAAGTGCCGCCAACGGGGAGACCGACATGGCCTTGCGGGCCGGCACCCAGGCCGCGACCAACGTGATGATGGTGCCAGCAAGAATCGGCAGGCCAATAGCCATCGGGCTCACGGCCAGGGTTACGAAGGACATCTCCGCCACGGTGTTGGCCAGAATCGCGATCAGTGTCGCCATGATGCCCACGGCCAGCAGCACGCCACCGGCCGAGGCCAGCACCCCAATCACGAGGGCTTCAACCAGTACGGAGGAGCGGATCTGTGACCGGACGGCACCCAGGGTGCGCATCAGGGCCAGTTCACGAGTGCGCTGGGCGATGAGTACGGCGAAGGTGTTCATGACCACCAACCCGGTGACGACCAGCGCGATGAGGGCGAAGACCAAGAGCACGATGGTGAGCTGGTCGCTGCCGCCGGAGAAGCTGGCTACGTCCTTGACGATTTGCTCATCCGGGGTCAGCACCTGAGCGTATTCCACCCCGGTGCTCTTAAGTGCTGCGGTGATTGAGTTCTTGGTCGCAGCAATATCCGCCGAGTCACTGAGCTTCACCACGATCTGGCTGTAGTCCAGTGGATCATCGCCATCGAGTGCATCAAGCAGCGCATCGGTGACGGTCAGGTTCATGACCGAACCCGACATCGGGTCATTGGAGCTTGCCGTTGTCCCGGTGACCTTGACCTGACGGTTGATCTGCTTGTCCGTGGACGTTACGGCTCCCAGGTCCAAGACATCGCCGATGGAGATGTTGTATTCCTTGGCGTAGGTTGAATCCACGGTCGCTTCGTCGCTCCCGGTTGGCAACGAACCTGTTTCCAGTACCGTGTTGCTCAGCTTGGGGTCCTTGGCCGCGGTGTTGAGAGATGCGTAGTAGTCCTTGCTTCCCGCACGCACGCTCACGCCGAAGTTGCTCGCCGCGTGGGTGGCTTCAACGCCAGCAACATCGTTGATGGCGCTTCGGGCCTTTGCTCCGAGCGAGTAGCTGCTGGACTTTGGTTCGCCCGCGCCTTCGGAGTCGCCCTCAGCGCTGGTCTCACTGTAGGGATGCTCTGCCTCGTAGGCGTCGTAAGCAGCCGAATAGTCGCCGGTGACCACGAGGTCGGCGTTGGCATAGGCAGAGCCGAGACTGTTTTTCAGTGTTTCGGTGGCCGAGGCATTAACCATCAGCGTGGCGGCGAGGAACGCCGTCCCGATCATGACCGCGAGCGTCACGGCAATGAATCGCCGCGAATAGGTCTTGAGGTTGGCAAAAGCTAATTGCAGCAAGGTTATGCACCCAACCCGGAAAGAGCAGCGGTCACCGAATCGACCGTGGGGTCTTCAAGCTGACCGACCAGCTGACCGTCCTTCATCAGCAGCACCGTGTCCGCGTAGGAGGCAGCCACCGCGTCGTGGGTGACCATGATGATGGTCTGGCCCATTTCTCGGGTGGAGGAACGCAGCAGTGAGAGGACCTCGGCACCGGTGCGTGAATCCAGGTTACCGGTGGGCTCATCACCGAAGACGACCTCGGGGCGAGTGAGCAGGGCACGGGCGACGGCCACACGCTGCTGCTGGCCACCGGAGAGTTCATGCGGCTTGTGGGCCAATCGGTCGCCCAGACCCAGGGTTGTGACGATTCTCTGCAGCCACGCCTTGTCGTGCTTCTTCCCGGCGAGAGCCAGGGGAAGCAGGATGTTGGCTTCGGCGGTGAGGGTGGGGACCAGGTTAAAGGACTGGAAGACGAAGCCGATCTTTTCGCGGCGCATCTTGGTCAGCGCATCATCATTCAGCTTTGAGATATCTGTCCCGCCAATGTAGATCTCTCCACCGTTGGCGTCGTCAAGGCCCGCGAGGCAGTGCATCAGGGTAGATTTACCCGAGCCGGAAGGGCCCATGATGGCGGTGAACTTGCCGCGAGCAAAGGACACGTCGACCCCGCGCAGGGCTTCCACGCGGGTGGTTCCTTCGCCGTAGATCTTGGTGAGGTTGGTGGCGTAAACAGCGATATCGGTGCTGGTATGTGGTGCAGTAATGGTCATGGTTCAACGTTATGTTGCCACTGTATGGTTTCGGATCATCCCAGCGGACCCTTTTATCCACCACATAGCTCATACCCGGGTATGAGACAGTGACCTCACAGGGTGCATGGATACGCTGGGAAACATCATGCTCTACTTCACCGTACCCACCGTCGCTCTGCTGATCACCATTGGGCTTGCACTGAGCGTCACCGCGCTGGCGCTACTTCTAGTGCTCGCAGCCAATAACCAACGCAAGGCCATCCGCGCCATCCTCTGCGTGGGGATCCCCCTGTGGGCGATTGGACTGGCGGTGGCGGTACTTCCCGGAGCACCGTCGCCTGACCCCAGCATCCCCTCGGGTACCTTCAATTGGATTCCCTTCCTGGCACAACGCGAACGCGATTTGAGCGTGGAGCTGCTGGCGAACCTCGGCCTGTTTGCCCCGTTGGCCTTGATGCTCGCCTTTGTCTGGCGCCGCTATGCGGTCTTCAAATCCACTCTGCTGGTCATGGGTATCTCCATGAGCGTCGAATTGACCCAATTGCTGCTGCGCAATAACCGGGCATCGGATGTCACGGATATCCTCACCAATACCACCGGTGCCTTTGTGGCGGCGCTGGTTGGTTGGGCGCTTCTGAGAGTTGTCAAACGCCCAGGGGCGCCCCGAGAGCTCACCCAGCAGGTCCCGATGCTCACGAGCTAAGTGCGGGCAAGGACACCGTCAGGTTCATCGGCTCTGCGTTCAATGGCAGCACCCCGATGGAGATCAGTCGTGCCGCTCGTGTTCCGGTGTCTGATGGCTATGCGACTCAATCTGGAACGTCGAGTGCTCGATGCTGACCTTGAAGTGTTGGGCCACGCAGGATTGCAGTTCCCCCAGCAGGGAAGCAGCAGCTCCGTTGTGGAAGGCAGCATCGTCGACCACCACGTGAGCCGAGAGAATGGGCAGATTCGACGCGATCTGGCTGGCATGCAAGTCGTGGACGGTGATGACCTGCGGATGCGCAACCAGGTGGGCCCGGACATCTTCAAGATCCAGTCCCTTAGGGGTGGATTCAAGCAAGATATGGGTGGTCTCGCCCAACAGCTTCAGTGCCCGCGGAATGATCAGCGTGGCGATCAGCATGGCGGCAATGGAGTCGGCACGCATCCAGCCGGTTGTCGAAATGACGATAGCGGAGATGATCACGGCCACGGATCCCAGCGCGTCGTTGACGACCTCAAGGAAGGCCGCGCGCATGTTCAGGTTATCGTCCTTGCCCGAGGCAAGGACGAACATTGAGGCGACATTGCCCAGCAGGCCGATGATGCCAAAAATGAGCAGCCCACCGCCGGTGATCTCGGTAGGTTCAAAGAGCCGCCGGATGCCATCAATTAGGGCATAAACACCCACGCCGAGTAACAGTGCCGATTGCAGGGTCGCTGAGAGCACTTCGGCACGGCGGAACCCCCACGTGCGTTTTGCTGTGGGACGACGCATGATCAATGTTGCGGCGGTTAGGGCCAATAACAGTCCGGTGGCGTCGGTGAGCATGTGCGCTGCGTCGACGAGCAGCGCCAACGAGTTGGTCAGGAACGCGCCGATGACCTCGGCCACGAGGATCGTCGCGGTGATACCGAAGGCCCACGCAAGCTTGGTGCGGTTGGTGGTCACACTGCCGTGGTCATGGTCGTGGCTCATGGGCGGGCCGTTTCGAGTTCGGGCTTCAACCCGTGGACTTCGGTGAAGGTGTGAGCGTCGAGGTCATGGCCGGCATTACTGGCGATGTAGTTATTGGCACCATCAAGCAGTGTCAGTAGCTGCGTCGAGTTTGCCAGCGAAAACAGACTGGCACGGCCAACGGCACGGGACGTCACCAGCCCACAATCCCGGAGGCAGGACAGGTGTGCGCTGACGGTGCTTTGTGCCAGGCCTAGGTGCTCGGTGAGTTCCTTGACCTTGTGCTCTCCGGTACGCAGATGGGCCAGGATCATCAGTCGGGTGGGATCCGAAAGTCCGTGGAAAAGTGCAGCGGCAGCCCCGTGGCCCGCGAGCATGCCCTGGTGACCACTGTCAAAATTTTCTAGCATCGTCATATAACGATATTAGCGTTCGAGGGCGATAAGGGCAATCATCATGTCATCATGGCAGGATTGGTGGATGAGCACCTCAGTAATCATTGGAGACGACGGTCTGGCCCGTCCCGCGTGGGCCGCCACCGACCCGATGATGCGTGCGTACTACGACACCGAGTGGGGAATGCCGGTGCACGATGAGCATGGCGTCTTTGAACGGCTGAGCCTCGAAGCCTTTCAATCCGGATTATCGTGGGCCACGATCCTGCGCAAGCGTGAGAACTTCCGCACGGCGTTCTCCAACTTCAACCCGGAGGTTATTGAGGGTTTTACCGAGTGCCAGGTCCAGGAGCTGCTCGGCAACGCCGGAATCATCCGCAATCGCGCAAAAATTCTTGCCACCATCAAGAATGCCAAGGCAACCATCGCCCTACGCCAGGACGGCGGACTCGCACAATTCATCTGGTCCTTCCAGCCGGACTCCACTCCCACCCCTAGAACGATGGATGAGGTGCCCACGACCAGTGTGGAGTCCCTTGCCCTATCCAAAGCGCTGAAGAAACGTGGCTTTTCGTTCGTTGGACCCACGACGATGTTCGCCTTGATGGAGGCACTGGGGCTTGTAGACACGCACTTGATAGATTCCCATCGCCGTGGCAGCTCGGGAATCTGGCCAGCATGAGCTCGCGCTTCCTGACTTCCAACGGCCCCCTGGATCCTGGGCACATGATGCGCACGCTGGGCATCCATGCGATTCCGACGCTCGACATCCACGAGCCCGCCAAGCATCGGCACACCCGGGTGATAGCCGTCGACTCCGGACCGAAGGCCGTTGAGCTGGAGTTCACCACGAACGGCGTCCAGCTATCCTGCCCCGGGGCCAATTCCAACGACCTCGACCAGATCGAACCCGCGGTTCGCGCCTGGCTGGACCTAGACACCGACCTATCCCGCATGCAGGAGCCCTTCTCCCTCGACCCCACCCTTGGTCCGCTGGTAAAGGCACGCCCGTGGCTGCGGTTGGTCGGATATCTCAACGGCTTCGAGGCCGCGGCCACCACGGTCCTGGGCCAGCACGTGACGCTGGCCGCCGGCAGGACCTTTGGCGGCCGCTTCGTATCGGCGTACGGAAGCGAGGGTCCCGGTGGGCTCCGCATCTTCCCCACGCCCGAGGCCGTGCTTTCACGAGGCGTTGAGACCCTGCGTGAAACCATCGGTTTGACCAAGACCCGAGCGAGCACGTTGTTTCTCATGGCTGAGGGCTTTACCGCCAAGGGTTTCACCGGCACATCCGGTATTCCACTGGATCGTTCGGAGCTGCTGGCCTTGCGCGGAGTGGGGCCGTGGACCGCCGACTATCTGCAGATGCGTGGCCGAAGCGATCCCGATGCCTTCGCCCCCGGGGACCTGGTCGCACGCCGTGCCCTGAACAGGATTAGCGAACGTGAAGCGGCGGCGCTGGCGAGGTCGTGGGCGCCATACAGGTCTTACGCCATGGTCCAGCTCTGGGCTGCGGACTCCATCGGCAGCACGCTCTAGAGAGCAAACTGCTCGACGTACGTCGCGATTTTCCGAAGGAGGAAGCAGCGATCGTGTTCAGATGACCTCGGCGGCTCCTCTTCACAGACAGCGTCACGGGAACTGCGTCGCGACCGCGCCGGAAGCCGAGGGCACCTTGGCGCGTGTTGCTACGGTGGGATGCACTCCATGGACCGGGGTGGAGAGCGTGTTGTGATGCCCCGGCGGGCTACTTGGCAACCGTGAACGTCGGCATTTGATTCTCTGCAGTTTCGGTGTTCATCCGTTGCAGCAGGTGAGCGGCAACGCTCACGGCGATCGTAGCCGGAACCTTTCCGGCGATCTCGGGCAGTCCGATAGGGCAGTCGATCCGGGCGATCAGTTCGGGCGCATGGCCGCTTTGGCCAAGGTTCTTTTGAAAACGCACCCATTTTGCGTGCGACCCGATCAGGCCGATGGAGCCAAGTTCCGGATGCCGCAAGGCTTCATCACACAGGTGAAAATCCTCGGCGTGATCATGGGTCATGATCAGCACGTGGGTGCCTGCTGGCAGGGAACTGAAGACCTGTTCCCCTAGCACCGCGGCCTGCGCATGCACCCGAGCCACGCTTGGAACCAGGACAGCTAGTTCGTCGAGGAATTCGGGACGGGAATCGGTCAGGTAGAGGTCAAGATCGTGCCGGGATAGTATTCGGGCCAGCTCCATTCCGATGTTTCCGACACCAAAGATCGCCACCGATTCCGGTATCGGCAAGGGTTCGAGCAAGAGACTGACTTCTCCTCCACAGCATTGCCGACCATAAGTTGCCGGAGCCTTGTCATTTAGCCTCAGGGTCAAACTCTGCGGCTCCCGCTCACCGCTCACAATCATGTCGCGGGCACGACCCATGGCCGTCATCTCGAGGTTGCCGCCGCCAATGGTGCCGAAAATTTCGTCGGCCGCGATCACCATCTTTGCCCCGGCCTCACGTGGCGCGTGGCCGCGGACGGCGGCGATGGTGAGCATCACCGCCGGACGCCGTTGGAGACGCAGCGCCGCCACCGCCTCAATCCACGACATGACTATTGCCTCTTGTGTCCCCACCGTGTTCGCGAACTGATTCTATGGCCCAGAACACCGCTTCTGGAGTGGCTGGGGAGGCGAGCTCCACCGAGCAGCCACTGGGACCAAACGCCGCGACAGCCTGGCGGAGTGCCTCACGGACAGAAAGTGCCAACATCAGTGGAGGTTCGCCCACCGCCTTGGAACCATACACCGCGCCATCTTCATGGGCTTTGTCCAACAGTGAAACGTTGAAAATCGCGGGCATCTCGGAAAAGCTGGGAATCTTGTAGGTGCTCGCAGCCCGAGTTGCCACTTGTCCGCGGCCCGGACCGTCGGAGGTATCCCACCGCAGATCTTCAAGGGTCAGCCATCCGGTACCCTGCACGAATCCGCCTTCGATTTGCCCCACATCCACCAGAGGTGACAACGAATCCCCCACGTCGTGGACGATGTCGACCCGGCGAAGAGTGTAGGAGCCGTCAAAGCGGCTGACTTCGACCTCGCTGGCAGCCACCCCGTAAACGAAGTATTTGAACGGGCAGCCGGACATCTGACCCAAGTCCCAATGCAGTCCCTCGGTACGGTAGAACCCGGCGGCCGAGAGCTGGACGCGCTGGAAGTAGGCCTCTTGTACAACCTTTTCCCAGCTCAGTTCCTGACTCTTACCCAGGGCGCTGATCCTTCCGTTGCCGAAGCGAACATCATGAGAAGAGACTCCGAGTAAGCCAGCGGCAATTGGTGCCAGCCGGTTCCGGATCTGCTCGCAGGCATCCTTCACGGCACCGCCGTTGAGATCGCTACTGGAGCTGGCGGCGGTCGCCGACGTATTGGGCACTTTGTCCGTCCGAGTCGGGACATTGCGCACCTTTATCAGAGGCACTCCCAAGGCTGTGGCGGCGACCTGCAGCATTTTGGTATGCAGTCCCTGTCCCATCTCGGTGCCGCCATGGTTCAGCAACACCGATCCGTCCTTGTAAACCAGCACCAGGGCACCAGCTTGGTTAAAAGCGGTGAGGTTGAAGGAGATCCCGAACTTCACCGGGGTGAGGGCCAGCGCCCGTTTCGTGTATTCACTGTGCGCATTGAATTCGCTGATTTCGATCTCTCGTTGCGTAATCTCGGCCGATTCAAGCACTTGTTGCCAAGCCACTTCGAGCCGTTCGGGATGCCGCACCGGTTGGTAGTACGGGGTGTCTTGACCCTGAGTGTAGAAATTTCGCCGCCGCAACTCACGCGCATCGAGTCCTAGCCGCGGCGCAACCCTTCCCAAAATGTCTTCCATGACCAGCATCCCCTGCGGTCCACCAAAGCCACGGAATGCGGTTTGCGACGTCTTATGGCATTTAGCAATGCGACCAAGCACCCGGATATTCGGGACCCAGTAGCCGTTGTCGATATGGCACATTGCGCGGGTGAGTACGGGCTCGGACAAATCAAGGCTCCAGCCACCATCCGCGGTGAGGCTGGCATCTAAAGCCAAAATTTTGCCTTCTGCGTCGAAGCCGATCTTCCACGTCGCGTAGAACCCATGGCGTTTGCCGGTCATGGTCATATCCAAGGTGCGGTTCAAGCGAACCCGTACCGGACGCCCGGTGAGAACCGCGCCCAGCGCGGCCACGGCGGCGTAGCCATGCGGCTGCATTTCTTTGCCACCGAACCCGCCACCCATCCGCAACACTTGCACGGTCACTTGATGGGCCGGGATGCCGAGCACATGAGAGACAATTTCCTGGGTCTCGGTGGGGTGCTGGGTGGAGCAATGAATCATTATTTGGCCAGACTCATCAATCAGCGCGAGCGAGTTCTGTGTCTCTAGATAAAAATGCTCTTGGCCGGAAAACTCAAAGTCCCCCTCAAAGATGTGAGCCGCGTCGTCAAACGCCCCGTCGAGATTTCCTTTTTCAATTTTTGGCCTCATACCGTGGAAGCTCTGTGCGGCAATGGCCTCCTGGATGGTGATTAAGGACTCGAGTGGTTCATACTCCACGATGATTGTGTTGGCTCCAGCCTTGGCGGCTTCCAGGTCTTCACCGAGCACCCAGGCCACCGGCTGGCCGTAGAACATCACCTCATCGGTGGGAAGCATAGGTTCATCGTGTTTGGCACCTTGATCATTAACACCCGGAATATCTGCGGCCGTAATGACCCGCACGACCCCCGGGATAGCACTGGCGCCGGTGGTGTCGAGGTTGAGTATTTTCGCGTGCGCGTGCGTGGACTGTACCGGGTAGGCATGGAGCACCCCCGCGAATCTTTGATCCAGATCATCGGTGTAGAGCGCGATACCAGTGACGTGTTCGGCCGCTGACTCGTGTTGCTGACTCTGACCAACAATGGCCGAGGCGGGACGATGAGATAGCTGACTCATGAGTTCCGCTCCTCGTTGGGGTCAGCGGAATACAGCGACTGCTCGGCGAAAAAACGTTCGAGCGACGACTTCAGCATGGCTTTTCGGTAACTTGAACTGGCGCGAAGGTCATCCATCGGAGTCCCCTCCTGCGCCATCACTTCGGCGGCAGCATTGATGGTGTCCAAGCACCATTCTTGGCCCTCCAAGGCAGCTTCCGTTGCCATGGCCCTTAACGGGGTGGCTGCCACGCCACCCAAGCCAATACGCGCCTTGGTGATGTGATTGTTTTCGACGGTCACCGCATAGCCGATGGCCACACTGGAGATATCGTCAAAGCGTCGTTTGGAGATCTTCTGGAAACTGGTCAGTGGTGCCAGCGCCAGTGGGATGCGAACCGCGGTGATTAGTTCCCCAGCGGCGCGCACGGTCTGCCGATAACCGGTGAAGTACTGCGCCAGCGGCACAGTACGACTGCCCGCGGCACTGGCCAACACAAGTTCTGCCTCCAGTGCTAGCAGCGCCGGTGGGGCATCTCCAATTGGCGAAGCGGTACCCAAATTGCCACCAATGGTGGCTCCATTTCGGATCAGTCTGGAGGCGAACTGCGGGAACAGTTTTCCCAACAGCGGGATCTTTCCGGCCAAAAGACGTTCAATCTCGCTCAGCGTGCACGTTGCTCCGAGCTCGATATGATCTTCGGTGAAGTGAACCTGGCGCAACTCGGTAAGCCTGTCGATGGCCAGTATCGATCGGGCACGTGCGCCCTTGATATTTACTTCAACGCCCCAGTCGGTGCCCCCGGCCACGAGCAAAGTTTCGGGTTCTGCGGCCAGAATACTGAGCGCCTCGCCTAAGTTGGCAGGACGCCTGAAGCGGCCAATCGAACCGGTGGGCGTGTCAGAACGTTTGATATCGGTGGACACCGCCGCCGGTGCAGCTCGTTCACGCCGGGCGGCCAGTACGTCTTGTGCATCCGGTGCGCCCAAAGCATATGCGGCATCACGGATGGGTCGATACCCGGTGCAGCGGCACAAGTTCCCGGAAAGCGAGTGCAGATCAAATCCATTGGGACCGCACCGGTGTGGCTCACCGCGATCCGCGCCGTCTGCGGTGTTGGCGGTTCGCTCCGGGCGGTAGTACTCCGCGGCCATGGAACAGACGAATCCGGGGGTGCAATAACCACACTGGGAGCCGCCGCGATTGGCCATTTCTTCCTGCACCGGATGCAGGTTTTCCACGCTGCCCAGGCCTTCTGAAGTGATGACTTCCTGACCATCGAGCGACGCTGCGGGCATCAGGCAGGCGTTCAACGCCGTCCAACGGGTCCCCTGCCCGTCGCTGCGAGCCACGAGGATCGAACAGGCACCGCATTCGCCCTCGGCGCATCCCTCCTTGCAACCGATAAGCCCTTCGCCACGCAGGAAATCTAGCGCGTTGGTATGCGGTGGGCCATCGAATTCATGGACGGTTCCGTTGACAGTTATTCGACAGCTCGATCTTTCCGTTGTCTCGGCGGTCATGCCGCTGACACCTCCTGCTGCTGAGGGCGCGGGCGCACTGTGGATGATTCGGATGGTGGCCTAGTTTCCGTCGGGGTTCATTCGATGGAAAATGCTCGGTGAGCCACGCGAGGAGGGCGAGGCTTTTGGGGTACGGCAGCGATTAATCTCCGTGCGCGATCTGGCCCTTAGGCCAGGCGACACATCCAGCCATGATTATTCTCCAGATGTCGGTTCACGGAACTTCAAGCCCATCCATCCCAAGTGAAGTGCATCACGGCAAGTAATGTCAACGTTTGATCGTAATCAGGTCAAGCACGTAGCGCGGTGATCGATCCGCGGGCAAACGACACCAAGAACCCGGCGGCGCCACGCAGGGTGCGGGCTTTGCCTTCTTGGGTATCAGCATTCGGACAACACAATGGCAGGGGCCACGGCCTGAACTTCCTTCAGAGCCGCCCGACCCCTGCCTAACTCATTGCCACTTCGAGCAAGCGAGATCCTTCAAAGCCGCCTCAGGCGCTGAGCGCCTCGGGGAAGATCTGCCCGATGGGCGACTTCTTTTCGGCTTGGAACTCATCCTCTGCGCGACCGTAGGCCCAGTAAGCGGATAGCGACATGGACTTGCGATCCACTCCGCGCTCGCCGTTGAGGTAAGCACGAAGCGATTTCATGGTTTCACGCTCACCGTGGGCAAAGACTTGGACGGTCCCTTCGTGCCATTCGGCGGCGCGCACCGTTTCCTCGAGCTTGGTGCTTTCCGGGGTGTAATAGCCGCCACGGTGCAGCCAATGCAAGGTAATACCGTTCGGCACATCCAGTTGGACTTCGTCCTCGGGCCCGGAGACCTCCAGGTAGATGTCTCCGATCATTTCCGGGGTCATATCCTCGACGGCTGCGGAGATCGCTGGAAGGGCCGTCTCGTCACCAATGAGCAGGTGGCGGTCGAATGCGGGGTCCGGCGTGTAGAGACCACCAGGGCTGGTGAAGCAGATCTGGTCACCAAGCTTGGCATTCTGCGCCCATGGACCCGCAAGTCCCTGATCGCCGTGGATGACGAAGTCGATCTGCACCGTCTGCGCTTCAAGATTCACGCGGCGCAGGGTGTAGGTGCGACGGACCGGGAAGTCTTCCGGCGCCAGCTGCTCACGCAGGGCATCGAGGTCGTAGGGGGGCATCAGACCAAGTTCTGGCTTGGCGAAGAGGATCTTCACGTAACGGTCCGAGACGACTTTGTCCTGGAAATTCGTGAAACCCGGCCCGCCAAAAGTCAGTCGCACCATGTGCTCGGACAACTTCTCGCTGGCCAAAACCTCGAGAACTACCTGGGGCCGAACCGGACGTGTCGAACGTTGCGTACTCACTAATGACCACTTTCTTGGATTAGGGAAGGTAAACCTACTCTAATCGACGGAGCATCGACCAAGCCAATACCGAGGTCACGCACCGACCCACACCACCGTTGCTCAGCTGTTCGAGGGTGCGGAAATCTGCCACTAGTCGAGCACTCGGTCTTGCCAGCTGCGCAGTCTCCAGCTCGCGCTCGTCGAGCTCTCGAGGGTCACCACTCCGGTGTTGATCAACGGCACGGGTGAAAGCAACGTCGGGTCAAAGTTCGAACTCCGTGCCGAAAGCCAGGTCATCAGCATGGCAGCATGGCTGACCACCACCAGCTTCCCGGTTCCGGCCGCCTTGGCCTGATTGATGACCGCGTCGAAGCGATCCAGAGCGGTGCGAGCGTCCTCGCCGCCGGGCACCTTTGCCGCTAGGTCCCCCGATAGCCAGCGGAAGAAGACCTCGCGATAGGCCAATTGAGCATCACGGTCATTGCGCATTTCCAGTTCGCCGGCGGAGATTTCCGTCAGACCCGCGTGCTCTACCACCAACAGCCCGCGCGCCGCGGCCAAAGGCGCAGCGGTCATCTTCGCGCGCAGCAGGCTAGAGGAATACAGCGCATCAATCTCACCAGGCTCGGTTTCCAAACGCGTCACCAGACGCTGGGCCTGGGCCAGCCCCGTCTCATCCAACGGTGCTCCCGGCGCAGAAGTATCCAAGGCTTGAGCCACGTTCGAGGCCGTCTGCCCGTGACGAATCAAGATGAGTTTCATTTCATCACTCTAAAGTGTTGGAGAGCTTTTGGTATGCTGAAGCCAGCTTCACGAGATGCACGCCAGACTTTGGGCTCCGACCCGGCGTACACACCAACCCCATGCTTCACGGGTGGTTCGGATGACGAAGCGGTCCTGGCAGCAGCCGCTGCCTTGGGGACAAGAGCACACGAAAGGCGCCAGCACTTGCGCATTCACGGAATCCACTCCGACTCCTGCACCTCGTTCCACCCGGGCCACCGTGGTAATCCGCGCGCGGTCCGTAGCCTCATGGCCCGCCCCACGTTGTGGGCACCGGCAGATATTGAGGTTGCCATCACTTCGACTCAGGGATTGATCCTGCACATCTTTGCGGGCGGGACTCAGCACCGGGTTTTCAGCCACGACATTGCCGCCATCAACCAGTTGCTGCGGATTGCCCCGTTCCCCGCACCAGGAGTCTCACTCGGGCGGGTCAACTTCCATAATGGCGCCATCGCGTTGCCGGCCGATCCGCGGCACAGCGCCGGGCTGCGCTATTTCTCCTTCAGCACCGAACCGCTGACGGCCTGCATTTTCGACAGAGATCCGGAGCTCGCGCGGGACTTCGAATCGTTGACCGCTAACTTGCAGCTGTCCTAGAAAATTGGATCGGCAGAAAAACGCGCCAGCGCGTCCTTATTCTCGGGGCTGAGCCTGAGCAACCGCTGCTCATCCACGGAAAAGAACGCCAGCGTTGTGGTGGCGCGGACACATACCCCGCCGTCCACGGGGTCGTGGAATTCATAACAGATGTCAAAGCTGGCGCCCTTGATGGTGCTGATCCACAAATCTACGTGCGCCGGCACATTGCGGTAGTCGAGAGGCTTGAGGTAGCGAACGCGGTGTTCCACCACCAAGATTTGGGTGTTCTCCGGGACGCTGGAGAACAAATCCGTTTGCGGTGCCATACCCGGCTTGCCCGTGCCTCCGGGTACGCCAAAGCCGGCGATGCGTGCCTCTTCCATCATGCGGACCAGATTGACGTTGTTGATATGCCCGTAGGCATCCATGTCACCCCAGCGCATGGGGACCTCAACGCGCAGACTCTGCCGAATCACGCAACATTTCCCGGTGTGTCGACCGTGCCCATGATGCCCAACGCTTCAAGCCGCGCGGCAATACGTGAGCCGTCCGGCTCATAAACCCAGGGAACCCCGGGAGTCGAGTTGAGAATCCCTTGGCTACGTCCACCGGCCAGCACCGCCTCGGAGGGGCTCAACTGCCGGATCACGATGGCGGCGACGTGCTCCGGGTAACGCCGGGCAAACTCCGCGTAGAGATATGGATCGTGTTGGCCATCATCGCCGATCAGGAGCCACTTCAGCTTCGGGAATTCGGAAGCCAAGCGGCGCAATTGATCCGCCTTGTGTTGCATACCCGAACGGAACCAGCCGCGCTCGGTCGGCCCCCAATCGGTCAGTAGTAGCGGACCCTGCGGGTACAGGTTCCGCGAAAGGAAACGGGTGAGCGTCTGCGCGACGTTCCAGGCACCGGTGGAAAGGTAGAAGGTGGGGGCACCGGGCTTGTCATGCATCAGCCGGTCCATCATCACCGGCATCCCGGGGGTGGCCAGTCGGGCATGCTCGGAGAGTACAAATGAGTTCCAGGCGGCCAGCAGCGGCCTTGGCAACGCGGTGACCACCACCGTGTCATCCACATCGGAGAGCACGGCGAATTCTTGGGCCGCATCAACCATCAAGACCGGGGCGCTGGCCGCCGGACGTCCCTCAACCAATAGTGTGACGGTGTTCCATCCCGGAGGAAGCGTTGCCGCTACTCGGACATCAAGTACTCCCCCGCGGTCGGCCTGCACCTCGAAGCGCTCGCCATTGATCTGCACTTCAACCAAACCGTTTGGAACGATCGGTGAGGTGAAGTTGCGCCACCCTCGCACACCGTCGGCGATCACCTGGGCCAGGTGCCGGCCGTCCTCGAAGGCTCCCGGCTTGGCCAAAACCACTCGGGCCAAGATGCGCACCCAGCCACCGTCTGCGGCGGAAAGACCGTATCCGGTATAGGGCAGCACGGTGGCAACCCATCCGCGTTGACGTGCCCGCGCTGCCCGCAACTCGTGGGCGCGGTCCTCGAAACGTGCCGCGATGTGCCGGGCACGCTCAACTCCTGAATCCTTGACCATGATGCCCAGTCTTTCACGATGCGCGGACAGGCGGTGGATCGGAAGGATGACTCGCCGGAGCGTATCGAGATGCTTCCGCCCCACCCCTAGTATTTTTCTACAATGCGTAGAATACTGTTCACATGATGTTTGACCATGATGCAGATAAGCCCGTCCTGGATTTAACCCCCGAACAGTCGTGGAATCTGCTGGAGCATACCAGCCACGGACGGCTTGCCACGGCAGTGGGTGGCGCGGTCGATATCTTCCCGTTGAATTTCGGTCTTTCCGAGCGGATTATCTACATTCGCACCGCCCCGGGCGAGAAGCTCGCGGCGCTGACGGTGCACGATACGGTGGCATTCGAAGCCGACGGCATACTTTCGGACGAGGCCTGGTCCGTGGTTGTCCATGGCACCGCGCGCCAACTTCAAACCGAAGCCGAAATCGAGATCGCACGGGCCACCGGAGTGTCCCCATGGACGCCCACACAGAAGGAGAGCTGGGTTAAGATCGAGGCCACCAATATCTCCGGGCGGCACTTCATTTTCGGCGCGCAGCCCGAAAGCTTCTGAGCGCCGCGTCCTTATTTGTAGTCGTAGAAGCCCCTGCCCGATTTGCGTCCCAGCTTGCCCTCGGCAACCAAGGCAGCAATACGCTGATTGGGGGCATCGGTGTCCGCTCCGGTCTCCGCGTACGTGGCCTGAGCAATGAAGTCGATGACGTCGAGGCCCACCATATCCATCAGCGCAAAGGGACCCATCGGGTGACCCAACGCGGTGCGGGCAGTCGTGTCGATGTCTTCGATGCTAGCGATCCCCGAATCGGCCAAGAAGAGCGCCTCCCGCTGGATGGCACCCATTAGTCGGTTGGCAATAAATCCGGGAATTTCGCGGTTGATCAGCACCGGTTCTTTGCCCAGCCGCCGTGCCAATTCCATGGTGGTGGCTACCGTCGCATCACTCGTTTCCTCATGGCGCACCACCTCTACACACTTCATCACCAGCGCGGGGTTGAAGAAGTGCATATTGCAGACTTGCGTGGGCCGGCCGGTGGCCGCGGCCACCTTGGATGAGCCCAGCGTCGAAGAATTGGTGGCCAGAATGGCGTGAGCGGGAGCCAGGATGCCGAGCTTCTCGAAGATGGCCGTCTTGATCTCTAAGCGCTCGGTGGCGGCCTCAATCACGAAGTCAGCGTTGGCCGCGGCGGAATCTAGGTCGGTGCTGTAGGCCAGAGCATCCAGGGCGGCGGTTGCCGCCACTTGCTCCAACTTCCCCTTAGCCACCCGGGAAGCGGCCCAGCCCTCAAGTTCGGTACGTGCCGCGGCCAGACCGTCTTGGGAAATATCCTGAATGATCGTGCTGTATCCGGCCAGGGCGGCACTCATGGCGATCTGCCGTCCCATGGTCCCGGCACCAATGATCAGGATGGTGGAAATGTTCTCAATGCTGTTTTCTACGCTCACTCTTGGCTCCGTACTATCGTCAGTTGTTCGCTGGCTCAGGTTTCCGGCCAGGCCCGATGCTTATCGTAGACACGACGTGAGGCACCCGCGGCATCCTCTCGAGCCGGATGACGGCGGGTGCCTCACAATAAAGTTCCTTATGCTCCGCGCAGGTACACCGTGGTGGTATGTGTGAAGAATTCCTTGGCAGCGCCGCCCTGTTCCTTCGGGCCGTATCCACTCTTTTTGGCCCCACCAAACGGAACGTGCGGATCGGCACCGGCCGATTCGGAATTCACATGCAAAATGCCCACGTCGATATCTTCCATCGCGGCCAGCGCCTTGGAAAGATCCTGCGTGAATAGTGCACAGCTCAGACCATATTCGGAGTCATTCGCCGCCGCGAAGGCGTCCTGCGTGGTGGTGACCCTGCGCACCGCTAACACCGGGCCAAAGAACTCCTCACGCCAGGCATTGTTCTCTCCGTTGGGCAGCTCCAGGACCGTCGGGGCCACGAAGGCATCGCCGAGGCCAGCAACATCACCCTCAAAGCGAACCGTTGCGCCCGCATCGATCGATGCGGCAATGCCGGCACGAATTTCCTGCGCCGCCGAGACGGAGACCACCGGTCCCATTTGCACCGAGGGATCGGTTGGTTCCCCGGTCTTCCACTCGGTGAGGCGTTCGTGCAACCGGGCCATGAAGGCATCGGCGATGCCCTCCTGCACGATGAGCCGCGAGGTGGCTGTGCACTTCTGCCCGGTGGAGCGGAAGGCCCCGAATAGTACCTGTTCCACGGCGAGATCAAGATCCGCATCGTCGAGCACCACCGAGGCGTTTTTACCACCCATTTCCGCTTGGATCGGAACACCCAGGCCTGCTGCGGTGGTCGCGAGCTTTCTGCCCACTCCCGTGGAGCCGGTGAAGGTGAGCCCGTCCAGATCCGGGTGGTTCACGATGTGGTTGCCGAGCGTTCCGGAGCCGATGACCAGGTTCAGCACACCAGCCGGCAGTCCCGCCTCCACCAGGGCCTGGGCCAGCCGCATCGCCAGCAACGGCACCGTGGAGGCCGGCTTCCACACCACGGTATTGCCGAAGACCAGCGCCGGGGCGATCTTCCAGGTAGGGATCGCGATGGGGAAGTTGAACGGGGTGATGACACCCACGACGCCCAGCGGCTTGCGCGTGACCATGATCGTTTCACCGCGGCGCGGAGAGGAGAACACTTCCCCGGCCAGCCGGTCGCCCTCGGCCGAATAGTAGGTAAGGATCTGGGCCGCGCGCAGCACCTCGCCCTTGCCTTCCGCCGCGGTCTTGCCTTCCTCTCGGGCCAGTTCATGGCCCCAAGCATCTGCGTTGTTGATGATGATGCTCGCCGCGCGCGCCAGGTACGACCCACGTTCGGCCATCGGCGTTGCAGCCCAATCCCCTGCTGCCGCACGTGCGGCAGCCATGGCGGTGCGCACGTCGGCCTCGGTGGCGGTGCCGCCGGCGGCAACCACCGTTGCGGGGTTGGCCGGGGAACTGGATTCCAGTTCCTTACCGGCGCCCTCGATCCATCGCCCATCAATCAGCAGGCGCAGGGGGACGGTATCGATGTGCGTCATGGTTTCGGTCATCTCTTGCCTCTCGAAACGTTGGGGGTGAGTGATTAGCGGAAGGCAGGGACGCCGGTGAGCTTGTTACCCAAGATCAACGTGTGGACCTCGTCCGTACCCTCGTAGGTGCGCACCGATTCCAGGTTGTTGGCGTGGCGCAACGGTGAGTACTCCAGCGTGATGCCGTTGCCGCCCAGAATGGTCCGAGCCTCACGGGCAATCTTGATGGCCTCGCGACAGTTATTCAGCTTGCCCACCGAAATCTGGTGCAAATCTAGGGTCCCGGCATCCTTCATCCGGCCGATATGCAGCGCCAGCAGGTAGCCCTTGTTAATTTCCATGGCCATATCCACCAACTTCAACTGCGTCATCTGGTATCCGGCCAGCGGCTTGTCGAACTGCATACGCTGCTGCGAATACGCCAATGCATCCTCAAAGGAATCACGCGCGGCACCCATGGCACCCCAGATGATGCCATAACGAGCCTCGTTCAGGCAGGAGAACGGGCCCTTAAGCCCCACCACGTTTGGCAGCACCGCCGTGGCCGGTAGGCGCACGTCGGTCAGCTCGATCTCACACTGGATTGAGGCACGCATCGAGAGCTTGGGCTCGATCGGGGTCGCCTTGAACCCGGCGGTTTGCGTGGGAACCACAAAGCCGCGGATCCCCTCGTCGGTCTGCGCCCAAATCACGGCGACCTGTGCGACGTTGGCCAGCCCAATCCAGCGCTTGGTGCCGTTGATGACCCAGTCATCCCCGTCTTTCCGGGCGAAGGTTTTCATCGCCGAGGGATCCGAACCAGCGGTCGGCTCCGTCAAACCGAAGCAACCAATTGCCTCGCCCGCCGCCATCTTCGGCAGCCACTCCTGCTTCTGCTCCTCCGAACCATGCTTGTAGATCGCGCTCATGGCCAGTGATCCCTGCACGGAAACAAAGGTGCGCAGCCCCGAATCCCCCGCCTCCAGTTCGGAACCGGCCAATCCATACTCCACCGCGGTGGCGCCGGCACAGCCGTAGCCCTTCAGATGCATGCCCAGCAGCCCGAGCTTCGCCATTTCCGGGACGATCTCCAGCGGGAAGACCGCGTCGGCGTACCAGGCGGCGATGTTGGGTTTGATGGCCTCATTGACGAAGGTACGCACCTTGGAGCGCAGTGCGAGTTCCTCGGTAGTGAGTAGCGCATCAAAGTTGATCAAATCCGCCGGGTCCAGCTGGTGGGTTTCGTGGTCATGGATGGTGAGGGTCATGGTGTTCTCCAAAAAGGTTCGGGGGGGTAATGGGCCGCAGAAGGGGTGCTAGTTGGCGGCGTTGGTGATGGCCCGGGCCAGCACCGCGAGCCCGTCGCGCAGTAGTTCCTCGCCGATGACCAGCGGAGGCAGCAGGCGCACGACGTTGCCGTGGGTGCCGCAGGTCAGGGTCAGCACGCCCGCTCCGTGGCAGGCGGCGGAGACTTCCTTGGCCAGGTCCGCGCGCGGGGCCAGGGTCCCGGCGTCGGCCAGTTCGATGGCGAGCATGGCACCGCGTCCGCGAACCTCGGCCACAATGCCGGTGGAGGAAAGCAAGGGCTCAAGGATTTCGCGGGCCACTGCCTCGATGCGGCGGGCGTTGGCCAGCAGCGTGCCGTCCTCGAACTGCTCGAAGACCGCCAGCGCTGCCTCGCAGGCCAGCGGGTTGCCGGCGTAGGTGCCGCCCAGTCCCCCGGCGTGCGGTGCGTTCATCAGCTCGGTGCGTCCGGTAACGGCGGAGAGCGGGACGCCGTTGGCCAGTGCCTTGGCGGTGAGGATCAGGTCCCCCGCAACGCCCTCGTGTTCGGAGGCGAAGAGCGAACCGGTGCGGCCCATGCCGGCCTGAATTTCGTCAATGACCAACACGATGCCGTACTTGTCGGCCAGTTTGCGCAGACCCGGGATGAAGCCCGCGGCCGGGACGATGAAGCCACCCTCACCCTGGATCGGCTCGATGACCATGGCGGCAAAGGAATCTGCGCCGTGTTCCACGATGGTGGCTTCAACTGATTCCAGCGCTGCGGTGGCACCGACTGCTAGGCCCGCTGCGGGGCGCAGCGGGTTGGCCGAGGCGGCACGGATGATCTCTGCCGGAAGCGGTCCGAAGTTCAGCTTGTACGGGTTGACCTTTGCGGTCATTGCCATGGTGAGCAGTGAGCGGCCGTGGTACGCCTCATCAAAGACCAGCACGTTGGGTCGGCCGGTCGCGGCCCGGGCGATCTTGATGGCGTTTTCCACGGCTTCGGCGCCGGTGGAGAACAGTCCGGTGCGCTTGTCGAAGTCACCCGGGGTGTTGGCGTTGAGCCAGGCACAGACCTGTGTGAAGGATTCGTATTCGGTGACCATGAAACAGGTGTGGGTGAAGGCGTTGAGCTGTGCCGACACGCGTTCGGCGACGCGCTTGTTGCTGGCACCGAGTGAGGTCACGGCGATGCCGGAGGCAAAGTCGATGAGTCGGTTGCCGTCAACATCTTCGATGATGCCGCCATCGGCACGGGCCACGAAAACCGGCAGGGTGATGCCGAAACCGTTGGTCACGTGGGCGGTGCGTTCGGCGTGCAAGGCGGTGGAGCGCGGGCCGGGGATGGAGGTGGCGAGGTGGCGGGTCTGCGGAAGCGTCTCGGCGTTGACGGCCAGAAGTGTTTCGGTCATGGGCTAAACGTTAGGCGAGAGAGTGACACGCGTCATTGGATGATCCGCCCAAGTTGCCCCGTCGTGTTGGATAATTCAACTCATGATTTCGTTGTTGCAATTAGGTGCCGAGCTCGGACCAGAACTCCTGCCATGCCCCGGGGCCGCATTCAGCGCCAAACCGGTGACCGGTGTCCACGTCTCCGAGCTGGAGGATCCCACCGCGTATTTAGACGGCGGCGAGCTGTTGCTGACCACTGGCATGCCCTTCACCAAGTCGGCAGCGCTCTCGCTGGCGTATATGCAGCGGCTCGGGGAAAAAGAAGTTCGTGCCGTGGGTCTGGGCTTGGGCCCATGGCTGAATCAGGTACCCGGGCACGTGCTGGCAGCCAGTCGCGCGGCGGGAATCGAGCTGGTGATCGTTCCGGACGGCGTGCCATTTCAACATGTCTCGCGGGCCTACTGGCGTCTGTCCGCCCGGGACGACACCACGAACCTCATGGATTCGCTGGGCACACAAACGGCGCTAGCCAGAGCGGCCATGCGCCCAGATGCCACCAGCGCCGTGGTGCGCGGCCTCGCTCAGGCGCTCGGCGGCTGGGCCGCCTACCTTCCCGCTGATGCCGGAACCGAAACCGTGTGGCCCACCTCCGCAGGTTCTCTGGTGCCTGACCTGCGGGCCGAGTCGTTGCGCTTTAATAAGGCAGGTGTCCCCTCGGCCGCCACGTTCGAGCTGCATGGGCAGCCGGTGGTGCTTTATCCGATCCTGCTCGACGCTCGGATCCACGGGTTCCTCTGTATTGGTTCGGGGCGGACGCTCACCAAGGCCGATCGACAAATCATCATGACCGTCTCCACGCTGTTAGCCCTGCGGGCCAGACAGCGTGAGGTAATTGTTGGCACCACCAATGCCCTGGGCGCTGCCACCACCAAATTGCTCTTGCATGGGCAAACCGAGGCCGCACACATGGTGGCCGAAGACGTGGGACTCCCGGAGCTTCCCACCAGAGTTCGACTGCTGGGCATCCGGCTGTCCGCCGGTGATGACCCTGTTATGGCCGCCCGTGCTGCGGTTCGATTGGCAGCAGATCCTGGCCTGCCGGATCTGGGCGCAGCCGTTGAAGTTTGCGTTCTACGCCATGTCCAGGATTCGATCCTCTATTTCGTGCTGCCAGCCTCTGGGATCGGCAACAGGCCAAAGGTAGGAGGTGAATCGCTGGAACAAGACGCCTTACTGGGGGTAGCAGCCCCCGGCGACCACGAAGTCTCCGGCTCGCTGGCAGCGGCCCTGGGCGACCCGGTGAGTCTGGGAGAGATCCCGGGCAACCTTGCGGTGTTGCGCCGTGCCGTGCTGCAGGCCCCCGACGGCCGCTTGGTTGCCGTGGACGCCGGCGATGATGCCAAGTCCGCGGGCTGGGTTCAACTCCTGGCAGGCTATCCGCGCGCGGACCTGCTGGGCACGGTGCGCGCCTATCTCGCGGCTCGCGGTACCTGGGAGGACGCGGCGCGAGCCCTGGGGATCCACCGGAATTCGTTGCGCCATCGGATCTCGGTGGCTACGACCCTCCTCGGAGTGGACTTAGATGACCCGGATGTCGCAGCGCACCTCTGGCTGGCCATGCGCGATAGCGAATTAGGGCCGCGGCAGCGCTAGCGTCACAAAGTCGTGAAGTGATTCAACGTCGCTGCTCAGCCAGGCGCGGATGGGTTCGCTATGTTCGCCCAGTTGTGGCGGAGCTTCGCCGCGAACGGCAAACTCCGGGGTCCAGGTGATCGGATGACGCACCTGGGTCCCCACAGTCTCCCCCGCCGCGTTGTGCACCTCGATGGTGGGTTTCAACCCCAAAGTTCTGGCGTATTCCAGCCCCTCATCGATGCCCGCAACTTTGCCAGCGGGCACCCCTACCGTGGTGAATCGTGTCTGCCAGTTGGCTCCCGTATCTTCGCTCAGCGCCTGCTCGAGCAGTGGGATCAGCACCTCGCGATGAGTCACTCGTGCCGTATTCGTGGCGAAACGTGGATCTTCGGCGAGCGCGTCCTGTCCGATTTCGGTGCAGAGTTTGGCAAACTGTCGATCATTGCCGCAGGCCACCGCCACCGAACCGTCGGCGCAGGCAAGCAGCTGGTAGGGCACAATCGAGGGGTGCGCGTTGCCCATCCGACCGGCGACCTTTCCGGCACCCAGATAGGCCTGACCCTGGTTGGCCAAGGCACCTTGCAGGCTGGAGAGCAGGTTGACTTCCACGTGGGCTCCGGCACCGGAGACATTGCGGGCATGCAGTGCGGCAAGCACCCCGATGGTGGCATCCTTGGCGGTGAGGACATCCACCAGGGCCACCCCTACCTTCATGGCTTCGCCCTCGGCTTCCCCGGTAATGGACATCAATCCACCCAGTGCCTGAACGATGAAGTCATACCCGGGGAGCTGCGCCCCCTCAGCGGAGCCGAACCCGGAGATGGATGCGTAGATCACCCCGGGGTTCAGTGCGCTGACCTCCCCGTAGCCCAGACCCAATTTGTCCATCCCCCCAGTGAGGAAGTTCTCCACCACAATGTCCGCACGCACCGCCAATTCACGGGCGGCATGACGATCGGTTGGATCACTCAGATCCAGGGTCAGTGATTTTTTATTACGGTTCACCGATTCGAAGTAGGTGGATCCGGTGGCGGAGAACGGAGGTCCCCAACTGCGGGTGTCATCCCCGGTGCCGGGACGTTCGACCTTGATGACGGTGGCCCCTAAATCGGCCAGGGTCATGGTGCACAATGGTCCAGCAAGGACCCGGGAGAAATCCGCAACGGTAATTCCCGCGAGGGGGCCAGTGGCACTCATCGTGTCGTTTCCTCCGTGGCTTTTTCGATCTGCACAATGGTCTCGGGTGCCCCCGAGGTGCGTCCACCCTTGGCTGCAGCCTTGTCCTTGGCCCGCATGGCCAGTCGGTTCAGTAATTCTTCTTCGGCATTAATGCCAGGGACCACACCCCGTGGGATCCGGATCAGGAACAGCATGCCCATTGCCCACCACGCGGCAAAAAGGATCCATGGCTGAATGTTGATGGCGGCCGGCATCCCCGGGAGGTAGAGGCTGACCAAGCCCAGGCACAAGATCACCGAGGCGACCCCAATGACCTGACCGAAGTTCCCCTTGCCACCGATGCGCAGCGGGCGTTCCATCATGGGTTCGCGGCGGCGAAGGATTACAAAAGCCACCCCGACCAGCAGGTAGGCGATCACGATGGATGGCGACCCGGAGTCGACGAGCCAACCGAGCATCGCCGAACCGAAGAACGGTGCGATTACCGAGAGCCCACCGATGAAGAGCAGGGCGTTCACCGGGGTTCCATATTTAGGGTGCAATTTGGCGAACCATGCCGGGAGCATACCGGATCCTGCCATGGCGTACAGCAGTCGTGAGGCGCCCATGAGCAGAGAATTCCATGAGGTGAGGATGCCGGCGATACCACCACAGATGAGTACCTTGGCCATCACATCGGAATTGAAGAGTGCGCCCATGGCGTCGGCGGTGGCCAGCTCGGAGCCGGCCAGTGCGCCTGGTCCCATGCCGGAAGACGTCGCCAGAATGACCATGACATACCAGGCAGTGGCGATGAGTACGGCGATCACCACGTACTTGCCAATGCGTCTGGGCTCGATGTCGCATTCCTCAGCGGATTGCGGGATGACGTCAAAGCCGACAAACATGAACGGAACGATGATCATCACGCCGAAGAATCCGGCCACGCCGTTAGTGAAGAAGGGTTCCATGTTCCCGGTGTTGCCTGCGCTGAAGGAGCCGAAGAGCAGGACCGCACCGATGGCAAAGAGGAAGAGCACCACAAACGTTTGTACTACGCCTGCGGTCTTGATGCCGCGGATATTGATCGCGGTGATGATCACCCCGCCCAGCACCCCGACCAGCGCCCACGTCAAGTACACCTCGGAGCCGGCCACGTCCCACAGCTTGATGTGGTTCAGGTTCGGGAAGAGATACAGCACGGATTTCGGCAATGCCACCGCTTCGAACGCGACGATGGTGATATAGCCGCCAACGATGGCCCACGATCCGGCGAATGACCATCGGGCTCCCATGGCTCGAAGCAGGTAGTTGTGCTCGCCTCCTGCCTTGGGCATGGCCGCCACGAGTTCGGCATAAGTTAAACCGACAACCGCCATGATGCCGCCACCAACGATCATGGCAAGGGTCGCACCCAAGGGGCCCGCGGTGGTGATCCAGTCGCCGGTCAGCACCACCCAGCCAAAGCCGATCATGGCTCCGACGCCGATGGCGAGGGTGTCCCAACGTCCCAGGACCTTCTTGAGTTTCGGTGTTGCGCTGGCGGAGTGCTCTTGGCTACTGGTCATCGCGGTTCCTTCCGTATGAACGACGTTGCTCACACTACGGAAGAATGGTGACTGGCATCTCGGATGATTCATCTAAGGCGTTGGACAATACATCCGATTCACTGGTCGAGAAACCGACAGCACGACCCCTTTGGGCCGAGCAAAAAAGGCCCTCGCTGGCAAGGATTGTTCTTACCAGCGAGGGCCTCAGCGGCACTTCGATAACGGTTCTAGATGGTTCGGCGCAAAGGAACTTCCTTGATGAACAAGATACAGATCAGGGCCACGAAGGCAACGGCTGCGGAGGTCATAAAGACCACGCCCGTGGCATCGCCGAAGGCTGTTTCGTACATGGAACGCACGGCCGGTGGCATGCTGCTGAGGTTGAGTGAGGCTCCACCTGCAGCACCGGCTGATCCGTCGGGCGAGATCAGGTGTGCGGACACCAGCGCGTCGGTGAGCAGCCTGCTCACCTTGTCCGAAAGCATCGCGCCAAGCACTGCCACACCTGCGGCACCACCGACCGAACGGAAGAAGGCGACGGAGGAACTTGCCGTGCCAATATCCGTCACCTTCACGGTGTTCTGTACCGCGAGGACGAGGTTTTGCATCATGAAGCCCATACCCACACCGTTAAAGAACATGCCGGTGGCGAGGATCCAGTAGTTGGTGTCATGGGCCATGGTGCCAAGCAGCCCCAACGCTCCAACGTTGAGAATGGCCCCGATCACCAAGAAGATTTTCCATCGTCCCAGTCGCGAAATGAGCTGACCGGAGAAGACCGAGCCAAATAGGTTGCCGGCGATCATTGGCAAGGTCATGACCCCGGCGATGGTCGGAGTGGCTTCGCGGGCGACCTGGAAATACTGGCCGAGGAAGGCACCGGTACCGAACATGGCGACACCGATGGAGATGGAGGCAAGGATCGCCAGTGCGGTAGTCCGGGTCGCAATAATCCGCAGCGGGATGACCGGTTCGGGCACTCTGCCTTCTACCCAGATCAGCAGCGCGATCAGCGCCATCGACCCACCCACCATGAGGTAGGTCTGCCAGGAATTGCCTTCGAAGTAGCCTTCCTTGCCGACGTAGGAGACCCAGATCAATAGCGTTGATACAGAAATCGTCACCAGGACCGCACCCGCCCAGTCGATGTAGACCTTGCGGGCAATGTGAGCGATGTGCAGCGTCTTGTGGATCATCACCATGGAGATGATGGCAATCGGAACCCCAATGAAGAAGGTCCAGCGCCAACCCAGGGGCGAGTCGACAATCAAGCCGCCCAATAGCGGTCCACCAGCGGTGGCCGCCGCCATGACCCCGCCGAAGTAGCCGGAGTACCGTCCACGTTCGCGTGGCGGGATGACCGTGCCGATCACTGCCATGCCCATGGCGGTGAGCCCGCCCATGCCGATGCCTTGAATGACGCGGGCGCTCATGAGCATGGGGATATTGATGGCGAAGCCGGCCAACAACGAGCCGGCCACGAAGATGACGATGCCCACCTGCAGCAACTTCTTCTTATCGAAAAGGTCAGCCAGCTTGCCCCAGATCGGGGTTGTTGCGGCGTTGGCTAGGAGTGCGGCGGTAATGACCCAGTTGAAATCGGTCTGCGTTCCATCGAGCGCATCCATGATGGTCGGCAACGCAATAGAAACGATGGTCGAAGCCAGCATGGCCGCGAAGAACGAGGCCAGAACGCCAGTGATGGAACGCAAGACTTCCTTCTGGCTCATTTGTGGCTTGTCCGCGGTGCGTTCACGCACTTCTGTGGACTCCGGGTTCGATTCAGGCATTGCTGTTCTCCTCTGGGCCGGTTGCAGCCTTGGTGTTTTTGGTCGCCATCGCTTCCAAGCCGGCACGGAGCACGGTTTGAATCGAGTTGACGGTTTCCGCGGCGTCCGAAATCTCCGCTTCATCCCAGTCGTTGAGCAATTCGGAGAGCACTACGACACGGCGCTCGTAGGCCTGCTGAATTTCGTCACTGCCATTGGAAGTCAGCGAGATCAGCTGGGCACGAGCATCGGTGGGACTCGGAGCCCTCACCAGAAGTCCGGAGTTTTCCAGCTCAGCCACCTGCCGGCTCATGGCAGCGGGTCCAATGCCCACCCACTGTGCAATGTCGGTGGCGCGGGTTGGCTGATGGCGTTGGACATAGGCCAGCACCCCCAGAGCGGCAAAACCCACCGAGTGCTTGCCTTCGCCAGCTTGCTCGACACAGCGCAGGGTGCGCTTAAGCGCCATCAGGCTTTCAACAAGTTCCAATGTTGATGTTTCACCGCGTAACAACGGATCGCGCTCCTTCGAAAATTTAGTTGACCAAGGCTAATGTTGCCTGAAGCAACCATATTTGTGAATTAGTTGCCCCGTCAAACTATTTTCGTGTATCTCACACCCGGACTAGGCTGGTGGATCGTGAGCACCCATGAATTCAGCACCCCGGAAACCGTCCTAGCCGCACGGCTGATGTCCATCGCTGTTGACGCGGCCCGAGAAGCCGCACCGATCCTACGCGAAGCGTTTCGCCACGATATGGACCTCGAAAATAAGACCAACGCCCACGACGTGGTGACGGCCTTCGACCTGCGCAGCGAAGAGCTCATCCGTGGCCATCTTCTGACGGCAGAAGCGGATTCGTGGGTGCTGGGCGAAGAAGGTGGAAGCACCGGCGAAGGGTCCATTCAATGGATCGTTGACCCCATCGACGGCACCAGCAACTTCAAACATGGGATCGCGTTCTTCTGCATTTCCATTGCCGCCGCGCGCGATGGACGATTGCTGGCGGCAGTGGTACTGGACCCGATCACGGGTGAGGAATTTTCTGCCGACGCCCAGCATGCCTACCTGAACGGGAGCATCTTGAGCCCAGCCCCACGTCCCGATCAGCATCATGCAAACATCATGAGCGACTATCCCTCGGCCGAGGCGCTGGAGATCGACGGCGATGCGGGGTTGAGAGAATTCGGCATCTGGGTGACCGCATTTGCAACGGTTCGCCGGAAGGTATCGGCGGCATTGGCTCTTGCCCATGTCGCGGCGGGGTGGTGTGATGCCACCATCGGCTTCGATACTAAGCCGTGGGATGTGTCGGCCGGCGCGCTGCTGGTGCGCCGTACGGGAGGACGTTATATGGGGCGCAGCTATGACGATTTGCTCCGGCCCGACCATGAGGCCCCATGTTTTGTGGCACTGGGACCTGGTGCGAACTATCCGGTGCTGGAGGACTCGATCTCACGCATCATGGCATCGCGCCGCGCCCAAGGCTACGGAATCTAGTCATTCCGGTTGACCGGCGCTGAGCTCCTCGGGGAAATCAATGTCTTCCATTTGGTGCACCAAAACGTCACGAAGGTCGCAGGTTGCCGTTTGGAAGGGGCCCGTCGCGGTGTCTTCGATCAACAGGTTTCCGGCCGAGTCATTGATGCGGCAGCTCACTGTTTCGGGCTCACCGGTCAGATTAGTGATCGACATGCCGCCGAAGAGTGTTAAGGCCTCGACCATCTGACTAAATGGCCCGTTTTGCGTGGATGTTCCATCCGGGCCGCCGTCAACTCCGGTTCGCATGGTCACCTTGTACTCAGCGGTTCCGTCGGCGGTAAATTCATAGGTTTGCGTGTTCTGGGCAACGGAAATCAGCGTTGAAAAAAGGATGGTGTATAGCACCGAGACCAGCAACCCGAAGGTTCCGGTGACTAGAGCGGTAATGCTGTATCCCCGGCGCCGATACCGTTGGGCAATCCCGATGATGCCCAACACCATCGCCACCGGACCCAGCACATAAGCAACGAAGCCGAGGAACGGAACCAGCGAAATTGCTGCGGCAGTTATACCGATAATCATGGCAAAAATTGTCATCCCATGACTGCGCGGCGGGGACTGCTGGCCGCCGTTCGGGTAGTAGCCATACGCAGGATACTGGCCGGGATAAGCACCCGGATACTGCTGTTGACCCGCGGCGTATTGGCCCGGATACTGCTGCTGACCCGCGATGTACTGCCCTTGATAACCGCTTGGTGCAGACCACGATTGTTGGTTCGGATCTCCACCCGGGCGGGTATTCGGGTCAGACATGAAACTCCTGGGGGCTCAGAGGACGGCGCAACAATAACCAGCCACCGTTCACCAATGAAAATACCCCTTCGGACAAGATGCGCACAATTGCCTCGACTAGTCCGATCCGTCAGCCAGTCGATAGGACGACCCATCTGGCTGGCGCAGCACCACACCGTAGTCCACCAGATAGCGCCGGAGAAGTACCGGATCATCAGTGATTTCGCCAAGTTTTGCCGTCAGCTGCGCCTCACTGAGGTGCTCCCCGTGGCCGATCACGCGCCCTGAGATCAAGCGCAGCAACGAAACACGTTCTTCGTGATTTTTGGGGTAGCGATCAAGCCGTCCCTGTGCATCAAAAAAGCGCTGCTGGCCAACTCGTGGTTCCGACTTTGCGCCGTGGGCCAGCAGCCGCGCGAAGATGCCAGAATCCGGGACACCTTCGTTATCAATGAGCCGCGCCTTGCGCAGATTGGCATCAGCCTTAGCCGCACGTTCTGGACGCAAATCACTTTCCAGGCCCAAAACTCGCTGGGCATAAAAACGCCGGGTCTCCTCGTTGGCCAAGGCCCCGAATATCTGGCGCCAGTCGCCGCTAACTTGCTCTTCCGGATCGTTCATCGTCGTTCCCCTCGTATTTCCCTTTTCTTCGTCCTACCCTGAGGACATGGCTAATTTATTTCACCGAAATTCGCAGGCCACCGTGCACCACCACGGTGGCGGTTCGATCATCCTTGGCGGCATCTTGGCTGCGTTGCTCTTTGCCACGTTCGCTATTTTCCTCATGACTTCCCAAGGCACATGGGAACCGATGATTATCGGTTTCGCATTTAGTATCTCGGCCGTCCTTTTTGGATTGGTCTATCACTACACCCACTAAGTCGCATCCGGTTCTCGAGCCACAAATGTCCCGCAGGTACGTGCGGCGGGAACATGGGTGGCTCGATCTATGACCGCCCAACCACCCCGCCTACGTGCCTACCAGCTGCCCTGCCACTGAAGAGGCAGCCACCGAGGAACGTGCCTTCGAGGGCACGGTAGCCATGGCAACCGCCGCCACCGAACCCAGCCGCTTCACCTGCTGCATACAGTCCCGGAATCGGTTCACCCGCGAAATCGAGCACTCGAGAATCTAGATCGGTCTGAATGCCGCCGAGCGACTTGCGGGTCAAGGTCCGTAGTCGAACGGCAATCAGCCCGCCACCCTTGGGATCCAGGAGCCGATGCGGTTTGACGCTACGCACCAGTTTGTCTCCGAGGTAACGCCTGGCCAAGTTGATCGCCGCGAGCTGACCGTCCTTGCCAAAGGCGTTCTCTACCGCCGCGTCTCTGGCCGCGACAACGGAGGCTACGGCCGCCGGATCCAACAGGTTCTCTCCAGTGAGTTCGTTCATCTTGGTGACAAGTTCATCCAGCGTGTCACTCTGGATGAAGTCCTCGCCCCGATCGAGGAACGCCTGGACCGGACCGGGTACATCCACGCGCGCCCTGGCGAGCACCGCACGAATGTCCTTCCCGGTGAGATCGGGATTCTGCTCGGAACCGGAGAGCGCAAATTCCTTGCCAATAATGCGTCGGTTCAGAATGAACCAGCTGTAGTCGTGTCCGGTGCCGCGGAGATGTTCTAGCGTGCCCAAGGTATCAAAGCCCGGCCAGAGCGGGTCAGGCAGGCGCTTGCCAGTGGCATCGAGCCAGAGCGAGCTAGGACCCGGGAGGATCCTGATGCCGTGTCGTTCCCACACCGGATCCCAGTTGGCGATCCCTTCGGTGTAGTGCCACATTCGATCCCCATTAATCAGCCGGGCACCCACCTTTTGGGCAATGTCCAGGCCTCGTCCATCAACGTGGGCGGGTACCCCGGCAACCATCGATTCGGGTGCGGTTCCTAGTCGTGCCGGCCATGCAGCGCGGACCTTTTCGAGGTTTCCGCCGATACCACCGGTGGCCACAATGACAGCCGGGGCAAAGTACTCGAAGTTCGCCACTTTGATCCGGTTACTGGCTTTCCCACGTTCGGCGTTGTCATCCTTGAGTATTGTTCCGCGCACCCCAGTGACGTGCCCATCGACTAGGACCAGGTCATCAAGTTGGTGGCGCCAAAGCATGGTGAGCTGCCCCTTGGCCTCGGCCACTTCAGCGGCACGGATAAAGGGTTCAAGCAGACCCGGCCCCGTTCCCCAGGTGATATGGAATCGCGGTACCGAGTTTCCCGGCCCTTGCGCCCCGGCGCCGCCGCGCTCGGCCCAGCCCACCACCGGGAAGAACCTTACGCCGCGTTGATGCAGCCATTCGCGCTTTTCCCCGGCGGCCCAGCTGACATACGCCCTCGCCCATTTCCGGGCCCAGTCATCTTCGCTTCGATCAAATCCTGCGGTGTTCTCCCAGTCCTGTTGAGCAAGTTCTAGGGAATCCTTAACACCCAAGCGGCGTTGTTCTGGCGAATCAACGAGGAAGATCCCGCCAAATGACCAATGGGCTTGGCCACCGAGGTTGGCCTCGGATTCTTGGTCTATCAGGAGCACTCGGGCCCCCGATGCGGTGGCTTCGGTGGCCGCCACGAGGCCAGCCAATCCAGCGCCAACAACGATGACATCGAAGAGCTGCGAGTGCGGGGTTTTCGCCATAAAACCACACTAACCCACGTGTCCCAGGACACACCGTCAGCAACGCCCTCGCCTAAATGCCCATCCAGCGTCAAAACTCTGGCCGTGTTAGCGTTCAAAGGTGCATACAGTTGAACGCGGAACAGGGACTCCCCTCTTGCTGATTCATGGATTTTGCGTGGATCATCGGCTGTTGCTGGGACTCGACCCGGTATTTGAATCACATGGGTCATGGCGCCGGATCTACGTCGATCTGCCGGGCATGGGGGCATCGGTGGCTGGAGCCGAAATCCGCAGCACCGACGACGTCGCAGCCGAACTGGTGGCCTTTGTCCGGGCCACGTTCGGAAGCCAAAAATTTGCGGTGCTCGGCAATTCCTTTGGCGGGATGCTCTCCAGACACCTCGTAGCTGAGTTCGGCGATCAAGTCATGGGAATGGCGCTGCTCTGCCCGGTCGTGGTTGCCGATAAGGCTCGCCGAGTCCTGCCACCGGCAACAGTTTTGCAACAGGATTCCGCATTGCTGGCATCTCTGGATCCGGATGAGGCAAGCGCCTACGCGGAGTTAGCTGTTCTGCAGACGCAGGAGAATTGGGCGAGATTCCGTGACAGTGCACTTCCCGGGTTACGTGCCTTTGATCGATCGGTCATCGGCCGGATTGCCGGAAACTATTCGTTGTCATGTGAGCCAGAGGAACGAGTCAGCAATTACACCGGCCCGACGCTCTTCATAACCGGGCGCCAAGATCATGTGGTTGGTTTCGAGGACCAACAGCGGCTGGCTAGTCGTTATGCAGATGCCACCGTGCGAGTGCTCGAGGAAGCGGGCCACAATGCACACCTTGATCAGCCCGAGGCCACCGGTGCGGAGCTAGGACAGTGGTTAAACCGTATTCGGCAAGCAGTTTCAGACCGCACGCCGGGAAGCATCTCGGGCCAATAAACGCCTCGCGCAGCGGTAATCAAGGGGCGGATGAGGCCCGTGCTGCTCGCGCCTTGCCGACGGACCCGAACCGGGAAAAGTCCTTGTCACCTCCCGCTCCCCACACCACTAGAACTCGCAAGAGTTCATCGCCGGTGTTGCGCAGATCGTGTTGGACCCCGGCCGATGCCAGCACACTGTCCCCGATGCTCAGCTCGTGCAGTGTGTCTCCCACGTGCATGCTCGCGCTTCCGGCTAGGACGAGGTAGAACTCTTCAAGTGCCAACTCGTGAGGTTCGTGGGCGTGCATCCCCTCGTACCCGCCGGGTTCAATTTCCCACGTCTGGATCGCGACGGGCATTTTCATCTCATCAACAAAATGGAATTGCATCTTCGTCTCGCTGCCCTCATGCAGCCGGTGCCCAAAGGTGTAAGCACCTCGTGGTTCAAACATCGGAATGCTCCTCACCTTCTGTCGATACGGTTTACGGTCCTAAGCTGCCGATGCGCCCAACCGCGTGCTGATCTTTCGCGCGGTCCTCACACAGGCGGAGCCAAGTTCGGCAAGGTGTTCTTCGGAGACCCGGTAATACGGGGCGGCAATCATCGCACAGGCAACTACGGCTCCGCGATGGTCGAAGATCGGAGCTGCCACCCCGACTTCCTCACTGGAGGTTTCCCCGTGATTGGCCGCGTAACCGACCCTACGCACCATCTCGAGTCGCTTCAGGTAGGCGGCTCGTGCACCAGCAGTATCTTTGGGCAGCACCACGGCTCGGGTTTCCAGCAAGGCCTCTGCACGTGCGGGCTGTTCATGGGCCAAAAAGACCTGCACCGAAGCACTGAGCGCCGTGTTGTACCGACTTCCCATGGCTGAGGTGTGTTTCACCAAATGAATGCTGGCAATCTGCTCTACCGATACCGATTCGGCACCATCCCAGATGGTCAACACCGCGGTTTCACCGGTTTGTGCGGCGAGCTCCTCCAGGAAGGGAAAAGAGGTGCGACGCACATCAAGATTGGCCAGCAGGGGCCCCGCGATCGCGATCAGCCCCAATCCCAACGCATACTTCCGAGTGGCCTCGTCGCGGGCCACGATGCGTTCTTGCTCGAGGGTCGCCAAGATACGCGAAATGCTCGATTTGTGTAGCCCCACCTGAGCGGCGATTTCGGTGACGCCCAACAGCGGGTTCTCCACGGTAAAGCAACGCAACACATCAATGACGTTGACAATCACCGAGGCACCACGTGGCTCGGTGACGGGGGCGGTTGTGGTGGGGGCAGCCATGGGGGCATCTCTCCATCGAGTATTGAGTGCTGGTAGTCGTATTTACTGTTGTACGGTATCGCGCCGCGGCGTTCGCCGAACGCGATTAGTTCTCTTCGACGCCGATGTCTTCATTCCAGAGGCCCGGGTTCTGGGTAATAAACCCCTCCATCAGTGTGGTGGCCCGGGGATCGTCGATGATAACCACCTCGACGCCGCGGGAGCGCAGCAGGTCGAGTTCCCCGGGGAAGTTCTTGTCCTCCCCCACCACCACGCGTTGGATGCCAAAGAGGATGATCGATCCGGAGCACATGGCGCAGGGCGCCAGCGTGGAATACAGCGTGGTTCCGGCGTAGGAGACACGGCGCCCGGCATTGCGTAGCGCGTCGATTTCCCCATGCGCCGTCGGATCCCCGTTTTGCACGCGGCGATTGCGACCGGCGCCCACCAGCAACCCGTTCTCCAAGATGCTCGAGCCAATGGGCACCCCACCCTCGCCGGCACCCAGTCGAGCTTGTTCAAGAGCGATGGCGAATCCGGCGCGGTCTTGTTCATTCACTGTCATGGCGTGGGGCTCAATTCTTCGTCGGGAGGCGACGATCGGATGAAATACAGGGGCGGGTGGAATGCAGACGTGCACTCCACCCGCCCCCATCATGCCAGTTGCACCTTAGCGGTTGATGATGTTGTTTTCCGGACCGAAGCCGAACTTGGTGATGTTCTCCACCCCGCCGTCCTCACCGATGACCAGGATGTCGTGCTCGCGGTAGCCGCCGGCCCCCGGTTCTCCGTCCGCAATGGTGACCATCGGTTCCATGGAAACCACCATGCCCGGCTCCAGCACCGTATCGATGTCCTCACGCAGCTCCAGACCGGCCTCGCGGCCGTAGTAGTGCGAGAGCACACCGAAGGAGTGGCCGTAACCGAAGGTGCGGTTGGGTAGCAGCCCGTGGCCGATGAAGATCTCATTGAGCTCCGCGGCGATGTCCTTGCAGACGGCGCCGGGCTTGATGAGCTCCAGGCCGCGCTTGTGCACCTCGACGTTGGCGTTCCACACCTGCAGTGAGCGCTCGTCCGGCTCACCGAGGAACAGGGTGCGCTCCAGCGCGGTGTAGTAACCGCTGGTCATGGGGAAGCAGTTCAGCGAGAGAATGTCCCCACGCTCAAGCTTCCGGGTGGTGGCCCAGTTGTGCGCGCCGTCGGTATTGATGCCGGACTGGAACCAGACCCAGGTGTCGCGCACCTCGCGGTGCGGGAAGGTCTTGGCGATTTCGTGCACCATGGCCTCGGTGCCGATCAGCGCGACCTCATACTCGGTGATGCCCTCGCGGATGGCGGCCTTGATGGCTTCGCCGCCAATGTCGCCGATCCGTGCACCATGCTTGATGACCTCGATCTCCTCGGCGGACTTGATCATGCGCTGGCGCATGGCGGCCTGTGAGACATCCACCAGGGCCGCACCGGGGAACGTATCGGCGATGGTCTGACGGGTCAGCGTCGGCAGGGCGTCATCTTCGACCCCGAGGCGCGCAGCCTTCACGCCGTTGCGCTTCAGCGCCTCCTGCAATCCGAAGTAGAAGTTGTCGCGCTTCCAGTCGGTGTAGACAATGTTGTCGCCGTAGCTGGTGCGCCACGGCATGCCGGCGTCGATATTGGCGGTAATGGTTGTTGAGCTGTCAGCGGTAACCACCAACGCGTAGTTACGACCGAAGGTGGTGTACAAGAAATCGGAGTAGTACTTGATGCCGTGGTAGCTGGTCAGAATGACCGCGTCCAGGTCGTTGGCGGCCATGATCTTTCGCAGGCCAGAGAGGCGGCGTTCGAATTCGGTGTCCGAGAAGGTCAGCTGCTGCTTCGTACCGTTGTGCAGGGTCTTGAGTCGCTCGAGTTCGGAAACATTCGTGGCGGTGGCCGATGCAATGGTCATGGTGTACTCCTTTGTGGTGATGATGTTGTGTATTGAATGGGGAAAGTTGGGGTGCGCCTAAGCCAAGGCTTTTTTGCTGGTCTCTACCGAACAGGCGACGGCTATCAGCGAGATGACTGCCGCGGCCATGAGGTACCACCCCGGCGCCAGCAGGCTGCCCGAGGTTGCGATCAGCAGTGTGGCGACAAACGGGGCGGTGCCGCCGAACAGTGCGTTGGAGAGGTTGAAAGACACCGCGAATCCGGAGTAACGGACCCGGGTGGGGAACATCTCCGCCAGGTAACTGGGCAGGGTTCCGTCGTTGAGGCTGAGCATGCCGCCCAGCAGGATCTGCACGAGCAGGATGACCACGAAATTGCCCGTATCAAGGAGCATGAAAGCCGGAACCGTGAGCACCACGAAGAGGATCGATGCGCTCATCAGAACCTTCTTACGCCCGAATCGGTCCGAGAGCATTCCCACCACGAAGATGAAGCCGATGTATGTCACCAGCGCCACCGTGGTGGCCACATAGGATGCAGTTTCATCCAAACCCAGTTCTTGGGAAAGATAGGTGGGCATGTAGCTGAGGATGACGTAGAAGCCCACGGCGTTGAGAAGCACCGCACCGACTGCCTGCAGCAGCTGGCGCCAGTGGTTCTTGAACAGCGTGCTGACCGGAGCCTTGACGGCTTGATCCTCCTTGGCCAATTCCTTGAAGACCGGAGAGTCCTCGAGCTTGGTGCGGATGTAGCGTCCAATCAGGCCCATGGGTGCTGCCAACAGGAACGGAAGGCGCCAGCCCCATGACTGCATTTGCTCCGGTTCCAGCAACCCGGTCAGCAGTGCGGCCAGTAGCGAACCGAGCAACAGCCCGGCGGCGGTACTGGCAGGGACAACCGCGGCGTAAAGACCTCGACGATTGGCTGGCGCATATTCGACAAGGAATGCCGAAGCTCCTGCATATTCGCCAGAGGCCGAGAATCCTTGGACCACGCGAACGATGAGCAACAGGATCGGAGCCCAGACGCCGATGGTCGCGTAGGACGGAATCAGCGCAATACAGAACGTTGCGGCCGACATAATCAGGATCGACCAGGACAGCGCCTCACGGCGGCCGATCCTGTCGCCCAAATGGCCCCAAACGAATCCACCCAAGGGGCGAACCAGGAACGAAATCGCAAAGAGTGCGAAGGTGAGCATCAATCCGGTCTGCGGATCGGACTCCGGGAAGAAGACCGCCGTGATGGTGACGGCGAGGTAGCCGTACACCGCGTAGTCGAACCATTCCACGAAGTTGCCAATGAAGCTTGCTGCAACCACCTTGGTGCGGGTCTTCTTGCCGATCCCGGCGGGGTCTGGCCGTGTCTGGCCACTGAGCGTGGGTCCCAGATCGTGGGCCGGCTCATTGGTGAGAGCGGTCGCGGCGGAACGCGTGTTGGCGTCATTATTGCCCGCGGGGTTGTTGCGTTGATTCATGGGGAACCTCAGGTTTTTTGAGGAGTTGCATTGACTGCAACGCTGTTGCAACAACTGTATTTGTGTCCAGCGTCACTGTCAAGGGTCATCCTTGCTTGCGCCTCTCCTGCGCCAATTGGCGTTAAACAGCACGGGTGCCCGGTTCACCCGGGCACCCGCATCAACTCTGATTCGCCGCTTGCAGTTTCAAGGACTGGTCGCACTTTCACACGCCTCGCCACCGTTCAATTCTCGACGAACCGCAACGCCCCGGAAAGGTCCCTCAGCCGGCCGCCAGTGATTCCACCGACAGCCTGTACTCGGCGTCGATGGCCCCAGCCACCCCGTTGGTTACGGCATCCAGGAGCAGCTGTCCGCGTTCGGCGCTGGCGCCGATCGGCGAAGAGAGGCATCCGCTGGCGGGGGTACGTGCAGGGTCCTCGGGAAACACGTCATAGGACTTCAATTGCGCCGGCGGATGGTTGACGGCACGGGACATGTCGACCTTCTCCGGATGCAGCAGCAACATGAGCGAGGTTTCGAGCACCCCTCCATGCTCAATGTCCCAGCCCAGGAATCCGTCGGGGAAGACTTTCTCCAGGGTTTCCTCATCCACGAAGTCCCAGTAGGAAAGCAACATGGCCCTCGCATCCAGCCCGGCCGACCGGGCACTGCCCACCGCAATCTCCAGTCCCTCGTACACAAATTGATAGTTTTCAAAATGGCCGTTGAGGATAACGACCTTGGTGAACCCCTGGGCAATGAATGACCTGGCAACGTCCTCCACCTGGCCGATGAGCGTTGAACCGCTCAGGCTCGTGGTGCCGATCCGATGATTGCCTCCGCCGGAGCGCGGCTGCGACTTGTACCCATAGGAAAAGGTCGGCGCAACTAGGGCACCGAGCTTCCCGGCCACGACCCCGGCAATGGCGCGCGAGAGCATGGCGTCGACACCGAGCGGCATATGCGGACCATGTTGTTCGGTGGCGCCGGTGGGAATGATGACCGTTGCGTGGGGCTGGGTTACGTAGGCGGCATAGGTTTCCGCATCGATATCTTCCAGAAAGACCGACTGCATCGAGGTGCTCCTTATGATGTTGACGCGTGGCGTCCGGTCGGGGAATCGCCACTCGCGCCGTTCGATTTAAGGGGGAATGGTTGAGAAAAACAGTTGCCGTGAACGCGGCCCTGCCGCATCGACCGTGTCGGCAGTCTGGCTCGTCCACGGAATATGGGTGCGGGTCCCGTGGCGAATATTCCGCCACGGGACCCTGTTGAACCCTTTGATTGCTATGAGCCGATCGTGTTCTTTCCGGATGCCTCGTTGACGGCCGTTTCCACGCCGTCGATCCGCTGCTCGGCGAGCAGGAACTCGGCACTGCCGTGCTGGCGGATGAATTCCGCGTCCGTGCAGTTGATCTTCAGGCCCAACGGCACACCCTCTTCGATGCGGGACTTGAAACGGCGCAGACCCAGTGCGTAGTACAGCCCCGCGCTGGTGGCGGTTCCCGCCAACCAAGAGAAATCGATGCCACCCACAGCGGTGGCGATCGGACCCTGGAGCGCTGGAATCGAACCGTACATGCACATCCAGGTCATGAAGATGCCGCCGGCGAAGGCAATGAATGCCGCGGGGTTGATGGACTTGAGTTTGGTCGACTTCGGATCAAGGAACAGGTAGGAGAAGTCCTTATGACGGCGTTCGAAGACGAAGTAGTGCACCGCCATAATGCCGCCCCAGGTGGCAACCCAGGCCGCAATGGCAATGATCCAGTTGTGCAGGACCTCGGCGAAATCGTGGGCGAAGAGGAAGGCGATGACTGCACCCATAGCCAACACTCCGACCAGGAGGGAGAGCTTCTTGCGAGATATGTTGATATCCAGTGCCTGCGTTGCAACACCGAAGGTGTACATGTTGATGATGTTGGTTGCGATCGGCCCGTGGATGACCAGCAGAATCACCGGGATCGAGAGGGTACCAAAAGACTCGACGATCAGCTGCCCGGGGTCCGCGGTGCCGTTCTTGGTAGCAAGGCTGGCACCAAGAATGCCGAGCCAAACGACCGGGAGGAACTGTCCCAGGACGCTAACGACATACAGCTTGCTCGGCTTAATGCGCTTAGAGACGAAGCGGGAGTAATCCGGGGCATACGTGAACCAGCCGATCCCCCAGCCAATGCCGATGGCCGTCATGATTGAGGACATTGCGGCGATGCGCGGCATGCCGGTGAGCACTTCGCCGACCGGACCCTGATAGCTCCAATCGATGTCCAGCTGGGTCCAGGCCAGGATCGACATAGCAATCAGCACGATGATGGTTGGCGGCATGGTGATGCGTTCGAAGCGGGCAATGGCCTTGTAGCCGCGGTAGCAGATGGCCACCTGGATCGACATGATGACTGCCGCTGTCGAAATCTTCCACAGCAGGTTTGCTGACGTCGGATCAACCCAGCCGATCATCCCAAACAGCGCCATGATCAAATCCAAAATTACCCAGGTGTTCACGGCGGACCACCCAATGGCAATGACCGCTTGAATGGCCGCCGGCAGGTAAGCACCGCGACGACCAAAGGCACCGCGCGCCAACAGCATGCCGGTGGCTCCGGTCTTCTGGCCCAGGATGACAAAGAATCCGAAACCCAGCATGCCGATGACGTTTCCCGCAATCAGAACTGTCAGTGTATCGGCAAGCCCTAATCCAAGGTGGATGCCCAAGGCGCCAAGGATCCAGTTGATGGGAGCAACGTTGGCCCCAGCCCAGATCCAGAATTGCCCGGAAAGTTTGGTAGTCCTGGCGGATTCAGGAATTGGTTGCAGGGAATCCTCGACCTCGTGGGTCACGCTTTCAGATGAGCTGGCTACATCTCTACTCATTGGTTCACTCTTTTCAGATGGAATTTCAACGCTAGAACTTATCCACCAGCCTAGAAGTGATATGCACCACTAGGTACACTCGAAATGTATATTTCTGATCCTCATTCAGTGACAGAGTGTCACTAGTCGGATTATTTGAAAACCAATCATCTGCCGGTTCCTCGCAAGGAGACATTCATGCTGCTCCCTCTTAAAGATGTACTGGCGACGCCACTTTTTATGAAGGCGTGCCCTCGAGTCCTAGCGGGGGCCGAACAAATTGAGCATGTTGGGGTGCGGTGGGTTCATTCCAGCGAGGTCCTCGAGATCGCACCCCTGCTACGTGGTGAGGAACTATTACTCACCGGCGGTCAGACTCTTTTGGCACTGAAGCCCGAGGCGCAGGTCCTCTACGTCCACAGCCTGGCAGCGCGCAGAGTCGCAGCCCTTGCCATCGACACCGTGGGAAGTAGCCGGAAAATTTCTCCCGAGCTTATCCGCGCCGCGCAGGTAACTGGCTTGCCGCTGGTTGAGCTTCGTGCCACGGTGCCATTCGTGGAGCTAGCGGAGATGATCAACCGCAGTATCGTCTCCGCACAGGCACTAGCGCTGCAGAGGGCAGATGAAATCTCCCAACTCCTCGCCCAGAGAATCGCAACGTCCGGTCCCAATCTATCCCCACTCATTGCACTCATTGCTGACGCATTGGGGGTGAACACTCTATTGGTTGACGTGGGTGGCATTACTCTGGCCAGCAGCCACAGCATTCCTGATGGCGAAGTGGTCCACGAGGTAATTTCTGACATCTTTGTCAGCGACGTTTTGGCCGCACGGCTACACTTCGGAAGTCGGCATGAAGCCGAGCACGAGCTGTTGACCACGGTGGCCGAACGGCTCGGGAGCATCCTGGCTCTAGCCTTGTCCCAGTATCACCGGCCCACTCAATCACAAATCGCAGATTCGGCACTGATGCAGGCCATCATCCGAAATTCTGGTGTTAGTGAGATCAAAGAGCTATGCAGCCAAGTGGGGCTCGCGGTGGGAATTCCCGTCGCAGTTGTGATCTTCCGAGGCGTTGAGTTGGGACGGATGCGCAGTGCACTGGAACGAATTCTGCGGCGGAATTGTCCAGAGATTAAAACCTACCTCGATGCCGACTACCTCTATGGACTAATTCCACTTGGCGGTCCTTCCCCCAATCAAGAACGACGCAAAGTGTTGGCGGGGCTCCGTCAGGAAATCGGAACGGTTGCAGTCCAAGGTGTCTTAGGGCCGTGGGCACCGGATGCCGCCCATGGGGCGTGGTCCCTTCAAGAGGCTTTCCTGACCGAGCGGTTGACCTTGCCAACTCCCGAATCCGGGGGTTTACGCGACAGTGGGGATCTGGTTCTGGAACGCCTCAGCGTTCGGGAACTGGGACGCAAGGGAGTTGAGCTATTTGTCCAAGAAAACCTCTCCGATTTGATTGCCCACGACCAGATGCGTGTTGGAGACCTTGTGGCAACCCTCGAGACGTGGCTCTCCTCGGGATGCAATTCAACCGCAGCGGCGGCCACCCTGTTTATGGAACGTCAGACACTGCATAAGCGACTGAATAAGATTTTTGATCTTCTAGGTGGAGATCCACGCCGTACCTCGCGACTCGCCGCCCTGCATTTGGCCACAAAATTGGCCAGATCAAACGCGGCCGAGAACAACTAACCCTGTGTCTTCGCAGCTGCCATCAATCGACTCAAAGAGATATCGACAAAAGGAACGGGCGTTTCTAGAACTAAGGCGCCTCCAGTCCAGGCTTCAGGGCGTTGTCACCGATAAACGCAACGCACAGCACAGCACGAGAAGTAACCGTTGAAGAGACAACGCAGAGACGAGCGCCGACCACGTCACCTTCATTCATAGGTCCTTGAGGTGCCGACGGCGCGAAACGATACCCGGCCGGAAACTTATGAGCGAGATAATGGTCGACTATGCCTTTGCAGCGCGCAACGCGCCCCTTTGGTAATAAATCCGAACTATGGAAGTTTTTCGTGACAGTATTGCTGGAAATTGCTTAAGCCCTAGCCAGATTGAGAATCTCCTCTTGAAACGCGCCGCAGTTATTGCCCTTTTCATCGCTCTTGCCGTCCTGTCGTTACCGCTACTGGACCCGCTAACCCGCGCGAGATTCTTCACTGGGATAGTTTTCGGTGGCGGGCTGGCCCTCACGCTGCTCGTCGCCGGAGTACTCGTTGCACTCGGTGGACAGATCTCCAAGAAGCGGGGCATTCGCACGATCGGGGTGCTGGCAGTCGTCGCCTCCGCACCGCTGGCCTTGGCCGCCAGCTGGAACGCCGACGTTTACCTGCGCAACACGGTGACGGTGGTTTCACCCGAGCAGGAACTTTTGCCAGAGACGGGCCTGCGCGCACCATATCTTGTGGCAGAGCGACAGGCGTCCTCAAATAGCTCCGGAACCGTGGGTGACATTACCGGTACCACGTACCTTGCCGGCGATGACACCTACGCGACTCTTGTTGAGCGCCGAGGATGGTTGGGACCGGGGTACGAAACCATGATTGTTCAGCAGCTGGCGCTGACGGGACAGGCAACCGGCGAGCGTTGCGATTTTGCTCCCGAGGCCAATAAGCGCATGAATGGGGTGTTTGCCAACAGCCTCACACGCGCCATCGCAGGTATTGACACCTCGCTCATCGCCAAGGAAGCAGATACCTGGGGATATTGCGATAACGGAACGCCCAAGATCGTTGTTCCGGTCACCAAGCTCGAAAACTGGATCGCCCCGCACGACGTTCCTGCGGGCGTGGTGATTTACAACGGAAGCACCGATACCCTGGAGCTCAAGCCGGAGATCGCTTCGGGAGAACTGCCAGGTCCGGCCGTTTCAATTTCGCAGTCTCGTCGCGTGAATGCCTCGCTGTCCACGCTCAATGGTGGCTGGTGGAGCACCAAAATTCTGAAGTCCACCGGCATTACCGACGAACCTAAGGATGAAGACGACACCAATCTGGGAAGTCACTCGAATTTCTCCTTGAAATACGGTGAACAACAGTTCGGGTTCTTCTCTCCGTTCACCTCGCGTGCCTCATCACGCACCATCGACCACGTTGCGGTCTTGGACAGCTCGCGGGTGAGTGCCGGGGCCAACGCCATTGCGACGCTTCACACGATGCAGACCCCTCGCCAGTCAAATGCGGCAACAGCGGACAAGATTAAGTCCGACTATTCTTCGCTGAGCGACTGGGCCACGGGCATGAGTGTCATGGAAATTGTGCCGGGCGGCGAAGGGGTGTGGCACGCAAGCATCGGGCAGAAGCAGAACGTTAACTACCGTGTGCAGCTTAATGCCGACGGTTCATCGTGCCTGCTCACCGCAACGGGCAATAAATTACGCTGCTCCAATGATGCCCAACAGGACCCGGACACCACGCCAGAGGGAAACACCGGCAGCGGACTCGTTGACCCAACGACGCTCACCAATGACCAGCTCAAGACGCTACATGAGGCGATCGTGAAGGAACTCCACGCGCGTATCACGGCCGAATAGTCGGCGTTCAGGATCCCCCGCGCGCGGACATTCGATTAGAGGACGGCGCGAATCGTCTGTTCAAAACTGGTGATGTGTTCCAGCGCCAGGGCGCCAGCCTTCTCGGACTCACCGGCAACAATGGCCTCGAGCAGGTCAATGTGCTCTTCGATGTGCCCTTCAATCGTTGGAACCTTGTCCAGCACGAGGCACCAAATGCGCGTGGCCAGATTGTCCAGCCGGATCAGCGCCTCTTCGAGGTGCGGATTTCCCGCGGCTCGATAGATGAGCCGATGAACGCTGAGGTCGTATTCCATCAAGCCACGCTTGTCCACGTTCCGTTCACCGAGCCGCGCGATATCGCGGGCCAAGTCGCTGAGCGCGGTGCGGTCGCTTTCCGAGGCATTAAGTGCCGCCTTGCGAGCGGCCAGCGGCTCGAGGGAGCGTCGAAGTTCGGAGACATCCGCGAGTTCGGTGATGTCAACGATGGTGGCGAAGGTTCCCCGGCGCGGATACGAAACAACCAGGTGATCGATCTCTAAACGCTTGAGCGCTTCGCGTACGGGGGTGCGCCCCACCCCGAGTTCTAGGGAAAGTTGTCCGTCGTTGATCGGTTCCCCGGGACGAATGTCCAGCATGATCAGGCGGTCACGGATGTCCCGATAGGCCTGCTCGGCCAGGGAAATAGGCGCGCCCAGAACCTCCGGGCTTGCGGAGATGATACTCATGCGGAGGTTTCCTTCACTGTGTCTAGGGGTCGGAATCACTGTAGTTCGCTCGGCGTCGAGACTTATTTGAGGGGGCTATTGACACCGTGTGATCCCCATCATAGCATTGCACTCAGTTCTGATATATCAATCATCAACAACTTGTACTTCAAGGAGTGAATGCTGGATGACGGCCCTGAACACCACACTTGTCGAGTCAACGCTAACCGAGAGCATTAACACCCTGGATCCGGAGATTGCGGAGCGGATCGACGCCGAACTGGCTCGCCAGCAGCGTGGCCTGGAAATGATCGCCTCGGAGAACCACACGGCCCTGGCCGTGATGCAGGCGCAGGGTTCGGTGCTGACCAACAAGTACGCCGAGGGATACCCGGGACGCCGCTACTACGGTGGCTGCGAAGAGGTCGACGTGGTGGAAACCCTGGCCCTCGAGCGGGTCAAAGCCCTCTTCGGTGCCGAATACGCGAACGTGCAGCCGCACTCCGGCGCCCAGGCTAACGCCTCGGTGATGCACGCGCTGATCCGTCCGGGTGACACCATCATGGGCCTGAACCTGGCGCACGGTGGTCACCTGACCCACGGCATGAAGATCAACTTCTCCGGCCGCCTCTACAACATCGTCCCGTACGGCGTGGAAGAGGACACCCTGGTGGTGGACATGGACAAGGTCGAAGCCCTGGCCATTGAGCACTCCCCGAAGATGATTGTTGCCGGCTGGTCCGCGTACCCGCGGCAGTTGGACTTCGAACGCTTCCGTGCGATTGCCGACAAGGTCGGTGCGTACCTGTTTGTGGACATGGCTCACTTCGCCGGGTTGGTTGCCGCCGGGCTGCACCCCTCACCGGTGCCGCACGCTCACGTGGTGTCCTCCACCACGCATAAGACGCTGGCCGGTCCGCGTGGCGGGATCATCCTGACCAACGATGCGGATATCGCCAAGAAGATTAATTCTGCGGTGTTCCCCGGTCAGCAGGGTGGCCCGTTGGAGCATGTGATTGCCGGTAAGGCCGTGGCGTTTAAGATCGCCGCGTCCGAGGAGTTCAAGGATCGTCAGGTCCGTACGCTGGCCGGTGCGCACATTCTGGCCGAGCGTTTGGGTGCTCCGGATGTTGCTGCGGTCGGCATTTCGGTGCTTACCGGTGGCACCGATGTGCACCTGGTGCTGGTGGATTTGCGTCATTCGGAGCTGGATGGGCAGCAGGGTGAAGATCTGTTGGCGAAGGTCGAGATCACGGTGAACCGTAATGCGGTTCCCTTTGATCCGCGTCCGCCGATGGTCACCTCGGGGTTGCGTATTGGCACCCCGGCACTGGCGACCCGTGGTTTCTCCGAGGCAGCGTTTGTGGAGGTCGCGGACATCATTGCCGAGACCCTCATCGCTGGCACGCAGGAGAACAACGAGGCTACCCTCGCGGCCCTGAAGGACCGTGTGCATGCCCTGGCGAACGCCCACCCGCTGTACCCGAACCTCGCCCCGATTGGAGCATAGGACCATGGCTGATGTTCTCCCCGAGCACCCCGATTTCCTCTGGCGCAACCCCGATCCCAAGTCCTCCTACGATGCGGTCATCGTCGGTGGCGGCGGGCATGGCTTGGCCACCGCCTACTACCTGGCCAAAAACCACGGCATGACAAATATCGCCGTGCTCGAGCGCGGCTGGCTGGCCGGCGGCAACATGGCCCGCAATACCACCATCATTCGCTCCAACTACCTGTGGGATGAATCCGCCGGCATCTACGAGCACTCCCTGAAGCTCTGGGAGCAACTGCCCGAGGAACTGGAATACGACTTCCTCTTCTCCCAGCGCGGGGTCATGAACCTCGCCCACACCCTGGGCGACGTGCGTGAATCGATGCGCCGGGTCGGGGCCAACCAGCTCAACGGCGTCGACGCCGAATGGATCACCCCCGAGCAGGTCAAGGAACTGTGCCCGATCATCAACATCGGGGACGACATCCGCTACCCGGTATTGGGTGCTACCTACCAACCGCGTGCGGGCATCGCCAAGCACGACCATGTCGCCTGGGCCTTCGCCCGAAAGTGTGACGAAATGGGCGTGGACATCATCCAGAACTGCGAAGTCACCGGATTTATCAAGGACGGCAACAGGGTCACCGGCGTCAAGACCAACCGCGGCACCATCAATGCCGGCAAGGTCGCCCTATGCGGGGCCGGGCATTCCTCGGTACTCGCCGAGCAGGCCGGATTCGACCTGCCCATCCAGTCCCACCCACTGCAGGCACTGGTCTCCGAACTGCACGAACCGGTCCACCCGACGGTGGTCATGTCCAACCACGTGCACGTCTACGTCTCCCAGGCACACAAGGGCGAATTGGTCATGGGCGCGGGCATCGACAGCTACAACGGCTACGGTCAGCGCGGCGCCTTCCACGTGATCGAGGAACAGATGGCAGCTGCCGTGGAACTCTTCCCGATCTTCGCCCGGGCGCATGTTTTGCGTACCTGGGGCGGCATCGTGGACACCACCATGGATGCCTCCCCGATCGTCTCCAAGACCCCGATCGACCAGCTCTATGTGAACTGTGGTTGGGGAACCGGCGGATTCAAGGGCACCCCGGGTGCCGGTTTCACCTTCGCCCACACCATCGCCACCGACGAACCGCACCCGCTTAATGCTGCATTCTCCATCGAGCGCTTCGAAACCGGCCACCTCATCGACGAACACGGCGCCGCAGCCGTGGCCCACTAGAGACGGGAACCACAGAACATGATGCTCATCGAATGCCCCTGGTGTGGGCCCCGAAACGAGACCGAATACCACTACGGCGGCCAGGCCCACGTGGCCTACCCCGAAGATCCGGCAAGCCTCAGCGACAAGGAATGGTCGCACTACCTGTTTTACCGGCAGAACCCCAAGGGGCTCTTCGCCGAACGCTGGGTGCACTCCAGCGGCTGCCGCCGCTGGTTCAACGCGGTGCGCGACACCGTGAGCTATGAATTCAAGGCCGTCTACAAGCCCGGCGAGCCACAACCCATCAAGACCACCAACGCCCCGGCACAGGGAGGAACCAAGTGAGCCCCACCTCTTCGCACCGACTCGGCGCCGACGTTACAACCTCGGCCCGCATCGACCGCACCCGCGCGCTGACCTTCACCGTGGACGGCACCTCCTACACCGGCTTTGCCGGGGACACCGTCGCCTCGGCCATGCTGGGAGCCGGAGTGCGGGCCTGCGGCGACTCGCTGTACCTGGGGCGCCCCCGCGGCATCGTCTCGGCCGGCGTCGAAGAATCCAACGCGCTGGTCAAGATCGGCGCCCGCTGGGCCGGACACGTGAACGAATCAATGCTGCCTGCCACCACGGTGGAACTCACCGACGGCATGGACGTATCCCTGTTGCAGGGGCTGGGTCAGCTGGATCCACGCACCGATTCGGCCATCTACGACCGCAAGCACGTGCACACCGATGTGCTCATCATCGGAGCGGGTCCCGCCGGGCTGGCCGCGGCCCGCGAGGCAGCGGCCTCCGGTGCCCGCGTCATCCTCATCGACGAGCAGCCCGAGGCAGGCGGTTCGCTGCTTTCGGCCTCCAAAGAGAGCATCGACGGGAAGCCCGCAGCACAGTGGATCGCCGAGACCCGCGAGGCGCTGGACGGTGCCGAGGAGTTCACCTACCTCTCACGCAGCACCGCCTTTGGTAGCTATGACGCCAACTACTTTGTTGCCCTCCAGCGCCGCACCGATCACCTGAGTGGGGAGGTGGGCGCGGGGGTTTCCCGCGAACGCATCTGGCACATCCGAGCCAAGCAGGTGGTGTTGGCCACCGGCGCGCACGAACGCCCGCTGGTCTTTGAGAACAACGACCGCCCGGGCATCATGATGGCCGGCGCCGCCCGCACCTACCTGAACCGCTACGGCGTACAGGTGGGCAGCAACATCGTCGTGGCCACCACCAACGACTCGGCCTACGCCCTGGTTGAGGACCTACTGGCCACCGGCACCACCGCGGTTGCCGTGGTTGATGCACGCTCCGAACCCTCGATCCGCGCCACCGAGGTTTCGGCCCGCGGCGTGCGCATCATCCTGGGTTCGGTCATCGCCGACACCACCGCCGGGCCCGACGGGTCCCTGGCCTCGGTGAGCGTCAGCGGCATCGATGCCGCCGGTGTACTGACCGGGGACCCCGAGATAATCGAGACAGAGGTATTGGCCGTCTCCGGCGGCTGGAACCCGGTGGTGCACCTGCACTCCCAGCGCGAACGCCGGCTGGGCTGGAACGAAGCGATCTCCGCCTTTATCCCGGCACACCCGGTGGCCAACCAGCAAACCGCCGGTGCGATGAATGGTCGCTTCGAGCTGGCCTCCGCATTGGCCGAAGGCGCCCGCGCCGGGGCCGACGCAGCCACCGCCGCAGGATTCAGCACCACCGCCACGGTGCCCAGCGCACCGGTGGAAACCCCCGGTGAGTCCCGCGCGCTGTGGCTGGTGCCATCCCTGGCCGGCGAATCGGCAGACTACAAGAACCACTTCGTGGACTTCCAGCGCGACCAGACGGTCGCGGACGTGCTGCGGTCCACCGGTGCGGGCATGCGCTCGGTGGAGCACGTGAAGCGCTACACCTCCATCTCCACCGCGAACGATCAGGGCAAGACCAGCGGGGTCAATGCCATCGGCGTGATCGCCGCCGCCCTGGGCACCACCGACGTGGCGGGCATCGGCACCACCGCGTTCCGTGCTCCCTACACCCCGGTGGCCTTCGCGGCGCTGGCCGGGCGCGAACGCGGGGAGCTCTTTGACCCGGCCCGGCTGACCAGCATGCACCCGTGGCATGTGGACCGCGGTGCTCTGTTCGAGGACGTCGGACAGTGGAAGCGTCCCTGGTACTACCCGTTGGCGGGCGAAGACATGGACACCGCGGTCTACCGCGAGTCCAAGGCGGTGCGCGATTCGGTGGGCTTCATGGACGCCAGCACCCTGGGCAAGATCGAGATCCGCGGGAAGGATGCCGGCGAATTCCTGAACCGCATGTACACCAACGCGTTCAAGAAACTTAAGCCCGGGCTGGCCCGCTACGGGCTCATGTGCGGAGCGGACGGCATGATCTTCGACGACGGGGTGACGCTGCGCCTGGACGAGGACCGGTTCTTCATGACCACCACCACCGGCGGTGCCGCCAAGGTACTGGACTGGTTGGAGGAATGGCTGCAGACCGAATGGCCGGAACTCGACGTGAAGTGCACCTCGGTCACCGAGCAGGTTTCGACCGTCGCCGTGGTGGGACCCAAATCCCGCGCCGTGCTGGCCAAGCTCGCCCCGGAGCTGGACCTGGACAATGAGTCCTTCCCGTTTATGGCCTTCAAGGAGACCGTGCTGGCCTCGGGTATCGCCGCCCGGGTCTGCCGCATCTCCTTCTCCGGCGAACTCGCCTACGAGATCAACGTGCCGTCCTGGTACGGCCTGAAGGTCTGGGAGGACGTGGCTGCGGCCGGGGAGGAATTCAACATCACCCCCTACGGCACCGAAACCATGCACGTACTGCGCGCCGAAAAGGGCTTCATCATCGTCGGGCAGGACACCGACGGCACGGTGACCCCGCAGGACGCCTCGATGGAATGGGTCGTCTCCAAGGTCAAGGACTTTGTGGGCAAGCGTTCCTTCGACCGTGTGGACAACCAGCGCGAGGACCGCAAGCAACTGGTCACCGTGCTGCCGGCGGACAAGTCGTTCCGCCTGCCCGAGGGCACCCAGCTGGTGAATGCCGGAACCCCCATCACCCCGGAAATTGCTCCGGTGAAGATGCAGGGTTATGTCACCTCCAGCTACCACTCCCCCGCGCTGGGCCGCAGCTTCGCCATGGCGCTCATAACCAATGGCCGAAACCGCATCGGCGAGGAACTGCAGGCGTACGTCGATGGCAAGCTGGTCGACGTCGTCGTGGGCGAAACCGTACTTTTTGATTCCGAAGGGAGCCGTCGAGATGGCTGAGCAGGTTTTGACCGATATTTCCGTATTGCGCACCAGCCCGTTGGCGCACCTCGAATCCGCGCTTGAACAGGGCGCGGTGCTAGGTGAGCGGGGCGTGAGCGTTCGCGAGATCGCCTTCATGACCCAGATCGGCCTGCGCGCCGAGCCGGGAACCGAGGCCCACGCGGCCTTGGCCGCGACCACCGGTGTGGGCCTACCCGCAGCGGTGGGCCAAGTCGCAGGGAATGCAGATGGCACAGCGGTGCTGTGGAACGGCCCGGACGAATTCTTATTGGTGGCACCGGATGGCACCGAGCTGCTTGACGACTTGCTTCGGGCGCTGGGACAGGCCCCGGGTCAGGTCGTAGACCTCTCGGCCAACCGGACGCTCATCGAGCTGGCGGGCCCCAGCGCCCGGCTCGTGCTGGAGAAGGGCTGCCCGGCGGACCTACATCCGCGCAGCTTCGGGGTGGGAACCGCAATCACCACGGTGCTCGGCCCGGTGCCAGTACTGTTGTGGAAGAGCGCCGAAGACACCTTCCGGTTGCTTCCGCGGGCATCCTTCGCCGACTACACCGCACGCTGGCTGCTTGACGCGATGGCGGAATTTGCTTCCGATCCCATCGTTTAGCCCCAGTTCCACTGCACCAAGACAGTGGGCGGCCTGTGCCGAGCATCGCGTCGGGCCGCCCACTAATATGGAAATAAGCACCATCGGGAGGAAAATCGTCTCACCAAATCCGGTGAGCGGCTGCTCCCATGCCCATAAAATGTTGTTGCGGATAGATGGCTATCCACTTTTATCGCGGCCCACTGTGGCTTGCCCCTTCACGGATCTAACGGAGTGCCACACATGGAAATCCACAATGAAATTGAACATGTTCTCACTGTCGCCTGCCCAGAACGACCGGGCATCGTCCACGCTGTTACCGGGTTCCTCCTTGCACAGGGTCGTGACATCGTCGAGCTTAAGCATTTCGGTGACCGTCGGGCCGGACAGTTTTTTATGCGCGTTGATGTTGCCGGGAGCGATGATCCCGAACTGACCGAGCGCATGCGCGCCGAATTTGCGCCCCTGGCCGAGGAATACGGCATCACCTGGACGCTGAATCCCAAGGGCACCAAGAAGCGCGTGCTGATCATGGTCTCCAAGTTCGACCACTGCCTCAATGACCTGCTGCACCGGGCACGGTTGGGCGAACTGCCCATCGACGTGGTGGCCGTGGTCTCCAACCACACCGACCACCAGGGCCTCGCCGAATGGCACAACGTGCCCTTCTTCCACGTGCCAGTCACCGCGGAGACCAAGCCGGTCGCCGAGGCCAAGCTGCTCGAGCTCATCAACCAGTTCGACGTGGAACTGGTGGTGCTGGCCCGCTACATGCAGGTGCTCAGCGACGATCTTAGCCGCAAGCTCACCGGCAAAACGATCAACATCCACCACTCCTTCCTGCCGTCCTTCAAGGGCGCCAAGCCGTACCACCAGGCCTGGGACCGTGGGGTCAAGACCGTGGGCGCGACAGCTCACTACGTCAACGCCGAGCTCGACGAGGGACCAATCATCTCCCAGCAGGTCCAGGACGTCGACCACACCTACTCCCCGCGGATCTGGTGGCCGCCGGGCGCGACACCGAATGCAAGGCACTGTCCAACGCGGTGAAGTGGCACGCCGAGGGACGCGTGTTCCTCTACGACAACCGCACGGTGGTGCTGCGCTAGCAGCGGCGCACGAATCAGCTTTCCGGCTTCGGGCCGGCGGGATCCTTTTCAGGGTCCCGCCGGCCCGAAGCTTTTTGGTCGACCATGCGGGCTTGGCGATGCCCGCGAAATGTTCTTCCCCTGTCTACCGCATCAGTCCCGCGCCAGAACCTCGGCGGCCGCGCCATCAGCGGCCGCATCCGCCAGCCCGGGTCCCCCAGGGCCTGTTCCTGCCAGCTCTCGGCACGCCAGTTCCCCGGAGTTCCCTCCACCACAACGACACCGGTATTGGAAACGGCGTTCAGGGTGGCAAATCCCTCGGGGAGATTTCCGCATCGGGCTCCTGCCCAGGCCCGGATCATGGCCCCGTGTGTCACCAGGACCGCGGTGCCGATGCCCGAGGCCACGACCTCGCTTACAACGTCGTCGAACCTCCCTAGGACCGCCATCCCATCCTCTCCGGCTCCGGTGACCATGGTCTCCAGCACCCCATCGGCCCACCCCAGCGTGACCGAGAGGTACGTCTCGATGGAGGCCTCATCATTGGCCATCTCCAAGTCGCCGGCCGAAATTTCCCGCAGCCCGGCACGCACAATTACCTCAAGGCCCAGCGCTACCGCGAGCGGCGCGGCCGTCTGTTGGGTGCGACGTAGCGTGGAGGCGTAAATCGCCTCGATGTTGGCGCCGGCCAAGGCTGCCGGCAGCGCCTGGGCCTGTTCGCGACCGAGGTCGGTGAGGCTCGCGCCCGGCGCTGCGGTGTCCAGATGGCGTCCGGTGTTCGAGGTGGTCTGGCCGTGTCGAATGAGGATAAGTCGCATGAGCACCATCGTCCCAGTGACGCAGAAGTTGCAACGAATTGGTGTCACGGAATCTTCTTACACAGGCGACACTCATTCGACGGGCGCATGCCGTTGTTGCGTGCGCTCGGGAACACGGCGTGCCACAGATCAACGAAAGATAGTTTTTTGCCAGTTGCCCTTTCGGCGGGCTGATATGGACGATTCCGCGAAGTGATGCCATTCTTTGATCACTGAGGTCCTTCACTCGCGGATCCGGCTGAAACCTCGATGACTCGACGCTGTGGAAGGTTGGAACGATGACTGATGATGCACGTCGACGACAGCTAGGAGATAACAGTGCCCCGGTGGAGGAGGAGATTGAGGAAGCCTTCGACCGTATCGTCGAAGAGGGAGCCCAACGTCTGTCCCGTTCCTGGACCACGGTTCTGGTGACGGGAACCTTCGGCGGACTGGAGGTCGGCGTCGGCATCATGGCCTATTTGGCGGTCATGCACGAAACCCACAACTACCTGCTGGCGGGGCTCGCCTTCGGCATCGGGATGATCGCCTTGTTGTTGGCCAAGAGCGAGCTGTTCACCGAGGGTTTTCTGGTGCCGATCACCGCGGTGGTCGCCAAGGAAGCCAGTGTGAGCCAGCTGCTCAAGCTCTGGGGCGGCACACTGGTGATGAACCTGGTGGGCGGATGGGTGTTCATGTGGATTGTGGTGCAGGCTTTTCCTCAATGGAAGCCCGAGCTGGAATCATCCGCGCTGCACTTTGTGGAGGCTGGATTCACGCCGCAATCGATGTGTTTAGCCATATTGGCGGGAAGCACCATCACCCTAATGACTCGCATGCAACTGGGAACCGACTCGGATGTAGCGAAGATGGCCGTCGCCGTCGCCGATGGGTTCCTGCTCGTGGGGCTGCAACTGTTCCATTCGGTCCTTGACTCGTTCTTTATTTTTGGCGCGATCCATGCCGGGGTGCAGTTGGACTACCTAGATTGGCTGGGCTGGTTTGGCTATGCGCTACTGTTCAACATTCTCGGAGGATTGCTGCTGGTCACGGTCTTGCGGTTGGTGCGCAATAAGGATCTGATTCGCGAACGCCGGGAGAAGGCGCCAGCGGATCCCGAGGCGGCCCGCTAAGTCTTTCGGCGCGGTGTCGGCACCGCGGCGGACCGATCATGGAATACTCTCGGGCCCAGGCACCCGGTCAAGCAGGAGTCGGCGAACGTTGACATTGACGCAGCGTCAAGCTTTATCGTTGGCTCCATGGAACGTTCGATTCAACAGGTTGCCAAGCTCGCAGGCACCACCAGCCGCACGCTGCGCCACTACGACGACATCGGCCTGTTGCCACCCAGCAGGATCGGGCACAACGGTTACAGGTACTACGACGAATCCACCCTCATCCGGCTCCAGCGCGTCCTACTGCTGCGCGAGTTGGGACTCGGCTTGCCGCAGATAGCCCAGATCATCGAGGTCCAAACGGGTGAGGCTTCGGCATTAACAACTCATCTGTCCCTGTTGCGTGCCGAACAGCAGCGTTTGGCACGGCAGATTACCGCCGTTCAGCACACCATCAACTCATTGCAAGGAAAAGGAAAGCTCATGGCCGAGGACATGTTTGACGGTTTTGACCACACGGTCCATCAGGAGGAAGTTGAACAGCGCTGGGGCAAGGACGCCTACGCGCGTTCGGACTCCTGGTGGCGTGGGTTGGGCAAGGACGGACAGGCTCAATGGAAGCGCCAACTCCAGGAACTGAATAGTGACTGGATGGCCGCGGCCAAGGACCCAGCGATCTCCCCGGATTCACCGCAGGCCCAGGATCTGGCAGCGCGCCATGTTCAGTGGTTAACCAGCATCCCGGGAACCCCCGCGGGCTCTGCGGACGGCACCAAGGCCTATGTCCTCGGTCTGGCAGAGATGTATGTTGCCGACGAGCGCTTCGCCGTGAACTACGGCGGGAGTGAGGGCGCATCGTTTGTACGCGACGCCCTGAAGGCCCACGTCACGAGGATGCCTTAACGAGGTGGAGTCGCGCGCAACGTTAAGCGCAAAAGCCTCGGGCCCTGAGGACGATTGATATCGTCCTCAGGGCCCGAGGCTTCATGGGGGTGTGGCTACTCCAGATGCGTGGGGGCAAACATTTTCAGCAACGTCTGGACCACCACCACGTTGGGGCCCTGGGCGCTGAATGATTCGCTCAGCGCAGCTCCCACGTTTTCTGGCTCCACGTACCGGGCGGGAATTCCGAAGGACTGCGCCAGGGCCACGAAGTCTGGCCGCGCCAGCTCGGTGGCAGTGGCCTTGCCGAAGGCACCGACCATGTATTCGCGCAGAATTCCGTAGCCACCGTCATCAACGATCAGCCAGGTGACAGGTGCGTTGTGTTGCTTGGCGGTGGCCAGTTCGGCAATTGAGTACATGGCCGATCCGTCACCGGAAACGGCCAGCACACGAGCCTGCGCCGGGGTCTTACCGGCGACCTGAAGGCCCAAGGCCCCGCCGATGGCCGAGGGGAAGCCGAAGCCGAGTCCACCGGCTCCCTGTGCGGAATGGAATTCACCCTGCCGGGCATCCCAGCAGCTCCAACCCCAGTAGGCGGAAATCGTCATATCCCAGAACGTCTGCATGTAATCGGGCACAGCGGCGCGGATGTCGGCCATGAAGGTGCGTTCCTTGGCCAGGTCCTGGGTGTCAAGCCGTGCCATGACCTTGGCCAAGGTCTCGGCAACAACGTTTTCCGGGCTGTGTCCGTGCCAGTCCGCCGCGACGGCGCCTTCGAAGGTTCCCAGTGCTTCGCCCAGGTATTCCAGGGCAGCCTTCGCATCGGCTCGAATGCCCAGGGCCGGACGGTTGGATTCGAGGACCCGCGGTTCGGCATCAATCTGGATCAGGTGCCCGCGCGGTTCAAGGGTGAAGTAGTTGCTGGTGACCTCGCCGAGGGCCGAACCCACAACGATCAGCACGTCGGCGTCTTCGAGAACCTCGGTCACATGCCGGTCCTCGACCCATGATTGCAGGGACAGCGGATGATTCCAGGGGAAGGCGCCGTTGCCTCCGGGCGAGCACACCACCGGTGCGCCCAGGGCCTCGGCCACGGCCAGTAATGCGTCCTTGGCCCCGGCCCGGCGCACTCCTCCGCCGGCCACGATCACCGGGCGGCTGGCCTCGGCCAGCCAGCGCACCGCCTCGTTAATAAGCTCAAGGCGCGGCGGGTGTTCATAGGCCTCGGCCAGGGCATCAACAACCGGCGGCACCAAAACCGGTGCCAGCAGCACGTCCTGCGGAACTTCAACCCAGACCGGACCTTGCGGGACGGTGATCGCGTCGGCCCAGGCATCCTGGATGGCCGATGGAATCCCCGAGGCGTGGTGCACGGTGCGTTGAGACTTGGTGACGTTGGCGGCCGAGGCCTTCTGATCATCAAGCTGATGCAGCATGCCCTTGCGCCTGGCGCCAAGTCCGTCCAGCGGGATCTGACTGGCCACCACCACCATGGGCACACTCGTGGCATAGGCTTCCTGAAGCCCGGCCAGAGAGGTCAGCGCACCGGGGCCGGTGGAAAGGAAGAGCACTCCCACCTCGCCGGTGGCACGAGAATAGCCGTCTGCTGCGAAGGCCGAGTTGTTCTCCACTCGCGAGGAAACGAAGTGCAGCTTTGAGCGGGAAAGCGCGTCAAAAAGACCCAGTGCGTGCTGCCCGGGGATGCCAAAAACCGTGGTGGATCCCAGTGCTTCAAGCGTCTCGATGACCAGATCCCCGCCATTGCGTTGCGCAGCTTCTGGCTGATTCACCTGGCTCATGCCTCGTTCGCTAGGTCTTTGGCGCGCTGGTCGCTGGCGCGCTTATCAGCAATTAATGAGATGAGGTCGTAGGCGACGTGCGATGCGGCGACGCCGGTCATCTCGGCGTGGTCGTAGGCCGGTGAAACCTCCACGATGTCCGCGCCGACAATGTTCAGTCCGCGCAGACCGCGGATAATCTCGAGCAGCTCGCGGCTGGTGATGCCTCCGGCTTCGGGAGTTCCGGTGCCCGGAGCGTGGGCGGGGTCGAGCACATCGATATCTACCGAGATGTAGAGCGGACGGTTACCGATCCGGTCGCGCAGCTTGTCAACGATTTCTCGCACGCCTTGGTAGTAGACATCCGAGCTGGTGACGATGCCGAAGCCGAAGCGTTTGTCGTCTTCGAGGTCTTTCTTGCCGTAGAGCGGGCCACGGGTTCCTACGTGGGAGATCGCTTCGGTATCGAGAATGCCCTCTTCCACCGCGCGGCGGAAGGGGGTGCCGTGGGTGTATTCGGCTCCGAAATAGGTATCCCAGGTGTCCAGGTGCGCGTCGAAGTGCAGCATGGCCACCGGCGCTCCGGCGCGTTCGCTGGCCGCACGGAGCAGGGGTAGGGCAATGGTGTGGTCTCCACCCAGGGTCACCAAGCTGGCGCCGTCGGCGGTGAGATCCAGCGCGTTTTGCTGGATGGTTTCGATGGCTTCGTTGATGTTAAACGGGTTCACGGCCATGTCTCCGGCGTCGGCCACCTGGGCCACGGCGAAGGGCGAGACATTCAGCGCCGGGTTGTAGGGGCGCAGCAACCTGGATGATTCGCGGATGTGGGTGGATCCGAAACGCGCCCCCGGGCGGTAGGAAACACCGGAGTCAAAAGGAACACCCACAAGTTTAATGTCGGCCGCAGTTACCTGGTCAAGGCGCGGGAGCCGTGCGTAGGTTCCCAGCCCCGCGTAGCGCGGGATCTGCGAGGCATCAATCGGGCCGATGTTTCCGTTTTCTTCAACACGGATTTCTTGCACGTTTTGCTCCCTAGGGGTTTCCGGCTTCGGCGTGAACCGAACAGTGATTGTTGCTTCACATGAAACAACTGTTGCCCTACATGCTATTTGTGGTGTCGCTTACAGTCAAGATCGCTTGTCTTTTTACCCCTGGTTTTCGAGCATGTCGCGTAACGCAGCAACGTGCCCCACATAGGCGCTTCGTCCGGCGAGAGTCAGTGAGGCACGAACATGACTGCGCCCCGCCTTGGAGAATCGCTCGATCTCGACATAGCCGGCATCGGCCAGCTGCTTCAGGTGCTTACTGAGTACCGAGTCGGCCACTGCCAACGCGGCGCGCAGCTGGGCAAATTCCGCCCACTGAACCGGCGCCAGGCTGGCGCAAATACGCAGCCGCGCCGGAGCATGAATCAGGTCATCAAATTTCGGAGCATTAGACGGAGTGCTCATTGGCGTCCTTGACTCGATTCTTAATGGCAGCACTTCGCATGCGAGAGATGCAGAAGTACAACAGGACGAACACCACTATCCACTTCGCCCCGATTTCCCACCAAAGATGCGCCTCCCAGAATCTTCCCACCTGCGTTATCAGCATCATCAGCAGCGCGTAACGCATATAGGGCCCGGAGTGGCTGAGAATAGTTCGAGATTTTGGCCGCATGCGCATGGTCATGAAGTACCAGATGCCCAGCGGGATACCCAGACCGAATATCGACAGTGAAACACCCCACGGAACAGCGTGAATCAGAGCCATCACGGTGGAGATGATCGCCACCAAGGCGATCATAAAAGGGCGCGATGGTTCGGCTCTTTCGGCCATGGAAATCGAGGCAAGCTCAACCTCAGCGAGGTTCTTGAGTGCTTCGGAAGGATGAAGCGAGGGGTGCTGGTCCGACATCTTGAATCCTACTTTCCGTTGCGGAAAGTCTTATCTTTCCATGATGGAAAGTCAAGCATTAGGCCTCGTCGAGGCGGACTTTCGGCTTAACGAAGGAGGAAAACAGCGATCGATCGGCCCCGTAGATGCAGATCGAGATCCCTACGGTCAATACCAGCGCCTTGATGACGATCTCCTGTGGATTCGACGGCAACAACACCACCTGAGCGGGGCCCACCAGAAATATCAGCAAGACGATCCACATCACATAGGAGATGGACAGTGGAGGCTGGAGAGCTTCGGAGTGAGTCTGACGGCGCAGGATCGTGGCGACGCTGATTACGACGATGATGAGCCCTAAGGCTATCGCTCCGGGGATGACAAAGGCCTTGTAGGCCCGAAGCAATGTCATGGTTGCCCCGATAGCCCCGCCCAATAGCAGTGCCGCCCACCATGGCACCCACAGCCGTTTGGGTCGCCAAGGAGCCGTTGCGGTTTCTTCGGGCAGGGAGCTCACAAGCAATGTCCTTAAGCAGGCGGCGCGGCCGAGGGAATAGCCTTCCCGCGAATGCCGCTACAAAATGGTTGCTTTTCGCAGGTGAAATGTCAAAGTAGGGGGTGTATTGCAGATCACCATGGGCGTTTTGCTCTTGGTCTATCCAGACCTGCCAGTGCAGGAGTAGCGTTCCCTCTCGTGAATAAAACATCGGGCTTTCCCAAACGTGTTTCGCCCGCACAGTCCAAGGGCCGCACGGCACGCTTTTCCACGTGGCTCAGGGACACAGACGCCGGAAATGAACACGTCGAGAACCCCGACGCCAAACCCACGGGGCATCGCTGGTGGCAGGTCATGTGCCTTTCAGGCCTGGACTACTTTTCGACCCTGGGCTACCAGCCGGCGATCGCGGCACTGGCGGCCGGAGCGCTAGCTCCGATGGCCACGCTCTTGCTCGTGATTGTGACCCTCTGCGCCGCGCTGCCGGTCTACCGTCGCGTAGCTGAGGAATCGCCTCATGGTCAGGGGTCCATCGCCATGCTTGAGCGCTTGCTCCCGCATTGGAAGGGCAAGGTTTTTGTTCTGGTTTTGCTCGGCTTTGCCGCAACAGATTTCATGATCACCATTACCCTTTCTTCCGCGGATGCGTCGGCGCACATTATCGAAAACCCCTTCACTCCCGATTGGTTCCACGGGCAGCAGATCGCCATCACCGTCATCCTGATCTTGTTGCTCGGTGTGCTATTCATGCGCGGATTCCAGGAGGTCATCTCGCTGGCCGTTGGCCTGGTGGCAGCTTATTTGCTGCTCAACGCCGTGGTCATCGCCGTTTCGGTGGCCTCGCTGATCAAAAACCCGGCTCCCGTTGACCACTGGTGGCTCAACCTAACCGCCTCCCATGCCAATCCCTGGCTCATGGTTGCCGTGGCCCTGCTAGTCTTCCCGAAACTGGCACTGGGTCTTTCCGGCTTTGAAACCGGCGTGGCAGTGATGCCGCAAATCAAGGCGGGAGCCGGCGATACCGAGGCCAATCCGCGGGCCCGCATCGCCGGAGCCAAGAAGATGTTGCTCACCGCAGCACTGACTATGAGTATTTTCCTCGTGTTCTCCTCGATCGTGACTACACTGTTGATTCCCGCCCCGGAGTTCCAGCCCGGTGGCGCCGCCAATGGACGCGCCCTCTCATTCCTCGCCCATGACATGCTCGGTGACGGATTCGGCAGCGTGTACGACATCTCCACGATTCTGATTCTGTGGTTCGCCGGTGCCTCGGCCCTGGCCGGGATGCTTAACCTCATCCCGCGCTATCTGCCACGATTTGGCATGGCCCCGGAATGGGCCAGCGCGGTGCGCCCGTTGGTACTGGTGCTCATCGTTGTTGCTCTGACCATCACGGTGCTTTTCAAAGCGGATGTCGATGCCCAGGGAGCCGCCTATGCCACCGGCGTTCTGGTATTGATGTCCTCGGCCGGTGTGGCGGTGACCATTTCCGCCAGACGAAAGAAGCAGCATTGGCGGGCCATCGGCTTCGGAGTCATCTCCGTTGTCTTCTTGTACACCACCGGCGCGAACGTGGTTGAACGTCCGGACGGCATCAAGATTGCCGCGTTCTTCATCACCGGCATCATTGTCATTTCGCTAATTTCACGGCTTCGCCGCTCCACCGAGCTGCGTGCCACCTCCGTCACGCTCGATGATGCGGCGAAGGAGATCATCACCTCCTCCAGCCAGAATTCAATTCTTCAGCTCATCGCCCACGAACCCGTGAGGGTCACGGCCGCCCGCTACCGGCACAAGCTGATGCACGCTCAGATGGCCAGCCACCTGCCCGACGTCTCGCAGGTGGTGTTCATCGAAATCACCGTCTCCGACTTCTCCGACTTCGCCCAAGATATTGAGGTCACCGGAACCACCCGCCACGGCTTTAAGATCCTGCAGGCCGCAGCGCCCTCGGTATCCACTGCGATCGCTGCGATCTGCTTGGAAATTCGCGACTCAACCGGGATCATGCCGCACATCTACTTCCGCTGGACGGAAGGGGACCCAATGCGGAACATGTTGCGTTTTATGTTCCTCGGCCAGGGCGAAATTGCACCGCTCACCCGTGAGGTGCTGCGTGAGGCCGAGCCGGAGATCTCCCGTCGGCCGTGGGTACATGTGGGCTAACGCGCGGAGGCGAGCACCAGCGTCCAAGTGACCACCGCTTCGGTGTCGGTGGGGTTCACCCAGCTGTGCGGCTCGCGCCCCGGGAAGGTTACGGTGTCCCCCGCATCAAGTTCAAAGCGCTCATTGGCAAAGACCAGCACAAAGCGCCCGGAGATCACGTGGAGCACCTCAACCTCACAGTCCACCGCGTAGAGCTCGGACTCGCCCTCACCGTGTGGGGCAATGACGGCGCGAATGACCTGCAGGCGGCGTTCCGAGCGAGCCGTCAGCAGCTGCTCCACGATCCCCTTGCCACCGAGCGAAATCTTCGGCGCCTCGGCCAGCCTCACCACGTGAGTGTCTGGCTGGGTGAACAGCGCTCCGACTTCTAGGGATAAGACTTGGCATAGCGTGACCAGCGAAGCTACCGACGGGCTGGTGAGGTCCCGCTCCACCCGCGAGAGAAACCCCTTGGTCAACCCCGTGGATTCTGCGACCTGATCGATGGTCAGTCGTTGTGATTGGCGCGCGGCCCGAATGCGTGAGCCGATGGCTAACGCGGCACTGCTGGGTTCAACGGGCAGGGCTTTCATCGGCGCAGATCTCCGTAGGGACTTAAAGAAATATTTGGTTCATCTAGCTTAGGCCAATTGACGTGTAAGCCAACTCACAATAGCCTGTAGTGCAACAAATGTTTACTTGCAGGCATCTCCGTTGTGCTTGTTCACTCGCTCCACTGCAAAGGCGAACGCTCATGGAACATATCAATGGCATTATCGTCGCCGTCTATCTGGCGGCCATGCTCATCTTCGGATGGTGGGGAAAATCGCGCACCAAGAACAGCAGCGACTACCTAGTTGCCGGCCGCAGGCTGGGTCCCTTCCTCTACACCGGAACCATGGCGGCCGTCGTGCTGGGTGGAGCTTCCACCGTGGGCGGCGTGGGCTTGGGTTACAAGTGGGGCATCTCGGGAATGTGGCTGGTGGTGGCCATCGGGGCCGGCGTCATCTTGCTCTCACTGCTCTTCGCTCCCACACTCCAGCGCCTGAAGATCTTCACCGTGTCGCAAATGCTCACCCTGCGTTACGGCAGCAAGGCGGCGACCAATACCTCGGGCATCGTTATGTTGGCCTATACGCTGATGCTCTGCGCCACTTCCACCAGCGCCTACGCAACCATCTTTGTGGTCCTCTTCGGCTGGGAACGCTGGATGGCCATCGCCATCGGCGGAGTCATCGTGGTCATCTACTCCACCATCGGTGGCATGTGGTCCATCACCCTGGCCGACCAGGTGCAATTTGTCATCAAGACCATCGGTATCTTCTTCTTGATGTTGCCCTTCGCCCTGAATGCCGCCGGTGGCATGAACGGGATCCGCGAACGCATCGGGGACGAATTCTTCAGCTTCACCGGTATCGGCGTGCAGTCCATCATCACCTACTTCGTGGTCTACACCCTGGGCCTGCTCATCGGTCAAGACATCTGGCAGCGCGTCTTCACCGCTAAAACCCCGAAGGTAGCTCGTTGGGGCGGCACCACCGCGGGCATCTACTGCGTTCTCTACGGAGCCGCGGGCGCCATCATTGGCATGGCCGCCAAGGTCGTTCTCCCGGAGATCATTGGGGCCGACAGCAACAAGGACGTGGTGTATGCCGAGGTTGCTACTCAGTTGCTCCCCGTCGCAATTGGCGGTCTGGTTTTAGCCGCCGCCGTTGCCGCAATGATGTCCACCGCATCCGGTGCCCTGATTGCCGCGGCAACCGTAGCCCGCACCGATGTCACCCCGTTTGTGGCCAGCTGGTTCGGTAAGAATCTGCAGGTCAATACCAATCAGAACCCCGAGCACGATGTGCGCGCCAACCGCATCTGGGTGCTGCTGCTGGGTCTGGTGAGCATCGTCTTGGCCATCATGGTTTCCGACGTTGTCGCGGCCCTGACCATCGCCTACGACATCCTGGTTGGCGGGTTGCTGGTCGCCATTATTGGCGGGCTCATCTGGAAGCGTGGCAACGGAATCGGCGCCGCAGCCTCGATGGCGGCCGGATCCGTGGTCACCCTGGGCACCATGATCATTTTGGAGATCCAGGCGGAGAACCAATTTGATGGCGTGTACGCCAATGAGCCGATCTACTTCGGACTCATCGCCTCGGCACTGACATTTGTGCTGGTTTCACTGCTCACCCGTCCCACGGCGACCTCGGTCATCACCCGCTGGGAAGCACGGGTCGCTGGGCAGAGCGATGCAGAAGGTGCCGACCTCAACGAGGCAGCGATCCGCTAGTCCACTGCGGACCCGCCACCGGGAGGACCCGCCGTTTGCTCATCATCGAGCAACCAGCGGGTCCTTTCCGCTGTGTGGCAGCTATTCCCAGCATCACCCCGCCCGTTTAGGCTGAAGTGCATGGACGATTTCAAAGACCACCTGATCACCTATCTCAACCGTTCACGTCAGGCGGTGTTGTGGAAGGCCGAGGGACTCAGCGACGCGGAGGTCACCCGACCGATGGTTGGTTCGGGCACCAACATTTTGGGTGTGATCCAGCATCTGGCGTCGGTCGAATACGGCTACTTTGTGCAATGCCTCGGCTTCACGATCACCGACGAGCGTTATGCGGCGCTAGAAGCCGATCCCGAGCCGAGCGCCGACATGTGGGTTCCGGCCGAGATCTCGCGCCAAGAGATCATGGACTTCTACCAGCGGGCCATCTCCGCAGCGGACGCCAACATCAACGCGCTGCCGCTTGAAGCTCCGGCCACGGTGCCTTGGTGGCGCCCCGAGACCCGGCAGACCACTCTGGGTCGGCTCTTGCTGCACATGAATGTGGAAAATTCGCGCCATGCCGGACACCTGGACATCGTGCGCGAACTCATCGATGGGTCCACCGGGCTGCTGAAGGAGAACACGAATATTCCGCCATATGACGCAACGGAATGGAAGGAATTACAGCAAAAAATCCTCTCCGCTTCGCAGTCACGGTAGAGTGATTTTCAGCTTCACGAGATGCGGCGCCAAGCTCCGACTGGCCGCACACCAACCCGCAGTTCATGGGTGGTTCGGATGAGGAAGCGGCCCCCGCCATGAGGCTGGGGCAAGAGCTAGTGAAAGGTTTTGCCTGCATCATGGCACCCTCGATCCCCGTCCTCCCCCTGCTTGATGTGCACCGTTCGGTACTTGAACTCCGGCTCTCGGGCACCTGGCAGTCCTTTCACGTCGCGGATGGAGCCGCCCTAGCCGCAGCTCTTGCCGACGCGGTGGGCAGACCGCGGTGGGATGCCGTCACCAGCCAATTGGTGGTCAGGGTGCCGCTGCGCGGACATGCCTCCGGAAGGACCCTGTTTTTTAGTCTCATCAAATTTTCCCTTCCGCTTCCGACCGCTAGACTCGTGGGTTGAAGGGGAGTAGTTCCCACACCCGCAGAACTTGCGGGGAAGCGGTGCGTCGACATACTGGTTACAACGTAGTAACCCGGCAATCCACCTAAGGGCACGGGCAATTTTCCGACTCTGGGCGAACGAGACCTTCGGTCCACATTTTGGTGGCCCGAGGCTCAACGTACCCAAATTATTCTCATTGGGCCTCCCCATCACATGGCCAGCCGTGGCCATGAACGCCTAACGAGGATGAGAGTATGCCGCACCAGGCACCAACCCCCACCCCTGCCCAGATCAAACGCTGGCGCCAGTACCTGGCCGATGAAATCGCCGAAGGCGCCGTCTACCGCGAACTGGCCAACAACCGCACCGGCGAGGAACGCCTGATCCTGCTGGGCCTGGCCGAGGCCGAAACCCGACACGAAGAACACTGGCGGGATCTTCTGGGCGAGAACGCGACCAAGACCACTGCCCCCTCGTTGCGCCGCACCATGCTCCGCTTCCTAGCGCGGCACTTTGGCTCGGTATTTGTGCTGGCCCTGGCTCAGCGTGCCGAGGGCAACTCCCCCTATGCCGCGGACACCGACGCGACGCGGCAAATGGCCGCCGATGAACTCGTCCACGAAGAAGTCGTCAGGGGCTTGGCCACTCGTGGCCGCAACCGACTCTCGGGCAACTTCCGGGCAGCCGTCTTCGGGGCCAACGACGGCTTGGTCTCCAACTTGGCCCTCGTCATGGGCATCGGCGCCACCGGAGTGGCGACCTCCATGGTGCTTTTCTCCGGCATCGCCGGGCTCTTGGCCGGCGCGCTGTCGATGGCAGCCGGTGAGTACGTCTCCGTGCGATCCCAACGCGAACTACTCGACGCGTCCAAACCCACCGAGGTAACCCTCGCTGCGGCACCGGACCTAGATCTGGATGCCAATGAACTGGTGCTGGTCTACAAGGCTCGAGGGATGAGCGACGAGGATGCTGCGCACCGCGCCGCCGAACGCATGGGCATGTACTCCTGCGATTGCAATCCCTCCACCTCGCTGCGCTCCGAGCTGGCGGAAATCGCCGATACCGAGGAGCACGAGGAAATCGGTTCCGCCATGGGCGCGGCCTCCGCGTCGTTCTGTTTCTTTGCCTCCGGTGCCGTCATCCCGATCCTTCCGTTCATCTTCGGCATGAGCGGCACACCCGCCATCCTGCTGTCCGCCGCCTTGGTTGGTGTCGCCCTGTTGGTTACCGGAGGGGTCGTCGGTCTGCTCTCCGGAGCCTCGCCGACCAAGCGTGGGCTGCGTCAGCTGGCTATCGGTTTGGGTGCCGCGGCCGTCACCTACGTTTTGGGTCTGTTCTTCGGCACCTCGGTGGCCTAGGAGCGCGCCCCATTTACTCACCTGAAAAAACAAAAATGGCGTAGTCACTCCCGCAGGGAAAGTGACTACGCCATTTTTGTGGGTTGGACGACGGTGAGCAGTGTTTACAAACTTATGAGGAAATCGATGGAAGCGCGGACCGCGGTCTTGGCGGCTGCCGCATCGGATGTCGTATCGAGCACCGCATCTTGTTCCATGACATACCAGCCCTGATAACCCGATTCTTGGAGCAACTCAACGATTTGGCCGATCTCGCAATCGCCCTGACCCAACGGGACAAACATGCCGTCTTTTACTGCCTGAACAAAGCCGAGCTCTCCACGTTCGACGGTGGCGGCGATCTCGGCTCGCACATCCTTGAGGTGAGCAATGCCAACTCGTGCAGCGTGCTGTTGCACTAGCTGCAGTGGATTGGTTCCGCCGACCAGTAGGTGTCCGGTGTCTAGGCAGATTTGCACGGTGGTTGATTCCAGCAAGCGCTGAACGGAGGAAGCGGATTCGATCATGGTGCCCACATGTGGGTGGAGCACGGCGAGGATGCCGGATTCGGCCGCAAGGTCAACCACTGCCTGTAGGTTGTTCCCGAAGACCTCCCACTGTGCCTCGTCCATTTCATGGTGTTCTTCGTAGTCTCCGGTTCCGGAGTCGGCGGCCAGTACCATCACCGATGCCCCGGCTGCGATGAATGCCGTCAATTCGGTGGTTACCAGTGCCAACGGATCCACGTCGGGATCATGCAACACCACCGGGAGGAAACCGCCAACTGCCTTCAACCCGTAGCCATCCAGGTGTGCCGCACGAGAAGCTGGGTCGGTGGGCAAAAAACCCAGTGGACCAAATTCCGTGGCTTTAATGCCCAGTTCCCGCATGTCGCTCAGGACCTGGTCCGGACTCAACTGGATGCCCCAGTCTGCGGCCTCGCACACTCCCCAAGAGATGGGGGCAGCGGCAAGCTGATCGGCAATGCTAGTGCTCATGGTGGTTTTCCTTTGCGTCATGAAATGGTGAAGGCGTGCGGTGCTTATTGAGAAGTGTTAGGCCACCGGGACGGGATTGATGGCCACCGGAGCCCCGGTGAGCAACGATTCTTGGGCAGCGTCAGCAACCCGCGAGGCGGCCACGGCGTCCCAGGCGGAACAGGGATTTTCCCGCTCCCCCAGCACATACTCGATGAATGCCACCAATTCCGCGCGGTAGGCACCGTCAAAGCGCTCGATGAATGTTTGGTGCGAGGTACCTCTCGGAAATTCGACGCCCAGTTCTGCCGAACGCATGGCTGATTGTTCGTCGAGCCCAACCACCACGGTGGACTTGGAGCCCTGAATTTCTAGGCGCACATCGTGGCCGGCCCCGTTGTAGCGGGTGGCACTTGCCGTGGCCACGGTTCCGTCGTCAAAGGTCAGGACCGCCAAGGCGGTATCTACATCGCCTGCTGCGCCAATTCCCGGGTCTCCGTTGTTCGACCCCTTGGCGTAGACCTCAACAATTTCCTTGCCGGTGAGCCAACGCAGGATGTCGAAGTCGTGGACCGAGCAGTCACGGAACAGCCCTCCGGAGGTGGCGATGAATTCCAGCGAAGGCGGGACCATGTCACCCGTTACGGCTCGCATGGTGTGGATCCAGCCCAGGTCTCCGGCATCCAACCGACGTTTGGCTTCAAGATACCCGGCATCAAAGCGGCGCTGGTGCCCAATTTGCACCCGTCCGTTGCTGGCGGCAATTTCTTCGATCAACGGAAGCGCGGAATCCACGTCTCCGGCCACCGGCTTTTCGCAGAAGACCGGCAGGTTTGCTGCGATCCCGGCCCGGATCAAATCGGGATGCGTCATGGTTCCGGTGGCGATCAGCAGGGCGTCAACACCGGCCTCGATCATGGCGTTTACGGAGTCAAAGAAGGTGGCGCCCAGCCCGACGGCCACGGTGCGCGCATAGTCAGCGGCGACATCTGTGATCCACAGATTCACCTCCAGGCCGCGATCAGCCAGCGTTGGTCGCAGCGCATTAAGGTTGTTGGCGTGCATCGTGCCGATGCGGCCGACGCCGATAAGTCCAAGATTCAGGGTCTTCATGGTGTTTACTTCCGTGTGGTGGTTTCGGGGAGTGTGATGCCAACCTGACGGCGAATTTCATCGGCCAGTTCTAGCGTCATGAGCGTGTCAGCCAAGGGACGTTGCGGGGCTTGGGTCAAACCCTGAGCGATGCATCGGGCAACGGCCGCGGCCTCAAAGTGCAGACCTTCGAGATGTGCCCCTGCCGCCTGGTCGTAGCGTAATTCACGCCCGTCATGATGGCGCAGGGTGAAGCCGCCCGGCATGTTGAAGGGCCCATCGATGTGCAGCGTTGCTTCGGTTCCGGTGATCAACGCGGTGGTGGGGGTGAAGTTGTGGAGGTGAGTGTTCACCGTGCCGTGCCCACCACCGGCGAAATATAGTAGAGTCGAAAGCTGGCCGTTTACCCCGCTGGGGTGTTGAGTGCCGATCGCCGCCACGGTGTCGGGGGCGCCCATGACCCTGCTGACAAAAGCCAGCGGGTACGTACCCAAATCTAGGAGCGGTCCCCCGGCCAGATCCTGATCAAAGATTCGGTGGCCGGGTTCAAAGTACTCGCCGTATTCTGCCGCAACGGTGACCAGCTCCCCCAGCGCTCCGGCCTCCAACAGTTGGGTAATCACGTCGAATTTGGGCAGGAAGAATGTCCACATGGCCTCGGCGGCGAACACCTGTCGGGCGTCCGCGGCCTTGATGATGGCCGCAACCTCGGTGGCGGTGATCCCCATGGGTTTTTCTATCAGGACGTGTTTGCCCGACTCAATGGCGGTCATTGCTACATCGAAGTGGTGCGGGTGCGGAGTAGCGACGTAGACGATGTCCACGTTCGGATCCTGAGCAAGTTCCTTGTAGCTTCCATGGCTCGCGGGAATCGAGTGTTTAGCGGAAAAATCGGCGGCCCGCGCTGCTGATCGGGAGCCAACCGCCGCCAGATTCTGGTGTGTATGGGCCCGGACGGACTCGATGAATCGTTCGGCAATCCATCCGGGGCCGGCAATTCCCCAATTGAGCACCGGTGCATCTCGAGAGTCCGGGACCCGGGACTCGGGCAAGGCATCGGGGAAGCTGCTCATCTGAGCTCCTTTATTTGTTGGTGTTGGTGTTGCTGACGAAGGGTTCCGTGTTCGGTTCGCGAGGGTGGCCCTGCGGGGGCGCGCCGAGAGCCACCCCTAGATTTCTTGCATGGTTTTAAGCCCGATGGCTTGGTTCTTGTGTTCCCAGAGTCTCGGCAACCTCGGCCTTTACTTCGGCGAGCACCTCGTCGTGGCCACCGGCCTGCTCGAGCTCATGAGCTAGCTCAGCCAGCTCCGCGCCGCCGGCCATTTGGCTGGTCAACTCGTCGATGGTGATGTCCTTCTTGTCGTAGTAACCAATCGACTTGCCGCGCTTGAGCAACAGGAAGCGGTCCCCGACGGGGAAGGCATGGTGCGGGTTGTGTGTAATAAAGATGACGCCTAGGCCGCGATCACGGGCCTGCAGAATATAACGCAGCACCACACCGGACTGTTTGACGCCCAAGGCCGCGGTGGGCTCATCAAGGATCAGGACCTTGGCCCCGAAATGCACTGCGCGGGCAATGGCAACACATTGACGTTCGCCACCGGAGAGCTGGCCGATGGGCTGTTCCACGTCGCGCAGGTCGATGCCCATGGCGGCGAGCTCATCCTTGGTAATTTTCTTCATCGCCTCCACGTCGAGGCTCTTAAACGGGCCGATACCCTTGGTGAGCTCAGAACCGAGGAAGAAATTGCGCCAGATCGGCATCAAGGAGACCACCGCGAGGTCCTGATAAACGGCCGCGATACCGGAGTCCAATGCCTCTCGTGGAGAGTTGAGTTTTCGTTCGGCACCCATGATTTCCAGGGTGCCGGTGGTGTGCTGGTGCAATCCTGCGATGATCTTGATCAACGTGGATTTTCCGGCTCCATTATCGCCCAGCACGCAGGTGACGCGTCCGGTGTCCACGGCCATCGTGACACCGGTCAGGGCGATGATGTTGCCGTAATGTTTGCCGACATCCTTGAGCTCAAGAAGGTGAACTGGTGTGTGCGTCAGGGGGTCGGTCTGTTCATGTAGCAGCGTCGCCTGGTCGATACGTTCGGCGGCCGGGGAATTCTTGGTATTGGTCATGGGATTCGCTCCTTGGTTCCTTGCGCTGCTACTTGGTCTCTGCACGTTTCTTCACGACCAGGTTCACGATCGTGGCCAGCAGTAACATCAGACCCAGGAAGAACTTGAACCAGTCCGGGTTCCATTCGGCGTAGACGATGCCCTTGTTGGCCATGCCGAAGATGAAGGCACCGATGGCACCACCGACGGCCGATCCGTAGCCACCGGTCAGCAGGCAGCCACCGATGACGGCGGCAATGATGTAGAGAAATTCGTTACCGATACCCTCACCGGACTGGACCGTAGCGAACGCGAAGAGGTTGTGCATGCCCAGGATCCAGGCGCAGAAACCCACACCCATAAAGAGTCCAATCTTGGTGCGGACAACGGGGACACCTACCGCACGGGCGGCCTTGTCGTCGCCACCAACGGCAAAGATCCAGTTCCCCACCCGGGTGCGGAGCAAGATCCAGGATGCAACTGCCACCAAAGCGATCCAGATGAAGACGGTAATTTTCACGTCGACCCCGGCAATGTTCACCGAAGAGGCAAAGACCGCCTTAGCCGATTCAAAACCGTCCATATCGGCAATCGAGGGGGTGGACACCGAGCCGCCGATCAGGCGCGTCAATCCTAGGTTCAGACCGGTGAGCATCAAGAATGTGGCCAGAGTGACGATGAAGGACGGGAGGTTGGTCTTGATCAGAATCCAACCGTTGATGAAGCCGACGGCCAACGAAACGATTAATGCAAGTACCACGCCCACCCAAACATTGGTTCCAAAGTACCAAGAGAAGAGTGAAGCGCTTAGAGCCGAAGAAATAACCGCAACACCGGTGGAGAGGTCAAATTCCCCACCGATCATGAGCAGCGAAACGCCGACGGCCATGATACCGATGGTCGATGACCCGTACAACACGGTCGCGAAAGATGAGGGCTGCAAAAATACGGGTGCCACGAGGGCGAAGAAGGCAAACATGGCAACCGCGCCAACTAGGGCACCGAATTCGGGGCGACCGAGCAGCGTAGTGATGGCGCCCTTTGACGCCACCCGCTCGTCGGCCGCCTTTGGTGCGGCGGGTGGAGTGAGGACTGTGTTCGTCATGATGTGAATTACTTTCCGTTGGTCCGTGCCGGTGGTGGATGTCTCCACCACCGGCACGTGGGTCATTGACTTCTAGCGGACGCCTTCTTTGGCGAATTCGAGTACTTCTGCTGCGTTATCGGGAGTGATGATGGCTGGTCCGGTCAGTACCGGCAGGCCTCCACCAATTTCGAAACCGCCGCGGGTGTTCTGCCACAGTGCATCAATCGCGCCGTAGCCTTGGAGCCAGGGCTGCTGGTCGACGGTGAAAAGGACCTTTCCGTCAACGATTTGCTGTGCCAATTCTGGATTCATGTCAAAGGAAGCGACCTTGGCAGTGGACTTTGCGCCAGCCACAGATTTCAGGATGGTCAAGGTGAAGGGAGCGCCGAGACCAATAACCACGTCGACGTCCTTGCTGGCTTGCAGCTTGGCGGTGACGGTCGATTCGACCTGCGTCATGTCGGTGCCCTGCACGTAGAGGATCTCCGAGCCGGGGACCTTTTCTTTCACACCCGCACAACGATTCTCGAGGCCAACGTGGCCCTGTTCCTGAATGACGCAAACCGGATGCTTGTAACCTTCCGCGGCAAGTTTTTCGCCGACCGCTTCACCTGCAATTTTTTCGTTGGAACCGAAGTGTGTAAAAGCCCCAAGCTCCTTAAAACGGTCTTCGCCGGCATTCAGGCTAACGACGGGAATGCCTGCCGCCGTTGCCTTCTTGAGGGCAGAAGCCAAAGCATCGGGCTTCGCCAGTGTGACGGCAATGCCGTCGACTTTTTGGTCAATTGCCTGCTCGATAAGCTGAGCCTGGCGCCCGCCATCCGGATCCGAAAGGTACTGCAGGTCAACGTTGTCCTTGACTGCTGCTTCCTCAGCCCCCTTGCGCACGGTGTCCCAGAAAGTGTCGCCGGGAGCTGCGTGGGTAATCAAGGCAACCTTGATTTTCGGGGTCGCTGCAACGGCGCCGGCTCCCTCGCCGGTGCTGGGCTCGGGGGCTCGGCCGCCACCGCTGGAACAGGCTGTCAAAGCGAGGGCAGGAACCATCACGGCTGCCACCGCGACCTTACGCCAAGAAATTTTTGCCATTACACGAATCTCCTCGAGTTGTCGGCCGGCCTGTCTCCCAAGGCGACCTCAGGGACTCCAGCCGAAAATCGGAGGCGTCTTTGTCGCCAACCAGCTATTCCCTTTCCATTGATCATCGTGACTACTGTCACACATGTCAATAGATTGTTAGGACATATTTACATCAGCCCTAATCTCAGGAAGTACGAGGTAGCTTCACGGGCGTGGATCTTGCCATGAAAAGTTCCAGGATTTCAGCGGAGTGATCCGCGGGGCGGCGGGAAGATCAGGCCAAGCCCCCACCCCGCGGCACCCTACCGAATGCCGCCCTTGGCGAACTCCAGCACCGCTTCGGCATTGCTCTTGTCAACAATGCTCGGGCCCGTGGGCACCGGCTTTCCGCCACCCAAGGCAAATCCACCATGGGCGTCAAGCCAAATGGCATCAACTGCCGCGTACCCCTGAAGCCATGGCTGCTGGTCGACGGTAAAGAGAATTTCACCGTCAACAATTTTCTGAGCCATTTCGGCATTCATATCAAAAGAAGCGACCTTGGCAGCACTCCCCGATTCGGCAATCGATTTCAACAACGTCAGGCTAATCGGCGCTCCCAGACCAATGACCACATCCACGTCCTTGGCGGTTTGCAGCTTTGCGGTCGCCGTCGACTGAACCTGCGTCATGTCGGTTCCCTGTACGTAAAGCACTTCAGTGGCCGGGATTTTTGACTTCACTCCGGCACACCGGGCTTCCAAACCCACGTGGCCCTGGACCTGAATCACACAGATAGGATTCCGGTAGTTTTCATCCAGAAGCTTCTCCCCCACGGCTTCGCCGGCCGCCCGTTCGTTCGAACCAAAGTTCGCAAAGGCGCCCAGCTCCTTGTAACGATCTTCTCCACCATTGAGGCTCGTAATCGGTATGCCAGCCGCCTTCGCCTTGGCCAGTGCGCCAGCGATCGCGTCTGGCTTGGCCAAGGTCACGGCAATGCCGTCAACACCCTGGTCAACTGCTTGCTCGATCAGCTGAGCCTGATTACCACCCTCGGGATCATTGAGATATTGCAGGTCAATATTGTCCTTGGCAGCGGCCGCCTCCGCCCCCTTTCGTACGATGTCCCAGAACGTGTCACCAGCTGGCGCATGCGTGATCAGGGCAATCTTAAGGCGCGGAGTGTCAGCAACTGCTCCTGCCGCCGGTACATCCACGCTCGGAGCGCGACCACCCTGACCGGAGCAAGCCGTCAACCCGAGTGCTGGAATCAGCACCAGCGTCGCCGAAATAGTGCGCCACGAAAGATTTTTGGACATAAAAATACTCCTCGAATTAGCAGTGAATTGAAGGTGATGATGCCGCGGTGAGATTCCGCAAGGGAGGACGGCGACTTAGCGCTGGGCCATCAGTTTCATCACAATCGAGCATGATTTGTTAATTTCAAGAAGTCAATATATTGTCAGGACAAATATTTTAATATAAGTTCAAGAACACGACAAATAAAGCCATTCACAAATGAGTGAACTAGCGATTTATTGGGATGCGAATTACGAGTTAGTTGCTATTCGCAGGCCTCGGCGGTGGAGCCGCGGACAACAAGCTGCGGCTCCACGAGATTGATCACGGTATCTTGCGGACCGCCATCAAAGCGGGCCAACAGTGCTTTGGCTGCGCGGCGCCCAACCTCACCGTTTACTGCATCCACCGTCGTCAACCGCAAGAGATTAGAAGATGCCAATGGGGAATTGTCATACCCGATCAGGGATATATCCTGGGGCACTTGCAGACCGGCGTCCTTAATCGCCGCCGCCGCTCCCATGGCCATCGAATCGTTGGCGGCAAAAACGGCTGTAATGCCCGGATGGGTCAAGAGCAACTGCCGGGTAAAGCGAAATCCATCTTGCTCCGATGTGCCCCCATCGCCCACAATGACGGGAGCAACACCTGCATTGCGCAGCGCCTCCCTAAATCCCTCGCAGCGCTCACGAGCCGATCCACCACCGCCGGTGACATGGCCAATCTTCCGGTGTCCTAGCCCCAAGAGGTGGTTGGCGGCCAACCCGCCTCCGAACTTGTCGTCACTCGTGGCGATGTCTGCCCCAGGGATTTGCTGAAGCCGGTTTCCGGCCAAGACTGCTGGAACTCCAATCCCCCGCCCCATTTCATCGCTGGGCTCGGAGGCTACAACTATTCCGTCCACTCGCATCGCCAGAAAACCTTCCAACGGCGAGGCATCCACGTGGGAGTTGAACGATCTGTCGGCTACCGCCACCCGGATGCCGCGTTCGGCCAGAACCTCCTGCATGCCATGTAGAAAATCTACGAACCACAGGTTCCGGTAGTCATCGATGATGACTCCGATGGTGCCCGTGCGATTTCCTGCGAGCGCTGCCGCCGCTTGACTCGGCCGGTAGCCCAGCTCGGCAATCGCAGTTTCCACGGCGGTTCGGCGCTCGACGGAGACGTTGGGGGACCCCCTTAGGACCAAGGAAACCAATGACTTGGACACTCCAGCTCGCGTGGCAACGTCGTAGATGGTGGGACGCGGAGCATCCGGAGAACGGGATGGTGGGGACTTTTCGGCCACTTTCAAAACCTTCCAGAAAAAGATTGACAGGACATATGGACAACCGTAACGTTCTTATGGAGCGCTCCAACAGTCTAGAGCATCAGCACAACGATTGACCATCAACCACCAATTTTTGCTTTCTAAAGGAGTCATCACATGTCGAATGAAATCAGGGTTGCCGTCATCGGCGCCGGCATGGCGGGCAAGGCCCACGCGGCCGCCTTCCGTAGCGCCTCCACCCTCTACTCGCCCGTCCTACCGCCCATCAAGCTCGTGTCGATTGCTGACATGAATCCCGAGTTCGGCTCCCTTGCCGCTCGCCGCTTTGGCTACGAACGCACTGACACTAGCTGGCAGGCCATTGCCGCGGCCGACGACATTGACGTTGTCAGCGTCGTGATCGCCAATTCGCTTCACCGCCAAGCAGTCGAGGGACTGCTAGCGGCCGGCAAGCATGTTTTGTGCGAAAAGCCGCTAAGCGACACCCTGGAGGATGCCCGTGCCATGGCCGAACTTGCAGCCAATGCCACCGGGATCGCCCGAGTCGGTTTCACCTTCCGCCGTACGCCGGGCATCGCCTATATCCGCGACCTGATCCGCAACGGAGTCTTGGGTAACGTCTTGCACTTCAGTGGCCGGTATTGGACGGACTACGGCTTCGACCCGGCAGCCCCCATGAGCTGGCGATACAAGGGCGGTACCGGATCCGGAGCGCTGGCCGATGTTGGCAGCCATTTGACCTACGTCTCCGAATTCCTCTGCGGCGACATCACCGCAGTCAGCGGTGGTCGGCTGAGCACCGTCATTAAGGAACGCCCGCTTCCCCTGGGCGCCGTCATGGGTCACGACCATGTAGCCGTCAGCGATACATTCGAGGCTGTTGAAAACGACGACTACGCTGCCTTCTCCGCGGATTTCGCCAACGGCGGTTCCGGCGGCTTCGAAGTCTCCCGTGTGGCCGCGGGGCATGCCAATTCGCTGATCTTCGAGGTCTTCTGCGCCAACGGCTCGGCACGCTTCGACCAGCGGCGCCCGTCGGAGATCCAGCTCTTCCTCAACCAAGGCGACAGCGCACAGAACGGCTACCGTCAGGTCATTCTTGGCCCGGAGCACCCCTACCTGTCCGGTGGTCTGCCCATGGATGCACCGAGCGTCGGATTCGGCCAGAACGAGGCCTTTTCCTATCAGGCCCGTGCCTTCCTCGAAGAGGTTGCCGGTGTACCGGAAGCCGACTCGCTGCCGCGTTGCGCCACCTTCGATGAAGGCGTGCGCAACATGGAAATCTTGGACGCGGTGACGGCCTCGGCTCAGGCCAACGGAAAACTCATCACCCTCTAGTTGAACAGCGCACACCGCAAAGCCGGGGCGACGAGCCCAAAGCACCAACAATCGTCGCCCCGGCTGCCCACAGCGCCACAGCACCACACCCACTGATCACCAAGGGAAAGGGTGGCGACCGAATGCATCATGACCCCGATGTCCGCGTCGGCTTAGTCGGCTATGGCTGGGGCGGGCGCTACTTTCATGCGCCAGCCATAGAGGCCGCAGTCGGAGCCGTGCTGGCCGGAGTGGTGAGCACATCGGAGACACGAGGGGTCGAACTGGGCGTCGATTTTCCCGAGGTTCCGTTACACGATTCGCTTGAATCGCTGGTTGCAACCGGCGTCGACGCCCTAGTTCTTTCGGTCCCAGTTCCAGCACGGGAGTCCGTGGTCAAGGCGGCCATGGAATTATGCCCGCTAGTCATCCTGGACAAGCCATTTGCCACCGACGCCGCAGCGGCCAGGGAACTGATCGCCAAAGCACACGCTGCCGGATGCCGCTTGGGCGTTTATCAAAACCGGCACTGGGACACTAACATCACCACGTTGCGATCGGTGCTCGCCGAGGACAGGCTCGGAACGATCCGTGGCTTTGAGTCGGTCTTCGACCAAGACGAACCTCGATCGGTAGAATCCAGGACCAGCGGTGGAGCCCTGCTCGATCTGGGTAGCCACCTGGTGGACCAAGCCCTGTGGCTCTTTGGCGGAGCAGCGCGCGTCTCGGCGACCATGATCTGGACGGACACCTCGTGGGGAATCAACGATTCGGCCTTTACGCTGCGTATTGACCACTCCACTCCAATGGCGTCACCAGCTGGCTTTCGGCAGACAAACTGGCACCCTAGGCGAACCGAATGATCCGAACTCGGGGCGATGCTGGCACTCTCATGCTGGCCGGTCGGGACATTCAGGCAGAGGCCCCACTAAAGGGACAACGACCCGCGGAGAATCCCGCGGCATGGGGAATTGACCCTGCAGATGGTTTCCTCGTAGCCAATGGGCATATGGGCAAAGTGGCCTCAAGACAGGGCAGTTATCACCGGTTTTATGAGTTGCTGGCGGACGCCGTTCGCCACGAAAAACCGCTGCCGGTGTGCGCCTGCCGAGCGGTGGCGACCATGCAGGTGTTGGATGCCGCACGTCTGAGTGCAGCACAAGATGGGCTCGAGATATCCGGCTTCGAAGCCGACAGTGGCAGCTGTCGACGGTGTTGATCGTGTCTTGAAGGCAGGAAAGCTTCAACCAAACACCAACATCTAGACTGCTATGCTCATCTAAAGTTAGTATGTCTTATCAAACTTTTCCCACATGGCACTGGCAATCACACGGAGGAACCCCTTGAGCACGGACTTGAATATCCAGATCGACCGCTCGTCACCGGTTCCCCTTTATCATCAGATTGTCCAGGGCATCGAGGCCGCCATCCACGACGGCACCTTGGAATCGGGTAGCCGGCTGGAAAACGAAATTGATCTCGCGCAACGCCTGAACCTCTCCCGGCCCACGATGCGCAAGGCCATGGACGAGTTGGTCCGCTCGGGACTGCTCGTGCGCAAGCGCGGCGTGGGCACCCAGGTGGTATCAAGCCAGGTGCGCCGTCATTTGGAACTCTCCAGCCTCAATGACGACCTTGAGCGCTCCGGAAAGACGCCCACCACCGAATCACTGAGCTTCAGCCACGGTCCGGCCGACAAACGCGTGGCCGATCTGTTGCAATTGCCAGCGGGCGTGAATGTTTACCACTTCACCAGGCTGCGCAGCGTGGACGGCAAGCCGTTGGCCCTGATGGAAAACTGGGTGCGCGACGACATTGTCAGCATTGACGAACAGGCCCTTAACGAGCGTGGCCTGTATCAGATCCTGCGTGACGCAGGCGTGAACTTCCGTCTGGCCAATCAGCGCATCGGCGCCATGGTCGCCAACGACTATCAGGCTCCATTGCTGAAGGTCGGCGAGGGATCGGCATTGGTCACCATGGAACGTACCGCGGTGGATGATGCGGGGCGCAATGTGGAAACCGGTAGCCATGTCTACCGCGCCGATTCCTACAGTTTTGAAATGACTCTCGTCCAGCGCTAGCGGCGCCGGACGCCAGCTACCTCGAAAGGAAAATACCTTGACAGATTGGGTTTATCCGGCAGGAACAGCCATTGACGGACCATGGACTACCTCCATCGGTGCTGCGGATTCAACGCTGGTAGTCCCCGGCTGGGCACACACCGGCATCAAGATTGCCGAGCTTAAAGCCGGTGAAGAATTATCTCTGCAGGCAGCGGCGGAAGAACGCATCATCATCCCGCTTCAAGGAGCTTTCACCGCGATGGTCAACGGTGAGCATTATGCGTTGGCAGGGCGGCGGTCGGTCTTCGAGGGACCATCGGACGTGCTCTATACCGGTATTAACACGGCGGTGAGCGTTGCTTCACCCGCAGGAGGTCGCTTTGCCGTGGCCCTGGCACCGGCCAAAGCGTCCTACCCGACTCGACTGATTACAGCGGCTCAGACGCCGGTTGAGCTTCGGGGAGCGGGCAACTGCTCTCGGCAAGTCCACAACTTTGGCACTCCCGCGGCGCTGGAAGCTGACCGCTTTATTGTCTGTGAGGTCATCACCCCGTCGGGCAATTGGTCCTCTTACCCGCCGCACAAGCATGACGAAGAAAAAGACGGGGAAACCAACCTCGAGGAGATCTACTACTTCGAGACCCGGGTCGCGCAAGATTCGCGGGCCCCGGAGTCCTCCGATCCGATCGGTTATGCCCGGGTTTATGCGTCGGACCAGCGTCCCATCGATGTGACCGCCGAGGTGCGCACCGGTGACGTCGTCTTGGTTCCCTACGGTTGGCATGGACCCGCCATGGCTGCACCGGGCTACGACTTGTATTACCTCAACGTCATGGCCGGACCGGGTCGCGTACGAGAGTGGCTGATCAGCGATGACCCGCACCACGGCTGGGTTCGTGAGACGTGGGACAAGGCTACGATCGACCCACGGTTGCCCTTCACCCCTTAGGCACATGTCCTCCAAGGAGCCGGTTCCCCCATCTCGGGGAAACCGGCTCCTTGTAGTAGGGCCCGCCCCATACACAACCCGTCGGGAGCTTCCTCGGCCAATTCAGGCCATGAGAAGTGGCCGATTCACAAGCGGGACGTCGTTCCTCAAGCCACTTCGGGGGCCAAAACGATGTCGAATCGCACCCTTGACCAGTCACTCTCCACGAGTTCGCGTCCGTCGGGCGCCGGCGTTCCCGGGAGTTGGTGCTCGAAGTCCTTGACAAGGCTGTCCTTGACGCCAAAAACAGTGTCGGACTTGATCAGTTCGTCGCCTCGCACGAAAATATGCGTCACCAAGGTGCGGAAACCTGGGGCAGTCACCATGAAGTGAAGGTGTGATGCCCTCATGGGCGACCGACCGGTGGCTTCCAACATCTTGCCGACCGGGCCATCGTGTGGAATTGGGTACGGGGTTGGCGTCAGGCCCCAGAAGTTGTAGCTTCCTGCGTCATTGCTAAAGAGGTGTGCCCGGCCCGATACCCGATCGTCGGTGTACTGGACATCGTAGAATCCGTCTTCATCGGCTTCCCACACCTCAATGCGCGCGTTGGGAATGGCGTTTCCGTCCACATCCTTGACGCTGCCTTCCACCCAGCAGGGCTGTCCGACACCGGCACCGGCAATGTCGCCGCCATTGGCGATGAGGGGGGCATCGTCAACAAAGAACGGCCCGAAGACGGTGGCTTCGGTGGCGTTACCCACGGCTTCGTTGTTGACGTTGATCGTCTGCATCGAAGCGCCCAGAACATCCGAGAGCAAGATGAACTCCTGGCGCCGGTCGTCGGTGATGTGGCCGACGGCCGTGAGAAATTCAATGGACCTTTCCCACTCGGCTTCCGTGAGCCGGACCTCGCGGATGAAGGCGTGCAGGTGGCGCACCAGCGACTGCATCAATCGCTTGGTCCGCGGCTCGGTGCATTGCTCGAAGGACCGAAGAACGTTTTCGATCAGTCGTGCTTCAACGTCGGACTGCGCCGGGGAAATTGCCGCCCGGTTGGCATCGTCCGCTGTGCGTGTTTCTTCAGTTAAACTGCTCATGCTGTTTCCTCCTCGTGGTTGGTGGCCAGGCACCAAAGATGTTTACGGTTGTGAAGCTTCGTCCAAAAGCTGCACTTCGCCTTCGGTTAGGGCCAGATGCATGTTGGCCACTAGTGGCTCGAGTTGTGCCACGGTGCGCGCACTGACAATCGGAGCCGTGACCCCGGTTTTCGCCCTCAGCCACGCCAAGGCAATCGGCGCGAAGGGGCACGCGCGGCCGGTCGAAACCTGCGCGAGGGCACCCAGCACCTTTTCGCCGCGAGCCGTCAGGTACCGTTTAGCATCGGCCGCCCGAACGCTGTCGACATCGTGGGCGCTCCGGTACTTCCCGGTCAGGAATCCGTGGGCGAGCGAATAGTAGGGATAGACGTCAAGGGAGTGTTTTTGCGCCAGTGGCAGGAGCGACGCCTCGACGTCGCGTTCCATGAGGTTATATTGGGGTTCGAGGGCTACCGGTAGATGGAAGCCTTCGCGTTCGCTGATCTCAAGCCACTGGGTGATCCGCTCCGGTGAATAGTTGGAGATGCCGATCGAGCGGATCTTACCCTGGTCCACCAGCCCCGACATTGCCTCAATGCTCTCCACCAGCGGCGTGGAAGGATCATCAAAATGCGCGTAGTAGATGTCGAGGTAATCGAGCCCCAGTCTGGTCAACGAACCGTCCACGGCTGCGTTGATTGTCGCCGGAGCCATCCCCGAGAGCTGCGGATGGTGGCTCACTTTCGAGGCCACCAGAAGCTTGTCCCGGTCATCGCGCCGCGCAAGCCACGACCCAATGATTGTTTCGGCTTCGCCTCCGGAGTTGCCCTCGGCCCAGTAGGAGTACGAGTCCGCGGTGTCAATGAAGTTTCCACCCGCCGCCACGTACCCATCGAGGATCCTGTGGGAAACCTCAACATCGGCGGTCCAGCCGAAGACATTGGTCCCGAGCACCATCGGCGCTACCTTGATTTGTTGTGAAACTGCTAGCTGTGAAGGCATGGTCAAACTCCAGAACGTACGGGTGCGCGCCAGGTGCGCACCGGGGATGCGAGAGCTCCAGCGTCCAGATCTGAACGCCACGCGGGCATGTGGTGGTTAGGCTGAAGGATTTTCACGTGGTTTGTCTCCTGCCCAGGCATCACGAAGGATCCCTCGAACCGCGGCCAGATCGATGGGTCGGGGGTTGCCATAGGAGTAGCTGGTGACTTGTTCGGCAATCCGCTCGATGTCTTCCTCCAGCATTCCCAGCTCGGCCAGCGAGCGCGGGGCTCCGAGTTCTTCGGCCAGCTCCCACAGTTTTAATGCCGGATCGTCCACGTCCCCCAGGGCTCGGGACAGTGCCGACTTTGCCGCCGGGGCGGCTGGCTGGTTGAATGCCAACGCGTAGGGAAGGACAACCGTGTGAGTCTGGGCATGGGGAAGGTTCAGGGTTCCGCCCAGTGCGTGGCAGAGCTTGTGGTGAAGCGACATCGTCGTCGCCCCGAGGCAAGCGCCGCAGAGCCATGCCCCGTACAGCGCGTTGCTCCGGGCTTCCAAGTCGGTGGGGTTCTCCACAATGGACGGCAGCGCCGCGACTAGGGCGCGGACCCCGTCCTCGGCCATCAGGGAAATGATGGGCGTCGCATCCGGCGCATACAGGGCTTCGACCGCGTGCGCAATGGCATTGATGCCGCTGGTCACCGACATCGCTGCCGGTAATGTCGCACTCAGTTCCGGGTCGTAGACGACGCTGCGGGGAAGCACCCGGGGATCCCTGCCGGTCTCCTTCCGTCCGTTGGTCGTCAGGCCCCAGACAGGGGTCATTTCCGAACCCGCATACGTCGTGGGTACGGCAACAATCGGCAGATTGTGGTTCAGGGCGATAGCCTTGCCCAAGCCGATGGCCGACCCGCCGCCAACGGTGACGCACCCGTCGGCCCCTACCCGTGCCGCCTCGTCGCTGGCGCGTTGCGCAGCTTCGGCGGGCACGTGCATCACCGCTTCGGCCAGGACTCCGACCGCACGTGCACCAAGGATTCCGGCAATTTGGTCGCCGGTGTCTTTCTGTTCCGGTGAGCACAGGACCAGGACCCGATTCAGTCCAAGGTGGTCAAGCTCGGCGGGCAGCTCTGCCAGGGCACCCGCTCCGAACCGGACTCGCATGGGAAGTGCGTCGTAGGTGAATTGCGTGGTCATTGAATGGACTCCTCCGTGGGATGTTTCGTGTGCAAGATGGTTTTTCGTTCCACCGTCGGTGGTATTCCGGAATTGTTGTTCGCGGGCCTAGTGGGCACCCGCGCGGCGCTTGTTCCAGATGTCGAAGGCTACGGCGAGCAGGAGCACTAGGCCCTTGACCACGGACTGCAGGGACTGGTCGATGCCCATCAGCTGCATGCCGTTGCTCATGACCGCCATGATCAGGCCACCGGCCATGGCCCCTACGACCTTGCCAACGCCTCCGGTGACCGCCGCGCCACCAATGAAGGCCGCCGCGATGGCATCGAGTTCAAACATGTTCCCGGCACCCGGCTGGGCGCCATTGGTGCGTGAGGAAAAGACGATTCCAGCCACGGCCGAGAGCAAGCCCATGTTGACGAAGATCCAAAAGTTCACTGCACGGACCTTGACGCCCGAGAGCGAAGCGGCGGCCAAGTTGCCGCCAATGGCGTAGACCTGGCGGCCGAACACGGTGTGCTGCATCATCACGGTGTAGGCCATGATCAATACGGCCAGCATGATCAACACGACCGGCAACCCGCGGGCCGAGGCCAGCTTCCAGGCGAATGCCATCACGAGCACGCCCACGGCCAGGATTTTGAGGGCAAACAGCGAAAGTGGCGGGACCGGCTGGTGGTACCCCATGCGGGCCTTGCGCGAGCGGTACTGGCTCACGGCAAACCCGACGACACCGAGCGCGAAGACAACCAAGGTGAATACGTCATAGCCGTATCCGCCGAGCCATCCGTTGATGAATCCCGAGGCGATGACCCCGTATTCGTCAGGGAACGGCGAAAGCGAGACATTGTCCAGGACGAAGAGGGTCAGTCCCCTGAATAGAAGCATGCCGGCAAGGGTCACAATGAAGGCCGGAATGCCGACGTAGGCAACCCAGAAACCATGCCAGGCACCGATCAACAGTCCGGTGGCCAGCGCCGCCAGAACGCCGACCCACCAGGGCAGGTCGTATTTGATGACCGTGATCGCCGATATCGCGCCCGTCAGGGCCACCACGGACCCGACCGACAGGTCGATGTGCCCGGCGATGATCACGATGACCATACCGATGGCCAGAACCAGGATGTAGGAGTACTGCAAGACGATGTTGGTAACGTTTCCGGCCGACAACGAAGCCCCGCCGGTGATGAGGGCGAACAAGGCAACCAGTGCCACGAGGGCGACGTATATTCCACTGGTGCGCAGGTTTCGCGTCAGGGCAAGGCGCAGTTCGCCCAAGCCATTTTTTTCGGGAGGCTGGGCGAGGGCGCCCTTGGGTCCGCGGGAGGCTGTGACAGTCATCCTATTGCTTCCTTTTCTTTGGTCATGAGAGTCATGAGTTTTTCTTCATTCGCTTCCGCCACCGGAAGTTCACCGGTGATCCGCCCACCGGAGAGCGCGTAGATCCGGTCACAGGTGCCCAGCAGCTCCAACAGGTCCGAGGAAATCACCACGACGGCCTTGCCCGATTCCACGAACTCGTTGATCAGGGTATAGATCTCGAACTTTGCACCGACATCGATCCCTCGGGTGGGTTCATCGATGATCAGCACATCGGGGCCAGTCAACAACCACTTGGACAGGACGACCTTCTGTTGGTTGCCGCCGGAGAGCTTGCCCACCACCGATTGGACGCTCGGGGCCTTGATCCGCATAGAATCCATCGAGTGCCTGGCCAGCTTCGCTTCCAGGTTGGCATCCACGAACCCCCATTTGGCCAGCTTCGGCAGCGCCGCCCCGGAGACGTTGCGCGTGATCGTATCGAGCAGGTTCAAGCCCAGTTGTTTCCGGTCCTCGGTCACATATGCCAGTCCGAGCCCGATCGCCTCGGCCACCGTGCGGGGAGCAACCGGTTTGCCGTGTATCAGCGTCTGCCCCGAGACGAATCGGCCGTAGGACCGCCCGAAGAGGCTCATGGCCAGTTCGGTGCGGCCGGCTCCCATGAGACCAGCGATGCCCACGACTTCACCCGAGCGAACCTCGAACGAGGCACCGTCAACCACCAACCGATCCTGTTGGGAGTGGCGCACAGTCCAGTCCCGAACTTCCAAGACCACTTCCCCGGGCGTTGGGGTCCGTTCCGGGTAAAAGGACTCGAGATCCCGGCCCACCATGCTGCGCACGATGCGGTCAACGTTTACATCGGGTGCCATCATGTCCAGAGTTTCAACGGTCTGCCCGTCACGGATCACGGTCGTGCGGTTGGCTGTCGCCTCGATCTCATTGAGCTTGTGCGAAATGATAATGGAGGTGATTCCCCGTTCCTGCAGTGAGCGCACCAGGTCGAGCAGGTGGGCGGAGTCGTTGTCGTTCAGGGCAGCGGTCGGCTCATCAAGAATGAGGAGTTTTACGTCCTTGGCCAGAGCTTTGGCAATCTCCACCAGCTGCTGCTTTCCCACACCAAGTAGTCCGACCGGCGTCGTGGGTTCCTCGCCCAGGCCCACCGTATTCAGCAACTCCGCGGCTTCGGCCTGGGTTTTGTGCCAGTCAATCAGCCCTCCGCGGCCCCGGCGTTCATTGCCCAGGAAGATGTTCTCGGCGATGGACAAGTGCGGAACCAGCGCCAGTTCCTGGTGGATGATCACGATGCCGGCGCGCTCGGAATCTCGAATTCCGGAGAATTCGCAGGTCTTGCCCTCAAAGAGGATTTCACCCCCGTAGCTGCCATGGGGGTAGACACCCGAGAGCACCTTCATCAGCGTGGACTTGCCCGCGCCGTTTTCACCGCAGATGGCGTGCACTTCCCCACGCTCCGCGGAGAAGGTGACATCCGCCAGCGCCTTCACACCGGGGAAACTCTTGGTGATGGAACGCATTTCCAGAATGTAATCAGGCATCGTGCAGTCCTATCGATTCTCTAGTAATTGTGTGGTCCTGAGGCTGAAAGCGGGAAGCTGTCAGAGTCTGCCCGTCTTGATCTGCTCGGCGGTGTAGTAGTCCGAGTCCACCAGGAGCTTCTTGATGTTGTCCTTGAAGACCACTTCGATCGGCATGAGGAAGGAGGGGACCACTTCGGCACCGTTGTCATACGACGTCGAGTCGTTGACCTCCGGTTCCTGCCCGTTGAGCAGATCCTCGGTCGCATTAACGGCCTGGGCCGCGAGCAGCTTGGTGTTCTTGAAAACCGTTGCGTACTGGACATCGTCGTTGATCAGCTTGATCGACGCGATCTCCGCGTCCTGGCCGGTGGTGATCGGCATGGGATGTGCGCCAGTTCCGTGCTTCGGTCCGTAGCCGGAGTTGCCCAGAGCTGTGATTGCGCCGCGGGCGACGCTGTCGTTGGGGGTCAGAACCGCATCAAGGGAGGTTCCGTCGGAATAGCTGGACGTGATCAAATTGTCCATGCGGGACTGGGCTTCCTGCTGCGACCAATCCTTGGTGGCAATCTGCGAGAGCTTCGTCTGGCCCGACGCGACCACGATCGTGCCGTCGTCAATGTATTTCTGCAACACGGACATGCCCCCGTCGTAGACGAAGGTTGCGTTGTTGTCGTCGAGCGATCCGCCGAAGAGCTCGACGTTAAACGGGCCCTTGGCCTTGCCTTCCGACCCGTCCTCGTTCAGGATGTCCAGGCCGGTCAACAACGCCTTGCCTTGTTCCGCCCCTACCTTGTAGTTGTCAAAGGTGACGTACAGGTCAACATCCGGGCTGTTCCGGATCAACCGGTCGTAGGAAATGATGGGGATCTCGGCATTAACCGCCGCCTGTAGCTGCGGTGCCAGGGCCGTGCCGTCAAGAGGGGCAAGGATCAGCAGATCGGCCCCGCGCGTAATCATCTGGTCCACCTGCTGCTGCTGCGTGGGAATGTCGTTGTTCGCGTACTGCAGGTCCACCTGATAACCGAGGTCCTCCAGTCCCTTCTGGATGGCCTTCCCATCGGTGATCCAGCGCTCCTCATCCTGGCTGGTCAGCGACACCCCAATTCTGATGTCAGTGGGTTCCTGGCTCTGCCCATTCGTCGATCCGCCCGTGGCACCCGGACCGCCACAACTTGAAACCAGCAAGGTTGCGGCCATTGCGGCACCAGCCAGAAAGATTCGTCTTTGCATGTCTTCTCCCGAAGTTGAAACGAGCTGCTTGTCGTGTGTGCGCTGTCTTCGGTTTCCTCTGGTGCGAGCTACCGACGCCTAGTGTCATAGAATGGACAACGTGTTCAGACAGTATCACATGATCTAAATCACTGCGAGACTGGTTAACTGGACCCAGAGCCAAGATTTTCCCTTTCGTCGGGAACAGGCAAAACTGGACTAATCGCCGCCGCAGGAATGGGTAAGCCGTGAATGGACAAGTCAAGGAGCATAAAATGAAACCCGCAGCGAATGTAATCCAGCTGGTCGCGAAGGCAACCCAGGTGATCGATGAAATATCTAACCTCGGGCCATCGACGTCGGCGGAACTGGCCAAGGCCGTGGAGGAGCCACGCCCCTCGGTGTATCGGATCGTTTCCGCATTAGAACAGCCTGGCCTGGTGCGGCGCTCCGAAGACGGCCGCATTGAACTCGGGACACAGATCCTGCACCTCGGGGAGGCCGCGGCCGATGCAATCATTGACCGAAAAGTTCTGGCCGAGCAGCTGGATGCCGTCCAGCGGCAGCTGGGGCTCACGGCATCCTTCTGGATCCCCCGCAACGAGACCGCGGTGTGTCTGGAACAGGTAGACGCCACCGATGTCGACCTATTCGAACTCTCTTCCGGGCGCATTCTGCCCATGCACGCAGGCGCAGCATCCCACGTACTTCTGGCCTTCCAACCCGAGGAAGTCCGGGAAAGCGTGCTGGGCGCAGCGCCGTACGACAGGCTGTCCTCCAAGACCCCGATTGACGCTGACACTTTGCGGAATCACATCGAGGAAACCAGGCGCCAGGGCTGGCGATTGGAGGTCAATGAAGTCGTAGACGGGATCGCAGCCATCAGCTTCCCGGTGCTAAATCCCGATGGCACGATATTCGGTTCACTCACGGCCGCTGGCCTCGTGGACCAAGTCCTCCTCCAGCAGGACGAAGCTAGGGACGTGATCGGCGAGGCCGCGCGGACCCTGACCGAAGCCATGCTGCATTTTATTCCAAAGCCAACCGCGCGTGTGCTCAGCACGAGTACGGACAACAGCCCATCGATCGTCGCCAAGGCCAACGCGCTCATGGAGGCCCTTGCCAACGAGCGCATCTCAACCTCCGCTCGACTGACCGAGCTTCTTGACGAGCCGGTCAGTTCGGTCTATCGCATGCTCGCCACCCTCGCCGAGGCAGGCTGGGTTGAGCAACTGGGACCTCGCGGCGCCTTCCGGATCGGTAGCAAACTCATCTCGCTGTCCGGCAAACTACTCAATGACCTGGACTTGCGCCGCGCAGCGGTTCCCGTCCTTCGTTCAATTCATGAAGCAACGGGCGAATCGGCCTTCATGTGCATCCGGCGAAACACCAGGGCCGTCTGCATCGAACGGGTCGACGGGAAGCGCGTGAACAGCCGCTTGCTGGCACTGGGCGGTTCGCTGCCACTGCATACCGGCGCAGCCCCACGCGCACTTTTGGCCTTTGAGGACCGGCAGACTTGGGAAGACTACGCGAGCATCGTTTCGCAGAATGCCGACATCCAATTCGACGTGCGCGCTCGGACGAAGTTCTACTCGGAACTCGAGGCCATCCGCTCCGCGGGATACTCCTTGAGTGATGACGAGCTAACACCGGGCATCGCGGCAATCGGCGCCCCGATTTTTGACCACAAGGGGCACGTTGTCGCCTCCCTTTGCGTCAGCGGCCTGCGCGAAGGCATTCTTGCGGAACCGGAAGATGGTCGCACCGTGATTGAACTGGCCCGTGAGGGAGCCCGCCACCTCTCGGAGTACCTCGGCGCTCCGACCCCAGCGCAACCCTAACCACTTTCATCAGCTGATCGACCCGTCCACTCTGTGACTTGACCCCTCATGATGTGACATGCAATACTTTGGACACACTGTCCAATAGATGCGACTAGGTCGAAATAGACAACCTGGAATCCGCATGGCCATGACCGATCCGGATCCACGTGCCCTCGTACCAAACGAAAGCGCTCGGGAAACAGCTACAGGAGATAACTCGATGAAACCTATCGTTGTGGGACTGCTTGGAATCACCCACCCGCATGCATCCGCCCGCGTCAGGGCGCTGCGTGAAATTGAGAACGTGGAAGTAGTTGCTGCCGCCGATGAAGACCCGCGCTTGGGATACTTCGCCGAGAAATACGATGTCGAGCTTCGCGACATCGACGGGGTGCTCAACGACGAGCGGATCAACGCCGTCATGATCCACTCCAAGAGCAAGGACATGGTCCCCCACGCACTGCGCGCCTTGGCTGCCGGCAAGTCAGTGGTCGTGGAAAAGCCCGGAGGCGGAACGGTTCTGGACCTTATGCAGCTTGCCGAGGCCGAGCATGGGGTCCCCTCGACGCAGGTTGTCCAGGTGGGCTACAACGTACGACTCGCAGAGTCGATCACGCGGGCCAAGAATCTCATCGACGATGGAGCCATCGGCGAGGTCGTCACCGTTTCGGCCCGAGGCGCCGCGATGGTTGGCGAACATGTCACCGACCATCTGAACCAGCCGGCCGACATGGGCGGAGTCCTGTGGATCCTCGGCTGCCACATGCTTGATTCGCTGGTCCACATGTTTGGCACACCGGAGTCCGTCAACGCCCGCGTGCACAAGTCCACGCGGCTCTCAGACGAAAAAAGCCGGGAAGATTCCGCATCGGTGTTGCTGAACTACCCCGATATGTCCGCCACCTTCAGCTTCGATGGCCACGACAAACTCGAATGGTTCGAAAGCTCCCGCATCTTCGTCTACGGCACACGGGGAATGATCGAGATCGGCATTCTTCCCCAACGCTTGCGCGTTTACTTGGACGAGGCCGCCGCAGTGCTGCCGGCGGGTTGGACCGAATGGACCGAAAGCTACTTCACCCCACCCTTCGCGCGGACCGAAGGCAACAAGTTTTCCGAACTTCCCGAGCTGGAGAACATCAGTAACTTCCGCACCGAAATGCGTGGCTGGGTCGACAGCATTCGCACCGGTGCACCCAACGTGGCCCCGGTGTCCGATGCCCTGACCGTGGCCCGCATTGTTGATGCCTGCTACCGTTCGAGCAACAACGCCGGAGGCATGGCCAACATCGTCGAACCAACACTCATTGAGGTGCCCTGAACATGCAGACCACTGACTCCGGCAAACCAACTCCGGAACTGATTGCCACGTGCTGGACCAGCGCCGGGAATGCCGCGCCGCTGGGTGCCACGGAGCGCAGCCCACTACCGATTGCGGAACGCATCGCCGCAGTCGCCGACACCGGATGGGCTGGCATCGGCCTGGTCCATGACGATCTGCTGGCAGCCCGTGACACGATCGGCTACGAAGAGCTGGGGCGGCAGATCCGCGGCGCCGGAATCAACATCATCGAAGTCGAGTTCATCAACGGCTGGTGGTCCACCGGGGCAGAGCGCAAGACCGCAGATAAGGTCCAGGCCGAGCTTTTCGAGGCAGCCACCCTGCTGGGCGCCAGGCACATCAAGGTGGGAGCAGGCAACGCCGATGAGCCACTGCCCAACGCATTAATGACCAGTGCCTTCTCCGATCTCGCTGACGAAGCTGCCGATGCCGGCATCCGATTAGCCCTGGAGGCCACCCCTTTCTCCAACCTGCGCACCACCGCCGAGGCGATCCAGGTGGTGACCGCGTCGGACAGCCCCTCGGCCGGGCTGATGATCGACATCTGGCACACCGCCAAATCGGGGCTTTCACACGAGGAACTCTGGCAGATCACCCCGATGGACCGCGTGTTCGCCGTGGAAATCGACGACGGGTTCCACAAGACCGACGGGACCTTGTTCGAGGACACCATCAACAACCGTGCTTACTGCGGCCACGGCGAATTCGCCACCTCAACATTCGTCAGGCTGGCCATTGAGGCCGGGTACCAGGGACCGTGGGGAGTGGAGATCATTTCCCGCGAACACCGGGCAACACCCCTGCATGAAGGACTCCGGCGGGCCTTCGACACCGCCATCGCTTCTTTCCCCGGCTAGGCCCCAGCAACCACCCCGTGCCCCAGGCACAAAAACCGTCAAGGTGCAGCACACTTGCCGCCCTAGACAGCCGTGACTACGGATTCCCCATTCTTGAAAGGACTACACCCCATGACTTCACCTCGCCCGTTGCGCATGGCGCTTTTCGGCTCTGGCCGGATTGGTCAAGTACACGCCCGCAATCTTGCCGCTCACCCGGACATCGAGCTCGTTCTCATTGCCGACCCGTTTATTGATGGCGCCCGCAAACTTGCGGAACTGACCGGGGCCCGTGCGGTACAGGATCCGGAAGAAGTGTTTGCCGAGCCCGACTTGGACGGAGTGATCATTGGATCACCGACCAACACCCACGTCGATCTCATCACCCGCGCCGCAGCCCATGGACTCGCCGTCCTGTGCGAAAAGCCCATCGATCTGGATCTGGCCACTGTCATGGAGTGCCGCGATAAGTTGAAGGACACGAACGTGCCCATCATGCTCGGCTTCAACCGGAGGTTTGACCCAAGCTTCGCATCCATCAACGCGCGCGTTGCCGCCGGCGAAATCGGATCGTTGGAACAGGTCACCATCATCAGCCGCGACCCGGCTCCGGCTCCCCGCGATTACATCGAAACCTCTGGCGGAATTTTCCGTGACATGACGATCCACGACCTGGACATGGCCCGTTTCTTCGTGGAGAACATTGTGGAGGTCACAGCAGTGGGCTCCAACCAGTTCAGCAGCGACATTGAGGAGCTGGGCGACTATGATTCCGTCGTTGTCACGTTGCGTGGCAGCCGTGGCGAGCTCATCACGATCACCAATTCCCGCCATTGCGCCTACGGGTACGATCAGCGGCTGGAAGCTTTCGGCTCCGAGGGAATGTTGGAAGCCAAGAACATCACACCGACCACGGTCCGCAAGTACGGAGCGGCCGGTACTGCCGAGGGCGAGGCTTACATGCCCTTCTTCCTGGAACGCTACACACAGGCCTACCAGCGTGAGTTGGATGCCTTTGCGCAAGCCATCCGCAATGGCGGCCCCTGCTCGCCTAGTTTCGACGACGGGGTTGCGGCCCTGGTACTGGCCGATGCGGCACTCGAGTCCGCGAAAACGGGCAAGACGGTGAAGGTCACCAAGCTTTCGTAACAACCGGCGGCGGAGAATTATCCCGACGTCCTTGACCTCGATAGGGGGTGGTTTTCTCCCAGCAATCCGCTGGGAGAAAACCACCCCCGTTTTTTGCCTTCCATGGTGCCGGGACGAGCCAAGTGGACAATGACACGACGGAGGCTCACCGCTGAGCGCCGAGATGTTTTGGCCAGGGTCGCGCGCTGTCGGCACTCCACGGGGCTACTGCGGAAACCACGCGGCGGTTCGGGGACCTATCGACGCACAATCGCGTGCTTGTCACCGAATGGTTCCGAGCAGCACGGCGAGTGCTCTTCCGCGCAGTATCGCAGGCCTACCGATGTGGCCCTGGTGGCATGTTGTACGGGGTGATCACGTCAATGGGCGTGGGCGGCGGCGTCCACCCTCCGGGTAGTGCCCCGTGGAAATGCATCAGCGCCCGGCAGGCCGAATGCATATCGCCCTGCAGCTTGTGGTGAAGGACCACGCTGAGGGTCCCGTCGGCGAGCAGCAGGGCATTTTCCGGGTTGAGGTCATGGCCGATGAACACCTTGGGCATGTGCCCGGCTTCCCGCCAGGCCCGGGCCAGGCCGGGGTTTCCCCCGCCCGGTGAATATACGCCTGACAGGTCAGGGTATTCGGCGAGCGCCGCACGCATCAGCTCAAAGGCGGTACTGTCCAAGCCATCAGAGGCAGGCAGGAAGTGAACGTCCCTCCGCCCGCCCAGGGAACGCATCGTGGCGCGGAACCCCATCTCCCGCTCTTCCTCGCCCTGGAAGATCCCGCTGCTCAGTGTCACGGCCACCGATCCGTGGCGTCCGACCAGCCATGAGTGCATCAGGTAGGCCGCGGTCGCACCGGCGGCCCGGTTGTCCATGCCGACATAGGCCAGACGGGGGCTGCGAGGAAGGTCGGTGACGAAGGTGACCACGGGGATCCCGGCCTGGAACAGGCGTTGGACAGCCGCGGCAATCTCCGGGGTGTCCGGAGCCTTGAGCAGGACCCCGTGCGAGCCGCGCCGAATGATGGCATCAAGCTCGAGCACTAGCGAACCTGCTGCCCAACGTTCGCGCATGTGGAAACGGGCACGGAATGCCGCCGGACGCAGCAACGGCAATTCGGCTTCAAGTGCACGACGGGCCGCCATGTGGAAGCGTGCCGGGGCATCCACCACCACGTCGATCATGAACTGACGGCCGGAGAGCTCAAGCTGCGTGCTTTGTGCTTCCAGATCGACAATGGCCTGCTTCACCTGCCCGATGGTTCCGGCACGGACGCCGGCTCTGGCGTGGATGACCCGGTCCACCGTGGCGTCGCTGACCCCCGCCTGCCGGGCAATTTCCCGGATGGAAAACCTGTGCGCCACGATGATGCCTTCCTGAGGTGTTTTTGATGGACTCCACCCTAGTATCCCACTCCCGAATATTCGGAGAATGGTACGTAGCCGAAAGCAGAATCAGCCCCGACCACCGCACGAAGACGTTGTGGCACTGCTGAGGGTTTCCTGAGGCACCCAATTCCCACCGGACAGTTCTACGCACCGGTCTTCCGAAAGGACAATTTCCGTGACCATCACCCCAACCTCCACCGCCGCCGCCAGCCGTTGGTTCCGCACCGAAGCCTGCAATCTGGAGGACTTTAAGCAGGTCGTGTCCGCGACCACGCGGTTGGAAGACTACCCGTATGCCGATGCCGTGGAGCAGAACGTGCTCATTTACGGCCCGCGACTGCATTCCTACTTGGACGACCCGGCCGAGCGCACCGATGTCCAGGCCGAATTGGCCAAGGCGCTCATCGAGGGCCCGGGCATCGTGGTCTTCAAGGGCGCCTTCCCCGATCTGGGCGTCGTGGACCGTGCCACCGACGCCTTCAACCGCCTGATCGCGGCCCAGAAGGCCGCAGGGGTCACCGGCGGGGACCACTTTGCCAAGCCCGGTGCCAACGACAGGGTCTGGGGTGCCCTGGACAAGCTGGCTCTCGCCGATCCGGAGGTCTTCGCCGCCTACTATGCCTCGGATATTCTCGCCCTGGTGTCGGAGGCCTGGCTAGGACCCAACTACCAGGTGACCAGCCAGGTCAATGTGGTGAATCCCGGCGGCAGCGCCCAACGCGCGCACCGCGACTACCACCTGGGATTCATGTCCGCCGAGCAGGCCGCTGCCTACCCTGCCCACGCCCATCTGCTCACCCCGGCGCTGACCCTGCAGGGGGCCGTCGCGCATTGCGACATGCCCCTGGAATCGGGTCCCACCCTCTACCTACCGCACTCCCACAAGTACGCCCCGGGCTTCCTGGCCTTCCACCGGGAGGACTTCACCGAATACTTTCAGGCCAATTATGCCCAGCTGCCTTTGTCCAAGGGAGATGCGGCGTTCTTCAACCCGGCGTTGTTCCATGGAGCCGGCACCAACGTTTCAGCCGACATCAAGCGCATGGCAAACCTGCTCCAGGTCTCCTCCGCCTTCGGACGGGCCATGGAAACGGTGGACCGCACGGCCATGAGCAAGGCCCTGTACCCGGTGCTGCTGGAACTCAAATCCGCGGGGTCCTCGGAGGCCGCCCTGCACAACATCATTGCCGCCTCGGCGGAGGGCTATGCCTTCCCCACCAATCTGGATCTGGACCAGCCAATCGGAGGGCTCGCCCCACAGTCACAGGCCGAGCTGGTGGCCGAGCACCTCGCGCGCTCCGGATCCCCCGCCGAGCTCAACGAGGCGTTGGACGCACAGGGAGCCCGGCGCCTGAGCACCGGGCTCCCTACGGCCTAGCCTGGGATTGCCAGCTTCAGGAGAAAGCGTTCCTGAAGCTGGCAAGGGCTTCCTCCGGATCTCCGGAGGCCCAGCCCTCGAGCCCCACGGGACCCGAGTAGCCCAGCGAGCGCAGCTCGGCCGCGATGGCCGGATAGTTGATCTCCCCCGTGCCGGGTTCGCAACGTCCAGGTACGTCGGCCACCTGGACCTCGCCGAGATGGGACAGGGAATCGCGTAGTAGCTGGATGAGGTTCCCCTCCCCGATCTGCGCGTGGTAGAGGTCAAGCATCATCTTCACGTTGGGGTGCCCCACGCCAGCCACCAGCGCCAGGGTGTCCTTGGCCCGCCCCAGTGGAATTCCGGGGTGGTCCAGGATCGTGTTGAGGTTCTCGAGCACGAACACCACCCCGTGTTCCATGCCGAGGGCGCCGAGCTTCTCCAAGGTGCGCGAAGCGGTCAGCCACATTTGCCCGGTGGCGCGATGGCGCGGGTTCGCCGCCTGTCCGTCGATAAGTTCCGCGGGGTGGATGACCAGGCGTTTGATGCCCAGTTCCAGAGCCGTGGGGATCAGCTCCGCCGCGGTGCGCAGAACCTCCGCGCTTCCCTCCGGGTCCACGAGGCTTCCGGCGGAGTAACCGGTCATCGAGCCGAAGTTCGCGCCCGTCGCCTTCAGTGCAGCGAGGTCCTTGGTGCGCGAATCCCACATCTCGATCCCGAAACCTAACGCGTGGAGCTTCTTCACGCGTTCGACGAAGGGAAGATCGAGGAACACCATTTCCGCACAGACCGCTAGTTCAAGGCTCACAGGACACCGCCCGTGGTTGCGCGCTCGAGCACAACGGGCGCACCGGTGCGGACGGATTCGACACAGGCTAGGGCGATTTCCAGTGCGTCGATGGCTGCCTGCGCCCCGGGAGTGGGCACCGTCGGGGCCTCACCAAGGCCCTTGCGCGCGGCGATGAGCCGGGCGAAGTGCGCTAGTTCGTCGCGGTAAGCCTGGGCGAAGAGCTCGGTGTTCACGCGCGAGGTTGGCGCCAGTGCCCCGGCCGCGGTGTAGCTGCCACTGTGGAGCTGCACCGGGTTGCCGGCCACGGCCATTCCTGCGGAACCGAAGATTTCCCCGCGCACATCGTAGCCGTAGAGGGCGCTGAAGCTGGCCTCGGCCACCGCGATCGCCCCATTGTCGTAGCGCAGCGTCACCACTGCGGTGTCCAGCAGACCCGCCTCGCGGTAACCGGGTTCAACCAGGGCATCGGCGATGGCGCGCACCTCGGTCACCCTGGCACCCTCGTTGTACCAGTTCAGCGCGTCGAAATCGTGGATGAGGGTTTCGGTGAAGATGGTGTTGGGCTTGATGCGCCCTGCATTTGCGATGCCTTCGGCGACTCCCGGGTCGCGGGTCAGCGAGCGCATCAGCTGCACCTCGCCAAGGTCCCCTGCCTGGATACGCTTCTTAGCCTCGGCGAAGTCGGAGGCGAAACGCCGGTTGAAGCCGATCTGGAATTCGACGCCAGCACGTTCGACGGCGTCCAGGGCCGTGCGCAGTTCTTCGAGCCCGTGGCCGGCCGGCTTCTCACAGAAAATGTGTTTTCCCGCGACCGCTGCCTGGATTATCAGTGCCGAATGGACGGCCGAGGGTGCCGCGATGAGCACGCCGTCGATGTCGGGATCCGCGAAGAGATCGGCGGGGTCGGTGGTGTGCTTGGAAATGCCCAGCTCGGCGGCCAGTGCAGCCGCGGCTCCGGGAGCCGGATCGGCTAGAGCCTCGAGCCTCACCCCGGGCAGGTTGCCTGCCAGTGTGCGGGCATGGAAGGCACCGATCCATCCGCAGCCGATGACGGCAATGCGGATCGTTTCCTTGGCCGGGGGCACTTCAAGTGAGTATGACATTACGGGGTATCACCCTTCTTCTCTAGAACGTTCTAGTATCTGCTTTCCCGGCAACTATGCCACACTGTGAAACAATCGTCTAGATCGTTCTAGGTGAATTTACGAAAGGCACCCCCATGGCCCCGAGCACTCCCCCGACCCGACGCCCCACCCTTGCGGATGTGGCCCGGGCATCCGGCGTCTCCGTGGCCCTGGCCTCGATCGTGATGCGCGGTACCGAGGGCGCCAGCGAGGCATCCCGCACCAAGGTCAAGGCCGCCGCGCTGGAGCTTGGATATCGGCCGGATTCGCGCGCGCGTTCACTGCGCAGCCACCACAACCGGACCGTCGGCGTGGCACTGCTGCTGGGTGAGCCCGTGCATGCCGAGCTAGCCGATGCCCTGTACGCCGAGGCCGAGACACGGGGTTATGAGATCATCCTGGGCGCGATCGGAGGCAATCGCGACGAGCGCCGCGTTCTGAATACCCTCATCGATGCGGGGGCGGAGGCCATCATCGGCATCTCCCCCACCCTCACGGCGGCACAAATGGCGCAGGTGGCCAGCCAAGTGCCGGTGGTCAGCCTGTTGCGCGGCTACCGCCAGCTACCCTCGGTGCTCACCGACGAGGCCGCGGGAATCGACGAACTAGTGGCGCACCTGTTGCATCTCGGGCACCGCCGGCTGTTGCATTTGGACGGCGGACACGCCGTGGCGGCCACCCAGCGGCGCACCGCCTTCGAGCGGGCCGTGGCCCGCTCGGCGGGCAACGTCGTCGGAACCGTGCTCGGCGCCGGAGCAGACGAGAGCACCACCTTCGACGTGTTGGACGCATACCTACGGGAGACAGCGGCCGAGAAGCGGGCCACCGCGGTGCTGGCGTTCAACGACAGGGCCGCACTGGGCGCCCGCAGGGCGATCGATCTGGCCGGCCTCCAGGTGCCGGGCCAGATCGCACTGACCGGGTTCGACGACAGCGAATTCGCCCGACTGTCCCATGCCGACCTGACCAGCGTGCGCCAGGATGTCGCCGCGCTGGCCTCGGCCGCAATGGCCGCGGCCACGTCACCGGGCGCGGCCTCCAGCCGGCATGCTCCACATCTGGTGGTGCGAGGCAGTAGCGCCACCTCAAAACGCTGACGGACCACCGATAGGGGGCGAACCGATCGAGCTCGGTTCGCCCCCCTTCCCGGTCCCCAGTCCGGGAGCTTCACCGTGACCTACGAGTTGGCCTCGGCATCTTCCGCGCGAATGAGGTAGATCGCACCGGTGGAGACATCGTCCTCGAGGTCCTCGAGGGTACGGCCGCGAGTCTCCGGGACCTGGGTGGCCACGAAGATCAGGGCGAGCACACCGATTCCGGCGAAGAGGAAGAAGGAACCGGTGATCCCGATCCCCGAGACCATCGACGGGAATAACAACGCGAGGAAGCCGTTGGTGGTCCAGCCGAAGAACACGGAGATGCCGATGCCCAGGCCGCGCATGTGCAGCGGGAAGATTTCGGCCAGCCACACCCACACTGCGACGTTCAGGAAGGTCTGCATCGAGAAGACGAACGCAACGACGAGAACGAGGATCACGATGGGACGGGCGGCGTTGCCCTCGGGCAGCAGCACGCCGGCAACACCGACCAGCACGTGACAAAGAGTAGTCAGCGACAGGCCGATCAGGAACGTCTTCCGGCGGTCCATGCGGTCCATGTTTCGCAGGGCAATGAAACCGCCGACCACGGCGACCACACCGAAGGCGATATTCGCGAGCACCGCCTGCTGAGCGGACATGCCGGATTCTTCCAACACGCGGGTGCCGTAGTACATGATCGAGTTAATGCCGGTGAGCTGCTGGGCCATGGATACGCCGATGCCGACGAGAATGATGCGCATGAGCCACTTGTTGGTCACGATGGCCTTGATGCCAATTGACTTGTTGCCTTTTGTCTCCGCGGCGGCGGTGCGCTGTACATCGTGCAGTTCGGCCAGGGCGCGTTCGGCGGGGCGCACGGTTTTCAGCACCCGCAGCGCCTCGGCGTAGCGGCGCTTCTCGACAAGCCAGCGCGGGGATTCGGGCATCCGCAGCATGCCAATGAACAATGCGACCGCCGGAATCGCACAGACGGCGAACATGAAGCGCCAGATGCCATCGACGGTGCCGCCAAGGGTCGCGGCGATAATCGCATTGATGACGAACGCGGACAACTGACCCACGACGATGGCCAGCTCGTTGCGTCCGGTGATCGAGCCGCGGATCTCGTAAGGGGCGATCTCGGCCAGGTAGATCGGGACGACGGTGGAGGCTCCGCCCACGGCAATGCCCAGCATGATCCGCCCTGCCACCAGAATGGCGAAACCTGCCGGTGAGAACGTACCGTGTTCCGGGCCGCCCGGGGAGAAGATCACCAGCAATGTGCCCACGAAGAACAGCACCGCAAGCAGGATGATGGTCTTGCGGCGCCCCCACAGGTCGGAAATCTGACCGCAGACCAACGCGCCGAAGGCGGCGGCAAACACCAGCGAACTGATGACCACGCCGATCTGGATCAGGCTCAGTCCCAGCTCCTCGGCCATCGGCCCCTCAGCGCCGTTAGCCACGCCGGTGTCGTATCCGAACAGGAGGCCACCGAAACAGGCGACGATCGAGATCAGTCCGATTCGCTTCTGATGAGGTCCCGGCGTCAATGGGGGCAGCTTTGCCCCAGCCAAGACCTGATGCTTTTCGGACATGGAAACTCCTTTGTTGTGACCGGTTGAAGCGCATGGGGTCGGTGGAAGCTCGAGGATTCGAGGAGATCAGGTATGCGATCCGGGCGACCGGAGCATTGTGCTTTACCACCGAAGAGAGTGACACACTTCACGAAATCAGTATGTAAGGACATTACGTCATTTGATTGTCCGATGCAATGGAACACAAGAAATTCGCAGGCAGAAAGCCCCTCTGAGGGCCCCCGAGATGACCTCGGCCTCGACGTTCACATACGTACAATTCCTCGTGGAAGAGCATCTCGCAACACGATCCGGCATCCCTGCGGATTCGGCGCGCGATACGTCGCGGCACGAACAGTGCCAGCCATGCCTACACCGATGACTGCGAGACCGATGGAATCGCTGAGGAAATCTCGTGGATGATGGGTTGATCTTGAGGTGTGTCCCGCAGGCAGGAGAGCGATCCGGCTTTGGACTTGGCATGTTGCAACCGCTCCACGCTGGATTTCCAGTGCCGGCGATCACGGATTTCATGGAACGGCGCCCCGCGAGGGGGAACCGGCAGACGAGGAGCGGGGTTCCCGGTATCTACGTCAGATGCCTAGCCTCCGGGCACGCGCATAACAAGCGCTACCGGACCACCAGTTCAAACGTCTTGCCCTGCTAGTCGCAAACCGATCTAGACGTCGGCCGGCTGCCAGTCCGGTGCCGCACGCAGCGCCACTTTGCCCAGTAATGAGGCAGCCCGACGCACCCCTTCCTCGGAGTTGACCAGCACGTCCTCATGCTCGATGTTCAGCGTGCCGTCATACCCGGCGGCGCGCAGCTGGTACACGAAATCGGCCCAGAAGGCCTCACCGGCTAGATGCCCCAGGCCCAGCGTCACGTAGTTCCACGCTCGTTCCTGCGGCAGCGTCATGGCCGTTCCGTCGTACAGACCGTTGGTTGCCACAATCGGCGCGTTCAGTCGCACGTCCTTGGCATGGACATGGACGATCGATCCGGCCAGCTCACGAATCACGCTCGTGATATCGGCGCCCATGGCCATCAGGTGCGAGGGATCTAGGTTGACCCCGATTGACCGGCTGCCCACGGAATCGATCAGCCGCCGGGCGGTCGACGCGTTGTAGACCAGCTGAGCGAAGCACGGCTCGATGGCCAATTGGACGGACTGCTCCGCGGCGAAGAACGCAAGATCCCTCCAGTAAGGAATCGCGACCTGCTCCCACTGATGTTCCAAGATTGCCACGTTCTCCGGCGGCCACGAGCTGGTCACCCAATTCGGTGAACTATCCCCCGCCGCCGCGGGCAACCCGGACATGCACACGACTGTGGGCACTTCCATAAGTCGCGCTAGGCGGACCGTTTTGCGCAATACGGTGTCCTGCGCCGGACCCGACACCGGATGCAGTTGGTTCCCATTCGCGTTCAGTGCGCTAATGCCCAATCCGTGCGCGGCGACCTTGCGCAGATACTCCGCACGCGCCGTCTCGGAATCCAGCAAACGGTCCAGGTCCAAGTGGGGCGCCTCGGACCAGTTGCCCGTGGGCAACTCGATCGAGCTGAGCCCCAGGTCAGCGGCGATGTCCACGACATCCTCGAAGCTGCGTGAGGACAGCGAGTCCGTGATCATTCCTATCTCCATGGCGGTGCACCTTCCGGTTAACGTGTTTGCGTCCGGCCCCTCGGGGCCGGACGCAAACGGTGATGACTAGACTCGTGCGGCCTCGGCCGCGGCCACACTGCTGCGCATGGTTTGCAGCTGGTACTTTGCGACTTTCTTGGCGTTTTCATTTTCCGCAAAAACACACGACACCATGACGGATTCCTCGCGAGAGGTGAAACCGTTCTCGGCCAGTCCCCCAAAGAATTCGTCCCAGTTCACATCACCATCACCGATTTTCAGGTGCTGATGCACACGCACCGCATTGCCCGGCGGATTGGTGATGTAACGCAACCCGTGCGAGGCGTGATGGTTCATGGTGTCGGCAACGTGCACCACGCGTAGCTTCTGGCCAACCGCGGCCATGATCTCCAACGGTTCATCCTTCATGTGGAAGGTATGCGCCGCGACGTAGGCAAAGGACAGGTTGGGAGAATTAACTCCTCGAATGACCCGCCAGCCCGCCAGCCCTTCCTCCACAAAGTCATCCGGATGCGGGTCGAAGGCAACATTGATGCCTTCGGATTCGAAGAGCGGAACAAGTTCCTCCATGGAGCGGTAGAACGCCGCCTCGGATTCCTCCGGCAGCTCGGGGCGGCCAGAGAACTCGGTGTTCATTTGGTTCACACCCAAATCCACGGTGATCTGGATGGCGCGCTTCCAATAGCGAACGGCGGCCTCGCGCAGCACCGGATCCGGGGATGACCAGCGGTGCACCGGCAGTACCGAGGCGATTTCAATGCCGGCCTTTGTGCATGCGGACTTCAGATCGGCGACCAGCTGGTCATCCGCCTTCGGGTGGGTGAAGAAGGGCAGCAGGTCCTGGTGCGGGGTGAGCTGCAGATACTTGTAACCAAGTTCTGCGGCCAGCTCGGGAAATTCCAGCAGCGAATGGGTGTGATGGAACGGAGTGGGGTCAAGAGCAATCTTCATCGATGGATCCTAAATCTCGTGGCTAGCTGTACAGGGCTGGCTTTTCGTTGAGCTTCACTGCGACCTTTTCGCCGGTGCGCTGTGCCTCGACGCCCGCCTCACAGCAGGCCGCGGTGGCGTAGCCATCCCAGGCGCTCGGCCCACCCAATTCCCCGACGGCCGCGGCGTCAACCCAGGCCTGAATCTCGGTATCGTAGGCGGCGCCAAAACGTTCCTCAAAACCGGGGGTGACGTTGCCGCCCCATTTACCAGAGGTGCGTACATACGGTCCCGAATCGTTGCCGATGGATACGATGCCGGTTTCGAAGGACGCCTGGGTAGCGACCTCGTAACCAAAGAGTGCATTGACGTAGATTTCCACGTCGGCCAGAACACCGGACTCGGTCTCAAGGAGCACGTGCTGCGGATCGTGTTGGCCTTCCGGGGCGTTTTTGGTGGCCTTGCCCAGGCGCACCTGCACCGAGGTGATTTCCTCGCCGGTAAAGAAACGGATGGCATCAAACTCGTGGACGACCGAGTCGTTGATCAGCATCTCGTTGGTGAAGCCGGCCGGGGTGTCGGGGTTGCGGTGCTGGTGGTGGAGCATCAGCAGCTCGCCCAAGTCACCACCGGCAATCAGCTCGCGCAACTGGGCGTATTCGGCGTCGTAGCGGCGCATGAAGCCAACCTGAATGCGCTTGCGGCCCAGCTTGGCCTCGGCCTGCACCACGGCCCAGGACGACTCGGCATCCGGGGTCAGCGGCTTTTCGCAGAGGATAGGGATGTCCCGCTCTAGGGCCTTGAACAAGATGTCCTGGTGCAAGAAACCCGGGGTGGCGATCAGGATCGCATCGATGTCAGCGGAGTCCAGAGCCAACTGGGCGTCGGTGAGCGCCACTGCGCCTTCAATCCCGGCGATGGCGGCATTGGCCCTGGCCTCATCGATGTCGACGACGGCGGCAACAACGGCACCGGAGATCCTGTGGTGCAGGCGCTGGATGTGATCGGCGCCCATACGTCCGGCTCCAATGACCGCTACGCGCAATGGTGAACTCATCTGGGGTGTTTCCTTGTCTTTAAGAGCCCCTTTTAAGGGGCCAGCAGCGTTGGGGTGAGGGTGGTGCTAGCGGACGCGCGTGCGTGAACCGCAGGAGAGCAGGTGTGTGGCGGTGCGCTTGGCAATGGGCATGGGAACCGAGAAGTCTAAGACCGGGTACATATCCTGTTCAACGATCCCGTAGACGGGTTTGTTCAGGGCCTCCACGGCCTCGATCACCGCGCGCAGGTCGGGCAACCCGTTGGGTGGTTCCACCATGACCCCCGCCTTGTTGGCAGCTGCCCAGGTCATATTCTGTTCCCTAACCGTGGCCAGCACGCTCGGGTCGATCTGCTTTAAGTGCAGGTAGCCGATGCGCTCGGGGTGCTTGCGGATCAATTCCAACGAGGAGGCTCCCCCATATTCGGCATGACCGGTGTCTAGACAGAGGTTGGTGTAGGCGGGGTCGGTGTTCTGCAGGAAGGTTTCGATGTCCACCTGGGCGCAGACGTGTGAGTCGGCGTGCGAATGGAATTGCTGCTTTAGCCCGAAGTCCTCCAGCAGGATCTTGCCCAGTCGGTCATGTCCGGTGAAGAGTGCGTCCCAGCCAGAGGCACTGAGCTGCTCACTTTCCACGGCTTCACCCGTGACGTCATCGCGCCACATGGCGGGGATGACCACGATGTGTTCTCCTCCCATGGCGGCGGTGAGTTCGGCTACCTGGCGAGCCGGTTCCCAGGCTTCGTCCCACGCCGCGGCACTGCCGTCGAGTCCGCGGTGGAAGGCGGTGAATACCGTACCCGCACACACCTTCAGGTCACGAGCCGTCAGCTCCTCGGCCAACCGCACCGGATCGGTCGGCAGGTAACCATAGGGACCCAGCTCGATGGTCTTATATCCGGATTCGACGACCTCATCGAGGAATCGTTCCCAAGGGGTCTGTTTGTCATCATTCGGAAACCAGACACCCCACGAATCCGGAGCAGTGCCAATGATGAGCTTGTTCTCGATGTCCGGCATCTCGCGGACCTTTCTCTCAGGAGTCGTGAAGTGAAGTGTGTGCTGCCGTGGTGGCGGGCGGTTGGGGCCCGCCACCGGTGCCTTGGGCGTTGTTGGGTTCCCGAGGGCATTTAGTGGGCTAGCGCCCTAGTTCGAGGGGAACGCGAAGGAAGCATTGGATTCTTCCTTGTGTTCTGGCCAGCGCTGGGTCACGGCCTTGCCACGGGTGTAGAAGCGCACACCATCTGCACCGTAGATGTGGTGCTCACCAAAGAGTGAGTTCTTCCAGCCACCGAAGGAGTGCCAGGCCACCGGAACCGGCAGCGGGATGTTGACCCCGACCATACCGACGTGGACACGACGCGTGTAGGTGCGTGCATCGGCACCGTTGGAGGTGAAGATCGCGGTGCCATTGCCGTACGGGTTGGCGTTCACAACCTCGATGGCTTCGGCCAGGGTTGCCACGCGCACGATGGCCAGAACCGGTCCAAAGATTTCCTCGGTGTAGGCGCTCATTTCGGTGTTGACCTTGTCGATAATGGTCGGGCCAACAAAGAAACCGTTTTCGTGGTCCTTGACCACCAGGTCGCGGCCGTCAACGATGATCGCGGCACCGGCCTCAGCTGCCTCACCCACGATCTTTTCGACGCGGGTCCTGGAGACCGGGGTGATGACCGGGCCCATGTCGGCCTCGGCATCCAATCCGTGAGAGACCTTGATGTCCTTGGCGCGGGCCACCAGTTTATCCACCAAAACGTCGGCGGCGGTCCCGACGGCAACTGCCACGGAGATGGCCATGCAGCGCTGTCCGGCGGAGCCGAAGGCCGCGGCCGTGAGGTGGTCGGCGGCAAGTTCCATGTCGGCGTCGGGCATGATCACCGCGTGGTTTTTTGCCCCACCCAGCGCCTGAACACGCTTGCCGTTGGCGGTAGCCGTCTCATGGACGTACTTGGCGATGGGGGTGGATCCGACGAAGGAGATTCCGTCGATGAGCGGATGGTGCAACAAACCGTCAACCGTTTCCTTGCCACCGTGCAGGACCTGGAAGACGCCGTCGGGAAGTCCGGCTTCCTTGAAAAGGCGAGCCATGAACACTGCCGCGGAGGGGTCACGCTCGGAGGGCTTGAGGATAAACGCGTTGCCAGCGGCAATTGCGACGGGTGCCATCCAGAGCGGGACCATCACAGGGAAGTTGAAGGGTGTGATGCCGGCGACCACGCCAAGGGGCTGGCGGAAGGAGAAGACATCGATGCCGGTGGAGACCTGGTCGGAGTATTCACCCTTGAGCGACTGCGAGATGCCGCAGGCGTACTCGACAACTTCTAATCCGCGACCAATTTCACCGGCGGCGTCGGAGAGGACCTTGCCATGTTCGGCAGTGACAATGTGGGCCAGGGCGTCGGTGTTGGCTGCCAGCAATTCGCGGAACTTGAAGAGCACCGCGGTGCGCTTGGCGATGGAGGTGTCCCCCCAGGAATCGGCTGCGGTGCGGGCGGCAGCAACGGTTGCTTCCACGTCGGCTGCGGAAGCCAGCGCCAAGTTGGCGGTGATTTCACCGGTGGCCGGGTTGTAGACCGGCTGGGTGGTGGTCCCCTCGCCGGAGGTCTCAAGACCATTGATGACGTGCTGGATGGTGGTCACCGAGGTGGCCTGAGTAGTGGTGCTCATGAAAAGACAGTCCTTCTGTGGTGTGAGTTCGTTGGGGTGAGGGGTTAGCCCAGGAACGGGCGTTGGCGCGCTTTGTGCCCGGTGTAGGTATCGAAGGCGGCTTGGGTGCTCTCGAGGTCCGATTCCCCGGAGACCGGCACGTCCCACCAGGATTCGGAGTCCGGGGCGTCCAGTAGCGGATCGGATTCAACGTGGATCAGGATCGGGCCGCTGCCTTCCGGTGCGGCCTTGGCCGCGGTCACGGCCTCGGCGAGTTTGCTGATCGCGTCGGTGCCCGGTTCGATCCTGATGACCCGCACGCCCAAGGACTCGGCGTTGGTGGCCAGATCGATCGGCAGTTTTTCCCCGGCATCGAAGGAATGCGTTTTTGCGTCCAACTCACGGTATTGAGTGCCAAAGCGTTGGGAACCCAAGGATTCGGAGAGCGAACCGATGGAGGCGTAACCGTGGTTCTGGATCAGCACGGTGATCAGTTTGATGCCCTCGGCCACCGCGGTGACTAATTCGGTGTGCATCATCAGGTAGGAGCCGTCCCCGACCATGACCACCACGTCGCGGTTATCTGCCGCACCGCGGGTCGCCTCGTCGATGACCGCGCGCTTAACGCCCAGGCCGCCGGCGATCTCATATCCCATGCAGGAGAACGCGTATTCCACGTGGTAACCGTAGGCGTCCTTGATGCGCCACATCTTGTGCAGGTCACCGGGCAATGACCCGGCAGCACAGATGACCACGTCGCGTTCGTCCATGGCGCCGTGAACGGCGCCGATGATCTCATTTTGCGCCGGCAACGGGTTGTGCCGGGTGGAGAAGGCAGCATCCACCGTGGCATCCCAGCGCTTCTTTTCGGCGGCGATCATGGATTGAAGATCGGCGCCAACGCGGTACCCACCCAGTGCGGTGTTCAGTGCGTTCAACGCCTTGCGCGCATCGGCGACGATAGGCAGCGCGGTGCCGTGCTTGTAGGCGTCCAGCGGTGCGACGTTGATGTTGATGAAGCGCAAATCGGGGTTCTGGAAAGCAGTGCGTGAGGCGGTGGTGAAATCCTCGTAGCGGGTCCCGACACCAATGACCAGATCGGCCTCGGCGGCCAGCGCGTTGGCCGCGGTGGTACCGGTGGAACCAATGGCACCGAGCGAATGTGGCGAGTCCCAAGCGATGGTTCCGACACCGGCCTGAGTGTAGGCGACAGGGATGCCAGTTTTTTGGGCCAGTTCCAGCAGCGCCTCTTGGGCGAAGGAATACAAAACGCCTCCACCGGCAATAATCAGCGGGCTCTTTGCAGCCTTAATCATTGCCGCGGCACGGGCGATGTCGTCAGATTCGGGTTCGGGTCGACGAATTTTCCAGTCTCGTTCTGCCAGGAATTCCTCTGGCACATCAAAGACCTCTGCCTGCACGTCTTGGGGCAGGGAGATGGTCACCGCCCCGGTCTCGGCCGGATCGGTGAGCACCCGCAGTCCGTGCAGCATCGCCGAGAAAAGCTGCTCGGGGCGGTTGACTCGGTCGAAGTACTTGGACAGCGGTCGGAAGGCGTCGTTGACGGTGATGTCGTAACCGTGTGAATGTTCCAACTGCTGCAGCACCGGATCCGCGGCCCGGGTGGCGAAGGTATCGGAGGGCAACAAGAGCACCGGGAGACGGTTGGCCGTGGCCAGCGCCGCGCCGGTGAGCAGATTGGAGGAGCCCGGTCCAATGGAGGTGGAAACCGCGTAGGTAGCTCGGCGACGAGTGTGCCGGGCATAGCCGACGGCCTGGTGCGACTGGGCCTGCTCGTTTCGGCCCTGGTAGTAGGGCATGAGGGCGGGATCGCGCACCTGCCACTGCTTCAGTGCCTGGCCCACTCCTGCCACGTTCCCATGCCCGAAGATACCGAACATGCCCGGGATGAGTCGTTCGCGATAGGACTCGGCACCGATGTTATCAACGGTGTATTGCTTGCCCAGGAATTCCACGACGGCCTGGGCGACAGTCATTCTGCGTGTAGCCATTACTCTGCGGTGCTCCTATTCGGCGGGGATGTTGGCGGGGTTAAGCAGGGAGGCTGCGGTGGCTACCGCTGCGGCGACGTCGCCGTCCTGCGGATAAAGCAGGGTGCGACCGACGGTGAGTCCTTGGACCCCGGGTAGGGCCAACGCCGCTTGCCAGGATGCGAAGACTTCATCCGGGGATCCTGCTGGGTCTCCACCGAGCAATACGGTGGGCAACGTGGTGGCGGCCATGACTCGTTCCATCTCGGGCACCACCGGAAGTTTCATCCAGGTGTAGGCGCTGGTGCCGCCGAGTCCGGAAGCGATACCGATCGACTTGATCACCGCATCGGGGCTCAGATCGTTTCGGACCTTGCCTTGGTGCCATTCGGAAAGGAACGGCTCGACCATGGCGATGAGCTTGCGCTGCGCCAGTTCGTCGATGGCATGGGCGGTGGCTTCCAGGGTTACGGCCGTTGCGGGGTCGCCCAAGGCGATGCGGGTGAGCATCTTGCCACCGTCTGCGCCGATGTCCGCCAGTGCCTGGGCGGTGTGCCCGGTGAAGCGATCATCAAATTCGTTGACATAGCCGGATAGCCCCCCGCGGTTCATTGAACCAAAGACCAATTTGTGCTCGAGTGCGCCGAGCAGCAACAGGTCATCAAGGATGTCAGGGCTGGCCAAGATGCCGTCAACGGCGGGGTTTTGCAAGGCAATCTGGAGTCGGTCCAGCAGTTCGCGGCGATCTGCCATGACCATGGTGCGATTGCCAACCGATAGCGCGCCGCGTGCGGGGTGGTCCGCAGCGATGATGAAGTTCTGTTTCCCGGCGCGCGCGCCCTCGTGGCGGATTCGAGTGGTCGCAGCACGGGCCACAGCGCTCGGATCTTCCAGACGAAGGGTGGTCAAATGTTCGTAGCGGCGCGGATCTTCGCGATCGGCGGACGGGTTGGCGCTCATGGGGAGACCTCGATGGTTGCTGGCCCGGGTACGGTGCGGCCACGTTCGGCCAACAATGCGTTGACCTCGGATGGAGTAGGCATGTCGTCGGAGCAGGCCAGCCGGGACGCGACGATGGCGCCCGACGCGTTGGCATAGTCAAGGACTTGTTCCAAGGGCCAGCCGGAGAGCAGCCCGTGGCAGAAGGCTCCACCGAAGGAATCTCCGGCCCCGAGCCCGTTGACGGTCTGCACCGGCACCGGGGCGGAGACCACGCGTTCGGTGCGGGTCTTAGCCATGACGCCCTCGGCGCCCAGCTTGACCACGGCAATTTCGACTCCTGCTGCCAACAGTCGATCAGCCTGCTCGTCGGGAGTGCCTTCACCGACGGCCACGGCACATTCCTTGTCGTTGCCGATGGCCACGGTGACGTGGGGAAGGATCTTGGCGACCTGTAGCCGGGCGGCCTCTTCCGACTCCCAGAACATGGGACGGTAATCCAGATCCAAGACAGTGAATTGGTCGGATCGTAACGTGTCACGGCTACGCATTTCGTGGGCGGCGATGTGGGCGCTGGCGCTGGGTTCTTGACTCAGTCCGGTGACGGTGGACCAGAAAATCCGTGTACTGCGGATGGCGTCTACATCGAGTTCTTCGGTGGCGATCTTCCAGTCGGGCGCGGTAGGGAAACGGCCGTAGAAGTAGAGCGGGAAATCTTCCGGCGGCATGATGGCGCAGAAGGTGACGGGAGTCTGCAGTCCAGGCACGCGGCTGACATGCCGGCGGTCGACGTTGAACTTGTCTAGTTCGCGCTCAAGGTAGCTGCCGAACTCGTCGTCGCCGATGCGGGTGATGACCGCGGTACGGCGCCCGTGTCGGGCCGCGGCAACAGCCACGTTTGTGGGCGATCCGCCCAGGTACTTGCCGAAGCTGTTCACCTCGCCGAGTGGGACTCCGATGTCGTTCGGGTAGACGTCGACGCTGATGCGTCCGATGGTGAGTACGTCGTGAGTCACGCGGATCGACGTCCTTTCTTCGCTGGTTCCTGGCTGTGCGGTTTCGCATCAGCTTTGAGGGGTTCATGATTGTGAGTCAAGCCACAGGAAATACTCTGCACCATAAACTTTGTCCTGTCAAAGGTTTGTACTGTCATATTTACAACGAGAGTAATGAAGCGACGCTCGGTCACAAGTCTCATCATTCACTCAAGCCTCACGGGAGCTCGGGATGGCCAGCTCGCCGGTGGAATATTGGGCGCGGCCAAATCCGAACGACCAATCTTCGGCACCGTTTTCCAGATAGCCGATAAAGACATCCTCCCCGGCCACACCAACCCCCTGCAGCTCGCGTGCGATCGCGGCAAACAGGGCGCTCTTGGCTTCCCCGGAGCGCCCGCGCTGGGTGAAGATCTGGATCATCACCACTGCATCGCTGCGCTCAAACCCAAGCCCGGCATCAAGAGCAACAACCTGGCCGCGCGGATGTTCGGTGATGACATGGAAGTAATCGCCCTCCGGGATGCGATACTCCTCCACCACTGCGATATGAATGGCCCTACTGAGCTTCTCCAGCTCCTCGGGCGCGCGCCCCTCGGTAACATCAATGCGAATCATCGGCATGATTCCCACACTCCCTTCCCATTTAGCCGGGGCAACCCATCTCAATTCGGTGGACACTAAAACAGTTTGTCCTGACATACTGACAAAGTCAATAGGCGAAATGACGCACCGCCACTAACAACTCACCCTCGTCACTCTCTGCGGAAATGGATACGGCCAAAACTTTGTATGGACAACTTGACCTAGTGTGGATATATTTTAGGTAGGCCACATTTTGGAGCGCTCCAAAATATCCCTAGGGCCGCCGCGCCTGGGTGCCCTGGTCCAACATGTTGACCGATTTCGACAGATCCAGCGTTGAATCGCCGGAAGCTCCCGCCCTCACCATCTCCAGAAAGTAAGGAAAGCCATGAAACTCGGTGTCTACAACGCCGTCCTGCACGACCGCTCGCTACCGGAGGCACTTAAAGCCGTCGGCAAGGCTGGTTTGACCGGGATCGAGATTAATTCCGGCGGCTTCCTTCCTCCGGTGCACATCCCAAATTTTGACGAGATCCTCTCCAGCGATGCCGCCCGTGACGAATATCTGGGAACCTTCGAGGGAACGGGTGTTTCGATCGCAGGGCTAAATTGCAATGGCAACCCCCTGCATCCGAACCCAATTATCGGTGACGCCCATGCCGAAGACATCCGTCGTTCCATCCGACTGGCCGAACGTCTGGGTCAGGACCGAGTGGTCACCATGTCAGGTCTACCGGGCGGAGAGCCCGGGGCCACCACACCGAACTGGATCGTCAACGCCTGGAACTCCGCCTCGCTGGATGTCCTCGACTACCAAATGGGTGTTGCCGCCGATTTCTGGATGGAAACCGACAAACTTGCCTCCGATCACGGTGTGAAGGTGGCACTCGAACTCCACCCGCAGAATGTTGTCTTTAATCCCGCGGGAATTCGCGAACTGATCGAGCGCACCGGCGCAACACACGTCGGTGTCGAGCTTGATGCCTCCCACCTTTTCTGGCAGCAGATGGACCCGGTGGCTGTCATCCGAGATCTCGGCCCGCTGGTCTTCCATGCTGCAGCCAAGGACGTTCGGATTAATCCGGCGGCCGCCATCTATGGCGTGCTGGATAACCGCTTCCGCAAACTCGATATTTCTGAGCCGCGCACCAACCTTGGCGGGGACGAATGGGCCAATGAATGGCCCAAGGACGCCGCCTGGGACTTCGTGGCCCTCGGCAAGGGGCACGACGCTGCGTATTGGACGGAATTCTTACGTGCCCTGCACGAAATCGATCCCGACATGTGGGTCAACATTGAGCACGAAGACGTTTCCTTGGGCCGCATCGAAGGCCTCGAGGTCGCCTCGACGGTGCTGCGCGCCGCCAATGAGGCACTGGCCGGTACAACGCGGTGATTGCTTGGGCCCGCTACCCCTACGAGGGCCGCGTAGTGCTCGTCACCGGAGCCGGCTCCGGCATCGGTCGCAGCATCGCCCGGGGATTCTTGGAGCAGGGCGCCACGGTGGTGGTTCTGGGTCGCACCGCGAGTTCGTTGCGCACCACGGTCCAAGACCATCCGGAAGACCGGTCCCTGGTATTGGTCTGCGATGTGACCGATCGTGCCGAGGTCGGACGGTCAGTTGCCGATCTGCTGGCACGTTTCGGCCGACTGGATATCGTCATCAGTAATGCCGGCTGGTGCGAGCCCAGTGATCTTGAGACTTTTGACGATGACGCGTGGCACCGGATGCATGCGGTCAACGTTGACGCGTTCATCATTCTGGCCAGGGCTGTTCTGCCGGCGTTAAAGACAAGCCGCGGCAATATCGTGGCCATTTCCTCGGTTTCGGGAATCCGCGGAGATTGGAACCAGTTCGCCTACAACGCCACCAAAGGAGCCCTGAACGCCATGGTCCAGAGCTTGGCCCTGGACCTAGGTGACCACGGGGTGCGGGTCAATGCCGTGGCCCCGGCCTTCACCGATACGCAACTGACCCGACAGCGGTTGGAGGATCCGGTGTTCGCCGCACGGCTGTTGGACCGGCTCGCCCTGGATCGGCCAGCAACGCCGGAAGATATTGCCCGTGCCGTGTTGTTCTTGGCGAGTCCAGATGCCGGATACATCACCGGGGCCATTATTCCCGTAGACGGCGGAACCACCGCCTCCTCGGGAACGCCTCGCCCGATATAAATCGAACGGCGCCCGATACCCGGTGGACTCCACCGCGTATCGGGTGCCGTTGGTTAACCGCGGGGCAGGCGGGCCAGATCAGCGGCCCCAACGAGGCCCGCGTCGGGCCCCAATTCTGCTTGGGCAATTTTTGCGTACGGCCGGTAGCCACGCCCGCTCAGGGCCTTTTTGTAGGCGACGGTGGCCGCCTCAATCAGGGAAGGCGAAGCCGAGCCTAGTCCCCCGCCAATAACCATGATTCCTGGATCCAACACCGCGGCCAGATTCGCCAATCCCAACCCCAGCCACTCACCTGCCTCGGCCACCAGATCGGAGCAGGCCGGATCCCCGGCCTCGGCCAAGCGCGTGACCATTTCACCGGTGACCGCCGAGGCGTCCCCATGAGTCTCGGCGCGCAACGCATGCGCCACCGGAGAGTTGGAGCCGGCGAGGCTACGTCCTTCGCGCCCCAGCGCATTGCCGGAAGCATATTGTTCCCAGCATCCACGGTTTCCGCAGGCACACCGGTGTCCACCGGGAACCAGTGTTTGATGCCCAAATTCTCCGGCGACGCCAAATCGCCCGCGCTGCAGCTTTCCACCGAGCACGATGGCACCACCGATTCCCGTGCCGAGAGTTAGACACAACATCTCGTTTTCACCGCGAGCCGCTCCGAAGCGGTGTTCAGCCCAGCCCGCCGCATCAGCGTCGTTGCTCAACATCACGCTGCGGCCCAAGGCCAATTCAAGGCGCTGGCGCAACGGTTCGTTGCGCCAAGCCAGATGCGGGCTGAAAAGTACGGTGCTTCCGCTGGAGTCCATCCAACCGGCCGCACCCACGCCAACTACCGCGGAAGGTGCCTGCTCGCCGAGTAGCGTCACCAGTTCTACCACCGTGGCCTCAACGGCGCGCGCATCGTGGCCGGGGGTGGGGCGGCGGAGCCGATCCACCACTTTCCCTTCGGGAGTCACTAATCCCGCGGCAATTTTCGTTCCACCGATGTCTACGCCGATGGCGAGTTTTTGCGCGGGCATGAATTCTCTTCGGTCTTTAAAGGTGCGAGGAACGCACCAACGGGTCGGAAGCAACGCGGAGAATGGTCGAGCAAAGCGGCGCGGAGTTCCGGAAATGATCTTTCTAGCTTAGTCGTCTGCTGCCGGTGTGCGCAGTTAGGCCAGCCCCCGGACACCGAAGATCGTGCCATTATTTAGCTCCACCAAGATGCGCACCGCCTCGTCGGGGTGATCCACGAGGAAGACTTTCTCCTCCATCGCCCTGCCCCGAGCTAGTTCCAGAAGCAGTGGGTAGGCAGGCAACGTCTTGGTCCAATACTCGACTCCGACCAGCACCATTGGGCTGATGCTCTCGGCAGATCCATAGAAGTTCTCACAGGCGTCCTGGAAAATTTCCTGTACGGTCCCGGCGGCTCCGGGCAGGAAAATGATGCCGCCGGAACATTTTTGCAGCAAGACCGCTTCGCGGGTGGCATTGGCAAAGTACTTAGCGATATGGGTGGCAAACATATTTGGTGGCTCGTGCCCATAGAACCAGGTCGGGATCCCCAGATTGGCCAAGCCATCTGGCCACCGTTCACAGACCATTGCCGCTGCTCGCGCCCAACGGGTGACAGAGGGAGCAAAACCGGGTTCCTCCGCGAGTATCGCCAGTGCCTCATCGAGTATCTGCTGGTTGCCCGCGCCCAGATACGCCCCGAGGTTCGCCGCCTCCATGGCACCGGGGCCACCACCGGTGGCCACGATGAAGCCCGCCCCCGAGAGCGCCTGTCCCAGCCTGGCCGCCAGCGCATATCCGGTGCTGCCGCGCGCCGCCGCGTGCCCTCCCATGACCCCGACCAGCGGGGCATGGGAGAGTTCACCATCGCGGATTTGCGAATCAAGCCGCAGCCCAATGGCGTGATCGTGCAGCGTGGAGGACAGTGCCGCGTTCAGTGAATCGTGAGCTCCTGCGCCCAACCGGTGCGCCGCCCACGCATAAATTCTCGCGTCAACAACACCCTCATAGGACCCGGCAGCCAGGCCCGCATAAAGTTCGGCGCCGGTGTACAACTCACCACGGTAGGGATCAAAGGGCAGCCCGGGGATTTCGGGAAAAACCAGCGCCCCGCCGCCACGTAGCCGGCGCTCAATTTTCGCCTCGATTTCACACCCCATGAACACCGAGCCCGACGAACGTAATTTCTCCAACACCGCGCTGCGGGCACGCAGGTCAACCGACTGAACATGCCAGCCATGCATCGAGGCGGCAAATCGCTTATCACTCAGCGCCAAGACCGTGGCCACATGCTTGTCAAAGTCGGCCAGCGAGGCAATCTCGATGACGCGTGGGAGCGGTTGGAAAGCTGGAGTGCTGTTCATGAGTTCAAAGACTAGGCCACGAAGGCGGACACGTGCTGTATTTCTCGCCTTCACGTACCCGCGCGGTTCGTGCTGGGCTGGCTAACGTGAAACGATAGGAGGATGACCGAATCAGCTTTTCCCATGGTTGACGCACGCGAAATTCTTAGCGTCGTCGGCGGTGCCTCCTTCACACGCGGCAAGGTGCTGGCCACCGACGCTGCAATGAGCGATTTCCAGTGGGACCCAGTGGACCAGATCCTCTCCGGAACGGTGGCCGAAGACGGAGAAGAGAACCGTCCCGTGCGCATCACACTGGGCATGAAAAAGGAAGAGCGGATCATCGCCGAGGGCGAATGCTCATGTGGTGACGCCCCCAAGTGCAAGCACGTGGCTGCGGTGCTGATCTATTCCAACTCCATGTACTTGCGGGCCAAGGACGTTCTCTACCGCGACACCGCCGCGGCGGTGCCCGTTTGGCAGCAGACTCTGCAGGAGCTGTTGGCCCCGGCACCGGCCGCCGCAAAGTCCTTGGGTGGACCCAACTCTAAGCACCCGGTATTGCCGATGGGACTGCAATTCGAGCTGCAGGACACCACGCTTTCGGCACACCAGCAATGGGCACCGGGTTCCGGAGTCGGCCAGCTGAAGGTCGCTTCCCGACGTTGGCGCCTGGCCGTGCGCCCGATGGTGCATTCGGGCGGAGACCGCTGGGTGCGCGGAAATCTGCGCTGGAACAACATCAGCTTCAAAACCTACGGGCTGAACCTCGATAACGAGCAGCACCGCTGGTTCTGCCAGTTTGTCCCGCTCTACCGGGCCAAGGGTGAGCTCTACTTCGGCGAGGACAACGACTGGCTTTACCTCGACGAGTATTCCTCCTCGCTGCTCTGGGACCTCTTTACCGAGGCCAAGCGCCTGGGCATCAAGCTCATCGGCGTGCGACCTAACACCCAAATTCTGATCGGTTCCCCCGCTCAGGTGGCCCTCGGCGCCCAAATCTCCGAGTCCGGTTTGGCGCTTGCGCCAACGCTGTCGCTCGCGGGACACGACTTTGTCCTTGATTCACACAGCGCCGCTGGTTCCATCGGTAACCACGGTGTGTATGCGGCCAACGAGGAACACACCCAGATTTTCCTGGGTCAGGTGCCCGCCGGGCTGAGCCACACCGAGCTCACCTTGCTGCAGCACCCCGAAGAACTTAACGTTCCGCTGGCCGAACGCGACGAATTCTTCTCCCGCGTTTACCCGCGACTGGCCCGCAAGCTGCGCGTGACCAGCCCCGATGCCTCCGTTGAGCTGCCTGCGGTACTGCCGCCGAAGCTGGTGGCTAAGATCCGCTACGGTGCGCGTGATTCCGTGGACATGGACTGGACCTATGACTATCACGGCCTGGCCGTGGACGCGATTGACCGGGATCGGGAGACCGAATCGGCCCTGGAACATGCCGCGCTTGACGTCCTGAATGTCTTCCCCGGATTTGAGGCAGCAGTCCTGGGCCCGCGTCACCTCCAGGGATTGGAAGTCATCGACTTCGTGCGCCGGGTGCTGCCCGAGCTCATGGAAATCGAGGGACTGGTCATCTCCGAGTCCGGAATCCGCCCGGAATTCCACGAGCTCACCGAAGCGCCGGAACTGATCATCACCACCGTGGAATCTGACCGCCGTGACTGGTTTGATCTGGGCCTACTGATCTCCATCGGAGATCGCCAGATCCCCTTCGCCGACATCCTGCGCGCCCTCTCCAAGGGCGAAACCAAGCTGCTGATGCCGGACCGCAGCTACTTCTCCCTCTCCGACCCGCTCTTCGACAAATTGCGTGAGCTGGTGAGCGAAGCCGGCGGGCTGCGGGACATGAAGGACAAGGAAGCGGACATTTCCCTGACGCAGTACCAGTTCTCCCTGTGGGAAGAGCTGGAGGATTTGGCCTCGCATGTTGAGGGGCCCGACGCATGGATCAGTGCCCTGAATTCGCTGGTGAACCTGAAGACCACCGAGGTTGCCGATCTTCCACCAACGCTTAATGCCACGCTGCGCCCGTACCAGGTGGAGGGCTTCGGCTGGCTGGCCACGCTGTGGCGCAACGGTCTGGGCGGGGTGCTGGCCGATGATATGGGTCTGGGTAAGACCCTCCAAGCCTTGGCCTTGATCCTGCACGCCCACCAGGTGTGGGCCGACCCCGAGGCCTTCGGTGCGCCCAACCCGCACATCGGAAAGCGTGCTCCCTTCTTGGTAGTGGCCCCCACCTCGGTGGTCTCCAACTGGAAGGAAGAAGCGGCACGCTTTGCCCCCTCGCTGCGGGTCATCGCCGTCACCGATACCGAGTCGCGGGCGACGTCCTCGCTGGCGACGCTGGCCAAGGATTACGACATCGTGGTGACCTCCTACACGCTGCTGCGCCTGGATGACGACGCCTACGCCGATATCCCCTGGGCCGGTCTGATCTTGGATGAGGCCCAGTTTGTGAAAAACAAGGCCACCAAGGCCCACCACGTGGCCCGGGATATGCCCGCCCGCTTTAAGCTGGCCATCACCGGTACCCCGATGGAAAACAACCTGATGGAGCTCTGGTCGATCTTCGCCATCGTCTCCCCCGGACTCTTCCCCTCATCGGTACGCTTCGCGGAGAACTACCAGCGGCCCATCGAGCGTCAGGGGCTGCCCGAACCGCTCACGCGCCTGCGCCGCCGCGTCCGACCGTTTATGTTGCGACGTACCAAGGATGCGGTGGTGACAGATCTGCCGCCGAAGCAGGAACAGGTATTGCAGGTTGAGCTGGGTCCGGAGCACCGCAAGGTGTACGACACGCACCTGCAGCGCGAACGCCAGAAGGTGTTGCGCCTGGTTGATGACATGGATAAGAACCGGTTCACGATCTTCCAGTCGCTGACCCTGCTGCGCATGTTGGCCCTGGACGCCTCCTTGGTGGATCCCGAGTACGCACATGTCTCCAGCGCCAAACTTGATGTGCTCTTCGAGCAACTTGAGGATGTTTTGGCCGAGGGCCACCGCGCGCTGATCTTCTCCCAGTTCACCTCCTTCCTGAAGAAGGCGGCCGACAGGTTGGATGCAGCGGGTGTTCCCTACGCCTACCTCGATGGCTCAACGCGTAAGCGTGCCGAGGTCATCAACTCGTTCAAGTCCGGCGAGGCACCGGTGTTCCTGATCTCGCTGAAGGCCGGCGGCTTCGGGCTGAACCTCACCGAGGCAGACTACTGCTTCCTGTTGGATCCGTGGTGGAACCCCGCCGCCGAATCGCAGGCGGTTGACCGGGCGCACCGCATCGGGCAGACCCGCAATGTGATGGTCTACCGGATGGTTGCCAAGAACACCATCGAGGAGAAGGTGGTGGCGCTGCAGGATTCCAAACGTCAGCTCATCTCCTCGGTCATGGACGAGGGCGCCGGCTTCGGCAAGGTGCTCAACGCGGACGACATCCGCGAGCTGCTGCGCTAAGTAGCGCGGCAGCCCCGCGGTGGGTCGTCGGGAGAACTAGGGGCGCAGCATCACCTTAATCGCCCGGCGCTCATCCATCGCGGCATAGGCTTCGGGGGCTTGCTCGAGGTTCATGACAGCATCAAAGACGAGCCCGGGGTTGATGGCGCCGGACAGTACGTCGGTAAGAAGTTCGGGCAGGTATTCCCGGGTGCTTGCCGCGCCTCCGGCCACGGAGATGTTTTTGGCGAAGAGCACGGAAACGGGCAGCGGATTCTCGCCGTGGGGCACACCAACAAAGCCCAGCGCCCCACCGGGTCGGGTACAGGCGAGGGCTTGACCCATGGATTCGGCAGTGCCCACGCATTCGAGTACCGAGTCGGCCAGTACCCCGCCGAGCAGTTCGCGGACCTTGGCCGCCGCGGCGTCCCCGCGCTCGGCCACCACATCGGTGGCGCCAAATTTTTTGGCCAGAGCCGCACGATCAGCGTGCCTCGACATCGCTATGATGCGCGTGGCGCCGAGTCGCTTGGCCGCGAGCACGGCACAGAGTCCCACCGCGCCGTCACCCACCACCACAACCGTGCGCCCCGGGGCCACCCGTGCGCCAAGAGCCGCATGGTGCCCGGTGCCCATGACGTCAGAGAGCGTCAGCAGGGATTTGGTCAGGGCCTCATCGGGCTCGGTGACTCCGGGAACCGCTACCAGCGTGCCGTCGGCGTTCGGTACACGAACGCTCTCTCCCTGGCCACCATCAACCGGCAAACCGTTTTCATCCTCACCACCCCAGACGGCGCGATGTTCGCACGCCACCTGGACCCCATCACGGCACGGTGGGCAGGTCCCGCAACTATTGGCCCACGGGGCCACCACGAGGTCACCGACGGCTAGGGAGGTGACCCTGGCGCCAATCGCCTGAACCATACCGATGAACTCGTGGCCGATCGGCCGGGGCGCGGTGATCTCACGGAACCCTCGGTACGGCCACAGATCCGATCCACAGACACAGGCCGCGGTGACGCGCACGATGGCGTCGGTGTCGGTGAGCAGGGTCGGTTCGGGGCGGTTATCAACGCGGATATCCCGCTGTCCATGGATCATGGTGGCGCGCATGAGAGCTGTCCTTTGCGAAAAGGGGGAATGACTGTTGCCTTCCAGCCTATGCCCGATCCTGGGGGCTCGTGATTCTCCCGCGCTCGCGGCCGGTGGGATCGCCGCGTCCGCGGGTGAAGCGGCGGTTCGCATGAGTCAAGAACTTCTGCCCCATAGGTGAGTGCGGGGCCCGAAGAAAAATGACCGTTTGTTGCGCCCGGACCGCCGGGGTGGCGAAATATCCGCGCTTCACCGTAGGCTGGTTATAGCTTCACGAATACTGACTGCCGCATAGGCAAGGCTCCGACCAGTCAGTTACCAACCCCATAGTTGCACGGCGGGTGGTTCGGATGACGAAGCGGCCTTGGCGCGCATTTCCGCACACCGGGGCAAGAACAACTGACCCTGAGGACGCGTGCGCATCATGTACAGCCCGACCCTGACCACCGCTTCACCAAACAATCTCTTGCCGCGTTTTGCCGGTGACTGGATCACCGCATGGCTTGATCTCGACCGAGATACCGGCCTGCTACACATTGGTGCGGGTCCCACCGAATGGGTACTCGAGGCCTATGCCCCACATAAACTCACCGACGCGTTGGCCGGTCGCGGACCGGTGGAGGTTCAGTTTAATCCCGAGCTGTTTGTCGTTCTGCTGCCCGGTGCGCACCAACTGGTCGGCAGCTCCTTCTTTCGGCTGCACCCCTAAGCGCCAATTCTTGGCCCTAGACCAGGCCAAACGCCTCACAACGCACTAGTGGCGGCCACCAACGTTGAATAATCAACCCGGTGACCGCCACCCAATGGTGCGCTCTAGAGATTTAGAGTGCGGCGAAAACTTCGCGCAGCAGCGTTGCGGTTTCCGACGGGGTCTTACCGACCTTCACGCCGGCAGCCTCAAGTGCTTCCTTCTTGGCCTGAGCCGTACCGGCCGAGCCGGAGACGATGGCGCCAGCGTGGCCCATGGTCTTGCCCTCGGGAGCGGTGAAGCCAGCCACGTAGCCAACAACCGGCTTGGTGACGTTGGCCTTGATGTACTCGGCTGCACGCTCTTCGGCGTCGCCGCCGATTTCACCGATCATCACGATGGCCTTGGTCTCCGGGTCCGCTTCGAACGCAGCCAGGGCGTCGATGTGGGTGGTTCCGATGACCGGGTCGCCGCCGATGCCGATGGCGGTGGAGAAGCCCAGGTCGCGCAGTTCGAACATCATCTGGTAGGTCAAGGTACCGGACTTGGAGACCAAGCCGATCGGGCCCTTCTGGGTGATGTTGTTCGGCGTGATGCCAACCAGTGACTCACCCGGGGTGATGATGCCGGGGCAGTTCGGGCCGATGATGCGAGTGACCTGGTTGCCTTCGGCGTCAACCTTGGACTGGGCCAGGGCCCAGAACTCGGCTGCATCCTGTACCGGAACGCCTTCGGTGATGACAACGACCAGGCCGATGCCTGCCTCGATGGCTTCAACAACTGCATCCTTGGTGAATGCCGGCGGAACGAAAACGATGGAAACATCCGCACCGGTCTCGGTCATGGCTTCGGCAACTGCACCGAAAACCTTGATGTTCTTTTCGCCGTGGGTCACGGTGGTGCCGGCCTTGCGGGCGTTCACGCCACCGACAATGTTGGTGCCGGCCTTGAGCATCAGTGCGGTGTGCTTGGTACCCTCGCCACCGGTGATGCCCTGAACGATGACCTTGGAGTCCTTGTTAAGGTAAATGCTCATGTTCGCGTATCCCTACTTACTTCGCTGCGTTGGCGAGCTCGGCAGCCTTGTCGGCGCCCTCGTCCATGGTTGCGGCCAGGGTGACCAGCGGGTGGTTGGCGTCGGCAAGAATGCGTCGGCCTTCCTCCACGTTGTTGCCATCAAGGCGAACAACGAGCGGCTTGTTGGCCGCTGCACCCAAGGTGTTCAGTGCGCCGACGATGCCGTTGGCGACGGCGTCACAAGCGGTGATGCCACCGAAGACGTTGACGAACACCGACTTGACCTGCTCGTCGTTCAGGATGACGTCGAGGCCTGCGGCCATGACCTCGGCGGAAGCTCCACCGCCGATGTCCAAGAAGTTGGCGGGTTTCACGTTGCCGTGGTTTTCGCCAGCGTAGGCAACAACGTCCAAGGTCGACATGACCAGGCCGGCACCGTTACCGATGATGCCAACTTCGCCGTCAAGCTTGACGTAGTTCAGGTCCATGGCCTTAGCCTTGGCCTCGAGCGGATCGGCGGCATCCTTGTCTTCAAGAGCAGCGTGATCCGCGTGGCGGAACTCGGCGTTCTCGTCGATGGAGACCTTGCCATCGAGGGCAACGATCTCGCCGGCGCCGGTGAGAACCAACGGGTTGACCTCAACCAGGGTTGCGTCTTCCTTCGTGAAGACGTCCCACAGCTTCAGGATTGCCGAGGCAACCTTAGCGGTCAGTTCCGGTGCAAATCCTGCAGCGGCAACGATTTCGTCGGCCTTGGCCTGATCGATGCCAACGGCCGGGTCAACGGCAATGCGGGCCAGGGCCTCGGGACGCTCGACGGCGAGTTCCTCGATTTCCATGCCGCCTTCAACCGAGCACATGGCCAGGTAGTTGCGGTTTGCGCGGTCCAGCAGCACGGAGAAGTAGAACTCCTCGGCGATGTCGGCGCCCTGGGCGATCATGACCTTGTTCACGGTGTGGCCCTTGATGTCCATACCGAGAATGTCAGTTGCGTAGGCGAAAGCTTCGTCGGCGGTCTTTGCGACCTTGACGCCACCGGCCTTGCCGCGGCCTCCGACCTTTACCTGGGCTTTAACAACCACGACGCCACCGATTTTCTCGGCAGCGGCCTTGGCTTCTTCAGGTGTGTAGGCAACGATGCCGGCCAGCACGGGTACACCGTGGGACTCGAACATATCGCGCGCCTGGTATTCATACAGGTCCACGGGCTTGTGTCCTTCTTGTCGAAGTCTATGCTGACTCAAGACACGGCTCCGTAAGCACGGTTCCATGCGTTGAGGGGGAAGAGCCCCACCCGAAAGGTCGGGCTCCTTCCTCAGCCTAACGCTTTCGGAGCCAATGACACAGTTCTACGCACCGTAGAGAATAAGGGTGGGTGACCCCCATCACGCCGGTGTTGATGCGGGCGCCTCACAAGCACCGGGCACCGTCCACCACTTGGCAAAGAACGTGCTAGTCAAGCTTCGTAAGTGGGGCATAACGAAGCAGCAATCGCTTTTCCGCCTCGGCGAATTTAACCTTGGCCACAGTTTTGTCCCCCGCACCCTCAATCGCCAGTACAACACCCTGCCCGAAGGTTCCATGATCGACCTTGTCCCCGACATTCAGGGCAATGATCTCCTTGTTCGGCTGGACCCGTCCCTGGGCCCGAGCCGTCGGTGAGGTTTTGAGCTGATGAATCTCCGGCGCACCCGACAATCTGCCGGTACTGGTGCTCGAGCCAGAACCCGCACCCCAATAGGAGCCCGACTCATAGCGGCTGGTAGCAAAGCTATTGCGCCCACCGAAGGAATCTAGGCTGGACCGTTTCATCCCCTCCCGCTTCCAATCAACGAGGTTGGAGGGGATTTCCTCCAGGAACTGGCTCGCCGGATTAGCCTGGGATTGACCCCAGAGGCTGCGGTACTCGGCACGCGTGAGGTAGAGGCGTTGCCGGGCGCGGGTCAATCCCACATAGGCCAGCCGGCGCTCCTCTGCAAGTTCCTTTTCATCGGTCAAGGAACGTTGATGAGGGAAAATTCCGTGTTCCATACCCGTGAGAAATACCACGGGAAATTCGAGTCCCTTGGCCGTGTGCAGTGTCATGAGAGTCACCATTCCTTCGCGCCTCGCCATATCCACACCCTCGGCGTCGTTGGGTGCTTCCGGGATGGAGTCGGCATCGGCCACCAGAGCTACGCGCTCCAGGAAGTCGATCAGCGTACCCTCCGGATTCTCCTTCACGAAGTCCCGCACCACTGCCACCAGCTCGGCCAAGTTTTCCACGCGCGACTCGTCTTGCAGGTCCGAGGAGGAGCGCAGCATTTCCAGGTATCCGGTCTGCTCCAGCACCGCTTCAAGAGCCTCCGCGGGCCCCGAGCCATCTGCCACGACGGCTAGGTCATCGATGATTTTCACGAACGCGCCAACCATGTTCAGCCCGCGGGTGCCAAGACCCGGAGCATCATCGGCACGCCGCAGGGCAGCCATAAAGGAGATGCGTTCACGTTCGGCTAGGGCGGCAACGGCGTATTCCGCACGGTCTCCGATCCCCCGCTTGGGTTCGTTGAGGATTCGGCGCACGTTGATGTCGTCGTCCGGATTAACTAGCGCCCGCAGGTAGGCCAAGGCGTCCTTGATCTCCTTGCGGTCATAGAACCTGGTGCCACCGATGACCTTGTACTTCAGATCCACACGCATCAGCTGTTCCTCGAGGGAACGCGACTGTGCGTTGGTGCGGTAGAAAATGGCGACATCGCCGGGGCGGATGTCGTCCTCATCATTCAGCCGCAGGATTTCATCGGCAATCCAACGAGCCTCATCGGATTCGGATTCACCCACGTAGCCGATGATCTGCTCTCCGTCGCCTTCGGCCGTCCAAAGGCGTTTTTCTTGTCGGCCCGGGTTGCGTTTGATGACCTCGTTGGCGGCCGAGAGAATGGTTTGTGTTGAGCGGTAGTTCTGTTCCAGCTTGATGGTTTCAGCGTCCGGGTAGTCCTTGGCGAACTCCACGATATTGCGGATGTCGGCGCCACGAAACGCATAAATGGACTGGTCTGAATCGCCCACCACGGTCAGTTCGCCACCGGGTGTCGGTCCGTCGGGCCCGGTCAATTCACGGACCAGAGAGTATTGGGCGTGGTTGGTGTCCTGATACTCGTCGACCATCACGTGTCGGAAGCGGCGCCGGTAGTTATCGGCCAGCGCGGGGTATGCCCGGAAGACGTTGACCACATGGGCAATCAGGTCATCAAAATCTAGCGCGTTCGCGGCGCGCAGGCGTTCGGTGTATCCGCGATATACCTGCGAAACGGCCGACGCGAACGGATCATTGCTGGCAACGGTTGAAGCGTATTGCTCATCGTCGATGAGTTCGTTCTTCAGCGCGGAGATCTTGTGGGACATCGCCTTGGGCGCGAATCTTTTGGGATCCAGTTCCAGCCCCTTGGCAACCATCGTGATCAGGCGCAGGGAATCGGCCGAGTCGTAAATGGAGAAGCTTGATTTCAGTCCGACGGAAGCCGCTTCGCGGCGCAGAATGCGCACACACGAAGAGTGGAAGGTTGAAATCCACATCTTCTTGGCCACATCTTCACCCACCAATGCCGAGATTCGCTCACGCATTTCCGCTGCAGCCTTGTTGGTGAACGTAATGGCGAGGATCTCATGCGGGCGAGCCCGCCCCGTTGCCAAAAGATAGGCGATACGGTGCGACAGGACCCGAGTCTTGCCAGATCCGGCGCCGGCAACGATCAGCAGCGGGGAACCGGCATGCTTGACGGCCTGTTCTTGTTGGGGGTTCAGCCCGGCAAGCAGCTCTTGGGCGTCGGGCAGGTGTGGGGCTTCAGCAGGTGCAGCGAAGTCATCGAAAAGAAAATCCATGATGGGCCCTAGTCTACGGTGGCTGAACCACGGGTTGGCCGAACAGCCGGTCTAAAGCGGCATAATTGGGGTCATGGCCAAGTCAAAGAAGAAAACGAAGCAGTATTACCGTCCCACCCCCGCAGCCGAGGCCGCTCCGCTGGTCAACGCCTCGACGCAACGTTCACCAGAAAAGGCTGCCGGCAACGGCAACTTGATCCTGGTGGCAGGTGTTGTCGTGGTGTTCTTCCTCTTTTGGTACTACCACCTGCTGGTATTGACCCAGATGACCGATCTGTCCAACAGCTTGGTCATGCCCGATCAAATGATCGGCGGCTACACGGTGGAACATATCGAGGCGTTGCGCCAAGCCATGGATTCCGATGCTATTGGCCAATTGAACTACGTCCATAAGACCGCAGGCATGCTCTTTCCGCTCTTTTTTGCCCTCGTAACCATGTTGGCCGTGAACATCAATACCCACCGAGGTCCCGCTCGCTGGTTCCTCTGGGCCTTCCCCGTAATCTTCGCCATCGTTGACCTGTGGGAGAACCGTGCCATTGATGTTCTGTTCACCGGCGCATTGGATCCTGCCGCTGTGTCCTTGGCTTCAACGCTGACAACGACTCGATGGATTCTATTCTTTGCCACCGCAGCGATACTCGTCGGCGTAATCATTGCGTCGTTCGTCCGTACCTTCCGTGAAAAGTGGGAACTTTCCAAAAAGGGACTCCTGTAGCAGCGAAGCAGATAACGCGCGGCACGCTGCTCGAGATTTACCAAGCTTCATCAAAATGCCGTTAGGATTGACACGGATCGTTTTGACGAAGCCAGCCCCTGTAGCTCAGTTGGATAGAGCGACTCTCTCCTAAAGAGTAGGCCATCGGTTCAATTCCGGTCAGGGGCACAAATAAAAAGAATGACCTGCGCATACGTGCAGGTCATTCGTTGTTTAGATCGACTTTTCCGATCTATATAAGGCCTATGCCGCAAGTAAAATGGCTGGCCCAGGTAAGCGTCTGCTGTCCCACTACGCAAGCGTCGCTAAATCCGCGGCGATGGCGGGTTTAGAGCGCTGAAACGACCTTAAAATAAAGGTGCCGTCGACCGGTGAAACCGTGGGATAACTCCCATTACATCCTACGGCACCGGTCGACGGCGATAAGAGCTAGCTCCCCAGCAATCAACCTGCCGTTCCCCCACGCGCTACATATGCGGTCAAGACAAGACTTCACGCAAACCACGGTGGGCAGCTTAATTACTACCAACTCTTAACGGTCATCTAAATCCATTAGAGAAAGTTTGTCAACTGACTCATGAGTAGGTATGACAATGGGCCGTTCGATAGCGTCATCGAACGGCCCATTGTCGCAAATATGCGCCGATTAGCGCAGCAACAAGGCAGCAGCCTTCGGGGACAAATTCGCATCCATAACCACGCATGCGCCACCAATGGCGCCGACTTCGTGACCCAAGCTCGACGACCTGACCTCTACGGCATGAACATTCTTGGAAATGAATCTCTCGTTGATGATTGAACTCACATCCTCAAGGCACAGTTCTCCTACCTCGGCCCACAACGGTCCACCGAAAATGATGAGGCCGATGTCCAAGGTATTGGCGAGCTGACCGGCCACCTGGCCGACAAGTCCCATGCGATCGCGGAGGATCTCCACCGCTGCCTCATTGCCGGACTTCGCCAGCCTGACAAGCTCTGCGATGCCCGCGGCGCGTTCTGCCACGGAGCCATCATCCGGCACCGTCAGGTCCAGTCCACGCTCGCGTGCTAATTGTGCGAACTTGCTGAAAGCAAGTGCCGCATGGAGGCAGTCATTTCGACCACAAATATCGCAGTCGTGAGCGACAACCCCAGTGGAGTAGTGTCCTACTTCGCCGGCATTGCCGCTAATGCCACGGTGGATTTCACCATTGAGGACCATTCCCGCACCGATTCCGGCACCGATGTACATGGTGACAAAATTGTCGCGCTCGGCTTCATTGCTTTTCCACTGCTCGGCAATGGAGGCGGCAATGGTGTCCTTCTCAATGAGAACATCGAGCTTGAGCATGCGGTGCAGTGGCTCAACCATGTCAACGTCTTTCCAGCCATCAAGCAGCGGCGGATTGGTCATGACACCGCGGACTGGATCCAGCGGACCAGGAACGACAACACCGACACCCAACACGTTGGAGCGCGGCACACCGGCCATGGAAATGATCTCGTCCACGGTGCGAGCCATGGTTTCGATAGTCTTTTCCGGAACTTCCACAGCGGGGATATCAAGGCGACGCGAGTGCATGATTTCCCCTCGGAGGTTCAGCATCACCACGGTGATGACCCCCGGGTCCAGATGGATGCCAACGGCAACCATGCGGCTGGCTTCGAGTTCCAGAACGGTTCTCGGCTTGCCTGGGCCGGATACGATCGTACGGTCTTCCCTGACGAGCCCCTCGTCAAGAAGGCGTCGAACAACATTTGAGATCGTCTGTGGGGAGAGACCGGTGGAGCCAGCCAATTCGACACGGCTCACCCCGTCTACTGCCCTACGGATCGATTCAAAGATGACCGCCTGATTAAAATCCCCGAGTCGACCTAAGTTGGTGCCCCGCTGCATCAATTCTCCATTTGTAGATCCACATTTGATCCCCCACGGCCTTATCCGAGCCGCAGTGTCCCCAATGACCACTGCGGTTCATCTCACATCACGTACTGGTTTAGTTACCTACCAGTATCCAACTCTTATTTGGATAAACGCGTTTATGAAAGCCTGTTCACACAGCACGCTATCATTCGCACCCGTGCAATGACGGTTGTTAAGCTCAAGTTGTGCCAAAGATTCTCACCATCGCTGCCCTACAACTTCTAGACGCTGCTGGACGCATCCTCCTTGTCCGTAAACGCGGCACAAGCGTGTTCATGCAACCCGGCGGAAAATTGGAGCCCGGAGAAGCCCCGCTGTCCGCAGTGCTGCGTGAAGTTCAGGAAGAAACTGGCCTAATTTTTGCGCCTGACGAAGTCATTTCGATGGGCCTTTGGAAGGGTGCCGCGGCCAATGAGGCGGACACCGACATCCATGCCCACCTCTTTGCTGCGCGCACCGAGGCTGCACCAAATATCCAGGCCGAAATCGAAGCCATGATGTGGCTAGACCCCGCCGAGGCTATGGAACGGGAGGACATTGCCCCGCTTCTGCGGTTCAAGGTGCTGCCGGGCCTACTCGGCTTATAGGCCCAGCGTTAGCCTTGCTACTGGGCGAACTGCGTATCGTGCAGTTCTGCGTAGCGCCCACGGACCGCCATCAACTCGGAGTGGGTTCCACGTTCGGCAACGCGTCCGTCCTCGATCACCAGGATCAGGTCGGCCGAGCGGATGGTGGAGAGCCGGTGGGCAATCACCAAAGCGGTCCGGTCGGCCAGAGCCTCGGCGAGTGCCGCCTGTACGGCAGCTTCGTTAGCCGAATCCAACGCGGCGGTGGCCTCGTCGAGGATCACCACTTGAGGAGCGGCCAACAGCAACCGAGCGATCGTCATGCGCTGGCGTTCACCACCGGAAAGTCGGTAGCCCCGCTCCCCCACCACGGTGTCTAGTCCATCTGGCAGCGAGGCAATGGTTGGCTCGAGTCGGGCCCTACGTAGCGCCTGCCAGATTTCTTCATCGCTGGCCTCGGGCCGGGCGAGGCGTAAGTTGGCACCGATGGTCTCGTGGAATAGGTGCCCATCCTGAGTGACCATGGAAACAGTTGAGCGCAGCGAATCAAGTTTGAGATGACGAATGTCCTCGCCGGCGAGCTCCACGCTTCCAGAATCAACGTCGTATAGTCGCGCCAGCAGCGAGGCGATGGTTGACTTACCGGCTCCGGATGATCCGACCAGCGCCACCGTCGAGCCGGCAGGAATCTCAAAGTCGATACCGTGAAGCACCGTTTCCCCACCACGAGTGTCGAGTACGGAGACATCTTCAAGCGAGGCAAGTGACACCTTTTCCGCACTGGGGTAGGCGAAGGAGACGTTATTGAACTTCACGGCCACCGGTCCCGCGTCTAATACTCGGGCATCAGGAGCGTCGGTGATCAGCGGTTTCAGATCGAGGATCTCAAAGACGCGGTCAAAGCTGACCAACGCACTGGTGATTTCCACTCGAGCGTTGGCCAGAGCGGTTAGCGGGGCGTAGAGCCGGGTCAGCAGCATGGCCAATACCACGACGTCACCGGCCGCCAATTCCCCACGCATCGCAAATACCCCACCGAGTCCGTAGACCAAGGCTAGGGCCAACGCGGCAACTAACGTGAGCATTGAGACGAAGAAGAACTGCCGCATCGCCATCTTCACCCCAATGTCTCGGACTCGTCCTGCACGGAGCCCGAATTGCATCGATTCGTCTGCGGGGCGCCCAAAGAGCTTGATCAGGGTGGCACCGGGCGCGGAAAATCGCTCGGTCATTTGGGTGCCCATCGAGGCGTTAAGGTCAGCGGATTCCTTGCGAAGCATGGCAAGCGACTTGCCAAACCTGCGTGCCGGAAAGAGGAAAACGGGCAATAAAATCAGCGCCAGCACTGTGACCTGCCACGAGGTGGAGAACATGACGCCGGCGGTGAGCACCAGCGCCACCGTATTGGATACCAAGCCAGAAAGCGTTCCGGCGAATGCTGCTTGGGCACCGATGACATCGTTGTTCAGCCGACTAACCAGCGCACCGGTCCGGGTGCGAGTGAAAAATGCTACGGGCATTTTCTGCACGTGGTCGAAGACTGCCGTGCGCAAATCAAAGATAATTCCTTCACCCAACCGCGATGAATACCAGCGCACCACCAGGGAAACCCCAACGTCCAGAACGGCAACGATGGCAATGATGACCGCCAGATTTACCACCGCCCGCACACCACTGTTGGCGACGATGGCATCTACCACGCGGCCAGCGAGCACCGGGGTGATCACGGCAAGAACTGCGGAGAATACCGAGAAAAGCACAAAAACCAACAGGCGGTTCTTATAACTGGAGGCGAAGGCGAGAACTCGCCGCGGGGTCGTCTCGGCATATGCCTTGCCCTTATTGTCGCCGGTCATTCGCCATAACGAATGCCAGGCTACGTTTTCCATACTCATGAGGTGTACTCGCCATCCAGCTAACTTGTTGTGCAGCGCCACGAAGTGAATCCTCCGGCACCGGAAGTAATGATCATAGTCTTGCGGTCAGTTCTACCCCGCCAACCTCATAACGGATTGCGGCGATAAATTCTTCCCGTCCCTCGCGCAGGAGCACTGTGATGTTGGTGGTTTTTCTCAGCCGGAGTTAGTCACGTCGGCTATCCAGCAATGACTTTTTTGGGCGACAGCCGGGTGCTTGGCCGCATATTTTCCGCGATATCCCAAACGCCAAGTGGCCGAGTAGCCGTATCTGGCCTCGTCGTCTAAACCAGAGGTTGTGACTTTCCTCGAAACGACCATGCCGCCTGCCATGGGCGTGGTTCAGTCAGCAATCCGAGGTGAGGCGGTCGGGCGCACGCTACGACGGTCCAGTTAGGCAAAATCGTTTTCTGGGTCCGGGATGTCTGAGGAGATACTTCTCTTCATGTCCCGCGGCCTTTCGTTGGCCCTTGCGAGGTCGGGACAAAGCGACCGGCAAAAGGCGGTTTCCGCGCACGGATCAAATGCAATACTCGACAGCAGCGGTGTCCACACCCTTCCGTACTTCGCCGTGACGTCCGCATAGGGAAGGCAACCCGATACCGGGCAAAGTGATTGGGCGAAGTTTCAGTCGCTGAACACAGACCAACAGATGTCGTTGCGGCGGGCTTGGTCCTCGAGGACGAGACGATAAAGACCACCCGGAATGTGTCTGCGCTGCCAATCGCGCTCAGTCTGGCCCGCCTCCTTTTCTTTGCCCCGGGGTGCTGCTGCCTGAACCGCCTTGATCGCGTAGGCAGCGGCACCAAGATCGTGTTCAGCTACGTGAGCGACACAGGCAGCCTGACCGGCTGCGTACGCGGCGAAACGAGCTGCTCCGCGAAGAGGTCGCGCTGCACCCATTGCGTGCCCGCCTCTCGCACGGGTGTCCATCGTCTTCGCTTGGCCGCGTGCCCACGTCCGTGCCGCTTCAATCGCAATACGAGGTCGTTTGTCCTCGCCATTTGATTGCTCGAATAGCGGTAGCACGTGTTCGGCACACCTGGCCGCCCAGATGGCTAGAAGACGGTGGTCTGTTTCGGTGAGCGTCCCACCACGGCGGACGCTCACCAGCCGAGGGTCACGAACCGCGGGAAGGATCATGCGGCCAGCCTACGCCGGTAGAACCTTGTGTTGGCATCACCAAAAGGCGCCGGGCCCTGCTGCAGAGGCCGCAGGACAGGAGTCCGAGCTCTGCAGCAGGGCCCACCCGAACTGCGATGCTCCCGAGATCTGGTGGGTCTGCACCCTAACGCCGCGGTCCTTAGCCGGCCATCGCGACGCCGCGCGAGTGTCATAAGATGCGCTCGCTACGGTCACCGCCACCGGTTTTGGGGCGGCGGCGACCGCCGTGTCATGAATCCCTAACTGTCCAGCGTCGGACCCGGAGCCAATTCGTGCGGTACAAAGCGCACCGTCATGGCCTTGAACCCGGGGGTGTTGGACTCTCGGGCCACCAGATCCCGGTGCACCAGCGCATTGGCCTCGGGGTAGTACGCCGCGGCGCAACCCTTGGCCGTCGGGTATGAGACCAACCGGAAACGGTTCGCGCGGCGTTCGGTACCGCCAAAGGTGGAGATCACATCGACCAGAGCCTTGTCTTCGAGTCCCAGTTCATTTAGGTCATCTGGGTTGATCAGGATGACCCGTCGCCCGTTCTTGATGCCGCGGTACCGATCATCCAGTCCGTAGAACGTGGTGTTGTACTGGTCATGGGACCGCATGGTCTGCAAGATCAAGTGACCGGCGGGAGCCGAGAGCGCCTCGAAGGGCGAGACGGTAAATCGCCCCTTGCCGATGTCGGTGGCGAAGGAACGGGTGTCGCGTGGCGGGTTGGGCAGAACAAAACCGTTGCGTCCGCGTACCCGCTTGTTGAAGTCCTCAAAGCCCGGTAGTACCCGAGAGATGTGATCACGGATGACGTCGTAGTCCTCGGTCATGGATTTCCAATCCACCGGGTGCTCGTCACCGAGGATCGCCTGTGCCATGCGGCCAACGATCACCGGTTCGGCCAAGAGATGTTCGGACACCGGCGTGAGCCGCCCCTGGGTGGAGTGGACCACCGACATGGAGTCCTCCACCGAGAGGAACTGGGCACCACCGGGGTGCTTATCGTCTCGGTCGGTTCGTCCCAGAGTAGGCAGGATGAGCGAGGTACGACCGTGAACCACGTGGGAACGGTTGGGCTTGGTGGAAATGTGTACCGTCAGCTTGGCACGCTGCATACCGGCTTCCAGGATCTCGGTCTCCGAGTTAGCCAGAGCAAAGTTTCCGCCCATGGAGACAAATACGTCAACGGTGTCCTGTTCGAAGGCATCAAGCGCATCGGTGGAGTCATACCCGTGAGCGCGTGGGGAGGTGATGTTGAACTCCGCATCGAGGGAAGCCAACAATGCTTCCCCTGGCTTCTCCCAGATCCCCATGGTCCGATCCCCCTGGACATTGGAGTGGCCACGGACCGGGCAGGCACCGGCGCCCGGCTTGCCGAAGTTTCCCTGCACGAGCAGCAGGTTGATAATTTCCTTCAGCGTCGGCACCGAGTGCGGCTGCTGGGTCAGTCCCAGCGCCCAGCAGAAGATGGACGCCTTGGACTTGATCAGCAGGTTGGCCACGGTGGTGATCTCGGCGCGAGTCAATCCGGTGGCTTCCTCGGTGGCTTCCCAATCGAGTGTGGAGCGTGCCTCCTTGTAGGCCGCGTAACCGTCGGTCATCGAATCGATGAACGCCACGTCAATCACCGTGCCGGGGTTGTTGTTCTCGGCCTCGAAGATCAGGTGTCCAAAGGCTTGGAAGAGTGCCAGGTCCCCACCGACCTTGATCTGCAGGAAGTGATCACTAATGTCGTCGTGGTGCCCAAGCATGCCACCGACGGTCTGGGGATCCTTGAATCCGAAGAATCCGGCCTCCGGCAACGGGTTAACCGCGACGATGTGGGCTCCGCGCTTGCGCGCGTCGGCTAACGCCGAGAGCATCCGCGGGTGGTTGGTTCCGGGGTTCTGACCAATAACAAAGATCAGTTCGGCGTGCTCGAAGTCCTCAAGGGAAACGGTGCCCTTACCGATACCAATGGTGGGGTTCAACGCAGAGCCAGAAGATTCGTGGCACATATTTGAGCAGTCCGGCAGGTTGTTGGTGCCCACCGAGCGAGCCAACAGCTGGTACATAAAGGCTGTTTCGTTTGCCGTGCGGCCAGAGGTATAGAACACGCACTTATCCGGGGTGGTGGCATTGGTGTGTTCGGCAATGGTGGCAAAGGCCTGAGCCCAGGTGATGGGCGTGTAGTGACTCTCACCCTCGCGGATGATCATGGGCTCGGTGATCCGCCCCTGGGAACCAAGCCAATACTCGGTCTTTTCACGCAGCACGCTGATCGGGTGTTTGGCCCACCATTCGGGGGTCACGGTACGCGCACTGGCTTCCTCGGCGATGGCCTTGGCACCGTTCTCGCAGAACTCCGCGGGCTTGCGCGCGCCGGTGATGGATTCGGGCCAGGCGCAACCGGGGCAATCGAAGCCACCGCGCTGGTTAATACGCAGCATTGAACGCACGGTTCGGCTAACACCCGCTGCGGCGAATCCTCGTTCTAAGGACACCATGACCGCTTTCACGCCGGCGGCGCTACGTTTGGGTTCCGTGACTTTCAGATCATCTTCATTGATGTCCTGAGTTGGGGCTGGGCGGTGCATTATTCCTCCACAAGGGCGTGCGTGAGTGCTGACTTCGGGTGCTTCCTCGGAGCGATGGTAGACACGTTAGTGCCGGAAATCACTCGATCAGGATGCGTATACAAGTTCACCGTACTACCCCGGGAGAATCCGGCAAGCGTCAACCCGGTTTCTTCGGCTAATTCAACGGCAAGTGACGACGGCGCGCTGACGGCACTGAGCACCGGAATCCCTGCCATCGCTGCCTTCTGGACGAGTTCGAACGATGCCCTGCCCGATACCTGCAACACCGTGTCATGCAGCGGCAGTCTGCGCTCGCGCAGCGCCGCCCCAATCACCTTGTCCACGGCATTGTGGCGTCCCACGTCTTCGCGTAGCACCAGCAATTCGCCGGTGGTAGTAAACAGGCCCGCGGCGTGCACTCCCCCGGTGGCGGAAAACAATGATTGTGCATCGCGCAGGGTGTCAGGAAGACCCAAGAGAGTCTGGACCGAGAGATGACCGGATGCGGGGTCAAGCGCGTACGACGACTTCTTGGAGACCTCATCAATGGAGTTGGTGCCACAAATTCCGCAGGCAGAGGACGTCACGACGTGACGGGCCGCGGAGAGATCCGGTGCGGTGGCACCGAAGCCAACCTGCACGTCGATGACGTTGAAGGTCTGATTGCCATCCTCATCGGTCCCGGCGCAATAGCGCATGGAGACCAGATGTTCGGTGCGACTGATGATGCCTTCGGCCAACAGAAAACCTGCGACCATGTCGAAATCATCACCGGGAGTGCGCATGGAGGTAGTGAAGGAGGTGCCGTTAAATCGAATCTCCAGGGGTTCTTCGACGGCAATCTTTTCCTCGCGCGGGATACGAGCGCCATCGATCGTGGCCCGGATGATGCGCCTTCGAGCAATTCTTCGTCCCATGATTTCTAGTCCCTTCCCGTGGTTACGGTTTTTGCCGGCTCACGGAGTTTTTGTGGTTCCCCACCATTACCAAGGTAACCGAAGGTAGTTGATAGGTTCGCCCGCTTTGGCACCTTCCGGGCTCAGCACCATGATGGCATCTGCTGATGCCAAGCCACGGAGCATCGCCGATCCGATGTGTTCGGCCGGTGCCAGCGCGTCGGGCCCGGTGCCGGTGGCATCCGGGACCCAGCGTGCCGGGATGAGCCGGTGCCGCCCCGGTAATGGTGCAAATTCTACGGCGCTTTGTGCGCTGCGTAGCGTTGCGAGCGGGCGTCCACACCCCGCGCGGAGAATGGGGTCGACCAACGTGGCCACAGCCATCAAGGCGGCCAGCGGGTTCCCGGGAAGCGCCACCAGGAGGCGATCACCCGGCAGCGTGGCGAGCATCGAGGGATGTCCCGGGCGCATGGCTATGGAGGAAATTACTTCAGCCCCGCCGACCTCACGTACTGCTGCCCGCACGAAGTCTCGCTCCGAGAATCCGGTACCTCCGGTGGTGATAATCAGGGATGAGGCACGAGCCTGCTCACCGTCAATCGCCTCGATAGTTTGCTCCAGCGTGTCTCCGATCCGGACGCTACTGCCGGTTGTTCCGCCCAATGCAGTGATGATTTGTGGGAGCACCGGGGAAAACCCATCGCGGACTTGTCCCGGGGCGGGGAATCCGGAGGTGATGACCTCATCCCCGGTGAAGACCAGATGCACAACGGGCGGCGAACTCAGCTCCAGCTCGTCGTGCCCGGCCACAGCAGCGGTGGCGATGACTCCGGCACGCAGTAGTGTGCCGGCAGGAGCCAGAAGCTCACCGGTGTTCGCCTCCCTGCCAGCATCTCGAATGTCCGCGCCGTAGGGAAGCTCGCGAGTTGCGCTCAGCACGCTGCCAACCAGAGTGGAGTGTTCCGAACGCAGGATGGCGGTAGTGTTACTCGGAATCAGGGATCCGGTAACCACTGCGCTGGCCTCACCCGCGCCCAGTACCGGTTCGCGGCCGCTTCCGGGGTTGGTGGCGTGGGCCTTGAGCAGCAGCCACGGACCGGTACCGTTTACCGCGTATCCGTCCATGGCGGACGTGGCGCAGTGCGGCATCGGATACTTGGTGCGCAGGTCAACCGCGAGAATTCGACCTGCAGCTCGATCCAGGGGTAAAACTTCGGAGGTACCTGCGATGCCTAAGCCAAGCTGATGGGCACGTGCGCGGGCGGCTTCCCAACCGTGTTCTTCCATGGAGACTAGGCGTTGTCGGCGTCGGCGGTGCGAGCCGCAAGTACAGCGCGAACCAAGGTGTCGGCCGAATCCATGGCTGGCTTTTCGCTGGCCTTGCCGCTACCCACGGCCATTCCTGCCGCGTACCCCGCGAGGTAGGTAGTCAGCGGGGCGGCAGGCCTTACGATGGTGTGCGCGGCAACCCCTGCCAGAGAGAGCACCTGATCGATGTCAACCTGGGTATCGGTGAGTTCAAAGGCGGCCAAGAGTTCACTAACCCATTGTTCAAGTTGGGCTTCCTGCATGCTGTGTTCTCCTTGTCAGTGGCCGTTGGCCACCGCTATGCCGTGCCGCCCGGCGTCCCCGGGCGTATCGATGTCACTGAAGTCCGCGTCGGGAAGCTTCAGTCGCTCCATCTGCACTGTAGCAAGCAGACGCATCATTGATGCATTTTCAAGACTTCCCCGCGGTTCCGAAGCCACCGTGATGGCGCGACGCAAAGAATCGGTAAGGATTGCGCAGGAGAGCGTCTGCAAAACTCCGGCAGCATCCTGCGGGACCCACGCTTCGGTGCCCGGGGCTGGATTCAGCGTTGCCTTCAGCAGGGCTTGGACTACCGGTCCCGGGTCTAAGAGGTCAGACGCCAAAACAACGGTGAGTGCCGAGGGCTGATTCGCTTGCTGCGCGTCCTCGTCATCTGGGCCATCGTCCAACGCGGCACGTCCTGCAGCCACTGCTGCGGCAGGTCCAGCAAAGCTGGGGTACTCGCGGGTGATGACCACGCGTTGGTAATCTGGTGCAGAATCCATGTACCGGGTGACCGCTTCGGCCAATGCGTGAGCACCCACCACGGCAATGCTTTGGGCTTCACGTACCGCATTTAACGAATGCTCGAGTAGCGTTTCGCCATGGTGTTCAAGGAGGGGTTTGCTGACGCCGCCCAAGCGTGATCCGCGGCCGCCGGCCACGATGATCGCATCATATTTCATGCTGCACTCCGTAAGAAGGGACTCCATGCTTCTGCGGGGCGCTCGAGTTCGGTGATGAACCACTGCGCACCACGCGGTCTGCTGGGGGCGAACCGTAGTTTCCAGCCGAGTTGCGCAAGCGTCCGGTCTGCTTTGACGCTATTGCAGCTCTGGCAGGCTGCCACTAAATTCTCCCATGAATCTTCTCCCCCGCGGCAACGCGGGGTGATGTGGTCAATCGTGTTGGCGCTGCGTCCGCAGTAGCCGCAGCTGTGACCGTCACGGCGGAGCACTCCGCGTCGCGAAACGTGGGCGACATTTCGATACGGTGTGCGGATGTAGCGGTTCAGGAGAATCACCGTCGGTCGTGGCATGACCTGGTTGACCCCCATGATGGGGTCGCGGTCGTCATCTGCCAGGACGGTGGCCTTCCCCGTGAGGACAAGGAGCAGCGCCCGGCGAAAAGTAACAACCGCCAGTGGTTCAAATCCTGCATTCAGTACTAGGGTTCGCATGGGCGCATCCTTAGATCCTGACCCGGCGCAACTAAGGGACCCGTTCACAACGGAAATCCCTCACGTCGGCGCACGCGGCACTCGGCTTTGGCTCCTGTGCCCTAGCCTAAAACAAGAAAGCAGGTTTTTGCGCACATTTGGGGGCATCTGGTTAAAAAGCCACCAAAATTTCCCCTGGTGTACATCGAGGCGGCGAGCAAAGCTCAGCGAGCGACAGTTCGTCAAGTCGACGATTCTCGGGTTAAACGCAAATCCCCGGTTGATCCAATGAGATCAACCGGGGATTTGTGAAGTTTTCGATTAGCCCTTGAGGGTGTAGTAACCGTAGAGCGGGTTGCGCGATACATCGTGGATGATGGTGTCAACGGTCGGGTTCTGAGCGCCGATCATCTTGCCGCCACCGAGGTAGATGCCAACGTGACCGCCACCGTTCTGGAAGACCAGGTCGCCCGGCTTGGGGCTGCTGGTGCGAACGAACTGGCCCGATGCGCGGATGGCAGAGGTGCCGCGTGAGATGTTGATGCCGTTCTGGGCGTAGACGTAAGCTACGAAGCCCGAGCAATCCCAACCCGACGGTGAGCCGCCGCCCCATACGTAGGGAACGCCAACGTACTTGACTGCGGTTGCCGCGATACCGGAAAGGTTTGCGGTGTTGACCGAGTCGCTCTTGGCGGCCGGTGCTTCAGCAGCTGAAGACGATTCGCTGGAGGATTCGCGGTTCGAGCGGGTGACCGGTGCGGAGGCATCCGAATCGCTGTTCGAAGTGGAGCGTGAGCTCGTGTTCGAGGTCGAGTTTGACGTCGAGTTCGAGTTTGAGGTTGCATTCGAGCTGGAACGCGTCACCGGTGCGGTGGAGTTCGAGCTGGAGGAAGTCTGGGCAGTGACCTCATTGGCCACGGCGACAACTACGGGAGCCGGTGCCGGCTTAGAGGTGAACGCTGCGCGCTCGATCGTCAGATCCTTGCTCTGCTTTGCCGAGACAGAAACTGCCTTGACGGCGACGCGCTCTGCGGAGAGGCCTTCAACGGGAACGGCGGTTGCTTCGCGGGAAACATTTCCCTGAGCTGCCGGAACACCGAGGGTCAGTACGAGACCTGATGCGGCTGCAATTACTGCTGCCTGACGGCCAACCGATCCAGCGTTCGAGGCGACTGCCTTCGAGATGGACTCTAGTGGGTTGGTCCGAACTGCGGTCGCGCGGTGGCGGCCTAGTGCTTGACGTGTAGTCACGTGGTATTGCCTCTCCTGATGCCTACGAGGTGAGCTGTCGGGTTCGAGTGGGAGTCACTCGGCAATCCGGTCCCTAGACCGAACTACTTAACCCCAAGGCTTCCTGTGTGGAAACCGAAAGTGGGTCCCCCGCCACTGCCAAACGAGTTTTGAACGGACACCGTGGGCTGGCAGTGCTCGGCACTTCCCGCGGCGGTGAACAGGGTTGATCCCTGGTCACGTATCTAGAATATATGAAGCGAATCCAAAAGTCACGTTCTGATCACGGAACGGTGACAATTGTCGTTATAACCAGGCTTCGGGGTTGACCCATTGGCCGTTGACGATGACCTCAAGGTGCAGGTGAGGGCCGGTTGAGTTGCCCGTGCTACCGCTCAAAGAAACTACGTCGCCACGCTCAACTTTTTGTCCGACCTTTACCTTCAAGACCGAGTTGTGGTTGTAGCTGGTGTGCAAACCATTGCCGTGGTCGATCTCCACGCGGTAACCGGAGTGACCGGCGAGTTCCGATTGAACGACGATGCCTGCGGCAGCGGCCTTGACCGGCGTGCCCAGGGGAACTCCGTAGTCCAGACCATTGTGGTTCATGTAGCCGGCTGCCGTCGGATTCTTGCGGTATCCGAATCGCGAGGTCAATCGAACATTGTCAACCGGCTGGGCCAGAACACCAGAGGTGGCAATCTTGGTAACGTCCCCACCGGCTGCGGTCATGACCGTCGCCAGCTTGTCTTCCTTGGTGAACTTGCTGGTCACCGATGCCCGAACAATGGAAACTTCTTCACTGGCCGGGGCCTTGACGTCAACAACGACGGACTCGGCCACGCGCTGCGTGTCGGCGGCAAGCTCTTCGGTTTCCTGACCGGGAGTCGCCGCAGCAAACGCCAGACCCGAAACCGCAGCAACAGCAGCGAGCTTGTGCGCGAAACCAAGGCGAGAATGCTTCTTGACCGGCGCGAGCGCCAGAACATTGTCCATCTCATCTGAGCCGGTAGGCAACGGGGCCGGCTCGATAACAGCCGAGGGCAGTACGACGATTTCGGAGGCGGCAATCTCTGCCTGATCGGGCAGGGCACCGTAGCGCAGCGCCGCATTAAAGCGGCGGCCAATGTACTGTGCTGCGTCCGATGCATCGACGGCTTCAGGGACTACGCTCAATGCGCGTCGGCCGGATGAACGGGAAGAACTTTCGCCGCTGAGTGCGGATTCAACAATCTGGTCTAGCGATTCTTCAACAGGTGAAGCATCAACTGCCCCGGGCGCACGGCGACGTCCGGAAGTGTGCTGCTGTGTCAAATGACAACCTCTCATGTATCGCCTGCGAAGTTAGCTGTCGGATTCGAGTCATGAGATCAACTCGGCCGTGCCCACCAAAGCGGACTCGACTTCACCCCAAGATCCATGGCCAAAAGCCATGCAACGGTTGAATGGGTCCTCCGCCCCTACCGGAAATCCATGCTCCCAGATCCGCCGGTAGGGTTATGCGAACCGGATCAAGAGAGATTGCCTAGTGCAATCCAAGGTGCAACACTACCGGGATTTATACCAAAGTTACAATTCCGTTATCATCCAAGCGACGGACAAATACATGGGCACTAACTTCGGTGGGAAGTTCCAACGCGCCGTCAATTCCTTCAACGCGGACCACCACGTATTCTCCGGCCCGTTCCAGCGTGACTAGGGCACCGGGGCGAATTCCGCCCTCATCAAGCTGTACGAGCAGTTCGGGTTCCACCTGAATGGTCTCGGCAAGTCGCTCGACTCGAACGGGTCCCACGTTGCCATCCAACAGCGCGGAATCGAGATTCTGAACACGTACGGAGATTTCGGCGAAACCGGGACCACCGAGGGCTTCGAGCCCCGGGATCGGGTTTCCATAGGGGGAGACATCTGGTCGGCCGAGCAGGGCGAAGAGTCGCTGCTCAACGCGTTCGCTCATCACGTGCTCCCAGCGGCAGGCTTCCTCGTGGACGAATTCCCACTCAAGTCCGATCACATCGGCCAAAAGGCGCTCGGCAAGGCGATGCTTGCGCATAACGCCGGTGGCGAGGGCAGCGCCCTGTTCGGTGAGTTCCAGGTGGCGATCGGTATTCACAATGACCAGCCCGTCGCGTTCCATCCTGGCCACCGTTTGCGAGACCGTTGGCCCGGAATGCCCAAGCCGCTCAGCAATACGTGCGCGCAAGGCAACAACGCCCTCTTCTTGGAGTTCAAGAATGGTACGCAAATACATTTCGGTGGTATCGATCAGGTCAGACACGTGTGCAGCTCCCGCATGGGTCGATTTTTCAACAGTTCACTACACTTTCCACTCTACCCGCGTCACGCGTTCACATTTCGGACGCCTTATTACACATTGGGAGCCAGCGTGCGCGATTATTGATGTACTGGCACCCGCAGCGCGCGTGAGGAGAATGGCGCAGCGAGGGTGTTCAAGCAAAAAACACCTTTATGAGGAGCAACATGAGCACTGCCGTGACTATTCCCCAAGAACTCTTGCCCGTCGACGGACGTTTCGGCGCAGGACCGTCGAAGGTGCGCCCCGAGCAGGTTCAGGCATTGCTGGATGCCGGTACAAAGCTCCTGGGCACCTCGCACCGCCAGGCCCCGGTGAAAAACCTAGTTCGCGACATCCAAGAGGGGTTGAAGACGTTCTTCAATGCCCCGGCTGACTATGAAGTGGTTCTCGGTGTGGGCGGTTCCACCGCGTTCTGGGACATCGCATCCTTCGGCTTGGTCCGCAACAAGGCTCAGCACCTCTCATTCGGCGAATTCGGTTCAAAATTCGCCGCAGCCACCAACAAGGCACCGTTCCTGGCACCGTCTTCCATCATCGTTTCCAAGCCCGGCACCCGACCGACTCCCGTGGCCGAAGCTGGCGTCGACGTATACGCTTGGCCTCAAAACGAGACCTCCACCGGCGTCGCGGCTCCCGTGCACCGTGTTGAAGGCGCAGACGAAGGTTCGTTGGTCATCATCGACGCCACCTCCGCCGCAGGCGGTTTGGATGTTGATGTCTCGCAGGCCGACGTCTACTACTTCGCGCCACAGAAGAACTTCGCGTCCGATGGCGGTTTGTGGATTGCGCTCTTCTCCCCCGCCGCCATTGCGCGCGCCGAGGAGATCGCAGCCTCCGACCGGTGGATTCCGGACTTCCTGAACCTGAAAACGGCGATCGACAACTCGCGCCTGAACCAGACCTACAACACTCCAGCACTCTCCACCCTGGTGTCGCTTAACGCTCAGGTGCAGTGGCTCAACAGCAACGGTGGATTGGCATTCGCTGCAGCTCGAACCGCGGACTCCGCCTCGCGCATCTACAACTGGGCAGAAGCGTCCGAGGTTGCCACCCCATACGTCGTTGCAGCCGAAGATCGCTCCAACGTCATCGCCACGATTGACTTCGATGATTCCATCGATGCGGCAGCTGTGGCCAAGACCTTGCGCGCCAACGGTGTGGTTGACGTCGAGCCGTACCGCAAGCTCGGTCGCAACCAGCTGCGCGTGGCCACCTTCGTCGCCATCGAGCCCGACGACGTATCTGCCCTGCTTAAATGCATCGAATATGTGCTAAAAAACAGCTAATCACTGAGCTGCGAACCGGGGGCGTTACCCGGGGAATCGGAATCATTTCCGGGTCCCCGGGTAACGCCCCTTTTCTGCAGTGGCGGTTCACGCCGTGGCCCCAACAGCAAAGGGAGTCGCTAACGATCACCGATCGCTGGCCACTCCCTTAGCTAAATCGGGTGAAAAATCTCCCGGTTGACTAATCTCCTATTTGGAGTCGCCTTCGTCCGGATCGCTGAGCTCTTCAGCCGCGGTCCCTTCGTCATCGATCGATTCCTCGGCGGCGTCCGGGTGGGCTGCGAACTGGCTTGAGTCGGCGTCTTCGACCTCGCTGAACACGGCGCCTTCGGCGATGGCTGCTGCTTCCTCGGCGGCGCGACGCTCGGCGTCAATTTCTTCCGGACGCACGCGTTCGGCCCAGGGAACCCAAGCCGGAGCCAGGAGTGCTCCCTTGCCAGGAAGGATGCCCACCTCACATACGGTGATGTCCTTGGCCTGAGCGCGGGCAACACGGGTCACCGTTGAGAACCAGCACCAACCTTCGTAGCCAGGCTGGAGTGCATCAAAGAGGTGAGTCACCAGTCGTTCGCCGTCGTTGAGCGAATCAAGATGCTCACCGATCGTGGACTCGTCGGTAATTTCCAGTAGTGCAGCGCGAGCTTGGTCTACTGCCTTGGCTAGGGTCGTATCAAGTAGTGGTTTGCGTGCCATGTGATCAGGCGTCCAAATCGTCGGCTACGGCGCGCAGGACTGCCGCCATCTTGGCACCCTGCGCCTTTTCGGGGTAACGGCCGCTACGCAGCCCATTGGAGACCGAGTCGAGCACCTTAATGAGGTCCTCGATCAATATGGCCGTGTCCTCTGCCGGCTTACGCTTGGCGCGCGCCAGGGAGGGCGCGGCGTCCAGAATGCGTACGCTTAGCGCCTGGGCGCCCTTGCGTCCTTCGGCGATGCCGAATTCCATGCGTGTACCGGCGCGTAGCTCGGTCACTCCCGCGGGCAACGCTGACGCGTTCAAATACACTTCCTGGCCCTCGTCGGTTACCAGGAACCCGAACCCTTTTGAGGGCTCGTACCATTTCACTTTGCCGGTTGGCACGTCTAACTACCTCGGTTCTTGCATCTCAATGGGTATCGCCGGATTCAAAGTTTGTTCCGCGATCCCAATTCTTATGATCTCCCGGCGCGAAACCATGCATTCCGACCCCTTTTGGGGCTTGTGGGCGGGCTCATGCGTCCGGGGAAGTCTTATATCTTCTAGGGTACGACATCAACGGCTTTTACCTTCTCCAAGGCCAGATGTCACAAGCATTTAGGGGCCACGCTCACCGGCGCGGTAGTTTTAACCCGTGAACACCCCCGCCACCACGCCCCCAGCCCAACGCCTACTTACGCTTTTGGCCGGCGCTATCGCCACCATCTCATTGGCCACCCTGGTCATCATCCTGATCCAATACGTGATGCATGTTAGCCCCACTCCGGCCCTGCTAGCCGTGTCGCTCTATGGTTTACCGATCGCCTTCATCCTGCTCATGGTGATACTGGTGCTGAACTTCCGCCAGCGCCGGGGCTCCAACTAAGCGTCCTTGCACGGCAAACTCGGGCGAAATTAGAGGCAACCTTGAGGTCAGGGAAGCTTGGCCTCTCAAGCAACTCACAGGATTCATACAGTTAGCGGTTGCAGACTGGTATCCATGAATGCCAAAACTCCCGAAGCAAAGCTCCTGGTCGTCGACGACGAACCGAACATCCGTGAATTGCTTTCCACCTCCCTGCGCTTCGCGGGTTTTGAGGTTGTTGCTGCAGCCAACGGCCGCGAGGCCCTCGCCGCGGTAGAGGCAGACACCCCTGACCTCGCCGTGCTGGACGTCATGCTCCCGGACATGGATGGCTTCACCATCACCCGACGGCTGCGTGCCGCGGGCAAGCATTTCCCCGTACTCTTCCTCACCGCACGTGATGACACCGAGGACAAGGTCACGGGTCTGACAGTGGGCGGGGACGACTACGTCACCAAGCCTTTCAGCCTCGACGAGGTGGTTGCCCGCATCCGCGCGGTGCTCCGCCGCACACAACCAGCCGAGGAAGACGGTGCGATCATTCGCGTTGATGACCTAGAGCTGGATGACGACGCGCATGAGGTCCGCCGCTCGGGCGAAGTTATTGATCTCTCCCCCACCGAATTTAAGCTGCTGCGCTACCTGATGATGAACCCCAACCGGGTTCTCTCCAAAGCCCAGATCCTTGACCACGTGTGGGAATACGACTTCAATGGTGACGCCTCAATCGTGGAATCCTACATTTCGTATCTGCGCCGCAAGATCGATGCGCGCCCGGAGTGGCCATCCCTGATCCAAACCAAGCGCGGTGTCGGTTACCTCATGCGCACGGCCGACCGCCGCTAAACGAAAGGCCGGTTCCCCCACGTGGAAAGCGCCCGCAGATTCTGGCGACAAGTCTCGTTGCGGACCAAGCTGGTGGCCCTGATGAGCGCCCTGATGATTGCGGGCATCGGGGTCACGGCCCTCGGCTCGGCTCAGTCACTACGACTGATGCTCACCGCTCAATTAGACACGGATCTGAAGTCCAACTCGGCAACCATCACCGCCACCATGCTCAACGATTACGCGGGCATCTCCTCCATCAACCCCAAATCCAATGGGCTGGCCCGTTTTTATGGGGACCTGCGGGACGAGTCTGGCAGCATTCTCTATACGATGCCGCACAACACGGCCACCACCAGCGATGCCACCGACATTCCCCAGCTAGATGCCAACGACTTAACGCATCTCCGTGAAGACGCCGCTGCCTCAATCTCGGTGGCCGGAAGCACGGAAAATTCGGGCGGGTGGCGGGTGCGCATCGTTGATCTTCCACGCACCGACTACGACCTGATTTATGCCCTGCCGATGGGCGCGGTACAGGACACCGTGACTAAGGCGGCCATGCTGGTGATGTCCACCGGCATGCTGGCCACCTTGTTGATGTCGATGATCGCCTACGGGATCACCACCCGCGCCTTGCTGCCGTTGTTGCGCGTTGAACGCACCGCGGCCGCCATTGCCGCCGGTGACCTGTCCCGACGAGTGGAGGACTACCCGCCCGAAACCGAGGTGGGGAGGCTCTCCCGATCGCTTAATGCCATGCTGGCCCACATCGAACATGCCTTCCGTGGCAGAGCCGCTTCCGAACGCAAGATGCGCCGCTTTATCCAGGACGCCTCCCACGAGCTGCGCACCCCGCTGGTGACTATCCAGGGCTACTCCGAGTTTTATCGCCAGGGCGGACTGGCCGACCCGGAGATGCTGCGCACCGCCATGGGCCGTATCGAGGCCGAATCCAAGCGCATGGGTCAACTGGTCGAGGATCTGCTGACCCTGGCACGGCTGGACGAGCAGCGCCCGTTGGACCGCAAGCCAGTTGATCTCCTGCTCCTGGCCAGCGACGCGGCCGAGGACACCCGGGTCAACGCCACCGACCGCAAGGTGCGATTGATGGGCCTGGATGGCGGGGCACCACAGCCAGCGCCGACCAGCGGAGATGAAGCAAGGCTGCGGCAGGTGGTGGCGAACCTGATGACCAACGCCCTGCGGTATACCCCGGAGGGCACCGACATCGAGATCGCCGTGGGCGTTAAGCCGGTGATCGACGGACGTTCGGATGCAGTATTAGAAATTCGCGATCATGGACCAGGTATCTCCGAGGAGGACGCCGGGAGGATCTTTGAGCGTTTCTACCGTTCCGATTCCTCGCGGCAGCGCGAAACCGGAGGCACCGGACTTGGTCTGGCCATTGTTGCCGCCATTGCCGCCCAGCACGACGGTTCGATCCGCCTGAGCGAAACAGCCGGTGGCGGGGCGACCATGTCGATCCACCTGCCCTGGGTCAAACCAGAAGACGAGCCGGAGGACAGCAGTCTCGAGATCGACTGAGATTGACCTTCGGAGCTTTTCCACACCCCGTTGCGTACCTTGGGTTCGCGGCGGGGTGTCCGCTTTAGCCTAGGCACGAAGGCACTTCCGGCTAGTCTTGGGCTGCCTCCCGCCGCGGCCAGTAGTATTCCCGCCACGGTGCCAAACGCCATCATGTGGGAGCCAAATCAATCATGAGCACTTTTGCCGCTAATACCAACGAAATGCAGGCCCGATCCATGAACCTGCAAGCCACCATCGAGCGTGTGCGGGCGGAGGTGAATTCACTGACCTCCTCACTGCAAGATCTGCAAGGCACGTGGCAGGGCGCCGCCTCGACGAATTTCCAATCGGTGGTCGTCGACTGGCGCAACACCCAGGCTCGTGTCGAGGAATCGCTAACCTCCATCGGTACCGCATTGAACCGCGCCTCGGTGCAATACGACGAGGCGGAGGCCGCCAACGCGTCACTGTTCACCTACTGAGACTGCCCCACGTGGCGCGGTCCGTGCCGGGAGAGCTGACGCGTATTAGTCTGAGAACGTGTCCATCCTCATTGATCCCCCGGCATGGCCGGCCCACGGAACGCTCTTCTCGCATCTGGTCTCCGACCTGTCGATCGATGAATTGCACGATTTTGCCCGGGCCCATGACGTTCCCGAGCGCGCCTTCGACCGCGACCACTACGATGTTCCACTGCGACTCCACGAGCAATTAGTGGCCGCCGGCGCCATCTCGGTCCCAGCGACCGAGTTAGTCCGCCGGCTCATCGCCTCGGGGCTACGGGTACGGTCCAAGGAACGCCCCGAGCGGCTGGATGCGGTGTTGTCATCCCGCTGGGAGGCGTTGGGCCTGAATGCTCCGGCACTGGGAAATGAGCTTTTGGATTGCTGGAGTCAAGAGCAGCGTCAGTACCATGATCGAGCACATTTGCTGGCCGTCCTCAAGGCGCTGGACACACTGAGCGATACGGCAGAGCATGGAGCCGATCTCCTCGCGCTGCGCTTGGCGGCGTGGTTCCACGATGCGGTGTATCGCGGGACACCAATCGACGAGGAAGAATCAGCAGCGCTGGCAGCCACTCGGCTCGGCGAACTCAGGATCGATCCGCAGGTGGTTGATGAGGTAGTTCGGCTGGTTCTCTTGACTCGCACGCACAAGCCCACGCCGGGAGATACCAGTGGCGCTCTCCTCTGTGATGCGGATCTGGAAGTGCTCGCTCGCCCCGCGGCCGCCTATAAGCGTTACACCGAAGCGGTGCGGCGTGAGTACGCCCATGTGCCAGACACAGATTTTGCTCGAGGACGCACGCTGATTCTGCGTGGACTCTTGGAGGGCGGGTCGCTGTACTCAAGTGAACGGGCGCGCAGCTTGTGGGAGGGCGCAGCCAGAGCCAATCTTGAAGCAGAGCTCAATGATTTGGCTTCCTTGCGCGGCTAGGGGCTGACGCCGATAATAGGGTAGGTACTACGCATTTAGGCACTGGTCCCAAAGTGTTTCATGGTCCTTAACGAATCTCGCGGCTTTTGCCCAGTGCTCCCCGTGCCCTTCGACGAACATACTGCCCCACGGTTGGATTCCATCTCGATAAGAATCCGCCAGCAGGTCGTACATGGCTTGAGTTCTTGCCACCATGGCCGCCGACAGTCCGACGAGCAGTGGGCCATCGGCGTGATAACCGTCAATAACGACGGCGCGAAGCCGAGCTGCTGCAGCCTTCGGTTCTTGGCCGTCCACGAGGAAAGCAAACGACTGCGCGGCATAGGCCAGGTCCCATAATCGGGTGCTCGGTCCGGCTCCGTCCCAATCGATAAAGGCCATGTTCCGTCCAATGATCAGGTTCCACGGAGCCAGATCGTTGTGACAGACCAAATCTGCATGCTTAACAGGAATCACGGTGTTCCACGAATCCTCCTCCCCGAGTGAGAAAGAAGCCGAAGCGTCGTGAATTTGCCGAACGATCCGACCGACGTCGCGCAGGACAGGATCCGATAGGGGCCGATCTAAGGGGACGCTACGACCCGAAATAAACTCGGTGACCTGTCTCCCATCAACATCGCGGCCAAGCGGCTCTGGGACATCGTGCAGCCCCTGTTCCCGTAGGTGCGTCATGAACCGGTGTACCGATGGGGTGCTGGTGCGCCAGGGCTTGCGAACGGTTGAGTCCACGCGCACCACCTCGGCCGTGGCGTTGCCGCCGGAGAGCGGCTCTTCAATAGTGGCCATGGGCCCATAGTAAACCGAAGTCAGTCGAGTTAAAGCCGAAAGCCGCCATCCGGGGCAGATGCACCGAAGCTCCCCTACCGGGGGTATTCGGTACACCGCTGGAAAGCGGCTTTCGGTCTTAGCTAGGTACTGCTAACGCGCGTAGGCGTGGTGGGGCAACGGGGGGATTAGAATCCGCCCATGCCGCCCATGCCACCCATGTCGTCGCCACCCGGTGCTGCTGCGCCGGCCGGAGCCGGCTTATCAGCGACAACGGCTTCGGTGGTCAAGAACAGACCAGCAATGGACGCGGCGTTCTGCAGGGCAGAGCGCGTGACCTTTACCGGATCGTTCACGCCGGCGGCGAGGAGGTCCTCGTAGACGCCGGTAGCTGCGTTCAGGCCGTGGCCTGCAGGCAAACCCTTGACCTTGTCGGCGACAACGCCCGGCTCCATGCCGGCGTTGAAGGCGATCTGCTTCAGCGGAGCTTCGATGGCAACGCGAACGATGTTCGCACCGGTTGCCTCGTCGCCCGTGAGCTGCAGCTTGGCGAACGCAGCAGCGCCGGCCTGGATGAGGGCAACGCCGCCACCGGCGACAATGCCTTCTTCAACAGCAGCCTTGGCGTTACGCACTGCATCTTCGATGCGGTGCTTGCGTTCCTTGAGCTCAACCTCGGTTGCGGCACCGGCCTTGATGACTGCAACGCCGCCGGCCAGCTTGGCCAGACGTTCCTGCAGCTTCTCGCGGTCGTAATCCGAATCCGTGTTCTCGATTTCGGCGCGAATCTGGTTCACGCGACCGGCGATCTCCTCGGCGTCGCCCGCACCCTCGACGATGGTGGTCTCGTCCTTGGTGACAACAACCTTGCGAGCAGAGCCCAGCAGGTCGATGGTGGCGTTTTCGAGCTTCAGGCCGATTTCCTCGGAGATGACCTGGCCACCGGTGAGGATGGCGATGTCGGCCAGCATGGCCTTACGACGGTCGCCGAAGCCCGGAGCCTTGACGGCGACGGACTTGAACAGACCACGGATCTTGTTCACGATCAAGGTAGCAAGGGCTTCGCCCTCGATGTCCTCGGCGATGATCAGCAGCGGCTTGTTGGACTGCATGACCTTCTCAAGGATCGAAACCATGTCCTTGACGTTGGTGATCTTCGAGTTGACGATCAGGATGTACGGATCCTCAAGGACCGTTTCCTGACGCTCGTTGTCGGTGACGAAGTAGGCCGAGATGTAGCCCTTGTCGAAGCGCATACCCTCGGTGAGCTCAAGCTCGAGGCCGAAGGTGTTCGACTCCTCAACGGTGATGACACCTTCCTTGCCGACCTTGTCCAGTGCTTCGGCGATCAAGGCGCCGATTTCGTTATCACCAGCGGAGATCGATGCGGTAGCAGCAATCTGTTCCTTGGTTTCGATTTCCTTGGCGGAAGCCAGCAGCTCGACGGTGACGGCTTCAACGGCCTTTTCGATGCCACGCTTCAGGGACAGCGGGTCAGCGCCGGCAGCAACGTTGCGCAGGCCTTCCTTGACCAGTGCCTGAGCCAGAACGGTGGCGGTGGTGGTGCCGTCGCCTGCGACGTCGTCGGTCTTCTTGGCAACTTCCTTGACGAGTTCCGCGCCGATCTTCTCGTACGGATCGTCGAGCTCGATCTCCTTGGCAATGGAGACACCGTCGTTGGTGATTGTGGGTGCGCCCCACTTCTTTTCCAAGACGACGTTGCGTCCACGCGGGCCAAGGGTAACCTTGACGGCGTCGGCCAGGATGTTCAGGCCGCGCTCAAGGCCGCGGCGTGCTTCCTCGTCAAATGCAATCATTTTGGCCATAGTGGCTTATGTCCTTTCGGGACGTTCATGCGTATCTACGACCTGAGGCAACGCCCGCGACGGACGAAGAATCCACGATGTCATGGGACGATCGCAAAATCTTCTCGCTGCCCTGGTCAAGGACTCACTCGAACTCCGTCCCGAAACCGCGTATTTCCGCTCGATAATTCGAACGTATTAGCAGTCGAGACGTGTGAGTGCTAATACAAATCTTGGCACTCAACCACTCGGAGTGCAAGCTGTGGGTCTTTGCCGAGAGCGTAGTTCCGCCTACCGCGACTTAGCTGTAAGTACTTCCCAGGACAATGGCAATATTTCCCGGGATGTTAGCACTCTGCATGACCGAGGTGATGCCCAGTTCCTGAGCGGCTGCCTCGGCAGTGGCCTTCTGGGACTCGACACGGTAGTAAACGGTCGAGTGGGTGACCTTTTTGGTCCAGTTATCGGCGAAGGCGTTTACGAAGCCGGCGCTTTGCAGCTGGGCGCGAGCAATTCCTGCCAGGCCACCGGTTTCGGATCCGTTGTAGACGCCCATGGCCAGGGTGGCGTCAACATCCGCGGGCAGGTCGCTTGGACTTGCGCTCTCGGATTCGCTCGAAGAGGGCTCGGATGAGGGTTCTTCGCCCGGCTCGCTCGGGTCAACAGACTCGCTCGGGTCAACTGAATCGCTCGGGTCAACAGACTCGTTGCTGGACGATGGCTCGGTGGAGGAGGTTGCTTCGGTGGCCGTCGCGTCGCTGGAGCTACTGCTCGCGGCAACCGGTGCCGGATCTTTGGAGGTAGCAACGAACTTGGGCAGGACGGTGAACGATAACAGTCCCACTACAAGTGCAATCACGCCGAAAGCCATCAGCCAGCTCAGGCCGGAGCGAGCCCCGCCCACGCTGGCGGCAGCTGCCCAACCGTTTTCGCGGTGCGAACCGCTACGGTTGTTGAACTCTGGGACGCGATCGAATTCATCGCGCGGATAGTTGGTCATGCCCGTCCTCGGTGATGTCTCTTGCAATGTGGGCAGGCGCCCGGGTTGGAAAACCAACGTGTCCGGGCACCGAAGCACCCCAGATGCGTTGCTTTCACGCCTCGGTTCCGAGCCGTTTCTCCGACCGAGCGCGATGCCTCGTCGATCTGAGTCTACGCAATCGCTTGACCAGCATGGGGTCATAAGCCAATGCCGCGTCCGTGTCGATGAGTGTGTTAAGTAGCTGATAGTAGTTTGTCGGGGAGATAGAAAACATTTCCGAAATGGCTTGTTCCTTGGCTCCGGCGTATTTCCACCACCGGCGCTCCAGCGCGAGAATCCGCTGGGAACGCTCGTCCAGATCGCTAGATTCATCGGGCTCAAATTCGATCCCAAGTGCCTCGCTAGACATCGCACGTCCCTCAACAATCCAGTTCTCACACGATGGAGAACTGCCGGGCAATCTGCCCCAACTGTAATTATTCTAACGTGCCCCAGCACCGCGGTAATTGCCCATCAAGAGAGTTTTCGATCCACAATGTATGACATGGACCCCCACGAAATGCCGCTTTTTGACCTTCCACCGGATACCTCGGCCACGGATCCGTACCCCTTTGCCAGTGGACTTGGCGCAGCGGTTGCGAGTGGGCATATGGCAGCCGACTGGGCAGAAGCGCTGGCACCCGTGGAGGGTGAACTCATCGCGCTGGCCGGGGAGCTACAAACACGACTGGCCGGTGGTGAGCAGGTCCTTCCAGCACCGGGAAACATTCTGCGGGCCTTTGTTCGACCGTTGGCCGAGGCTCGGGTGCTGATCGTGGGCCAGGATCCCTATCCGACGCCTGGGCATTCAATGGGGCTGAGCTTTGCCACGCTCCCAGCACTCCGCCCGATCCCGCGCAGCCTCAAGAACATCTATACCGAGTTGCACGATGACACGGGGGTGCCGGTGCCGGTGCACGGCGACCTTTCGGCCTGGGCACAGCAAGGAGTGGTGCTGTTGAACCGGGTATTAACCGTGGCCGCGGGCACCGCAGGTTCGCACCGGAAGCTGGGCTGGGAAGCCATCACCGACACCGCAATGGCCGCCCTTGCTGCCCGCGGTGGCCCACTGGTGGCAATCCTGTGGGGCAATGATGCCCAGTCTTTGGCCCCGACCTTGAAAGGGATCCCGATGATCGAATCGGCGCACCCCTCTCCCCTCTCGGCACGCCGCGGATTCTTCGGCTCCAAGCCCTTTAGTCGGGCCAATACCCTGCTCGTCGCCCAGGGTGCAGCGCCGATCGACTGGAGCATTCCAGTGATCCCGCCGAGGTACTAGCGGCGTCGGATGTAGCGGCGCTGAGCCAGCGCTTCGGCACCGATCAGTGGCCGAGCAAGCGTATCGCCGAAGATGACGCCACCGGCGATCGCCATCATGATGGTGAAGGCGGTGAACATATCCACCATGGCACCGGACATGTCAGCAACGTCGAAGACGATCCCATACATGGAACGGAAGATCATCAATCCGGGCAAGAGGAACACAATGGCGGGAGCGGCGAGCACCAGCTGAGGGGCATTCATCTTGTAGGCAACCCAGCGTCCAGCCAGTCCGATGAATGTCGCGGCCACCGCGGGCGCGGCACGATCTCCCACACCGAGCGCTTCAATGCCCAGCAGGATCAGATAGCCCAGCAGCGCAATGGCACCGGTGGGCAGCAGCAACTTGGTATCCGATTGCTCGGTGATGGCTCCCATGATGACGGCAACAACTACGAGGGCCGCCAATATCCAACCCGGGTAAACGATCTTGTCGATAACCCGAACATCAAGTTGTGGGGCCCCGAGCAACGCCCCTCCCACCAACGCCGTCATAATGCCGGTCAAGATCGAGGCGTAACTCAACGCCGCGGAGAAGAAACGTCCGGCCGCAGTGACGGGGAACCCATTGATGGCGTCTTGCAGCGCCGAAACGAAGCGCGCCGAGGGCAACAGCAGCAAAATGCCGCCGGCAACCACCAGTGCCGGGTCAATGGGTGCATTCAACGCATGGAAGAGCACCGCGACGGCGGTGATAAAGAAACTAGCGGTGGCAATAGAGAAGAACTCCGGCACGCGCCACCGCGCGGAATACTTGATGATCTGACCCACGACCAATGACGAGAGAAATGCTAGGGCAGCACCCGGTACCGATCCACCGATGAAGAGCACAAAAAGCGCGGCAAAGGTGCCGGAGGCACCACCAACTATCCATCGCGGGAAAGGCTTCGGTCGTCGAGAAATTTCTCGGAGCCGGTCAACAGACTGCTGACGGGTCACGCCTCCGGAGACAATATCGGAGACCAGACGGTGCACATGAGCTAGGCCGGCGAAGTTGTTGGTCCAGGAACGCACCACGCGCAACATGGAGTACGACTCTCCCTCGGGCGGAGCGAAGTTCAGATGGATGGACTGGTTAGTGATGTCCACGTCCGTGTGGCTGAGCCCGAGTGCCGCGGTCACCGCGATGACGCTGGTCTCCACTTCGAGAGCACCTGCTCCGTATCGGAACATCGTCTCGGCCAGGTCCAAGGCAAAATTAAGGGTCTTGCGCGCCGACGCGTCCTGGGCGTTAATCTTGGGGTTGGCATAGGGCGTGCCCTTGAGCCGCTCAACAATGTTCAATGCTTGGGTGGGAGGCGTATCGGATGACAGGAAACGCGCAATCATCCGGCGTGCGGCGGGGTTTGCTCTTGGCGGCAAGGCGATGGCACCGGTGGCGCTGACGCCGACCTGTCCGGTCTTGGCATTGATCGCAACCTGAGCCGCGGAGGTCGGCTGCGGCGTATTGCTACCCCGGGGCGGCTTCCGCTTGAGCGGAGAGGTGTTCGCCAGCTGCACCGGCGATGACGGCGCCTGAGGTACCTTAGGTGCGGTGCTCGCGTGGGCAGCAGCCGCCTTTAAGGCCTCAGCAATATTGACCATTTCCCGCGTCTGCACTCGGCGCATACTCGAAACCTGCGGATGAGGATCCTCGCCCGAGGGCTCCGGTGTGGTGTTGTCCGGGCCCGTACCTGAAGACACGCTTTCTCCTGTCATTTGCGCTTCCTGAGACCACCATACCGCCGCATGATCTGCCTTCGGTTCGATGCCCCGAACGCCTGCTCTTCCCGGAGGTCTACGGGAAGCTAAACGAAGCCCGGGAATAACCGGGGAATCCCCGCCGTTGGAGTCATGTGAATGCAAACGCATATAAAATTTGTAGGGAGAGACACAGGAAATTATGAGCGAGCCCACCACTAAATCTCAACAAATCGAGATCGGCGTCGAAACATTCGGCGACGTCACCCACGACGCAAATGGACAGCCACTCCACCCGGCCCAGGTATTGCGCAACGTCGTCGCCGAAGCCAAAGCCGCCGAAGCCGCAGGGCTCGACTTCTTTGCAGTCGGCGAACACCACCGTGACGACTACGCGATCTCAGCTCCCGAGGTCGTCCTGGGCGCCATCGCCGCGGTCACCGAGACGATCCGGCTTGGCACAGCAGTAACGGTCCTCAGTTCGGATGATCCGGTCCGTGTATATGAGCGCTTCGCTACCGTGGACGGACTGTCCAACGGTCGCGCCGAAGCCATTCTGGGTCGCGGCTCCTTCGTGGAGTCCTTTCCGCTCTTCGGCTACGAACTGTCCGACTATGAACTGCTCTTCGAAGAAAAGCTGGCCCTCTTTGCCAAACTTCGTAAGGGCGAACCTGTCAGCTGGTCCGGTCAAACACGATCTGCACTGCGCAACCAAGCCGTTTACCCGCCGATCGAAAACGGCAAACTTGACGCATGGGTCGGTGTGGGAGGCAGCCCAGAGTCGGTAGTACGCGCGGCAAGGCACGGGCTGCCCCTGTTCCTAGCCATCATCGGCGGAGCACCCATGGCCTTTGAACCGCTAACGCGGCTCTACAAGCGCTCACTGGAGGAATTTGGTCACGAGCCCCAGCGTATCGGCGCGCACTTCCATGGGCTCGTCGCCGACACCGACCAGCAGGCGCTGGACCTCCTGTGGCCGCACTACAAAGTCACCATGGACCGATTGGGTGCCGAGCGCGGATGGCCACCAGCGAGCCGCATGCGCTTTGAGGCCTCGGCCGGACCCGATGGGTCACTGCTAGCAGGAAGCCCCGAAACTGTGGCCCGCAAAATGGCGAAGTTCGCCACCGGGCTCGACCTCTCGCGGATCGATATCAAGTACTCGGCTGGTTCCTTGCCCCACGAAACCATGCTGCGCAGCATCGAGCTTCTGGGCACCAAGGTCAAACCGCTGGTCCAAGAATTGATTGACGCCAAATAGGCCCTCTTCGGGGCTACCGACCCCGGGACGACAAAAGAGCCCCAGAAAAATCTGGGGCTCTTTTGTCGTTGGTGGTTCTTAGCAGACTCGAACTGCTGACCTCTCGCGTGTGAGGCGAGCGCTCTAACCAACTGAGCTAAAGAACCGATTTGTCGCTCCCGAAGGAGTACCTAGCAAGATTAGCCGAGCATCACTTCACACACCAAATCGATGGTTAGCTTTCTTGCTCGCGCGTGAAGAACTGCCGGCGCGATTCGCGCTCGGTCCGAAGATTTGTTCGGTGCCATCGCGGTCACGAAACAAGCCAGTGAATTCTTGGCAAAATCAGAGAATCTCAGGGATCACGACTCGGGCCTCAGCCCGCGTAGTTCCGCGAAATTTGGGGCAATTTTCATAGTCAATTTGCGAGCGAAATTTGAGGAGCCAAACGAGGGCGCATCGGCCGTGTTTACAACATGGCATTCGTCGGGTAATAATTTCCTTGTCGATTTCCTCGACGCCCAAACTGGGCCCTACAAGGAAGCTGCCGGGAACCACCGGTCAGCGGTCCCCTACCGGCCAAAGAACCGGCCCGGCGTAATTCCGGGAACCACTTCTTTTGTTCGCTCTCTTTTACATTTAGAGGACCGCTCCCAGTGCTTCCAAACATTGAGTACTCCCTGTCTTACGCCGCGCCCACGGGCATCGAACGCGAGGCCCTCTCCGCGCTTGCGCTGAACCCCGATGCCCGCTGGCACGAACGCATGGACCATGCCCAGTTTGTGGTCACAGCGATGCACGAAGGCACCCGCGTGGGCCTGGGAATCGTGCACACCTCGGTGACGGCACCGTCCGAGGTGCCGCGACCCATGGAGCTCGGTGGCATGTTTGTCCACCCCGCCTACCGCCGGCTGGGCATCCGCCAGTACATGGCCGAGACTCGCCTGACCTATGCACTGTCGATGGGTGGCACGCCGATCACGGTGATCGATAACCGCAACGCCGCCTCTTGGAGCTACTACGAGCGTTCGGCCCGGTGGGCCATCGAACGCGAGTACACCGGGTACTTCACTTCAATGCCCATGACCATCTGGGTGTCCACGGAATCCTCGTGGTACCGCACCGGCATGGGCCTCGCCCCGCTGGTGCCGGCGCAGCCGAACACCGTGCTGCCCCAACAGCCGAACCACGTTCGGCCGCTGGCCCTGGGACCAGACCAGGACAGCTCGGTGACAGCTTAAGAAACAAAGCCCGTTGTGCCCGCCGCGAGGGATGGGCACAACGGGCTCTACGGCAGTCCTCGAGCCTCAGCTTTTAAAGACTCGGACGCATGTCGCCAGAATCGATATAGCGCTGGTGCCACGACAGGGCCTCGCCCAGCAGGTGCGGCGTGTGCTTCCCGTAGCTACTGACCTTGGCGCGGTCGAAGTAGTCCTGCAGCATCGGGCGGTACTCGGGAGCCGAGCACTTGTCGATGACTACCTGTGCGCGCTGCTTGGGTGAGAGACCACGCAAATCCGCTAGGCCCTGTTCGGTAATCAGGATCATGGTGTCGTGTTCGGTGTGGTCCACGTGGCTGGCCATCGGCACGATCCCGGAGATCTTGCCTCCCTTGGCAACCGACGGGGACATGAAGACCGAGAGGTAGCCGTTGCGGGCGAAATCGCCCGACCCGCCGATGCCATTCATGACGTGTGATCCCACCACGTTGGTGGAGTTCACGTTGCCGTAGATATCTGCCTCGATCATGCCGTTCAGGGCGATGCACCCTAACCGGCGGACAAGCTCAGGATGGTTGGAGATTTCCTGGGTGCGCAGCAGGATGTGTTCGCGGTAGAAGTCAACGTGGGCGTTGAACTCGTCGATGCCCGCGGCCGAAAGGGAGAACGAGGTTGCGGAGGCAAACTCGAGGGTTCCGTCCTTCAGCAGTGACAGCATGCCATCTTGGATCACCTCGGTGTAGGCCTGCAGGCCCTTGTATCCGCCGCGGGCAAGACCCGCGAGCACAGCATTGGCAATGTTTCCCACGCCAGACTGCAAGGGTAGGAGTTTGTCGGTCAAACGGCCGGCGCGAATCTCGTGATCTAGGAAGTCCAAGAGGTGGTCGGCAATCTGCGTGCTGGTCTCATCAACCGGGGCAAAGGGGCTCAGCCGGTCCGGCGCATGCGTTTCGACAATACCGATGATCTTGGCGGGGTCCACGCGCAGGTAGGGCTCGCCGATGCGCTGGTCGACGGTGGTCAGCTCGATGGGCTTGCGGTGTGGGGGAAGGGCCGTGCCGTAGTAGACATCATGCATGCCCTCCATCGCGGCGGACTGCTCGGTATTGACCTCGAGGATGACCTTGTCGGCCATCTCCAACCAGGTCTTGTTGTTTCCGACGGAGGAGGATGGGATCAGCTGGCCGTCCTCGGTGACACCAACGATTTCGATGATGGCCAGGTCGATGTTTCCGTAGAAACCGAACCAGGCATGCTGTGCCACGTGGGAGAGATGAATATCCATGTATTCCATCTCGCCGTCATTGATGCGGCGTCGCAGCTCCGGGTCGGACATGTAGGGCAGGCGCAGATTCATACCGCCGGCTTTGGCTAGCACACCATCAAGCTCCGGTGCGGTGGAGGCGCCGGTGAGCACGTTGATTTTGAAGGGGTTGCCGGAGGCCTGCTCCTTCTCCATCAGGGCGGCGAGTGCGCCGGGGACGGCCTTCGGGTAGCCGGCGCCGGTGAAGCCACTCATCGCTACCGTCATACCTGGCTTGATCAAGGCCGCGGCCTGTTCGGCCGACATTCGGAGGTCGAGAAACTGGGAGTATTTGATCCGATCGTGCACGGCTGCCCTTCCTAGAGATTTGCGACACGAATTGCTTAGGGTGTCATCCGCGCCACTGTAGTCCCTGATCGCATCACATTTTCACCATTTGGTGGCTTCAGCCTGAAGAACCGCCCGAGGGTTCGCTAAAGAGCCCCGCATTTGCGGTGACCGGCAGGGAACTTACCGCCAGTAAGATGCATACTCGATGCGTCAGAGTGCTGCGTTGAACAGGACATCGCGGCGTCTGGCGCTACCGGCAATGGGTGAATCGAGCCTGCCACGACTCGCGAGCAGGTGCGCTGGAGCTCTGTTGGCGGAGGTGGATCCCGCCTGTGCGGGCCCAAGTTCGTCGTTCCTGTAACTATCAACGTGACCATGGTGTCTCGCACCTTGGCCGCAGACTCGGTAGTCGTTTGGCTGATAGGAACCGGTCAGCATGCTCGGTTCGTTCGGGGAACGGAAACCGTCGACTCATTTGTTGTGGTGGTTTTACCCGGCAGCGGACCGTTTTAATGACATCGATTCTCGGCTACCAACTGTCCGTACAGAGCGTTCGTTCAGGGCCTTCGAGCTGGAATCAAAATTGGAGTGTGACCATGTGGTCACACTCCAATTTCTACTGCACATCGGCTAGGGCCGTTCAATTCCCCAGCCAACTACATTTTTATGCGGCCTGTTCGGCGCTTGGTTCATTCTGATCGCGATGGGTCTTGCGGTAACGCATGACCATGGAAGCCGATAAGGCGCTGAGTAGCGCGATCATCGTGAAGGCCGCAATAACCAACGTTTCTGGACTTGATGTCATTTTGATCCGTCCTTTCCTGACAGTGCGGTGAGTGGACAGGTTTCCCCTGACCTTCACCGCCGGAAGCGCCAGATTCGCCGTTCATAGGCGACCGACACTGAGCGCATTCCGTTTGGTGCTGAAGCTGCATCTGCCGCGATCCCTTCACGGAAGGGATCGTCGTGGTTGTGGACAGCCCTCGAGGAAACCCTCGAGATGAATGACCCGGTGCCTGCAAGGAATTCTGGCACGTCATTCCCGATCGAGCGGCAACTCCGAGGGAAGTGGCGTCAAGGCCGTCAGCGCTGCATCGGGCCCTGGCATTAACTTCCCGGCTGGGCTATCCGTTCCATCCAAGAAATCGAGGTCACGTCGAAGCGAATCGACAGTCCCATACTTCTAGAATTCCTTGGGTGGGTCTACAATTGTCGCACGTTTGTACTAAATAAGCAAATGTTAGATATTCTTGGAAAACCAGCTGCTCTGTACACACCCGAGCGCACTCTCCATTCCCATTCGCCGTGGGCCGTCTCAACACTCCAGCGGCAGCACCGTAGCGGGTCAAGCTAAAAACGCGGGTCGTCACCTTCCCATTCATCGACGTCGAGCCCAGACGCGAGTGAGCGATGCCAGCACCTCGGGAGGTACCCGGATCAAATTCCCTGCTTGGTCTCGTCCGTGATGCAGAATCATCAGCGGTCTTCTCCCGGCAAGCGCCTTAGTGACCATCCCGTGGCCTTCAGGCGTGATGGCCAGTGCGAGCTACTTCAGCACATGGTGGTGGTGGTTGCGGAGGTACGGTGCCATGGGCATCCTTGAGGGCAAAAAATTACGTGCGACGCGTGGGTTCCGTGGCGTGCCCGGCATGACTGGAACCCTGGCTAAGTGAGCTCATGGAAGTCACGGTACGCCCCAGCGAAGGCAACATGTATCGGCGCCAACACCTGTTTTTGTGTCTCGGCAATGTGCGAATCCACCGGCTTGCCTCAGCAATCGGGTAGTAGGATTCGGTTCATGGCCGCCATCATCTTCGTTGCCGTGCTTTCCCTGTTGCTGCTCTTCCAACTTGCCCTGGCTCTCGGTGCCCCGTGGGGCAGGTTCGCTTGGGGCGGGCAACACCCCGGTGTACTGCCCCAAGGTCATCGAATCGCTTCAGCGTTCTCAATCTTGTTGTACGGGTTCATGGCCATAGTTGTCTTGAACAGGGCAGGGTTTCTGGTTGTACTTTCGGATTCCTTCTCCCGGGTGGGAATCTGGGTAGTCTTCACGATCTTTGCCCTCGGTGTGGTGCTGAACGCGATATCCAGGTCCAAACCGGAACGCTATGTCATGGCACCGATGGCACTTGTTCTCGCTGCCCTTGCCCTTGTCACTGCGCTTTCACCCGCCGCGGAGCGGTTGTTCTCCGGCATGGTGCTGGATAACGGAAGCGGACCGGTGTTCTGTACGACCGTCATGGAGTCTTACTCACCGCAATGCGGCCGGGGTTCTCCTTCGGTACACGGTTGGGATTGGAACGACGTTGCCCATGAGCAGTCCCAAGCAACACGGTGGAGTGAATATAGCTTCACCGCTGTGCACGAGGACCACACGATCATTGTGGTGGACGCGGCAGTTCCGTTGCGATGACCAAATCAAGAAAGGGAGTTCGGCACTGAAGGCAGGCAAGGGCGTGAGACACCTAAACGTCGTGGCTACTTCGGTCTTGCTGCTGACTAGCTGTACTGGGTCCACGAGCGTCGCCGAGCGGGTTACCCGAGCATGGGCAAGACCATCGCACTGGCGACTTTCGGCGGCTCTTCCGCTCCCGCTGTGGTGAGCAACAAGGGGATGATTGGAGCCGATGCCTCAAGCTGCGGATAGATTCCTCCGACGGATCCGGCCGTGCACCGCGGACCCTACTACGACCACACGAATTGATGCTGCCAATCTCGGTGATGCAGCGTCCAGTTAGCCTCACGTTGAGCTACCCAGAAGGCGGCGCCAGCCCACCACTGGTTCTGGACTCAACCGGATTCCTAGGCCCTCGCCCACTTTCGGATTAAACACCAGATCCCTCCCGGGAACGGACCGAAAGGGATCTGGTGTTGGTTCTGACCGTTTCCCGTGAAACGGGAGCGTGCCAGAAGGACGACTAGCCGTTGCGCTTACGCGCCACAGCTTCCGCATCAGGGTACGCGGCCTGCGTACCCTTCTTGGTGGCGGCCAATGCGGCACCCACGGAGGCGAAGGAAGCAGCTTCCGCCAACGAATCCCCCGCGGCCAAGCGCGCTGCCAAGCCCCCGGTGAAGGCGTCGCCGGCTCCGGTGGTGTCTACGGCGTCCACACGCGTGGGGGTGATGCGGACAATGCGCTCACCAGCGCTGGCGTTCGAATCGAGCACCACCGAGCCTTGAGCACCGAGGGTCACCACTGCACTTGGCAGACCGCGAGCCACCAGGTGACCCAGCACCGGCTCCCAATCGGCGATCGGCGCTTCGGGTGCCGGAATGGGAGCCCCGTCAAGGAATTGTGAGGCCTCATGCGCGTTGACCAAGAGCACGTCGCAGGCAGCAGCCAGCGAGGCGGCGATCGGAGCATAGGGCGAAAGATTCAGCAGCACTCGGGCCCCGGCGTCACGGCCGGCTCTGGCCGCCGCTTCAACGGTTGCTTGTGCAACTTCCAAACACAGGCAGAGCACCGCAGCGCCATCAAAGACCGCATGGGCCGCGTCAACGTCCCCTGGTGCCAGAGTCCCGTTGGCGCCAGCGGAGATGACGATGCTGTTCTCTCCCTGGGCGTCCACGGTGACCACCGCGACGCCCGTTTCAACGTTCTCCGCCCGACGCACGTGGGAAACGTCCACGTTTGCCGCGGAACACGACTCGAGCAGCATGGTGCCGTTGGCGTCCTGCCCCACGGCCCCGATCAGTGAAACGTTGGCACCGAGCTTGCCGGCGGCCACGGCCTGGTTGGCGCTCTTGCCTCCTGGGTTCACCGTGAAGCCCTCGCCGTGCAAGGTCTCTCCCGGCTCCGGTAGACGCTGGGTATAGATGGTCAGATCGGCATTCAGCGAACCGAGCACCACAATGCGCGAGGACCCTTGGGAGGGGGTTTGGTTCGGCATGTTATTTCACCTCTGCATCAACGGGCTTGGGGATCAACAGCGAGGCGGCGAAGGCGGCCACGGTGATGATCAGACCCACCACCACCACGGTCGTATAGGAGCCGCGCTCCCCCATGGAAGCAGTTCCCACCAGCACCGCCGGCAGGACCAGGAAGCTCAGTCCGGCACCGAGGTTGAAGGCACCGGCGTTCATGCCCGGCAGGAAGCCGGGGTTGCCCTTGGGCGAGAGCACCACGCCCAAACCGTTCAGCATGATGTTGGCGGTACCCGCATACATGATGCCCAGCAGCGCGGTGCCGGCGACCATCATGGGCAGCGAGTCGAGACCGAAGAACACAATGATCAGCAGGGACACAATCGAGCCGATCATGCCGATGCGCAGTACCTTGTTATATCCCCAGACCGGGGCCAAACGTCCACTGATCGGGCCGAAGACCCAACCCAGTAGCGCATACGGCGTGAGGATCAGCAGTGCCGTCTCGGTGGGTCCAACGCCGAAGCCGGGGGCTGCGGCCTGAACGTAGGCCGGGACAATGCCATTGATGACGGCAAAGATGCCGGTCATGGTCAGTACCGTGGTCAACAGTGGTGCCCAGGTGGCGCGCTGACGCAGATGCTCCACCTGAACCATGGGTTCGGCCACGCGTTTCTCGGTGGCCCAGAAGCCATAAAAGGCGGCTGCGCCGATGCCAAGGAGCACCACGGAAATGATGAGCGTTCGCACATCCATGCCGCCGACCAGCTTGGCTGCCTCATTGAGGGCGGTCAGCAGTGCGCCGACGGCCACCACGATGAAGAAGACGCCCTTCCAGTCCATGGTGGTGCCGGCCTGAGGCTTGGACTCACGGGTGAACGCAGCGACACATGCCGCCGCGATCACTGCTAGTACCACCATGACCCAGAAGATCGAGCGGAAGCCGTGGTTTTCGGCCAGGTAGCCACCCAGGAAGGAGTCGATGCCGGCAACTCCACCGTTAACGGCAAGGATCAGGCCCATCAGCGAGCCATAGCGGCGATTGTTCGTGACGGTGCTGCGGAGCATCAGCAGGGCAAGGGGGACCGTGGGGCCGGAAACACCCTGAATGATACGCCCGGCGAAGAGCCACCCAATGTTGGGGGCCAGTGCTGCCACCACTGAGCCAACGGCCGTCAGCAGCATCATGAAGATCAGGATTTTCTTGCGGCCCACCACGTCGGAGAGACGGGGCAGGAAGAGGGAGAACAGTGCTGCGGTGGTGAAGAACCAGGTCTGCGACAGGCCAATGGAACCCTGATCGGTCTTCAGTTCCTCGCCCATGGTGACCAGCGCGGGGCTGAGCATCGAGGCGTTAAGTTGGAAGGCAATGCAGGCGGTGAGCAGCGCAACCGTCAGCGCGACGACTCCGCCGCGGGTTCCTGCGCTTGGTTGCGTAGTGGTACTCACAGGGCCGCGACCTCAACGTCGCCAATGCGTACCAGCGCGTCGGTGACCAGGTCCCAGAAGCGCTGGTGATCAAGGTCCACGGCCACCGACGTGTGGCAGTCTGCGGGGGCCGGGGCGCGGAAGTCCGCGACCGTCATGCCCAGGGTGAGGGTTCCGGTGAGTTCGATGTTCACCGGGACCTTACGGGTTGAGACAATGCTCGGGTCAATCACATAGGCCACGGCGCAGGGGTCGTGGACCGGGGGGAAGTCGAAGCCCTGGGCGTCCTTGTAGGTTGCCTGGAAGAAGTCCATTAGTTCACGCACGAACTTGGCCGGGCCGGTGCCGATGGCCTCGATTTTTGCGACGACCTCGTCGGTGGCAAGTGCCTGGTGGGTCAGATCCAGTCCAACCATGACTACCGGCCACTTCTCGTTGAACACGATGTGAGCAGCCTCGGGGTCAATGATGATGTTGAATTCGGCCACGGCGCTCCAGTTGCCTACGTGATATCCGCCGCCCATCAGGACAACTTCCTTCACGCGTTCAACGATGCGCGGTTCCTTGCGGGCGGCCATGGCGATGTTGGTCAACCCGCCGGTGGGGACCAGGGTGATGGTGCCCGGCTCGTGGGCCATGACGGTGTCAATGATCAGGTCAACGGCGTGGCGAGGATCCAGCGTGATGGTGGATTCGGGTTGCGCGGGTCCGTCCATGCCGGATTCGCCGTGAATGTCGGGAGCGTTTTCGATGGTGCGCACCAGCGGGCGGGCGCAACCGGCAGCAAAGGGAACACCGGTGATGCCGGCGATGGTGCCCACGGAGAGCGCGTTCTTGGTGACCTTTTCCAGCGTTTGGTTGCCAACTACCGTGGTCACGGCCAGCAATTCGATCGCCGGGCTGCCGTGCGCCAACAGAATGGCTACCGCGTCATCGTGTCCGGGATCGCAGTCAAGAATGATCTTTCGCGGCTCGGTCGAGGCGATGGGTGCGCCCATGGTTTTCTCCACATCTTCGGGGATAAATGTCCATGGCGCGAAGCCACAAACAGGACAAGCTATTTCATCCGAATTCTGGCACCATTTTGATCGTCCGTCAAACGCTTAACTCATGGTTCCACGAACACCCTAGTCAAGCGTTTGACGCGGTACGGGTCGGGGATCGGCGGGCTGGACTAAGATTGAAGCCATGCATCCGTCCGAAAAGCCGCGCGCCAGCACACCGATCCGGCGTCGGGTGACCGCCGCTATGGTGGCCGAACGCGCAGGAGTTTCCACCGCAACGGTCTCACTGGTGGCCAACGGCAAGGCTAGCGGACGGGTGTCGGCCAGCAATGAAATTTTGGTCCGCGAGGCCATTCGTGAACTCGGCTACGTGGTGGACAGCATCGGTTCCTCCCTCGCCCGAGGCGTGAGCAATACCGTGATCATGGTGGCTCCGGATATCTCCAACCCATTTTTTGCCATGGTCATCGCCGGGGTCCGCGCAGCATTGGGCTCCGAATACCAATTACTGCTTTCGGTCACCGACGCCGGCCAGCTGCCCAGCGCAGAAAACACCCGTCGCCTCCTGGGACTACGTCCTGCCGGACTATTGGTGGATGCGCCAGACCCGACCTTCCTTCAAGAGCTGTCGGCTCCCGGTCCGATGGTGTTGCTTGATGCCCCGGGCTTCGGCTCCGATGTTCCGGCCGTGAACCTCGATGTCGCACAGGGCGCACGGGCCATTGCCGCGCATCTCTCAGCCACCGGCCACACCACCGTTGCCTATATGGACGGCAACACCGGAACCACCACCTTTGACGTTCGCCGCGAGGCATTTTTGACTGCCGCCGAGGAACTGGGCGTGAGCGTGCCGCCGGAGGCACAAATCGCCACCACCATCAACGTTGGTCTGGCGGCAAACGCCTTTGCCGCGGCATGGCCGGCGTGGAAAAAAGCCGGAGTCACCGCCGTGGCCTGCGCCACCGACACCCACGCCTACGGAATACTCCAGGAAGCACGAGCCGCAGGAATCTTGATTCCCGGGGAACTGGCTGTGACGGGCTTTGACGACCTGCCCTATTCGATGACCAGTTCCCCCGGTCTGACCAGTGTGCACCTACCCGGCGAATTGCTGGGCCGCCGAGCCGCCGAGCAGCTGCTGAGCCTCATCGCCGGCGAAGAGCTCGAGCAACAGCCCATCACGCTGGAGAGCTCACTGATGGTGCGTGGCTCTACACTCGAGCCCTAGCCTCGGCTTTCGTTTCTGCTGGGTTCTACTACCTCACGGTCAACAACCATGGTTCGGGCAGCCAGATCATGAGGCCCGCGGCCCGTGATGAGGACCAAAAGCAGATATACCAACGCGGTGAGACTGACTGCGTTCAACCCCACGAAGATCCGGGCAGGGGGCGTGGCGTCATACCCACGTTGGTAGTACACATACATCATCTGCCAGATGAAAAAGTGCGCACTTTCCCAGGGCAGCAACTTCACGACGGTCCTGAGCAAGATATCCATCCGGCCCGGCGGCTCGCCGTTCACGGACCTCACCTGAAGTCCCATCCTCCGCTTGCCCCACGTTGCATGGTGCGCACCGGACTCGGTCTTGTAGAGGTAAATGCCGACCACCAACGTGAGCAGAAGAAAATACACCAGCTGGCTCCCGAGCGGGCCAATGGTTCCCAAGGTATCGGGAAGTTCCCCACGGATCAGAAAAATGACGGTTGAGATCACGCCGAGCACCATCATCCACGACAGGATGACGAGGTAGTCCAGCCCGAGCGCGGCAAGGCGTCGCTTCCGTTCGCGCATGCGCCCAGCCTACGTGCGGCACCTCGCCGTGCATACATATTCCAGGAGCCACTTGCCTCCTGCACGATCCTCAAGAATTTTGGGGCCCTCACCGATGTTCAGCGGTGTTCCACTGACGCCCCTGACAGATTCACGCGTTAACGACGCAGCCTCCAGCAAGCTTCTTCAGTGGCCCTACCTGCAGTCATGCCAATTCGGAACTTCCCGAGCGGGCGTGCATGACCAACCTAAGCAGACAAAGACCATTGGATGCGGCTCCCCCATTCCGATAAAAGCGTCGGATATCGATTGAAGGGAACAAAACTCAAGTTTTGCTGCTTAACAAAGCTCGGCAGCACTTACACGATTTTTGGAGAACACAATGGAACACGAAGGCAAAGCACTAGCTGCCGATGAAACCGACGCACACCAGCATCGGAAACCGGGTGTCGCCTCGGTGCACGTTCGAGCCATCCTCACGTGGTGCGCGATTTTCCCCCTGGTAGCCATCGGCATGACCCTTTTGGGCCTCTTCGCCGAGCACTGGCATCCAATTCTGCGCGCTTTCGTGCTCACCGCGGTGGTTGTCCCGACGGCCGTCTACGTGGTTGTACCGCGGTTCTTGATATGGCACGGAAAACTAAGTACGGCTGCGCAACGACGCAAATTCAACAAGCAACAGACCGCATAGTTCCGAACCAGCTACCCAACGGTCCACCGGCGAGCGCCGCCCCTCCAGATAGCTCCCGAGAGCAGACTATCGGGCTCATCTAGAGGGGATGGCGACGGTGGTTTCTTAGCCTCCGGGAGCGCTGAGCGATCTCTAGGGAATAAGTTTCTCGGCGCGGTAGCGCTCGAATAGCGAGATGAAAGCATCGTAGGTCCGCCGGTATCCGGTAAACCCTGCGACCCTACTTTTGCCCATATCGGCCACCACTTCGATGTTTCGACCTAGGTCAGCGTCCGTATGCCACCACGAGGCCAACTTATCCAAGCGTGGCTCTGCGAGACCGTGGCGCGAGGCAAGGCCTCGCCACTGATCTTCCCGGTCCGCCATAGCCAGTTCAAGTGGCCGCGGCGCCTGCTGAAAGCCCTCCCACTCCACGTCAAAGTGAGCTGCGAGCTTTGGCCACATCCAACGCCAGCGGAACACATCCCCATTGACGATGTTGAAGGCCTCGTTGGCAGCAGCGGGGGTCGTCGACGCCCAGATCATCTGCTCGGCGAGGAGACCCGAGTCCGTCATATCGGTCAGCCCGTTCCACTGCATCTCCGAACCGGGGAAAACGAAGGATTCGCCGGTTTCCTTGCAAAGCGCCGCCTGCGCAGCAAGCGTGAGGCCCATGTTCATGGCATTGCCCACGGCGTGACCAATGACGGTATGTGCCCGGTGCACCGACCACGAGAAGCCCTGTTCTGCGGCACTCGCGAAGAGCTCGTCTTCCTGTGCGTAGTAAAAGTTTCGAACGGGCAGACGCGGTTCTTCCTCGTGGAACGGCGTATCGGCCATCTCCCCGGCAGCGTAGGCTTCGAACGGACCGAGATAGTGCTTGAGTCCCGTCATCAGTGCCACATGCTCCACGGGTTTGCCCCGCAGTCCGGCCAAGAGCGAGCGCACCATGCCAGCGTTAACGGCAATGTTCTCTTCCTCCGAGTTCTGCCTCGACCATGCGGTGAAGAAAACGTGCGTCGGTCGCTCCGGAGCCAGAGCAGTGGCCACAGACGTGGTGGAGGTCAGATCCGCCGATAGCCAACGCACCCCGTCGCGTTCGGGACCGGGCCTGCGGGAAAGAGCAAGTACCTTCCAACCTACGTTCGTGAGGGTATCTACCAAGGCGGACCCCGCGATGCCCGTGGCACCGACGACGAGCGCTGTTCGTTGGGCTTCTTGGACTGTTTCGTTCTCGCTTGTCATACCTGTGGCAAGCCGCGTTAGCGGTGAGATATTCCCGGTTAGACATACGGTGTTTGACGTTGAAGCCGCCACGTCACCAGGCCAGTGAGGTGTACCCGCCGTGATGCTGGGGTTTGGTTCACCACGAGATATGAGCGACCGCATCCAGACGCAGCAAAGGCCCCGATTCCCTTATTTATCGGGAATCAGGGCCTTGCTCGTGGAGCCTCCTGCCGGATTCGAACCGGCGACCCTCGCTTTACAAGAGCGATGCTCTGGCCAACTGAGCTAAGGAGGCAAACTGCATTGCATCGATCATTCACGACACAAGTGCAGGAACTAGCGTAGCCGACAATCCCTCACAGGATGAAACCGGGACGCCGAAGACACGTGGAGGATGCTTGGCCGCTCGGTCGCGGTGCCCCCATACCCAAGATGGATCGGGGTGCCGCGACCGATCGATCAGCGACGATTGTCCTCAATGCTACTTATTGGCAGCGATCGCAGCGTTCACAACGCCGACGAAGTCGGGCTCGGTGTTTGCATCGTAGTACTTGCCCTGGATAAAGACGCTGGGGGTTCCACCAATAACATCAACACCGGATGCGGCGTGGGTGAACTGAGCAAAGGAGCGGAACGTTCCCTTGTCAATGCAATCAGCAACATCGGCGCCGTTGTCCTTAGCCATCGCCGCCAACTCGCTGTTCTTCATTTCGCCCTCCGGGTAGTGAGCGAAAACTGCCTTGGCGAACGGCAAGTAGGAGGCCGGAGCGGCATCGGCTACGCATGCAAGGGCGTTGGCGCCGCGTGAGGAGTAGTTCGTCGGGGAAGCACCATCAAGAATGGCAATATTGCGGTATTCGACCTGCACGTCGCCGGCAGCCAGCCAGGTGCTGATCTGGTCGGCATACGCGCCCTCAAATTCGGCGCAGTGAACACAGTTCACGTCCACATAGATCAACAGGTTAACCGGTTCGCCCTTGGGAGCAACCTTGGCATCCCGGGGCGTGGGAGCAGTCTGGCTCGCGTCCCTGGTTCCCACGTTATTGATGTCAACACTGAGCCCGGAGGTATCAGCAAGTGTCTTATCGGAGGTGAGCGTGATACCGCCGGCTTCGTTTCCGCCCTTGGGCACCGCGCCAGAATCGGCGACCTTGCCCGAATTGTTCTGCAGCACCAGTGCCACGATCAATCCAACAACGGCAAGCACTGCCACCAGGACACCCAGCTTGATAAACAATGACTTTCGTTTGTCAGCTGCTTCTTGAGCAATACGCATGCTCTGCGCCTGCTCGCGCGCACTCGCTGTCCGTTCGGCCTTGCTCGGCCGCTGGCTATTGGTTGCCATAGGTCAAAACGTCCTTTTAGATTGGTGTGAAACTCCCCCGACCACTCCAGTTTAGGGCACGGAATACGCGTAGCTTAGCGCCTTCATGTCGCCTACATCACCCTCTTGGCCTAAGCTCGAGATAAATCTTGAGCGCAGGAATGGAAGGTCAACATGAACGCCGAACAGCAAAACAATAGCGAAACCGGTAGCGAAGCACCGAGTTACGACTTCATCGTGGTGGCCAATAGGCTTCCCGTCGATCGAGTACAGGGTGAGAATGGCGAGCTCTCGTGGCGCCGAGCCCCCGGCGGCCTGGTGACAGCCATCGCACCGGTCATGCAGGAGTCCGACGGAGCCTGGATCGGCTGGCACGGCGGCGCTGGTGAGGAGCTCGAGCCCTTCGAGAATGAAGGAATCCATCTCATCCCGGTTCCCCTGGACGAAGAAGACCTTGAGCTGTACTACGAGGGCTTTTCCAACTCGACGCTTTGGCCGCTGTACCACGATGTGATCGTGCCTCCAGAATTCCACCGCACCTGGTGGGACAGCTACAAGAAGGTTAATAAGCGTTTCGCCGATGCCACCGCAAAGGTCGCCGCACACGGTGCGACGGTGTGGGTGCAGGACTACCAATTGCAGTTGGTGCCCAAATTCCTGCGTGAAACCCGCCCAGACTTGCGCATTGGGTTCTTCAACCACATTCCGTTCCCCTCCCCCGGCATCTTCTCCCAGCTACCGTGGCGCAAACAGATCCTCGAGGGTCTGGCCGGCGCCGATGTGGTGGGCTTCCAGCGCACCACCGACGCCAGCAACTTCCTGCGCTGCATGCGGCGCTTCACCGACCGAACGGTCAAGGGCTCGATGGCCATCCCACCGGCAGCCACCGAGGCCGGCGAGACCACCAGCAATATCTGCCGCGCCGAGGCGCATCCCATCTCCATCGATACCCAGCAGGTCGCCGAGCTGGCCCACGACCCGGAGATTATTGCTCGAGCCAAGCAAATCCGTCAGGAACTCGGCAACCCCAAGACCGTCCTGCTTGGCGTGGATCGCCTCGATTACACCAAGGGCATTCGCCACCGGCTCAAGGCCTACGGCGAGCTACTGGCCGACGGGGAGATCCAGGTCGGCGAGGCCTGCATGGTTCAGGTAGCCAGTCCCAGCCGCGAAAATGTCGAACGCTACCAGCAGCTCAAGGATCAGGTCGAGCTGATGGTCGGCAACCTCAATGGTGAACACGACACCATGGAACACACGGCCATTCGCTATCTCCACCATTCCTATCCCCTGCGGGAAATGATTGCGCTCTACCTCGCCGCCGACCTCATGCTGGTGACGTCGCTGCGCGACGGGATGAACCTGGTGGCCAAGGAATTTGTCGCCGCCCATACCGATAACACCGGCATGCTGGTACTTTCCGAGTTCACCGGCGCCGCCGACCAGCTCACCCAGTCCGTCTTGGTGAACCCGCACGACATCGACGGCATGAAGTCGGGCATCCTGCGCGCACTGCGCATGGACCCCCAGGAATCGGCCCGCCGTATGCGACGCATGCGACGTCACCTACGCGAACACAACGTCAGCAATTGGTCCAAGGAGTTCCTCATCTCACTGGGTGCGCCGCTACCGGTGGACACACTGGTCTAGGCTGGTGTTAATCTGGCGCGGGTGCCGAGGTACATGAACGTACCTCGGCACCCGCGCATTTTTTCTTCTCGGGGCGCTGGACCGCCCGGCCCTCACAACGGCTCGACTTTATGAGCTCTTCCCCCATTTCCCTGTACGAAAGGACCGGCTGACTAATCATGGGTCCCATCTCTCCCGATCTCGCCGATGCCATCGAATCATTGGCAAATACTCAGATCTTGCTGGTCGCCTTGGATTTTGACGGAACTTTAGCTCCGCTGGTTGACCGTCCCGAAGATGCGCGCCCGTTGCCAGCGGCGGCCGAGGCACTGGCGGAATTGTCCAAACTAGAGAACACCATCACCGCGTTGATCTCCGGACGTGATCTGGCGTCCCTGCGCGCGGTGGGTAATCCGCCGGAGGCCACCTTGTTGGTCGGCAGTCACGGCACCGAGCGCTGGGCTCCGGAGGAGTTCGGCGCCGAAGATGAGAACATCGACCTCAGCGCCGCGCAGGAAAGCGCCCTCGCGCAAGCTACAAGCATCTTGACGGATATCAGTGCCGCACATCCGAAAACCACGCTTGAATACAAGCCAGCGTCGATAGTTCTGCACGTCCGACAGTCGACACCGGCGGTTGCTAGCGCCGCCTTGCGCGCGGCCCACGAGCGGCTCGAGGGCATCAATAACCTTCAGGCACTGGACGGCAAGGCCGTTCTGGAGGCCAGCGTGCTGGCCGGAACCAAGGGTGACGGACTGAATTGGCTGCGCGAGGTGGCAGATGCTTCCACCGTCATCTTCGCCGGTGACGATGTCACCGACGAAGATGCCTTTGCCGCTTTGCGCCCCGGAGATATTGGGGTAAAGATTGGCTCTGGTAAATCGAAGGCACAATTCCGTCTTAATGGGCCAGGAGAATTGCCAGCCCTTTTGGAAATGATCCTAGATATGAGAAGCTTGTGATTCCATTCACTACGGATCGTCGGGCACGTACCTGCCCGTGAAAGGTTTGCTACCCCATGGCATCAGTAACTTTTGACCAAGCCACCCGCATTTACCCCGGAGCCACCAAGCCCTCGGTAGATAAGATTTCCCTCGAAATCGCCGATGGCGAATTCCTGGTTCTTGTTGGCCCTTCGGGCTGCGGAAAGTCCACGACGCTGCGCATGCTCGCCGGCCTCGAGGACGTCAACTCCGGTCGTATCCTCATCGGTGACCGCGACGTCACCAACGTCCCGCCCAAGGACCGCGACATCGCGATGGTTTTCCAGAACTATGCGCTGTACCCGCACATGTCCGTGGCAGACAACATGGGCTTCGCCCTGAAGATCGCCGGTATCGACAAGGAAGAACGTGCCCGTCGCGTCCAGGAAGCAGCAAAGCTTCTGGACCTCGAAGATTACCTGGACCGCAAGCCGAAGGCACTCTCCGGCGGCCAGCGTCAGCGTGTGGCCATGGGCCGCGCCATCGTCCGTAGCCCGCAGGTCTTCCTCATGGATGAGCCGCTGTCGAACCTCGATGCCAAGCTGCGTGTGCAGACTCGTACGCAGATCGCCTCACTGACCCGCCGTTTGGGCGTCACCACGGTCTACGTGACCCACGACCAGGTCGAGGCATTGACCATGGGTGACCGTGTGGCCGTGCTCAAGGACGGGCTGCTGCAGCAGGTCGGCACCCCGCGCGAACTCTATGACACCCCGCAGAATGTCTTTGTTGCAGGCTTCATCGGCTCCCCCGCCATGAACCTGCTCGAACTGCCGGTGGCAGATAGTGGAGTCGCTTTCGGCGGCACTACCTATCCCGTCGCCTCGGCTACCCTCGAAGCAGCAACGGGCAACACCGTCACGTTGGGCGTTCGTCCCGAGGACCTCGATCTGGTCAACGCCAGCGAGGGCCTGGCCGTGGAGGTCGACGTGGTTGAAGAACTCGGCGCGGATGCCTACGTTTACGGCCACACCACCGTGGGCGGCACCGAATACCAGATGGTTGTCCGCGTTGATGGTCGCAAGCCCCCGTTCAAGGGCGACACCATTCACGTAGCTCCGAAGGTTGGACACGTGCACCTCTTCGATACCGCATCCGGCGAGCGCTTGGCCGAGCCGGCGCGCAGCGGAGCCCACGCATCGGCGGCCAGCGAGGTCTAAGACCTTTTCCAGCCATCGTGTAACCGCACGTATACTGCCGAAGGCGGCCGTACCCAGCCCCTGCTGGATGCGGCCGCCTTTGTACATCCCCCCGTTTTTCCGCTCCAAGAGACGGCAGCCACGCCCATGATCCGACACACCGCCAACTGGCACGACGAACCCACCAACCATTCCCAATCCGGGAAGTTGCCGCGGGAAAATTCACCTGCCACCGCCCCGAGCATCGCGGGGTCGTTGTCCATCACTGCTGCCACGGCCGACCCCGGATTACTCGAGCTGCCCTGGCAGATCCCCTTGGAGCAATGGCCAAGTGACAAGCTCGCTCCCTTACCCCGTGGCATCTCCCGGCACGTGGTGCGTTTCGCCATGATGGGCGAGGCAGTGATCGCCATCAAAGAGACGGGCGAGCACGTGGCCCGACACGAGTATCACATGCTGCGTAAGCTGCGCCGACTGGCAGCCCCCTGCGTGGAGCCCGTCGCGGTGATCACCGGGCGCAAGGACAACGAGGGCAACGACTTGGATCCTGTGCTTGTCACTCGGCACCTAAAATACTCGCTGCCCTACCGCGCCCTGTTCTCCCAGAAACTGCGCCGCGATACCCTGACTCGACTCATTGATGCACAGGCACTGCTCTTGGTGCGCCTGCACCTGATTGGTTTCTATTGGGGAGACGTATCGCTGTCCAATACGCTGTTCCGGCGCGATGCCGAAGCTTTCGCCGCCTATCTGGTGGATGCGGAGACCGGTGAGCTCTACCCGGAGTTATCCTCCGGTCAGCGCGAATACGATCTGGAAATCGCACGGGTGAACATCGCCGGTGAGCTGATGGATCTGATGGAAGCTGGCCTCATTGAGGACACCGTTGATCCGGTGGCCACCAGCGAGGACATCCTGCATTCCTACCGGGGGCTTTGGGCCGAGCTGAACGACAAGGAGTCCTTCGATCTCTCCGAACGCTGGCGCGTGGACGAGCGCATCCGTCGACTCAACGAGCTGGGTTTCGACGTGGAAGAAATCAGCCTCAAGACCTCCCCCGATGGCGGCCAACTGCTCATCCAGCCCAAGGTGGTTGACGCCGGGCACCATACTCGCCGGCTCCTGCGGCTGACAGGACTGGACGTTGAAGAGGGCCAGGCGCGCAGGCTCCTCAACGACCTTGATGCCTTCCGTGCCAAGAAGCACCCCGAGGCAGATGAGGAGATGGCCGCGGCACGCTGGGTCATCGATGTCTTTGACCGAATCACCGGGGCCATCCCCCGCGAGTTCCACGGCAAGCTGGAACCTGCGCAGATCGTCCATGAGGTGCTCGAACACCGCTGGTACATCTCCGAGGCACGTGGATCCAACGTCCCGATGGAAGAGGCCGTGGCTTCCTATGTGGAGGCGGTGCTGCGTCACCGTCGCGACGAGGCCCGGTTGGTTCTCGGTGACGATGAGCCTTCAAACTAAGGAATAGTCTTACTCAGAGCCGGCCAATGGGACCTTGCGGGCCTTGTAGATCACCGTTTTCTGCGTCTTGATATATACCTTTGGCTAGACTTTGACCCTATATATCCATTCCATCGTCATTTTCCGCATTTTGCCGTCCGGGGTCGCCTAGGCTGAAGACAAAACAATGCGAAGGAGGCATCGGACGATGTTGAAGTGGTTTGGACTTTCTGGAGAACATCCCGAGGGGACAGTGCCCATGTGGAGCGGTGTTTCATTGCGGATCCGCGTTGTAGCCGGAGCGCTCTGGCTGGTTTTGGCCGCAGGTATTTTTGCCTTGCTTCATTTCAGACTCCCTGAGTCCGACGGGTTCGGTGGCTTCCTACCCATCTTTGTCGCCATCATTGTCTTCTCGGCGGGGACCTCCACCACCGAACGTAGCCTGCTGCGAACCAGGTCGTCGGCTCGGCAGATTTAGCCCCACCCCAGCGCCGCCGGCGTCCGGAGGAAGATGGCCCCGGGACCCGAGGTTTTTACGGTGAGCGCGCCAGCCGGATCAATCCCCAGCTCCGGCGCATCACCCACACTCAAAAGCACTGCCTCGGGATCCGGCTTGAGCCCCACGCCGAAATCGAGGATTATTTCGGGGGCATCGGCGCGAGATAGCAGGCACAGCACCGAACCGCTCTCATGCTCACGAATATAGACCAACAGATCCTTTTCCGCGTGGATGAAACGCAGCGAGCCATCCACCAGCGCACGGTGCGCCTTGCGCAGCTCGGCCAATTGGGCATACAGCGGACGAAGGTCACTTCCCCACTTTTCGGGGTGATCCCAGGGCATGGGCGTGCGCGAATCCTCACCGTTATAACCGTGCAGTCCAAATTCGTCGCCGGCAAAGACCAACGGGATGCCGGGGAAGCTAAATTGCGCGCAGGCCGCGATCTCCTGACCCCCGGCGATCATATGGCTGGCCGCCCGGGCCGTGTCATGCGTATCCAGTGCGTTGGCGTTGGCCAGCCGCACCTCCCAGCTGTAGCCGGCCGACATTTCCCGGTGGGTAGCGATAAAGTCGCCCGCGTCGAGGCGCACCGGTCCGGCCTGCGGCAAACCAAAGAACCAGCCGAAGGCCTCGGGGTCCGGGTCCTTGGCCAACCACTGCCAGAGCGGTCGGGTGAAGTTGCTGTAGCTGACCACCCCCTGCCAGCCGTCCCCCGGAACATCGTTCGAAGCATCGGAGGTTGATTCGGCCAAGAGCATGGCCCCGGGGCGCACCTGCTCAATGCGCCGCCGCAGCATTCTGGCGACCTCGTGGTTCAGTTCGTCGGCACCGTGCCGCCCGGTCATATTGCCCACGTCGATCCGCCAGCCATCTAGATTAAACGGTTCCTTGAGCCAGCGCACTGCCACCGCGTCCTCGTCCAGAATAAAGCGCTCGCGAAGGGCAGCGGAGTTCCAGTTCAGTTTGGGCAGCGAAGGCACACCCAGCCACGCCTCGTACTGACTATTGTCCGCATTAAAGTAGTAGTACTCCCCCGTGGGCGCGCTTGGACGGTTATAGGCGGCGGTGAACCACTGGTGCCCGGCACCGGTGTGATTGCTGGTTAGATCACCCACCACCCGCAATCCGCGGGCATGCGCCGCGGCGATGAGTGAGATCAGGGCGGCATCCCCGCCGAGCAGCGGATCTACCTCGTCAAAGGACGACGCGTCATAGCGGTGGTTGGAGGCGGCCGGGAAAACGGGGGTCAGGTACAGGACGGTCGCCCCGAGATCCAGCAGATGCTCCAGCCTGGACTCGATGCCGGCAAGATCCCCGCCGTAGAACTGCCTGCTGGTCTGCTCCCCACGACCCTGCACCGGGGTATCCCAGGCGCAGGAAATCATCCACTCGGCCGTGGGTTTTTCGCTGCCGGAGTTCGCGAATCTGTCGGGAAATACCTGGTACATGATCGATTCCTTAACCCAGTGCGGAGTCGCGAAATCGCCGTGAATTCTGAAGTCTTGGATGTCGGGGACATCGCGGGTGTGCCAGCCGGCGGCATTCAACCACCGGTAATGGACTGCTCCCTCCGCGGCGCGATAGCTCACCAACCAGCGGTAGCGCTGCACCGGGTTCACCATCCGCAGCGGGGCTTCAAAAAACAGCTGGGAGCCGTCTCCCGCCATGCGGTTGGCCTCGGTGAATTGCGGTTCACCATCTTCCAGGCTCCGCAGCCAGATGGCCTCGGGTTCAAGAATTCCGACCGGCACCCGCAACCGCAGGCGAAGTTCCTCACCCAGCACCGGCGCCGAGCCCCCTGCAACATAAACGGGAGATCCGTCGTGGTGCGGCTGGAGTCCAACCAAGGAATCGATGCTGTGCATTGCGGTGTCCATCGGTGTTATCCCTTGACTCCACCGGCGGTCAGGCCGGAGGTGATGTAGCGCTGCAGGAAGAGGAACAGGGCCATCACCGGCACCGCTGCCAGCACGGCACCGGCGGCAAAGACTCCCCAGTTTTCGCTGCGCTGTTGAGCAACATAGGAGTAGAGGCCCACGGCCAGGGTCTGGGATTCGGGGTCGGTAAGTACCACCGAGGCGATCACAAACTCGGAGGAGATACCGATGAAGACCAGCAGTCCCACCACCGCGAGGATCGGGGTGACCAGCGGCATGATGATGCGGAAGAACACCTGCACGTGGCTGGCCCCATCGATGCGCGCCGATTCATCCAGCGACATCGGAACGGTGTTGAAGAAGCCGTACATCAAATAGGTGTTCACTCCCAGCGCTCCGCCCAGATACACCATGATCAGACCCAGCTGGGAGCCGAGCCCGAGGGAGGGAATGATATCTCCGATGAAGTTCAGCAGCAGGAAGATGGCCACCACGGTGAGCAGCTGCGGGAACATCTGCAGCAGCAAGAGCGTCAGGAGGCCCACGCGGCGCCCGGAGAAACGCATCCGGGAAAACGCATAGGCGGCTAGCGCGCCAAGGAAGACCGTGGCCACCGAGGTGATGGTCCCGATGACTAGGGTGTTAACAAACCAGCGACCGAAGGGCCGCTCCTGGTTGGCAAAGAGCTCCTGGAAGTTGCCCAGCCCGAACTCGGTGAACATGGTGCTGGCCCCGGCCATGGTCCCGGTGGGGTTCAGCGCCGCGGAGAGCACATAGAGCAGCGGGAAGATGGAAAAGATGGTGGCGGCGATGGCGATCAGGTGTCGCCATCCCTTGGTGGCGAACCAGCGACCGAAACCTTGTTTGTTGGCCTGGGCCATGGATCCGGATAACGCAATTTTCTGAGTGCTCATTAGTTCAGATCCTCCAGTGCCTTGGTCTTCTTGAAGCTCAGCGCCGAAACGGCGGCAACAATGATGAAGATGATGATGGCCAGCGCGCTGGCCAATCCGTAGTCGCGGCCGGTTCCGGTACCAAAAGCGATCTTGTAGACCATCGTGATCAGGATGTCGGTGGAGCCGATGTCGAAGGTGGTCCCGTCAAAGCGTGGGCCACCGCCGGTGAGCATGTAGATGACGTTGAAGTTGTTGAAGTTGAAGGCGAAGGAGGAAATCAACAGTGGTGCCAGGGAAACCAGCAACAGCGGCAGTTTGATGGCGGTGAAGATCTTCCAGACTCCTGCCCCGTCCATGCGGGCCGCCTCGTCCACTTCCTCGGGCAATGACTGCAACGCGCCGGTGCAGACCAAGAACATGTAGGGGTAGCCCAGCCACAGGTTCACCACGAGCACAGATATTTTCGATAGCACCGGGTCGGTGAGCCAGGGAATTTGTGCGCCGCCCAGCAGGGCGTTGTTGATAAACCCAAATTCGGGGTTCAACAGGCCCGACCACACCAATCCGGAGAGGAATGCGGGGAAGGCATAGGGAAGGATCATCAGGATCCGGTAGATCTTTTGCCCCTTCAGATCCTTTTTGTTGAAGGTAATGGCCAGAAACAGGCCCAGGGCGAACGTGGTGGCCACCGAGAGGATGGCGAAGGCGAAGGTCCAGAGGATGACCTTCAGCAGGGGTCCTTGCAGGTTTTCGTCGGTGAAGGCACGCTGGAAGTTATCCAGTCCCACGTTCACCTTCCAGCCGGTATTCAGTGCGCTGCCGTCTTGCGCGGCAAAGGAGCCGCGGCCGTTATCCGTGTAGATGACACCGGTGGTGGTGTCGGTGAAGGTATCGGCTGCCTCGTCGTACTTCAGCTTGGGTGTGTACACATAGGAGGTGGACCCATCGGCGGTTTTCAGCGCACCGTCTTCCGGGTTCTCGCTCAGTGGCACGGTGAGGGCGGTGATTTCTTGCTGGTGGGCCAGCAACGTGGTGAAGTCCAGCGTGTTGTAGCCCTCAACGCCCGCGGCGGCTCCCGTGGGGCCGCTCACGGATGGGCTCACGATGGCTAGCGGGGTATCTGCACCGCCGAGTTTGGCCTCGCCATCGGGGGTGGTGACCAGCAGGAAGTATTTGCCTCCCTTTTCCAGCACGGAGGTGGGGAATTGCGGGGAATCGGGAACTCGCTCGGAGGCCGAGAGCTGGATCGAGGCGATCGCGTCGGCCTTGGTGGAGTTGTGCCCGTCCCCGTAGTTGGTGAACGCGATGTACGTGGAGAAGATCATCACGAAGACCTGGAAGATCAGCAGGAAGATGACTCCTGGTGCCAGGTACTTGGCCGGTAGGCCGCCCCGACGCAGGTAGATCCAGTTGATGACGAATGTGGTGATCAACGAGATGACAAAGATCAGCCATTCGCCGGAGAGCATCAGTTGGAAGAGCACGAAGGCGGCCACTGCGTCGGTCAGGCCCAACAGCACGATCTTGGCCAGAATGCCGCTGAGCGAATCGGGGCTCCGGTCCTTCTTACGTGCTGGCGTTTCATCCCGGCGCCCGGTCTTTACACCCGACTTTTCTTCGATTTCTACCATGTGGTCCAACAACTTTCTTGATGCGCTCTGCCGCCGCGCGGCGGAGGTTTTTGGTGTGGGCAGCGGTGGGGCGGGCCGATTCGGCCCGCCCCCACCATTGCGGACCTGTTTACTGCGAACTAGCTACTTGCTGCTGGCGATCTTCTTTTCAATGTTGGCAGCCATCTTGGACCATGCGGCGGCCGGATCGGCTTCCTTGCCCTTGATGAGGTTCAGTTCGGTTCCGCCCCAGTCTGCCCAGACCGCGTCCATGGCCGGGACTGCCGGCATGGGTACGCCGTTGGCGCCGATCTCGCCAAAGGCCTTGACTACCGGGTCGCTGGCTGCGGTTTCGAAGGATGCGGTGAGTGCCGGTGGGCGTCCGCCAACCTTGAACAGTTCGTCCTGCGCCTGCTCCTGAGTGAGGTAGTTGACCACAAATTCGTTGGCGGCCAGCGCGTTGGTGGACTTGGCGGAGATGAAGAAGCCGTTAACACCAATGAACGGCTGAGCCGGCTGATCTCCCGCGGCCGGCAGCGGGTCAATAGCAAACTTGATACCCTTGGCCTCGATGTCCGGGACATTCCACGGGCCGGTGAGGAAGTACGGTGACTCCCCTGCCAGGAACTTTTCCTTGGCAATGTCGCCGGTGATGTTGGAGTTCAGGACCTTAGAACCCTTATCACCAAGGTCTGCCAAAAGCTGAGCGAACTTCTTGCCACCTTCGCTGTCCAACAAAAGCTTCGAGGAGTCGTAGCTGCCGTCCTCGTTCTGCGCGAAGACCTGTGAACCCAGTGATGTCTGCAGGGGGTAGAGGTGGTAGGGATCTGCCTGCTTGGGATCAAGGCCCACCAGGAAGGGGAACTTGGCATCCCCCGCGGTGACAGCCTTCTTGCCCTCGGCCAGGACGTCATCCAAGGTGGTTTTTGCTTCGGGAACCAATGCGGTGTTGCGGACCAATGCGACGTTCTCGATGGAGTATGGCACCCCGTAGGTCTGGCCGTCATAGGTCATGGCCTTGATGGAGCTTTCGGCGAATTGTGTACTCTTGTCACCCAGCTGGACGGGAGCGACGACACCGTTCTGGACCAGTTTTCCTAACCAGTCGTGGGGACCGACCATGATGTCCGGGCCCTTACCGGTGGGCGCCTGAGTGATGAAGTCATCGCGGACGGCGGCGAAGTCTTTAACAACCAGCTTGACGTCGATGCCCTTTTCCGTCTTGAACTTGGCGGCGATGGACTTCAATGCCGGTGCGCGTTCCGCGTCTACCCACATGGTGAGGCTGGCGCCGGTCGCCGGGACCGATGCTGCAGCACTGGTGGTTGCGGCGGCCGTGCTGGCGGCCGGGGTGCCCGAACCACCGCACGCGGTCAGCGCCAGTGCCGAGAGGGCACCCACTGCGCCCAAGGTGAAGGTTCGGCGCGTGAGGCGTGCACCGGGTGTGTTATTTCCCGTCATGATGATTCCTCTTTCGAGTGTTATGCGCCCGGGATCGAACCTTCGGCGCTGGAGTCGTGAGATTGAGTGTAAACGCTTTCACTCATGTCGTCCAGATCACAATAGCCCAAATTCTCGGGCGCACCTCTCTTTGGTGACAAGTTTCCCGCATAATCACTGATAAACACTAGAGTTTTCGGGGCGTCAAATAATTTTCGCACCGGCAGGAGTGATCGACGGTTCGAAGTGGTTGAAATGGAAACGCTTCCACTTTTTGTGATTTCATCGTTATGATGGAGCGCATGTCACAGACCGAAGAACTCCCCACCGCCACCCCGCACGAAATCCACGCCCGGTTCCAGGACCCGACCCACGAGTCCTCTACGAGTGCGGAATGGTGGCGCCGCTCGGTCATCTACCAGATCTACCCACGTTCCTTCCGTGACACCACATCCAATGGCATCGGGGATCTGCCCGGCATTACCGCCGAACTTCACCACGTTGCCGACCTCGGTGTTGACGCCGTCTGGCTTTCCCCGTTTTTTGCTTCCCCGCAAAAGGACGCTGGCTACGACGTCTCCGACTACCGCGCGGTTGACCCGATCTTCGGAAACCTCCAGGACTTTGATGACCTCATCACCGAGGCCAATCGGCTCGAGGTCAAAATCCTGGTGGATCTTGTACCCAACCACTGCTCCGACGAACATGTCCTCTTCCGCCAAGCGCTGGTCTCCCCCAGGGGCTCTGCCGCCCGCGAGTTCTTCGTCTTCCGCGACGGACGGGGAGAAGATGGCCAGTTGCCGCCCAATAACTGGCTTTCACACTTTGGCGGATCCGCCTGGACTCGCATTACCGAACCCGACGGCACCAAGGGCCAGTACTACCTGCACCTCTTTGATTCCTCCCAGCCCGATTTCAACTGGGACAACCCTGCGGTAGGCGACGAATTCGAATCCGTACTGCGCTTCTGGCTGGATCGCGGCGCCGGAGGTTTCCGCGTGGATGTCGCCCACGCCCTGCTCAAGGCCCCCGGCCTTCCGGATTGGAACGGACGGGCAGATGGCGCGGATTCCCCGGGCTATCCCTTCGCCGATGCGCCGATGTTTGGCCAGAGCGCCGTCCACGATGTCTACCGCCGCTGGCGTGCGGTTTGCGAGGAGTACGACGGCGAGCGCGTGCTGTGCGCGGAGGCCAATGTGCACCCCATCGAGGCCATGGCCGACTGGGTGCGCCCGGATGAGATGCACCAGTCCTTCAATTTCCCCTTCCTGCACACCGGATGGGACGGGAAGGCTCTCAAGACCATCATTACTCGCTCATTGAAGGCCTTTGATGCCGTCGGTGCACCCACCACCTGGGTGCTGTCGAACCATGACGTCCCACGGCACGCCACCCGACTCGGAGCAGTCGTCCCCTCCCCACGCGACGGTGATGGCCTGGGCCCGGACGATATTCAACCAGATTTATGCCTCGGGCTGGCCCGCGCCCGCGCCGCCACCTTATTCATGTTGGGGCTTCCCGGAGGCGCCTACCTGTATCAGGGCGAAGAGCTGGGACTCGGAGATAACACCATGCTCGACCCCGAGTACCGGCAGGACCCGTCCTTCGCACGCACCAACGGCGAGCGCCTGGGCCGTGATGGCTGCAGGGTCCCGTTGCCGTGGGACTCATCGAGCGCATCGCTGGGCTTCAGCGATTCCGAAGCATCATGGCTCCCGCAACCACAAGAGTGGGCGTCGCTGACGCGGGAAGCCCAAACGTCCGATCCACACTCCACCCTGAACTTCTACAAGGAGGCCCTCCGACTACGCTCCGCACACCAGCTGGGCTTGGGCGACCTAAACTGGCTTGAGGACACCAACACCTCAAGCCTGTTGGGCTTCGAAAATTCCGAGATCCTCGTGGTGCTGAATCTGGGGACCGAGCCGGTGGTTTTGCCGGCCGGAGAGGTGTTGCTGGCCAGTTCAAGCAATGCCCTGAACGCGGCTACTTCGGCGCTGTTAAATCCAAATTCCGCGGTTTGGATTTCTCTGCACCATGCCTAACGGCTGACCCCTCGGGGTCAGCCGCGCATCATCAAAAACGACAACGAAGGAGCTTGGGAGTACATGGCCAGCATCAAGGACGTCGCCCTGCGCGCAGGGGTCTCCGTTGCCACGGTTTCCCGAGCCCTCTCCGGGAACGGGAAGGTCTCCGCCGCATCGCGCGAGGCGGTGCAACGGGCCGCTAAGGACTTGGGCTACGTACTTTCCTATAACGCGTCATCTCTGGCTTCGGGGCGCAGCCGCAACATCGGTATCGTGATGCCCACGGTCTCGCGCTGGTACTACGCCAACGTGCTGCAGGGCGCCACGCAGGAACTCAACGAACGCGGTTATGACCTCACGCTGTACAACACCAGCGGTGAGCAGCGGCACCGCGATGCCGTCTTCCAGGACCTGTTGATGCGCCAACGCCTCGACGGAGTCATCACCGTGACCCTGAAGTTGACCGACGCGGAGCTGGCGCAGCTGCGCGCGGTGAATAAGCCGCTGGTGGCACTGGGCGGTCTCTTGCCGGAGGTAGACACCATCCGGGTTGATGACTTTAACATTGCCTCGCTGGCCACCGAGCACCTGATCTCTCTGGGGCACCGGAACATCGCCTTCCTCGGCGGCGCCGACGTCTTTAACGTCGACTTCAACTTGCCCACCGCCCGGCTCGATGGCTTCGAGTACGCCATGGATCAAGCCGATCTAGCGGTGAACCCGCAATGGCTGCTGGACGCGGATTTCACCATGGCCGGTGCCCACCAAAAAGTACGCAGCATGCTCTCAAATCCCCGCGGCCGGCCCACCGCCATGCTGTGCGCCTCCGATGAGATGGCCTTCGGCGCGCTCATGGCCGCGCGCGATCTGGGACTGTCATTGCCCGGGGATTTCTCCGTCATCGGCATCGACGGGCACGAACTTGGTGAACTCTTCGGACTGACCACCGTGGCACAGCACCCCAGCGCGCAGGGTGAGGCCGCGGTGGCGCGCATGATGGAGTTGCTCGATGAATCAACCAGCGAGGCTGCCGCGCCGGCACCGGCCGACGAATTTTTCCCCACCGAATTTGTGCTGCGCACCTCCACCGCGCCGCCAGCCACGCACTAGCCACCCATCATTTCTTCCCCGTATCGCTCCCACCAGTAGATAGGCTGGAACTCATGTCGCTACCCTTGGATGCCTCCGGCACACCGGATACCCAGATCACCCCCGGCTCTCCCTACGCACTACAGCCGGTGCTACATGAATCATCCCAAGGCGAGCAGTGGTGGCGCCGCGCGGTGATCTACCAAATCTACCCACGCTCCTTCAAGGATTCCACCGGCTCCGGCATGGGCGATCTGGCCGGTATCACCGCCGAACTGCCCAAGATTGCCACCCTGGGCGTCGATGCCATCTGGCTCTCCCCGTTCTTCCCCTCCCCACAAAAAGACGCCGGCTATGACGTCTCCGATTACCGGGGCGTTGATCCACTCTTTGGCACCATGGAGGATGCCAAGACGCTGATCAGTACCGCCGCATCCTTCGGCATCCGCATCATCATCGACATCGTGCCCAACCACTGCTCCAACGAGCACGAGCTGTTTCGGGCAGCGCTGGCCGCGGCACCGGGCTCGGCCGAACGTGCCATGTTCCACTTTGCCGATGGGCTGGGTGAGGGTGGGAACACCCCGCCAAACAACTGGTTCTCGCTCTTCGGCGGTTCGGGCTGGACCCGTGTTCCGAACCCCGATGGAACACCGGGCCAGTACTACTTCCATCTCTTTGACGCTACCCAGCCCGACTTCAACTGGCGCAATCCCGCGGTGCAGGAAGAATTCGAAACGACGCTGCGCTTCTGGCTGGATGCCGGCGCCGGCGGCTTTCGGATCGACGTCGCCCACGCGATGTTCAAGAAGGAGGGCCTGCCTAACTGGGGCGGTGCCCCAGACGGTACCCCGCGCCCGGGCTTCCCCTTCGCCGATGCCCCCATGTTCGCCCAGCCCGAGCTGCACCAAGTGTTTGCGCGCTGGCGCGAGATCTGCGATGAGTACCCCGGTGAACCGGTGCTCTGCTCGGAGGCCAATGTGCGCCCACTGACCCGTCTGGCCGATTGGGTGGCCCCGGGCCAGATGCATCAGTCGTTCAATTTCGATTACTTGCGCACGCTCTGGGACAGGGACGCGCTGGCCGCGGTCATTGGCGAATCACTCGAGGCCTTTGACGCGGTTGATGCCCCCACCACCTGGGTGCTCTCCAACCACGATGTCTCCCGTCATGCCACGCGCTTCGGGCTCGATAATGTTGCACTGGATCTGGGCGACGGCATTGGTCCACGCGATCCGCAGCCGGATACCGCACTGGGCCTGACCCGGGCGCGGGCAGCGACGGTATTCATGCTGGGCCTGCCCGGTGGCGCTTACCTCTATCAGGGTGAAGAGCTGGGCCTGGGTGACCACACCACGTTGGCCGATCAGTTCCGCCAGGACCCCACCTTTTTGCGCAGCAACGGCGAACGCATTGGACGCGATGGCTGCCGGGTGCCGATCCCCTGGGTGCATGATGTCCCCGCCTATGGCTTTTCGCCCACCGGGGACACCTGGCTACCGCAGCCGGCAGATTGGGCCACGCTGGCCCGCGACGTGCAGGAGGATGACCCCGCCTCCACACTAAATCTCTACCGCACGGCGCTGGCGCTGCGCAGCGAATTGGGTCTGGGTCTGGGTTCGCTGGCCTTCTTTAAGAATCCCGAACTGCCCGAGGTGCTGGCGATCCGCAATTCAAACACCATTAGCGTGCTGAATCTTTCCGCCGCTTCGGTGCCGCTGCCGGCCGGTGAACCGCTGCTCTACTCCGATCCCGACGGTGCCACGCTGGCCGCACGGGGCCTATTGGGCGCCAATTCGGCGATCTGGTTGCGCGCCATAGATGACTAATCCTCGCTGAGTGAGCGTTTCGCGCGTCTTATGCCTGGGTGCGGCTGCGTCCCTCGCGGGCCAGCAGCCAGATCAGGTAGATGCCACCGATGCTCACCGTCACCACGCCTACCGGCAGTTGCACCGGGGCAAAGATCCGTTGGGCCACCAGGTCGCTGGCCACCAGCAGCAAGGCGCCCATGCAGGCGGCGGGGGCCAAACGCATGCCCGCGGCTCGGTTCAGCCGCTGGGCCAGTTGCGGGGCCACCAACGCCACAAAGGCGATGGGTCCGGCGACGGCGGTGGCCGCGGAGGTCAGCAGCACCGCCAGCACGATCAAAACCAACCGCGCCGGTTCCACCCGCACGCCCAACGCCGTGGCCGTGTCGTCTCCCAGCTCCAGCATGCCCAGGTGCCTGCCTCCGGCCAGGGTGAGGCCCAGGACCGGCACAATGGCGAGCAACGCGGGAATGAGCACCGGCCAGCCGACCCCGTTAAGGGTTCCGGCTCCCCAGACCGCCGCGGCCATCGCCACCTCGATTTCGGCGCGCAACACCAGCCATTGGTTCAGCGCCGCCAGCATGGCCGAAACCCCGATGCCCACCAGGATCAGCCTGAAGCCGTGGGAGCCGCGCCGCCAGGCCAGGAAATACACGGCCAGGGCCGTGGCCAGACCTCCGGCTAGCGCGCCCATCGAGGTGGCCAGGAAGCTGCCGCCCACCAGGGTGAGGGCCAGCAGCGCACCGGTGTAGGCGCCGGTGGAAAAACCGATGATGTCGGGCGAGCCCAGCGGATTGCGGGTGAGTGACTGGAATACCGCACCGGCCACGCCGAGTGCGGCGCCAAAGGCCAACGCCGCCACCGCGCGCGGGGCGCGCCATTGGAATACGATGGTGCTCTCAAGGCCCTCCCCGCCGCCGAAGATCACCTGCATGACCCTCACCGGCCCCATCGGATAGTCGCCGCTGCCAATGACCAGTAAGGCGATGAGCGCGGCCAATGCCAGGAGCACCAGGCAGAGCGCCGTCTCGCGGCCCAGGCGCGAGGCGCCGGCTTTCTGGCTCGCCGTGGTGGCGGGAGTCGGGGAGAGAGATTTTGAGGATCGTTTGGTGTTGCTCATACCGCCACCGGCTTCTTGCGGCGTGCCAACAGGATCAGCACCGGGGCGCCGATAAACGCACAGACGACCCCGGCCTCGAGCTCACCGGGAATGATGACTCGTCCCAGCACATCGGCCAGCAGCAGGATGATCGGGGCCAGCACCGCGGTGTAGGCAAGCATCCAGCGTGCATCTGGACCGGAGAAACGTCGGGCCAGGTGTGGTGCCATCAAGCCTAGGAAGCTGATCGCCCCCACCGCGGCGGTTGCGGCGCCGGCCAGCACCGTGACGGCCAACAGGATCAGCACCCGGGCCCGCCCCACCTTGTAGCCCAAGGCCAGGGCCGTGTCGTCTCCCAGCGCCAGCGCGTTCAGCGACCGGCCGGTGCCGGCTGCCAGCACGAAGCCCAGCAGCACCGCTGCGGTCAGCGGGAGCAGGACCTCGCCCGAACGACCTTCCAAGGAACCGATGGTCCAGGCACGCAATTGGTCAAAGGCCGAGGGATGCACCAGCGCCAGCGCCGTGCCGATGCCCGAGAGCACCGCACCCAGGGCAACACCTGCCAGCACCAGTCGCACCGGGTCGCTGGATCTGGCCCCTGCCATCCCGACCAGGTAGACGGCCCCAGTGGCGAGCACCGCACCGCCGAAGGCAAACCAGACGTAGCCGTTAAAACCGTTGATGCCGAAGGTGCCGACGGCGATCACGATCGCCAGCGAGGCGCCGGCGTTCACGCCAAGGATCCCGGGTTCGGCCAGTGCATTGCGAGTCATGGATTGGACCAGCGCCCCGGCAATGCCCAGGGCGCTTCCGGCGAGGATCCCCAAGATGGCGCGGGGCAGCCGCGAATCACGGATGATGGCGTGGTCGGCCGAATCGTTGGGCCGCAGCAACGCGTCGATCACCACCGAAAATTCAATATGTTTGGATCCCACCGCCAGTGAGAAGAGCGCCAGCAGCACAAGTAGCAATGCGAAACAGAGCAAAAGCGCCAACCTGCGGGCCGATTGACCCGGATTCTTCACTGACACCGGAGCACCCGTGACCGGTACCAGGTCCGTCTGGGCGTTCATTACGTCGCTGGCTTGGCTGTTTTCGGGGTTCACCGCAACAGGGCTGGGACTTGCCACGATTCTTCTCCTTTGCTTCGAACCGTTCAACACTACCGCGTTGTCTTCCCCGGACGGCAACATCGCTTAGGCGCGGGCAACATCAATACGATACATTTACGTCGTGAAATTGATTTCTTCGAACCGCGGGCCCCGCTTCGGCTCCGCCCGGGCGGCAACCGCTCTATTCCTCATCGCCCTAACCGCGGGCTGTGCAGCCGGCGGCACCACCGACACCGCGCCGGGCAACTCCGACGTGGCGGTGGGCGGCGAACGTTTTTCCACCGCTGACGAGGCCACCGCCAAGTTCGGCGCCAATGTCGCTCCGGGTGTCTTCCCGCGCACCTTGGAGCATGCCAACGGCGAGACCCAGATCGAGAAGAAACCCGAACGCGTCGTAGTGCTGGACACCGGCGAACTTGATGCGGTGCTGTCCTTGGGCATCACCCCGGTCGGTATCCCCTCCACCGAGGGCGCCAACTCGATCCCCAGCTACCTGGCCGGTGACGTCAAGGACGCAAAGACCGTGGGCACCATCCAGGAACTGAACCTCGAGGCCATCGCCGCGCTGAAACCGGATCTGATCATCGGCTCGCAACTGCGTGCCGACAAGCTCTACCCGCAACTCTCGCAGATCGCTCCGACGGTCTTCTCCATCCGCCCGGGCTACCCATGGAAGGAAAACTTCCGTCTTGCCGCGGCAGCGCTGGGCGAGGAAACCAAGGCAGTCGAGGTGTTGAACGGCTACCAGGATAAGGCCACCGCGCTGGGCCAGGACGTGAAGGGAGATCCGAAGATTTCATTGTTGCGTTTCATGCCGGAGAAGATCCGTCTCTATGGCAACGCCTCACTGATTGGCGTGATTCTCAATGATGCCGGATTCTCCCGCCCGGCCAACCAGGACATTGATGACCTGGCCAAGGAGATCTCCGGGGAGAACCTGGCAGAGGCTGACTCGGACTGGATCTTCTACACCTCCTACGGCACCCCGGAGGCCACCGGCGAAAAGGCCGCGCTCGAGGGCCCAATTTGGGACAAGCTCGAGGCCGTTAAGGCCGGGAACGTACAACGCGTGAACGACGACGTCTGGTTCCTGGGCCTGGGCCCGACAGGCGCTTCGATCGTCCTGGACGAACTGCGCAGCTACCTGGTCAAGTAGCAACCTCTACTTCATTCAAAACCTCACGTCATTTGTGGGACCGGCCATGGTCGGTCCCACAAACGTTTAATGGAAGCTCCGTAAATGAGCGGTCCGCTGGGTGCCGGCACCGCTGGCACCGCTAACAGCAGATCGAGCCCTCCCCTTCGGTCAATCTGATTGGTTCCACGTGGAACAGCTCGGAGATCGGGGAGAGAATCCTCGGTGAGATTGCGGGCGCCTTCGTCACCGGACACGGTACGACGCTGACTACAGTCGTAGCGGCCGCGGAGGTAGTCATGAGCGACCGCGTGGAGTCGCCGGCGAAAGAGACACCGTTGAGCCGATCCTCAGTCAGCGGAGAGCTTCCGGCGCGCTTCGGGCTGGGGCTGGGGCTTATCCACCTGCTTGACCCCGATGCGGGCGAGGGAGCTTTTTGGTTGTTAAATGGGACGAGCCCCGCATGAAACCAAGGTTTCTTGCGGGGCTCACATTGGTCGGGATAACAGGATTTGAACCTGCGACCTCGTCGTCCCGAACGACGCGCGCTACCAAGCTGCGCCATATCCCGGTGTTGTACCAACGAGTAAAAATTCTACAGACAATTCACTCCAACACCTAATCGGGACAAGGGGTTCTGCGTCACAGGATAGCTTTGCCCGGGTTCAAAATCCCCTGCGGATCAAAGATCGCCTTGATCTTGCGTTGGATCTCGAGCACTTCGGCCGACTGTTCCCACGCCAACCAGTCGCGCTTCGCGGTACCCACCCCGTGCTCCCCGGTAATGGTTCCACCGACCTCCAGCGCCGCCCTGATCGACTCCTCAAGTGCCGCGTCAAGGCGTGCCACCCCCGCGGCTCCATCCTCCGAGTTAACCCAGAACGTGGGATGCAAGTTGCCGTCTCCAGCGTGGGCAACAATCCGCACCATGACCCGGTTTCGGGCGGCAATCTGATCGAGGGTGCCCATGTATTCGACCATGGCCGAACGGGGCACCGCCACGTCCTCCCCCACACGATATTTATCGTCCTGCCCGTCGCCGCGGCTGGCCCTGCGCATCTCGATCAGACGCACGGCTTCCTCATCGTCAGGCTCGCTCACGTGCGCACCCAAGTTCTCCAGTGCCGAGCGCACAATGTTGGCCTCAATCTCGGCCCCATGGCCATCGGTACGCACCAGCAGCAAGGCGCCGCCCCGCGCCGCGAGGTCCGAGCCATAGGCCGCATCAAGGACACGCATGGTTCCTATGTCCAGCAACTCCAAGATCGCCGGTTGCACCCTGATCCGGGCGATCGCCATCACGCCGGCGGCCGCCTGAATAACGTCGGTGAATACGGCGGCGATGGAACAGGTTTTTGCGCTGAGGTAGCGCAGGCGTACCGTCACGGAGACCACCACGCCCAGCGTGCCCTCGGAGCCCACCAATAGGGACGTGAGGTCGTAGCCGGCCACTCCCTTGAAGGTGTTGCGTCCGGTGGAGATCAGTGTGCCATCGGCCAAAACTACGTCGAGGCCAAGCACCGAATCGGTAGTCACCCCGTATTTGGCACAGCGCAAACCGCCAGCGTTGGTTGCGACGTTGCCGCCAATGGTCGACTGTTGGTAACTGGCCGGATCCGGGGCGTACATGAGCCCATGCTTGGCCACCGCATTGTTCAGCACCGCGTTGACGACACCGGGTTGAACCACCGCCACCTCATCATCGGGTCGGATCTCCAAAATGCGGTTCATGCGTTCGAGGGATAACACGATGCAACGCACAGTGGCGTGTGCGCCCCCTGAGACGCCCGTGCCAGCCCCGCGCGGCACCACCGCCACTCCTGCCGCCGACGCTAGCCGCAAGGTCGCCTGAACGTCCTCAACGCGTTCTGCAAAAACCACGGCAAGGGGTTGCTGGAGATCAACGATCTTCCCGAAGTCATGGCTGTGAGCGAGTAGAACCTTAGGCTCGGTGGATACTGAGTCCTCGCCAATCTGCTGGGTTAACTCAGCCACCAGGGCCGAGTCGGCGGTTTCGAGGTTCATGAGGCCCTTTCAAACGATGCTGATGTTTTTGGCGTGACGTCGTCGCCTCGGTGACTACGATCGAGATTCGTTAGCGGACCTGCTGGTTGTCGGCGCCCATGAACCGGGCGTAGTAGCCAAGAATCTCGGGCCACTGACTGTATTGCTCGTATTGCTCCTGACCTACATGCCCCGAGGCCCAACCGTCGTGCGTCAAGACGATCTCGGTTGCCGTCCCCTGTTCGTGAAATTCGAGGCTCACGTGGGTCGGCGGAGCAGTTTCCATGCCAAGAGTAAAGTCCAAAACGATGGTCGAGGGAGCGTCGAAGTGTACGACCTTGCCCCAAAGGTGCTGGTCGCCATCTTCGGATTCTTCAACGAGGCTTCCGCGCTCGAATGTCACGTGGCTACCTGGACCGTAATGTGAGAACTTGCTCACTGGCCACCAAAGATGAATGTATTCGGAGAAGCCCTCAAAGGCTTGCTCGGCAGCCACCGGGACGCTGACTGTGTGCCGGAGTTCCGGCAAGCGGTAATCGTCGTGGGAGCTAGGCTCGTTGGCCGATGCCGCGTGTGAAAATAATCCATCCATCTCACCACAGTAACGGCAATCACTGACAACAGCATTTGCACGTATTGGTGTGTCTGTTGAAGGTCGGGCCGACTCGCTTGTGGTCTGGTGGGTGTTAAACATCGAAACCCCCAAACACGTCAGTGTTTGAGGGTTTCGGAACAAAATATTGTCCGGCGGTGACCTACTCTCCCACACCCTCCCGAGTGCAGTACCATCGGCGCAGTGGGTCTTAGCTTCCGGGTTCGGTATGGGACCGGGCGTTTCCCCCACGCTATGACCGCCGTAACTCTAGTACCAACCCTATATGCGACATTTCTGCCTGGGGGTGGTGAATCTATGGGTTACGACCACAATAGTGGTTGTATATGTTGTTGTATCCGCGAAAAACAAAATGGGTTTGTTGTTTCGGGACCGTATAGTGGACGCAGCGTTTCTTGCCAACCACCGAACATGTTCGGTGGTAATGGTGTTTGTGGTTTAAGTTGTCGGCCTATTAGTACAGGTCAGCTTCACGAGTCTTTAGTCCTCGCTTCCACATCCTGCCTATCAACCCAGTGGTCTGGCTGGGGGCCTCTCACACTCAAAAGTGTATGGAAATCTCATCTCGAAGTGGGCTTCCCGCTTAGATGCTTTCAGCGGTTATCCCTTCCGAACGTAGCTAATCAGCGGTGCACTTGGCAGTACAACTGACACACCAGAGGTTCGTCCGTCCCGGTCCTCTCGTACTAAGGACAGCTCTTCTCAAATTTCCTGCGCGCGCAGCGGATAGGGACCGAACTGTCTCACGACGTTCTAAACCCAGCTCGCGTACCGCTTTAATGGGCGAACAGCCCAACCCTTGGGACCTACTCCAGCCCCAGGATGCGACGAGCCGACATCGAGGTGCCAAACCATGCCGTCGATATGGACTCTTGGGCAAGATCAGCCTGTTATCCCCGAGGTACCTTTTATCCGTTGAGCGACGGCCGTTCCACAACGTGCCGCCGGATCACTAGTCCCGACTTTCGTCCCTGCTCGAGCTGTCGCTCTCACAGTCAAGCTCCCTTGTGCACTTACACTCGACACCTGATTGCCAACCAGGCTGAGGGAACCTTTGGGCGCCTCCGTTACTCTTTAGGAGGCAACCGCCCCAGTTAAACTACCCATCAGGCACTGTCCCTGACCCAGATCATGGGCCGAAGTTAGGTGACCGGTACAGCCAGAGTGGTATTTCAACGATGACTCCACCCGAACTAGCGTCCGAGCTTCACAGTCTCCCACCTATCCTACACAAGCTGCACCGAACACCAATACCAAACTATAGTAAAGGTCTCGGGGTCTTTCCGTCCTGCTGCGCGTAACGAGCATCTTTACTCGTAGTGCAATTTCGCCGAGTTCATGGTTGAGACAGCGGGGAAGTCGTTACTCCATTCGTGCAGGTCGGAACTTACCCGACAAGGAATTTCGCTACCTTAGGATGGTTATAGTTACCACCGCCGTTTACTGGGGCTTAAATTCTCAGCTTCGCTCCAAAGAGCTAACCGGTCCTCTTAACCTTCCAGCACCGGGCAGGAGTCAGTCCGTATACATCGTCTTGCGACTTCGCACGGACCTGTGTTTTTAGTAAACAGTCGCTTCCCCCTGGTCTCTGCGGCCCACACCCGCTCCAGAACGCTAGGTTCTTTCACGAGGCAGGCCCCCCTTCTCCCGAAGTTACGGGGGCATTTTGCCGAGTTCCTTAACCATGATTCTCTCGATCGCCTTAGTATTCTCTACCTGATCACCTGTGTCGGTTTGGGGTACGGGCGGCTAAAACCTCGCGTCGATGCTTTTCTTGGCAGCATAGGATCACCGAATCACCCCCCAAAAGGGGCGCCTATCAGGTCTCAGACTTATATGAATCGCGGATTTGCCTACGACTCGTCCTACACCCTTGGACCAGGTCAATTCCATTGCCTGGCTCGGCTACCTTCCTGCGTCACACCTGTTAATACGCTTACCTCCCTGGCTCGGGTCCCACGCCGCACACCCAACAACATTCCCGAAGGAACATCAAAAGGGTCTTTGGGGTGGTTAGCATTACCAGTTCAATATGGACGGTTTTTCGCCGGTACGGGAATATCAACCCGTTGTCCATCGACTACGCCTGTCGGCCTCGCCTTAGGTCCCGACTTACCCAGGGCAGATTAGCTTGACCCTGGAACCCTTGATCATTCGGCGGACGGGTTTCTCACCCGTCATTCGCTACTCATGCCTGCATTCTCACTCGTGTGGGCTCCACCGCTGGTTTACACCGCGACTTCACTGCCCACACGACGCTCCCCTACCCATCCATACGGCTGGACCACGAAGGCCTACCAAAATATATGAATGACGCAACTTCGGCGGTGTGCTTGAGCCCCGCTACATTGTCGGCGCGGAATCACTTGACCAGTGAGCTATTACGCACTCTTTCAAGGGTGGCTGCTTCTAAGCCAACCTCCTGGTTGTCTTCGCAACTCCACATCCTTTTCCACTTAGCACACGCTTAGGGGCCTTAGTTGGCGTTCTGGGCTGTTTCCCTCTCGACTATGAAGCTTATCCCCCACAGTCTCACTGCTGCGCTCTCACTTATCGGCATTCGGAGTTTGGCTGACGTCAGTAACCTTGTAGGGCCCATTAGCCATCCAGTAGCTCTACCTCCGATAAGAAACACGCAACGCTGCACCTAAATGCATTTCGGGGAGAACCAGCTATCACGAAGTTTGATTGGCCTTTCACCCCTACCCACAGCTCATCCCCTCCATTTTCAACTGAAGTGGGTTCGGTCCTCCACGCGCTCTTACACGCGCTTCAACCTGGCCATGGGTAGATCACTTCGCTTCGGGTCTAGATCACGCCACTAACTCGCCCTATTCAGACTCGCTTTCGCTACGGCTTCCCCACACGGGTTAACCTCGCGACGTAACACTAACTCGCAGGCTCATTCTTCAAAAGGCACGCTGTCACCCCAACAAGGAGGCTCCAACGGATTGTAAGCGCACGGTTTCAGGTACTATTTCACTCCCCTCCCGGGGTACTTTTCACCATTCCCTCACGGTACTTATCCGCTATCGGTCATTGGGTAGTATTTAGGCTTACCAGGTGGTCCTGGCAGATTCAAACGGGATTTCTCGGGCCCCGTCCTACTTGGGATACTTCCACAAAGCGGCGGAACGCATTAGCACTACGGGACTCTCACCCTCTACGGTCCGGCATTCAAACCGATTCGCCTATACGCCCGCACCTCACTTCACCAGTCCGGCAGAACTGATACGGAAAGTCCCACAACCCCGACCATGCAACGCCCGCCGGCTATCACACATGGCTCGGTTTAGCCCCATCCGCGTTCGCTCGCCACTACTAACGGAATCACTATTGTTTTCTCTTCCTGAGGGTACTGAGATGTTTCACTTCCCCTCGTTCCCTCCACGTAGCCTATGTGTTCAGCTACGGGTCATACGGCATAACACCGTACGGGGTTTCCCCATTCGGAAATCCTGGTATCAACGTCCGGTTATCGACTCCTCCAGGCTTATCGCAGATTCCCACGTCCTTCTTCGGCTCCCAATGCCAAGGCATCCACCGTGCGCCCTTAAAAACTTGACCACAAACATGATCAAAATAATTACAAGCGCTAAAACATTACAATCGAAAGAATCAAGAAAACACACAACCCTAAAAGAGTTATGTGCACCAAGATTCATTATCATAAGAAATTGCTTTGCAAAACAAACAAACCAACCAACAACCCCAAAAGAGTTATCAGTCAATCCTGTTTCACAAGATGCTCGCGTCCACTATACAGTTCCCAAACAACAACCCCATCACACCCACCACCAACACCACACACCCAAAGGTGCGCACCATGCTCGCTTAGGCCATGCGCGGGACAACACTAAAACAACAAACCCACCAACCCCCTCACACACCCCAAAGGGCATACAAGAAAAGTCGGAGCCTGTTATTTCAGGACCCAACAGTGTGCCAAAAACCATCCACCTCATAGAACTCATCTCATTCCAACCCGCAAGCGAGCGTACTAAAAACAACCTCCACAACATGAACAGCCATAATTTGTTGATATTCCACCCTTGAGCACTCGCCCATCAACACAAGTGATGGATACGAGCAGCACTGAACACCCACAAAACACATACTTTGATGTGCCTGTCTGGTGTTAGTTGCTCCTTAGAAAGGAGGTGATCCAGCCGCACCTTCCGGTACGGCTACCTTGTTACGACTTAGTCCCAATCGCCAGTCCCACCTTCGACGGCTCCCTCCCACAAGGGGTTAGGCCACCGGCTTCGGGTGTTACCAACTTTCGTGACTTGACGGGCGGTGTGTACAAGGCCCGGGAACGTATTCACCGCAGCGTTGCTGATCTGCGATTACTAGCGACTCCGACTTCATGGGGTCGAGTTGCAGACCCCAATCCGAACTGAGACCGGCTTTTTGGGATTAGCTCCACCTCACAGTATCGCAACCCATTGTACCGGCCATTGTAGCATGCGTGAAGCCCAAGACATAAGGGGCATGATGATTTGACGTCGTCCCCACCTTCCTCCGAGTTGACCCCGGCAGTCTCCTATGAGTCCCCACCATAACGTGCTGGCAACATAGAACGAGGGTTGCGCTCGTTGCGGGACTTAACCCAACATCTCACGACACGAGCTGACGACAACCATGCACCACCTGTGAACCAGCCCCAAAGGGGAAACCATATTTCTATGGCGATCTAGCACATGTCAAGCCTTGGTAAGGTTCTTCGCGTTGCATCGAATTAATCCGCATGCTCCGCCGCTTGTGCGGGCCCCCGTCAATTCCTTTGAGTTTTAGCCTTGCGGCCGTACTCCCCAGGCGGGGCACTTAATGCGTTAGCTACGGCGCGGAAAACGTGGAATGTCCCCCACACCTAGTGCCCAACGTTTACGGCATGGACTACCAGGGTATCTAATCCTGTTCGCTCCCCATGCTTTCGCTCCTCAGCGTCAGTAGATGCCCAGAGACCTGCCTTCGCCATCGGTGTTCCTCCTGATATCTGCGCATTTCACCGCTACACCAGGAATTCCAGTCTCCCCTACATCACTCTAGTCTGCCCGTACCCACCGCAGATCCGAAGTTGAGCCTCGGACTTTCACGGCAGACGCGACAAACCGCCTACGAGCTCTTTACGCCCAATAATTCCGGATAACGCTTGCGCCCTACGTATTACCGCGGCTGCTGGCACGTAGTTAGCCGGCGCTTCTTCTGCAGGTACCGTCACTTTCGCTTCTTCCCTACTGAAAGAGGTTTACAACCCGAAGGCCGTCATCCCTCACGCGGCGTCGCTGCATCAGGCTTTCGCCCATTGTGCAATATTCCCCACTGCTGCCTCCCGTAGGAGTCTGGGCCGTGTCTCAGTCCCAGTGTGGCCGGTCACCCTCTCAGGCCGGCTACCCGTCGTCGCCTTGGTGAGCCATTACCTCACCAACAAGCTGATAGGCCGCGAGTCCATCCCTGACCAAAATTCTTTCCACCAAAAACCATGCGGTCTACGGTGCATATCCAGTATTAGACCCAGTTTCCCAGGCTTATCCCAGAGTCAGGGGCAGGTTACTCACGTGTTACTCACCCGTTCGCCACTAATCATTCTGTGCAAGCACAAAAGTCATCGTTCGACTTGCATGTGTTAAGCACGCCGCCAGCGTTCATCCTGAGCCAGGATCAAACTCTCCGTAAAAAAATATACAGACACAACCAACACGCCAACTGGAAAAAGTCGACCGGGTTGCACCAAGTAAAAACATCCTGGCAAATTGCCTCAAGCATCCACACCGGGGGGTGCAAACCTTGAAGCCATTCACCAATAAAATAAATAAATTGGTATCAACAAACTTGGCACACTATTGAGTTCTCAAACAACAGACACTTCCAACACCACCACCAGAAAACAATGTTCCGGCCGCTTCGTTCTGGAGCAACTTATCTACCTTACCCCACCGCGTGTCGAAGAACAAATCCACCATCAAGGTGATACTCGCTCTCCAGCACCCAGAACCAGACAAAAATCGAAGGCATTCAAAAACGCCGACCATAATGATCAGATATCTAAGGAAAGGAAGATGGTCAACCAGGAGATCCTCAGCGAAAACTTCCGCTGTCCTCATCCCGGCAACTCAAAGAACTATACACACAAAACACCCGAAGGGGAAATCAGCCCTTTCCCCCACCAAAAACCCCGCCAAACCAGCCCAAAACCAGTCCCCACACGCCCCAGCTCGACTAAAACATTAAAAAACATCACCGTGACCCCCGCGACACTGCCACATACCCGCTGCGCGCCACTCACCAAGGATCGCTGAGTACTAGTTCTGCGGCCGAGGTTTCGCGCAGTAGCAACATATTCGGGACCTGAAGTCATTCCAGTACGCGGCCAATGATCGTGATGCGCGCCTGAACCGGAAGCGACAGCAAAATCTAGCAACAGGTATACCGGCTAGGCGACTTCGAAGCCGGCACGGGACCGTCGAGCCAAGCCTCGCAAGGGCAAGAACGTAGCCCCTACAAAGTCACGGGATACTGGCGACAGGACAGGGTGGATCCAACCCACGGAGTTTTCAGAGAACCAACTGGTACTCATCCTCGGCTAGGCCTCCGCGCCAGTTCTCTTGTGTGATGGTTTGGTACCCGCCAGTGGGCACGGCCCCCAACCGAAACTGGGGGCCGATCCGGTAGTCTCCGTCGTCATATGACAAACCCACAAGCCAAGGGCTGATGCTCACAGTACCCACAACCTGGAACTCAAACTTAATCATGGAATCAGTCTCTATTCGAGCAATCGAATCAGTCTTGGCTACCGCGTAACGAAGCCGCGAACTTTCGCCCAGGTCCTGGGTCTACACCGAATTTTTCCGCGTAGTGCTCATGGACGACGGCCCAATGCTCATGTGCCGTCTCCTCTGTGACAGGTGTCCCAGAGAGATAGGGCTCGAGCCGCGACAAGTAGGCGTCCCAGCCCGCAGCAGTTTGCGCGGCGAGTGTGCGGTCATCGAAGACATGAGTGAACGTCAGTCGGCAGCCCTCCTCCAAAGCCTGGATCTCGAACATTTGCAGCTCCCCGGCGAAGGTCCAGGCCAAGAGCCGCTGCGGTTCAACTTCAGTTACTTCAAGGGTTGCTCCGCCAGCCTCAAAGCTCTCGCCCTTCGCGGGGGTCCAGTCCACTGCGGCCGGGAACCAACTCGCAAGTTCGTCCGGGACGCTGACCGCTCGCCAAACGCGATCAACCGAATGTGAAAGCCCCAGTTCGACCACGCGTACATAATGCCACATAGAGAAACGGACTATCTGCAGCAAGAATAGACATTCAGAGAAATTTCTTATGAGCAACTACGTCAAACTACCCATGGGGTTTGAGGCAGTCCTTGGTTTTCCTGCCGCTGCGCTGCGCGCATCCGGGATCAAACGATGAGGCTCCGTTCTCGTCATGTAAAACGGAGATGCGTTTGCTCAAATACCGCGCCCATGGTGCCCTGGGTGATATCCGAAAGGATCCGGGAGTCAGCACACAATAGCAACTCCTATCAGCCCGAAGTAATGGGGACGGGAAGTGCCGAGAAACGCGGCTTTCAGGTCGCATCAGCTCTACCTGTCCCCGGATGCAAGTCAAGGCGCTAGATGTACCCGGCAAAATCATGATGCCACCAGAAGAACCGGCGGTTAGCATAAACGTTTAGTTCTATCGGAAGATGGGCAGAGTCGCTATGAGCCTGACTATGGGTCCGGCGTAGGGACCGGATGAATGTCGGCCGGGAGGCACACCGGCTCCCTGGACCCGGCCGCAGTGATTAAGCTTAAACATCGAAGCCCCTGAACACTATGTGTTCAGGGGCTTCGGGACAGTTATGTCCGGCGGTGACCTACTCTCCCACACCCTCCCGAGTGCAGTACCATCGGCGCAGTGGGTCTTAGCTTCCGGGTTCGGTATGGGACCGGGCGTTTCCCCCACGCTATGACCGCCGTAACTCTTTTACCGCGCAATCCTTATTCAGGACTGCTGGTGGCTTCTCGAGTCACAGGCAATGCTGTGGTTCTTCAGTAGATAACTATAACGCACTAGGTCCTACAAAGCCAATCAAGAGCCGCCTTTTGGTCAGTGACAGCTGTCACTGACCAAAAGGCCATGATTCATCAAAGACGTCGATAGATGCGGTTTGAGGTGGGTGGTAATTGCAGGGAAGGCAAAGATATCAAGCCCTAAGGCTGGAGCCGAGAATCCTCGTCCCATACTCATATACCTTGGCGCGGAAAGTTGGTGGGTGTTCCGCTACGCCACGATCTCGGGCCAGGTCAGACTGAGGTGTCCTCGCAGGAATTCACATAGGCAGTGGCGTATAGGCCGAAAAGTGTGTCCGCGAGGGGCCTGCTTCCCAACGATGGCGCAGTAGAACGAGGTTTCTTATACCTTTGAGCCATTAACCGTGAATGGTTCTGGAAAATCGAAGCAATGTGAAGTATGCGGATCTGCCCTGAAACGCAATGGAAAGACCTCAGTCGGAACCCAACGCTGGAGGTGCATCCACTGCGGGGCCAGCAGTGTCAAGAAGCGCCCTGACCTGAAACGTCGAGCCGAGCTAAACCTGTTCCTCCAATGGATCTTGGGGAAACAGTCCCAGGCCTCCTACAACCCCGGCACGGGTAGAACCCTCCGACATAACACCCAGTGGTGTTGGGCGATCGAACCATCCCTAGCGCCCACCGGCGAAGTCCACCTGCAGATCCAAATGGACGGCATCTATCTAGGACGTGGGTGGTGTTGCCTGATCGCGATTGCCAACGGCAAAACCATTGGCTGGCAGTGGTGCGATAGTGAAAAGAGGGTGGCCTGGATAGCGTTGCTGGAACAGTTCCCAGCACCCCGGGTCGTGATCATTGACGGTGGCTCTGGGCTAGCGGCAGCACTGTCGCAAGCGTGGCCAGAGACTCGCGTTCAACGCTGCCTGGTCCATGTCCAACGCAACGTGCGCACTTATCTGACCCTGCGACCACGAACGGACGCGGGAAGAGCCCTTCGGCGAATTTCCCTTGCCCTGACACGCATCAAGACCCGAGAACACGCCACCCAGTGGATGCAAGCGCTGCAGGAATGGCACCACACCTTCGGGGACGTGATCAAGGAACGCACCTACCCGGCGGGACCTGGCGGCCACCGGCCCAAAGGTGTGAAGCCCACCCAAACCTGGTGGTACACCCACACTCGCCTACGTTCGGCCTACAAACTCCTCGAACGGCTGGTGCGCAGTGGTGAGCTCTTCACCTACCTGGAGCCAGAATTTGATGGGCTGGCCATCGCTTCGACAACCAACCACATCGAGGGCGGCGTTAACACTCAGCTCCGTGCGCTGCTGCGCGGGCACCGTGGCATGCCGCCGGCCCATGCGAAACGGGCGGTCGAATGGTGGCTCTACTCCCACAGTGAGAAACCAACTGAACCGCACACTCTCATCCGGCCTGAACACCTCAACACGAAACCAGTGAAGAAGCAGATCCAGGAGGAAACGATTGGGCCGGAACTCATCGGCACCGCACTGACTGAAGCCGAAGGGCTCTGGGTCAGAAAAGGATGGGCCGGCAGACCCTGCTGAATCATGCTCTGACATGGCACAGCCCCGGGTGACACACCCGGGGCAGACACACTTTTTTGCCTATAAGCCTAGGCAGTACGGCCTTGTGGAGCCGGCCAGAATCATGCAGCCGGATCATCCCGACCCCTTCAAGGAGTGGTCTTGTGGGTGTTAAACATCGAAACCCCCAAACACGTCAGTGTTTGAGGGTTTCGGAACAAAATATTGTCCGGCGGTGACCTACTCTCCCACACCCTCCCGAGTGCAGTACCATCGGCGCAGTGGGTCTTAGCTTCCGGGTTCGGTATGGGACCGGGCGTTTCCCCCACGCTATGACCGCCGTAACTCTAGTACCAACCCTATATGCGACATTTCTGCCTGGGGGTGGTGAATCTATGGGTTACGACCACAATAGTGGTTGTATATGTTGTTGATTCCGCGAAAAACAAAATGGGTTTGTTGTTTCGGGACCGTATAGTGGACGCAGCGTTTCTTGCCAACACCCAAAGGGTGTGTGGTGTTTGTGGTTTAAGTTGTCGGCCTATTAGTACAGGTCAGCTTCACGAGTCTTTAGTCCTCGCTTCCACATCCTGCCTATCAACCCAGTGGTCTGGCTGGGGGCCTCTCACACTCAAAAGTGTATGGAAATCTCATCTCGAAGTGGGCTTCCCGCTTAGATGCTTTCAGCGGTTATCCCTTCCGAACGTAGCTAATCAGCGGTGCACTTGGCAGTACAACTGACACACCAGAGGTTCGTCCGTCCCGGTCCTCTCGTACTAAGGACAGCTCTTCTCAAATTTCCTGCGCGCGCAGCGGATAGGGACCGAACTGTCTCACGACGTTCTAAACCCAGCTCGCGTACCGCTTTAATGGGCGAACAGCCCAACCCTTGGGACCTACTCCAGCCCCAGGATGCGACGAGCCGACATCGAGGTGCCAAACCATGCCGTCGATATGGACTCTTGGGCAAGATCAGCCTGTTATCCCCGAGGTACCTTTTATCCGTTGAGCGACGGCCGTTCCACAACGTGCCGCCGGATCACTAGTCCCGACTTTCGTCCCTGCTCGAGCTGTCGCTCTCACAGTCAAGCTCCCTTGTGCACTTACACTCGACACCTGATTGCCAACCAGGCTGAGGGAACCTTTGGGCGCCTCCGTTACTCTTTAGGAGGCAACCGCCCCAGTTAAACTACCCATCAGGCACTGTCCCTGACCCAGATCATGGGCCGAAGTTAGGTGACCGGTACAGCCAGAGTGGTATTTCAACGATGACTCCACCCGAACTAGCGTCCGAGCTTCACAGTCTCCCACCTATCCTACACAAGCTGCACCGAACACCAATACCAAACTATAGTAAAGGTCTCGGGGTCTTTCCGTCCTGCTGCGCGTAACGAGCATCTTTACTCGTAGTGCAATTTCGCCGAGTTCATGGTTGAGACAGCGGGGAAGTCGTTACTCCATTCGTGCAGGTCGGAACTTACCCGACAAGGAATTTCGCTACCTTAGGATGGTTATAGTTACCACCGCCGTTTACTGGGGCTTAAATTCTCAGCTTCGCTCCAAAGAGCTAACCGGTCCTCTTAACCTTCCAGCACCGGGCAGGAGTCAGTCCGTATACATCGTCTTGCGACTTCGCACGGACCTGTGTTTTTAGTAAACAGTCGCTTCCCCCTGGTCTCTGCGGCCCACACCCGCTCCAGAACGCTAGGTTCTTTCACGAGGCAGGCCCCCCTTCTCCCGAAGTTACGGGGGCATTTTGCCGAGTTCCTTAACCATGATTCTCTCGATCGCCTTAGTATTCTCTACCTGATCACCTGTGTCGGTTTGGGGTACGGGCGGCTAAAACCTCGCGTCGATGCTTTTCTTGGCAGCATAGGATCACCGAATCACCCCCCAAAAGGGGCGCCTATCAGGTCTCAGACTTATATGAATCGCGGATTTGCCTACGACTCGTCCTACACCCTTGGACCAGGTCAATTCCATTGCCTGGCTCGGCTACCTTCCTGCGTCACACCTGTTAATACGCTTACCTCCCTGGCTCGGGTCCCACGCCGCACACCCAACAACATTCCCGAAGGAACATCAAAAGGGTCTTTGGGGTGGTTAGCATTACCAGTTCAATATGGACGGTTTTTCGCCGGTACGGGAATATCAACCCGTTGTCCATCGACTACGCCTGTCGGCCTCGCCTTAGGTCCCGACTTACCCAGGGCAGATTAGCTTGACCCTGGAACCCTTGATCATTCGGCGGACGGGTTTCTCACCCGTCATTCGCTACTCATGCCTGCATTCTCACTCGTGTGGGCTCCACCGCTGGTTTACACCGCGACTTCACTGCCCACACGACGCTCCCCTACCCATCCATACGGCTGGACCACGAAGGCCTACCAAAATATATGAATGACGCAACTTCGGCGGTGTGCTTGAGCCCCGCTACATTGTCGGCGCGGAATCACTTGACCAGTGAGCTATTACGCACTCTTTCAAGGGTGGCTGCTTCTAAGCCAACCTCCTGGTTGTCTTCGCAACTCCACATCCTTTTCCACTTAGCACACGCTTAGGGGCCTTAGTTGGCGTTCTGGGCTGTTTCCCTCTCGACTATGAAGCTTATCCCCCACAGTCTCACTGCTGCGCTCTCACTTATCGGCATTCGGAGTTTGGCTGACGTCAGTAACCTTGTAGGGCCCATTAGCCATCCAGTAGCTCTACCTCCGATAAGAAACACGCAACGCTGCACCTAAATGCATTTCGGGGAGAACCAGCTATCACGAAGTTTGATTGGCCTTTCACCCCTACCCACAGCTCATCCCCTCCATTTTCAACTGAAGTGGGTTCGGTCCTCCACGCGCTCTTACACGCGCTTCAACCTGGCCATGGGTAGATCACTTCGCTTCGGGTCTAGATCACGCCACTAACTCGCCCTATTCAGACTCGCTTTCGCTACGGCTTCCCCACACGGGTTAACCTCGCGACGTAACACTAACTCGCAGGCTCATTCTTCAAAAGGCACGCTGTCACCCCAACAAGGAGGCTCCAACGGATTGTAAGCGCACGGTTTCAGGTACTATTTCACTCCCCTCCCGGGGTACTTTTCACCATTCCCTCACGGTACTTATCCGCTATCGGTCATTGGGTAGTATTTAGGCTTACCAGGTGGTCCTGGCAGATTCAAACGGGATTTCTCGGGCCCCGTCCTACTTGGGATACTTCCACAAAGCGGCGGAACGCATTAGCACTACGGGACTCTCACCCTCTACGGTCCGGCATTCAAACCGATTCGCCTATACGCCCGCACCTCACTTCACCAGTCCGGCAGAACTGATACGGAAAGTCCCACAACCCCGACCATGCAACGCCCGCCGGCTATCACACATGGCTCGGTTTAGCCCCATCCGCGTTCGCTCGCCACTACTAACGGAATCACTATTGTTTTCTCTTCCTGAGGGTACTGAGATGTTTCACTTCCCCTCGTTCCCTCCACGTAGCCTATGTGTTCAGCTACGGGTCATACGGCATAACACCGTACGGGGTTTCCCCATTCGGAAATCCTGGTATCAACGTCCGGTTATCGACTCCTCCAGGCTTATCGCAGATTCCCACGTCCTTCTTCGGCTCCCAATGCCAAGGCATCCACCGTGCGCCCTTAAAAACTTGACCACAAACATGATCAAAATAATTACAAGCGCTAAAACATTACAATCGAAAGAATCAAGAAAACACACAACCCTAAAAGAGTTATGTGCACCAAGATTCATTATCATAAGAAATTGCTTTGCAAAACAAACAAACCAACCAACAACCCCAAAAGAGTTATCAGTCAATCCTGTTTCACAAGATGCTCGCGTCCACTATACAGTTCCCAAACAACAACCCCATCACACCCACCACCAACACCACACACCCCAAAGGATGCGCACCATGCTCGCTTAGGCCATGCGCGGGACAACACTAAAACAACAAACCCACCAACCCCTCCCACACACCCCAACGGGCATACAAGAAAAGTCGGAGCCTGTTATTTCAGGACCCAACAGTGTGCCAAAAAACCATCCACCCTCATAGAACTCATCTCATTCCAACCCGCAAGCGAGCGTACTAAAAACAACCTCCACAACATGAACAGCCATAATTTGTTGATATTCCACCCTTGAGCACTCGCCCATCAACACAAGTGATGGATACGAGCAGCACTGAACACCCACAAAACACATACTTTGATGTGCCTGCGAAGGTGTTAGTTGCTCCTTAGAAAGGAGGTGATCCAGCCGCACCTTCCGGTACGGCTACCTTGTTACGACTTAGTCCCAATCGCCAGTCCCACCTTCGACGGCTCCCTCCCACAAGGGGTTAGGCCACCGGCTTCGGGTGTTACCAACTTTCGTGACTTGACGGGCGGTGTGTACAAGGCCCGGGAACGTATTCACCGCAGCGTTGCTGATCTGCGATTACTAGCGACTCCGACTTCATGGGGTCGAGTTGCAGACCCCAATCCGAACTGAGACCGGCTTTTTGGGATTAGCTCCACCTCACAGTATCGCAACCCATTGTACCGGCCATTGTAGCATGCGTGAAGCCCAAGACATAAGGGGCATGATGATTTGACGTCGTCCCCACCTTCCTCCGAGTTGACCCCGGCAGTCTCCTATGAGTCCCCACCATAACGTGCTGGCAACATAGAACGAGGGTTGCGCTCGTTGCGGGACTTAACCCAACATCTCACGACACGAGCTGACGACAACCATGCACCACCTGTGAACCAGCCCCAAAGGGGAAACCATATTTCTATGGCGATCTAGCACATGTCAAGCCTTGGTAAGGTTCTTCGCGTTGCATCGAATTAATCCGCATGCTCCGCCGCTTGTGCGGGCCCCCGTCAATTCCTTTGAGTTTTAGCCTTGCGGCCGTACTCCCCAGGCGGGGCACTTAATGCGTTAGCTACGGCGCGGAAAACGTGGAATGTCCCCCACACCTAGTGCCCAACGTTTACGGCATGGACTACCAGGGTATCTAATCCTGTTCGCTCCCCATGCTTTCGCTCCTCAGCGTCAGTAGATGCCCAGAGACCTGCCTTCGCCATCGGTGTTCCTCCTGATATCTGCGCATTTCACCGCTACACCAGGAATTCCAGTCTCCCCTACATCACTCTAGTCTGCCCGTACCCACCGCAGATCCGAAGTTGAGCCTCGGACTTTCACGGCAGACGCGACAAACCGCCTACGAGCTCTTTACGCCCAATAATTCCGGATAACGCTTGCGCCCTACGTATTACCGCGGCTGCTGGCACGTAGTTAGCCGGCGCTTCTTCTGCAGGTACCGTCACTTTCGCTTCTTCCCTACTGAAAGAGGTTTACAACCCGAAGGCCGTCATCCCTCACGCGGCGTCGCTGCATCAGGCTTTCGCCCATTGTGCAATATTCCCCACTGCTGCCTCCCGTAGGAGTCTGGGCCGTGTCTCAGTCCCAGTGTGGCCGGTCACCCTCTCAGGCCGGCTACCCGTCGTCGCCTTGGTGAGCCATTACCTCACCAACAAGCTGATAGGCCGCGAGTCCATCCCTGACCAAAATTCTTTCCACCAAAAACCATGCGGTCTACGGTGCATATCCAGTATTAGACCCAGTTTCCCAGGCTTATCCCAGAGTCAGGGGCAGGTTACTCACGTGTTACTCACCCGTTCGCCACTAATCATTCTGTGCAAGCACAAAAGTCATCGTTCGACTTGCATGTGTTAAGCACGCCGCCAGCGTTCATCCTGAGCCAGGATCAAACTCTCCGTAAAAAAATATACAGACACAACCAACACGCCAACTGGAAAAAGTCGACCGGGTTGCACCAAGTAAAAACATCCTGGCAAATTGCCTCAAGCATCCACACCGGGGGGTGCAAACCTTGAAGCCATTCACCAATAAAATAAATAAATTGGTATCAACAAACTTGGCACACTATTGAGTTCTCAAACAACAGACACTTCCAACATCCACGACCCGGACTTACATTTTCCTGCCGGCGCTTCGCTCTGGAGCAACTTGTCTACCTTACCCCACCGCGTGTCGAAGAACAAATCCACCATCACTGATGAACACTGCCCCAACACTCAGCTCCCACCATCTCATCGGCACAACAAAGCACCGAACAAAATTTTTGGAAGGGGATTGAGTAGAAATTCGGTCGCCCGGCGATTCTCTCCGCAGTATTCCCGCGGTGTCCCTCGCGGCGACTTAGAAAACTATACACACAAAACACCCGAAGAGGAAATCGCCCATAACCTCCCCAGCAACCCCCGCAAACCCCGAAAACACAACGAAACCACACCAAAAAACCACCACTCAGCCCACACACCCACCAAAACCACCCCAGTGATCCCCACCACGAGCAAAAGCGACAAGGACGTTCCACCACCAAACACTGGCGATGAAATCAACACTGCACTTTCCCGAGCTAACACCTGGGACAGCGTTGAGTCACAGGCGTGTTCATATGAGTGAGGCACTCAAATCAAACGTAACCGCGAAAACCACGAAGGATCCATCGACCACGGTTATGGGCAAACTGCGAAACCCCAAAAAAAAATACCCGAGATCCAACGAGTCACACTCTTCAGCACCACACGCCAAGACGAAATACTCACTGGCAGATCCGGATTGTCGAGGTGACCAGCCTCCTATTTGCCCGTCACAACGTCCAGGACCCGTTGCCAAGACTCTCATTGGATTAACGGCTGAGCACAGCGACCAATGAATTAGCGTCCATTAGTTGCAAATCTTGTCTCTGGCACATCATGAAAATGATCAAAGGATAGCCAGACGAGTCAGCGTGTGGCCCAGCTCCTTTTCAAAGGAGCAATTTTTCCGCGGATTGCATCAATGCCGGCGATCTCGACCGATGCTTCTCCCCGAGACTTACTCAAGTGCTGCTTCGTGCTGGCTGGTCGGGGTCGGTCTGGCCAGGGCTTTGAGTGCTGCGGGAGTCTGCTTAACGCAAAAAGGGGTCGGGTTCTGTCGGTGTGAGCCGACAGATCCCGACCCCTTCAAGGAGTGGCGTGTTGGGTGTTAAACATCGAAACCCCCAAACACGTCAGTGTTTGAGGGTTTCGGAACAAAATATTGTCCGGCGGTGACCTACTCTCCCACACCCTCCCGAGTGCAGTACCATCGGCGCAGTGGGTCTTAGCTTCCGGGTTCGGTATGGGACCGGGCGTTTCCCCCACGCTATGACCGCCGTAACTCTAGTACCAACCCCTACATGCGACATTTCTGCCTGGGGGTGGTGAATCTATGGGTTACGACCACAATAGTGGTTGTATATGTTGTTGTATCCGCGAAAAACAAAATGGGTTTGTTGTTTCGGGACCGTATAGTGGACGCAGCGTTTCTTGCCAACCACCGAACATGTTCGGTGGTAATGGTGTTTGTGGTTTAAGTTGTCGGCCTATTAGTACAGGTCAGCTTCACGAGTCTTTAGTCCTCGCTTCCACATCCTGCCTATCAACCCAGTGGTCTGGCTGGGGGCCTCTCACACTCAAAAGTGTATGGAAATCTCATCTCGAAGTGGGCTTCCCGCTTAGATGCTTTCAGCGGTTATCCCTTCCGAACGTAGCTAATCAGCGGTGCACTTGGCAGTACAACTGACACACCAGAGGTTCGTCCGTCCCGGTCCTCTCGTACTAAGGACAGCTCTTCTCAAATTTCCTGCGCGCGCAGCGGATAGGGACCGAACTGTCTCACGACGTTCTAAACCCAGCTCGCGTACCGCTTTAATGGGCGAACAGCCCAACCCTTGGGACCTACTCCAGCCCCAGGATGCGACGAGCCGACATCGAGGTGCCAAACCATGCCGTCGATATGGACTCTTGGGCAAGATCAGCCTGTTATCCCCGAGGTACCTTTTATCCGTTGAGCGACGGCCGTTCCACAACGTGCCGCCGGATCACTAGTCCCGACTTTCGTCCCTGCTCGAGCTGTCGCTCTCACAGTCAAGCTCCCTTGTGCACTTACACTCGACACCTGATTGCCAACCAGGCTGAGGGAACCTTTGGGCGCCTCCGTTACTCTTTAGGAGGCAACCGCCCCAGTTAAACTACCCATCAGGCACTGTCCCTGACCCAGATCATGGGCCGAAGTTAGGTGACCGGTACAGCCAGAGTGGTATTTCAACGATGACTCCACCCGAACTAGCGTCCGAGCTTCACAGTCTCCCACCTATCCTACACAAGCTGCACCGAACACCAATACCAAACTATAGTAAAGGTCTCGGGGTCTTTCCGTCCTGCTGCGCGTAACGAGCATCTTTACTCGTAGTGCAATTTCGCCGAGTTCATGGTTGAGACAGCGGGGAAGTCGTTACTCCATTCGTGCAGGTCGGAACTTACCCGACAAGGAATTTCGCTACCTTAGGATGGTTATAGTTACCACCGCCGTTTACTGGGGCTTAAATTCTCAGCTTCGCTCCAAAGAGCTAACCGGTCCTCTTAACCTTCCAGCACCGGGCAGGAGTCAGTCCGTATACATCGTCTTGCGACTTCGCACGGACCTGTGTTTTTAGTAAACAGTCGCTTCCCCCTGGTCTCTGCGGCCCACACCCGCTCCAGAACGCTAGGTTCTTTCACGAGGCAGGCCCCCCTTCTCCCGAAGTTACGGGGGCATTTTGCCGAGTTCCTTAACCATGATTCTCTCGATCGCCTTAGTATTCTCTACCTGATCACCTGTGTCGGTTTGGGGTACGGGCGGCTAAAACCTCGCGTCGATGCTTTTCTTGGCAGCATAGGATCACCGAATCACCCCCCAAAAGGGGCGCCTATCAGGTCTCAGACTTATATGAATCGCGGATTTGCCTACGACTCGTCCTACACCCTTGGACCAGGTCAATTCCATTGCCTGGCTCGGCTACCTTCCTGCGTCACACCTGTTAATACGCTTACCTCCCTGGCTCGGGTCCCACGCCGCACACCCAACAACATTCCCGAAGGAACATCAAAAGGGTCTTTGGGGTGGTTAGCATTACCAGTTCAATATGGACGGTTTTTCGCCGGTACGGGAATATCAACCCGTTGTCCATCGACTACGCCTGTCGGCCTCGCCTTAGGTCCCGACTTACCCAGGGCAGATTAGCTTGACCCTGGAACCCTTGATCATTCGGCGGACGGGTTTCTCACCCGTCATTCGCTACTCATGCCTGCATTCTCACTCGTGTGGGCTCCACCGCTGGTTTACACCGCGACTTCACTGCCCACACGACGCTCCCCTACCCATCCATACGGCTGGACCACGAAGGCCTACCAAAATATATGAATGACGCAACTTCGGCGGTGTGCTTGAGCCCCGCTACATTGTCGGCGCGGAATCACTTGACCAGTGAGCTATTACGCACTCTTTCAAGGGTGGCTGCTTCTAAGCCAACCTCCTGGTTGTCTTCGCAACTCCACATCCTTTTCCACTTAGCACACGCTTAGGGGCCTTAGTTGGCGTTCTGGGCTGTTTCCCTCTCGACTATGAAGCTTATCCCCCACAGTCTCACTGCTGCGCTCTCACTTATCGGCATTCGGAGTTTGGCTGACGTCAGTAACCTTGTAGGGCCCATTAGCCATCCAGTAGCTCTACCTCCGATAAGAAACACGCAACGCTGCACCTAAATGCATTTCGGGGAGAACCAGCTATCACGAAGTTTGATTGGCCTTTCACCCCTACCCACAGCTCATCCCCTCCATTTTCAACTGAAGTGGGTTCGGTCCTCCACGCGCTCTTACACGCGCTTCAACCTGGCCATGGGTAGATCACTTCGCTTCGGGTCTAGATCACGCCACTAACTCGCCCTATTCAGACTCGCTTTCGCTACGGCTTCCCCACACGGGTTAACCTCGCGACGTAACACTAACTCGCAGGCTCATTCTTCAAAAGGCACGCTGTCACCCCAACAAGGAGGCTCCAACGGATTGTAAGCGCACGGTTTCAGGTACTATTTCACTCCCCTCCCGGGGTACTTTTCACCATTCCCTCACGGTACTTATCCGCTATCGGTCATTGGGTAGTATTTAGGCTTACCAGGTGGTCCTGGCAGATTCAAACGGGATTTCTCGGGCCCCGTCCTACTTGGGATACTTCCACAAAGCGGCGGAACGCATTAGCACTACGGGACTCTCACCCTCTACGGTCCGGCATTCAAACCGATTCGCCTATACGCCCGCACCTCACTTCACCAGTCCGGCAGAACTGATACGGAAAGTCCCACAACCCCGACCATGCAACGCCCGCCGGCTATCACACATGGCTCGGTTTAGCCCCATCCGCGTTCGCTCGCCACTACTAACGGAATCACTATTGTTTTCTCTTCCTGAGGGTACTGAGATGTTTCACTTCCCCTCGTTCCCTCCACGTAGCCTATGTGTTCAGCTACGGGTCATACGGCATAACACCGTACGGGGTTTCCCCATTCGGAAATCCTGGTATCAACGTCCGGTTATCGACTCCTCCAGGCTTATCGCAGATTCCCACGTCCTTCTTCGGCTCCCAATGCCAAGGCATCCACCGTGCGCCCTTAAAAACTTGACCACAAACATGATCAAAATAATTACAAGCGCTAAAACATTACAATCGAAAGAATCAAGAAAACACACAACCCTAAAAGAGTTATGTGCACCAAGATTCATTATCATAAGAAATTGCTTTGCAAAACAAACAAACCAACCAACAACCCCAAAAGAGTTATCAGTCAATCCTGTTTCACAAGATGCTCGCGTCCACTATACAGTTCCCAAACAACAACCCCATCACACCCACCACCAACACCACACACCCAAAGGTGCGCACCATGCTCGCTTAGGCCATGCGCGGGACAACACTAAAACAACAAACCCACCAACCCCCTCACACACCCCAAAGGGCATACAAGAAAAGTCGGAGCCTGTTATTTCAGGACCCAACAGTGTGCCAAAAACCATCCACCTCATAGAACTCATCTCATTCCAACCCGCAAGCGAGCGTACTAAAAACAACCTCCACAACATGAACAGCCATAATTTGTTGATATTCCACCCTTGAGCACTCGCCCATCAACACAAGTGATGGATACGAGCAGCACTGAACACCCACAAAACACATACTTTGATGTGCCTGCGAAGGTGTTAGTTGCTCCTTAGAAAGGAGGTGATCCAGCCGCACCTTCCGGTACGGCTACCTTGTTACGACTTAGTCCCAATCGCCAGTCCCACCTTCGACGGCTCCCTCCCACAAGGGGTTAGGCCACCGGCTTCGGGTGTTACCAACTTTCGTGACTTGACGGGCGGTGTGTACAAGGCCCGGGAACGTATTCACCGCAGCGTTGCTGATCTGCGATTACTAGCGACTCCGACTTCATGGGGTCGAGTTGCAGACCCCAATCCGAACTGAGACCGGCTTTTTGGGATTAGCTCCACCTCACAGTATCGCAACCCATTGTACCGGCCATTGTAGCATGCGTGAAGCCCAAGACATAAGGGGCATGATGATTTGACGTCGTCCCCACCTTCCTCCGAGTTGACCCCGGCAGTCTCCTATGAGTCCCCACCATAACGTGCTGGCAACATAGAACGAGGGTTGCGCTCGTTGCGGGACTTAACCCAACATCTCACGACACGAGCTGACGACAACCATGCACCACCTGTGAACCAGCCCCAAAGGGGAAACCATATTTCTATGGCGATCTAGCACATGTCAAGCCTTGGTAAGGTTCTTCGCGTTGCATCGAATTAATCCGCATGCTCCGCCGCTTGTGCGGGCCCCCGTCAATTCCTTTGAGTTTTAGCCTTGCGGCCGTACTCCCCAGGCGGGGCACTTAATGCGTTAGCTACGGCGCGGAAAACGTGGAATGTCCCCCACACCTAGTGCCCAACGTTTACGGCATGGACTACCAGGGTATCTAATCCTGTTCGCTCCCCATGCTTTCGCTCCTCAGCGTCAGTAGATGCCCAGAGACCTGCCTTCGCCATCGGTGTTCCTCCTGATATCTGCGCATTTCACCGCTACACCAGGAATTCCAGTCTCCCCTACATCACTCTAGTCTGCCCGTACCCACCGCAGATCCGAAGTTGAGCCTCGGACTTTCACGGCAGACGCGACAAACCGCCTACGAGCTCTTTACGCCCAATAATTCCGGATAACGCTTGCGCCCTACGTATTACCGCGGCTGCTGGCACGTAGTTAGCCGGCGCTTCTTCTGCAGGTACCGTCACTTTCGCTTCTTCCCTACTGAAAGAGGTTTACAACCCGAAGGCCGTCATCCCTCACGCGGCGTCGCTGCATCAGGCTTTCGCCCATTGTGCAATATTCCCCACTGCTGCCTCCCGTAGGAGTCTGGGCCGTGTCTCAGTCCCAGTGTGGCCGGTCACCCTCTCAGGCCGGCTACCCGTCGTCGCCTTGGTGAGCCATTACCTCACCAACAAGCTGATAGGCCGCGAGTCCATCCCTGACCAAAATTCTTTCCACCAAAAACCATGCGGTCTACGGTGCATATCCAGTATTAGACCCAGTTTCCCAGGCTTATCCCAGAGTCAGGGGCAGGTTACTCACGTGTTACTCACCCGTTCGCCACTAATCATTCTGTGCAAGCACAAAAGTCATCGTTCGACTTGCATGTGTTAAGCACGCCGCCAGCGTTCATCCTGAGCCAGGATCAAACTCTCCGTAAAAAAATATACAGACACAACCAACACGCCAACTGGAAAAAGTCGACCGGGTTGCACCAAGTAAAAACATCCTGGCAAATTGCCTCAAGCATCCACACCGGGGGGTGCAAACCTTGAAGCCATTCACCAATAAAATAAATAAATTGGTATCAACAAACTTGGCACACTATTGAGTTCTCAAACAACAGACACTTCCAACACCACAACCAGAAAACAATGTTCCGGCCGCTTCGTTCTGGAGCAACTTTTAAATCTTAGTCCTAATCAAACAACAAAGTCAAAACGACTTCCGAAGTTCAAATGGAATTCATCGCATTCCGGACTGCCAGTCACCCTTTCGGGCTAGCAAGCAGTGCTCGGTGCGAGAAATAACTCTACGCGCCATTGGCACCATTGTCCAAACGACGAGTACCCGCACCAAAGCACCAAAAACCCCCGAAAAACCGGGGCATACCGGTGCTTTTGGGCCGTCAAATGCCCAGAAACGGCGACAAACGGTGATTGTGAACTGACACACAGGCGCTTTGAGGCCCGTCCATCAGCAAAACAATTAAATTCAAGCCTCAAATCCCTCGGGCTGGACCACACATATGGAGTCAGGGTCCTCGGTCGAATAGTGGCCAACCGGATCCGCGTACTCGATCCAGGTACCGGTGGGCTCAAGATATTCAAAACGGTATTTTGTTCCATTACCAACACCAGGGATAAAAATTTCCCAAATACCACTGTTCCCGAGCTGACGCATCGCATGCGAGGACCCGTTCCAGATATTAAAGTCTCCGCAGACCCGTACCGCGACGGCCTCGTCCTGTCGAACCACAAAGCCAGTGCCTTCCACTTCACCCATGGGCGAGGAGTAATGCTGAGGGTGCGCACCGAGCAGAGATTCCTGCACGGTTGATCCTCCGGTCCGCAGTCGGTGCAGCTCCAACTCCCCCAAACGCGGGGTATGCCGATAGGGATCATCAACTACACGAGTTCCCTCGCGCTCGACTCGTTGGATCCGGTAGTCCGGAACGCGCCCAATTTCCTTGGCTTCAAGTAGGCCTACCCATATATCACCCAGTTCCCTGACCATGGGCACGGTCTCGGTGGAGGTGAGGATGTCCACCGCCAGTACGTGGCGTTGCAATGTCCGCACCCCCACCTGGCCGAACCTATTGAGATGTGGACCTAACACGGCATGTGGGGATTTGTCTTCCCCGCGTTCTACGGCTTCAAGGACGAGGGGATTTACGGGCAAGGCAGTCCCCAAAAGATTCTCAGATCCATGCGTCGGGTGGTTCTTGGCCTCGAGCTGAGTCTGACCCATGGTTTCTCTCCATCCCACTGGTTGAAGCAAAAGGAGTTGAGTCGGCGTCCTTGGACGCCACGTACTCTCCCCGTTGGACTCACGCTATCGAGTTTCAGCGGGCTTGGGAATAGGCGACTCATCGTGTCCGTGGGGAAAATCTAGGCCCGCCATTAACGAAGAAAGTGGCCCGGCAGATTCCTGAGGGAATCGCCGAACCACTTTCCGAGCGGGCCTATGTCACCGGATACTTCCCGCCGACACGGTGTCGCGTTATGCGCTGCGCTTGCGCGAAACCTCGTAGAGGGTGATGCCAACTGCCATCGATGCGTTCAGCGACTCCATGTTGGAGTTGATCGGGATCGAGACGATCAGGTCGCAGTTCTCGCGCACCAGGCGGGAAAGGCCCTTGCCCTCGGAACCTACAACGATGCACAGCGGATCGGTGGCCAGGCCAAGATCCGGAAGCGAAACGTCTCCTTCGCCGTCCAGTCCGATCACGAACACGCCGGCTTCCTTCATGCCCTTGAGCGTGGCGGTCAGGTTCGTCGCGCGGGTCACCGGAACGCGAACCGCTGCACCGGCACTGGTCTTCCAAGCCGTGGCGGTCATGCCCACCGAGCGACGCTCGGGAACAATCACCGCGTGGGCGTTGAAGGCCGAGGCCGAACGGATGATCGCACCGAGGTTACGCGGGTCGGTGATGCCGTCCAAGGCAATGAAGAGCGGCGCGTTCTTGACGTGGCCCTTCTTGAACTTGGAGATGGTGGCGTTGACGGTTTCCAGTGCATCGGCGTAGTTGTACGGCGGTACCTGAAGGACCAAGCCCTGGTGAATGGCCTCGTCGGTCATCCGGTCCAGTTCTGGCTTGCCGGTTTCCATCACCGGGATGCTGCGCTCGGCAGCGATCTTCAAGACTTCGCGGACACGCTCGTCCACGTCGATACGGATGCCAACGTACAGGGCCTTAGCCGGAATGCCGGCGCGCAGGGCCTCAACAACCGAGTTACGACCGGTAACGAGCTCTTCGCTGTTCTTTGAGCGACCACCGGTGCTGCGGCCGCGAGGTGCGGAGCTTCCGCCACGGGCGGGGGAACCGCCGCGCTTGGCGGCGGAGCGCTCTGCGAGCTCCTTGTTTTTGAAGGCCTTGTGGTACGTGCGGTCCTCGGCCTTGGGCGTGGGGCCCTTGCCTTCGAGTGCCTTACGGCCATATCCGCCGGTTCCGACGGAGGGGCCCTTCTTGCTCTTGCGTATGGCGCCGGAACGCTTTGGTGCAGCAGACATGATGGTTTTTTCCTAGGATCGGGGCGGACAGCACGGCGATTTGACTCGCCGCCCCGCCTATTTTAGCGACAAGGAACGTATATTCCTTGTTCTTTGTGGGCCAACTTACGCTTTGAGGCTCCAGCGAGCTCCATCGGCGGAATCTTCAACAACGATTCCGGCCGCGGCCAGAGTGTCTCTGATGGCGTCGGATCGAGCCCAGTCCTTGGCCTCGCGAGCCGCAGCACGCTCGGTCAATTGGGCAGCAACCAGTACATCGAGTGCGGCGCTTTGGGCCGCATCGGCAGAACCCGCGGACTCGATGGTGTCATCCAAACCCAACGCGTAGGTCATGGCCATGACCTGCTGCATCGCCTCATCGGCGGTGTCCATATCCCCCGCGGCCAGAGCGGTATTGCCCCGGCGCACGGTCTCATGAAGTGCGGCAAGTGCCTGGGGAACGTTGAGGTCATCGTTCATGGCGTTGGCAAACGCCTCGGTGACCTCGAAGTGGTGCATATCGATGTCAAAGTCTTCGCTGGGACCCACGCCATGGATGCGCGCCAACGCGTTGGTCACAAATCCGTCGATCCGTTCCACCGCAGCTGCGGCCTCGGGCAACGAGTCGGGACGGTAGTCCAATTGCGAGCGGTAGTGCGCCTGGCCCAGGAAGTAGCGGACCACCCGAGGGGTAGCCAGCTCCAGCATTTGTGTCGGAGAGATGGTGTTGCCAATGGACTTGGACATTTTTTCACCCTCGTAGGTGACCATGCCGTTGTGCATCCAGAAGTTGGCGAAGTCGTGGCCGGCAGCCATCGACTGCGCCATCTCGTTTTCGTGGTGTGGGAAACGCAGGTCAAGGCCGCCGCCGTGAATGTCAAAGGAGGTGCCGAGGTATTTGGTGACCATGGCCGAGCATTCCAGGTGCCACCCCGGGCGACCGGTACCCCAGGGGCTGGCCCAGGAAGCGGAGAGCGGATCGGAGTCCTTGTGCCCCTTCCAGAGCGCGAAGTCGCGGGGATCCTTCTTGCCACGCGGATCTGCGTCTGGGGCGCCCTGCATATCGTCAACGTTTTGGTGCGTCAGGCTGCCGTAGGCCGGGAAGGATCGGACGTCGAAGTAGACGTCGCCGGAGTCATCAAGCGCCGGGTAGGCGTGGCCGGCATTGATTAGTTCGGTGATGAGCCGGTGCATCTCCGGGATGTGCCCGGTAGCGCGCGGCTCATAGGTGGGCCGGCGCACACCAAGGGTGTCATAGGCCGAGGCGAATTCCTGCTCGAAGCGGTAGGCCAGTGCGAACCATGGCTCACGCGCGAAGTAATCTTCGTTTTCTTCGAAGTCCTCGGCAAAGGAGGCCGCAGACTTTTCCAGGATCTTGTCGTCGATGTCCGTGACGTTGCGGATCACCGTGACCTCAAGGCCGCGGTTTTCCAACCAGCGCGTGAGGATGTCAAAGGCGATGGCGCTGCGCACGTGGCCCACGTGCGGGAGCCCCTGGACGGTGGCGCCGCAATAGTACAGCCCGACCTTGCCCTCTATCAGGGGGACGAAGTCCCGGGTCGCTGCCTGCTTGGTGTCGTAAAAACGGATGCTCACCACTCAAGGTTATCCGAGCCGGTCAACCGAGTTGTGCGTGGCTCGGTGATGGTTCAGTGCTGCGGGGAATACACCAGCGCCGTGGCGTAGGCGGTGATGCCGGCGCCGGTGCCCTCGTAGCCCAGCCCGTCGGAGGTGGTGGCGGTGACGGTGACGGGGGCTCCGGCCGCGTCGCTGAGTACGGCGTCGGCCTCCAACCGGCGATCGGCGAATTTGGGGCGTCTGCCCACAAATTGCACGGCAACGTTGCCAATCTCAAAGCCCGCTGCCCGCACCAGACGCGCCGCCTCGCGCAGCAGCGTCGTTCCGGAGGCGCCGGCGTACTCGGGGCGGTCGGTGCCAAAGTGCGTTCCGAGGTCCCCGATCCCCGCCGCGGAGAAGAGCGCGTCACAGGCGGCGTGTGCCACGGCGTCACCGTCGGAGTGCCCGGAGAGACCTTGGTCATCAGGGAAGAACAATCCGGCTAGCCACATCTCGCGCGGTTCTGCGGGATCTGCAACGGCATGGACGTCGATACCGATTCCGGTTCGCGGGATCAGCGGGGCCGAGGCACCGGGGGCTTGCTGAGTCATGAGTGAAGCCTTGGGGGTGGGAGCGGACAACATGGATTCGGCCAGGGCAAGATCCGGAGCGGTGGTGATTTTCAGTCCCTGGGCCGTGCCCGGGACGGTATCGACGCGTTCGCCGGTCATTTCCATGAGCATGGCGTCGTCGGTGACGGCCTCTGCCCGTTCCTGATCCCAGTGTGCGGCGGCGCGGTGTGCCGCCAAGAGTATGGGGGCGTCGAAGCCTTGCGGGGTTTGCACTGCCCGTAGGTTCTGCCGCGCGGGGGTACCCGTGACATGTGGCTGCAGGGCACCCGGATCGGTGGTGACAGATTTGATGGTGTCGATGACCGGCAGCACGGGAATCACCGCGTGGGCGCCGGCGAGCAGGGCCGCGGTCACCTCGTGGAAAGTTTCCAGCGGGGTGAGCGCGCGCGCGGCATCGTGGATGAGCACGCGCTGGATATCGGGTCCCAGCGCGCCTAGGCCGGCGCGGACCGATTCTGTTCGGGTGGCTCCCCCAATCACGATGTGCGGGTGCAGTGGGTGCTGTGCCGCGTGGTCGGCGAGCCCCTCATCATTTTTCGGGAGCACCGCAATTACCTGTTCCGCGCAGCCGGCGAGCTGAATGCGGTCCAGCGCGTGCTCCAGCAGGGTGCGGCCTCCCAGCGGCACCAGCGCCTTGGGGATGCCATAGCCCAAGCGTGTGCCGGAACCGGCAGCAACAACGATGATGGCGGTTTGGCGGATCTCTCGGACACTGAAAATACTCGGGTCACTCACGCACTCCACCTTATCGGGGTTCGTGCTCGGCCCGCCCATTCCCCTGTCCCCAGAGCAGAGGAAGGGATTAAACGACGGTGGGGGTTCGGTGCGCCATCTGGCGTTCCGAACCCCCACCGGAGTACAAACTATTTAGAACTCGTGGCTACTATGAGGCCAAGACCTCGTCGAGCACGCTCTCGGCCTTTTCCTCGTCCAGCTTCTTGGCCAGCGCAAGTTCGCTGATCAAGATCTGGCGGGCCTTTGCCAACATACGCTTTTCGCCTGCGGAAAGACCGCGGTCGTTGTCACGGCGCCAGAGGTCTCGAACGACCTCTGCAACCTTGATGACATCGCCCGAAGCAAGCTTTTCCAGATTCGCCTTGTAACGGCGGGACCAGTTGGTAGGCTCTTCCGTGAATTCGGCTCGCAACACGTCGAAGACGTGATCCAAGCCCTCCTGACCAACTACGTCACGCACACCAACGAGATCGACATTTTCTGCCGGAACCTCGATGGTCAGATCACCTTGGGCAACCTTAAGCTTGAGATACATCTTCTCTTCGCCCTTGATGGTGCGCATCTTGATCTCTTCGATCATTGCTGCACCGTGGTGCGGATAGACAACTGTCTCGCCAACCTCAAAAACCATGTGGATAAACCCCTTTCCCACCTTCGAGTTTATCACGTTTACTGGGTAAATCAGTTCGGGGCCGTAGCCTACTCCCTAGCAATGACGCGGTTTTACCCCTTCCCAAGCGATGATTCTCCTGCTATGTAAAAGGTGCTCTGAGGGGCGAATCGGGGCAGTGATCACGTACTTGATGACGCTTAAGCCGAGGGCCGAATCATACATTCGGGGCTAAACCCATTAGGCTAGTGGACGAGAGTGGCTCCCTCGGGTGCATCCCGTGCGCCCGCGAGCTCACCCGAACTCGAACCTGAATGAGGAGTTTGTGCCGTGATGACCGCACAGAAGAACCGTGGACGCCGCGCCGCTGCAGCAGCCGCAATTGCCATGTTGACCCTTGGTGCTACCGGTTGTGGCGCCATCAACGAACAAGCGACGACCTTCCAGTACGCCGCTTCCGATGGAATCGTACTCAACGTCGGTGACCTAAATGTCCGTAACCTGTTGATCGTGACCAAGAGCGCCACCGACAAGGCCCGCCTGATCGGCTCGCTGGTTAACGCCACCGACGCCGCCCAGACCCTGAAGGTTGAGCTCTCGACCGGCTCCGTTTCCATCAACGTCCCGGCCAAGACCACCGTGAAACTTGAAGAGATCGAGAAGATCCTGCCGTCCGCCGGAGTACTTCCCGGTAGCCGGGTCGAGGCCACCCTGAGCGTGGGGTCCAACTCGGACGGCATCACCATCCCGGTGATTGACGGAACCCTCGAGGAATACCGCGAATTCGTTCCCGGCGGCTTCGACGAGCACAGCCTCGAGCACCTGACCCCGGAACCGAAGACCGAAGAGCACCACTAAACCGGCTTCGGCGCTACGCCGTCGGCAACAAACTCATAAAGGTGATGGGCCAGAAGAATTTTTCTGGCCCATCACCTTTTTTGTTTTTGGCGCCCCGCCCGGTACCTCACCGGAGAACAGCAGGGCCCCGCGCGCACCATTGTTCGGCGTCTCTCGTGGCCCTGCGCGTGTTTTGTTACTGCGTTGACGGCGTGAGTCTAGGCCTCAAACTTGTAGCCCAGCCCGCGCACCGTCACCAGGTGCACCGGGGTCGCCGGCTCCGGCTCAATCTTGGAGCGCAAACGCTTCACGTGCACGTCAAGGGTCTTGGTGTCCCCCACGTAGTCTGATCCCCACACACGGTCGATCAGCTGCCCGCGAGTTAACACTCGACCGGCGTTGCGCAGCAGCATTTCCAAGAGCTCAAATTCCTTCAGCGGCATCGACACCTCATCGTTGCGTACCGAGACCAAGTGACGTTCCACGTCCATGCGCACCGGACCGGCGGCAACAACATTGCTCACCAGTTCTTCGCCTTCACCCTGGCGACGCAGCACCGCACGGATGCGAGCGACCAGTTCACGGGAAGAATACGGCTTGGTGACATAGTCGTCGGCACCCAGTTCCAGACCGACAACCTTGTCGATTTCCGAATCCTTGGCCGTCAACATGATGACCGGAACCTGAGAAACGGTGCGTAGCTGCCGGAAAACTTCGGTACCCGGCTGCCCCGGGAGCATCAGGTCCAGGAGCACCAGATCGGCTCCGTGACGTTCAAACTCGGTGACGGCGTCTAGCCCGTTGTCTGCCACCCGGACCTCAAAGCCCTCCTTCTCCAGCAGGTATGTCAGTGGATCTGAGAGTGACTCTTCGTCCTCGACAAGCAAAATACGGGTCATCCCCGTCCTCCTTCCGACGCCGCGCCATGAGCGAGGGCCGTGTTGTGTGTGTGCTCGCCCCGGAGGGGAGCCGAATTCTCTTCGTCGCCAGTTTCATCAACCATCGGCAACCGGACGGTGAATGTCGAGCCCTGACCGGGTTGGGACCACAGGGTGATTTCTCCACCGTGGTTGGCCACCACGTGCTTCACGATGCTCAGACCCAGTCCGGTGCCGCCGGTGTGGCGGGAGCGGGCGGCATCGATACGGTAGAAGCGCTCAAAGATCCGGTCTTGCTCATCCGGGGCAATGCCCGGGCCCTGATCGGTGACGGACACCTGAACCAAACCATCGCGCTGGCGCAAGCCCACCCCCACCGTGGTGTTTTCCGGTGAATACCGGATGGCGTTGTCGATGAGGTTCCGCAGCGCGGTCATCAGCAGGTCCCTGTCACCAAAGACATCGTGGTCCACGTTGCCACCGACGGAGATCTTGATGTTCTTCTCCTCGGCCGGGAGCTTGTTGCGGTCAACCGCCTCGGCCAGGACATCATTGATGTCCACCCGTTCACCGGCCAACACCACGTCGGTCCCCTGCAGTCGGGACAGTTCGATGATGTCTTGGACCAATGCCGCCAGACGGGCGGATTCCTTGTACAACCGCGTGGTGAAGCGACGCACCGCCACCTCGTCGTCGGCCGCCCCATCGATGGCCTCGGCCAGCAGCGAGATCGCGCCGACGGGGGTCTTGAGCTCGTGGGAGACGTTGGCAACGAAGTCGTTGCGTACCGCGGCCGTGCGAGTGATCTCGGTGCGGTCATCGGCCAGCAGCAAGATGTATTCCTCACCCAAAGGGGCGATGCGCACATGAACCACCATGTTGGCCGCGCCCATCGCGCCGCGCTGCAGCTCGAACTCGCGTTCGGCAATCACCCCGTCGCCGCGGACCTGGCTGGCCAGGGTGCGTAATTCGTCGTGGATCAGCGTATGGCCGCGGACCAGTCCGTAGGCATAGGAAGCAGGGTTGGCTCGCACCACCCCGTCGACCTCATCAAGAATCACGAAGGCACGGCCAATGACGGAGAGCACTTCGGCGGAACCTTCGGGCAGTGTAGGTTCACCCACGACCGGGAGCCCACGGCGCGATCGCCGGGAGCCCCAGTACGCCATGATGCCCACAATGCCTAGGGCCAGCCCGACGAGGCCCGCAACAACGGATATTAAGACATCATTCACGCCTCCTAGCCTAACGGTGGCGGTGCCCGCGATCCGTGCACTTACGCGTGTTTATACGACGCGTTCACGAAACGTTCACTTCGTTGGAGTGATCGGTTCACCCGGTGCTGTAACAATGGACATGAACAGTTCCGTGGTCCGTGCCGGACGCGGTGCTCCACCGTAGTGAAAGGACGCCCGCGTGCGTAAGGTTTTCCAGGCCGATCTGCAGCAAATCGGAGAAGAACTCATCGAGATGTCACGTTTGGTGGCTTCGGCGATGGATCGCGCCTACGAGTCGTTTGCGAATGCGGATATCGAGCTGGCGCAGGAAGTTATCGCCGAGGACGCGAAAATTGATTTCCTGCAGAACCAGCTGGACGAGCGCGCCATCGACGTCTTGGCGCTCCAGGGCCCGGTGGCCTCGGACCTGCGGATGATCGTCGGTTCGTTGCGCATGAGTGCCTCGCTGGAACGCATGGGAGATTTGGCTCGCCACGTCGCCCAGCTGGCTCGCCTGCGCTTCCCGCAGCAGGTTGTTCCCGAATCCATCGCCCCCACCTTCAAGGCCATGGCAGAGCTCGACATTCAGATCGTCGGCAAGGTCGGTCAGCTGCTGGACACCCGCGATCTGTCGCTGGCACGCGAGATCATCGAGCTGAATACCAAGATTGATGAGCTGCATGCCTCGATCTTCCGCATCGTGGCGGCACCCGAGTGGACCTACTCCGGACCGATGACCGCCGATGTCACCCTGACCAGCCGCTACCTAGAGCGCTTCGGCGATCACGGGGTGTCTGTTGCTCGCAAGGTTTCCTACCTGGTGACCGGCGAGTGGGATCCGGATATCTCGCTCTTCTAAACCATTAAAGTCCAGTACTAAGGAAGCGAGCCCGCCATTCGGCGGGCTCGCTTCCTTGTTAATAGCGTTCTTCGGCTCCGCCAAACGCACCGAGGTGCCATTTAAACGCCAAACCGCCACACGTATCTCACCGGTGACCCAAGGGCCAGCGGGGAATTACGGTGCAGCGGCGGTGTTCGTGGCGCAGGAAGCCGAGTCGGCTCCTTACCCCTCGCAGTCGCGGCAGTAGGCCACGCCATTGGACTCGCGCGCCAGCAGCGTGCGGTGGCGGATCAGGAAGCAGGATCCGCAAAGGAACTCGTCTTCCTTCTGCGGAATGACGGTAACCGTCAGTTCCTCGTTCGACAGGTCGGCACCGGCCAGTTCAACACCATCCGAGGTATCTTCCTCGTCTAGGTCCCGGGACACGCTACGTGCGTCGGGGGCGTTGGCGGACTTTACCGCTTCCAGGGAGGCTTTACGGGCCTCGGCTACGTCGGGCCGGACCTCGTCATAATCAGTTGCCACGAAATGCAATCCTTACGTGATTCAGGGGTACGTCGAGACGACACAGTACAGCATGAACCCGAGTGTGCAAGTGCCAGGGGCTGTTTTTACGCCTCTCGCGCACAGATTGTGACAAGGCATACCTTTTGGCCCCACTTCTTCACGCTTTCTTCATGGCCCACGGCACAGTGCGCGCGTCTCCTCGAAGGAGCCCAAAGCCCTGCTGAGTTAGTCCGCGGGCAGTGCCCGGACCACGGCGTGCTTAACGCAAAAGGGGCCCTGCCCCAGCACCGCCACAAAATAGTGGAGTGCCGGCGCAGGGCCCCGCTAGCTGCCCCTGGGATGGTGATCTCGGGGCGAGGTAAGAGCCGGTGGCTTAGCGGCCCTGGTTGGCTACGGCCTTGATGGCGTCGGCGGCTGCGTCGGCATCAAGGTACTGTCCGCCGCGGGTGACCGGGGTGAAGTCCTCATTCAATTCGTAGACCAGCGGGATGCCGGTGGGGATGTTCAGCGACGCGATGTCCTCGTCGCTGATGCCATCGAGGTGCTTAACCAGTGCGCGCAGCGAGTTGCCGTGCGCGGTGACCAGTACCGTCTTGCTGGCGACTAGGTCGGCCTTGATCTCATTTTCCCAGTACGGGAGCATACGATCCAGAACATCCTTGAGGCATTCGGTGCGCGGGGCAGCATCACCGAGATCCGCATACCGCGGATCGTTGATCTGGCTGAACTCCGAGTCATCATTCAGCGGCGGCGGCGGGGTGTCGTAGCTACGACGCCATTCCATAAACTGCTCCTCGCCGTATTCGGCCAGGGTTGCCGCCTTGTCCTTGCCCTGCAGCGCACCATAGTGACGCTCGTTCAGGCGCCAGTTGCGCTTGACCGGGATCCAGGACAAGTCAGCCGCTTCGAGGGCCAGGTTGGCGGTGATGATGGCGCGCTTGAGCAGCGAGGTGTGCAGGACGGCCGGGACCAGTCCTGCCTCGGTGAGCAGCTGGCCTCCGCGGGTAGCTTCGGCACGGCCTTTCTCGGTGAGCGATACGTCGTACCAACCGGTGAACAGGTTCTTTTCGTTCCACTCGCTTTGCCCGTGGCGCAGCAGGATCAGGGTGTAAGTCATAGTTCCCATTCTAGGACGCGTGAAGTGCCTTACTTTATTCCGTGACGTGTTCCCGGCGCGGTGCGCGACACTTTAGGCTTGAAGCAATGGTTCAGAAAGCGACTCGGCTTGGCGGACGGTCCCGGACCGGTCGCCCTCTGGGTAATACCACCCGCGGAACCACGAACCCCAATCGCATGCGCCGCGTTGACCGTTGGTTAACCGGACCCCAGGGCTGGCGCCTGCGCCCCGCGGTCACCGGCGCCCCGCCCATCGCCGTGGATCTTGGCTATGGGGCATCCCCGAGAACCGCTGTTGAATTCTTCGAGCGCATTCGCGCCGTGTCGCCGTCTGCACGTGTTGTTGGCATCGAGATTGAACCCGAACGGGTGGCCCGCGGTGCGGCTCTTGAACTCGAGGGTCTGGACTTTATGCTCGGCGGCTTCGAAATCCCCGTTGCTGCTCAGGTGAGCGTGATCCGCGCCTTTAATGTGCTGCGGCAGTATGACGAGGCGGATGTGCCGGGCATCTGGGACACCATGGCCTCGCGCCTCACCACCACCGGTGTGCTGATCGAGGGCACCTGCGATGAGATCGGCCGGCGCAGCAGTTGGGTAGCGGTGACCAAGGACGGCCCCCAAACCCTGAGTATCTCACTGCGTTTTGGCGCCTTCGAGCTACCCTCCGATGTGGCCGAGCGACTGCCCAAGGCACTGATTCACCGCAACATCACCGGGGAACGCATTCATGAATTTCTTGGTGCCGCCGATGCCGCCTGGTTAACCGCTTCCCCACTGGCCACCTTCGGAAACAGTCAACGCTTTGTGGCCATGTGCCGCGCGCTTCGTGAAGCCGGATGGCCCATCTGCGATTCGGCAGCACGCTGGCGCTTGGGCGAAATGACGGTTTTGTGGGACGCCGTGGCACCGCGCAGCGGAGCCCTGGCCCGCATCGAGGAGAACTAGTCGGCAGCGGATATAGCCGTGCCGACCAGAGGTACAGAAGTGCTCTGGTAGATAGATAATTGAGCCATGGTCCCTGGTGCTGCACGGAGCGGAAAGCAAGTGCTGATCCTGCTGTGCGTGATCGTATTGTTGGTGCTGGTATCGCTGGTTGTTGTCTTGACCCGTGGTGCGTCGAAACCGCTTGATGCGCACAGTCCTGCCGGCGTGGTTCAGGGGTATGTCACCGCCGTGGTGAGCGGCGACGAGGACACCGCGCGCGAATTTCTCACCGATGTAGACGACAAACGCTGCGATGGGTACGAATCGGTGGCCCCCGAGCGAAATATCAGGGTTGCTCTGGTGCGCACCACCCAGCACGAAGCCACCGCCGACGTGGTAGTTTCCATTTCCTACAGCAACGTCTCGGGACCCTTCGGCAGCCCCGAATACGCTAACGAGGAATCCTTCGAGTTAGACCTGGTTGCTGGTGCCTGGCGCATCTCCAGTGCGCCGTGGCCCCTGTTGGTCTGTGCAGATGAGGGACTCAAACCATGAGCGCCGACCATCAAACGGGCAGCCGTCCGGTGGCTCCAGCCTTAGGCACACTGCGCCGCATCATCTTGTTCATCTTGCTCTTTGCTCTTCTCTCCCTCACCGCCTCCGGCGTTGGCTCGCTCTTGGGCTGGGCGTTTACCGCCGGCGATGTGCTGGTTGCCGCGGACTCTTCCTCGCTGGCGCTTGCACTGGCTCTCACCTTGGTGGGCGGCCCGCTGGGCGCCATAGCCTTCTGGGCCAGCTGGCGACTGCTGCGCTCTCCGGCGGAACGGCGCTCCACGGCCTGGGGGATTTATTTCTCCGCCATGTACATCACCTCGCTGATCACCGCCTCCAGTTTCATCCTCAGTGGATTGGCTCACTGGATCGGTGGGGACACCGGAAACGTCAAGACGTCGCTGGGGCAGGGGCTGGGCTGGGCAGCGGTGTGGTGGTGGCATCGGTGGATGCTGGCCCACAGCACGCGCGGGCCGGTGGCCTTGGCCACGGTGCCCACGCTCCTCGGTTGGGCGTTCGGGTTGGTTCTTGGGCTTGGGGCCGCCAGCAACGCCTTGGGGCTGCTCTTTGACCGAGCGCTGGGGGTGCACGAGGAGCTGGCCGTGGTTGGGAGCCCCTGGTGGCGCGGCGCCCTAGGACTTTTGGTGTGGGCCGTTGGCGGAGCGGTGATCTGGTGGTGGCATTGGTTCCGCTCTGGGGCCAGCACCCTGCACACGGCTCTGGCCGGGGTAGCGGTGGTGTCCCTGGGAGTGGGGGTCTCGAGCATCTTGGCCCTGGGCGGTGTGGGGATGGTGCTTTTTGTGCTGCTGCGGTTGGGGCTGGATCGCAGCGATCCGCTGCCCATCTTGTTGGATCCTGCCCCCGAGGCGCTGGCTGCGGCTTTGCTGGGGCTGCTCTCCTGGCTCTACCACGCAAGGATCGTGAGTAACCGCCCGGCACCTCTTCCCACGGCCGCCGGACTCGCCATTTCCGGGATCACCCTGATCGCGTGGGCTTCCGGTCTAGGCGTGGTGGTGAACGCGGGGCTGTCCACGGTCACCACCCATTTGGGCGGCACCGATTCGTTGCAGCTGCTCTTGGCTGGGCTCAGTTCGTTGGCCGTGGGCGGTCCGTTGTGGTGGTTCTCGTGGCGTCCGGCCCGGTCCTTTGACCAGCAAGGTCGGCGCATCTATCTAGTTCTGGTCTTTGGAATCAGCGCGGTGGTATCCCTGGTGACGCTGCTGGTGATCGGCTTCCGGCTCTTTGAGTTCATCTTGGGGGATGCGAGTACCTCGGGACTGCTTGAGCGCGTCAGGGCGCCGGTGGGCTTGCTACTCGCCACGGCTCTGGTGGCCGGCTACCACTTTGTGCTGTGGCGCCATGCCCGTGAGCTCACCGAGCACGCCGAAGCGCCGGGCGTCCCGGGGAGCAGACCCCACCTCGGTCTCTCCGAGGTGGTGCTGGTGGCCGGTGCCGATGCCCCGGATCTCGCCGCGGTGATCCGGGCGCACACCGGCGCCCATGTCATGGTGCTGCTGCGCCATGAGCCGGCCGGTGCGACGCTCTCCGTGGAGCAGGTCCTCCAGAGCCTGCGCGGCCACGGTGCGCGGCGGATCCTGCTGCTGGTGGGTCCGGGAGACCGGCTGGAGGCCACCGCGCTGGCCGATGACTCGCCGATGATCGGTTCCGGGTAAAAAATCGGGGTAGCGTAGCGCTCCGTGAGCGCCACACCTGCCGGGTGTCCCCATTTCGATTCGCCGCTGTCGACGCCGATCAACGGCGTGGGCAGGTGGCCGTGGCGGCCATTTACTGCAGCGGAAAAAGGCACAAAAAGGGGTGTGATGCCGCGGCAATCCGCCGCATCACACCCCTGTGAAGCTATTGCGCGGGTGGTTTGCCCCGCGGCAGCTCTAGTACGGGTAGTAGCCGCCCTTGCCGGAAACCGCCGGCTTCACGTCCGCCAGATACACGCAGGCAATGCAGGCACCAATGAGCTGGAACATTCCGCCGCCGCCTCCCGAGAACAACGAGAGCAGGCAGACCAAGGTGGCCGCGGCGCTCATGCCCATCCAGAACTGCTTGGTGCGCTTGTTTTCGCGCTGGAAGTTGGCTGCCGGACGCCGGACCGCGTCAGCCAGCGCCATAACGGCCAGCACCACGGCAACTACACCGAGCGCAAGCATGAGGTAACGGTCAAACAAGTGGGCATAAATCATGGTTCTAGCCTAGCGGGATTCGCTCAGCGCCGCGTGAAGATCGGCATACAAGTCCTCCACATTTTCGATGCCGACGCTCAGCCGCACCAAATTTTCGGGCACGGTGCCCGGTTCCCCCGGATGACGCCGACGCCTCTCGGCCAGAGATTCGACCCCACCCAGCGACGTGGCGGGGGTCCACAGCTGCAGTGCGGCAAGCATCCGATCGGCAGCCTCGGGGCCGGCGGCGATCTCGATACCGATGATCGCACCAAAACCCTCCAGCTGTTCCGCGGCCCGGGCGTACCCCGGGTCCTGCGGCAGGCCCGGGTAACGCACCAGTGAAATGGCGGGGTGTTCGGCCAGACGCCGCGCCAGTTCCCCGGCGTTCGCCTCGGCCTTATCCAGACGCAGGGCCATGGTGCGGATGCCACGCAACGTCAGCCAGGCCTCAAAGGGCCCGGGGATCGCACCGTGCAGGGTCCGCATGGAGTGCAGACGGGCGTGTAGTTCCGGGTTGCGCGTCACCACGGCACCGAGGACCACATCCGAGTGTCCACCCATGTACTTGGTAGCCGAATGCACCACCACGTCCGCACCTTGCTGCAGTGGGCGTTGGCGCAGCGGCGTGGAGAAGGTGTTATCCACCACCGTGAGGACTCCCGCGTCCTTGGCCGCTTTCAGCAATACCGGCAAATCGGCGACCTCAAGCATCGGGTTGGTGGGTGACTCCAGCCAGGCCATATCGGCTCCCACCAGGGCTGCGAGCACCGCATTGGTATCGGCAAGATCCACCCGGCGAACGGTTAAGCCCAGCGTGGCTTCAAGTTCGGCGACCAGGGCCAGTGACCCGTTGTAAGCGTGAGAGGGGATCACGATGGTGTTCCCGGGTGCCAGCAGCGACAGGCCCGCCGCCACGGCCGCCATCCCGGAGGCATAAGCCAGGGCCGGCAGATCACAGTCCTCGAGCGTGGCAATCATTTCTTCCAGCGGATCCCAGGTGGGATTCGTGAATCGCCCGTACACCTTTTCTCCCGCGCCGGGCACACCCAGCGAATAGAACGTGGAGGAAAGCACGATGGGCGGGTTCACGGGCTGGTCAACGGCATGCGGCGGGCGTCCGGCGGACACCACAACGGTGTCCGGGGCCAGCGGCGCGAAATCAGGACGGGTCATGATTTTTAGATTACCTTCCCACCCCCGCTGCTCCCACTCTGATGACGTGGGTTTCGAGCGGATCACCGGCGCTTGCCTGTCTCGATGCGAGCCACGGGGAAGATAGGCTGGTAGGTGTGAATGACGCGCAGCAGAACCTTCAGCACACCGGCCGCTTCATTGTCTTTGAAGGTGGTGACGGCGCCGGCAAATCGACGCAGGCGGCACTGCTTGCCCAGACGCTGCGCGATCGCGGCCATACGGTGCTGCACACCCGGGAACCAGGTGGCACCCCCATCGGGGAGAAATTGCGTTCGCTGGTTCTTGACCATGGCCAGGGCACCGTTGATGCGCGCACCGAGGCACTGATGTACGCGGCGGCCCGTGCCGCTCACGTCGAACAGGTCATCCGCCCCGCCCTGGCCGCCGGCACCATGGTAATCTGCGACAGATTCATCGATTCATCCCTGGCGTATCAAGGCATCGGCCGGGAACTCGGCGAGGATGCCGTGCGAGCCATCAACGAATTTGCCACCGGCGGGCTGCTGCCGGATCTGACGGTGCTCCTGGATGTTTCCCCCGCCGCCGGACGTTCGCGACGCATCGTTGACGCGGACGGACAAGCGGTGAGCGAAGATCGTCTGGAATCCGAACCGGATTCCTTCCACCTACTGATCCGCGACGCCTTTGTACACTTTGCTACCCGGGAACCGGCGCGCTATTTGGTCCTTGATGCCACCACCGGCATCACGGAGCTGGCCGAAGCGATCATTGGCACCGTGTCGAATCTATTAAACGGGCCAAGGTCCTAACCGTGGATGTCTGGGAGGACCTGCCCGGTCAGGAAAAGGCCATCACCGCGCTACGCCGAGCTGTGGCCGAGGGGGCCCCGGCACACGCTTGGTTGTTCACCGGTCCGCCGGGCTCCGGGCGCTCCAACGCCGCGCGGGCCTTTGCCGCCGCGCTGCAATGCCAACTCACCGACCCGGAAAAACGTGGCTGCGGTGTCTGCAAGGCCTGTGTGACGGTCCTGGCCGGAACCCATCCGGATGTAGCGTTGATCGCCACGGAGAAGGTCAATTACCAGATTGATGACGTCCGGGAGCTGATCACCAAGGCGCAGGACCGGCCTTCCACCGCGCCCTGGCGAGTGATCATCGTGGAGGATGCCGACCGGATGACCGAGCGCACCACCAACGTGCTGCTCAAATCCATTGAGGAGCCGCCTCCTCACACCGTGTGGATCCTGTGTGCGCCATCCCCCGCCGACGTCTTGGTGACCATTCGCTCGCGCTGCCGTTCGGTGTCCCTGGCCGTGCCCACCCGCGAATCGGTGGCCGCGCTGCTGGTGCGCCGCGACGGGCTTTCGGCGGAACAAGCCGAATTTGCCGCACGCATCTCCCAATCCCACATTGGCATTGCACGGCGTCTGGCCCGCGATGCCGAGGCGCGCCGCCGCCGCGACACCACGGTGCGGCTACCACTGCGCATCCGTTCGGTCTCCGATGCGGTGATGGCCGCGGCCGAACTGGTGGAACTCTCCACCGCCGAGGCCACCGCGTCCGCCGCAGAACGCGCCGAGGCGGAATCGGCGGCCCTGCGCACATCACTCGGCCTGGACGCCGAGTCCCCGGTGCCGCCCCAACAGCGCAGCGCGTTTAAGGCACTCGAGGAAAATGCGAAGCGTCGCGCCCGCCGCGCCACCCACGATGCGTTGGATCGTTCGCTGATCGACCTGACCACGTTCTTCCGCGATGTGTTGCTGCTGCAGCTCAAGAGCGGGAGCGAGCTGGTCAACGACTATCTCTCAGATCCGCTGCACGCCTACGCCAACGCCTCGCACCCGGAGGCGACGATCGCGAAGATCGATGCCATTGCCGAGGCCCGGGCGCGTATCGGAGCCAATGTGGCTCCGTTGTTGGCCATGGAGGCCATGATGGTCTCGCTGCGTCCCGCGGCCTAAGCCTTTTTCCACCCACTCGGACCATCCAAGGAGTTTCACCGCCGTATGAGAGCACCCCGCCGCCACCTGAGTGTGATGTCCTTGCTAGCCGCGATGGCCCTGTTGCTGAGCGGATGCTCGGTGACCGCGACCCCCGTGAGCGAGTCCACCGCTACGGCGCCCGGTACCGCGGCCAATGCCCCCAAGGGACTGGAAAAGTTTTACACGCAGAGATTGGAATGGAGCTCCTGCGGCGGATCGCTGAAGTGCGCCGAGCTGAGCGTACCGATGGACTATGCCAACCCGGCCGGGGAAACGCTGAGCCTGAAGCTCAACAAGCGCCCCGGCAGCGGCACCATACAGGGTTCCTTGTTGGTGAATCCCGGTGGCCCCGGCGCCTCCGGGCTGGATCTGGTGCGCGACTCCGTGCCGCAGATGTTTGGCCGTTCGCTACAAGACGGCTTTGACATCGTGGGCTTTGACCCGCGCGGGGTAGCTTCCTCCAGCCCGGTGAAGTGTGAGGACGCCGCCGAGCAAGATGCCGGCCGCCAGGTGCAATTTGATACCTCCACCGACGCCGGTCTGGCCGCCATGCGAGCCTCCAGCGCCGACTACGCTGCCCTCTGCGCGGAGCGCACCGGCGCGGCTCTGGGCTTTGTTGATACCGTTTCCGCGGCCCGCGACATGGACGTGATGCGCGCGGTGCTCGGGGATGAAAAGTTGAATTTTCTGGGCTTTTCCTACGGAACCTCGTTGGGCGCCCACTATGCAGAGTTGTTCCCGAAAAACGTCGGTCGGTTGGTGCTCGACGGAGCCCTAGATCCGGCCCTCTCCAACGAGGAGATCACCCTGGGCCAGGCGGTGGGATTCGAAAACGAAATTCGCGCCTACCTCCAAGATTGCCTCGCTTCCGGCGACTGCCCCTTCAGCGGCTCCCTAGATGATGCCCTAACCCAGTTGCGTGCACTCTTGGATACCGTCGAAGCGAACCCGATGGTAGCCAGTGACGGACGCAGCGTTCCGATCATCGACTTTGTCAATGGCTTCATCATTCCGCTCTACGACAACGCCAGTTGGCCCACCCTGACCCAGGCCCTGAGCTCGGTCATGGATGGAGATGTGGACACCATCGAGTACTTCGCCGATCTTTCCGCCGGACGCACCTCCGATGGCACTTATTCGGGCAACGGAGCAGCCTCCTTCACCGCCATCAACTGCCTCGATTACCCGATGAATGCCGACGTGGCCACCATGCGCGCCGATGCCGCGACGTTGACCAAGGCGGCACCGACCATCGGTAAGTATCTGGCTTTCGGTGCGGTCGGGTGCCAAGACTGGGAGTTTAAGGCCACCGGCAAACCGGGCAAGCTGACGGCCAAGGGCGCCGCACCCATCGTGGTCATCGGCACCACCGGAGACCCCGCCACCCCCTATGCCTGGAGCCAGTCACTGGCCAAGTCACTGGAATCGGCCTCCCTGGTGACCTATCAGGGGCACGGGCATACCGCCTATGGGCGTTCTAATGGTTGCGTGAGCGACGCCGTGGAATCCTACTTCCTTGACGGCACGGTTCCGACCGACGGATTAACCTGCTGAGGAACGCATTTTTCCCCTCGTTTTGACCGCTGAGGACCCACTCCTATAAAGTGTTCACTTGTGGTGCTTATGCGCCGCGGTGCCTCCTTAGCTCAGTTGGTAGAGCGTTTCACTCGTAATGAAAAGGTCGCCAGTTCGATTCTGGCAGGAGGCTCGTCGAAACGACGTGAGGGTCCGTTACCGCCAAGGTGACGGACCCTTTCGCGTCTCCCCGTCAGCTGGTCCCCATCATGGGGCAGAACCTCAGGAAATCAACGTGCCGCAGCCAGCATTCTCCGCGTCTCTCTACCCCGCAGAACTGACACGGTTCCTGGCGGCCTCCGGCCTTTTGGCCGGATACGAGCTGTCCAACGTTGTTCTTGACCCCAATCCACAGGCAGTCGCCTACTCCGGGTGTTCCTTTGTGCTCACCGACGGAACCGGCAAGCAAAACCGTGCGGTGTTCCGCGCAGCCAAGGTGACTCCCACCAAAGCGGGACTTTTTGTGACACTGTGGATCCGCGGCACAGATGGGCAAACCCGGCCCTACCGCGCAACCGACGGCATCGATGTGCTCTATGTGGCGGCACATACCGCAGGCGGCTACGGCTACTTCAGGTTCACTGCCGCAGATCTTCTGAAAGCTAAAATCTTGGCCGGTGATGCATCGGCAGGCAAACGCGGATTCCGGCTCTACACGCCATGGGACACATCGCTGAACCGCACGGCGCAGAACACCTGGTTGTGGCAGCAACATTGCTTCACGGTCTTGTCGAGTTAGTCTTCTGGGATGGAGAAGCTGTCCCTGTACACAACTCGTTTGGAATTAGTCCCGCCCTGCAGCGACGATGTGGACGCCATTCGCTCCGCGTGTCAGGATCCGGAGATTCAACACTGGGTGCCGATTCCGGTGCCGTACCGGTTTGAAGATGCCTTGGAATACGCGACCGTCCACACGGAAAAGACGTGGGAGGCGGGCACCGAATTCACTTGGACCATTCGTTTATCCTCCCAGCTTGCCGGGGTGGTCGGGCTCTACCGAGTTGCCAACTCCTCGGCGGACTTGGGCTTCTGGATGGATCCGGCATTTCGCGGCCGCGGGTTTCTCACCGAGGCGTGTCGTGAAGTTCTCGATTTTGCTTTTGGGCCCGCTCCGCAGGGGCTGGGCCTGGCTCGCGTGGGCTGGAATGCCTACGCGGGAAATATCGGTTCGGCCCGCGTCGCGCAAAAGTTGGGGTTCCATTTCGAGGGAACGGCACGGCTGGGCGCTGCCTTACGTGGAGAACTGCGTGATGATTGGGCGGCCGGACTACTGTTCACCGATGATCGCAGTGCCCAGAACTGGCCGATCCTCGATTAATGCGCATAAAACGTGTGGGGACCCGTCACCGGATCCCCACACGTTTATACATTCGACTCCCGCTCGTGCGGGGCGCGAGATAGATTCTTTAGGCGAAGTCACTCACGGCCGGATCGGCCGCGATGCGCCCCTCGGCACCCTTATCCAGAGCGTTGATCGCGGCGATGTCCTGCGCATCGAGCGTCACGCTCTGACCGGCGAAGTTCTCCACGATACGTGAAGGCGTGACCGACTTCGGGATGACCACGTTACCCAGAGCCAAATGCCAGGCAATAACTACCTGCGCAACACTGGCATCGTGCTTTTCGGCGATGGTCACCAAAACGGGATCGCTCAGCAGTTCGCTGCCCTGACCCAGCGGGGACCACGACTCGTGAGCGATGTTCTTGGATGCCTCGAACTCGCGCAGTGCCGTCTGCGGGAAGTACGGGTGGGTTTCGACCTGGTTGATCACCGGCAGGACACCGGTGGCCTCTTCGAGCTCGGCGAGCGCTTCGATGGTGAAGTTGCAGACGCCGATGGACTTCACTCGACCCGACTTCTGCAGCTCGATCAGAGCCTTCCACGTGTCAATGTACTTACCCTGCTTCGGCTGCAACCAGTGGATCAGGTAGAGGTCAAGGTATTGAAGGCCCAGGCGTTCCATTGACGCGTCAAAGGCTGCCAGCGTTTCTTCGAAGCCCTGATCCGCGTTCCAGACCTTGGTGGTGATGAACATGTCTTCGCGGGCCACATCGGTGGCCGCAATGGCGCGTCCGACGCCTTCCTCGTTGCCGTAGATGCGCGCGGTGTCGATGTGGCGGTATCCAGCGGCAAAGGCCTGCTGGACAACATCGTTGGCGACGTCATTTTCAACCTTCCAGACCCCGTAGCCAAGCTGGGGAATGGTGTTGCCGTCGTGGAAAGTGGTCACTGGGGATACAAGGTTCGTCATGTTCCCCATCCTGCCACCATGCATTGAAGGGAATTGGCTCTGCTGAGAATGATCAGCGTTCGGCGAAACCCGGAATATCTCCCGGTCCCCATGTCGCGGCGCTCTCCTCGGGTGTCAGGAACCTCCCCTAGTGTTTCGCCAATTCAATCTCGGCGGCACTGATACCGTCGGCGACCAGGTCCGCACGCATGGCGACGTTTTCTAATCCGGCGGAGGCAAAGCCCCAGCGTTCCCCATCTAAGCGGGCCATGGCTGCGACCTGGGCGGTGGTGGCCAAGTCGTTGGCTGCCTTGGAGAGCAGCCTGTGCACGGCATACAGCTCGTGGGGAATGTCGGACCCGGTACTGGGGGATTTCTTCTGGGCACTCACACACACCACACGCACCCGCGCTTGGAGATCCGCCAGGTGATTGGCGATCATGATCAGGGCGTTGTGCAGATCATTGTCCTCGATGCCCTCGAGGATCTGGTGCACCCGGTCCAGGGAACGGCCAAACCTGTCGTAGGCGCGTCGCCATACCCCGTCGCCGAGCTCCTTGGTGTCGCGGCGTGCTTCGCGAGCGGCGGAGAATAATCCCATCTACGTGTTTGCCTTTGTTATAACCATGAGGTCCCCCGGCACGTATGAGCTACCGAGGAACACGTTGCTGACAGTATTGCCATTTTCCAGTCTAGAGGTACTGCCCAAAGCCGCCATCGCCCTCGGTGGCGGGGCTGGCTGCTTGGCGCTCGGGTGGCACCGGCGAGCCGGGACCGCCCTGGGTGATGCGTTCGGGTTCACCCTGCTCATTGATGACGATCCCCGGGGCTACCTGCGTCCCGGGGGGAAGCTGACGCATCGCCATGCGCTGGGCCAACTGCTGATTGGCCAGTTGCTGGGCGGCCATGGCTGCCTGTAGTCCGTGGAACACGCCCTCCAGCCATCCCACCAATTGAGCCTGCGCCACCCGCAGCTCGGCCTCCGAAGGCGTCTGACCATCGGCGAAGGGCAAACGAATGCGGTGCAGCTCGTCGGCAAGTTCAGGGGTGAGCCCCGTCTCCAGCTCATGAACGGAGCGCTCATGAATGTCCGCCATCCGGGTCCGAGCTTCGGCGTCCAGTGGAGCGGCGCGCACCTCGTCAAGTAGCTGTTTGATCATTCCACCGATGCGCATCAGTTTGGCAGGTTCCCCGATGCCCGTCACTCCCGCGTTGCCCTTGCCAGAGGCATGCGGAGCTTCAGCCTCGGGGGCTGCCTCCGCTGCCTGCTGGGCTGAGCCCGTGGCGGAACCACCGCTCGGGGTGCCCGACTCTGCGGCTACCGGGAATGGCCATGGCGTATCGCCAGATGCAGGAGTGTTCGTTGCAGCGGTCGGATCTGGGATCTGTGCACTGTGCTCGCTCATGGCTCCATCTTGCCACGCCGATCTTCACCGTGGCTCGAAGATTTCGATGTTGGTCAAACGCCGGGCGCGAACGGCAAGGCCGTCACCCACCTTCCGCCGCTGATGACGGCGTAGTCGTCACCCCCACAGATGACTCAGGGCCGGTGGCCGGTGGATACGTTCCACCGGCCACCGGCCCTGTGTCTACCGGCAGCGCATCAGCGCCTTAGCAGCACCGACCCTGCGGATTTTTTTCCTGCCAGTCGGAGTAGTCGCGCCAGAATTCGCGCTCCGTCATGGGAGTGATACCCGGATGATCCCGTCCCTGGTGTTCGAGGTACACCCGGTACTTATCGGCACCCAGCACTCCCTCGAGATAACGCACCACACCACGTGCCGCGTTTCCCAGCACGGCCAGTGGTTGCCTAGCGGCCATGATCAGTGTCCTCCGCGGACGATCTGGTGCTCCGCCGGGACTTTCTTCCAGGCCTGCTCCAACTCCTTCTCCGCCGGAGAAGAGACCAATCCACTCGGTGCGTAGATCTTCGAGGGGATTTCCGGATCCTCGGTGTTCTTGCCACCGCCGTTGGGATACGCCCGGATGGTGGCGATGATGGCGGAGATGATCACGATCAGCGAAAGTACCAGGAAGATCACCGAGAGCCAACCCTGAACGCCGGTATTGCGGACCACTGCCTCCATGGCCTCGACGTTCTTGGCGGAACCGAAGCTGGTTTCCCCGCGTTCCAGCGCGCCCTTGTGCGCATTGTGCTGCGCGAAGTAGCCCACGGCCGGGACGGTGGAGAAGATCTTCAGGAACGATGCGTACACGGTGACCACGGTGGCGAACGCCAGCGGCAGCACAATGATCCACAGGTACTTGAAGTTTCCGCGCTTGGCCACGATGGTCATCACCACGGCCAGGGCGATGGCCGCCAGCAGCTGGTTGGAGATGCCGAAGAGCGGGAAGAAGGTATTGATGCCACCGAGTGGATCGGTGACCCCCAGAATCAGGATGTACCCCCAGGCAGCGACCATGATGGCCGTACATATCCAGGCTCCTGGACGCCAGGAGGTGTCCTTGAACTTCGGGAAGACGTTGCCAATGGTGTCCTGCAGCATGAAGCGGGCCACACGGGTTCCGGCATCCACGGCGGTGAGGATAAACAGGGCCTCGAACATGATGGCGAAGTGGTACCAGAAGCTTGCCATAGCGGCTCCGCCAAACCACTGCTGCATGATGTGGGCGATGCCCACCGCGAGGGTCGGGGCACCGCCGGTGCGCGAAACCACCGATTCTTCTCCCACGCTGGCGGCTAGATCGGTGAGCATGCTGGGGGTCAGGTTGACACCCGTCAGGCCCAGCGAGTTCACAAACGCCACGGCGCCTTCCACGGTTCCGCCGGTGGCGGCAGCCGAGGAGTTCATCGCGAAGTAGATACCACGATCAATGGAGATCGCTGCTACCAGGGCCATGATGGCCACGAAGGATTCCATCAGCATGCCGCCGTAACCCAGGAAGCGGGTCTGCTTCTCTTTTTCCACCATCTTTGGGGTGGTTCCGGAGGCAATCAGCGCGTGGAAGCCGGAGAGCGCTCCACAGGCAATGGTGACAAAGAGGAAGGGGAACAGATGCCCCGCAACCACCGGCCCCTTGTCGGAACCGGCAAATTCGGAGATGGCCGGAACACTGATCTCCGGGCGGACCACGATGATGGCAGCGGCCAGCAGACCAATGACACCGATCTTCATGAAGGTGGAGAGGTAATCACGCGGTGCCAGCAGCAGCCAAACTGGGAGTACCGCGGCAATGAAGCCGTAAATGATGATGAACCAGGCCAGGGTGGTGCGGTCCAGGTGGAAGAACTCGGCACCCCATGCGGATTCGGCAACCCAGCGACCGGAGACGATGGCGAACATCAACAGTACAAAGCCGATCACGGAAATTTCCATGACCTTTCCCGGGCGGATGAAGCGCAGGTAAACACCCATGAAGAGGGCGATCGGGATGGTCAGGCCAACCGAGTAGACGCCCCAGGCGGATTCGCCCAGCGCATTAACCACCACGAGGGCAAGGATGGCGACGATGATAACCATGATGGCCAGCGTTGCAATCAGGGCCGCGGTGCCACCAATGACACCGAGCTCTTCACGAGCCATCTGTCCCAGCGAGCGTCCGCCTCGACGCATCGAGAAGAACATAACGAGGTAGTCCTGAACTGCTCCGGCCAGAACTACACCGATGATGATCCAGATGGTTCCCGGGAGGTATCCCATCTGAGCGGCAAGGATGGGTCCAACCAGCGGGCCAGCGCCGGCGATGGCGGCGAAGTGGTGTCCGAAGAGCACACGACGGTCCGTGGGCATGAAGTCGCGGCCGTTGTTGTTGTATTCGGCCGGGGTGGCCCGGAAATCGTTGGGCTTGGCGATCTTGCGTTCAATGAACTTGGAGTAAAAACGGTAGGCGACCAAATAAGTACAGATCGCAGCGAAGACGAACCAGATGGCGTTGATTGTTTCCCCGCGGGAGAATGCCAGAATGGCCCAGGCGACGGCACCGAGCAGCGAGATCGCTGCCCAGAGCGCAATCTTGCCCGGTGTCCATTTTCGTTCCTCGGCTTCCGCAACTTGCGGGTCAACGGCTGCCGGTGGAAGCTTGGGAGCCGAAGATTGAGACTTACTCATGTTTTCCTCTCACGTGACTAATGCGTGGGTAGATGCGAGTGATCGTTGAGTAGGCGCCGCGTATGGTGTGCTCCGTGACACCTACCCCTGTGATACACCGTAGTCCGTGGGAAAAACAGTTTCAGTGCTTAACGACGATTTTTCCCGTATGCATCCCCGAATCGAAGTATTCATGCGCCGAACGGGTGTCTGTGAAGGGGAAACGTCGATCTATCGACAGCTCCAGCGCTCCTGATGCGAGCAGCGGCAATGCATGAGACTTCACCGCGGCAACAATTTCGGATTTCTGCTCCCGTGGCCGCGCTCGCAGCGTGGTGCCAATGACTCTGGCACGCTTGGCCATCAGTGCGCCGAGGTTGAGTTCTCCTGTGGCCCCGCCCTGCAGTCCGATCACCACCAGTCGTCCGCCAACGGCCATGGCACGCAGATTCTGTCCGAGGTATTTGGCTCCCACCACATCCAAAATCACATCGACGCCTGCGCCACCAGTCAGCTCGGCAACACGCTCAACGAAGTCTTCCTCGCGGTAATTGATACCCGCGGTGGCACCCAGCGCCAGACAATGCTCAATTTTTTGTGCGCTGGACGCCGTCACCAGAACCTTGGCGCCGGCGGCGACGGCCAGCTGGATCGCCATGGAACCGATGCCGCCGGCTCCGCCATGCAGGAGCACCGTCTCACCCGGGGCAAGATTAGCCTCTAGGAAAAGGTTGGAGACCACGGTGCCCGCAACCTCCATGAACCCTGCAGCATCCACCACGTCGGTGTTCTCGGGCACCTCGAGGACATGCCCGGCAGGGACGCTCACATATTGGGCGTAACCGCCACCGGCTAACAGGGCGCAGACGTTCTGTCCCACGGTGAAGCCAAGTGCGCCCTCCCCCAACGCCTCGATAGTTCCCGAAACCTCAAGCCCGGGAATGTCGCTTGCCCCGGCTGGAGGCGGGTAGACACCACGGCGCTGCTGTACGTCGGCACGGTTCAGCCCAAATGCAGCCACCTTGATCAATACCTCACCGGCGCCGGCCGCCGGTTTGGGCCGATCTACCTCTACCAGCACCTCGGGGCCACCAGCACCCTGATACTCAAAGGCACGCATTGTTGTCATGGGATTCTCCTCACCGTTTTTGGCCATTCTTGCGAGCCTTTCGGCTCCCCCACCGTTGTCGTGGGACCCAAAGAACACGCGTATAACCTTGTTGGGGCCACTCTACCGGCAAGAAATTGTTGCACTAATTTCCTGCTCAGGGACCCCGGTGTCCTTTTGCACTCTCACTCTGGCGTATACTTTTTTGGTCTGGATGGTTGTCCGAGCGGCCTAAGGAGCTGGTCTTGAAAACCAGTGTGCGGTAACCCCGTACCAAGAGTTCAAATCTCTTACCATCCGCTCAGTGAAAGAGGCGGTTCCCGTATTCACGGGAACCGCCTCTTTGCATTCATGCTCCGGCCATCTTCAGGGACAGTGCCGCCAAGTAAGCTTCCATTCATCAGGGCAGGCAAATGTCCCGGTTCCCGAGCCACGGTACAGCTCCAGGATAGGAAGCGTTCAACAATGTCTCAGCGCATCAGCACTCCCGCCGGAAACCCGGTATGGACCGACATCATGACCACCGACATCGAAGCAAGCAAGAAGTTCTACGCCGCACTCTTCGGCTGGGAATTCGAGGAACCGACCTCCGAGGAATACGGCGGATACCTCAGTGCCACGCGGCAGGGGCGCCTGGCCGCGGGGCTTTCGCCCTACCAGCCAGAGTTCGGTGGTATTCCCAACATCTGGTCGCTGTACCTCAAGAGCGAGGACATCACCGCCACTCAGGCCAGCGTTCAGGGCGCCGGCGGCCAGACGCTGATGCCGCCGATGCATGTGGCGCCCTACGGCCACATGGGTATCTTCCAAGATGCTGGCGGAGCCGCCTTCGGCGTATGGCAGCCTCAAGAGCACCAGGGGTTCGGCGTCGATTCCGAGCATGGGGCACCCGCGTGGCATGAATTGTATTCCAAGGCTTACCCCGCGGCGGTGGAGTTCTATTCAAAGGCCTTTGGGTGGGACATTCATGTGATGTCCGATGCCCCGGAATTCTTATACTCAACGTATGGGCAGGGCGAGGATGCGCGCGCCGGGCTGATGGACGCTTCGGGGTTCCTACCGGCCGATGTACCCGGGTTCTGGGTGACCTACTGGGGCGTGGATGATGTGGATGCAGCCTGCGCGCTGGCTGTGGCCAACGGCGGCACCGTAACCGAGGGCCCACAGGACTCGGAGTTCGGTCGGGTTGCCGCCATCACCGACTGCTGCGGAGCAGCCCTGAAGCTGGTCGGCGTGTAGCAAAGCTAGTTTTTCCCGGCCACGGTGCGGGTGCGGGCAGTATTGCCCGCACCCGCACCGTGTTGTGGTTTGGGCGCGGGCAATTCAGCTCCTAGACCTGGCTGAGGCGCAGCAGTTCCCGTGCGGCGTTCTGGGCGTCGCCCAGTGTTCTGGCCGCTCCGTCGAGAGCAGCGCCTGCCTGCGCTGCGATTGCGGTGCCCCATTGGACCGAGGAGAGCTGCAGGCCGAGCACGAAGATTGCACGGTGTGGCACCCCGCGTCCATCAACCATCCGGTATGGCTCGCCCTTTACGTCCAGCCCCTGTCCGGGGATCGGTTCGCCCTGGTCGTTGTGCATGGTGAATGCTGCGGCCAAGCCGTCATCGATCAGTTGTCGCAAGAGCGGCGAGGCCGTCTGCAGCACACGGTTAGCCGGCATCATGGCTTCAACTAGGGTGCGTCCGGTGCAGGCTGGGGCGTCTACCCACGGTGAAGATACCGTAAACATCCCGGTGGGAGCATCGATCGCGAATTCCGGGTCCGGGCCAATAAATTCCACAATGTTGGCCCTGGCCAACGCCGCGAGTTCTTCGATGCGCTGCACCGGAGGACCCGAGGCGAGGCCTTCAACCAACGGTTCAAACCAGCCCTGTACCTCGCCTAATCGCGATTCATCGGAGATGAGCCCCTCGGCAATCATGTCCTTGACGACCATGCGCCCGGCGTTCAGCGTGGCGATGGCCATCTTCAGCGGGTTTTTTTCACCCTCGTGCGAGGAAATGGCATCGTATTCGAGGTACTCCTTGACGGCTTCCTGGTAGTCCCCCGTCGAGGAAAACCCGTTTTGGTCAAAGGGACGCCCTAGCCGCGGAACGTCGAGGAAACCCATCTCCGGAGCATATTTCTCAACGAGATGCCGAGCACTCTGGAGCCAGACCTGCGACCCGGCCTGATGTTCGGCGTCGAGAACCTCGGTGAGGAATTTAACGAATTGTTCCGGCTCGACGTTGAACCGTGAGGGATGACGCAGTGCGGCAAAACGGTAATAGGCCAACAACACATCACGATGCAGCAACGGCCACACGTGGGCGTCAAAGCCCGCCGCGGCTCCGGGGTTCAGCACCCGGGCCTCGGCGATCTTCTGGATGATCAGCTCCGCATCCAGATAGCGCAGGGTAATCGATGCTGGAATGAAGTCCTCGATGCAGGACTTGGCCCGGTACGGGGTTCCGCGGCGCGATGCGGCGACGATGCGTGGTTCGCGGCCCGAGGGCCAATACTCCAACGCCCGGCCCGGCCCGCCATTAACCTGATTGAACTGACCACCGCGCCCCACCGTCAGCGCGGCCATGGCATCAAAGAAATTCAGCCCCAATCCGCGCACCAAGACGGTTTCCCCGGCCGGGATCTTCTCCCACGCAACATCGCCAGGCACGTTGGGGCCCTGGTAGGTTAATCCGGCTTCGGACGCGGCGAGAGCCATGGCCTTTTGCGCCGGGTTCAGGTGTGCAGGAACGTGCCCAACGGCCAAAACCACGGCGTGGGCGTGTAGTGAGAATTTTTCCCCCGACTGCTTCGGGTGCGGACGAGCCGCCGCAACGGGGTGGGCGTAGAGCAGGTAGTCGGCGTCGCCGCGGTGCAAGGCTGTCACCTCGGCGCGTTCGATACGCACTTCCACCACCGCTTCGTGGCTGCGTAGTGCCGACACCGCTGCCTCGAAGACATGGCGCAGGTAGCGGCCGTAGAGGGCCCGGGGTGGGTAGGAGCCTCTTCCCATCGCTGCCAGTTCCTCGGCTTCAACGCTGCTCAGCGCAGCTCCGTCACCACCGAGAGCGCGCCACTGGTCGAAGCTCAGTCCCGGGTCTTCGGCGTGAGTGCGTTCCGGGGCCACTGTCGGGAACCCGGCCGGGGTGTTCATTAGGAAGTGTCGTGACTGCGCAGTGGACCAGACGTGTCCGGCCCCCGGATCATGAACGTCAAAGACCACCACGGTGATCTTGCGTGAGTAATTTTGGGTACGCCGCAGTTCGGACTCCAGACGCTCCAAAGTGGAGGTTCCCCGGGGTCCTGCTCCGACAACTGCTATGACATACGGTTCGCGTCCAGAATTCTGCTTCTCACTCACGGAATCAGCCTAGTCTGCACGGCAGCTGATCGCCGTGCGCTAAGGTCCGAAATACTCCATGTATGCCATGAGAGACTGTGCCCATGAGTTCATCTAATCCTCGTGAATCCGATGCGAACAGCCCCGGCCGGAGCACAACAACAGTCATCAACGCCTCCTCCCCCACCTCGGCATCCGGTGCCCAGGTCACCAATGCCCAAGGCGAGAACACGTCCGAGGATCCCTTCCTCTGGCTAGAGGAGCTGGATTCGCAGCGGGCCATGGATTGGGTGGTGGGACAGAATAATCGCACCGAGGCCGAACTTTTTGACAACGATTTTGAGGTCATCCGGTCCGGAATTCTTGAGGTGCTGGACGCCACCGACAGGATCCCCATGGTGACCAAGCGCGGAGAGCATTATTACAACTTCTGGCGAGATTCCCAGCATCCCAAGGGCCTGTGGCGGCGCACCGGCTGGGAGTCCTACCTTGAAAATGACCCTGTGTGGGAAATTCTGCTGGATATCGATGCCCTGGCCGCGGCAGAGAAAATCGAGTGGGTCTTTTCTGGGGCGCAGATGCTTCGCCCCGCGGCCAACCAGCCCTATGAGCGCGCATTGATTAAGCTGTCTCCCGATGGCGGAGACCAGGTCCGTGTGCGAGAGTTTGACCTGCCCACCTTATCCTTCGTCCCGGGCGGCTTTGACTTGCCGGTGGCCAAAACCAAGGTCTCTTGGGCAGACGCGGACACCTTGCTGGTCGCCACGGACGTGGGTGAAGGATCGCTGACACTTTCGTCGTATGCACGCACCGTCCGCAGACTATCCCGCGGCCAGGATCTTGCGCGGTCTCCAGAGATCTTCGCCATTGACCCCTCCCACGTCTTGGCCTTCGTTTCCCACGATTCAACTCCGGGCTTCGAACGCGATGTCGCACATGACGTCATCGACTTCTACAACTCCAAAACTTTCCTCCGCCGTCACGACGCGTGGGTACCCATCGAGGTGCCCACCGACGTTGGAGTCTCACTGCACCGCGACTGGGTGCTTTTCTCACCGCAGACCCAATGGACCCATGAGGGAACCATCCACATTCCCGGCACACTGCTATTGGCGGACCTTGAAGAGTTCATGGCGGGCACTGCCACCCTGCGAGAGATCTTTGTTCCGAGCGAATCCACATCACTACAATCCATCGATTTCACTGCTAACTACATCCTGCTCAACGTTTTACAGGACGTCGCCTCGCACATCTACATCTGCGATCCGGCGAACGATTTCTCCATACGCCCCCTAGATATTGGCTCCCCCTTACATAGCTTCAGCGCTTCGGCCATCGACGATGAGGACGCGACGGGCGGGGATGACTTCTGGCTGACGCTCACCGGTTTCCTGACCCCGACGACACTGGCCCGCGGAAAGGTCAGCGACAACGATGACGCACCACGAGTCATCAAGAACGCGCCCTCACGGTTCGACGCCGCTGACTTTGAAGTCTCGCAACATTTTGCCGTTTCCGACGACGGAACCCGCGTCCCCTACTTCCAAATCTCCCCACGAGATTTACCGCTCGATGGCAAGAACCCGGTGCTCATGAATGGCTATGGCGGATTCCAGACCAGTCTCACCCCGGGCTACCTTGGTGCTCTGGGTCCCGGCTGGCTGGTGCGGCGCACCGAAACGGGGCGACGCGGTAGTTATGTGGTGGCCAACATTCGTGGTGGTGGTGAGTACGGTCCACGCTGGCACCGCGCAGCATTGCGCGAGAACCGGCACCGCGCCTATGAAGACTTCGCTGCTATTGCCCGAGACCTCATCTCCCGAGGCGTCACCAGACGCGAGCACCTGGCAGCCACCGGGCGCTCGAACGGCGGCCTGCTGATGGGCAACATGATCACCGGTTATCCCGAGCTCTTCGGCGCGATCTCCTGCGGTGTCCCACTCTTGGACATGCGCCGCTATACCCGTCTGGCCGCGGGGCATTCGTGGATCGCGGAATATGGTGATCCGGAGGTGCCAGAGGATTGGGAATTTGTGAAGACGTTTTCGCCCTATCACCGCCTGGATGACGCTCTCCCCGAAGGTGTCGATTACCCGGCCTCATTGATTTGGAGTGCCACGAGCGATGACCGGGTTGGTCCGGTCCAGGCTCGCAAGATGGCTGCAAAGATGATGAGCAAGGGCGCGACGGACGTCCGTTACCACGAGTCCCTCGACGGCGGTCATGCCGGGGCCAGTGACAACAAGGCGTCCGCCACCATGTTGGCCACCAGCTACGAGTTCCTCTGGCGGCACATCAGCTCCTAATCCTGCATCTGCTGCTAGGCACCGGCGAACCTCCAATCTAGCCCGGGGAGGTACCGCCGGTGCGCGCCAGTAACCGCGGGCTCAGCTCTACAACATTGGGTAATCGCTGGAGTTCTTCCGCGTTGATGGAGATTCCTTGATTCTTCAAGATCTCACTGAGGTATGCCCAGTAGCCGTTGACGGCTTGCTCATTGGTTTCATTGCCCCATGGTTCATCCGGTCCCACCACGCTCAAAGCGGATTCCCGCAGCTCTTCGTGAGTGGTGCTCTCCCAGCTTCCGTTCGTTCCCCAGCCGCGATCATCCAGCAGCACGATTCGTTCTCCGTCTGTCAGCACCAGTTCAAGCCGTGCGCTGACAGAAATTTGCTCTTGCGGAGTCGCGTTGTCGTCAATATCGGCGCTGGTGACCAGGCTGCTGGCGGTTCTCATGTCCCGAATGCTACCTCTGAGAGGGGTAGCAGGCCGTAATAATCCGCGTACTTCCGGGGTTTCTCTTCACCATGGATACGTCGTTTTGTGTGGCGCGCCAGCTTTGGGTAGTCTAGGGGAGCTGGAAACAGCAGAATGGACACGTGCCAGAGCGGCCGAATGGGCTTCACTGCTAATGAAGTGTCGGGGTTAAACTCGACCGGGAGTTCAAATCTCCCCGTGTCCGCTGAAAGACCCCTACTTCGGTAGGGGTTTTTTCGTTTTAATATCCAGTTCACTCGCTTCGATTATCGAGCAGCCACGGAGTGAACGAAAAGGACCGCATGTCCCTGCCCCTAACGGGTCAAGAACACACGGTCACTTAGCTACGTTGTTCGGCGTTGTTCCGCCGGAGTCTACTTCTCTCCGTCACCAAAGGCATTGAGCAGGGTGCGCACCATTTCATCGGGCAGGCCGGTATGCCGGGCAACGATGCTGGTGGCTTCATCAAGCTCCCCCAGACGCAAATGGTCAAGTAGCTCCGAGCGTTCCGGCTCCCCCAGATCGTTGATGCTAAATTTCACGGCACCATCGGGGCCCTGGCCCTCAAAGCTGAAATCGGCGATATTGGCGGTTGGTGCCTGCCCGCCACCTAGCGGCGAAGCAACAAGCATCCGAAAAATTTCCTCTTCGGCCAGGCCCGAGTGCTTGGCGATGAGTGACGCGGCACCATGCAGATCCTCATCGCGAACCAACGAAAGAAACTGGTCATATTCGGCCGGAGGAAGGTCTTCACTCGCGAATTCCTGCTCTTGCCCGTCAACCAGATAGGAAACCTTGAACTGCGTTGAGCTGCGTTCGGCGCTAGAGCCAAATTCGTCGGCCCATTCGCTCGGGACCATCCAGGGATCCTCGGACTTCCCCGCGTCTTCCGAGGTATTCGCTAGGGGCTGGGAAAGCACCTCTTCAGCTGGGGCAGAATCGCCGATCGGCAGGGGGATCCCGGCAACAGTACTTGGTGCTTGCGGCTTTGCCGCCTCCGGCTCCACAGCCTGATCAGCCTCGCGTTCGGCGGCAAGCTGTTGAGCGATGGTCGGTCCGGTGTTTGGCGCCTTGCGAACCTGCGGGAAGCGTTCCAAGCTTCGCACGGCAATAATGCTGGCCTTGTAGCCTTCACCGGTCATGGCCTTGTAGTTTTGCACCGCGGCCATGAAGTCACCCTGGGCTAGGGACTTGTATACGGCGCGATGCGCATCGGCCGTCAGTCGCGTATTGGCAAGCTCGGCGGATTCTTGGGTGATCGCGGCCGAAACCTCGGCAGAGTTTTTGACACGCAGCTTCTTCAGTCCCAGCCACGCTAGTCCGAGAATGAGCAGCGGGACGAGGACCCAAAGCAGTATTTCCATGTATCTAGCCTACGGCCACACGGGAGCTAGTGCGGAACTTTCGGACCGATGCGTTACTTGGATCAAGGCATACCGGGGTTCAGCGGCCCTTGGTATTTACCGTGCAAGTATCTCCGACATCATCTAGGTCAACGGGCAGGAGGGGCACAGTGAGTCGTCGGAGCGGAAGGGCCGTGTCGCCACCCATTTTCGGGTTACAACACGGCCCACTTTTCGAAATTTTCGCCACTTCTTTGTGGATTCTGCTGCGAGTTGGAAACGGACTAGACGACCAACGGCACGGCGTAAATTTCATCGGCTAGGTGGCCGGCCCGCTCGTGAACCCGCTGAACGGCCTCGGCAGAGGGACCCTCCGAGAGACAGAAAACCTTCCCGCTCACCGGATCTGCCCATGCCTTTTTGAATTCAACGTTTTCCTCGCCCTGGATGGCAAGATCAGCCGCGTGAGCGGCCGTCAGATCGGCTGCAGATAGTCCCTGCATGTGGTTGTGTACATCCATGAATTCAGCCATTGCTACACTTCCTTGAATTGTGCTGAACGCACTCATGACCCTGCGTTCACCTCATCTTAGGAGTTGCGGCGACATAAGAAAATACTAGGAACCATCGGTAAAAGCACGGATAACTGATGGTGGATCGGTGACGGGTCAGCCAGCTACACCCAACACAAATGGAAGCACTCCGGGGGCACCTGCAACACGCAGGATGCGAGCGACCTCGGTCAACGTCCACCGACTATCTGCCAGGTCATCGAGCAGCAGGATCGGACCCGGTGCATCCGCCAGCTTTGCGGCCATCTCTGCGGGGACAACAAACTGGTCCCAGACCGCAGCTAAGCGGAAGGCCGAGTTACCACCCGAACCACCGCGCGGACCATGGTCCCGATATTCAAGCTGTCCAAGGTAGGGAAGGCGACCGATGGTCGAAATACCTTGGGCGAAGGACCCCACCAATTGCGGGCGAGTGCGCGAAGGCATGGACACCACCGCGACGGGTCGGGTGGACCACTTCCACTCGCTGAGCACCTTCACACAGGCATCCAACATGGCCGGTGAGATGGGCGCATCAGGCTCATCCGAATTCTCCAGCAAGGCACGCAAACGTCCACCCCAACCAAGGTCGGTCAGGCGGGCCAACGCGCGGCCGTCCTCGGCCTGAAACTCGGGCTTGATCTTGCCCTTGAGCTGCACCCCAAGCTTTTCCATACCACCGGGGTACATCCGGCGCGCTTCCAGCAGCGCCCCCACGCGCCCCAACGCCGTCTGGGCGGAGTCCTTGGCGACCTGTTGAATCTCGTCGCTGAACCAGACCCCGGCGCAGTTATCGCAGCGCCCACAAGGTGCCGCCGCCGGATCGTCCAGTGCTTTGGACAAAAATTCCATGCGGCAGGTTTTCAGGTGTTCGTAGTCCAGCATGGAATTCTGCTCCGCGACACGGGCTGCGGCAACTCGGGTGTAGCGCTCGGCATCGTAGTACCACTGAGCGCCGGAGCGGATCCAGCCGCCCGAGACCCGTTCCACCGCCCCATCAACCGCCAATACCTTCAGCAGCAGCTCGAGCGGGGTGCGCTTGATATTGACCCGAGATTCGAGCGCAGGCACCGACAGCGGTCCCTGCGTGGCGCCAAGTTCTTGCAGGACGGCATGCGCCTTCTGCTCGTCCGGCATGGAGCTGGTGGCGAAGTAACGCCAGATCTCCCGGTCTTCCGGGCCAGGCAACAGCAGCACATCGGCGTTGATGCTGCCACGACCGGCACGGCCCACCTGCTGGTAGTACGCCACCGGGGAGCTCGGCGCTCCAACGTGGATGACAAAGCCGAGGTCAGGTTTGTCAAAGCCCATGCCCAATGCGCTGGTGGCAACAAGGGCCTTGACCTCATTGTTTTTCAACGCGATTTCGGCGCGGTGCCGTTCCTCGGTGTCGGTGCGCCCCGAGTAGGCGAGCACCTTGTGCCCGGCCTCGGCCAACAGCCGAGTGATGTCTTCTGCCGCAGAGACGGTCAGCGTGTAAATGATGCCCGACCCGTGGAAATCGTTCAGGTGCGTGAGCAGCCAGGCAAATTGCGACCGCGGTGAAGGCAAACGCAATACACCCAGGCGCAGGGAATCGCGGGCCAGCGCACCGCGCAGCGTGAAGACGTCCGCGCCGCCCACGGCCAGCTGTTCGCGCACATCCTGAACCACGCGCTCGTTGGCTGTCGCGGTGGTGGCCAGTACCGGAACGGTGCCCGGCAGCGCGTTGATGAGGTCCTTGATACGGCGGTAGTCCGGGCGGAAGTCGTGTCCCCAGTCGGAGATGCAGTGCGCTTCGTCAATCACCAGCAGGCCCATCCGCTCCACCAGAGCCGGCAGTTGGGTGTCGCGGAAGACGGGATTGTTCAACCGTTCCGGGGATACCAACAGCACGTCCAGCTCATCGTTGTCGAGCTTTTGGGCGATGGACGCCCAGTCCAGGGCGTTGGCCGAGTTGATCGCTTCGGCCCGCACCCCGGCACGTGCCGCGGCCGCAACCTGGTCGCGCATCAGCGCCAAGAGCGGAGAAACAATTAATGTGGGTCCCGCGCCGCGAGCACGCAAGAGCAGCGACGCTACGAAGTACACCGCAGATTTTCCCCAGCCGGTGCGTTGCACCACGAGGGCGCGACGACCCCCTGCAACCAGGGCCTCAATCGCTTCGAACTGCCCATCATGGAACTCGGCGTCATCCCGCCCCACCAAGGAGCGCAGAATGGAAGTGGCAGCGGAACGCAGGTCCGCATCGATGCTGGGTGTAAAGGCGTCCATGGCCCCAGTATCCCAGTGTCCACCGACAGTTGTGCGCATCCTGCCGCGTCAGACACCTATGTAACTACTCACCTTCACTGTCTCAAATCCCTGCCCCGACGCGCCAACCGGATAAGCTCAACAGTGTGAATGTGGAAATTGATCTTTCTGAGTCCTTCAAGGCCTATGACGTGCGCGGCATCGTCGGGGCAACCATCACCGCCGAGGCGGTAGAGGCCATTGGCGCAGCATTTGTCGACGTGTTGGGCCTGAGCGGCCAAGACGTTCTGGTTGGCGGTGACATGCGACCATCTTCACCCGAGTTTTCCGCGGCTTTTGCGCGCGGAGCCGCTTACCGTGGTGCGAACCCGAAGATGCTAGGGCTCATTTCCACCGACGAGCTGTACTTCGCGGCTGGTTCGCTGGATTGTGCCGGCGTGGTGTTTACCGCCAGCCACAACCCAGCCGGCTACAACGGCATCAAGATGTCCAAGGCTGGCGCCGTGCCGGTGTCTTCTGACACCGGGCTCTATCAGATCCGCGACCTAGCTCAGAGCTACCTCGATGAAGGTCTGCCGGTATCCACCGAGGCTCCGGAGGGCACCACCACGCAGCTTGATGTTCTGGCCGATTACGCCGCATACCTGCGTTCGCTGGTCGACCTCTCTGACATTCGCCCGCTGAAGGTGGTTGTTGACGCCGGCAATGGCATGGGTGGGCTCACCACCCCCGCGGTGCTGGGTGATGCGATCCTGCCGGGTCTGCCCCTGGAGATCGTTGATCTGTACTTCGAGCTTGATGGCACCTTCCCCAATCACCCGGCTAACCCCCTGGAGCCGGAGAACCTGCGCGATTTGCAGGCTGCCGTCGTTAAGCACGGCGCCGATATTGGCCTGGCCTTTGATGGAGACGCCGATCGCTGTTTCGTGATCGACGAGTTGGGCAACCCCGTTTCCCCCTCCGCCATCACCGCTTTGGTGGCAGTGCGCGAGATCGCTCGCGCCCAGCGGGCCGGGGAACAGACTCCGGTCATCATTCACAACTTAATCACTTCCCGCGCTGTGCCCGAGGCAGTGGTGGCAGCAGGTGGGCGCCCGGTGGTCACCCGCGTGGGGCACTCCTTCATCAAGGCCGTCATGGCCGACGAAGGAGCGGTCTTCGGCGGCGAGCACTCGGCTCACTATTACTTCCGCGACTTCTACAATGCTGACACCGGCATGCTGGCAGCCATGCACGTGCTGGCGGCATTGGGTCACCAGCAGACCGCGCTGAGCGAATTTGCTGCCGAGTACGAACCGTATGTCTCCTCGGGCGAAATCAACTCAGAGGTTCAAGACAAAGCCGGGGCCGTACAGCGGGTGCTAGACACCTACGCCAGCGAACCGGTAGACGTAAGCACCATGGACGGCACCACCGTGACGGCCACGGACGGTTCCTTCTGGTTCAACCTTCGCCCATCCAATACCGAACCCTTCCTCCGCTTTAATGGAGAAGCAGTCGACCGTAAGACCATGGAACTCGTCCGTGACGGAGTTCTGAAGATCGTCAGGAGCAACGCATGAGCACCCCAGAAAACAAGATCACCGAACTCGACGCTGCCGCACAGGTGGAGCTGAACAAGGTCCTAGGCACCGCGCTAGGTGTGGCCCGCGAGCAGCTCGAAGAGCAGGGTGTTTTCCTGCCCTTCGCCATTGCCGTTGAGCCTGCCACCGAGGAAAACGCAGAACCGGAACTGCGGCTGTTGGCCGTTCAGCCCACCGAGGATCTGGATGACCCGGAAGCCGACATCGATGCCGAAGTCATGATGCAGGAGTTGGTGCAGCTCCTGAGCGACCAGCGCGATTCCTTCAACGCCGTGGCCTTCGTTTCGGATGTCACCTTGCTTGATGACGGCAAGGATGCCGTCCACGTTTTGGCCGAGCACCGTGATGGGGCTTCGATTGCCATCGTGCAGCCGTACACCGCGCCGGATCCGGAAACCGGCATCTGGGACTTCTCCGAACCCAGCGCCGAGGGCGGCCAGATTCAAATCTGGGGCTAGTCTCTTCGCTGGTATTTGGCCTGTGGCCCGGAAACGCAGCATGCGTTTCCGGGCCACAGGCCTTTGATTGGCAATGTTGGCCGAGGGCGAACTCTAGGCGGCTGGGCATGAGCTCAGCGCGCGCGGTCCACAGACCTGCGAGAATGGGAAACGTGAAACTCAGCGCCTTTGCCGACGTATGTCTGCGCACCTTGATGTTTCTCGGCTCCCGTCGCGACCAGCAGGTCACCACCAAGGACATTGCCGAGGCGATCGGTGTGCCCTACAACCATGTAGCCAAGGCGATCGTGGAATTGCGCAATCGCGGAGCCCTCGATGTGACCCGCGGACGTTATGGTGGCTCACAAATCACCAGCGTGGGGTTGGAGTTACGAGTGGGCGCACTCATGCGCGATCTGGATGTCCGTGAGGACGTTGTTGAATGCGTTTCCGAGGCAGGGATCCCTTGTCCCTTGCTGGCCACGTGCAAGTTACGTGGTGCTCTGCGCCGGGCGCGCGAGGCGTTCTATGCGGAGTTGGATGCGCTACGTGTCCAAGACCTCACCACGGTTCAGGGAAGCACGTCACTGCCCTTCCCGCTCTTTCCGTAGTTTCTCCAAGACGCGTTTCACCTCACCGTCCTCGAATTTTTGGCTCCGCCCAACGGCGACTCCCCCCCCCCCCCCGGTTTCTAGACGCCCGAGTCTCCCCCGCGCCTCGGTCACGAAGCCACCCGATTTGCATCCGACTTCTACTAACGGTAGAAATGAACTATCAATCTTGCATAACAGATACAAGATAAGAGCCAACCTTCGTCAAGGAGCCACAAGATGCTTTCCGACAAGTCCCGCCCGGTCATCGAAGCCACGCTGCCGATCATTGGCGAGCGGATCTCCCACATCACCCCGAAGTTCTACGACCGGATGTTCGCGGCCCGCCCGGAACTCCTTGACGGACTCTTCTCCCGCGCCAACCAGAAGAACGGTACACAGCAGCAGGCCCTGGCCGGATCCATCGCCGCCTTCGCCACCCACCTGGTCAACAACCCCGGCACCCTGCCCGAGGCCGTGCTCTCCCGCATCGCCCACAAGCACACCTCGCTGGGCATCGTTGAGGAACAGTACGCCATCGTCTACGAGCACCTTTTCGCCGCCATCGTCGAGGACCTCGGCGAGGCCGTGACCCCCGAGGTCGCGGAGGCCTGGTCTGAGGTCTACTGGCTCATGGCCGACGCCTTGATCAAGATCGAAAAGGGCCTCTACAAGCAGCAGGCCAATGACAAAATCTGGACTCACTGGACCCTCGTGGCCAAGGAAGCCGCCGGGACCGGTTCGGTCACCTTCCGCTTCGCACCGGCGGATGACACCCCGGTGACGGTGGCTAAGGCCGGGCAGTTCGTCTCGGTGCGGGTCCCGCTGCCGGACGGACTGCGCCAGTGCCGCCAGTACACCCTCAGCGATTCGGTCACCTCCACGACCGAGCGCGTGATCACCACCAAATTTGACGGCGGCGGCGAGGTTTCCCCGTTCATGCACCAGCACCTGAATGTCGGAGATGTCATTGAGCTCTCCAACCCCTACGGCGATCTGACCATCGACACCACCGGCGCTCCCATCATCTTGGCCACCGCGGGTATCGGTTGCACCCCCAGCGCCTCCGCATTGGCCACCTTGGTAGCCGCCGGCTCGGACCGTCAGGTCCTGGTGCTGCACGCCGAGGCCACCGAGGACGCTTGGGCACTCAAGGAGCAGATGCTCGAGTCGGTCGATTCCCTGCCCAACGCCGAGCTGAAGCTGTGGCTCGAGGACATCAACGCCAAGGCCGAAGGCACCGAAGCCACCGAGGGCTACATGTCCCTGGCCAACCTCGATCTGCCGGCAAATGCCCGCCTGTACCTGTGTGGCCCACTGCCGTTCATGCGCGCCGTCCGCTCGCAGGCGATCGATGCGGGAATTCCTGCCACCAACATCCACTATGAGGTCTTCGGCCCCGACCTGTGGCTTGCTGCTTAACGAGGGATCAGAAACCCAAAAAGTGGGCGGCTACCGATGTTCGGTGGCCGTCCACTTTCTTGGGTAAATAGGGTCATAGCGGTGCAAGATTTACGACTCATGCGCCTTCATGTTCCCTACTGCTGTGTAGTCTGCTCCTGCAACCGCGGGTGTGCGGTGCCCTTTTCTACCCAGGCGCGCACGGTCGCGTTGAAGAGAATCGGGTCCTCGATGTTCCACTGGTGGTGCATTCCGGCCGCGATTCGGAATTGAGCCTGGGGCAGGGCCTTGGCCAGTGCCGGGAAGGACTTTGCCACGAGTTTGGGTTCCTTGCCACCGGCAATCACCAGTGCCGGTCCCTGATAGGCCCCGAGCTTTGAGGGGACGCCGCCCGGATCAACCTCGTCCATGATGGCACGCATATTATCCGCGCGCAGTTGAGTGCCGTGCTCGGTGAACAGTTCCTTTTCATCGGCGACCATACCGTAGGCGCCGGCTTGGAAGCGCCAGTACCATTCACTGCCGAAGAGTCGTAATTGCATGCGGCTCATGGTGCGCATCGAGGCAGAGACCCCGGCCGCCGGCACACCGGAAATGAGCACCGATTCCACGAGTTCCGGGTGCCTTGCTAGGACACGCAGGGCGATGACACCACCCAAGGAAATGCCCACCAAATGGGCGCCTCCGTTGGACACCTCGTCAGCGATGACCGCTGCAACATCGTCGGCGGCACTATCAAGGCCCGCCCAGTCTTCCTGCGACCTCGCTCCGAACCCCGGCAGGTGCGGGGTGAGAACCTCATAGTCACCAAAGGCGCGAACCTGCGGATCCCAGCTCCAGTTCGCCACGTTTCCGCCGTGGAGGAAGACAATCGTTTGCGCTCGTTTTCCGTCCTTGCGGGCCCGCGTCGGCGCATGGAATTCGGGGTATCCACCGGGATCACGTGCAGTCTTGGCCTCAACTGAGGCGCCGGCTGTGCCCGTGGCCGGCACGGCTGGGCTGTGGGACGCGGCTGGTACCTGCGTCTCGGCGGGCCTGGATTGCTTGGGCGACTTAATGGGTCTCGCCTGCTTTGGATGTGGCGAGCGCTTTTCCTTGGCACCAGCACCGCTGTATGCCGCGCTCTCCTTGATGGGCGCCTGTTGGCCGGGAACCGCCGACGCGGGCCTTTCCCCGCTCTGGCCCACCGCTGCGGGATCTTCGGGGCGAGTCTCGGTGTGGGCCTTACTTTCCTTGGGCACCCGCTTCGGATTAGTCACCTTCGGAGCTCGGGCTGACTTGCCCGACTTCGACTCTGGAGGCTGGGCATCTGGCTGATCCGGCTCGATCGGGTCAACAAATTCTTCGTCGGTTCCCGCATCATTGCCCGACATGTTTTCGTTCTGGCTCATGGCAGGTACTCCGCGACGGCATCAAGCCATTCAAGTTCCGCCTCGGCATGGCGGATGCCGTTGTCGAGGGTTGCCGCCATCAGGAAACTGCGGCGGTCAGCTGCTGCTCGCATATCAATGTCCTCACGCTGGGAGAGGTAGTCGTCGAGTACTTCTTGTGTTGCACCGCGGCGGGACTGGATCAATTCCAACACCTCTTCGCGGTCCAGTTCCGCGGCGAAAAACACGCGGGCCAGAAAAGGTTCACGCGGGGTGTGCGCAGTAACGTCGCCGCCCAGCCACTCCACCAGCGCTTGGCGCCCGGTTTCGGTGATGTGGTGTTCTTGGCGATCCGGGTAGTTGTCCTGGGCGATGGTGGTGACGGTGGCGTGCCCATCCTTCACCAGCTGCGACAGGGTGCGATAGATCTGGGCCTTGTCGGCATTCCAGAAATGATTGATTGACGAGTCGAAGTGCTTCTTCAACTCGTACCCTGTCATCGGTGACAAACTCAAGAGCCCGAGGATCAAACGCGCAAGAATCATGCTTTCATCCTGACACATCCACTAGAGGATTGTTCCAGCAGCCACGCGTTAAACCTCCGACGCCGTCGCGGCCACTCCGCCCTGAACGCTGGTGATGAGGCTGTCCTTTGAATCGATGCAGGGCATAAAGACAGGGCCCCGTCAGCACTTCCTTCGTATTCCCGAATTCGGGTGAGGGTGGTGATGACGGAGCCCTTAAACTGTCTACCGTTCGCGTTGGGAGGGTATTAGGCGCCCAAGCGCTCCTTCAGACCGTCAAGCTCGCCGCGTAGCGATACGGGCAGTGCCTCGCCGAACTTGGCGTACCACTCCTCGATGCTGGCCAGTTCGGTGTCCCATTCGTCCTTGTCCACGGCCACAGCCGCTTCAACTTCGGCGGGGGTCATATCCAGTCCGGTCAGGTCAATCGATTCGCCGGTCGGCACGAATCCGATCGGGGTCTCCACTGCGTCTGCCTTGCCCTCGATGCGATCGATGGCCCACTTCAGCACGCGGGAGTTGTCCCCGAATCCGGGCCAAGCGAAGCCGCCTTCGGCATTACGTCGGAACCAGTTGACCAAGAAGATCTTGGGCAGGCGTTCCGGGTTGGCCTTGGACTCGATCGAATCCCAGTGGTTGAGGTAGTCACCGGCGTTGTAGCCAATGAACGGAAGCATGGCCATCGGGTCGCGGCGAACCACGCCAACGGCACCGGCTGCTGCTGCAGTGGTTTCGGAGGACAGGGTGGAACCCATGAAGATGCCGTTGGTCCAGCTACGTGCCTGAGTCACCAAAGGAATGGTGGTCTTGCGGCGTCCGCCGAAGAGAATCGCGTGGATCTCTACGCCATCCGGGCTGTAGTACTCCTGGGCCAGCATGTCGACCTGGGAGATCGGCGTGCAGAAGCGCGAGTTCGGGTGCGCGGCGGGGCGGCCCGAGTCCGGGGTCCAGTCATTGCCCAACCAGTCGGTCAGGTGTGCCGGAGCTTCATCCGTCATGCCTTCCCACCACACGCCACCTTCATCGGTGAGTGCCACGTTGGTGAAGATCGAGTTGCCCTTGGTGATGGCGCGCATGGCGTTGGGGTTAGTGGACCAGCCGGTGCCCGGTGCGACGCCGAAGAGGCCGTATTCCGGGTTAACGCCGCGAAGCTCGCCTTCCTTGCCGATGCGCATCCAGTTGATGTCATCGCCCAGGGTCTCGGCCTTCCAACCATCAATGGTCGGATCCAAGAGAGCCAGGTTGGTCTTGCCACAGGCCGACGGGAAGGCCGCTGCCACGTTGTAGCTCTTGCCTTCCGGGTTGGTGAGCTTAAGGATAAGCATGTGCTCGGCCAGCCAGCCCTCGTCGCGAGCCATCACCGAGGCGATGCGCAGTGCGTAGCACTTCTTGCCCAACAGTGCGTTTCCGCCGTAGCCCGAGCCGTAGGACCAGATGGAGCGCTCCTCGGGGAAGTGAACAATCCACTTCTCCGCGTTGCACGGCCATGCAACATCCTCCTGGCCGTCAGCCAGTGGGGCGCCAACGGAGTGCAGTGCCGGAACGAAGAACGCGTCTTCGGTTTCCATCTTGCGCAACACGTCATTGCCGATGCGAGCCATAATGCGCATGGAGGTGACCACGTAGGCGGAGTCGGTAAGCTCCACGCCGTACTGCGGCGCCTCGGCGTCAAGTGGTCCCATAACAAACGGGATGACGTACATGGTGCGACCACGCATGGCACCGTCGAAGATCCCGGTGAGCATGGACTTCATCTTGACTGGTTCTTCCCAGTTATTAGTGAAGCCTGCATCCTTCTTGTCCACGGAGCAGATGAAGGTACGCTCCTCAACACGGGCCACATCTTTGGGGTCCGAGAAGGCAGCGAAGGAATTCGGGAACGTAGGATCCGTGAGCTTCTGCAGCGTGCCGGAGCTAACCAGCTCGGCGGTGAGGCGATCGTTCTCCTCCTGCGAGCCGTCTACCCAATAGACATGGTCAGGCTTCGTCAGTTCCGCGACTTCCTGCACCCAAGCGGCTAGCTTTGCGTGCGTGGTCGGTGCTGCATCGATGACCTTCTGGTCCGAGCTCTCGCTCATGTCCATTCCCTCCATTGGGCTGAATTTGCAATATGTCGATGCTACGGGGGCCACGGTCGCGGCCTCCTGTGATCCAGATCGCCAAATTTCCTCTTTCGTGATTTAGTTTCAACAAAAAGCCCGACTTTTCGGGCTTCGACCAAGCGACAGATCGCACATTAAGTGACGAAGGACACGTAGACCGGTATACTTCATGGAACGTGACCTAGCGACACACCGCACGAAGTGCCAACGGATTTTGCACGAGGCCCATTCGTCTGTATAGTTATTCGAGGTCGAACCGCAAGGTTGCTACCAAAATAAGAATATGCGCCCATAGCTCAGCTGGATAGAGCATCTGTCTACGGAACAGAAGGTCAGGGGTTCGAATCCCTTTGGGCGCACCACAGTAAAAAGCTACGAGAAATCGTGGCTTTTTGCATGTCACGTCGACCTACTCAACAGCGAGAATGTGAAAGCGGTGTTTGGGGAGAAACGACCGGCTGATGCATTAATCGCCACAACTTGCACGCTTGCTCAATGTCCATTTGACTTGACTCATGCAGACCCCCTTTGCGCTCAGGGCAGCCACGGAATCCGATGCACAATGGATTGCTGAGTTACGTGCAGTCGTGCTGAAAAATGATCTTGAACGCCTCGATCGCTACGATCCCGTGCGTGTGGGCCAACGCTTTCTCAACGGATTCCAACCCGAGCACACGAAGATCATCACCTTGGATGGACTTGCTGCGGGAAGCATCGCCCTGCGGCCAACCCCAGATAGTCAGTGGCTCGAACACTTCTACATCGATCCGCAGCATCAGGGCAAGGGACTGGGCGGGTCGGTACTGGCCGACCTCATGCGGCGGCACACCGACATTCGACCCTTCCGACTCAACGTACTGGCAGGAAGTCCGGCACAGCGTCTTTATCTACGCCACGGTTTTGTTGTCGATACCTCGGACCCCATCGATGTATTCATGGTGGCCCGTGGACTCACTCCAGGCAGGCCCGAATTGCTTACTTACTAATCAGGCTCCCCATGAGAGGGTCCACGCTGCCGTCGAACGACGAAACGGAATGAGCAATGGCATCAATTTTTGAACTGGCCTTGGGTGAAGACTTTCGGCGACTGCATCCGATGCTCCAAAAACGCTTTGGCGTTGATGTAGATTCCGGTTATGCCTGTATTGGTAGCGGGGTCTTTACTGAGGTACGGCGCGGGGCTTGGTGGACGTTGCCCTTTCTGGCGCTAGGTGCCTACCGCAACATCTTGTTTCCGGATCAGGGAAACAACATCCCCTTCACCATCGAAAACTATCCCTACCTCGATGGCTTTTCCCGACCAACCGTTACTTTTGTTCGGACTCTTAACGTCTCACGTTCCAAAATTCGCCGGTTCGACGCCACCATGGTGTTTAGCCCGCAACGGGGCCGGATCGTCGACTACCTTGGTACACACCAGCATCTAGCCACCGATCTCGAGTTGGAGGTCCTGGAAGACGGCACTCTTCACTTACAGACAACCGCCCAGCGTTTTTACGAAGGTCCGTTGGCCTTCACGTTTCCAGCCGCCTTCACCGGCACGGCAGATTTGTACGAGAGCTTTGATGATCAACGAGGCGTTTTCACCATGCAGATGCAGGTACGTAATCCGCACTTCGGATTCCTGTTCGGCTACCGCGGCGAGTTCACCTGCACGTTTCCTTCGCTGACAGAGGCACCCATCCCCCAGACACTAAAACCGCTGAGGGAAGAATGGCGCGATTAGGCGCCGTTCTCCCAGACGCGGTGCTTTGCCGTTACAACCACGCAACTCATCTGCACCACACGTCAGCCTCGTGTTTCCGCCATCGGTTCAGACGCAATAAATCAGCGCCCGGCTCCAAAAATGGAGGCCCAGACGCTGATGTACCTTCGAGACGCTAAGCCTTGTTCACTGCCTTCTTGAGCAGTTCCACAAGGTGCTCCTGGTCAGCTGCGCTCAGCTTCGTTACGGCGAAGGACGTCGGCCACAGGTTGCCGTCATCCAGCATGGCGTCGGGCTGGAAACCGATGGTCGCGTAGCGCACCTTGAACTTGGCTGCGCTTTGGAAAAACACCACAACCTTGCCCTCTGCGTTGGCATAGGCAGGCATTCCGTACCAGGTCTTCGCACCTAAATCGGTGTTCTTCTTGACCAGCTGGTGCAGGGTCTCGGCCAGTTCTTTGTCCGTGCCGGTCATCTCGGAGATGGCGCCGAGGCAGGCTGCTTCAAGATCCGCACCTAGCTTTGCGGCCTTTGCCTCGGCCGCTGCGGCACGCATCGCTGCCTTTTCCTCTTTACTGAAGGTGGTGCTCATGGGTGTTTCCTTTCAATGGTCTGCTCTATGAGCTTCACTCTAGGCGCACCGGGACCGTGGCTGCTTCTTGAATCCTGCTCGACCTGGTCAGGGCGTGCTCGGCACGGGGAGCTTCAATCAGCATCCGGGCTTGGTCTCTTAATCAACGATGACCACTAATGACGGTGGAACCAGTTCGGTAGGCCACCCGGCGAGCGCCGCCACATTTTTGATTCTTGGGGCTCCCGAGGGCCGCTTCAGCTCTACCATCTGTTGCGCATCTCCTCGGCCCAGCCGAGCAGCCCCGCGATCTGGATCCTGCGTTCCCCCACCTGCACCCACCCGGAGTAGTGGCCAAAGCATTGGTGTCCACGACTTCCGAACACCACCAGCTCGGTGCTACTGCTTCTATCCCAGAATGGTTCAAATTTCAGTTGGACGCTCTCCCCGGTAATGCTCCAGGGCGCCAACCAGTCGGAGGTGTTGTACTGCCAATCGAGTTCTTCGCTGATCTTGTGAAGCGTTCCATCGATAAGGAGGGAATTCTCCGTGGATCCACTACCATCGGTCCATTTGCCACCCATTTGAAGACCGAGCGTTTCGCCGTTCAGCTTCCCTGACGCGGCACCCCAGTTCCATGTCATTTTGTAGGGCCAGCGTCCACGCCCGTGATCGAGCACTGCCCAGCTCTCGCCCTCGGGGATCTCGTGGCGGGTACCCGCTATCTCAAGCCAACCCGTGGCGGGTCTTGCTACATCTTTGAGCGTGTATTGAAAGCGGTTTTTGGAGAAGGGAACCACCACGCCCAAGGCTTGGTGACCCGCCGGACGATGTGCCATCATCTCAAATGAGACCCCTGAAGTCTTCGCCCGCAACTGAGTTCTGCCGGGCACCTCGTCGATGGCGATCCGCAATTTCTTAGTGGTCGCACGGGCTGGACCTGCCCCGGCCGAGGCAGGAAGCGTAGCGGTGCCCGCCAGTGGAGCGACGGCGTCGCGTTCTAAGACCTTGCCCGTCGACCGCTCGTACACCATTACCGCATGCACTGCCGCGTAGTCGAGCGATGAGACCGTGAGAGCAATGATGTACTCGGGCGTCGTCACTGCCCAATACTCCCAGCGCTTGTTCCTTCCCCACGCGATACGGCCGGCACCAATGCCGGAGGTATCGTGAAGCGGTGTCCGGCTGAATCCGACGGCGTCAGGGTTCAGCGTTCCGTCGGCTTGCAGTAGGGCGACGGGCTCGGTAATTTCCCGTTCCACCAACATTTTGCTCATGGGTTCCTCGTCTTATGAAGCACGTGCTGCGGAGCTAGTGATCATATTTAACACGGCAAAGCGGTGGCCAAGTTCGTTATTGGCATTGCGTATTAGCTAGACGCAAATCATGGATACGCTTCCGCCATAGGTCAGCAGCCCCTTGCCCTCAACTAGTGCGAACCGCGCTTGATTAGCTCCGTGTTAATGATGGTGCGTTCGGGAACCTCGCCACCGGCAATCAGCTTGACCAGTAACTGGGCCATCATGGCGCCCTGCCGCTCCGCGGGTTGCTCGATGGTGGTCAGCGGCGGGGAAGCACTTTGTGCATACGAGTCGTTATCCACGGTGGTAATCGAAATGTCTTCCGGCACGCGGATACCGCGCTCATGGAGGATCTTCAGCGCTCCAAAGGCCATCTGCGCGCTGGCAATAAATATTCCGTCAATATCAACTCCCCGATCGAGTAGGGAAATCATGGCCGCTTCGCCTCCAGGTGGGGTGAAGTCGCCAAATTCAATCAGATCCGTTGCCAGTCCCACGGCTTCCAAGGCATCGTGCCAGCCTTGGAGCCGATCTTGTCCGGCACCCATGTTTTGCGGACCAGCAATCGTGGCGATCCTCCTGCGCCCGGATTCCAGGATGGTGCGTGTTGCGGTGATGGCAGCGGCGACATTGTCCACGTCGACCACGTGCAGTTCGCCGCTTTCATCACTCATGGGTCTGCCACCAAAGACCATGGGCAGCGAGCCGGCGAGTTCCACATAGGAACGGTCATCACTGTGGTGCGAAAGGATGAGGGCGCCATCCACATTGCCGCCGCGAAGGTAGCGTCCGGTCTTGGCAGGATCGGCCTCGGTGGCGATCAACAGGGTGAGAGTGAATTCGGTGTCGGCCAGGTACATGGCAGCACCTTGAATGACGGTGGCGAAATAGGGGTCCGAGAAGAACTTGGCCGCGTTTTCCGGAATGACCAGAGCTATGGAATTGGTTCGCCCATTGGCAAGTGAGCGCGCTGCCCTATTGGGGACGTACTTGAGTTCGGCAATGGCCTTATTGACCTGCTCGTTGACCTCGGCGCTGACCTTGGTGGAGCCATTTACGACGCGAGACACCGTGGCGCGCGAGACCCCCGCCCGGGCAGCCACCAATTCCAGCGTCGGCTGTGGTTTAGCGCTCTCACCCATTCGCTTTTCCCACTTTCGCTGTCAGCTACCGGCTCGACTCTTCCGTCACGGCGACGGAGAAATGCCGCGGAACACGAAGTATTCCGCGGCATCCGGTTTATGCCAGTGTACGACTCGCCGCGATCAGCTTCGCGTAGGCAAGCCCACTGTCCTTAATGGTTCTCTCCTGCGTGTCATAGTCCACCCTGACAATGCCGAAGCGTTTGGCGTATCCCCACGCCCACTCGAAGTTATCCAGCAGCGACCAGACGAAGTAGCCACGGACATCCACCCCGTCCTCGATGGCCTCGGCAACGGCTCCAATGTGGTCAAGGATGTAGGCCGCGCGCTCGCTATCTGCCACGGAACCGTCCGCTTCCACGGTGTCCTCATAGGCCGCCCCATTTTCGGTGATGTACAGCGGGGGCAGATTTGAATAGTCGGCCTTCAGCCGGTTCAGCAAGGTGCGAAGTCCCGCGGGATTCACTTCCCAGCCCATGGCGGTCAGCGGCAGGTCCCGGGCGGGGAAGGAGACATGTTCGCTTCCGACAAATGGAGAGCTCTTGGGGCTATTGGTGGGAACCACTGCCGGAGCGGCATGTGCCGAGGCAGGGTGACCGCTGACATTGTCATCGTGATAGTGATTCACACCCAAGAAATCGATGGGTTGGTGAATGGCAACCAAATCCCCGGGCTTGATGAGTTCGGCCAGACCGTACTCCTTCACGTCCTCGAGCAAGTCCGCGGGGTAGGAACCACACAGAATCGGGTCAAGGTACATGCGGTTCCACAGGGCATCGATGCGCCGGGCGGCATCAAGATCCGCCGAGTCGTTGGGATCATTTGGCACGGCATTGGTCAGGTTCAATGTAATGCCGATCTTTTCCACACCGAGCTCGCGCAACTCGGACGTGGCAAGACCATGGGCCAAATGCTGATGATGCATCGCCGCAAGTGCTGCACGTGGTTCGCGGCGACCCGGTGCGTGTTCACCTGCCGCATAGCCGATCAGTGAGGAACAAAGCGGTTCATTAAATGTCGTCCAGTGCGTGACGCGGTCCCCGAGCGCGCCGTGGACCGCCTGAGCATATTCCACAAAGCGATAGGCGGTGTCGCGGTTGGCCCAGCCGCCACGCTCCTCCAAAGCCTGCGGAAGATCCCAGTGATAGAGAGTCAGCCACGGCAGGATGTTGGCTTCCAACAGCTCATCGACCAATCGGCTGTAGAAATCCAGCCCCTTGGCATTAACGCTTCGCCCGCCCGGAACCACTCGAGCCCACGACGTGGAGAACCGGTAGGAATCCAACCCCAAGTTCTTCATGATGCCCACGTCTTCGGTGTACCGGTGGTAGTGGTCCACGGCCACTTCCAGATGATCACCACCGGCAATGGCGTTGGGTACGCGGGCGAAGGCATCCCAGATGGAATCCTCCTTGCCGTCAAGGTGTGCCGCGCCTTCGATCTGCGCTGCGGCCGTTGCGGATCCCCAAAGGAAACCCGTGGGCCATGAAAAGTCGTGCAATTTGTTGATGCTCATTAGCCTTTTACTGCTCCTGCCATGATTCCCGAAACAAGTTGTTTGCCGGCCACTACGAAGAGCAGCAGCAGCGGGATGGTGGCCATCACGGCACCTGCCATCACGATGGTGTGGTCAACGTATTTGGCCGATTGCAGTTGGCTCAGGGCCACCTGCAACGTTGGATTTTGCGGTGCCACCAGCAGCGGCCAGAGGTAGTCGGTCCAGGCCGTCATGAAGGTGAACAGACCTAGGATCGCCATCGCCGGACGTGCCGCGGGGACGCCCACATGCCAGAAGGTCTGGATCATGCTGGCTCCGTCAACACGGGCCGCCTCGATCAATTCGTCCGGGATGACATCCACTAAATACTGGCGCATGAAGAACACACCGAACGCGGTGACCAGCGTCGGAACCATGATCGCCCCGAGGGATCCGGTCCAGCCGAACTGCTTCATCATCATGAACAGCGGAATGATGCCCAGCTGTGTTGGCACGGCCAGGGTCGCGATCACAAAGACCATCAGTCCCTGCTTGCCGCGAAAGCGCAGTTTCGCGAAGGAGTAGCCGGCGAGCGTGGAGAATCCGACCACCGAAATCGTGATGATGCTCGAAACGATAATGCTGTTGCCTAGGGCTGACCAGAAGTCGATGGTCGTGAAGACCTCCGAGACGTTGGACAGGAAGGCCTCGCCGGGGAAGATGGGCGGCAACGAACCTTCAAAGGCGCCGCCGGAGCCGGATCCTGTGACAAATGACCACCACAACGGGTAGGCCCCGCCGAGGAAGAAGGCGAATAACAAGCCATAGGTGAGAAAGCCCGGCCGCCGGTCCAGACCGAAGGAACGCTTGCGTCCCGGTTTGGCCGGTACAACGTTCCTATTTTTCGCCGGGGGTAGTGCGGTTTTTAGGCTCATGACCGATGCTCCTTCGAGTTCTCCTGCGCAGCTTCGCGGGCGAGGAGCTGCGCGTCTTTTCGTGCTGAACGTCGTGCCGCGCGACCAATTTTCTCGCCCCTGCCGCCACCGGAGGAGGCAATGGAACGGGAAATGAGGAAGTTCAGTAGCCCGACCAGGATGATGATCAAGAAGAGTAGCCAAGCCACGGCGGACGCTTTGCCGAAGTCCCCGCGGTTGAAGGCCAGGTCCCAGAGGTACAAGACGGTGGTCTGGTATTCGCGGTTGGGTCCACCCAGCGTCGAGCTGCTGGGATTAAAGAGTTTCGGCTCGGTAAAGATCTGCAGGCCGCCGACCGTCGCGGTGATGATCACGAAGATCATGGACGGGCGGATTCCCGGCAATGTGATGGAGAAGAAGCGCCGGAAGGCTCCGGCACCATCTAGCGCGGCCGATTCGTGGAGTTCACGCGGAACTGCCTGCATGGCTGCCAGCAGGATCAACGCGTTGTAGCCCGTCCAGCGCCAGTTCACCATCGAGGCGATGGCGATATGGGAGGGGAAAACCTCGGACTTCCACGCGACCGGATCGAGATTGAGCAGTTGGAGGAAGTTGTTGATGAGCCCGTATTTTTCGTCGAAAGCGCTCGAGAAAATCAACGTCACCGCCACCGGAGTAACAACGTAGGGCAAGAGGATACTCATGCGCCAGAAGGTCTTGGCCCGTAAATTCTGATCCAAGATGGCGGCGATGAAGGTTGCCGCGATGAGCTGCGGGATGGCCGAGAGCAGGAAGATGCTGAAGGTGTTAAACAGCGAGTTCCAGAAGTACGGATCCGTGAGTTCGGTGACGTAGTTCTCCAGGCCGACCCACTCCCCCGCGCCCGAGAGCAGATCCCAATCGTTGATGGAAACGATAAAGGTATAGACCAGCGGGAAAAGTCCCACCATGGCGAAGAGGATAAAGAACGGCGCGATGTAGAGGTAGGGCGATACCTTAACGTCGAGTGCGCCAAACTTTGCGCGAAGCGAGGGACGCGGGCTGGTTCCGGAGCCGGGGGCACCGGTGCTTTCCGCATCGGGCCTGCCGTGCTTTTGCTGCGGCTCCGAAGGCGGACTGATGATGCTGGTCATGAGACTCTTCTCCCAGTGGGACGGAGGCTCGGCACAACGCGTGCGCCGAGCCTCCGAACTGCGTGGTGGATTATTTGAGGTCGAGGTTCTTCAGGGTGGTCAGCGCGTCATTCCATGCGCTCTTTCCGTCGGTTCCCTTATCCAGCGCGATGGTTGCCGGGCCGAAGACCTGCTCCTGAATGACCGAGTCGTTGGCGCCCTTGAATTGGGCCTTGACTCCCTCGGAACGCGAGGCCAGAATCTCGCCGACCGGTGCATCATTGAAGAACTTGCTCAAATCGTTGCTGCCGGTGACGCCCGGATCGGTTTGGGCAGCTGTCACGCTCGGGAAGGTTCCCGCGGCTTGGAAGGCCGCGACCTGTGACTTTGCGTCGGTCAGGTACGCGGCAAGTTCGGCCGCTTCGGCCGGGTGCTTGGACGTGGTGGGTACCGTCAGGAACGTTCCTCCCCAGTTGGTGGGACCGCCGGGGAAGACATCGGCAAAGTCCCATCCTGAGTCGGCGTTTCCGCCAGCGGCTTCAATCTGTCCTTGGACGACACCGAGCATCCATCCCGGGCAGACGGAGGTCGCGAAGGATCCGTCGACAAAGGCCTTGCCCTTGCCCCAGTCCCACTGAGTCTGGCCCGAGGAGAGACCCGCGGCGGCACCGCCGGCCAGTTCATCCCAGCGCTCTGCCAGTGCGGTATTTCCCTCGATGTTCAACGAGCCATCTGCCTTGTAGTAGCCCTCGGGCAGCTGATTGACCATCGAGTTCCAGACGAAGCCGGACTGGTCGTACCAGGCTTTGCCACTGGCCGCCTTATACTTCTTGCCGGTCTCGAAGTAGTTGGCCCAGGTGGCATCGTCCCCGCCCAGCGCGGCAGCAACCTCGGTGCGATCGGTGGGAAGCCCTGCTTCCTTAAAGAGTTTCTTGTTGTAGCACAGGCCGACCGGACCGATATCGGTGCCGTAGGCGATCACGCGGTCCTTTGAGTCGGTGGCCTGTTCGGTCTTCCAGGAAACCCAGCGGTCCTTGATGTCTGCCGCACCGTACTGACCGAGGTCGGTGAAGGAGTCCGAGACGGCCATGACCTGACCGAGCCAGCCCTCTTCAACGGCCTGGACATCGGGCAGCCCGGCCCCGGCGGCCTGCTTCGTCTTCCAATCGGTCAGCGCGTTTCCGCCGGTGTCGATGTTGGTGGCCTTGATGGTGACGCCCGGGTGATCGGCTTCGTACTGCTTGTACAGGCCGTCGAGTCCCATGGTTCCGAACGTGGTGACGGTCAGTGTCACCGGGTTATCGCTTGAGGCCGGCTCGGCCGAGGTGGCTCCGGAGGAGCACCCCACTGCCAAGAGTGCGAAGGCTGCTGCTCCTGCGAGGGCCGTGGCGGTCCTAGTGTGGCGTGAAATCTTCACGTTCACTCCTTTGTATGCGTCGGTGGTGCTGCGTGTGAATGGAGTTTGATCAAAAATGAGAGCGCTCTCATTTCGTGCCGACGAGCACCCTTCGCAAGACGTACCGGGGAATCGTCGAATATTGAGAGCGCTCTCACAAACCAGTGTGAGCGCTCTCACAAGATCGCTAGATACAAGATTCCATGGCTTTCAATAAATGTCAACACCGAACACCTCCCGGCTTTGAGCCTGGTGCCACCGCTCAAAGCGGGCAAAGCTCACCCGCTGGCGACAGCTAACACCCCACTTGCGACAGATAAGAAGGTGAGTTCGGGCACGATTCGGACGATGGAATCGACCGCCGGGCAAAAGCTATGTATAGTTGTTCGAGGTCAAGCCGTGAGGCTGGATCAACAATAAAATATGCGCCCATAGCTCAGCTGGATAGAGCATCTGTCTACGGAACAGAAGGTCAGGGGTTCGAATCCCTTTGGGCGCACCAAATGAAAAAGCCGCGAGAAATCGCGGCTTTTTTGTGGTCTACGACCGAATCGCAATGCGAAACCATCTCGTCATGGCTCCCCACGAGAATTCTCCTAGATTCATCTCACGCGGTGAGCCGCTTAAGAACATCTTCGTAAATCGATTCATCGATCAATCCGAAAGATACCGCATTGTCCACGTCGATGAACGTTCCGGCAATGTCACTTTCTAACTCACCAAATTCATTGAACTTCGGGGCACTGCGGTATGGCCAAGCTACCAACTCGCAGATTACCTCCTCACGGCCAATCAAGCCCGCGGCAAATCGCTGGCATAGCTCATGCGGCGAGGCTGCCCCGAAGCCTTGCACGGCATCTGGCACTTTCGCGGCACGTTGCAGCGCCTTGGCCACCGCCGGCTGCGATAAGCGCAACACCTTGGCCATCTGAACCTGCGTCATCTGCCGGTGCGCAGCTTTAAGCGTCCGCTTGTAGTCAAGCAAAGCGACTTCTACAAGTTCCTTGGAGCGCAATAGCTGCCCCGCCAAGTCCTCATCACGTGGTGGATCAACGTTCTGACTCACGGCAACCTCCAAAGCTCGAAATTACTACCCCACATCCCGACTATAACAGATGTTATATTTGCGCACGAGGGCTTAGCACTCGATGAGACACCGCAGGCGAAGCAGGATCACGCCGGGCCCGAGAAGCTAAATTCTGCCGCGGATTGGAGCAACGGCAGATTATCGTGATTTGGATGGCCAGTATTTGAGGGTTTATGAGGCAGCACCATCCCCGGCCTAGGTAGATGCCGTCCATCTGGACTTGGCCGTAGATCTTTCCGGTGACCGCGAGGGTGGGTTCGATGTTCCATCACCACTGCGTGGAGCGGCGGAAAGTTCGACCGCCACCGGGTCCGATCTCTGCTTGAGAATCCGTGCCCATGAGCCACTGCAGGAACAGGTCCAGTTCTGCTTTGAGGGCTAGGTCGCGACGTTTGCGGACGCTGCTGGCTTCACAGTCAATGTATCTCCAGCGTTGGGTCCCGGCGGTCGTCTTTCCATTGCGTTTCATCCGAGATCCGCACACATCACTGTGCTTCGATTTTCCAGAACCATTCACGGTTAATGGCTCAAGGCTATAAGAAACCCCGTTCTGCCGCGCTACCGTCGGGAAGCGGGCCCCTCACCGACCCCTTTCTGTCCTATAAGCCCTATTCCGGACGGATCGCCCGTGATCGATCGGTTGACGCGGGGCTAGAAGCACAGCAAGGCCATCCCGCTCGTCATCTTCACCGATCTCGGCGGTCAGCACCATCGCCGCCAAGTCCGCTTCGCGATCCCGCGTTGAGACCCCATGCCCATGAGCGCTCGCGCACCCTGCACCGCCATCGTACTGAGCTCACTAATATGAGTCAGCACGCCGTTTTGTACAATCTCGGCAGCGCATAGAATCCTCAAGCCGGGACCCTGCCACGCGCCAACCTGGTCATGCCAGGAGAATACAGCTTCGGGACTGGTGCGAATTGGCTTGATAGTCCGTCAAGGATCATGTCCGATCGTTTGGCGAGGCTCGGTCAATCCGGGCGATGAACGTGCGTAGCCATTCGATGGCGGGAGCGGCATTAGGGACCACATCTAGGCCCTAGGCGGCTTCAGTGTAGTGGGTTACCCAGCCCCCACCCTCGAACATTGAAGAAGGCCAGGAACGAATCCTTCGGTAGGCGAATAGACGATTACAAGTGGCCCGGACCACTGCGAATTCGAGACGCCCGCGGGCATCTAGGAGTCGAAGGTCTGCGAGGTCACGGGCGCGGTCGCTACCGAACACGATGGAAATGTGCATTTTTAGGTGATTTGGTGGCGAGCGGGCATTACCGCCACCGGGTGTGGTGCGGGAGACCCCCAGAAGTGAACATTTCACTGAAGCCAGGCGCCAGAGCGAACTCGGGATGGTCAGCGTCACCGATCTCATTGTGACCAAGTTCCAAGGGCACTGTGCACCAATGCTTCCGCCCCCGCAGTCAAGCTTTAAGTCGAATAGCTTCATCACGTACGAGGCAGGAATTCCCGTGGGTTTCGCGGGGCGCTCGACGAGACTTCCAGCAAACGCACCCCACACTTTCCCGATGGCACTCTTTGAAGTCGGCGCGGAATGTCGCCAGTCCGTGCGTGCGCGTGGCGTCAAGATCGCGAGTGAACCTGGTGCTGGAGCCACAACGCAGCGCGCTCGCGCCGCCACCTTTCACCGCGCCCTCAGGAAGCATTTTTCCGATCGCGACCAGAGCCAACGCCGTCCGCCGGCGAAGGGCGAGGGATTCGTCTCCACCTGAGCTCGTCATTCGCCGGATAAGAGCGTTGAGGCAACTGGGGGGTGTCGTACCTCATTCGGCGAGCTCCTTGCGCTCGCGGTTCCACATCACCTTAGTCAACAGGCCCTCGGCGCGGGCCTTAACTGCCAAAACAGTTCGGAGCCGAGTGCCGGGGGCTTGCCCAGACACTCGAGGAGCGCTTCGCTGAGCTGCTGGCCGCGGATCCCTCGGTAGCGGGAAACCTTCGTTCCGGCTGGCGCCTGAATCAGCTCCCCGTAGGCGGGCATTGCGCGGCGGGGTCGGCGGGAGGTCAGCCATACGGTAAAGACCTTGTCCTCGGCGGTAGAGGCCATTGCGGACTTTGAGCTTTGGCAAATCTACGGCGAGCACACCAACGTCCACTGCATCCGCGGTGATGACATATCCATAGTTGTCGTAGGCGATCTCACGTAGTACGTCTCTATAGTTTATTGCCATGTCAAAACTCTTCCAGAAACGGTATTATCTTGACCTGCCACCCTTGGAACCCGCGCACGCTTACAGGACGACCGAGGTTGTGCAAATTCCATGTACGGCACGAGGGTTGAACATGGATCGGGCGAGCGCGGCACCATAAGCCAAGACAGCCGTACCAGTCAACCCTCGATATCTTCAGCGTTCCTCACTGCGTTCCACGCGTCCCGGAGTTTCCGCGTCCCAGCCCTCCACCCTGCGGCATATGCCAGCTACCCCGCGGGTAACCAGATCTGCCTGTGAAGCTTAGACACCTTTATTTTCCCAGTTCAGGTGATCTTTTCCTCGCAAATCACAGTTAGTGAATCTCCAACCCATGAAACCGCTGGGCTAACAACCTCGCGTACGTGCACGATGTAGCCTGAACAAATCGGGGAGGGTGGGCCAGTCATAGCCCAAACCATGAAACCGCTGGATCAAACGGTTTGCCGACACGCAAGAACGATCAGGTTGGTTTTGAATTAAGATCAAAGATCTGCGAATGATTCCTAATCGGTTCCCAGCCCTTCCCTCCGGAGCGTATCGATATCTACTTGTACGCCGTCGATCACCCCAGAAGGAACCTTGCCAATGCCAGATCGATTTTGCTGTGTATGGTGTTTAGTCCACTCGACGAGGGATGCAGAGCAACACTCGGTTGGCCAGTATTTTGCCAGAGGCGTGGTTTCAATTTCAGTCCGAAACTTATCTTTGTTGCCGGCTGCCACTCTGGCGGCCTCCGAAATCATTCCGTAAGCCATCAGGGGATCCATGTTCCCATTGGCGATCCCGGCATGGAGCAGCTCCAGCGCGATTGGATTGACTTCTGAAGCAGGAAAAATATTGACCGGGATGAGGTAAAGATTCATAGACGGGTTGTCTGCAACCTTCCTAAGTTCGTCAATGTCGGATTTCATGAACTCCTGACAGAACGGACAGGAGGGGTCGACCATTACGGCCACCTCACGCGCATTAGGGGAGTAGGTGCCCGCTGACACTCCTCTTGGCCCGTACCCCACCGGCATTGTCCCTGAAGCCGGCATATGGTGCGGGGATGCCTCACCCTTTGCCCTAGTCGAGCTGTTGGCCTGCACGGCAAGCCAGATGACAAGGACGGCGATTAACACTGCCATTATTGCAATGAACCAAGATAGCGTTCTGCTAACGTATTTACCAGCCCGATTGATGTCCTTATTATGAATTGCCATTTTTCCTCCGAGCCTCAAAAATGAATACCGCAACCACAGCAAGTAGAACTAAAAATATCGAGACGACTAACGCCGCCATGTCCTTAGGGGCATGAAGGCGAAGGCTGATCGCGCCAAACGCCGCACCCACGCCAACAATGCTTCCAGCCGTCCGGCCCGGTGCCGTCAGCATAGACCGGCGTAGTAGGTACCCAACCACTGAAACCACCGCTCCCCCGAGGAGCGCACCCATAAGAAGGTTCTCCCAGCCGATCCATGAGCCACGGGCACCCGCAACCGCCGCATAAGCACCCGCTGGCGTTAAGGCAAGAGCCGACAATTTCGTATGGATTCCCAGAGCTAGACCTAGCCATTCACGCTTTGCAACGCCAAACCTACGGAATTCAGCGTATGGGTCCAGGGAACTGAAGATTCCCATAGCGGCGAGAGAGCTAGCCCACCCAGCACTGAAAAAGAGGATCCGTGCTTCATCGATACGGCCTGTATGACCGAACCGTACCGCAGCCAGCGTAAGTAGGAGTGCGAATCCTGCATATAGCATTGTCTCCAGCCAGGGAGACACGTTCCGGGCGGAGAGCGTGGATACGTAGGCGTTGAATGGTTTTGCAGCAAGGCCTGAGATGCGTTCGCGCGGGTTCATATCCGGATGCGCGGAGGCCATTAACGGTGGCTTCCGTTGGTCTGCCTTGATCACAACCTGCGAGACGATCAACGCGATCAGGATCGTGAGCGTCGCACCGAGCCCAAGGGTTACCAAAAGCTCAGTAGTCGTGAAGCCAATGGAGCGCTCAAGGATAGAGCCGGGCAGCACTACCTGCAGCAGTGCCGGCACGTCCGAACGTTCTACAAACTGCGCAATGGTCCATGTAGCTATGGGGGCGCTTGCAATCATGAGAGCACCGGTGACCCACGGCGACAGCCAGAATCTACCACGTCCTTGGACCCATGTAAGCACTCCCCCCACTAAGGTTGCTGGTAGGAGGGCGTTAACTACCCCTGCCAGGAACGCCGCCCCTACGCGAGGGTCCTTGAGATCTAGAGCACTAGCGTAGGCGAGCACAAGAAAGGCCCCAGATGCTAGGACAGTCACTGCTGGGGACAGGACGGACACGATGGCGGTGATTCTCCTTGCACGGTGACTCATCGGGAAGGGCATGAGTGCCGCGCTGCGGGTGAGAATAGCCCGAGTGGAAGTGCATAGCTGCACGATGAAAAAGAGCGAAGATGCATACCCTATTCCGAAGAGCCCTAGGGATAGCAGCGGATAGCCAAGCCCCACGGCGTCCAGCTCACGCCCTAGATTCCAAGAACGGTTAAGTAGGAGTAGATACAAGGCGAGCAGCGTAAGACCAATCAAGACCTTTAAGATACGGGAGGAGGCCAATCGCCCCAGAAGTTTCGACTCTGCACTCCGGACGCTCTGGGCCAGGACGGCCCGAGTCACATAAGCGTCTACCTTCAGAGGACTACCCAGCTTCATCAGTGAATTCCGTGAAGATCTGAACCATCCGCGTCGCAGCACTCTCCAGGCCAGATTCGGCAGGGCGGATGGCTTCGACGAGGCGGCCTCCGCGGAGAGCAAGAATCTCGTCCGAACTACGTGCCACAGAGTCAAGATCGTGATTAGACATCACCACAGTGGAGCCTTCGTCACGGACTAGCTCCTGCAACTGGGCTCGGAGCGCGATGCTAGTCAAGAAGTCAAGGCCGTTCTGCGGTTCGTCGACCAAGAGGAGGCTTGGGCGGTTCATTAAGCCACAGATGAGGCGAGATTTCTTGCGGTTCCCGAGGCTCAAGTTCTTAGTTCGCTTGTCAAATTCGGAGAACCCAAGCTTTTCAGCAAGGCTGAAGGCCTCTTCCAGCAAAATGATGGTATCGGTCGCTCGGTGCAATTCTTGGACTCTTGCGGCCATAGCCCATGTCTCCTCTGAAGTCATTTCGTCGAAGAGGGTATGACTCGAGTCAGGAATGTAGGACACTCCATGCCAAGCTCCGAAGTCCCTATGTCCGAGTGCAGAACCGTTCCACATGACAGTGCCCGAATCCACCCGCCCATCGCCCACTAGAGATGTGAACAATGTGGTTTTCCCTGATCCGTTGGGCCCGATTATAGAAGTTATACCTCGGCGAAAATCATGAGTCACTGGGCCGAGGACAAAGTCCCCGGCCGTTGCTTGCAGGTCGCAAATGTTAAGCACGGGACACCTTTCTGGACATGACCATTTCCTTTATCGCGGCACCGACGTTTCTTCCGTCCTGTGACGGTGGAATAAGTGTGGCAATGTTTGTTAAAATAGGAAGTAGTGGCAATCCTAGAATTAGAGCACTTTGAATCGCTGTTTCAGTAAGATTGGGGGCCGCTTGTGGCAACATCGCAATCCATAAGGCTGCCAGCCCCCACGCAACCATTGCACCAGCGACGGGACCTATTGTGGCAATCCAGATCTCTTGACCGGGCGAGGTCCGCAGGCGATTAAGTACCACAGATGTACCTTCGCGGTAGAGAAACTGCGGCGTTGAACTGCATCCGCGTGCAGCTCCCAAGTGTGCAGCCTCATGCACTACTCCGGCTGCAACGAATACGGCTGTTGACGAGATGATCCCGATGCAAAAGCTGACCAAGGTCAAATAGGTAATCTGCATCTCAGCGGACGTGAATAGACCGAGCAATAAGCCTCCGAGCAATACGGAAATACTGAGACCATTAATCATCATCGATCTAGCTACCAACATAGCAGTGTTAAAATAGGTCGGACTAAGAGATATTCGTCGGCACAAAGTCAATTTTATATTGCGATTATGAAATGTTAGGTATTGCGAATCTTTCACTCGGCGCACCATCATCATACTCGCATTCCTGGCCCATGTGGAATAAAAATTTATGTAACCAGACGTCTGGGCCTCATGGAGGAATCTACATACATCTAACTCCAACGCATCACTTGGGACGTCGTAGCGTTCATTCAAGGAACCAACAAGATGCCCGATAGCGACGGTTCCTTGGTCTGGTATGAGCTCCATGAGCTCCATGCCAACACGATTTCCTTGGAATGAACTCAGCGACGTAAACACTTCACTTCGACTGACGCGATCGCGGACGTCATAGCCAGTGTGTGCGATCTCCATTCAGCATCCTAGCGAAGTGTGAAAATGGCGCACGTCGGTGAAAAAGTCACCTAGACCGTTCGAATCACAGTTCGACCAAATAAGATACGAATAAAGGAATATTGATACCAGAATTCCAACAATTGTAATTAAAGCCGGTAACCAAATCATTGACTGCTTTGATTTTTTTGTCACATCTGCCACAATACCGCTCCTCATGATATTTCTTTAAACACGTAAAAGCTCGGGGTGGCCCACTTCTCGTGGACCACCCCAGGGTTGCGCAGCTTAACAGCCGGCGCCCCACCAGGACTTGACGGTGTTCACGGCCTGGCTAAAGGACCGGCACTTGTCCGGGCATTGACTGCAGACCCAGACAACATGGCCGATGCTCGCGCCCGTGGCAATAGAAACGGCACCCGCAAGGGCCGCAATGATCGGTATCACACCGTTCTCTGCGGTCTCGTTCGCAGTGAATACAGTCGGGGCCTCGTACATAATGGTGGTCATGATTGATCCTTTTCCTGATCGCCCGCACATCTTTGCGGACTGGGTGAGATGGACGAAAGTTACATAGATCACCGTAACTCAAATAGATTCATTAAATTTATATTTTTGGCCAAAAGGAATAAATTGTGTACTAAAGTACACATCGATCAGACAAATTGTGCACCTAAGTACTCATACATAGTGCGTACTCGACAACGTAGAAACTCCCTCCAGTTGAGTCCACTTCGCTGTCCGGCGCAGCTGGGTTGGGGGGCTGGTGAACCTTGATGCCGCCAGTGAGGGTAGCGACCTTGATCCTGCGCATGCTCCTGCGCCCGTGCCCGGTATCTTGCTGCTGGTTCCCTAGTGGAACATCCTTCCAGGGCAAAGCGTGGAGTTGCCTGAGCTGCTTGGGTTGATTCCCTTTCGCCGTCATCAGAAAATGGGCACCTCATGCGTGAAGGAACTGCGCATGGCGTCCCAACGTATGCAGTTCATCAATGGTGATGGTCTTGCCTTTCTGATCCCCGAATGTCGCCAAAAGCGAGTCAAGTCGGGTGATCTCGTTTGTTTTAATACCGACGTCGAGTTGTCCGCTGACGGTGTCGTGGTCCAGTGCTGCCATGAGGTGCATACGGTCCCCGCCACCATTTTGGCCCCGCGCATTTCTTTCCGGTCGATGGCGATGAAACGGGCGTCGACTTGCATTTGCATCAATGTGCCCAGAGCTTGGTCGAAGGCCTCGGCGTTCAGGCAAGCGAGCGCGCGTTGGAAAGTGGTGACGTGCGGTGCCACAAATTCGGTGCTGCGCAACGAGGTGGAGGCGGCAGAGGTGGACCAGTCTGCTATGTCGACGACGGATCTTGCGCCAGCCAGCCAGCACCGCGCAGAGCGCAACTGCCAGGATCCAACCCAGCTGGTTCCGGAAGCCACGGCGTTTGTGGTGGTCGGGGAACGAGGCGAGCGCCTAGAAGATAGATTCCGGTGTCACGAAGCGGTGGAGGTCTTCAGGGATGTCTTCCAGTTGGCCATGGAGAATGTTGATGGAGGAAGATGGCATGGAAAAACTCCTGTTGGAACGATGATCGTAGACAATCACCCGTTTTAACAGGAGTTTTTCGTCATTAAAAGCACTGCCAGGCAGTGTAGGAAGAATCGTTCACGAGTAGTCACTCACAACTTTGCATTACCACTGTCCCGTGCGGTGGGGAAATGCACGGAAAATCCCCAGTGGACCGCGGCAAAATGGGCACCAAACGCTCCGTCCTCACAGACGGCAAAGGCATCCCGCGCGGCTGCGTAGCTGCACCAGCTAACCGACACGATTCCCCACTGATACGTCCCACCCTAGAGAAAATCTCACGCTTCGGGTTCCACCTGCACCGCAGATCACCGTGCACCTGGATGCCGGCTACGACAGCTCAAAACCCGTACCCTGCTCATCGAACTCGGATGCGAAGGAGTCATCAGCACCAGCGATGAACCACTGCAGGCCGGAGCCCGTTGGGTCGTTAAACGAACCAGCGCCTGGCACGATCGCGGCTTCAAGAAACTGTTGATCTGCACCGAACGCAAGACCAAAGTCAATGACGCGATGATCAGGTTCGCCAACAGCATCATCGTCATGCGACGCTTGATCCGCGAGGTCCGGACCACCCATCGCTGGGACAACAGACCGAAGGGAAAACCCTAACGATCAGACCCTATTGGCGCATTTTCTTAGAAAGATCAGCAAACGCCGAAGTACGAACAAAAGAGGCTTCCGAACGATGGCTTCGCCAAGGAATCTGCAAAGAAGCCAAATGTTAGAGACGTGGCGACAGGCAGGTTAACCATATTTTAGCTCCTCAGGCAGGGGATCAAGCAATTCATGTTAGTGACGACTGCAGTCCATAATTACTTTTTCATGTTCTGCCCTGACGCGCATCATACAAAAGTACAATTCTCGTAAATTACCGCATTTTTCTGTGCATCAAGCTCCTTGAGAACCACCCAGTTCTTTCTTGATCGCTTGAACAGTGCGGCTACGACAGGTGCTCCTTAGTGGTAGGCCCATGAGGAGATCATCCACCAAGCCCTGCATGAGTACTAGTCTGTCCACGGGAGCGAGCACGGCGGTGCAGTTGACTGAGTCATGCAGGGTCCTTGCGCTCAATGGTGTCGGCGGGGCCCGACTGGCGCCATATGGATTCAGATACGGAAGTGGCCGCGGTGTCTTTCCCGGGAAAACCGGCGACCATTTCTCACTAGCTTCGATTTTTCATCGAGTGCATGCAGGCCGCTGGTTCCGTGATTTCCCAGAGAACAGCAGCCTGCCCGTTTTTCCATCATTCCAAGGTGGCCATGTCGCTGACTGTGGGACTGGGTTCGATCTCCCAGAAGGGGCTTTTTTCATCTCGAGGGGGCGTGCTTCGGTGCGAATGCTTATGCCGTGAGGTGGCCGTTGCGCCAGCGGTTTCGCAACCGTGCGGCGCCCTCGAATAAGCGTGGTGAGCAGCTGCGATTCGGGCTCGGATTCGGGGACCAGCAGCCTTTTCTGCCGGGCACTGCTGATGATCTTTCAGGCGATCGAGAACAGCCGGTAGCGCCACCGCTTCAGGTCCTGGACTCAGGCAACATGGCCTGCGGGAAGGACGGAGAGTTGCATCCAAGACACGCGGTTGACCGCGAGCACGGCCAGGTTGGCCTAGAGCTGGTTTGCATCAATTGCATAGAAAGGTAGCCGGCCCAAGCCCGCGTTCTTGTGGGTCTTGATGCGGTTTTCGCGTCTGGCTCGGGCCAGGTACCGGGCATCGAGGAATACGACGTTGAAGCGGGGTGCGTTGGTGAGCAACGCCGTGATGCGGTGCCCGTCGACGTCATAAAGGGCGCATTGGCACAGGGATGCAAGGGTTCGGCTCGTCATGGGGTCCTCGGATATTGGAACTGTCCGAATGCCTCCTTTCGGGGTTGAGTCCGTCGGCTGACATCGGCTGCGTAGTTCGTCCCGTCTCCGCTGCTGGCGCGTTGCCATTGGACCGCGATGCCGATGTGGATTCCGAGCATGCGAGCCATCAGCGCCGCCGGCAGGTCAATGGCGAGCTGGAACAGTGCGGTGGAGCGCGCCAGTCCGGGTAGGATCCCAAGTTTCTTGAGTCGGATGCCCAACTGGGGGTGGGCTGATCGCTTGTACGGGTCTGCCACCGGGGAATAACCATGGTGAGGATTCCCCTGCGCAGAAGGCTGTGTGAAGAGGCAGGTCGGCCTTCACCTGCCTGATCAGGATTCCTAGGAGGTCGGGCAGGACGATGGGTCCACGCCCGAGCCGAAGTAATACCTGATCTACCTCGACGTGGACATTATCGAGCCTCAGGCGGCTGATGGAGGAGAGACGCTGGGCATAGAAGATGGCCAAGAGCACCACAACTCGGTCTTTAGGTTTGAGCGTTGTATCGTTGAGGAGCTGGCGCGCGTCCTCCCAGCATTCCTCGGTGCTGATGGCGGTGGACGGCCCTCCCCATTTCTCTGCGCGGAAGTGCAAGGTAGTCAGCTTGTTGGCGTTCACCCAACGGATGAAGTTCCCGGTTTCGGCCCGCAGCGTTGCGTCCTATCTGACTCTTCTATATCTAGTCAAGCCGTTTCCTGAACCTTTTGCCTGAGACGAGGCGGTCAGGATCCTGAATATGCGACGAGCCAGATAGCGCTTGATGCAACGTCGGATTTCCTTGTCCGTCTTGCCCTCGGCCCGACGTTTCTCGACATAGTCGCAGGTTTCTGAGTCATAGGTCATTCTGGTGATCGCAGCCATGTGTAAGGCGCTGTTGAGCCTCCTGTCGACTCCCTGATTCAGTCGATGCCTCACCGTGTATCCCGACGGTGCCGGGATGGGGTTCACCCCGGCCAGACACGCAAAGGCAGCCTCGCTATGGACCGTCCATCGTGGGACCACGCTACCAAACACTTTGCCGCGTCCACCGCCCGGAGACCCTTCACCTCGAAAAGCGGGGCTGTCTCGCTGACGTTGACCAGCTCGTCCAAGTTCGGCTCGTTGGACTTCAGCTGCTCTCCGAGGTCCAGAACGCGCTTGGCAAGACGGACCGCCTCGGCACGGCCGATACCAAGGGCCAGTTATTCCTCACTTTAACGCCGCCGCGAGATCTCTTCGATCTGCACCGGGGTGAGCTTCGTGCGGGCATCAATACCGAAGTCGTTGCGGCGAGCCAAGGCGTTCAAGGCATTGGTAGAACGGGTACGGCCCTTGGCCATGAAATCCCGGAATCGTCCGCTGCGACACGCAACAGGACTTAAGTTCAGGGAATGCATTTAATTTCAGGTACCTTTGGCTGAGCGGGACCCAAATCTCGTATCAAGTAGTCCGTGCTCCACCGCAGCCACCAAGATTTGCACCCGATCGCGGACACCGAGCTTCTTCATAACCTTCACGAATCGAGCCTTGATGGTGGATTCGGTGACAAATAGCTCGGCTGCCATTTCACGGTTGCTCATGCCCCTCCCAAGCAGCCGAATGACTTCAAGTTCCTTGTCCGTGAGTACTTCGACGAGGGTTGGATTGGGAATCAGCTCGGCCGGAACGGACGTCGAAAGGCCCTGCACCACATGACGGGTGACTTCGGGGGAAAGCACCGATTCTCCCGCCATGACGGTGCGGATGGCCGTCGTGATCTCTTTCGGCTTTGCGTCCTTAACCAGATAGCCGGAGGCGCCCGCCCGCAGCAGGTCAACGACATAACGGTCCGTGGAAAACGTACTGAGTCCTAGGATAGCGATCTCGGGATGCGCGTCATGAATCTGCGCGGCCGCGGCCACTCCGTCCATGACGGGCATCTGCATATCCATGAGTATCACGTCGGGACGCAAGGCAGAAGCCTGAACCACCGCAGCTTTTCCGTCGCAAGCCTCGCCCACAATATGGAGAGTCGGATCGGAAGACAGATAGTCGCGCAGGATTTCCCTAGCCAAAGCCTCGTCATCCACCAGCAGTACTGTCGTCACGGTTTTCCTCCCATATGGACCTAATGCATTCACGCACGTTGGGCTTGCCAGCTCAGCCGGCAGTAACATCTGCAGTCATCATCTTCCCACGGCGCCAGCTAACGCCGCGGCAACGGTAAACCCACCAACGGGATTGTTACGAACGTCGACCAACGCTCGGCCGTTAATCCAGAATCAACAAACCCGCCAAATATCTCACAGCGAGCAATCATGGCTTCCAACCCGGTATGGGACGAGATGATCGGGTTGCCGGAGGAAACCTCGTTTTCGGCCTTGAGCATCACGGTATCGTCCCCGATAACTAGATGCACTAGGACGGTCCCACTGACGCTTGCATGCTTGAGCACGTTGGTTCCAAGTTCGCGAATGGTACGGCGTAAGACCTGTCGAAGGCTGGCCGGGATCTTGGCCACGTCGCCTTCCACCTGAAGGACTACCTCGAAATCTGCCCTCCGCAACGCCTCGACAACCCGGTCCAGGTCGTTCACGAAGCCCACAGCAGTCGTAGTTTCACCCGACATCGCAGCCGTTCCGAGAATCTCTACGTCGTCGTTCCGACCTTGTAACGGGACGGGGTCGGGCACCACCAGTTCCTGCTTCAGCAGCATCACAAGACTCCTCAGGTCTTGAAGAGTCTGCTGGGCAGCATCGCCGATCCCTTCCAGGATTCTTGCCGTCTTGGTCGGATCATCTACAAACTCGGCGCGTCTGGCCTGCATCGCGATCACAGTCACGTCATGAGCGACGATGTCATGGAGCTCATGTGCCAAAAGGGTTCGTTCTTCACTACGTATGCGCGCCTGTTCCTGCTCAAGGTTTCGGATCTGCACGGAACTTCGTTCGTGTCGCCGCCGGTACATGTTCAAGCTCAGACCAGCCACTGCTGCCAAGCTGCATAAGAGGACCAACAACAGTGTGGGAACCACATGTGTTCCCGGCGAAAGGAGAAACAGCCCTAAGGCCAAGGCTATGGATGAGATCGGGAACAAAAGGGCAAATTTCCACGGCAAAAGACAGCAGCACACCGCCATGACAATCACCGATGGAAAGATCATTCCAAAGACAAGTATCCCGGGCAGGCCAGCCAGCCCAATCAGAATGGCACTGACGTACCAAACGAAAACGCTTGGCAAGACACCCAATGACAAGGCAGCCAGCGACATGAACGGCGCGGCCAGTAAAAGCAGTCCTGGATTGGAAACATACGTTGTACCGTCCATCAGCACGTCGGTCCCGTACATGACCAGTGCTAACACCACGGGAACTGTTCGACCTATGAGACCACCAGGCATCGGCTTGGTGTCATCAACCAGTTGTGTCCACGTTTTCATGTCTTCAATTCTGCCATCACTCAATCTTTGAGTTCTTGACGTGCTATATCGTGTAGCCCCAAAAGTATTGATGTCCGCCATCTTTGGAGCCCTAGATCCCGAGGCCCTATTTAAACCAAAGTATTTAATCGGCCTTGCTACGATGCCACTTGGGCGGTGATGCAGGTGGGACTTTCCATCACCAGGGAGTCCAGACGCACAGAAGGAATCCCATCCCCGGCATCCAACTCGAAGGCCTCGACCGTATTGGACAGCTGATTGGCCACCAGCATTGAGTCACCCACCTGCAGATGATGCCGCGGCCATTCCCCTTCACAGGCCGAACTGCCCACGAGCACCGGGATTCCCGCCTTAAGCCCAAGCACCACTACCTTCTGGGCGCCACGAACACCGATGTAAAGACGGTCTCGGTACTTGTCCAAGGACAACTCGGCAGGAAAATGTTCGCCGGGCACAATCTCTTCGCCAAGCCCGGTTCGGGCCACCTCACGATATTCGCCCGAAGCGTCGGGGCTCAGCGTGATGACTTCAGCGCCATGTTCGGTAGCGACATAAATGAACCCCGAGGGATGCTCCACTAGATGTCGCGGGCCGTCGCCCTTGTGCAAGACGATGACTTGTTGCAGCAGCAATTGGCCATCAAGCAGTTCCCACAGGCGCAGTGAATCGTGCCCAAGATCGGTGGTGATGATCCTTCCCGAACGCAACACCGTGGCTTGATGAGAATGCGATGCCCGCCCCTCATGACCGGGGACCGCAAAGGGATCTCTGGAGGTCGGCGCCAGACTGGGCAGTCCCAGCGAACCGTCGGTGGCTAGCGGGTAGATCAAAATCTTCCCATCGCCGTAGCAGCTGGCGATGAGATAACTTCCGGCCAAGGCCAGGTGACATACCAGCGCTCCGGCGGAAATCGGACGCCCCAAAGGGGCAAGCCGGTCGGTGCCCACGATCGTATAGGCAGCCACCTCACCCCGATGTTCGAGCGCCGCATAGAGCACCGGCAGTGTCGGGTGGACGGTCAGCCACGAGGGGGAATCTGCGGCGTGGGCCAGCCCGAGGTCCGTGAGCACCCCATTATTGATACCCATCGTTCGGATGCCCTGACTGGTACCGCCACCGTCCGGCGAATATCCGCCGACCCAAAACCTCTTGATCATGCCCCCATCTTCCCCCGAACAACGCCCTCACATGGAGATCAAGGGCTAAAAGTTGCCCTATCGTGTCCTAAGGTTGCGCACCCGGAGTCGTCACGTGTCGCAACAGACAAAAACACTAATTGAACTGACCAGTCAGTTTGGTTTACGATTAGTTTGTGCTCATCGCCGATAACCTGGCCATTGCCGGTCGCCACTTGCCCCTGCTGGATCCCACCAGCCTTGCCGTCGCGCGCGGCGAACTTCTGCTGATCCAGGCCGATACCCAAACCACGCGCACCGCGCTGTCGCTGGGACTAAGCGCACGCATGCGCCCCAGCGAGGGAAGCGTCAGCTGGCTCGGGGATTCCTCACTCAAGGCGGTGCGCCGCATCAGCGCCATTGTCGACTCCCCGCAGATCAACGATCCGGAGGCACACATGAAGGTCCGCGACCTGGTGGCCGAGGACCTTTCGCTCATTCCGGGTTCCAGACGGCGACGACCCAAGACCAAAACGTGGATTCAAGAGCACCATCTGGAGCCCCTGGCCGATCAATACCTCGATGCCATCGAACCGCTTGATCGCCTCACCCTGATGACCGAGCTGGCCCTTGAAGATGCCCACGTTGAGCTGTTGGTCTTCGACACCCCGGACCGCCACGGGATTCCCGAGGATTTGTGGTGCTCCTACCTAGGATCGGTGTCCACCGGCGAACGAGCCCCGGCCATCATCGCCGTGGTGCAGCGCCTCCCCGAACAGTGGTCTGGCCCCACCGCCTACGACGGCGGCATTCAGGACAAGCTGGAGGTTCCCTTCGGCTCGATTGACGCGGATCTCCCCGCGGACGAGCCCACGGAGGAACCCGAAACCGTGGCAGCACCGGCACACCTCGCAGACCCCGAGCCAGCTCCAGCGGTCGGCGTTGATATCCCCGACGAAGCCGAATCCTCCCCGAAGCACCTCGAGGGCTCTACTCCAGCACATCTAGCAAGCATGGACATCCCGGAGGTCACCTCACCGGTCGATGCGATCGAGGACGCCCCGGTCGAAACCACCACACTTCCCACCGCAGCAAAGGACCTCTCATGACCACGTTGCGTCTGGCTCTGTCCGAACTCAAGCGCATGACCTCCGGTCGCCTGCCGAAGATCGCGATCGCCGCATTGACTCTGGTCCCGCTGCTCTACGGGGCGCTCTACCTTTATGCAAACTGGGACCCGTATTCCAATCTGCACAACGTCAAGGCCGCCATCGTGAACCTGGATCAGGGTTCCACCAAGGACGGCAAGGACCTCGCCGTAGGTGACGATGTCACCACCGAATTGATGGACGACGGCACCTTCGGTTGGAACCAGGTGTCCACCGAGGCCGAAGCCGAGGCGGGTGTTGCCTCCGGCGATTATGCCTTCGCGATGACCATCCCCGCAGATTTCTCCGCCAATCTCGCCTCCCCCGGCGACTTCGAGGCGGCCAAACAAGGCATCTTGAAACTCACCACCAACGATGCAAACAACTACATGGTGGGCACCTTCGCCGACAAGCTCGCCGGCCAGGTGCATAACACCGTGGCCGCCGAGGTTGGAACGCAGACCGCCGATGCCCTGCTCACCGGCTTCACCGAGATCCACACCTCAATGTCCAAGGCCGCAGATGGCGCCGGGAAACTACACACCGGCACCGTGAAGCTCTCCGACGGTGTCACCACGCTGGCCGATGGAGTGAACACGCTGGATGATGGAGCCGGCAAACTTGATGATGGGGCCGCGGATCTTTCCCAGGGTGCCAACTCCCTGCACGAAGGCACCTCCTCGCTGTTGGCCGGGCAAAAGAAGCTCGCCAGCGGTGCGAACTCGCTCGCCGCCGGCGCTGGCACGCTGGCCGATGGCACCAAGAAACTCAACGCCGGGCTGGCCGAGCTAAAGTCCAAAACCTCGGCCCTTCCCGCGAATACCCAACAGCTTAATGACGGTGCGCAGAAGGCCTCCGACGCGTCCGTCCGGCTCGCCGATGGTGCCGCCGAGGTGGCCGCCGGTAACAAGGCCCTGGATGACAAAGTCACGCAGGCAGCAGAAACCCTCACCGCCCTGGAAAAAGATGCCAATACCCGCATCGATTCGGCCACCGAGGCCCTGAACACCCGTCTGGATCAATTGGTCACCGAGGGGATCCTCACCAGCGAACAGGCCAAGACCCTGCGCACCGATGTCACGAACGCCGCAACATCCAGCGGTGTCAGCGAACAGGTGGCCGACACCAAAAAACAATTGACCACCGCCCAATCCCAGATCTCCGCTCTGGCCGACGGCTCGGCGAAGGTCGCGGCCGGTGCCAAACAACTTTCCGGAGGCCTCTCTACCCTGGCCGACGGAACCGAAACCCTGGCCGGGGCCATGCCCGCGCTCAAAACCGGCATCGCAGATGCCGGTGCGGGCGCTTCCGCCCTCAACACCGGAGCCCAGAAACTCTCCGACGGTGCCGAGACCCTGGCCGACGGTGAAGCAGACGCACTGGCGGGTACCAAGAAGCTGGACACCGGCGCCTCAACGCTGGCCGCCGGGACCTCGACCTTGCACGAGGGAACCGGCTCGCTGCTCGCCGGCGTGGGTGACCTCGGTGACGGGGTCGGTGAGCTCGGTGACGGGGCCACCGAACTGAGTGATGGTTCCTCCGAACTGTCCACCAAACTCACCGACGGCACCGACGAGGTACCCAACCCCAACGCGGCAGACCGCGATCAGGTTTCGACCATCATTGGTGATCCGGTAGCCGTCGATCGTACGGATCAGGCCAAGGCCTCGGTCTACGGCGAAGGACTGGCCCCGTTCTTCATGACCCTAGCCATCTTCATTGGTGCCTTCATGCTCATCCAGCTCATGCGTCCGATTACCGCACGCGCGCTGGCCTCCAACGCCTCCAACTGGAAAATCGCCATCGGCGGTTGGCTGCCCTTCTTCTTCATCTCGATCATTCAGGGGACCATCCTCTACCTGGTCGTGATCTTCGGCCTCGGGCTCAATACCGCCCACCCGTGGATGACCTGGGGACTCTTCCTGCTGGCGTCGATGGCGTTCACCGCCATCATCCAGGGCATCTGCGCCCTGGCCGGCACGCCGGGCAAGATGGTGGTCCTGGTGTTGATGGTGCTGCAGCTGGTTTCCTCCGGCGGAACCTTCCCCTGGGAAACCACCCCCAAGATCCTGCACATTGCCCATCAATGGCTGCCCATGGGACACGTTGTCACCGGCCTGCGGCACCTGATGTACGGAGCGGATCTCGCGGTGCTCGGCCCCGTGGTGGCCGGGCTCATCGGCTACACCGTGCTGGGCCTGCTGGCCAGCACCCTGGCGGTACGCTTGCATAAGACCTGGTCCCTGAAAACACTGCATCCGGAGCTGAGTGCATGAGTCAAAACGCCGAACCCCGCCCCAGGGTGCGTGCCACCGATTCGAAGCATCGTTTGTTCACCGCATCGATGGAACTGATCGGGGCGCGTGGGCACCACGCGGTGTCGGTTGATGAGATCGCCAAGGCCGCAGGGGTATCCAAGGGAACCGTGTATTACAACTTCGGTTCCAAGGCGGAGCTGATCGGTGAGCTGCTGAACTACGGTGTGGCGATCCTCTTTGAACGATTGGCACAGTGCGCCGAGGATCCTGATCCGCTGAACGGACTGCGGATGATGATCGCCGATGCGCTGGAGTTCATTGCCGAATACCCGTCCTTTGCCCAATTGTGGATTTCCGAGCAATGGCAGTCCGACAGCCAATGGGCTACCTCCTTGGCGAGCATGCGCCACGAGGTCATTACCTTAGTGGCCACCGCACTGAGAAAGATCGCCAGCAGTACTCCCGAGGCACCTCATAAAACCGCGGTCGATATTGACACACTTGCGACCGCGGTCTTTGGTGCGGCGCTGATCCTGGGCCGAGACCGCTTGGTTTTCCATCCCGAGCGCAGCATTGAATCCTGCGTCGGGGCGGTCATGGCCTTCACCGCGCCACTGCGCTAACGTTCGGGGGCTCCGGGCCCTAGGGCTGCTGCGCTGCATCCAGATCCCAGAGCCGAAACCCCGCGCACCATGGCTCATCCGAGGCGATAATGACCACGCCCGGGTAGTTCAGCAAGGTCTCCTCCAGCCACGCCTTGGCACGCGGTTCCAATTGAGCATCGATGCCATCAAGCAGCAGTAGCGCCGGGGAACCGAGCATCGCCCGCGCCGTCATCAGTCCCGCACGCTGGGTGCGGGTCAGCGGCATCCCTCCGCGACGCAGTGCGGTGGCTTCCCGCTGCTCGAGCGAATCGATCCTCACACCGAGTTCCCGCGCCAGATCCAACGCCCGGGAAAGATCGGTATCCGGGCGCCGGTACCGCAGGGCCCGGCCCAGGGTGCCGCGTTCTGGCACCATCGAGGCAAAGGCGGCACCGATCAGTCGGCGGCGCTTCTTTTCGCTCACGGCTCCGGGGATTTGTCCGGCCACCACATACCCCAGGCCGCGATTCTCGCGTTCTTCGCCCAGCTCCCCCAAAATCTGTCCCGCATTTGTGCGCGCGGTGGCCAACACCGCGAACAGTTCCGAGCGCAGGCGCGCATCTTTGCCACGCAGCAATATTTTCTCCCCCGGTGCTGCGCGTAGCTCCGGGATCCGGTGGCCGTTGATTTCGAGCCCGCGTAGCCACACCCCAGCAACGCGCGAGGCCTGGATCTGTGCCGCCGCCCGCGCAGCATTCTCCCGTAGGGCGGGGCCGGCGGTCAGCTCGCTTTCCTCCACCAGCAGCGGAGCAATAATCCGGGCCGCTGCCCGATAATTTTGCCGGTATTCCACGATCCGGCCCCATTCCCCCACCGGGGCCGCGCACAGTCCCAACAGCGTCAGTGCCGTGGCGATCTGCCCGGCATCTAGCGCCGCATGCCGGGAAACCAGCACCAGAATCGCGGTGGATGCCAGGGGTAGGGCCAGCGAACAGGCGCGCAACACACCCGCCATCCGGGCCCGGGACACCGCAGCATCGCGCACCTTGGTTCCGCTGCCAGCGATCCTGGAAAGTTCGCGGGACACACCACCTGCCGCCACCAGCGCGGAGCCAGCCGCGAGCGTGTCGGCCAAGCGGGCCGCTAGGTTGCCGCGGTGCCGGCGCAGGATCCGGGCCCGCTCGTAGGCGGGGCCAGCGAGAAGTCGCAGGACCACGCTCAGGAGCAGCACCGGAACTGCCAGCGCCAGCGCCAACAGTGGGTGCAACGCCCAGAGTCCGAGCATGGAGATCAGCACCAACGGGATGCCGGCCAGTAACGGCGCGATTCCTTGGGCCACCCAGTTGCGCACCGCGGCAAGATCATTGCTGGCCCGCGTCACGGTGATCCCCATCGAGGGTACCTTGGGTGCCAACAACGAATGCGAGATCAACAAGAGTCGCAGCTGGGCCACGTAGTCCTGGCCCAGCTTTTCGGCCACAACACGTTCCAGATACCTGCCATAGCCCCAGACCAGGATCATCACGGCGATGCCCACACTCAGCGGCACCATTGGTGCTCCACTGACCAATGAGCCCAGAAGTAGTGCAATGCCCACGCCCAGTCCCGCGCACAGAATGGCGATGGTCAACAGTGCGGCAAAGAGGCCACGACGCTTCCCGCGCAGGAGCTGGGGCAAGCGCGGCGTCGGCAGCGTTGCCGCTGGCCGTGTCTCCACCAGTTCCAGGGGCCGCGTCGTGGGACCCTCGGGCAGCTCGAGGTGGGAGATATTCCCGCTCACAGCGAGGCGGCGCGCACCGGCAGCAGTGCGGTGGCGACCTCTGGGCGGCACAGGGCGTAGGTATCAATGACCCGAACCTCCAACTGTGCGGCGGCCTCGGCGGTGGCCAGCGGGGAGGCGGTGAGTAGACCGGAAATTGCTGCCACCGGTACTCCAGCGTCCTGCAGCACATCCAGCCCGGCGCGGGCGCCGAGCGCGTCTTGGGCGGAGAACACCACGGTGTCCACGTAGGCGGCAAAGAGAGGATCGCGCAGCAGTCGGGAGGTCTCGCCCTGGTAGAGGCCATCGGCGATCTCGATGACCACCACGTCGGCGCCGGAGGCAGCCTGCTCGTTGATCATCGCGGCCAGTAGGTCACGGACCTGCTCGTAGCCGAGCTTGAAGGTGGTGGGGTAGCCAAAATCGGTGAAGTCGCAGACCGGGAAGGCGCCGGCGTCGATGAACAGGTTCGGGTCGTTGCCCGCGCCGGTTCCGGTGGCCTTACCCGCTGCAACATTGAGCCCGGCGTTGGATAGTCCGTTGACCAGGCAGCCCAGGGTGGTGGACTTGCCCGAGTTCATCGAGGTTCCCAGCACCGCGATGACCGGTGGGCGCACGGTGCCCTCGGCGCGCAGCGCGGCCAGCGATGGGGTGCCCACCTGCAGCGGGGCGAAGTCGCGCAGGTTGACCACGCCATCATTGGTGGCCAGCAGGCCGATCGGTTCGATGGCGGTGGCGGCGTCGATGGAGGTGTGCATTTGGGTCACGTAGCCGGCCAGACCGCCACCGGCGATCAGGTGGCAGGGTTCCAGCGAGTCGGGCACGTGGGCCAGGAACTGGTCCGGGGCGTAGCGGTTGCCGTAGGCGACCATGATTTCCTGGCCCACGAACATCAGCTGGCGGCGGGAGACCGGGGATTCGAGGCGGGTGTGCTTACCGATTTCGGCGACGCGGGCGATGACCACGTCTCCGGGCTGCGGGGTGATGGCCGCACCGGCGATGAGGTGGAAGTCCTCGGGGTGCTTGGAGAACTCGGTGGCCACAAAACGGGTGGTGTAGGCGGCACGGATTTTCAGGGCGCGTTCGGCGCCAATCAGTTCCTGTCGCACGTCTCCGGCGGCAGCGTTGGGTGTTGCGAAGATGTCGGTTTCAAGGCTGGTGCTGATGCTCATGGTGTTGTCCTTTGGGGGCCGGAATCTGGTTCCGCATCGGAAGCGGTTGCAGGAGTTGTTCCTGCGCTGTTCCAAGTCAAAGGCCTCAAAGTAAGCAATTGGTGAACGGTTCATGAGGACGTCCTCATAATCGGGACATCGTTCTCATCTTCGGTGCGCCATGGTGCCAAAAGACGTGGTCAGGGGTCAGCAAAACTCTCATGCAGATTTCCGCCACATCCCACGAAATCGGCCGTGTTTACTGCCCAGACGTCCCCGAACGTGCCGTGCACCAACAGAACCGCAGCCTTAGCGTGGGACCACGAAGTTGGTCACTTTCATATCGCGGCCGTCGATCTCCGCCCATGGTTTATCGGTTTGCAGTACGGTGAGGCCGAGGGTGGGATAGTCCATGGCCAGCTCGTAAACTGCCTCTTCATCCGACTCGACGGAGGCTAGGCGCATGGCGAGTTCCTGCAGCACCGGCTGGTGTCCAATGACCAGCAGCGTGGTCACCGTCTCTGGCGTTTCGTTGATGATGGCGCAAAGTGTGGTGCTCGAGGCCCCATAGATCCGTGAGTCCAGGTACGGTGTGGGAGCTTTTTCGCCCAGCTCGCTAATGATCCAAGCGCAGGTGGCCCGCGTCCGCAAGGCATCGGAGAGCACGATGTAGTCGGGCACCACCGCATTCTCGCGCAGCCATACACCGGCGGCCGGCGCTTCCCTATCGCCGCGTGCACCCAACGGTCGTTCGTGGTCACTGACTCCCAGCGGGTAGTCGCTCTTGGCGTGGCGCAGTAATACGAGTCGCTTCAAATGGTGTTCACTCATGCACCCAAGCTTAGGCGGGGCGCCGGGTTAAACGACGCCGGGACCGCATCGCGTGGATGCGGTCCCGGCGGGACATAAGAGGTGGCGACTAGATGGTGTATTCCGGGGCGGCCCAGACGACAACCTCGGGGTGCTCGTAGAAGCGGTAGCCCTGACCGCGCACGGTGCGTACGGTGTTGGCCAAACGGCCCAGCTTGGAGCGCAAACGACGGATGTGCACGTCGATGGTCCGCTCGTTGGGGACCTCTTCGGCATTGCGCCACAGGTTGGTAAGCAGCTCATCACGGCCCACGGTGCGGGTGCCGTTTTCCACGAGGTAGTTCAGCAGTTCGAATTCCTTGAACGTCAGGTTCAGGGTTTCGCCATCAAGGTGCACTTCGCGGCGCGAAAGGTCGATCAAGACGCCGGAAGGTCGCGGAGCTGCCGGTCGGGAATCAACACGGGGGCGGCGGTTGACCGTGGGGTCTCCCAAGGCCTGACGAACGACGTCGATGTTGTCACCCGTGGCGCTCGCCGGGGCCAGTGCCACTGCTGCGTGCGTCTGAGCCTCGGGAGAAAGCGTGGCCAGGAAGGCCCGGACCTGCGTGGCGAGTTTACCCAGCGAGGTGCCCTGTGCCTGAGCTACGGTCTCGTCCAGTCCCACGTAGAGCACAAATCCTCGTGCGGTGGTATCCCCGGTGACGGGCTGCGGGCCGGGGGTTCCGTTCGGAACTACCACCGGGGTCGGAGCTGTCATGGGTCGAGTTTCGGTCGCTGCTGGGACCGCATGGAGCTGGCGATATCCGGCCGGGGTGAACCCGCCGGGCGCGGTGGTGCGCTGCGCTGCTGCGGCGCGAGACTGCGCATTGCGGATTGAAACATGGACGTATCCGGAAGTTACCGACATGCTGCTCTACCTCTAACTCGTGTGAATGCCACGGAATGGCGCGAATGCTTAGGTGCTCCGGTTACCTCGCTGGTGCGAGGTTTGGGAGCGATGCGAGTGTCACTGAGCGCCGGAGGTTTCCGACACTCAGCTGAGCATTCGACAACAACACTGACGATGCGTCATCGCCATGCCTCCGGGGAGGCTCAAGGGTGCTGTTGCTGCGCTATTCACAATCATCAGTTTCCCCGTAATAAAGGGAACCCGCAAGTAACAAACTTAGGTTTTGTCCACAATGTGAGACTTGCAGCGCTTAACGTGTCGATCATCACATTGTACAGATCGGTGACGTGTCAGATACAAACAAAGCGGAATGACCTATAAATTCTTCCAGACCGCGCAATTTGTCCAATCCAATCGATTCACATCGTTCGGGTTGCCGCACCTACACCGGGGCCGCCCCGCAAGCAACGGGCCTACCAACAGTTGGTGGCGCAAACTCCGCTCTTGCGAAGACTCGAGGCTCTAAGCTGGGTGAAACACGGTCTCACAGCCCGTTCACAGCCGGGCCACAGGACCGCCCTACACCTCGGAGGGAAGGTTATTCCATGCCTGCTTCTCGTTTTTCCCCTACGCAACTACCGCGACTGACTCACCCGGACGGAACCGCCATCAAGGTGCTTGTCGTTGACGACGAACCCTCATTGGCCGAATTGGTTTCCATGGGTACCCGCATGCTCGGATGGGAAGCTACGGTTGCCCATGACGGGCCCTCCGCAGTGGAAGCCGCCCGCAAGTCCTCCCCAGACGTCCTCGTTTTGGACTGGATGCTGCCCGGCTTTGAAGGTCCCGAAGTATTGCGCAAGGTGCGTACGTTCCTGCCCGAGGTCCCGGTGCTCTTCCTGACCGCCAAAGACGCGGTGGAAGACCGGATTGAGGGACTGGGCATCGGCGCCGACGACTACGTAGCCAAGCCCTTCAGCCTCGAAGAGGTACTGCTGCGCCTGCACAAATTGGTCGAGCGCTCCGGCGCCACCGCTGCCGACAGCGCGGAACTTGTTGTCGGGGATCTGGTCCTGAATTCCGATTCCCACGATGTGACGCGTGCCGGAGTGAGCATCAATCTCACCGCTACCGAATTCGACCTGCTTTCCTACTTGATGGTTAATGCCCGCCGAGTCGTCTCTAAATCGCAGATCCTCGACAACGTCTGGCACTACGACTTCGGCGGCCAGGCCAACATTGTTGAGTTGTATATCTCCTACCTGCGTAAGAAGATCGAAGCCGACGCATCACCCATGATCCACACCGTTCGTGGCGCCGGATACATGCTCAAACCTGCCTCATGAGCACTTCAGCAACACCGAAACCCGAGGCATCTGAGCATGGTGAAATCCAGGATTTCTTCCCCGCTAGTTCAGCTACCCGAGACCGGACACCCATGACCCTGCAACGCCGGCTGCTCTTAGCCGTCGTCTGTTTGCTGGCGCTGGTCTGCACGGTCATCGGGTTGCTCATCAACGCCGGCATGCGCCAAACCTTATCTGCCCAACTTAATGAGCAGCTGGCTTACGCTTCCGAACGCGCCGCCACATACTCACTGAGCCAGTCAAAGGGCAACAGCGGAACTCCGCTCTTCGCCCCCGGCCAAGCTTCGGGAACCCTCAACGCCAAGATCGAATCCGGTCTGCTATTTTCCGGTGGTGTCTTGGACATGAAAACCGGGCAGCGGAACAACATAGTCGGAGACGACGCCCTCCCGCTGTCCACCTTGGTTGTTGACGCGCCACCTGCCAAACGAGAATTGAGCATTGGTGACTATTTGTTGGTCGCCAAATCAGATCCTAAGGGTTCCGGAACCCTGATCACCGGCCTGCCACTGGACCCCAATGCGCGCACTCTTGCCTCCCTCGGATGGATGACGGTATTTATCTCGTTCGCCGGGCTGATAGCCACCGGGTTGATCGGTTCAATGATCATTCGCCATTCGATGGCTCCCCTTCGACGTGTCTCCGCCGTGGCATCTTCGGTGGCCACGGCACAGCTCGAAACCGGTACGCTGGCCCTGGACGCACGGGTCGCCGAGGAAGATTCGATTCCCGGCACCGAATCCGGGGATGTGGGCAACGCGTTAAACGCATTGCTGGATAACGTTGCCACGGCCTTTGCCGCACGCGAAGAATCCGAGGCGCAAATGCGCCAGTTTGTTGCCGATGCTTCTCATGAACTGCGCACGCCGCTCTCGGCCATCCGGGGGTACACCGAGCTCATCAGTGCTACCGAGCATTTCTCCGACGATGGGCAGCGCTCGCTGATACGCGTGCTGGAACAGAGCGCCCGCATGAGTTCACTGGTGGAGAACCTCCTGCTGCTGGCCCGCTTGGATGAAAAGCACCAGGTGAAGAAGACCGATGTGGACCTCGGCAAACTAGCTGGCGACATCACGGAAGATTTCCGGATCACGGCGACCGATCACCATTGGCAAACACGACTCCCCGCCACTCCCCTCGTGGTGAGTGCGGATTCCTCCTCGCTCCGGCGGGTCATCACCAACCTGCTCGCCAACGCCCGCAAACATACCTCCGCCGGTAACACCGTCACGGTGAGCCTCAAACGGGACAACTCGACTCATCAAGCAGTGCTCCAGGTCCATGACACCGGGGAGGGCATTACCCAGGCCTTCTTACCCCAAGTGTTTAAGCGCTTCACCCGTGCGGACACTGCTCGTTCCGGAGCCGATGGCACCACCGGGCTGGGACTGCCGATCGCCAAGGCCATCGTTGAATCCCATGATGGAACCATCACAGTGTCTTCCACCCCGGGCAACACCGTTTTTGAGATCCGGTTGCCGCTTCCCGAACCGCAGAAACCCGCGGTCAATCCAGTCCTATCATCCGCATTAAAGAACCCAACAAAACGATCGAGCCAGCCCAAGGGCACCGCCCTCTAGGCGAGGCCGTAGCCTTCGGGCACACAAAAAGGCGTCGGGCCGGCAACAGAATCTTCGGTTCTGCTGCCGGCCCGACGCCTCTAAGCCACAGTGGCTCTGAGTTAGTGCGCTACGCCGTAGAGGCGGTCTCCGGCATCGCCCAGACCCGGAACGATGTAGGACTTCTCGTCCAGCTTCTCATCCAAGGAAGCCAGGACGAGGTGGACCTTGTCGTTATCGCCGTAGGCCTCTTCCAGACGGGCAAGGCCCTCGGGAGCGGCAATCAGGCAAATGCACGTGACATCTTCGGCCCCGCGGTCAAAGAGGAACTTGATCGATTCGATCAAGGTTCCGCCGGTGGCCAACATCGGATCCAGGACGAAGACCTGGCGTCCGGTCAGATCCGAGGGAAGACGCTCGGCATAGGTGATGATGTCCAGGGTTTCCTCGTTGCGGGCCATGCCCAGGAAACCAACTTCTGCGGTCGGCACCAGACGCGTCATGCCCTCAAGCATGCCCAAGCCGGCACGCAGGATCGGCACCACCAACGGGGTGGGCTTAGCGAAGGCAATACCGGTCGTGGTCGCGACCGGAGTCTCAACCTGAATCTTGACAGTCTTGACGTCGCGGGTGGCTTCGTACGCCAGCAAGGTCACCAACTCGTCGGTCAGCTGCCGGAAGACCGGCGAAGGGGTGTTCTTATCTCGGAGGACCGATACCTTATGGGCCACCAATGGGTGGTCGATTACCTGTACGCGCATGCTCCAAAATCTACCAGCCCACGGCCCCCTCTTCCCCGGTTTTTGTGCTCGGACATCGGGTGATTCCCGCCATTGTTTCGATTGTCGGACCGGCGAAGAACTGATTACCAACGCAGCCTAGGGCGAAAAATCAGCGAATGCGCGCACTCATGACTAGCAGCAGAATCCCCGCCGCAGCCATCAAGAAACTGGCCGCGAGCATCCACCTCGGTGTGGCCACCGCCGCGGCTCCGGACTTCGCCGCGGCCCGAAGCTGAACTTTTACCTTCACCACGCCAGTGCACCAGCTGCCAAACTACGCTTCCGCTCGCGGCCAAACTAAAGTTGGCACAGTGATTCCTCAACGAACCAGCCACAGTGAGCTGATGAACCTTGCCCTCGTCGAGGCCCGGGCGGCCCTTACGACCGGAGATGTTCCCATCGGCGCGGTGGTCATTGGCCCCGACGCCAAGGTGCTGGCCACCGGCCGGAACGAACGCGAGGCTCATGGAGACCCCACCGCCCACGCCGAGCTGGTGGCCATCCGCGCCGCTGCCCGGGCACTGCGTGAGGCAGGGGGTGATGACGGTTGGCGTCTGGAAGACTGCACTCTAGTGGTCACCTTGGAACCTTGCGCCATGTGCGCCGGAGCCATTGTCCTTTCGCGTATCCCCCGGGTTGTGTTCGGCGCCTGGGATGAGAAGGCGGGCGCCGTCGGCTCGGTGTTCGATATCCTGCGCGAGCCTCGTCTCAACCACTGGGTCGAGGTTTATCCGGGTGTCCGCGAGGAAGAGTGCGGACGCTTGCTCACCGATTTCTTCCGCGCACGGCGCCAAGATTAATAGCCTCGTGGCCTAGGCGAGCCGCCGCGCATCCAGCTTGGCAATGTCCTTAGCTCGCGATGTGGGCGAATCCAGGCTGAACGAGCGAAAGTCTGCCAAATCTTCGGTGATCCACTGTTCGACCTGACCGATTCGTTCACGTACCGCAGGACTCGCGGGGTCAAACGTCCACCAGGCAATACGGGAATTCTCCGGATCGTACTGCCACAATCCAATGATCCGACCTCGATCGAGGATCGGATGATCAGATAAGTCTGCGGCGAGCGCGGAGCCACTCATGCCGGCCACCGCGATTTTGCCCGCTTCATCAAAGAGATCAGCGGAATTACGGCGCAATAGCACCAAAGAATCCGAACCCGACAGCAGCTGGATATCCTCGGCCGACGGCGCCTCGAAAGCTGTCAATGCCTTCACGTCGGCTGGTCGCAGCCACAACTGGTCGCCAGCCGCTGTATCGATTTCTACGGCACCCACCGCAGCAAGTGCAGCCTTGGTCTGAGCCACCGTGAAGGCGGTGAACCACCGGATCTGACCTAGGGTTGCCCCGCCGGTCCACCTGAGGAACCGCTCGAGCATTCTGGCCCGCACCACGTCGTCGGATTCCCCGGTACCTTCCAGTTCCCAGGCCACGTAGGAATAGCGTTGTTGGTCCAGTCGCCCATTTACCGGCACGCGGCGTATTCGCCCGTCGGCCTGTAACAGTCCAAGGGCTGCCGGCAGCGTGGTGCTGGCACCCTTTTTCTTGCCTTCGTCACCCAGGTTGCGGACCTTGTCGCCCAGGATTTTTTTCAGTCCTCGCGGGTCCATGGCCTCGGCATCGGTACCTCGTATGCCGCGTAGGACTTGTAATACCTCTTGGGATAGGCTCTCGATTTCCGAGCGCTCCACACCCAGTCGCATCAGGACTTTCACGGCTGCCTCGGCCGAGGAATGCCCGATTTGCAGCCCCCAGGCGTAGCCGGAGGCGGGCAGGACGTAGGTGCAACCCCGTGCGGTGGGTAGCTCGTGGATTTCTTGCTCGGCGAGCGCGGCATCGGCCTCGGCTCGTCCGATGCCGGCCCGGGCAAATAACGTGAGGTAGGCGTTTGCACCACCGACCGACCGCGCCCAACCCACAGTGTCTAGGACGGCGGGGGCCGTGAGGCCAGCCATCCGCCCGTCCAGCCCCTGCCGGTGCCACGACCAGGCGCGCAGTAGCTCCGCGGTCAGTTTGTCCGGTTCGATTCGGGCGACAACGTGTGAGGTGCTCATGGGTACATTCTGCCCCGAGGGACCACTCGTTTTTGTTGTGGGCCATTTACCCGGTAGAGTGTTCTGGTCTGGTGACGTGTCCGAGCGGCCGAAGGTGCAACACTCGAAATGTTGTGTACGGTAACCCCGTACCGAGGGTTCAAATCCCTCCGTCACCGCCAGTATGAAGGGTTTGGATTCCGCAAGGAATCCAAACCCTTCAGTCGTTAACACGACGTGGTGTGCCGTTGGGCTTATAGGACACAAGGGTGTCTGGGCCTATTTGTAGTATGGATGAAGAACTCAACGGCAACGTGGTCATCCGCGAAAGCCCACTCACCGAACCGTTCGACTCGAGCAGTCCTTCTGGCCGCGCTGACGGTTGGGAAGTAGGCCCATCGCGGACACACTTTCTGACCTATATGCAGGGAGCTGACCTGATGGAATTTTGGTCCACCCGGAGACTATCCGCGTACAAACCAACGGGTCTGAGCCGTGGTGGGAACCGTCCCGCCTGAATCGCCCACTGGGCTCTGGCCGATCGCTACGGGTTCCTCCGCATCAAGGATGCGCAGGAACCATTCACCGCCGGCACCGTTAGGCTTTCCCAATGGAACCGTTAAGTCAGCCCATCGTGCAGGCCGTGGCGTATCGTTTACGGCCATTCAAGGCAGAGGATGCCGAGCTAATTCGAGACGCTTCGACCGATCCGCTGATTCCCCTGATTACGACAGTTCCTGCCACCGGTACGGACGACCAAATACGTGAATTCATTGATCGTCAGCATCATCGACTTGTGGATCGATCCGGATACTCCTTCGCCATCTCCGATGCAGGCTCTGATCAAGCAGTGGGCCAGATCGGATTGTGGCTGAAAAATGCCGATCAAGGCCGTGCCAGCATCGGCTACTGGATTGGTCCTCGTCATCGAAACAAGAGAATTGTTTCTACTGCCCTAGACGCCATCTCGCGGTGGGGTCTTTGCCGGCCCGAAATACACCGGCTGGAACTTTACGTTGAGCCTTGGAATGAAGGATCTTGGCGAGCTGCGGAACGCTGCGGCTACACACGCGAAGGGTTACTCCGTAGCTGGCAGGAAGTCGGTGGGCAGCGGAAGGATATGTATATGTATTCCCGCATCGAATGATCCGCATAGGGGTTGGGGAGAGAAGCTTTCGTTGAGGTCAGACACCGATATTCACTCGCCGAGCAAGTCTCCTAGCGCACGAGGACGACCGGCTAGGGTTGAGTTTAACTAACCGATAAAGGACTTCGTTAATGGATCTGATGATCTCGTGGGGTGTATCCATTGGACTTGCGGCGGTGATTATCTACTCCCATGGAAAAGAGAAGCCGACTCGCGATGAACCGGCCCACCGCAGAGGAAGGCCACTGCCTCGCAACCGTGTGGCGAGAAGGCTCGCGTTGTATACGTTTACGGACTGGATGCTACTCATCAGCGCGGTCATATTCCTCACGTCGGCCATCTCGGGAACCGCCGAGCTCTTACTCTGATCCGCGCCAGCCTACGCCCGAGGCCGAGGCGTTAGTGGACGACGATTTTGGGAACAAGAGGACCCCCAAAAACGGAAAATCCTATAACCGCAACCACCCGATGGTGCGCCGGTTCTTCACCAACACAAAGTGGTGCATGATGATCACCACCGCGGCCCAACATCCACCGATCAGTAACCCACCGCCGACATCGGTCAGCCAATGGTGCCCCAGATAGATCCGGCTCCATCCCACGCCCACTGCGAGGCACCCCAAGCTAGACAGCGCCACAATTCTGGCCCATTGGCTTTGCAGAATGAGGAAAGCCAGATACCCGATGACTCCTAAGATCGCCACGGAGTTCAGCGTGTGCCCGCTCGGGAACGAATAGGAGGCGGGTATCGGCAATAGTGCGTCATCCAGTGGGGGTCGCGCCCTACCCCAAACATTTTTCAGCACCACCGTCAGCGATACCGAACCGGCCGCTGTCAGGGCAATGAGCGCACCGGGCCACAGGCTGTGGCTGCGCAAGAAGAAAAGGCCAATAACGCACAGCGACAGTATGGTCATGCCCAAGGTGTCGCCCACGGAACTAAACACCCACGCCACCGTCGTTGCGAAAGGCGTCCGGTGGGATTCCATCCACTCGAGCAATGGAATGTCCCACTCATGGGGCACTCCCCCGGCGGCAACCGAAACCCACAGCCTCCGTGCCACGGCAAAAAGGCCCAAAACTATGGCCAGACAAAAAACTAGGATGGAGCCGGCCCGTTGGCCGTTCTTTGTGGGACGGCGCGGTGAACTCATGCTAGAAAGCCTAGTGCCCGCGTCTGGGGAAGCACTGATACTCGATCCACACCGACATCTAGGCTGACCCCGATGCAGGCCTCGCAGCATGAGATACGGGAAGATGGGTACATGACAATTCGCGTGCTGGCCGTCGGCAAAAAACATGAATCTTGGGTCGATGAGGGAATCGAACGCTACGAAAAGCGCATGAAAAAGCCTTTCGACATCAAGTGGCAGCTGCTGTCGCACTCGTCGAGAGAGGGCGATTCGGCACGCACCGAGGAATCAGAACGAATTCTGGCCAAGGTTGATACACGCGACTTTTTGGTGCTGTTGGATGAGCGTGGAAAGAACATTGACTCCCCCGCGCTGGCCAAGACTCTGCAGCGTCCCTTAGACACCTCACGCAACATCACCGTGGTGATCGGCGGTGCTTACGGCGTAGATGACACCGTCCATGCCCGCGCCGATTTTGTGTGGAGCCTGTCCAAGCTGGTCTTCCCCCATCAATTGGTGCGCCTGATCCTTACAGAGCAGCTGTACCGCGCGCAGGAAATTGCCGGAGGCGGCAAGTACCACCACGTTTAGTTCGACGCGCAAATCTCTTTTCCCCAATTGACGCGGTCACCGTTTAGGCTGGGGACAATGGCAAAAAATGCTGATGCGACGCACGTCCTAGAGCGGTTCACTCCCGCAACGAGAGCTTGGTTCGAGGGTGCCTTCGCCGCGCCGACACCAGCTCAAATCGGGGCTTGGGACGCCATCTCCACGCAGCGTCATGCGTTGGTCGTCGCACCCACCGGATCCGGCAAAACACTCTCTGCCTTCCTTTGGGCGCTGGATTCCTTTGCCCGGACTGCCACCGACATCATGGATTCGGCGTTGCCGGGCCTCCAGGAGCAGCTTCCTGCGACGTCAAAGACCACCGGCTCCGGCGGAACACGAGTGCTCTACATTTCACCGTTGAAGGCTCTCGGCGTGGACGTCGAACGCAACCTACGGGCGCCGTTGGTTGGCATCAAAGCCACCGCCGCGCATCTGGGTCTCGCGATTCCTCAGGTTTCGGTGGGCGTGCGTTCCGGCGATACCCCGGCCAATGAGCGCCGCAAATTGGTGACCCATCCGCCGGATATCCTCATCACCACCCCGGAGTCGCTCTATCTGATGCTGACCTCCAAGGCCCGCGAATCGCTGTCGCAGGTTCATACCGTCATCCTCGATGAGGTGCACGCGGTAGCCGGTACCAAGCGCGGCGCCCACCTGGCTTTATCTCTTGAACGCCTTGATGACCTATTGGCAACCCCGGCCCAGCGCATCGGACTCTCGGCCACCGTAGAGCCGCGCGAGGAGGTCGCTCGATTCTTGGGCGGCAACGCCCCGGTGAGCATCATTGCCCCACCCATCACCAAAACGTGGGATCTGAGCGTTCGCGTCCCGGTCGAAGATATGACCGATTTACCCGCCGCCGCGGCGGCCCACGATTTGGGCCCCGGGTCCGGGCTGGCTCCGCAAGCGAGCATCTGGCCACACGTTGAAGAGCAAATCGTCGATTTGATCGAGGCAAACCGCTCGACCATTGTTTTTGCCAACTCGCGTCGGCTGGCTGAGCGGCTCACCGGCCGGCTGAATGAGATTCATGAAACTCGGGTAGCGGCATCAACCACCGAAGCTGTTCTGGTGCCCAACGGCATCGAACCTCCGGGAGCCGAGCCGAGCGCCGGAACCACTGTGACGCGCGTGCAACCGGGCACGGGAATGCCCGCGGCCATGATGGCGCAGGCGGGCATGAGCGCAACCAGTCTCCCGGCGGATCAGCCCGGGGCGGTGATCCCGCTGGCTCGTGCCCACCATGGGTCGGTGTCCAAGGAAACCAGGGCCACCATCGAGGACGATTTGAAGACCGGGGTGTTACGCGCCGTGGTGGCCACCAGTTCCCTGGAACTGGGTATCGACATGGGACTGGTGGATCTGGTGATCCAGGTCGAATCCCCACCGTCGGTGGCCTCCGGCCTGCAGCGCGTCGGAAGGGCCGGGCACCAGGTCGGGGAGACCTCCACCGGAACCTTCTTCCCCAAGCACCGAGCTGACCTGCTGGCCACCGCGTTGACCGTCTCACGCATGCGCGAGGGAAAGATTGAGAAGTTACACATCCCCGCGAACCCGTTGGATGTGCTGGCGCAACAGACCCTGGCCGCGTGTGCCCTCGAAGACGTTGGTGTCGAGGCCTGGTTTGAGACCGTCCGGCGCTCCGCTCCGTACGCCTCGCTGCCGCGGGCAGCATTCACCGCGACGCTGGAAATGTTGGCGGGCAAATACCCCTCGGACGAATTTGCCCAGCTGCGCCCACGCATCGTCTGGGACCGGGACGCCGGAGTGCTCACCGGGCGGCCAGGGGCCCAACGCTTGGCGGTGATCAGCGGCGGCACCATCCCCGATCGCGGGCTCTTCGGGGTCTACCTCATCGGTTCCGAAGAAAGTTCAGGTTCCAAGGGCGGACGCCGCGTGGGCGAGCTGGATGAGGAAATGGTCTACGAATCCCGGGTGGGGGATGTCTTTGCCTTGGGGGCAACCAGCTGGAAGATCGAGGACATTACGCACGATCGAGTGCTGGTCTCTCCCGCCTTTGGGCAGCCCGGAAAACTGCCGTTCTGGAAGGGAGATTCCCAAGGCAGGCCCGTGGAACTCGGTGCTGCCCTTGGTGCGTTCACCGCATCCTTGGTCCAGTCCGGGCAGAGTGCCGCCCGGGAGGAATTGGCGGGCATCGGACTGGATGACTTCGCCGCGGGGAACCTGCTGAACTACCTCAGCGCTCAGGCGGAGGCTACCTCCGTGGTGCCAAGCGACAAGACGCTGGTGGTGGAGCGCTTTGTTGATGAGCTGGGTGACTGGCGAGTCATCCTGCACTCACCCTTTGGACTGCCGGTCCATGCGCCGTGGGCGCTGGCCGTGGGGGCCCGGCTGCACGAGCGTTATGGGCTTGATGGTTCCTCAATGGCGGCGGATGACGGGATTGTGCTGCGCGTCCCGGCCATGGATGATGAGCCGCCCGGTGCCGAGCTTTTTGCCTTTGAACCCGAGGAAATCGAGGATCTCATCACCGCGCAGGTGGGTAACTCGGCGCTGTTCGCCGCGCGTTTCCGTGAGTGCGCGGCCCGGGCCCTCTTGCTGCCGCGCACCAGCCCGGGCAAACGCACCCCGTTGTGGCAACAGCGCCAACGCAGTGCCCAACTCTTGGATGTCGCCCGCAAATACCCGGATTTCCCGATCATTTTGGAAACCGTACGCGAGTGCCTCAACGACGTTTATGACCTTCCATCGCTCAAAAGCCTGCTGGGGCAGGTGGCGTCGCGCGGCATCGCGGTGCGTGAGGTGCAGACACGTTTGCCCTCACCCTTCGCCCAATCTCTGCTCTTTGGTTACGTCGCGCAGTTCCTCTACGAGGGTGACTCACCGCTGGCCGAACGCCGCGCCGCCGCGTTATCCCTGGACCCGGCGCTCCTGAACGAATTATTGGGCCGTACCGAGCTGCGCGAACTGCTGGACGCCGGAGTCATCGCCCGCACCCAGGACGAGTTGCAGCGGGTAGCGGAGAACCGCAAATTGACCGGGCTCGAAGGCACCGCGGATTTGCTGCGTCTGCTTGGCCCGCTGGAACCGCACGAGGTCGCGGCACGGCTGAACCCCGAGGTCGATTCGTCGACGGATCTGCTCACCGCGGCCGGCACCTACCTCGAGGCGCTGGTGCGCGGCAACCGGGCCTTAGCCGTGCGTCTGGGTGGTCGTGACGTTTATGCCGCGATCGAGGATGCCCCGCGCCTGCGCGATGGACTGGGTGTTCCGCTGCCGCACGGGGTGCCACTGGCCTTCATTGAACCGGTGGCCGATCCGGTGGGAGATCTGGTGTCCCGCTATGCCCGTACCCACGGCCCCTTCACCGCCCACGATGTTTCCGTGGCGCTGGGGCTGGGAGTCGCGGTGACCACCTCCGTCTTGGAGCGCTTGGTGGCAGATACCAGGGTCATGGTGGGGGCCTTCCGACCGGCCGAAATGTTGGATCAGGCTCCGTCGCCAGGCATCAGTGCCACCGAGTACTGTGACGCTGCGGTGCTGCGGATGATCCGCTCGCGGTCCTTGGCCGCACTTCGTGCCGAGGTTGAACCGGTGGATCAGGACACGTTTGCTAGGTTCCTCCCCTCCTGGCAGGGCATCGGAGCCGGGCTGCACGGATTGGACGGTGTGATGGCCGTGGTGGAGCAGCTGGCCGGTGTCCCGGTCCCTGCCTCCGCACTGGAATCCCACATCTTGCCCGCCCGGGTTCGCGACTACCAGCCCTGGATGCTTGATGAGCTGATGAGTGCCGGTGAGGTTTTGGTCTCCGGAGCCGGAGCCCTAGCCGGCAATGACGGATGGGTGGCACTGCATACGTTCGAGAATGCCCCGCTGAGTCTGCCCCTGCCCGATACCTCCACCTTCTCGGCATTGGCCTCCAAGTTGTTGGGCGTATTGGGCTCCTCCGGCGCCTACTTCGTCCCGCAATTGGCTCAGCTGAGCGCTCGGTTACCGGACCCCGACGGGTTACCGGGTAACCACGATACGGCCGAGCCCTCCTCCGCACTCGTGCTTGAGGCGCTCTGGGAATTGTTCTGGGCGTCGGCGGCGTCCCCCGACACGCTGGGACCGCTGCGCCAGCTTCTTTCCGGGGGCAAAAATGCCCACCGGGCACCGGCACAGGCACCGCGAGCCCGTACCGCCAGGTTGGGCCGCATGGCCATGCTGCGAGCCGGTCGTCAGGATGCGGGCATCGAACTTTCCGGGCGGCGCCCGGCTCCCGAGAGCGCCTCGGGACGTTGGGCAGCCTTGCCGGCCCCGCTGGCGGATCCCACCATTAGGGCGCACGCGGCGGCAGAATTTCTGCTCGAACGCTACGGCGTGATCACTCGTGGGTCGGTGGCCGCCGAATCGGTGCCCGGCGGTTTCGGCCAGCTGTACCGGGTTTTGGGAAGATTAGAGGAGGCCGGGCACACTCGCCGTGGTTACTTTGTTGAGCGACTCGGAGCCGCCCAATTCTCCACCTCATCCACCATCGACAGGTTGCGTTCGTTGGTGCGGCAGGACGATGGCGGACACCTTCCCATGGCGCTTGGACTGGCTGCCACCGACCCGGCCAACCCCTATGGGGCCGCCCTGAGCTGGCCCGACGCGGCCGGCGGGCATCGCCCGGGACGCAAGGCAGGGGCCTTGGTGGTGCTGGTAGATGGGGCGCTGGCCCTTTATGTGGAACGCGGCGGAAAGACGGTCCTGGGCTTTAGTTCTTTGTCCCCGAGCATCGGTGTTGAGACGGCGCCGGCGGATCCCGCCCTACTGGATGCGATCGCCACGGAGCTGGTGGCGGTGTTGCGCCGGGGTTCGATCGGCAAATTGGGCATCGAGAAGATCAATGGTCAGCCCATCATCGATTCACCGCTTGGTTCCGCGCTTCGCCACGCTGGCTTCTACTCGACTCCTAGTGGTTTGCGGTTTAGGGCCTAACCAATTTTGAATATTCCACCCACCGTCCACCCTCACCGGCTAGGCTAGGTGACTAGGATCACCTGATCACTTGAGCCGGTGCTCCTCTCTAGTTGGAATGGTGGTTTTCACGATGCCCGAAGGGGACACAGTATTTCGCACGGCCCGTCGTTTAGAGGCAGCCCTCGCGGGCAGGGTCCTGAGCGTGAGCGATTTTCGTGTACCTGCCCATGCCACCTTGTCTTTGGTGGACTGGATGGTCGAATCGGTCGTTTCACGCGGAAAGCATCTACTCATTCGCACGCGACCCCCGGAACGGGTTTCCGCCCCGCCCCTGAGCATCCATTCGCATTTACTCATGGAGGGTCATTGGGACGTTTATGCCACCGGCGAGCGTTGGCGATCACCGGCCTTTAAGGCTCGCGCGGTGCTGGGCAATACCGCCTTCACCGCCGTGGGCTTTGATCTTGGTTTCTTGCATGTGCTTCGCACCAATGAAGAGGTGGAGGTCATTGGGCATCTAGGCCCCGACCCTCTGGGACATTCATGGGACCCCGACGAGGCCGTGCGCCGGTTGCTCGCCGAACCCCTGCGACCCATTGGTTTGGCCCTGCTGGACCAGCGACTCATGTGCGGCCTGGGCAATGTGTATCGTTCGGAGCTACTTTTTGTGGCCCGCGTCCATCCCCGCACCGCCACCGGAGAGGTTGAGGACCTGCACCATCTGGTGGATTTGGCGCATCGATTACTGAACGCCAACAAGGACCGGGCCAGGCGAGTGACCACCGGCGCCGATGGGATGAATCCCTATTGGGTCTACGGACGCGGGGGTCAAGCGTGCATGCGCTGCGGGGGAATACTAAGCAAGGAGTCGCTGGCAGAATCGGATCGCAGCGCCGAGCGCGACATCTACTTCTGCGCCTCCTGCCAAGCCTCCACGGTGCGCATGGGGGAATCCGACCGCAACCACCCGTGAAAGACTGGTGGGCATGGCCATGATCTCCCCGCTTCCCGTGCGTAACGGCGTTAATGCAACCCGTCTGCGTGTGCCGTCGCATGGAACATGGGACACGGTCTGCGCCTACATGCTGCACCGCTTTGGGCACGTTGATGCCCAGGGCATTACCCGCCGCTTCAAAAATGGTGAGGTGGTGGGTCTTCACGGAGTGGTTCTCGACGAGCACACCCCGCTGGGCGAACACGAATTCATTTGGTACTACCGCAATCTGCCGGCCGAGGAACCTATCCCGTTCGTCGAGTCGATCCTGCACCATGATGAAAATTTGCTGGTGATCGACAAGCCACATTTCCTACCCACCACCCCGGGTGGCCGTTTTATTCAGGAATCGGCGCTGGTGCGTCTGCGCAACCGGGTCGGCAACCCGGAATTAATCCCGATGCATCGTTTAGACCGGGCAACGGCAGGAATCCTGCTTTTTTCGACGAACCCGGAAACTAGGGGCGCCTACCAAACCCTGTTTGAGCGCCGCGAAATATCCAAAACTTATGAGGCGGTTTCCGCGCTGGTTCCGGTCGCGGGACGACCCGCCGGCGAGGTGCTGGGAGTCGGTGGGCTCGGCGGAAGCGCCGAGGAACGCAGTGGAAATGCTGTTGATCATCGCGCGGGGCCCGGTAATCACCTGCTCACGGCGGCCGAACTAGCCGATCGACTCGAGGCGCTGTCCCGCGAACCGGTGGTGTACACCAATCGGATGAGCAAGATCAAGGGTCAGCTGCGTTCACTCGTCGAGGAGGGGAAACCTAATGCCGAATCACGCATCGAGTTACTCGGTACCGGGGTCTCCGCGGGGCATTTTGCTGGCCTTCGGGTTGCAAAGTTCAGGCTGAGCCCACATTCGGGGAAGACTCACCAACTTCGTGTGCATCTCGCCGCGCTAGGACTCGGGATCCTCAACGACCCCTTCTACCCCACGCTCATGGATTTTGCTGCCGACGATTACGCCCGCCCGCTGCAATTGCTGGCGCGTAGCATTTCCTTCATCGACCCGATCTCCGGGGAACCGGTGAGCTATACCTCCGCCCTCGAACTCGCGGAATCTCCGGCCTGATCAATAGCAATTGAGGCACGACCGACTCCGAGCCGTCCACTCACCGGCAGACCGAATCCTGACCGGTTAAGTAATCAAGTGTGGGAATCGGACATCGAGATGTTGTTTTCGGTACGCTGGAAGCCATCGCATGGGCAGTGGCTCAAACAGCCGTGGTGGCGACGAAGGAGACGACAATGAGTAATTCCGATACATGGACCTCCTCCGCACCTCAGGAATCGGAACTGCCTCATCCTAAACAGCCAGACAAGGCCCCCGGGCCAGTCAATGACGCTGCTGCCAACGGCTTCACGAAAAAGAGTACTAAAACGGCGCCTTCCGAGGCATCGGCCCCCACCGACCTGGTCCGGGCCAACGAGGAATCCTCCCCCGATGCACCGGTCGGTGCCGAGGAACATGTTTCGCAACGCATCTCGCACCCCGTTCCACGCCAGCACACCACCGAGCCCGACTCGATCAACTCCTTGATCAAGGGATCTGCGAACCCGGACCGCGCCGATGCGCCACTTCACCACCTCGCGAGCAAAGAAGCTCCGACAGGTGCTAAATCCTCTTCCAAATCCATGGCCAATGCGGACGAGAAGAAAGCCGCCATGTCCGGCGGTTTCGCTGCCATCAACGGCTGGCTCGATTCCCTACCCAATCCCGCATGGGAAAAGCTGGGCGACAAGATTTACGCGGCTCCCTCAACGCTCAAGCAGCGCTGGCAGGAACAGCGCGTTGAACGGGCCAAGGCCGCAGAGCTCAAGGAACGCAATCGGTTGGTCGAGGTCGCCCGTGCGGAAGCCGCGGCTGAGGCTGCCAAACGCGAGGCTGCACGAGTGGCTCGAGAAGAAGCAATCGCACGCGAGGCCGCAGCAAAGGCCCGGTCCGACGCCGAGGCAGCAGAAAAGGCCAAAGCGCAAGCCGAGGCACAAGCGGCAATCGACGCGGAGCTCGCAGAAAACGCCCGAATCGCGGCCGAAGCCAAGGCAGCCGCCGACGCGGAGCTCGCAGAAAAGGTCAAAACGGCAGCCGCCACCCAAGCGGCAATCGACGCCGCGTTGGCTGAAGAAGCCCAGCTTGCTGCCGCCACAGAATTTAGTGAAGATCCCGAAACCGAGCTTCATGCAGGAAATCTGGACTCCGCACCCAATGCCGGACAGGCACCGGGAGAGTCTGCCACTCGGTGGGATGATTCGGCCCTCGGTGATGGGCAGCGATCGAAAATGCGCGACTCTAGCCAACCCATGGGCGCGGAGCAGCTAGCGGAACTAGTCGCCAGCGCCAAGGCGGCCATCGACAATCAGCAAGCAACGGTTGAGCCAGTATACGAGGCTCCCTATGCGTTGCCGGAGACCGGCGAGAACCCGGAAGAAGTTCCGGCAGACAAACGTCGCCGCATACTGCTCACCATTACTGCGGTGGGGGCGAGCGTTGTGTCATTGATCTGCCTGAGCACCTTGGCCTCCGGGTCAGTGGAGTCCTTGGGGTCAAACTATTCACTGCTGTCCACGGCACCGAGTGCGCATCTGTTGTGGCCCCTAATTTTTGTGTGGTCGGCATTGGCCTCGGCCTATTCGTGGACAGCCACACAACGCTCGGCGGTACGCCAACGTCTCATCGGGCTGCCCTTTACCCTGGCCCTCGTGGCGGCCACTCTCTGGATGATCAGTGCCATTAATGACTGGTTGTTGCCCGCCTTCGTTTTCTCCGCCGCAAGTTGCTGGTTCCTGTACACCGCGGTGCGCGGATTGAACGAGAAGACCGCACGGAACCACCGTGAGCGAATGTTGACCGATGCGCCCATCAGCCTGATGACCGGATTCACGCTGGTGGTGACCGCATCAAGTTTCGCCTCGATTTTGCAGTCTTGGGGTGCCGGCTGGGCAGTGATCTGGGTGGCACCAATCCTCGTCATCGCCACGGGATACGCGGCGGTGGCCCTGGCGATGACCGAACGCGGGCGCATCATCCTAGCCATCGGCTTTAGCTGGGGCATGTTCTGGCTGTTAGTGCCGCGAGCCGTGGGTTCGCACAGCTCCATCTGGATTGCGATCCTTGCTGGCATGGCCTGCTTCGTGGCGCTTCTCGCCACGGAAAACCGGCGTTACCAGATTCACCATGCCGAACACCGTGCCGCCCGCGGCAAACCCACCGACTTCGATTAAGTCTTTGTACCCCCTGGGCTAACGGCGCAGGGTGATCCAGCGTCCCCGAGTACGACGCAACACCACCAGTCTTTCACTGATAGCCACGGTCTCCACCGCCGCTCGCATCGCTGCGGCGCTGGTGATGGCTTGCCCATCCGGGTTGCCGTCTTCTTCTACGGTGTAGCGCACGGTGATCCGAGGAACCCCGGCAACAACATCGAGCTGGTTGGCATCTACGTGGTGAGTCACAGCCAGCGAAGCTACGGCTCTGTCCATGACCGCTTCGGGGGCGTGCCCGGGCCGAAGACCCATGATGTTCAACTGCGCGCGGTAGGAAGGCATAAAAACAAGCCTAGTGCGTGCCCCGAAGCTCCACAGGCCCAAGGCCGGGTGGACACCATTTTCACCTGCTGACACTGCTGCGGTAATAGTGGGAAACTGATTCAATGAGTGCACCAATAGAATTCACACAGTGGCGTCGCCTACGCGAAGAGGGCCTTGCCGTTCCCTACGGCTGGCTTTCGCTCAGCAGCTATCAATGGCTTCCCGACGTGCCGGGAAAACTGGACTTGCTACCCGGATATTGGAGCGCAAGCGGAACCTCCGCCCATGCCACCTTTGACGCTGAGGATTGCGTAACAACAGCGGATGGTGACCCCGTATCGGGGACTCTGGTGCAATCACTGCACGAGGATGAATCCATGCACTTTGTTCGTCATGGTGACACGCTGGTGGAGCTGGGGGTCAGGGACGGGCGATACATGATTCGCACCCGTGAACGCACCCATCCCCGACTTAAGGCCTTCACCGGGGTGCCGATATTCCCCTACGATCCTGACTTCATCGTCCCCGGCCAGTACACTGCCTTCCATGCGCCGAAGGTGGTTCCCATTGATAGCTTCCGCCCGGACACCAAACTCAAGACAGAGCTGGTGGGAGAGGTCAACTTCGTACTGGGCGGACAGCGTGAAGTGCTAGCCGCCTCGCAAAACGTTGACGGGTCACTCACCCTAGACTTTAGAGATCTCACCAATGGTGAGCAGACAGCGGCCTGGCGCTTTGTCACGGTCAAGGCGCCGGCCGCCGACGGATCTGTGACCATCGACTTTAATCGCACCCTGAACTATCCGATGGCTTTCTCGCCCCACGCCGTATGCCCAGCACCCGTCGAGGCAAACCGGCTGAATCAAAGGGTCAAGGCTGGAGAGCTGCTGCCGCGCTGAGCAGACGCTCAGCTCCCCCGAACCGTGTCAGGAAACGCGCTGTCGCTATTTCGGCCCCATGCGGATGGCTCCGTCAAGTCTGATGGTTTCGCCGTTAAGCATCTGGTTGGCTAGGATGTGCCCCACCAGAGCCGCATACTCTTCGGGTTTGCCCAGCCGTGCCGGGTGCGGCACCTGGGCCCCCAGGGAGGCTTGTGCCTCCGCGGAGAGCGAGGCCATCATCGGCGTCTCGAAGATGCCCGGGGCGATAGTCATGACACGAATGTAATGGCGGGCAAGTTCGCGGGCCAGGGGAAGGGTCATGGCCGCGACAGCGCCCTTGGAGGCAGAATATGCCGGCTGACCGATTTGCCCATCAAAGGCCGCCACGGAGGCGGTATTGATGATGACGCCGCGCTCCGCGGTGCCGGTGAGCGGATCAATGACCGGTTCGGTTGCTGCCATGGCTTCGGCGACCAAGCGCACCACGTTGAAGGTGCCGGTGAGGTTGATGGCAATGACCTTCTCGAAATTGGCCAGCGGGAGTACTCCCTCGCGACCGAGCACCTTGCCCGGGGTGGCGACCCCGGCACAGTTCACCGCGATGCGAAGGCTGCCCAATTCAGCGGCAACGGCGATCGCGGCCCTCACCTGCTCCTCGTTGGTGACATCCGCCGGTACAAATCTGGCGCGTTCACCCAGTGCTGCGGCCGCTTCTTCGCCCTTTGATGAGGGCAAATCGACCAGGACCACGCTGGCCCCGGCGGCGTATAGTGCGCGAGCGGTGGCGGCTCCAAGGCCTGAGGCGCCACCGGTGATGAGTGCAACCGAGTCGGTGATGAGCATGTTGCTTAGTCCTTGTCCTCGAGGCTTCTGGCGCTGGCTGTTCTTTCGGAAAGCAATCTCAGCTTGCCGGGTTGAGTTAGCGCCCATTAACTGGTTCCAGACTAGTCCGAGAACGTCCACGACAGAAGGGGTAATTTCTCCGTCCAGGTAAGGCTTGCGTCGTAGACTGCAGAGATGGGGCGTTTCATCTTTATTTCCACGCGAGAACATGATCTTGCTGCTTCCGACGAGGTCCGTGGGCTGCTGGCCGCCAGCGGTCTACCCGCCGATGCGCTGCGCGTGATCCGACTCGACCGGGAACCACTGGGTGAGATTGCGACACTGGGGTTAGAGCATTGTCCCGGCGTCATCTTGGGAGGCAGCCCCTTTAACACCTCGGAGGATCCGCTACTGAAATCGGATCTTCAGTTGCGGTGCGAATCAGACCTGTCCAGACTCCTTGATGTGCTGGTTCACGATGACTTCCCGTTTCTTGGCGCATGTTATGGCGTGGGAACGTTAGGCGCACATCAGGGCGCACTGATCGATCGACGATACGGCGAACCCGTGGGCACGTCACATATCCGGCTGACGACACAGGGGCAAAACGATCCACTGCTGACCGGGCTCCCCGCGGAGTTTGATGCCTTTGTTGGGCACAAGGAGGCCGTTTCGAGTCTGCCCTCGACGGCGATATTGCTGGCGGAATCGGCCGCATGCCCGGTACAGATGTTCCGCGTCAAGACCAACCTCTATGCCACGCAGTTCCACCCCGAACTTGATCCACAGGGATTGGCCCAGCGGATCCTCATTTATCGTGATGCCGGGTACTTCCCACCGCACGAGGCCCAACGGTTACATGACGAGGCCTTGAGTGCACGGGTGCAATGGCCGTCGTTGGTCCTGGGTAACTTCGTGCAGCGCTACGGGCCCTCGGTCTAAAGAATTCCCTCGCCAGCGTCGAGTCGCGCGAGATAACCGGCGATTTTCTTTTGCCGGGTATCGGCGCCCTTAACGGTGTGTAGCCGGTAATAGATGGCGAAACGTTCGGCTCCGCTGAGCGTTTGAAGTTTTTCCTGCGCTCTCGGATGCCCCTCCACCGCATCAAGGAAATCTTGTGGCAGTTTTGCCGTCGCTTGCCCCTCATACGCGTCATCCCAACGGCCATCGGCTTGTGCGGCCTCTACGGCGGCGAGGCCGGACGGTGCCAGCAGACCCAGTTCGCTGAGTCGCTTAATGTTGGCCACGTTCCTGACCGACCACTTGCTCCGAGCAGTCCTCGGGGTAAAACGGTTGTAATGGCTGTGTTCATCACGGCCGGTGCGTTGTCCATCAATCCAGCCAAAACAGAGCGCCTGATCCACCGCCTGAGCATAGGTGAGTTCGGTGGTAGTGCCGCCCTTTTTGTGTAGAACCAGGCGTACGCCGGGATGATTCGCGTGATGCTCGCTTAACCATGCTCGCCAAGCGGCGGCATCGGGGACCAAAAGTTCTTCCAACAGAATTGCCATGCAATCATCCCACCACGTCATGCGCCCACTGCACCAGTGGCTAGCGTGCTGGGTGCCGGGCCAATCCCGGCGATCATGACATATGCATCATGCGGTATGCCTCGACTCCCACCCTCGTGACGATCCGCCCCTCATCACGAACCAAAACCGCTACCGCGGCCGTAACCCGATGAAGTTCGGTCGAGGTTGGTCGGTTGTTCGAAATACACTGTTGTTAACCACCAACCCGGCCCTTGCCCGACGGCTCCCAGGGCCCAGCAACACCACTTGGAGAGCCCTCGATGCTTCGCATCCGCCCCACCTTGCGAACCGGCCATGCTGCAGGTTGGTCCGAACTATTTTTAGCTCTGGGACTGCGCGAAATGACGCAGCTTCCCGCCACCGCTGGGTCAACGAGCAACACCAATCGATGCTTCGCTGCCGATGCGGGGCGCATCCTGGTGCAAGATGCCAGCGACGCCGGCACAGAGCTGCACTTCGAGGTGCGCGATCTGGAGATTTTCGCGCGCTGGACCATCAGTGATGGCACGCCCGTCACGTTGATCCCCGCAGCGCCCGGTAGCGCTGGCCCCACGGTGGCACATATCACCGCTCCCGACTCGGTGAAATTCACCGCGCTGGCGGTTGATCCGCTGGACACCGACGGAACGCCGCCAGAGCTCACCGGGAGCGCGGAGAACCCCCGCGGGAACCTCACGGTCCTGATCCGCTGGCACACCCCCGACCCGTCGGGCATCATAAAGACCCTGCAGAACATCGGGGCAAAATCCTATGCGCACTCCCCCGACGCCTCCTCGGTGCAATACCGGGCCAAACACGGCGGGCGCATTGAGGTATGCCCGGGGGAATCGTCTCGCATTGAACTTTCGCTGGAGTACGCGGGTGACCTGGAGACTCTGGTGGAACGAGTTTCAAAAACTCCCATCGGCTATCGGATCGACGAGGACAATGCCTCACGTGTGCTGTTCGTGCAACACCCCGATCACGGCTATCTGCGGATCGTTGAATCGAATGCGGATGTCGGCGAGCAGACCCGCCCTTAAGGTTTCGCCCCGATCCGCGGATCGGTGCTGCTGGGAATAGCCGAAGCGGCGTGCCTGTTGCTCCGAACATGAGCAAACTCTTCACCCCGGTCCAACTGACTACCCCACAGGGCCCCGGCCTGAAACTACGGAACCGCACGGTATTGGCGCCGATGTGCCAGTATTCGGTCACCAACCGCGACGGTGTTCCGCACGCCTGGCACCTATCTCACCTGGGAGCTCGTGCCGCTGGAGGATTCGGCCTAGTCATGACCGAGGCCGCGGCCATCACCGCGCAGGGACGCATCAGCGACCACGACGCTGGCATCTGGAACGACACGCAGACCCAAGCGTGGGCACCGATTGTCGATTTCCTCCACTCACAAGGGGCGGCAGCCGGAATTCAGCTGGCCCATGCCGGAGCCAAGGCCTCCACCTACGCGTGGCTTCCGCAAGCAGCGGCCGACGGCAAGGTCGGAAGCATCAGTGTGCAAGATGGCGGTTGGGACACCACCGGACCGTCCGAAACCGAAGTCTTCGGCCTGGTTTCCCCCGCTGCCATGTCCGTTGAGCAGATCAAGGTTTCCATCCAAGACTGGGCGGAGGCCGCACGTCGTGCCGATGAGGCAGGCTTTGATCTCGTCCAGCTCCATGGAGCCCACGGCTACCTGATTCACCAATTCCTGTCCCCATTGACCAATACCCGCACCGACGAATACGGCGGAGGTTATGAAAACCGCACCCGCTATGCCCGCGAAGTGATCAGCGCGGTGCGTGCCGCGTGGCCCGATCACAAGCCGTTGGCCATCCGATTCTCCGGTGATGACTGGGTTGAGGGCGGGTGGAGGATTGAAGATACCGCACGCTTCGCCACCGAAGCCTACGAACTCGGTGTCACGGCCTTTGACCTCTCCAGCGCGGGAATCGGCAAGTACTTTGGGCCCACCGGCCCCGGCTTCCAGGTGCCATTGGCCACCGCGGTGAAGCACGCCGTCCCCGATGCTTTTGTCACGGCCGTGGGCATGATCAACGATGCTTCGCAGGCCGAACAGGTGTTGGTCACGGGAGCCGCCGACGGAGTATCCATCGGTCGGGCCGCCCTAAAGAACCCCAACTGGCCGGCTGCCGCCGCGGCAGAACTGGGTGCAGCCCCAGACGAGGTCCCCTTCGCCGCTCAGTACTGGCGCGCCCACTGGTAAAAGCTCCTCTCGCGGTGCCATTAAGCTCACTCGTCGCCGCATGGATTAAAAAGGTGCGGGCCAGCGGAAGAGAAATTCCTCCGACGGCCCGCACCTTTGGTGTGTATGGCGGCAGTACCCTTGCGCTTAGCCGCGTAGGTCCTTGCCCACGGACTCCGGCATTTTGTAGATGGTGAGCGCACTGATCAGCAGCAGGACGATGGAGTAGATCGCGAAGATCGTGCCACCGGTGGGGATACCGAACCAGGCGTTGAACCCGGCCTGCAGGAAGGCAGCGGTGCCGCCGAAGGCCGCCACCGCGATGGCGTAGGGGATGGCCACGCCGATGGTGCGGATCGCGGTGGGGAACAGCTCGGCGTACACGGCCGGAACGATCGAGGCGGAGGCGGCGATGAAGATGAGCATCACCGACATTGCGACGAACAGCTGCCAGGCTTCACCGCGCACCAGGGAGGACATCGGGAACTGTAGGGCAGCGGCACCCAGTGCCGATATCAGCAGGACCGGACGACGGCCGATGCGGTCCGAAAGCTTGCCCCAGAACGGCAGGGCGGTCATGAACACCAGGTTGGCGGCGACGCCGGTCCACAGCGCGGTGGCCGGATCCATCTTCAGGTTGGCGATCGCGTAGGCGGGGGTCGAAACGGACCAGATGTAGTAGACCACGGTCAAACCGACGGTCAAACCGATGACCCGCACCGCCTGGCGCCAGTTGGCCATGATTTGCGAGAAGACCGAGGGACCCTTGGTGGCGGCCGCGGCCTTGGCCGACTTCTGTTCCTCGAACTGTTCGGTTTCCTTCAGGCGTGAGCGCATGATCAGGGTGTACAGGCCCATCAACGCACCGACGGCAAAGGGGATGCGCCAGCCGAAGGCGCCCATCTGTTCCTTGGTCAGGGTGACGGTGAGGATCGCGCCGAGCAGCGTGCCGGCCACAATGCCTGCGGTCCCGGAGAAGTACATCAGCGTGGAGTAGAACCCGCGCTTCGGGGCCGGGGCCACCTCGGCGAGGTAGGTCTGCGCGCTGGGCATCTCGCCGCCGTGAGCAAGACCCTGCAACAGGCGGGCCACCAGCAAGATCAGCGAGGCACCGGCGCCGATGCTTGAGTAGGTCGGGGTAATCGCGATGATCAGCGAACCGACCGAGGCCAGACCCACGGCCATGGTCATGGCGGCCTTGCGGCCGACCTTGTCACCGATCAACCCGAAGAAGGCACCGCCGAAGGGGCGAGCGACGAAGCCGACGGCGAAGATCGCCATGGTGGCCAGGAACGCGGAGGTCGGGTCGGCCTTGGAGAAGAGCTGGCCGGAAATGAAGGAAGCGAACGTGGCGTAGATGGCCCAGTCGAACCATTCCACCGCGTTGCCCGCGCCAATACCTAGCAGGGTCTTGACGGTGGACTGGCCGGGAACCGAATGGCCATTGGACGTGATGGTGGGCTGGGGGGCCTGATGGCCACCGGAGGGAACCTGCTGGACCTTGATGCTCATGTCGTAAATCCTCGAGTGAGTGTGTGCGTGAGTGGGGAAGGGAGGGGTTAGCGTGTTGCCAGGGAAGCGAGCTTGGTGGTGGCCAGCTGCGTGTAGAGCGCGGTACCGCGACCCAACACCGAATCATCAAAACGTGCATATGGGGAGTGGTTGTAGGCGGCAGATGAACCGTCCACACCGGGAGTCAGCGCCGAGAGGAAGATAAATGCACCGGGAACCTCTTGAAGTACCCGGGAGAAATCCTCGGAACCGGCCAGGGGGCTGGCCATGGTGGTGAAGGAATCCGTCCCAAAGAGTTCGCGTACCGCGTCTGCCGCAAATTGCGTTTCCGCTACGGCGTTAATCGTGGTGGGATACTCGGTGCGGTATCCCACCTCAACCTCCAGCCCGTGGGCCTGAGCGATGCCTTGGAGTAAGGCGGGGACAACAAGCTGGAGCTTGTCGTGGTTCGCGTGACTAAAGGAACGGATGGTCGCTTCGAAGTAGGCGGTGTCCGGAATAATGTTGCGTGCCGTTCCGGCCCGCAACACCCCGACGAAGATGACCACCGGGTCAAAGACGTCGAACTGGCGGGTCACCATTACCTGCAGGGCCGTCACCATTTCCGCGGCAGCGGTCACCGGGTCCTTGGCCGCGAAGGGTGCCGAGCCATGCCCGCCGGCACCGCGCACCGTCACGAACAATCCATCCGAGGCGCTCATCACCGCGCCATCCTTGGAAGTAAATACTCCGGTGGATCCCATCGAGCTCATCACATGCAACCCAAAGGCGGCATCGACCTTCTTTCCGCTGGCCTCCAGTACGCCTTCGCGCACCATACGGCTCGCACCGTCCCAGCCTTCCTCGCCGGGTTGGAACATCAACACCACATCCCCGGTGAGGGAGTCGCGGCGCTCGGCCAATAGGGTTGCGGCTCCGGCCAACATCGCTGTGTGCAGGTCGTGCCCACAGGCATGCATGGTCGCACCAGTCTGCGAGGCGAACTCAACACCGGACTTTTCCTGCAGTGGCAGTCCATCCATGTCACCGCGCAGCAATACCGTGGGGCGCTCGCCGGCGGGGGCCGTGGAGGCTCCTCCGCGCAGAACTGCCGTCACCGAGGTGAGATCGGTTCCCAGCGAAATTTCGTATCCGAGGGGCTCAAGCCACTGCAACACTCGTTCCTGGGTTCGTGGCAGCTGCAACCCGGTTTCGGGTTCGCGGTGCAGCGCATGGCGCAGGCGGGTGATCTCCGGAAGGAGTTCGGCTGCGTCCTGCACAATAGCGGTGGTAGCGGTGCTCATGCCCCGTGTCCTCTTTCTGATTTCCATCGCCCACCATTCGGTGAGCTATGTCACTATTGAGAGTGGGGCCGTGGCAGGATAATGGAGCTACATTCACGAAAAATTGCACTAGCTAGCTTTTAAACCACGTTTTATTGCACTGAAAGGAAAGGTGTGTCGATGGAACTACCGGTCGAAGACCTACAGCTGGTGCACGCATTGCAAATTGCTCCGCGGGCCGGCTGGTCAGAGTTGGGCACGATTCTCGGGCGGCACCCGGCAACACTTTCTGCGCGCTGGGCGCGTTTGCGCGAGGACCGCATGGCCTGGGTTCTGGGACATCTGAGTGGGCGCCCGGAGCAGCATTGCACCGCCTTCATCGACGTGGTGGCGGATCCGGCGCTCATCGAGGAGGTGCAGGCGGACCTCTGCGCGATCACCGAGGTGCTGACCGTGGATGACGCGACCAGTACGGCAGACTTCCGGCTTACCTGTCTGGCCGCCGACTGGCTGGACATGGCGCGCAAGGTCCTCCCTCGCATCCGCGGTACCCGCGGCGTCCAACGCACCAAGGTTTCGCTGTGCACCAAGCTGTATGCCACCGGCAACGCATGGCGACTGGACGTACTCTCTCCCGCGCAGCAGGCGCAGCTCCAACGGCTCATCCATCCACCGCTGTCTCAGCCGACCATCATCCCGGATACCTTTTGGCCCATGCTCCGGGTCCTCATGCACGATGGCAGGGCCACCGCCACGGAGATCGCTCAGGCCACCGGGCAGCACCCCTCCACCACTGGCCGCTTCCTGAAGGTGGCGTTAGAAACCGGGATGGTGACCTTGCGCTGCGAACTGGCGAGTCATTACACCGGCTACCCGTTAACGGTGCAGTGGTTCGCCAAGGTCCCGGCCGGCACCGCCGACACCGTGGCCGCATTCCTGATGGAACAGCGAACACTTCGTCTCTGCGCCGCCACGACCGGCGCGGCAAACATGACGTTCATGATGCAGCTGCGTACCCCTGCCGACATTGCGGATGTGGAGGCCAGACTGGCCGTTCGCGTCCCGGGCGTGGAGATCATCGAGGCCTGCGTGGGCGTGCACGCCTTCAAACGCATGGGCTGGATGCTGGATCCGGAGGGGCGTCCCACCGGAGAGGTCGTCACCTGATCCGCTCCTGCATACTGCGGGTTAAGTACACCACCCCGCCATCCCTGCAAAAGGGAGAACGGGGTGGTGTGTGGCCCAGCGCGAGTGGCACCGGATCAGATTAAGCCGGTGATTAGTGGGCGTGGACCGGCGCGGAAGCAGGAGTCTCTGCCTTGGTGAGGAAGAGCGAAATGATGATCATTCCGACGGAGCAGATTGCCGCGACCATGAAGCCCGCGGAGAATCCATTAATCTGAGCCTGAATCGGATCAATTCCGGCTTCGGCTCCGGCACCAATGCGCGATGCCAAGACACCAACGAGCAGGGCTGTGCCCGCGGCCCCGCCCAACTGCTGCAGCGTGGAAAGTACCGCCGAACCATGGGAGTGCAGGGAATGCGGCAACGGGTTCAGTGCGGTGGTGAACGCCGGGGTGAAGATCAGCGAGAGAGCCAATGACATCGCTAGGTGCAAGGCAATAATCATGCCGATGGCCGTCTCGGCCCCAAGCAGGCGCGAGTAGCCAAAGAGCACCAGGGTCAGAATGACGGCTCCCGGGATCACCAGCGGGCGCGGGCCCACCTTGTCAAAGAGTCGCCCAACAAACGGGGCCAACAGCCCCATCAGCAATCCACCGGGCAAGAGCATCAGGCCGGTGGCCAGGGTGTCTAGCCCACGGACATTCTGCAGGTACATCGGCAACAGGATGATCACCCCGAACAGTGCCACCATCGCCAGAATCATCAGCGAGAGTGACAGCGTGAAGGGTCGGTAGCTGAAGGTACGCAGGTCAAGCAGCGCGTGGTCCTTCTTTTGCAGGCGAAGCTGCAACATCGTGAAGCACACCAACGCCAGCACCGCAATCACGAGGATCGCCACGGTCTGGGCGTTCAGTCCATTGGCCGAGAGCCTGCTGAGTCCCAAGACCAGACCGCCGAAGGCCGGAACGGAGAGGATCACCGAGGCGATCGACAGCGGCATCTTGGAGGCCTCTGCCACCTTATTCAGCCGCGGTGCGCCAATGAGCAGCGCCGCTAGGGCGATCGGAGCAATGATCAGGAACATGAAGCGCCAGTTCAGGAACTGCAGGATCAACCCGGAGATGGTCGGGCCGATGGCCGGCGCCACGGAAATCACGATCGACACATTGCCCATGATGACTCCGCGTCGCTCCGCCGGCACCAGGTCAAGGACCGTGGTCATCAACAGCGGCATCATAATTGCCGTACCCGACGCCTGAATCACCCGGGCCGCAAGCAGCAGTTCGAAGCCTGGAGCGCCCGCTGCGAGCAGAGTTCCGGCGGTGAACAGGATCATCGCAAGCATAAAGACCCCGCGAGTGCTGAAGCGCTGGAGCAGGAATCCGGTGGCCGGGATGACAACGGCCATGGTGAGCATGAAGATCGTCGAGAGCCACTGAATGGCTTCTTCGCTGACCTTGAATTCATGCATGAGCACCGGCAGTGCCACATTCATGATGGTTTCGTTAAGGATCACCACAAACGCGGAAACGATCAGCACCGTGATGGTGGCAAGATCCTTGGGGTTAAGTTTGGTGCTGGTCTCGGTCACGGGTAGTGGCCTCTTCCATAAAAGGGGGTGGCGTTGATGAACATTTCATTCTAGCGCTGGGTGTCCACGGTTCATTCCCCAAAGTGAAAACATTCTGGGAATCTCACAACACGGCCCACGGCGTGGCCAGCCACGGGGTCGATGGGACAAGATGGGAACATGAACGTTCGCACTCCGGATCCCTATCCCGGCTGGTTGTCCGATGAAGACCTCTACGAGGCCCGCGCCCGGTTGCCCATGCTCTACATCGAAGCGATCCCGGTACGCCTGGATCCGCTCGGCTACGTCATGGAGATCGGGCTATTGCTCACCGCCGATCCCGAGGGGCGAATGCTGCGTACCTTCGTCTCGGGCAGGGTGATGTACCGGGAAACCATTCGGGCCGCGCTGACTCGCCACATCGAAAAGGACCTTGGCCCGCTGGCCATGCCGCAGTTGCCGCCGAGCCCCGCGCCCTTCACCGTGGCGGAGTACTTCCCCTCTCCCTCGGAAACGGGATTAACCGACGAACGACAGCATGCCGTGGCACTGGCCTACATCGTTCCGGTTCGCGGAGAATGCTCACCGCGTCAGGATGCACTCGAGCTCACCTGGCTCACGCCGGAAGAAGCGCTCAGCCCAAATATTCAAGAAGAATTCGCCGGCGGTCGCGAGAATCTCGTGCGTCAGGCTCTCGCACACGTTGGCTACAACCGCTAAACACCACCCACGCCAATTAATAGGCCGAGGCTCTGCGCATCATCATGATGTGCAGAGCCCCGGCCTTTGTGGTGTTGTCTTAGTTATCCTTCAACACGCTTGACCTTGCCTACGAGTAACACGTAGGACAGGATGCCGGCCGCGGCGATCACCGTCATGTAAATGAAGGCGGGACCGAAGTCGGTCTTGGTCACCAATAAACCGATGACAATCGGGGTGGCGATCGAGGACAGGTTGCCGATGAAGTTGAACATGCCACCGGTCAGTCCAATTAGTCGGGCCGGAGCCAGAGCCGAAACCAACGACCAGGTGATGGAGGCCAGCCCATTTCCGAAGAACGCGATGGACATGAAGGTGATGACCAGCGCGGTGCTGTCGGTAAAGATGGCACCGATCATGCTCATGGACAGCAGCAAGCCGATGATGATGGGCAGTTTGCGTGCCGTGCCCAGGCTGACACCGCGCTTCAGCATGAAGTCCGAGAGCACCCCACTGATCAAGACGCCCACCAGGGCGGCAATAAACGGCAACGAGGTCAGGAACCCGGTCTTGATGTAATCCATCTGACGGTAGGACACCAAATAGGTGGGGAACCAGGTCAGGAAGAACCACAGGGTAGAGGTCAGGCAGAATTGGCCAATGTAAATGCCCCACAGCTTGCGGCGCCCCAAGACGAGGGCGAAATCCTTTTTGGTCAGCTTCGGCTTGACCTCGTTGGCTTCATCGCTGCCCAGGGAGACTAGTCCGCCGCCGGCGCGAATGTATTCGATTTCCGCGGTGTTGGCCCGTTTGGAGTCCATCGGGTTGCGGTACAGCAGGTACCACAGCACACCCCAGAGCACACCCACCGCACCGGTGATCACAAATACCCAGTGCCAACTCATGGCGTGCTGCAACCAGATCAGCACCGGAGTCAGCAACGCGAGGCCAATGAACTGGCCCGAGGTGTAGAACCCAATGGCGGTGGCTCGTTCGCGTTCCGGGAACCAGGCGGTGACTACCTTGTTGTTGATCGGGTAGGCGGGTGCCTCAAAACCACCCACGGCCAGACGCAAAACAATCAGCGCGACGAAGCTCCCGGCCATGCCCATGAAGATGGTGGCAACGGACCATAGAACGAGGCAAATCGGGTAAAGCAGCCGCGGCGGTACGCGGTCAACCAACCAGCCCCCGGGGAGCTGCATGGCCGCATAGGTCCAGCCGAATGCCGATAGCAGCAGGCCTTGCTGGGCCGTGTCCAAGCCGAATTCCGCGGAGATTAATGGCGCTGCCACCGAAAGGTTCGAGCGGTCCATGTAGTTGATGACAACTGTCAGGAAAAGCATGATGGCTACGACGTAGCGCATCCTGGTCCGCTTCGCGGAGCCGGTGATGGGCTCGGCGACGGACGGCATGGTCTGTGGCATTCGATTTACCATTCTGCGAAGGACCCGTCTTTGTGACGCCAAACCGGGTTGCGCCAGCGGTGACCTTCGGCCGCACGCTCGATGACATATTCCTCGTTAACCTCAACGCCCAAGCCGGGGCCGGTCGGGATGTCGACCATGCCGTCCTCGTAGGCGAAGACCGAGGGGTCAAGCACATAGTCCAGGAGGTCATTGGACTTGTTGTAGTGGATTCCCAGGGATTGCTCCTGGATGAAGGCGTTGTAACAACCCGCATCAATTTGCAGGTTGGCTGCCAGCGCGATCGGGCCCAGCGGGCAGTGCAACGCGACTGCTACGTCGTAGGCTTCGGCCATGGCCGCGATCTTGCGGGCCTCGGTGATGCCGCCACAGTGCGAAGGATCGGGCTGGATGATATCCACGGCGCCGGAGGCGATGATGTCTTTAAAGTCCCAGCGGGAATACAGCCGCTCTCCCAGCGCAATGGGAGTGGGTGTGTTGCGCAAAACATCCAGCATGGACCCAACGTTTTCGCTGAGTACCGGCTCCTCAATGAACATGAGCTTATAGGGCTCGAGTTCCTTGATGAGCACCTTCGCCATGGGCTTGTGCACACGGCCGTGGAAGTCCACGCCGATGCCCACATTGGTGCCCACCGCTTCGCGAACCGCTTGAACGTTCTCGAGGCACTTCTCAACCTTGTCCCAGGTATCGATGTACTGCATTTCCTCGGTGCCGTTCATCTTCACGGCGGTGAATCCTCGGTCCGCGGCTGCGCGTGCCGCTGCCGCGGTTTCCGAGGGGCGATCGCCGCCGATCCACGAGTAAACCCGCATTTTGTCCCGGACTTTGCCGCCAAGCAGTTCGTAGGCTGGCACGCCCAGGGCCTTACCCTTGATGTCCCACAGTGCCTGGTCGATACCCGCCAGCGCACTCATGTGGATACCGCCGCCGCGGTAGAAGCCGGCACGGTACATGACGGTCCACAGATCCTCGATATTCCGTGGATCCTTGCCGATGACGTAATCCGAGAGTTCATCCACAGCCGCGGCCACGGTGGCTGCACGCCCCTCGAGTACCGGTTCTCCCCAACCCACGATGCCCTCGTCGGTTTCAACCTTCAGAAACAGCCAGCGAGGCGGAACCATGTAGGTGGTCAGTTTGGTGATTTTCATGCGGACTTCCTCGTCTCGTGGATCGTGTTGTAGGCGCGGACAATGTTGGTGGCGCGGACGCGCAGATCTTCAATACCTCGTCCGGGCTTGTAAAGGGCCGAGCCGATGCCAAATCCGGTGGCTCCGGCGTCGACCCACTCGCCCATGTTTTCCTCGTTGACGCCGCCGACGGGAATCAGCCCGATTTCCAAGGGGATCACCGCGGTCCAGGCTTTAAACCCACCCAGCCCTACCTGTTCGGCCGGAAAAATCTTGACGTTGCGGGCGCCGGCTTCGATGGCGTCAAAGGCGTTGCTGGGGGTAGCTGCCCCCGGGAAGGAATCCATGCCCAGGGCCACGGTTTCGGCGATGACGTTGACGTTAGTGTTGGGCGAGACGATGATCTGCGCCCCGGCGGCCTTGCACGCCCGAACCTGCTCAACATTGAGCACCGTTCCGGCGCCGACCCGGACATCGGCAGGCAGGGTACTGCGCAGGATCTTGATACTTTTTAATGGATCGGGAGAATTCAGCGGAACCTCTAGCGACCTGAACCCTGCTTCGTACAGGCAGGCACCAACTGCTTCTGCTTCGTCGGGGTGCAGCCCGCGCAGGATGGCGACGAGTCCGGTGGATGTCCTTTGAGGTGATGCCTCGATCACGATGCTGACCTTTCTAAGAGTTATTTGCGTCTGCGAAAAAGTGTTGCGAAATCTCTGTTGCCCGAAGCTATACGGGCTGCCCACTGAGCAAGCCGGTGTTGTGAGCGACCTTCCACATGCCTGCCGATGCGGTGTCATTCAGGACATGGATGTTGGCGATGCCAAATATTTGCAGCGCCGCCTTGTAGCGGGCACTCAGGTTCTCATTGCCGCAGATGGTGATGCTTTGCGGAAGGTCCCCGGTCCAGGAGTCGAAGACTCCACGGATCTCAGACCCGATCATCAATCCGGAGAGGTAATCGAGAATATCGATCGGTTCCAACTGACCAGTGAGGACCAGGGTTCGAGCCGAGAAGGCTGTCATCATGATTCCGGCTTGTCCATGCTGAGAACGTGCGATCTCCACCCCACGTTTAAAAGCGATCCAGGAGATCTCGGGGTTCGGTTCCATCAACTTGGCAAGAATGCTGTGCTTGGACAGTAGCGCAAAGGTTTCGCCGGTCATTGTGGTGCTGAATCGCTGCACGATTGCACCGCTGAGCGTCACCCACTTGGAGTGCGTCCCCGGCAACAACATCAGCCGTGGTTCGGCTGGTACGTCGGGGTCGATAGCGCCTTGCATGTGCAGCGCTCCGAGGATCTGAGTTTCTTCCCCCCGGATAACGTCCGGGAGGGCCTTTTTGTCGATGATTCCGGGAATGATGTGCAGCACTCGCCCATTGGCCAGTTCCACAGTTCTCAATTCCATCTCGGAGGAGTGTAAGTCCGCCGGTGTCTGAGTGTAGGCGGCTTCGGCCCAGCCCTGCTTGCTTCCGACCATGCCGCAGGCAAGCAGCGGCACATGAGGATACTGGGCTAGCCAGTCGCCGCATAGCGATTCTAGACATTGTTCGAAGGAAGCTTGCAGGCTGACTGATGTTGCTTGCCCGCGTTCGGCTACTTGCAAGATGCCCCATGGCTCACTCCGGCGATCCAACACGGTGCCGTCGGCACCCAAGAGATAAACACGTGCGGATGTTGTGCCCCAATCAAGGGCGATCAACTGGCCTTCGGTGCTGTGCAACATTGCTCGTCTAATCCTCATACGTGGTTCCGGTCACGGGTCCAATGTGCTCCCGTTCACATGAAAGGCTGGAGCAGTCGTTCCAATATTTCAAAGCACGTCGCATATAGTGGGATGCGACCCAGTTCCGGACGAGCCTGATTCGATCATGAGAATCGCTGACGAGAGTAGTCAAGCCATGAATCAAGACCCCACTCCAGCCCCTGTCCGCCATGCGGACACTCCGCCGATCGGAACTCTCACCTTGGCGCGTGGGCTTGACGTTTTGCGGGCCATCGCCGATGGAGCAACGACATTGAACGAGGTCTCCGCAGCAACTGGAATCGGGAAAAGCACCGCTCATCGGCTGGTGCAGTTGCTGAACCAGCGAGGGTTCCTGCGTAGTAGTCACGGAACCGATTTCAGTTTAGGTCCGGCCTTGATCGAGCTCGGGTTCCATGCCCTGTATCAAAGCCCGGTCCCGGTGATCGCCAAGCCCATTCTTGAGGAGTTGGCTCGAAAGTATCAGGACACCGTCCACCTGGCCGTCGAGGACGAGTCCCAGGTTCTATACGTAGACAAAGTGCCAGGAACGCGCGGAGCGCAGATGCGATCCCGCATTGGGTTACGGATGCCGCTCAGCCGCACCGGAATTGGCAAGGCGCTGCTCTTAGATACCCCGGAGCGCTGGGAAGAGACTTTTGACCGCGAGTCCCCGGTGGAACAATCGACGTCGCTGTCCAAAGACGACTTCCTCAAGCGCATGGCGAGTTATGCTAACGCGGGAACGGCCCTTGATTTGGAAGACAACGAGCCCGGAATTCGTTGTGTAGCAGCACCGATTCGTGATGGCAGCGGCAAAATCATCGCTGCTATCAGCATCTCTGCCACCAGTCCCTACATGCCCAAGGAACGCATGAAGGCACTGACCTCGGTCATGTCGCAGACGGCGTTGCAGATTTCTCGCAAGCTTGGCTATTCGGGACATACCTTCGGCAGCTAAAAACAGATCGCCAGCCGGCTCCGGCTCCTCGCTGGCCGATTTTTATGATTGTGCCGGAAGTATTCGCCGCTTGTACCAGGAGCCGAAGAGCGAACCCAGCAACACCACAATCACACCAACGACGGCGCCAATGATTGTCTCCAGCACCCTGTCATAAAGCAGCTTGGTGCTCAATCCGGTTCCGATGGAGACTCCCACCAGCGCCAACGGTGTCACGAAGATTTGGGCGATGAAGTAGTTTCTGGCGATGAACAGCTCGGCGCAGACCTGCAGCATCCCGATGACGATCAAAAGCACCCAGATCGGTGGCTGGAACGCGATAATCGCCGCCATGACCACGATGCCGGTGAGCGTTCCCAAGATACGGTGCAGCCCACGGCGCACCCGCAGGCCCGTGGTGTGCCCCACCAGCGGGACCACTGCCGCCACCATGGCCCAATAGCTGTGCCCCGTGGAGAGTACTGGCGCGAGCAGCGTGGCAATGGTTCCGGCCAGCCCTGCAGCCAGCAGGTAGAAAAGTGATTCCCACCAGATCGCCGTACGCACCTTGGCGGAGAGCACTGGGAGCTGCGCACGTTCCCCCCATCCCTGATTACCGGGGAACATGCTGCCGGAAAAACCAATGACGATGGCCAAGGCCACGGCCGCCAATGCTGCCACCATGGATTCGAGCATCGGCGGTTGCATAGGCATCGAAGCGATGGCAGCAAAAGCGAAGATATGGAAGAGCGAGCCGCCGGGCCGAAGCTGGAGGAAGGAGGTGGCGACGTTACAGACACCCGAAACGACCGTGGTCAAAATGACGATCGTCCAGGCTCCACGCACCAGGTCCTCATGGTCAACCATGAATTCAGAGGAAAGCACCGCTAAAAGGATGACCGCTAGGAACAATGCACCGGCCTTCGACTGAGCCACCAGCCGGTTCAGATATCCAGGAACTCGTCCATACACACCGGTGAAGGCACCAAAAATCACGAAGATCATCAGATCCAGCCGGCCAACGGCAAGTAGGACAAAAAGCGGTACAAACACACCGATTCCGGTGCGCAGAGCAATCCAGTGATCGTTGTGTGCTGGTCCAAGGGTCAACAGACTGCCGTAATTTTTGCCCATGTTTGCTTGGTAGCCGCTCTCTGTTGCGCTGGCTTGGATCCTGCCAGGTCTCATTCCAACGCTACGCCGTACACCGTGCTGATAGTCGATGATGTGAGCGAAGAAATACCCCGAGGTGAGCCAATGCACGCCCACATTTTGCCTTCTCACCGGGACCATGCGGCACACTAGGTAGGTGCCCCATGATTCTTTTGACGCCTCAGTGCCCCACTCGCGCCAGAGCGAGTTCACCTTTGAACTCGGAACTCGGCTGACACAACCCGATGGCTCGGTGTCAAAAGGCCGTACGGGTGTGATCACCACCCCGAACGGGACGATCAAGACCCCGGCTTTCATCGCTGTGGGCACCAAGGCCACGGTCAAGGCGGTTCTTCCGGAATCCGTCAAAGAATTCGGTGCACAGGCGGTGCTGGCTAACGCCTACCACCTCTACCTTCAGCCGGGTCCTGACATTCTTGATACGGCCGGCGGGCTAAGCAAGTTCATGAACTGGTCGGGCCCCACCTTCACCGACTCCGGTGGATTCCAGGTCATGAGCCTTGGCTCTGGCTTCAAGAAGGTTATCGATATGAAGTCGGTGGACCAGTCGGGGCCAGACGACGCAGTGGCCCCCGGCAAGGAACGATTGGCCAATGTGGACGACGACGGCGTCTGGTTCAAGAGCCACATCGATGGCACGAAGCACCGTTTCAGCCCCGAGATCTCGATGAACGTGCAGCACAAAATCGGCGCCGACATCATGTTCGCCTTCGACGAGCTGACCACATTGCAGAACTCACGCGGTTACCAAGTTGAATCCCTTGAGCGCACCCGACAGTGGGCCGAACGCTGCGTAGCCGAACACTTCAACCTGACCGATTCACGCGTTGGTAAGGACTACCAAGCACTTTTTGGTGTCATCCAGGGCGCCCAGTATGAAGATCTCCGCCGTCAGGCGTGCCAGGATCTAGGGGCCATGGCTTTTGACGGCTTCGGCATTGGTGGTGCTTTGGAGAAGGAAAATCTCGGTACCATCGTGGGCTGGTGCGCCGAAGAACTTCCGGAGAACAAGCCGCGCCACCTGCTGGGTATTTCCGAACCCGATGACCTCTTCACCGCGATCGAAAACGGTGCTGACACCTTCGACTGCGTCTCCCCCACCCGAGTGGCTCGCAACTCGGCGTTCTACACGCCGAACGGCCGCTTTAATCTTTCGGGCCAACGCTACAAGACGGACTTCACTCCGCTCTCCGATGAGTGCGACTGCTACACCTGCCAGCACTACACCCGCGCCTACATTCACCACCTTTTTAAGGCCAAGGAACTAGTCAGCCATACGTTGATCTCGATCCACAACGAACGTTTTGTGGTCAAGATGGTTGATGATGCACGTCTGGCTATCGAGGAGGGCACGTTCTACGAGCTCAAGGATTCAGTCATGTCGCGCTACTACGCGGGAGCGCCGGACCCGCAAGGCCTGTAGCCCACCTAGGTCGCCATCCACAGCATCGTCGCATTGGTCATCGGCAGGCTGCTCCTTGAATCAACTCGTGAATCATTGCTGCGTTCCATGGCATTGGCGGGAGTTGTTGTCGATGTCGAAGCATGGCGGAACCGAAAGAATTTGGGCCCCCAAAATCCCGAGCATCGAGTGTCGCATCAACGCCGTTGACGCGACACAGGATTCCGATTCGGCAAAGTAACAACCGAAGGGCGTTGCCGCAGCAGCGAGGGGTTCCGGACCCGATGACGCTACACCCACAAAAGAATCTCGCGTTGCAGCCACCCACCACATTCGCGGTTTTCCTTGAGCGGAGGGCCGCGAGTGTGGCGTTAAACGCCCACCGTTCTATGGCCTTAGATTGCCTTCCGCATTCGTCGCGGACGCAACTTCGCCACCCCAAAGAGAAGCAATACGCCAAGGCCCACGACCACAATGATCACCACGACCGGCAGAGCGATGGCCAAGACGCTTAGACCCAGTGATGCTCCGTCTTCGGCGGTGCTGACCACCGGCGCGGCGACTCCAGCGCTCCCCAAATTCAGCAATGGTCGAGCCCCAGACTTCAGCAGATGGAAGATCAACGCGATCCCCGCACCGATCACCAACGGTACCCATTGCGAGGTTCCGAACGTGGCATCGGGGTTGTTTACGGCGATGGTCTGCGCGCCGACTCCGGAGGCGAAAACCAGCCCGCCCGAGGCTGGACGTACCACGGTCTGCAGTACGTCATTAAAGGAATCAACAACTGGTATCTTGTCCGCCACCACCTCGATCACCAGAAGCACGGCCAGTATTCCCAGCGCCCAACCGTTGGACAGCCAGCCCCACCCCTCGGGTAATGCCACCCATGCGGTGAAGCGGTTTAACAACCCCAATATGAGCAAGGGGATGTAGGCGTTTAATCCTGCTGCCGAGCTCAGCCCAGCTGCCGTAAGGAGTTCCATGAGCCCATCGTAGGGGCAGAATCGGTATCAGCCACAGATTTCACGATCGTTGCTTCGTGCTACAGCTGAGAACGGTGAGCGTGAGAGCGCACCGCCGTTGATGTTCCCGCCGCCCAAGCAACAACGGCAACCAGCACGGCTAACAGGATCAAGGTGGGCGGTACCGGCACTAAGACGAACGCCGCCAGCAGCCCGATGACCGAGAGCACCATGACGTCGTAGCCGTAGAGTAGATGCTGAATCATGGGCCCTGCGGCCTTTCCCACGGCGGACATGAGCAAAACAGAGCCCCAATCCAGTGCTGGTCGGAAAGCCATTCTCACGGCGCCCGCGGCCAAACCGATTCCCGTGAGGGCACCGAGACCGAGCATCAGAAGGAATCCCGTCCCCTCTAAGTGCACCGCCCAGCCCAGGAATGCGGCAAGGCAAATCCCCCAGGGGACCAGCAGCAGCGCTGCGACTAGCGCGTGGGTCTGGCGCACCGCACCGCGATTCAGCGGAATGATGGAATCCAGCGCTGGCACATCCGCAGCTTGGGCAGCCGCCGCCGAGGCTGCCCGCGCCGCCAGAATCGCTCCGACGATCACCAGTATTCCGAGCACCACCGCGCTCGCACCCTGGACGGCAAAGACGCCGGCCAGCGGCACACTCCATCCCGCCAATAGCCCGCTCCAGGTCTTCTTGGTGCGCAGGAGTACCAAGAATTCGGCCCGGATCAGGGCCGAAAATGGGCCGCGGACCCATGACGCCGGAAGCATACGCGAGAAGAGATCTCCTCCGCGTTGCTTATTTCTTGCCAGTACCAGCATGACCCGTTTGCTGTCCCCGGAGCCCGCGGCGCCTATGGCACTACCTAGTGCCTTATCGTCTAGCATTGCCAGCGCGGCACCAGCATGTGCGCTGGACGCCCCTCGAGAGATTAATTCCGCACTCGGAATACGTTGAAGTTGGCCCCTCAGTACGGCGAACCCGGCAAGAGCCGCACCGATCAGGGCCACTGGGACCCACCAGGCTCCAGCCTGGGCCACTACGGGCAACCGGGAAGGCAGCGAAAACCAGAACCATTCCATGGTGCCGCTTCCGCCCACCCGCAAGAGCACGTCCACCAGATAAGCCACCAGCACCGCTGCGCACATCCAATTCAGCACGGCAAGGAAGGTTGGCCCCCGCCCGCGGGTCTGCGAGAACGCAGCCAGTAGTGAGATCAGCACAAAAAGCATCCCTAGGGTCACGGCGCCGAGCAACACTCCCAGCGCTGAGCCGGGCGATATGCCCGCCATCACGCTTCCATAGCCGATGGGCAGCCAAAGGAAGGCACCAATGGCGAAAGTACTGACCAATCGCTGACGCAGCAATCGAGCCAGGAACCCGGTCCGCACCACGGGCAAACTCAACCACCAAAACCCTTGAGCCCGGTCCACAGCGGCCGGGCCCAGACGAGCAATCAGCGACAAACCACCCAATAAGCCGAGCATGACCAGCGCCGAGGCGGCGGATGAGCCGGGCACCACCCCAAGGCCATCCCGGATCAATCCTCCGTCGGACGCGGATCGAAGTTGGTCAGCGAAGGCAAAGGCCAGACCCGCGGCGTAGGAAAAAATGATCGCAGCGCCCAGCATGGTGACATAAAAATCGCCCAAACGGTCCCAGAAGTCATCGCGGCGAGCTAACTTTTCCGCCACGCGGTTTCGCGCCCATGGGTCAAAGTCCACGGGCGTGTTATCCAGAGCCGCCAGCGCGTCAGCCGTGGGCAATCGATGCCGCCCCGTCTTGGACACTTGCCTCTATGACCTGACCATCCACGATGAGCAGCACGGAGTCAGCCACCATGGTGAGGAACTCGGGATCATGGGTGATGACCAGCAGCGCCGTGCCGGCATCGGCCAGACGTCGTAGACGTAGCGCTAGGGCGGCGCGCATGACCGGGTCCAGTCGTTGTTCGGGTTCATCTAGGACCAGTAAAAGGGATGGGCGTACCAGTGCCGCGGCCAACAGCAATCTGCGGCGCTGCCCGGAGGACAAGCGGTGAGGATATGAGGTACGAGCCGCAGTGAGGTCAAAGAATTTCAATTCCGCCTCGACCGCGGCTTGCGGCTCCTCGATCTGGTGGCCGCCGGCAATCAGCTGCAGATGTTCTTCCACGCTCAGTGAGGGGAAGAACGCATCTTCGTCGAATACCACCGACACAGCTTTTCTGTAGATGAAACTTGAGTCGTCCGTGAACGATCCCAGGATCACAGATTCTCCGCTGACGGGTTCCTGATATCCCACCAGGGTGCGCAGCAGCGTGGATTTACCTGCGGCATTAAACCCGACAATACCCCGCGCTTGGCCTGCTTCGAGCACAAGGTCTACCGGGCCGCACACGTCGTTACCGCCATAGCCAGCGACTAGTCCGGTGGCCCGTAGCAGCTCGCGGTGAGTGGTCTCCATGCCCCGATGCTACCAATGCTCCACACCAGCAAGCCTCAGCATTTCGGATGAGAACCGCGGACACAACAAGGGGCCGCAAGCCTCCCCTTGACCATGTGCCATTGGTGAAAGATGGGCTTGCCGCCCCTTATTAGTGGTGCGCGGCTAAACGGCGTTATTGGCCTCCGAGCCAGTGGCGACATAGCTAGGTTCACGTCGCTTAAACCAGCGGATGACCAGCGTCGTCACGGGGACAAAGAGGAACTCCACCGCGGTTTTGTAAACGAAACCGACCACCAGGTAATTCAGGAACGTCTTCAGGTCGGTTATCCCGATGACGGAAGCCGCAATGGAACAGAAGATCAAGGTGTCGGCGAATTCTCCCACCCCCGTGGAACCCATGAGGCGTCCTACCAGCCCGCGTTCTCCAAAGCGTTCTTTCATCTTTACCAAGACAAATGAATTCAGTGTTTGTCCCACCAAGAACCCCAGTAACGAAGCTAGGACGATCAACCAGACCGGTCCCAGTGTGCGCTCGAGTGCGGCCTGGCCGTCATACCAATCGGCGGCGGGCAATTCGATCATGATCCAGAAGCAGAGGGTGGAGAAGGCTGCCAGCACAAAGGTGGTGATGATGGCCCGGCGGGCGACCCTAAAGCCGTAAACCTCGGAGATGACATCGCCGAGGATGTAGGCCAGCGGGAAAAGGAAGAACCCACCGTCGGTGACGATCGGGCCAAAGGTCACCCCCTTCGCGGCGCCGATGTTGGAGAGGATGACCACGACGGCCATCAGTGCCAGCACCGTGGAAAAATAGGGGCTTCCCGCGGACGCAAAAATGGCGCGCGAAGCCTGTGGACGTAGTTTGATGGAGGCGGATTTTTCGCCCATGGTTGTACCCAATCGAAGAAGTGGTTCGCCAAGTTGGCCCCGGAGAGCAACAACTTCCAAGGCGAGGTACGCCGATGGAAAGTGTGTGCAGCCAGGACCACTCGCTGTATTAGCACTTGAGGTTCAAGTATCCCATGTCGGGTGGGCGGCGCCGCTGTACCGGAATCAACAGCTCCACTGCTAATGTCCGCACACCCCATTACCCGCGTTGATTCGACTCCCATCCGTCATGTCATCGCTCCCTCATGGCCGGGCCCCGAAAGCTGGGGACGTGCCTTCAACCGTTGAAAATCGTTCAGCCGTTTCCTATGCGTTCTGTGTCTACACACATGAACTTTGCGGTTTCCCGAGGAAATCGAAAACCTCTAAAGACCCGCAGGGGAACTCGGGCTTTGACCAAAACAGCGCATTTTTGAACACGTTCAAAAATGACTATAATGAGTGTCAGCGAAGAGCCAGTAAGGGGAAAGTCATGGGACAGCAAACAGCAAAGGGCGTTGAAACACGTCAGCTGCTGCTGGACACTGCCATGAAGTTATTCGCTGCCCAAGGGTTTGCTGGCACCACGATGCGCAGTATCGCCCAAGAATCCGGCCTTTCTTTGGGCAACGCGTACTACTACTTCGATTCAAAGGATGAGATCGTCCACGAGTTATTTCGTGGATTGGTGCAGAAACACCGAAGTAGCGTTGGACCGTTGCTACGCCCGGGGAACAACTTGGAAGCCAACATTCGCTTGGCGCTGGGCAACGGCTTGAAAATTCTGGCGCCGTTCCACGAATTTGGCCCCGCTTTTATCCGCGCGGCTTTTGCCGAATCTCCCGCAGAGCCCAACGAAGCGCAACGAAGCATGGAATTTGAGCTGTGGCGCCAAGTGGTGTCTGCCAGTAGTCCGTTGCCGCCGCTAGCCATTCGTCATGACCTTCCCGAACTTCTCTGGTTGATCCAACGTGGCATTTTCCTCTTTTGGGCCTACGACACTTCGGACGAGGCATCACGTAGCCATCGACTCATCAAAAACATTTCGCCGGTCATCGCCCGTTTGGTCGTCCTTTCGCGCCTACCCGTAGTGCGCAGCATCCTCGATGACTTGCTCTCCTTGGTTCGTTCCATCTCCCGGTGATCAGCGTGGCGGGTGATCCTCGCAGTGTCCCAAGCACCACCCGCAGCAGGCGTAGAGTCGGTAGTGAAGTAGGAAATGCGGAGGAATAGTCAGCGGCAGCCCCACCGGTTGGTCTGCCACGTCGCGTCCCTCGTGTTCCTGCGATGACCTCTATGAGAAATAGGAGCATCCTGAATGTCGTTCGAGTCCACCACCCTCCCGCATTGGGTTCAGGCATTTGCCGTACTTAGAGACCGCACGGTACTGCGAGATGAAGACGGCCAACTCCACAGCGTTTCCGAAGACGGTAGTGACTATGAAATCACCAGCAGATGGCCCGCTGCTTCCGATCTCAACGGGCTGTTAGAAAAAACCACAGCAGACTCCCCCGATTCCCAGACACGTTTGACGTTCCTCGGTACCCCCGATGCAGAGGTTGGTCGGGATCTGGCCACACGCGGGTGGACACTCACCGACCGCCGAGTGTTGTTGGCTGCCCTGTCCAGCGATGTGGAACAGGTGGCACAGTTGCCCGAAACGGCCACGCTCTTTGAAGCTCCCATGAACGACTATGACGTGGTTGAAATTGCCGATTTTGATGCAACCGCGGGTCGGGGTCGAGTCCATTTCGGCGACGGTTTTGCGCTATTGGCCGATCCCAGCATCACGGCCACCGCAAACGTTGAGCAATTCCGTGCAGCCATCTTGGCCAATCTCTCGGCCGCCGCTGCGGGTCAGGGCTTGGCGGTGTTGTTTATGGTGATCTGCGCCGACACCGCTCAGGGCACACGCGAACATCGGCCCGCGGGGTGGTCCAACGCCACTCAGTTGACCACGTTCACCCGGTCCTGAATGCTAACAGCGACTATCGATCTGGCCATCCGATGATCGTGGCTGCGCCGTAGCATGGAAAAGCGCGCCTAAAATGAATTCATGACCTCTGTCTCCACCGGGAACCGTCCCGCCATCACTTTGACCATCGCCGGATCTGAAGCAACCGGCGGCGCCGGCGCCCAGGCCGACCTGAAGACCTTCCAGGAACTGGGCACCTACGGCATTGTCGCGTTGACGTGCATCGTATCTTTTAACCCGAAGGACAACTGGAACCATCGCTTCGTTCCCGTCGAACCACAGGTCATTGCCGATCAGCTGGAAGCCATCCAGACCTGTTACGCCGCAGATCTAAAAACCGTAAAGCTCGGCATGATGGGCTCCCCGGCCACCATCAACACCGTCGCAACGGCTCTAAAGTCCCAGCAATGGGACAACGTTTTGCTCGACCCTGTGTTGATCTGCAAGGGCCAGGAGCCGGGCCACGCGCTGGACACCGACGAAGCGCTCAAAGCAAACCTGTTGCCACTTGCCACCTTTGTTACCCCCAACCACTTTGAGGCCGAGTCCCTCTCCGGGATGAAGATCAACAACGTTGAGGACCTGACCGAGGCCGCCAAGAAGATCCATGCCATCTCGGGGGCAACGGTACTGGCCAAGGGCGGAATCCGCCTTGCTGGCAGCGAAGCCGTGGACGTCTACTACGACGGTGAAACCCTCGAGATTCTCTCCGCACCCAAGGTCGGCGAGGTTGCAGTCTCTGGTGCTGGCTGCTCGTTAGCTGCTGCGATCACCGCGGAGCTGGCCAAGGGTGAGACACCCTTGCAGGCTGCTCGCAACGCAAAGGCCTTTGTTACCGAGGGCATCAAGAACCGCGTTTCCTCGGCGGCTCCCTTTGATGCATTGTGGCAGGGCGGTTCACGCTAATCCTGAATACCTTCGGCGATGAGTAAACGCTGGTCCCATGCAAATTGCATGGGACCAGCGTTTTTCGTTTCCCCAAGAAACGGCCGAGCCACACCGTATGTTTGTCCCTCAATTGCGGTCGACGTCCTTGCCCAGGGCCACCCGCAACCCGGTGATACATTCCGGCGCTCATGCTGATCGGCTGAGGTTCCTCACAGAACCACCGACCTGAAAACACGCTAACAACCAGCGCCGACACTTCGTCCCCAGCTTCCCTCACCAACGACTCTCACACGCATGGGCACTTGGGTCGGCACGATGTCTTTTTTGTAAAAAATATCAAACAACCCCTTGATATGTGCTTGAACTCACATAGGATGTCGCTTGGGATTCCCCTGTTTCACGGGTGTTTCTCGCATCGCTCCCATCCCATTCAAGGAGAACTATGCTTACCCCGCGTCGCCACAAGCTTGCGCGGACGATTTTGGCATCGGCATCCGGGCTAGCCCTGGCCGTCACCATGTCCGTCCCCTCTCTTGCAGCACCTCCCACGATCGACGTCGCCCCGAATGGCGATTCCCCATCAATCGGCGGACTAGCCACCAAGTCGTTGCAGAACTTGAAGGTAGCTGGCCCCCTGTCCACTGCCAGCGGAGAAGTTTCCGTATTCGTGCAGTTCGAGGGACAGGGCGCGTTTACCGCCACCCAGCCAGACAGCGCCAAAAAGCCCCACGGCAAGACCACCAAGAACGCTGGCAAGGTCAAGGAAATCCGTAACGACATCAAGGCCAAGGGAAAGTCTGCGGCAGCGCAGGCCAAGGCCGATGTCATCTACTCGACCACCAACTCCATTCCCGGAGTTGCGCTACGCGGCGACGCGGAGGCGTTGCGCGCATTGGCTTCACGCAGCGACGTCAAGAAGATCACCGCCATTGTTCCCAAGTCACCCGAGAACAAGAACGCCGACATCGACACCCGCGCCCTGCAAGCATGGAGCGCGTTACAAGAAACCGGCCAAGGCGTCACCATTGCCGTTCTGGATACCGGCATCGACTACACCCACGCCGGATTCGGTGGACCCGGAACCGTCGACGGATACAAGCAGGCACAGGACTCGACAGCTCTCCCCGCTGCTGACTCCGGACTCTACGATCCGGCCAAGTTCATCGGCGGATGGGATCTGGTGGGCGATAACTACAACGCCGACCCCGATGCCGAGGACTACCAGCCGGTTCCGCAGCCCGACGCCAACCCGCTGGACTGTGCGGCCGCCGGACACGGCTCCCACGTCGCAGGTTCGGCAGCCGGTTACGGCGTTAACGCTGACGGCTCCACCTTTACCGGCGACTACACCAAACTCACGGCTGACGATGTAGCGGCCATGCGCATCGGTCCCGGCAGCGCCCCGGAAGCCGCGCTAGTTGGCATTCGTGTCTTCGGCTGTGGCGGTTCTTCCTCTGTGGTGGGTCAGGCTCTTGACTACGTGTTGGACCCCAACAACGATGGCAACTTCGATGACCGCGCCCAGATTGTGAACATGTCGCTGGGCTCGGATCATTCCCCAGCCGATGACCCGGAAAATGACATTGTTAATTCGCTGACCGACTTGGGCATCCTCTCGGTGGTGGCTTCGGGCAACGCCGGTGACGTGACGGACGTCGGAGGCTCCCCGGGCAATGCCCGTTCCGCACTGACCGTCGCTAACTCCGTGGCCACCAAGGTCACGCTCGATGGCATCACCGTCAATGCTCCTGCCGAGAACGCTGGCACCGCGGCCGGTCAGTATTCCTCCAACTTCAACTACACCGCCGCCGATCCCGCTGCGCTAAGCGGCGCCGTGGTGATGGCCCCGGAGTCCAACGCCTTCGGCTGCGATCCTTTTGAGGCGGGCTCGCTTACCGGTAAGTGGGTGTGGCTCCAGTGGAGCGAAAACCTCGAGTTCCCCTGTGGCTCCGGAACCCGCTTTAACAATGCCGAGGCAGCCGGCGCCACCGGAGTCATCCTGGACTCCGAGGTCTCGGTCTTCGAGGCCGGCATCGCCGGCAACGCGACCATCCCCGGCGCACAGTTCACCAAGGCCTACTCCGATACCTTGCGCCCGGCAGCCCAGGCCGGCACCCTGAACGTCACCCTGGATCCGGCGCTCGTTGGCACCGCATCAAGTGACTCCGGGCTGGGAGACACACTAAACTCGTCCTCCTCGCGTGGTGTCCACGGCTCCGAAGGCGTGGTGAAGCCGGATATTGCTGCCCCCGGAACTCTCATCGGTTCCGTCGGAGTGGGTACCGGCAACGCTCCGGCAGTCATGTCGGGTACCTCCATGGCCACCCCGCACGCCGCGGGCATCGCCGCACTTGTCGCCGGCAGCGGAAACTACACCGCGTACCAAATCAAGTCGATCATGATGAATACCGCCACCGCGGATGTGCTGGCCGCCAACGGCGAGGCCTACGGCCCCAACCGCGTGGGTTCCGGTCGAGTGATCGCCGACGCCGCATTGGAGACTCCCGTCTACGCCTTCGCCACCGCGGACCCGGACCTCACCAGCGTGAGCTTCGGTGTCATCGAGGTGGACAAGAAGAAGTACTCGGCCACCAAGTCCATCACTGTGGTCAACAAGTCCGATAAGAGCCAGACCTACAAGGTGGCCTACCTTCCGGCCACGAAGATTCCGGGCGCCAGCTACACGCTGAGCCAGAAATCGGTCAAGCTCGCCGCGGGCGCCACCACTAACGTCAAGGTGACGTTGAACGTGGATGCGAACAAGTACGCGAAGACTATCGATCCAACCATGGACACCGAGCAGCTTGGTCTGCCGCGGGCCTGGGTTGCCGATGTTTCGGGTCGAGTGGAACTCACCAGCTCCACCGCACCGACCTTGCGTGTTCCCGTCCATGCGGCACCAAAACTGGTTTCCGACATGGCCGCAAAGAAGGCATCTTTCGCTAAGGGCGCCACCACCGGCACCATCAAACTTGCCGGCGACGACGTCGTGGCGGGATCCGGTGCCACTCAGGTACGCTCGCTGGTCTCCGCCTTTGAACTTGGCGCATCGTCGACCAAGCTCCCGGCAAGCGCCGATGAGGTTCCGGGCGCACGCGAAATGGATCTGCAGCACGTGGGTGCGGCCACCACCGCCCCCAGCACCGGAGCTGCCGATGGTCTGCTGAACTTCGGTGTGAGCACCTGGGGCAACTGGGCGCATTTGGCCGGCGGTACCGAGATCGACATCGAGATCGACACCAATGGCGACGGCGAGGCAGACTTTGTCACCTTTAATACCGTCGCCGACGGACTCGACGCCGATCTGGTAGCCACCTACAGTCTGAACCCCGTGAAGCAGGTTGACCTGCAGCTCCTGAACGGACTGGGCGGAGATGTTGATTCGAATACCTTCGACACCAATGTAGCCGGCTTCCCGGTGTCGCTCGCTGCGCTGGGTTTGACTGGCTCGGACGCACCGATCTCCTACCGCGTGTACTCCTACTCGCAGTACAACTCCGATGAGACAGGCGCCAACGTTCCTGTTGACGCCACCGACTGGATCGACTTCAACGCGATCAAGCCGGCATTGTCCTTCGCCGGTGAGGGAACGGTGTTCGCCGATCTCAACAAGAGCCAGCTAAAAGCCACGGTAGCCTCCACCGATACCAAGGCCAAGGCGCTGCTCCTGCACCTGCACAATTCCTCGGGACAGCGCGCCCAGGTATTGGACGTGCAGCCTCGCAAGTAGCACTACAGCACTGGTTCCGATGAAGCTATTGGCACCTTACGGGCGCGGCCCGGGGACGGCGCGGTGAATATTTCACCGCAGGTTTCCCCGGGCCGCGCCTTTTGCTTGCGCCGTGCGGATGCTGACCTAGGCTCATGGCCATGAGTAGTGCTGCGGCCTTTGAATCGTTGGTGGCACAGCTACCCACCGACTCGGCCGCCGCCCGGCGGGATCCCAGCGAATCCGGTGTCCTGCGTATTTTCGGTGACAAAGATGCGCTTCCGGTCTTTAGCCTGACCAGGATGTTTATTGCCGCTGCGGTACAGCGATTGATGGATGCCGGCGCCCTGCGTGTCACCGACAAGATCGCTAAATTCCTTCCCGGAGCTCCGGGGCATGGCAGCATCAAAGCGGTGCTGAACCACACCGCGGGACTGGGCGACTATGCCCACACTCCGGCCTACCTTCGCGCCGTCCACGAGCAGCCGGGTCGGCCATGGGACTTGAAGCAGATCACCTCCGTCTCATCCACCGGGATCCCCGGATCCTTCACCTATAGCAACACCGGATACTGGTTTTTGGGCGCACTGTTGGAATCCTTGTTGGCCGAACCCTTGCACCTCGTGCTGGAACGCGAAGTCTTTACGCCGCTGGGCATGGTCTCAACACGCTATCCACTACCCGAAACCTCGCTGAGTCCCACCGGCTACTCCACCTTGTGGGCTGGCCCGGCCGGCACGGCGTTCTCCACGCCGAGCGACGTGCTCCGCTTCCAAACCATCCTGCAATCAACGACGGGCGTGCGCGGCGACTACATATCCGTCGCGGCCCGAGAACTCCTTTTCAGCTGTGTTGCTGTCAATGCGCCGGCACCGTGGAGGGCACCCAAATATGCCATGGGGATCATGGTGGATCCTGCCCTGCGCCTGTGGGGTCATGGTGGAAGCGGTCCGGGCTACCGGTCTGCCGCCTTCAGCTCCCTGGCCACAGGAGTCGGCTCCTCCATCATCTGTCCGTCATCCGGAACGCTGAACCCCGATGCCTTACTCATCAAGTATTTGGGTGTTCAAGAGCGGTTGGTGGTTCATTTGGAGCCAGCGCATGGGCGGCGCTGGCCGTTGGGGGACCCCTCATCGGGGCGCGAGATCGATCCGCACCGGCTGGGGCTAGATCCTGAGCTCATCGCAGACATACACTCGTGGGCCGAGGGATGGAAATCGGGCCATAGCGATCAATACGGCTGGATTTCGAAGAAGTCCCAGCTGGGCTTCGAAGCGCAGCGTCTTCTTCTGTTGGCGTCGCTGCGCGAAAGGGCCGGAGGATATCTTTTGGTTCTCTAGGAACCTTCGTCTTGCTTGGCTTGGAGCACCTTGAGCGCCGCGGCATCAATGAGGCGAGCGAATCCCGGATCTTTTTTCGCTTGCTCTGCCAGAGCCGCGGAAATCTGGCCCAGCTTCCCAGCATTCACACACAGCATCATGGTTCCGCCCGCCTCGAAGAAGCGCACTGCGCGCGTCGCATAGCCCCACGGCGAAAGTTGCGTGGCATCGCACATGTCATCGGAAATGATGACGCCGGTAAAACCGAGGTCTTCGCGCAGCATCCCCCGCATGATGGTGGAAGAGAACGGCGCAATGTTCTTGGCGTCGATCTTGGAGTAGTAGGAGTTGGAGACCATCACCCACTCATTGCCAGCAGCGATGCCCGCCCGGAAGGGTTCAAGATACGGATCATTGCGGGTGGTCTTGGTGTCAATGACATTCTCGGCGATGTCGGTGTTCTGCGTGACGCGGCCCAGTCCTGGAAAATGCTTAATAACGGAGTCAACTCCCGCCGCCCCAATCCCCTTGGTGAAGGCTTGTGACGCCTTCGAAACGGCCTTGGGCGTATAACCGTATTCGCGCTTCCACTGTCCAATGGGACCGTTGGATGGTGCAAAGGACGCCGAGGATACGGTGTCGGCCACCGGGGCGAGGTTGAGGTTGATGCCGACCGCGGCCAGCTCCTTGCCCCATTCGGTGGCGCGGTGAGTCAGTGTCGTGCTGTCCCAGCTGCCCTGGACCAAGGCGGTGGGCAGGGTGGAAAATCCGGCACCCCGTAGCACCTGGACGTTGCCGCCTTCCTGATCGGTGGCAACATACGGCGTGATGTCCGCGGCCGTTCCCTTGACGATGGCCGTATTAATGCGTTCGACGACCTCGCCCGTTGCCGCACTCCCTGCACTACTTCGACCCTTGAGGAACACATTCCCCAGCGCGTTGCGGGTGATGGTCGATAAATCGGCGGAGTTGCTCCCCGTGGCAGGGACTCCCACCATGAGCACCTGACCAATCTTTTCTTTCCTGCTCATCGTGGCCAGCTGCCGATGCGCGGCATCTAGCGGGACAGCCGACGGCTCGGTGCTAGGGCTCGGAGTGGCAGTGGTTCCGGGGTCGTGAGGTGAGGTGTCTGCACTCGAGGTCACCGGGGAAGGCTCGGGGATCGTGATGGGAGCGCGGGTGTTGGGGGACGATGCGGAAGAGCTGTGCGTCGTCGTGCTGGGCGCGGGTGCCGCGGTGCATCCAACTAAAACCAGTGCCGGGAGCATCATCAGCGACAGGCGTTTTCTACGCTGGTACATCGCTGTTCTCCTGCCGTTCATGATGACTCATTCCTCTCCCTCGACTTTTAGCCTGTCAGAGATTTGTGGGATTTCCCGAATTTAGAAAGAAAATTCACCACCAGTATTCCCCCGCTTGGCATTCCCTACCCAGCCGCGCTCGTTAATGTGTGCGTCCTTCTCGGTATCTCGGGTACCTGTGGGTGGCCACGCCTATGCTGAGCCCAAGAGCATTTCAAGGAGGAACCTGTGGAAACTTCCCCGCTATCTAGCAACCAAAAATTCATTGCTGCATTCCCGTCCGACTACCCGAAAGAACCGACCGAGTCTGATCGCGAACCCGATATTTGGCAGCTTCCATCGCGGGGCATCGAATGGTGCGATTGCGATCAGCACCACCGCCTAGATAGGGACATCGTCGCCGCGATTGCTCACGATGTGGTTGATGACCCCGAATTCATGAGCCATGACGAAGTCATTGATACGGCGATGGACCTATGGAACTACGAATCAGTGTGCCAATTCTTCCTCCTTGCTATCCGCCATTCAGCGACCATCATGAACGGCCACCCTGCCACAAGGTACGCTTTTGAGCGCGGTCTTCAGATCGTGGCGCATTTTTCTAAAACGTGGCAAGGCTGCCCCGAGGAAATCTGTTCCCCCGCTCATGACCGCAAAAACTAGGCCTTCACGACCGGAATCTCCGCCCACTCGGTAGTGAACTTTGGCGAGGAATAGTCTCGCTTCATCGACCACCCGGGTTCCGTGGCTAGTCCCCCAGAGCCTAAGCCAATTGATTTGTTCCCGAACCGGGCCTTGACCGCTCCGAGCACATCGCCGACGTGCTTCTCATCCGATCCTGCGTCAAAGATTCCAAAGACCGCTTGCTCGGGTTCGGGCTGTAATCCGGAGAGAACGACACCTCCGCGTACGTAGGAAGCGCCCGGAAGCATGATTTCCCGCATGGCCCCGACAGCTAGCCGAGTCAGCAAAATCGGGTCCTGGGTGGGCGCGGGAAGTTTGAGGGTGATCGAGGGGAATGACGCTTCTCCGGAGGCGAAGCGGCTGGTGCCGGCGGTGATAGTGACTAAGGTGGCCCAGAGTCCGTCGTTCATCAATCGGGAGGCACCGCGTTGGGCATAAATGGACATCACCTCAACCATCTCCTCGATGGTTCGCACGGGGCTGGAGAACGAGCGTGAGTACATGATTTGCTGCTTGTCAGCTCGCTCCTCATTGTGGGCGATACACGGCGTTCCGTTAAGTTCCAGCACGGTGCGTTGAAGCACTACGGAGAACTTCTTGCGAATGTCAGTAACATCGGCGGCCTTGAGGTCAGCGATGCTGGTGATGCCCAACCCGGCGAGCCGGGTTCCGGTGCGCGAGCCGACGCCCCATAGATCCGTGACCGGAACCCTGGATTGGATGTCCGCAACAAGCTGTGGGTCCATGGAATCCATGGAACATACCCCGCCAAGATGGGCATTGTGCTTGGCGACGTGGTTGGCGAACTTGGCCAGAGTTTTGGTGGGCGCAACGCCCACACACACCGGTACCCCGACGCTGCGGGCTACGGCGGCACGAATAGTTGTCGCTAGTTTGCCAAGCTGGTCGGGATTACCTTGAACACCGATAAACGACTCATCGATGGAGTACACCTCTTGCCATGTCCCGTAGCGCGAGAGCACTTCCATGACCCTGGCACTCATGTCCCCATAGAGTTCATAATTGCTCGATCGCACCACCATGCCATGGCTTTGCATGAACTGTTTGACTTGGAAAAAGGGTGCACCGGTGGTAATTCCTAGGTTCTTAGCCTCCTGCGAGCGCGCCACAACGCAACCATCGTTGTTGGAAAGGACGACAACCGGTCGGCCGACCAGCTTCGGGTCAAAGACCCGCTCGCAGGAGACATAGAAGTTATTAACGTCCACCAACGCAATTCGTTCGCTCATGATGTCCTCGCCAAGGAACGCTGTAATCTAGGTGGAACCCCTGTAGCCGACGCCGCCACGGTGGTGTCGCTCGGATGAGGCTGGCTGGCACAAGTTCTGGCAGGTACGCCACGAGGCGTCGGCGCGATGACTGATTTCCTACACATGGTGCAAACATCGTGTGACGACGCCCCACACGATGGTCTCTTCGGCCACGGCTTCTGCCTGTTCTGCTGGCACTTCGTCACTGACGAGGACGAGGGAGCCCCGGTGATCTACTAGCCTGCGGATCACCAGTTCTCCGTCTTGGATGGCAATGACCACTGATCCATCGCGTGGCGCCAGAGCCCTGTCCACAATAACTTCGTCTCCGTGGCTGATCCCCGCGGAGGCCATCGAGTTGCCGGAGACGCGCATGAGAAAAGTGGACGTTCGGTCCCTAATCAGGAGGCGGTTCAGATCGATTCCGCCGTTGTAGTAATCTCTCGCCGGAGAGGGAAACCCCATGGCTTCTACGGCACCGACCGGACCTTGTGAATCGGGCGAGGGCGGCTGTGGCTGCGGCAAATCTGTTCCGAACACGAGCACCGCCTTTTCTAGAACAAAGATTCGATACTCAGCCTACCAGCGGAAGCTCACACGGGTAATCCCCCCGCCACCCCATCGCGTAAGGATTAATGCGCGGCGTATCCGGGCCCGGACCCTATGTGATTCTAGATAAAGGACGGCCCCGTCACCCAGCAGCAATCCGGAGCATCGGCATAACCGCCGAACGGCGGCCGTGCCCCCGGGGAAGATCCACACGGCGCAGCGCCATACTGCGCCCGAGCCGTGGCCTCCCGGGCTCGGAACCCAATGTGGACAAGGTGGCCACCGCGATTTTCAACGAAACGTGTTGAGGACGCATGATATCTACTCTTTCAGCCAAGGAAGAGACGGGGGAGTCGCCTATTTCCTGCGGATTAGTACTCGTGCTGGGTACACCCTATGTGGCTAATGTTGCTGGTGTCACGGATGTGACTGCGTGGAAATAGCACCACGTCAACCCTGCCAACGTTCGGTTTCGGGTGGGTTGACGCGGTTTTCTGGGCCCTCAGTTCTAGCGCTTAAGCGTTTTGTCTCAGCGCGTTTTTCTGGACTTTACCGGTGGAAGTACGCGGCAAATCCTGAGGGAACTTGATAATTTTGGGAACCTTGTATCCCGCCAATTGGGTGCGGGCGTGAGCCTGCAGGGTTGGGGCATCAACGTGGGAACCGCTGGACAGGATAACGTAGGCCACCGGAGTTTCGCCCCATTTTTCGTCCGGCACACCGATCACCGCGACGTCCAGGACCTCCGGATGACTCGCGAAAGCCTGCTCGACCTCAATGGTCGAAATATTCTCACCGCCGGAAATGATGATGTCCTTGGCACGGTCCTTGAGCTGAATGTAGCCATCGGGATGCATCACACCCAAATCCCCGGTGTGGAACCACCCTCCGGCGAACGCGGTGGCGGTGGCTTCCTCGTCGCGGTAATAGCCGATCATCACGTTATTGCCACGCAGCACGATTTCACCCATGGTTTCCCCATCGGCGGGCACATCCTTCATCTCCATATCCACAATGCGCGCCGATTCTGCCTGAACCATGCCCACGCCCTGCCGGGAGACCCTCTGCGCCTTGGCCTCTTGATCCAAATCATCCCAGGCGTCCTGATACTCGCAGATCGTATAGGGGCCATAGACCTCGGTGAGACCGTAGACGTGGACCACGTCAATGCCCAGTTTTTGCAGCTTTTGAATGATTGCTGGGGAGGGCGGCGCCCCGGCGGTGGTGATCTTGATGCCGCGCTCCAGCGCGTGGGCCCGGGTTGAGTCGGCAATGATGGAGCAGACGGTCGGGGCACCACAGAGGTGGGTGACGCCGAGGTCATCAATCGCGTCCCACACCGGCTGATCGCGCACGCCGCGCAGGCACAGGTGCGTGCCACCGGCTGCGGTGACCGCCCATGGAGTGCACCACCCGTTGCAATGGAACATCGGCAGGGTCCACAGATACCGAGTGTGCGCGTCAAAGCCCTGGTGGAAGGCCTCCCCCAGAGAATTCAGGTAGCTGCCGCGGTGCGAGTACAGCACACCCTTGGGTTTGCCCGTGGTCCCCGAGGTGTAGTTCAGCGTGATCGGCGCGCGCTCATCGGCAATCGCATAGTCAAGATCCGCCCCGGTGCCCGTGGAAAGGAAGTCACTATAGATGTCATCCACTTCCACCTCTGGCCTGATCCCGGCGAACTCCGAATCCTGGATCTCAATGAGAGCCTCAAGGGTTGGAATCTCGGAGCGCAGGGAAGCAGTTGCGGCCAGCAACTCGGAGTCGGCAAGAAGGATTTTTGCTCCGGAATGTTCCATGATGTAGCCCAGCTCCCGGGCGGAGAGCCTAGTATTCAGCGCCACGAGGACACCACCCGCAAGCGGGACGGCGTAGTGAGCGAAAAGCATCTCTGGAATGTTGGGAGCCAGCACCGCCACCCGATCTCCCGGGTGGATGCGAGCGGCAAGCGCCTTCGCGAACCTTTGAACCTCGGCACCAAATTGTGCATAGCTATAGGTCCTCGCGCCATGAACGATGGCGTCCTTGGACGGGTAAACCTCCACGGAGCGTTGCAGGAATCGCAGCGGCGTCAGCTCCGAGTAGTTGGCCAGTGGCTGCACATCCATGTAGTCCTCTATTCCGATCATGATCCATACCCCTGCGGGAGGCTCGCTTGCGTGTGACGCACGATACAATCGTCCTTTCTAGACTAAAGGCTGGAACTGCGTTTCACAATCGGACACCCAGTGCCGCATTGCTTGTGGTAAGGATGCCTTCCCAACCCGTGAACGCCTCCTTAGATCCGTTGCAGCGTTTAAAATCCACGTTTGACTCTCGCGAAGAAGGCCCAAAATCCCACCAGACCGAGCCGCGAATTCGCAGCTTGGTCGGTGAATGGCAAAAAGATTGTCCCGATCCATCGGCGCGACTGCCCGCCGGAATGCGCCGCGACCATAAACGGCGTAGGCTCAACGAGAGGGCGAAAGGTGAATAATGAGCCAATCTGAGTACTTTGAAGAACAGCTGAGCAAGGTGGAGGACGATTCCGTCGCCGAACTCACTGCGTTATGTCGCAAGCTGCAGGACCAGCAGCCCGGTTCCCGGGTTCCGCTCATTGACCCAGTGCACGACGTAGATGAGGCTCGGGTTATTTCCTTGCAAATCGCGCCGGGCCCCGGAACGTCTTCGGGCTTCCTGTCTTTGCGCAACGACGATCCCACCGCGGCACGGCTTGCTGCAGTCTATGAGGCTGCCGGGCTGGAGCCGCGTTTTGGTATCCCGTGGAATGTCTTCCCGTGGGAGCTGCCCGAGGGCGGCACCAAGCTAACACCGGATCAGGTGAAGGCGGGTATCCGCCCGCTGAAGGAGCTTATGCGAATCGCATACCGCACCTCAGCGATCATCGCCCATGGCACCGAGGCCAAGCGCCTGGTGCAGGCGTGGATCAAGGCAGGTGGCCAGCAGGTCATTAACCAGCGTGGTATCAAGATCTACGAAGTCCGTTCCACCGCTGATCGAGCCTTCCTAGGCTCGGCAGAAAAGCAGCAGGCATGGTTCGACGAAATGGTTGCCGCCTACACGGACGCCATGGCGCGAGCCGGATTGCGTCCAGCCGCCAAGTGAAGGTACTCGTCCTCGGTGCCGGAGACCTCGGTACCGAGGTCGGACTCCGCTTTCAGGCCGCGGGCCACCACGTCACAGCGTGGCGCCGCCGCCCCGAACTGCTCCCCTCTACCTTTGCCAGCGCGCGGGTTGACTTGGGCACGAATGCCACCACCTGGCCCCGGATAGATCCCGACACCGAGGTCATAGTTTTCACTCCCGCGGCGCCCGAACGCAGCGAAGAAGCCTACCGACGCACGTATTTAGAGGCAACGCGCCGCCTCATCCAGACGCTTGAGCGCGACGGAGTTACCCCCCGGCGTTTGCTCATGGTCTCCTCCACCGCCGTATTCGGAGATGCGAATGGCGGATGGGTAGACGAGGACACCGCGATTGCCCCAAGCACCGCTACCGCACGGATCCTGGCCGAGGCTGAAACGCTGCTGCATCAATTCGCCCCTTCTGCCATCGTCCTTCGTTTGGCGGGCATCTATGGTCCGGGACGTAACTACCTGATCACCCAGGTAAAAACCGGGGCCGCCCGCAAACCCGAACATTCGGTATGGACCAACAGGATTCACCGCGACGACGCCGCCGCCGCCATTGTGCACCTCTGCACCATGGAGAATTCCCCGGCGCAGCTCTACCTGGGGATAGATCATGAACCCGCCGAATTATCCGAGGTCCAGACCTTCTTGGCACACCAACTCGGGCTGCCCGAACCTCAAGTCGGCACCGCCACGGTGAACCGGGGAGGCGACAGACGCCTGTCCAACGCACGCCTGTTGTCTACCGGCTTCGTTTTCACTTTCCCTAGCTATCGCGAAGGATATGCGAGCGTGCTCGGCGGCAACGGCACGCGCCACCCCTAACCCCTCGGTAGGGCTTAGACCCGATGGCTTAACGCCGAACACCCGCGTAGCCGTGGCGCTCACCCAAGAGTAGGTGCACACTACGGCTACGCGGGTGTTGATCATGATTACCGGGTACTACTTTGACCAGATGTCATCCCCGCGCAGCGTTGCGTCCGCGCCGCCGTCAATGTAAATCGTTTGACCGGTGACATGAGTATTCTCCTCGCTCGTCAGCCAGGCCAGCATGCGGGCAATCACCACTGCCTCGGAGTGGTAGTTCAGCGGCATCGGCACATTGTCGTCAGCCATCTTGCGGCCCTCTTCGGTGGCCAGCAATTCACGGGTCATATTGGTAATGACGGTTCCGGGCGCCACCGCATTAAGTGGAATTCCCGCACCCGCCCATGCCTCGGTGATGCATTCGCGGCGGATCCAGCGGGAAATCGCGCGTTTCGATGATGGGTAGTTCAGGTAGCCGGTGCGCGGTCCCGCAGCTTCCAGCTCGCCACCAATGCGGAGAGCCTCGGTCTCGTCGCCGGCCATCAGCGCCTCGACCAGCGCTTCGGAATTCACCTGCAGGGAAGCCATAGAGGAAACGACGGCAACCCGCGGGGCGGACGATGCGGAGAGTGCGGGCAATAGGCCTTCGAGGAACGCCGTTACACCGAAGAAGTTGACCGCGACGGTGAACGCCTTGGGTGCGGAGACACCTGCTGCGGCGATGACCGCATCGATCTTTCCAGCACTGGCAAGCAAGGTGTCGGCAATGGCGCTTGCACGTCCGGCCGCGGTGGAAAGATCGGCGTTCACTTCGGCGTTCCGAAGGTCCACACCGATAACTTTGTGGCCGCGCTCGCGAAGTAGTTCGGCGGTTGCAGCGCCAATGCCAGAAGCGGATCCTGTGACGACATACGTTCTCATGGAGAGCTGACCCTTCTCGGGAGTCCATGGGCGGCCGAGACCGATTGTCCCGCCCTCATCCCCAACGGACGATCCCTTCATGATCCCGACGTTACTCCTCAGCATTCTGGCATTACGCCGCTTTCACCCATAGCGCGAGGCATGGAAATTCTAGAAACCGGTGCTACGTACGGTATTGAGTTCGTCCTCGTTCGGATGGCACCACAGCCGACCCTAGCCGCCTCCGTCGTCGAGGCTACAGATCCGAGCGACAGGAGAACCACGGCCGCTAAGATTCAGATTTTGCGTCAGCAGTCATGAAGTCAAAGAAGCCCCAAGGAACGGCGCGGAAATCACCTCCGCACCGCCCTGGGGTTCCTTGTCACTTCATTGACAAAAGAGGGGCTCAGAAGCCCTTACGCAGGGGGTTGAAGTGTCGCGCCACGGCCGGCTTTTCCTTGCCGACGATCCCGGCGGCCAGCATCTTGCCGGTGAGCGGACCAAGAGCGACGCCCCACATGCCATGGCCGCCGCCCACATGAACGCGCGGAGAACGAGTGGCGCCGACCAGCGGCAGTCCATCGGCGGTGCAGGGACGACCGCCAACCCATTCTTCCTTGCGGTTTTCCCAATTGATGCCCTTGTAAACCGGGGCCGCGGCGGCCACGATGGCCTCGATGCGCTTGGGCTCCAATTGGTGGTTGACGTCGCGGAATTCCATGGTGCCCGCAATGCGGAAACGATCGCCCAACGGGGTGCAGGCCACACGCTGGGACGGGAAGTAGATCGGATGCGTCGGCATGACCTCGGGCTGAACCGTGAACGAGTATCCACGGCCGGCCTGCACCACAACGTTGACACCAAACTTCTTGGTCAAGTCATTCATCCAGGCTCCGGTGGCCATGACCACGTGATCCGCGGTCATCGCGCGACCCTCGGAACCAATGACGGTCACCGAGGTGCCGTTGTCACGGATGTCGGTGACGTTGAAGGCGCCAACGATGTCGCCACCGCGAGCCACCACGGATTCGGCCAGGGACTGCATGTACTTCGGCGGGTTAAGGAAGCGCTGATTCTTGATAGCAACGCCGGCAGCTACGTCATCGGAGAGAGTCGGCTCGATGGCGCGCAGCTCATCTCCAGTGAGCAAGTCGAACTCGACGTTGCCTCCGGTCTTATGAATCATCTCGAATTCGTGCAACAGGACTTCGCGGTCCTTCAGTGATTTGAAGCCAGTCAGGAACGGGTCGGCCGACGTGGTTTTTTCAGCGACTCCCGGGCCCGCGCCGGTACCTTCGGCGATCTCGTCAAAGGCGTCCAGACCGGTGGTCCCGATCTCCGAGTAGACGCGCATGGCTTCCTGCCACTTCTTCGGGGTACTGTGCCACGCGAAGCCCACCAGGAAACGCAGTAGCTTGGCGTCGGCCTTGAGCGGAATGTAGAGCGGGGAGGCCGGGTCGAACATCATCTTCAAGCCGTTGGTGAAGATCGACGGTTCGGCAATCGGCAAGGTCAGCGCCGGGGTGAGCCAACCAGCATTGCCCCACGAAGAGCCCGAGGCCACGCCGCCGCGGTCAACCACGGTGACCTTAACGCCCTCTTCTTGCAGGTACCAAGCCGCAGACAGACCGACGAAGCCTGCACCGACAATAACTACATGTTCTGGCGTTGCTGTGCTGGCCATAATCCACGCTCCCGTTCAAGAAATTTCGAATATCTAATCTCAACTTTGGCCGGGAAAGTGATGCGAAGCAACGCCAGTTCACTTTTCATCGGTGACTCACGACACAACGACGCTCGAACTGCAATAACTGCAGTAAATGCGTCATCTGACCGCATTTACTACAGAAAGATATGTAACGTGCTGATTTCTGACCCGTTACACCGCGATGCAATCCCACCCTTATCCTCGATCCAATGAGACCGAAGAGCAAGAGCTGCAGCCAGTTCGTCCACGGCAGGTTGTCCAACGGTCCGTTCCTCCACACGGCCGCCCAAACAGTCGCAACTATGATGTGCACCGCGGCGGCGGCGCAAAGGACTGTAACGTGGGCGCACCCCTTTAGACTGATGGCATGTCTTCCGCTGCACCCATGATCTCGTCGACCACCCTGATTCGAAATCTGGTCGGCCCCCTCAGCCTCGATCGCGGCGCAGCCTACGCGACTCAGGGACGGGTTCTGGACGTTGACTGGGTCGCACCGATGAGCATCGTGCGAGCCAGCGTCCTGGGATCGGGCGGAAACATTTACCGGACGGCCGTGCACTCCCAAATCCGCGACGGCTACTTGATGCCCCAACACGGCATTTGCACCTGCCCCGTGGGCTCAAACTGCAAACATGCTGCGGCTGCACTCTTGGCCTACATGTGGGGCGGATCCACTGAAGTCGAGGAAATCGACCCACGGGCCCCTTGGGAACGAACCCTGCTCTCGCTGATGGGCGAAGACGGCACCGAGAAGCAAGACCTCGAAGAACGCACACTAGGGGTTCAATTTGAGCTTCGTCCACGGACGCTGCACCGGTACCAGGCCGCAGCGATAGCGAAGATCAAGGGCGGGGATATCCCGCACACCTCAAAGCTTGAGTTGGTGCTGCGCCCCGTGCAGCTCAATGACAAGGGTCGCTGGGTCTCCGGCAATCTCGCATGGCAGCATTTTCGCTACACCCGAACCGGCGGCATCCCTAAATTGCCCTTCGATTTCGCCTACGACCCAGACCAGATTGAATGGTTCTGCGCCCTCTTGCAGCTAAACTCCTTCACCGCCTGGAACGGCACCCATCTCTCGGTAAGCGACTTCCTCTCCCCCATGCTGTGGGAGCACCTGCGCACGGCCGCCGGACTTGGCGTCGAGCTACGTGGACCATCGGCAAAATCCACCATCAAGGTACACGAGCCCGTCGCCATCAGGACCGATGTCCTCACCGAGGGCAAGAAGCTTCGCGTCCGCCCCCTCGTCGACATACTTCCCGCGGAATTCAATACCGACTTCATCGGCAGCGTCGCTGACCACGGAGTTTTCTGGTGGAGCGCTACCGAGGGCATGAAACATGTAAATCTCAATCTGGCACCGACCCGCGCACGTATCCCTCCGCTTCTGACCGGACTGCTCGGCACGGACAAAAAGGTACTCATCCCGGCCAACGCACGGGAGAATTTTGAGCAGGAATACCTCCCCAAATTAGCCAAGGCCTCCGAGCTCTCCTCAGTTGACCACTCCATCCAGGTACCAACCTCGATGGAACCGACCATGCAGCTGCTGCTTAAGCATGTCTTGTGGAGCCCCGAAAATCCACGTAAGCGCAAAGAGGACAAAGCCTCCGTTCCCGGATTTGAGCTGCACTGGGGCTATTCTTACGGCGACACCCTCCTACCGTTGCGCGCGCAGCCCACCGCTGGCATCGAGCGAAACACCAAGGCCGAAATGGTACTGCAGCGCGAGGCAAGCGCCGCCATGGCCGACTTCCCGGCTGCCTTCAATTCGGTGTTCACCAACGCGCACCACCATGCTGTTGCCAACATCACCGTCATTACCTTGACCGGAGTCGAGGCGGCACACTTCATCAACACCGCGCTGCCCGCCCTGCGTCGCATCAAGAATTTGGAAGTCACCGTCGAGGGTATAGCCGCGGATTATGAGGAACTCACTGCCGACCCATTGATCACCATCTCCACGGAAAACACCGAATCGAATGACTGGTTCGATCTTGGTGTGGAGGTACGCATCGATGGGAACAATGTTCCGTTCACCGAGCTGTTCCAAGCCCTGGCGCACGCGGATCAATACCTCATGCTGCCCGACGGGAAGTACTTTGCGCTGGACCGCCCGGAATACGAGCAGTTGCGCCGGCTCATCGAGGAGGCGCGCACGCTCTCGGATGCGACCGCGGACGGAAGCATCCGAATTTCCAAGCATCAGGCATCCCTTTGGGAGGACCTCAAAGACATCGCCACCAACGTGGAGGCCTCCGAAGCGTGGAAGGAATCCGCCGAGGGACTGACGAACATCATGACCGTCAAGCATGCCCCGGTGCCGGCTGGCATCAATGCCACGCTGCGTCCATACCAGCGCGAGGGCTTCGAATGGCTATCCTTCCTCTACGACAATTCACTCGGCGGAGTGCTCGCAGATGACATGGGACTGGGCAAAACCTTGCAGACGCTGGCACTCATCCAGCATGCCAAGGACCACCACGACGAGTCCACGGGACCGATGCCGCCGTTCTTGGTCATCGCCCCGACCTCCGTCGTCTCGAACTGGGAAGCCGAAGCCAGACGCTTCGCCCCGGACCTGAGCAGCATCTACATCACCGAAACGGTCCGCCGCGGTGGTGTCCCGTTGCAAGATATCGCGGCAAGCGTGGATATCGTCATCACCTCCTACGGCCTGTTCCGCATCGATCAGGACGAATACGCTTCCACCAAGTTCTCGGGGCTGATCCTCGATGAGGCGCAGTTCGTGAAGAACCCAACGACTCAGGCTGCCAAGCAGGCTCGCGACTTCCCCACACCCTTCAAGCTGGCCATCACCGGCACTCCGATGGAGAACAACCTCTCCGAGCTTTGGTCCTTGTTTGCCGTTGCTGCGCCGGGGCTTTTCCCCACGCTTAAGCGCTTTGACGAGACTTACCGGAAACCCATCGAGAAGGACGGAGACGACGAGGCCCTGAAGCGCCTACGCCGCCGTATCCGTCCGCTCATGCTGCGCCGCACCAAGGAATTGGTGGCCACCGACCTGCCGGAGAAACAAGAGCAGGTTCTTGAGCTTGATCTCAGCCCCAAACATCGCGTGATCTACCAGCGCCATCTGCAGCGCGAGCGCCAGAAGGTGCTGGGAATGCTCGAAGACATGGACAAGAATCGCTTCGCCGTGTTCTCGTCGCTCACCAAGCTGCGCCAGCTTTCGCTGGATGCCTCACTCATCGACGACGAGTACTCCTCGGTGCCCAGCAGCAAGCTTGATGCCCTGCTTGAACAACTCGAGGATCTCACCTCCGAGGGCCACAATGCCCTAGTTTTCAGCCAGTTCACTTCCTTCCTCACCAAGGCCAGTGATCGTCTCAACGCGGCAGGAATCGAGCACGCCTATCTTGATGGGTCCACCACCAAGCGTGCCAAGGTTATCGAGTCCTTTACCTCCGGGAAGGTTCAGGTGTTCCTGATCTCGCTGAAAGCCGGCGGATTCGGCCTAAACCTCACCCAGGCTGATTACTGCTTCCTCATGGACCCGTGGTGGAACCCTGCCTCGGAGAACCAAGCCGTCGACCGCGCCCACCGCATCGGGCAGAAGCGCAACGTCATGGTCTACCGCATGGTCTCCAAGAACACCATCGAAGAAAAGGTCATGGCGTTGAAGGACAAGAAGGCCAAGCTCTTCACCGCGGTGCTCGACGATGACGCGGCGTTCGCCTCCGCGATCAGCGCCGATGACGTGCGCTCGCTCTTCGCCGACTAACTCCTACGCGCAGCACCACCCCCCCCAGCATAAATCCACTGATTGCACCCATTTAGAGGGAGACGGTAAAGACATGTCAAAAGCAAAGTCAGCCAAGAACAAGGCACACGCAGGGCACCCCGCCCGCAATCCCAGTGCCGGGGCCTCGAAGTTTGAAGATCAGGTGCGCGGGGCCATGCTGCCCTACGTGGCGGCGTTGCGCGCGTACTTCAACCAGCAGCACTCCCCCGCCGACACGGAAGCTGGCATCGAGGGCCTAGTCACCCTGCTGACGGTGCACGCTCGTCTGCGCGAAAAGGTGGCGGTGTCCGAGCTGAACCATGATGCGCTGGCTATCCAGTTTAAGGATCTGCGGTCGATCGGTGACGAAGTCGCCGTGACCTGTGCCAGCATGCTGCGCGAGTTTGTGCTCTTTCTCGCCGAGAGCGGGCGGTGGAGCGGATCCGTCGAGGAATTCCAGGCGGTCTTTGACCTCATCACAGCCCAGGGCGGGCAGTCGCCTGTCCAAGTTCCGGAACTTGACGATGCCAGTGCGGACGAACGTTGGGCCAAGTTGCCGATGGTTCATACCGCACGGGCCTTGCTCGAGTGGGTCGGCGAGGGCCGCGAAGTCCAACCCACTGGCGGATTATTGGAAGCTGACCTCGTGGCAGCTGCCGCAGCCATTGGCTTGGAGGTCAAGCTGGATGCTACGACCACGAAGGCGGCGGTTTGGAATCCGGAGGCTGGAACGGCCGTCGCCTCCATCGAGCAGCTCCCCAAGGTTGGTGCCTACTGGGATGCACTATTGCGTGCGGGCCTGCTGACTAAGCAGCTAGAGAAGGCTGTACCCACCCCGGCTGTCGCCGAGGCGTTGAATGCCGACTCTGGGTTCAGCGCCCGTGGTGTTAAGGATCTTTTGGCCGAAGGCATCTATGCTCACATGCTGCTCAACGGCGTGGAGACCAAGCACGGGAACATGGTCACCCAGATGTCAGCGGCACTACTGGGAAAGGCTGGATCGGCCCACCCACCGCGGACCGAAGCAGCGTTCTCGGTTCCCGCACCCGGCGAATTGGCACCCGAACAAGAACACCTCCAACCATTATTTGAAAAGACAGTTCCTGCCGCACAGACGTTGCTGCGTGCCATGGAAGCAGAAGGACTGGTGAGAATCGGAAAACATATTCGAGTGCCCCGCGTGCTTCGAGCTTCTTTGGAACGCGCGTTAACGCGTGTGGCCGAACAGCTTCTGGCCTAGCCACTCGTGGCTTAACGGCGTCAGGCGGAGGACACGCAGAAACGCGTCCTCCGCCTGACATTGTTGGGTTCAGAGGTACCTAGTGCCTAGATACTGCGGGTGGCCATTTCAGTATCAAGGCGCGGCAACCGGTCAAACCAGGGGTTTTCTCCCGGAGTGCCCACATTGACAATCAGGAAGGCGTGATTGGCCGATCCCTCGTTGATAACGCCGTCCACTCCAGCCGCGTCAAATCCACCCATGGGGCCGGCATGCAGGCCCGCAGCGCGGACGGACATGATGAAGTATCCGGCCTGCATCCATGCGTTGTTTTTGGCGATTTCGGCTCGCATCGTGGCATCGCCGTCAAACATCGCTTTGCGCTCGGCCGCGTGTGGGAAGAACACGGGGAACTGTTCGTGCCAGTCGGCGTCATAGCTCAGCACCGCCAGCGCGGGTGCCGATAGGGACTTGGGCCGATTCATTTCCATCATCTGGCCAACAACTGCCTCGCGGGCTTCTGCACTCTTAACCCAGGTGATGCGCAGCGGCTGATTATTCATCATCGTCGGGCCCATTTTGGTGAGCTCATAAATGGCTTCAAGGGTCTCTTCGGAGACTTCGTCGTTCGAAAAAGTATTGGCGGTACGGGCCTCAAGGAACAGCTTGTCTGCCGTGTCTTTGTCGATGGCTAGCTGGTCGTACACGTTTGTGACAGCTTCAATGCTCATTTATGTGGTGCTCTCCATGCGGGATTTGGTGGTTTCCTACTGCTAGATAACCGCCTTGCAAGTTCAATTCATTCCCGCTGGGGCAAATAACCGGATCACTCGATCCCGGCTCGGCTAAGGGTACTTAAACATCAGCACGCCCGACGGCGCCGAAGGTAGCTTCCCTTGGGGGTAGAAACTACCAGGAATCTTGGGCGTCAAATGCTCCTTGGGGGAAAGCATTTGACACGATTCCCCTAGTGCTAACCAACTTGGGGGCTTGGTCAGCGGGACTGGCGTCGTCTGGCGTGCTGGAGGTGATACCTAGAAACGCCACTCGCAAAACATTTCCGGGTTCCACCAATCGGCTATGCCGCCGATCTAGTAACAACACTATCCACACCGGCAGTGCAGCACATTAGACTATTGGCCATAGTTAGTGAGGTAACCTCACTAAATGCGTTGCCCGCCCGTTTGCTCCACATGGTGCCCCTTGCCCATTCCCAACGTACTTGCGGGTAATTCCGCGCGCACTACCCAATCACCGCGAACACGTTGAGCCGAAAGCGTGCCTCCGAAAGTTGCCATCCTGTCGGACATTCCAACTATCCCCGAGCTATGTCCACCGCTGCCGAAGCCTTGATCTGTGCTTAGTCGGGGCAACGCGTTCGCAACTTCCAGCCAAATGCGGTTTCCGACCACCAACGCTTCGATCCGGCACGGAGCATCCGGTTCAGCATGTTTGACGATGTTTGTCGTGGATTCCTGCAACACCCGATACAACGCCGTCTGCGCGGATTGCGGCAGCGAGGCAAGCTTAGGGTCAACCTTGGTTTCGGTGGGATGCCCTAGGTCCACCAAACGTTCGGCAAAAACCTCAACACCAATCAGGATCTCCAGACTGCTGGCCGCGTTTCCTGCCGAATCGACGAGCGATCCATCCACACGCGTGGCTGGGCCGTCTTTGCGCAGAACATTGAGCATGACCCGCAAATCCTGCAGGGCTTCCCTTGAGGTTGCTCCAATAACTTTGAGGGCTGCCTGGGCCACCGCGGGATCACCCGAGAATCCCGCGGCCTTGGCCTGCATAGAAATGACGGTGATGTCATGCGCCACGATGTCATGAAGGTCCCGCGCGATGGCCTTGCGCTCTGCGTCAACTGCTTCTTGCTGCTTGATTCGCAGGTCTTCGATGCGCTTCCGGTCCGCTTCGCGTTGTTCCTGATATTTTCGTGCGAAAAGCGCGACGAAGTATGCAGCGGCCAACAACGGGATCAGGAGGATCAAGAATCCAACGTCGTACGAACGCACCACAACGATGGAAATTGACCAAGCCAGCGTCACTAAAAAGTATCTAAATGAGAATTTCCGGGTTTGGGTCAACGTCACCAAGCCCAGTAGGAGTGGAACCACAAGCAGGGCGAAAAGGTACTTACCCACGACCAAGGCCAAGATCATGGCCAGAACTGACGCTACGACAGCTATCCGTGTCCTCACCCACAGCAGCCCCAGAGCCAGAGTGAAGGCCCCGCTAACCATAACTTCCGTTGCCCGAACCATTTGCTGCGCAGGATCAGCTTCGCTGAGCAGACTCACCACATCGGTGATGAGCAACAACGCAACAATACCGCTGGCAATGAGAAGAATCGTCCGTCCTAACGGAGCGGACGATAATTCGTTTACGGTCAGTGGAGAACGAGATAGTTTCACTACCCCATTCTGTCTGAAAGTAGGGCTCATGTCAGTGAGCCCTACTTTCCAGAAAAATCAGCGGCACAAGGCCCCGAGGTTACGGCATACCCAGTCGTTGAAAGCGTCAGAGGCACCAGCAGGTGAGGCAACTGGAAGCGATAGACCTTGTGCTCCCGCTGCTTGGGCAGGAATGGCGGCAGGCAGAAGCAAGGCCAAGGACATGGTTACAGCGGCGAGAATGCGAGTTTTAGGAGTCATGTTGCTCATTCTCGCACCAATTTCTCAAAGTCAACAGATAAATTTCAATGAATTCTTTATGACAGGCCCGTCGCCACTATCAGGTGAGCGAAGTTCATTAGACTCAAAACGTGACAGATATCCAGATTCTTGTAGTCGATAATGAACCACTCATGCGCCAAGCCCTGAAAATTATTATCGAGGCCGCCCCCGGATTCCACTGGATGGGGGAGGCAACCAACGGCATTGAGGCTGTTGATTTTTGCGTGGGAAACTCCCCCGATGTCATTTTGATGGACATGCAGATGCCACGCATGGACGGCGTAGAAGCCACCGGAATCATTACAACCAATTATCCTGGCATCGGAATTCTGGCCATCACAGCTTTCTCTTCCGAGGAATTCCTCGTTCCCGCACTGCGCGCGGGGGCAGCTGGCTATCTCGTAAAAGACGCTGAACCCACGGAGATTCTCGGAGCCATTCAAGCGGTACACGATGGAAACGCAGCCATTTCGGCTTCGGTCTCACAGGACCTTATTCGTGCTATTCGTGACGCGCATGAGGTCAAGTCGAACAATGCCAATCGTCATGGCACGATGGCGCTCTCGGACCGAGAGCTAGAAGTTCTACGATTGCTAGCGAGGGGTTTGAACAACCCTGAGATCGCCGCCACGCTGCACCTTTCCGAGGCAACCGTCAAGGCTCATCTGAGCCGTGCCATGGCCAAATTCGGCGTTCGCGACAGGGTTCAACTCTTGATCCGCGCCACCCAGCTCGGACTTGTTGAATTGCACATGGATTAGGTGGCCGAATCAGCCGAAGGCTCGTAATCGGATCGCTCGATATCCGATACCACAAGCAAACATGACAGTTCCGCCGATGACAGCACTCGTAGGAAGGGTCACCACAAGTACGGCACAGCCAATAGCGCCGGAGACCCCCAACCAGACTGGATTCAAACGTTCAGCGCGTGGCTGCTTAACTGCCGCAATGTTGGCGATCAAGTAGTACACCAGCACCCCGAAGGACGAGAACCCGATGGCCGTGCCCAAATCGAAGAAGAAGATCAGCAGTAATACTGCCGCTCCGACGGCGAGTTCGGCTCGGTGCGGTGTTGAAAAACGAGGGTGGATGGCGGACAACGCATGAGGTAAATCGCGCTCTCGAGCCATGGCCATCGCGGTCCTCCCCAACCCGGCTATCAACGCTAAAAGCGCACCCAGAGACGCCAGCGCCGCAGCGATTTGGACCAACGGAGAGGCCCACGAGTCACCTAGTGCAGTAGCCAACGGTCGGGTACTTTGAGCGATTCCTCCGGGTCCCAAAACACTAATCAACACCGCGGCCACCGCTGCATAGAGCACCACAACTATTCCCAGCCCAATCCCGATGGCACGAGGAATTGCCGTGCGTGGGTTCCTGACTTCCTCACCAAGTGTCGCAATGCGCGCGTAACCAGCAAAGGCGAAGAACAGCAGCCCTGCTCCTTGCAACACTCCGAGAATTCCAGTTCCGGCCCCTGGTACATAGTCTGGCCGCGAAGGTCCGCCAGCCAGAATCATCACCACGATCACGGCCAAAAGAGCCAGCACTGCCGAAACTATGACGCGTGCGGCAACGGCCGTTCGCGTGACACCAAGATAGTTAACGCTCACCAGCAGCAGCACTGCAGCGGCGGCCACTGGTTTGACCCACACATCGGGAACCACATAGGTCGCAAAGGTTAGCGCCATGGCTGCTGCAGAAGCTGTTTTCCCGACAACAAATCCCCAGCCAGCAATGAAGCCCGGCCACTGCCCCAAAACCTCTCGCCCGTACGCATACGTGCCGCCGGAAGTCGGGTAACGAGCCGCGAGCTGGGCGCTCGAGCGAGCGTTGGCATACGCCAAAGCTGCGGCAAGAACCAGCGAGATGAGAAGCGCAGAACCGGCCGCTGCGGCAGCTGGGGTAAACGCTGAAAACAGCCCGGCCCCGACCATCGCGCCGAGACCGATCATGACCGCGTCAGAGGTGCCCAATCGACGTTGAAGTTTGGGTTCGACAGTTCCTTCTCTATTACCGCGCATCCTCTCCTTGTACCGGAGTTAGGTTAACAAAAGGCAACGGGTTCCACGGAATGATTGATATGACCGGTATGTGTCCCCGGGCATTGTTCACACCCCAGCTTGCCCTCGGTCCTGGGCAGAGCCAATCCGCTTATGCTCAGAGAGCATTGTTGAATTCTGGAATCGAACGGGGACATTGATGAACTTGGGGCACTTTGCAGTTATCGACACCGAAACCACAGGACTATTCCCTGGTAATCATGACCGCATCGCGGAAATTGCTGTCATCACCATGGACCGTTCCGGCACAGTTTTGGACCGCTGGGAAACCCTCATCAATCCAGAACGTGATCTGGGCAAGCAATCTCTCCATGGCATACGAGCCAAAGATATCCTCAGCGCTCCGCGGTTTACGGATATCGCTTCGGAACTCGAATGGCGACTGTCTGGAACGATTGTCGTCGGGCACAATCTCGGGTTCGATGCACGATTCCTTGACGCTGAATTCCGTCGCGCTGGGCTCACACTTCCAGAATTCTATTTACCCCGCGGTTTATGCACGATGCAGATGGCCCACGAATATCTCCCGGGCGCCGGGCGCTCCCTGCAGGACTGCTGCGATTCATTCAGCATCGAGTTGCGACATGCTCACAGCGCCGGGGACGATGCAGAAGCTACCGCGGTGCTCCTAGCAAGATATATGGAATTGGACCCCGATCTGGGCGACTGGGACTTTCTGCTCAACGAAGCGGCTCAGACCATGTGGGTTCCAAATCCTCCGCGGCAGCTGCTGAAACCCACACATAGGTCTACATCCGCTTCCAAGGAAGTTCATTTTGTTGATCGAGTTGTTGATCGGCTTCCCGAAATCAGCGGACCAGCTGAGCATCAGGAGTATTTGGCATTGTTGGACCGCGCGCTCCTGGATCGCCAACTCTCGGCACATGAGCAATCAGCGTTGATCGCATTGGCCGATGAACTGCAGATTAGCCGGCCAACCATCATCGAACTGCACTCCCGATACTTCTCATCCGTGGCAGCAACCGCATGGAACGATGGACTTCTCACCAAAATCGAACTCGAAGATCTAGAAACCATTGCCCGTCTGCTTCGGATTCCCCCAGCACAATTCGAAGTCGCTTCACGCACAAAACCACGTCGCAGCGCCGTCGATTCCGTAGTGGCGGCTTCGCCGCGGACGGTACTCAAATCCGGCGACCTAATCGTCCTCACCGGGGACATGACCCAACCCCGCAGCACCATCGAGGCGGCACTGGAATCCTCGGGATACATCCCCCATTCGGCCGTTACGAAGAAGGTCAAGCTACTCGTCGCGGCCGATCCGGACACCCTATCGGGAAAGGCACGCAAAGCCCGCGCCTACGGCATTCCAGTCGTTGGCGAAGACTTCTTGTGGAACCAAATCCTCAACATTCCTCGCTAAAAAATCCAGAAATTTCTTCCCCCGGTACCATCGGCCGGAGCTCGCTAGTATGCTCAAGCCATCAACTGCGATGCTCTGGTTCCAGGCATCATCCAGAGGTTCAACAGTGTGGAATGACGATGTCCCCCAAATATCCGAAATCATTCACAAAACCGCAGCGGTCACGAGGAAATACTTCCAGTCCATCGGTAGTCCGCCTCGACGAGGTGCGGCTACGGCACGAACTGCCACGTGTCCTGCCGGCCTTCGAATCTTGGTGCGAGAAAACTCATTTTGATCGACACGGTTCCGAGCTCACGAATCGAATAACGGCGGTTCTGGAAAACTACGCGCGAGTCAGTGGCGGCCGAATGATCACGTCTTTTGGCGTGCCGGCCCTCGCATTAACGCTTGACGAGTTGATGTTCGGCCAACCAACAAACGATTTCCTAGAAATGTCTCATGCTCTTGGCGCCTATCTCCAATTCCTGCACAGCACGAACACCTGGACCGGCACCCCAGAAGAATTCCAGCGGGTCGCATCCTATTTAGACTGCTTCAGCTTCCCTAAGCGCGAACCCGGCTATTCCGAGATCCCACAGCTCCATGGGGTTCTCGTTACGGTCCCGAGGCTGAGCCAAGAGGAGGTCTATGAATGCATCGCGAATCTACCCCTGACGCGCCGAATGCAGTCGTTCTTTCGATGGTTTGGTCCGAGGCGAGAGATTACCGGTGCGAAGATCTTGACCCGGAAACATGTTCAAGAGGCTTCAAAATCGCTGGATGTCGAAGCCATCTACGACACCGCACGGCTACCGAAGAGTGGGTCATCTGATGATGGTCCAGTGGTGTTCACCAGCGCGCGGCATGTCACGAGGCTCTCCTTGTACTGGGACGCCATGGTGGGGGCCGGTCTCATCGATCTGAGTACCACTCGCGCCTATCCGAGCAGGCAGGCGATCTTGGCCTTCGAAGACCCCGCGCGCCACCTCGCCATAGCTGTCCGACGCGTAGCACAACGCATGTACCGCTCGGTTTCCGTGGAGGATGAATCAATCTACCAAGGCGTGGAGACGGGCTATCTGACCCGCTATTTTCTTTTGGAAGCGGCAGTTGAACCAATAGACGTTGCCGTACTCAAACACCCCATCCGTGGACTCGACAACGACGACCCACGGGGAAATCCCGAAGCCATCAACGCGTCGTGGAAGCGCTTGGAAAGGCTGCGTCCCGAGGGGCTGATTCGGATTGATTCGCGGCTTTCCGTTCCCAATGCTCTGATCAAGCCGTTGGTGTTGGAACTTGCCCGCCCCTCTGCGGTTCAGTTCCAGTTCGCACAGACCGATGACGATGATCCCGACTTCACCGGGTACCCCGCGTCATGGAGCTGAAGTGCCTTCGCGCTGACTACAGGGCTACCTCGGTCTCGATAACTTCACCGTTGACGCTACGTACCTTCCAGCTACCTTCGTTATTGTCGATCAGCGACACCGAGGCGTTAAAGATGGTGTCGAACGTGTATCCGGCGAGCGCCGACAACGTGTAGCGGATGATGGTTCCGTGGCACACGACGGCAACATTCTTGCCCGGGAAATCCGCGGCAATCTTGGCGATAGCTGCTTGCCCGCGCGCCACCGTGGAGTCCAGAGTCTCGATGCCCCCGCCAGTCTTGTTGGGCCAAAGCTTCTCCGACTCTTCCAGTCGCATGCCTTCAGCCTGGCCGTAATCGCGTTCTATCAGCTCGTCGTAGGTACGGCCCAGCTCAATGCCCAAACCGTCGGCAAGAATCTGCGCCGTCTCTCGTGCCCGTGATAGCGGTGAACTAACAATGGCATCCCAAGTTGTTGCACCCAAGATCGCGACCGCATCGCGAGCTTGCTGTCGGCCCACGTTGTTCAGTGGAATGTCGGTTGAGCCCTGCAGGAAGTCCTGCGCGTTCCAGTTGGTCTGTCCATGACGAATAAATCCGATTTTCATGCCTCCATTCTCTCGCGGGTGGCCTCACCACTCGCCCACCGACAGGCAGCGGACAGCACATTCCTGCCGATGTTACGGAAGGCGCCGCCGGACCCAACACTCGACGCTATTGCTTTACCATCTCGCTCACGAGCCCGGTGGCGGTGTCGGCAAGAAAGGTTCGTTCCCATCGATCTGATCCCGAAACTACCGCACACTCTACGATGGCCCTGCCGAGTGCGACGTCAGGGGCGGTTACCGTATAGGTAGGAGTGAAATACAGGGTTTCGGCTCCGGACGCAAGGTCGACCGGAGGGAATGCCTTGGTGATGTCGCCGTCGAAGTTGCCCGCCAGCTTCACCCTTATCGGTGCCTTCCCTTGGTTCCTGAATCGTCCGGTGAAGGCCAGAATGTCTCCTGCCCGGAGCCCCGGGGCTGGCGTTCCATAGTTGACGTCTTGAGCTTCGCGTGTGCCCAGCTCTTGTTCACCGTCACCGTATCCCTGGCCAATTTCCTTCCAGGTGTGCACGCCCCAAGTTCCGGCTGAGGCGGAAATGACGTGGGTGTCACCCACGTTGACCCATGTTTCGGGTCGTCCCGGGGTGATCGAGCGCAACACCATGGCGAAGCTTCCGCCGTCGTTGTCCCGATATGCAGCCGCCGCTGACTCCAGTGCCCGCGCTGACAATCCCTGGGGGTCGAGTCTCGCAAAAACGATCTCCGAGTACCCATTGCGTTCATAGAGCACACCCAAGGAACCATCGGCAAGTATGGCTCCGCTTGAATAGGCGCTGCTGCCCGCGCAAATCGTAGCTACGGGCCGCCAGCTGTACCCTTCGTCGGTGGAGAGACTGAGTACCGTGTTCCGGCGCAGCTCGGTGTCGCGGTTATTGGTCATCAGGAGGGCGCGCTCTTTTCCCATGCCTGTCGCCAGGATACTGCCGTTGTCGCTCGGATCGGGCAGCGAGGGCACCGGTCGAAGCGGCCCATAACTGTGGCCACCATCCGTCGAGACGACCTGAAGCCGCATGCCCTTTGCGCGCGAGTTCAGCAGTACCCTTCCGCCGCTGATTTCTACGACCTTGTTTTCGTTGGCTTCTACCGCGGTGAGTTCACCCAAAGTCCACGATTCACCGTGATCATCCGAATAGGCTGAAGCGGCCCGGATCTCACCGTGCGCCAAAAGCACCATTTGCTGAACGAGGCGCCCGGCGTATGGCCCGAATTCTAGCTGAATGCCAGTTCCGGCAGCGGCAAAGAGACCGGTAATCCCCTCGGACTTGAGCTGCGCGGTAATCCGCCGATGGGTCCAGGTCAAACCGTCATCATCCGAATGCGAGAGATCCACATGTTGAACGGAATCCTCGGGTTCAAGCCCTTCGATGGCCTCGAAGAAACCGGCGTGGGTTCCGGCTGCGTGAAAACAGAAAATTCTGGAGGTTAGCTTGTCTACCAAGAGACTCGGATCGCCGAAGCCTTGGAGTCCAGACCCTGAACGGATATTGGCCTGAGGTTCCCAACTGCGCCCATTATCAAGACTGCGCCTGATCAAAAGATCAATGGTGTTGGGTAGGTCATCAAGGTTGGGTCGCCCGTCGTAGGCAGCAAGCACGGTTCCGGTGGTGGAAATGGCAAGTGCCGGTATTCGATATTGGCGATAACCTCCGGTTCCTCGTGTGGCGAGTACCATGTGGGAGAACTCATAAGGTTCATGTTTCATCCTCTAGAACTACAACTTTTGTTCACCACGTCCAACTTTTACGCGTTGAGTTACGGGTTCCAACTTCGTCCCGATACGGTGTTGGCATCCTCCCCCCTCTATTCATTCGTTCGCTTCCGTGCAATCCTCTAAGGGTTAACAAAGGAGCGCGAGTTGAATGTAATCCGCTTGGAGCCAGCCCTGGCCGCTCTGGAGGACCCCGTGGCCAAGGCCCGTTCGCTTCTGCCCTTGCATCGTTCGTGGCTAAACACCGAAGCCATCCCGGAGCTGGTGCGCTCGGTGGTCGCCCGTTCCTGGTCTCGGCAGTCGTCGAAGAATAAACCCACCGGCCCGCTGAGTACCGCCGATGTCATGTCACGACGCGATCGCGCCTCGGTCCTAGCGGCGATGGTCCCCATGTTGGAAGACAGGCTTCTTCAATTGGCCGCCGATGCGGGAAATGAATTGGTGATCAGCGACGATGAGGGATACGTACTGTGGGTTTCTGGTCCTTCGCAGATTCGCCGACGCAGCGAGGATATCGGTTTTGCCGTTGGCGCGCGCTGGCGTGAAAAAGATGTGGGCACCAATGGGCTGGGCGCCGCGATGGCCGAAGGCACACCGGTGCAGATCTTTGGCCCGGAGCATGCACGCGAAGAACAACACACCTGGGTATGTACCAGCGCACCGATTCTTCAGGCGAGCACCGGTGCGGCGTTGGGGGTCATCACGCTCTCAGGTTCGTATCGCACCGCCCATCCACATACTTTGGCACTGGTCAGTTCGACTGCGCGCGAAGCAGCAAGCATCCTGGCAGCACAACATCATCAAGAATTACACCAACTCACCATCACCACACGAATGCCCACCACCCGCTTCGTGCTGATTGATGCCCACGGCTGGGTTGCCCACGCCGAAGGTTTTGGTGTGAGCCCGCGTATCAGGATTCCTGCATCTCTTCGGGCTGGCGGAACATGGTTACCTGAGCTCGGCGCAGTAGTGGTCGAACCCGTTGCCGGCGGCTGGCTGTTGCATGGAACCAGTTCCAGCACCGGGGCGAGCCTTGAACTCGTCACGTCCGCCCATCCCATGGCCGTAATTACCCAGGGTGGGAAGCTCACCGAGATTCGACTCGGGGAACGTCATATGGAAATTCTCGAGTTGCTGATTGTTCATCCCGAGGGCATGGATGCCCAGACCTTGATGGCCCATTTACCCGGGTACTCAACTACCGTTTCGGTGCGAGCAGAACTGTCCCGGCTGCGCGCCAAGCTCGGTGTCGCCATTGAATCTCGGCCCTACCGCTTGACCCTACCTGCCACGGTGCGACGCTAGCGGCAGCTCTGCAACCTTTTGCAACCATCGCGCGCATGTGACCTAGCTCATAACATCAACTCCATCGCAACATCCTTTCAAAGGAGATGGACATGAGTGAAGAGAACGCAATTGCAGTCGCCGGGCAATGGCTCCAGGATTTGGGACGCGCCCTCGAAGAGGGAAACACCCAGAGGGCAGCGGAACTTTTTGGTGAAGAAAGCTACTGGCGCGATCTGACCGCGCTGACGTGGAATCTGCACACTGCCGAAGGTCGAAACGACATCAAGGCCATGCTAGACGGCGTGGGCCCAGGGGCCTGGCCACGGAACATTTCGCTGGTTTCCGCCACCGAGTCCGAAGGGATCATTGAAGCTTGGTATACCTTCAGCAACAACGCAGTCGATGCACGGGGGCTACTGCGATTACGCGACGGCAAATGCTGGACGTTGCTTTCCACCGCTCAAGGGCTGCGTGAATTCCCCGAGCCGTCGGGGCGCCTCCGTGAACGCGGGGCAGATCATGGCACCGAAATGTCCTCGGAGAACTGGCTAGATAGGCGCAAGCGAAGGGGCAGCGAGTTCGGAGTCAGTGAGCAACCCTATGTTCTAGTCATCGGTGGAGGTCAGGGCGGCATCGGTCTTGGTGCCCGGCTCAAACGTCAGGGTGTCCCGGCACTGATCATCGATAAGCATCCCCGCCCCGGGGACCAATGGCGTTCGCGCTACCACTCGCTCGCCCTGCATGACCCGGTTTGGTACGACCACATGCCCTATATCCCCTTCCCTGATCATTGGCCGGTGTTCACCCCCAAGGACAAGATGGGCGACTGGCTTGAGCATTACACCAGCATCATGGAACTGGATTACTGGTCCAACACCGAAGCCACCAGCGCCGTCCACGACCCCGCCACCGGAACGTGGAAAGTGGACGTGATTCGCGACGGTCAGGAACTGACTCTGATCCCAACTCACGTGGTGATTGCCACGGGGATGTCCGGGCTGCCCAACGTTCCTACCATTGAGGGCCAAGACGTGTTCACCGGCGAACAGAATCATTCCTCTGCCCATCCCGGTGGCGGGGACTACCAAGGCAAGGACGTGGTAGTCATCGGCGCCAACAATTCAGCCCACGACATCTGTGCCGATTTGTTCCAGAACGGTGCCAGACCGGTCATGGTTCAGCGTTCTAGCACTCACATTGTCCGCTCCGAATCGCTTATGGATACGGTGCTTGGACCGCTGTATTCGGAGGAAGCTCTGGCCAATGGCATCGAGACCGATACTGCGGACCTAATCTTCGCATCAATCCCTTACAAGGTCCTTCCCCAGTTCCACCGCCCCGCTTTTGAGAAGATCCGCGCGGACGACGCCGATTTCTATCAGGGACTTACCGACGCCGGATTTGACCTAGATTTCGGAGATGACGATTCGGGATTGTTCCTCAAGTACCTTCGCCGCGGTTCCGGCTATTACATCAATATCGGAGCCTCCGAACTGGTGTCCAATGGCTCCATTGCTCTGGCCCACGGGGACGTAGCCAGGCTAAATGAGGACTCGGTGATACTCACCGATGGCACCAAGCTTCGAGCGGATGCCATCGTTTATGCCACCGGCTACGGGTCAATGAATGGCTGGGCAGCACGGCTGATCTCCCAAGATGTCGCTGACACGGTGGGCAAGTGCTGGGGGCTAGGCTCGGAGACCACCAAAGATCCGGGTCCGTGGCAGGGGGAACTGCGCAACATGTGGAAACCCACGCAGCAGGAAAACTTGTGGTTCCACGGCGGAAATTTGCACCAGTCGAGGCACTACTCCAAGTATCTAGCCCTGCAGCTCAAAGCCCGGTTTGAGGGCCTTGATACTCCCGTTTACGCGCTGGCCCAAACACACCACCTCTCCTAGGCCGCCCGTTGCTGCCCGAGACCCGCCGGCGAACCGGGTTTCGGGCACAATGGTGGTGTGAATCCTGAACGCCATGACCCTGTACAGGCGCAGCTTCCCATCACCGAGGAAGAGATCGCTGCGCTGGCTGCCGGTCTGCCCACGGACGAATCCGATGATGGCTTTATGCAACGCGAGCTCGATAACCTCCGCCTGGAGAACGCCCGCTTGCGCAAGCTTTTATCACTGGGCCAGGCAGAGGCTCGCTCAGCTGCCCCGGCCCAAGCCGAACTTGCCCTGCGTTCACCGGGACCAGTGAATGCGAAGTCCTCCGAGGCGGAAAAGATCGCCCTGTTCATGGATCTCTTCCGGGTCCGTACCGATGTGTTTGCGCTCCGTTGGGAAAGCCCCACCGAAGGACGTTCCGGATGGGTTCCAGCCGTGTCAGGTGGCTGGCGCAAATGGATGGATCGGAACACGGCCAACTACACGCGCTTGACTCCGAACGAAATTGAAGCCCATTTGCGCGGCACGCAACACATCGGTTTCTACCCTTTGAGTGAGCGCGACACGTGCTGCTTTGTGGCCGCGGACTTTGACGGGGAAGCTGCCATGCTCGATGCGCTAGCTTTTCTGAAGGCCGCACGATTCCGAGCTATCCCCGCGGCGTTGGAGATATCGCAATCCGGACGTGGGGCGCACGCATGGATATTTTTCACGCAGGAAGTCGCCGCCGAGGCCGCCCGGGCGCTGGCCAGCTCGTTGTTGCACGAGGCCATGGGCATCAGGGGGTCCATGTCGCTGCGCAGTTATGACCGATTGTTCCCCTCTCAGGACCGGCATAGCGGTAAGGGCATGGGCAATCTGATCGCTGCCCCGCTCAGCGGTAAACGTCGAATGCACGGGACCACGTTGTTCCTCGACACCGCAACATTGGAACCTTATGACGACCAATGGGCGTACCTCTCAGCGCTGGGGCGGGTTAGCCCTGCCGAACTACGCTCACTCTTGCGCCAACTGCCAGCACCCCTCACTGGACGTAAGGCCCGTCTAGATATACCGTCGTCCTCCAAAATTTCTCCGCGGCCCGCAGCCATAGTGAACGCATCGATCGGTGCCCGCATCACGCTGCACGCCACCGATCTTGGGCCCGCCATGATCACCGCACTGAAGCATGCCGCGGCTTTGCCTAATCCGGACTTTTACGAACGCCAACGCCAACGCCGATCCACCTGGGACATCCCACGCTTCCTCACCAGCTATGACGAGACCCTCGGAGGTGACCTCATCCTGCCCCGAGGCCTATTGCCTAGGCTCGAGGAGCTAGTCCAAGCTGGCGGTAGCCGGCTTAAACTCACCGATGAGCGCTCCGTCGGCGCGTCACACGACTTTTCTTTCACCGCCACCCTGCACCCAGAACAACAACGCGCATTTACCGCGCTTAAGACCCGAACGCATTCGGTTTTGGTGGCAGCGCCCGGCAGCGGCAAGACGGTCATGGCGTGCGCTCTGGCCGCGGCCAAGGGAGTTTCCACGTTGATCCTCGTGGATCGCAAAGCACTGGCGGAACAATGGCGCTCCCAAATCCTCACCTTCTTGGGTGAGAAGCCGGGGCAAATCGGCGGCGGCAAGTCCAAAACAACGGGCCGGATTGACGTGGCATTGTTGCCCACCCTGGTACGGCGCAAAAATGTTGCCGAGCTGTGCGCCGGTTATGGCTTTGTGGTGGTTGATGAGTGCCACCATATCCCGGCCGCAGCCTTCAGCCATGTTCTAAATCAGATCCCCGCACGCTCATGGCTGGGACTGACGGCAACACCATACCGGCGTGATGGATTGGAGGAACTGATGTTCCATCAGCTGGGTTCCTTCACCCATGAATTTGCCACACTGCGCCATGGGGAATTGCCGCAAAGTGCGGCCGAGCATCCTGCCCCTGCCCTGCGGCTGACCCGCCACGAGACGGCCTTCACCTATGACGGGAATATCGACCCTAGTTCACCGGGTGGGATCACCCAGATCTATAAGATCCTCATCGAGGACAAATCGCGGCTGGAGCAGATTGTTCAGGACGTGCTGAAGGCACACAGTGAAGGTCGGCAGATTCTGGTGCTCTCCACCTGGAAGCGACACCTGCAGCTGATATCCGAGGCCGTGAAATCGGCCGGACTGGATCCCATCGAGCTTAACGGTTCCTTGAAGACCGCCGCGCGCCAAGCCGCAATGGAGCGTATCAATTCCACGGCTCCGGAAGATCCGCTGCTGGTCCTTGGCACGGGTTCCTTCATCGGAGAGGGCTTCGATTGCCCCCGTCTCGACACCTTGTTCCTCGCCGCCCCAATTTCCTTCAAGGGCAGGTTGGTGCAATATGCCGGACGAATCACCCGACCGTACCCGGGCAAGAGCACCGCGATGATCCACGACTACATTGACGTGTTGACCCCGGTCATCGCCCGCGCGTACGACAAGCGGGCCCCCGGCTACGCGACGTTGGGATTCACTGCGGAAGGGGCTCCTGCTAAAGGCCGCTAGGACCGTTCTAGAGCTGCAATAACAGCACTCCTGCATAGGCCAACCCGGCAATCAATGCCCACGCACTAAGAGCCATGAGCACTGCCGCGCCCTTTGAGGCAAAGAGTTGGCGGATCCGCACGGCCGAACCTAGGCCGAAGAGCGCCGCCGCCAACACCACGTCCTGCACCAGCGTCACGGCCTCCAACACCTCGGAGGGGATATAGAAGATTGAACGAACGGCCACCAGCAGAACAAAACCCACAACAAATCCCGGAACGATGGGTGGGAGCGTGAGGCCTTGTCCGCCGTTTTTTTGCTGACCGCGGCGGCCCAAGATTCCTGCCGCGGCAACCATCGGCGCGAGCATCAGCACGCGGGTGAGCTTGATGACGATGGCAATGGCCAGCGCCGAGGCCCCCGCGGTCTGTGCGGTGGCAACCACCTGACCCACATCATGAACCGAGGCTCCCACCCATTGCCCAAAGGGAACCGGCCCCAAACCCAATGGATCACGCAAGAGCGGCAAAACAGCGATCGCCAACGTTCCGCAGAGCGTCACCAGTGCCACGGGAATCACGGTGTCTGAATCCTTTGAGCGCCGTACGGCGCTCATCGCGCCGATCGCTGAGGCACCACAAATAGAGAATCCGGTGGCCACCAGCAGGGGCTGATCCCCCGGCAGCCGGAAGGCCTTACCCAATAGGTAGGTTCCACCGAAGGCCAGCAGCACAATGACCGCCACCACCCCAAAGGTCACCCAGCCCAGATCCAGCACATCCATGATGCTCAGTTTCAGGCCAAGCAGCACGATTCCGGCATGCATGAGCTTCTTGGACGCGAATTTCAGGCCCAACCGCCATGGCCCAGCAACCAGCGATCCGGTACCGGGAAGGTTAGCTGCTACAATACCGAGCGTCACCGCGGTGGTCATCACCGGAACGGAAGGTAGCAACCGATGCACCACGAAGGCGAGCACCACGGCCACGGCACAAGCTGCCAAACCCGGCCAACGAGTGCGCAGCCATGCTCGTGTTCCCGGGCGTACCGTGCCTTCCCCAAGAAACTCGGGTGCGTTTTCGCCCCGTGTACGATCGCCCATCACGGCGTTTCCTCCAAAGGTTCATTCCCCGCTACGTTGCGGGGCTTCACCCATTCTGCCGTGTTTGCGCCGTCGCACAGCAACCGAGGCAGACGTCAGGCACGGGGACGCCTCGGGCTACTTGTCCCCGGCGTGATGCGCGAGGAATGAATATACTTCCGTCTCGTCTACACCAGGGAAGGCACCCTGGGGCATGGCAGCCAAGAGGTGAGTCTGGGCGCGTGCGCTGGGCCAGGCTTGGCCGGCCCACTGCTTCTGCAGATCAAGTGGCGGGCGGCGGCAGCAGGATTCATCCGGGCAGGTGGAAATGGATCGTTCGGTGGTGTCGCGGCCGCGGAACCACTTCACGTGTACATAGGGCACGCCGATGCTGAGCGAGAACTTTCCGGCCGTAGATCGTTCGGTCCGCGCGGTGCACCAGAAGGTACCCGCGCTGGTGTCGGTGTACTGATTGTAGGCGCTGAATTGGTCGGCCACGTCGAAGACTTCGCGGCTGGTCCAGTGTCGGCATACCGCCTGCCCCTCGATCGATCCGGTGTGGTCCATCGGGAAGTTCACTCCGTCGTTTTCATACGCCTTGTGAATGATGCCCGATTCGTGGACCTTCTGGAAATGCACGGTGATGCCTAAGTGTTCGGTGGCCAGGTTGGTGAAGCGATGGGCCGCCGTCTCATAGGACACAGAGAAGGCGTCGCGGATGTCCTCGACGGCCAGCTCGCGTGCGCTCTTTGCCTTCTGCAAGAAATCCACCGTTGCCTTCTCCGGCATCATCAGCGACGCGGCAAAGTAGTTGGTAGCCACGCGTTGGCGCAGAAAATCGGCGTAGTCGGTGGGTGGAGCATGGCCCAATACGTGGTGCCCGAACGCCTGCAAGAGCACCGAACGGGTGGAATGTTCGGAGCGCTGCGACTGCGTGAGATAGACGCGCATGTTCTTAAGATCCGTGACAGATCGGGTGGAGTGCGGGAGATCTGAAACATTGTGGAGGGAAAAGCCCAAGTGCGACGCGATGTCGGCAACTTGGTGATGCGAGAGCGGCCCGGAGGTGTGGCCGATGGCTTTGAGCAGCCCCGCTGCTTCCTTTTCAATGGCGGGGAAGTAGTTGTTGCGTTCCTTCATCTCACCGCGCAGTTCGGCATTGGCGCGTCGGGCCTCCTCGGGCGTGGCCAACTGCTCGTTGAGCCGCCGCTCAAGTTCACCCTGCAACCCGACGAGGGATTCCAGCACGTCCATGGGCAGTCTCGAAGAGATCCTCACCTTGGGCAAGTCAAGGGATTGGTAGAGCGGACCGCGTTGGGCACGTTCCAACTCGATTTCTAGGGCAGCGCGCCGGGTGGGTGGCGCGGCACCGAGGAGTTCATCCAGACCTACGCCGAAGATCGTCGCCAATGCCTTGAGCATGCTGAGCTTTGGTTCGCGCTTCCCATTTTCCATCAGCGACAGCTGACTGGGCGCGGTGCCCACCGCTGCGGAGAGATCATCAAGCGTCATTGACTTGGACTTACGCAGATGACGAATTCGTCGCCCCAGAGAAATGATGTCCAGTTGCTCGGCATCTTCCGGCGACAGGACGCTCTTCTCCGGTGTTGCTGGCCGGTTCCATGTGGGGGTGCTCACATTTTCAGGGTACGCGAAGAAACGAATACCTTTCCAGCAAAAAGGTGAGTAAGTCGTGAATAGAAGACCGAAGTATGCGTTTTTAGCAAAGAAGTTGAGTCGTGGTTGTTCCCGATATGGCGTCGACTCCTCACGAGGTTCGGCGGACATGTATTAGCGCGGGAATGCGGGGTTGCGCCTAGGCATCCACCCTGCAAGCATGAAACCGATGACTGACCAGCTGAAATACCTCGCGGCTTACGATGAACAACTACGCACAGATGCCGAAACGCCCAGTGCTATCCGAGTGGAGCTCGCAGGTCCCATCCGACTGGTGACGTTCGCCGGAGGCCGAGGTTTTGTCACCTATCGAGACCTTGGAACACTCGACGCCGGTGGAATCAACCAGCTCGTGAATCGAGCGCTGGATTACTATCGCGCCGATCCGGCCATTACCCATGTCGAGTGGAAAACCCGTGGACACGACCGCGCCCCGGGTCTCCACGAAGCACTCCTGGATCACGGATTCCTGCCAGATGAACCAGAATCGATCATGATCGGTGCTCTGGAGGGGTTATGTCGCGGGGTTCAAACACCTCCGGGGGTTCTCCTGCGACGCGTCACCAGTGATAGCGATATTCGCGCCATGAGTGAAATGGTCGAGGAGGCATTCGGTGATCCCGCCAGCACCCGCCTTGCCGATGCCCTCATCGAGCGTCTGGCACGCAACGACGGCATGGAATTATGGGTGGCCGAGACCGATGGCCGGATGGTCAGCGCGGGCAGACTCGAACCCGTTCCGAACACCGACTTCGTCGGCATCTGGGGAGGAGCGACTCTGGAGGCTTACCGTGGCCGAGGCATCTACCGTGCTCTCACGGCTGAGCGTGCGCGTTCGGCCGTTGCGGCGGGCAAAAAATTGGTCCACAGCGATTCGACGCAGTACTCCCGGCCCATTCTGGAACGTTCCGGACTGATCAAGGTTTCCACCACCACGCCATACAACTGGTCGCGCTAGCCCCCCTAGTGGGTTTGCGCTGGGCACCGCTAGGTATTCAAAGACATTCTCGATTTACACGCCCCGATGAATCAAGCAAATCTAGAATGGAGGTACGGACAGAGGAACCAGTGATCAGCATGAAGAAATCAATCCACCCGAATAACTCGGCGAGCAATACCTCGAAGATGGGGCCCAGCGCCCTGCACGGTTCAGCGTCAAGCCCCGGGCTTCCTCATCTGGCCGGTGCTCAGATCCCCGGGCCCGGTACCAAACATCTCCTGTACGGCGAAGATGGCCGTTTATCGGACGCGTCCGCCGACCCCTGGGAGCTAGAAGGGCATTTGGGTTCGCGCGGTGGACTACGGCTTTTCATGCGCCAAATATTGGGTCGCTGAGGCCACCCACGCGGCTTCTGGCCCTTCAGCGTTTGTGTTCCCAACAATTCAGGGAGCGCCACCCCATCGAGTCGAGCGATGGCTCTACCTCCGAGACTCAACGAGGCTCATGCCTCGACGCAAATACCGTCTGGTGCGGATTGCTCAGTGCGCTGGTGTCCATCGTGCAGGCACTCCACCAGACAGACTCCAATCAGTAGGGCCGCGAGCCCCGAAGCTACGGGACTGTCGCTCGTTGTGTCAGCGCTGGGCCGCCTCGAAGCGCCCGAGTGAGTCGCTTCCTGCCGCGGCCGCGCCGTGACTGACGCAGTGCTTGAACCTCGCACCATAGGTCGGCAATTCTTCACCTGCATGTCCCCTGCCCGGATCTCGATCCGGGTTTTCCATTCATCTGCGCTTGGAACGTTTGTTGGGTCGACCTATTAGTTGGCAGGTTTCACTCAAACCCGGAGGTACATCGTGCAGTCGTTTGCCCATTCATCCAAAAAACGCCAAGCCCGACCGATCGCCATCACAGCCGCCACCCTAGCCAGCATGCTGACCGCAGTTGCATTGCTCTCCCCCGCCGCCAGTGCCGACCCAGCTCCCAGCAACTGGGATACGGACGCCTACCGCGGCACCGTCGACGTCGTAAAGTCGACAGCTAACACCGCCGAGCAGCTCATCGATGGCATCGTCTTCGAAGATGAGAACAAGAACTCTACGCAGGACACCAACGAACCTGGCCTCAAGGGTGTGAGCGTGTCCAACGGCCGCGAGGTCACCACCACAGATTCACAGGGTCGCTACGAGCTGCCGGCCTTCGAGAACATGAGCGTTTTTGTCACCCAGCCGCGCGGCTACCAGGTCCCCGTTGACGACAACAACGTCGCCCAGTTCTCCTACCACCACCTGTCCGAAGGTTCCCCGGAACTGAAATTCGGTGGTCTCGCCCCGACCGGCGCCCTGCCTCAGGCCGTGAACTTCCCCTTGGCCAAGAGCAAGCTGACCAAATCCACTGAGTAGCACTGCCTCATCGGCGGCGATGTTCAGACCTACGACCAGGACGAGGTCGAATACGCCCGCAATGGTGCCTTCGCTGATCTGGCCCAGCGCACCGACTACGAGGGCTGCGGGGCACTGTTTATTGGGGACGTGGTCGGCGACGTTCTTTCCTTTTACCCGCAGACACGCGAGCTGACCAACGTTCTAAACGGCCCGGCACGCTTCCTGCCCGGAAACCACGATCTGGACTACGACGCGACCACCAGTGAGCATGAGTTCGACACCTTCAAGGCCAACCTCGGTCCGGAGTACTACTCCTTTGATGCAGGCAAGGCACACGTGGTTGCGCTGAACACCGTCGAATACCCAACAAAACAGCCCGCCGCTCACGGTGACTACACCGGAGCCCTCGATGAGCAGCAGCTTCAATGGCTGCGCAACGATCTCGCTCAGGTGCCCAAGAACAAGGTCATCGTGATCGCCGCACACATCCCGCTGCTGGATTACGCGGACCAGTCAAATCCCAAGCACCAAGTTGCGCAGGTCGCCGAAATCTACAAGATGTTAGAAGGCCGCGAAGCAGTGGCTCTGGGCGGACACACCCACAGCCTCGAAAACCTCCGTGAAGGCGACAAGACTGCCGGATGGAATGAGGCCTTTGGCGTTGATGGGCTGCCCTTCACCCACATCACCGCCGGCGCAATCTCCGGTGACTGGTTCTCCGGACGCGAGGCCGAGAACGGTTACCCGTTGGCCCTGCAGCGTGACGGCGGACGTCCGGGTGTGCTGACCCTGGACATCAAGAACACCGATGTGATTGAGCGTTTCACGGTGCGTGGCGAAGATGACTCGGTGCAGATGGCCCTCGGGCTGAACACTCCTGCCTACCGCGCATGGTTTGACGCGAACCTCGCTAACAAGGGCAAGGCTCCCGCCTTTGAGAACCCGCTGACCGTTCCGAAGTCGGATCTGGTCAATAAAACGTGGTTGACCACCAACTTCTGGATGGGGTCCACCGGTTCCACCGTGAAGGTCAGCATCGACGGTGCTCCTAGCACCGAAGCCACTCGCACCCAGGCGATGGAAGGCGAGGCCCAGCTCTCCGGCGCCGAGTTCTCCGATCCGGTCGCCGCACAGGAACAGCTGGTTAACGGCGGCAGCCTCGCGGACCGCACCATGCACCTGTGGCGCCTGGAACTGCCCGCCGAGCTTGCCGTTGGCGCGCACACCGCAGAGGTCACCGCGACCGACGTGCACGGCCGTGAATTTACTGAAACCCTCAGTTTCGAGGTCACGGAGTAATACCGCGCTCCACACGTTCCAGCGCATCGGTGGTGCGTCGCAGCCTTTCGGCCGCGACGCACCACCGTCGTTTAACGCTCCGGCTGCCCGCCTCTCACGCTCACGGCAAAAGCCAAGAGGGCTCAAGGCAAAGCCAGTTCACCGAAGTGCGGGTGTTTGGCCCGGGGTGTAGCGGCCATATTCGGTCCACAAACCCGGCGGCTTCTTCACGCGGTGCGGCACCCGTAATGGGCGGACCGTTAGGTTAAACCGAGGGTGCGTCCGCCAGCATGAAGTCCCGGGCGGCTAGGATTTGCTCGTCGGTTGGGGTGATGCCGGTATAAAGCACAAATTGCTCAGTGGCCTGCAGCGTAGCCACATCGGCCCCCGTGATGACCGGTTTACCGGCGCTGCGCGCGGCACCGATCAAGGGCGTCTCGGCCGGCAGCGCCACAACATCAAACACCATTTGGGCCGCGGCCACCTGCTCGAGCGTGAACGATAATTGCTGGGCCTCGGCACCGCCTGCCATGCCGATGGGCGTGACGTTCACCAAGAGTTCGGCCCCGTCCTGAGCCTCCGGTTCCCACACGTACCCATACGTCTCGGCCAAGCTGCGGCCGGCTTCTTCGTTGCGGGCCACCACCACCACGTCGCGGAATCCAGCATCACGCAGCGCGGCCACGACCGCCTTGGCCATGCCCCCGGCGCCCCGCACCACGGTGCGAAGGGATGGGGAAACGTGGTGGGTTTTGAGCAGATTAAGCACTGCCGAATAGTCGGTGTTGTGAGCGGTGAGGACGCCACCGTCATTAACAATGGTGTTCACCGAGTCGATGGCGGCCGCCGAGGGGGCCAGGGTGTCAACCAGCGCAATGACCGCTTCCTTGTACGGCATCGAAACGGCCGCGCCGCGAATACCAAGACCGCGGACGCCGGCGATGGCCTGCGTCAGGTCGGTGGGGGCGAAGGCCTTGTAGATCCAGTTCAGCCCCAACTGGTCATAAAGGTGGTTATGGAACCGCGTCCCGTTGTTGCTGGGTCGGGCTGATAACGAAATGCAAAGGGTCGTGTCCTTGTTCAAAATCGGCATGCTCCCAGTCTATTGCGGAGGCTGTGGAGCGAAATTTCTGGACGTCCAGAAAAAGCGAGGCCGGCATGACCGGCGGGCCCGCGCATCGCCAATGCCGGAGTCGGTTTAGCCGACTGACCGATCAGGATCGGCGGAACTCCGAGGGAGACACATCGAATTCCGCCTTAAACGCCTTGGCGAGCCATTGGGCGTCGTGCAAGCACCACGCTGCAGCGATCTCGGCGATCGTATGATGCGCAAGACGCGGGTCGATCAGGTCTCGGCGAACTGCCTCGAGGCGCCGGAGACGAATGAGTCCACTCAGCCCCCTGCCGGTTCCGGCGAACGTTCGCTGAAGCGTGCGCACGGAGACCCGATGCGCCGCGGCGATAGCGGCAAGGTCCAGTCGAGGGTCGCGGAGGAAACGAGCGACATATGCCTCGACCTGTCTGCGGAAGAGGTCCCCGGCGCCCTCGGCCACCGGTTCAAAATCACTGAGCAGCACTCCGGTGAGCAGGGAGACCCCGGCTGAGCCCAGATGTTCCCGGGCCACGGCGCTTGGCGCCGGCATGGCGGCACAGTCCTTCATGAATCTCAGCAACATCGCTCCGGTTCCCGTGCGAGTGGACCATGTCCGCGCGTCGACACCGGTGAGCGAGGCAACCTGAACGCCGGTGGCCGCAGCGGGCGCCGTCATGACATCACACTCAAATGAGTCCGGCCACGTGATTCGATACGGCAACGAGGTGTCGTACACGGTGAATTCACCGGGCCCAACCACCACCTCGCGGCCGGATTGCTCGATAATACCGCGGCCTCGGCGCACGGCGCACACCTTGAGGGACTCCGCGGGCAAGCGGCGAGCCGTAGCCGCGGAGCGCACCAGCTGCTGGGGCGAACCCGAGATGCCGAAGATCTTCACGCCACCGAGGTCGGTGGACGAGACGCTCCCTCTGGCTAGCTCGCTGGAGGGCCCGACCGCTTCGACTTCAAGCCCCACGAACCTCGATGCCATGTCGTGGTGCCAGTCTTCTGCCACCGTTCCAGCGCTCATCCTCAGTACCTGCTCTCCAATGGCCACGTTGGCGTGGATGGACAATTGCGATGTCGCAATTCGACAACCGCGTCCAGTATGTCCCGTGTCACAGTATACAAAGCTCATCACCCACGGATCCTCCGGATCCCGAAGGCATTTCACGCCGCAGACACGCATCCAGGAGTCACCACCAGCATGAAAATCACCGCCGCAGTCGCCACCGCCCCACGTGTTCCCTTCGAACTTCGCGAACTCGAGCTCGATGACCTGCGTCCCGACGAGGTGCGGGTCAAATTGGTGGCCACGGGTGTTTGCCACACCGATGCCATCGTGCGCGACCAGGTCTATCCCACGCCGTTGCCGGCGGTGCTCGGTCACGAAGGCTCCGGGGTGGTCGAAGCAGTCGGTTCCATGGTCGCCTCCGTGCGCCCCGGGGACTCCGTGGTGCTCTCGGCGAACTCCTGCGGAATCTGCGAACAGTGCTTGACTGGGCGCCCGGCATACTGCGCCGATTTCTTCGGCCGCAACTTCGCCGGAACCCGCACCGACGGATCCACGGCGCTCTCCGCGCAAGGGACGGCCGTCTCCTCCCACTTCTTCGGCCAGTCATCCTTCGCCACCCACGTCAATGTCGCGGCGCGCAGCGTGGTGAAGGTCGACAACGATCTTCCCCTTGAACTGCTGGGTCCGCTGGGCTGCGGACTCCAGACCGGCGCCGGTGCCGTCATCAACTCTCTCGAGGTCCGCGCGGGCTCCTCCATCGCTGTTTTCGGCACCGGTGCCGTGGGATCCGCCGCGCTCATGGCGGCCGCGGCCGTCGGGGCAACCACCATCATTGCCGTCGACATCATCGACGCACGCCTGGCCACGGCGAAGGAGCTGGGTGCCACCCACACCATCAACAGCCGCACCGCCGATGTGGCCGCGGAAATCGCCCGCATCACCGGAGAGCGGGGCATGGACTACACGCTGGACACCACCGGCATCCCGGCAGTGCTCCGCCAGGCCGCAGACATCCTGGGCATCGGTGGCACTGTGGCCCTGGTCGGCGCCCCCGCCCCGGGCACAGAGGTTTCCTTCGAGGTCGGCGGTTCCCTGTTGAAGGGGTGGAGTTTCCGCACCATCATCGAAGGCGACTCCGTCCCGCAGGTGTTCATCCCCCAATTAATCGCGCTGTGGAAGCTGGGAAAGTTTCCGCTGGAGAAACTGACCAAGACCTTCCCGTTTGAGCAGATCAACGACGCCTTCGACGCCTCGGCATCCGGCGACGTCATCAAACCAATCCTCGTCTTCTGAAAGACCACCGACCCGAAAGGAACACCATGTCAGTGCTCGAGAAATCAATCTGGACCGGCAAGATCTACTCCAATGAGTGGCGCGAGGGCCGCGGCGGAACCCAAGAGGTGAGCAACCCTTCGACGGGCGAAACCATCGCCAGCATCGGGTTCTCCACACCCGACGACGTCCACGCGGCCGCCAAGCGGGCGGCCTCGGCCCAGAAACTGTGGGCCGCGGTCAAACCCACCGAGCGGGCAACGGTCCTCCGCAAGGCCGGTGACCTGCTCCAGGCCCACGCCGAGGAGCTGATCCACTGGGTCGTGACGGAAACGGGATCAATCCCCGACAAGGCCGCCATGGAGGTCTACTACTCGGCCAACGAGTGCTTCGAGGCCTCCGCGCTTCCCACCCACCCGCACGGCGAATATCTGCCCTCCGACGCCCCACACTGGTCCATCGCCCGCCGGGTTCCCGCCGGCGTGGTCTCCGTGATCGCGCCCTTCAACTTCCCACTGCTGCTGGCCATGCGTTCGGTCGCCCCCGCCCTCGCTCTGGGCAACGCGGTGCTGCTCAAGCCCGACCCCCGCACCTCCGTGGTGGGCGGGGCGCTCATCGCTCGGATCTTCGAGGAGGCCGGGCTGCCTGCCGGCGTGCTGCAATACCTGCCCGGCGGCGGAGATGTCGGGGCCGCCACCGTTGAGGCGCCCGAGGTGCGAGTGGTGTCCTTCACCGGCTCCACCGCCGCCGGCCGCCACGTTGGCGAGGCCGGGGCAAGAAACCTAAAGCGCACGCACCTGGAGCTCGGCGGCAATAACGTCCTGATCGTGCTCCCCGGCGCAGACCTAGACCTTGCGGCCGGGGTCGGCGCAATGGGTTCCTTCTTCCACCAGGGCCAGATCTGCATGAGCACCGGCCGCCACATCGTCCACGCGGATTTGCACGACGAGTATGTCCGGAAACTATCCGATCGCGCCGAGGCCCTCGTGGTCGGAGACCCCTCTGCGGGCCCCGTGCATCTGGGCCCGATCATCGATTCACGCCAGCTCGAGGGCATCCGATCCATCGTTGAGGGCACCGTCGGGGCAGGCGCCACCTTGGCCGCCGGCGGGACCTACGATGGGCAGTTTTACCGGCCCACCGTGCTCTGCGACCTCACCGCGGACATGTCCGCCTGGAACCAAGAGATCTTCGGTCCCGTCGCCCCGGTACTGAAGGTGGCCACCATCGACGAGGCCATCGAGCTCGCCAACGCCTCCGAATATGGACTCTCGGTCTCCATCATTGGAGACGTGGGAGAGGCCATGAAAATAGCCGACCGGATCCACTCGGGCAAGATCCATATTAATGAGATGACCGTCGCGGACGAGGCCAACGCACCCTTCGGTGGCGTCGGCGCCTCCGGTACCGGTTCGAGGCTCGGCGGTCCGGGCGCCAATATCGAGGCCTTCACCGAAACTCAATGGATCACCATCAGCCCCCAGGTCCCGGTTTATCCCTTCTAGCAATCAATGCCGGCGGCGAACGGTGGCATCTTGTGCCCCACGCACCGCCGCCGGCACTGCTATTTCCCGGGCATCCACCCCATGCAGTAGTCGAGGTTGGCGATCACTGTATGCACCGCGGCCTCGCCGTCGCCGGCCTCGATCGCATCCAGCAGTTCCTCATGCCCGGTGGCCAGTGCCCCGTCAAAGCCTGCTTCCAGCCGCTGGACCATCTTGGTCCCGTGGAAGACATCGCCGAAACTTTCGTAGAGTTCATGCAACAGTGAATTACCCGAGGCGTGCGCCACCAGCAGGTGGAATTCCCAATCGGCCGCCGACCACGCTTCGTAATCACCCGATATCCAGCTTTCGCGTCGTTTCGCCAACAACACCCGCAGCTCGGCGATCACCGCGGTGTCCGCCGAGCCGGCAGCGAGCCGAGCGGCCTGAGTATCAAGAGCGAAGCGCACCTGCAGAACGTCTTCGTCTAGGTGCTCACGATAGACCCGCTGGGCGGTGCCGCTGATCTCGCTGGTGGCGCGCACATAGGTTCCGTCCCCGCGCAGGACCTCGAACAAACCGGCATGGGCGAGCGCCTTGACCGCCTCGCGCAGGGTCCCACGAGAAACTCCGTATTCGGCCACCAGCTCAGGCTCGGAGGGAATCTTCTCCCCCACTCCCCAGCGGCCCGAGGAGACGGCGTCGCGCAGCCTAGCGACAACTTCGTCGGCCAGCGGGGGCCGCACCACCGGGGTACTCATGAGCGCACCTGCGCCGGGACGTTCGCTTTGCGCCCGCTGCCACCGAGCCGGTAACCCAGAACAAACTGCAGCGCAGAGAACCCGATAAGGATCACCAGCGGGACGCTCCAGGAACCCAGAACACCCTGCAACAAGCCGAGCCCGAACGGCCCGGTGGCGGCGATGAGGTATCCGACGGACTGGGCCAGGGTGGATAGCGCGGTGGTTTCCGCGGCGCTCTCGCCGCTGCGGCTGATCATCAGCATCACCAACGGGAAAATCCCGAATCCCAGGCCGATCAGCACCGCGGGCACGATCGAGAGTGTCACCGGAAGTACCAACAGGGCGCTAAACCCGGCGAGCGAGCACGCACAGGTCAGTATGAAGGCCGGTCGCAGGAGCCGCGGCTTCGAGGCCATCCACAGCAACAACACCACGGTGGGGATGCTGACGGCCTGGACCAGACCGAGCATGAAGCCGGCAGTGGCCGGATCAAGCCCGCGCGAGATAAGGATGTGCGGCAACCAGCTCAATAGTGTGTACACCAGCAGCGCCTGGACCGCGAAAACCGAGGTGAAAAGCAGGCCCTTGCGGGTGCCAAGCATGGGCCAAGGGGAGATATGTGGCGCCGTGGGGCCAGCGACGCGGCTACCGCGCCAGGCCAGCGGCACGATGACCAGCAGTGCGATTCCCGCCGGGATGGCCCAGGCCGCTAAGCCGAGCGTTGGGGAGCCGAGCTGCGCGGCGATCGGCACGCTCAGTGCCGCGGCGGTGGTCGCGCCCACCGACATCGTGACGGTGTAGGTGGCGGTCATGGCCGCGGTGCGCCGCGCGTGGTGTTCCCGAATGAACGAGGGCATGGCCACGTTGCAGATGGCCAGGCCCGACATGCCGAAGACGGTGCCGGCCAACAACAGCCAGGTGGATTCAAAGGCGCGCACGCCCAGGCCCAGGGTGAGCAGCAGCAGAGCGAGCGCAATCGCGCGTTCAAGACCCGTGTGCTTCACCAGCCAGGCGGTTCCCGCTCCGGCGAAGGCGAAGCACAGGACCGGGATGGTGGGCAGCAGTGCGGCCACGAGCGTCCCGTAGCCGAGCAGGTTCTCCAAGTCATGGAACAGCGGCGCCGCCGAAGCGATTCCGGCGCGCAGGTTCAGTCCCACCAGCACCACGGCGGCAACCGCTAAGGCACCTGTTGCCCAGCGATTTCGCGTCTCGGGCTGCACTCTGGCTCCCGGTGCCCCGACTGCCGCTTCAACTTCTACTAATTCGTTTGCAACATCCTCGACCGCCTGCGACGGGTGGGGCGGCTGCTGAGTGGTCTCGGAGTTCATATTTAAACATTAGACGTCTGATGTTTGTTACGGCGAATTTCGTGTCTCCCCACACGAGTCCGCAGCACCGGCACGGGCTCGGATAGGCTGAATTCAGGACCACAGCGCGGAAGGAGCCCACCACGCACCGCCACCCAGCCACGCGCTCAACCTTGCCCTGGGTCATCGTCGGGATCGTGATTGTGGCATTGAGCCTGCGCGCTCCGATCATCGCGCCCACCGCGGTGATCACCGACATCCAGGCCGAAACCGGACTCAGCGCCGTCGGCGCGGGTCTGCTGACCGGATTACCGGTCCTGCTCTTTGCGCTGATGACACCGCTGGCCACACGGAGCATCCGCCGCTTTGGCCCGGAAGGCACCATCGTTCTCTGTCTAGCAGGAGTGCTAGCCGGAACCATCATCCGCTCGCTGGGACCCGCCTCGGTGGTGCTGGCCGGAACCATGGTGATCGGTGCGGCGATGACCCTCGGGAACATCGCGGTTCCGGTATTAATCCGCCGCGATGTGCCCTTCAAACGGATCTCCGCCGCCACGGGTCTGTACTCGGCCACCATGAACGTCGGTTCGATGGCCACGTTGTTGGGCACCGCGCCGCTGGCCGGAGTACTGGGCTGGCGCTGGGCGATCGCGGCCTGGGGTGTGGTCACGGCCGCGGGGCTGCTCTACTGGCTGCTACGCAAGGACCGCGCGGATACGCCCGACATCACCTTGCTCCAGCAATCCGCCACTCCAGGTGCCCACAACGGACCCGGTGCCTCGACCGCACAGCTCGCCCTCACCGCCGAAACTAGACGTTTTCGACGTGTTGTCTCCCTGCTGGTGCTGGCCTTTTGCGGTCAGTCCGCCGCCTACTTCGCCACCACCGCTTGGTTGCCGCTGCTCCTGGCCGACACTCGGGGACTGGACGCCGCAGCGTCGGGCGCAGCGTCCTCACTGTTCCAAATCGCCGCAGTCATCGGTGCGTTTGGCGTGCCACTGCTGGCCTCGCGTACCAAACTCTGGATTGCCACGGCGGTCATCGCCATGTTCTGGGTGGCGCTTCCGATCGGGCTACTTGCCGCTCCCGAGGCCTTTGTGCTCTGGGCCATCATCGGCGGAGTGGCCCAGGGTGGCGGGTTCACCGCCATCTTCTCAATCATCCCGCGCGTCGCACACAATAACGCCGACACCGCCAGCGCGTCGGCCCGCATCCAAACCGGCGGTTATCTTGCCGCGACCTGCGCCCCACCGCTGGCCGGATGGCTCAATGGCGCCACCGGTTCCTGGACCATGCCGCTAGCCCTGGTGCTTGCGGCGACGCTCGCCTTCTCCATCGGCGGCCTCTTGGCGGCGCGGCTCGCCGAACGGCCGACGGGGCCGCGGATCCGTCCGGAATAGGAATCGCCAACGCGGTGTTGGCCTCCATTGTGAAGAACATCGGATTCCTATCATTCGGTCATTGGACCGACCACCCGCAGTCTGGCACGCGCAGCGCGTCGGACGCGTTGCTCCAAGCCATCGATCTCGCGGTTGCGGCGGAGGAGCTCGGGGCGGACGGCGCCCATTTCCGCGTCCACCACTTCGCCCAGCAGCACGCCTCCCCATTCCCGCTGCTCGCCGCGATCGGGGCGAAGACCAGCCGCATCGAGATCGGCACCGGCGTCATCGACATGCGCTACGAGAACCCGCTGTACATGGCGGAGGATGCCGGCGCCGCAGACCTCATCTCCGGCGGCCGACTGCAGCTGGGCATCAGCCGTGGCTCACCCGAACAGGTCATCGATGGGTGGCGTCACTTCGGCTTCTCCCCGGCCGCGGGTGAGTCGGACGCAGACATGGGCCGGCGGCATACCGAACGCCTACTCCAGGTGCTCACCGGCGAGGGCTTCGCGGAACCGAGCCCCAACCCGATGTTCCCTAACCCGCCGGGATTACTGCGCGTGGAGCCACATTCGCCAGGTCTACTCGAGCGCATCTGGTGGGGTTCGGGATCCAATGCCACCGCGGTGTGGGCAGCAAAACTGGGCATGAATCTGCAGAGCTCCACGCTCAAGGACGACGAGAGCGGCAAGCCCTTCCATGTCCAGCAGGCCGAGCAGATCGCTCTCTACCGGGAGGCTTGGAAGGAGGCCGGGCACCAGCGGGAACCGCGGGTCTCGGTCAGTCGCAGCATTTTTGCCCTGACGGAAGAGCGCGACTGGCAATACTTCGGCCGCGACCGGCACAGCTCGGATTCGGTGGGCAACATCGATCCAACAACGCGCGCGGTCTTTGGTAAGTCTTACGCTGGCGCCCCGGATGAGCTGATTGAGAAGTTGGCGCAGGACGAGGCGATCGCTGCGGCGGACACCCTACTGCTCACCGTGCCCAACCAGCTCGGCGTCGAGTACAACACTCACGTCATTTCCTCGATTCTGACGCATGTGGCACCGGGGCTCGGCTGGCGCTAATGGGGGCCACGGCCTCCATCTCCACGAGCTGATTGTCGTAGCCAAGCACGCTGGGGGCCAAAAGCGCGCTTGGCACCTCGATTGCCGCTGGCTCATGACTGGCATTTTCATCGCCTCACCCATGAGCTTTGTGCAGCGAGACCTCACTCTCGACTCGGCGCGGCTCTGGTACACCGCGGTCCTCCCCCAACCTTCCCTGCCACTGGGTAGGGTCGGGGGATGATCGATTTTAACAATGCCTCAGTGTTTAAGCTCAGCCCGTGCAATCCCGGCGATGTGGCGGGCGAAATCACTCCCCTCTTTGTTCAGGGCGAGGAGCTGCTCGCCGCCTTCAAGGGTGCGCGCGACTACGTGGTCTTCACCAACAAACGGCTCATAGCGGTGAACATTCAGGGCCTCACGGGCAAAAAGCGCGACTACACGTCGCTGCCCTATTCCAAGGTCCAGGCGTTTTCCGTGGAGACCGCAGGCACTTTTGACCTCGATGCCGAGCTGGATTTGTGGTTCAGTTCCCTGGGCAAGGTCCGCCTCGAGTTTAAGGGCAAGGTTGATGTGCGGGCACTCTCCCAGCTCATCGCTTCCCACGTCCTGTAGTCGGTTATTGACCGACGAGTCAGCCCCCTAGCCGCAAGACAACGGCGGGGTCGCCCCTGCTGGGGTGGCCCCGCCGTTGTAGTGTGTGAAGCGGTTTTGCTCTGCCCTGCTTGCTACTTCGAGACCATCTCACGGAGGTCACTGCCGGCGTTGAACGCCGCGGCGCTCTGGCGTTCGGAGGCGACCTTTGCCTCGTGGGCGCTGCGCAGCCTTTCGTGCGCAGGGTTACGGCGCAGCATCAGGTAGCCGATTCCCAGGGCAACGAACCAGATCGGGGTGAAGATCAGCGCCATCAGTGTGTCGGCCTGGGTGGTTAGTGCCCAGATGATGAAGCCGAAGAAGGCCAGCACCACGTAGGGCATGAACGCCCCGCCAGGCATCTTGAATTTACTCTCAGCATGCAGCTGCGGGCGACGACGGCGGAAGACGATGTAGCTGATCAAGATGATCGACCAGACGAACATGAAGCACAATGCCGAGATCGTGGTGACCAGGGTGAAGGCCTCGGCCACGGAGCCCTCCGCGTAGAGCAGCGCCACGCCGGCGAGCAGGAACATGCAGGAGAAGAGCAGCGCGTTCTTCGGAACCTTGGTCCGCGAGAGCTTGCTGAACGCCTTGGGAGCGTCGCCTTCCTCTGCCAGTCCGTGGATCATGCGGGAGGTCGAGTAGATGCCGGAGTTGGCACTGGAGGTTGCCGAGGTGAGCACCACGAAGTTGACCACGCCTGCCGCTCCGGCCAGGCCAGCGAGGGCGAACATGCCCACAAACGGGGATTCGTCGGCGCTGAACAGGTTCCATGGCTGGACCGCCATCAGGATGATCAGGGCACCGACGTAGAAGAAGAGGATGCGGATCGGGATGGAGTTGATGGCACGAGGCAGCGTCTTCTCCGGATCCTTGGTCTCGGCGGCGGTGGTGCCGACCAGCTCGATACCCACAAAGGCGAACACGGCGATCTGGAAGCCTGCAACAAAGCCCATGAAGCCGGTCGGGAACATCCCGCCATCGTTCCAAAGGTTCGCGAAGGAAGCGGTGGCGCCGTTGTTCTCGAAACCGGTGATGATCATGACCAGACCGACAACAATCAGCGCGCCAATCGCAATGATCTTGATGAGTGCGAACCAGAATTCGGTTTCACCGAAGTTCTTCACGCTCGGCAAGTTTAGTGCCAAGAGCAGCAGGATGCAGGCGACGGCCGGGATCCACAAGGCCAGATCCGCCCACCAGAAAGCTACGTAGTGGGCGATGGCCACCACGTCGGCGATTCCGGTGACGATCCAGCAGAACCAGTAGGTCCAACCCGTGAAGAAGGCAGCCCACGGACCCAGGAGGTCTCCGGCGAAGTCGGAAAAGCTCTTGTAGTTCGTGTTGCTCAGGAGCACTTCACCCATGGCGCGCATCACGAAGAAGAGCATGAAACCAATGATCATGTATACGAAAATGACCGAGGGACCAGCGACCGAAATGGTCTTGCCGGAGCCCATGAACAATCCGGTGCCAATGGCCCCGCCGAGCGCGATCAGTTGGATGTGCCTGTTGGATAGCCCACGCTCGAGGTGGGGCGCGGAAGTGGTATTGCTCATGCTGTTGCCTTCCAAATGGGTGCTGGTGCTTCGGTGGCGTGCCATGGACGACTCCCTAGTGGGAATCGCCGTGTGGATGCGAGGCTCCGAATCGAGTCCTCCGCGTGGTTCTCCGAGGCAACCATTCCCGAGCCGGTGCGCTTGCAGGAATGCCTAGCGGCGGTGCGCGGGCCAAACTCCGGATCCAGCACAGCGGGATCCGGAGTTTGGCCAGCGGGCGCGCCGAAGGGCAACCGGGCAGTGGCGTGGGTGGTTAGCATCTTGGAGGAACTCCTGAATCACGCGCGGCAGATGCCGCACTGTTCTTGGATCCTCCCCAATCTGTATACGTACCTGAGAGTTTCCATCCTTACCCCGTGAGGGAAAAGGACTTGCTCCTTCGGTGAGCGCGGGCTAAACCGCGCTGCTTTCCAGATTTGCCTCTTCGTGGCGGTACGGGGGCCTGAGAGTTTCCTGGGGAGGAATTGCTCCTACGGCGCCCGTCCATGGTGTGAACGGGACTCTCCCGCCACGTGTCAACGGCAAGTTGTTTGTGTCTGCAGTCATAACTTACGCGGCGAGTCCCTGTGGTGCAAATCACAGCATGTTTTATTTCGCGCAAGTCCATAGGCTGGCCGATGACTTGGGTTTTAGCACCCAAAAGCAGCCCTTCACATTTGGCACAAAAAGCTCGCAATGGCTCGCTGATGACGCATTTGTACGGCTTGCTTAGCTGTTGGAATAGAGAACTTGCAGCGCCGCACGCAGGCCTTCCCGACGTCCCATGGCTCCCGGCATGGCCTGACGAAGCGGCTCCGCTTCATTCAAAGCGTCCCAGAATCCCTCCGTGGGCAGCGAGGGCGGCGGGACGATGAACCAGCAGTCCGCCGCCGGGTTCGGCGGGCCGGGAACGCCAGCGTCGGTCAAGTAGGCAGCGATCTCTTTAGCCGCCACACCCAGGTTCAGGTCCTCCGTTTCCCTGCCTTCGCGCGGGAGACGAAAAAGAACATTGGGCACGCCCAGTTTCAAGAGACTAGCGATAGCGAGGAATCCGAATCCGCTGTTCGGTACCTCAACCGCACCAAGCGGCGGGTAAGCCAAGGGAACAGATTCCCAGTCGTTTGCATTCATGCATCCTCCGTGGCCAGTGAACGGGGCGCTTGACCCCGGCGCGGCCAGCCTAGTGGACGCACACCGGCTGCGATAGGGGGACGGCGAGAGGCATGAAAAGTGCTCGCCACGTCTCCGGCGCGTGTGTGGGACTTATGCAGCACCCAAAAAGCCGTTCGGCACAAAGACGCACGTTCCCACGGCCGTCGACGATTATCGCCAACACTTTCTCAAGCATCAGGTCAAGGGACGATACGCGTTTCACAGCAATGAAGGCGGAACGGCCCCAACCAGCTATCGAGGCGCGGGCAGTAACCCTACCCGGCCATGCCAGCCGTCAGGTTCACGGGAAATCCACAGTCTAGGTTGGCATCGAATCCGTCGCGTTGTTCGTTGAACTGACAGAGAGATCTCACCGAATCAACCAACGGAGTCCTTGCCTTAATGTCCACCGCTTTACGAACGAGAAACGGCACCCTGCCGAATCCGCGGCATATCGGTGCCTTTGCGGATGATTCGTCGCGCCGTCGGACCATCGTGTTGCTGGGCATAGACGGAGCGGGCAAGACCACTGCCGCAGAGTCGCTGGTTAAAGTTTTGAAACTTTCCGGCACGCCGGCCCAGCTCCTCCGTAACCCTGCCGGTCGCCGTTGGCTCTCGCGCGTGGCCGAACGCTTCGGCACTTCGCTTTCACCGTCCTGGGCCAATCGTATTGAGTCCGTGGTGCGGTGCGTTAACGTCTTGCGCGCGCATCTCAAGGCCACGACTTTTCATGGGACCACGGTGATGGACCGCCATATTGCCTGCCAGCTGGTCTTGCAATCCGTCCGCGGCCTGCCCCGGGGACACGTATTACCGTGGCTCATCGCCCGACTTCCGCGTCCGGAAGCCATCGTGCTGCTCGACCTTCCGGCCGAGCTAGCCCAGGCCCGGATTATTTTGCGGGGCGAGGACAGCGAAACTCTGCTGTATCTGGAGTCCGCCCGCGAAGCGTACCTCCGAATTGCGCAGGACAAGGGCTGGCACATCATTGACGGGTCAGCGGACCCTGAGCAGGTACTGTCCAATATCGCCAGGGTCGTCTCTCGAGCGTCCTGAGCCAATTGACTCGACCGGTGCTATATCCGCTCAACTGGATCCTCGCTCTTCCCCTTGCGCATCCGAGCTGCCTCGTCAGCCCCAACCGAACGCCGACTTGAGCCGCAATGAACAGGGCATTCTGTAGCTTCCGATAAATCCTGTGCTTCTTCGGCCGTTTCCGTGTAGTCCAGACCATATTCCATGCTTCTTCATCGCTTTGATGCGTGGCAGCTCACATTTTGCGATTAAGAGAAGAAGTGCAAATCTTTCCTCGATTACCCCCTACCTGACTCTGGAAAAGTGCGGAAATGTAGTTCTTACGCAGAAAGAACGCCGGAAGAACCTACTGGGATCACGAAGACGATCCCGGCCCGGCACCCGGCAATCCAGCAAGGAGAAGGCAATGACCGAGCAAAATTCGACCGAAACCCGCATCGCAGCAATCGAAGAGGATTGGGCAAACAACCCGCGATGGACCGGAACTACTCGTGATTACTCGGCAGCCGACGTCGTGAAGCTCCAGGGCTCGGTACAGGAAGAGCACACGCTGGCCAAGCGAGGTTCACAGAAGCTCTGGAAGCAGCTCACCGAGGAAGCACCGACCGGCGGATACACCAACGCACTGGGCGCCTTGACCGGCAACCAGGCTGTACAGCAGGTCAAGGCCGGCCTTCGAGCCATCTACCTTTCCGGCTGGCAGGTTGCCGCAGATGCCAACCTCGCCGGTCAGACCTACCCGGACCAGTCGCTCTACCCGGCCAACTCGGTACCGCTGGTGGTGCGCCGCATCAACAACGCACTGCTTCGCGCCGACCAGATCGAGCACGCCGAGGGCATCAAGACAGTCGAGGATTGGCTCGTCCCGATCGTGGCCGATGCAGAGGCCGGCTTCGGCGGCCCGCTAAACGCTTACGAGCTGATGAAGTCGATGATTTCCTCGGGCGCCTCAGGTGTCCACTGGGAAGATCAGCTCGCCAGCGAAAAGAAGTGTGGTCACTTGGGAGGCAAGGTCCTGATCCCGACCCAGCAGCACGTTCGCACCCTGAACGCCGCTCGCCTTGCAGCAGACGTCGCCGGCACACCGTCCGTCGTCATCGCTCGCACCGACGCCGAGGCAGCAACCCTGATCACCTCGGACGTTGATGAGCGCGACAAGCCGTTTATCACCGGCGAGCGCACCGCCGAAGGCTTCTACAAGGTCACCAACGGCATCGAACCCTGCATCGCCCGGGCCAAGGCCTACGCACCGTACTCCGACCTCATCTGGATGGAGACCGGCACCCCGGACCTGGAACTGGCACGCAAGTTCGCCGAGGCAGTCAAGGCCGACTTCCCGGACCAGATGCTCTCCTACAACTGCTCCCCTTCCTTCAACTGGAAGAAGCACCTAGACGATGCAACCATCGCCAAGTTCCAGCGCGAACTCGGTGCCATGGGCTTCACCTTCCAGTTCATCACCCTCGCCGGCTTCCACGCCCTGAACCACTCGATGTTCAACTTGGCCCACGGCTACGCCCGTGACGGCATGAGCGCCTACGTCGAGCTTCAGGAAGCGGAATTCGCCTCCGAGGTACGCGGCTACACCGCCACCAAGCACCAGCGCGAGGTCGGCACCGGCTACTTCGACGACATCGCCACCGTTCTGAACCCGAACGCCTCGACCCTGGCCCTGGCCGGATCCACCGAAGCCGGACAGTTCCACTAAACACCCCGGGCGTTTTCCCGCCCACGGCATCGGTGGGGTCGACCGAACACGGTCGGCCCCACCGGGCCACTCCGCCTTGGCCCACCTGCCGCCAGGCACACATCCCACCCATAAACATTTGATCCAAGAAGGAGTCACAGCCATGAACGATCCAATCACCCTGAACGGTATTACTTTGGTCGCTGCCCCAGTCCGCCGGCAGGAAGAAATCCTCACCCCACAAGCGCTGGACTTCCTGGCTCAGCTCCACAAGGCATTCGACGGACGCCGCGCTGAACTCATGCAGACCCGTCAGCTGAACCGCGCTCGTATCGCCAACGGCTCGGACCCGAAGTTCCGTCCCGAGACTGCGTTCATCCGCGACGATGCAAGCTGGCAGGTTGCCCCCATCGCACCCGGTCTGGAGGATCGCCGCGTGGAAATCACCGGCCCCACGGACCGCAAGATGGCCATCAACGCCTTGAATTCCGGAGCCAAGGTCTGGCTGGCGGACCTCGAGGATTCCTCGACCCCCACCTGGTCGAATGTCATCAACGGGCAGCTGAATCTGCGTGCAGTTCTGGATCGCACCATCGATTTCACGTCCCCCGAGGGCAAGGAATACAAGCTCACCGGCCAGAAGCTCACCGATCTGCCCACCATCGTGGTCCGCCCGCGTGGCTGGCACCTGCCGGAGAAGAACCTGTTGGTAGCCGGCAAGCCGATTTCCGGCGCATTGGTCGATTTCGGTCTGCACTTCTTCCACAACGCTCAGCGTCTGATTTCCCAGGGCCGCGGACCGTACTTCTACCTGCCGAAGATCGAGAACCACCTGGAGGCTCGCCTCTGGAATGATGTCTTCGTTTTGGCTCAGGATTTGGTGGGCATTCCGCAGGGCACGATCCGCGCCACGGTACTCATCGAAACCATCACCGCCGCCTTCGAAATGGAAGAGATCCTCTACGAGCTGCGCGAGCACGCTTCGGGGCTGAACGCCGGCCGCTGGGACTACATCTTCTCCATCATCAAGAACTTCCGTTCCCGTGGCCCGCGCTTTGTTCTCCCGGATCGTTCCCTGGTGACCATGACGGCCCCGTTCATGCGCTCCTACACCGAGCAATTGGTCAGGGCCTGCCACCGCCGCGGTGCCATGGCCATCGGCGGCATGGCTGCCTTCATCCCCAACCGCAAGGATGAAGCAGTCAACACCGTGGCTCTGGAGAAGGTGCGTGCCGATAAGACCCGCGAGGCCAACGACGGCTTCGACGGTTCTTGGGTGGCCCACCCCGACCTGGTTCCGGTTGCTCGAGAGGTCTTCGACGCTGTTCTGGGGCAAAACCCCAACCAGCGCGAACGGACCCGTGAAGACGTCACCCCGGATGACAAGGAGCTGTTGAACATCGCCGGGACCGAAGGCAAGATCACCGAGGCAGGCATCCGTAACAACATCGAGGTGGGCATCCGCTACATGGAAGCCTGGTTGCGAGGCAACGGCGCAGTAGCCATCCACAACCTCATGGAGGATGCTGCAACCGCGGAGATCTCACGCTCACAGATCTGGCAGTGGATCCAGCAGGCAGCCATCACCGACACCGGCGAATTGATTTCTCGATCGTGGGTTGAGGACATGACCGAGGAAGAGTTCGAGAAGCTCTCACGCTTTGAGGGAGATCGCTTCGAAGACGCACGCGAAATTTTTGAAGCATGTGCCTTGCGGGAGGACTTCCCAACCTTCCTCACCGTTCAGGCCTACAACCGCTACCTCCGCGAGGCCAAGTCACTGGAAGCCGCAACACGCTAGAAAATCTGTGGAGGCGGGGTCAAGGGACCAGCGCAATGACGCGATCCCCCCTTGGATTCCGTCACCAAGATACAACTTCATAACCTCCTTTCGTCCCCACCCGGCCACGCAATACCGGGTGGGGACGATTCTTTGGCGGCGGGGATCGAAGGGTCCAGAACGAGACGAAAAACTCTCCACCCTGTCGCCAAGAGCACCACCAGGAATTCGAATTTGCCCTCCAATGGCCCACTTACAGGTCAATAATGAAGAGTTGGCCCTCCGCGCGGCCATCCGTCGTTATCACTTCTTGAAGGAGCCCGGTGAGCCAGCCTGCCATTCCGCCAACGAAACTCTTCACCCGAGATTTCTTACTTGCGGGACTCGCCAACCTCTTCATTTCCATGGTCTTCTACCTGTTGATGACCTCCATGGCCCTGTATGCCGTGGACAGGTTCCACGCCTCGGATACCGCCGCGGGACTTGCCTCCAGCGCGTTTGTCATTGGGTCCGTCATTTCCCGGCTATTCGCCGGCAAATTGTTGCAGATCATGGGTCGCAAACGACTGGCGATCTTCGCTCTTGGCCTCTTCGCCGTCGTATCGGTCTTCTACGGCTTCAGCGGAACGCTCCCCCTATTGCTAGTGGTCCGCATCGCCCACGGCATGGCGTTTGGCATGGCCAACACCGCCATCGCCACGGCCGTGCAGTCACTGATTCCCGCGTCGCGACGAAGTGAAGGTACCGGCTACTTCGGTCTCTCAACCACTTTGTCTACCGCCGTAGGACCATTCTTGGCGGTATTGCTCGCTGGCAGTGGCAACTACACCTCGGTCTTCGTCTTTTGCACCATCTTCTCGACGGCAGCATTGGTCTTCACGTTGCTGGTCCGCATGCCCGAACCACCGCGCACGGCACAGTTGAGCGCCTCCGCAACGCGCCAGGGCAGCTTCTTGCGTTCCATCGTCAGCCCCTCGGCACTGCCCATCTCCCTGGTCATTCTGGTGTGCGGCATCGCCTACTCCGGCGTGGTGTCCTTCCTCGCTCCGTATCTCCTTTCCAAGTCGATGACCGCGGCAGCCAGCTGGTTCTTCATTGTTTACGCGGCCACCGTGTTGGTCTCTCGGCTCTTTGCCGGACGCATTCAGGACCTCAAGGGAGATAACGCCATCATGTACCCCTTGCTGGTGGTGTTCGTCATTGGCATGGCAGCCCTTGCGTTTGAACCCAGCAACCTCACCGTCGCTCTTGCCGCGGCCTTCGCGGGTCTCGGCTTTGGCGCATTAATGCCTTGCGCCCAGGCCATTGCCGTATCGGCGGCTCCACCTGCCGAGCTGGGCGTGGCCACCTCAACGTTCTTCCTGATGCTCGATGTCGGCATCGGGTTCGGCCCCATTGCCCTGGGCCTGCTCATCCCCCATCTGGGTTACACCGGCATGTTCGGCATGCTAACCCTCTTGGTAATCTTCGGCATCGGGGTCTACTTCATGGTGCATGGACGTCACCAGAGCGGGGCTCGCCGCCAGGCGCTCTAACTCGCGCGGAAGATACGTTCGGGGCTGTCTCGCACGAAGGCAACGACCGTCCACACCAGCAATGCTGCGACGGCAATCCAAAGGCCCATCAGCCCCAGTCGCAGGTACACCAATGCTCCGACGAAGGATCCGATCGTGATCATGATCCAGAGCGCTCCGTAGGGTAGCCAGGCCCACTTCGGACCGCCCACCAGCGCAGCGGCGAGGTGCTGTCCCATCTTCACCAGTGCCCCGGTCATGTAGGTCAGCCCGACGCTGACCTCGCCGCGTCTGGTGTAGGTGGCATTGATTGCTCCCATCGAGGTGGACAACAGCAGTGCCGTGAAGAAACTCGCAGGTCCAAGCGCCGTCAGTGCCGCGGCGAGCAAGAAGAAACTAGACACCGATAACACTGCCCCTCGCCGATGTACCGAGGGAACATTGCTGGCCAGCGTCGCTGCGGCCACCCCGAAGACAAAGCAGATCACCAGGGCGATGGCCATGGCCCACGCGCTAAAGTTTCCGCGGGCCAGTTCCGCGCTGGAGCGCGTTGAATTGCCGCTCATGAACGAGACGAAGTACCCGCCGAAGTGGATGAATGCCACGCCATCAATAAAACCTGCAATGGCGGTTAATCCACCGGCATAGGCCATTGCCTTCCTGCCCAAAGACCGTGCCACATTCACTCGCTTCCATCCGTGCCCTGACACGACGTTGTGCACCCAGCCGGGCACCTGCTGCTGGTGAAAATCCCGTTGCCGCTTGGCAACAGCCGGATCTTCTTCACAGTCTAGGCCTCGCACCAGCGGTCAGGCGGGTGATCCCTGCCACCGGATCATGGCGGAGCAGAGCCCTCGACTTACCATTAGATAAGCCCCTCCAACTTAAGGTTTATTTTCGTGCCCCAATTTGCCCAGGCGCTTTCCCGCGGACTTAATGTCCGCCACGTCCGGTTCATGGCCCTCGGTTCGGCCATCGGCACCGGTCTGTTTTACGGTTCCGCATCCGCTATCCAGGCAGCGGGCCCCGCGGTCCTGCTGGCCTACATGGTCGGTGGAGCCGCAGTCTTCATGGTCATGCGCGCATTGGGTGAGATGGCGGTGCGACACCCGGTTTCCGGCTCGTTCGGCCAGTACGCGTCCAAATATCTGGGCCCGTTTGCCGGCTTTATCACCGGCTGGACCTTTGCCTTCGAAATGGCGATCGTGGCCATTGCCGATGTGACAGCCTTCGGCATTTACATGGGGTTCTGGTTCCCCGATGTGCCACGCTGGATCTGGATCCTGGCCGTGGTCTTCTTCATTGCCGCATTGAACCTGATGAAGGTCAAGGTGTTCGGCGAGACCGAATTCTGGCTGTCGCTGATCAAGGTCTCTGCCATCATCGCCATGATTCTCGGCGGCGTGCTGATCGTACTCTTCGGCTTCGGTCTGCCCGCCGAGGCGAACCCCGGAATCGGCACCCTATTGGCTGCCGGAGGATTCTTCCCCAACGGATTCTGGGGCCTGCTGGCGTCCTTCTCCATCGTAATGTTTGCCTTCGGTGGCATCGAAACCATCGGCATCACGGCCGGTGAAGCGCAGAATCCCAAGGATGTTGTGCCCAAGGCCATCAACACCGTGCCCATTCGAATTCTGCTCTTTTACGTGTGCACCCTGGGCATCTTGATGATGATTTACCCCTGGAACCAGGTCGGCACCGACGGTAGCCCGTTTGTGCAGATCTTCGACTCCTTGGGTATTCCCGCCGCTGCGCACATTCTGAACGCCGTGGTCATCACCGCAGCAATCTCCGCAATCAACTCCGATATCTTCGGTGCCGGGCGCATGATGTTTGGCCTCGCTCAGCAGGGTCACGCGCCGGCCTCCTTCTCCAAGATCTCCCGTCATGGGGTCCCTTGGATGACGGTACTGACCATGGGCATCGTGCTGCTGGCCGGCGTGGTGCTCAACGCGGTACTACCCGAATCGCTGTTCCTGATCATCGCCTCGATCGCCACCTTCGCCACCGTCTGGGTGTGGGTCATGATCCTGCTTTCACACATCTCCATGAAGCGGACCATTAAGCGCGAGGGCCTGCTGGCCTCCGAGTTCCCCTCCCCCTGGTGGCCTGCCGCATCCTACGTGGCACTCGCCTTCATGGGCTTTGTGATTGTGCTGCTGGGCATCATCCCCGATACGCGCATTGCATTGGTCGTGGGCGCTGTATGGATCGCGTTCTTGTTCGTTGCCTACAAGGTGTGGGTGCGCGGCAAGGGCCACGAACGTGCCGAGCTTGTCGACGAGACCGGACGCGATTCGGTTTCCGTCGAGGCACGATAACCGGTCCGCCAAAACGCATCTCTTTTTTCAAGTGTTAGCCGAGCAGCTCATGGAGCTGCTCGGCTAACGCTTTTTATGCGGCAGTTTTCATGATCGCGGAAGACCTGCGGCGGATTCGGTCGACGAGCCAAACCGCCTATGTATGGACCAGGCGAGGAAGCCGTAGTCGTTTTGCCGCTCAGCCCGACAAAACAGCGGGAATACGCACCATGCGCCAGCTGTTGCCACAGGCATGACTGAAACTCGTTTGAGCGTTGACATTTATTCCGACATTGCCTGCCCATGGTGCTTCATTGGTAAGCGTCGCTTCGAAAAGGCCGTTGCCGAGCTTCCCTTTGGCCAGCAGGTCGACGTGAATTGGCATGCGTTCCAACTGGACCCATCATTGCCCGAGCACTTTGAGGGCAGCGAACTTCAGTATCTTTCGCAGATCAAGGGCATGGGAACCGAGCAGGTCGCCGGCATGCTGGAGCACGTCACCACGCAGGCCGCGGGCGAAGGATTGAAGTATGACTTCGAGTCCCTCCATGTCGCCAATTCCTTTACAGCCTTGCGATTGCTGGCTCTGGCTAAGGAACGGGGTCTAGGCAACCAGATGAAGGAAGCGCTGCTCTCTGCACACTTCGAACAGGGTGTAAACACCGGAGACGCAGAAGCGCTGCAGGGCATCGCCGACACGGTCGGACTTGACCCGGCAGAATCAGCCGAAGTTCTCGGCAGCGACAAGTATGCCGATGCCGTACGTGCCGATGGGGTTCGCGCCCGCGAGCTGGGCGTAACCGGGGTGCCGTTCTTCGTCTTGGAAAACAAGTATGGGATTTCCGGCGCCCAGCCCACCGAGGTTTTTGCGCAGGCCCTCGGCCAGGTCTGGAAGGAAATCGGCGGTGAGGAACTGCAAATGCTTGGCACACCGTCCGCAGATGGTGCCACCTGCGGCCCGGAGGGTTGCAACTAAGCGCTGATAGCCATCATCAAGTTGTGGCGGCTCCGGCACGCGCCGGAGCCGCCATAGCTTATTTCTTGGGGGTACAGCCAAGCTTTCCTGGCTTCTTGTTGACCTTCTTTTCCTCGACAAGGTCCCCGTATTTGGTCCCGATAACCACATCCACCGCGCTGCCCTTGCGCTTGGCGTCATACACGTACGTCAGATCCTTGATATTGCGTTGCACCGTCATGGCCTGCGCGTAGCCGTCTGGTCCGGAGGTTATCGCACCCACCACATCGGCCTTGGAGAGTCGGGCATTACCCACATTCCCAACCTTGAAGCCGCGTTTCTTGAGCTTCGTTGCTGTGGCACCAGCAAGGCCAGCAACTTGCGTGCCGTTCATGACGTTCACCGTCATTTTCTTCGGATCGGCATAGTTAAATTTCTGCGTTGGGCAGGCTTCACTAACCTTTACGGGAGCCTGCACCACCGGCTGTGGCTCGAGTGCATCGATCACCACCGTGCGAGTCTTCACGAGATAGGCCATGACCAAAGCGGCCATCAGAATCAGCAGCGTCAGCGTCAAAATGACCCGCCGCCGGATAATTCTCCGTCGACGATGTTTGGCATCAATGGTGAATTCAGGGCTAGCCAATTCGTCTTCGGTAATGATGTGGTGGCCATGCCACTCCTTCGGGTCCGGATTGTGCCCCATGTTCCCCTCAGTCCTCCAAAATCAGCACTCGGGCATGCAAGATCGAACGTTGGTGTAGTGCCGTGCGAACAGCTCGGTGCAGACCGTCCTCGAGATAACGGGTACCCTGCCACTGCACGACGTGCGGGAACAGGTCACCGAAGAACGTGGAGTCCTCGGCCAGCAGCGCTGAGAGGTCCAAAATACTCTTGGTCGTCACCAGCTCATCAAGGCGAACCTGCATGGGGGCCACGGAGGCCCAGTCCTTGGGGGTTTCGTAGCCGTGTTCCGGGTACGGGCGCGAATCGCCGACGGATTTGAAGATCACTCACCCAGCTTAGGAAACTTCGGTGCGATTTTGGACCGATTAGCCGTTTTTTGTGCGAGTCGTTGTGTGAATAGGTGAATCGGGGACCCAAGTCAAGGGTCACGACGCATGGATTCACAATACGGAACGTGGGGTAACTTCTGCTGTCACAAACATGTCATCCGGGTGCATCCTAGAGTCATGAGTACAGTCCTCACCACCGTTCCGGTCCTAGATATGTCTACAGCACGTCGTGCCGATGGCACGTTTGATGAACACTTCGTTACGGCGTTGCGTGATGCCGCCCACCGAGTGGGCTTCTTCCAGATCACCGGCTTTGGTGCCGGCCCGGACACGACGAAGAACCTGCTTAAGACCTTGGCTGATTTCTTCGCCTTGCCAGTTGAACAGAAGCTTGAGCTCGATAACCGAACCTCGGCCCAGTTCCGCGGATACACTCGGCTCGGTGCCGAGATCACCCGTGGCCGCGCCGATTCAAGAGAACAAATCGATTATGGACCCGAGCGTGAGGTCCTCACCGATGTCCCGGCCGATGCGCCCTACCTGAACTTACAGGGACCGAACCAGTGGCCGACGAATTTCCCCCGCCTGGAAACCGCCGCCATGGATTGGTCTCAGTTGATGAACACCGTCGGCGCCGAGCTGCTTTCTGCGCTGGCAGTGGGACTCGGTCTCCCGGAAGAATACTTCGACGAACCCTTCGCCCAGAGCCCGGCTTGGATGGGCAAGCTGGTGCATTACGTCGGCGGCGGCCTCGTCCCCGAGGCAGGAAACCAGGGTGTGGGTGCCCACGCAGATTATGGATTCATCACCCTGCTATTGCAGGACGCCGTCGGCGGGCTGCAGGTCAAGCCCTACGGCCAAGACGAATGGATTTCCGTAGAGCCAATCGAGGGCGCCTTGGTAGTCAACATCGGCGAAATGCTTGAGGTTGCAACCAACGGATACCTGATGGCCACCATCCACCGCGTGATTGCCCCACCCGCGGGAGTGGATCGCTACTCGGTGCCGTTCTTCTTCTCCCCACGTTTGGACTCCGTCATCAACCCGGTGCCACTGCCTGCCGAGTTGGCAGCCGATGCTCGTGGCGTCTCGGACGATCCGCAGAACCCCATGTTGGCCTCCTACGGTGCCAACGTCCTCAAGGGCTGGCTCCGTGCCCACCCGCAGACGGCCAAGGCGCACTACCCGCAGCTCGTGAAGTAAACCGATCCGCTAAGTAAATGGTGGTGGGACTCCCACCACCATTTACTTGAATGCGCCACTGCCATGCTTGCGGAGAGACACTCCCTAGACTAGATTCCATGAGCGCATCATCGCAGGAGCAGCCAAAGGACCAGTGCCTATCACTCCGAATACCTCGGCTCGTAACCGGTGGTGTACCTTTTTCTGCGTTGCCACTGAGCCGCAAAGTCGGTTTGTCGCAGATGCCGATGCTGATAGCGGTGCTTATGTGCTGTCTTTTGGCTGTCATCGTCGCCCCAGTACAGCTTTTCGGGGAGCCGCTTTTTGTCTCCGGGGTCCTAGTGACGTTGGTCAACAGCGCATTGGCGTGGACGATTCCATGGGAGTCTTTGCCTTCGCCGAAGCTATATCTGCTGGTTCCGAGCATAGGGCTTCTATCCGCTACCTTGTGTGCTATCGGTGCGTACAAGTGGCTCAGCGGGGTCAGCCTCCTTATTGCCTTTCCCGTCTTCTGGTTCGCGTGGTCCGGGCTCGTCCCGCGGCTGACGTTGTGTCTGTCCTTCATTGTTCCGCTGGCGGCGACGTGGTTGCAGCTTTGGCACAACGACCAGTTAATGGAACCGGGGATGTTCGCCAAACCTCTGCTGATTCCGCTGTCCATACTGGCGCTAGCCACGAGCACAGTCATTGTCGAGCAAAACACCGCCCTTGCGGAGAGTCAGCTGCGCACCACGCTGGACTCGAGTCGACACCAAGAACACCTGCTTAATGCGGTTCTTAACGCGGCCAACATCGGTGTAGTGGTAGTGGATCGCAATGGCAACGATGTGTTCATGAACGACATCCAACGGTTCCAGCATCGGCACGCCACACCGTCGGAGAATCAAGACCCCAACGAGTCTCAGTTATTGATCCGGGCCGTCTCCTTGGCGTACGAAACGCTTCCAAGACTGTTGGATTCCGAGGAACGACCGGTGAAGCGCGCCATCGGACAGGAAGAATTCACCGACGAACTCTTCGCCATGGGACCGCTTAGCGATCCGATGTATCTGTCCATCTCAGCCCGCTCCTTCTTCGACGAGGATGGAGAATATGACGGTGCAGTGGTGATGTTCAAGAACATCACACCGCTGATTGAAGCCTCTCGAACTAAGAGCCGATTCTTGGCCAACGTGGGCCATGAATTACGTACTCCGTTGACTTCCATTCTGGGATATCTGGAGCTTCTGGAAGAGGACCCCGAGCTCGCTGTATCCCAGCGTCAATCAGTGGACGTGCTCTCGCGTAATGCAGAACGCATGTTGCGCATGGTCAACGACCTGCTCACCGCGGCGGCCGTCCATCAACAAGTCAGTATCACCGCAATCGACCTTGGTGCAGTGATCCACAGCCAGGTTCAATCAATGTCGCCCCGCGCAGCCAGTGCCGGCATAAAACTGATCGAGGGATCTCTCTGCCACGAACCCGTGCTGGGCGATGCCCTGAGGTTGGGCCAGGTTGTGGACAATCTAGTATCTAACGCGCTCAAGTACACGGACGCAGGAGGTTCTGTCATGGTTGAAATGAATTGCAGCAACAAGGAAATTTCGTTGACCGTCTCGGACACCGGACACGGCATGTCGGCAGAGGACTTGAAGGGACTTTTTACCCGCTTCTTCAGAACCGATGCCGCTCGTCGCTCCGGGCTGCCCGGGGTCGGGCTTGGCTTGGCAATCAGCCATGAGTTGGTGGAGGCACACGGAGGAAAAATCACTGCCGAAAGTGAGCTTGGCACCGGGACGCGAATGACCGTCACGCTGCCACGTAAGTCCTCGAATGATCATCAGCATTCTCCCGCGGAGAACGTTGAGTCCCCCCAAGCATCGCCGGGATTGCGGTAGCTTCTCGCCAGAATTTATGGAGCGGGGGTCCTAGTTACGTTTAGGACCCCCGCATGTTGGTTCACAATTGGTCGCTCACGCCCCCAAGTAGCGAGCGACGAACCAACGATTGGCCGCAAAGGACTCGTCACACCCCGCGCCCATTGCAACTTGGCCAAATCCATACAATTACGAACGCCGACCACTCAGTACTATTCCCCATGACCGTCAATATTTCGTCCTGGAACAGGCAATAATCACGCACAAATACCTCAAGATTTCATGGATATACCTTGAGGTAGATTTGCAGTCATCTGGAGCTGTTCGTGAGCTTCATGAGCAATGATAAGTTGCATGACAACCCATCCGGCGTGCCCAAAAGACACGCTGAGCACCAAAACTTTAGGCAAACTGGGTTCGGAGCTCGGCACGGAATCGGTAAATACGTTCATCACCAATTTCGAGTCGATGTGGCCAACACGCATTTCGAGACTCATCAGTGCACTCGCCACTGGAGATGCCCACGCGGGAGAGGACGCCGCACTTTCGCTAGGAACCGCAGCCACCATGGCCGGAGCCAAGGAGCTGGCCCGCCTAGCGCTACTTCTTCATTCCGCGTTCAGACATGAAAATGCGAGTATGCAATGTGAACTCATAGAACAAATCAAACAAGCTGGAATCGGTGTCCTTCAGATACTGACCAAACCGGGCTTTGCCGAGCATGCCTTAAAGTCCTATCTCCAGGATTCTAGCGACTAGCCACCGATCGATAGCCCACTCCGCGCACCGTTTCTATCCAGCGTGGTTCTACGACCGAGTCGCCAAGTTTACGGCGCAGATTTCCCACATGGACTTCCACGGATCGTTCATCGGCTGTCGACACATATGTGCCCGCATCTCGGTCTTCGTCTCGCAAACGTCGAACTAGATCGGCTTTCGTTCGGATTCGTCCTCTGGCGCTGAGCAGCGCATCCAGCAGAACAAATTCTGTGGGAGTGACACTCCTAATTTCACCCTCAACATGGACCGAAAAGGTTTCTACGTTCAGCACCAAGCCGTTGAGAGTGCGTGCCGGTGTGTCGGACGAAGCGTCAGTAGTCTCCTCAGCCGCGGTGGCAGACATCGGAACCTCGAGGTTCAGCGGGCTCGGAAAATGGGCGCGTCGGCGCATGATCGCATCGACTCGTGCACGAAGTTCGCGAGGGCGAAACGGTTTAGTGACATACTCATCGGCTCCCGATTCAAGACCTAACACGGTATCGATTTCATCTGTGCGGGCCGTCAGCATCAGAATGTGCGCATCGGAAATTGTCCGAATACGGCGAGCGGTTTCAAAACCGTCGATATCGGGCAACCCAATATCCAGCGTCACCAAATCGGGTTCATGAGACTTAACCAGCTCGATGCCCGTGACTCCGGAATCCGTAGAGTGAACATTAAATCCTGATTGACTTAGAACGATGTCAAGTAATCCACGAATATCCGCGTCGTCTTCTATGACTACTGCGATTCGACTCTCATTCACTGCGCTCACCTTTCCGCTGATTCCGGTCGACGAATCAGAGGATTCGCAATGCCCACATCGTTAGTCTAACGATTATGGCCTCAAGATCGGGCATGCGAGTCACTTCTTAAAACGAAATCGGCCTTGACGAGATTTCTCAAGTCAAGACCGATACCGTATCCGCGGAGGATAGGGGATTTGAACCCCTGAGGGCGTTAACCCAACACGCGTTCCAGGCGTGCGCCATAGGCCGCTAGGCGAATCCTCCAGCTTGCTCCAAAGAGCAGGTTCTAGCATAGCGGACATTTTTGGTGACAACTAATCGGCATCCAAACACCCCGCCCGAATCACCTTGCGGCCAAAGCGCCACCTTCCCCCACACCACTCCAGACAAGAGTTCTCCGGTCCACAGTTAGCACCGGAAATGAACCACGACCAGTTGCCCCGCGCTGTACTGAAACATGGGAAAGTTCGCCGAACATCAAAGCATTTCAGGGCCCGAGGACCGCAGTGCCCCACCACCCGGAGCTCGATACTACGCTGGACTGGATGGTGCATGGACAGCCTGCATCGAGGGACAACTGGAACGAAATCCCTTGATGCTGGCCGTTGCGAAGCTCACATCGATGCAATGCCCCCAAAACCCGGGCCAAGGTCTCATTCAGCTGCGAGAGCTTGGCCGGATCAGAGCGATGCTCGACGGATTGGAATCAACGTTGCTGGCCGACACCAGCGAGATGGTGCAACGCGGCATGCCCACGCCCCTGTCGGAAGAGAACCCCACACTTTTTGATTACAAGCGGGAGATCGAGGAGCACGGGTATCCCGTCTCGGGCGCAGATCAGGACCTCAACCGATCGTCCTTTGTCGCGGAGGCCGCGATGGCAACCCGGACCTCCGAGCGGTCCACCTTCAACCGCTTGGCCGTTGCCGAGGGCCTGCGTTACGTTCACGAGCGCTCGCTCTTCGCCCTGTACACAGGGAAAATTACCGGCCGCACGGCGGCCACGTTGGTGAAACAGACCCGCGGCATCCCCCGAGCAACCGCCCAACAGATCGAGGCAAGTCTGCTGCCCACCGCAACCACGGCTTCGGACGCAGCGATGGCGCTGCGCATCAAGCGGGCACGCGAACGTTTGCATCCTCAGCCCGCGGCCGATCGTCGATCCCGAGCAGAAATGGGACGGTCCCTGTTGTGGTGGCCTGAAGAAGACGGAATGGCAGTATTGCAGGCCTACCTGCCGGCAGAGGACGTGCTGACGATCTTCAACACCGTCTCGACCCATGCCAATTTGCTGCTTTCCAGCGAACAGGAACGCCCTCTGGGCCAGCTCCGTGCCGACGTGTTTCGAGATTCTCTCATCGATGGCTGGCCAGGTCAGCCGAAGAGGAAACCTGCTTTGTTTGTGGGACTGACCATTCCGGCGTTGGAACTCCTCACCAACCCCGAACGGGGTATCGCCAATTTAGAGGGCTACGGGCCGATCCCCCTCGGTGTTGCCATGCGGCTCGCCGTGAAGGCGCCCTCACTCAAGCCGATACTGACTGACCCATGGACCGGCTCAATCTTGGATCTGGGCCGCAAGCGCTACAAACCGTCAAAAGCCTTGCGTGATTTTTTGCGTGTCAGGGACGAGCACTGCCGCTTTCCGGGTTGCCGACGTCCCCCCGCTCTCTCCGAATTTGACCATATTGAGGAGTGGAGTCGGGGCGGGGCAACCTCGGTTCACAATGCGCAGCTCTTGTGCAAAAGGCATCAGATTTACAAGCACGTGTTGGGCTGGCAGGTCATTCATCTTGGCAACGGTTCGCTGCAGTGGCGCACGCCCCATGGCGTGACTCAGCTGGAACTACCCGACGGCTTGCTCTGTCCGCGTCCATTGAACCCAGATCCGCCGCCGATCCAGTTAATGCTCCCCGGAGTCAGCATCGATGCCCCCACGCGGCGCCTCCTCGGTTGGGATGAAACAGAGAATATTCCGGGATTTCCGGAGCCTCCAGTCGACCCCGAAGAGGTGCCGTGAGTGGCTCCAAGAAAGTGGATTTCGGGGCAAGGGCCTACCTCGGGTAGACTACTTGTCGGCCCCTCATGTGGTGTCATCCTGTTGAACTCCCCCAGGACCGGAAGGTAGCAAGGGTAGATGGGCTCTGGCAGGTGCATGAGGGGCCTTTACTATCTGCCCGGGGAATTGATGACCGATTTCTTCGCGGAGCCGAAGGGCGAAAAGGAGTAGTTCATGGGTGCCGGACGGTTTGCCCCGAGCCCGTCAGGGGAACTGCATCTTGGTAACCTCCGAACGGCGATCTTGGCCTGGCTTTTCGCCCGTTCAACCCACCGCACGTTCCTGATGCGGGTCGAGGATCTTGACCGGGCCCGCGCCGGCGCCGAATCCCTCCAGCTGGCCGACCTCGCGGCCATTGGACTTGTCTGGGACGGCGAAATCGTCAGGCAATCCGAACGTTCCGAGCTTTACGCCCAGGCCATCTCGGACCTGCGCATTCGCGGCCTGCTCTATGAATGTTTCTGCACCCGTCGGGACATCGCCGAAGCCTCCAGCGCTCCGCATGGCGCCCCCGGCACCTACCCCGGGACTTGCCGAAACCTCACCGAGGCGGGTCGAGCCGCCAAGCGCGAGTTGCGCCCGGCCGCCCTTCGACTGCGTACCGAGGTGGACAGCTTCACGATCTACGACGAGTTGCACGGTTCGTATACGGGCGTCGTTGATGACTTTGTGGTGCTGCGCAATGATGGGGTCCCCGCCTACAACTTGGCAGTGGTCGTTGATGACGGGGCACAAAACATCGATCAGGTTGTCCGTGGCGATGACCTACTCTCTTCAGCCCCACGGCAGTCGTATTTGGCGCAGCTAATGGACTACCAGCCGCCAACGTATGCCCATGTCCCGCTGGCGCTGAACGCCGACGGAAGGCGTCTGGCCAAACGTGATGGTGCTGTCACGCTTGCCCAGCTGGCGGCATCTGGCATCAACGTTGAGGCAGCCCGGGCCATGATTCTGACCTCACTGGGATTGCCCACGGGCTCGCTTCAGGAGGCGCTGACGGCCTTTGATCCCGCATTATTGCCCACCGACCCGTGGGTATTCTCAACCGATCCGAATGCCCTTGGCACCGGAAAACCGATAGGGTGGCCATCGTGAGTACAGCTCTTTACCGTCGCTACCGTCCAGACAATTTCGCGGACGTGATCGGGCAGGAACATGTCACCACGCCGCTGATGACGGCCCTGGAAAAAAACCGGGTCAATCATGCCTATCTCTTCTCGGGTCCGCGCGGTTGTGGCAAGACCACTTCTGCCCGCATCCTTGCCCGCTGCCTGAATTGTGCCCAGGGTCCAACACCGACGCCGTGCGGCACCTGCCCCAGCTGCATTGAACTAGCCAGTGGCGGCCCGGGGTCCCTCGACGTGATCGAGATTGACGCGGCCTCCCACGGTGGCGTTGATGACGCACGAGACCTACGCGAGCGCGCTACCTTCGCCCCGGTGCGTGATCGCTACAAGATCTTCATCATCGATGAGGCCCATATGGTCACCTCGGCGGGTTTCAACGCGCTGCTGAAGATCGTCGAAGAGCCGCCGGAACACATCAAGTTTATTTTTGCGACGACCGAGCCCGACAAGGTCATCGGGACGATCCGTTCGCGCACCCACCACTACCCGTTCCGACTGGTACCACCCGAACCGCTGATCAACTACCTCGAGTACCTGTGCACCGCCGAGGGCGTCGAGGCGGCACCTGGTGTGCTCTCTCTGGTCATCCGCGCCGGTGGTGGATCCGTCCGCGATTCACTGTCCGTCCTTGACCAGTTGATTGCTGGAGCCGGACCCAACGGCTTGGACTACGAGTTGGCCGTTTCCCTGCTGGGCTACACCCACGCCACACTCCTTGACGATGTGGTCGACGCGCTGGGCGCGGGCGACGCCGCCACCGTCTTTGCCGCGGTTGACCGCGTGGTGCAGACCGGGCACGACCCGCGACGATTCGTCGAGGACCTTCTGGAGCGATTCCGCGACCTGATTATTGTTCGGGCAGTGCCCGAAAACGCGGCGCAGATCATTCGTGGGCTACCCGAAGATCAGCTGCACCGCATGCAGGCCCAGGCCGCGGGACTGGGTCAGGCCGAGCTCAGCCGCTGGGCGGATGTGACCAACGCCGGACTCACCGAAATGAGCGGCGCTACCTCACCACGCTTGCACCTTGAGTTACTCTGCGCTCGTTTGCTATTGCCCGCTTCCGATGCCACCGAACGCGGTTTTAACGCGCGGATGGATCGAGTCGAACGCCGGCTATCCTTTGCCGGCGACGAGATTCCACCGATGTCCTCCAGCGATGGCGCACAGGCCATCGCTGGAGGTTACGAGGGAGAAAACGCCGGGGCTGGTGCCGCGGCGGTGCGTGAAGCCCTGCGCGCTGCCCGCGCTCAGAAGGTCGGCGGTGCAGCAGAAGCTCAGGTTGCCCCGAGCGACGCTTCGGCTCCGCAGACCCCGGAAACCCCGGCACCCGCTGCATCCGAGGTCGTCGACCCCGAACCGGTGGCCAGTGCGGCACCGGTTGAACCAGCATCAACCGTTGAGGATTCGACACCAAATCCCGCCGATTGGGGTGGCACTTGGGGCCCCGTGGACGAGGGACCCAGCAATCCGGTGACGGAGCCGGTTTCGCCGGCACAGGGCACTCCGGTACACCCACCTGCCGATGTTCCGCCGTTTAGCATCCTGCCCGATCGTGGCCCGGAAGATGACGTTGAGGGCGTCCCAGCTGCGCCAGCACCAGCCTCTGAGCCCGCGCCGATCCAGCAGAATCAGGCCATGGCCGACTTTGCCAAGAAGGCTCGAGCAGATCAGGCGGAACGCGAACGCGCAGCCGCCGCACAGGCAGCGAGCGAACGGGCAGCGCAAGAAAAGGCAGCTTCCGAACAGCGTGCCGTTGCCGAACGTGCTGCCGCCGAACGCGCCGCAGCAGAGCAACGTGCCACGGCAGAACGTGCTGCTGCCGAACAGCGTGCAGCGCAACAGCAACAGCAACAGCAACAGCAACAGCAACAGCAACAGCAACAGCAACAGCAACAGCATTCTCCCGTGGCGCAGCAGAACATGCAGCAACAGGGACAGCGACCAGCGGCGGCCCAGCCCCCGGTACAGCGTCAACAAGCTCCTGTTCAGCAGCAGGGCCATATGCCGCCGCAGCAACAGGCACCAACGCAGGCTCGCCCCGCGCAGCCCGGTGGCACCGGCTCGGTGGAAATGTTCCGCCGAGCCTGGCCCGACATCCTCGAGGAACTTAAGACCAACAAGAAGTTCCTCTGGATGATGGTGGCGCCCAATGCCTCGGTGACGGGCTTCGACGGCCGCACCTTAACCGTCAGCTTTGCCCACACGGGGGCCATGACGGCATTCACCGCACGGCAGGAAAACGTCGCAGTTCTGGCGCACAGCATCCAAAAGGTACTGGGCACCAATATTGAACTGGTCATCGCAGCGGGAGGGTCCGCACCCGCGGGTGGTTCTGGCCCAAAAGTTGATCGCCGGCCCGAGCCGGCGGTGACCACTGGTCCAGCGCACAACGCACCACAGCAGTATGCCGCCCCCGCCCCTTCCAGTGAGCCCGCCGGACCCGAACGTGTAGCGGCCGCCGAGCCTGTGCATGCCCCGGTTCAAGCACCCGCTGCATCCGAGGTCCCTGCTGCGCCTGCGCCCGCAGCTCCAGCACCTGTCGCGACGCCCGCTGCGCCGGCGCCTCAACAGGTCGAAACACCGGCTGCTCCTGCACCTGCACCTGCAGCTCCAGCACCGCAACCCGCGCCCACGCAGGTCACCACGGAGTCTGCCTCCGATGATCCGGGCTACGGTGAGGAACCCAGCTGGGATTCGGAGCCATGGGACGACGGCGGCGGAGACTGGGATGCCTCTTCGGTACCGGTGCCCGAATGGGAGTCAGAGGCTGGTTCCTTCGTGCCCGGAAACCCCGCGGCACCGGCCCCAGAGTCTGCCGCAACGCCGGCAAACGATGCTTCATTGCCGGCTGCCCCACCACCCGTCACGCCCAAGGGATATGTGGCTCCGGCCCCATCCTACGGTGCTGCCGACCGTCCGGTGGCGCCTCCTCCGGGTGCCTCCGCGGCCACGTGGGGCATGCCCGTACAGGCACCGGAACAGGTGAGTACCGCTCCGGCGGCGTCCTCGGGCGCCGGATCACCGGCCAATGGTGGCAAGTTATCGCGCTACCAGCGGCTCATGAACCGGGCCAACGGCGTTGTTGATGCCGCTCCGCGGCCGGCGCACATCCCGATCACCACCGACCCGGCCGCTGGCGCCTGGGGAAACCCCGCAGATGCCCCGGATTTCGCCCGTCCGCGGAGAACTCCGGCCCCTACTCCCAGCGCCCCGACACCCGCTGCTCCGGTAGTATCGGAGGATACAGAATTTGTCCCCAGTGACGACGACATCGAGATTGAGGATTCCTCGTTGATCGGTGTCCCGGCCATCGAACGGCTGCTTAATGGCCGGATCATCGAGGAGCGCGATGCGCACGGCACGGTGATCGAGCGCCCCAATCGGCCGCGCTGATCCACCCCCGTCTAGCGTCGGAGTGAGCGTGTAGTGTCTGCTTCACGGTACGTAATTGCAAGGAACAGCAAGATTAGGCAGTGTGAATCCAAGTGTACGAAGGCGCAGTTCAGGAACTGATTGACGAATTGGGCAGGCTCCCGGGCATCGGCCCCAAGTCGGCCCAGCGCATTGCCTTCCACATCTTGGAGGCGGACGCCGAGGACATGAAGCGCCTCTCCGAGGCCATCTCCGTGGTCAAGGAACGCGTGAAGTTCTGCACCATCTGCTTCAACGTCTCGGAGGCCGAGACCTGCACCTTGTGCCGCGACGAACGCCGCAGCGATGAGATCATCTGTGTGGTTGAGGAGTCGAAGGACGTGGTGGCCATCGAGCGTTCCCGCGCCTTTAACGGGCGCTATCACGTGCTCGGCGGGGCCATCAATCCGATTAATGGCATCGGCCCGGAGCAGCTGCACATCCGTGAACTGATCACGCGCTTGGGCGACGAGCGCATCACCGAGATCATTCTGGCCACCGACCCGAACCTCGAGGGCGAGGCCACCGCCACCTATTTGGTGCGCACGCTGCGTCCGCTGGGCATCAAGATCTCCCGCCTGGCCTCCGGCTTGCCGGTGGGCGGGGACCTCGAGTACGCCGACGAGGTCACCCTGGCACGGGCCATCGAGGGCCGCCGCAATACCGCTCCGACGGCCCCCGTCGCTCCTCTGGTGCGCACCCCGCGCACCACCTCGGAACCGATTTCCGCTTCCTAGGCAGCCAGGCACCGCGCGCCTGCCGCGGCTAGCCGCGCAGGCGTTCCATCTTCGGGTCGAAGAGCGGATCCGCCGCTACGGTCGCGGGAATCCGGCGGCCGAAGTACTCGATCTCGACCTGGTCCCCCTCCACCGTGGAGGCCGGCAGCCAGGCGTAGGCCAGCGGCGTGCGCACCGTGTAGCCATAAGCCGCCGAGGTCACGTACCCGGCCGGGGTGCCGTCGAGGTACACCGGCTCCTTGCCGAGCACCATCGAGGTCCCATCGTTGATGGTCAGGCAGCGCAACGCCCGCGCCGAGGGCGTGTTGCGCAGGACATCGACGGCATCGGCCCCCACAAAGCCGGTCTTATCCTTGGCGATGGAGAACCCCAGACCCGATTCGAAGGGGTGGTGCTCCGGGGTCACGTCGGTGCCCCACAGTCGGTAGCCCTTTTCTAGCCGCAGGGAATTAAACGCGCCGCGTCCGGCGGCGATGATCCCGTGTTCTTGTCCCGCGGCGAAGAGCACGTCCCAGAGCTTCTGCCCGGTCTCGGCGCTGGCGTAAAGTTCCCAGCCGAGCTCACCGACGTAGGACAGGCGCATCGCGGTGACCGGAATCCCGCCGATGACCACCTCGGCACTGCGGAAGTACTTCAACGAGTCGTTGGAGAAGTCGTTTGTACTGACCTTGGCCATGACCTCGCGAGCCAGCGGCCCCCAGAGCCCGATGCAGCAGGTGGACCCGGTGATGTCGGTGACGTGGGCCCACGCCCCCGGGTCCGCGGCTGCCTGCCGCCGCGCCTCCACGGTGAAGTAGTCAAAGTCAATGTTTGAGTTCACCCCCAGTTGGAAGCGTTCCTCTCCCAGCCGCGCGACGGTCACGTCGCTTCGAATCCCGCCGTCCGCGTTCAGCAGCAGGCAGTAGGTCACGGCCCCGGGCTTCTTCGCGATATTGCCGGTGCTCAGTTTCTGCAGCAGGGCCAGGGCCCCGGGGCCGGTGATCTCCAGACGCTTCAGCGGAGTCATGTCGTACATGGCCACCGCGGTGCGCGTCCGGTGCGCCTCCGCCGCGGAGATCTCCGAGTGGAACTGGTTGGACCACTGATCACGCTGCGGGGAAGACCATTCATCGGGCAGCGTCGAGAGTAGCTGCCGGTTAGCCTCGAACCAATGTGGCCGCTCCCATCCGGCGGATTCCAAGTAGAAGGCGCCGAGTTCGTCCTGACGGGCGCGGAAGGGGCTCGAGCGCAGATCTCGCGGTGAGGTACGCGGCTCCAGCGGGTGGCGGATGTCGTAGATCTCCACGAAGTTCTGCTGTGAGGTCTCGCTGACGTATTCGCTGGTGGTTTGCACCGGCTCGAAACGAGTCACCTCGCCCTCGTGCAGGGAGATGGAGGACTGTCCGTCGATCAAAAGCTCGGCCACGGCCCGGGCGATACCGGCGGAGTGCGTCACCCAGATCGCCTCGGCCACGTAGAAACCCTCCAGCTGAGGTGAGGCGCCCACCAGCGGTCCGCCGTCGGGGGTGAAGGAGAAGATCCCGTTAAAGCCATCCTCGATCGAGACGCCATTAAGGGCCGGCAGCAGCTCCTTCGAGTCTGCCCAGGAGGCCGTGAAGTCTTCCTCGGTGAAATCCAACCGTGAGGGCATCTGGTGCTCACTCATGTTTTCGGCCGGCACCTTTTCAAGCGTGTCGAGTCCCACCGGCATCGGGCGGTGAGCGTAGGAGCCGATGCCGATCCGATCCCCATGTTCACGGTAGTACAGGTCCTTGTCCTGGTGCCGCAAGATCGGCAACGACGCCCCGTTGGGCCCCTCGTTGTGCCCGGCGAGTTCGGGCAGCGCATCGGTGGTGACGTACTGGTGAGCCAACGGCAGCAGCGGCACGGACATCCCGATCATTTCGCCAATGGCCGGCCCCCAGAACCCGGCGCACGAAACCACGATGTCCGCGGGGATCACCTCGTTCTCCCCGACCCGCACCCCGGTGACTTTCCCGCCATCCTGCTCGATCCCGGTGACGGTGCTATCGCCCAGGAACCGCACCCCGGCGGCGGTGGACTTCTCGATCAACAGCTGGACCGCCCGCGCGGCGGATGCCAACCCATCGGAGGGGACCAGTAAACCGCCCAGCACGCTCGCTTCATCGATTAGGGGGTAGATCCGCTTACATTCGGCCGGATCAATCAGCCGCGCTTCAAGACCCCACGAGGTGGCGAATCCGTGCCGACGCTTCAACTCTTCGAGGCGTTCGACGGTGGTTGCGACCTCCAGCCCACCCACCTGATTGAAGCAGGAGATGCCATCCTTCGTGAGGGACAGCAGCTTTTCAACGGTGTAGCTGGCAAACTGGGTCATCGACTTCGAGGCGTTGGTCTGGAAGACCAGTCCCGGGGCGTGGGAGGTCGATCCGCCGGCCAGGTGCAGCGGCCCCTGCTCAAGAACGGTGATGTTGTTCCAGCCGCGGACTGCCAACTCGTCGGCCAGGTTTGCTCCGACAATGCCGGCCCCGATAATGACGACGCTGGGTGCTTTGTTCATGGAATAGCTCCTTCTCGGGGTGTTTAGCGGAAAACGACGGTGCGGGTGTTGTTCAGCAGGATGCGGTGTTGGCAATGCCAGGTGATGGCCCGGGCCAGCGCCAGGGCTTCGGCGTCACGGCCAATCCGCGCCAGCGCATCGGCGTCCGGGACATGGTCCACCCGGAACACCTCCTGCTCGATGATGGGCCCCTCATCCAGTGACTCGGTGACGTAGTGCGCGGTGGCGCCAACCATCTTCACGCCACGTGCGTAGGCCTGGTGGTAGGGCTTGGCGCCCTTAAAACCGGGCAGGAACGAGTGATGGATGTTGATGGCTCGTCCATGCAACGCGTTGGTCAGTTCGTTGGAAAGCACCTGCATATAACGCGCCAGCACCACCACGTCCGCTTGGTATTCGTTGATGACTTCCCGGAGCCGCGCCTCGGCGGCCGGCTTCGTGGCGGCGGTGACAGGGATGTGGATGAACTGCAGCCCCGCGGCCTCGGCCATGGGGCGCAGGTCCTCGTGATTGGAGACCACCGCGACCAGGTCGGCGCCGAGCGTGCCGCTGCGCCAGCGGTAGATCAGGTCGTTGAGGCAGTGCCCAAATTTCGAGACCATGACCAGTACGCGCTGGGCGCGCCCATCGTAGAAGGTGAAGTCCATGTCGAACTCCTCCGCCAACGATGAAAACGCGGCTTGCAGCTCCTCGCGGGTTTCCCCCGGTTGCCCGCCGGAAATTGCGGTGCGCAGAAAAAGCCTGCCGCCGACGTGGTCGTCGAATTGCTGGTGCTCGGCGATGTCGAATCCACGGTCGTCGAGGAATCCCGTCACGCCCCTGACGATTCCCGGCTTGTCGGGGCAGGAGAGGGTGAGGATGAAGCGGACGGTACTCGGATGTGGGGCACCGGGTGCTGCTACCGGTTCGCTGGTCATGGTGGACACGTTTTTCTCCCTTGGTTAGATAGTGTTCCGTGAGTTGTGCTGATTTTTTATGCTTCGTTGCCGCGGGCCGGACAGCGACCCTCGACATCACAGGCGTCCGTGCAGTCGTGTTTGGTCACCAGTTCGAAGGGCACCCCGCCATGTTCGTCAACGGCGGTCCGGATGGCCCGTTCGACGACCGAGTCCGCCAACTTCTTGCGCAAAGCCAACGGGTCACGACGCAGGTCCTTGACCAGTGCGATGCACAGGATGAACATGACAACGGCAAAGGGCAGTGCTGAGACGATCGTGATATTTTTCAGTCCGTTCAGCGCCTGCCCGGGATCGTCTCCACCGGCCAGCAGCATGATTGCTGCCACCGCACCGGTCAACACGCCCCAGAAAATGACCACACCCTTCGCCGGCTCCATGCGCCCGTTGGTGCTGAGGGAGCCCATAACAATCGAGGCCGAATCGGCACCCGTGACGAAGAAGATGCCCACCAGTACCATGCCGAGAATGGCGATAGCCAACGTCACGCCGGGGGAAACACCCAAATGCTGAATCAGGTCAAACATGGCGCCCTCGAAGTTGATGGACGGTTTCCCATCGATCATTGTCACCATCGAACCGGTGGCCCCGCCGGAAGCTTCCGCCTTGAGCTGGACGTCAAATGCTGCTCCGCCGAAGATCGAGAACCAGATCACTGACACCAGGCTCGGAACCAACAGCACGCCGGTAACAAATTGGCGGATGGTACGTCCGCGGCTAATTCGTGCGATGAACATGCCCACGAACGGCGCCCAAGATACCCACCAAGCCCAGTAGAAGATGGTCCAGCCGGACATCCATTCCCGAACAGCTTCGTCGCCGGCCGATTCGGTGCGCGAGGCCATGGTGGGTAAATCCCGGACAAAGTCACCAATGGCCGAAGGAATCAGATTGAGAATCAGTAACGTGGGTCCCAGCACGAAGACCAGTACCGCCAGCAGCAAGGCCAGGACCATGTTGATGTTCGACAGCCATTGAATGCCGCGGGAAATGCCCGAGATGGCGGAGAGCACAAAGGCGACGGTCAGTATCGTGATGACCCCGACCAGCACGGGCGAACCGACTTTTCCTACCCAGCCATTAAATTCAACGCCGCTGGCGATTTGCATGGCCCCGAGACCCAGTGAGGCGGCAGTGCCAAAAAGCGTGGCGAAGATGGCCAAGATGTTGACAATTTTGCCCGCGGGACCGTCGACCTTAGCCCCGAATAACGAGGTGAAAGCCGAGGAGATCAGCTGACGACGTCCGAGCCGGAAGGTGGAGTACGCCATCGCTATGCCGACCACCGCGAACATCGCCCACGGGTGGATACTCCAGTGGAAGATGGAGGTTGCCATGGCCGTCTGGATGGCCTCGGGGGTGCTCCCATCTACAGTTCCCGGTGGCGGGGAGACATAGTGATAAAGAGGTTCGGCAACGCCGTAGAAGACCAGTCCGATGCCCATTCCGGCACTGAACATCATGGATATCCAGGAGATAGTGCGGAATTCGGGTTTCTCACCGTCGCGGCCCAATGGGATGTTTCCGAATCGTCCCAGCGCCAGCCACAGCACGAAAATTACGAAGAAGGAGGCCAAGGAGACAAAGAACCAGCCAGTGTTTTCGGTGACCCAGGAGAGCGCCGCGTTAGAGGCGGACGAGAGAGAATCGGTGTTTACTAGCCCCCAGATGACAAAGGCGAGCGCAAACACCCCAGCAACACCAAAGGTCACTTTGTCCAAACCCTCGGGCAATCGCGGAATCATGCGAGTTGCCTTCCGCTCCAATTCGCTGTCCTTTAACTCCTGCAGAATCGCGGTGTCATCGGGAGGTGGAAGCACCGTTTCCGGGTCTTCAGCCAGTTCTGTGTCCGGGCCGTCCGGTTCGTCGGACATGTGTTCGTCGGTGTTCACTGCCATGGGATTTTCCTTTGACTGGGGATGCGAGTTGCGTCTTTGGAGCCAGGTGGTGCCGTGGGGTGGAAGCGATGCGCCTTTCGCCGGGTTGTTGTTCGGGCAGAGGGGTCAGTTGTTGGGAGGTTTTTCAATTCACGATTGCTGCATCGTCCGCAGGGTTCTTATTGATGAAAACGAACGGCAAAGTCGGGGCGGTATTTTGCCCGAGCTCCTCGGTCCGCAAGCAAACTGTCGTGGCTCGCATTTAGTCGGAGGCTATATCGACTGCACTCCAGATCTTCTGCCCGTGAGCTGTGACTCAGCCTGCATCCGCTACCTCGCACTCGTCTCGTCCGTTTCCAAAGCTGGTGGGGCATCAAAAGTGGTCAAATAGTTTCGCATCAATCAACAGCATGCGTCTCGAGCAACAATCGTGGCTCACGTCACGAACAAAAGTCAAGGGTTTTTTGGCCCATGAAGCGGGCGTGCAAAATAAGACGATCGTCATGCTGGAAAAATAATCGCTCGATCGCTCAACCAGGGATGCGACTTCACCTGGGGCTGGGATATCGCCCCAGCAATCGCTGGGTAAACCCCTCCGGGCAGCCCCACAGAGACATCGGCCGCCATGATTTTATCGATGCGATTCCGCGCCTCTCGGCGGAGACATCCACGTCAAAGAGCCACACCGGATACTGGGTCACGAGCCCCCGGCAGCATCGCGTGATTTTCCTCCTGGGGGCACAGCACCCCCGACTTGACTAGTAAGCAAGGGTGAACCTCTCGGCACGAGTCCCTAGACTTCCTCTTCCAACCGTTCTGTGAGGATTCGCTTCGCCCGGGCTTGCAAGATGCCGAGGGATTCCTTGATGAGTGGTGAGTCGATACTGCCCTTGCGCACAGCCGCGACAATCCTGCGTCTGGGCTGTCCCTGCCCCGAGATGCGCAGGCGAGTCACGTTCTCGGCACTTCCGATGCGTGCCAAGCGGGGCAGCAGGCCCACGCCCATTCCCGCGCCGACAAAGGCGATCTGGGTCTCCCACTCGACGGCTTCATGAGCAATCCGCGGAGTCACACCGACTGCCGTGAAGGCGGCGGCGAACAGGGAATGATAGGTCGACCCAGGAGCTTCGGTAATCCACGGCTCCGTCGCCAACTCTTCGAGCGTCACCGTTTCACGTGCGGCTAAGCGATGATCGGAAGGAAGGATCACATCCAGTGGATCGTTCAGCAGGGTCGTCTGCTCGAAGCGTGGATCTTCCTCAACGTGCGTCTCGGATTGCATGGCAACAATAACCGCTAGGTCGATTCGCTCGGCAACGAGCAAATCGAAGCAGCGATCTGGATTCGCCTCGAGTACCTGCACTTCCACCAAGGGACGTGACTTCCGCAGAGCCGCCGCCAACGGCGCGAGCAATTGAGCGGCCGCGGTGGAAAAACCGCCAAGCCCAAAATGGGACTGCACCTGGTCTCCAGCCTCCAGAGCGGCGGCCCGCAGCTGCTCCCATTCCGTGATCAACGCGTCGGAGCCCGCCACCAAGAATCGGCCGGTGGCCGTCAGCCGTACACCCCGCCCGTCCTTCGTGAGCAACTGCATTCCGAGCACACGCTGCAGTTCTCGCAGCTGCGCGGAGACCGCCGAAGGCGAGTAGCCCGTGAGCTCGGCGGTTGCCCCAACGGTGCCGCATCGAGCGAACACTCTGAGCGTGGTGAGTCGTGGATCGATCATGCACATATTGTGCACCATTACCTCCACAATCTTGCGCTTTTATTGCAGGTCGGGGATCCCTAATCTCAGGAGTAGAACGATTTCAACGGCTCCTAATGCAACGACGCTCGACACCGCTGCGGGGCAATCTATCTATTCCATTCCTCCGAGGAGTAAACACCATGGCTGCTTCAGTGAACGTGCCAGTTAATTCACGCGGCAAACTCGCGTCGTCATTAACTGCGCAGCAGCTCGCCGAGATCACCGAACTGTTCGAATACCGACGCGAAGGCTACTCCCTCGACGCACCGTTCTACACCGATCAGACGATCTTCAGCATCGATATGCAGGCCATCTTCGGCCAGCACTGGATCTTTGCCGCGAGCGTTGCAGAACTCCCGGAGCCCGGTGACTACGTGACTCTTGATTACGGGCCCTACTCCTTGATCGTGCTGCGCAATGACGATGGCGGAGTGAACGTCATGCACAACGTATGCCGCCACCGCGGAGCCCGGGTCCTCACCAAGTCCACCGGGACCACCGGCAACTTGGTCTGCGGCTATCACTCCTGGACCTACTCACCCAATGGCGATTTGATTCATGCCTCCGCCCCCGGTGAAACCAAATTCGACAAGAGCTGCTTCGGCCTCAAGCGCGCCCACAGCCGCGTCGACGCCGGACTCATCTTCGTCTGCATCGCCGATGAACCTCCGGCAGACTTCGACGATACCGCGAAGATTTTTGAGCCCTACCTTGCACCCCACGATCTGTCGAAGTCGAAGATTGCCTACCAGCAGAACATCATTGAAGAGGGCAACTGGAAGCTCGTCATGGAGAATAACCGGGAGTGCTACCACTGCGATGGGCACCCGGAACTCGCCTGCTCCCTCTTTCCCACTTGGGGCCTGACGGAGGGCCTCATCCCACCCCACCTTGAAGAGGTGTGGGACCGCAACAAGGCGGCCCAAGCCGCACTCGAAGATCGTTGCCGGCGCTACGGCCTTCCCTTTGAGGTCGTGGAGGAGCTCGACACCCGCGTGGCCGGGATTCGTATCTCACGCGAATCCCTCGACGGTGATGGCGAATCGTTCTCGCCAGACGGGCACCGGCTCTCTAAGAAACTGCTCGGGGACCTGCGCGACTTCCGGCTCGGTCGCTGCTCAATGCACCTGCAACCCAATAGCTGGTTCCACTTCCTCGGTGACCACGTCGTCACGTTCGCCGTATTCCCCGTTAATGAGCACCAAACCCTGGTGCGCACCACCTGGTTGGTGGCCGACGACGCCGTCGAAGGCAAGGATTACGACCTCGAGAAGCTCACCCACACCTGGAAGCAGACGAACCTGCAGGACAAGGCGTTCGTGGAGCTGTGCCAGAAGGGCGCGAGCAGCCCGGTCTACGAGCCAGGCCCTTACATGAAGAGTGAATACCAGGTCGAGGCATTCATCAACTGGTACATCCAGCGCGTGCAGGAGCACTTGGCATGATCTCCAGCACGACCATCGCCGCAGTTCAGGAACCGCAGCGCATCCGTGGGCTTGAAATGCCATGGAACAGAGTCATGGGGACCACCGACGGGCCTGCCGGTGCCGCACGAGCCCTGGGGCCCTGGCATCCGCAGGAATTCACGGCAGAATGTGTTGAGACGATTCCAGAAGTCGGCGGAATGAAGACCTTCTTATTCCGCCGCTCCGACGGTGCACCACTGGCATTTCGAGCCGGCCAGTATCTGAACATCGCCTTTCCCGTGAATGGCGAGGAACAGGACCCGGTAGACCGCAGCTATTCGCTGTCCAGTTCACCTACCGAGCCGTGGACCTTTAGCGTCACGGTCAAGCGCGATCCGGCGGGGCTGGTCTCACCGTGGGTTCACGAAAACGTCAAGCCGGGCACGATCCTCGACATGCTCGGACCTGTCGGCGCCTTCCACCTACCCGACGCCGATAGACGGGCACGATACCTCTTGCTGGCCGCGGGTGCCGGCATCACTCCCATCATGTCGATGCTGCGGACCATTCACTCCCTGCCGGGACAAGCCGACGTCGTAGTCCTCTATCACGGTGCCGAGGCCGGAGGCTTCGGCTTCCACCAGGAATTGGCATATATCGCCTCCGTTGATTCGCGTGTGAAAGTTTTCTACTCACTCGGCAATCGCAGCAAGTCAGAAGGATGGGAAGGGCTTACCGGAAGGCTAACCGCGGCAATGCTCGATGAGGTAGCCCCCGATGCCAACGGACGCCAGGTCTATGCCTGCGGCCCCGAGGGGTACCTGAACACCGCTACCGAACTCTTGAATGAAGTCGGCGTCGATGACACCTCCATTCACATGGAATTCTTCTCCGGAGACCGCCAGACGATCCTCGAATACCAGGCGGAGATCGCGCTGGCAGTGGACATTGCCGAGGAAATCGCCGAAGAAATCGCGGAGTCGGCAGAAGATTACTACGAAGGCCAGCCCGTGGCGTTCGGACTCTATGAACCGGGCTATGACAACGAGGGAACCCTAGAAGCCACGGGCCTGCCGCTCGAAACGGTTGACTCGATCGAGGAGGACGCCAATTCATCTTCCGGTGGTTCGGAAGAACTACCGGACGCCGGTTTGCCCGACATCTCGACGTTCGACTCCGTTGGCACGGGGAGCCTCACGTTGTCCTTCGTGCGAACCGGCATCAACGTGCGTATCGACCCCGAGGAGCACATTCTCGGGGTGGCCAAACGGGCAGGTGTCAAGATCGGAGCGAACTGCCAGGAAGGCATGTGCGGATCCTGCAAAATCGTCAAGCTTTCCGGAGACGTGGAGATGAACCATCAGGGCGGTATCCGCGCCCGGGAAATCGAGGCGGGCAAGTTCCTTCCCTGCTGCTCGAGCGCACTGACCGATTTGGTCATCGATGCCTAACCGCGTCCGGCGCGACGGTCTGCAAAGATCCAGAATCCGCACAGATCGGAGTGAACTCCATGATGCAGTTGCAGCCAACGGCACTGCACTGAGCAATTGATCCAAAGTACTTCACCGAAACTTGCAATAACTACATCCATAGGTAGTGTAGTGTGACCAGCGTCACCGACCATGTTTGATCGCCACTCAAAGGAGCCATTCAATGTCAGGTAATAAAGCCGTCGCCTATAAAGCGCCGGGAATCGTGGAAATCATCGACACCCCGTTTCCCACTTTTGAACTTCAGGCCGGACCCGGCGTCAACCCCATCAACGTCGGCCGCAAGGTCCCTCACGGAGTCATCCTGCGCACCGTGAGCACCAACATCTGCGGCTCGGACCAGCACATGGTCCGCGGCCGAACCACCGCCCCGGCCGGATTGGTGCTTGGGCACGAAATCACCGGTGAAGTCATCGAGACCGGACCCGACGTGGAATTCATCAAGGTCGGGGACATCGTCTCGGTTCCCTTCAACATTTCCTGTGGTCGCTGCAGAAACTGTAAAGAGGGCAAGACAGGAATCTGCCTGAACGTGAACCCGGACCGTCCAGGAAGCGCCTACGGCTATGTCGACATGGGCGGCTGGGTCGGAGGCCAAGCAGAGTTCGTTTTGGTCCCATATGCGGACTGGAACCTACTCAAGTTCCCGGACCGGGATCAGGCCCTGGAAAAGATCATGGACCTAACCATGCTCTCGGACATTCTCCCGACAGGATTCCACGGAGCCGTCACCGCCGGCGTAGGCGTCGGCTCCACCGTTTATGTTGCCGGAGCCGGTCCCGTGGGACTCGCCGCGGCGGCCAGCGCCCATTTGTTGGGGGCTGCGGTGGTCATCGTGGGAGACCTCAACGAGGACCGCCTCGCCCAGGCAAGGTCCTTCGGCTGTGAAACCATCAACGTGGCCAAGGGCGACCCGGCCGACCAGATCGAGCAGATCCTCGGCGTGCGAGAGGTCGATTGCGGCATCGACGCCGTCGGCTTTGAGGCCCGCGGACACGGACACGGGGCCGGCGCGCAGGAAGCACCCGCAACCGTGCTGAATTCACTGATGGACATCACGGCCGCCGGTGGCTCCCTGGGGATCCCCGGACTCTATGTCACGGGCGACCCAGGAGCCGTCGACGAAGCGGCCCGGAAGGGAAGCCTGTCCCTATCTCTGGGTACCGGTTGGGCCAAGTCTCTCTCGTTCACGACGGGCCAGTGCCCGGTCATGAAGTACAACCGCCAGCTGATGATGGCCATCCTGCACGACAAGATTCAGATCGCCAAGGCGGTCAACGCCGAGGCCATTTCGCTCGAGGATGCACCGCGCGGGTATGCGGAGTTCGACGCCGGTGCGGCCACGAAGTATGTACTCAACCCAAACGGCTACCTCAACAACTAGCCCTCGGCCAAGGATCACGGGGGTCGCCTATCGAACCCCGCTCGGCAGCTCGGAGTGGCCGCTGCATCACCCAGTTCATCTGGGCTGTGCAGCGGCCACCTGGTTTTAACAAAGAGCCCACCATGTGGGCACACATCGTCACCGTAATGTTGGAGCGGTGCTCCGGCGAATCATCCGGCGGTGTAGCCCAACGACGCTCCGACGCGCAGCCCAGCCTGCTGAAGTCCTTCAAGTAGGCCAGGTTCTATTTCCGGGTCAAAGCGGAAGGCCGGGCCCGAGACGCTAATGGCTCCGACCACCGCGCCAAGGTGATTGCGCACCGGCACTGCCACCGAGTTGATGCCTACCTCGAATTCCTCGCGGGCCTGAGCGTAGCCGTTCTTCACCACCTGCAACAGATCCTTTTCTAGGGCAGTCCTCGATCGGATGGTTTTGGCCGTGCGCTGAGGTAGCCCCGCAGCCTTCAGAATTCGTCCGCGTTCATCGGCGCCGAGCGCCGCCAGCAGGACCTTGCCGCTGGACGTCGCGTGCAGAGGCGTGAGGCTGCCCAGCCAGTCGTAGGTGGCAAGCGTCGAGGGGCCCATGGCTTGGTCTACGTTCACCGCATACTCCTCGCGTAGCACCGCGAGGTTGACCGTCTCCTTAAATTCCACCGCCAACTTTTCAAGGACCGGACGAGCCTCACCCACCAGAGAGAGACGACCGGGAATGGTGCTGGCCAGCCGCAAAATACCGAATCCCAGCTCAAACTTTCCGCGATTGGTGTTCTGCTGGACCATACCTCGGGCCTGCAACGAAGCCAAGAGCCGGGACGCCGTCGACTTGTGGATCTGAAGTTCCTCGGCGACGTCGCCGACACCTGAGCTTCCTTCTCGCCCAAGAATCTCCAAGATTGCCAGGGCTCTGTCCACGGATTGGACCACACCGGGTGCAGCATCGTCGTCGTCCGTTTCCGGAGGATGTGATTCATGGACTGCCACGGGTGTTCCGTCCTTCACGCTCAACTTTGTTCCGTCGTTTTCTTCCAGCATAGGCGCTGACTTAATGCGGCTTGTCGCCTCAGACCGCTGCGACTAGGCGATACGAGTACCGGAAGAGAGCTTCCCCGCCGGAGTCTTCAACTTATTGCGTCCCGCTGCCACGATGCCGCCGACAAACAGCGCTTGGATGCCCAAGCCCAGCGGCCACAGTGGTGTTGACGTCGGCATCGTCATGTCGCTCTTGACTCCGTTCAGGCAGGGCGTGAGATATTCGGGTCCCGCCTGTGACATGCGGACTCCATCGCTGATGGCCCCCATCGGACCGGCCGAGGAGTACATTCCATCGTCTCCGGGCGGTGGTGGAACCCGGGGCGCCGCGTCTGCCACCACCACGAATGGGTTCGCTGCCAACAGCCATGTGATGCGATCGGTGGCAAAGGTTTCCTGCGGGTAGATGCGAGATTCGCAGGTGTACGCATCCTCGTCCCACTCGCCGTAATATTCGTCGCCCATGTATTCCTCGGGCCAGACTTGGTTCGAAATTTGTACCTCAGTTTTCACCAATTGCATGCTGAGCCCGTAGGCGATCAGTGTTCCCAAGCCGAGCATGGCCACCAGCAGGTAGGTGACCATCACGGCAAAGAGTGTGCGATTCGCCAGTGCCGATACTCCTACACCCAGCGCGCAGACTATGGCCAGTTCGAGAGCGAGCATGCCCAGGAGCACCGGTGCTCCCGGCAGATACACATCCCCATAAGTCATGGCCCATCCGATCAAGGGAATCGTCACCACCAGGAATCCCAGTGAGGCCACCCACGACGCTAACCACTTGCCCCACAATAATTGCCCGGGGGTTAGCAGCGTATTTTGCAGAATCGCCAACGTCCCGTTGGCTCTGTCGCCGGTGATCGAATTGGCGCTCAGAGCGGGAGCGATGAGCATGCCAAAGAACAGCACAAAGGCGATGACCAATTCAAACATCACTTGCCCCGGGCCGAACTCTTCCACGCCCACGCTCAGCGCGGCGAGACCCACCACGGCGGCGACCACCACGAACCAGATTCCGAGCATGATGTACCAACCTCGGCTGCGGATCCGCTGTCGGATTTCCAATCCAAAGATGGTGCCAATGCCGGAAAGATATCCTAGGGTTGGTGCGCTTCCCGCAGTCCGCTGGTCAGTGGAGATACTCATGGCATTTCATCCTCAAGGCTCAGGTAGGTCTCTTCGAGCAGACCCGATGACGGGGCAAAGGCGGTGACCGGAACGCCTGCCGAAACAAGGCTGGTTAGCAGGGCCGCAGCTCTAGTTTCCCCTGCCATCTTGATCTTGGCGGCTCCGCCCACATTTTCGAGGTTCGAAACATAAACGGCGTCAACATTGCCGGCCTCCAATGCACGCCGGAGCGCGGGGAGATCCAAGCTGGAAACCGTGTAATTGCGTCCCTGCGTCCCGGCCTCGTCGAGGCGCTGTCTGCGTACCGAACGCCCCTTGGTCAAAAACACCGCGGAGTCGGCCATTTCGTCGAGTTCAACTAGCACGTGAGAGCTGATCACCACGGTCTTTCCGCTGGAGGCCAGCTGGCGCAACAAAGTGCGCAGCTGAACCCGGGCACCCGGGTCTAGCCCGCTGGCCGGCTCGTCTAGCAGCAACACCTCGGGATCGTTGATCAAGGCTCTGGCCAGTGAAAGACGCTGCGATTGTCCGCGCGAAAGCACTCGGGCTGGCGTGTCAGCCAACTCGGTGAGGTTCACTATTTCCAGTAGTTCGCTGGCACGGGTGCGAGTTGTTGCTTTGTTTAGGCCGTAGAGAGCGCCCATGGTGGCGAGGATTTCGCGGCTAGTCAGGGATTCCCATACGCCCAAGGTGTCGGGCATCCAGCCCAGTCGAGCACGGGCCGCACGTGGATCCTTCATCGGATCAATGCCGTGGATTCTAATGGTTCCGGCATCGGGGCGAAGCAGGGACGCCAGCATCAATAGCAGGGTGGTCTTGCCCGACCCGTTGGGACCAATTAAGGCTGTTACCTCTCCGGGAGCGGCATGGAAATCAATGTTCGTCACAGCATTTACTGAACCGAATGATCGGGCCAGGCCCAGCGCTGTAATTCCTGTTGCTCCACCCGGAAGCTTCTCGGGCTCTTGTTCAGAGCCGGTGGTCATTGTTTTCATGGGCTTTCCCGCTTCTTGCCCCTGAGCAGGTACCTGTTCCATAGTTCTCAAGCTACGCAATGCCCTAGGTCAAGTCACGCTTTTGGTGGATCCGTTACCAAAGAGCCGCTTTGGGCGGTACACATGCGGCGACTGCCCCAAGCGCTGCGATTTCCCTGACCCCATACCAAGCATTTAGACCAGCCGAGGTCCGCTATATGACCTAGAACGGTCACGCATTGGGGTTTTGGTTCATCACAATGGCTAAAATGGGAACGGTGCTGGCTTCTGCCGCGCCCATCTTTCCGTATCTTCGTTACCGTCCCATGGAGTGTGCTGACGCATGAGCCTGATTGTCCAGAAATTCGGCGGATCCTCCGTTTCAGATGCCGCTGGCATCAAACGCGTTGCCCGTCGAATTATTGACACCAAGTCCGCCGGCCACGACGTCGTCGTGGTTGTATCCGCCATGGGCGACACCACCGATGAGCTTCTTGACCTTGCCGGGCAGCTGACCGAGGATGCCCCCTCACGTGAAATGGACATGTTGTTGTCCGCCGGTGAGCGCATTTCCATGGCATTGCTGGCCATGGCCATCGATGGTCTGGGCGCCAAGGCCGCATCCTTCACCGGTTCGCAGGCCGGCATGGTGACCGATGCCATCCACGGTAAGGCCCGCATTATTGAGGTCTCCCCCCAACGCGTGCGTCGAGCTATCGACCGCGGCTATGTGGCGATTGTCGCCGGTTTCCAGGGCGTTAGCAAAGAATCAAACGACATCACCACCATGGGTCGCGGTGGTTCGGACACCACCGCCGTGGCTTTGGCCGCCGCTTTGGGCGCGGATGTCTGCGAGATCTACACCGACGTTGACGGCATTTACACCGCAGATCCCCGCGTTGTCTCTACTGCCCGAAAGATCGACACCATTTCCAGCGAGGAAATGCTGGAGATGGCGGCTTCGGGCGCCAAGATTCTGCATCTGCGTTGCGTTGAATACGCTCGCCGTTTTGGGGTCCCGCTTCATGTCCGCTCCTCGTTTAGCACCAATGAGGGAACATGGGTCATGCCCAGTCCCGACGACCAAATCAAGATTCAAGAGGGAGAACCCTTGGAACAGCCAATCATTTCCGGTGTCGCTCACGACCGATCCGAAGCCAAGGTCACCATCGTCGGCGTTCCCGACATCCCGGGCAAGGCCGCCCAGATCTTCCGCGTCATTGCTGGTGCACACGCCAACATCGACATGATCGTCCAGAACATCTCAACCTCCGGTTCTGGCCGCACCGACATTTCCTTCACTCTTCCGATGGTTGATGGCAAGCACGTAAAGGAAGCTTTGCGAGATGCCCAGGAAGAAATCGGATTCGCGGATATTGCCTACAACGAAAACGTTGGCAAGCTTTCCCTCATTGGCGCAGGTATGCGTTCAAACCCGGGAGTCTCCTTCACGTTCTTTGAGGCGCTTCACCAGGCCGGTGTGAATGTGGACATGATTTCCACCTCGGAAATTCGCATTTCCATCGTCACTGATGCCAACAAGCTTGATGACGCGGTCAGGGCCATCCATGCTGCCTTCGATCTAGACGTGGAAGACGAAGCTACCGTCTACGGTGGGACCGGCCGCTAATCTTGGTGTTTTGTCGTGGCGCGGTCCATGGCACTCAGAACACGCACCTAAGTGCGGTTCTGAGCGTCATGGACCGTTTCTGTTAATGGGCAGAACAGTGCCCCGACAGGACTCGTACCCGCAATTATGCGGCAGGCGTTCCGGGCAGTGCCGGTGCAATCGAGGTGTAAACCGCTCCGGTAGGAGTGGTGATTTCGATGGTATGACGACCACCGGTCTCAATCACCTTCTCCTCCCACCCTTCCTGCTCCTTGGCCTGATTACATGCCGCACAGCGCCCTGAACCATTAATCGCGCTGGTCGCTCCCCCTCGCGCATGTTGCACCACGTGATCAAAGTGTTTGATCGGTGCATTGCAATAGGGAGTGCGACAGTATTGGTCGCGAATCCGGATGAACTCTTTGAGGTTCTTAGGGAACGAGCGGGAACTAGAATCCATCGCCAGCAACTCCCCGCTCTGCGGATGGGTATAGAGCCGCCGTAGGGATACCTGAGCCCGATACCACGCATGATCCGGAGCCTCCGAACCCTTAATCACGGCTCGTGCCCAGGTCGCTGGCACCGTTCCATACCCCTGAAGGTAGGCCGGTTCGCCACTGCCCTGGCAGAGCGTGCGATCGGTCATCACCAGATTCACCATCACCGGCTGGCCCTTGGCCGGGTCTCTGCCGGTGAGGCGATCGACCGCCAGATCAGCCATGATCTGATTTAGGGACCGAGGATCCCCACCGACCTTCAAACTCGCCGCATCCTGCATCAGTGTCTGGCGGATCGCCAGACCATCTTGGACCGAGAACATGCCCGAGAGTTGCATCATGCCATCACGGGCAGGATATACCGAGCAATAGCGGTGGGTGTTAGCTTGTTCCATGCGGCTCAGGGCATCGGAGCTGTCATAGAGGAACGAGAGCCGCCGGACCTCATCTTCTAAGGCCCGAGAACAGATTCCATCTAAGGCCTGCGGGTCGCGTAGGAGGTCCTGGTCCACGGCTTCGCAGTGCTCAGCGCAGAGGTGCTCGGTGTTTTTCACGATGATCTGCGCTTGAAACCAGCTAATCTGCCCCTCCAGAAGAGCTGCGAGGGTGAATTGCAGATGCGCGACCAAGCGGCGCGAGCAGGCCAGGAAGGAACGTCCCTGGTCTGGGGATTCTCGGCGGGCCAACGCGATTTGGGAACCAACACCGTAAGAAGGGTTATTTTCTCGTATTCCGGCGTCGGTGCGTTGGGTGATCACGTCCGCTTCGAAGAGGGTCGCGGAGATGACTTGCGCTCCAGCGGCGGCGCCCTTGATCTCTTCGAGTTTTCCCAAGATCTCGTGATGCTCCTTGGCGTTGCCGCTGAGCTCAAGCAGGGCCAGGGAGCGGCGCATGTAGTCCAAGAAGCAGAGGTCTTCGGTGTGGCTGCGGCCCGGAACCGGGACCGGGAGAACCACTCCGTGGATCTCACCAGCGGGCTCGACCTTGAGAGTGGGGGTCATAGTAGGGGTGAGGACTATTTCTTCGTTGGGAGGTTCGTGTAGTGAATCTCCGCTGGGATATTCTTCGAACATACCTCCATTCTACGCCGGGGATCCCCCGTTTTGTGGGGTGCGGGGTGGTGGTGGATAACTTCTTATCGCAGGTCAGATTCACTTTAGGTTTATCCACAGTGCCGCACTGACCCCTTGACAAAACACTCGAGACGGGGGTTTCCATTCTCGGAGATTGAGCCTTTCTCGCGCACCCAGCGATAATGGATTAATGTTCACTTCATCGCTCACTTGGCTGCCCGAAGAGCAATGGCTCACCTCGGCCGCTGCCCATCAGGTGAGAGCAAAACGCTTTGGTGAACCCTTCACCGAACGCCGAATGAAGCGGCAAAAGCATCCCATCGACGACTTCCTCTTCACTTATTACACGCAGAAGCCCGGACAGCTTTATCGCTGGCACCCGGGACCCGGCGTGGTTCTGGGTGGACAAACCGCCCAAGAGCGCGAAACTTGGAAGTTCTACCGTGAGGTGATTCACCCGCTGACCGGCGAGCGCGGCTTTACGGTGGATCTCGAGTCATTTGCTCAAGCCCGCACCGATGCAGTCACCTTTGCCAATATCATCCTGGCTGGCACCGCCACCAGAGCCGCCAACTTTGCCTGCTTTGGCCTCCACGAATGGGCCATGGCCTATAAATCGGATGACAACGGGATTCGCCACGAATATCTCCCCCTTCGACTTGGTGCGGCAGGGACCGACGCCGTGGTGGAAGAGAGCAAAATTCGCTGCACGCATTTTGATGCGTTCCGTTTCTACACCCCAGAGGCAATACCGCTTAACGAGCTGACCCCAACCCGTGAAACCCAACGGGATCTTGAGCAGCCGGGATGTCTGCACGCCAACATGGACCTCTACAAGTGGGCCTACAAGCTCACTCCCGCGGTTCCGAGCGAACTGGTCATGGACTGTTTTGAATTGGCGTGGGACATCCGCACCATGGACATGCAGGCATCACCCTACGACCTCACCGATTGGGGACAGGAACCCATTCGCATCGAGACGCCTGCGGGCAAGGCCGAGTACGTACGCCTGCAAAAGAAATTCGCCGAACGCGCGGAGCTGCTGCGCCAACAATTGCTGAACGTTGCCCAAAGCGTCCCAGTGGCACAGACTTAGAAAAGGCCGCCGACAGCAGGCCGTGGGTGATCTTTTGGGATGGGTGAAGAACATGCGGCAGCACCAACAGTTAATCGTTCCGGTACTGCTGCTGGGTGCCGGAGTATTGCTGGCAGGATGCGCCAACGATGCCGGGCCGACCGGAACAACACCAAGCAGCCAGAGCACCGGAACTGAACTGTCGATTTCCATCAAGGCCGACGGTAAGACTCAAAGCGCGCAGTACCACTTGTCCTGCTCGGGTTCCTCGTCGCTAGAGGCCAGTGATCATCCGCGGGCCGAGGAAGCCTGCCTCTTCTTGGCCGCCGAACCTCAAATGCTCACGCTGCCTACCGATGACAATAACCGGGTCTGCACCATGCAATACGGTGGCCCGGCCACGGCTGACGTTACCGGAACCATCAAGGGACGCACCGTGGCACGAACCTTCAATCTGAGTAATGGCTGCGGAATTGCCGACTGGACCGCGGCCCTGCCCCTGTTGGTTGAACGGCCGAACGGGCCGTCACAATAGGCGCTTAACCCTGAACGAGGTATCGGTGTTCGGGTCGACCGCGACTTCCGTACGCCAATTCCAGGCGCAGCGATCCGGCTTGGACAAGATTTGCCAGGTAGCGCTGGGCCGTGGCGCGCGAAATCCCCACGGCGGTGACCACCTGCATCACCGTGGCCGGCTCCCCTGCCGCAGCCACCGCGGCGAGCACCGCTTGCTCGGTGGGAGTTACGGCAACAACTCCCGCGTCATCCCCCGCCAACAGGGCACGCTGCGCCCGATCAATCCCCTGCTGGTCAAGGCCTGCCGCGCTCTCCAGCTGTCTCCGGTAGCGGGCATAACCGCGCAATCGGGCGGCGAGCATCTTCGGGTCAAACGGTTTGACCAGATACCCGAGAGCACCGCGCCTGATGGCCGTGCGCACGGCGTCGACCTCGGTGGCAGCAGAGAGCACAAACGCATCCACGTCGAGGCTGGCGAGCAAGTCGAGCCCGGAACCCTGCGGTAGGTAAACATCCAACAGCAGGAGATCCGGTTTGCCCTCCGCCACGGCGCGGGGCACCATGCGGGCATCGTGAACGGGTGCCAAGGCACTGAATCCTGGGACATCATCCACGTATCCGGCGTGCAGAGCTGCTACCCGGAAGTCGTCGTCAACCACCAGGACCTTGTAGTCAGTGCTCGGATTCATCGTTCATAACTCCTTAAAGTAGTTGATGCATCGGCGGAAAGTACCCCGGGCAGGCGTGCGGCAAATACCGCGCCCGACGAAGTGCCCGCGGGGTGGGCGGTCGCCTCTTGTGTGGAAGTTCCGCCCGGGTCGGCGATCCAGACTTCTCCGCCGCGGGTGCGTGCCAGTCGGCGGACCAGCGGTAGCCCCACGCCGTGACCGTGTTCGGGAGCATCTGGCACCGAAGCGGTACTGACTCCCTCGGCAAAAACATCGAGTCCCGGGGCCACACCCGCCCCGGAATCGGCGACGGCTAGGTGCAATGTGGAGCCCTCGGAGAGCAGGTCAACTTCCACCCAGCGCGGGGCCGGACCCTCCACCGCCGCACGCAACGCATTGTCAATGAGGTTGCCAAGCACCGCCGTGGCGTCTTGAGCATCCAGCAGGCTCCCGTACAGCGCACTGGCATCACCCACGCGCAACACCACGCCCCGCTCGTAGGCCTGGACACCCTTGGCACCCAAGAAGGCCCGCAGATAGGTATCCTCGATCGCGGCCAAGTTCTGCACCGGCTCACGCACCGGACCAGACTCGATGACCTCACCGAGGTAGTCCAGCGCCTCGTCCACGTCCCCGTGGTGCAGCAGTCCGGAAATGGTGTGCAGCCGGTTGGCGAACTCGTGGCGTTGAGCGCGCAGGGCCGATGCCATGGTCTCCACCGCATCGAGTCGTGAGCCAAGGGTTTCGATGGTCGTGACGTCGCGCAACAGCACCACCTGTCCGAGATTAATTCCGTCACGGCGCACCGGGTGGATGGTGGCCACCAGCGCCGCTTGCTCCGTTTCCAGCCGCAGGGTTCGCGGCCGGGCTTCGGTGAGTGCTGACACCAGCGCCGTGGGCAGTTGCGCATCGGTAAAGGGCAGTCCGATGATGTCGCCGGCCGCGTTTCGATGCGGCAGCCCCAGCATGATGCGCGCGGCACGATTGCGCACGCTGACGCGTCCGTCGGGACCGATCCCGATGACCCCATCAAGTACTCCGTACAGCACGGCATCGCGGTCACGCAACAGCTGAGCCATTTCCGCCGGTTCCAGCCCGAGTGTCTGCGCTTTGAGTCGGCGCACCAACCAACGGGTGGCCAGCGCCGAAAGCCCCAGGGCGCCAAGTCCGAAGCCCAGCACCCACAGGGCCGCCACCCGCAGCAGGGCGGCAAGTTCCTGCCCACCGACCCCGACACTGACCTCGCCAACAACCGTGCCGGTGGAGCCCGGCGCGAACACCGGGACCTTGGCGCGCACCGATTCACCCAACGTTCCGTGTTCGCGCGAGACATCTTCGGCACCGGAGAGTGCCACCGGGTCCGTGGAGACCCGTTGGCCCAGCAAGGTGGGGTTCGGGTGGGAGAGCCGAATGCCGCGATCCTCGGTCACGACCACGAAGAACGCACCGGTACGATTCCGTACCGCCTCGGCTGCCAATTGCACCGGGCCGGTGCGTAGCGCAATGGGGTCAAGTTCGTTGCCCGCGGCCAATTTTTGGACCTCCGCTTGCAGTTGGGGGTCCGCCGCCAGGGTGCGGGCGATGGCTAGGGCACGTTCCTGGGCTTGTTCGTCAACACGTTGGACGGTTGCCCACATGGCGCCGCCCGCAGCGATCAGGATCATCAGACCCACCACCGCGAATTGCAGGCTCATAATGCGGGAGGCGAATCCGCGCGCGGGTTTGTGATCATGGGGCATGAAACCAAGTGTAAGACCCCCACCGGACACGCTGGGCTTTATGAGCAAAAAAGGATTTAGGGGAAGAACCCCTCTTTGTGGGCACAACCACACCGCCGTGATGCGCGCCACGTAACGTGAGTATCCGCGGATCAACAGGTGGCCGAGGTAGCCCTCCTGCAAACATCGCCCCACATCATTCACGCAGAACGCATCACCTAGAAGGAGACCCCCATGCTTGTAGCACTCGGGTTCCTGATGGTGGCCACCTTCATGGCCCTCATCATGACAAAACGTATGACACCGTTGTTGGCACTGATCATCGTGCCGACGGTCTTCGGCCTGTTCGCCGGCGCCGGCCTAGGGATCGGCGACATGGTGATGGAGGCCGTGAAGTCGATGTCTTCCACCGCCGCCCTGCTCATGTTCGCCATCATGTACTTCGGCATCATGATCGACGTGGGCCTCTTCGACAAGCTGGTTGATGGCATCTTGCGCTTGGTCGGCAACGACCCGGCCAAGGTGGTGCTCGGCACCGCGCTGCTGACCGGATTGATCTCCCTGGACGGCGACGGTTCCACCACCTTCATCGTTGTGACTGCCGCACTGCTGCCGATCTACCAGCGTTTGGGCATGAGCCCGGTGGTGCTGACCTGTGTTGCCGGTCTGACCAACGGCACCCTGAACATCGTTCCGTGGGGTGGCCCAACCGCACGCGCCGCAGCCGCGCTGCACGTGGATGCTTCCGCCGTCTTCGTCCCGATGATCCCGGCTCTGGCCATGGGACTTGTTGTCGTCTTCGCCTTCGCCTGGGCCATGGGCGTCTCCGAACGCAAGCGCCTGCAGCGCGAAGATCCGCTGCGCTGGGGTCCGGGCTCGATCATGACCGCACCCTCGGGCTCAAAGGGCTCGACCAACACCAAGACCCCCAGCGGTGGCCGCGGCGTTGCACTGCTGGAAAAGGTTGCCGTCCGCGGCGATGGCACCGAACCCGTCACCATGAATGGCACCGCGCTGGATCCGAACCGCGAGACCCTGCGTCCGAAGCTGTTCATCTTCAACCTGGCCATGACCGTGGCCATCATGGTGCTGCTGGTTCTGGATTTGCTGCCGCTGTCCTACCTGTTCATGATCGGCACCGCCGTCGCCCTGCTGGTGAACTTCCCCCGCATTTCCGATCAGGCCAAGATGATTGCCTCGCACTCCTCCGAGGTCATCGCCGTGGTCTCCATGGTGCTGGCCGCGGCGGTACTCACCGGCGTGCTCTCGGGCACCGGCATGGTTGATGCGATGAGCGCCTGGTTGGTCGATGTCATCCCGACCTCGATGGGCCCGTACCTGGCCATCCTCACCGGCATCATCTCGATCCCGGCCACGTTCTTCATGAGCAACGACGCGTTCTACTTCGGCATCCTGCCGGTACTCACCGAGGCCGGCGCCCACTACGGCATCCCCGCCGTGGATATGGCCCGCGCCTCGATCACCGGCCAGCCGGTGCACATGCAGTCACCGCTGGTTCCCGCCATCCTGTTGCTGGTCTCGATGTCCCGCGTGGATCTGGGCGATCACCACAAAAAGGTCCTCTGGCGCGCATTGATCGTCTCGCTGGTCATGCTGGCCACGGGCGTACTCATCGGCGCCATCGGCATCGGCTAACCCCCGAGCCGGACACACCCGAGCACCACCCAAAAAGCGGGGCCGTACGCCAAAAGCGTACGGCCCCGCTTTTTGTTTGATGTTGAGGTGTCGCAAAACATGAGCGAAACACGGGTGTGGGAAAATGGATCTACACAAACTACAAATGGGGACACAACCATGGATTTCCTGCTACTACTGGTCGGCCTGCTCTTTGGGACCGTGCTGGTGGTCGGGCTGGGAGAACGCATCCGGTTGCCGTACCCCATTTTGATGCTGGTTTTCTCCGCGGCTGCGGCATTTTTGCCGTTCATTCCCGAGATCCACATCAATCCCGAGCTGATCCTTCCACTCTTCTTGCCGCCGCTGCTTTTTGCCGCGGCACAACGCAGCTCCTGGTCAATTTTCCGTTTACGTTGGCGCTCCCTGGTCCTGCTGGCGGTATTGCTGGTGGCGGCCACCGCCGCCGTGGTGGCGGGAATCTCCTGGGCGCTGATCCCGGCACTGGGCTTGCCGGCCGCCATCGCACTGGGCGCAATCGTTGCCCCACCGGACCCGGTCGCGGTGGAGGCGGTGGCCAGCAAGGTGAAGATGCGGCGCAAGCTCATCAACGTGTTGCAGACCGAGGGCCTCTTTAACGACGCCATGGCCATCGTGATCTTCCAGGCGGCGGTCGCCGCGGCGGTCAGCGGCGGAGAGGTCGGCTTTGAGGTCGTCCCGCGATTCCTCATCGGAGCCGCCGGAGCCATCGTCCTGGGTCTGGCGATGGCCTGGCTGGTCGGGGCCCTGAACCGTTTTGTCCCGAACCTGGTGGCCCGTTCGGCCACCACGCTGGTGGCACCCTATGCCGTTTACCTGCTGGCCGAAGAGCTGCACTTCTCCGGCGTGATCGCGGTGGTGGTCACCGCCCTAGAATTGGGCCGCCGCGCCCGCCCGCAGGACTCCGAGGAACGCCTCACCCGCACCGCATTCTGGGACGTGGTGGAGCTACTGACCACCGGTGTCGCCTTCGGCCTGGTCGGCATCGAAATGCGCTACGTCATTCAGGATGAGGGCGCGAACCTCTTCACCTTTATCCCCGGAATCGTGGCCATCTGCGTGGCCGTTGTCCTGGTCAGGTTCTTCTGGATGATGGCGATGTACAAGATCGGCGGCACCGAGCGGAAAAATAAGACTCCGGGGTCGCTGAAGGAAGTCCTGGTGCTCACCTGGTGCGGGATGCGCGGGTTGGCAACGCTGGCACTGGCATTGGCACTGCCCACCACCATGACCAACGGACAGCCCCTGGAGGGCCGCAACTTTGTGGTGGCCTGCGCCTGCGCGGTGCTTGTCACCACGCTGGTGGTCCCCGGCCTGACACTGCCGGCCCTGATGCGGGCCCTGAAGTTGCCCAACGATCATGCCGCCGAGGAAAAGGCCGAGCGCAAACTCGCCATCCGGGCGGAGAAGGTTGCGCTGGAGGCCATGAAGCGGTCAAAGTCCGCCTCCGCCCTGCCGCAGAAGCGCCGTGAGGCCCTGGCCCGCCGGATGTCCTCGCTACACACCATTTTGGCAACCGACCTGGAGAACGATCCGGAGAAGATGCTGCGGATCAAGCAGATCCTCACCACGATGGACGATGTGCAGCGCGAGGCATTAAATGCCGCCCGTGGCGACATGCTCAAGGCGCGCAACGAACCCGGAAACGACCCCGAGCTGGTGGACCGGGTGCTGCGTCGCCTGGATCTGCGCACCGTCACGCTGGATCGCTAGCCGGGCCCTCAGGCGGCGTCGAGGTAGTACCAGCGGCCGTTCGCGCGTACAAAGGAGCTGACCTCGTGCTGCGCTCCGGATTTTTTCCCCACCTTGTAGCGCGCGATGAACTCGACCACACCGGTGGTATCAAAGGGTCCCCCGGCTTCGGTGTTCACAATCTCCAGCGAGCGCCACACCATGTCCGTATCCAGCTCGAGGCCCGCGGGGCGGGTGTCGGTAAACCAGGTGGCCAGCAGATAATCGGGTCGATTCGCAGCGAACGCGCTGAACCGTGAACGCATCAGCGTCTCGGCGGTGCCCGGCCATAGGGGGATCTCCGGGTCATTAAATCCCTGGTGATATCGCCCACAGCACGATGAATAGGTTTCCCCGGAATTGCAGGGGCAGCGGGTGTCTTTTTCCATCAACCCAGCTTATGCGCCGTACGGAAGGGCAAAATACCCGGCATTAGCGTCGTTGCGAGTCGCTGCGAAACTCGACACAAAATCTGTGGATCGTTTCCGTGCCGGTAGACTGGGCAAGCAAGCTCGCGGAACGCCCCCACCCTTGGCGTGAGACGGCACGTCCGCGGGCGATTAACCACCCCTCGCGCACAGGAGTCACCGGATGCCCCGGATCGTTGTTGATGTTATGCCCAAGCCCGAAATCCTTGACCCGCAGGGCAAGGCCATCGTTGGCGCACTTCCCCGACTTGGTTTCACAGCTTTTAGCCAGGTCCGTCAGGGCAAGCGCTTCGAATTGACCGTTGACGGCGAGGTCACCGAGGAAATCTTGACTCAGGCTCGCGAGGCGGCCGAAAAGCTGCTCTCCAACCCGGTCATCGAAGACGTTGTTAACGTCGAGGTTGTCGCAGACTAATGAGCGCAACCGAACTCCCCCTGATCGGCGACTACTCGACGCCCGCCGCCGCGCTCTCCGGTGCTCGCATCGGTGTTGTCACGTTCCCGGGCACCCTTGATGACCGCGATGCGGCACGCGCCATCCGCTTGGCCGGCGCCGAAGCGGTGTCCCTGTGGCACGGCGATGCCGACCTGTCCAACGTTGACGCCGTGGTGATCCCCGGCGGATTCTCCTACGGTGACTACCTACGCGCCGGCGCCATCGCGCGCTTCGCACCGATGATGTCAAAAATCGTTGATGCAGCAAATTCCGATGCCAAGCTGCCCGTGCTGGGCATTTGCAACGGTTTCCAGATTCTCACCGAATCGCACCTGTTGCCGGGCTCGATGATCAAGAATGATCACCTGAAGTTCCTGTGCCGTGATCAGGTGCTGCGCGTGGAAAACAACACCACCGCCTGGTCCAACCAGTACGCACAGGGTGAGGAAATCACCATCGTGCTGAAGAACCAGGACGGCCAGTACGTGGCCGACGAGAAGACCCTTGACGCCCTCGAGGCCGAGGGCCGTGTGGCGTTCAGCTACGTGGGCTGGAACCCGAACGGTTCACGCCGCAACATCGCCGGCATCACCAATGCCGCGGGCAACGTGGTGGGCCTCATGCCGCACCCGGAGCACGCAGTGGAGGCCGGTTTCGGCCCCGACCACACCGGAACCGACGGACTGGGTTTCTTCACCTCCGTCTTGACCCACCTTGTTGGAGGCCAGAAGTGAGCGCCGCAGAGCAGACCACGCAGCAGAAGAAGTTCAACATGGACACCGTGGCCAACGCCGCGGCCACTCCCGACACCGAACTTCCCTGGGCAGAACTTGGCCTGAAGCAGAACGAATTTGAGGAAGTTGTGAAGGTCCTGGGCCGCCGCCCCACCGCGGCGGAACTGGCCATGTACTCGGTCATGTGGTCCGAGCACTGCTCCTACAAGTCCTCCAAGAACCACCTGCGCCAATTTGGTGACAAGGTCAGCGAGGAAATGAAGAAGGACATGCTCGTGGGCATCGGCGAAAACGCCGGTGTGACCAACCTGGGCGACGGCTGGGCCGTGACCTTCAAGATCGAGTCGCACAACTCCCCCACGATGATCGAGCCGTACCAGGGTGCTGCCACCGGCATCGGTGGCATCGTGCGTGACATCATCTCCATGGGCGCCCGCCCGGTCGCCGTGATGGACCCGTTGCGCTTCGGCGCGATCGACCACCCGGATACCGCACGCGTGATCCACGGTGCCGTTGCCGGCATCGGCGGCTACGGTAACTCCCTGGGCCTGCCGAACATCGGCGGCGAAATGGTCTTTGACTCCGTCTACCAGGGCAACCCGCTGGTCAACGCGCTGGCAGTGGGCGTCATGCGCCACGAGGACATCCGTCTGGCCAACGCGTCGGGCAAGGGCAACAAGGTCGTGCTCTTCGGCGCACGCACCGGTGGCGACGGCATCGGCGGTGCCTCGATCCTTTCCTCGGAGTCCTTCGATGACACCAAGCCCTCCAAGCGCCCCGCCGTGCAGGTCGGTGACCCGTTTGCCGAAAAGGTGCTCATCGAGTGCTGCCTGGAACTCTTCAAGGGATCCCTCGTCGAGGGCATCCAGGACCTCGGTGCCGCCGGCATCTCCTGTGCTACCTCGGAACTCGCTTCCAACGGCGACGGTGGCATGGAGGTCGAACTGACCTCCGTGCTATTGCGCGATCCGACCCTGACCCCGGGCGAAATCCTGATGTCCGAGTCTCAGGAACGCATGATGGCCGTTGTCTCCCCGGAGAACATCGAAGCCTTCGAGGCGACCATGGACAAGTGGGCCGTGGAGTACTCCTGGCTCGGCGAGGTGACCGACACCGGACGGTTGATCATCAAGTGGGATGGCGAAGTCATCGTCGATGTTGACCCGCGCACCGTGGCCCACGACGGCCCGCTCTACGACCGCCCGTACGCCCGCCCCGAATGGCAGGATGCGTTGCAGGCCGACACCTTCAAGTCCTCGGAGGCCGGCGCGAATCTGCCTTCCACCGGGGCTGAACTGAAGGCCGCACTCGTGGAGCTCATGGCGTCCCCGAACATGTGTGACAAGTCCTGGATCACCAACCAGTACGACCGTTACGTCGGCGGCAATACCGCGCTGGCTTCCCCGGATGATGCCGGTGTGATTCGCGTTGATGAGAAGACCGGCATGGGCGTGGCCCTGGCCACCGACGCCAACGGCCGCTACACCTTCCTGGATCCGTACCACGGCGCACAGCTGGCTTTGGCCGAGGCGTACCGCAACGTCGCCACCTCCGGCGCCGTACCGATGGCCGTCTCGGACTGCCTGAACTTCGGTTCCCCCGAGGACTCGGATGTCATGTGGCAGCTGGCCGAGGCCATTCGTGGTCTCTCGGATGCCTGCCTGGAGCTCGGCGTCCCGGTCACCGGTGGCAACGTCTCGTTGTACAACCAGACCGGCTCCACCCCGATCCACCCGACCCCGGTCGTGGCAATGCTCGGTAAGTTCGACGACGTTGATCGCCGCACCCCCTCGGGGTGGCGCGCGGACGCCGACGGTCAGGCCCTGTACCTGCTGGGCACCACGTTCGATGAGCTGGACGGCTCGGAGTTCGCGAATATCCGAGGTCACCTCGGTGGTCTGCCGCCGAAGGTCGATCTTGCAGCGGAGAAGACCCTGGGCGCGATCCTGATCAACGCTTCTCGCGATGGCATGATCGATTCGGCTCACGATCTGTCCGAGGGCGGCCTCGGTGCGGCCCTGGGCGAGATGGCACTGCGCTTCGGCGTTGGCGCCCGCGTGGCACTGGATGATCTGTGTGAGCGCGACGGCGTGGATGCGTTCACCGCGCTGTTCTCCGAATCGCAGGCCCGCGCCGTTGTTGCTGTTCCGCGCTCCGAAGAGGTTCGCTTCAATGACATGGCCACCGCCCGTCAGTTCCCGGTGGTTCGTCTGGGTGTTGTTGACGCAGCGAGTAACACGCTGGAGGTTCAGGGCCAGTTCGATCTGGATCTGAACGAATTGCGTGAGGCTCACGAGGCCACACTGCCGAAGTACTTCGGCTAAGCATGGCTGCCTAGTGTGGGGCGTCGGGGAATTTTCCCGGCGCCCCACACGTGCGTTAAAGACACACCCGTGAATGGCCGAGATTCGTGTACCACCCCTGGGAGACCCACATGAAGCTAATTTTGTTGATCATCTGGACGTTATTTACTCTCGCTGCGGTGTGGGCCATGATTTACACCGTCCGGAAAGCTAAGGCTAAGGAACGCCTGATCGCCAGTTGGCCCACGACGCAAGGTCGAGTCACCGGCAGCAAGAAGGGCTGGTTCGGTGGTGCAGGGGCTACGAGCCCCAACGTTCGCCATTGGCCGCTGTACGAATTTATGGGTGCCGATGGCGCCGTTTATAACGGCGTCTCCGACGTGTTGTACCCCGGTGCGCCGGTTCTGGGCTCGGCCCTGTTGGTGACGTACAACCCTGTGGATCCGCGCCAGTCATTCCAGGTGTCTGCGCCGTCCAAGCTCATCGTCGGCTGCATCTTTCCGTTCTTTATCGGGCTGTGTATCATCGGCTTCTACTTCATCAGTTACCTCCCGCTGGGATGAATCGCTGAACATCCTCACCAGCTGATCTCCGCATCGGGAGGGATGACGCTGCCCCAAGGTTATTTAAAATCTCTACCGTTCCAGATTCGGTCGCCGAATAAACGAGGCCTTTTGCGACAAGCTGGGCACGGTGTGGTCCCGGGCTGGCAGCTACACTCCCTCATCGTTCTGCCACTTCACACGTGCGCGAAGGGCCAGCTAAGCATCAACGACCGAGCGTGATGAGACCGCTTTGTCCTCGCCACCAAAGGATCAAAAGCCTCAGTTTCGAATTGTCTGCCTGCCAGGAAAATGGGGGCACACCAAATCCAGGTCATGGGGGAGCATGAGGAAAATTCCCATAACCCCTTAGCGCTTCTTAGCCGGAATTAGGAGCGATGCCGTTCGCACTCAGAGGCCCGCATACCCGCAACACGTTCTCGACTGAGCAAAACTCGCACTGTTTTGTGCTGGTCGACACCCGTACTTGTGACCCAGCAGACGTTGCCGTAGAGTTCTACATCACAGGCCAAAGTTCTACTATAGAACCTACTGTTCTAATATAGAACACTTAAGGATGGCCGTCGACAGTTTCTATGAAGCGAGGAAAGCCAGTGCAGTTCCACCACCAGGGTTATGTTTCCGGAGATCCGCGTATCAAGCCCGCCTCCGGAGTTGGCATCGACCGCCCAGAGGAACTTCCTGACGAAATCGACGTGTTGATTGTTGGATCTGGCCCCGCTGGCATGCTCACCGCCGCGCAGCTCGCCCAGTTCCCCGACATCACGACCCGCATCGTGGAACGCCGCGGCGGACGCCTAGAGATCGGCCAGGCCGACGGCATCCAGGCGCGCAGCGTCGAGACGTTCCAGGCGTTCGGATTCGCCGAGGCCATCATCGCCGAGGCCTACACGATCTCCGAGATGGCCTTCTGGCGCCCGGACACCGAAAACCCGCAGAACATCATTCGTGGCGGTCGCGCACTGGATGACGCCGCGGGCATCAGTGAGTTCCCGCACCTGATCGTGAACCAGGCCCGCGTGCTCGACTACTTCGCCGAGGTTGCGGTCAACTCCCCCAGCCGGCTGACCCCGGACTTCGGTTGGGACTTTCAGAGCCTCGAGGTTGAAACCAGCGGCGACTACCCGGTCAAGGTCACCCTGGTGCGCAGCGCCGGCGCGGATTCGGGCACCACGCGCATCGTGCACGCCAAGTACGTCGTCGGCGCCGATGGTGCGCGCTCCAAGGTCCGCGCATCGATCGGTTGCACCATGGCCGGAGACCAGGCCAACCACGCCTGGGGCGTCATGGACGTGCTGGCCTCCACCGATTTCCCGGACATCCGCCTCAAGTGCGCCATCCAGTCCCACGATGGAGGCTCCATCCTATTGATCCCCCGCGAGGGCGGCCACCTCTTCCGCATGTACGTCGATCTGGGTGTTGTGCCCGAGGGTGACAACGGAGCGGTGCGCAAGACCAGCATCGAGCACATCATCGAGCAGGCTAACGCGATTATCCACCCGTACACACTCGATGTCCGCAACGTCGCCTGGAGCAGCGTCTACGAGGTCGGCCACCGTCTCACCGATCGCTTCGATGACGTGTTGCCCGAGAACATCGGCACTCAAAACCCGCGCGTCTTCATCACCGGGGACGCCTGCCACACCCACAGCGCCAAGGCCGGCCAGGGCATGAACGTCTCCATGCAGGACGGTTTTAACATCGGCTGGAAGCTTGCCCACGTGCTGGAGGGCCGCAGCCCCGAAACACTGCTGGGCACCTACTCGGCCGAGCGCCAGGTGGTCGCCAAGAATCTCATCGACTTCGACAAGGAATGGTCGACGCTGATGGCCAAAAAGCCCGAGGAGTTCGAGAACCCGTCGGATCTTGAGGACTTCTATGTGCGCACCGCCGAATTCCCGGCCGGATTCATGACCGAGTACGCTCCCTCGATGCTCACCGGTTCCCCGGTGCATCAGGAACTAGCCACCGGATTCCCCCTGGGCAAGCGCTTTAAGTCGGCCATGGCCTCACGGGTCTGCGACACCAACCCGAAGCAGCTCGGCCATCATGCAACGGCAGATGGCCGCTGGCGCATCTATGTCTTCGCCGATCGCGCACTCCCCGGGGCGCAGTCCGCGGTGAGCGAACTGGCGCAGTGGCTGTCCACCGCACCCGAATCGCCGATCGCTGCCACCCCTGCCGGGCTCGACATTGATGCCTGGTTCGATGTGAAGGTCATTTACCAGCAGAAGCACGAGGACATCGACATCAACGCGGTGCCCAAGATCTTCCTGCCGGAGGTCGGCCCGTACAAGCTCACCGAGTACGAGAAGGTCTACGGCACGCTTGAAGGAAACGACATCTTTGATGTGCGCGGTCTGTCCCGCGACGGTGTGATGGTAGTGGTCCGCCCCGACCAGTACGTGGCCAATGTGCTGCCGCTGGGTGCGACGACCGAACTCGCCGAGTTCTTCGCGCAGATCCACTCGGGAGCGCACGTCTAGCAACAGTCAGACCCGAATCACCCGATCCGCATTGAGGGATCGCCCCGCAAACGTTCCCGCAGCCGACGGCTGCGGGAACGTTCGTGCCTTGCGCGGATTCCCGTCGGATGCATATGGAACTCGACTATTCTCGACTCGGGCTTCCCCACCATCGGTTCCTTACCCAATGTCCTTGATCCGGTCATCCGAAGGCCGGTTCCCGGCACCAATCAGCGATACGTTGAAGGCGCCACGGCGCGTATCGCGTTGCCTAGTGCACGGGAATATCTCGTCAAGTACATGTGTTTGCATATATGTAAGTCAATGATCTTCATTGTGGACTCACCGAAAGGAAACACAACATGCAGAGGTTTGAAGGAAAGTCGGTCATCATCACCGGTGCCGGATCTGGCCTGGGGCGCGCAGCAGCCGTCCAGATCGCCAAGGAAAAGGGCAAGCTGGCCCTCATCGACCTGAACGCCGCCGGACTGCAGGAAACCGAGCAAGAGATCCGGCAAGTTGCACCCGATGCGGAGATTTTCTCCCTCACGGCCAACGTCGCCAACGAGTCCGAGGTCCAGAACTACGTGGCGGAAACACTGAAGCGCTTCGGATCCATCGACGGCTTCTTCAATAATGCTGGCATCGAAGGCAAGCAGAACCCCACCGAGGACTTCGGCTCCGAGGAGTTCGGTAAGGTCATCGGCATCAACCTCACTGGTGTCTTCTACGGACTCAAGCACGTCCTTAAGGTCATGCGCGGGCAGGGTTCCGGCTCAGTCGTCAACACCGCTTCGGTCGGCGGAATCCGCGGGGTCGGCAACCAGTCCGGTTACGCCGCAGCCAAGCACGGTGTGGTGGGCCTGACCCGCAACTCGGCCATTGAATATGGCCAGCACGGGATCCAAATCAACGCCATCGCGCCGGGTGCCATCATGACACCCATGGTTGAAGGGTCGCTCAAGCAGATCGATGCGGAAAACTGGGAGAAGGTCGGCCAGAGCTTCGTCGAACCCAACCCGATGAAGCGCTTCGGCAAGCCGGAGGAAGTGGCCAAGCTGGTTGCTTTCCTCCTCTCCGGCGACTCCGCGTTCATCAATGCAGCGGTCATCCCAATCGACGGTGGCCAGTCCTACAAGTACTGAGTCCCGCGAAGCTGTCCGCAAGAGTTCGGCCCCGTGGCGTTTTCGCTCCGGGGCCCTGTCAGCCTTCAGGTTAGGAACGCGCCTCGCGACCGCGGTCCCATAGTCCGTTTTCGAGGGCAAAGAGTGTTGCCGTCACGCGGTTCGTCGCACCGATCTTCAGATAAATGTGTTCCACATGGTTGCGCGCGGTTTTAGGCGCGATCACCAGCGCGGCGACAATGTCTTTATTGTTCATCCCGCGGCAGATCAGGGCCAGCACCTCAAGCTCCCGCCCGGTCAGACCAGCCGGACCGCCGGAGTGTCGCGCGGGCCCCATGTGTCCAGCGGCTGCCAGCACGGCATCAACCGCCGAGACATCCAGGCGCCCAGCTACCGCCTCGGCACGCAACCGCTCCCCCGCGGCGCGTGGGAGCAACGCCGACCGGTGCGGCCGCGGCTCCAGGTAACTTTGATACGCATCTGCTGCGGCAAGAAGGCGTTGGCTGGGATCAAGCTCCGAAGCGTTACGCCCGTGCGGATACCCGGAGCCATCCAAGCGTTCCCGGTGCGCCCCGGCCACCTGGGCCACTCTGCGCAGCCCCGGCACCCTCGAAAGTATCCGCTCGGTTAAAAACGGGTAGAGGGACAGTCGCTCGGACTCCAAGGCACTGAGCGGCTCCGCCTTGTCCCACACAGCGTTGGATACCCCCATCCGTCCCAGATCATGTACCCAGCCTGCCCGGCGCAGCACCTGTGTTTCGGCCGTACCAAGCCCCAACCGCCCGGCGGCGTGAACGGCCAGGATCGACACACCCCTGGAATGCCCCACGGTCCACGGCGATTTCAGGTCGGCAAAATCGCCCATGGCTTCCAAGACCGTATCAACATCCACGGCTTTAAGCGGCAAATCTTTGGGTGCCAGAGCCAGCACGGACGACCAAGGGTCATCTTCCAATAATCCGCGCACCAGGTCCTTGGCCAGAGCGCAAAAGAGGTCGGCCAATTGCGGATCAAATTGGGTACCCCGCCTGGCGCGCACCATGCTCACGGCCCCCGCCAGGCCGTGCCGGCGCAGGTGCACTTCGGCAGCATCGGCCAGCTGGGTGATGCGCATTTCCAGGGGAATCTGTGTGCCGGAAATCCCGGCGGGCAGTCCGTGCCCGTCCCATCGTTCAAAGGTATGCGCCAAAATCCCGGGCAGCTGCGCGTCAAGACCCACCCGCGCTGCCAGCTGTCCGGCAGAGCTGCAATGCGACGAGATCAACTCCACTATGACCGTCTTGGCCCGCAGGCTGAACATCGCGCGCGAGCTAAGCCGCGGCACCTGCGGCATGGTATTCCCGGTGTGCCGCAGCATCATGGACAGCATCGGCAAGCCCTTGGCATCGATCAAGTAGTAGTCGGAGCGGAAGGAGATGTCATCGCCGAACTGTGCGGCTAATTCGAAGGAGTCGGCGTGGCAGCCAATCCAGGCCAGCATGTTGGCGTGGTGGATCCGCTCACGCACCTTCTCCTCCAGCGCCAGTAGCGCGGCGATGCGCAGCCCCAACACGGTGGCACGCAACATGTGCTCCATTTTCTGGCCGAGCCCCAGATCGATGGCCAACGAGAGTGCCGCCAGAAGTTCACTGAGCCGCGGTTGTGGACCGGTCGGGCCACCGGCCGCCGCGGAACGTTCGAAGGTACCCGATCCCGAGTTCACCACCCTTGTAGTCTACGACCGCACCCCCTCGATCGTGGAGGGTTCAGAGGCCGTCACCGGGCCGAACGCCGGCCCCCACCGTGGACGCCGTTGAAGGAAATTCGATGTCCAGACCTGCCACAAAAATGCCGCGTTGCGGTAGCCAGAAGTCGGCCAGATGCTCCTGTATCGGGAGTGCCTGCGGGACCCCTGCATCGTGACCATTAATGGTTGCTTGGGCGGATTTCACCATCCACACCCGTCGCGGGTGCGCCCGGAAGGACTGCCCGTTGGGAACCAGCCCGGCCAGAGCCATCTTCCCGGAGCCCAGGATTGGCCCCATCATCAGCCCCATGGCGCCGAGGATCTTGTCGCTGCTCCACATGGCGGCGGGCATTTTTCTGGCCATGGTTCCCAGCCCGGCCGTGGCCATCGAGGACTCAAGCCGAATTCGCCAGTCCAGGATTCCCGGAACGGTGATCGTGAGGTCAAAGGCGCCGGTAAAGGTCGAGGTGACGGGAGCCGCAATTTTCGCGCCGAAAGCCGCACCAAAATAGCGCGCACAATTAAACTCCGGCGGAACATCGGAATAGATGCTCCAGTGACCGTCGGGACGGCGCAGCCAGACCGCATGATAACCCGGACCAATGGAGCTGGCGGGGAAGCGGCCGTAGGCAAGGTAGTAGCCGGTGTCAAAGGCCATACCCATCAGCGCATAACCGGAAAACCGTTCCGCGGTGCCCGGAGGCACTACCGCCGTGGCCTCGGATTCGCTGGCGCATTTCTGCGGTGTCGTCGTGCTCATGATCGGCTCCTTTGCCTCATGATTTGAGACTAGGAGCGAAAGTGCGATCGAGCATGGGGCAGGTGCCCCATGTGTTGAGGGGTCCGCGCTTAGCTTTCCTTCCGCCGTACTATTTCATTGATCCAGGCCGGCGCGAACGGGGAGGTGCAATTCGGCGGTGTGGGGTAGTCCTTCAGCACCTCGAGGCGTTCGCCGATCTCCAGCGCGCGTGCTCGATGCTCCGGATGTTCGATGCCGATGGTGGCCAGCGCCTGGTTCATCGCCCACTGCAGGCGATCGGGGGCTTCCTTCATCTGCGCCTCGATGACATCGAGCAGGCCGGGCAGGTCCAGGCCTTGCGGCGATTTGGCGATTCGTTCGCTGGTCAGCGCCCATCCGGCACTGGCCACCACGGGATCGGCAGCTGCCTTCCAGGCCACGCGCAGCTCCTCAACGTGCGCACTCTTCTTCACCACGTAGTTCACCAGCCAGTCGTGAGTCTTGGGGGCGTGGGCCTGGCGCAGCATGGCATCGAGCTGCTCGCGGCTGAAATCCTTTGGCCGGCAAATCAACAGTGCCAGCAGCTGTGCGGCGGTGTCATTGGTTGCCCATAGCTCCAGGGCCAGCGGTTGCTGAGTCTTCAGCCGCTTGGCCAGAGCACGCAGCTTTCCAAGGTTCACCCCGTGATCATCCCCGTGCTTCGCATTAACGGAGCGCACCTTCGGATTATCGAGCGTGGCCAGTTCCGCCAGCACCTCGGTTAACGTCGTTTCGCTCATCCCAACCTCCTGCAAATGTTTGTAGTGCTCTCCTGACTCAGTCTACGGAGAGACCCCCGCGTTTCACCGAACGCAGCGGTGGATTGGTTCCATGGAAAACCATGCGGCAGAATGCTTCCAAGGGTAGGTGCGCGCTGTGCCGCCATTGATTGAGGAACCGCATGAAAAAATTCATCACCCGAATCCCGCTATGGGTGCGCCCACTGTTGGGCATTTTTCTGGTCGTGCTCGGCTCCATTCTGGCACTGCATGCGGCCGTCTCCATCGAACTTTTTGTGCTGCTGATCGGTGCTGGCTTAATCTTTGCCGGCGGTGCCCGCATCGTTGACGCTTTCACCCCCACCTCCGCCGCGGATGATGCCTGGCCATGGATTGCCTACGTCAGCGGATTCCTTCTGGTCGGCGCGGGAATCGCGACGCTGCTGTGGCGCGAATCCACGTTGCCGATGCTTGCCCTGGCGGTGTCACTCACGCTGCTGGTTTCCGGCGCCATCTCATTGATGGCGGTCTTTAGGCGCGGAACCGAGCACCGAGCCCGCGCGGCGATCGGTTCACTGGCAGCCCTGCTCACTGGCGCACTGGTCGTACTCTGGCCCAAGCTCAGCCTGTGGGCCTTCGGTGTTTTTCTGGGCGGCTGGCTACTCTTTGTTGGTCTGCGTCTCATCCTCGACTTTCTGGCCCGCGACGCGAGTCCAAACTCCAAAAGGCGGGCTCGCGGGCTCCGTGGCTTCGCACAATTCACTGCGTCGAGCCTCGCCCTGCTGCTGGCCATCGTCATGGTGCTGGTGACTTCGTGGCTCCATGCCGGGGATCCACGACTGGTCCCCGATGCGTTTTACACCCCACCCACCGATCTTCCGAGTGAACCCGGCACCCTGCTACGCGCCGAAGCACTGACGGACGGCATCCCGGAAAACGCCAAGGCTTGGCGCATCCTCTACACCACCACCAACCCCGATGACTCCCCGGCCGTGGCCTCCGGTACGGTGGTGGCACCGCGTCACCACGACTCCGCGGCGCTGCCGGTGGTATCCATTGCCCACGGGACCAAGGGCATTACCCCACGCTGCGCCCCATCGCTCTCGGCGACACCGCTGTCCGACGGACCCGCGGCAGCCTTACGCGAGCTGGTTTCCGCGGGCTGGGTGGGGGTCACCAGCGACTATGTGGGTCTGGGCACTGCCGGGCCACACCCGTATTTGGTAGGTGAGGCCGAGGGTCGCAATGTTCTTGACGCCTACCGCGCCGCGCACCAACTGCGCGAGGGGTTCACACTGCGCAATGACACGATAATTTGGGGCCACTCCCAGGGTGGGCACGGAGCCCTCTTCAGCGCAGCGATCGCTAAATCGTATGCACCGGAAATCTCCGTTCTGGGTGTCGCGGCGCTGGCTCCGGCCACCAATCTGGTGGACCTGGCCCTCGGGGTGAAGGACGCGGCTGCGGGGAAGGTGGTTTCCTCCTACATCGCCGCAGCGTGGAACGATGTCTACCCGGAACTCAACGTCGCCTCGTTGATCACTCCCGGGTATGACAGAACCGTTCAGCGCATTGGAGAGCGCTGTTTTGACGGACGTGATGCCCTCTCCGGCATCATCGCCGGCACCCAGCTCTTTGATGCGGTGATTCCCGAGGCCGCATTGAATGGACCGTTGGGCGATAAACTACGCGAAAATTCGGTCACCGCGGACATCGACTACCCGCTCTTTGTGGCACAGGGGCTGGCGGACCAGCTGGTACTTCCCACGATGCAGGAGCAATGGGTGGCTCAGCGCTGTGCCGCGGGCCAAGCCATGGAATACCGTGAATATCCGGGCCTTGATCACCTGCCCCTGGTGGCAGATGATTCCCCGCTCACCAACGATCTTCTCGCGTGGGCCGAAGACCGACTAACGCATAAGAGACCGATTAATACCTGCCCGTAGACTCCGCGCCCGAGGCGATCCGACGGGCTGCGTCCACATAACGGTCGGTCGCCAACTGTTGGGCCAGGTGCGTGAGGGGCGAGACGATCCGGAACAAAAGATTAGCGTGCCGGGAAACGGCACGGATCTGAAGATACACCGATCCGTCCGGTTCCTGACACGCGGTGAATGACTCCTCACCGGATTCGGGGTGCCCGGCCAGCGTGCCGTAGGCGAAGCCGCGCCGATGTTCTTCCTCGATGAGACTCACCACGCGACACGGGATATTCCAGCGGAGCTGCCCCAGCCCGATCCCCAACCGAACCCGGGTGGCCATGCGCATCTCGGGGGTGTCGGCGAGCACCCGCAATCCGGCACCTTCGTGCAACTTCCAGCTCATGATTCCGGAAGCCAACGCCTGGAAAACCGCGTCACCATGACCCACATATTCGCGCCGAAGAATCTGCTCGTAGCCGTTGGGTACGCCCGGATTCTCCGTGAGACCGCGGTCGGGGTAGCTGAGGTCATCAAGGACGCCCAGACGGAAAAGCCGGCGGCGCGCGGCCAGTTCGGCGGGGCCGCGCTTGGCCAATGCCAACCCGGCCAGTCCCAGTGCTGCCTTGCCACCAATACGGGCCACTCGCTGGCCCACGACGGGCAACTGCAGTCCCAGCATCTCTCGGTGGCTAGCGGGAAGGGTGGCGACCACCGCGGCAAAAAGCAACTTGTAGCCGGGCAACACCACCGGGTCCAGCGGCGGGTTTTTCAGAAAGGAGACGACCTCGGCGACCCGTGGTCCACCGGAAAGTTCGCCGCGTGCTTCGTACCCGGCCATGGCTTCACGCAATTGCTCCTCGCTGCGCGGCGGATTGGCCACCCCCATAAGCTCGCCGGCTTTCGCCCAGTGCCGCACATACTCATCGGCGCGTGACCCGAGGGGACCGGAGAAGATCTCGTGGCTGCGCAAAAAGGCATCGGCAAAGGCCAGATGAACCCAGTCTGAAAGTCCCGGATCCGAGGCCGCGTAGTCGAGCTGCGCCCCGGAAGCTGCCAGATACTTCCCGGTGACCGGGGCGTGACGTCGGGCTACCCAGGCGCACGCCGCGTCCGCTGCCACGGTGTCGCCATAGGTCAGGGTGAAGATCCAGCGGATGGTGCCGGCCAGCCTGGACAGCGGGTCGGCTCGATAGTTCGAGTGTTCGGCAACACCGGCCAACGCCCCGGGATGCAGTGCCTGGGTTAGCAGCGCACGAATTCCGGCGGCGATGGGACTCATCCCACCGTGCACCGTCCAGACGGCAGAATCATGGGCGAAGTACCCCGCATCCGCCCCAGCATCCAGCGCTCGTTCCCACGCCGGGTCATAGGACTCTTGGGCGGAGAACGTTTGCTGGAGCTTGGTGCGCAGCGAGGAGAACATGATATTCGGGCCCTAGACCTGCAACTCGCCCATGTCGCCCCAGTCATTTCCCTCAACCTTGCGCGAGACAATTTTTGGGGTGGAAACCAGTGCCGGACGCATGGTGTCCATGGCGGCCATAAAGTGTTCGGAGTTCACGTGGGCTCCTGCGGCCTCATCATCGGTGAAGGCCTCGACGAGGACAAACTCGGCCGGATCTTCAACACTGCGTGACCAGTCGAACCAGAGGTTCCCGGCTTCGGCGCGAGTGGCGGTGGTGAACGGGGTCACCAGATCCATGAAATTGGCGGTGTATTCGGGCTTGGTCTGGAATTTCACAACGATGAAGTACATACCCTAAGCCTATCGAGTATCACTCAGCCGCGCCCAACGATGCCCTTCCAGCCCAGCGCTTCACGATCAAGGCGCGGCAGCGAGGCAACTACCAGGTCGTAGGAGTCCTCGATCAGATCCCGCATCAGCTCCAAGGGAAGGCCCGAGGTGACGGTATTCCAGTGCTTTTTGTTCATGTGATAACCGGGGGTGATTTGAGGATTGGCTGCGCGCAACTGTTCGGCGAGCGCTGGATCGCACTTCAGGTTCAGGTTTAGCACCTCCCCGCGGTGCATCAGTAGTCCAAACATCTTCGCTTTTTCACGGTGACGTCCGGCCACCTTAAACACCGCCGCGTCCGCGCCGAAGGGAAAGTCTTCGTATGCCCCGGGCATCGACAGGAGAATATTGCGCCATGCTTCATAGTCCACATCGCCCATCCTAGTTCCGCCGGGGTCAAGTGAGCTGAACTTCTTGACGAAGAAGTTTAGTTCGTGTGCGTCGACTTGCGCCGAGCGCGGGCGGCGAACAGTGAGCCAACACCCAATAGCCCGAGTCCCAGCGCAACTGCTCCACCAATACTTGCTCCAGTATTCGCCAGCGGTGGTTTAGGTTGTACCGGAGTTGCAACCGGAGGTGTTGATGGCGAATCCGACGCGGAAGGTTCCGGGGTGGGAATGGGCGATGGCGTAGCGCTTGGTGTCGACGTGGTAGTTTCACCGGAAATGGTCAATCTAACGTCGAACGAAGCCTCTCGGTAAGAAACGTTTGCCTTATTGCCGGAGGTAGCCTCGATCGGGAATTGGTAATCGATGGTCACCGGCACTACAGCCCCCTGGGCAAGAGATACCTCGTAGAAGGGGGTCTCGGCACGTGATGCGAGGTCCGTAAAGCTGGCGCTTCCTCCGTTCCAACCAAGGCGAAGGTCGTCGTAGAAGTTGCCCTGATCCGATGACATTCCATTGGTGTCCTTGAGGTCGGGCGCCTTCGCATCCAAGATCTTGACATTGATGATTGATGCGCGAAGTGTCCCTGCCGAGGGGCCGTCATTGCGCACCATTAGGGTCCGCTTGGCCGAATCGCCGGGTACCGCTACTGGAACTCCGACAAAAGACTCACCTACGACCGAGGTATAGCTGTTTCCATCCCACGACAGAACGATCTCCGCGGACTCGGTGGCAGGGGATGCTGAGGCCGGAAGTGCACCGGCAGTGAGGCTAAGGGCAGCGATACCAAATGCCGAGGCGAGGGCCACGTAGCGAGATCGCATTGATTGAATATTCATCATTGACCTGGCCTGAAGGTTTCGAAGGTGAATGCAATGGTGTGGTTCAGTTCTGCTGCAGCACTTGAAACCGAGGTGACATTTGCCCACCACTGGTCCGAGCCCGTCACAGCTGCTCCCGTGGGCGGCTGGCCGGTTGCAGAAACCTTGTTGGTGTATGTTCCTGATCCTGGTTTCTTGTCCAGAACAGCGGTGAGACACCAGAAGTGGGTGGTGGGATCGATAGTGCTTGAATACACCGAAGGCACCGCCGTGGGGCTGTAGTAGCCAGCCGGGACCGGGCTCGGAAGCTGTGGACGAGGCGAAAGCGAGCACTCGGCAGCGCTGCTGACCTTCACCAGTCTCGTGTCGGCAGCGGCGAAGATGGACCCGGAGGCAAAGACGGGAGGTACCACGGTGTAGCGCAGGCCTTTGTTGCCTTGCGCCAGCGAATCCACCTGAATGGGAATAGCCACACCAAGGTTATCCAACAAGGTTTGTGCAGCGGCCTGGCCCACGGTGAAGTTTAGGGAGCTTGCGCTGGACGTGGCATTCTGTGCCAGCGTTGTTGCAGGGGCACCGACTCCGAAGGCAACTTTGCCCGTCTTCACTTGTGAGGTGAAGGACTGCTCATCGTGCCACAGGGCCAGTGTGGCTCCTCCCAAAGATGCCGCCGCGACGGTGGCCACTGCCGCCGCTGCAAGAACCATCGCTGCTGGCTTAATACTCATTCGACGCTTCATGAGGTGAACCCCGTTCCGGTCCGAATCTGGTCCAGGTCAACAACAATGGTGCCCAGATTGCTCAGGTCGGCCGGATCGTTGAAGCGATCGGCCTTGCTCGCTGCGAACGAGAGAGAAACCTCAACCGTCCAGGTCGCTGCACCGACCGGCAAATCCGAGACGGCAACCACGGACCCCAGCGGCTTGGCCACGGTTGCGATATTTCCAGGTCCGATCAACTTGTAGGTTGCGGTAACACCTGAAGGCAGCGCTTGTGGCGTTGTCCATCGGACACCGATCTTGCCCAACATGTTTTCACCTTCAAGAACCGTGCTAAATGCCTGAGTGATCTTGAACGAGTCACCGGGGACCGCTAGGAATGTTGCTGGGTCTATCTGCTGACCGGTGTAGGTCGTGTCATCGGGTGAAGTCTCGGTCCACAGCGTGGCACCTTGCTTGGCAAGATCTAGATTTCCGGAGACGATACTGCCCACATTGGACGTTGCTGGTTCAGACCAGAGCGAGTAGGTTGTGGCAGCAGAGGCGATACCCAAGGTGAGCATACCTCCCACCCAGATGAGCTTGGTTGTCGTTTTCACGGCTGCTCCTTGGAATTGTGGCCATTCCTGGCTCCGGATGAGGGACGGAAGATCATGAAAGCGCCATAGCCTACGAGTGCGGTAGCTGCTGCGATGAGCGCTACCTGGCGATGTTCCCCGACGGCCATTGCTACATGTCCGATGTAGGGGACGTGGTACATCACCACACCCTTGATCTGTCCAGCGACGATTGGTGCATCGGGTGCTCCGTTGGCATCGCCTTGGGTGACGAAGAGCGTTCCGTCCTTGGAGTCGCCCATCTGCTTGGTAATGATCCTGTGGGTGATCAGGGTCGGATCTCCGGAGTTGGGCTGGAAGGTCACTACATCTCCGGCCTGAATTTCGCTCACTGTGGCGGCTTTCACTGCGATCATGTCACCGGGAGAATACGTTGGTTCCATTGAACCGGTGAGCACGGTCAGTGCGGAGCCTCCTATGAAGCGTGGGACCACGGCCAGGGCCAGCGAAAGAATACAGACCACGATGACAAGAGCCGTGGTGATTCCGGAGAGGACGCCGGAGAATATTGAACCGCCTGCACGAGATGCGTCGTCCCGCTGGGCGGGACCCGTCTCCCGCGCGATGGTGCTCGTCATTTCTCTGCCCATATCTATGAGTTGTTCCGGTAACGATGTGGAAGGTATAGCAAAGTGGGGAGGAACTCTGGGGAGCGCCTCCCCACTTCGACTACGTCCGTTTGGGGGGAAACGGAAGAGCTAGAAACCGCCGCCGATGCCGGCGGTTCGATCCTGTTCCAGGGTTACACCGAGGTCCTGCAGATCGGCCGAGGCCTGAACCCGTTCACGATCGGAGGTTGCAGTCAGGAAGTGGACGTTGACGACTACCTTGTAGTCGGCGACCCCATCCAAGTGGTCAATAAGGGTGGGCAGAGTCGCAACGTTGTTGGAGTTATCCGCCGAAGCGAACTTCACAGATGCGGGGGTGCCCAAGGCAATGTCGGTTGCCGACGCGACGGCGGTGCCATCAGCCTTGACCAGTGAGTAGCTGATTTCAACAACGCTGGGATCAGCCAACAGGCTGCCTTCGGGGCTCAGACCGTCGAGCGCAAGTCCGAGGTTAGCAACCATGTTGTCACCTTCAAGGGCAGCATCAATGCCGAAGGTTCCTTCAATGGTGTCGCCCGGAATGATCTTGAATGCGGTCAAGCTGGCAATCGTGTGGTTTGGATCGGTGCGGTCAGCGGAAATGTCTTTCCAAGTTGCTGTGCCAACCGTCGCGACCTCCAGGTTGCCCGCGGTGATCACGCCACCGGCGATTGACGCGTCGTCGTTCCACAATGCGAAGGTAGTGCCGCCTGCGAGCAAAGCGATCCCGGCGATACCGGCGATAGCGCCCTTGGTCTTGTTATTCATGGTCGTGCCTTTCTGTGAACTGCGAGTGATGTGCCCAAGTCGGGCGGAATTACGGTTGTTGGGCCGTTACGGTCCCGGATTTGGTACAGATTGTGGTGGCACCAGGTGCCAGAGTTGTTTGTGCGCAGGTGGCGTTCCCAGCCTTGTCATCGGTAACCGACACGTTGGTGAGCGTCGTGGTTCCGGTGTTCTTGACGGTGTAGGTCCAGGTGACCGAGGTTCCGGAAGGAACGTTTGGCGCTGATCCTGGGCCTGTGACCGGATTGCCACCGTTGTACGCCGCGGCAGTCTTGATAACCGTGAGACTGGAGACCAGCCGCTTATTGGTGACCAAGCAACTGATCACATCGTTCTTCTTGACGGGGACGGTGAATCCCAAAGTCCCCGAATTGGTGATCGTCAAGACCGTGCCGGTGGACACGTTGGTGCATTTAGCGTTGAAGTTTCCCGTTTGCTTCACCAGTTCGAAACCGGTTTGCTGGGTTTCTGTGATGCTCACGTCCCGTGTTTCCGAATCTTGGTTTGTGATGAAGCCGGCGACTTTGAAGTTCAAAGCACCGTTGGCGTCGGTTTGTCCGCTGGAAAGTGCGCTAGTACCGGCGGTGACATTTGAAGTGCTGGTTTCAAAGTTCCATTGGGCTCCAGGAGTGCTGGGTCCCGTTGGCTCCTGAATTTCCTTCACAACCGTTACGGTGCCGAGGCAGTCCTTGGTGGCCATGGTCTTCAAGGTTTGGCCGAGGTTCGCAAAGTCGGTAGAGAAGTAATCAGAACCTGAATTTGGTCCCGAGATCATCTTCAGTCGCTGAGTGTCATTGTTCTCACCCGAACCCATGCCGATACCGACCGCGATGAGTTTGGCCCCGGTTGCCTTGACGGAGTTGGCGGAGTGAATTGCCTCCTCAACGTTCTGAAGCGTTGCTTCACTGCCGGTCCCGGAGGCACTCGGTCCGTAGCGGGTGGGCTCGCCATCGGTGAGGAAGAGAACCACGTCGTAGCCGGATTCGATTTGTGCCAGGCCCCGATCCCAGTTCGTGTAGTAGTCGCTGCTGTTTTGCAGGATAGATAAACCGTCAATCTTGTTTTTTAGAGTTGTCACGCCCGATCCCTGAGCGACGGAGGTGAGACCCAAGGAGCTATTGCCGGCAGGTGCTGTGAAGGACGCATTTTGTCCGGGAGCGCGGCTAGCGAAGGTCTTGATGGCGATTTCGGATGGAGTTCCAGCCAGGGAGTCAACGAAGATCTTTCCTGCGTCCTTGTAGGCGCTCACCGAACCGGATTGTTGGACGGAGTAGGAAAGGTCGAACACCACAGCCATCTTGATGCCGCACTTTTGCGATGCGACAGGATTGCTGAGCACGGTTGGCCAGGTGCGGCCGGAGCTCGGCATATTTTTGATGCGAGAGGCAGCGTTGTCGTTCTTCTTGACAGCCCCTGAGTTGTAGCGGATCAAGTCCGTAGTCGCCCCCCACGAAGCTGCCGTGCTCCACGTGCCGCTTACTCCGGACTGACTTGCCCCGGACGTTGAGCTTTGAACTGCGATGAAATAGTTATTCGCATTGTTGTTTCCAGATAAGACAGCCAAGATTCCACATTCACCGGCCGCATTGGTGGTGCAGGAACCTATGGAAGCTGTTGCGGGAATGGCAAGCACCGTTTCGCTGGCGACCTTGTAGAAGTCGTAGGTTACGCCGGCGAGACCGTTGACCGTTGTGCTTGTAGCGCGGGTTCCTCCCGTTTTGACCACTAGTTTTGCGTTGTCGGTCGGAGGGTTCCCGACCGGAACACCAATGGTTGCGGCAGCTAGGGCCAGTGGTATCTCGGCAGCCGCTGCTGCCTTTGGTTCTTCGGCCAGGGGCGAGGCAAGAATGCGCTGGCGTATCGTGGGGCTCGGCGTTGGTAAAGCTGTGGGTGACGGTTTGGCCTTGACCGGTGCGGATGCTGTTTCGGTCGCTGATGGTTTCTCGCTACTCGGAGAGCTGAGGGAAGTGGAACCGGTGGCTTCGGAGACCTCCGCTGCAGGTGCGCTGGGAGTCTGGCTTGGTGCCACTGACAGGGGAGTCTCCGCGGAGGGAACCGGCGTCGTCGCCGCTGATTTTTCGTTGGCACCAGCAAGAGCAGCATCCGGTGTCGCCGACGTTCCGGTTGGTGTTGAAGCTGCCTGGCTTTCTTTGGCTGGCGCTTGATTCGCCACAGCCGCCGGCATGGTACCTACAGCGATCGACAATGCTGTAGCCACTGCGGCCACAACCAAGAGCCTGCGTTCCCTCACCGATTTCTTCGGCATCAGATTCCCCAAAATCCTCATCCGCTGGATCACTGTGATCCTGCAGTGATCCTGAATTTAGTTCGTGATTCCTGCGATGCTGTTGCGGAATGCTTGCGTTTTGCTGTCGGTTCTATTTGCCTCTGAAATTTCACGAGGATCGTTCAGTACGGAGGGAATCGAGATGCAGAAGGGGTCTTCCGATTCACCGCACGCACATCCCTCCTCCATTCACGAGCAGGAGTTGGGTGACGCGTAGATCGAATCTTGCGAGCGCTGGTCATGATTCTCGCTTCACGCGCAGCCTGTTGCGCATTCATGCCCTACGCGGATAATCTGAGCTTGGGGTAGAGATGATCTGCCATCCATTTCAGCACCGCAGCGGGGCCCGCCTCCGATGCGTACTCAAAGTGGTTCGACATTGCTTGGGAACGATGACGAACAAGGGCTTTGATCTGTTCACCGGGATCCACTCCTCCGGGTGAGTTGAGCTGGAGCGGTTGGTGGAATTTTCTGGACTGCTTGGTCTGGGGCCATGCACGACCCATTTTCACGTTGTTGTCGACTTCGAGCGCTCTACTACGTCTAGATGCGTTTGTAGTTCGGTAGTGACATTTTCCTTGGGGGAAAAATGAATAATCTCGTGATTCAAACAGTTGGTCTTCGTCAGGAAATTTGTTCGGAACTTAGTGAACGTAATTATGAAGTTCTTACGTCAGAAAAGTCGAACGTGATGGACATGGGTGAAAAGAACAACCCCTCGCTCGTGGTTGTTGATGGGGACAGTGCTCCAAGCATGGTGCTGGAACTTTGTCGCTCCGTGCACCAGAAGTACAAAGTTCCGATCTTGGTGGTTGCCACCGCAATGGACGAAATTGATGAACTTCTGGCCTACGCCGTGGGCGTCGATGATTGCGTAATTGGCCCGCTGTCCATCCGACGAGTGGTTGCCAAAATCGAGGCGTTGAATCGTCGATCTCGCGGTTTCGAAAACGTCGCAGACCCGTTGACAGGGGTCCTTCGCCATGGCGAATTGTCCCTTGACGTGGCATCACGTTTGGTCAGTGTCTCCGGCAACCACGTCTCACTGACGAGAACTGAATTCGAGATTCTGACGCTTCTTATGCTGCGACCGCATCACGTCATCAAACGCCAAAATATCGTGGAGAAAGTGTGGCCGAATTGGTTTGGAGACGAACGCGTTGTCGAGGTTCACCTTTCACGGCTTCGTCGGAAAGTTCTCCTGGCCGGCGGACCTCGTATTGCCGAATCAGTTCGCGGTGTTGGATATAGGTTGGGAGTCTTGCAACCGGCTTGATCCGTTCCCAACCGTCCAGATGGCGATGGGGTGGGATGACCCGGGAATCGTGGAGTTGCGGGAAGCTGGTTCGGTGAAGGCCTCGATGTAAGGGTTAGCCCTTAGAATCGGACGTGCGAACCTCGCCACTCCAGCTCTCCACACATCGTTGCCCCATGGTTGTGCGCAGATTCAAAGGCTGTTGATTCCACGGATTCGCGACGTTTTTGCCACGACAACGATAGACCGCATCCTTGACCCAGGAGGGGGCCAGTGAAGCGTTCTGTTGCGGTGGCCTCAAACCCAGCAACTAAAGACTGTCTGATGAGCCGTTCACCCGTACCAAACGAGAACTTCACAGCAAATGGAGTATTATCCTCCGGTTAACTTTAGAGAAAGGGATACTCAATTTTGGGGCACGTGTCCATGACAACTTCGAGGCCCGCTGCCTTGGCTCTTTGGGCAGCCGATTCATCACGAACACCGAGCTGGAGCCACACCGCGCCCGCCCCAATGGCAATCGCTTGATCCACGATATCGCCCACTTTTTGCGAGTTCACAAAACAATCCACAACATCGATTTGCCCAGGGATCTCTGCCAATCGTGTATATCCGCGGTTTCCAAAAACATCTTCGCCACTGAGCGATACCGGGATGATCTCCATCCCCAAGTCATCTTGCAAGAAGAGCGAAACGCCTGGGGCAACGCGGCGTGGATTATTGCTCAGGCCCACCACCGCCCACCGCCCCCGGGTTTGCAGCAGACGGCGGATCACCGCCGGATCATTAACGTGGCCTGCGCCGGTTTCGTTGCTCATGGTCTCTACGCTATCGCCATCTTCTGCATCTGTACCGCCGACGGATTCTTCGTCTTGCCGCACGCCAGCGGGATTAGGAACGGCCAATGGCCCTTCCTAATCCCCCGCTGCCGCGCAGCCGCCCGCTGTGCTCTAGCGCGCGGGCTGAAGCGGCAGCTCGCTCTTTGCTGCTGAGTGTTCCGCAAAAGCCCCCCGAAACTTCGCGGCCGGATGGCTACTTTCAAGGCGTGGACCACGCCCGAAGACCTTTTCGCGCAGGGTTCCCGGGGTGTACTCGGTTTGCGCCAAGCCGCGCTTGTGCAGTTCGGGCAAGATCCCCTCGATGAAGTCGGAGTATGAGCCGGGAAGGATCTGGTTCATGATGTTCAGCCCGTCCATGCCCGCATCTTGCCAGTCTTCGATCTGGTCCACAATCTGTTCCGGGGTGCCGGAGATCTGCTGCGCCTTGGCTCGGTAGCGGGCGAGGTCGCCGATGGTTGGCTTGCCGCCGGGCACCGAGGCGATGGCCGCCTCGAGGACGCCGCGAGCGCCCTCGGTCTGAACGTCGCCCAGCGGTGTGTCAAGATCCAGCCCGCCAAGGTCGATCCCGATTCCGCCACCAATGTGGGCAACGATTGCATCCAGATCGAGGTACTCGTCGTACTCGGCTTCCTTGCGTTTGGCTTCTTCCTCGGTGCTGCCGACGACGAAGGAGAGTCCTGCGAAGACCTTGACATCTCCCACGGCACGCCCTGCAGCCGCCTCAAGCTCGCGGATCTTGCCCACTTGCTTGGCCACGTACTCCGGATGCGGGGCAAAGAGGAAGGTCGCCTCCGCGTGCTCGGCAGCGAATTGCTTGCCGCGTGCGGAGGAACCTGCCTGGAAAAGGAACGGCGTGCGCTGCGGGCTTGGCAGGGCCAAGTGCGGGCCTTCGATGGAGTATCGCTTGCCCTGGTGGTGGATCTTGTTGATCTTGGCCGGATCGGCAAAAATTCCGGATTCTTTGTCGGCCAGGACCGCATCGTCTTCCCATGAGCCCTCCCACAATTTGTAGGTGGCCTCCACGTATTCTTCGGCCCAGTCGTAGCGGTCGTCGTGGGCGGTCAGCCCCGCGGCCCCGAAATTCCGGTGCGAGTTCTCTAGCACGCTGGTCACGATGTTCCACGCGACACGGCCGTTGGAGAGGTGGTCAAGGGTGGAGAGCTGACGCGCGAACTGGAACGGCGCGGCCTGTACCACCGAGCTGGTCATCGCCAGTCCGATTTCGCTGGTGGTCGCGGCAAGGGCGGAGAGCAACACCAACGGGTCATGCGAGGGAACCTGCATGCCCTTGCGAACCATCGATGCCCAGCCACCTTCATGGTTGCCATACAGACCCACCACGTCGGCAAAGAACATGTTGTCGAACTTGGCGTCCTCGAGCTGCTTTGCCAAGTCCACCCAGAGCTTGAGCTCGTTGAAGCGGTGCTGCTGGGCCTCGGGGTGCCGCCACTGTCCACCCAGGATGTGGCTCGGGGTATTCATCAGGAATGCGCTCAGCAGCAGCCGGGGCCGCACGTCAAAGGTACCCATTTATTTGTTCTCCAATGTCGAATCCTTGGCGTCCCCGATGGAGTGCAGCCCGGTGGGAATGGTGCCGTTGATGTAGTAGTCGCCCACCGAGCGTGCCTTGAAGGCCACCGGATTGTGGGTGGCAACGGTACGGGCGTTGCGCCAGTGCCGGTCCAGGGACTTGCCCCGTGAAACGGAGGATGCGCCGGTAACGTCAAACAGTTCGCTGGTCGCATCGAGCACCAATTTTGGGACACTCACGTGCGCTTGCTGGACAGCGATCTCGGCGCGTATGAAGGCAGCGGTTGGATCCAGGCCCAGGGCCGGATCCACCGCGGCGTCTAGGTCTCGGGCAGCGGCGAAGACGATCGAGTCGGCGGCGTAGACGGCCGCTGCGATGCGCCCAACTTTTTCCTGGATCAACGGGTCGTTGCGGAACAGATCCCCCGAACCGGTGTTGAAGGTGCGGGTGCGCTCGCGTACCAACAGTGCTGCATCCGCCAGTGCGGCACGGCCGATTCCTGCCAGCACGCTCAACAACGCCAGTTGGAAGAACGCCGGCTCAAGCGTGGAGGAAACCTTGCGCTGAATGATGTCGGCGAAATCGACCACCACATCGTCGAAGATCGCGGTGCCGGTTCCCGTGAGCGGCTGACCAAAACCATCCCAGTCGTCAATGATCCGGACCAGTGGATCGTCGGCGCGAACGATGGCGTACTGGCGGCCTTCAACGCCCTCGGTGCTGGCCATGACCACTACCCAGTCGGCAAAGATCGACCCGGTGGTGTAGTACTTCTCCCCCTTTAGCAGCCATTGGCCGTTCTCCTCACGGAGCTTGGTGTTGGTGGTGCCCAGTGCGTTGCCGCCCTTTTCCGTGGCCGCATTGCCAAAGATCTCCCCAGCCAGCACCCGCGGGAACCAACGCAGCCGGAATTCCTCGGGCTGCAGGTTGATGGTTTCGACGAAGGAAAAATGCGAGCGCAACAAATGCCCGACGTTGGAGTCGGCTGCAGAGAGTTCCACGATGAGTCGGAAAAGATGCTCGTGACTGACCGGATCCCCACCGTGGGACACCGGGACACGCAGCGTAGTGAAACCCGCTTCCTTGAGCCATTTCACCGGTTCAAAGGGCAAAACGTGGTTGCTCTCCCGTTCCACGGTTCCTTCGGCAATACGCCCAAATACCGGGGCAAAGCGTGCACTCAGCTCGGCGTAACGGGCTTCGTCGGTGCGTTCCTTCAGGTACGTTGCAGTCATTTGTCTTCCTCCACCTTCATGAGATCCAAAAATATTGACCAAGACCTAGTTCGTTGCCATTTCGCGCAGCAGCGCCCCGGGGTTTGAATCCAGCAGGAGCCGGGTGTATTCGCTGGTGGGATTGTTCAGAACCTGTGTGGCCGTCCCGACCTCGACCAGCCGGCCCTGGCGCATGACTCCCACATCATGGGAAATACGCTCGACCACGTGTAGGTCATGGGAAATGAAAAGGTAGGACAGCCCCTGATTGACCTGCAGGTCCTCCAAGAGCGCCAAGATCTGAGCCTGGGTCAACACGTCGAGCGCGGACAGGGCCTCATCGAGCACCAGCGTCTTGGCGCCCAGGGCCAATGCCCGGGCAATGGCAACGCGTTGGCGCTGTCCGCCGGAGAGTTCCCTGGCGCCCAGCGCGGCCATGCGGGTGGGCAGGTTGACCGCGTCCAGCAGCTCGGCAACTCGCAGCCTGCGTTCGGCCTTGCTGCCCACCTTGTAGTTCTCCAGCGGCTCGCTGATGATTCGGGAGACTGAATAGCGCGGGTCCAGAGCCGAATCCGGGTTTTGATACACCAATTGCAGGCTGCGCCACAGCTCGCGCTTGTCAATCCCGCGCGCGTGGGTAACGTCTTGTCCGTGGATCTTCACGGTTCCAGCGGTGGGCTCCAGCAACCGCATGATCATCCGGGCCGTCGTGGATTTTCCGGATCCGGATTCCCCCACCAAGGAGAACGTTGTGCCGGGGCGCACCGCAAATGACACCTCGTCCACCGCCGCGCGTTCAGTCTTGCCCCTGCCGTAGATCTGTGTAAGCCCAGCCACTTCGATGGCTGGGACGGTGATGGCGCCCAAGCCAGTGGCGATTCGGGACGCGTCGCCCGAGGCCGTGGCCTCGGTGAGCAGCATCCTCGTGTAAGCATCTTCGGGAGACCGCAGAATCTCAAGCACCGGGCGGTCCTCACGGATCTGTCCATGTTGCATGACCACAATGCGGTCGGCGATGTCGGTGGCGACGGCAAGGTCGTGGGTCACGAAAATGACAGCGGTTCCGAGCTCGCGCGCCAGCTTAGTGAAGACCTCCAAGACGGTCTGTTGGACCGTAACATCCAAGGCGGAGGTGGGCTCGTCGGCAATCAGCAGCTCAGGTTTCAGGGCAAAGGCAATCGCAATGAGCACCCGTTGCTTCAGTCCGCCGGAAAGCTCATGCGGGTATTGGGAGATGCGTTGTTCCGGGGTGTCGATCCCGACCAATTCCAGTAGCCGGATGACTTCGGCGCGCAATTCAACCCTGGAGAGCTTGTGCCCCTGCGGGTGCAGGCGGAAAACTTCAGAAATCTGAGAACCCACGGTCTTCACGGGGTCCAGCGAAGCCCCCGGATCTTGTGGGACCATGCCGATGCGTCGACCGCGGATCGATGCCAGTTCTCTCTCGGAACGGGACAGCAGGTTCTCGCCGGCAAGATTGATGCTGCCACCTAGGATTCGCGCGGACTGGGGTAGCAATCCGATGATGGCCTTGGAAAGCGTGGATTTGCCCGAACCGGATTCACCGACCAAGGCAACGATCTCCCCGGGTTTGAGTGTCAAATCGATGTTCAGGGCCGCGACGACTGCTTCGTCACCGTGGCCATAAGTAATGCTGAGTCCGCTGATGTCCAGCAACGCGGATGCCGAGGCGATGGTGCTCATGCTATTCCCCTTGACTAGAAACGGAAGATTTTATGGAGCTGGCGCCCGAGGCCTGCCAGCAGGACGACCACCAAGACGATGACTATGCCCGGAAGAGTCGTGAGCCACCAGGCGGAGGCCAAGTATTGTCGACCCTCCGCGATGAGCAGGCCCCATTCCGGGGTCGGTGGTGGGGATCCGAAGCCCAGGAAACCGAGCCCCGAGATTGCCAGGATGGCCACCCCCAGGTCCACGGCCAAGAGGGCCAGAACCGGGCCGCAGGAGTTTGGCAGGATGTGTTTGAAGACCACAGACCAGTAGGTTCCGCCGTTCATGAAGGCCGCCTCGACATAGTCAAGGCTCCGAACACGCAGGACCTCCGACCGGACCACCCGGGCGAACGAGGCAATCGAGGCAATGCCAACGCCGACACCCAGGGAAATCGGTCCAGGGGCATACGCGGTGACGATAATCAGCGAAATCAAGAATCCCGGCACGGCCAAAAGGACATCAATCAGGCGCATAGTGACGGCATCGGCGGCGCGTCCAGCCGTCGCAGCCAGTAGGCCCAGTCCGGTGCCCACCACCAGCCCGATGCACACGGCCAGTCCGGCGGTCAGCAACGTTTGGCTGGTTCCATGCACGACGCGGGCGAAGACGTCACGCCCCAGATGGTCGGTCCCAAACCAGTGTTCGAGCCCCGGCCCCTGGAACTTTTGGGCAGGAACACCGCTGATCGGGTCATAGCCGCTAAACAAGGAGGGAAAGAGCGCCCACCCGACGACCACGATCAACGGCGCGCACGTCAACCAGAACGAGACCGAGCGAATGGCACGTTGCTTAGGCTTCGCTGCGGGGCCTTGCGCTGTTCCCTGATTTGGGCCGGAATCCGCCCCGCCGCCCAGCGTCTGCAGCAACGGTTCCTCTAGTTTGATGCTCATGGGTGTTCTCCGTTCAAGCCTAGGCAACGAGTGCACGCGGTGCCCCGTGCGTTCCACTCTTGAGGATTCGTGGATCCAATAGCGGGTAGAGCAAATCAACAACGAGATTGACGAGGACGAATGCTGTGGCCGTCAGCAGAACCATCCCCTGGACCAGGGCAACATCCTGCGCAGTCACTGCCTGCAGCACGACCTGACCGAGGCCCGAACGGGCGAAGACGGTCTCGGTGATGACCGACCCTGCCAAAAGCGTCCCCACGGTGATGCCGCTGATAGTCATCGCCGGCGCAGCCGCATTTTTTAAGGTGTGACGGAAGAAGATCCACGATGGCGAGGCCCCCTTGGCACGCAACACATCCACAAAGGGTTGGGCATGAACGTTGTCGACGCTCTTAAGCAGCACTTGAGCGATTGGCGCCGAGATGTGGATCGCCAGGACAAGCACCGGGACCGCAATGGAGGCAAAGGAACCATCGGGGAAGAGGGACATGATTCCCAGCTGGATCGAGAGCAGCTGTAGGAGCACCAGTCCCAGCCAAAATACCGGAACCGCAGCGAATAGCGGCGGCAAATTGATGATGAAGCGCTTCAGCCACGACTGGCGGACCAGTGTGGCTGAAGCCACCAACAACACAGCGAGTGCCACAGCTGCAACAAATGCGCTGGACGCGAGCACCAAGGTCGAAGAAGCCACCGAACCGATGCGTTCCGACACGGGCTGTCCCGACGCCAGCGAGTACCCAAAGTCGCCCCGGAAAAGACCGGTCAGCTGATTGAAGTACTGCACTAGCAGGGGCTGATCGTAGCCGTATTGCGCCTTCATGGCAGCAATGGTTTCCGGGTTGGCCGCCGCGTCCGCGGAAAGGAAGATCGTTACCGGGTCATTTGGCAACAGCTGCACGGCCAGAAAAACCAAGGTGTAGGCAAGCCAGATGACCAGAAGCGCCTGTCCGATACGTCGCGCGATATAGGCGGCCATGGGTGACTACTTTCCGGTCTTCCAGGCACCCTGGAAAATTGGGGCGGTGCCAGAGGTGAATTCGACGTGTGCACCGGCGTTGCCGCCGTAGACCTGAACCTCGTCCCAAAGGACAAGCGACAAGGCCTTTTCGCTGACCAACTGGCGCTGTTCCTCTTCAACTAGCTTGGTGTGTGCCGCCTCGGTGGTGGCGGCACGTTCCTTGGCAAACAGCGCGTTAAGCTCCGCGTCGGCATTCAAAGTCTGGGTGTTGTTCGCCGGGCCGAAGACCGGGCCCAATCCACCGTAGGCAAACTGGCGGGTTCCGAAGAGCTCGTTGTTCGGATCGATCATCGCGGTGGCCAGGAACGTGTTGTCGGCGGCACGGTTGATGAGCTTGACGCCGATTTCACGCCACTGCTGTTCGATCAGCTCAAAGGCCGGCTTAATCACCACGGAATTGTTCGAGCTCGTGACGGTGATTTCGAGCCTGACCCCGTCCTTTTCCCGCACGCCGTCGGCACTGACGGTCCAACCCGCGGCGTCCAGCAGTGCCTTTGACTTTTCAGGGTCGTAGGCGAGGTCGGCCGACAGATCAACAAAGCCGGGGGCTTCGTGGTTCAGTACCGAGCCGGCAACCACATAGCTGTCGGACAAAACCGTGTCTTTGATCGACTGGCGGTCGATGCCCACCTGGAGTGCCTGGCGAACCGTGGGGTCGGAGAGCTTTTCGCTCCCAATCCGCACAGCGGCCATGTTGGTGGTCAGATCGATGCCCTTGGCCGGCAGCACTTGGTTGCCGCTGTCCTTCAGCGCTATCTCGTCAACGGGCTGCAGGCCACGGGCCAGATCAACTTGGCCCGTCTGCACTGCGCCGGCGCGGTTTGAGACCTCGGGCAGGTACTTCACCACCAGCTTGTCCAGGTATGCAGCGCCCTGATTTTCAGCGGTCTCAGGTGCCCATTTGTAGTCGGTCCGCTTGGCGAAGGTGACTTCTTCATCGGTTTTCTCCGACTCGAAGACGAATGGACCCGAGCCCACGAGCTTGGAAATTGCGGATTGCCCGGCGTTGTCCAGCTTGAGCGTGGCTGGGGAAACAAGTCCTGAGGTCACGGACGAGGTGGCCCGCAGAAAATTCGCGTCCGGACTCTTGAGTGTGACCTTGACCTGATTCTTTCCCACAACCTCTGCGGACTTGAACGCGGAGAAGTCGACGTTTGGAGCGATCTGGGCTGCCTTGACTCCCAAGCCGAGCGCGTCAAGGTTAGTCTTGACCGCTGCCGCATCTAGCTGGGTACCGTCCGAAAAGCTCACGCCGTCACGAACCGTGAACGTGAACTCGGTCTGGTCCTTGTTGGCCGTGAACTTCGACGCTATCCAGCCAACGAGTTTCCCCGATTCCGCGTCAAAGTACGTTAGGCGGTCCAAGACACTATTGAGCACGTTGGACTTCTCGTAAAACCGGGCCGCCTGTGTTTGCCAGTTGTTGATGGGAGTGACCTCGGCGTAAACGAAAGTTCCGCCCTGAACCGGCTCGCTGCTGCCCGTTGGTGCGGCATTGACCGGCGTCTGCGCCCCGGAGCCACACGCGCTTAGTGCCAAGGTGGCGACGGAAAGGACGGTTAGCACTTTCACGCCGAAGCGCGCGCGAATCCTGTGCTTTGTGGGTGGATTGTTGTTGCCCATTGTTCATTCCCTCTCGGTGTACCCGAGGAATGCCGCGGCATGGCTGATCATTCGAACCCTTACCTGTTAGGTGGCGGTATTCGGTGGACCGGCGCAGAGTTGGCTATCTCCATCGGTCCTGGCGGTAGCACCGGCCTCCGTCATAAGGAAGTGGTTGCTGCGGCGTCAACGAGCCAGGTCTCTCAGCCGCTCTGGATGGTGTGTTCATGGTTGACCGTTAGTCGTTCCCGAACGATTCAAGTGTGTCGCAGATTCTTCGATACGACCAAGATTTGACCGCCACACGTGAAACAAAAGGACGCAAAATCATGATTTGATGGCTGAAATGCGTCACCAATCGTCACAAGACCGATTGTGAAGCAGCAATTTTTAAATGCTTGTGTCATCACCGCGTCATGTGGATAATGCACGAAGAAGAACCAGTCTGGGGCGTGGAAATCTGCAATCATAACCCCCGCAGTCAGCACTCTCGACCCTATTCACCCTGAAATTCGCCGGCCCGCGGGCTCGCCGACGTGGGATGATCGCCTCATGGCGGAAATACGGACACTGCGAACCAAACATCGGCGTTTGCGCGTACTGGGGATGCTCCTCGGCGGCGGCGCCGCGGCAACGCTCAGTGGCCTTCTGGGTCATTGGGCCTATGCCCCGGCCATCGGCTGGAGTGTTGCCGCCCTAATTTACAACGCGTCGGTGTGGATCAGCATCGCTCCGATGGACTCCAGCAGAACCGCCGAGCACGCCCAAGAAGAAGATCCGGGGTTCCAGACGACCGACCTACTGATTTTGGCCGCGGCCATTGGTTCTCTAGCCGCCGTTGTCATGGTGATTGCTGGCGGAAAAGACGTCTCCGGATCCGCACGGCTGCTCTTGGCCCTGCTGGCGCTGGTGTGCACCGCTTCCTCGTGGCTCATGGTGCACACCCTGTATACGCTGCGCTACGCGAAGATCTACTACGGCGGAGTTCCCGGTGGCATCGGATTTAATCAGGTCGAACTACCGCAGTACACGGATATCGCTTACATGGCCTTCAGCGTCGGGATGACCTATCAGGTCTCCGATACCAACATCACCACGCGAGAGATGCGCTCGGCGGTGCTCCGCCACAGTCTCCTTGCGTTCCTCTTTGGCACGGGCATCGTGGCGACCACCATCAACCTGGTGGTCAGTCTGGCCGCTTAACCGGCTCCGGTGGTGGCCCACCCTCGCGGGCGAACCACCACCGGAGCCTTTAGGACGGCGTTACGACTTTAAGCTAGCTAACCTTGGCGTTGTCGAAGCGGTAGTTCGCCGCACGGTGCGAGTCCTGGACACGGTCGCCCTTGCCGAAGAGTTTGTTACGCAGTGTGCCCTCAACGTATTCGGTCGGGTAGGCGCCGCGGGCCTGAAGCTCGGGAACGATGAACTCGACAACGTCTTCGAAGGTGCCCGGGGTGATGGCATAGGCCAGGTTGAAGCCGTCCACGTCGGTGTCTTCCACCCAGTCGATGAGTTTGTCGGCCACCTCGGTGGGCGAACCGATGGTGACGGGGCCGAAGCCGCCAACACCCACCCATTCGGCCAGCTGGCGAATCGTCCACGGGTTGCCTTCGTCGCCGCTGGCCTTCTGGAACATCGCGACGGAGGACTGGATGGCGTTGGACTTCACGTTGGCGCCAATAACGTCGTCGGGACCGTAGGTGGAGAGATCGACGCCCATCCAGCCGGAGATCAGCGCCAGGGCGCCGTCGATGTCGGCGTAGGACTTGTAGTCTTCGAACTTTGCCTGCGCGGCGGCAGAATCCACGTCGGTGATGATGGTCTGCATGGCGTAGATGCGCACGTCGTGGCGGCCACGTCCTGCGGCCTCAACGGCGTCACGGATCTTAGTGACCGTCGCCTTGAGCATTTCCTTGGTGGGGCAGGTGACGAAGACTGCTTCGGCGTTCTCCGAGGCAAACTTCAGGCCACGCGAAGAGGTTCCCGCCTGGAAAACGACCGGGGTGCGCTGCGGGCTGGGCTCGGTGATGGCAATGCCGGGGACCTTAAAGTACTTGCCCTCGTGCTTGATCTCGTGCACCTTGGACGGGTCGGTGAAGATGCCGCGCTCGACGTCTTTCACCACCGCGTCCTCTTCCCAGGAGCCCTCGAGGAGTTTGTAAACAACTTCCAGGTACTCATCGGCGTGGTTGTAGCGTTCGTCGTGCTCCAGCTGGTCTTCCTGGCCCATGTTCCGTGCCGCGGAGGGCAGGTATCCGGTGACCACGTTCCAGCCGACACGACCCTTGGTCAGGTGATCAAGGGTCGCCAGACGACGGGCGAACGGGTAGGGGTGCTCGTAGGCGGTGCCGGCCGTGACGCCGAAGCTGAGGTTCTCGGTCACCGAGGCCATGGCCGAGACCAGCATGAACGGATCGTTGACCGGAACCTGGGTGCCGGCACGCAACGGGACTTCGTTGGAGCCGCCGAATACGTCGTAGGTGCCCAACACATCGGCGATGAAGATCCCGTCAAACTTGCCCTTTTCCAGCGTCTTCGCCAAATCTGTCCAGTAGGACAGGTCCTTGTAGCGTGCGGACTGGTCCTTGGGGTGCTTCCACAATCCCGGGGACTGATGTCCCACGCAGTTCATGTCGAAGGCGTTAAAGCGGATTTTGCGGGGGGCAGGAGTGGTGCTCATGGTGATCCTTCGCGAGGTGTGGGAAATGTCTAAGTCCGCGGCTATGCGGAGCGTAAAGTTGGCGGGGTTTAGCCGAGGTTTATACGTTGTCGGTCGTCTTGTGCTGTCCCACATCGCCGATGGCATTCAGCTGCTGTGGGGCCGTCCCGTTAACCTCGTAATCGCCAATGATGCGGGATTTGTAGATCGCTGGGTTGTGGGTCGCCACGGTGCGGGCATTGCGCCAGTGCCGGTCTAAATTGCAGCTCTTCGCGGTGGCTGATGCGCCCAGGCCGTCAAAGAGCTTGCTGGCTGCTCCGAGCACCAGCGGTTGAACCACGGACTGGGCCCGGTCCGCGGAGAGTTCACACACGGCAAAGCGCTCCGCCGCGCTTAGCGAGGGGTCGGCCAGGGCCACCTCGATCTCGGCGACGGCGGCCAGAACAATGGAATCAACGGCAAATGCGGTGCCAGAAATCTCTCCCACCAGCTGCAGCACCTGAGGCTCATCGCGCACCGGAACTCCGGTTCCGGTGCTGAAGCTGCGGGTGCGCGCCTGCACCGCGGAGCGGACATCGTTGAGCACCGCACGGGTGATGCCAGCCTGCACGGCAAGAAGGACGAGCTGGAAAATCGCAGATTCCGGGTCATTGATCTGCTGCTCTTCCGGCAGGAAGGTATCAACCGGGACATTTTCGAATGTCGTTGATCCGGTGCCGGTGAGCTGCTGACCAAAACCGTCCCAATCATCAAAGATCTTCACCCCTGAATGCTGGGTGGAGACCACGGCGATTTGGCGCCCCGCACGAGTGGGGTGGGATACCGCGACGGCCACCCAATCGGCATAGATGGTGCCGGTGCAGTAATATTTTTCGCCGTTGAGGATCCATCGTTCACCTTGTTGGGACACCTTGGTGTTCAGTGTTCCCAGACGATTGCCGCCGCGTTCGGTGTAGGCGTTGCCGACGATCTGTCCGGCAACGATCCTCTCGACCCAGCGGTGACGCAAGGCATCATCTTCAAGGTGCAGAACCGCCTCGACGAAACCAATGTGAGAACGCCAGAGGTGGGCGACCTGCGAGTCTGCTTCGGCCAGCTCGATGAGCAGGCGGAACAAGTCCGAGACACTGGCGCCGTAGCCACCCTGGTTGGCGGGGATGCGCAGGGCTCCGAAGCGGACCCTGTTTAACCAGCCAACCGGCTCAAAGGGAAGGGTTCGGCTGGCATCACGCTCGCTGGCCCCGGCCGCAATCTTGGCGAAGATCGGACGGAAGACCGCAGCAAGTTCGTCGTAGTGTTCATCGCGCGGAACGCCCGGGGTCAGCTTCAGCAGGTGGCGAGCCGGGGTGGTGCCGGTGAACGAGTCGAGATTGACGGCACCAAAGATGTTGGGGTCGGTCTCGATGTCTAATGCATGCGTAAAGGAATCGGCAGCCATGAAATCTCTCCATCGGTCTGGCGTGAGCACCTACCGCCCAATTAAGGGGAGGGGTTGCTGCGGCGTCATAGAGCCAGATCTCTCGGCCGCTCTGGATGGTTGTTGGTCATATTTCTACACGCTTTCGGGCAACGCAAACAACCCACGACGTCACAAATGAAGCCTGCGTCACAGCCCGGTGACGCCATCGGACTAAGTCGCGTCAGGGCAATAGTCGGAGGCTGATCATTCTTCTGCCGATTCGTTCGATTCGATGTTGGTGCAACATGGCGCGCTGCCTGGTGACCCTCACGGCAGACAACCAGTGGGACAATCGCCGCAGGGCAGGACCTACTGCGAAACGAGGCAGCGATCCCTACCCGCAGAACGGGCACCCACAACAAGCATGAAATATTCGAGATAGGTCGAATACATAGAAGTTTCTTCGATGCGCAACGAAATGCGGGGCAAGCGTCGAACGTACCGTCACATTACGACCGGTTTGCCCCTATGACCGATCATCGACTTTGATACAAGAACCACCCATCCCGAGCGGCCGAGAGATCTGGCTCTATGACGCCGCAGCAACCGCCTGTCACGTAGTGGTGCTACCGCCAGAACCGATGGAGCAGAGAATGACCGAAACCCTTGCACCGGCACTTTCCACCGAGTCATCGTGGAGTGAAGCCGAACGTCTCGCCTTTTGGGATGCGGCGGCCCGCCGCCTGAGTTGGGCAGAGCCATGGCACACCATCCACACCAGCACAGAGGTAAATAGTGTCACCCGGCGCGGACCCGCGCTGCGCTGGTTCGAAGGTGGCAAGCTTAATGCCGCCTACAACTGCGTGGATCGCCATGTGGAAGCAGGCCGCGGAGACAAGGTGGCGCTGCACTTCGAAGGCGAGCCCGGGGACCGAGCCACCGTCACGTACAAGGATCTACAGGATCGCGTTTCTCAGGCAGCCAATGCGCTGGAGTCACTGGGCATCACCAAGGGTGACCGCGTGGTGGTATATCTTCCGGTTCTCATCGAAACCATCGTCATCACCCTGGCCTGCGCCCGAATCGGCGCGGTGCACTCGCTGGTCTTCGGTGGCTTCTCCGCGGAGGCCCTGAAGTTCCGTGTTGAGGACACCGCAGCCAAACTCCTAGTCACCACCGACGGCCAATTCCGCCGCGGCACCTCGGTCCCCGTCAAGGCGCACGCCGACGAGGCCGTCGCCGGCGAGAACGCCATCGAGCACGTGCTGGTCATCAACCGCACCGGACACACCGACATCAACTGGGTCGAGGGCCGAGACGTATGGTGGCACGAGACGGTGGATACCGCGAGCACCGAACACACCCCCGAGGCCTTCGACGCCGAGACTCCCCTGTTCATCATGTACACCTCCGGGACCACCGGCCAACCCAAGGGCCTGGTTCACACCACCGGCGGCTACCTCACCCAGACGTCCTGGAGCCATGAGTTCCTCTTCTCGAATCCGGATGCGGACAAGCGCGACAACGACGTCCATTGGTGCACCGCCGACCTGGCCTGGGTCACCGCACACACCTATGAGATCTATGGGCCGCTGTCCAACGGCGTCACCCAGGTCATTTACGAGGGTGTTCCCAATGCCCCGCACCCGGGTCGCCATTTCGAAATCATCGAGCGTTACGGGGTGACCAGTTACTACACCGCGCCCACCCTAGTGCGCTCGGTGATGGGCTGGTTCCCCGAGGGTATCCCGGGCGAATACGACCTCTCCTCGATTCGGCTGGCCGGAACCGTCGGCGAGGCAGTGAACCCGGAAGCATGGCGTTGGCTGCGCGCGCAGATCGGGCGTGACACCGCCGACGGAATTCCGATGGTTGATACCTGGTGGCAGTCCGAAACCGGGGCCACCATCCTCTCCCCACGCCAGGACGACGCCGCGTTTAAGCCCGGTTGCGGCACCCGGGCGCTGCCCGGGGTGAGCGTGGACATCGTTGATGACCAGGCGCTGACCGTGGGCAAGAACATTCAGGGCAACATCGTGCTCACCAAGACCGGACCGTCGATGGCCCGCACCGTCTGGGGCAACCCCGAGCGCTACTACACCTCCTATTGGGAGAAGTACGCACCGCAGGGCTGGTTCTTGGCCGGGGACGGCGCCCGCTTTGATGAGGACGGTGACATCTGGATCTTGGGCCGCACCGACGACGTGATCAACATTTCCGGTCACCGACTCTCCACCATCGAAATTGAATCCGCACTGGTCACCCACCCCGCGGTGGTCGAGGCCGGCGTCTGCCCCACCAGTGATGCCAAAACTGGCCATGCCGCCACGGCATTTGTGGTGCCGTTGGATAAGAGCATCGTGGGCACCGACCTGCAGGGCGAAGCCCTCCTGAGGCAGCGCGAGTTGGCAGCCGAGTTACGCAACCACGTGGCCACTCAGATCGGGCCGATCGCCAAACCACGCGAAATCGTTTTTGTGCCGGATGTACCCAAAACGCGTTCGGGCAAGATCATGCGCCGATTGCTGACACAGCTTTTTGAGCGCGGCACGCTTGGTGACACCACGAGCCTGCAAAACGAGCCGTGCATCGCGCAGATTAAGGAAATCTGCGAAGCCTAGGTCCTTGACCGGACAGTAAACGGTTCGACCTGCCACAAGCGATGGTCTGCCTAAGACGAAATCCTCAGGTAGGCCATCGCTCCCTCATGACTCACGGTGACCCGACCAATATTTGCCTTTGCCGCCAGCTCGTAAAGTTCCACGGCAGTACGTGCCTGGGTTATGTCCCCGCGTGCCTTGAGTAATTTCAGATAGGCATTCGAGCGGGCAGATCCCTTGACGAGCGAAGCCAAAAAGAGGGTACCGCGGTCCTCTAGCTGCTCGCTCAGCCCGGTTAACAGCGCACCAACATCCGGGACCAGATGCAATAGACCGAGGCCCAGAATGGTTTCGTAACGCTGCCCATCGGGCACCGAGAACATATCGCGGCATTCAAAAGTGATCCTGCGTGGAACATCTCCACCAGCGGCACGGCGTATCGATGCCTTAGCCAGCTCGAGCATGGGCGCACTCATGTCCACCAGCGTCGATGGTCGCCGGCTGGCCACGTGTAGTAGCGCGGTGGCCTGGGCGGTCCCCACCGCAACCTCCAGCAATGGGCCGTCTCCAGAGCCGATGGCTCGCGCCGCGAAGGCCGAATATTGTGCCGGGTGAGTTCCCCAAAGGACTCTGTTGTATATCGGAGATGCGACCATCGCGTCATAAGCTTTGGCTCGACGGTCATAAAAAGTTGAGTTGCCGAAGAATTTTTCACCCATACGTTCATGGTGCCTCGCGCAACGTCCCGATACCAGTGCGATGCCGCATCGGGACTGGATGGTCGGTGGCCGATTCCATGTAATATCTCCCCCGACTCAGTTTCTATCTTGATTAGTTCAAAATAAACGGGAAAAATGTGAGGCATGACAAAACCGGTCGAGCTCGAGCACGTATTGCGCCAGGCATCCATGCGCGTCACGCTCCCACGTGTTGCCGTGCTCGCTGCGGTGACCGCCAACCCTCATGCCGATACCGACACGATTCGCGACGCGGTACGTCAAGCTCACCCCGCCGTATCGCATCAGGCCGTATACGACTCGCTCAAATTGCTGACCCAGCTGGGCATCGTGCGTAAGATCCAGCCGCATGGGCACAACGCCCGTTACGAGACCCGAGTTGGAGATAACCACCACCATCTGGTCTGTCGTGCGTGCGGCACGGTGCTCGACGTCGACTGTGCGGTGGGCGGCGCTCCCTGTCTGCATGCCTCCAACGATCATGGCTTCGCTATCGACGAGGCCGAGGTCATCTACTGGGGACTATGCCCTCAATGCCAAAACGCGGGCTGACTCGCTTTATTCCACCGGCGACCCGAAACTCCCGCCCCAAAGCTCTCACTTTTCGCTAAACCAACTAATCACCTTAACGAAGGAAGTCATGTCTGAAGCTGTAACCGGCAAGTGCCCCGTAATGCACGGCGGCCGCACCCATCCCACCCGCGGAAGCGCCAACACCGAGTGGTGGCCGAATAAGCTCAACCTGAAGATCCTGGCCAAGAACACCCAGGTCTCCAACCCGCTGGATGAGGACTTCAACTACACCGAAGCCTTCGAGGCCCTGGATCTGGATGCGGTGAAGGCCGATCTCGCCGAGACCATGACCAAGTCCTACGACTGGTGGCCGGCAGACTTTGGCCACTACGGCCCATTCTTCATCCGCATGGCCTGGCACTCGGCCGGCACCTACCGCAGCCATGACGGCCGAGGCGGCGGCGGCGCTGGTCAGCAGCGCTTCGCTCCGTTGAACTCCTGGCCGGATAACGTGAACCTCGATAAGGCCCGCCGCCTGCTCTGGCCGGTCAAAAAGAAGTACGGCCAGTCCATCTCCTGGGCTGACCTGATGATCCTGGCCGGCAACGTGGCCATGGAAACCATGGGCTTCAAGACCTTCGGCTTCGCCGGCGGCCGCCCGGACGTCTGGGAAGCCGATGACGATGTGTACTGGGGACCGGAGAAGGTGTGGCTGGATAACGAGCGCTACACCGGCACCCGCGACCTCGAGGCTCCGCTAGCAGCAGTCCAGATGGGCCTGATCTACGTGAACCCCGAGGGCCCGGATGGCCTCGCCGATCCGCTGGCCTCCGCCATCGACATCCGCGAAACCTTCCGCCGCATGGGCATGGACGACGAGGAGACCGTCGCGTTAATCGCCGGCGGCCACACCTTCGGCAAGACCCACGGCGCCAACGCCGAGTCCTTCAAGGGGACCGATCCGGAAGCATCGTCGCTGGAAATGCAGGGCCTGGGCTGGAAGTCCGGCTTCGGAACCGGCCACGGCGATGACACCATCGGCTCGGGCCTGGAGGTCACCTGGACCTATCACCCGACCCGCTGGGACAACGAGTTCTTCCATATCCTCTTCGCCTACGAGTGGGAAATGTTCCTCTCAGAGGCCGGCGCGCAGCAGTGGCGTCCGAAGGACGGCGGCGGCGCCGATCTGGTCCCGATGGCCCACAACCCTGCCGCACGCCGCGAACCGCGCATGCTCACCAGCGACCTGGCCCTGCGCTTTGACCCGAGCTACGGCGAGATTTCTCGCCGTTTCAAGGACAACCAGGAGCTGTTCTCCGAGGCCTACGCCCGCGCATGGTTCAAGCTGACCCACCGCGACATGGGCCCGAAGTCCCGCTACCTGGGTAAGGAAGTTCCGGCAGAGGACCTCCTCTGGCAGGATCCGTTGCCGGCCGCTCCGGCCGTGACCTTGGGGGATGCGGAAATCGCGACGCTGAAGGCACTGATCGCCTCTTCGGGCCTGAGCGTCCAGCAGCTGGTCTCCACCGCATGGAAGGCCGCTTCGACCTTCCGCTCCTCGGACAAGCGCGGCGGCGCCAACGGCGGCCGCATCCGCCTCGAGCCGCAGGTTTCCTGGACCGTGAACCAGCCGGAGCAGCTTGCGGTGGTCATCGCGAAGCTCGAGGAAATCGTCAACGAGTTCAACGCCACCTCACTGATCAAGACCTCGTTCGCCGATGTCGTGGTTCTGGCCGGCAACGTGGGCATCGAGCAGGCGGCACTGGCCGCCGGCCAGGAACTCACCGTTCCGTTCACTCCGGGCCGCGTGGATGCCACCCAGGAGCAGACCGATCCGGAACAGTTCGCCTGGCTAGAGCCGGTTGCCGACGCGTTCCGCAACTACGACTCGGGCTTCCTGCAGCTGCCCAGCGAGTACCTGCTCATCGACCGCGCGAACCTCTTGGGGCTTTCGGCTCCGGAGATGACCGTGTTGCTTGGTGGCCTGCGCGTGCTGGGCAACAACTGGGATGGCTCGAACCTGGGCGTCTTCACCGACACCCCGGGCGCGCTGACCAACGACTTCTTCGCGAACCTTATGGAACTGGGTCTGGAATGGACCCCGGACGCCGAAGAGAAGACCTACTCCACCACCGACGGCCGATTCAACGGCAGCCGCGTGGATCTGGTCTTCGGCTCGAACTCCGAGCTGCGTGCCCTCGCCGAGGCCTACGCCGCGGACGACGCCAAGGTGACGTTCGGCCGCGACTTCGCCGCCGCATGGGCCAAGCTCATGGACGCCGATCGCTTCGAACTCAAGAAGTAGTCACCGGCTGAATGAAACGTGGCCGCCCCCCGAATACTCGGGGGCGGCCACGTTTCATTTTAAGTTCAAACACCCCAATAATTACGGGGGCTTAGCCGCGCGGGGCCAGCTCCTGGTCCCCGGCATCCCGCAGCACGTTTTCGAGGTCGGAGACGTTTAATAAAACTGCCTCACAGTTGCGGATGCGTGGATGCGGACGGCCAAGCACCGCTTCAAGGGTCAGCCTCAGCAGCGTCCCGTGGGCAACAACCACCAGATTCATTCCGGGGTGCGCAGTCACCAAATGTCCCAGGGCCCGAATGCCACGAGCGGCCACCATGGCCTCGGGTTCGGCAGTCTCCAAAATGGCGTCAATCTTCTCCCGTGACATCCCCAACACCACCCGACCTTCGCCGGCTCCGTAGTTGCGTTCCATCAGGTCCGGGAGGCGTTCAGAAATTTCAAGCCCTAGATCCGCGCCGAGCAGCGACGCTGTCTCCACCGCCCGACCCAGCGGAGAGGAGACCAATACGTCCCATTGAATGCTGATGAGTTCGGCTCCCGCGGTGCGGGCCTGCGCCCTGCCTTGGCGGTTCAGCGGAATATCGACCTGTCCCTGGAGCCGCCCCTCGGCGTTCCATTCGGTTTGTCCGTGCCGGACCAGGGCAATCTGTGCATCCATCCTTCCAGCATAGCCGTGGGGAAAAATTCGCAGATCGTTCGGTGCACTGCCCACAAAAAGCAATCCGGCTCAACATTCTTTGATGAAGTGCCCATTTATTGCCACAATAGAGAAGGCCAGCCCGGGGCGGCGGCGAGATCACGCGCGATGACACAGCAGCACTATTCCGTATCCCAGTGGAAATGATGCAGCTGTTTGTGGCGAGCTTTCTCATCAGTTGCCCATCAACGCCACTCCCGCTCCGCCGCCAATGACCGAACTCCCGCCCGCCACTGCGCCCATTTCTGAGGACAACACATGAGCACAACGCCCGTTAGCACCGTCGCAGACCTAGAGACTCCCCTCAAGTTTGCCTACTGGGTACCCAACGTCTCCGGCGGCCTGGTTGTTTCCACCATTGAGCAGCGCACCGGCTGGGACTTCGAATACAACAAGAAGCTGGCTCGCATCGCCGAGGACTCCGGCTTCGAATACGCTCTCTCGCAGACGCGTTATGCGGCCAGTTACGGCGCGGACAAACAGCATGAAGCCACCGCCATCAGTTTGGCCCTGCTCGGTGCCACCGAACGCCTGAAGGTTATTGCCGCCGTGCACCCCGGCATGTGGCACCCCGGTGTGCTCGCCAAATGGCTGATCACCGCCGACCACATCTCCGGCGGCCGCATGGCCGTGAACGTGGTTTCGGGCTGGCTGAAGGACGAATTTGTGAACTTTGGGCTGGACTGGCTGGAGCACGACGAGCGCTACGTGCGCACCGAGGAATTCATCTCCGTGCTGCGTGGTTTGCTCACCGAAAAGGACTTCTCCTACGCCGGGAAGTACTACAACATCAACGACTTCACGCTCTCCCCCGCCCCACTGGATATCCCGGGCCGGGCACACCCGGAAATCTTCTTTGGTGGCAACTCGACGGCCGCTCAGGGCGCCGCGGGCAACACCGCCGATTGGTATTTCTCCAATGGCCGCAGCCTGGAGGGCTTCGAGGAGAACATTGCCGGCGTGCTCAAGGCAGCAGCAGCAGCAGGTACCCGCACCGCCCCGGTGAAGCCGCGTTTCGGCATCAATGGCTTTGTCATCGCCCGCGAGACCGAGGCCGAGGCCACCGAGACGCTGCGCGAGATCATTGCCAAGGCGCACCGACCAGCGGTTGAGGGCTTCGCCGCCGCCGTCAAGGAAGCCGGCCAGTCCACCAAGGACGGCAAGGGCATGTGGTCCGATTCCACCTTTGAGGACATGGTCCAGTACAACGACGGCTTCCGCTCCAAGCTCATCGGCACCCCGGAACAGATTGCCGAGCGCATCATCGACTTCAAGAAGATCGGCGTCAACCTGTTGCTGACCGGCTACCTGCACTTCCAGGAAGAGGTTGCAGCCTTCGGCCGCGACGTGCTTCCGTTGGTGCGCGAGCTCGAGGCCGATTTGGCCCGTAAAAACGGCACGGAACTGAATACCGATCTTCTACCCATCACCAACCTCGAAGGAGCTCGCGCCTAATGGCCGAACACCAATTTGGATTCCGAACGCGAGCCTTGCACGCCGGTGGCACCCCCGACGCCGAACATGGTGCCCGTGCCGTGCCGATCTACCAGAGCACCTCATTTGTCTTCAAGGATTCCGACGATGCCGCAAATCTCTTTGCGCTGCAGAAGTACGGAAACATCTACTCACGCATCGGCAACCCGACGGTAGCCGCCTTCGAGGAGCGCATCGCGTCCTTGGAGGGCGGTCTGGGCGCCGTGGCCACGGGTTCGGGCATGGCAGCAGAATTCATCACCTTTGCCGCATTGGCCGGGGCGGGAGACCACATCGTGGCGTCCTCCAAGCTCTACGGTGGCACCATCACGCAGCTGGATGTGACCCTGCGTCGCTTTGGCGTTGAGACCACTTTTGTTGACTCCACCGACCCGGCGGCCTACGCCGCGGCCATCCAGGAGAACACCAAGGCGCTGTATACCGAGGTCGTGGCCAACCCCTCCGGCGACATCGCCGACCTGAAGGGTTTGGCCGAGGTCGCCCACGCCGCGGGCATCCCGCTGGTTGTCGACTCGACGCTCACCCCGCCCTACCTGCTGCGTCCCATCGAGCACGGCGCCGACATCGTGATTCACTCGGCGACCAAGTTCCTCGGCGGCCATGGCACCACCTTGGGTGGTGTTGTGGTGGAGTCGGGCACCTTCAACTGGGGCAACGGCAAGTTCCCCTCGATGACCGAGCCGGTGGCCTCCTACGGCAATGTCTCCTGGTGGGATAACTTCGGCGAATACGGCTTCCTGACCAAGCTGCGTTCCGAACAGCTGCGCGACATCGGACCGGCGTTGCCGGCACAGTCCGCATTCCAGCTCCTGCAGGGCGTAGAGACCCTTCCCCAGCGCATGGACGCCCACTTGGCCAACGCCAAGGCCGTTGCCGCCTGGCTTGAAAAGGATGAGCGCATCACCTATGTGAACTACGCGGGTCTGGAATCGCACCCCCATCATGAACGTGCCAAGGAACTGTTGCCGCTCGGCGTTGGTTCCGTCTTCAGCTTTGGCGTCAAGGGCGGTCGAGCCGCTGGCAACGCCTTTATCGAGGCGCTGCAGTTGGCCAGCCACCTGGCCAACATCGGGGATGTGCGCACCCTGGTGTTGCACCCGGCCTCCACCACGCACCAGCAGCTCTCCGCGGAGCAGTTGGTTGCGGCGGGTGTTCCGGAAGACCTGATCCGCTTCTCCGTGGGGCTTGAGGACCTGGAGGACATCCTGTGGGACCTTGACCAGGCCCTCACCGCCTCACAGCAGGCCGCGGCAGCACCGGCCGAGGAAACCTACGACGGGGCCGCCTGCTCCATCGATGCCGCCCGCGCGGCCGCCGTGACGGGAGCCAAGTAAATGAGCAACGCAGTAGAAGCCCGCACCTGGGAGGGCCCCAACGCGGCCGAGCGCCTGGACATCTTGCGCAACACCACCTCGATCGCGATCGTCGGGGCCTCCAATAAGCCCTCCCGCGCCAGCTACTTTGTGGCCACGTACCTGCTCTCTTCCTCGAAGTACAAGGTGTACTTCGTGAACCCGGTACTCAACGAGATTCTTGGCGAGCCGGTTTACAAGTCACTGGCGGATTTGCCCGAGGTCCCCGACCTCGTTGAGGTTTTCCGCAAGCACGACGATCTGCCCGGCGTTCTGGACGAGGCCATAGCCGTTGGGGCCAAGACCCTGTGGTTGCAGCTGGGATCCTGGCACGAAGATGTTGCAGCGCGCGCCGAGGCGGCCGGCATGAACATCGTGATGGATCGATGCGTGAAGATCGAACACGCTCGCTTCCACGGCGGACTGCGCTTGGCCGGCTTTAATACCGGCGTCATTTCCTCCAAGCGCCAGCTGCTCGCCTAGCTTCAAACTTTGTTTCAGCCAGAGGGCTCGTGTTCCAAAAATCATGTGGTTTTGGAACACGGGCCCTTTTCGCTTGCGCGCGCGGCTCGTAGAGCTATGGCAGTCCCGGGAGATCCTCGCGGGCCATGACCATCGAAAAATTCCAGAGCTTGCGCTCACTGCCATCCGCTGCAGCGGCGACGCTGGCCCGTTTCGCCTGCCGCAGCACTTCTAGCACCGCTTCTTCCAAGGCTTCGGTTTCCGTGGCATTAAGCATCAGACTTGTGATGTTCAGTAGCCCACGAGCATCCGGTTCCGAGCCCGTGGCGTAGTCGCTACCCCAGGCGATCACTGCCTTCAATTGCCGGATCTGATCGTCTGCTTCCTGGCCGAGGTAGGCCTTCAGCGCTAGTGCGTCTTCGATAGCACTAGGTTCCTTGGGAGATCCAACGCTCAGCCCTCCGGGTAACACCTTCCAGACCCTGTCCCGCTTATCACGAGCACGTTCGGGCGCCTCCAGAATAATTCCCGCCTCAGCCAATACGCGCAGGTGAAAGCTCAGTGAATTGGCCGGCACGTCAAGGCGCTGAGCAAGATCCGTGGCCCGCGCCGACTCAACGGCGGTCAGGGTCGCGACGATGCGACGGCGCAACGGGTTGGCCATCGCCTTGAGCATCGGTGAGGTCATAGTTTGACGTCGCGATTGCTCGCTCGCCGGCACGTTTTCACTCATTCCTACAGTCTACATAATCCACAAAAATAGTTGCACAACTAATATTGCGCAAATAAGTTTGCGGGTTTACCGTTGGTGCCATGACCAGTTCAACGAACACTCGGATCATTCCCCTGTGGCGCCAACGCCGCTACCTTTTATGGCTGGGGTCCGACACCGGATCGGCTCTGGGCATGAGCCTTCAGTGGTTTGCCGTTCCCTTGGTGGCACTGATCGTTACCAATTCCCCCACCCAGGCGGGCCTCATCACCGCGATCGGCCAGCTGGGTCGCGTAGTGTGCACCCTCCCGGGAGGGGTTCTCGCCGACAGCAAGGACCGACGCACACTCATGATCATTGGCGGGCTGCTCGGCGCGGTGGGTGGAGTCGGCTTGATGATCGCCTCGCTCGGTGGGCACCTCGGGTTTTGGAGCCTGTTAATCCTGCATCTGCTGATGTCAGTGCGCAACGGACTTTTCGGGTCCGCATCCGATGCCGCACTCAAGGACATCGTCCCAGAATCTCAGCTGCCTGGTGCGCTTGCCGCGAACCAGGGCCGAGACGCCGTCATTTCACTGGCCGGTGGCCCATTAGGCGGCCTGTTGCTCTCGGTTTCTCAGGCCGTAACGTTCGGGGCTTTGGCTCTCGCACACGTAGTTGCAGCCACCTGCGCCAAATCCCTCCCAGCAACCGCTCCCCTGAGTCTTCCGGCACCCGATTCACGGGCGTCAGAAAAATCCAAGAACGGGCTACTCGGCGCCCTCAAGGAGTCTCTTGCCGAGGGACTGAGCGGGCTGACCTGGCTGCTTCGGCGTAGGGATTTGCGTGGAGTGCTGATGATTTCGACCCTGCTGAATCTGGGGATTAACGCCTCGATCACCTCGGTGATTTTCGGTTTGCAGCAACGCGGGGAATCGGCAGGAATCATCGGTGTGGTTTCGGCCAGTCTTGGCGTGGGGATGCTGCTAGGCAGCCTGCCCGCCGCGGCCCTGCTCAAACGGCTGCCGACCGGAGTGGCAGTATGCGTTGGCCTGCTCTTCACGGCCGGAGCCATGTCCCTCATGCCGTTCACTACCTCGGTTCCCTGGATCTGCGCGCTCTTTGGGGTATCGATTATCGGCGCGCCGACGATCAACGCGGGCTTGGGCGGATACTTGATGACCGCCGTACCCAGTGCCCTGCTGGGGAGGGCCACTAGCGCATCGGCATTGTTATCCATGGCCGCGGTGCCGCTGGCACCACTGATTGCCGGATTTGGCTACACCGCTTGGGGCTGGAGTGGACTGTTGTTTTTTTGCGCGGGGATCTGCGTTTTCGCAACCATTCTGGCGATTGCCAACCGGCCACTACGAACCCTGCCTCAGCAACAAGAATGGTCTAGGCATGCCGCAAACTTTGACGTTTGAAACCCGTGGAAGCAGAACCCGGACCCGAGAAACGATAGGACCATCGGGAACGCACCAGCGGGCGTGCGCAAGATCCCTGCGAAAGGGAATTCTTACACCCGCCCGCTACTGTGCCGGTCAGTCACGCAGCTCGGGATCAAGCGGCACTATTTACCACTCGGAGTCGTCCTCGTCGTCGGCTTCTGAGATCCCCAGATCTGGCTGCTGGTTAGCGTCAAATTCGGCCCATGCCTCAACAAAACCCAGGATATCCTCGAGGGATTCTTCCTCATGATCGTCCAATAGTTCTAGCGCCTCGGGGGTATCGAGGATCATTCCGATCGCCGAGGCAGGGTGTTCCTCGAAGTAATCGGTCGGGGAGTATTCCCCACTGAACATCATGTCCTTGCTCTGCGCATAGAGCTCAATGAATGTCCGCACGGCGTGAGGCACGCGCGCCACATCCAGTCCGGAGAGCGAGTCGTTATAGGCCTGCGCCGTCGCTTCTGCCCACTCCTCAACGATGGCTTCATTCATTTGCGTATCAGTGTTGCCCACTACCCTATTCCTGCCTTTTCGGAGATGTTTCGACCACCAATATTAGTGTGCCGAGCCCAACCCGTATATGCCGAAATAGTGTGAAGTTCGTTGAGCAATGGCCGTTACTCCGAAGGAACTACTTGAACGGAGTTCCGGGGTAAAAAGAAAACCCGTGTCCGGACCTCGAAGAGATCCTGACACGGGTGATTCCGATGATTATGGCTAGAGTCGGCGGTTGGCCAGTACCGGAAGGAATTCACGTACCTCATCGATACGGCGGCGGGTGACATCGGTGGTCACAAGTCCCTCATCGTCGTCCCCGAGGTACTCGACGGGAACGCCCATGGGATCAAGGATCGCGGAGTGTCCAATGGTGTGCTGCGAGCTGGTTCCGGCAGCCGCTACCCATACAGTGTTTTCGATGGCACGGGCACGCAGCAGGGTTTCCCAGTGCTCGATCTTGTGCTCACCTTTGAACCACGCGGCAGCAACCAGTAAGAGTTCCGCACCTTCGTTAACGAGGCGTCGGGCAATCTCGGGGAAGCGCAGGTCATAACAGGTCAGCACGCCGACTTTGAGCCCGGCGATCTCAAAGACCGGCACCTCAGCGACGTCCCCGGCCTTAATGGATTTGGATTCCTGATAGGAAAACGCGTCGTAGAGGTGAATCTTGCGGTAGGTACCAAGGATCTTTCCGTTAGCATCCAGCACCGCGAGGGTGTTGTAGGGGCGTTCCTCGCCACTGCTTTCGTAACCACCGGCAACGATGGCGATGTTGTTCTCCGCTGCCATAAACGAGAGCTTCTGGACGAAGGTGCTCCAGTTGCCTTCAATCGCGGCATTCAGTGGGCCGCTGACCTGGGAAACCGCGAGCATGGCTTCCTCTGGAAACAGCACCAGATCCGCGGATTCGGCCTTCGCCTTGGCTACTAAGCGCTCGATGGTTTCCAAGTTGTCCTCGAGTGACCCCGTAGGGGCGAACTGACCAACGCTGACCTTCATGGCGATTCCCTTCGTCGCTGAATACTTCCAACCAGCCTAGCGACAAACCTCAAAATAGCACTCGCGCGTTGCCCTCCGGAACCGGCGACGGCGCAAATATGACGGAAGGTTTTCCGTTCCCAGACCCCTTTCCGTGCCGGCTCAATGCACGACCGCCGGAAAACGCAGCGAGGGCGTGGCACCGACTGGCGAAAACGTCTTCACCAAGCTCAGCGCCACGCCCTCGCGTGGTGTTTTAGTTATCAGTCGTTGATCAGGTCGTGGCAGACAATCGTCTGCTCACGATCCGGGCCAACACCGATGGCCGAGAAGCGCGTACCGCTCATACCTTCAAGGGCCAGCACGTAGTCGCGGGCATTCTTGGGTAGGTCATCGAGCGTACGTGCCCCGGTGATGTCCTCGGTCCAGCCATCGAAGTATTCGAAGATCGGCTTGGCGTGGTGGAATTCGGTCTGCGTCATCGGCATTTCGTCGTGGCGCACCCCGTCAACCTCGTAGGCCACGCACACCGGGATCTTCTCAATGTTGGTGAGCACATCCAGCTTGGTCACGAAGTAGTCGGTGAAGCCGTTCACGCGCGAAGCGTGGCGGGCCAGAACCGCGTCGTACCAACCGCAGCGGCGCGGACGACCGGTGTTGACACCGAACTCACCGCCGGTCTTCTGCAGGTATTCGCCCATGTCGTCAAAGAGCTCGGTGGGGAACGGTCCTGCACCCACGCGAGTGGTGTAAGCCTTGATGATGCCGATCGAACGGCTGATGCGGGTCGGGCCAATTCCCGAACCTACCGAGGCGCCGCCTGCGGTTGGGTTCGATGAGGTCACGAACGGGTAGGTGCCGTGGTCAACGTCCAGGAACGTAGCCTGGCCGCCCTCCATGAGGACCACCTTGCCCTCATCTAGGGCGTTGTTCAGCACCAGAGTCGCATCGATGATGAGCGGGCGCAGACGCTCGGCGTAAGAGAGGAAGTACTCAACGATCTCTTCAACCTCGACGCTGCGGCGGTTATAGACCTTGACCAGAAGTTCGTTCTTCTGGCGCAGCGCACCTTCAACCTTCTGGCGCAGGATGGACTCGTCAAAGACGTCCTGAACACGGATGCCCAGGCGTCCGATCTTGTCCATGTAGGCCGGGCCAATGCCGCGACCGGTGGTGCCGATGGCGCGCTTGCCAAGGAAGCGTTCGGTGACCTTGTCCATGGTCTGGTGATACGGGGCTACCAGGTGTGCGTTGGCCGAAACGCGCAGCTTCGAGGTATCAGCACCCCGAGCTTCCAAGCCATCAATTTCTTCGAAGAGCGCTTCGAGGTTCACAACGCAGCCGTTGCCGATGATGGGTGTGGCGTTAGGCGAAAGAATGCCGGCGGGCAGGAGCTTGAGCTCATACTTTTCACCGCCAACTACGACCGTATGTCCGGCGTTATTGCCACCGTTTGGCTTGACGACGAAGTCAACCTTGCCACCCAATAGGTCTGTGGCCTTACCCTTGCCTTCGTCGCCCCACTGGGCTCCGACGATCACGATTGCTGGCATGGGATCCTCCCCCTTGCTCGATTCAGCGCGGCCGGCAAAATACATAAATGCCGGGTCCCGGCGGTGCCGGGCGCAGAAATGCCCCTCGCTCTTCATCTGGCCCAAGCATGGATCAGAAAAGAACAGTAAGGGGCTCTTACGTCACAAGTTTACCCGATCGATCAACAATAGGTTGGATTATGAGACTTTAGGCTCGTCATCGGACTCGATCGCCGCCGCCAACGCAGCTCGCAGCAGGTTTTCCCACTGCCCCATGGCTGTGTCCGGGACCGAGACCCAGTCTCGGAACGGTCGTCCCTGCCCCGATGGGTCAAAAAGGCTTGCGCCCGGATAGGTCAGCGCCGTGCGCATGATTTCGCTCGAACGTCCGACCTTAAACCCCATAGTGTCCTCAAGCAGGCAGGCGATGGCCTTGGACTCGAACTTCAGCGCGTCCTTGCCAAACATCTTTCCGGCAGTAACTCCCTCACCGAGCAGGGCACGGGCGAGCCGCTGAAACTCGGTCATTGCCTCTGGTCTAGGAAATTGCATTCTCATGCCCCAATCAAACCTCTCGACCGGCCCCGCGTCGAGAGCTGGAGTCAATGACTTTTTCTTGGGAACACAAAATTGTGATGGCGGCATGCGGATCTTCTGGCTTCGCTGACCCGAAGCGTTCGGAGGCAGATGACACAACACGACGCGTGCATGAATGGCAGCGTGACGTCACGGACGGGAGTAACACCGGTGGCCGTTTAGACTTGGCGGTATGGCCCTGACCCGCGAACAGCTCATCGACGCAGCAGTGGGCATTCTCTCCGAATTCGGCCTTGCCGATTTGTCCATGCGGCGCTTGGCCCGAGAACTCGATGTCCAGGTCGGCGCGCTGTATTGGCATGTTAAGTCAAAACAAGAATTACTGGTCGAAGTGGCTGCGAAGTTGCTCGATTCGGTTCCAAAGCCGGACTCCCCGGCAGTGAATCTCGCTCCGATGGCGATCGCGGCACTGCTGAGCCAACTGCGCACGGCGCTAATCACCATTCCGGACTCGGCAGAGGTCATGCAGCTGGCACAGTCCATGCGACCCGACTCGTTGGATCCGCTGGGTTGGCTTTTGGAATTCTTGGAAATCTCCGGCGTCCCGGAAAGTGACGCGCCGATGGCTCGACACGTGTTGGTGAACCACTTGCTGGGATCCATCAGCGCGCAACAGGAATCCCTTGCCCTAGCCGCCGGCACGGAGCCGACGACTGCCTCCGATACCTGGGGTCAAGAATCTTTTGATTACGGAGTTCGAGTCATCCTGCACGGGATCATCGCGGAGTATCCGAAAAACTAGGAACCGAGTCGTCCGTCGGAGGCCTCAAGGTAGCAATTTCCACAGAGCGATTCGTACCAGACATCGTCACCGTCGATAGCAACTTGATCGCCGTCGAAGATGATCTCCGTGCCGACGCGCCGCGTGTTAAAAACAGCTTTTCTGCCGCAACGGCAAATGGTCTTAAGTTCCTCGAGGCTATGCGCGATTTCCAGTAGTCTCCGTGATCCAGGGAAAGCATGAGTGCGGAAATCCGAGCGGATGCCATAGGCGATCACGGGGACGTCGTCCAAAACGGCAATGCGGAATAGGTCATCCACTTGCTCCGTTGTTAGGAACTGAGCCTCGTCGACCAGCAGGCAGGCCACCGGTGGTGCGTCAATGTGCTGAAGCAACGCATCGGGATCGTCGCCCGCTGCTTTGCGAGCAAACAATTCTCGAGCACCGGCTGCAGGCGGGATGAGGAAATCTACATCACGGCTCATGCCTAAGCGCGAGATGACGCGGGAATCACCCTTGGTATCGATCCCGGGCTTCGCTAAGAGAATGCGTTGACCACGCTCTTCGTAGTTGAACGCTGCTTGAAGCAGTCCCGTGGACTTGCCGGAGTTCATTGCCCCATACCGGAAATATAGCTTCGCCACATCGTACCTTTCGCACTAGACCCAGTGGACGATTCTATGTGCTGAAACAATCCAGCGGGGAACGAGTCGCATCCGAAAGGAGTAAAGCCCCGGCGCTCCGATCCGCGTGGATCTCGCGCCGGGGTGCTAAAAATACGTCACGAAGGGCAGTGGCTCCGGTGCCGCCCGACTCCTGAGCTTAGGTCACAGCGTGACGAGCGCGATATGCGGGGGCATCCCAAGACTTCGATTCCAGGATATCCCGCAGGATCTCCACCGCATCCCAGATGTCAGTGAAGGAAAGGTAGAGCGGAGTCAGACCGAAGCGAAGCACCTCGGGCTCGCGGTAGTCTCCGATGACGCCGCGGTCGATCAACGCCTGAATGATGGCGTAACCCTCGGGGTGGCGGAAACTTACGTGGCTACCGCGCTCCGCGTGGTTCTCGGGCGTCACCAGCTCTAGACCGAACTCTCCACAGCGCTCCCGCACCAATGTAATGAACAAGTCCGCCAACGCCAGCGACTTGGCACGGACCAGTTCCATGTCCGCTTCCAATGAAACGTCCAGTCCACATTCGATCATGGCCATGGACGTGATGGGCTGGGTTCCACATAAAAAGCGGCGCACATCATTGGCCGCCGTGTAGCTGTCAGACATGGCGAACGGAGCCGCATGCGACCACCACCCCGTCAGTGGCTGCCAAAAACGGCCCTGATGACGACCATTGACCCAAATGAATGCCGGGGATCCTGGACCGCCGTTGAGGTACTTATACGTGCAACCGACCGCGTAGTCGGCATTGGCCCCATTGAGGTCCACTGGCACCGCCCCCGCAGCATGTGCGAGGTCCCAGACGATGAGAGCGCCTGCCTCGTGCGCGGCGGCCGTCACCGCGTCCATGTCCCACATGGCTCCGGTACGGTAGTTGACGTGGGACAGCGCGACGACCGCGACGGATTCATCCAGCGCCTTCTCCAGCGGCAGGTTCTCGTCGATGAGGCGAACTTCGTAGTGTTCATCGGTCTCGGCGTTGACCGAGTTCAGGAAGTCGCTGATGCCCTCGGCAATGTAGATGTCGGTGGGGAAGTTGTCGCGCTCGGTCAGGATGATGCGTTTACTCGGTGCATCCTGCTGCTGAATGCGCACCGCCGAGGCAAGCGCCTTGAACAAGTTCAGGCTGGTGGTGTCGGTGACAACGGTTTCGCCATCGTTTCCGCCAATGATTTTGGACAGCTTGTCCCCCAGCCGACTGGGCAACTCAAACCAACCAGAGGTGTTCCACGAACGAATCAGGCCTTGGCCCCATTCGACGTTGATAACCTCTGCCGCACGTTCAGCAGCCCCGCGCGGAAGCGGGCCCAGGGAATTTCCATCAAGATAGATCACGCCTTCCGGCAGCGAGAAACGGTCTCGGAACGCGGACAATGGGTCTGCTGCATCAGCGGCCTGAAGACTGGTTCGGTCCGTCTGGATGGATGTGCTCATGGTCTGTGTGATGACCTTTCTCGAATGATTACCGGCACCTTATGCGCCGTTGTACGCCGCGGCAAGGTTTACCCATCATAGAATTATTCACGGTGCCCAAGATAGGTCACTGAATAAGTGCACAGGAGAAAGGATAAAATCCGTGTTAAGTTCAGATTCCATCAGAAAATACGACAGCCAGCAGAATACGGTTCGGCTCGACGACGTTGATCTAACGATATTGCGCGAGCTGAGTCTTGATGCTCGTATCCCCAACAACGTTTTGGCCTCACGCGCCGGGATTGCGCCCTCAACGTGTCTGGGTCGTGTACGCGCACTGCAGGAAACGGGCGTGATTCGCGGTTTCCACACCGATATCGACCCGGCAAAACTGGGCCTTCGCATCTCCGCGATGGTTTCGGTGGTCGTGCGTTCCGAAGCACGCAATGCGATGCTCGAGTCTGCTCGCATCCTGCGGGAGCTGGCGCAAGTTCAGGACGTCTTCGTCCTCGGCGGGACACCGGACATCCTGGTCCACGTCATTAGTGATTCGGTCGAATCACTTCGGGATTTTGTCGCCGAACACCTCGGCGGCAACCCGGCATTTTCGTCTACGCAAACAAATATCATTTTTGAACATTTATCACCGGTCAACAAGGAATCGAACTCGCTCCCCCAATCACGAGTTGCCGCTACGGCGCAGACTCGGCGTAAGAGCGCAACGACTTTAAGGTAGCCGCCTCCGAATCGGCAATGGCGGCTACCAGTTCACCCACTTCTTCACGGAGTTCTTCGGCAGCGTCCACACTGATGGTTAATCGAACGCGCGTTTGACCAGATTCCGCCAAAAGTTCGTAGCCATACAGCACATTGATGTCTCCACCTCCGGATGACAAGGTAACGGCTGTCCCTTCGCTCAGCTCTTTAATGAGCAATTGGCGTTCATGGGCACCGGACCGGTAGTCGAGCAGCGCACCAGGGCTGGTGAGCTGCTCGGGCTCCATTGAATCAACACCGGGCATCCATTGCGGGGCAGCAACCCAATCGGTCAGCAGCTCCCAAACTCGGTCCGGTGCGAGGTGAATCAGCTCCTGAATATCCAAAACCTGAAACTGTGTTATAGCCGAATCGTGCCACGCCGCGGGCAAAAATGAAACGGTTAATGAGCCCGCGGCTTGCGGCGAAGCCGCAAGGTAAGCGCCCCGATCAGCACCAACAGCAAGCCCGAACCCCCAAAGACCACCACAGAGTTTGAACCCGTCTCGGCCAGCTGCGGGTTGGCGGTCGCCGCAACGGGCTTAACTACCGCCGCAGCGACGGCTTTCTTATCCACGACCGGCTTCGTGATATTTCCGGCCGGTTTAACCACCGGCTTTTCCACCGACGGTGCTACCTCCGGGGATTCAGTGCTCGCTCCCTCATCGGCAGGGGGTACTTCCTCTTCATCCAGGAACCCCTCATTGATCAGCTCTTGGATAACTCCGTTGTAGGCTTCCATCGCCCATTCTTCGTTACCGTCAAAGAGGTACAGGAAGTAATCCATCAGCTCGTCGAGGTAGGCCTCGTCGCCCGATTCCATGAAGTCCACAACGATGTCCACAATGGTGTCGAATTCCTCGGTCCCCACCAACCCGTCGAGCATCTGATCGGTAAAATCGATTCCTTCGGGGGTCTCCAAGAAATCGATCCATTCTTCTTCGCTCCAGGATTCAGAGCCTTCGGGAGCTTCTACGCCCTCAACGACCTCCCAGAACGATGTTGGCTCGTCAGATTCCTCGATCGTTGGCCCGGCACTCTCGGTGCTCTCGGTGCTCTCGGTTGAAGCTTTCGCCGATTCGGTAACGGGCACCTCTTCCTTCTCGGTTTCTTCGATCTCTCCGGGAATGGTTAAGGTCTCATCGGGCGTGGAAATCGACTGCGTACTCTCTGCCGACGATCCTTGAACATCGGTTTCATCCGATTCGTCCAGTCCATCTAGTGGCACCGGGGAAATGCTGGCAGGCAGCGTTGCTGCCGGTGGTGCGGTCTGATCCCCGGATTCATCGCCGGCCCCCGAAGTTGCCGCCTGATCAATGTCAGTTTCGGTTGTTTCGCCAGTTTTTGGCTCCATGGCCGGTACTTCAGCATCATTTGCGGAGGGGCCGTCCTGAATAAAACTGTTTTCGGTATCGACGCCCTCTCCGAGATCACTCGGGGTAGGGGTCCACGTCTCGGACGGGGTCGTTTCGGCATGTTGCGTTGCAACGGCTGAATCGATTCCTTGGGCCTGCGCGGGTGCATTCGTGAGCAACAGTCCCGAAGCTACTGCCGTCGTTAGAAGCGCCGTACGTATTCTGGATGCCATGTCGGTCCTGTCCCAAGGTCTCGGTGCGATGAATGCGGCTAGTGAGGCCGGCCCGATGTCCCCTCGGCTGGCTACCCACTTGCTCTGCGCGAAGATCTCCGCAGGTCAAACCAATAATTTCAGCCACTGGTTTTTGCATAGTCACAGTTCGGACACGGAGTTAGAACAGCATCCAAAGCATCTTTTGGCACGGATTTGCGGCTCATCAGATGGCCAAATGGCGCTTAAATAGCGATTGTTCGTACCGAATGATTTCGGTACGAACAATCGTTATTCACGGGCGAAGGGTCTGGCGCTCAGTTACTCGGCTTCGAGAGCGGCAGCAGCCAGCGGATCTGAATCGTTAAGGAAACGGCCGATGCGGTCCACTTCTTCGGCTTCACCGATCGCGGCTGCGGCACGCTGCAACGCGTACAGAGCACGCAGGAAGCCACGGTTGGGCACGTGCGCCCACGGCACCGGTCCCTGTCCGCGCCAGCCGGCCTTACGCAGCGCGTCGAGCCCACGGTGGTAACCAACGCGGGCGTAGGCGTAGGACTCAACGACGTGACCCTCGGCGTGTGCTTCGTTGGCCAACAGGGCCCAAGCTAGGGATGAGGACGGGAAGCTCGCGGCTACGTCTACAGCTTCATCGCCAGCGTCAAAGCGGGCGGTAACCTCGGTTTCTTCCGGCAAAAGAGTTGCCGGGATACCGAGCAGGTTTGCTCCAAGTTCAGCCATGGTTACTTCAACGACTTTCCGGCAGATCCGAGCTGGTGTGCAGCCTCAACGATGCGTGCGGCCATGGACGCTTCGGCTGCGGCACCCCAGACGCGCGGGTCGTAGGTCTTCTTGTTTCCGACCTCACCGTCAATCTTCAGAACACCGTCATAGTTCGAGAGCATGTGGCCTGCCACCGGGCGGGTGAAGGCGTACTGAGTGTCGGTGTCGATGTTCATCTTGATGACGCCGTAGGCCACTGCATCAGCAATTTCCTTGTCGGATGAACCCGATCCGCCGTGGAAGACCAAATCGAATGGGTTGGCCTTACCAAGCTTGGCGCCGACCTGTTCCTGGATATCCTTGAGAATCTCCGGGCGCAGCTTAACGTTGCCCGGCTTGTACACACCGTGCACGTTACCGAAGGTCAATGCGGTGATGTAGCGGCCGTTTTCGCCGGAGCCCAGCGCGGCAACGGTAGCCAGTGCATCTTCGACGGTCGAATACAGCTTGTCGTTGATGGCGTTTTCGACGCCATCTTCCTCGCCACCGACGGCACCAATTTCGACCTCGAGGATCTGCTTGGCGGCTGCGGTGCGCGGAAGCAACTCGGCGGCGATACGCAAGTTCTCTTCGAGCGTCTCGGCCGAACCGTCCCACATGTGGGAGTTGAAGAATGGATTGCGACCAGCTGCAACTTCTGCCTCGGAGGCGGCAAGCAGGGGAAGCACAAAATCGTCGAGCTTATCTGCCGGGCAGTGGTCGGTGTGCAGGGCGATGGTTACGCCGTAGCTCTTGGCAACTTCACGCGCGAAAGCAGCGAAAGCCAGCGAACCGGTGACCATGTTCTTGACGGAGGAACCCGACCAATATGCTGCACCGCCGGTGGACACCTGGATGATTCCGTCGGATTCTGCTTCGGCGAAGCCGCGAATAGCGGCGTTCAGGGTTTGCGATGACGTTACGTTCACTGCGGGGAAGGCGTATCCGCCGGCCTTCGCAGAATCAATCATTGCGTTGTACTGTTCCGGTGTTGCGATGGGCATACTGACTCCTGTGTAGATAAGGAATTGTGGGGAGTAGACCTCGTTGGCTGCTTCACATCCTATCTACAATGTGTGCTGCATCGCTTACGGGATGACGCGCCACGTTTGTGAATGACATGAAAAGGGCACCGAATCCGGTGCCCTTTTCATATCAATTACTTGTCTGTACCCGCTTCACCTCCGGTTTCGGCCGGTGACTTCTGGGCTACCGGCTTAACGGTTTCTTGTTTGGGTGGCACCGCAACCATTTTCATCTGGGGCACGGGAGCCTTCGGCGCGATCGGTATCGGTAGTGTCACGGTGACGACCTTGGCTACGGCCTTCTGAGTGGCGACTGCCTTGGGTTTAACCGCTGCAACAACCGCGATTTTCTTCGGCTTAGCCTTCACAGGTGTGGCCACCTTCTTGAGCGCTTTTACCTTCTTGATCTCAGGTTTCGCGGCAGGAGCCGGCGCTTGCTTGGCGGGTGGCTGTTTCACGGCCGGCGCCTTCTGAGCAACCACGGCCTCTTGTTTGGAGTCCTTTTTCGCCGGTTTGCCAACGACCAATTTGCTGGTGGAATCGTCGTCCTGAGCGGTGTCAACTTCTGGTTTAACATCCGCCTTCGGGGCGTCAGGGGCCGTAGACTCCTTCGTTGTATCGCCAGATGGACCTGCTGCGCCGCTTTCCGGAAGTGTCACTTGAAGGTCCGGAAGCTCGTTGACGTCAGGCACCTGATTTTCTTGCGGTGGAGCTTCACTGCTTGGTGCCGGTGCCTCACTTGTCGGAGCATCTGTAGTTGGTGCTACCGAGGTCGGTGCAGTAGTAGTCGGCGCGGGATTGGTTGTGGGTGCTGCCGCGGTTGTCGGTGCTGCCTCAGTCGGAGCCACCGATGTAGGTGCTGCCGCAGTCGTCGGTGCTGCCTTAGTCGGAGCCGCCGATGTAGGTGCTGCACTAGTCGGCGGAGCTGTCGTTGGCACCGCAGAGGTCGGAGCCGACTTCGTTGGAGCCGGCTTTGGCGCCGACTTCGTTGGAGCCGGCTTAGTTGGGGCAGGTTTAGGTTCGTTCCTAGGTTTCGTCGGTGTGGATGGCTTGGCGGTTGCCGTCGGCTTCTTGACCGGTTTTGGATTGGCCTTGGGTACAAATGCCGGTGACTTGCTCTTGTTAGGCGTGGGCGAAGAGGTTATTACCCTGGGGGTGGTGACCCACCGTATCGAGGAATCAATGGTTTCTTCCACAGAGGATCGAGGTGCGCCACTGTTGCGGATAGGTTCGGCAGCGATGGTGGTGTTTCGCGAATCGATCATGGGGTTAGGCTGACCAAACACGCCTGGGAGGAAGTTTCTCGGGTCGTTCCAGCGTCCATTGATAATGACCTCAAAATGCACGTGGCATCCCGTGGAATTTCCCGTAGTTCCACTGAGCGCTATGACTTGCCCCTGTTTGACAGTGTCTCCAACCTTGGCAATGAGCTGGGAATTGTGGCTGTATCCGGTCTGGATGGAGGAGCCATGGTCGATAGTGACACGCATGCCGGAGTGTCCGGCCCAAGCAGACTGGATGACAACTCCATCTGCCGATGCATAAACCGGAGAACCGCAAGGAATCGCATAGTCTTGCCCAACGTGGATCTGGGTGCCCGGCCCGGTGGGGTTGTGGCGCCAACCGTAGGGGCTAGTGATGTGCAAAGACGCCACCGGATGCATGAGCTGGATCTTACCGGGAAGCGCCCCAAGCGCTCCCACATTCTGTCCAACCAAGATGCCCGCGGCATTGGGCTGAGTAGACGTTACTCGCCAGGCACCGGTGAATGCTTGTAGCGCGGGAGCCCCGTCGCCGTCGGATCCGGCGGCCGAACTGGTTATGTTGGACGATTGCCACCTAATGGCGTCCAGGCCACCGAGAAGTGCCACCCTGACCGGCTGTACATAGGTGGCAACCTGATAACTCGGCCCCTTGGCTCCGTGCGGTGCGATCTCGTCCGAAGCCACCCCGAGCCCCGGCGCTCCCGATATTGCGACGGCAGTAGCGACAGCAAGCCCAAAAGCTGAAATGGGTGGGATCTTTTTTCTAAATCTGCCTTTATTTTCCGGCAGCGGACCCCTATTGACCTGATGCATTTTCAACGGTAACAACCCCCTGATTGAGTCACCATGAATTCTTTGCACAGCCAAAAGAGGATGGCGGGCTGGCTAAAGCCAACGAGTTGTCCGTGTCACCCCAAGTAACTGAACACTTAGGCTTCACCGTAGCTCACCGACGGTGAGTAATAAAGGGCTATTTGCCGCCATCACAAAGTGTTATTTGCCTTCACTCGCCGACGGCTACCGCGGATGGATGATCCCTCGGATTCCCAGCTTGTGTTCCACAATTCCAAATGACGTAGAAAACACGCGACGACTAGGTGCATCAGATTTTACGCGGCACGCTTTGGGCTCATCCCAGGCAGAAACTACTCCGCGAGCGAGCTGGAAGCTGAGCCTTCCCAAGATGGCATTCGTGTTGAGGTGCCTTCGCTTTGGCCCGACGTGCCGCTCGGCGATTCGACGAACGTCGAATCGGAGACCTCCGTCGGTGGTTTTGTCGGCGCGGTACTGCCCGGTGTTGTACTTCCTGGAGCGGAGGGCACAGTGCTTGGAGGAGTCGGGGAGCTTGCGTCCGTCGGAGGAGTGACCGTAGGAGTTTCATCGGGTTTCGTCGAGTCCGAAGGGGCAGGCGATGGTTTCCGCGTTGGTGTTGGCTTTGGCGTTGCGCCGGGTTTTGTCTCTTGGGTGGGCTTTGGAGTTCTGCTCGGCTTGGTTTCGTGCGTGGGCTTTGGAGCAGTGGTTTCCTTTTGCGGTCCCGTTGGTGACGGCGCGGGCTTGCTCGGCTCGGGCCGATTCACCTCAATATCGTGCCCATTATCGTTGTTCGCTTGAGGTTCACCGGTGTTGCGAATTGGTTCGGCGGCAATCGTTGTGCGGCGCGAATCAATCATCGGATTTGGCTGGCCCGGGATGGCGGGCAGGAAGTTTCTGGGGTCGTTCCAGCGGCCGTTGATGATGACTTCGAAGTGTACGTGGCAGCCGGTGGAGTTACCGGTGGTCCCGCTCAGGGCGATCAACTGCCCTTGCTTAACATGCTCACCAACCTTGGCAATCAACGAGGAGTTGTGACTGTAGCCGGTGCGCACCGATGACCCATGGTCAACTGTCACACGCATTCCGGAGTGCCCCGCCCAAGCCGACTGGATCACCGTTCCATCGGCAGTGGCATAGACCGGCGATCCACACGGGATGGCATAGTCCTGTCCAATATGGATCTGGGTGCCAGCACCTGTCGGGTTATTCCTCCACCCGTACGGGCTAGTGATGTGCCTAGAGGAAACAGGGTGGATCAGCTGGATTCCTGCTGGCAAAACCCCCAATGGACCAACGCTTTGTCCCACCAGCTGGGTGGTCGAACCTGCTCTGCTGAGCACCGAAGCGGGGTCAGAGGCATCGGAGACTTGGTCGCCAGCGGCGGCGCTGGTGATATTTTCAGAGTCCCAGCGAATGGAATCGACGCCGCTAAGTAGCGATACCTCGACCGGCTGGTTAAAGGAGGCTGCCTCAACACTCAGCGGCGAAAAGGCAACGGGAGCTGCGTCAATGAGGCGCCCACCGGGAGTTGGCGAAGGAGCAAGAGCAAGTGTGGCGATGATCGCGATCCCCAGTGCGGCGCCCTTTGAACCCTTGGACGTGCGACGTAAATCGCGCCTCTTGGGCACCGGCATCGAGTGATTAACCTGGTGCTTCTTCACCTGTGATTAGCTCCGTTTCGCGTCGCGTGACCATGGCCGTTGCCGGCGCGGACCATCGGACATTCCCCGAACAATGCGGCCGGTGACGACACCGAAACCGTGCACGAGATGGAACGTCCGAGACTCACGCTAACTCACGATCCACGAAGAGAAAAGGGTAATTCGCTAAACGTTGGGCTTTCTACTCAAGGTTACGGGCGGCCTTAGACCGACTGGTTAAAGACGTGTCGACGAATCCACGCGTGCATGGCGATTCCGGCGGCCGATGCGGCGTTGATTGATCGGGTGGAACCAAATTGCTCGATGGACAGCGTTGCCTCGGCATTCTGATGGACCTCTTCACTAAGACCAGGGCCTTCCTGCCCGAAGACCAGCACGCAGTTGCGCGGCAGTTCATAGGTCTCCAGTTTTTCGGAATCGGGGAAGATATCGATGCCGATGATCGCTAGCCCTTCGCCCTTGGCCCAGGCCACGAAGTCCTCCACCGTGGGGTGGTGGCGCACGTGCTGGTATCGATCGGTGACCATGGCGCCACGCTTATTCCAGCGACGGCGGCCAATGATGTGCACTTCCTTGGCCAAGAAGGCGTTCGCGGTGCGCACCACCGTGCCAATATTCATGTCGTGCTGCCAGTTCTCAATGGCAATGTGAAAGTCGTGCCGACGCTCATCTAGATCGGCAACAATCGCTTCCATGGACCAGTAGCGGTACTTGTCAGCAACGTTGCGTCGGTCCCCGTTGCTGAGCAACTCGGGGTCGTAGTGCCCCTCACTCGGCAGCTCACCCTCCCACGGACCGACACCAACTTCTGGGCGTTCTTCGTGGATGGGATCGTACTCGGTGGGTTCTGGGGCTGGGGGCTCAACGTCGAAAGTCACTCCTCAAGGGTAGTCGCTGCTCCACAATCCCCCGGAATAGCGCCCCGGCACCGGGCTTGGGCAGACAAAACGGCACACGAGAAGGACGGATGATGACAAACTATCCAGTGCAGTACATTGCCCAACCGGGAAACACTTCGGTCTTCATGCAAGGACGGCACCCATGCCCATCATCGACAATGCCATCTACGTCAACGGAAAGTGCGTGATCCATCCACCGGATCTCTCCTCCACCTTTGAGTCGATGAAAGAAACCGGAGGCATGTCGTGGCTGGGGCTCTACCGTCCCGACCAAGCGGAAATGAACGAGGTTGCCGACGAACTCGGACTCCACGAACTTGCCGTTGAGGACACGCTCGCTGGGCATCAGCGACCCAAATTGGAGCACTACGGAGATCATCTTTTTGCCGTGCTCCGACCCGCCCGTTATCTCGACGAGGAAGAAAAAGTTGAGTTCGGCGAGCTTCATGTCTATGCAGGTACCGATTTTGTCGTCACGGTCAGGCATGCCGAATCCCCCAAGTTGGCTCAGGTTCGCCATCGGCTCGAACTTGATCCAGACCTTCTGGCCATCGGCCCCTTGGCAATTCTCTACGCCGTTATTGACCAGGTCGTTGATGAATATGAACCGGTGTTCGTCGGCTTAGAAAATGACATCGATGAGATCGAGGACGAGCTCTTCTCCGGGACCACCAACGTTTCGAGGCGCATCTACGAACTGTCCCGGGAAGTCATCGATTTCCAGCGCGCGCTGGCCCCACTGGAGGAGGTCATATCCGGACTGCGCCGAGACGTACGGCTGAGCAACGTCCAAGAGTCCGACGCCCTGGAATTGGATCGAAAGCTCATCGACGTCCACGACCACGCGATCCGGATGACGGAGCGCATCGCATCTTTCCGGGCGTTGCTGACCAATGCCCTGTCGCTGTCCTCAACGTTGGCCTCACAGGCGGCGACCGAAGCTGGTCTGGCCCAAAACGAGCAGATGAAAAAGATTTCCTCTTGGGCGGCGATCATTTTTGCACCGAGCCTTGTCACCGGCATCTACGGGATGAATTTCAGCCATATGCCCGAACTTGACTGGCGTTTCGGCTATCCGGCCGCGCTCGGCCTGATGCTGCTGCTCGCAGGGGGCCTCTATGCCATCTTCAAGAAGAACAATTGGCTCTAACCCGCAGTGGCGCAGCACTCGATGCACCGGAACCTGAAAGACTATTACCCGAAGGTTCTTACCTCTTGAAAGGAACTCCCACTCATGGCGATTCATGAACCACGCAGCGTTCACGACATCGAATGTTGGCTCACGGACATGGACGGGGTGCTGGTACACGAAAATCAGGCCATCCCCGGCGCTGCCGAGATGATCGCGCACTGGGTGAGCACGGGCAAACGCTTCCTGGTGCTGACCAACAATTCGATCTACACCCCGAGGGATCTGCGGGCACGCCTGCTGTCCTCCGGATTGGACGTCCCGGAAGAGAACATCTGGACCTCGGCCATGGCCACCGCCGAATTTTTGCGCCGTCAGCGTCCGGGCGGACGCGCGTTTGTGATTGGCGAGGCCGGATTGACCACCGCACTGCACGATGCAGGTTTCATCCTGACCGATCAGGACCCCGATTATGTGGTGTTGGGCGAAACCCGCACCTACTCCTTTGAGGCCATCACTCGGGCCATTCGTCTGATCGCCGCCGGCGCTCGGTTCATCACCACCAATCCGGATGCCACCGGACCCTCCCCCGAGGGACTGCTGCCCGCCACCGGATCCGTGGCCGCGCTAATCACTCAGGCCACCCGCCGCGAACCGTACGTGGTGGGCAAGCCGAACCCGATGATGTTCCGCTCCGCCCTGAACCGGATCGACGCGCATTCGGAGACCACGGCAATGATTGGTGACCGCATGGACACCGACATCATCGCCGGAATGGAAGCCGGGCTACTGACGCTGTTGGTGCATACCGGCATCACCAAGCCCGGTGATGTGGCGTCCTTCCCGTTCCGCCCCGATCTGGAACGTAGCTCGGTCGCCGACATCTTCAACGAGCTGCTTCAGGGGCCGGAGGCCGCGCCGGGCAAGGCGTCCGGTCCGCACGAAGACTGAGTCATAACCCGCGATGGCCGGACCCGGTACTGCGGGTACGGCCATCGCGAATCACACCCAAGATAGGGGATTTAGTCCCAGGATTCGGTGGCATCGCGCACCGTGGCGTAGCGTTCATAGATTTCTGGGCGGCGTGCTGCCTCGTAGCGACGCGACTCAAGACTCTTCCAAACCGGCGGATGCGCTTGTCCACTCAGCGCCCACGCCGCCTGGCGCGCTGCACCACGGGCAACATATTCGGCGGTAGCAGGAACATCCACTGCGACCCCGAAGATTTCCGGGGCGATGTTACGCACGGCCTCCGATTGCGCTCCGCCGCCAATCAGCAGGATCCGCCCAGTTGCCACACCCGTTGCATTTTCCAGGGCCTGGACCGCATCCTTCATCGAGCACAGCAGACCCTCGACGATGGAACGGGCAAATTGTTCGCGACTCGTGGTGGCCCGAATGCCATGCATCAAGCCACTGGCGTTGGGGCGGTTCGGGGTACGTTCCCCACCCAAGTAGGGCAACAGCACCGCTCCACCCGAACCTTGATCTGCGCCCATGGCTAGTCGAGTGAACTCTGCATGGTCGACCCCGAGGATTCGGGCACCAAAGTCGAGTACCGGCGCACCATTCAGCGTGCAGGCCAGCGGCAGGTATCGGCCAGTGGCATCAACAAATCCGGTCACCAGCCCGCTACCGTCGTGCACGCTGGCATCCACGACCGAGGAGGCAACCCCGGAAGTGCCGATGGAAACACAAACATCGCCTGGCCCCAGGTCCAGTCCCAAGGCTGCGGCCATGTTGTCGCCGGTTCCGGCCGCAATTTTGGCCCCGTTCCGGGTGGTTCCGACGATTTCGTTGACTTCAGCGAGCCGCGGCAGGCCGACTGCATGGCCAAGAGCGGCGGCCGCGACCTCCGGAAGGAACTCCCTGCGGGAGGTCGAGTAGTAACCGGTTCCGGAGGCGTCCCCGTGGTCGGTGGTCATCTCTGCGCGCCCGCCGAGATGCCAGGAAAGGTAGTCGTGGGGTAGCAACACGTTGCGCGTGCGCTTGGCGTTCTCGGGTTCGCTTTCCTGCAGCCATCGCAGCTTGGATGCAGTTAGCGATGCGACCATGACCGATCCGACGGCATCAGCACAGCCTTGCGGACCGCCGAGTTCGGCTACCAGATCCCGAGCCTGAGAGGCGGAGGAAGTGTCGTTCCAGAGCATCGCGTCACGCACCGGTTCGCCCATTGCGTCTAGGGCCACCATGCCATGTTGTTGCCCCGCGACGGCCACCGCTGCGGCCCGGTCCAAGAACTCACCGGCGCTGGCTTCCATGGCATCAAGCCAGCGGGCAGGATCTACTTGGGTGCCCTCCGGATGCGACTGGCGACGCTCGTCAACAAGCTCACCGGTTTCGGCGTTCACCAGGACCGCCTTGCAAGATTGGGTTGATGAATCAATACCTAAGACGTAGTCGGTGCCCATCAAGGTTCCTAACGTTAATGCGCCGCGGCGACATGGACGGTGACACCCAGTTCCCGGAGCCGGGAAACTTCGGGTTCGGGCAGGGCATCGTCCACGACGACATCATCAAATTCAGCCACGTCGATCACGTGGTAGAGGCCCGCGGATTCAAATTTGGCGCTGTCCACCACCAAGACCTTGCGGGCGCCCATGTTGATCATGGCGCGCTTGGTCAGCGCGGCCTCGGCGTCGGGGTGGAAAAGGGCATCATTTTTCATCGCGGTGGTCGATACAAAGACGATGTCGGCGGTGATGCGGCGCAGCTGCTCAACCACAACTGAGCCGAGGAAAGAATCCGTCTCGGGATAGTATTGCCCACCCAGCCCAACCAAGGCCATATGGGGCTGACCTGCCACGATACTCATCAGTGACAGGGAATGGGTGACCACCGTGGAGGGCCGGCGGGCAGCAAGGTACGAGCCCATGGCACCTACGGTGGTCGAATCGTCCAGCCCTACCACCGAGCCTTCAGGGATCAGTGCCGCGGCGACGCGGGCCAGCGAATCCTTGGTGGCTGCGTTCAAGTACCGCCTGAGTCGCACATCGCGTTCGGCCATGCGGGTGGTGATGGCACGTGCTCCACCGCGGACGCGTTCGAGGCGCCCGTCGTTGGAGAGCTGTTCCAAATCCCGGTGAATGGTCATGGTGCTGACCGCGAAGTGTTCGGCCAATTCCTCGACTTTGACACTTTTCGCTTGAGTGACGTAGTCCGCCACTTCGTCTCGGCGAGTTTCGGGCGGCAACCCGGTTCGCTGCGGTTCGACATTCCCGCCTAGGCCCAACTTTTCATTAGTCACAAGGTTCATGATAGATCCGTCACCCTCTGTTTCAAAAAGTTGTGGAAACTTCCATAACTTAACAAGAATTCTGTGATCTTTGTCTTGTTTGGTGTTAGATTATTACCGTCATCACGAAAAATCACGGGACGCAAGGGAGCGACATGATTTCGGGAGCACCATCAGATATGCAGCAAGGCGCGGCAGGAGCCCGCCCGGGCATCTTCGAACGCATGGGACTTCCCCGTCCATTGCTCTGGGGCTTCGTCGGGCTGATGCTGTTCATGATCGGTGACGGCGTAGAGACCAACATCCTCACCCCATTCCTGACCGCCGAGCACGGATTCACCATCCCTATGGCCGGCACTCTAGTCACCGTTTACGGCATTGCCGTGGCCATTGCGGCCTTCCTTTCCGCCTCCCTCTCGGACCTCTGGGGACCACGCCGGGTAATGTTCATCGGCGCCGGCATCTGGGTGGCCTTCGAGATCCTTTTCCTGGTGGTTGCCCTGAACGCCTCAAGCGTGGCGCTGATTTTTCTCGCCTACGGGCTACGCGGATTCGGCTACCCCTTCTTTGCCTACGGATTCCTCGTCTGGATCAGCGCCACCGCCAACGCCAAACGCTTGGCCGTGGCCATCGGCTGGTTCTACGTGGCCTTCAGCGCCGGACTCCCCACTCTCGGAGCCCTGACCGCCACCGCATCACTCAATCTTTTCGGCCTGGACTATTACGGGACGCTTTGGATTTCCCTGGGGCTGGTCATCGTCGGTGCGGTGGTGGCCTTGGTCGGCGTCAAGGAGAAGAAGGGACGCGGCCCGCTGGTGGCCAACTCCGACGAGGTCTTCAAGACGTTGGTCTTCGGATTCACCCTTTTGAGGACCAACCGCAGGGCCCTGATGGTCATGCTCACCCGTACCATCAACTCGATCCCCACCTATGGCATGGCCATTTTCTTCCCCGCTCTGTTCACCGACCAATTCGGCTGGAGCGTGGGCCAGTTCCTGATCCTCACCACCGTCATTTATGCGGTGAACATCCCCTGCAATCTCTTCTTCGGCGCTCTGGGCGACAAGCTGGGCTGGAGCAAGACGGTGACCTGGTTCGGTGCGGTGCTCTGCGCCGTCTCGATGCTCGGGCTCTATGTGGTCCCCGCCTTCGCAATTTCCCGGGGCTGGGAATCGGCCTACGGCCTGACCCTGCTCGTTGGTGCGATCTTCGGCGTCGGGCTGGCGGGTTTCGTTCCGCTTTCGGCCATCGCTGTATCCCTGGCACCGAAGCACCCCGGGGCCGCGATGGCCTCCTACAACCTGGGGATTGGAGCCGCGGTGTTTGCCGGACCATTGCTGGTGGCGCTGCTGTATTCGACGCTCGGAGCATCGGGCATGGTTTATCTCTTTGCCGCGCTCTACCTTGTTGCCGCACTCATGTCCCACGCACTGCGCGGCACGCAGCCCGGTTTTAACGGTGTGCCACTGTCGGCCCCGGAACGCCTGGCCTAAAACACCTCCGCCCATCACTCGATCCAAGGAGCCACGAACCCCGCCATGGAACTGAACAATTCGACACTCGCGCATATTGCATCTCCCGTATCAGTCCCCCGCTACGACCGTTCTGCCGTGAGCGCCGGCATCATCCACTTCGGCGTCGGCGGCTTCCACCGCGCCCACCAGGCCATGTATCTGGACACCCTGATGAACCAGGGCAAGGCCCTGGACTGGGGCATTCGCGGCATGGGAGTCATGCCCTCGGATGTGCGCATGCGCGACATTCTTGATGCTAGCGACGGGCTGTACACGCTGGTGGAGAAGAATCCGGACGGCAGTCGACAGGTGCGCGTCGTCGGTTCGATCATCGACTATATCTTCGCCCCCGAGGACCCGGGAGCCGCCATTGAGGCCTTGGCCGACCCCGGCATCCGTATCGTCTCACTCACCGTGACCGAGGGCGGCTACAACGTCCACCCGGTGACCGGGGAATTTGATCTGGCCAACCCCGCCATCGCGGCCGACCTCGCCAACCCCGCAACCCCGGGCACCACCTTTGGACTGATCAGCGCCGGGCTGAAGCTGCGCCGCGAGCGCGGTATCGCCCCGTTCACCGTGATGAGCTGCGACAACATCCAGGGCAACGGCGAGGTGGCGCACAAGATGTTCGGCGCCTTCGCCACGGCCCTGGATGCGGAGTTCGGCGCCTGGGTTGAGGCCAATGTGCCCTTCCCCAACTCCATGGTCGATCGGATCACCCCGGTTACCACCGACGCCGACCGCGCGGATGTTGCTCAGCGCTACGACATCGACGATGCCTGGCCGGTAGTGTGCGAGGACTTCACCCAATGGGTATTGGAGGACACCTTTGCCTCCGGCCGCCCACCCTACGAGGAGGCCGGGGTCCAACTTGTTGCTGACGTGGTCCCCTACGAACTGATGAAGCTGCGCCTGCTTAACGCCACTCACCAGGGATTGTGCTACTTCGGACACCTAGCCGGGTACCGCGCGGTGCACGAGGTGGCCCGCAACCCGCTGTTTGCTGCATTCCTCCTGCGCTACATGGACGAGGAGGCGACCCCCACTCTGGCACCGCTGCCCGGCGTGGATTTGGCGGCCTACAAGCTTAAGCTCATCGAGCGCTACAGCAATGAATACGTCGCCGACACCGTAGCCCGATTGTGTGCCGAGTCATCGGATCGTATCCCGAAGTGGCTCATCCCGGTTGTCCGTGAGAACCTCGCCGCGGGCCGGAATGTTGAACTCTGCGCCGCGATCGTGGCCAGCTGGGCGCGCTACGCCGAGGGCATCGACGAGCAGGGCCATGCCATCGTGGTGGTCGATCGGCTCGCCGATGAACTGCGCTCCGTGGCCAGCACGAACCGTGAGAACCCAACGGCGTTTATTAGCCAGCGCGAACTCTTCGGCGACATCGTTGAGGACGAGGCCTTTGCCGCACCGTACCGCGCAGCACTCGCCTCACTGCACGATCGTGGTTCGCTTGCCACCCTCGAGTCGATCATGGCCGGGGAATCCGCCGCAGTTTAACGTGATGCCCCTGCTTTGGGGCTCCTGGGGGCCGGGCCGTGCTGCGGTTAATCAAGCGCTGGCATTCAACCAAGTTGCGGCCTTGTGCGCCAACTGCGCGGGCGTGGCAGCGATATTAAGCACCACACCCGCTTCGTCGCTTGCCAGCGGTTCAAGGGTGGCCAGCTGGGATTCGAGCAGGCCCACCGGCATGAAGTGCCCGGGACGGGCCGCCATGCGTTCGGTGAGCAGCTCGACGGTGCCGTGCAGGTGAATGAATACCGTGCCCGGGGCGTTTGCCCTGATCAAATCCCGGTATTTGCGTTTCAATGCCGAACACGCGATGATCATCGAGCCGGTATCCATCGAGCCGAGGCGTTCGCCCACCTCGCGCAGCCACGGTTCGCGGTCATCGTCGTTCAGCGGGTGCCCGGCAGCCATCTTGTCGATGTTGGCCTGCGGGTGCAGCGAGTCCCCATCAAGGAACTGCGCCCCCAGAGTGGATCCCAGCAGCTCACCGACGGTGGACTTACCGCAGCCCGAGACGCCCATGACAATGACGCGGTGCAGCGTGATTGCCGCGCCGCTGGCGGATTCCATGGTTTGCGCGCTCACCAGTCGTGAACGGTGCCGTCGATCAGACGGTTGTAGGGCAGGTAGGCCTGCTGGTACGGGTAGGACAGGGCAAGACGGTCCTGCATGTGTACTTCCGTCAGCCGTTTGTCATGGACGAGGCCAGCGGTCTGCGCGACGCCGGTGCGATCGTGGCCGGCTTCGGCATGAGCGACACCGCCCTGCTCGACGTGCTCTCCGGCAAGGTGGCCCCGCAGGGGAGGATGCCATTCGCGCTGGCCGGAACGGCCACGGCCATTCGCGAGCAGTACAGCGATCTGCCCGGCTACGCCGAGACCACGGAAGGGGACCTCTACCCGTTCGGCTTCGGCCTGGGATATTGATCCCCACGCCACGGCAATGACCTCATCGGCAGAAGGCACCTACCCCTCCGGGTGGGTGCCTTCTGCCGTGCTGACTAAGGGTGTTCGGGGTGCAGCTCTGAATGCGGCGCCCGCATCTGGTGCAGCAGCCGGTGGACCTCGGGATGGGTCAGCGTCCAGCGGCGGTAGCGGCCGTCGGCACGCACGCTCACCACGCCGGCCTTATGCAAGGTGGCCAGCGCCTGGGTGACGGTATTGGCGCCCAGCGCCGTGGCGGCCGCCAACTGGGTGACCGAGGAATCCGGGGCGGCATGCATGGCAATGAGGATTTTCATTCGCGTGGCATCGGCAACCAAGGCAAAGACGTCGATCCAGTCGGGCAGGCTTGGCTCGGTCGCGGCTACAGCGTCCGCTCCGATCTTGCCGTGTTCCATTTCCGACATGACTTCCTCATTCCTTCCGCCGTTCCGGGCTGGTGCCCAAGCTCACCGGAATCATTGCCCGATTACCATATCTGTCTGGCTGGACAGATGTACAGTTGTGGCGTTGCCGAATCCCGTATGCCCGCCGGCAACCAGGATGAAAGGTCAAAACCTCCACCGTGCCCAACCCACAACGCCTGAGAACGCTGGCAGTTCTTGTCTCCATCCTATTGGTCGGCACCGGATGCGCGCCCGTGGGGTCGGGCATCGGCGGCGCCAAGCCCGCCGGGACCTCACTGGCACTGCTCACCGCGGCCCTTCCCGAGACACTCAACCCGCTGGCCGGATTCGACAATAACGGCACGGGAAAAATCAACGAATCCCTCTACACACTTACCGGCGCCGCGGAAAGTTTGCCGCGGATCACGCCACTGTTGGCGGCGGAGGAGCCCAAAGTTTCCCCCGATGCACGCACCTGGACGGTCAAGTTGCGCAGCGATGTCCGATTCAGCGACGGAACCACCCTTGACGCCACGGATGTCGTGGCAAGCTACCGGGCCATCATGGATCCGGCGAGCGCCTCCCCCATCCTCGGCACGCTCTCAAACGTCGTGGACGTCGAGTCCGTGGACACATACACCGTCAAATTCTCCCTGCGCGAAGCCCAGGTTTCCTTCAAGACGGCGATGCTCATCGGTATCGCCCCGTCCGAAGCCATTGTGCCCGGGCAGCGCGTGGAGAACTCGGTGCTAAACCGCGCCCCGATCGGCACCGGCCCCTACCTGGTGGATTCGCTGGATCCCGCGCGCCTGGCGCTTAAGGCAAACCCGAGATACCGCGACGGCGAGGTCGCGCTGAAGCGCGTCACCTACGAGGCCGCGCCCGATGACAACGCCCGGGCCCAGCGCATGCTGGCCGGGGAATTTGACGGCACCGTGCTACCCCCGCGACTCGCTGCCACCTTCGGCGCCAACCCAGAGTTCGAGCTGGTCACGGCCACCTCCGCGGACTGGCGCGGGCTCTCCCTGCCCGCGGATAACCCACTGACATCCGACCCAAAGGTGCGTCTGGCCCTGAACCTTGCGGTGGACAGGCAGTCATTGATTGACGGTGTCCTGGCGGGTGCCGGGCGTGCGGCAAACACCTTTGTTCCGGCCGAATATGGCGAGGCGTTTGATCCCTCCGCCATTTTTGCCCACGATCCGCAGCGCGCCGCGGGGCTGCTCGATGAGGCAGGCTGGGTCATCGGGGACGATTTAATGCGCTCGAAAAACGGGAGACCGGCCGCGTTCACGCTGATGTACAACCCTGGCGATTCGCTGCGCCGGGACCTGTCGCTGGCCTTCTCCGCACAGATGAAGTTGCTGGGCATCGATGTACCGGTCGAGGCGGCGACCTTCGAGACGGCCGAGCCACGGGTGGGAACCGACGCGATCATGCTCGGCGGGGGTGACACCCCGTATGACGTGGACACTCAGCTGTACAAGATGTTGCATTCCTCCTACCCCGCCGCCGGGGCGTACTACGACAATCCGAGCAGGTTCGCGGATTCTGCCATGGACAAGGCGCTGGAAACCGGGCGAACCAGCCTGGATGAGACCAAACGGGCCGCCGCCTACCGCGAGGTTCAGCGCCGCTACGTCGAGGACCCATCCATGGTGCTGCTCGCGTTTACCGACCACACCTATATCCAGCGCACCTCCGTTTCCGCTACCTGGCAAGGTACGGGAACGTTGCTGGAGCCGCACGACCACGGCACCACGTGGGGCCCGTGGGTGAAGCTCGGCCAGTGGGTACCGAAACCATGAGAACGCACGACGTTGCGCTGGGCCTCGCACCGCGGCGCTCGCGTGCACGCGAAGTGCTGAGCCTGCTCGGACGCCGGGCGCTGGTGGGAGTTCCGGCCACCGCCGGCATCACCGCCGCTGTCTTCTGGCTCGCCTCGCTGGCCCCCTTCAATCCGCTGGCCCAATATCTGGGCACGCAATACGAACATTCAACCCCCGAGCAACGCGCGGCATTGACCGAGCAGCTGGGACTCGACGACGCCTGGTATGCGATCTGGGGACGCTGGATGACCGGGGTGATGCGTGGTGAGGCGGGTACCTCACGGGTCTTCGGCCAACCGGTGACCCAGGTGATTTCCGAGCGCTTGCCCTACACCGCATTATTGGTGGGCCTCGGACTGCTGGTGGCGATGGTGCTCTCGGTCCTGCTGGCGGTTTGCGCGGCGCGGCGCCCCGGTTCGCCCCTAGATACCGTCGCTCTGTCACTGGTGCATCTGGCCCAAGCAATCCCGCCGTTTGTTCTGGGGCTGGTGGCCATTGCCATCTTCGCGATCGGGCTCGGTCTACCGGCCGGAGGCTCAACGTCGGGCGGCCTGGATCCCACACCGGCAGGCATCGCCCTGCACCTGGTGCTGCCCGTGGGCGTGCTGGCGATGACCCTGCTGCCGTGGCTGGTATTAAACCTTCGGGCCTCGGTGCTCGAAGCACTGGAATCCGACGCGGTACTGGCCGCGCGCGGACGCGGCCTGAGCGAATTCACGGTGCTACGCACCCAGGTACTTCCGGTGGCGCTGCTGCCGTTCATCACGGTGGTGGGTTCGAGGCTGGGTGAGTTGGTCACCGGGGCACTGCTCATCGAGGCGGTGTTTTCCTGGCCCGGCCTGGCTTCGGCAACGGTGTCCTCGGCCATCGCCGGGGATTTTCCGCTCCTTGCCGCGGTGACCGCGCTTTCGTGCGCGGTCGTTTTTGCCGGCTCGGCGTTGGCCGACGCCTCTTACCTTGTCCTTGACCCGCGGGTGAACGATGTCTAGGCCCCACCCATTACCCCTGGTTCTGCTGGGGCTGACTTTTGCCTACGCCCTGCTGGTTCCGTGGCTACAGCCCCTGGATCCTCGTGCCGTGGATCTGTCCGCGGTGCTTCAAGCCCCCTCGCTCCAGCATTTCTTTGGCACCGACCTCTTGGGTAGGGACGTGTGGATCCGCTCCGCCCAGGGACTGCGCATGTCCCTGCTATTGGCATTGTTCGCCTCGGTCGTCGCTACCGTCCTGGGTCTCGGTGTCGGATTGCTGGCCGCCTGGCGGGGAGGAGTCGTGGACAGAATAGCCATGCGCTTGGTGGATGTCACCAACGCCCTGCCGCACCTCCTGCTGGCGGTGGTGATCGTGGCCCTGTGGCGCGGGCAGTGGTGGGCGATTGTATTGTCCATAGCGTTGACGCACTGGACGCAGGTGGCCCGAATTGTCCGCTCGAGGTTACTGGCCGAGCGCACCGCCGACCACGTCCTACTGGCTCGTGCCTCCGGGGCATCAACCGCGGCCATCTGGTGCACGCACCTGATTCCGGCCGTGGCACCACAGGCAGCCATCGCCCTGGTGCTGCAACTGCCCCACGCCATCTGGCACGAAAGCTCACTCTCTTTTTTGGGCGTCGGGTTACCGCCCGAATCCGCCTCGCTGGGCCTGTTGCTGGAGGATGCGCGCGGCGGTTTGCTGGCCGGAGCATGGTGGTTGTTGGTCTTCCCCGCCGGGCTGCTGGTGTTGGTCAGCTGGTCCACCGCCTCACTGGTGGATACCGCGGGACGGCGGCGCGGCCGTCGCGCATTCCCCAGGCTCTTCGCGCGGCTCTTCGCGCGGGACCGCGCTATGCTGCCGGCGGCCGGTTCCGCCACCGCCGAGTTGCCGGTTGGCGAGCTGCAGGCCGGCGCAGCGATCCAGACCAGCTCACTGGACGTTTTCCTCCCCTCAACCGTGGACCCGGGCACCTCTTCGAGGGTACTGCGCGGGATCAATTACCGGGCCGAAGCCGGGGCCATCAACGTGATCCTCGGGGCTTCGGGAGCCGGAAAGTCGCTGCTGCTGCACACCCTGACCGGGTTGCTCCCGCTGGGCGCCAATGTCTCGGGAAACATCAGCGTTCATGGTTCTCCCCGCGATGCAGCGGGGCTTTCGCGGGCGCGCGGCACAGAAACGGTCTTAGTTCCCGGTTCGGCGACCACCTCGCTGAACCCGGTGCGAAGAATTGCCACGCAGATGCGGCACACGCTCAAGGCCGCCAAGCGGTCTTCCTCCCGAACCGATGTCCTTGATGCGCTGGCCGCCGCGGCCGTGGAGGAATCGTTGGCCGGGCGCTACCCCCACGAACTTTCCGGCGGGCAGGCCCAACGGGTCGCCCTCGGGTTGGGCTGCGCCGTTGGGGCACGGATCCTGCTGGTGGATGAGCCCACCAGCGCCCTGGATGCCCGCACGGTGGAACTCATGGAACAACTGCTGCGGGTAAAGGCCGCGGCCGGGATAACAATCATCATGGTCACCCACGATCTGGCTCTGGCTCGGCGTATCGCCGATTATGTGGCGGTTCTGAATGACGGCGAGGTTGTTGAATCGGGCACCGCCGCGGAGGTGTTGGGTCATCCCCAGCATCCCGCCACCGGTTCGCTGCTGGGAGTACCGGCATGAGCCTTGAATTGCGCGGGATTTCCTTCAGTCACCCGGGCGCCAACCTGGACTCCGGGAGGCTGCTTGACGGGCTATCACTGCGCGTCGCTGCGGGGGAAATTGTTGGGCTCGGCGCTCCTTCGGGCGCGGGCAAGTCTACGTTGCTGCGCATAGCCGCCTTGATGACCCCCGCGAATGCTGGCTCGGTGATCATCCACGAGCAGGAGTATGGACCTGGATCACCGGTTCCGCGCCACATCCGCCGGTCCTTGGGTGTGGTGCTGCAGTCCCCCAGGGCCGCGGCCGATCCACGGTTGCGCCTTGGTGCCCTCATCTGCGCGCCGCTGTCCTTCCGCGACGGCTCGCTGCGCCCACGACCGCAACGTTATGAGCGGGAGTTGGCCGAGCTGGCCGAATGGGTGCAGCTGGACCCGGCACTCCTGTGGCGTTATCCGCATCAGGTTTCCGATGGTCAATTGCAGCGCGCCATGCTGGCCCGTGCCCTAGCGCTGGAACCGGACGTTTTGATCTGCGACGAGCCCACGGCCCAACTCGACCCCGGGACCACGTCTTCCATCATGGGACTGCTGGCTGACCGCGCAGCCAGCGGCGCCGCGGTGCTGATCGCCTCGCATGATGGTGCCGCACTCTCTACGGTTGCCCACACCATGCTGGAACTGGCGCAGATCAATCACCCAAACCCCGACTGAGCACCGGGCCGATTGATGACTTCGTTTTAGCGTTGGCTTGCTGCCCTCTTGAAGGCACACGCGGGGACACCGTGGGGTCGTATCCGGATACGACCCCAAGACACAAACCGAAATGATCAAACGACGGGTGCGAAGGCCGCCCGGCCTTGGACTGCGGAGGTACCCAGGTCACTCTTGGGAAGTGCGGTGCCCGCCGCAACGGCCTGTGCCCAGTCATCGGTGCTGGCCACGGCGGCCATGCTGGACTGCAATAGCACCATCAGCGTCTCATGCACCTGCTGTGCGCTGGCCGTCCCGGCCTCGTTGGCCAGGTGGATTGCGCCGCTGGCATCGGCGAGCAGCTCCACCGCGATGCCCCGCGGTTCGGCCTCCACCGCGGTGGCGAGGTCGCAGTTGTTGGTCATGTAGCCGACGATGGTGATGGTCTCGATCTCGTTCTCCCGCAGCCAAGCCTCGAAGTCGGTGCCGGCGAACACGCTGGAATAGCTCTTCACCAGATGCTTCCACAAATCGGTGCGGCGCGAGGCAATCTCCGGGTGCAGCTTCCATCCCTCAGAGCCTTGCGCAAACACCGGCGCACCTGCCGGGTATTGGTGCTGAACGGAGACGATCGGCATCCCCTGCTTATGTGCAAGGTCGATGGCGCGGGTGATGTTTGCCAGGGATTCGAAGCGATCCGGGTATTGGATGGCCAGAGGTCCTGCCTCGGCAAAGTAGTCGTTTTGTACGTCGATGACGATCAGTGCGCGGCGCGTTTCAGCCATGGTGGTCCCCGTTTCCTTGATGGTTTGGTTGATGATTCCAGCCTGCCAGCCTTCGGAGCGCTACAGTGAGTGGCGTATATGCACACTTTCGATGGAAATGGGCCAACGTGAAAATATCCATCCACGCCTTCGATGGGATGACCATGTTCCATCTGGCAGCTCCGCTGCTCGTTTTCGGCGAGGTATCTCGACTTGGCCTCGCCGAGGACTGGGAGGCGAGGGTTTTCAGCGAGGCGGGTCAGCCGGTGCGTAGTGCCGAAGGGTATGTGATCGGGGATGTCTACGGGCCCGAGATCGTTCGCGATGCCGACCTCGTGGTGCTCCCATCCTGGCTGTCACACCTGCCGGAACCGTCCGAGAATCTGCTTCGCTTAGTACGAGATTCCCATGAACGGGGGGCCTCCATCGCCGGGCTGTGCTTGGGTGCCTATCCGGTGGCGTGCAGCGGCGTGCTTGACGGGCGCACGGCAGTGACGCATTGGGAAGCGATCAAGGACTTGGCCGCCAAGCCGCATGCCGTGGATTTCGATAGTTCCGCACTTTACATCGACCACGGCGACGTGCTCACCTCGGCCGGTACCGCTTCCTCGTTGGACGCCTGTCTGCACATCGTGCGCACCCACCTGGGCGCGGCGGCCGCGGCAGCAGTGGCACGACGCATCGTCATTGCCCCGCACCGCGAAGGAGGGCAGGCGCAATACATCGCCCGCCCATTGCCGGACCCCGAGCTGGACGGGCCACTGGGCCGGACCATTCAATGGGCGCAGGCGAACCTGGATCAGGACCTAGAGGTGGAGGCCATGGCGGCTCACGCCACGATGAGTAAGCGCAACTTCACCCGCAGATTTAGGGAAGTCACCGGTCTCTCCCCGGCGCGCTGGGTACTCGGGCGGCGGCTCGACGACGCCCGCCAACTTCTGGAAACCACCAGCTGGAGCATTTCTCGCATTGCGGAGTCCTGCGGTTTCGGCAGCGCGGTCACCTTCCGTCAGAACTTCATCGCGGCCTATGCCACGACCCCAACCTCGTATCGAACCCGCTTCACCCGCGGCTAAGGTATCGGCATCCCGGAGCTGCCGGCCCGACGGTCGAGGTGACACAGCTGAGGTCATTCGGCGGCGGGTGCCTTCTCCTGCTTGCGGGCGTAGGCGCGATTGGCCCGCTGTCTGGCGCCACAGCGCTCCGAACACCACTGCCGCCGCGCATGCGTTCGCACCATAAAAGATCATGCTGCCCAACCACGTCCCCCTAGTGGTCGCCGAACAAATGGGCATGCTCGACGCCCTGGCCCCCGGGCGAATCGATCTCGGGTTGGGACGCGCTCCGGGCACCGACGGCGCCACCGCGGCTGCCTTGCGCCGCAACCAGACGGCCAACGAAGAGTTTCCGGAGCAAATCGCCGAGCTGCTGGGATTCATGGAAAATAACTTCCCGCAAGGTCACCCCTACGAGGATGTCCACGCCGTGCCGGGGCCATGGCAGGCCGATGAGAACCGTGTTGCCCGCTCCGCAACCAGCGCCGACATCTGGATTTTGGGCTCCTCGACCTACTCCGCACAGGTTGCCGCCCGTCTCGGTCGACCGTACGCCTTCGCACTGCAATTTGGCGGCGCCGACGTCTTGAATGCGCTGCGGATCTACCGTGAGAACTTCCGTCCGTCACGGTACCTCGCGGAGCCATACAGCTTGGTCAGCATCGGAGCGATTGCCGATGAGAATCCCGCCGAAGCGCGGCGCCAGTCATCTTCCTCCGCCATGGCAATGCTGAGAATGTTCCAACGCAAGTCGTTCTCCCTGCTTCCTCCCGAGGGAGTGGCAGCCTTCCAGGCCACTAGCCAAGAGCGAGCAATCATCGAGGAATACACCGATCGGGCAATTCATGGAACCGCGGCCGAGGTAGCAGCGGGCCTGGAGGAGCTCCATGCCCAAACCGGAGTCGACGAGGTGATGTTGGTGGTTCAGGGATATTCGCGTCGCTCCCAAGCACAAACCGTGGAACTAATCGCAGACCACTACGGCATGCCAACTAACTGAACCAATATCTGGAGGATTTTCTGATCGTTGCAGGTGACATCGTTGCGGTGGGCGCGGTCCTGGCCGGGCTCAGCGCCGACCGAAAGCTGGTGACCGTAGGCAAGAGTGCCGCAACATGCGAGGCTTTCTCGGCAACTGTGAGGTCAGCGCATCGATATCACAGTGGAGTGCAGAGCCTAGTATTTGCGCAGGTTTAGCGGCTTTTGCCCCCGCAAGTGGTGGCGCAGATCGTTAATCACGCCCATTAGGACCGCATTGATGGCCTCGGTGGAGTTCGACAGCGCCCGCACCGCGACGCCGGGACCCGACACCTGGCTGATACCCAGGTGCACATCGGTACCCTGATCGTCACCGATCTTGTACGCAAGGTCGCGAATGCGCTCGACGTCGCCGGGGCCAATGTTTGCATCCACGGCCAGCAACATCCCCACGTGTGTGTAGTCCTGCAGGAAGAGCAGCGAGTCCAGCGAATCCGCTCCGGGGCGCACCAGCAGGTTATCGAGAACCACGATGCGCCCGTCGACCGAGACCTCGGTGCGCAGCCGTACCTCGTCGTAGCGGAACAGCTTCCCGTCCGGACTCCAGCCGGGGGTGAGCACCTCGCAGAAGAGCAGGCTGGAATCCTGGTGCATATCCACGCGCGTGAACTGCCGGTAGCTGGCCCCGCGATAGGCAATGAGCTGATCTGGCACGTATTCGAGCAGCGCGCCCGGTCCCAGCCGCACCACCATGTCCTGGCGGGCGATGCTGCCGGGAGTCTTGTAGACCTTGGTGGCCGATTGAGTGGTCAACAACAACGAGGCGTCCTCGTCGACCGTGACCTCGATGCCGTAGTTATCCCCGCCCAGGTACCCGCCACCGGGGTTCACGATGGTGTAACAGACCTGGGCGGTGTCATCGAGGTAGTGCGGGCGCAGGATCCGCAGTGCCCCCTGGTGGTATTGCCGGGTGGCAATCGCCTTACCGGCACGGTTGCCCACCCGCAGGCGCAGCTCGCCAACGAGTTTTGTGCCGGCAAAGGGCGAGGGACCCAGTTCCCGGATCGCCGGGGGTTCGCCCGTCGTTGCCTTCATGCCCGTCTAGCCCAGATCCAGCATCAGCACCTCGTGCTTAAGCCAATCAATGACCGTATCCAGTCCGTCATCGGTCTTGAGGTTGGTGAAGCAGAAGGGCTTGGTGCCGCGGAACTCCTTGGAGTCCCGCTCCATGACCGAGAGGTCCGCTCCCACGTAGGGGGCCAGATCGGTCTTGTTGATGATGAAGAGGTCGGACTTGATCATGCCCTGACCGGCCTTGCGCGGGATCTTTTCCCCCTGCGCCACGTCGATGATGTAGATGGAGAAGTCAACGAGCTCCGGGGAGAACGTGGCGGAGAGGTTATCTCCCCCAGATTCGACGAAGATGATCTGTAGATCTGGGTGCTTGGCCTTGAGCTCCTCGATCGCCGCGGAGTTCATCGAGGTGTCCTCGCGGATCGCGGTGTGTGGGCAGCCGCCGGTCTCAATGCCCACGATCCGATCCAACGGCAGCACACCATTGGCCGCGAGGATCTTGGCGTCCTCGATGGTGTAGATGTCATTGGTGATTGCGGCCATCGACACCTCGTCGTTCAGCCGCCGGGTAATCCGCTCGATGAGTTGGGTCTTGCCCGCTCCCACGGGTCCTCCGATGCCAATACAAATCGGTTCCATCATGCACTTCCTTCTGTCGTAAGTTGCTCGCTCCGCACGTTCCGTCCACCTAGGACATGAACATGCGGGCGCGCAAGTGTTCGTGGCGCATCTGCGCTATTTCCAGACCAGGGGCCGCCGCCCCTAGGTCGTCGAGCTCCAGCCCGAAGATCATTTCTACCGTTTGCAGGACCGGGGCATGCATGGCCCGCAGCACCCGCTGCCCGGCATTCTGCCCGATGGGGATCCCACGGATGGCGTTCTGCGTTAACGATGTCACCGTGGAGAACAGGTAGGCCGCCACGGTGTCGGCGCACGGGGCACCGGCACCGCGCGCGCCCAGGGCAAAGGCAATGCCCGGGTGTCCGGAGCATGCCCCGGATTGAACCTGCAGCCGGTAAGCCTCCAGCTCTGGCGTCGGAAAGACGCTGGTGGCCACGTGCAACATGCGTGCACCCATCTTCACCCCGGCCTCGCGGATCTGCCGTGGCACCGCCGCTGCCGTTACCAGCGCGTCGATGCGCGCCAGCTCCGCTCCGCCGGCGGCCGCGTGAGCCAGCCGGACCGCCAGTCCGTCGGTGTAGGCCAGGGACTGGGTCAGGAAGCTCTCCAGCCACAGCGTGAAGCTGGCTTCGTCGTGCACCGCCCGGGTATCCAGGTAGCTTTCCAATCCCAGCGAATGGCTGAAGGCGCCGGTGGGCAGCGCCGAGTCGGAGAGTTGCAGCAGCGTGAGCAGGTGCCCCGCCGTGGGGCTAGTGGGTGTGTTCGGCATGGCGGAACGGCACCGGCATCACACGTTCCTGGCGCTGATAGGGCGTGTTGTGGTGCTTCAGGAAGTCCTCCACGGTGTGGTCGTATTGCACCACCATGACCGCCGCGGCATAGTCCGAGGCGGTGTCGAAGAACTGGGCTTGGAGGTGGCGGTTGCCCAGCGCGTGCGCCACCTGCCCCATCTCGAAGATGGAGCCCGGGGCAATAACCAACACGTCGGTGGGCAGTACGGAAATCGTGATGATTTCCTTCTCATTGCGCAGCAGGATGTCCCCATCTTCCAAGTCGGCGCCGGGCGCCAGGCGGATGCCCAACTCTCGCCCGTGGTCGGTGGTGACGCGCTGGATTCGCTTGACCAGGGCCGAGGAAGGCAGCACAACCTTTTCCTCATGCAGCTGTGCCAGCTCGGCCGCGGGAACATCACGCTTGTTCCCCATAAGCTGCTCGATAATCATGAAACTCCTTGTGAAATTGCGGTTTTTAGAAGAGGAAGTAGCGCTGGGCCATGGGCAGCACGGTCGAGGGCTCGCAGGTCGCCTCGACCCCGTCGACGGTGACGACGTAGGTCTGCGGGTCAACCTGGATGTCCGGGGTTTCCCCGTTGAATTTCAGGTCAGCCTTTGTCACTGTCCTAATGCCATGAACCGGCCGAATGACCTTGCGCAGCCGCAGACGTTCGGGCACGCCCTCCTCGATGGCTGCCTGGGACAGGAAGGTAATGGAGGAGGCGTGCACCGCGGTGCCCAGGGCTCCGAAGTTGGCACGCAGGGTGCGCGGTTGCGGGGTGGGGATCGATCCGTTGGAATCTCCCATGAGCGATTGAACGATCAGCCCGCCCTTGATGACCATGTCCGGTTTCACGCCGAAGAACGCCGGGTCCCAGAGCACTAGGTCGGCAAACTTGCCCACCTCGATGCTGCCGATGGTATCGGCAATGCCGTGGGCGATAGCCGGATTGATGGTGTACTTCGAGATGTAGCGCTTGAGCCGGAAGTTGTCGCCGACTTCCGGGTCACCCTCCAGCTTGCCGCGTTGGCGTTTCATGGCGTCGGCGACCTGCCAGGTGCGCAGCACGGTCTCCCCGACCCGGCCCATGGCCTGGGAATCGGAGGAGGTCATGGAGAACACACCCATGTCGTGCAGGACGTCCTCGGCCGCAATGGTCTCGGCGCGGATCCGCGAGTCGGCAAAGGCCACGTCCTCGGGGATGTCCGCGTTGAGGTGGTGGGCCACCATGAGCATGTCCAGATGTTCGTCCACGGTGTTGATCGTGTACGGCAGGGTGGGGTTGGTGGAGGCCGGCAACACGTTGGGCAGCCCCGCCATGCGGATGATGTCTGGGGCGTGGCCACCACCTGCTCCTTCGGTATGGAAGGTGTGAATGACGCGGCCGTCGATGGCGGCGATGGTGTCCTCCACGAAGCCGCACTCGTTCAGGGTGTCGGCGTGGATGGCGACCTGCACGTCGAATTCGTCGGCGATCTTCAGCGACTCGTTGATGGAGGAGTGGGTTGCTCCCCAGTCCTCGTGGATCTTCAGGCCAATGGCACCGGCACGGATCTGCTCGGCGAGCGGGCCGCGCGCACTGGCATGTCCCTTGCCCAGGAAGCCGATGTTCATCGGCAGGTTTTCTACGGCCTGCAGCATCCGGGAGATGTGCCAGGGACCGGGGGTCACGGTGGTGGCCTTGGAAGCGTCGGAAGGTCCGGCGCCGCCGCCGATCATGGTGGTGACCCCGGAGGCCAGTGCCACAGGGATCTGGTCGGGGCTCACGAAGTGCACGTGGGTGTCGATGGCGCCCGCCGTGAGGATTTTGTGCTCACCGGCGATGATGTCGGTGGCCGCGCCGATGGTGATGTTCACCCCGTTGGTGATATCCGGGTTCCCGGCCTTGCCGATCTTGAAGATGTGGCCGTCGCGCAATGCGACGTCGGCCTTGTAGATCCCGGTGTAGTCAAGCACCACCACATTGGTGATGACGGTATCGGGGATGTCTTGGTCGCGGGTCATTTGACCGTTTTGGCCCATGCCGTCGCGGATGACCTTGCCGCCACCAAAGACGACCTCGTCGCCATAGTTGGTGTAGTCATGCTCGATCTCGGCCAGTAGCTCGGTGTCGGCCAGACGAATGGCGTCTCCGGTGGTGGGCCCGTACATCTCCGTATAGTGCTTGCGGCTCATCTCGAAGCTCATTTGGTGCCCTCCGCTTCAGGATCCTGGATCACGGTGTCTTCGCTTTCCTCGGTGGCGCGCCTGGCCTCGTCGGGGTGTGGCGGCAGGGTTTCATCAACCGGGTCCACACCGTAATCAGTGTGGAAACCCTTGGTCTCGCGGCCGAGGTTGGGCAGGTCGATGTCGTAGTCGGCGACGAGCTCGGCCTCGGTGACCGGGTTGATGCCGGCGGAGCCGCCGATCGCCTCGGTATCCTTCGCGGGGATGGTCTCACCGACCGGCCCGTTTACGCGGTCCTGGAATCCGTAGACATGCCGGCGACCGGCAAATTCGACGAGGTGCACGGTACGTGCGTCCCCCGGCTCGAAGCGCACGGCGGTGCCAGCGGGGATATCCAGGCGGAAGCCTCGGGCTGCGACCCGGTCCAGGTCCAGTTGCGGGTTGACCTCGGCAAAGTGGTAGTGCGATCCAACCTGAATGGGGCGGTCCCCGTGGTTGACCAGGTTCAGGATTCGGGTTTCGAGTTCCGCGTTGCAGAGCACGGGCTCGTCGCGAAGGATGTATTCTCCCGGTTTCATGCTGTTGTCTCCCTTGCCTAGCGAATCGGGTTGTGGACGGTGACGAGCTTGGTTCCGTCGGGGAAGGTCGCTTCGACTTGCACGTCGGAGATCATGTCGGCGACGCCCTCCATGACCTGTTCGCGGGCCAGGATCGTGGTTCCGTAGCTCATCAAATCCGCCACGGTGCGCCCGTCGCGGGCCCCCTCGATGAGTTCGTAGGTGAGGATGGCCACGGACTCGGGGTGGTTGAGCAGCAGTCCGCGGGCTTGGCGCCTACGTGCCAGATCGGCGGCCACGACAATCATGAGTTTTTCGTGCTCACGCGGGGTTAAATGCATCTAAGGCTCCAGTTCTCAACAGTGGTAAAAACATTGCGCCACCCGTTATCTGCAACCGGCGGGAAGATGCGCCGGGAGGTCCGTGGATAGGGCAAGAATAGCAGAAGCAGAAGCCGCCCACCGCCGAGTTTCAACCACAGCGCGGCTCGGTGCTTCGAGGGTGCTTTCGCTACCAGTCCGGGGGCCGCTTCGAGCCGTCCGTTCCACTGCTGACTTGAGGAAAACAAAAAAGTCCCGCAGATTCCACTGTTGGTGAAATCGGCGGGACATCTTTGTCGTGTCGTGCAGATTCGGGTCTTTTTAGAGGCCCAGTTCGTCCTTACCGAAGGCGTAGAGGTACGGCACTCCGGCCTCGGCCTCGATGCGTTCCTTGGATCCGGTGTCACGGTCAACGATCACAGCAACTGCTACGACATTGCCGCCGGCCTTGCGCACACCTTCGACGGCGGTCAAGGCGGAGCCACCGGTGGTGGAGGTGTCTTCGAGGACAACAACGTTGCGTCCCTCCACCGAGGGGCCTTCGACCTGACGGCCCATGCCGTAGGACTTCTGTGCCTTGCGCACCACAAAAGCGTCGATCGAGCGTCCCGCGGTACCTGCCGAGTGCATGAGCGCGGTGCCCACTGGGTCGGCCCCCATGGTTAATCCGCCGGCATTGGTGAATTCGATGCCCGCCTTGTCGAGCATTTCCAGCATGACGGAACCGACCAGCGGCGCGGCTTCATGGTGCAAGGTGATGCGGCGAAGGTCGATGTAGTAGTCGGCCTCCTTACCGGAGGAAAGGATGACTTTGCCGTGGACCACGGCAAGTTCCTTGATGAGTTCGAGCAAGCGGGCGCGCGCGGCAGTATTGGTCATGGTCTCAATTCTAGTTTGGTGATTGCCGTGCCGGTGATCATCGCGCCTTTGTGTCACAACTCTTCCTCGAAACCCCGCCGTTGGCGGGCGAAAGATGTCGCTGCCACATTTGCTACAGACAGGCAGGTGGTTGCGGGGTTAGGCTGAGGACATGACCGATTCTCGCCCTCTGGGTTACTGGCTCAAATTGGTTGACTCGCTCATTTCGGAGCAGTTCGCCGACTCCCTCGAAGAGCATGGCGTCACCCGTCGCCAATGGCAATTGCTCAATGTCCTGACGAAGGGCTCAGCCACCGGAGGTGAGCTCACCGCGGCGCTAGCTCCCTTCTTTGGGGAGGCCCAAGCACAAGACGAACCAACGAGTCCCTCGGAACATCTGGCCGAACTTGTTGAATCGGGCTGGGTCGCGGAGGAAGGCCATACCTTCACGCTCACCGAGCGGGGAATGGTATCCCTGGAACGACTGACCGAGATCGTTGATGCCATGCGTGAGGAATCCAGTGCCGGGATCACCCCGGTGGAGTATGCCACCACCGTGGCGTCACTGCGCAAGATGGCCGTCAACCTCGGCTGGGATCCGCAGAATCCACCTGCCGACGCATAAAGGCGGTTCTTCGCCACGTGTTCCCCGACTCGGGATAGGCTATTGAACATGCGCGAATTACAGGCCGTCATCATCGAAGAAATGGGCGTCAAGCCGCAGATCGATCCCGCTGCGGAGGTGCGCGCCCGTATTAACTTCCTCAAGGAATACCTTCTAACCTCGGGCACCAAGGGTTTCGTCTTGGGCATTTCCGGTGGCTTGGATTCAACGCTCGCTGGACGTTTGGCGCAGCTTGCCACCGAGGAACTTCGCGCCGAGGGAACCGAGGCACAGTTCGTTGCCGTTCGGCTTCCCTATGGCACCCAACAAGATGAGGCGGATGCCCAGGCGGCGCTGAAGTTTGTGGCGGCCGATGTGGAGCGGACCTTTAATGTGCGGGCGGGTGTCGATGGCCTCGAATCCGCCTTCCAAGAGGCTGCGGGAACTCCAATCTCGGATTTTAACAAGGGCAACATCAAGGCTCGCATGCGCATGATCGCCCAATACGCTCTGGCCGGTGAGGAAAATCTTTTGGTGATCGGAACCGACCACGGCGCCGAATCCGTTACGGGATTCTTCACAAAATTCGGTGATGGTGGGGCCGACCTCCTACCGCTCTTTGGACTGAACAAGCGACAGAATCGCGAACTCCTGCGTCACTTGGGTGCACCCGCGCAGTTGTGGGAAAAGGTGCCCACTGCGGACCTCTTGGACGGCAAACCGCTTCGCACCGATGAGGACGAATTGGGCATCAGCTATAACAACATCGACGATTACCTCGAGGGTCGCACGATTCCCGAGGACGCAGCGGTAGCTCTGGAGACCAAGTACCTGCGTTCACGGCATAAGCGCACCACCCCCGCCACCATCTTTGACACCTGGTGGAAAAAGTAGCAGCGACCGAAACAACATAGGCTGGTTCTTGTGGATAACACCTTAAACGAACCAGCAGCCGCGCCAGAAGTTTCAGAGAACCCCTATGCGGATCTCCCGGAGCCCACGGGCGAATTGGTCCAGCCCATTATCTTGTTGGTGGACCGCGAGGAACCGTGCGACGAGGATGCGGGGATAACCGTCGCGGCGCTGGCATCGGTTAATGCGTTATTGGCCAATCCTGAGCACCCCTATTGGCGCCCGTGGGCCGAAGGCGCCTTTGCCAAAAGCGTCCGGCGGGCGGATGCAAAGATGTTTGCCAAGGTCGCCGCCGAGTTCCCGGATCATTCCGTCGCCGAACTCGGGAGCGCGCGTGCCCTAGCCTTCGCTCCGATGCCTGCCGAGTCGCTGCCTAAACGATTAGCGAAGTTGCAGGTCTCCGGAACTACACTTCCGCCCGGCAAACCGATGGAACCCACACCGGTGCACATCGCGTTGAATGATGGACTCGGCATGAGCACCGGCAAGGCTGCAGCCCAGGGCGCCCATGCCCTGTTCGCGTGGGTGTTGGAGGGGAAACCCGCAGATCTTGCTGCTTGGCGCGCGGCCGGCTGCAAGCTCTCGGTTCAACGACTCGATTCCAAGGCGTTCAAGAAGCTATCCCGCTCGGCCCAGGGCCCGCTGATCCACGATGCCGGTCGCACCGAAATTATCCCCGGTTCGGCCACCGCCTTTATTCGCATCGGCTAAACGAAAGCCGAGATCCCGGTGATGGCTCGACCGACAATGAGGGAATTGATTTCATAGGTACCCTCGTAGGTGTAGAGAATTTCGACGTCGGCAAACAGCTTGGCCATCTCATGGTCACTGGTGATGCCATTTCCGCCCATCAGGGCACGCCCCTTGGCCGCTGAATCGCGTGCCAAACGAGTTGTCGTCGATTTTGCCATGGCTGCTTGCACCATCTGCAGTTCACCCCTGCCCTGGATTCGAGCAAGGTCAGACATGAGCGAGAGGCTCGCCATGGCGTTACCGAGGATTTCGGCCAAGGGCAGCTGTACAAGCTGGAACCCGGCAATCGGCTGACCGAATTGTTTTCGGGCCAACGAGTAGTCGCGCGCAACATCAAAGATCCCCAATTGCACCCCTGCGGCCTGCCATCCCACCCATGCCCGAGAGTGCATCAAAAGCTCGTTGGCTGCAGCAAAGTTCTTGGCTCCGGGAAGCCTATTGGCCTCTGGAACGCGCACCTCATCTAGGATGATGTCCGCGTTTTGCATGATGCGCAAGCCAATCTTGTTGGAGATCTTGGAGGTACTAAAGCCCGGGCGATCCGATTCGACGATAAAGGCCTTGATGGCGTTGTCCGCGGTATCTCTGGCCCAGACCAAGGAGAAGTCGGCCATGGTGGCGGCTCCGATCCAGCGCTTAGCCCCGTTGATGACCCATTCATCACCGTCGCGCGTGGCGGTGGTGGACAAACCGCCAGCGATGTCGGATCCGTGATCGGGCTCGGTGAGCGCAAAAGCTCCAACGGCAGTGAATTGCGTCAGGTCCGGTAACCATTTCTGTTGCTGTTCGACCGATCCCAGTTCGTGGATCATGCCAACGATAAGTTCGTTGTGGATGCCAATCAGCGCTGACAGGGAGACATCGGCGCGTGCCGCTTCAACGTAGACCAGACCCTTAAAGAGTTCACTGCTGCCGTCGAGCTGAATTCCGCCCAGTCCGTGGGCGGCCAACGCCGGCAGCACATGGTGCGGGAATTCCTCACGGTTCCAATATTCGATGCTGTCGTGGCGGACGTGCTCTTGGAAGAATGTTCGGATCCCTTCCAGACGTTGGCGCTCGGCGGAGTCCAGTTGCGCCCAGATATGCATGAGGTCGGCATCCGGAAATGGTAGTTGCTTTCCGATGTGCTTCGAGTGCGTGTTAGTGAGAGTTGGGTGGTTCTCGCTGAGTGGCATGAGAGGGGATAGCTCCTTGTCCGGTGAATTATTTGGCTCTCGGGCGGTAGACCCTTCCAAACCCTTGGATATCAAAGTATATTTGCCAGTGACTCAAATCACTAGGGCTTCCTACTAATTAGGTGTCCGGTCGAAAGGATGACAATGACCGTTACCGAAGAATTCCGTGCGGCACGCGATCGACTCATGGAATTGCGCACCAATTACACCGGCGCCCTCGAAGAGTTCCGTTGGCCGGCCTTCACCGAGTTCAACTTCGGTCTCGACTGGTTTGATCAGGTCGCCAAGGATCCCTCCCGCGCCGCAACCAACGCCTTGGTCATCGTGGAAATGGACGGCAGCTCCACGCGTCGCACCTGGGCTGAGCTCGCGGAACGCTCCAACCAGGTTGCCAATTGGATGCGCTCGGTTGGAATGAAGCGCGGTGAAAAAATGATTGTGATGCTGGGCAACCGCGTCGAACTCTGGGAGATCATGCTCGCCGGCATCAAGCTGGGCATGGTCATGATCCCCACGACGACTCAGATGACCCACGTGGACCTGCAGGACCGGGTGGAGCGCGGAGAAGCCAGCTGGGCCTTGGCTGGCAGGAGTGATATCCACAAGTTCGACAAGGTTGATGGCAAATTCAACCTCATCAATGTGGACAAAGATGCCTCGTCAACTGCACTTGACTACACCGAAAGCGCCGAGCAATCCACGGAATTTGTTCCGGAGGTCCCCACCAAGGCCGATGAGACCCTACTGCTGTATTTCACCTCCGGCACCACATCAAAGGCCAAACTGGTGGAACATACCCATACCTCCTACCCCGCCGGACACCTGAGCACCATGTTTTGGATCGGACTGGAGCCCGGCGATGTACACCTCAATGTCGCTTCCCCGGGCTGGGCCAAACACGCGTGGAGTAATTTCTTCACCCCGTGGATCGCCGAAGCCACGGTGTTCCTCTACAACTACGAACGCTTCGATGCCAAGGCCCTGATGGCTCAGATGGACGCCGAGTCTGTCACCAGCTTCTGCGCGCCGCCAACGGTGTGGCGCCTACTCATCCAAGCCGACCTCACGGCACTTAAAAATCCACCGGCCAAGCTGGTGTCGGCCGGGGAACCCCTGAACGCCGAGGTAATCGACCAGGTCAACCGCGCATGGGGCCAAACCATTCGTGACGGTTTCGGGCAGACCGAAACCACCGTGCAAATCGCCAACCCGCCCGGAATGCCCATCACCATCGGCGCCATGGGACGCCCGATGCCCGGCTACGACGTTGTGCTCATCGACCCCGCTACTGGAGACGCGGGAAGCGAGGGGGAAATCTGTCTGCGCTTAGATCCTCGACCGTTGGGGATCATGAAGGGGTACTACGGAGATCCGGAAAAGACCGCGGAGGCATTCCGCGACGGTCTCTATCACACCGGCGATATGGCCGAGATGGACGAGCGAGGAGTCATTACCTATGTGGGGCGCGGGGACGATGTTTTCAAGTCCAGCGACTACAAGCTCAGCCCCTTTGAGCTGGAGTCGGTGCTGATCCAACACCCGGCCGTGGCCGAGGCCGCCGTTGTCCCCTCCCCCGATGCGCTGCGGCTCTCGGTTCCCAAGGCCTTCGTGGTGACCACCGCTGGCCACGAACCCTCTGCGGAGCTGGCCGAAAGCATCCTCGGCTTCTGCCGGGAACACCTGGCACCTTACAAGCGGATCCGTCGCCTCGAATTCGCCGAACTTCCCAAAACCATTTCCGGGAAGATCCGGCGGGTGGAACTGCGTAACAGTGAAGTAGCGCGCCACGAAGCAACGGCCGGGACCCAAACCCTCGGCGTGGAGTACCGCGACGACGAATTCCCGTCGCTGAAGTCCTGAGCCCGAGCGGGGTTTGGATAAGCTAGGGCACACGTTATATCCGGAGGGAAAATTGAGCCAGCCACTATCGCGCGACCCGATCCTAGAAGCGCAACGCAATTGGGAACGCCATGGATGGGAAGACGTTGCCGAACCCATGGCAGCGATCACCGCACTGATGCGCACGCAGCAGATTCTTTTGCAGCGCGCTGAAACGGTACTCAAGCCCTTCGGTCTCACCTTCGCGCGCTATGAAATGTTGGCCCTGCTCAGCTTCGCGCGCGATGGTGAGCTGGCAATGAATCGAGCCAGCGCGTTGTTACAGGTCCACGCCACATCTGTCACCAATGCCGTGGACAGGTTGGAGAGCGCCGGGTTGGTCGCCCGAACCAAACACCCGACCGACAAACGCACCACGCTCATCGCACTTTCACCGCAGGGCCGGGAACTATCCGCGGCAGCCACCCTCGAGCTAAACGCTCAGATCTTTGCCGAATCTGGCTTCTCCGACCGAGACATCTCCACGTTGATCCGGATCTTTAGTAAGTTCCGCCGTGACGCTGGGGATTTCTCGGGGGAAGAATCTACCTCGGAGTAAGCAAATATTCGAGATACACCGCGCGGGAACTGACGCCTAACTGCCGACCAGTTCCGAAATCCCCAACACTCCATCGCGCATGGCGGCGACCGAGTCAGTGAACGAAATGAACTCGGTATCGTGGGTGACCATCACGGTGGCCACCGAGAATTCCTTGGTGACCTGCACCAACAGACGCACGATTGATTCACTACGTGCGTTGTCCAACGCCGCCGTCGGCTCGTCGACCAGCAACACCTTCGGTTCGCCCATCAGGGCGCGGGCAATGTTCACACGCTGACGTTGACCACCGGAGAGTTGGTGTGGGCGCTTCTTGGCGCTGTCGGCCAAGCCCACGATGTCCAACAACTCGAGGGCATGTGTTTTGGCCTGCTTCAGCGAGTTGCCACGCAGATGGTCCGAGATAATGAGTTGTTCCACCGCTGTAAGTGAGGCCAGTAGATTGGGCTGCTGAAAGATGATGCCGATCTTTTCGCGACGTAACGCGGTCAGCTGGGCATCGTTCAGGTCACTGGCGGTAGTTCCGTCGATGATCACTAGGCCGCTAGTGGGGCGAATGAGTGTTGCCGCGGCGGCCAGCAGGGAGGACTTGCCCGAGCCCGAGGGGCCGATGAGCGAGAGCATCTTGCCGGCACCGACACTCAAATTCACGGTGTCCAGAGCCTTGATGGTGCCGTCTCCGTCTGGGTATTCAAGCGTGACGTCGATCAGTTGCAGTGGCATGTTGGTGTTTGGGGTACTCATGGAAATCCTTCACTCGGGTGGGGAGAGAAATTTGTGCGGCAACTACTTGGTGAACTAGTTACCGCCAAGGGCGATCAGTGGATCGACCTTGGTCACGCGGGAGACGGCGAGCGCAGCTCCGGCAAGTCCCAGCACCACCACCCCAGCAATGGGCAGTAGCGTGGTGGCCGGACTCAGTAGGAAGGGAGCCGCCGCCGCGGCGAGGGAACCACCGAGGATCCCCACACCGCCACCGATTGCCGCGCCGAGCAGGAGCACGATACTCGCCTGGGTGATGGCGTCTCGCAGCACGTAGCTACCGGAACCGCCGAGGGCCTTGAGCACGGCGATGTCGCGGGTGCGCTGTACGGTCCAGACAGTGAGGAAGGCCAGGATCACTAGGGCAGATATGCCATAGAGAAAACCCTGCATCATCAATAGGGAGCCATTTTCGCTCTTGTAAGAACCTAGAGCGGCGTATGATCCGGTGCGGGTAGTGCTCACCGTCGATGCGGCAGCGTTCGCCGCCTCTGTATCAACGGTTGACCCATCCCGGTTGGTCACAGCGATGACGGTTCCGGCCTGAGTCTGATCTCCTAGGTGAGCGAGCTTCGTCCAGGAATCTAGGTCCGTGTAGGCGACCGAGGTGTGGGAGTACCAGTTGTCTGCGGTTACTCCCCCAATACGTAAATCGACCCCGGCCATGGAGATCACGTCTCCGGTTTTGAGCGACAGGTCTTCCGCCACGGATTCACCGATGACGACTTCTCCCTTGGTTATCGGCAATGGTGCGAGGGCGCTGTCCAGCTCAAGGCCGAAGACCGCGACGTTCGTGGTTCCGGTGCTGGTTTCGGACCCTGCTGCCGAACCTTGGAAACGCGTTTGGGTGATACCGATGGCCTGGGCCGAAGCGACGCCTTCACGAGCCTCCCACGTGGCTACTTGCTCGGCCGTGACCTGGCTTTCGGTGAAGGAGGCCTTGGGTTCATTGCCGCTGGCGGCGCCGAAGACAATGCTGTCTACGGGCTCGTCCGCCGATCCAAGATTCTTGAGGGCCGAGGTTGACTGATCACCCAGACCTGCGGTGAGTCCGGAGAGCATGACCAGTAGCAGCGTAATGAGTGCCACCACCGTGCCCATGAGGGCGAAGCGGCCCTTGGCGAAGCGAATATCTCGAATGGCGAGGAACACGATCGGGGTTCTCTTTCGGTGGATGATTCGGGGATTTACCGTTGGCATTTTCCCCTTCTTATCTCCCATCCTCCGACGTTCCTGCTGCTCGCACATCGACCATATGGTCGATTGCTGTGGGCTCGACACTATTCAGGGTCGAGACACGGTGAAGCACTCCCACACGATGAACCGCCGTTGGGTTGTTCCCCTACGTTCGCCATACGCAATCACCCCATAAAATTCGGAAAGGTCCGCATTTTTAGACCCTGCCGAATAGTCCTCAATAGAATCTGTGAAATGGCTTATCCGATTGCCGCACCGCAAAATAGATGCCGTCTAGTTGCCGCAACATCCGATGCCGCGGCATCGGCATATACTCTCTTTAACCCCTAGTCAGCAGGAGTAAAAGTGAGCAGCGTCGTAGAATCTCAGATCACTGAAAGATTTAAGGTAGCGAGGGTCATTCCATTAGTATTTGCAGCGCTAGCCTTCGTTGGAGTACTAGTGATTCCTCTTGCCGAATCCCTGTACGTCTTCGGGCACGTTACAGCAATTGTTTCTTCCCTTACGGCGACTATCTATTTTTTTCTGAAGAAGGATCGGAAAGGTCGGAAAAGCGGATTTTTATTCAGTGTTGGACTACTGGGAATCGCATCTGCCATTGCAGCCAGTTTTTTGCTCTCGTTTGGAAGTAAAACCGGCGCTTCCGGCGACATAGGGGGATTCGCCTTGTGGCTATTTTCTACCATGGGACTGCTTGTAGTGCTAATGATCTCGGCCAGTGAGAAAAGCCTCGAACTGACAAAACGGCGCAGCTAGTCGGTCATTCAATCCAAAATGACCTCCAGTTCCTAGACGTATGGGGTGGCGGTCATTTTAGATACGGACCCTTTCTTCGTGACCTTCCGATCATGACCATTGGCCAAGATTCCTGAACTGCTGCTTCAGGAGCGTCATCCCGGAACTCTCGTGTCATTGACTCATGTGTTCCGGGACGACGTGGCACTCCGCCTCTAGGCTGCGTTGTAGCTAGTTTCCAGAGTTTTTGCGGATCTCGGTGATGATTCCGGAAAAGTCGCGTCCTGCCCCGCCCTCATCGGAAAATTGGCGGTAGATCTGCGCTGCAAGGGGGCCCAGTTGCGCGCTAACTCCCGTGTTTTCTAGTGCATTGAGCGCTAGACCCAGATCCTTAGCCATGAGCGCCCCGGCGAATCCGGGAACATAATCTCGATTCGCTGGTGAGGTAGGTACGGGACCCGGAACCGGACAGTTGGTGGTGACTGCCCAGCATTGTCCCGAGGCCGTGGAAATCACGTCGTACAGCGCCTGATGACTCAACCCCAGTTTTTCACCCAAGACGAAGGCCTCGGCAGCCCCGATCATGGAGATACCCAGCAGCATGTTGTTGCAAATCTTGGCCGCTTGTCCAGCGCCGTGCCCACCGCAATGGACCAGTTTTTTGCCCATGACCTCCAGCAGTACGGTGATCTGGTCCATATCGGATGCGTCGGCACCGATCATGAACGTTAGTGTCCCGGCTTCAGCGCCTACAACGCCACCGGATACCGGGGCGTCGGCGGATCGATGTCCGGCGGCCAGGGCGAGTTCAGCAGCCTCGCGGGCCTGGGCCACATCGATGGTGGAGCAATCGAGGAAGAGGGTGTTTGGCGGGGCCACCTCCAGCAGTCCCGGTGTATCAACTCCGCGATAGGCATCTAGCAGGATCGCCCCCGAAGGGAACATGGTCAGCACGATGGCCGCACCGGTGGCGGCCTCTGCCGCAGTGGTCGCACATGGCAAACCGGCGGCAGTGGCCGCTGCCACGGCTGCCGGAACCACATCAAAGCCCACTACATCAAATCCAGCCTTGAGGAGGTTCACGGCCATGGGTTCCCCCATGTGTCCAAGTCCCAAGAAGGCAATACGGCCCGGCGCTGCGGGTGTCGTTTCGGTCATGTCAGTCCTCCAGTGCTATTCGACGGCGCCACTGAGGGCGCGGGGGTTGAGTTTGAGCTCTCGGTTGCCTAGGGAAGCAAAGCTGGCCTCAACCAACTCCATATCCACCGCTTGAAGCGTGGCGGGGTTCCATATCGGCGCATAATCCTTGTCGATAACTTGGGCTCGGATGCCTTCTGGGAAGTCACTAGAATCCAGGGCACGGAGCCCCACTCGATATTCTTGTTTAAGGACCTCTTCGAGGTCGGTAAGGTTCTTGGCTCGGCGTAGCGAGGCAAGGGTGAGCTTCAGCGCGCTGGGCGACTTTTTGCCCAGCGTCGCCACCGCTGCCCGGGCTTCGTCGTTACCCGCTGCCGCCAACACGTTCAGGTCCACCATGATTTCTTCGACGCTCGAGTGTGCGTAAGCGTCATCAAGCCAAACACGCCAAGATTCGAAATTCGAGGCGGGCACCGGAAGGATGAATCCCGGAAGAATTTCGTCAACCGGCACCGTTTCCAGCGCCACGAAGAGCTCTTCGGCTCGGGCGAAATCGATGAGGTGATCGGCCAGTCCCAGATAGAGCACCTCGGCAGCGCCCAGGTGTTCTCCGGTGAGTGCGGCGTGAGTGCCGCATTCGCCCGGGGAGCGTGAAAGCAGGTACGTTCCGCCGACATCGGGGACAAACCCGATGGTTGTCTCGGGCATCCCACTGCGCGTCCGGGTTGTGACCAGCCGGTGACTGCCGTGGGCCGAGATCCCCACTCCCCCGCCGAGCACCAACCCGTCCATGTAGGCGATGTAGGGCTTGGGATACGACTGGATCAGGGAGTTCAGTGAGTACTCGGTGCTCCAGAACTCCTCGGTTGCCCGGCCACCGGAGGTGATGTCGCGGTAAATCGCCACGATGTCTCCGCCGGCGCAGAGCCCACGTTCCCCCGAGCCGCGCACCAGTACTTGATGCACCGCCGGATCGTTGGCCCAGCGGAGCAGGGTTTCGAGCATGGCAGTCGCCATGGTGGCAGTCAGGGCATTAACCGCACGCGGGCGGTTCAGTGTGATGACACCCAGCGTGCCGCGGACAGCAAAAAGTACTTCGGGTTCACTCATATTATTAACTGCCCTCCGGCATGATGAAGCTCGCACCCTCACGGATACCCGATGGCCAGCGCGTGGTCACGGTCTTGGTCTTGGTGTAGAAGCGGAATCCGTCGGCTCCATGCTGGTTCAAATCCCCAAAGCCCGAGGCCTTCCATCCGCCGAAGGTGTAGTAGGCGATCGGCACCGGGATGGGAACGTTGATTCCCACCATGCCGACCTGCACGCGTGAGGAGAAGTTCCGTGCGGTGTCCCCGTCGCGGGTAAAAATGGAAACTCCGTTGCCAAACTCGTGCTCGGAGGGCAAGCGGAGTGCTTCCTCGTAGTCCTTGGCTCGGATGATGCAAAGCACCGGACCGAATATTTCTTCCTTGTAGATCCGCATGGTTTCGGTGACGTTGTCAAAGAGAGTGGGGCCAATCCAGAAGCCGTTCTCGTGGCCGGGCACGGTTAATCCGCGGCCGTCGACCACCAGTGACGCACCTTCGTCAACACCGATCTGGATGTAGTCTTCGATGCGGTCCTTGGCGCTTTGCGCTACCACCGGGCCAAAATCTGATGCCTCGTCCATGCCGTCACCCACCCTGAGGGTAGCGATGCGTTCAATCAGCTTGGCCACCAGCGCATCGGCAGTTTTTTCACCCACCGGGATGGCCACGGAGATCGCCATGCAGCGTTCTCCCGCGGAACCGTATCCGGCCCCCATGAGCGCATCGGCGACCATGTCCAGATCAGCGTCGGGCATGATGACCATGTGATTTTTTGCGCCACCGAAGCACTGGGCCCGCTTGCCGTTGGCTGCTGCCGTGGCATAGATGCTTTGGGCGATCGGTGTGGAACCCACGAATCCGATGGCCTTGACCCGTGGGTCCTCCAGCAGCACATCAACCGCCTCCTTGTCCCCATTAATGACGTTGAAGATGCCGTCGGGGAGGCCCGCTTCGGTGAAGAGTTCGGCCAGCCGTAGTGGGACGGATGGGTCACGTTCGGAGGGCTTGAGGATGAAGGCGTTGCCCGAGGCGATCGCCGGGCCGGCCTTCCACAGCGGGATCATGGCCGGGAAATTGAATGGGGTAATGCCTGCGACCACACCGAGGGGTTGGCGCATGGAGTGGACGTCTATGTCGCTTCCGGCGCTGTCGGAGAATTCCCCCTTCAACAGGTGTGGGGCGGCGACGCAGAATTCGATGACTTCGAGCCCGCGCTGGATGTCACCCTTGGCGTCGGGGAAGGTTTTGCCATGTTCACTGGTCAGCAGGGCTGCTAGCTCGTCCATATTTGCATACACAAGCTCAACAAACTTGTTCAGAATTCTGGCGCGACGCTGCGGATTTGTCGTACCCCACTGGACCTGCGCTGCTTCGGCGACGGTGATGGCCAGACGGACTTCGTCTCCCGAGGCCAGCGGGAGCCGCGCCTGCACCTGTCCAATGGAGGGGTTGTAGACATCGGCGAAACGGCCGGAGGTGCCGTCGACGTGGGCGCCACCCACATAATGAGTCAGTTCGCGGGTCATGTGATGCTTGCTCCTCAGCAGAATTCGCTAGCACGCGGCAGCTTTATGTGATGGGCGCCACGTCTGATATCCAAAAATATACTCGGACTTCCTACTAAATTGCTAGAGGTACTATTTTTCCCGGACTTTTCTGCCGCAAACCTGAACCCGATCACCGAAGTTGATAGGTTGGGAAGGTGAAGATTGCTACTTGGAACGTGAATTCCCTTCGTGCCCGTGCCGACCGCGTCGAGGACTGGCTGCGACGCTCCGACGTCGATGTCTTGGCCATTCAAGAAACCAAGTGCAAAGACGAGAACTTCCCGTGGGAACTCTTTGAGAACAACGACTACGAGGTAGCTCACTTCGGGGTCAGTCAGTGGAACGGCGTGGCGATCGCCTCCCGCGTGGGCCTTGACAATGTGGAGCGCACCTTTGTTGACCAGCCGACATTCGGCAAGGGCGGCAAGGACCCCGCCCAAGAGGCGCGCGCGATCGCTGCCACCTGCGGAGGCGTCCGCATCTGGAGCCTATACGTACCCAACGGTCGCGCCCTAGAAGACGAACACATGCCGTACAAGCTCTCGTGGCTCGAAAACCTCAATAAGCAGGCGGCCAGCTGGCTGGCAGAAGATCCCGGCGCGCAAGTAGCGCTGATGGGCGACTGGAATATTGCCCCACGCGATGAGGACGTCTGGGACATTGATTTCTTCCGGGAGAACAACATGACCCACGTATCCGCTCCCGAGCGTGCAGCCTTTGAGGCCTTCCTCAAAACCGGCTTCAGCGACGTGGTGCGCCCCTATACCGATACGCCCAAGACCTACACGTACTGGGACTACACGCAGCTGCGCTTCCCAAAGAACGAGGGCATGCGCATCGACTTCACCTTGGCCTCCCCCGCACTAGCGGCCAGGGTCATCGGCGCCAGCATTGACCGCGAGGAACGCAAGGGCAAGGGCGCCTCGGACCACACCCCGGTGATCGTGGAGCTGAGCTAGGCCATGGCCCAGGTAAGCGGAACCCATCGGAAAGCTCTCCCGCCGACCTCTTACCTGCGCATTTTTGAACCATTGCGTGCCTTCTCGGAGGCCGACCAAGCAGTGGCATTGACCACCGGTCGGATCAGCCGCGAGGTACTGGAAGATGCAACGGCCGTCGCCGCACTGAAGCGGCTGACTCGACCGCTTTCAGACCCCTTCCCCCACCTGCACGTGGAGTCTTTCCGCAAACTGGTCACCACAACCTGGGACGGCACGGTTAATACGCTGTACTGTCCCGATCAATTGGCCACACGAGCAATTCTGGCCTCCGAACAACTCGACGGCTCCATGCGTCCGCAGTTGTTAGAACTATTGATTCCCACTGCCGCGCGTGAAGCAAACGCCTCACGCGTAGACAGGCAGCGCTTCACCGATGACGTGGCACATCTGCACACCCGCACGGCCACCTGGGGCGTGCCCTTTGGGTGGCTAATTCTGGTACACGAAGACGATGAGGTCGACGTCATCGAAGACGGCGATGACTTGCTAGCCAGCAGGATCTACACCCCCATGCATCAAGCCCTGGACCGGGTTCGCTATGCGGCGGCGACCCTGGCCATCCACGCGCCGGAGATGGACCTGCTTGACGAACTCGCAGCCCTGAGCGAATGGCTTCAGCTCTTCGACGACGACTCGGTGGTTGAGCTGGACTACGGGCGCATTGCGGCCCTGGTGTGGCCCGATGATTCACCCCATGACCTGCGCTTGGGCATTGAATCGCTGGCCGAGTCGGATATGACCGGAGCCGCGGCCTCCTACCGCAGGCTCTCCAGCCGCTGGTTGGCCGTTCGCCAACTGGCACGAGCAAACTAGCTCAAGACCCTCGTCACTCCACGAGATGAGTCCTCATTGTCGGCGTACGGCCCATCCGATGTCCGGCTTCGTGGCGCCACCTGCCCGGCGAAGATCGCCACGAGGGCAAGCCCGAACCCCACCCACTGCCAAGCCTCAAGATCTTGACCCAAGATCAACGCCCCCAAGCTCGCGGCAACCAGTGGTGAGAGCAGACCAAGGGCGGCGACGGAGGCCACGGGGAGTTTAGCGACGCCGGTGAACCAGAGCGTGTAACTCAGCAGTCCACCAGCGAGCCCCAGCCAGAGGTACCCAGCCAACGCGGTGAGACCAGTGTCGTTTGGAATGCCCTCAAAAAACAGCGTGATAGGCAAGAGGAATAAGCCGCCGGCGGTAAGCTGCCAGCCGGCCAAACCCAGCGCCGGAACCCCGGCCGGACGACCCCACTTCTTGGTGAGGGTGACACCACATGCCATAGATACAGCGCCTAACAATCCGGCTACCAGACCAATCGTATCGAGGGCGGCGGTGGATCGAAGCACCACCAGCGCAACTCCGGCAATGCCGACAGCACCCCACAGCAGGCGCCATGCGGAGAGCCGCTCACGAAGCACCCACACCACAAGGAGGGCGACAATGAGCGGCTGCGCAGCGCCGAGAGTCGCGGCAATTCCACCGGGCAGACGATAGGCGGAAATAAAAAGCAACGGAAAAAATGCCCCGATGTTCAATATGCCAAGCACCACCGAGCGCCACCACCAGGACCCCCGCGGTAGTGCACGGGTCCATGCAATGGCCAAGATTCCCGCAGGCAAAGCCCTCATTAGCGCGGCAAATAGTGGGTGCCCGGTAGGCAGAAGCTCCGAAGTCACCAAATACGTCGTACCCCACACCACTGGTGCGATGGCAGTTATCAGTGTTGTCCGGATCTGATTCACAAAAAACTCCTTAACATTGAATAGTTGAACGTTAAGAAGATTACGCTGGTAGAGTTGCATCGTCAAATAGTTCAACGCTGAAAGGTAGACGGTGGCAGATAGCGTCGACAATATTTTGGATCAGTGGTCAACGGCTCGACCCGACGTTGACGTCAGTCCCATGGGGATCCTGGGACGACTTTCCCGCTTGACCCGACTCCTCGAGCGGGAACAGCACACCGTCTTCAGCCGCCATGGACTGCAACCGGGAGAGTTTGACATCCTCGCTACGCTGCTGCGCGCCGACACCGTAGCGATCGGGCTAACCGCGGGCCAGCTCGCCGAGAGCGCCATGGTCACCTCGGGCGCTATCACCAACAGGCTTGACCGCCTCCTGGCGAAGAAGCTCATTACGCGCGAGACAGATCCGCACTCCCGACGCACAATTCGTGTCGCGCTGACTCCGCAGGGCCTGGAACTGATCGATGCCGCACTTCTAGATCACGTTGCGCACGAAAAAGCCATGCTTTCGGTCATGGATTCCCAGCAGATTTCTCATCTAGAAGACCTACTCCGAGTGCTGCTTGAGCACCATGAGGGCCTCCCGCGAGCCTGAACACTTTGGTGTGGCGACATCAACGCCGCACTATCAAGACGATCTTCCCCGTCTTGGTAGTCTCGATGATGTGTCACTCATTCCACCAGCACTCCTCTTTGCCCTGTACTTCTATCTACGCCACCGGGACCGCCGGATGCTGCGCAACGGAGTGGTACTGGTCGCCGCCTGCTATTTGCTGCTGATAGAAATAGGCCGGCTGCTTTCCCAGTGGGTTCCGGGTGCGGAATACCTCTTCCTCGCCGTTCTCGCGCTGGCGCCTGTCGCAGTTCTGACCCTCTCTGCCGCCCTCATTCATAACGGCGTGGTGATGTTCAAGTCGGAGGGACGGCGGTTGGGTAACATGATCTCGCTTTTGCTGGGGCTACTGCTGATATTCCTGCCCATCTTCGCCCTGCTGCTGGTCCTGACGCTGAATCCGTGGGCCGTCGGGTTTGCGGCCCTGCTCTTTTTCCTGTGCAGCTACTTCGGAGTCGTGTTCGTGGTCTTTCTGGCCTATGCCCTCGCCTACGGGCGCATGCGCTTCACGGAAACACCGCAAGGGATCGTGGTGCTTGGTTCTCGACTCATCGATGGCAAGGTTCCACCGCTGTTGCGTAGCCGCTTGGACAAAGCGTTGGAAATCTACAAAAGCACCACACCACGCCCGCTGCTGATTCCCTCTGGGGGTCAGGGCCACGACGAACCCACTGCCGAGGGCTCGGCCATGGCCGAGTACCTCCTCGAATCAGGGGCTGCCGGGCAGGACATTGTGGTGGAGGATCAAGCAGTGAACACCGAAGAGAACCTGCACCTCTCCGCAAAGCTCTTTGCCCAGGCCGGACGCAGCGGGCCCCTGCTGGCTGTCACCAATAATTACCATGTACTGCGCGCAGCCCTGTTGGCCCGACGGCTGAAGATTGATGCCGAGGTCGTCGGCTCTCCCACGGCTAAGTACTACCTGCCCAGTGCCTTTTTGCGCGAATACGCGGCAGTGCTGGTTGAGCATAAGTGGTTGCACGTCATACTTTTCCTGCCGTTTATGGCGATGACAGCGCTTCTGGTTATGGCGATCATCAACAATCAGTAGCCCGACGCCCCTGCCGTCCTAGATCACCCGTTCGGTTCTCGCGAAGCGCGAGCGCGTCCCGACCACCACGTAGACCAATACCGGGCCACTAACACCCAGTGCGTCCTGAGCAAGCCGAGCTGCTCGGGCGACATCACGACCCAACGGGCCCGGCGCTGTACCCTTGCGCGGTTGCACCTTCACGCGTAGCCCCGCCTCCGGCAACAGATTCCACACGCTAATGTTGATCGAGATGATGTCGCTGCGCTTGCCCAAAAAGTGCCTGAGCATTTGATCCACTGCGTTGGGGGAAATCTCAATGCGACCGGGAGTATTCTCATCGGCAAAGTACTTTGAGACATAGTCGCCCCCGCGCCCCCGACCCTGCACGGTTATCCACCACAACATCACCAGGATGATGCAGATGAGGAACGCGGATATCACGATCCAGACCCAGGAGTCCTTTTGCCCCGGTAGCGTGTTAGTCGTCAGCAGATTGCCGAACCAGGCGCCCGCTCCCGAGGCGATGACCTGCCAGCGCTGGGCATAATCGGCAGCAAGTGCCGTCAGCATCAGGTGCGCTCCGCAAAGTAGCAGAAGGAACCCGATCAGAATCAGTAGGATCCGGTTCAGCAGTCGCGGCGTCTGGTTCATTGGCCAATCACCCCGCTCGAGGACACTCTGATGTGGACCTGAGGTTGCGGTTCAACCAGGTTGGCACGCAGCTCGTCCTCTATGGCTGCCGCGATGCTTGCCGGATCGATAGGTGATCCCGAGGTTGGACTCAGCTGCACCTCAACTCGTTCCCGGTGCACCGTGACCAGCGCCTGCCCCGGTCCTACTCCTGCCGCGGATCTCGCACGGCGCGCCAGCCCTGCGGCCAGTACCTGATCATCAACGATCAATATCGCATCCTCACAGGCCAGGCTGTGCCGGGCACGTCGACCTCGGCGCAAACCATGACTCAGCAGGACCAAACCAATGAGACCGACGCCCAGACCCAAGAGAGCTAGCGCCGCAGGTTCCGTGGCGCCAGGCATGCTCGAAATCCAGCTCCACCACGTTTCGGGAGCGGCCACCATCGGCTCCTGACCGAGTGCTTTGAGCGCCGCCTCGAATAAGGCATAGAGACAGACCAGGATGACAATTATGGCTCCGATGAGCACAGCTGGTGACCGCCCGCTGGTGAGCTCCCGTTCACGAATTTCGTCTAGTTTTGAGACCATCAGCGTCGCCGATCCGTGTCCGCTGCGATGACCCCGGTGACTCGAACGTCAACCTGACTGACGAGGGAGCCGGTGAGGTTGCTAAATCGCTCACCGATGGTGCCGCGCCAAGCACGGACTCGATCAAGCACCGGGAGGCCAGCCCCACCTGAGGTTTCGCCCAAAGGGAGCGGCGTATGGATGGTCAGTGCCAGATATCCGGCGTCGTCACGCAAGAAAGCTCGTACCAATACCGGGTCAACCCCAAAGATTTCCGCCGCCACGGCACGAGCGGTTCCGGTCAGCGCTTGGGCGCTGACCCTCGTGTATCCAGCGCGTGGAACCGATACGGGCACCCGGGCCAAAGATTGTTCACTCATGACGAGGATCGGCGGCCAGTCAGCGCGTCGAGCACGGCGCGAAAATCGACTCTGCCACCGGCAATCCGCGACAATAGGGCACCCAGTGCCATGAACAGCGCCATGAGCAGGAACCCGCCTACTCCATAGCTCAGCGCGGCCCAGGCCAAGATGGCTCCTAGCAGTGCTCCGATAAGTGTTGGTTTCATGCCGAACCTTCCACTGTTGTTTCGCGCATTTTCTCGGACCCCGAGCGGGACGACGGGATGTACACGTCACCGATTTCGATATTGACCTCAATGACTTCGAAATCGGTCAGTTCCTGTACTGCGGTGAAGATTGCTTCGCGAACGGCTGCGGCCAACTCGTGAAGATTTACGCCGTAACGCGCGGTGAGCACTACGTCGATTGCCACCTGCCGGGTGCCCACCTGAACACTGACGCCATGAGCCGGCTCCTGGGAGGAGCCAACCGCGCCCCGCAAGGCACCAAGAGCTCGAGAAGTACCCAAACCCATTGCATGTACGCCTGAAATTCCGCGTGCGGCTGCCGCAGCAACTTTCGCTACGGCCAGATCGGTGATTTTGGTTGTTCCGCTGACTTCAGTCTCGGGCACGTTGTGCACTAGTTCTGTTCGCTCCATGACTACGGCCCCCTCTGCGCTTGCCGCTCGTTCCTCGGCTTTAATCCCAGCCTACAACCGAACGTGACGGACGTCGCTAGAATTATTTCGCGGGAACGGTGGTCAGCGCCGCGAAAATCGTGGGACGATGCGCAAACCGGACTCAAAGCGATGCCGACTATCGATACCTATATATAGGTGCTATTTTCGACATTCGCATAGTTAAAGCAAAAACCCCCTTGTTTCCAAGAGGGCTTTAGATGGTGGCTCCGACCGGCGTCGATCCGGTGACCTTTCGATTTTCAGTCGAACGCTCTACCAACTGAGCTACAGAGCCTGGCATCATCAGGCTAGATGATCACCCGATCTTCTGGCGAACCAGAAAACCAAAGCGACCCTGACGGGACTTGAACCCGCGACCTCCGCCGTGACAGGGCGGCGCGCTAACCAACTGCGCTACAGGGCCTTATTCGCGAAGTCTCCCTCGCTCACAAGACAAGAACTCTACCAGAGCTTTTCGCTCTCGCATAATCCAGGTTTCATGCGTACCCCCAACGGGATTCGAACCCGTGCCGCCGCCGTGAAAGGGCGGTGTCCTAGGCCGCTAGACGATGGGGGCTCAGGAACCACCGCGTTGGATTTCTCCGCCGCAGTGGACTCAAATAACTATAGGGGTAAATTTCCCAGCGCGCAAAACGAAACGGCAGTGACGCTCGACACGGTCGGTTTTTCCCTGATTTTCGGGGCAACACCTCCCTTCGCGTAACCGCGAGAAAAGTCGACAAATGCTGGGTAGAGTTCACGACATGGGGTACACAATGACCGAAGATGAGTTTGAACTGGTGGCCGAACGCGCTCTGGGCCAATTACCCGCAGCGTTGCTGTCCATGATGGAAAACGTCGCAATCTTCATCGAAGACGCCTACACCCCGCTTCCGGGCGAAGATCCCGACACCAAACTCCTAGGGCTTTATGAAGGCACTGCTCTCACGGACCGCGATTCGGGGTGGGGCGCCGGAGCCATGCCTGACCGAATCACCATCTACAAGGATGCGATTCTCGAAATTTGCTCAACCGAGAAACAGGTTGAGGAAGAAGTCGGCATAACGATCGTCCATGAAATCGCCCACCACTTCGGCATCGACGACGACAGGCTCCACCAACTCGGCTGGGGTTAGCAGACTACCGGTCTCGTCCCGGCAAAACGCAGAGTCCTTTGACCCGCAGGGCGCTAGAGCCGCGATGTACCCTAACCCGCTGAGGACCTTGCTCCTGAAGCCGCATGGCGTCCTCCGCTGTCATGATCCGGGCCGACCCTAGAGCGCGCACCGGTCAAGCCAACCGCTCAATAACGTGGGCCCAGGATATCCCTGCGGACTGCAGAGACGAATACCCCTCTGAGCCCGGCCGCCCGACCTATTTCAACTTCTCCGGGTTACTCCGGGCAGGTGCTGGTCAGGGGTGGCAAAAGTCTGCAGTGAGACCTCAGGTCGCAGTGCTAGAGCAACTCGGCGCAGGCAAAGCTAACGATCAACCGCTGGACGGCTTTTATTAGGTTGCGCTGCACATCGGGAGCAGTCGTCGAAGCTCTGCCCGCAAACAAGCGGCCAAAATCTCGCTACCTAAGATGAATAGTGCATGCATTCGTAACATCCTTGATTAGCTGAGCCGTCGCTAAACGCGCTATTTGGTTGCTTCGAGCGCTCGCGACGACGATCCCGACACTCCGCTCTGACTATGAATGATCCGAGTAGGGCCGCTACATTACTGTCCATTACACCCGTATATATACGGAAGATCTCGGTATAATTACACGGATGTTATTGTAATTTTTGTTGTTACTGCTGTTGCCAGTGTGAATAGTTATCCCATAGGGTGCTATAGGTAGCAGCGATCAGGCCACACCGTTCTGGCCATACTTCTCGCACATTCTGGAGAACTACAAACGGATCGCCGCGGTAAGGAATTACACGGCATGGCAATCAGGGAAACACTAGGCGTTGCTGCGTGCGCAATCGCGCTGGCAGCCACCTGCTTTACGGGCGTACTCCCGGCAGCTGCAGCACCGCTGACCACACCCGGTTCGGTCACCGTATTGGCATCGCCCGGCGCCAACGATTCGTCGTTGCCCTCGCAGGCAGAGCTCGAAGCCGCCAAATCCGACCCCGCAGCACTGAAAGCGTTAGTTGCACAGCTTGAATCCGGAATTGAATCCGGACGCCAAAATATCATCACTGCCGAAGCCGCAGCGCTAGACGCTCAGGATAATTTGCTGGCGGCAGATGAACTGGTTGCTAAACGCACCCAGATTGCAGCCGACGCGAAGGCCGAAGCCAGCAAGGCCACCGAATACCTGCTCACAAGCAAGAAGGACGTGGGCGCCCTAGCTTCGGACGTGTACCGCAATGGTGGCGTGAGCCCCGGCGTGACCACCATGTTGGAAGACGGCAAAGAAAACGACGTTCTCTACAAGGCCTCCACCATGGATGCGCTGAGCGCCAACCGAACGCAAACCGTCAGCAATGCCGAGGATGCTGCAGCGCTGTGGACCGCCTGGCAGGACTACGCCTCGGAAGCAGCCACTGCCGCCGACGAAGCTACCGCAGCCCAGCGCACGGCCGCCGACACAGCATCTACTACACTCGCCAGCTACCAGGGCTCCGTTGAGCCACAGGAGAAGCTGCGCGCAGAGATCATTGGTCAGCTCGCCTTCCTCCACGAGGTTGATGTTCAGAAGGAAGCCGAGCGCATTGCCGCCAAGGAAGCTGACGCCGAGGCCGAACGGCTACAGTCGTTAATCGACAACATGCCCCAAGCGGCCCCGCTCACGATCAAGGAAACGGACACCACCGAGGTAGTGCCCCTGGCTGCCCCGCCAGCTGTTCCGGATCCGACCGACCAGAAGCAAACATTGGTCCCCAAGGCCGCAGAACCGAAGGCACCGCAGGTATCTGTACCGGACCCCGAGCCTCAAACTCTCAAGCCTGCCCCGGTTCCGGAACCGACAGTGGTTTCAGAACCGACCAAAGCACCGGAACCAACGAAGGCTCCGGAACCAAAAGCAACGGCAAAACCAAAGCCGAAGGCCACCCCCACTCCCGAGGCAACCCCGACGCCCAAGGCAACGCCGAAGCCGAAAGCTACACCGAAGCCCAAGGCCACGCCAAAGCCGAAGGCAACTCCAAAGCCGACGCCCAAGCCAGAGCCGAAACCAACCCCTAAGCCGACGCCGAAGCCCACTCCGAAGCCGGAGCCAAAGCCGGAGCCGACTCAAGAGGCCGATGCCCCTTCGTCATCTGGCAACTACAACGCCGCCATTTCTTGGGGCACCATGATCGCCAACGACAGTTCCAAGGGCTACATCTTTGGTGCAAACGGCCCAAACAACTTCGACTGCTCGTCCTTCTCCCAGGCCGCATTCGCCAAGTCGGGCATCAGCCTGCCGCGTACATCGTCACAGCAATATGCTTCGGCCCCGCAGCATATTCCGCTCAGCCAGTTGCAGCGTGGGGATCTGGTGTTCTCGTCTTCCAACGGCGGTAGCTCGTTCTATCACGTAGCCATCTACCTCGGCAACGGTCAGGTGCTGCATGCACGTAACCCCGCCTCTGGCATTTCGGTGACGCCGTTGAGCTGGGTCAACAACCTGCACTCCTACGCGGCACGGTACTAAGGGATAGCTTCCCTACCCAAAAGGAGGTCCTCGCAACCATTGGTTGCGAGGACCTCCTTTATTGGATTTGAGTCGGACTTAATTAGGCGCCGTTAGCCCTGTCCTCAAACTCCTGACGGGTAGCCAAGCGCGGGTCCTCCCCGTCCGGTACCACCATGACGGGGCCCTTGGAGTGGTGCAGCACACCCTGGCTGGTCGAGCCCAGTAGCATGCCGGCAAAACCACCGCGGCCACGGGAACCCGTCACCAAAAGCTGGGCCGTTTGGGATTCGCGGATTAGGATTTCCACCGGGGATCCGTCGATCACGTCTGTCTCGATCTCAAGGTCTGGGAACAAACTCTGCAGCCAGGCCTTGCCGATGCCCATCTGGTGGCGCACATCGGCTGTGACGGCCTCCTGATCCACCGTTGCCGGCATCCAGGCCAGCGCTCCGCTGATGGGAGCCAAGGCGCACACAACGCGCAGGGCCAATCCCCGGGTGGCGGCCAATTCGGCGGCGACCAGCACGGCCAATCGCGCTCGGTCCGATCCGTCAACACCAACGACGATCCGATCCAGCACCTGGACGGCGTTATCGTCGCGCTTGGACACATACAGCGGGACCACGACGGTGGGGCACTTTGCATGGGCCGGAAGCGCACTGGATACCGAGCCGAGCAGCCTTCCGACAAATCCTCCGCGGCCACGGGTGCCCACCACCACGAGCTCAGCTGTGCTGCTCAAATCAAGTAATACGCCCGCCGGGTCGCCCGACTCGATGTAGGTGCGGACCGTGAGACCCTCATCCGTGATCGTGGCCCGCGCCTGACGAACCACTTCCTCGGCGCCGTTACGGATCATTTGATCGTCAAGAGTGGCATAGCCGGCATCCATGGAGGATGCAGCGAAAACCGGGATCGTATAGGCAGTGACGATGTTCAGCACACTTCCTCGGCGCTTAGCCTCTTCAGCGGCCCACTTCAGGGCGCACAGGCCCTGGTCGGAACCATCAACACCGACAACAATTCCCTCGATAGCCTCGGCGTCACCCTGGGCCCTATTGTTTTCACTCATCGTCTTCACTCCTTCGTGTCACGGACTGAGTCATCGCGGGCTTCCTCACGTGAGGCCCCACACACCCATTGTTCACCACTGTGTGACGTGGGTCTATCTATCGATGAGCGTGGCGCATTTCTCGGCGATATTTTCGCCTAGAGGCGTAAGGCCGAACTACAATTCCCCTATGCCCTCTCAGCAAAAGACCCTGCCCCCCAAGACTGAAGTGTCACGTCTGGACCGCTATTTTAAGGTCACCGAACGTGGATCAACCTACTCGCGTGAGATCCGTGGCGGCTTCGCAACGTTCTTCGCCATGAGCTATATCGTGGTGCTCAACCCACTGATCCTCGCCGGAGCCGATTCAAATGGTGACTCTCTGGGATCCGCCCGTGTAGCCGCCGTAACCGCATTGGTCGCCGGCGTGATGACCATTCTGATGGGCGCGTGGGCCAAGCACCCCTTCGCCATGGCCGCGGGATTGGGCGTCAACGCCTTTATTGCCGTCACGGTTGCCACCAACCCGGGCCTTACTTGGCCAGATGTCATGGGTCTTGTTGTCATTTCCGGCCTCACCATGTTGGTGCTGGTCCTCACCGGCTTCCGTACCGCGGTGTTTAACGCGGTACCGCAGAGCCTGAAGTCCGCCATCGTGGTGGGCATTGGTATGTTCATTGCCCTCATTGGCTTGGTCAACTCCGGTTTCGTACGCCGTATCCCCGATGCAGCAGGAACCACCGTACCCGTCGGCCTGGGCTATGACGGTGCGCTGACCGGTTGGCCGATCCTGGTCTTTGTCGTCGGACTGCTGCTCACCGTGGCACTGGTAGTGCGCAAGGTACGTGGGGCCATCCTGATCGGCATTGTGGTCTCCGCTGTCCTGGCCAACATCCTTGAAGCAGTTTTCAAGATCGGCCCCTCCTTCGACGGAACCACCGCCAACCCGCAGGGCTGGTCGTTGGTGGCCCCGGCACTGCCCGAATGGGCGCTGCCGGATCTCTCCCTACTGGGGCAGGCCAATCTCTTTGGTGCCTTCAGCACACTGGGCGCCACCTCCGCACTGCTGCTGGCCTTCGTCATCCTGCTCTCGATCTTCTTCGACGCCATGGGCACCATGGTGGGCCTGTCCAACGAGGCCGGAACCGTCGATAAGGATGGCAACATCCCGGACGTTGACAAGGTGCTCTTGGTAGATGCCCTGGGTGCAGTTGTTGGCGGCGGCGCCTCGGCTTCGTCCAACCAGATCTATGTTGAATCCGGTGCGGGGATCGGCGAGGGTGCCCGCACGGGACTGGCCTCGATCGTCACCGGCGTGCTGTTCATCGCCGCGATGTTCCTGACCCCGTTGATCCACCTGGTTCCGTTCGAGGCAGTGGCTCCGGCCCTGGTTGTTGTCGGCTTCATGATGATCTCCCACGTCTCGAAGATCGAATGGGACGACCTGGGCGTGGCCATCCCCGCATTCCTGACCTTCGTCTTGATGCCCTTCACCTACTCGATTGCCAACGGCATCGGTGCTGGCTTTGTATCCTTCGTGTTCATCCGCGCCATCCAGGGCCGTGCCCGCGAAGTTCACCCGTTGATGTGGGCAGTTGCAGCAGCCTTCGTGCTCTTCTTCGGCATTGGAGTCATCGAACAGGCCATGGGCGTCTAATTAGAGCACCCAAACGCAGGACAAATGCAGCGGGCCGTGGGGAACAAAAGTTCCCCACGGCCCGCAGCATTTTTCGTGGCATGCGTTGGCTACTTCACGCCAAGTCTCCACAGCGAGGTTACTTCGGCTGAACGCTGAGCATGGAACGGGTCGGAGGCATCCACGGCACGGCCATGGGATGGGACGGTGTCATCGCGTCCCAGCACCACCAGTCCAGCGGCTTGAATCCACCCCAACAGCTCGTCGCGACTGCGCAGTCCCAGCCGTTCGGCCAGATCGGAAATGACCAGCCAGCCTTCGCCACCGGGCACCAAGTGCTCGGGGAGGGATTTGAGGAAGGCTCGCAGCATCGCGGACTTCGGGTCATAGATCGCGTAGTCAAGGAGTGTGGCGGGGGTGCCCGGCAACCACGGTGGGTTACACACCACAACATCCGCCCGACCCTCGGGGAACATGTCCTGTTTGATGGCCACGGCCCTGTCCTCAAGGCCCAGCGTTTGGAACGTCTGCGTGGCGCAGGCGATCGCGCGATCCTGCGAATCTGTGCCGATCACCCGTTCCACACCACGCTTGGCAAGAATCGCTGCCAGCACGCCCGTGCCGGTGCCGATGTCAAAGCCCAGCCCCAATCCGGGCAGCTCCGCTCGAGCGACCAGTTCCAGGTACTCCCCCCGAATCGGGGCGAAAGTGCCGTAATGCGGGTGGATCTTGGCATCCAGCGCCGCGATGTGTAATCCGGTGGAGCGCCACTGTTGAGCGCCGATGGCACCAAGCAATTCCTGCAACGGCACCACCGCATCGGACTCAAGGTGACCGAAGGCGTTGGTCCAGGCCTCGGTAACATCTGGCGCCCGACGCAGCGACACGGCAGGGCCGGCGCCGAGGGGCACGAGCAGCATGGAAAGGATCCGAGCCCGGTGTGTGCGCGCCTGGCGGTACTTGTAGAAGCGCTCAGCGGTGGATAGCGGTGCGGTTTTGCGCTTGGCCTTGGCTCCGTCCGGGATTCGGCGTGAGATGGCGCTGAGCAGTTGTCGGGCATTGTGGTAATCCCCGGTGAACAGCATGCCGGTGCCGGAGGTGGCCAGCTTGTAGGCGTCGTCGGCCCCCAACGTGTCATCAACCGGCAGGATGCTTTTGGGCGGTGCCGCGTTGTTGGATGAGGACCAAAGCGCGGTGCGCTCCTGGCCCTCGACGCTCCAGGAAACTGTGATGGGGGTGTTCATGACGGCGCTGGAGCTCCTGCTCGACGTGGTGGTGAGGTGCGGGGGGGTGGGTAGCTGGCTAGCTGGCGACGGTGTGGCGCGCGAAGGCGCGCACCGTGGTGTCATCCCAGTGTTGTGCCGGAACCCCACCACCGAGCAGTTCGCGGATGAATACGGCACCGGCCGGGATCGGTGCGTTGGAGCCGGCAATGATCACGTTGCCGTGGCGCCTGCCCTTGAGCATGGTCGGGTCCGCGACGATGGCCACGTATTTAAAGACCGTACCGATGGTGGCTGCCTCGCGGCGGGCGTTTTCCAGCGCGGGAGTGTCCCCGCAGTTCACGATGTACAGGCCATCGGTATCCAGCACTCGGGCCGCCTGGGCGGTGAAGGCCAGCGTGGTCAGGTCCTTGGGTGTCTGGTCGCCGGCAAAAACGTCACGGATGATCAGATCGCGGGTGGCCTCGGTGAGCGTGCCCAATACCTCGCCGGCTTCACCCACCCGGATCCGCAGCAATGGCGCACGCGGCAGGTCAAACCAGGCCCGTACCAAGGCGGCGAGCTTGCCGTCGAGCTCCACCACCAGCTGCCGGGCGTTGGGGTACGTGTCGTCGGCCCAGCGAGCCATGGAGCAAGCCCCACCGCCCAGATGTAGGGCACGGAGCTTATAGCCCTGAGATTCAATCTGCCCCGGGTTGAAGCGAGAGCGGATGAGTGCGGCGATCCAGCGCATGTACTCGAAATCGAGGTGTCCCGGCGCTGCCAGGTCCACATGGGAGGAGGGCACATCGTTGATCCGCAGTAACCACCCGGTGGGCGAATAGGGGTCGCGTTCCAGTTCGGCTGTGCCGGTGTCGATGGGGTAAATGCCTTCGAGCGGGCCGTCTTCAGGTGCCGCGGGGGCATCGACAAGAACCGCGGCATTGTTCTTGGTCCGCTTGTTCTTGCCCTTAGCCACGAGTGCCACCGCGCCGAACCATCCGGACCTCGTTGAGCCCTGCCCAGTCATCCAGCAGGGCCTCAACGCGGCCGTCGGCCACGAAGCCCTGCTTGGCATAGAAAGCTTGGGCGCGCGGGTTGTTCTCCAATACCCAGAGCACAGCGTCGCGTTGGCCGAGTACCGTTTCCAGAAGTCGCGCGCCGAGGCCCGTGCCGTGGGCTAGCGCCAGCACGTAGAGCAGCTGCAGTTCGATGCCGATACCCGTATCTGCATCGTCGTCGGAGGCGGGTCCGCCCCCTGCAACACCGACCACCTCACCGTCAGCGGTGGAAGCAATCCACAGTTCGGCACCCTGGGCTAAACCACGGGTCCACCAGTCGGCTTGTTTCTCCAGCGAGGCACGAGCATTCTCGAAGAAGGAGGCCGGACGCTGGTCGGAATAGGTCTCTTCCCAGGCGCGAAGCTTCATCTCCAATGCTGCGGGGATATCTTCGGGCGTAGCGAGGCGGATGGCGTAGGGCTCTGTAGTCACAGGGGCAAGCCTATGTGCTGGTGTACCCTGCGGACGAAAACGGTGATGAAGCTCCCGCCCGATCCGCGTGTCTTAACGCACCAAAGCGAGGGCAAACCCGTCCCAGCCCTTGGCCCCCACCGTTTGAAGCGCCGTGGCGTCCACGCGCGGGTCCGCCGCTAGGCGATCAATTCCGGCGCGCACTCCGTTGATCAATCGTCCGGCATCGCTCAGCGCGTCACCAACATGCAGCACCGCGCCGGACCGCACCACATTGTCGACCACCAGCACAGTTCCGGGACGGCCGAGCATAATGGCGGAGTTTATGTAGTGTGGATTGTTTTCCTTGTCCGCGTCGATGAAGATCAGGTCGAACGGTTCGCAATCCTCGGCCAACATCGCGTCGAGTGTCTGCCGGGCCGCGCCGATACGAATATCAACGCGATCCCCCACCCCACAGGCTTTCAGATTATCCGCGGCCACCCGCGCGTGTAGCGGTTCGAACTCGCACGTGGTCACGTGCCCATCTGCGCCAACACCGCGGGCCAGCCAGGTCGTGGAGTACCCGCCCAAGGTTCCGATTTCCAGCACTCGTTTGGCGCCAGACATCTGCGCCAGGAGCATCAGGAACTTACCCTGCAGTTCGCTGACTTCGATATGTGGCAGACCTTCTCGCTCTGCGAGTTCCCGGGCGGCTGCCATGGCGGGATCCGGTTCTAGCAGCTTTGCGACTAAATAGGCGTCGATGTCGGTCGGGGTTACCGGTTCGGTTGGGGGCTCCATCATGATCACTCCTGCTCGCTGATGGCCTTTTCTAGACGGTCAATTTTTCCGCGTAATTCGCCGGTGTAGCCCGGGCGGATATCGGCCTTGAGAACCAGTGAAACCCTGGATCCATAGGCGGACACGGCCTCGGTCGCGCGCTTGACGACATCCATTACCTCATCCCATTCGCCCTCAATTTCGGTGAACATTGACGTGGTGGAATGGGGTAGTCCGGAGTCCCTGACCACCTTGACCGCAGCGGCAACCGCGTTGTGGACCGACCCGTCGGTGTTGTCGGTACTGGGCGCTAGCGAAAATGCAACAATCATGCTTCCACTGTGCCACCGTGGCACCAACATGTCACCCGCGCGTGTCACCAAAACGTCATGGAACTACGCTTAATCCCCCGCTCGACATCCCGAGAGAGCCGAGCTTTTTAGCCCCACCCCAGATAGCGCGACAGGGCAGCAGCTCCGGCACCCACCATGACGACCACAAGGAACGGAGCCCGCAGCAGCAGGGCGACTCCCGCAGCAACCAGTGCGGCGATCCGCGCGTCAAAGACCACCGAGGTCCCGGTGGCCACGGTGTTAACGAGGGTCAATGACGCCAGCAACCCAATGGTCAGGGTTCCGGCAGCGCGGGTCATTCGCTCGTTTTCGAGAATCCGTTCCGGAACCAGATAGCCCAAAAGTTTGGTTCCGTACGCCACGGCGCACCCGGCAAGAATCCACCACCAGAGCCCACTCATGCGATTTCCCCTCGAGTGCCGCGCGGTTTGACGTCCGGTTCGAGTCCTTCGTCGGAGGGACCGCGTCCGAAGTACCCCCACACGCCGGCCACGATCGCAGCAACAAGGATCGGCACGCCCGGCGGCACCAATGGGACGGCCAGGACCGTGACCAAGGCACACACCGAGGCGACGGCGATTGGCTCCGACGATTTCAAGCGGGGCCACAGCAGGCCCAAGAATGCTGCGACGGCAGCGCCGTCAAGACCCCAGGTTTTCGGATCCCCCATGGCGTCACCTAGGAGCGCGCCGACAATAGTAAAGATATTCCACAATATGTATACACCCATGCCAGCTACCCAGAAACCACGCTTTTGCTCCGCGGGTTCACCTTGTCCGGCGGCCGTGGCGGTGGATTCATCGATAGTGAGTTGAACCGCCAGTAGTTTCTTTAAACCTCGTGGCCTGATCATGGATTTGACCTGCATGCCATAAACGGCATTTCTGACGCCCAAGAGAGTTGCCGCGCCAAAAGCTGCCCCCGGGCTTCCGCCTCCCGCGATAACTCCGATGAAGGCGAATTGAGAGCCGCCGGTGAACATCAGCAGACTCAGCGCGGCGATCTGCCATACGTTCAGGCCAGCTGCAACACCGAGCGCCCCATAGGAGATGGCGTACAGCCCAGTGGCAACCGAGATGGATAGGCCGATCTTGGTTGCGGGGGTAAAAAATGTTGATGGCACGATCTCTAGCCTAGTCATTGATCCGCCCGGGCTCAGGACAAGCGCTGGTCCCGGGCCGGGGTGAGTTCGGCGATTTTATGCGTGGGATGCCTCGTAGCGAACCTTGAGAGTGCCGCGTTTGATCTTGGCCTCCATGATCCGGACGTCCTGCAGTACCCCCAGATCGCTGACGTGGGTACCACCGCAGGGCTCGGCATTAACCCCGTTGATGACCACCGTGCGGATTCCCGCCTCATCAAGGCTGCTGGTCACCGCCGCCCTGGTACCGACCAGGGTGACAAATCGATCTTGGAGCTCGGCGATGAGGGTGCCTCGGGATTCGGGAACACTCAAGTCCTCGGGCACCGAGGCGGGGTCAAAATCCAGCCGAGCTTGCCCCGGGAAGTGGCTGTGACCACTGTGCTCCCAGCCACGCTGCTCCCCGATGAATCCAATCAGGTGTCCTGCGGTGTGTAGCGCCGCGTGCAGCAGGCGCTTTTCGGGGTCTATCGCGGTATTCACCACGGTTCCCACGGTGTACGTGCCGGCGCCGCTGAGCACTACGAGGCCTGAGTCTTGGCGGCTCACGGTGACCTCGCGATCCTCCACGGTTCCGCTGTCTTCGAGCTGACCGCCACCACGAGGGTGGAAGATGTTTGGACTCACGGCGATCCAGGATTCACCGGCGTCGTCTTTGCCCGCGGCGATGACAGTGGCTGCTGTTGCGAAGAGGTACGTGTCGGAAAAATATGCGTTCAGTTGTTTCACGCGAAAAGTCTATGCCTTTGGTTTGGGCACAGCCGCCCGAGCCGTTGGATCGCGACTAGGCGAGCCCGAGGTGTTTTTTGATGAGTGCGGGAACATTGCTGGTGATCTGGGTGACTCCGAGCCCCACAAGATAGCTGGCGTCGCTGGGCTCATCCACTGTCCACACACGGAAGGTCGCACCGCGTTCCAGCCATTGTCCGGTCACCTCCGGGTATTTACGCACGTAGGCAATTCCCGGGCCAGCCAGTTGTGGGGCCCCGGAATTAAGAAGTTCAACACCGTCGGTCATGGCCTGTGCCAGCACCTCGGCCACCGCCGCCCTGTCTTTGTCACCCGCCTTGATCAGCTCCTCGATCCAATCCTCATCAACCTCGGTAACCAACTGGCAAAGGTGTTGGGGAGAAATTCTTTCCATCAGGTATCGCACCGAGTCTGGGTCAAAACTCATAAATGAAATGTAGACCTCTCCCACCATGGAGGTCTTCGCATCCCAACCCAGTGCTTCAAGCTCCAACAACATGGCGTCCTCCAGCCCACGGCCGAAGGGACTCGGGTGCTTAATCTCAACAGCCAGCCCCACCGAGCGCTCCGCCGCCCGCAGTAGCCCGACAAGTTCACCGAGGGTCACCAACTGCTCATGAATTGAACCGTAGGTGGCGGGAATCTCCGAGTTCTTCCACGAGGAAAAATCCATCGCTCGCAGTTCCGCGAGAGTCTTTTCGCCGACTTTTCCACTGGAGTTCGAGGTCCGATCAACAGTCGGGTCGTGATGGCACACCACAAAGCCATCGGAGCTCAGGTGAATATCGCATTCGATGCCATCGGCACCGTCAGCAAGTGCCTGTTGGTAGGCGGCACGGGTGTTTTCTGCATAGGCCTTCGATGATCCGCGGTGGGCGTAAACAAGGGTTCGCATGCCTTTTACGCTACCGCTGGCCGCTAGCTCCCGCGCCGTGTGCCGCGCCAACTCGATGGTGAACTATCGTTGAATCCTGTCCGATCACGCCGTCCAGGCAGAGGGAGCCACTACCCATGACGTCATCCGGATTCGGCTTGGCCGCTGTCAACGACGCAGCCAAGGCAGTCGCCCTGCGAAAGATGAAACGCCTTGCCACGGGCCTTTTGATCATCATGGCCGTGATCTTCGCCGTGGCTTTCGCCCTGCAGGGGCGTTATCCGTGGCTGGAGTATGTGCGTGCCGCGGCCGAGGGCGGCATGGTGGGCGCACTGGCCGACTGGTTTGCGGTGACGGCACTCTTTAAGCACCCGATAGGCCTAAAAATCCCGCATACCGCGATCATCCCGCGGAAGAAGGACCAGATTGGCGAGAGCCTGGGACAGTTTGTTCAGGAGAATTTCCTTTCCCGCGACGTGATCGAGACGAAGCTTCAGCAATTTGATGTCGCCCGTAGCGCCGGAGGATGGCTAGCCAAGGAGGATTCAGCCACCCGGGTCGCCCAGGAGGTTGCTACAGCCGTGGGAGCCGTGCTTGAGGTACTCGATGATCGTGACGTATTGGCCCTTCTGGAGTCGCTGGCCAAAAAGCACATGCTCGCACCCGAGTGGTCATCAACGTTGGGTCGGATCATGCAGCGGGTCATCATCGACGGGCATCACAAACCTGCGGTGGACCTTTTGGCCGAACGGGCCGAGCAATGGGTAACCGCCAACCGATCCATGATCGTTTCCTTGGTATCCGAGCGCTCCCCCTCGTGGGTTCCCTCCGTGGTTGATACCTTGTTGGGCGAAAAGCTTTATCGGGAATCCCAGAAGTTCGTCCAAGGAGTCCGCAACGATCCCGAGCATTCTCTGCGCCTGAGCATCGATACGTGGCTGGAAAAGTTCGCCACGGACATGCAATCGGATGAAGAAATGATCGAGCGGGTCGAGGCACTCAAACACTCATTGTTGGGCGACGCCCAACTGCGCGAGTTGGCCGCGACCAGCTGGTCCTCGATCAAGGCAGCACTCGTTGACGCCATGGAGAACCCCGAGTCTGAGCTTCGCCGTTCGTTGATTGCCGCCATCCGCGACTTTGGCTCGCGATTGCACGACGATGAGCACCTGGCCCTCAAGGTCAATATCTGGGCGCTCAACGCGGTGGGCTACGTCGTGGAGAACTACCGGGGGCAGATCACGTCGCTGATCACCGACACCGTTGCACGTTGGGACGGAAAGGAAACCAGCGAAAAGATCGAGTTGCAGGTGGGCCGAGACCTTCAGTTCATCCGCATCAACGGTACGGTCGTCGGCTCCCTGGCCGGCCTGGTAATTTTCAGCCTGGCCAACGCGCTACTGCGTTAGCGCTCTTCGCCGGTCCCGAGGCTGCTCGCGCGGCGGCTGCGCTCTGCTTCGATGTCTGCCTCAACCTCGGCGAGCGCTGTTCCCGCTTCCAACTCTCCGGCTAATAGCCCGGGGATGCTGGTGGGCATGCTGCCAAAGGCCAACCCCGCGGCTTCAACTACCTTCTTGCCCAGGAATCGGTTGCCGAAGCCACCTACCGCAGCTCCGATTCCGAAGGGAACCAGCCGACCGAACATCGAGGCCCCCTGCGTGGCGAGCATCTTCTTCATGAAGGTCCGCTGCATGGTGCCTTGCATGGTCGTCCATAGGCTGGACTGTTTGTTGGCCCCAAACATCGCTGCCCACCCCTTGACGGGGCCTGAACCACGACCCGCGACCTGATGGGTTAGCGCAGAAATCATCGAGCTTCCCTCATCACCCATGAGAATGGCCATGACCAGCAGCCGTGATTTATCTGGATCTTCGGTCGTAATCCCGTGCAACTCGGCGAGCGCTTGAGCATAGAGTGCACTCGCTTCGAGGAAACCGACGGTTGCGGCGGCGGAGAAGCCCAACGCAGCTACGGTTCCGACACCTGGAATAGCTGCCGTGGCACCCACGGCAGCTCCGGACCCGGTGATGGTGAGCAGGTAGTCCCGTTCAACGATCTTGGCGAGTTCAGCGGCGGTGAAGGTGGGGTTTTTGCGGCGTAAGCGGCGCAGGTAGGCCAGAACCAGGGGCCGCTGAACGCTGACTGCCTTCATAATGGCACCCTGAAGCCCAGGAGCGGGTTTGCCGTTGGGACCAATGACACTGGAGGTAATGGGGTTCTTTTTCATCCTGCTCCGACTCTATCGGCACTGGGTGGCTACAGAAAACGAAATTTTCGCTCGGCATAAGTAAACAATCCCTGGCTGACCATTTGCTGGGCAAAACTAAAACCGTAAAAACCTTTCCCTTTACTGTTTTATAGATACGCTGGAATTCTCACCCCACTCCATCAGGTTTTCCGCTCCCACGAAAAGGTCACCCCGTGAATTTCGCAGAAACGCTTTGGTCAATGATCGTTATCTTTTTCTTCCTGTCTTACCTGGTGGTGATGTTCCAAATTGTCGGCGACCTCTTTAGGGATTCGGATCTCAGCGGTTGGATCAAGGCACTGTGGATTCTTTTACTCATCGCACTGCCTGTGCTGACCTCGCTCGTCTATCTGGTGTTACGCGGTAGCGGGATGGCCCTGCGTCAGCAATCCCGTGCCGAGCAAGCCGCCAACAGCACCACGGACTACCTTCGTTCGGTCACAGGAACAAGCGATCCGGCCAAACAGATCCTCGAAGCCAAGTCACTTCTAGATTCTGGAACGATCACGGAAGCCGAATTCGGCATTCTTAAGGCCAAGGCCCTCGCCTAGGCCTAGGCTAGGGCCTTCAGGCTGATATGGAGCGGCAATCACATTTGAATATTGCCACTCCAGCTCTCTGTCTGCCTGAGTCCGCCTGAGAAGGGTTGTTAGCGACCTACTCGCACGGTCGCGGGCAACGCGCTGGTTTGAGTATTGCGCACCGCCGCACGCAATGAAACGAAAAGTAGCACCACCCCAACGCTCAGCGCGATGTGCCCCATTCCGGCAATGCCAGCGAAGGCCGCCGAGCTAGCATCAACATCCAGCACCACCAGTGTTCCCTTCACCAGCATCATCGCGCCGGTCAGAGCCACACCGAGCGTCCACATCCAGTAGAACCAGGAAAAGGCCCGCGGCGCGGCGACGGAGAGGGAAAAGAGCTTCTCCAGTGCCAAGACGATGAGCAGGAACATGAACCCCAGCACCAGCAGGTGGGTATGGACCAGTGGCAGCTGGGAAGCCGAGCGGTCTGTAAAGTCGTAAAACTTCGTCAGCTCTCGGTAGTAGAGACCGGAGAGGACTCCGCTGATTCCAAAGGCAAAGGCCGTATACATCAATCTCAACATGGTGAGTGTTATTCCTGTCGGTACTGCCCGGGTGATGAGGTTTCGGCGGTCAGGGCCCCTCGGGCTTGGGCCCGACCGCTTTATACCTCTCACTTTGCCCGGTGATGACCTCTCCCGGATCAACCATCCGGTTGATCCTGCGGCCCGGCTCGCAACATCAGGACGCACGGTCTCCAGGCAGGTAATGCTTGTAGAAACTTCGTACGTCCCGGCGTTCGTCGGGACCGAAACCATGGCCCATTTCCGGGTAGGTGCGTGCCGTCAGTGTCGTGTTTTCCTGCAACCACTCACGCGTATATGCAACTGCAGCGGAATTGATCACCACATCATAGGGATCCCGTCCCCAGAAGAACGGGACACCAGTTCCTTCCTCCGGTGAAACATCTGTGAGCGACAGCAGTTCGTTGGACAGCACGAAGCCGCTGAGCCCCACGATCGTGGCGTAGCTTCCGGGTCGCAGTCGGTGCAAGGTTGTCGCCATCGCCATGCCCTGGGAATGGCCCAGCAGGCTGATGGTGCGATAACCCAGTGCGTACAGATCCTGCCAATCAAGGACCTTTTGGGCGGCCGCGACCACCTGGGAAAAATCATTGGTCAGGAAGTAGTCCAACAGGAACCACCCGTGATCGCCCCCGACATCCATGTGCCCGCGCAACGCAACACCGGTGGCGGTGGCCGGCAGCTGATCGAACCAGCCGAGCATACGTTCGGGGTTTGAACCATAACCATGCAAAACGACCACCAGGTCGGTGCCCGCGCGCTGGTCTTCGGGCCGTGAGTAGATTCCCTCATCCATAAAACCAATCTAGCGGCTCGCACCGGCCAAAAGTTCCGTAGAGAATCCGGCATCGATTCGCGCTCGTGATCCGAGGCGTCGCATACTGGGGCGCATGAGAATCGATTCGTTGGATGTGTCCCTGATCGAGCTGTATACCGATTTTCCGGGCATTGGGGTCATGGAGTGTTCCAAACGTCTGGGCGTTGCCCGGGGAACCGTACAAAATCGCCTAAACCGCTTGCACGAGTCGGGTGTCATCACCCGCATCGCCCCACACATCGATGCCGCCGCCATGGGATACCCGGTCACGGCGTTCTGCTCGTTGCGGATCCAACAAAATCTCGGGCACTCAGGCATGGCCGAAAAGCTTGCCCAGATCCCGGAGATTCTCGAACTGCACACGGTTTCGGGATCCAGTGACTTCCTCGTGAAGATTGTTGCTCGATCCACCGCTGATCTTCAGCGGGTATTTGATGCGATCTCCGCCACCGAGGGCATGGACAGAAGCTCCTCCTCCATCGTTCTGGCATCCCACTTCGAGAACAGGATCATCCCCTTGGCTAGGGAGGCCGCACAACAGGGCCTGGAAACAGCAGCCGAGCCGGCGCAGGAGGAGCGAATCGACTCGCTGCGCAATGGCGGTAGGCTGAATGCAGCCGGAAAGAACAGTGGACAGAATGTCCAGTAATCCGCGCCGCGAGCTGCTCCTTATGTACATCCTGTGCGGTGTTTTGTGGTGCGGTTGACCCGATTGGGCAGACTTCCTTAGCTTATGTGAGTCACGTCACCGGCGACGTGCAAGCGATTTACTCTTCTGGAGGCACCACCCATGAGCATTGTCCAGCGCACATCCCTGCAAGCCATCCCCGCATACAAGCAGGGAGCAACACCGGGGCAGGGCGAGAAGGCCTTTAAGCTCTCCTCCAACGAAAACCCTTACCCTCCGCTCGAATCGGTGATGAGTGGGATGGCTGCCGAGCTGGGCACCATCAACCAGTACCCGAATGCCGCGGCCCCCGAACTGATCGGTGCCCTGGCCAGCCGGCTCGACGTCGAGGCCCAATGCATTGCCCTGGGTGCGGGATCCGTTGAGGTCGCCGGTCAATTGATTCACGGGACGGCAAATCCCGGCGACGAGGTGATCTTCGCCTGGCGCTCCTTTGAGGCCTACCCCATCCTCGCCCATGTCGCGGGGGCCACCCCGGTGATGGTTCCCTCGGATGCCGACGGCGGCCACGATCTGGTGGCCATGGCCGAGGCCATCACCGAACGCACCGCCCTGATCTTCATCTGTAACCCCAACAACCCCACCGGTACGGTGGTGGATACCGCATCGGTTGACGCCTTTATGGCGAAGGTTCCAGCCCACGTGCTGGTCGTCATCGACGAGGCCTACGTCCACTTCAACACCGATGCGGATTCGGCCGTGGGCTTGGACTTCTTCCGCCGCTACCCCAACGTCGCGGTGCTGCACACTTTCTCCAAGGCCTATGGGCTGGCCGGCCTGCGCATCGGCTATGCCGTGGCACCACCTCAGGTCGCAGCAAACCTGCGCAAGACAGCCGTTCCCTTCGGAGTCAGTGCCCTCGCCCAGCGCGCTGCCGTCCTCAGCCTCGAGCACGAAGATGAATTGCAGCTGCGCATCAACGAGCTCATCCAGGCACGCGAAACTCTGCAGAACGCACTGCACGCTGCCGATATCAACGTCATTGATTCACAAGCCAACTTCATCTGGCTACCCACCGGGGCAGCAACCGAAGACGTTGATACACAACTTCGCGCCGCGGGGATCTGGGCGCGCGCTTTTGCCGGGGAAGGCATTCGCATTTCCATCGGTTCCCCCGAGGCCAACCATGCCATCGCTAGTGCCGTGATCAACGCACTGCAGGAAGCGTCCACACATGCTTAACACCACCGCCCGACCCAAGACCACCAGTCTGAGTACCCGACAAATCACCATGATGGGCATCGGGGGCGCCATTGGAGCCGGCCTGTTTATCGGGTCGGGGCAAGCCGTGGCCGTCGCCGGCCCCAGCGTCATCTTGGCCTTCGCCTTGGCGGGGCTGCTGGTCATTTTGATCATGAACATGCTCGGTGAGATGGCTGCCGCCAACCCGTCCTCGGGCTCATTCTCCGTATATGCCACCCGGGCCATGGGTCCCAATGCCGGGGCCATCATCGGCTGGCTGTACTGGATCCAGGGCGTCATCGTGATCGCGGCCGAGGCTACCGGAGCCGCTGCCATCGTCGGAAGCTGGTTCCCCGATGTTTCTCAGGGAACGTGGTCACTGATCTTTGTTGCCCTTTTGACCGCGGTGAATCTGGCCAATGTGGCACGCTTCGGCCAATTCGAGTACTGGTTCTCTTTCCTCAAGGTCGCCGCCATCATGGCATTCCTGGCCGTGGGCATCGCGCTGGTCTTCGGATTAATACCCGGTGTTGAAGCAACGGGGATTTCCAACCTGGTGGCCAACGGCGGCTTCCTGCCTAACGGCGTGGTGGGCCTGTGTGCCGGACTTCTGATGGTCATCTTCGCCTTTGGCGGTATCGAGATAGTGGCCATCGCCGCGGCGGAAAGTGATGACCCACGTACCTCTATCCGCAAGGCCGTGCGTGGAGTGCTCTTCCGAGTTTTGGTCTTCTACGTTGGCTCCGCTCTAGTGATGGTCTCGGTACTGCCCTGGACGTCGCCGGAGCTTGCCGCATCCCCGTTCGTCGCGGTGCTCACCTTTGCCAACATCCCGTGGATCGATTCGATCATGGCCCTGGTGGTGGTCGTTGCCCTGCTCTCGGCGATGAACGCGAACATCTATGCCGCCTCGCGCATGCTTCTTTCGCTTTCCGAACGTGGCATTGCCCCGCGCGTGATCCAGCGACGCAGTCGAAGCAACAACCCCTATGTCGCCGTGGCCGCGTCGGTCATCCTATGCTCTGGTGCCGTGGTGATGAACTACGTGGCACCCGATGTGGTGATGCCGATGCTGCTGAACGCGGTGGGTTCCACGCTGTTGGTCACCTGGGGATTCATTGCCCTCTCGCAGTTGATCCTGCGCATTCGTGCCGACCGAGATCCCTCGATCCACCTGCCGGTCCGCATGCCACTGTTCCCCTATCTGTCGATTCTGGCGCTGCTGATGCTCTCAGGCATCGTGGTCCTGGCCCTCTTTGATCCGGCCAGCCGGACACAGTTGCTGATGACCCTAGGACTCACCGTTGTCATTGGTGTGCTTAATGCGCTGGCTCAGCGCCGCTCTCAGCGCCTTGGCACGGCGGTGAGCATCGGGGACGACTCCGCGGCCCAGCGCACCGAGGAATCCGAACACCACGGCGCGTCCTAGGCCGAAGACAAAAGCTGGCTGCGTGCTCCGAAAGAATCGGAGCACGCAGCCAGCTTTGTACGTTCGGGCATTTAGCTCTCGAGCTTGATATCCACCCAGACCAGTCGGTGGTCGCTGCTGACCGGAGGCCACGTAGAGACCAGGTCGGCTCCCACCTGACCTGCGGCCGGCCAATAGACCCCGGCGTCGCGCACCGGCAGTCCCACCGAGGGCAGGACGTAGTCCACGCGCAGCACTCCGGTACTCGGGCCGAAGTCGGCGGTACCCAGCGGATTGTGGGCGGCGGCCAGTCGGCGAAGCTCCGGGCTGAGCTCCTGAGCCTGGCTGGCGGGCAGCGGATCAACGAGCAACGGATTTTCCTGCAATGCGGTAATGGCCGCCGGGTTGGAGCCACCGGATGTCGCGTCGGAGTTCAAGTCACCCAGCACCACAAACGTGCTGCCCGTCGCCAGCGGGCCGCGCGCTCCGGCATCGTCGTAGATGTATTCGCCGGCCCCGTCGGCACCGAGATAGTCGTTCAGCAGGCGGATCTCATCGTGGTTACGGCGCTGGTTGCGTTTTTCGCTGCCGTCAAAGACCGGCGGCGTGGGATGCGCGGCGATCACGTGGATTAGCTTGCCATCCACGGAGATGGGCACATCCCACATGGACTTACTCGGTAGGGGCAGCACCGATTGGATCAGCTCGCCGTAGTAGTCGGTGGGCAGCGATGAATCTGGCATGTCCTTCCAGAGGAAGTTCTGGAAGGTGCGAATATGATCGGTGTCGATGGGGTACTTGGAATAGAGCACCATGGCGTACTGACCCTCGAAGTCACCGAAGCCCAGCGCGTCCCCGGGTCCGCCAATGACGCCATCTGCGTCAAGGTCCGCCCCGCTGGGGATGCCCGTGTTTGAGGGCGCGGCGTAGGTGTACGGGTAATCGATGGGGTTCGCTCCGCGTTGGGAACGGTTCAGGTAATTGGTATTAAAGTTCTGTGCCGCAGCTCCGGTGGCGTCGTAGTCAAACTCATTGAGCAACAGCACATCCGGCGCATTTCGCTGGATAATCTCGGCCACGGCCTTGGCTTGAGCGTCCAAGGACGTGGACAAGTCCAATGCCAACTGGCCGGCATTCGGGCGATTTAGCGAGGCGTTAAACGTCGCAACGCGCAGGGATGAGGGGGCCATTAACTCTCGGGAATCCGTGAAGGGCAGCGTCGAGACTCTCGGCGGTTGCACGATGGCGGGGTTCACAACGCTGAGGGTTTGTGCTTGCGCCGGAACGGCACCGCCCACCGCGGCCGCCGTGAGGCTTACGGCCAGCAGGGCCGTCAGGATCGAGTATCGCACGCTCCCACACTAAGGCGCGCAAGCTACGTTCCGGTAGGTTTGGGATTACTCAACCCGTAGGTTTTTCTTCCGGCGCAATACCCCAGCCGCTGCGGCACCTATTTGCGCACGTGCGCAGCCTTGCGATTGGCCTCAAGAATTTCCTGCATGTACGGGGCTCGAACGTCCGCAGAAATGCGGCAATCCACCAAGAAGACTCCGTGCGCTCCCTCGGCGACCCAACGATCTAGCTCCGCCAGATCCTCCAAGGCCCGCACCTTGGTTGCCCGTGCACCCAGACCGCGAGCCACCGCGGCAAAGTCGACCTCGGGGATCAGCATGGGCTCCTCGTGCAAGCCGATGGATCCATACTGATGAATTTCTGCCCCATAGGCAGCGTCGTTGTAAATGACGATGATGCCACTGCGCACCGTGCGGATAACAGATTCCAGGTCGGCCAGGCCCATCAGGAAGCCGCCGTCACCGCTGGCCAATACGACCGTTGAATTCGGCGCAGCCACACCCGCACCCACCGCGGAGGCCAGACCCAGCCCGATGCTCTGGTAGGCGGTTCCCACCATGCTCAGGGCGTGTGGGCCCGGGACGTCCCAGTACATCGGACCCCATCCGATGAAGTGGCCACCGTCCTGCACCACCACGCGGTCCGCCGGGATCATGGTGTTCAGGATGCGAGCCACCGCGCGTGGATCCAGCAGGCCGTCCGCGGCGATCGGGTCACCCGGAGCATGATCGTTGATCCGCGTGAGCCGCGGGGCCACAGAATCCACCCACCGGTTTCCGGGAGCGCGTTCGGTCAGTTGCTGGAGCAGTCCCCTAACAACGGCAGAGACATCGCCCCGCACGAAGGTATCAACGCGAGGATTAGTCGGAGCCGGGGCAACATCAACCTGAAGGATGTGGGCTGACGCATTCAGCAGATCGCCGAATCGCATGGTGAATTGATTCAGTGATGCCCCGAGGACCAGCACCACGTCCGCCTCGTGGATCAGGGCGGCGGTTTCGGCCGAGGAGAATCCACCGGTAATGCCCAGATCCCCTCGGCGACCGGTCAGCAGATTCGGCGCCAGTGCGGTGCTTGAGCTCAGCGCCCCGAGTGAATCGGCGAGCGCGGCGATCGCCTGGGCCGCGTTCGAGAGGCGAGCGCCGCGGCCGTAAATCACCAGCGGGCGCTTAGCCTCATTCAGCGCGGCGGCGGCCTGAGTCACTAGCTGATTATCGGCACTCTGGTAGCTGGGTTCGTGCTGGAAGTCGGCCAGCGAAATCTGCGATTCCTCGGCAGCTTCGTCGGCGACGATGTCATAGGGAATCGAGATGACCACAGCAGTGCGTTCCCGCAGCGCGTGGGCAACCGCGGCATAGGTAGTGGCCATCGGGGATAACGCGTCAATGACAAAGGTCGTCGCCCCGACGGCGTTGTTGATAGCTGTCTGGTCGATATCCCAGCCCCTGGCGCCGGTGGAGGGCTGGCCCCCGGTGAGGAGAACCAGCGGAACTCGCGCCTTGGCGGCTTCGGCCAGTGGGGTGATGGCGTTGCTAAACCCGGCACCGTAGGTGGTGGTGGCGATTGCCAGCTTTCCGGTGATCCGGTAGTAGGCATCCGCGGCGCTGACGGCCGCGGATTCGTGGCGTACGGCGGTGAAGCCGAACCCCGAACGCACGGCGGCGTCAAGGAAGTGGGCATTGCCATTTCCCATCACGCCGAAGATTTCTGAGGTGCAGGTTAAAAGGGCGCGGGAAACGGCAGCAGAAACTGAAGACATTTTTGAGACTTTCGAATGCAGCAAATAAAAGGCCATATTCGTCTTCGGGCGATCCGCCCGGATTTCGCCCATTTTTAGAGCGACGGCCAGAACTTCAGAAACGTTCCGCCTGACGCATCAACAATAACCGTGCCACCGCGTGATGTGCAACACCAATTGCAACAAGGCGCACGCAGGAGAGGGTCCTAGGACGCGGCGAGCATCGTTGCGAAGGCGCCGCACACGAGGCTCGCGCACGTTCTCGAACCCAACTCGTTGACACGCTTACTAGTTAGGCATACAGTCTAGCTATGCCCACCACCACCTCCACGCCAACCGAAGTTGCCGACTGGCCAAGCGATTGGCTCCGCGCCGCACTCGGGCTATGCACCCTGCAAGCCCTCGAAGCCGGGCCCACCTACGGATACGCCATCATCGCGGAACTGGCCGAGGCCGGGCTGGGAAAAGTGAAGGGCGGAACGCTCTACCCACTCCTCACTCGCTTCGAAACCGCCGGATGGCTCGAGGTCGAATGGCGTCCGGGCGAGGCCGGACCCGGGCGCAAGTACTTCGCACTCACCGAGCTCGGTCGTTCCGAACTGAGCCGCCAACGCACAGCCTGGAACACGTTCACATCCATCACCACAACGTTTCTCGCCACGTAAGTAGCTAAAGCACTAGGGAGCAACCATGATCACCAGCAAGGACCAGAAATGGATCGACACCCTCATCCTGGAGCTACGCCTTCGTGATGTCAGCGGTGCGGGAATCGGCGACACCATCGCCAGCGTGAAGGAGTTTCTCGCAGACTCTGGCGAAGAGGCTCAGGTGGCATTCGGCACACCGGCCGAATACGCCAAGAGCCTCGATCTGTCATCCATCGCCGAGCCGGTCTCTCTTCGCGGGACAATCTTGCGTTCAGGCATCGGGGTCCTGGCGTTTCTCGCCTTTGCTCAAGCCATCGTGCCCTGGCTCGAAGGAGAGAAGCTCGGACTAGGGGCCCTCCAGCTCATCTTGCTTGCGGTGCCCGCGCTCGCTGTCCTCTGCCTGCCATTACTTTTGGAGAAACTGCTCCGCAACTTCTGGCTTCTTGCTCTACTCTTCGGAGTCTGCATTACCTCCGGCATCTTTGCGGCCATCACTGCTCCGAGAGATCACGGCAACGCCTGGCTGTTAATTGATCCCGCAGTCGTGTTGATCGTGAGCTCGGTACTGATGGTTGCCGTCTCCATCGCGGGAACCAGCGACGCCATGAATATCAAAAATGACACGATTCGCGAACCCTTTGAGACATCGGCGACAATTCGAAAAAATGAAAGGACCTCGCGGATCATCGGTGTTCTTGTCGCGTGGATGTTCCCGATATCTGCAGTGCTGTTCCTCGGCCTCGATCTCTTGATCCGCTAGAAATCCCGCGTAACGCCGGGGCATCTCAGCTCAGCTTGGCCGATCCTCCCGAAGCGCATCGGGCAAGCTACGGGCGTATAGGCCGAAAAGTGTGTCCGCGAGGGGCCTGCTTCCCAACGATGGCGCAGTAGAACGAGGTTTCTTATACCTTTGAGCCATTAACCGTGAATGGTTCTGGAAAATCGAAGCAATGTGAAGTATGCGGATCTGCCCTGAAACGCAATGGAAAGACCTCAGTCGGAACCCAACGCTGGAGGTGCATCCACTGCGGGGCCAGCAGTGTCAAGAAGCGCCCTGACCTGAAACGTCGAGCCGAGCTAAACCTGTTCCTCCAATGGATCTTGGGGAAACAGTCCCAGGCCTCCTACAACCCCGGCACGGGTAGAACCCTCCGACATAACACCCAGTGGTGTTGGGCGATCGAACCATCCCTAGCGCCCACCGGCGAAGTCCACCTGCAGATCCAAATGGACGGCATCTATCTAGGACGTGGGTGGTGTTGCCTGATCGCGATTGCCAACGGCAAAACCATTGGCTGGCAGTGGTGCGATAGTGAAAAGAGGGTGGCCTGGATAGCGTTGCTGGAACAGTTCCCAGCACCCCGGGTCGTGATCATTGACGGTGGCTCTGGGCTAGCGGCAGCACTGTCGCAAGCGTGGCCAGAGACTCGCGTTCAACGCTGCCTGGTCCATGTCCAACGCAACGTGCGCACTTATCTGACCCTGCGACCACGAACGGACGCGGGAAGAGCCCTTCGGCGAATTTCCCTTGCCCTGACACGCATCAAGACCCGAGAACACGCCACCCAGTGGATGCAAGCGCTGCAGGAATGGCACCACACCTTCGGGGACGTGATCAAGGAACGCACCTACCCGGCGGGACCTGGCGGCCACCGGCCCAAAGGTGTGAAGCCCACCCAAACCTGGTGGTACACCCACACTCGCCTACGTTCGGCCTACAAACTCCTCGAACGGCTGGTGCGCAGTGGTGAGCTCTTCACCTACCTGGAGCCAGAATTTGATGGGCTGGCCATCGCTTCGACAACCAACCACATCGAGGGCGGCGTTAACACTCAGCTCCGTGCGCTGCTGCGCGGGCACCGTGGCATGCCGCCGGCCCATGCGAAACGGGCGGTCGAATGGTGGCTCTACTCCCACAGTGAGAAACCAACTGAACCGCACACTCTCATCCGGCCTGAACACCTCAACACGAAACCAGTGAAGAAGCAGATCCAGGAGGAAACGATTGGGCCGGAACTCATCGGCACCGCACTGACTGAAGCCGAAGGGCTCTGGGTCAGAAAAGGATGGGCCGGCAGACCCTGCTGAATCATGCTCTGACATGGCACAGCCCCGGGTGACACACCCGGGGCAGACACACTTTTTTGCCTATAAGCCAAGCTACGAGAAGGGCTCGACCATTAAACAGAAAGCGGTTCCGGACTGTATTTCTACAGTCCGGAACCGCTTTTCTGTGCGCCCTGCGGGGGTCGAACCCGCGACCAATGGATTAAAAGTCCAGTGCTCTACCAACTGAGCTAAAGGCGCATCGGCACTTGGCCAACACCAATATTAGCGGAAAACCAGAGCTCGTCGGGACACCCCGCCGAAAATGTCCGGTATTTGATCAAACGACGTCCATCTCGTCTCCAACCCTCGCAGTTCGCCTACGGCACCACGATGAGCAAGTATCCAGCTCGGCGGAGTATTCTCGAGCCCATGAAGGGCCACCCAGCTACAACTCCCCCGGCAAGTACATTCCGACACCACAAACCCAAACCTTTTGCACCCATGGACTTCGATCCATTTGAGGGCGGCGCGGATCCCGCACGAATTTCCGAGGCCGCACACCTTTCCGCCCATGCCCTGGTGCAGGCGGGAAAAAACAACGACGACCCGGAGGTCCGCGGACGACTGGTCCGGCTAGCCGAGGACGAAGGCCTAGAGGTCATTGCCGAGCTTTGGGCCAATGCGCCGGCACGTTCACTTCCCGGAGCCCTCTGGCGCCTCTACGCCATCCGCGCAGCCACCATAAACAATCCGGCCTCCATGGCCTCATTTTTTGCCTCGGGAGCGCTCCAGGCGCAGGCCGAGCGCGTGGTTGCCGGCGCTGCGGAGCCGCCGGGTGCCGAGGAACTGTGCGAAATGACCAGTTCCATCCTCACCGGAGCCTTTGACGGTGCTTTTGATGTCGCACTCGAACGCACTGCCGCCTACTGCCGCGTCATCGCGCTCGGCCAAGCGGAACAGGCCGATGCCGCAGAACTTTCCCACACCGAACGGGCCACACTGATGACATCGCGTGCGCTCGCCCTGGTCAAAACGGCCGAGGACCTCGAAGCGTCGGCTCTGTCGTGGCGACGCGGAGAACTGGACTGAGATCTCCTTCACGCCGAGGGCGAATAGGAGCTCCCGGTGTTGACAGCGGCGGCTCTCTTCTAGAAAACTAGAGGCACGATGCCGGACCGCGGCAGCCCCGGGCTCCAACTTTCAGCCGCTACGAGCGGCCTTCCGCCGAGAGGCGCTCCCGGTTCGGCATCGGCTAACAACTTTCCCCTCCCCCAGCCGGACACGGGGAGAACTCTGAAGTGCCGAGCGCCGAACTTGTTAACCTTGATTGCGTAAACTGTTCTCCGTCCCGCTCTTCCAATTCCATCCGGTGGTTGCTACGTGAAGTTAAGATTGTTCCCTTCGGACACGCGTGGGCTAGAGCTTCTGCAAAAGCTGGCCGCCGAAGTCAAGATCTGCGTTGATGTACTCTCGGAAATGCTCGGTTCCAGCGAGGACCGCACCGAACACCTTGAGGCGCTGAGCGCCGCCGAAATCAGGACCACGGATCTGCACTATGCGGTACTGACTCACCTGCGCACCAGTTACGTTAACCCGCTGCCGCGCGAGGACATCTACACTTTTTCTCGACTCCTCAACGAAGCCGTCGAGCAGCTGGTAGCCGCGGGAGGGCTGATTTCGCACTTGGGCAATCTGGTTCTTTCCCATCACGCCGCCGACCAGCTCGAGCTCATCGGGCGGCAAGCGGAACTGACCACCAGTGCTCTGTGCAATCTTCAGCAGCTTGATGATCTGGAAGATCTCTGGCTGGATCTGGTGCGCGTCTCCAAACGGGCCCACCGCACACACAACACCTGGTTGGGTGAGATCGGCGATTTGAGCAAGGCGAGCGCCATCATCCGCCACCGTTCGATCGCCGACCAGTTCTTGGCTTCGGTGCAGTCGCAGCGCGCCATCGCGGACCACCTGGGTCGCGTCCTGGTCAAGGAATCCTGAGCCGCACGTGGTTACTGGCCAATCTTTTTTGATGGTCGTGGTGCTCGTTTGCATCTGCGCCTTCGCCTTCCTCAACGGATTCCGAGATGCCTCGAACTCCGTGGCCGTTGCTGTCCGCAATAAGGCGCTGACCCCGGGCATTGCCGTCCTTGTCGCCGCATTCTTCACCCTTGTTGGCACCATGCTTTCGACAAGTTTTGGTGTGTATCTGATCTCCACCGTGGAGCTCGCCCTACCCGACGGGGACCATGGGCTGACCCTGTTACTCGCCGGATTGCTCGCGGGCGGCGCCTGGGGGTTGCTGTGTTGGTGGCGCGGACTACCCATGTCTTCAACACATTCCCTGGTTGCAGGGCTGGCCGGGGCCAGCGGCGCCTCGGCCTTGATGGGGGACGACGGGATGCACGGTGCCTGGCGGATGCTCGCTGGCGGCGTGCTGTTGCCGCTGCTCATCACTCCGCTACTGGCTTTCACGCTGTCGTACCTCTTGGTGATACCCGCAACCTGGATGATGCGCCATTCGAGTTCCTCGGACGTCAACGGCATCTCCAGGGCCGGACAATCAATTGCCGCATGTGCCGTGGCGCTGGGTCACGGAATGCAGGACGGGCAGCGCACCGGCGCAATGCTGACCTTGGCCCTGGTCACGGCCGGCGCCGCGCATCCGGACGGCATCATGCTGGGCCCTCAATTGGTCGGAGCCCTCTGTCTGTCGGCCGGCGTCCTCTTTGGCGGCTGGCGGATTGCCCACACCATCGCCTACCGGCTGGTGAGCATGGACCCGCTGCGCGGGATGGTGGCTCAATCCGTCTCCGCGGCTATGCTCTTCGTCGGTGCCATGCTCATCCACCTGCCCATCTCCACCACCCAGGCCGTCACCAGCTCGATTGTGGGCGCAGGTTCCAACCAGCCCTTTGAGTCGGTCATGTGGTTGCACGTGCGCCGCGTACTGCGCCACTGGCTGGCCACCCCGCTGGTGTGCGTCCTGGCCGGTGGAACACTGTTCCTGGCCATGCACCCACTGTTGAGCTAAGGGGTCCGGAGCGCTTCGGGCATCGGCAGCCGAAGCGCTGTGGCGATCCTTTCGAGTTCCGACCAGGTTCGCGCGTTCACGGTGATAGTGGATTGATAAGGATCGTCGCCCGTTGGCACGCGACCTTCCCCGGGCACCCGGATTGGCTCACCGCCTTCGGCTGGTTCCGCGGACTTCACATGGGCGATGAACTCCTCCACCTGCGCGGTGAAGTCGTCGAGCTCGCGCAGCTGTGCCACGTCGATTCCGATGATCAGGGTTCCCTGGGCATCGGCCGATGTCCGTTCCGAAACTGTCGCTGAGCCAGAAAGCGCCCCGCCCAGTGCCTCGACGAGCAGCGAAAGCCCAAATCCTTTAAAGCCACCAAAGGGCTTCAACAGCCCATCGGGTGTCACCCATTCCTCTGGCAGTTCGGTGCCACGGTCCCGTTCCTCGGCCAGCCGGCCGCTGGCCACGGAGCTGGTGGCGAAGTCGATGACCAGATGCGGGGAGCGCGCGCGTGGGACTCCCGCGGCGATCGGGTTGGTGGACAGCCTGGCCCGGGTACCACCGGGTGGCACCACCACCTGTCCGGCACCGTTGTTGTTTCCGAAGATGAGGGTGGCGACTCCGGCCTGGGCTGCTTCCTCGCAGAAGGGAGCCAACCGTCCGGCGTACTCGCTGTTGCGCACCGCCACCGCGGATATCCCGTAGGCCTTGGCGCGGGTGATGGCCAGCGCCGTGGCGTCACGCAGCGCCAGGTGCCCGTAGGTGCCGTTTGCGTTGATCCGCAGCAGGGAGCCGGTATCAAGCTCGATCGATGCCAGCGCCGCGGGCTTCGCATAGCCGCTCAGCGCGCGGTCCACATACTCGGGAAGCCGACGCATGCCGTGTGAGGGGTGCTGGGCCAGTTCGGAATCGATGAGCTGATCCGCCATGTAGGCGGCGTCCTGCGCGGACGCACCGACCGCGCTCATGGCCTTGAGCACCATCTCGTGCAGCGCCGCAGTGGTGCTGGTGTATTGCAGCGCGGGAGATTGCTGGTTCACGTGGCGTCCTTCGTTTCGGGATCCTTGGCTGGCTTCCCAGCCTACCCGCGCCGCCCCGGCCGCCGGCCTCGAGGGTAGGCACCCGCTCACGCTGTCTGGCCATCAGCCGTGGGCGCTTAAACGCAGCAACGGCAGAACCTGTCGCAAATAACTCGCGTGTGGTTCCGCCGTTGCGATCCCCCTCCAGGGATCCCCGGAAGATCCCCCTTCCGGTACCGCCGCCGCGACCTATCAGGTCCCGTCGGCGAATTCTTGTAGTGCCCTGCGCATCTGGCAGGTGTTATCCGAAGCGGCCCGAGACGTAGTCCTCGGTGGCCTTGACGGTGGGGTTGGAGAAGATCGTGGCCGTTTCGGCGTACTCGATGAGCTTGCCCGGCTTGCCGGTGCCGGCAATGTTGAAGAACGCTGTCTTGTCACTAACACGCGCTGCCTGCTGCATATTGTGGGTCACGATCACCACGGTGAATTCGTTCTTGAGCTCGTTGATCAAATCCTCGATCGCGAGCGTGGAGATCGGGTCCAGTGCCGAGCAGGGCTCGTCCATGAGGATCACCTGCGGTTTGACGGCGATGGTGCGTGCAATGCATAGGCGCTGCTGCTGTCCGCCGGAAAGCCCCGAGCCCGGCTTATCCAGACGGTCCTTGACTTCGTTCCAGAGGTTGGCCCCACGCAGGGACTTCTCCACCAGGTCCTCGGCGTCGGACCGGGAGATCTTCTTGCTGTTGAGCTTGACCCCGGCGAGCACGTTGTCCCTAATGGACATCGTCGGGAACGGGTTGGGACGCTGGAAAACCATGCCGATCTGCGAGCGGACCGTTACCGGGTCAACACCGGACTCGTAAAGGTTGTCTCCGTCCAGCAAGACTTCACCCTCAACACGACCGCCTGGAATGACCTCGTGCATGCGGTTGAGCGTGCGCAGGAAGGTGGACTTACCGCAGCCGGAGGGACCGATAAACGCGGTGACCGACTTGGCTTCGATTTCGATGTTGACGTCTTCCACGGCTAGGAAGTTGGTGTAGTAGACGTTGAGGTCTTTGACGTCGATGCGCTTAGACATGTGATTGTTCCTTAGAAGTGTGGGTGTAAAGAGTCCGGAGCCTAAAGGCTCAACGGCCCTTCTTGGGGGCGAACAAGCTAGCAACCAGGCGCGCGCCTAGGTTCAGAACCATGACCATCAGAATCAGCAGCAGGGCGGCAGCCCAGGCGCGCTGGATCGAGGGGTCCACGTTGGTCGGCGAGGTCGGGGTGAGGATCTGGTAGTAGATGAACGTCGGCAGGGTGGCCATCCAATTGCCAAAGACGTTCACGTTGATGTTGTTCGCCAGACCGGCGGTGACAAGAATCGGTGCGGTTTCGCCGATGACGCGGGCAATGGCCAGGGTGACGCCGGAGGCGATACCGGAGATGGCCGTGGGGATGACGACCTTGGCGATGGTGCGCCACTTGCGCACGCCCAACGCATAGGCGGCTTCGCGTAGTTCGTTCGGGACGATCTTGAGCATTTCCTCGGTGGAGCGGACCACCGTGGGGATCATTAGCACGCTCAAGGCGACGGCTGCAACGATGCCCATGCGGGCGGTGGGGCCCATGATCACCGCGAAGAGCGCGGTGGCAAACAGGCCGGCGACGATGGAAGGAATGCCGGTCATCACGTCAACGAAGAAGGTGATGGCGCGGGCCAGCGGACCGTTTTTGCCGTATTCCACCAGGTAGATGGCCGTCAGCATGCCCACGGGAACCGAGATCAGGGTTGACCACAGGGTGATCAGCAGCGTTCCGACCACCGCATGGTAGGCACCGCCGAGGACCGGGGTGCCGTTCTCAACGCTGGCGTTGTCAATCGCTCCGGTAATCCCATTCATGGAGTGGAACAGGAAGTGCATGTTGATGCCCGGCAGCCCCTTCTGGAGCACGGTGAACAGCACCGAGACCAGCGGGACGAGCGCCAGCAGGAACGCAGCGTAGACCAGATGCGTGGCCAGCGCGTTCTTGCCGCGGCGAGGTCCCTCGACGAGGGTCGTGATGATGGCCGAGGCCACCACAAAGAGAATAGCGGTATAGATCGCGAAGGTAACGACCGAGAATCCACCGAGGGTGGAGGCTGCGGCACCAAGAATCAGAGATCCGGCGGCGATTCCGGGAGTAGCCCAGCGGGGCAGGTGGCCCTTGGACAGCGAGTTACGCTTGCGACCGTTCGGGGTCAGGCCCGGTTTCCGGGATGAATTCTTCGGGAGATTGCGGGTGGTTACGGCACTCATTAGTTGGCTCCCGAGAATTCCTTGTGGCGGGCGATAATGGCCCGGGCGATCAAGTTGACGACCAGGGTGATCACGAAGAGCACCAGGCCGGCGGCGATCAGTTCGGAGAGGCGCAGTCCGAAGGCCTCGGGGAAGTTCAAGGCGATTTCCGCGGCGATGGTCTGGTTACCGGACTTGATCAGCGACGGGATCAGCGCGCCGGTGGAGAGCACCAGGGCTACTGCCATGGTCTCACCGAGCGCACGGCCCAGGCCGAGCATGACCGCGGAGATGATACCGGGGCGGGCAAAGGGAATCACCGACATAACGATCATTTCCCAGCGAGTGGCTCCCAGGGCAAGTGCCGCTTCTTCATGCAACTTCGGGGTTTGCAAGAAGATTTCGCGGCTCAGCGAGGTGATGATCGGAAGGACCATCACTGCCAGCACGATGCCCGCGGTGAAAATGGTCTTGCCAGTTTGTGAGGCGGGACCCTCAAAGATCGGTATGAAGCCAAGGTTCTCGGCCAGCCAGGCGTAAACCGGAACCAGTGCCGGCGCCAGAACAAGGTAGCCCCAGGCGCCGTAGATGACCGAGGGAATCGCTGCCAGCAGGTCAATGACGTAACCCAGACCCGCGGCCAAACGGCGTGGTGCGTAGTGCGAGATGAACAGGGCCACGGCGATGCCCACCGGAGTGGCGATCACCAGGGCGATGGCCGCTGCGATGACGGTGCCGATGACGATCGGGAAGATGTAGGTGGCAAAGCCTTCGCCACCGGAGACTAGTTCCGGGTCTGCCGAGAAGATCGGCAGGGCCTGAATGAGCAGGAAGACTGCCACAGCTAAGAGCGTGACGAGGATCAGAATGCCAGCGCCAAGCGCCGCACCGGAGAATACCTTGTCTCCGACCTGTCCCTTGGAGCCGTTGCGCCGCAGCGCGTTGGTTGTCATATGGGTGAGCCTTAAGGAGTTGAGCAAACGGTACAAGGGGGATCGGATGACCGTTTGCGCTGGGATGGTGAAGGGGGGTGATGCTGATGTTACTGCGCCTTCCGGGCAATGGCGATGCTTAGAGCTGCCAATGCCCGGAAGGCGGGTAGTGCTGTATTACTTGGCGACAGTGATCTGCTCGACGGACTTGATGGCCGCTGCGCTCATCTTGGCCGAGAGCGGAGCGTTGCCTGCGGAGCCTGCTGCTTCCGTCTGGCCGGCGTCGGAGAGGACGTACTCGCCGAAGCTCTTGACCAGATCAGCGGTGGCCTGATCCTTGTAGGTGGAGCAGAACACGTGGTAGGAAACCAGGATGATCGGGTAGGAACCCGACTCGGTGGTGTCGCGCTTCAGGTCCAGGGACATGTCCAGTGCGCCGCGGTCCTTGACCGGGGTGGCTGCCTCGACGCCCTTGGCTGCCGCATCTGCGGAAATCTTGGTGAAGTCGTCGCCGACCTTGACGTTCACGGTACCCAGATCGCCCACTGCGGAGAAGTCTGCGTAGGTGATTGCACCCTCGGTGGCGGTGGTTGTTGCCACAACGCCGGAGGTGCCCTTGGCGTTTTCGCTGGCGAGATCCTTGGGCCAGTCGCCGGAGACCTCGTAGTCCCAGACATCCTTGGCGGTAGCGGCAAGGTATTCAACGAAGTTCTCGGTGGTTCCCGACTCGTCATTGCGGTGCACCACGGTGATGGCGGTGTCCGGAAGGCTCACGCCTTCGTTGGTCGCGGCGATGGCCGGATCATTCCACTTGGTGATTTCGAGCTTGAAGATCTTGGCGATGGTAGCCGCATCAAGGTTCAGGGTTTCTACGCCCGGCAGGTTGAAAGCAACCGCAATCGGGGAAACATAGGCAGGAACGTTGAAGGCGCCGTCCGGACCGCAAACTTCCTTGGAGGACTCGATCTCTTCGTCCTTCAGGTAGGCATCCGAGCCAGCGAACTGTGCGCCGCCTGCGAGGAAGGCCTTGCGGCCTGCGCCGGATCCATCCGGGGAGTACTGGACCATGGTGCCGGCGTTGGCGGCTTCGAAGCCGGCCTTCCAGGCTTCCATGGCGGACTTCTGCGAGGAAGCTCCGCTGCCGGTCAGCGTGCCGGTGACTGCGCCACCTGCGGAGCCGCTAGTGGAGGCATCCGTGCCGGCGGTGGCGGTCGGGCTATCAGAACCACAGGCAGTCAGGGCCAGTGCGGCGACGGTAAGAACTGCAGCCGCGCTGCCGATGCGATGAAGCTTCACGAGTAATCCTCTTTCAAATGCCTGAGTGTATGGAACGAAATATGATGGTTCGCTCCCTTGCGATGCACACCCCGGCACATCGCTTCAATACGAAGTTATTCCTTACAGGTAACCAGTGGCTCCGATGGAGGTGAACATAAGGTGAACAAGGTTGTCTCGGCCTGGTGTTTCGCGTCACAATTAACACTTGCCGGTGCTACGCCCATGCCGTGGAAGACTGGTGCCCATGAGTATCGGATCATCAGCCGGCGGCGCGTGGACGTTCGTCATGCGCCGCAATCGCGTTGGCGTGCGCCGGGTGGGGACTTCTTTCCCCAAGATCATTCAAATGACTGCCTCCGCGGTACTCGCCTACTGGATCGCCGAGGAGTTACTGGGGCACGTCGACCCGATCTTTGCCGCGACCAGCGGTCTACTGGTGTTGGGATTCGGTACGGCGACCACCGTGCGCCGCTCCATGGAGGTCGCCATTGGCTGCACCCTGGGCGTAGCGGTGGGCGATTTGTTGCTCACGCTGCTCGGGAGCGGTCTATGGCAGGCAGCCCTAGTTCTTTTCCTGTCACTGATGATTGCCAGGTTCCTGGATTCGGGCCCCATCTTCTCTACCCAACTCGGCCTACAGTCGGTACTCGTGGTTCTGCTGCCCATCGGGGCCGCTGGCCCGTTTAGCCGTTCCATCGACGCGGTGATCGGTTCGCTGTGTGGCCTGTTAATCATGATGATTTTCCCCCGCGATCCGCGCCGCACCCCCACGGCCGAGCTGGGCAAACTATTAGCCGAACTCGCCGGCATCTTGCACGAATGCGGACGCGCGGTGGGCGCCTCAGACACCACCTTGGCATTCCACGCACTGGTCCGCGCCCGCGGAACCCAGCGGCTTATGGACTCGTTACCAACAGCCCTGAACATGGCCCGAGAGGTGGCCACACTAGCCCCGGCGCACCGCCGACACCGATCGGACCTGGACCGGCTGAAGATAACTGCGGAGAAGACCGACTTAGCGGTACGTAACTCCCGGGTCTTGGCCCGGAGGCTGGCCACAGTGATCACTCATGGCGCCCTGACCGATAACGGGGTCGAATCCGTCTCAAGCCTGTTGACCGAACTGTCTGAGGCCACCAATGCCCTGGGCTATGCGGTGCTGGAGACTAAGGAATCCGGATACCGCAAGGCAATGGGGCGGGCCCGGCGCGAGCTTGCCGAATGTGCCGCCCAGCTGGACCCCACGAGCCTCCAGGTCAGCGGTCTGCAGGGCGAGGGCATGGTGTTGCTGCTACGCCCGCTGGTGATCGACCTCTTGGAGGCCACCGGCACCAGCCATGAGGAAGCCGTCGCCTTGTTGCCGCGCCTGTAGCGAAACGTACCGGAGCGCACCCAAAGCGTGGGCACCGGCAGCTAGCATCAAAGACATGGCAAAGAGCACCCGCACCAAATCCTCCCCCGCTTACCGCTGCGCGGAATGCGGGTGGAGCACCGTGAAATGGGTAGGGCGCTGCGGTGAGTGCCAAGCCTGGGGCACCGTGGAGGAAATGGGTGCCGTCACTGCGAAGACCACTGCCGCCACCAGCATTGCCGTGCCGGCCCAGCCCATCGGCGACGTTGATGCATCCGCCGCCTCCTATCGCACCAGTGGCGTGGAGGAATTGGACCGGGTACTGGGTGGAGGACTGGTTCCCGGAGCCGTGATTTTACTGGCAGGAGAACCCGGCGTAGGTAAATCCACGCTGCTGCTCGATGTTGCTGCCCGCGCAGCCCGTAAGGACCGCACCGTCCTGTACATCACCGGGGAAGAATCCGCCGCGCAGGTGAAGGTTCGCGCGGAACGCATCGATGCCATGGCGGCCACGCTCTACCTCACCGCCGAAACCGATCTGGGTATTGCACTGGGCCAGGTGGAAAAGATCGACCCGGACCTACTGATCATTGACTCGGTCCAAACCCTCGCCTCGAGCGAGGTCGATGGGACGGCCGGCGGCGTTTCTCAGGTGCGCGAGGTCGCCGCCTCCCTGATCAACGCGGCCAAACGCCGGAACATGACCACCATCCTGGTTGGGCATGTCACCAAGGACGGATCAATCGCCGGACCGCGGCTGCTTGAGCACTTGGTGGACGTCGTCTGCCAATTCGACGGCGAGCGCCATTCCCGCCTGCGCCTCCTGCGTGCGCTAAAAAACCGTTACGGGCCCACCGACGAGGTTGGATGCTTTGATCTGACCGAGGCAGGTATCGAGGGCTTGGCAGATCCCTCAGGGCTCTTTGTCACCCGCACCAAGGATCCAGTTCCAGGAACCTGCATCACCGTCACCCTCGAGGGTCGTCGCCCGCTGGTGGCCGAAGTACAGACACTGCTCTCGCGGGCCAGCAGCGCTATCCCCCGCAGAGCCACCAGCGGCTTGGATGCCGCGCGAACCCAGATGATTCTGGCGGTGCTCCAGTCGCGGGCCAAGATGGAGCTCGGGGGTTTGGATTCCTACGTGGCTACGGTCGGCGGGGTCAAGCTCAGCGAGCCCGCCACCGATCTGGCCACCGCACTTGCCCTTGCCTCCTCGATGCACAATCACCCATTGCCGCCGCACTTTGTGGCCTTCGGTGAGGTCGGGCTGGCCGGCGAGGTGCGTCCGGTTCCCGAAATCGGGCGGCGCATCATCGAGGCCGAGCGGCTGGGATTCCGCTATGCCATGGTCCCCGCATCCCCACAACCTCCGAAGAACATCCCAGACTCAATTCGGGTCTTTACCGTTTCCTCGGTACACGAGGCTCTGGACATCGCCTTCGAACAGCGCGTCAAAACAGGGTCCTGAATGTTCTCTGCATTACAAAGGAGTATCGAAGTCATTCGCTGAAGCCCATTTTCGGGCTTGAAGACCCTTCCTTGGCCATACCATAGAGTAGTTACCCCTTGGAAGGAACTGGCGCCATGTCGAAGAGCCCCGAAGATGCGCTGCGCGCCACTCTGGCCCGTGTTGCACCCGGAACGGAGCTGCGGGACGGTCTTGAACGTATCCTGCGCGGGCGCACCGGTGCGCTAATCGTGCTGGGGCACGACAAGGTCGTTGACTCGATCTGTTCGGGAGGTTTTGACATCAACATCGTCTTCTCCCCCACCCGCCTGCGCGAGCTGGCCAAGATGGACGGGGCCATCGTGTGCGATAAGGATGGCTCCAATATCCTGCGCGCCGGGGTGCAGTTGGTTCCTGACCACTCCATTGCCACTCAGGAGACGGGCACCCGACACCGCACCGCCGAACGAGTTGCCATCCAGACCGGGTTCCCCGTCGTCTCAGTTTCGCAATCGATGCATATCATTGCCCTCTACGTCCAAGGCATCCGCTACCTCTTGGAGGGTTCAGAGCCGGTATTGGCCCGCGGCAATCAGGCCCTGGCCACACTGGAACGTTACCGCTCACGCCTGGACCAGGTCACCAGCGCTCTCTCCGCAGCGGAGATCGAAGCCGTGGTGACGGTGCGCGACGTTGCAGCCGTGCTGCAACGTCAAGAAATGGTCCGGCGCATCTCCGAGGAAATCGCCCAGTACGTGCTGGAATTGGGCAGTGACGGGCGCTTGTTGGCCCTACAACTTGATGAGCTCTCCGCGGGGCTGGGTCCGGGCGCGGATCTCTTGCTAAAGGACTACTCAAACCTCGGGACTCAGGAATTGGACATCGACGCGGCGCTGGCAAAGCTCCAAAGTCTGGATTCCACCGACCTGATCGATTTGAGTAAATTCGCTGCAATTCTGGGCATCACCCCCGGCATCGACTCGCTCGAGGCCATCGTGACCCCCAAGGGCCACCGCCTGTTGGCAGCCATCACCTCGGTGCCGCGCACCGTGGCCGACCGGCTGGTGAATAACTTTGGTGGCCTGCAGCGTCTGATGGCGGCAAACATCGAGGATCTGATGGCCGTTGACGGCATCGGTGACCAGCGCGCACGTACGGTGCGTGAGGGGCTCTCCCGTGTCGCGGAGTCCTCACTGCTGGACCGCTTCCTCTAAACCGAAGTACTGTCCGGAGCTACTTCAGCTCGAACTTTACCGTCTCACTGCTGATCTCTCCCAGCTTAGCGGTGAAGCCGTAGGTTCCCGGACGCGGCTTGGAATTCACCACCTTGCAACCCGGAGCGCTGCGCACCCGGGTCCAGGTGAAACGCGCCGTTTCGCTGGCACCAGACTTGATCACGATGTTGGTGTCGGTGGGGTCCTGAACGCAGTCCGAGGTGGCAAAGATTCGGTCCTTGCCACTCATCACGGCGAACTCCTGCTGGCTGGTGCCCACATCGACCATGCAGTCGAATTTTCCCTGATTCTTGATACTCATCACGAGCACCGGGTTCTCCGACGGACCGTGCGTGGTCTGGACGGTGGAGGCAATCACTGCCACGTCCCCCTCAAGGCATCCGGTGGGTTCGCTCGCGGGCTCCTGCACCCCTGTAGTGCCGGTTGTAGCGCCAGGTGCACCGACTGGCGCTGGGTCAGCAACAGACCCAGGTGCTGAGTCGGGGCGCAGCAAAGCCGCAATGCCAAATCCAGCCCACGCCAAGAGGCCCAGCACCACGAGCAGGCTGATCAAAACCGCGAGACGACGACGCCGAAAAACCCGTGCGGAAGGGTGGGTTGAACGGACCTGCTTTTGTGCCATAACTCAAGGCTACGAAGCTCAAGCGGTTGACGCCGACTCCCACGCCGCCAGCTAGAGTGATATCGCCAGCATTTACCCGCCACACAAAGGATTTACCCCACCGTGCCGCACCCCGAGTTGGAGACCATCCACCACAAAATCACCGACTGGTACGCACTGAACGCACGTGCCTTGCCATGGCGCAGCTCCTCGGTGAGCCCGTGGGCCGTGATGGTCTCCGAATTCATGCTGCAACAAACCCCCGTCATCCGCGTACTTCCGGTGTGGGAAACCTGGATGAAACGATGGCCAACCCCCGCGGCACTGGCCGCCGAGCCGGTGTCCGAGGCACTGAAGGCTTGGGGACGGCTGGGCTATCCGCGCAGGGCCCTGCGGCTACACGCTGCGGCAACGGTGATCACCGACGAGTTCGACGGCGAGGTTCCTGCAACGCAGGAAGAGCTCCTGGCTCTGCCGGGAGTCGGAACCTACACGGCCGCGGCCATCGCCTGCTTTGCCTTTAATGTGCCAGCGGTGGTGGTGGATACCAATATCCGTCGGGTTCATGCGCGTCTGGTTAGTGGGCAAGCGTTACCCGAGCAATCCCAGACCGCCGGTGAGCTGGCCCTTGCCGCTCGTCTGATGCCCACTGTCTCATCCTCAGCTGGCGCAGACGCACGACTGGCCAATGCGTGGAACATCGCGGTGATGGAACTCGGCGCCCTGGTCTGTACGGCACGCTCCCCCCGTTGTGAGGATTGCCCGGTCATCAATCAGTGTGCGTGGATCGCTGCGGGGCGACCCGAACCTCATTACAAGCCCAAGGGGCAGCCCTGGCACGGCACCGACCGGCAGGTGCGCGGAGCCATGATGGCGGTATTGCGTCATGCACCTGCCCCTGTTCAACGCGCCGATTTGTTGGGCACCGTGGATCTGACAGCCGCCTCGCGGGCAGCCATCGAGCTGAACCCTGCCCGGGAAGCCTCCCAAGAGCACCGAGCGTGGGTGGAGCTGCACGCGCTGGAAGCGCAGGCCGAACAGCGCGTTCGTGCCCTAGATTCGCTGCTGGCCGACGGATTGGCGCTGGCGGGTCCAACGGGCATAGCACTGCCGCACTGAGCCCGGGATCAGCGCGTCAACACCGAAGCGCGCTTTAGAAGTTAATGATCATTCGGGTGTTGCCCAGCGTATTGGGCTTCACTCGCGCGAGATCCAGGAATTCGGCGACACCCTCATCGGTGGAGCGCAGTAGTTCCGAATAGACCTCTGGGTCGACGGCGCTTTGCTCAGCCATCACGGTAAATCCGTTGCGGATAAAGAAGTCGACCTCGAAGGTCAGGCAGAAGACCCGAGATACGCCCAGCTCGCGTGCCTCTTGCAGCAATCGCTGCAGTAGCAAGCGGCCCACACCGCGGCCGCGCCAGGCTTCGTTAGAGGCTAGGGTACGAACCTCGGCGATGTCTTCCCACATGACGTGCAGCCCACCGCAGCCGATGACGTTGCCGTCAGCGTCGTCGGCAATAAAGAATTCTTGCAAATTCTCGTAATAGGCGACAGCTTCCTTTTCCAGCAGAACGCGTTCGTTGGCCAGTGGCTTGACGAGCTCGCGGATGCTTTTCACGTCGCTGGTCTTTGCACGCCTGATGGTAATGGATTCCATATTTCAATCCTAAGCCTGGCGGCGGTACCGCAGCCGCATTGCGTGAACAGCGCCACCTGCCCGTGTGACAAGCACAAACGACGAGGGGCGGCATCCTTTCGGATGTCGCCCCTCGTCGTTTGTGTACTTTTGCTTAGCCTTCGATGGCTACCGGCGCGGGTTCGCCCTCGAGCTGCGGGGTTCCACCTTCACCGTGGAAGGTGAACTTCGCCTCGTCACCTTCGCCCTCGACGTCAACCTTAACGTGCTGGCCCGAGCTCAACTCGCCGAAGAGAATCTTCTCGGAGAGCTGGTCTTCGATGTCGCGCTGCATGGTCCTGCGCAACGGACGAGCACCCATGGCCGGGTCGTATCCGCGGGTGGCCAACAGAATGCGGGCTGCCGGCGACAATTCGATGGTCATGTTGCGGCCATCGAGTCGCTTCTGCAGGCGGCCGAGGAACAGGTCCACGATCTCCACGATCTCGTCCTGAGTCAGCTGCGGGAAGACCACAACATCATCAACACGGTTCAGGAATTCGGGGCGGAAGTGCTGACGCAATTCCTCCTGAACCTTGGCCTGCATACGGTTGTAACCGGTCTTGGTATCGGAAGACGACTGGAAACCAGTCATCACACCCTTAGAGATGTCGCGGGTACCAAGGTTGGTGGTCATGATGATCACGGTGTTCTTGAAGTCGACCACGCGGCCCTGGGAGTCGGTCAAGCGGCCGTCTTCCAGAATCTGCAGCAACGAGTTGAACAGATCCGCGTGAGCCTTCTCGACCTCGTCGAAAAGCACCACGGAGAACGGACGACGACGTACCTTCTCGGTCAGCTGGCCGCCCTCTTCGTATCCGACGTAGCCCGGAGGGGCACCGAACAGACGCGAAACCGTGTGCTTCTCCGAGTACTCGGACATGTCCAAGGTGATCAGCGCGTCCTCTTCACCGAAGAGGAACTCCGCCAAGGCCTTGGCCAGCTCGGTTTTGCCGACGCCGGTCGGGCCGGCGAAGATGAACGAACCGCCCGGGCGGTTCGGGTCCTTCAGTCCGGCACGGGTACGACGGATGGCCTGCGAAATGGCCTTGATTGCCTGATCCTGTCCGATGACCCGCTTGTGCAGTTCATCTTCCATGTTCAGCAGTCGTGTGGATTCTTCCTCGGTCAGCTTGATGACCGGGATACCCGTGGAGTTCGCCAAGACTTCGGCAATCAGATCGGCATCAACCTCGGCAATTTCGTCGAGTTCACCGTTCTTCCAGGCCTTTTCCTTCTCGGCACGGGCTTCCTGAAGCTTGCCCTCCTTGTCGCGCAGCGACGCAGCACCCTCGAAGTCCTGTGCGTCGATAGCGGCTTCCTTCTCCAGGCGAACCGTGGAGATTTCCTCATCCATCAACTTGAGCGCCGGAGGGGCAGTCATGCGTCGGATGCGCAGGCGAGCACCGGCTTCATCGATCAGGTCGATGGCCTTGTCAGGCAGGAAGCGGTCGGAGATGTAGCGGTGAGCCAACTCGGCGGCAGCAGCCAGGGCGCCATCGGTGATGGACACGCGGTGGTGCGCCTCGTAGCGGTCACGCAAGCCACGCAGGATCTGCGTGGTCTGCTCGACGGAAGGCTCCTTGACCTGAATCGGCTGGAAACGGCGCTCGAGGGCCGCGTCCTTTTCGATGTGCTTCCGGTACTCGTCCAGAGTCGTTGCACCAATGGTCTGGAGCTCACCGCGAGCCAGCATCGGCTTCAGAATCGAGGCCGCGTCGATAGCGCCCTCGGCAGCACCGGCACCCACAAGGGTGTGGATCTCGTCGATGAACAGAATAATATCGCCGCGGGTGCGGATTTCCTTGAGGACCTTCTTCAGGCGTTCCTCGAAGTCACCGCGGTAGCGCGAACCGGCTACCAGCGAACCAAGGTCAAGAGTGTAGAGCTGCTTGTCCTTGATGGTTTCCGGGACATCTCCACGCACGATGGCCTGGGCCAAGCCCTCGACGACGGCGGTCTTGCCGACGCCTGGCTCACCGATGAGCACCGGGTTGTTCTTGGTGCGTCGCGAAAGGATCTGCATGACGCGTTCCATTTCGAATTCGCGCCCAATAACCGGGTCCAACTTGCCCTCGCGGGCAGCCGCGGTGAGATTACGTCCAAATTGGTCCAGCACTGCCGAACCAGCGGGAGTACCTTCGGTCTGGCCGCCGGAGCTGACACCAGCGCCTGCGGTTTCCTTGCCGCCCTGGTAGCCCGAGAGCAGCTGGATGACCTGCTGGCGGACGCGGGACAGATCGGCTCCGAGCTTCACCAGAACCTGGGCGGCAACGCCCTCACCCTCGCGAATCAGGCCGAGCAGGATGTGCTCGGTACCGATGTAGTTGTGGCCCAGTTGAAGCGCCTCACGCAGCGAGAGTTCCAAAACCTTCTTGGCTCGCGGAGTAAAGGGGATATGACCGGAGGGGGCCTGCTGGCCCTGTCCGATAATCTCTTGGACCTGCTCACGCACGGCGCCAAGGGAAATATTCAGCGACTCAAGGGCCTTGGCCGCTACTCCCTCGCCCTCATGGATGAGGCCGAGCAATACGTGCTCGGTTCCGATGTAGTTGTGGTTGAGCATGCGCGCCTCTTCTTGGGCAAGCACGACAACGCGACGGGCACGGTCGGTAAATCTCTCAAACATGCGGCACACTCCTAGCTAACACGTATTTCGATGCTACGCATCAATCAAGAGCTCATGTTGGATGTTCGCCCAAGGGATAACAGTGTTCGCCCTCGGCGTTCAGTTACGCGTTAAAGAGCGAAGGGTGTTCGGTTCCAATGAATTGGATCCGAACACCCTTCGCTAATGCTCCTCGGCCACGGCCACCGCACCCCCAAGTGTGGTGAGACCGTCAAGCCTCGAGAACGTTACTTGGACTTCGAGCGCGACTTCTTGGCCATTGCAGCGTGGTACGCAGCAATGACATCAGCCTGCAAACGCCCGCGGGCGTTCACCTTGACGTTATTGTCCTTGGCCCAAGCGCGGATGGCCGGAGCCTCCTTGGGGGTGAACTGCTTCGAAGTACGAGCAACCTTGATGTAAGGCTTAAATGCTTCACGGAATTCCGCAGCATGCTCTTCGTTGAGGTCAATTTCGTAATGCTGTCCACCTAGACCAAAGACGACGGATTCCGACGCTTCCGATCCATCAATATCATCGATCAAAGCAATTTGGACCTGACGGGCCATTGGGTACTCCTAGTTGCAGTGGGAATTCACTTGAACCCATATAACGGTTTGGGAACAAGCGCGCACACACATCATAAACACAAGTAAGAGACATTATGCAAGTGAGAATGCAGGTCATCAGACAATTAACAGCTTTCGCCGTTCATTTGTCTGCGCCCTCACCATCCAATTTAATTTGAGCGTCAACTTCGGCTTCTGCAGCACGTTCGTTTCGGTCAACATTGGACACCGCACGGATCGCGAACCAGAAGATCAAGCCGACAACAATGGTGGGCAGAATCGCTTCGAGGTACGGCAATTTAGGCCTCCGGCTTGAGCAATGGGAAGAGGATGGTTTCGCGGATTCCCGTGTCCGAAAAGAGCATCACGATACGATCAATGCCCAATCCAATACCGCCCATTGGCGGGGCGCCATACTCTAGGGCCCGCAGGAAATCTTCATCCAATTGCATGGCTTCATCGTCCCCACCTGCTGCCATTAAGGACTGCGCGGTGAGGCGATCGCGCTGGATAACAGGATCAATAAGCTCGGAGAATGCCGTGCCTCGCTCCATGCCACCAATAATCAGGTCCCAGGCTTCGATGACACCAGGCTTGCTCCGGTGCGGGCGGGCCAACGGCTGAGCAGCGGGTGGGTAATCGTAGACAAAGGTGGGATCAATAAGCGTCGGCTCAACAATTTCACCAAACAATTCAATGACTAGTTTTTCCGACTCCCACTTTGGATCAACTTTCACACCATGTTTTGCGGCAATTGAACGAAGAGTTTCGGCATCTGTATCGGGAGTAATCTCCTGCCCAACACCTGCGGAAAGACCCGGGTAGACACCCAACCAAGCCCAATCTCCGTCAAGGTTGATGGTGCCCTTGGCGGTCTCAATCTGGCGTCCAGCACCGACAGCATCCGCTGCATTAAGGATGACTTCCTTGATGCGGTCCGCCATCACAAATTGATCTGCATAGGCTTCGTAGCATTCCAGCATTGTGAATTCCGGGGAGTGCGTGGAGTCCACGCCTTCGTTACGGAAGATACGTCCGACTTCAAAGACCCGGTCAATTCCGCCAACGACCGCGCGCTTGAGATATAGCTCCAGGGCAATGCGCAGCGTCATCGGCTGGTCAAATGCATTCAGATGGGTCTCAAAGGGGCGAGCGGAAGCGCCACCGTGGACCAGCTGCAGGATCGGGGTTTCAACTTCGACGTAGTCGCGTGCGTGCAAGGTGTCTCGCACTGCACGGATAATGGCTGCGCGCTTGTAAACCATTTCTCTGGCTTCGTCGCGAACGATCAAGTCTGCGTAGCGCTGGCGAACGCGAGTTTCCTCGTTGAGTTCGGCGTGAAGCACCGGCAACGGGCGCAGCGCCTTCGAGGCCATCTGCCAGTCGGTCGCCATGATCGACAGTTCACCACGACGTGAGGCAATTACTTCGCCCGTGATCAGGACGTGGTCACCGAGGTCGACCAGGGCCTTCCAGTCCGCGAGTTTCTCTTCGCCGACGTTGGCCAGCGATAGCATGGCCTGCAGCCGGGTACCGGCGCCTTCGGGGCCGCCTTCCTGCAGGGTGGCGAAGCACAGCTTTCCGGTGTTGCGCTGGAACACGATTCGTCCCACGACGCCTACCTGGAGCCCCGTGGTGGAGTCAGGCTCAAGCTCGGGGAATAGCTCTCGGATCTCGTGCAGCGAGTGTGTACGCGCTACGCCCACCGGGTAGGCTTCAGCTCCGCGAGCCAACAATGCGGCGCGCTTATCCATACGCACCTGGCGCTGGTCGTTGGGGTTGTTGGCTGCGGGGGAAGTTTTATCGGAAGTCACAATAGGCAATTCTAGTCTGGATTCTCTGTGCGCGCGCTGAGAGGTGTGCAGCACCACCAACACGGGCGAGAACATTCCCAGAATAGAATGGAGGGATCATGAACGAACGCATTCTTCCGACCAGTGACGGCGGATCCCTCGCACTTTATTCCTACGGAGCCTCCGACGCGCCCGGACACCGCCGGATTCTAGTGGTTGGCGGCGCTTTCTTGACCGCGATGATCTACCGGCCGTTCGCTGCCGCACTGAGCAAGCGGCTGGGTGATGAATGGACCTTAGATGTTTATGACCGTCGTGGTCGCGGAAATTCCACCGATCAGCCCCCTGATTACTCCATGGATACCGAGATCTCCGATGTTGCTCTTATGCTCAATCACACAGGCGCCCAGTCCCTGTTCGGCCATTCCCTCGGTGGCGCGGTGGTGCTCAACGCGGTTCGAAGCTTCATAGATCCCCAGGAAACCGCCACCGGCCCGGTCCCGAAACGCCTCGCCGTCTACGACCCTGCGATCAACCTCGATACCGCCATCGATACGAAATGGTTAAGGGCGTTCTCCGACGACGTTGCCGCCGGACGCAATAGCCGGGCGCTGGCCCGCTTGGAAAGGGGCATGAAGTTTTCCGCGACACTCAGCCGCGTCCCCGAACCAATCCTGGCCGCGCTATTGGCAGGAACTTCACGAACCAAAACGGGAAAGTTGGCACGCACGCTGCTGCCCAGCGGCGTGGGCGAATTGCGGGCGGCACTCGAGGAGTCGCGGCCGGCGAACAGCTTCGCCATTCTTCCGAAAAACACCCATTTTATGGCTGGTTCTAAAAGCGCGGCATACTTCCGTACCACCGCGCTGAAGCTCCATGAGGTCGTTCCCGGATCCACCCACTTGGAAACCCCGAAGGGCATACACGGGTCCGTGCCAGCCGCATTCGGCACGTTACTTGATGACATTGGGGACTACTTCACGCAGTCGGAGTCCTGACACGCAACTGCCGCCCCCTTCTACCCTAGGAAAGAAGGCGGCGGCAGTTGCGGCGGCGTTTCTACCAGATCCTGACGCGATCCTCCGGGTCCAACCACATGCCGTCCCCTGGCTTAGTGCCAAATGCCTCGTGGAACGCGTCCATGTTCTTTGGCACCTGATTACAACGGAATTCACCGGGTGAGTGCGGATCGGTGGTGATGCGGGTGATCATGGTTTCCTGTCGCGTCAGCGTACGCCAGGCTTCCGCCCACGAGTAGAAGAACCGCTGGTCGCCGTTGAGTCCGTCAATCACTTCGTCGGCGTCCAGGCCACGTGCGGCCAGATCGAGTTTGTAGGCCGTGTAGGCGATGCTCAGCCCACCCAGGTCACCGATATTCTCACCGAGGGTGAGCTTGCCGTTGACATGGTGATCGGGAGCCTCGGAGGGGACCAAGGCGTCGTACTGCTCAACAAGCCTTCCGGTCAGAGACTCAAATGCTTCGCGGTCCGCATCGGTCCACCAGTTCTTCAGCTCTCCGGTGCCGTCGAACTGGGAACCCTGATCGTCAAAACCATGCCCGATCTCGTGTCCAATCACTGCGCCGATGGCACCGTAGTTAGATGCCGCGTCACGATCCGCGCCAAAGAAGGGAGTGCGAAGAATTGCCGCAGGGAACGCGATTTCATTCAGCAGCGGGTGGTAATAGGCGTTGACCGTCTGTGGGTACATAAACCACAGCTCACGGTCCACACCATCTTCGATCTTCTTCAATTCGCGCAGGAACTCGAATTCGTTGGCCGCCGCAATGTTGGTAATGACATTGTCAGCAACGGTGGATAGCGACGAGTAGTCGATCCACTCGTTGGGGTAGCCGATCTTCGAGCGGAACATCGCGAGCTTCTCAAGGGCCTTGCTCTTCGTTTCCGGACTCATCCACGTCAGCTCGCCGATGGAAAGTCGGTAGGCATCAATGAGGTTAGTCACCAAGGCTTCCATCAGGTCCTTACTGCGTTGCGGGAAGTGGGCAGCAACATACAGCTGACCGATGTCTTCGCCAACTGCGCCTTCGGTGAAAGCTACTCCTCGCTTCCAGCGTTCACGCAATGCCTGAACGCCGGAAAGCTTGGCCGAGTAGAACGAGAAGTTCTCATCAACAAAGGCGCTGGACAGGTAGGGAGCATTCGAACGGATCAGCTGCACGGCCAGCCAATGCTGCCAGGTAGCTAGTGGCTGGGAATTGAGCACATCTTCGAGGCCCTTGAGGTAGCTTGGCTGCCATACGTCGACCTCGGCGAAGTACTTCGGTTCGATGCCGGCGCCGTCCAACCAACTGGCAAGGGACGGAATATCTTCAAACAATCCCTCTGCGGTCAAGAGGTTGTAGCGGGCCTGGGCGTCGCGGCACTTCACACGGTCCCAGTGATGGGACGCCAGGAGGGTTTCTAGGGCCACGACGTCAGCCGCGGCAGCCTCGGTATCGGTGAGCTCGCCAAGCGCCAGCAGCCGGCCTAGATGCTCCTGGTACTCACGAAGGAGTTCGGCGAACTGCTCTTCGCGATAGTAGGACTCGTCGGGCAGACCCAATCCGCCCTGCATGAGGGTCAGCAGGTTGCGCTCTGGCGATCCAGCATCAGAACTGGCTCCGGCCTGGATAAAGCCGGAAACGCCGCGACGGTAAAACGATCCGCTGAGCTTAATGAGCTCGGTAATGGACTCGGTGGCGTAGATAGCGGCAAGGTCTTCGCGGATCGGATCTACCCCGTTTGCCTCGATGCGCTCCTCATCCATGAAACTTGAATACAGATTTGCGATGCGCTTCTTGCGTTCGTCAACAGATCCGTCGTCAGCCTTGCTGTTCGCTTGAGCGTCTTCAATGATCGCTTTGACCGCTGCCTCGGAATCATCGCGCAGGGCCATGAACGAACCGTAGCTCCCCTGATCGGCAGGGATCTGTGCTGTTGAGAGCCAGGCTCCGTTGGCGTGCCTGTACAAGTCATCCTGCGCGCGCACATTATTGTCGCGGTGGTTCACTCCAGCGGTTGGCTCTGCGGAGTTGGTGGCAATTGACGAATCGGTGCTCATATTGGTCCTATCCATTCTCTGGTGCTCACACCGTCGATTCCTTCACCTCGTCGGGGTGGCTGGCGCCGACCCTGCGGTGAATGTCCGGGCATGCACGTGGTGTTACACGTCTCAACGAATTACTGTACGCGTCTGAAAGAAGGATTTGAGATTATTGCTGTTGTTTACTCCAGCGGTGAAAAGGAACCGCAATAATCGTCCCGCTGTCGAAAGCGTCCGAGGTTTTGCAAGGAATCACGCGCGGACTTTTCATTTCATGCAGCGACTACGCACGCACAGTTGTGCACAGCCCTGTGGACAACACAAGCTTATCCACATTGCCTGTGGATAGTTAATGCAATACGCCCTTCCGCGGCGTGTTAGCACCACGGAAGGGCGTATTAGTAAGTCTGTTGAGGTGACGACCACCAAAAGGGAGGTGGGTGTTAAACATCGAAACCCCCAAACACGTCAGTGTTTGAGGGTTTCGGAACAAAATATTGTCCGGCGGTGACCTACTCTCCCACACCCTCCCGAGTGCAGTACCATCGGCGCAGTGGGTCTTAGCTTCCGGGTTCGGTATGGGACCGGGCGTTTCCCCCACGCTATGACCGCCGTAACTCTAGTACCAACCCCTACATGCGACATTTCTGCCCAGGGGTGGTGAATCTATGGGTTACGACCACAATAGTGGTTGTATATGTTGTTGATTCCGCGAAAAACAAATGGGTTTGTTGTTTCGGGACCGTATAGTGGACGCAGCGTTTCTTGCCAACACCAACCAAAGTTGATGCGTGGTGTTTGTGGTTTAAGTTGTCGGCCTATTAGTACAGGTCAGCTTCACGAGTCTTTAGTCCTCGCTTCCACATCCTGCCTATCAACCCAGTGGTCTGGCTGGGGGCCTCTCACACTCAAAAGTGTATGGAAATCTCATCTCGAAGTGGGCTTCCCGCTTAGATGCTTTCAGCGGTTATCCCTTCCGAACGTAGCTAATCAGCGGTGCACTTGGCAGTACAACTGACACACCAGAGGTTCGTCCGTCCCGGTCCTCTCGTACTAAGGACAGCTCTTCTCAAATTTCCTGCGCGCGCAGCGGATAGGGACCGAACTGTCTCACGACGTTCTAAACCCAGCTCGCGTACCGCTTTAATGGGCGAACAGCCCAACCCTTGGGACCTACTCCAGCCCCAGGATGCGACGAGCCGACATCGAGGTGCCAAACCATGCCGTCGATATGGACTCTTGGGCAAGATCAGCCTGTTATCCCCGAGGTACCTTTTATCCGTTGAGCGACGGCCGTTCCACAACGTGCCGCCGGATCACTAGTCCCGACTTTCGTCCCTGCTCGAGCTGTCGCTCTCACAGTCAAGCTCCCTTGTGCACTTACACTCGACACCTGATTGCCAACCAGGCTGAGGGAACCTTTGGGCGCCTCCGTTACTCTTTAGGAGGCAACCGCCCCAGTTAAACTACCCATCAGGCACTGTCCCTGACCCAGATCATGGGCCGAAGTTAGGTGACCGGTACAGCCAGAGTGGTATTTCAACGATGACTCCACCCGAACTAGCGTCCGAGCTTCACAGTCTCCCACCTATCCTACACAAGCTGCACCGAACACCAATACCAAACTATAGTAAAGGTCTCGGGGTCTTTCCGTCCTGCTGCGCGTAACGAGCATCTTTACTCGTAGTGCAATTTCGCCGAGTTCATGGTTGAGACAGCGGGGAAGTCGTTACTCCATTCGTGCAGGTCGGAACTTACCCGACAAGGAATTTCGCTACCTTAGGATGGTTATAGTTACCACCGCCGTTTACTGGGGCTTAAATTCTCAGCTTCGCTCCAAAGAGCTAACCGGTCCTCTTAACCTTCCAGCACCGGGCAGGAGTCAGTCCGTATACATCGTCTTGCGACTTCGCACGGACCTGTGTTTTTAGTAAACAGTCGCTTCCCCCTGGTCTCTGCGGCCCACACCCGCTCCAGAACGCTAGGTTCTTTCACGAGGCAGGCCCCCCTTCTCCCGAAGTTACGGGGGCATTTTGCCGAGTTCCTTAACCATGATTCTCTCGATCGCCTTAGTATTCTCTACCTGATCACCTGTGTCGGTTTGGGGTACGGGCGGCTAAAACCTCGCGTCGATGCTTTTCTTGGCAGCATAGGATCACCGAATCACCCCCCAAAAGGGGCGCCTATCAGGTCTCAGACTTATATGAATCGCGGATTTGCCTACGACTCGTCCTACACCCTTGGACCAGGTCAATTCCATTGCCTGGCTCGGCTACCTTCCTGCGTCACACCTGTTAATACGCTTACCTCCCTGGCTCGGGTCCCACGCCGCACACCCAACAACATTCCCGAAGGAACATCAAAAGGGTCTTTGGGGTGGTTAGCATTACCAGTTCAATATGGACGGTTTTTCGCCGGTACGGGAATATCAACCCGTTGTCCATCGACTACGCCTGTCGGCCTCGCCTTAGGTCCCGACTTACCCAGGGCAGATTAGCTTGACCCTGGAACCCTTGATCATTCGGCGGACGGGTTTCTCACCCGTCATTCGCTACTCATGCCTGCATTCTCACTCGTGTGGGCTCCACCGCTGGTTTACACCGCGACTTCACTGCCCACACGACGCTCCCCTACCCATCCATACGGCTGGACCACGAAGGCCTACCAAAATATATGAATGACGCAACTTCGGCGGTGTGCTTGAGCCCCGCTACATTGTCGGCGCGGAATCACTTGACCAGTGAGCTATTACGCACTCTTTCAAGGGTGGCTGCTTCTAAGCCAACCTCCTGGTTGTCTTCGCAACTCCACATCCTTTTCCACTTAGCACACGCTTAGGGGCCTTAGTTGGCGTTCTGGGCTGTTTCCCTCTCGACTATGAAGCTTATCCCCCACAGTCTCACTGCTGCGCTCTCACTTATCGGCATTCGGAGTTTGGCTGACGTCAGTAACCTTGTAGGGCCCATTAGCCATCCAGTAGCTCTACCTCCGATAAGAAACACGCAACGCTGCACCTAAATGCATTTCGGGGAGAACCAGCTATCACGAAGTTTGATTGGCCTTTCACCCCTACCCACAGCTCATCCCCTCCATTTTCAACTGAAGTGGGTTCGGTCCTCCACGCGCTCTTACACGCGCTTCAACCTGGCCATGGGTAGATCACTTCGCTTCGGGTCTAGATCACGCCACTAACTCGCCCTATTCAGACTCGCTTTCGCTACGGCTTCCCCACACGGGTTAACCTCGCGACGTAACACTAACTCGCAGGCTCATTCTTCAAAAGGCACGCTGTCACCCCAACAAGGAGGCTCCAACGGATTGTAAGCGCACGGTTTCAGGTACTATTTCACTCCCCTCCCGGGGTACTTTTCACCATTCCCTCACGGTACTTATCCGCTATCGGTCATTGGGTAGTATTTAGGCTTACCAGGTGGTCCTGGCAGATTCAAACGGGATTTCTCGGGCCCCGTCCTACTTGGGATACTTCCACAAAGCGGCGGAACGCATTAGCACTACGGGACTCTCACCCTCTACGGTCCGGCATTCAAACCGATTCGCCTATACGCCCGCACCTCACTTCACCAGTCCGGCAGAACTGATACGGAAAGTCCCACAACCCCGACCATGCAACGCCCGCCGGCTATCACACATGGCTCGGTTTAGCCCCATCCGCGTTCGCTCGCCACTACTAACGGAATCACTATTGTTTTCTCTTCCTGAGGGTACTGAGATGTTTCACTTCCCCTCGTTCCCTCCACGTAGCCTATGTGTTCAGCTACGGGTCATACGGCATAACACCGTACGGGGTTTCCCCATTCGGAAATCCTGGTATCAACGTCCGGTTATCGACTCCTCCAGGCTTATCGCAGATTCCCACGTCCTTCTTCGGCTCCCAATGCCAAGGCATCCACCGTGCGCCCTTAAAAACTTGACCACAAACATGATCAAAATAATTACAAGCGCTAAAACATTACAATCGAAAGAATCAAGAAAACACACAACCCTAAAAGAGTTATGTGCACCAAGATTCATTATCATAAGAAATTGCTTTGCAAAACAAACAAACCAACCAACAACCCCAAAAGAGTTATCAGTCAATCCTGTTTCACAAGATGCTCGCGTCCACTATACAGTTCCCAAACAACAACCCCATCACACCCACCACCAACACCACACACCCAAAGGTGCGCACCATGCTCGCTTAGGCCATGCGCGGGACAACACTAAAACAACAAACCCACCAACCCCCTCACACACCCCAAAGGGCATACAAGAAAAGTCGGAGCCTGTTATTTCAGGACCCAACAGTGTGCCAAAAACCATCCACCTCATAGAACTCATCTCATTCCAACCCGCAAGCGAGCGTACTAAAAACAACCTCCACAACATGAACAGCCATAATTTGTTGATATTCCACCCTTGAGCACTCGCCCATCAACACAAGTGATGGATACGAGCAGCACTGAACACCCACAAAACACATACTTTGATGTGCCTGTCTGGTGTTAGTTGCTCCTTAGAAAGGAGGTGATCCAGCCGCACCTTCCGGTACGGCTACCTTGTTACGACTTAGTCCCAATCGCCAGTCCCACCTTCGACGGCTCCCTCCCACAAGGGGTTAGGCCACCGGCTTCGGGTGTTACCAACTTTCGTGACTTGACGGGCGGTGTGTACAAGGCCCGGGAACGTATTCACCGCAGCGTTGCTGATCTGCGATTACTAGCGACTCCGACTTCATGGGGTCGAGTTGCAGACCCCAATCCGAACTGAGACCGGCTTTTTGGGATTAGCTCCACCTCACAGTATCGCAACCCATTGTACCGGCCATTGTAGCATGCGTGAAGCCCAAGACATAAGGGGCATGATGATTTGACGTCGTCCCCACCTTCCTCCGAGTTGACCCCGGCAGTCTCCTATGAGTCCCCACCATAACGTGCTGGCAACATAGAACGAGGGTTGCGCTCGTTGCGGGACTTAACCCAACATCTCACGACACGAGCTGACGACAACCATGCACCACCTGTGAACCAGCCCCAAAGGGGAAACCATATTTCTATGGCGATCTAGCACATGTCAAGCCTTGGTAAGGTTCTTCGCGTTGCATCGAATTAATCCGCATGCTCCGCCGCTTGTGCGGGCCCCCGTCAATTCCTTTGAGTTTTAGCCTTGCGGCCGTACTCCCCAGGCGGGGCACTTAATGCGTTAGCTACGGCGCGGAAAACGTGGAATGTCCCCCACACCTAGTGCCCAACGTTTACGGCATGGACTACCAGGGTATCTAATCCTGTTCGCTCCCCATGCTTTCGCTCCTCAGCGTCAGTAGATGCCCAGAGACCTGCCTTCGCCATCGGTGTTCCTCCTGATATCTGCGCATTTCACCGCTACACCAGGAATTCCAGTCTCCCCTACATCACTCTAGTCTGCCCGTACCCACCGCAGATCCGAAGTTGAGCCTCGGACTTTCACGGCAGACGCGACAAACCGCCTACGAGCTCTTTACGCCCAATAATTCCGGATAACGCTTGCGCCCTACGTATTACCGCGGCTGCTGGCACGTAGTTAGCCGGCGCTTCTTCTGCAGGTACCGTCACTTTCGCTTCTTCCCTACTGAAAGAGGTTTACAACCCGAAGGCCGTCATCCCTCACGCGGCGTCGCTGCATCAGGCTTTCGCCCATTGTGCAATATTCCCCACTGCTGCCTCCCGTAGGAGTCTGGGCCGTGTCTCAGTCCCAGTGTGGCCGGTCACCCTCTCAGGCCGGCTACCCGTCGTCGCCTTGGTGAGCCATTACCTCACCAACAAGCTGATAGGCCGCGAGTCCATCCCTGACCAAAATTCTTTCCACCAAAAACCATGCGGTCTACGGTGCATATCCAGTATTAGACCCAGTTTCCCAGGCTTATCCCAGAGTCAGGGGCAGGTTACTCACGTGTTACTCACCCGTTCGCCACTAATCATTCTGTGCAAGCACAAAAGTCATCGTTCGACTTGCATGTGTTAAGCACGCCGCCAGCGTTCATCCTGAGCCAGGATCAAACTCTCCGTAAAAAAATATACAGACACAACCAACACGCCAACTGGAAAAAGTCGACCGGGTTGCACCAAGTAAAAACATCCTGGCAAATTGCCTCAAGCATCCACACCGGGGGGTGCAAACCTTGAAGCCATTCACCAATAAAATAAATAAATTGGTATCAACAAACTTGGCACACTATTGAGTTCTCAAACAACAGACACTTCCAACATCCACGACCCGGACTTACATTTTCCTGCCGGCGCTTCGCTCTGGAGCAACTTGTCTACCTTACCCCACCGCGTGTCGAAGAACAAATCCACCATCACTGATGAACACTGCCCCAACACTCAGCTTCCACCATCTCCTCGGCACAACAAAGCACCGAACAAAATTTTTGGAAGGGGATTGAGTAGAAATTCGGTCGCCCGGCGATTCTCTCCGCAGTATTCCCGCGGTGTCCCTCGCGGCGACTTAGAAAACTATACACACAAAACACCCGAAGAGGAAATCGCCCATAACCTCCCCAGCAACCCCCACAAACCCCGAAAACACAACGAAACCACACCAAAAAACCACCACTCAGCCCACACCCCCACCAAAACCACCCCAGTGATCCCCACCACGAGCAAAAGCGACAAGGACGTTCCACCACCAAACACTGGCGATGAAATCAACACTGCACTTTCCCGAGCTAACACCTGGGACAGCGTTGAGTCACAGGCGTGTTCATATGAGTGAGGCACTCAAATCAAACGTAACGGCGAAAACCACGAAGGATCCATCGACCACGGTTATGGGCAAACTGCGAAACCCCAAAAATACCCGAGATCCAACTGAGTATTCGACGCTTTGGGGACCACCCATTATTGCGATTGGGGACCAGTGATATTGCCGTTGGGGGCCAGTACCTCACTGGGTGGGAGCCACCGGCCTCCAACAGGTCTATCTATTCCTGAACGGCGCCGATCTTCTCTCTCATGTTGTAGCTTCCGGTCTCGATCCAAATGGTGTTGTGGATGATCCGGTCCATGATCGCGTCGGCGTGCACGCCGGACCCGAGCCGTTGGTGCCAGTCCTTCTGCTGATACTGCGTGCAGAAAACCGTTGACGCCGATCCGTAGCGCCGTTCCATGAGTTCCAGAAGCATGCGCAGGAAGTCACCGCTGGGACGGTCCAATAACCACTCATCGATGACCAACATCGTGAAGGACCCATACTTTTTCAGGAACTTCGCCGAACCCAACGGCTTGTCCTGGGCTTGGACCCATTCCTCCTCGAGATCTGGCATGCGCACGTATTGCGTGCGAATGCTGTTACGGCAGGCCTGCTTCGCCAACGCGCACCCAAGATAAGACTTTCCGGAACCGGTAAATCCTTGGAAGACCACGTTCTGGTTCTGGTCAATGAATGCGCAACTCCCAATACTGGCGAGCATATTGCGGTTCAGCCCGCGTTCCTCAACCAAGTCCACCTGCCGCAGATCGGCGTTGGGGTAACGCAACTTAGCGCGACTGATCAATCCGCCGACCTTTGAGGTGGTGAACGCCGAATGCGCTTCGTCGACGATGAGTCGTATCCGTTCTTCGAAGCTCAGCGCCATGCTCATGGATTCGTCTTGGGCTTCAAAAGCGTGGAGCATATCGTTGGCGTTCATTTCCCGAAGCTTCCGCTTGGTCTCGATATCCAGTGAGCTCATCGGGTGCCTCCAGCGTAGTAGTCGCTGCCGCGCACGTAGCCGCCTTCGTTGTTGAATAGCTCGGGCTGCGTGCTGAGGATCTTGTCTTGGCCGGTTTCCAGCAAGGGACGCAGATGGGCGTAGCGCGGTGAGCGAATCTGGCTTTGCAACGCAATCCTGCAGACCGCCTCCAGCCGGGCTGGGCCGTAGCGCCGGCTCAGGCGCAGCACCGCCAAAGCGGCGTTGAAGCCCTGCTCCTTGACCTGCACGGATTCGAAGATTCGCTCAACCACATTCAGCGTGCACGGTCCGGTGCGCGAAGCCCAGTCCGTGACCCGTTGAGTGTCCCAATGCTGCCACTGACGATCCGGCGGAATATCGGAATCGTTGGTCCGATACTGGTTCAGCGCTTCCGTCGCCATCAGTCGGTGGCTGGTGATCCGTTCGTGGTTCCGATAGACCTCCAATACCGACTCGGTCAGCCGCAGATCCACGGTGGCACCGATGTTGATAATCGGGACCGAGTAGTAGTTCTTCTGCCACGAAACGTAGCTGTTTCTGGCGACTTTCCGCCCGTAAACCCAGGTGCTGATCTCATAACTGACCGCCGGTAATGGATTCATTAAGGGCTGCTCTTCGGCCCAGAACACCGATTTTCGGGACCCGGCACGTTTCTGGAAGGGCTCCTGGTTATAGGCCTCGACACGTTCCCGGATTGCTGCCCTCAACTGTCCCAGCGATCCGAAGGTGGTTTTCCGCAGTCCGGCGATCACCCACGAGGCCACGTGGCTCACGGTGTTTTCCACGCTGGCTTTATCCTTCGGAGCCCTGACGCGTCCCGGCAATACCGCCGCCGCGTAGTGGGCGGCCAGATGGCGGTAGGAATCGTTGAGCACGATCTCGCCCTCGGCGGGGTGTTTGATCACGCCGGTCTTCAAATTGTCCGGCACGATGCGTGGCACAGAACCGCCGAATGCCTCGAACATTGCTACGTGGGCACGTAGCCAGCTCTCTTGCTTCATATCCAAGGTCGCTTCCACGAAGGCGTAGCGGCTGAACGGCAGACAGGCTACGAACAAGTAGACCTTGTTCCTCTGGCCGGTGAGTGGATCCACCAGTTCCATGGTGGGACCAGACCAGTCCACTTCGATGCTCATTCCGGCCTTGTGCTGCACCCGGGAGGTTGCGTGCGATTCTAGGACAAAACGTTGATACACCTTGCAGAAACGGTCGTAACCCATGACTGCCTGCCCGGACCCGGCCTGGGCGTCAAGGTATTCGCCATGCAAAAGCTTCAATGTCACGCCGACTTTGGCCAGTTCATGGTGGATGGCGCTCCAGTCTGGCTGGGCGAAAACGCTCTGGTGGTCACCGCGGCCCGGGAACAGCAGCGCGTACACCTCGTTCTCGGACTTCTCCCGAACTTCATCCCAGCTGATGTTTCGTTGCTCTGCCGCTTCGAGAACTGTTGTGATGCTTCGTCTCGAAGCCCCGAGCGAGGTGGAGATTGCTCGACCGGAGAGTCCGTCTGCGCGGAGCTTGAGAATAAGCTTCGCCTTGATCCTACGTACCATTGAAACTGTTCCTTCCACCATGTGCCTCTCACATGGTGGAAGGAGCCTATTTCGTGGCTCCCAAGAACGCTACGGGTGGCCCCCACGGACAATATTCCTGTTTTTTCGGGGTGGACCCCAAGCGCAATATTGCTGGCCCCCAAACAAGCAAATATTCACCAACGAGTCACACTCTTCAGCACCACACGCCAAGACGAAATACTCACTGGCAGATCCGGATTGTCGAGGTGACCAGCCTCCGATTTGCCCGTCACAACGTCCAGGACCCGTTGCCAAGACTCTCATTGGATTAACGGCTGAGCACAGCGACCAATGAATTAGCGTCCATTAGTTGCAAATCTTGTCTCTGGCACATCATGAAAATGATCAAAGGATAGCCAGACGAGTCAGCGTGTGGCCCAGCTCCTTTTCAAAGGAGCAATTTTTCCGCGGATTGCATCAATGCCGGCGATCTCGACCGATGCTTCTCCCCGAGACTTACTCAAGTGCTGCTTCGTGCTGGTTGGTTGGGGTTGGTGTGGGGCTTATAGGACAGAAAGTGTGTCTGTGAGGGGCCTGCTTCCCAACGGTAGCGCGGCAGGACAAGGTTTCTTATAGCCTTGAGCCATTAACCGTGAATGGTTCTAGAAAATCGAAGCACTGTGATGTATGCGGATCTCGGCTGAAACGCAATGGAAAGACGACCGCAGGGACCCAACGCTGGAGATGCATTAACTGCGGCGCCAGCAGCGTCCGCAAACGTCACGACCTAGCCCGCAAAGCCGAACTGGACCAATTCGTGCAGTGGCTCATGGGCAAGGATTCCCAAGCAGAGATCGGACCCGGTGGCGGTCGAACCTTCCGTCGCTCCACGCAGTGGTGCTGGAACATTGAACCCACCCTCGCGGTGACCGGAGAGATCCACGGCCAAGTCCAGATGGACGGCATCTACCTAGGTCGGGGATGGTGCTGCCTGATAGCAATCGCCAACGGGCACGTCATCGGCTGGCAGTGGTGCGACACCGAAAAGTCGGCAGCCTGGCTGGCGCTGATGGAACTGATCCCGGCCCCGCGCGCGGTGGTCATCGACGGCGGATCGGGGCTGGCCTCAGCCCTGTCTCGGGCGTGGCCCGAGACCAGAATCCAGCGCTGCCTCGTCCATGTCCAGCGCAACGTTCGCACCTACCTGACGTTGCGGCCTCGCACCGATGCCGGGCGGGCCCTGCGTCGTATCTCCCTAGCGCTGACGCGGCTGAAGACCACCGAAGAGGCCGCCGCCTGGGTCCAAGTGCTGAACCAGTGGAATACCGAACACGGGGACCTGATCAAGCAACGCTCCTACCAACAGGGGCCCGCAGGCTTCCGGCCGGCCGGGGTCCGTTCAAACCAAGCCTGGTGGTACACGCACGACCGGCTGCGCAAGGCCTACCGACTGATGGAACGTCTGGCTAAGAATGGGCACCTATTCACGTACCTGCATCCTGAACTCATCGACGTTGGTGTCGACTCGACGACCAACAAGATTGAGGGTGGGGTCAACACTCACCTGCGCGCCTTGTTGCGCAACCACCGTGGGATGCCTCCAGCCCATGCCAAACGCGCCGTCGAATGGTGGCTCTACACTCACAGCGAGAAACCTGCCGCGCCGCACACTCTCATCCGTCCCGAACATCTGAAGCCGGCACCCAAGGCAATACATGAGGAAGAACAGATCGGACCCGAAACGTTGGGCACGGGATTCAGTCCGGAGGAAGGTCTTTGGGCGTATAGGCCGAAAAGTGTGTCCGCGAGGGGCCTGCTTCCCAACGATGGCGCAGTAGAACGAGGTTTCTTATACCTTTGAGCCATTAACCGTGAATGGTTCTGGAAAATCGAAGCAATGTGAAGTATGCGGATCTGCCCTGAAACGCAATGGAAAGACCTCAGTCGGAACCCAACGCTGGAGGTGCATCCACTGCGGGGCCAGCAGTGTCAAGAAGCGCCCTGACCTGAAACGTCGAGCCGAGCTAAACCTGTTCCTCCAATGGATCTTGGGGAAACAGTCCCAGGCCTCCTACAACCCCGGCACGGGTAGAACCCTCCGACATAACACCCAGTGGTGTTGGGCGATCGAACCATCCCTAGCGCCCACCGGCGAAGTCCACCTGCAGATCCAAATGGACGGCATCTATCTAGGACGTGGGTGGTGTTGCCTGATCGCGATTGCCAACGGCAAAACCATTGGCTGGCAGTGGTGCGATAGTGAAAAGAGGGTGGCCTGGATAGCGTTGCTGGAACAGTTCCCAGCACCCCGGGTCGTGATCATTGACGGTGGCTCTGGGCTAGCGGCAGCACTGTCGCAAGCGTGGCCAGAGACTCGCGTTCAACGCTGCCTGGTCCATGTCCAACGCAACGTGCGCACTTATCTGACCCTGCGACCACGAACGGACGCGGGAAGAGCCCTTCGGCGAATTTCCCTTGCCCTGACACGCATCAAGACCCGAGAACACGCCACCCAGTGGATGCAAGCGCTGCAGGAATGGCACCACACCTTCGGGGACGTGATCAAGGAACGCACCTACCCGGCGGGACCTGGCGGCCACCGGCCCAAAGGTGTGAAGCCCACCCAAACCTGGTGGTACACCCACACTCGCCTACGTTCGGCCTACAAACTCCTCGAACGGCTGGTGCGCAGTGGTGAGCTCTTCACCTACCTGGAGCCAGAATTTGATGGGCTGGCCATCGCTTCGACAACCAACCACATCGAGGGCGGCGTTAACACTCAGCTCCGTGCGCTGCTGCGCGGGCACCGTGGCATGCCGCCGGCCCATGCGAAACGGGCGGTCGAATGGTGGCTCTACTCCCACAGTGAGAAACCAACTGAACCGCACACTCTCATCCGGCCTGAACACCTCAACACGAAACCAGTGAAGAAGCAGATCCAGGAGGAAACGATTGGGCCGGAACTCATCGGCACCGCACTGACTGAAGCCGAAGGGCTCTGGGTCAGAAAAGGATGGGCCGGCAGACCCTGCTGAATCATGCTCTGACATGGCACAGCCCCGGGTGACACACCCGGGGCAGACACACTTTTTTGCCTATAAGCCGGTCTTTGGGCCAGGAAGGGATGGGCCGGCCGGCCCTGCTAAACCGTGCCCTGACATGAGAAAGCCCCGGGTGACACACCCGGGGCAGACACACTTTTTGTCCTATAGGCCTGGTGTGGCCAGGGCTTTGAGTGCTGCGGGAGTCTGCTTAACGCAAAAAGGGGTCGGGTTCTGTCGGTGTGAGCCGACAGAACCCGACCCCATCAAGGAGTGGTCTTGTGGGTGTTAAACATCGAAACCCCCAAACACGTCAGTGTTTGAGGGTTTCGGAACAAAATATTGTCCGGCGGTGACCTACTCTCCCACACCCTCCCGAGTGCAGTACCATCGGCGCAGTGGGTCTTAGCTTCCGGGTTCGGTATGGGACCGGGCGTTTCCCCCACGCTATGACCGCCGTAACTCTAGTACCAACCCCTACATGCGACATTTCTGCCCAGGGGTGGTGAATCTATGGGTTACGACCACAATAGTGGTTGTATATGTTGTTGATTCCGCGAAAAACAAATGGGTTTGTTGTTTCGGGACCGTATAGTGGACGCAGCGTTTCTTGCCAACCACCGAACATGTTCGGTGGTAATGGTGTTTGTGGTTTAAGTTGTCGGCCTATTAGTACAGGTCAGCTTCACGAGTCTTTAGTCCTCGCTTCCACATCCTGCCTATCAACCCAGTGGTCTGGCTGGGGGCCTCTCACACTCAAAAGTGTATGGAAATCTCATCTCGAAGTGGGCTTCCCGCTTAGATGCTTTCAGCGGTTATCCCTTCCGAACGTAGCTAATCAGCGGTGCACTTGGCAGTACAACTGACACACCAGAGGTTCGTCCGTCCCGGTCCTCTCGTACTAAGGACAGCTCTTCTCAAATTTCCTGCGCGCGCAGCGGATAGGGACCGAACTGTCTCACGACGTTCTAAACCCAGCTCGCGTACCGCTTTAATGGGCGAACAGCCCAACCCTTGGGACCTACTCCAGCCCCAGGATGCGACGAGCCGACATCGAGGTGCCAAACCATGCCGTCGATATGGACTCTTGGGCAAGATCAGCCTGTTATCCCCGAGGTACCTTTTATCCGTTGAGCGACGGCCGTTCCACAACGTGCCGCCGGATCACTAGTCCCGACTTTCGTCCCTGCTCGAGCTGTCGCTCTCACAGTCAAGCTCCCTTGTGCACTTACACTCGACACCTGATTGCCAACCAGGCTGAGGGAACCTTTGGGCGCCTCCGTTACTCTTTAGGAGGCAACCGCCCCAGTTAAACTACCCATCAGGCACTGTCCCTGACCCAGATCATGGGCCGAAGTTAGGTGACCGGTACAGCCAGAGTGGTATTTCAACGATGACTCCACCCGAACTAGCGTCCGAGCTTCACAGTCTCCCACCTATCCTACACAAGCTGCACCGAACACCAATACCAAACTATAGTAAAGGTCTCGGGGTCTTTCCGTCCTGCTGCGCGTAACGAGCATCTTTACTCGTAGTGCAATTTCGCCGAGTTCATGGTTGAGACAGCGGGGAAGTCGTTACTCCATTCGTGCAGGTCGGAACTTACCCGACAAGGAATTTCGCTACCTTAGGATGGTTATAGTTACCACCGCCGTTTACTGGGGCTTAAATTCTCAGCTTCGCTCCAAAGAGCTAACCGGTCCTCTTAACCTTCCAGCACCGGGCAGGAGTCAGTCCGTATACATCGTCTTGCGACTTCGCACGGACCTGTGTTTTTAGTAAACAGTCGCTTCCCCCTGGTCTCTGCGGCCCACACCCGCTCCAGAACGCTAGGTTCTTTCACGAGGCAGGCCCCCCTTCTCCCGAAGTTACGGGGGCATTTTGCCGAGTTCCTTAACCATGATTCTCTCGATCGCCTTAGTATTCTCTACCTGATCACCTGTGTCGGTTTGGGGTACGGGCGGCTAAAACCTCGCGTCGATGCTTTTCTTGGCAGCATAGGATCACCGAATCACCCCCCAAAAGGGGCGCCTATCAGGTCTCAGACTTATATGAATCGCGGATTTGCCTACGACTCGTCCTACACCCTTGGACCAGGTCAATTCCATTGCCTGGCTCGGCTACCTTCCTGCGTCACACCTGTTAATACGCTTACCTCCCTGGCTCGGGTCCCACGCCGCACACCCAACAACATTCCCGAAGGAACATCAAAAGGGTCTTTGGGGTGGTTAGCATTACCAGTTCAATATGGACGGTTTTTCGCCGGTACGGGAATATCAACCCGTTGTCCATCGACTACGCCTGTCGGCCTCGCCTTAGGTCCCGACTTACCCAGGGCAGATTAGCTTGACCCTGGAACCCTTGATCATTCGGCGGACGGGTTTCTCACCCGTCATTCGCTACTCATGCCTGCATTCTCACTCGTGTGGGCTCCACCGCTGGTTTACACCGCGACTTCACTGCCCACACGACGCTCCCCTACCCATCCATACGGCTGGACCACGAAGGCCTACCAAAATATATGAATGACGCAACTTCGGCGGTGTGCTTGAGCCCCGCTACATTGTCGGCGCGGAATCACTTGACCAGTGAGCTATTACGCACTCTTTCAAGGGTGGCTGCTTCTAAGCCAACCTCCTGGTTGTCTTCGCAACTCCACATCCTTTTCCACTTAGCACACGCTTAGGGGCCTTAGTTGGCGTTCTGGGCTGTTTCCCTCTCGACTATGAAGCTTATCCCCCACAGTCTCACTGCTGCGCTCTCACTTATCGGCATTCGGAGTTTGGCTGACGTCAGTAACCTTGTAGGGCCCATTAGCCATCCAGTAGCTCTACCTCCGATAAGAAACACGCAACGCTGCACCTAAATGCATTTCGGGGAGAACCAGCTATCACGAAGTTTGATTGGCCTTTCACCCCTACCCACAGCTCATCCCCTCCATTTTCAACTGAAGTGGGTTCGGTCCTCCACGCGCTCTTACACGCGCTTCAACCTGGCCATGGGTAGATCACTTCGCTTCGGGTCTAGATCACGCCACTAACTCGCCCTATTCAGACTCGCTTTCGCTACGGCTTCCCCACACGGGTTAACCTCGCGACGTAACACTAACTCGCAGGCTCATTCTTCAAAAGGCACGCTGTCACCCCAACAAGGAGGCTCCAACGGATTGTAAGCGCACGGTTTCAGGTACTATTTCACTCCCCTCCCGGGGTACTTTTCACCATTCCCTCACGGTACTTATCCGCTATCGGTCATTGGGTAGTATTTAGGCTTACCAGGTGGTCCTGGCAGATTCAAACGGGATTTCTCGGGCCCCGTCCTACTTGGGATACTTCCACAAAGCGGCGGAACGCATTAGCACTACGGGACTCTCACCCTCTACGGTCCGGCATTCAAACCGATTCGCCTATACGCCCGCACCTCACTTCACCAGTCCGGCAGAACTGATACGGAAAGTCCCACAACCCCGACCATGCAACGCCCGCCGGCTATCACACATGGCTCGGTTTAGCCCCATCCGCGTTCGCTCGCCACTACTAACGGAATCACTATTGTTTTCTCTTCCTGAGGGTACTGAGATGTTTCACTTCCCCTCGTTCCCTCCACGTAGCCTATGTGTTCAGCTACGGGTCATACGGCATAACACCGTACGGGGTTTCCCCATTCGGAAATCCTGGTATCAACGTCCGGTTATCGACTCCTCCAGGCTTATCGCAGATTCCCACGTCCTTCTTCGGCTCCCAATGCCAAGGCATCCACCGTGCGCCCTTAAAAACTTGACCACAAACATGATCAAAATAATTACAAGCGCTAAAACATTACAATCGAAAGAATCAAGAAAACACACAACCCTAAAAGAGTTATGTGCACCAAGATTCATTATCATAAGAAATTGCTTTGCAAAACAAACAAACCAACCAACAACCCCAAAAGAGTTATCAGTCAATCCTGTTTCACAAGATGCTCGCGTCCACTATACAGTTCCCAAACAACAACCCCATCACACCCACCACCAACACCACACACCCAAAGGTGCGCACCATGCTCGCTTAGGCCATGCGCGGGACAACACTAAAACAACAAACCCACCAACCCCCTCACACACCCCAAAGGGCATACAAGAAAAGTCGGAGCCTGTTATTTCAGGACCCAACAGTGTGCCAAAAACCATCCACCTCATAGAACTCATCTCATTCCAACCCGCAAGCGAGCGTACTAAAAACAACCTCCACAACATGAACAGCCATAATTTGTTGATATTCCACCCTTGAGCACTCGCCCATCAACACAAGTGATGGATACGAGCAGCACTGAACACCCACAAAACACATACTTTGATGTGCCTGCGAAGGTGTTAGTTGCTCCTTAGAAAGGAGGTGATCCAGCCGCACCTTCCGGTACGGCTACCTTGTTACGACTTAGTCCCAATCGCCAGTCCCACCTTCGACGGCTCCCTCCCACAAGGGGTTAGGCCACCGGCTTCGGGTGTTACCAACTTTCGTGACTTGACGGGCGGTGTGTACAAGGCCCGGGAACGTATTCACCGCAGCGTTGCTGATCTGCGATTACTAGCGACTCCGACTTCATGGGGTCGAGTTGCAGACCCCAATCCGAACTGAGACCGGCTTTTTGGGATTAGCTCCACCTCACAGTATCGCAACCCATTGTACCGGCCATTGTAGCATGCGTGAAGCCCAAGACATAAGGGGCATGATGATTTGACGTCGTCCCCACCTTCCTCCGAGTTGACCCCGGCAGTCTCCTATGAGTCCCCACCATAACGTGCTGGCAACATAGAACGAGGGTTGCGCTCGTTGCGGGACTTAACCCAACATCTCACGACACGAGCTGACGACAACCATGCACCACCTGTGAACCAGCCCCAAAGGGGAAACCATATTTCTATGGCGATCTAGCACATGTCAAGCCTTGGTAAGGTTCTTCGCGTTGCATCGAATTAATCCGCATGCTCCGCCGCTTGTGCGGGCCCCCGTCAATTCCTTTGAGTTTTAGCCTTGCGGCCGTACTCCCCAGGCGGGGCACTTAATGCGTTAGCTACGGCGCGGAAAACGTGGAATGTCCCCCACACCTAGTGCCCAACGTTTACGGCATGGACTACCAGGGTATCTAATCCTGTTCGCTCCCCATGCTTTCGCTCCTCAGCGTCAGTAGATGCCCAGAGACCTGCCTTCGCCATCGGTGTTCCTCCTGATATCTGCGCATTTCACCGCTACACCAGGAATTCCAGTCTCCCCTACATCACTCTAGTCTGCCCGTACCCACCGCAGATCCGAAGTTGAGCCTCGGACTTTCACGGCAGACGCGACAAACCGCCTACGAGCTCTTTACGCCCAATAATTCCGGATAACGCTTGCGCCCTACGTATTACCGCGGCTGCTGGCACGTAGTTAGCCGGCGCTTCTTCTGCAGGTACCGTCACTTTCGCTTCTTCCCTACTGAAAGAGGTTTACAACCCGAAGGCCGTCATCCCTCACGCGGCGTCGCTGCATCAGGCTTTCGCCCATTGTGCAATATTCCCCACTGCTGCCTCCCGTAGGAGTCTGGGCCGTGTCTCAGTCCCAGTGTGGCCGGTCACCCTCTCAGGCCGGCTACCCGTCGTCGCCTTGGTGAGCCATTACCTCACCAACAAGCTGATAGGCCGCGAGTCCATCCCTGACCAAAATTCTTTCCACCAAAAACCATGCGGTCTACGGTGCATATCCAGTATTAGACCCAGTTTCCCAGGCTTATCCCAGAGTCAGGGGCAGGTTACTCACGTGTTACTCACCCGTTCGCCACTAATCATTCTGTGCAAGCACAAAAGTCATCGTTCGACTTGCATGTGTTAAGCACGCCGCCAGCGTTCATCCTGAGCCAGGATCAAACTCTCCGTAAAAAAATATACAGACACAACCAACACGCCAACTGGAAAAAGTCGACCGGGTTGCACCAAGTAAAAACATCCTGGCAAATTGCCTCAAGCATCCACACCGGGGGGTGCAAACCTTGAAGCCATTCACCAATAAAATAAATAAATTGGTATCAACAAACTTGGCACACTATTGAGTTCTCAAACAACAGACACTTCCAACACCACCACCAGAAAACAATGTTCCGGCCGCTTCGTTCTGGAGCAACTTTTAAATCTTAGTCCGAATCAAACAACAAAGTCAAAACGACTTCCGAAGTTCAAATGGAATTCATCGCATTCCGGACTGCCAGTCACCCTTTCGGGCTAGCAAGCAGTGCTCGGTGCGAGAAATAACTCTACGCGTCATTGGCACCATTGTCCAAACGACGAGTACCCGCACCAAAGCACCAAAAACCCCCGAAAAACCCCGGATTACCAGCATTTTGTGTCCGAGTTTCGAAGTATCTGGACAAAAAATCGTCATTGAGCGCTGCATCACAGCCGGCACGCGAGTGGGTCATAGACTATAAACATGCCTGAACTTCCAGAAAAGCTCTCCACCAGCACACACCGGAATGACTCACTACAGGATGCGCTCGGTTTCACCGAGCCGATCTTTAACGCTTCCATGGCCGGGGCCGCCGGCGGAGCACTTGCCGCTGCTGTTTCGGCGGCTGGCGGGTTCGGCATGCTCGGCCTCGGAGGGAATGTCACCGCGGAGTGGATCGATCGGGAAGCTTCGCTAGCGGCCGCCGCCGGACATAAATGGGGGGCTGGGCTCATGGCATGGGTATTGGAAGGCTCCTTGGATCCGCTACGCCAGGTGCTAGCCCACAATCCTGCCTTTGTCTGCATCAGTTTTGGGGAGCCTGGCCCGGCCGCGGCACTGGCCCATGACTCCGGTGCGCTGGTAGGTATGCAGGTCGGAAATGCGGCCGATCTGTCCCGCGCCTTAGAAGAGGACATCGATGTAGTGATCTGCCGTGGCAATGAGGGCGGCGGACACGGGCGCAACGAGGTCTCCACACTCCCCTTACTCCAGCTCGCATTGGAGCAGACCAGCAAGCCGGTCATAGCTGCCGGCGGACTGGCCACTTCCAGAGGAGTTGCGGCAGTGCTGGGCGCTGGCGCATCTGCCGCTTGGATCGGCACACGCTTTGCTGCCGCCAACGAATCCATGAGTCAGCACAATATCAAGGAGGCAATCGGAGCGGCAGGAGTGGATGACACCGTATATACACGGGCCTTTGATATTGCCCAACGCATCGCGTGGCCCTCGGAATTCGGTGGGAGAGCCCTCCGCAACAATTTCAGTGACGCGTGGGCCGAGCGCATTGAGGACCTCAGTGCCGCGGTTGCCGTTGATGAGACACTCACCAACTCCGTTAATGCCGCCCGCGACAAGGCTGACCCAACACTGGCTCCGGTATATGCCGGCCAGTCGGCCGGGCTCTCAACGGTAGGGCAGAGCGCCGCGGAGATCATCGCGGACCTTTCGGCCTTCCGCGCGGTACTCCAGGAGGCGGCGCACCGTTGGGATCGCCCCGGCACCGCCTAACACTTCTAGTAGTTCAGTAGCCCAAGGTCATATTGTCGATGAGCCGTACCTCGCCGACCTTCGCCGCCACCAGCAGAAGGCCCTCACCGGTGAAGGGGGTGTCTTGGCAATTGAAGGCCAGCTCCTGCAAGGTCCGCGGGTCAACCAATTCAAAGTAATCCAGCTCAACCAACGGTTCCATGGCAAATAATCCCGCTACATCCTCCAGATAGAGCGGTTCGTGCCTATCCGCCCGTTCCCTCACTAAGCTCAGAGCTCGGTGAATGACCAAGGCGGCTTGAGCCTGTTCGGCGGTCAGGAATTGGTTGCGACTGGAAAGGGCCAAACCCTCTGCGCTGCGGATGATCGGAACCGAGCAAATTTCGACGGGGTAGTTCAGATCAGCCACCATGCGTTTGATGAGCACCAGCTGCTGGGCGTCCTTTTGGCCAAAGTAGGCGCGATAAGCGGTGGGGACCCCCAGCGCGGCAGGTGGCATGGCAAAGTGGAGCAGCTTAGCCACCACAGCCAGCATCCCGTCAAAGTGTCCCGGGCGCGCTGCACCCTCAAACTTCAGGCCCAGGTCCCCGGAATCAATCTTAATGAGCGGGCGGCCATCGGGGTAAACCTCCGTCGCCTCCGGAGCAAAAACAATGTCGACACCGGCGCGGGCCAGCAGCTCAACGTCTGCATCAAGAGTGCGTGGGTAGCGGTTGAAATCAGCCTGGTCATTAAACTGCAGCTCGTTGACGAAGATACTGACCACCAGGACATCATTTTGCTCCCTGGCGGTGGACACCAATGACGCATGGCCCGAGTGCAATGCGCCCATGGTGGGCACCAGCCCTAGTGTTGCCCGTCCCTCCCGCGGTTCGCTAGCCTCGAGGGCGCGCTGGATGGCGGTGGAAAGTTCTGCTGCGCTCCGGACGAGCAGGGGCGTTCGACGGGCGGAATCTGCTGGTGTGATCACCAAGTCAGTTTATCGCTGGCTTCACAGCTTGCCACTCACCGCCGAGGGCCTATTGGCCCAATGCAGCCAGGATGTCATCAAGCCGCTGGCTGGTGATCAGCCCGCGGGCGTGAGCACGCAGGGCGGTGGCACGGCTCATGGCTAGATAGCCCTCGCGAGTGTCGGGAGAAATATCCTCGGATTCCAACGCCGCGCGGTGGGCAGCCACCGTTCGAACGTCTCCGCGGACCACCGGTCCGGTCAATGCACCCTCCCCTGAGGCCAACGCATTCTCCAATGAGGCGCGCATGAGGGCGGAGAGCATCCGGGCCGGGGACTCAACCCCGATCCCCTTCAGAATCCCCGCGGACTGTCCCGCTACCGTCACCAGATGATTGGAGGCATGGGCCAAGGCCAGGTGGTACTTGACCCGATCGTCTTCCGCGATCACCACCGGCTCTCCGCCCATTTCGACCACCAGCGCCTGAGCGATCGGCAGCACCATGTTCGCTGCAGTGATGCCAAAGACGCAATCGGTGAGCCGGTCTAGGTCCATGCTCATCCCGGTGAACGTCATGGCCGGGTGGATGGCCAGCCCGATGGCTCCGGCCGCCATGGCCGGTGCCAACACCGCGGTGCCGTAACGTCCGGCGGTATGCACCACCAACTGCCCCACCTGCCAATGGCCCGCATCGGCAAGGCCCTGAACCAGTTCGGCCAACGCATCGTCGGGCACCGCCAAGATCACCAGCTCGGCACGGCGTAGGATCTCGGGAATCTGCAGCACCGGCACACCGGGAAGCAGCAGTTCTGCGCGATCACGCGAGGTCTCGGAGACCGCATGGACTCCGACGATCTGATGCTCGGCGGCGCGCAGTGCCGCCCCGAGGACCGCACCGACCTTACCTGCACCGATGATGCCTACGCCTAGGCGTCCCGGCTTACCCATGTTCATATTCCTTTTTCCAGCCAATGATTTGAGTCCGTGGTTTTGCGTGCGGCAGCCGCCCGATCCGCCTGTTCGAGGAACAGCTCGCGACCGTGCCTAATATCCAGTTGGCGCACCACCGGCGTCACGGGGCCCGCAATGGTCGACAAGTATAGGTCCGCCACCGCAAACCGACGAGCCAGCGGTCCCTGCTTCAGGCTCAACCCCTGAGTGCGGGCGTGCGGGACGATGGCCAGGGTGCGGTGCAATGCCCCATTGCGTGCCACCAATGCGGTGGTGGTCAGCGCGTAACCCTGTCGGGAATGAGCCAACGGAGCCAGCGGGCGAATGCGTGCCGGGGAGGTGATGAAACCAAAATCGGTGCCCGCTCCGTTGACCGCAGCGGCGAAGAATGCGCGCGGATTTGCTGTTCCGGGGTCGGGCAGGACCACCGAAAGCACCGCCAAGACGTCTTCGAAGGTCCCCACGGGCAGTAGCACGCTGCGTGATCCTCCGTCGTTGGCATCGTCCCCGCCAATGCCGGCCACGTTCACCGACATCTTGTACCAACCCAGCTTCCGCCACAGCAGCGGAGCACTGATCTTGATGGCGGCCACCCGTCCCGGCGGCACACTCTGGTGACGGGTATCAAGCAATCCGTAGCTCAGGCGCAGGCCCTCGGCGCTGGTGGCAGCGGTGAAGTTGTAGCCGGTGTTCAGGTTGTTCCACAGTGCGGTGCCCATGCCCAGGAAAGCGGGAAGCAAGTAAAAGGGGGTGAACCCATCGATGAGAGACATCAGCACGGCCGCGACGATAATGCCGAGAACGAGGGTGATGCTCACCGGGCGTAAGACCATGGAGATGATCAGCCGAGCGACGGGCACTCGGAGCACCACGCGCTCGTCGGTTCCCACGAAGGGTGTCGTCGCGACGCCGGTTTCCGGGTTCGACTCGGCCACCGGCCCCGCAGCGGCGGCGCTCTCGGACTCCTGCACGGCGGGGAGTGAGGGATGGCCGGCTGCCCGCGCCAGGATGGTGGTGCGCAAATCGCGGGCCACCGATAGCTTCACAAAGGATAGGTGCATGGCGGAGGAGCCGGAATCTGCAACATCAAATCGGAGCTCGGCCAAGCCAAGGATCCGAGCCACCAAGGGTTGGGCAATGTCGATGGACTGCACTCGATCGATGCGGGCCTGCCGTTGCTGCCTAAAAATCATCCCGGAGTTGACGTTCACGTGCCGGTCGGTGATTTGGTACTTAGTGAACCACCAGGTGCCAAAGAATCCCAGCAACACCAGCAATAAAATGCCTGCGCCAATGAGCAGCGGCACCAAGAGTGGCGTCTGGGAGACGACCTCGGGTGCCGGATAGGGGTCTTCGCCCTCCACGAGGGAAGAAAGCATGTTTTGTCCGTAGACGAAGGCCACGGCAATGACCGCCAGCCAGCCGCGCACCAGCGGTGAGGCCGGGTGAACCCGCTGCCACGGTTCGGTTGGATCCGGCGCCGATTCGCTAATAAACCCGGAGTCGGGGGTGGGGCCGGCACTCATAGTCCGGCCAATCGAGCTTCGCCGCGCGCTGTCAGTGCCTCACGCAGACGCGTTCCCTCGGCCATTGGCAGGCCGGGAATCTCGGCGGTGGCATCGGCGGCGGCGGTATGGAGTTTCACCTTGCACAGCCCCAACATTCGATCGATCGGGCCCACCGCGACATCGACGAATTGCATCCGGCCGTAGGGAATCACCAGGACCTTTTGAAACATCAGGCCCTGGCGCACCAGCAGATCATCCTCGCGCTCGGCATAACCGATGGCCGCCACCTGGCGTGGGATCAGCATCAGGCGAATGATATCGATCAGGAGTGTGAGCGCGGGGGCGGCGATGGCCAGCCAGAGCGGGAAGCCTGCCCATACCCCGGTGAGGCGTAGCACCAACGGCAGACAGAGCACCAGCAGCATCAGCAACGCACCAATGCCCCAACCCACCAGGCGCACCTTCGTGTAGCTGGGGGACACTCGGGTCCAGGTCAGTCCCTGCGGGTCAATTGGTTCCTGCTGCATATCCTTGATCGTCCTTGCCCTCGGTCTTGGCCTCCGGAGGCGAGGGATCTTCCGGTGGTAGTTTGCAGAACTGTTCCACAACCCATCCCACGATAACCATCACCAGGGCGCCACCGATCATCACCAAGGATGATTTCACGGCCATACTTCCCATCCCGGATGCGGTAAACAGGCCCAAGAGGATTCCGCCATGCCACCCGGCGATGGTGGTGCCAGCATAAACATTGGCCTGGGCCAGCACCAGAGTGCGGGCTGCGGTGATCGGATTGACCCGTTTAGTGCTCTTCCCACTGGTGAACCGCTTAATGCGGATGCCCATGACTAGGGTGAACAGGCTTGCTGCCCCCATGGTCACCAGTGAGGTCAGGTGCAGCAGCGGAACCGGGTAGCCGGCAGCGGTGGCGAGAATCTGGCTGGCGTAACCGGCAACCATCCCCAGAAGAAGCACCGTGAAAACCCACAGTGGCCGCAAGGAATTCATGACTCTAGGCCCCCGCCCGAGCGCGACGGATCTCCGGAGTATCGGCCGCGGCCGCGGCAAGTTCACTAACCCGTTGGCCGTTAAGCTGTGCATCTGGTTCCATCCAGGCCCAGGGCACCAGCACAAAACCGCGGATCGCTGCTCGCGGGTGTGGCAGCGTGAGCACCGGATCGGTGCTTTGACTCTGCCCGTAGGTGATCACATCGATGTCCAGGGTGCGCGGTCCCCAACGCACCTCGCGGGTGCGGTGGTGTTCGGCTTCAATGCTCTGGCACGCGGCAAGAAGGTCCAGTGGTTCCAGGCTGGTATTGATGCGCACCACCAGATTCAGGAAGTCGGGCTGTCCTTCCGGACCACCCACGGGCTTGGTCACGGCGGTATCCGAGACCGCTACCAGCTCGATCCCGGGAGTGGAGCCCAGCTCGGCAACTGCCGCGGCCAAGGTACCTGCGCGTTCACCGAGGTTCGAACCGAGGGCCAGCAGGCACGAAACCATCAGACTCACTCCCGTTCGCGATAAATGTGGATGGTGACGTCACTAAACGTCACGGTGATCGGTGCCTTGGGCTTGTGCACGATGACCTCCACCCCCATCACGGTGGGGAAAGAGGCAAGAATCGCCGCGGCGGTCTTTTCCGCCAGGGTCTCAATCAGGTCCCAGGGGCCGTCCTGAATCTGGGTCACCACCAGCTCGCCGAGTTCGCCATAGTGCGCCGTGTCGGCGACGTTATCGCTGGCTGCCGCGCGGCGGATGTCGGTATGCAACACCACGTCCAGGGTAAAGGGCTGGCCGTCACGCTTTTCGTGCTCAAATACGCCGTGGTAGCCCACCGCGGTAATGCCGGAGAGGGTAATGGTATCGCTGCGCATGGTGTTGGAGATGCCCATGGATTCGGGCCTAGAGCGCCGGGATGCGGGAATTCATCCACGCACCGGCGACCTTGATGGCGGCCAGAGAGGACGGCACGTCATGCACACGAACGCCCCAGGCGCCGTTGGCCGCTGCCAGTGCGCTGGTGGCGGCGGTGGCGGCGTCGCGCTCGGCGGGAGCCGCCGGCTTGCCATCCTGGCGGAGCAATTCGCCCAAAAAGCGCTTGCGGCTGGTGCCCACCAAGACGCGGTGACCCAGCGCGGTGAAGCGGTCTAGGGCGCGCAGCAAATCCCAATTGTGTTCGTGATCCTTGGCGAAGCCGAGCCCCGGATCAAGGATGAGGGCTTCTGGCTTCACGCCGGCGGCGATAAAGCGTGAGCGCAATTCTTCGAGTTCCGCCAGAACCTCGGAGACCACGTCGGTGTAGTTGGCCTCGGTGACCATGTTCCCGGCGTCCCCACGGCGGTGCATCAGCACGTAGGGGGCGCCGGTTTGTGCCATTAGTGCCGGCATATCGGGTTCGTGGGTCAGTCCCGAGACGTCGTTGATGATGTGCGCACCCGCGGCCAGGGCGGCCCGGGCGGTGGAGGTATGCATGGTATCAACCGAGATGATCGATCCGGCCTTGGCCAGCGCGGTGATCACCGGAAGGATGCGAGCCTGTTCGACCGCCGGGTCCACCGGTACCGCACCGGGACGGGTGGATTCCCCGCCAATGTCGATGATGTCCGCCCCGCCGTAGTACATGGCCAGACCGTGGGAGATGGCGTCATCAACCAACAGATACTTCCCCCCATCGGAGAAGGAATCGTCGTTGATGTTCAGGATCCCCATGACAAGTGTGCGATCGCTTGGCAGATCTGCCATGGTGCGGGCGGTGGATTTGCGGATGATGGGCATCGGGCTGGTGGCCGGGCCGGTTCCGGGGATCGCTCCAAGTGACATGGGGGTGTTTCCTACTTTCCGAGGATGAGGCTCATGGCCTCTGCGCGGGTGGCCGGTTCGCGGAGTTGGCCACGGACGGCGCTGGTAACGGTCTTGGCGCCCGGTTTGCGGACGCCTCGCATGGACATGCACATGTGTTCGCACTCGATCACGACGATGGCGCCGCGGGGGTTCAGGTGCTCAACCAAAGCGTTAACGATTTGGGTGGTCAAGCGTTCCTGGACCTGCGGGCGGCGGGCATAAACCTCCACCAAGCGGGCCAACTTGCTCAGCCCGGTCACCTTGCCCTCGGGTCCGGGAATGTATCCGACGTGCGCGCTGCCGTGGAAGGGCACCAGGTGATGCTCGCAGGTCGAATAGAACGAGATGTCCTTAACCAGCACCAACTCGTCATGTTCGATGTCAAAGGTGGTGCTCAGATGGTCCGCCGGGTCCTCGTGCAGGCCGGCAAAAAACTCCGAGTAGGCCTTGGCCACACGTTTAGGTGTGTCCAACAGCCCGTCGCGATTCGGGTCCTCGCCGATGGCAAAAAGGATCTCGCGCACGGCGTTTTCAATCCGGACCAGGTCAACGCCACCGGCGCCCTGGATGGTCTCATCTTCAAACTGATCGATCTGAATCACGCTTCCGATCCTAGCCTGTGTGTGCTGTGGCTTACTCGCCGGTGACGTCGCTGGAAGTTCCAGCGACTGCTTCGGCGGCGATCTCCTTGGCGGAGAGCACCGGGCCAGCCGCGTGTACCGGACGGGTGTCCTTGCTCAGCCAGACCTCGCGCTCCGGGCGCTTGATGAGGTCGTGGAAGATCTCGGCGATTTCCTTCTGGTTCAGCGTCTCGTGCTCCAGCAGGGCCAAGGCCAGACGATCAAGCACGTGCCGGTTTTCCGTCAGCGCCGCGTAGGCGTCGTCGTGAGCCGCGTCGATGAGCGTGCGAACTTCCTCGTCAACCACGTTCGCCATGGTTTCGGAGTAGCTGCGGCTTGCCGCCTGTCCGTACATGGCATCCCCGGAGGAGGAGCCCAGTTTCACGGCGCCAATGCGTTCGCTCATGCCGTAGTCGGTGACCATGGCACGTGCGGTGGCTGTCGCCTTTTCGATGTCGTTTGACGCACCGGTGGAGGGATCGTGGAAAACAATTTCCTCGGCGACGCGACCACCCATGGCGTAGGCCATCTGGTCCAGCAACTCGTTGCGAGTCACCGAGTACTTATCATCGTCGGGAACCACCATGGTGTAACCCAGGGCCCGGCCGCGCGGCAGGATGGTCACCTTGGTGACCGGTGCCGTCTGGCGCATGGCCGCAGCCACCAGGGCGTGTCCACCCTCGTGGTAGGCGGTGATCTTACGTTCGTGTTCCTTCATCAAGCGGCTGCGCTTCTGCGGGCCGGCCATGACACGGTCAATGGCTTCATCCAGCGCGCGATCATCGATCAGCTGGGCGTTGGAGCGAGCGGTGAGCAGCGCTGCCTCATTCAGGACGTTGGCCAAATCGGCACCGGTGTAACCCGGGGTCTTCTTGGCCACGGCCTTGAGGTCAACGTTGGTAGCCATCGGCTTGCCCTGCGCGTGGACCTTAAGGATCTGCTCGCGGCCGATCATATCCGGTGCCTCCACCGGGATCTGGCGGTCAAAGCGTCCCGGGCGCAGCAGTGCCGGGTCAAGCACGTCGGCACGGTTGGTTGCGGCGATCAGGATGACGTTGGTGGTGGCGTCGAAGCCGTCCATCTCCACCAAGAGCTGGTTCAGCGTCTGTTCGCGCTCATCGTTGCCGCCGCCGATGCCAGCACCGCGGTGACGTCCCACCGCGTCGATCTCATCAACGAAGATGATGGCCGGGGAGTTGGTCTTGGCCTGCTCAAAGAGGTCACGAACGCGCGAGGCGCCAACGCCAACAAACATTTCGACGAAGTCCGAACCGGAAATCGAGTAGAAGGGCACGCCCGCCTCGCCGGCAACTGCCTTGGCGAGCAGGGTCTTACCGGTACCCGGAGGGCCGTAGAGCAAGACGCCCTTGGGGATCTTCGCGCCGACCGCCTGGAACTTACCCGGTTCGCGCAAGAATTCCTTGATTTCGTGGAGTTCTTCCACTGCCTCTTCGGCTCCCGCGACATCGGCAAACGTCACCTGGGGCATGTCTTTCGTGATCAGCTTGGCACGGGACTTGCCGAACTGCATGACCTTGGATCCGCCGCCCTGGGAGCGGGAAAGGATAAACCAGAACAGACCCACAATGAGGATCATCGGGATCAGGAAGCCGAGCATGGAGGTGAACCAGTTGGTCTGCACGGGCTGGTCGGTGTAGCCGTCGAGATTAGCGGCGTTCACCGCCTCTACCACCTGGGTGCCACGGGGCTGGGAGTAGTAGAACTCGACGCTTTTGCCCTTGTCGGCACCGTCAATGGTGAGCGGTTCCTTCAGTGTGAGGTCGACTCGCTGCTCACCGTCGAAGATCTTCGCCTCGGCGACTTTGGAGTCCTTGAGCAGCGCCATACCCACCGAAGTGTCAATGCGCCCGGAGTTACCGCCCAAAAGAGTCGGCAGGAAAATCAGCAATATCGCGGCACCGAGTAGCACCCAAACGATCCAGCTGTTGAAGATCTTTTTCGCGTTCATTGATATGGGGGTCCCGCCCCATCCCTCCTGCTTTCGGACGGTTATCGTCCGGGCGTCTGGGCGACGCCTGAATCTTGCTGCACGTTAATAAGTAAACGCCCTATCCGGTACCCACGGACAAGCAAGCCGATAAGTTCCCCTTTGGGCGTAAGTAGCGCGATGGCCGCCTCCGGGATCCGGAAACGGCCATCACAACACCGACGCGCAGCGTCTGTGCCAAGCGTTATTGATTACTCGTAGATGTGCGGTGCCAGGGTTCCGATGAAGTCCAGGTTGCGGTACTTCTCGTCGAAGTCAAGGCCGTAACCGACAACAAATTCGTTGGGGATTTCCATGCCGACGTACTTAACGTCGATCTGAACCTTGGCGGCTTCCGGCTTGCGCAACAAGGTGCAGATTTCCACCGATGCCGGGCCGCGCGAATGTAGGTTGGCCAGCAACCAGGACAGTGTCAGACCGGAGTCGATGATGTCCTCAACGATCAGCACATCCTTGCCCAGAAGGTCGGTATCGAGGTCCTTGAGGATCCGTACGACACCGGAGGACTGGGTGCCCGAACCGTAGGAGGAGACTGCCATCCAGTCCATGGTGACGTGGGAGTGCAGGGCACGGACCAGATCGGCCATGACCATGACGGCGCCCTTGAGCACACCGACAACCAGGATGTCCCGGCCAACGTAATCGGCGTCAATCCGCGCGGCCAACTCTTCGATCTTGGCCTGGATTTCTTCCTTGGTGTAGAGGACATGCGCCAAATCTGCGCTGACGTCTTTCGAATCCACGAGGGCTCCTGGTTCTGGGGTCGGCATTAAAACCGGTCGAGGGGAGGGCGTTATACCCACGGTCTAGAGTGCCACAATCTGCGTGCTAGCGGGGAACGAGCCCACGCATTCTTGCCGCGACTTGGCGGTACGACCCGGGGTGAGTGTGAGGCAATTCTCAAATATCGCTGCCCGCAGGTGGCCTGCGGAGCCTCAGGAATGCGGATTCTCCGGCCGCTAACCGGGGCCCAGCAACGCGGGTGGCCAGCACCTGACCCTCAAGCTCGATGGGGCCCGCCGATTTCGAATCCCGCACTAAATGATCCAGCGCGCTCAATCGCTCAAAGTCCGGGCTCGGCGCGCCGAGGCCGGAAATTCCTTGGCGTAACACTCGGCTACGTAGCGGGCCGGGCAGCGCCCGTAAAACGTTCAAATCGAGGCGGCGCTCGTGCTCGGTGCTCGCCCGGGTTGCTTCCAGGAGGGCGAGAGCGGCCTGCTCATCGAGGTAGGCGGCGTCCGCACGAGCCAGTGCCGCGGTCCGGGCCAGAGCCCGGGATACCTGCTCGCCGAGCACCTCGCGCAGTACCGGCATCAGCCGATGCCTGATGTCATTGCGCAGGTAGGTGGGATCGGTGTTGGTTGGATCTTCCCAGTAGTTCAGCTGCTCGTGCGCGCAAATTTTTTCCATGGCACTGCGGTCCATTCCCAAGAGCGGACGTAAGAAGGGTCCGCGGACCGCTGGCATGCCGGCCAACGACAGGGTGCCGGAGCCGCGTGCCAGCCCCAGCATTACCTGTTCGGCCTGGTCATCTAGGGTGTGTCCGAGCAAGATGTGAGTTGCCCCGGTTCGCTCAAGGGCAATTTCCAGGGCTTCGTAGCGGGCGATCCGGGCAGCCTGTTCGCTGGAATCGGCAACATCCACCTCCAGCACCAACACCGGGTTTAGCCCTAATGCTCGACACTGCGCGGCGGCGGCGCTGGCCACCTCGGCACTGCCGGGCTGCATCCGATGATTAACCACGACGGCACCGGCGCGAATTTCGCCCTTGCGGTTCAGGAATGCCGCGCTCGCGGCCAAGGCCAGCGAATCTGCTCCGCCACTACAGGCCACCAAGACCGTGGATCCGGTTTCGACCATGGCCCGGATGGCATTTCGCGCATCGGCCAGCACGCGGGGTAGTTTCCCGCCCATCAGCTTCCCTTCCTGCGGATCGTTGCCTTGCGTATGTTGCCTTGGTGTGTGGACTTAGCCTTCTAGAGGGCTGGGATCCGGTGTGCCATCGAGCCGCTGAACCCACAACTCGGGATGGTGCAATTCGTTTTCACTGGGTAGGTTCTCCGCAGAATCCCAGACGCGGTTAAAGCCCTCCATCCCCATCAGCTTCACCGCTCGGTTCACAAATCGTTGCCCGTCGGCGTATTGCCGCATTTTGGCGTCAAGGCCCAGGACCTTGCGCAGCCACTTCTCCACCATTCCACGGTCTTTTCCACGGCCGCCAAAGCGCTGTCGGATGGTACGTACCGTTGGCACAATGGAGGAATCCACCGCGTCCATCACGACGTTGGCATGGCCTTCCAGTAGCGACATCACGGCGGTGATGTGGGAGAGAATTTCCTTTTGTTCCCGGGTGCGCAGCGCTGAAAGCACCCCGCCGGATTCGATCCCCTCTGCGTCCTTCGCGGTAGCCACAGACTTTTCTAGCGCCTTCGCACCGCGCATCACATCACTGGCGGCGGCCCGCAGGCGCTCACCCAGTGCCTCCGGTTCTGCCAGCAGCGAGGCCAACAGCTCGACAATCTTGGACTGCAGATGATCGCGCAGCCAGGGTGCTGCGGCGAATTGCACGCGGTGGGTCTGTTCGTGAAGCGTGACCCAGAGTCGGAAGTCATTTGCATCCACCTTGAGCTCCCGCTCGATGGCGACGATGTTTGGTGCCACCAGCATCAACCGGCCACCCGTGGGGAGATCTGCGCGCAGCAGCCCGGCAAATGGGTCATATTGGCCCAGGACCTTCGAGGACATGAAGGCCAAGATGGCACCCATTTCCACCCCCGTGGCGGTGGCCGAAAGTAGCTGCGTGGCTTCGGAGATCTTTTCGCCGCGGGTCTTGGCCAGCGTCTCCATGGCCGGAGCTAGCATGGCCTCAAAGCTTTGGGTGTTGGCCTTGGCCCACGACGCCCGATCAACGATTAGCACCTGCGAATCTCTCAGATCCGCGGCCGCTGCTAAGCCGGTGATGCGGTGCACGTGTTCAACCGAGGCCTCCGCCTTGCGGCGCAGGTCGGCAACTACCGTGGTGATCTCGGCCTCGGTGAGGCTCGGCCCGGCGGTGGAGAGTTTGGCTGCGGTGCTGGCGGCAAGGTCCCAGTTGATCAGCCGGAAATCGGTGGTGGTCATGCCCTCCATCCCATCACGATTTAGGCCCGCAAACCGGGATTGCGCGTTGGGCAAAACCTTGGAATTTGATGTGTGTGCCTGGGCTTAGCTGCAACCGCACTGGGTGAGCGCCAAAGCTGCGGCGTCAAGAACGCCCTTGTGCGGCGCAATGGTCCGATCGGAGGTGTGGACCAGGAAGGAGAACGCCACTAAGCGTCCGTCCTGGGTCACGCTCAGTCCGGTGAGACTGGATACTTCCATCAGCGATCCCGTTTTAGCGCGCAACACCCCGCGCGTCTCCGGTGTTCCCAGGCGCGAGGTCAGGGTCCCGGTTGCACCGGCAACAGGCAACCAATAACTGATATTGCGCAGCGAGGCGTGCTCCGAGCTCGCGGCGTAGGCCAGTGCCGAGGCCAGGGTCAGCGGGGCCACCAAATCGGCGGCAGCTAACCCAGAGGTATCGAGCAAAACGAGCCCGGTGGTGTTGATGCCCAACTCCCCCACGACCCGCGCCACTGCCGCAGCACCGTGGGCGTAGTCCCCTGGCTCCTTGCCGGCCACGGCCACCAAGCGGCCCATGGTCTCGGCCACGTAGTTATCCGAAACTTCCAGCATGAATTGCAGCTGTTCGCTCAGGGGTGCAGATTTCACCGAGGCCAACTCGGTGCCCTCGGTGCCGGAGTCGGTCCGCGTGACGGTGGCGGAAAGCGTGGGGCCGTTGGCCGCTTTTAATGCGCTGCCCAGTGCCGAGGCAAAGGTCTTGGCGGCATACATTCCGGGATCGGCCACCCGTGCTGTCTTCGCTCCGGCGTCGGCCCTGGCTCCGTACAGCGCCAGCGGAGAGATGGGGGCAATGTCGTTTGAGGCGAGCAATGAAGCGTCCCAGGCGGGGTTCATTGCTTCACCGCTAAAGAGCGATTCGTCTAGCTGAATCGTGATGTCGTCCCCGACCTGGCCGCTGCTTTGGGCCGCAGCCAGGGCGGTGGCGGTGTGCTTGGCGAGGGTGCCAAGCCCGGCGTGGCCGCTGACGGATGCGGAATTTTCTCCCGCTCCCAGCAACACGTCACCTCCGCCCACCAACACCACGGTTGTGGGGTCCTTGAGCACCGTCTTGGTACTGAATCGAGTGTTTTCACCCATTGCGTGGGTGGCGGCAACCGCGGTGAGGACCTTCAGGCTGGAGGCGGGGGTGCCCGGGGTGGCTCCGGATCGTGAATACGCTTCCTCACCGGTGGCCACGTCAATGACGCTGGCGGTGATGGTGGCCCCAGTGGCGGAAGCGAAGATCGGATCAAGCGTTTGTGCCAGCGCCGTGGTCTCCGGTGCCCCGAGCGCCGGATCGAGGGCCGGCAGCGCCGTAGCGCTGGCGGCAGCCAATACTGCAGGAGCCGCAGGTGCCACGGCTTCTGGCTTTTTCTCTGGTGAGAACACGGGAATAAGGAAGAAGGTGAGCAGCCCCAGCAGGATTCCGGCCACTACTGCCAGAATTCCTGCACGCCAAAATGGGTGCGTTATTTTCATGCTGCATCCTTCGAAATCGTCGTAGTCCCGCCGCGCCATATACCCTTAAGCGCAGCACCCCTAAGACTAGACGGCAATCAGACGCGCCCGCGTCCGCACATGCCGCTGGTCACGAGAGTCGAGGAGACTTTTCATGAGCCACGACGTCACCATCGAGATCCCTGCCGGATCGCGTGTGAAGTACGAGATCGATCACGAGACGCACCGTCTGCGTCTGGACCGCGTGCTGTTCACCTCCATGCAGTACCCGACCCACTACGGTTTCTTTGATGACACCCTGGGCGAAGACGGCGATCCGTTGGACGCCTTGGTCTTCATTCCGGGCGTTGACCTGTTCCCGGGCGTTGTCGTCGAGTCCCGCCCGATCGCCGTGTTCAACATGACCGACGACGGTGGCGGAGACGCCAAGCTCGTCTGCGTTCCTGCGGATAAGCGCTTTGACCACATTCAGGAATTCGAGGACCTTGACGGATGGCTCATCAAGGAAATCGAGCACTTCTTCCTGCGCTACAAGGATCTGGAGCCGGGCAAGTGGGTTAAGGCCGAGGGCTGGGAAGGCCGCGCGGCCGCCGAAGCCGAGCTGGAGCGCTCGATCGAGCGGTTCAAGACTCAGGGCTAAGTTGAGCTCCGGCTGTGCCGGAGCTGAAGCCAACGGGGCAAGGTCCTTCGCAGTCATGCGAGAGACCTTGCCCCGTTCTTGTTAACTCATTTTGGGCTCATTGGTCGATTCGCTCTCAGGCGACGGTCTTCCAGGCGGATACCAGTAGCGGCACGGCTCTTTCCAATTGCTGGGTATCTAGGGCGTAGGGCACCCGCACCCAATGTTCTAAACCGTGATCATTTACCGCGAAGGTGGACCCGGGGCTCAGGATCAGACCGCTTTTCTTGGCCTGTGCCACCAAGGCCATGGATCGCGGGGCCGGTAAATTACACCAGAGTGACATGCCTCCACCGGGCTTTTGAATGCTCCACTCGGGTACCTGAGCGCCCAACGCGGCATGAGTCCAATCGCGATTTTTGCGCAGCTCGGCGCGCGTGGGAGAGTCCAATCCCGCTCGTTCGGTCATCAAGAGGTTCAGCACCAATTGCTCCAGCACCGGTGCGCCCAAGTCTACGGTGGAGCGAACCTGGTTGATGGCCCCAATGAGTTCCCGTGGCGCCCTGATCCAGCCCAGCCGCAATCCTCCCCAATAGGTTTTACTAGCACTGCCCACGGTAATCAGGCTCGGGGCAAACGTGGCCATCGGCAGAACGTCGGGTCGATCATCAAGCCACAAGTCGGCATTGGTTTCATCGATGATCCCGCGGACGTCATGGGTCACCAGCGCCCGGGCCCAGCGTTCACGCCCCGCGTTGTCCAGCAAGGTTCCGGTTGGGTTGTGAAAGTCGGGCAGGCACAACATGGCGCTGATGCCGCCGCGTGCCAGCGCTGCCTCGATGCCCGGGATATCGCTGCCCTCGGGGCCGATCGGCAGGGCCGTCATGCGGGCTCCGTGCTGCCGCAGCGATGTCACCGAATTGGGGTAGCTGGGGCTTTCGGCCAGCACTCGAGCACCGCGCGCGAGCACCGCGCGGGCCGCGGTGGCCACCGCCGACAGTGCGCCTGCGGTGACGATGATCTGGTCCGGGCTCGTGGGAAGGTTTCGTCGAGTGTACTCATGCGCGATGGTTTCGCGGAGCACGGGCAAACCCATCGGGTAGTAACCCATCCCGCCGATATAGCCGGGTAGTTGGTCCAGGGCGCGTTCGTAGTAGCTGGCCAGACCCACCGGGGCGGTGGGTGCCCCGCAGGTGAGGTCGATGCCACCGCTCGGAAGCGTTTCCTGAATACCCACGGCCAGCGGCTCGGAGCCGCCCCCGATGTCTCCGCCGGGGATCCGGATCCTGGTGCCAGATCCCTGCTTGGCTTCGGCGAAGCCGCGTTCTCGTAACTCCTGATAGGCCCGGGTGACGGTGGTGCGACTCATGCCCAGTTCGCTCACCAATTCGCGCTCGCTGGGCAGCATGGTGCCGTGCAGTACTCGTCCGTTGGATACCAGCTGCCGGATTCCCTCGGCCAGCCAGCTGTAGGCGGGTTGTTCGCCCACTCGGGTTCCCAGCATGCTGCGCAGGCTACGGGCGGGCAGATGACGTGTGATGACTGACATAAGTCCAGTGTGCGGCAATTGGCTCTTTTTTTGAAGGCCATTTACGGTGATGATTGATTCATGACAAAGCTCCGCTCCCCCGAACTGGCCCGCTTGACCCCCCTGGCACAATTACGAGCCGGCCGCCTGCCCTACCGCATCATCCAGCTTTTTGTGGGCCTGTCGCTCTTCGGAGCGGCCATGGCGGGATTTGTTCGCTCGGGACTTGGCCTAGCTCCGTGGGACGTGCTGCACTACGGCGTCACCCTGCACACCGGACTTAGCTTAGGCACCGTCGTGATCATCTTCGGCTTCTTGGTCCTGCTGCTCTGGATTCCACTGCGACAAATGCCCGGCCTGGGCACCATCGCCAACGTCATCTGGATCGGCCTATCCGCCGATGTCGCGCTGGCCTTCATTCCCGAGGTTCACGGTCTCCCCGCGCAGTTGGCACTCTTTGCCGGCTCACTGTTGGTCAATGGCCTCGGCGGTGGGCTGTACATTGGCAGCCAGTTGGGCCCGGGTCCGCGCGATGGACTGATGACCGGGTTACATGCCCGCACCGGAATCAGTCTGCGCTTGGCGCGCACCGGTGTTGAGGTCATGGTGTTGGTGATCGGCTGGTTCTTGGGCGGAATTGTCGGATTTGGAACCATCATCTATGCATTGGCCATCGGCCCGCTCACCCAACTTTTTCTGCGCTTTTGCATCATCGATCTCGGCATCCAGCCAGTTCTTGAGGAAACGCTCAACGACTCCCCCGCGGTGTCAACGGCCACCGCTGGACAACCACCCACGCACGGCTAGTTCGGCGTTTATCCAGACGAACGCGGCATTGCGCTGCATAATGGGGATTGTGTATGTCCTAACCCTTAAGCAACGCGATCGACGCGTCGACGGTGACCTTGTTGATGAAATGCTCGCCTCGCTCGAGTCAATTCCCGCACTGACGCCCTTCCAGCGCTCCGGACCCGCCATGGTTGTAGGGGTCCCGGAACGCGCCGAAGACGCGGTGCACGTTGTCCTGATGGCGCTGCGCAGCCATCATTGGTTTGTCGGTCTTGGTGTCGGCAGCCTTTACGAACCGGTACCCCGAACGGCCAAGTACCTCCAAGGAACGGCGCTTGGTTACGCGCACACCGCGCTGGAGCGCTCGGAACACACCGGGGATCGGATTCCGTTAAGCGTTATCGGTGCACATCCAGCCCTAGCCTCCGAGGCCGAGGCCGTGCTGCGTCTCCTGGGACAAATTGTCAGCACCCGGAGTGCTGCGGAGTGGGCGGTGCTGGACTTGCTGACTCCCGGGGTCAGAGGTCAGCAGAAACTCGTTGCGGCGGAACTTGGCATCAGTGCCCAGGCGGTGTCCAAAGCGGTGGTTCGTTCGGCGTGGGTGGAGGAATGGGCCGCTCGCCCGGCCGCCGCCCGGTTATTGCGCATCATCGCGTCTCCGGAGCTTTCCTTCGGCCCCTAGTCATCAGCGGGTTGCGCACGTAGGATCGGCATGACCAAGCGATCATAGCTCGCTCGGTATTCACACCCCGCACGATGGCCTAAGGAGCAAACGATGGTTCCGGAAATCAATTGGATCGCCGTGGTTGTTGCCACGATTTCGACCATGGTGGTGGGAAGCATTTGGTACACACCCAAGGTGTTCGGCAACTACTGGATGCGACTAGCCAAGGTGACACCCGGCGAAGGTAAAAGTGCCGTCATCCCGATTGTGGTCACGCTGATCGTGAGCTTTGTCAGTGCCTGGGTGCTAGCCGGGGCAACGTACCTGTCCTTCGCCTTCTACGGCGGATCTTTCCTGAGTAATGCGCTGCTCACCGCGCTGATCCTGTGGGGCGGATTCACCGCCGCGCGTTTCATCACACACGATGCCTTTGAGGGTCGACCCATCGGGCTGACGATCTTGAACTGTGTCCATGAACTGGTGACCTTCATGGTCATGGGCCTGATCATCGGGCTATTTGCCGTCTAATAACTCAACGGTTCGGGCGGCCAAGGACTTATGGGGCAGGCGTCTGGGAAGGAAGCGGAACCTGCTCAAATTCCAGCCACCCGATGGTGTACTTTCCACCGCGTTCAAACACATCAAAACGGATGCCCTCGGGATGGCTAGGGGTGCTGAGCGTTAATTCCGACCAGTGACCCAGCTCGGAATGGACCACCGCCTCCACGGTGAAACCCTCGGCCACATCGAGGGCTTCCAGCTGTTTCGAGAGCCTGTTGAATTGCGCGCCGACGGTGTCGGTGCCACCCGTGGTGGTAACCCGGCATACCTCGATTTGGTCCTGCTCAAGAGTGGAGCTGACCAAATGACTCATGGCGCTTTGAACGGTGGTCTCCCCGGTATTGCAGATGACATCCGGCGAGGAGCACCCGGTGAGTAAAGCCCCCACACCGAGCAAGGACAGGGCAAGGACTCCGGCGCGTTTCATGGGTTTAAGCATAGTCACTCATGATGCCCGGGGACCGCAGCCGGACGTGGGTTCGGCGCGGGCACTCGTGGGAATTGCCGTTCATCCATGCAGAAGCCGCAGCATCCCTTGTAGAATCAAGTTTGATGACTATCGAATCGATAAAACACTGGTGGGTCCCACGTTGAATGACTCCGAAGAATTCTCCGTCGCCGGCAAAGCCCAAGAGCGTACGGTTCCGGCGAAACGCGTCTCATCGTTGGCCGATGTACCCATGGAGAATTACCACCCGCTGGTTCCCTCACAGTTCGGGGACGGATCGTGGGGCGTACAACCACGACTCGGGCGAATCCTTGCGGCGTGGCTCATCGACCTGATCTTTGTCGGCTTAGTTGCCGCGGTGCTGTGTTCCGGCGCCGCCTCGGCGGTGGACTTCTTCGGGTTCATGGCGTTTGCCCTCGTGCTGTTGTCCTGGGTCTATGGCTTCTGCTGCGCCAGTGGGAACAGCATTGGAACGTTGATTCTTGGTACGCGCATCGTCCGCCTGAAAAACGCTAAGGCCCCGGGCTTCTGGCGTGGCGGATGGATCATGTTCTATCGCATCGTCTTGTTCATCACGGCTCCCGTACTGATTGTCGCTGGCTACCTTAACGGATTCAACAACACCGGGGACATGCAACGAATCCTGCACGGGAGCATCGACAAGCGACGCACCGCTGCCCTTCGCTCGACTTAAGGAAAAACTCGCCACGGCGGGATGCCGTGGCGAGCGCCAACTCAGTGGATAGGCTGCTCGAGCCTTAGGCTACTGCGCGCTCCAGAATGCCATCAAGGACCGTTGCCAGTCCGTCGTCGTCCACGCCGCCGGTGATCTCATCGGCAGCTGCCTTGACCTCATCTGGCGCCTGCCCCATGGCCACTCCACGGTGCGCCCACCCCAGCATCTCGATGTCGTTGCGGCCATCACCCACGGCGATGGTCTGCTCGATGTCGAAGCCGCGACGAGCACGTAGCACCTCTAGGCCGCTGGCCTTGGTGACGCCCTCGGCGGCGATGTCCAACCAGGCGGTCCAACCCACCGAGTAGGTGACGCCGGAGAGCCCCATGGATCCGACCGCAGCACCGAAGTCTTCGGCGGTGGCGTCGGTGGAGAAAACCACCAGACGAACCGCGGTGGCCTCGAGCATTTCATCCAGCGTCACGGGAACCGCCACAACGCCAAAGCTGGCGTCTTGAAAACGTTCGGTGGAGAGGAACTCTCCCCGATCGTTTTCCAGTGCGTATTTGGCCGTTGGCAGCGCCTTGATCAGCGCCCGCAGGGCGGGCGCCGGGTTAAAGGTCTTCCGCTCGATGACTTCGTAGCCATCCTCGAGTGTTGTATCGATGCGTGCGGTGACCCCGCCATTGCAGCAGACGGCATAGCCGCTTTCGATGCCAAGCATCTGGATCACCGGGAGCGTCGCGCCGAGCGAGCGCCCGGTGGAGATCACCACCTCGTGTCCGGATTCCACGATGGCTCGTGCCGAATCCTTGACGGTTTGGCTCATTTGCCCGTCGTGGTTGACCAACGTGCCGTCAACATCAAGGCAAATCATGTACGTTTCGGTTGCTTCTGACCGGTCTTCGATGCCGGCTCTTGTCATAACTGTCATTTAACCAGTGAAGCACCTAAATCGAATTCATGTCATGAGCCAAAGCACAATCAGTCGTGAACGCTTCATGAATGTCTTTCAAAAAACGCTCTTCAGCCACAATCTTTCGCGATCTTAAACGCGGCTGGCGAGGGAAAACATTCCCTCGCCAGGCGCGTTTATTGTTGTCGACGCGGCCTAGAGGACCTGCATGACTTCCATGCCGCCCAGGTACGGTCGCAGCGCCACCGGAACGTTCACCGAACCATCGGGGTTCTGGTGGTGCTCCAAGATCGCCACAATCCAGCGGGTAGTGGCTAGGGTTCCGTTCAGTGTTGCCACCGAGCGAGTCTTGCCCGGCTTGCCATCTGGACCGATCTCACGTTCCCGGATGTTCAGGCGGCGAGCCTGGAACGTGGTGCAGTTCGAGGTCGAAGTCAGCTCACGGTAATCGCCTTGAGTCGGAACCCAAGCTTCGCAGTCAAACTTTCGCGCCGCACTCATGCCCAGATCGCCTGCCGCGGTGTCGATGACGCGGTAAGGCAATTCCACCTTGGCCAGCATCTCTTCTTCCCAGGCCAGCAGCTTGGCGTGCTGTTCCTCGGACTCCTCCGGGGAGCAGTAAACAAACATTTCCAGCTTGTTGAACTGGTGCACGCGAATAATGCCGCGGGTGTCCTTGCCGGCAGAACCTGCCTCGCGGCGGTAGCAGGAGGACCAGCCGGCGTAACGCGTCGGGCCCTGCGAGAGATCAAGAATCTCATCGGCGTGGTAACCGGCCAGCGCAACTTCGGAGGTGCCGACCAAGTAGAGGTTGTCGCGCTCGAGCTTGTAGATCTCGTCATCATGGGCGACGTCGAAGCCGGTGCCCTGCATGGTCTCGGGACGCACAAGGGTCGGAGTGATCATCGGGATGAAGTCGTTTTGTACGGCCTGATCCAAAGCCATGTTCATCAGGGCGATTTCCAAGCGCGCGCCAATGCCCTTGAGGAAGTAGAAGCGGGACCCGGAGACCTTCGCGCCGCGTTCCATGTCGATCGCGCCAAGCAACTCACCGAGCTCAAGGTGGTCGCGGGGTTCGAAGCCTTCTGCAGCGAAGTCACGCGGGGTGCCCACGTGTTTAACAACCGTGAAGTCGTCCTCGCCACCGGAGGGAACTCCGTCGAGAATCAGGTTCGGAATGGAGCGCTGCAGGGCCGTGAAGGCAGCGGCGGCTTCATCCGAGGCAGCCGAGGCAGCCTTTACGTTGAGGGAGAGTTCCTTGACCTCGGCGAGCAGGGCCTGCTTTTCTTCACCCTTGGCCTTACCCACCTTTTTGCTGAACACATTCTGTTCGGCCCGGAGAGCTTCAAAGGATGCAATCGACTCACGGCGTACCGTGTCGGCCGCCAAAATTGCATCAATCAAGGACTCATCCGCCCCGCGAGCACGCTGCGAAGCACGGAAGGAATCTGGATTTTCACTGAGTAGTTTTACGTCGATCACGCCCTAAGCCTAGCAATGCCCGATAGTCTGTGGAGACTATGAAACGGAATCGAATAATTGTCCTGATCAGCGCGAGTGCTGCGGGAGCCGCTGCGACTATTAGCTGGCTCTCCGTGCGCCGGCTTGTTGACCGTAATCGACCCGCTTCAATCGCGCCCGTGGTTGGCATTGCCACCTCGGCGCGAAAAGTCGCCCTAGTGTTAAATCCTTCCAAGTCAGGAACGGATGAAGCCATCGCCGCGGTGAAGCATGTCTGCGCCGAAGCGGGGCTGGCCGAACCTCTAGTCTTTGAAACGGAAGTTGATGATCCGGGCCAGGGCGCTGCCCGTAAGGCTCTTGACGCAGGATGCGACGTGGTCATTGCCGCTGGCGGCGATGGAACGGTGCGGGCGGTGGCCGAGATCTTGCGCGACACCGAGGCTTCGCTCGGACTGATTCCCTTGGGCACCGGCAACCTGTTGGCGCGCAACGTGGATGTTCCGCTCGACGACATGGGAACCGCCGCGTTCGGCGCCATCCGCGGACCCGTACGCACCATTGACACCGGCTCGATCACCTTGGACCACGTTGATGGTCACACCAGTGAACATGCGTTCTTGGTCATTGCCGGCATGGGCACCGATGCGGACATCATGGATGACACCAATGAGGATCTCAAGGCGCGCGTTGGCTGGCTGGCGTATTCCGAGGCTGGCGTTCGGCATATGCCGGGCAAGCGCAAGAAGATCTCCATTTCGCTTGACGGGGGCGCCGAGCAAACTCGTAGTGTGCGCTCGGTGTTGTTCGCCAATTGTGGCAAATTGCAGGGTCTGGATTTGGTACCCGACGCCAAGATCGACGACGGCGTCTTGGACGTGGTCGTGCTCAGCCCGCGAAGCGCTGCCGGGTGGGGTTGGATCATCCTCAAGACCGCTTTCCGGTCTCGCGGGGCTATTCCTGTGATGGGTTTCTACCCCAGTGCGTCGCTGGCTGTTCGCTGCCATGAACCCATGAATACCCAGATCGACGGCGACGCCACGGGTTTGGTCAACGGACTTAAGGTCTCGGTGAAACCTGCATCATTGAAGATCCGGCTGGGATAAGGCGCACCCACGTTATCGGTGTGCCCCATCCCGCGGTGAGCATCTAGTGTTCTAGATGCCCTTTTAGGCCGGCGACCCACGCGTGCGCCGCGGAGAAGGCCGAATCGGAATTGTGCGCATCCACGCTGGACGAGAGGCCATCGGCGGCCGGATATGACCCGAGGAATCGTAGGTCGGGGCACACTCGGTGCAGTCCGGCCAGGGCATCGGCGACACGTTCCTGGGCCAGGTGTCCGTCAACGTCCACGGAGAAGAAGTACTTGCCCAGTCCGGCGCCTGTTGGGCGGGACTCAATGCGACTGAGGTTCACCCCACGCACGGCGAATTGTTCCAAGATCTCCATCAGTGCGCCGGGGCGGTCTTCGGCCAATGGCAGGATGACGGTGCTCTTGTCCACGCCGGTTGGCGCCGGGATCGCTCCGGGCCGGGAGACCAAGACAAATCGGGTGACTGCTCCCTCATGGTCTTCGATGCCTTCGCGCAGGATTTTCAGGCCGCGCTCCTCCGCCACCAGTGGTGAGCAAATTGCCGCGTCGTGGTTTGTTTCGGAGTCCAGCAGCGCCAGTGCGCCGGCGGCGGTAGACGATGCCGGGATAAATTCCGCGTCCGGAATATTCGCTTCGGCCCACCCGCGGCACTGCGCCCAGGCGTGTCCGTGAGTGGAGATGGATCGAATCTGCTCCAACGAATCAATCTCCTGACGCACCGCCAAAACAAAGGTGATGGAGACCAATGCCTCGGCCCGGATTTGCAGAGCCTCACCGGTGGCGATGGCGTCGAGTGTCGCCGAAACTCCGCCCTCCACCGAATTTTCGATGGGCACCATCGCAGCGTCCGCCCGGCCGGTGCGAACCAATTCCAGGGCGGCATTAACGTTGGCGGCGGGTACCCGCTGCGCGTCTCGAGCTCCGGGGACCTGTAGGAGGGCCGCCTCGGTGAAGGTGCCGGCAGGACCCAAATAGGTATAGATCATCGGACGTTGGGTTCCTGCCCGTTTTCACTGGCTAACGCCAAGCCGGCTTCCAGCCAGGCTCCGGAGCCACCGGCGATGTTCAGTGCCGTATAGCCCTGGCCAACCAGCCATGCTGCAGCCTGTGCCGATCGCCCACCGGTACGACAGATGATGTAGGTGTCCACGTCGGGATCAAGCTCGTCGATGCGCAGTGGCAACTCGGCCAGCGGGATATGGATGGCCCCCACGGCGTGCCCCTCGACCCACTCGTAGTCCTCACGAACGTCCAGGATCAGCGCCCCGGCGGGCACCTGCTCCACCGAAACCGTCTCAAAATCACTCATGGTCCTCCTTTGATCACCGGTTGTTCTTACTTCGTCCCCAGCCTATATCGCGTGGGTGGGCGGCCATGTGTTTGGTGAAGCCGATATGTCACCCCTGTCAGGGGTTGCAGCGCCGATACCGTGGAGCCCGGGAAACGCGGATCTCTTCCCGCGAATCCGTACTAGTCTCGAAGGTGGCTAGGTGCTCCGTAACAACAAGTCAAAGTGCACCGTGTTGATGGCTGCGCATGACCCGCCCTCCCGATGTCCAAGGAGTCAAAGATGTCCCAAATATCCGCGCTGACGGCGCTTGAGCTGCGTGATGCCCTACACCGCGCAGAAATCAGCGCTCGTGAAGCGTCCGAGCACTATTTGGCTCGGATCCAGGAGCTTAATCCCGGACTCGGATCGTTTGTCACGATCACTGCGGAGCGAGCCTTGGACGCCGCGACGCGCGCCGATGAGCACTTGGCCGCGGGTGGGCCCCTAGGGATGCTCCATGGCATGCCCCTGGCCTATAAGGATCTGTTGGATGTAGCGGGCGTCGTCACCGGGTACGGAACCGCCGCCCTAGAACCCGCCATCGCGCCGCGGGATTCGCCGTTGGTGGCCACCCTGACCAGGGCCGGGGCCATTTCCCTGGGCAAAACCCAAGTCCCGGAGTTCGGACTCAGCTCTCACTCGGAGAATGATGTCTCCCCACCGGCACGCAACCCGTTGAACCGGGCGCTTTCTGCCGGCGGCTCCAGCGGCGGTGAGGCCGCCGCGGTGGCCGCAGGAATGCTTCCCTTCGGACCAGGGAACGACGGTGGCGGATCGGTACGCATCCCGGCCTCGGCCTGTGGATTGATCGGACTGAAGCCAACCCTGGGCACGATCCCCGCCGACGTGCTGGACGGAAGGGTTGATAGCTTTGGCGCGCCTCGACTCACCGTTTCTGGCCCGCTGGCCCGCACCGCACTCGATGCGGCGTTGCTGTTGGACGCCATGATCGACCCGAGCTGCGAAACCACCCTCGAGGCACTTTCTGGCGGTGCCATCGAGTCGTTGCGTGGATTGCGCATCGGCATCAGCACCCTCAGCCCCTTCGCTTCTCTCTACGAGATTCGTTTAGCGCCCGAGGCCCACGCCGCGTTAGCGGCGGGTATCAAGGCCCTGGGGACCCGGGGTCACCACCTTGAGGAAGCGGAGATCTTCTACGACACCGCCTACCCCGAAACCTTCTCCACGGTGTGGACCAGCGGACTGGCCGCCGCTCCCATTCCGGCCGGCCGCGAAGAGAAACTGGGAACACTCGCGCGGTCCTTCAGGGAGCGTGCCACGGCACGGGAACGCAACACCTCTCTTGCCGCAGCAGTTCGCCTCGGCGAGATCGCAGCGGATATGCGTACTCAGTGGGGACGCTATGACGTGGTGTTGACCCCGGCCATGGCCCACACGCCCCCGGAAATCGGCTTTTATACGGGGCAGGATGCGGACACCGACTACATGCGCCAGTGCCAGTACACGCCGTTTACCTCGATGGTGAACGTCTCCGGTCTGCCAGCCATTACGGTGCCCACCTTCACCACCGCAGGGGGGCTGTCGATGGGTGTGCAAATGATTGGCCGAGCGGGTTCGGAACTGCAGCTATTGGCCCTCGCCGCACAAATATCCGAAATGTGAGATTGATCTACAAAGTGGGCATGGCGTGGGTCACGAGCGAAAAATTGATGACATGTCTATATCCACCTCGCTGAAGGATCAGTCCTCGACCGGTTTCTTTGGCCACCCAAAAACGCTTTCGAATCTGTTCAGCATCGAGATGTGGGAACGATTCTCCTTCTACGGGATGCAAGCAATCCTGGCGTACTACATGTACTTCTCGATCGCCGAGGGTGGTCTGGGGCTCTCCAAAGACCTGGCACTCTCCCTCGTTGGCGCCTATGGCGGTGCCGTTTACCTGAGCACCATCCTTGGTGCCTGGGTAGCGGACCGGCTGTTGGGTTCCGAGAAGGTACTGCTTTGCGCCGCCATCATGATCATGGCCGGACACGTCGCCCTGGCAGTGCTTCCGGGCGCGGCAGGACTCGCCGCGGGCCTGATTCTCGTTGCCGTGGGCTCGGGCGGGCTCAAGGCCAACGCCACCGCCCTGGTCGGTTCGTTGTATGCCAAGGACGACACTCGCCGCGACGCTGGCTTCTCAATCTTCTACATGGGCGTGAATATCGGTGGCCTCATTGGCCCGTTACTCACCGGCTTCCTGCAGCTACGCTGGGGTTTCCACATCGGCTTCGCTGCCGCAGCGGTAGGAATGCTCATTGGCCTGGTGATTTACATCAGCGGTCGCAAAAACCTGCCCAATTCGGTTCAGGTTGTCAGCAACCCGCTGCCGGTGAAGGAACGCAAGGCGTACCTGATTGGTGCCGTGGCCTTCATCGTTGTTGTCATCGCAGCCTTCTCCCTGAAGATCGTGACCCCCGAGTCATTGGCCCGCACCATCGCCTACGTGGTCATCGTGGCCTCGATCATCTACTTCACCCTGATGCTGCGCTCCAAGCGAGTCACTGCGGTAGAACGCAAGCATGTGCTGGCCTTCATCCCGCTCTACATCGCGTCCACAGCATTCTGGGCACTGTTCCAGCAGCAGTTCACGTTCATCGCCGTCTACTCGCAGGAACGTCTGGACCGCTCACTGTTCGGCTGGGAAATGCCGGCCTCCTGGGTTCAGTCCATCAACCCGGTCTTCATCATCGTCTTGGCCGGCGTCTTCGCGGCGCTGTGGACCAAGCTGGGCAATCGCCAGCCGGGCACCCTGGTCAAGTTCTCCGTGGCCCTGCTGGTAGTTGGTGTGGCTTTCTTGGTCTTCATTCCGTTGGACTCCTTGGAAAAGACCCCGCTGTTGGCTCTGGTCGGCATCCTGCTGCTGTGCACCGTGGCAGAGCTGCTGCTGAGCCCCATTGGCCAATCGGTGACCACCAAGTTGGCTCCGGCCGCCTTTGGCACCCAGATGATTGCGCTCTTCTTCCTCTCGGTGTCCCTGGGCACCACGCTGGCCGGCATTCTGGCCGGTTTCTACACCGAGGGCAATGAGATCACTTACTTCCTGGCGCTGGGCGGCACGGCAATAGTGCTGGGCATCGCCCTGCTGCTGGCTTCCCCCGCTCTCAAGAAGCTGATGGGCGAGGTTCGCTAAGACGACTCACAAAATGGCGGCCACCAGACCCGGATTTTTTCCCGGTCCGGTGGCCGCCAGTTTTTAATGATCCGTGTGGCATTCGCTCCCGGGCACTTCCTTTCCTGCCAGTGACCCAAGACCGTCGTGAGCGTGCACCACTCCAAGCGCAAGGATTAGCGCTGACTCCTGCTCAGCTGGCGGACGCACCTTCTGTGCCGGGTAAGCCCGCGGCCATTCCCGCCCACAGAAGGTCGGTTGTTGCGTGAACCAAAGCATCGGTGGAGGTTCCATCAAGGAAGTTGCTCGAGGCCAGTACTGCAGCCCCATGAAGGCTGACGAAACATACCTGCGCCAGCGTCTCGCGCTCACCTGGTGCCACGGCGCCGGCGTCTTGGGCTTCGGTTATGAGAGCCCTCGTTATTTTCATACCGTCTTCGCCAATGGAGCGCAGTTCCGCGCTGGCATCGGGATGGTGTTTGGTGGAGTACATGACCGCCAGCAGTGCCGGGCGAGTGACGGCAAAGTTCACGTAGGCACGAGCGATCTCGACAAAACGTGCGCGATGGTCCCCGGAAGTGCGGGCCGCCTCAGTGATCCGGGCATTCATGGCGAGGAAGCCGCGAAGGGCGAGGGCATCAAGAAGTGCCTGCTTGTCGCGAAAATGTTTGCCCGGGGCTGCATGGCTCACGCCCGCGTCCCGTGCGAGTTGCCGCAGTGAAAGTCCTTCGACTCCTGCTTCTTCAATAAATTCCGCCGCACGGTCCAGTAACACTTCGCGGAGCTTTCCGTGGTGGTAAGGCTGATCGATCATATGACTAGCATAGCCGCGATGTAGCCATTGACAACTATGGTGCCACTGCCTACTATGTTGTCATCGCCTACTTCGGTTATTCATTCAACGAACGGATCTACCATGACCAAGACCATGACGTACACCCAGACCACGGCGCTGATCACCGGAGCGAGCTCCGGGCTAGGCGCGGAGTTTGCCACTCGATTGGCAGCGCGCGGAGCCAACCTTGTTCTAGTTGCGCGCAGAATCGATCGACTTGAGGACCTCGCGAAGGAGTTGCGTACGGCTCATGGAATTTCGGTCACGACGTTGTCAAAGGATTTGATCCATCCGGGAGCCGGTGCGGAACTCCGCGATGAACTCGCGGGCAGGGGCATCAGCATCGATACGTTGATCAACAACGCGGGTTTCGCCACGAGCGGCCCGCTGGTTGAGGAGGATCCCGCGGTGATCGCCTCGGAGATCGCACTGAATGTGGCGACCCTGGTCGACATCACGCGGGCTTTTCTGCCGGAAATGCTCGCCTCGGGACGGGGCGCACTGATCAACGTGGCCAGTACCGCGGGATTCCAGCCCGTACCGGGGATGGCGGTCTACGGAGCAACAAAGGCATTTGTCCTCAGCTTCACGGAAGCCCTGGCTTATGAGACGAAGGCTGCCGACCTCCGCGTGCTCGCACTCTGCCCGGGAGCTACCCGCACCGAGTTCTTTGACGTGCTCGGCAACCAGGATGCGGCCGTTGGACGGCTGCAGAGTGCCAGCGCGGTCATCACTACCGCACTGCGTGCCCTCGATCGCCGAAAGACCCCCGTCAGCGTCGTTTCAGGCGTGGGGAATCGAGTACTTGCCGCAGCGGCTCAGCGCCTCCCCCGACCCGTCTCACTTGCCATGGCCGGAAGCGCCGTTAAGTAATCGTGTGCCGGGCGAGGCTGGGCTCGCACGGCCACGAGTGTCAGCGGGTTATGGCATACCAGTGGAGGCAAGGATGGGAACAAAGATCAACAGCAACAGCACAAACCCGAAGACGAGTGCATCCAGGTAGCCGGTGATGAGTCCGGTGATCGCCATCCGGCCCATATGCGGTTCGCGGCGCAGGGCGAGGTGCCCGCAGATAGTGGCCACAAGCTCGGGAACCAAGAGCAATCCGCCCGTGAGCAGTCCAATAATTCCTGCCACCATCGCGGCAATGGACAACGCCCCGGACGCGGCTGGGACAACCATCGGATCTCCAGGCACGCGATATCCCTGCTGCGGAGACGGCATCTGAGGATACCCAGGGGGCTGTGGTTGGCCCTGCCGAACGTGGCTGTTCTGCCCCAACCGCTGGTTAGTGAGGCGAGGGATTGTGGCGGAGCCGGATACGAACTAGCGGACCAGCGGGGCTTGCCGGCCCCAGAAATGCGCTCCTGGCCTTTGCTCGTGCCGTTCATCCTCAGGCACGCCCACGTTTCCCATCGTTCGCGATCACGCCGTTTTTCCCGTGAATGATGCACGGTGATTCGTCGCTGTTGCTGGCTTCCAGCTGAGCCAGTAAGCACGAACACAGCGCGCTCACACTGACCACTCAGGATCCGGTGCCAGAGTTGAGCACATGGACACGGACAAACCGGAAGCGGCAGCAAGTATGCACCACCGACACCATGCAGTTCCCCCGTATCTTTTGGCTTCCATGGCCGCCTGTGACGGGGCGTGGGAAGTGCCGGATTCAATGCGCGAGTTCATCTCACCTCCGCCCTCCGTTGACAAGGCTATAGGGCGGGTCTCCGCGTCCCGTACTCGCATCGCTACCTTGGCCCGCCAAACCATGCTGCTGGATCAGGCTCTGCTGCACGAACGCACGACAGCACACCACAAACTCACTTGGCTCATTGAGCCGACCGGCAGGCTGCACCGGATCATTTCCGATGCTCAGGGCGTGGAGATTACCCCCGGTACCTTGATCCGTTCCGAAGGCCAAAAACCCAGTGAGGACATCGACGTCAACCGGGCCTATGACGGGCTGGGGCACGTCTACGGATTCCTCGCGGATCTGTTCAAACGAAACTCACTGGACGGCGCCGGACTGGTGCTGCGTGGCACGGTGCACTATGGCGAACATTATGACAACGCGTTCTGGGACGGCACGCAAATGGTGATGGGCGACGGAGACGGCGAGATCTTCAATTCCTTCACCTCTTCACTCTCGGTGATCGCCCACGAACTGGGCCACGGCCTGCTGCAGTACACCACAAACTTGGAGTACCAGGGCCAGTCCGGGGCATTAAACGAATCCATCGCCGACGTTTTTGGCGCGCTGGTGGAGCAATTTGTGGCGGGTGAGGATGCCGCCAACGCCAGCTGGCTGATCGGCAAGGGCCTATTCACCGACGCGGTCGCCGGTGTCGCATTGCGCTCCATGATCGAACCCGGAACCGCCTACAACGATTCGATTCTGGGGAAGGATCCACAGCCGGCCACCATGGCCGAATATGTGAAGACCACCGAGGACAACGGCGGAGTTCATCTGAACTCCGGCATTCCCAACCGGGCGTTTGCGCTTTTTGCCAAGTCGCTGGGTGGAAATGCTTGGGAAACCGCTGGTTCGCTGTGGTTCAACGTTATTGCTACCCGCGCGCTGCCCAAAGACGCAGACTTCGCTACCTTCGCCGAGCAAACCCTGCTTCAGGCCCGACGCGATCATGGGACAGGTTCGACGGTCGAAAGCGCACTGAAGCAGGCCTGGGACACGGTCGGCGTGGTGCCACGCCTGAAGGAGAGCGACGATGAGTGAGGCACTGCGCATCCGTGTGGTGCGCTCCGGAGGTGTGGCCGGTATGTCTCGGCGCGGGGTCCTGGACTTACCCGTTCAGGAGCCCTCCGGTCAGCAGGATCCGGATTGGTTCACGATGGCTCATCAGGCGCTGAATCAATTGCGTTCCATTCAGGAACCGGCGCCAGCACCCGAGGTCCGTGATGCCTTCATCTGGTCCCTCAATATCGACGGCGAGGACCACGTGGTGCCCGATCGACTCCTAGTCGGCCCCGCTCGAACCCTGGCCGAACACGTCATTACGCTCCGCGGGGCACGCTCATAGCTCGGAGTCGACGCCAACGGGAGCACGACGTCATGTGCCCGATGACCCGGGTCAAAGACAAAAAGAATGAGAAACTGGCTCCATGGCCCATCCTCGCGCCGGGACACCGGCATTGCCCCAAGACCTCATCAATCTCTCAGAAGTACGCGATGCGTACTTTGAGATCCACCCGGATCCCTCGAATCCCGACCAGCGCGTCGCCTTCGGCACCTCGGGACACCGCGGCACCTCACTGAATGGCTCATTCAACGAGGACCACATTGCGGCCATCACCCAGGGCATCGTGGAATACCGCCGCGGCGCCGGGATCACCGGTCCACTGTTTGTTGGCAAGGACACCCACGCGCTCTCGGACCCGGCACAAGATACCGTGCTGGAAGTTCTGGCCGGCAACGACGTTCTCATCCTCACCGACGCTCGCACCGGATTCACCCCCACCCCCGCGCTGAGCCATGCGATCCTGAAGCACAACGCCAATAAATCCGCACCACGCGCTGATGGCATCATCATCACTCCCTCGCACAACCCACCGGCCGATGGCGGATTGAAGTACAACCCTCCGCACGGTGGACCGGCCGATACCGACGCCACCTCGTGGATCGCGAACCGCGCCAATGAGTTGCTGGAGGCCAAACTGGCCGGGGTTAAGCGCATGTCACTGGGCGCCGCGCGTCTGGGTGGCAAGATCGGTGCCTTCGACTTCATGGCGTCATACGTCAACGACCTGCCCTCGGTCCTAGATCTGGACGCCATCCGCTCCTCGGGGCTGCGCATTGGCGCGGATCCGATGGGCGGGGCGGCGGTGGACTACTGGGGCGCGATTGCCGAGACTCACAAACTGGATTTGACCGTCGTGAATCCCGGGGTGGATCCACGCTTTGCGTTCATGTCCCTGGATACCGACGGCAAGATCCGAATGGACTGCTCCTCGGCCAATGCGATGGCCTCACTGATCGCCGCCCGTGCCTCCTTTGATATCTCCACGGGCAACGATGCGGACGCCGACCGGCACGGCATCGTCACCCCCGATGCCGGGCTGATGAACCCGAATCATTTCCTGGCCGTCGCGATCGAGTACTTGTACACGCACCGCACCGGCTGGTCACCCGATACCAGCATCGGCAAAACACTGGTCTCCTCCTCCATGATCGATCGGGTCGCCACTTCCTTGGGGCGCACCCTGGTGGAGGTCCCGGTGGGCTTCAAGTGGTTTGTTCCGGGATTGCTTGATGGCACCGGGGCCTTCGGTGGCGAGGAATCCGCCGGCGCGTCCTTCCTGCGCCATGACGGTGGCACCTGGACGACCGATAAGGATGGCATTTTGCTGGCCCTGCTGGCCAGCGAGATCACCGCGGTTACCGGTTCTAGCCCGTCGGTGCACTATGGCTCATTGGTGGCGCAACATGGCGCCCCGAGTTATGCGCGGATTGACGCCGAGGCCAACCGCGAACAAAAGGCGCGACTGGGCAACCTTGCCGCCACCGATGTGTCGGCGCGGATGTTGGCCGGCGAAGAGATCACCGCACGGCTCACCGAGGCTCCGGGAAATGGGGCGAAGATCGGTGGCTTGAAGGTCACGACCGAGAACGCCTGGTTCGCCGCACGCCCGTCGGGTACGGAAGACAAGTACAAGATCTATGCCGAGTCGTTCCTGGGCGATGAGCATTTGGCTCGGGTTCAGGCCGAGGCCAAAACGATCGTTGATACGGTGCTCGGCTAGTCACGCTGCGGTTTCTCTAGGTAGCTGGGAATCCTCAAAGGCCCCAACCTGTATCTATTCCATGTATGGAATAGATACAGGTTGGGGCCTTATTCTTTTTCTCCTTGAGGACTTAGAGCATTCTGTCGATGATCTTTGACTTGGCCCAGGTGTATGGCGGGTAGACGGCCCGCATCGTATCCACCACGGTGGTCTTACCCAATACCGCACGCATTTGCGAGAGCCGCTCGAACCCATGCCGTCCGTGGTATGAACCCATTCCGGAGGTGCCCACGCCACCAAAGGGCAGCGTTGGAACGGCAAGGTGCACGTTGGGCGCGTTGTGCACGATGGCCCCGGCCCGCACCTGATCCCCATAGGCCGATTGCAGCCGCGGGTTCTCACTGAAAAGGTAGGCGACCAACGGGTTTGGACGCGCATTAACAAAACGCACCGCAGCATCAAAACTCTCCACCGAGATGATCGGCAGGATCGGTCCGAAGATCTCCTCCCGCAGCAGCGGGGAATCAGGATCGATGTTGATCATGACGGTCGGTTCAATTTTCAAGGTGTCCTCGTCGTAACCTCCACCGATGAGCACCTCGCCGTCCTCTAGACAGGCGACCAGGCGGTCAAAATGGGCTCGGTTGACGATGCGCCCATAGTCCTTACTCAGCAATGGATTTTTGCCGTAGAAGGAGGTGATGACCTTCGCCAAGGATTTCTCCAGCGCTCGCGCCGAGTCTCCGACCGCCAAGACATAATCCGGAGCCACGCAGGTCTGACCCGCATTCATAAACTTCCCGAACACGAGACGACGCGCCACCGCGGCGCTAGCTCCGTCCATCACCACGGCCGGGGACTTACCACCCAACTCCAGGGTCACCGGGGTGAGCTGCTGGGCCGCGGCGACGGCCACAATCTTGCCCACGCGCTCCCCACCGGTGTAAAAAATGTGGTCAAACTGCTGCTTGAGCAGCACCGTGGTGGTTGAGGCTCCACCCTGAACAACGGCACAGGCACGCTGATCAAGGAACTGAGGAATCAGTCGACCCAATAGTGCCGAGGTCGCCGGGGCCAGCTCCGAAGGCTTCAGAACCGTGACGTTGCCAGCGGCAATGGAGGCAACCAGCGGCGCAAGGATCAACTGCAGCGGGTAGTTCCAGGCACCGATGACCAGCACCACGCCCAGCGGCTGTGGCTCGATTTTCGCCGCGGCCGGCTGGAGGGCCAACGGGATCTTCACCGACTTGGATTCCATCCACTCCGAGAGATGCAGCTGCGCATGATCAATCTCCACGCGCACCATGTCGATCTCGGTCATCTTCGCCTCCACCGGACCCTTGCCCAGGTCATCGGCGAGCGCGTCGAGGAAGTCCTGTTCATGGGCCTCCAGCATGCGTTCGAGCGCCTTGAGCTGCGAAGCCCGAAAACGGCGAGGGTGCGCAAGCCGAGTGGACACCACATCGTGCATCGATGCGACGAGCTCAACGATATGCTCCGGCAAGGTGGTGACTACCTGCGGCAGCTCAAGCTGATTCAGCGCCGTCGAGCCACTGGGTGCGACGGGATTCGGGGGTGTAGGAAAAGTGCCCATAGCTCCGAGCCTACGTCGCGTACCCTCCTGCCATAAAGACCGCCACGATTCATCACCTCACCGGCGCGCTGAGCCACGACATCGACTTGTCCCCGCGTGAAGCAAGTCGATAGGCTCAAGGGCAGTGACACGGGGTGCCGGCGCATAGAGCCGGCTGAGAAAAGACCCGTTGAACCTGAACTAGTTAGTGCTAGCGGAGGGATGTCGCCAATGCCTGCCATTGCGCCTTCATATTTTCTTGACCCCGGCGTACTCGCCGACACCCTGGAATCGATGCGTGCCGGTGCACCGTTGGTCCAATGCCTGACCAATGCCGTGGTCACCAACTTCACCGCCAATGTGCTGCTGGCCGCTGGCGCTTCTGCCGCCATGGTTGATTTCCCCGGTGAATCCGGGGACTTCGCTGCGCTGGCCTCGAGTGTGTTGGTGAATTTGGGGACACCCGGGAGCGAACAACGCGCTTCGATGCGCGAGACGGTGGCCGCGGCTACCGTCGCACACACCCCGTGGGTCCTGGACCCGGTGGCCATCGGCGCGCTGCGTATCCGCACGTCTCTGGCCCATGAATTCGCCGCGGCTTCCCCCACGGTGATTCGCGGCAATCCCTCGGAAATCCTGGTGCTGGCCGGGAGTGGAGGTGGCGGCCGCGGAGTTGAATCCACCGACTCGGTAACTGCTGCGGCCCACGCCGCGCGGCAACTGGCCCTACGCACCGGAGCGGTGGTGGCGGTTTCCGGCGCCACGGATCTGATCACCGACGGCAGACGCAGCGTGCACGTTCACGGTGGCAGCCCCATGCTCACCCGGATCACCGGCGGCGGCTGCGCCCTGGGGGCCATCTGTGCAGCGTTTCTTCCAGCCCACCCCGATCCACTGGTGGCCACGGTGAGTGCTCATGCCTTCTACTCGGCCGCCGCAACGCGCGCCGAGGCCATGTCCTTGGGCCCGGGCTCCTTCGCCCCCGCTTTCCTCGATGCCCTGCACTTACTATCCCCCGAACAGCTTCGTGCCACGGCGGTATTCTCATGAGCCCGAGCATTACCCGTGGTGTATATCTGGTGGCAGATTCGGCCTCCACCGCCGGGCGGGAACTTCACGACGTGGTGGCCCAGGCCGTGGCCGGCGGTATCAGAACCGTTCAACTGCGTTGTAAGGACACCTCCGCCGCGGAATTCCTGGACATCGTTCTGGCCTGCGCCAAGCACACCGACGGGCGCGCGGATCTGCTGATCAACGATCGAGTGGACGTGTATCTGGCGGCCCGTGCCGCCGGGGCCTCGGTACAGGGTGTGCACATTGGCCAGTCGGATCTTGGCCCGGCCGTGGTCCGTCAACTCATTGGCCCCGACGCCATCCTGGGACTCAGCGCCGCTACGGCGCAGGAAATTCGGGTCGCCAATACTCTCGAGGAGCACCTACCCGGGACCATTACATATCTGGGTGTTGGCGCGGTACACGCCACCCCCACCAAAAAGGATCATCCCGAGCCGCTGGGTCACGTCGGCCTGGCCCGCGTGGTGTTATCCACCAAGCTGCCGGTGATCGCCATCGGTGGGATTCATGAAGAAGACGTGAGCCCACTGGCCGCCGCCGGGGCAGCGGGAATTGCCGTGGTGCGGGCCATCTGCGCAGCCGATGACCCACTTGCCGCCACCCTCCACCTGAGCGAACTCTGGGAAGAGAGCACCCGATGACCCATTCCGCCACGGCGAACCACACACCCAGCATCAAGAACATCCTCTCCATTGCCGGTTCCGACCCCTCCGGGGGTGCCGGGATTCAGGCAGACTTGAAGTCCATCGCCGCCGCCGGGGGCTACGGCATGGCGGTCATCAGCGCGCTGACAGCACAGAACACTCGTGGGGTCCGGGCGGTGCACGTTCCCCCCGCCTCCTTCCTCACCGAACAACTCACCGCCATCTCCGTTGACATACACATCGACGCGATCAAAATCGGCATGCTGGCCAATGCCGAGGTCATCACCGCGCTGGGTGACTGGCTGAACACGATCCGCACCCCTACCGGACTGGCAGGTGCCATGGTGCCGACGGTCATCCTTGATCCGGTCATGATTGCCACCAGTGGGGACAGCCTGTTGGATCCCTCCGCCGATGCGGCCCTGCGCCAGCTCTTCACCCACGCCGATGTCATCACCCCCAATATTCCGGAGCTCGGCGTGTTGGCTCGCGGAACGGTGGCCACAACCTGGGAGCAAGCGGTTGGCCAAGCACGCGCGGTGGCAGCCGAATACCAGCTATTGGTGTTGGCCAAGGGTGGGCATCTGGAAGGAACTAGCTGTAGGGACGCATTAATTGACGCCACCGGTGCGCTCACCGAGGTCAGCTCCCCGCGCCTGGACACGCAGAACACGCACGGTACCGGCTGCTCACTCTCCGCCGCTCTTGCCACTCACTATGCCCACGGCGGGGATTGGCCCACCGCGCTGACACAGACCAAGACCTGGCTGACCGAGGCCATTACTCGCTCAGATGATCTGCGGGTGGGGCACGGCCACGGACCGCTCAATCATCTGGCCACACTCTGGGATCGAGCACCCGAGGGGGCCGACGAGGACCCCATGCCGCACTGGTGGGAAGAGATCACCCCCATCCTCACCGGGATTAATCAGCTCTCCTTCATCACTGAGCTGTCCGCTGGCACCCTAGCGCTTGAACACTTTGAGGACTACCTCGGCCAGGACGCGCTCTATCTGCGCGGCTACGCCAGCGTCATGTCCAAGGCCTCGGCACTGGCCCCCGACGAGGCGGCTCGACGCTTCTGGGCGGCAAGTGCCGTGAGCTGTCTGGAGGAGGAGCTAGCGCTGCACCGCGGCCGACTGGGAAACCAGATCCCGGAACCGAGTCCCGCCACCGACGCCTACCTGAATCATCTCTCCTCCAGCGCGCATGACTACCCCGTGCTGGTAGCTGCCCTGCTGCCGTGCTTCTGGATCTATCAGGACGTGGGCAGGCGGTTGGCTGCCGCCAACCATCCAGGCCATCCCTATGCGGATTGGCTGAGCAATTACGCCTCCGAAGAGTTTGACGCTCTCACCCGGGAAGCCATCAACATCACGCGGGACGTGCTGCATCACGCCGAGCCTTCCACGTGGGAGTCCATGTGGCGGGCATTTGAGGTTTCCTCCCTTCACGAGCTGGCCTTCTTCGCCCAGACCGGCGCGGACACGGGGCAGCAAAGCGACCCGGTATTAACCACCCAGAAAGCACCGGCGGTTTAGCGGCCAGCGCTCACTTTCGCGCCTCATCACCGCGGTGTTCGTGGGGATGGGTAAAATGCACTCGGGGGTTTTGCCTTTCGCCGAACCCCCGACGGCATGTTGCACCACACCCAGCGCCCGGAAGGCACACCCATGAGCAATCGATTCGGCATTGGCTGGTCGCTGCACGGCGACGGCAAGTCCATCTCTCCCGGGGATGTGGTTGCCCCCAACGAGCGGTTGCACTGGCCGCAGACCATCTCCATTGGCGTGCAACACGTGATGGCGATGTTCGGTTCCACCGTTTTGGTCCCGGCGCTCACCGGTTTCCCGGCGACCACCACACTGTTCTTCTCCGGTGTTGGCACGCTGCTCTTTTTGATCTTCACCTCCGGCCGGGTGCCCAGCTATCTGGGTTCCTCCTTTGCCTTTATTGCCCCGGTATCCGCGGCCATGGCCGGCCACGGCATGTCCGGGGCACTGGGCGGCATCGTCGTTTCGGGTGTGGCGCTGTTTATCATCGGTGTGATCGTGCAGAAATCCGGCACCGGATGGATCCACGCGCTGATGCCACCGGTGGTGATGGGCACCATCGTCGCGTTGATCGGCCTCAACCTGGCCTCCGCCACTCTCACCCCGATGAAGGAGTTCCCGCTGACCACCTTCGCCACGGTGCTGGCCATCGTGGTTTCCGCCGTGTTGTTTAAGGGTCTGCTGGGACGCCTGTCCATCCTGGTGGGCCTGGTCATCGGCTACCTGGTGGCGCTGGCCCAGGGTCAGGTGAACTTCGAACCCATCAAGACGGCCGGATGGTTGGGTCTGCCGGCCTTCTCCACCCCGAGCTTCCACCTGGATACCCTGCTGGTCTTCCTGCCGGTGGTCTTTGTACTGCTCGCGGAGAACATCGGACACGTGAAAACCGTGGGTTTGATGACCGGACGCGATCTTGATGACGTGAATGGCCGGGCGATCATGGCCGACGGCGCCGCCACGATGTTGGCGGGATTCGGCGGCGGATCGGGCACCACCACCTACGCGGAGAACATTGGTGTGATGGCCTCCTCGCGCGTGTACTCCACCGCCGCCTACTGGATCGCCGGTTTTGTCGCAATCCTGGTGGCCTTCTTCCCGAAGTTTGGCGCGGTCATCAATACCATCCCCGCCGGGGTCTCCGGCGGGGCTGGCATCGTGCTCTACGGCATGATCGGGATCATTGGTGCCAGGCTCTGGGTGCAGAACAAGGTCGACTTCTCAAACCCGATCAACCTGATGACCGCCGGCACCGGCCTGATCATCGCCATCGCCATCACCTCGGATTTGGCCTTCGGAGACGTGAAGCTCGGCGGCATCGCCATGGGTACCGTGGCCACCCTGGTCATTTACCATCTGATGCGCTCCATCGCGAAGGCGCGGGGCACCGAACCGATCAACAACGATCAAATCGGTGGGGCCACACACTCCAAGATCGGCTAATTAGCTCGCGGCGGGTGCAAAAGACCGGGCGGGGAACCTGAAAAGGTTCCCCGCCCGGTCTTTTGCTGCCAGTGCTCCGTTCAGCGCCGGCATGGTTAACCGATGATGGTCAACGGCGGCTCGATGGCCAGCTCCTCATCGCGCGTGAGCTTCTTGATGCTAGAGGTTAGCGGTGAACCATCATCACGCTGGGCGGCATACACCGCCTCAATGCTCGGCTCTCCTTGGAGTACCGGTCCCTGATCATCCAGGGCGATGGAACACTGTGGGTGCTCTGGAGACAGGGTGTAGGAGACACCGCGCACCCAGAAGGTGATTTCCAGTTCACCGCGGCGCAACGAAGCGGTGAACACGTCCGCCGTGAGTACAAAGTGCACACTGGCATCCTCACGGCGCAGCGAGAACTCCAATCCGTCCCAACCCACCGGGAGCCGCGGGTCAAAGAGCCATTCGCCGGTGTCATCACGCAGCCCGCCGAATCCGTAGACCAGAGCCGCCCAAACCCCGCCGGTGGAGGCCACGTGCACCCCATCGGCCGAGTTGCCGTGCAGGTTCAGCAGATCCACATTAAGCGCATGCTCAAAGTAGGAGAGGGCCAGATCCGCGTACCCGACCTCCGCGGCAAGGATTGATTGCACGGTGGCCGAGAGCGTGGAGTCCCCGGTCGTTATCGGGTCGTAGTAGTCAAAATCCGCCCGTTTTTGTTCCTTGGTGAAATCGGAGGATCGCAACCACAACGCCATCACGGTATCGGCCTGCTTGAGCACCTGGAACCGGTAAATCACCAGCGGGTGGAAATGCAGCAACAGGGGGCGGTGCTCCGGTGCCGTGCCCTTCATGTCCCACACCTCGCGGTCCAGGAACCCCTCGTCCTGCGGGTGAATGCCCACGGTCTCGGAGAAGGGGATGAACATGGCCATCGCCGCATCTTTCCAGTCGCGGATTTCCCGCTCACTGACGGCCAGCTCCTCGATGATGCGCGTGTGATCCTCGGGGAACTCGCGCGCCAAGAAATCCATGACTTCCACGGCGTAGTTCAGGTTAAAGCGCGCCATCACGTTGGTGAAGGTGTTGTTGTTTACCACCGCGGTGTACTCATCTGGGCCGGTCACCCCATGGATGTGGAAGCTGCGACCATTGCTGGCCTCGCGCCAAAACCCCAGTGAGTTCCACAGCCGGGCGGTTTCCACCACAATTTCAGCCCCACCGCCAAGCAGTAGCCCGGTATCCCCGCTGGCCCCCACATAACGTGCCAGGGAATATACGACGTCCGCGTTGATATGGTACTGCGCCGTCCCCGCCGGGTAGTAGGCGCTGGCCTCCTCACCGTTGATGGTGCGCCAGGGGAAGAGGATGCCATGTTCGTTCAGTGTTGCCGCCCGCCGCCGCGCTGCTGGAATCATCGAGACGCGCGCACGCAAGGCATTGCGTGCCCATTGCGGGTTGGTATAGGTCAAGAACGGCAGGACGTAGATCTCGGTGTCCCAGAAGTAGTGTCCCGAGTATCCATTGCCCGAAACGCCCTTGGCGGAGATCCCCAACCCATCCGAGCGGGCCGAGGCCTGCGCCAGGGCAAAAATGTTCCAGCGTACGGCTCGTTGGAGCAGCGGGTCGGTGTGTACCACCACGTCCGCGTTGTTCCAGAATTCGCTGAGGAACTCACGTTGGGCCCAGAACAGCTCGTCGGCACCCCGTGGCACCAGGTGCTTGAGCGCGCGCACGGCGCGGTTGGTCATTTCCGTCGTATCGTGGCGCCGCGAGGAGGCGAAGGAGGCAAACTTGTCGATGTGCAGCGCCTCGTCCGCCTGCAGGTAGGCGGAAACCGTGTGTTCCACCCGGTCATCACTGACGCTAGATTGCTCCTCAATTTCGGTAGTGTCCCCGGCGATACGCACCACGTGGGCGATCGCGGCGGACACGGCCATGTTCGAGCCACGCACGTAGTATCCCAGCGCGCAGATACCGTCCTTTTCCCAAGTCCCGCCCGGGCTCAGTGATTCCTCGTCGCTACGCTGGCTCTTCCGCGGGTCAAATGGCACCTCCCCGGCATCAGACTCGGCGGGAGTGGGTACCGGTGTATGGCGGGCTTGGCCGATTAAAGCGGATTGCACAAAAACATGTGCCGGTGCATCAAGCAGCCGCACGGTGACCCTGAACAAAGCTAGGTGGCGTTCGGAGAAGGAAATCATGGACCGGGTGCGCACCATCACGCGGTGCCCCTCCGCCGTGCGCCAGAGCGTGTCGGAGATCAGCGTGCCGTCCTTGAAGTCCAGCCGCAGCTCGTCCTTGAGGATCTCGGTGCGCCCGATTTCTAAGGCCTCATCGTTGATGTAGACGCGCACGGTGCGCGCATCCGGGGCAGGAACCATGGTCTGTCCGGTCTCGGCGAGCCCAAAGGCCGATTCGGCGTGACGGATCGTCCACGTCTCGTGCAACCCATTGATGAACATCCCCTCGGTGCTCTCGCCGATGCCCAGCGAATCCCCACGCATCCCCAGAAAACCGTTGCCCAGAGAGAAGATCGTTTGTTCTTCCGCCGGGTCTACCGGGCGCGGGTGTTCGCGGGTGTAGGACCAAGCGTCGAGGTTGAAGTCGTCGCGAGCGGTCTGGTTCACCAACTCCTGAAGGTCGTTCACTACGAGGTCGGCGCCGGCTTCACGCAGCGCTTCCGCTGGCTGATCCCGTGTCACACCAATAACTAGGCCGAATTCGCCGGCGGCTGCCGCCCGAACACCGGAGATCGCGTCCTCGATGACAACACATTCATTGGCGCTCCAGCCCAGGTCTGCGGCTGCGGCCAGGAAGGTATCGGGGGCTGGTTTGCCTGGCAGGGCGCGTTTGGAGGCTTCGTCTCCACCCACAACCACGGAGAATTCCCCGCGGAGCCCCGCCGCTTCCAGTACGTCATGGGCGTTGCGAGAGGAAGAAACCACTGCGACCTCGAGCCCGGCGGCCTGAATGTGGCGTAGGTAGGCCACGGACCCTGGGTAGGGTTCGATACCCGTTTTGTGCAGGATTTCGCGGAACACCGAGTTCTTCGCGTTCCCCAGGGCACAGACACTCCCGGATCCCGGCTCATCGGTGCTTTCGCCCCACGGCAACTCGATGCCGCGGTCCGCAAGGACTGCCGCAACCCCCTCGTACCGTGGGCGTCCGTCGAGCAATCCAAAGTAATCGTTTTCGGTATAGGGCCGTTTGACCCCCGTCTCGGTGAAAAAATTCTCAAAGAGCTGTTGCCAGGCTTTACGGTGCACCTCGGCGGTGGGTGTTAATACCCCGTCCAGGTCAAAGAGCACGGCCTTGAAATCGCGGCGCCGGTAGGCGGCACCAACGGCAAGGGCTTCACGCATCGTGTGGAATTCCCTTCTGTGTCCCGCGACGCGCGCCCGGTGTGCTCGGCGGATCCGCAGGGTTCTGCAGAGAAAAGCCGGGTATTTAGGGCACTGCGCCGCCTCAACGGCTTTCCCGTTGCACCTCAAACCGGGGGCATGTGCTCCCGGCTTCCATGCCTACGGGTCCTGCTTACTCCAGCCTAACCACCTCAACGGCGGCGCGTGAAGGGTGGGCGGCAATTCTTCGTATCTTCATGTCAAACTGGCCACGCATCCCAAAGGTTCAAGTCAATTCGTAATTGTTACCAGAAATTTGGACTCTCAACCTTGAAATGTGAGCCGAGTCTCTACATGATGAGCAGGTAGGGGAACCAATATCTATCATTGACCAGTGTTTCCCCGCCTTCATGGGGGACCTTAACGGTGATCCAACGGGCAGCCCGATTCCCAGCAGTAGATCCTGATGGGAGCTGGACACCCGCGGCACTCGCAGCCGACGGAGCACGGCTTCCCTGTCCATCTTTAGCAGCGGGCGGCCGTGGCCACCGGATCAAGTAGGAGGAACGATGAGGAAGACACAGCGGGGGAAGGTTTATGCCTCCTTGGCATCACTGGGCGTTGCCGCCCTGGTACTGACCGGTTGCGGCGGAGGTCCCGGAGCACCGGAGACCAGTGCCGCAAGCACCGGTTCGGGCGCCGCTACAGGCAAGGCGGAGGTGACCGTCTACGGCACCATCGCCGATGCGGAAGCCAAGTTGTTGGAGAAGTCTTGGGCAGACTGGTCCGAGGAAAACGACATTAAGATCAAGTACGAATCGTCCAAGGAATTTGAGACCCAGATTGCCGTCCGCGCTCAGGGCGGCAATGCCCCGGATCTGGCCATCTTCCCTCAGCCTGGCCTGCTGGGCGATCTCGCCACGCGCGGCTTCCTGAAGGCAGCGCCGGAAGGTGTGAAAGCGAATGTGGCATCGGGCTGGTCCGAGGACTGGGCCAAATACGGAACCGTCGACGGCACCCTTTACGGCGCCCCGCTGATGGCCAGCGTGAAGGGCTGGGTCTGGTATTCGCCGGCCGAATTCAAAGAAAAGAGCTACGAGGTCCCCACCACGTGGCAGGGGTTGCTTGACCTGACCGAGCAAATGGAAAAGGACAAGGGCAAGGCTCCTTGGTGCGCGGGCTTCGGCTCCGGCGATGCAACTGGCTGGCCGGGGACGGACTGGGTGGAGGACTTGGTACTACGCCAGGCCGGGCCCGAGGTCTACGACCAGTGGGTCGCCAACGAGGTGAAGTTCACCGATCCGAAGATCAAGTCGGCTCTTGATGAGGTCGGCAAGATCCTCAAGAACCCCAAGTATGTCAACGCCGGTTACGGCGATGTGGCATCCATCAACGCCACCGCCTTCGGCGATGTGGCCGACGTCTTGGTTTCCGGCGACTGCTCGCTTCACCACCAGGCGTCCTTCTTCAGCGGATTCATCACCGATGCCGGCGGTAAGGTCGGCCCCGACGCAGATGTCTGGGGCTTTGTTACCCCGTCGATGGACGGTGCGGGCAATTCGGTGACCGGCGGTGGCGAAATCGTCGGAGCCTTCAGCGATGACCCCTCGGTGATCAAGGTACAGGAATACCTTTCCAGCCCCGAGTGGGCCAACTCCCGCGTGAAACTTGGCGGTGTACTCTCGGCCAACAAGGGCCTTGACCCGGCCAATGCTTCTGATCCGTTGCTGGAGGAAGCGGTGAAGATCCTGCAGGATCCCGCCACCACCTTCCGCTTCGACGCCTCGGATCTGATGCCGGGTTCCGTGGGCTCGGGTTCCTTCTGGAAGGGCATGGTCGACTGGATCAACGGAACCGATTCGGAGACCGTTTTGAAGGCCGTTGAGGCCGGCTGGCCCTCCAAGTAGCGCCACCACTTCAGCTGGGGCCGGGAGGCCATAACGCCTCCCGGCCCCAGAACCATCCCCCTCCCGTATAGACACCTTCGCCCACTTTCCTCGCCGCGTTTCCTGCCCCGGTTCACCGGCCAGTGACCAGTTTGCGGCGCGGGCGCTCGCTCAAAGGCAGGCTACCGACGCATCATGACATTCTTCCTGAAATGGCTCAGCACGCTGCCGCCACTGGCACAGGTCCCCGTGGTCATCGGGGCCTTTCTCGTGGCCGCGGCCATGCTGCTCTTCCTGATCGAACTCGCTCCGCGGCGCGGGCGAAAATACACGATCATCCGCGCGGTGGCCTGCGTCGCGATCCCCCTTGTGATGGTCGCATTGCTTGATTCCTACACCTGGGCCATTGCCGGTGCCGGTTTACTGGGTTTACTGCTCTTCTGGTTGGACTACCGTTCGCGGCAAGGGGCAGGATATCTTTTCGCACTGGTGGGTTTCCTCTCCCCCGCGTTGCTCTTGTTGGTGGTTGGACTCGTCATTCCCACCATCCAGACCACCATCGCCTCCTTCATGAATTCCCGCGGCACCGAATTTGTGGGCATGGAGAACTTCATCTGGATCTTCACCCAGCCATCGGGGATTCGTACGGTGCTCAATACCGTGCTCTGGGTACTCATTGCCCCCGCGGTATCCACGATTGCCGGGCTGGCCTACGCGGTATTCATCGACAAGTCCCGCGGAGAAAAGTTCTTCAAGATCCTGGTCTTCATGCCCATGGCGATCTCCTTTGTTGGCGCCTCGATCATTTGGCGCTTCATCTACACCGCACGCCCGGCCGACGGGCAGCAGATTGGCTTGCTCAACCAGGTCATTGTCTGGGCCGGCGGGGAACCGGTGCAGTTCCTGCAGGAATCTCCGCTGAACACCGTGGCGCTGATCGCGGTGTTGATCTGGGTCCAAACAGGCTTTGCCATGGTGATCCTCTCCGCCGCCATCAAGGGGGTGCCGATCGAGCAGTTGGAGGCCGCGGAACTGGACGGCGCAAGCGCCTGGCAGCGCTTCGCCAACGTCACGCTGCCCGGGATTCGTTCCTCATTGGTGGTCGTGTTGACCACCATCTCGATCGCCTCACTGAAGGTCTTTGACATCGTGCGGACCATGACCGCCGGGGCAAATGACACCTCGGTGATCGCCAACGAAATGTATACCCAGTTCCGAAACTTTGAGGGCGGCAGATCGGCCGCCTTCGCCGTCATTCTCTTCATCATGGTGATGCCGATCGTCATCTACAACGCTAGGCAGATCAAGATGCAAAGGGAGCTGCGCTGATGTCCACCCTCACCACCACCGAGCCCAAGTCCCCCGCCGGAAAGCCACGTCCCGTGGCCTCGCTGGCCAAGACCCGATTGACCAATCGCTGGGCGACACTCGCCGCGCTGGTGATCGCTACCCTGTGGACCGTCCCCACCATCGGGCTCTTGGTTTCATCCTTCCGCCCCGCCCAGGAGGTGCGTACCACCGGTTGGTGGACGATCTTTGCCCATCCGGGTCTCACCACCGATAACTACTCGGCGGTACTGCAAGCGGGCAATTCACAGCTGACCATGGCCGGATCCTTCATCAACTCCATCGCCATCACGCTGCCGGCAACATTAATCCCGCTGGTCTTGGCAACGCTTGCCGCCTATGCCTTCGCCTGGATGCGTTTCCCCGGCAAGGATTTGGTCTTCATCCTGGTCTTCGCCCTGCAGATTGTCCCCATCCAGATGGCGCTGGTGCCGCTGCTGCGGCTATTTGCCGTGGGGGAAATTTTTGGTTTCCCCATCATTGGCGCCTTTGGTTCGGCCGGATACGCCCAGGTGTGGATCGCGCACACCATCTTTGCCCTTCCCCTGGCCATCTTCCTTTTGCACAACTTCATCGCCGAAATCCCCAATGAGATCATCGAGGCGGCCCGCGTGGATGGGGCAAGCCACGGCCAGATCTTCTTCCGCATCGTACTTCCGCTCACGGCACCGGCCATTGCCGCGTTTTCCATCTTCCAGTTCCTCTGGGTGTGGAATGACCTTTTGGTCGCGCTGATTTTCGCCGACGGCGCCGTCGCCCCGATCACCAAGCTATTGGCCGAGATCACCGGTAGTCGTGGGCAGGATTGGCACCTGCTGACAGCCGGCGCCTTCGTCGCGATGATCGTGCCACTGGCAGTGTTCTTCGCCCTGCAGCGCTACTTTGTCCGTGGACTCATGGCGGGTTCCGCTAAGGGGTAGTTGAACTGTTATTCACACGTACAGGAAAGCCCACGATTCACTGGCTAGGATAGTGGGCGTGGCGAAGTGGATAAAAACTTGGACGGAAGACGGCTGGCGTGCCGAGGTGCTCGAATGGATAGATATGGCGTGCGAGGCATATTCACTTTCGCGCACCGGCGAACCGGAAAATGCGTCGAATTCCATTCGAGCCAAGCACCTGCGGGTGCCCACGGACGCTGGAAAACTTCACTTTAAGGCCGTCGCGCCGGGACAGTTTTTTGAGCCCCCACTGACGGCTGCCGCCGCCACGCTTTTCCCCGAGCGACTGGTCATGCCGCTGGCGATCGACCCGCTGCGCGGCTGGATGTTGTCTCCAGACTATGGTTCGACCCTTGACGAGCTGGCCACCACCCCGCTCTTATGGGAACGCGCGCTGGGTGCCCTGGGTTCCTTGCAGCGTGAGGTTGTCGATTCGGAGGAGGTGCTCTTTGATGCCGGTCTACAGATTCTTGATCCGGCATGGATCCCCGAAGAATTTAACAACGCGCTCACCTTGCATGCCTCGTTGCCCTCCGATCATCCGCTGGGCATTCCCGCTCGCGATGCTGACCATGCTTTTTCTGCCCTCAAGGACATCGAGGAGGCCTGCGAGCAGCTGATCGCGGGTCCCATCCCGCTGAGTTTGGAACACGGCTCCTTTGATCGGCGTCGGGTCTTTGCCCCCACCGAGGAGGACTCGGTACCGCGGATCCTGAATCTTGGGGACGCGCACTGGGCTCATCCCTTTGCCTCCCTGGCACGGCCCATCGAGCGGATGCGTATCGATTTCCGCTGCGGTCCGGAGGATCCACGCATCATGGCCGCGATCGGTACGTATTTGGGCGCTTGGGCTGATTATGGCACTCCCGACGAGCTCTATTCGCTGGTGGCCCCGGCCCTACGGATCTCCCCGCTGCACACCCATGAGACCTGGCTTCAGTTACTGGCCAACGCCGATGAGGCCGCACTACGGCGTTGGGCTCCCATGGTCCTAGAGCCTCTGGCTTCATTGGCCCACGCCACCGCATAACGGAGCTGGTAAGCACTTGATGGCGGGGCTCAGCGAGTCAGGCTGTTTGTGGCCAATGACCTCGCTCGCTCATGACCGCCGCCAGGGTCGGGGCCGCATCAGTCATGATGCCGTCAACACCCATGTCCAAGAGGCGGTGCATCGCCGGCGCATCATTAACGACCCACACGTGGACCTGTAGTGAGGCTTCGTGGGCGCGTTGGATGAAGCGGGGAGTGACCACACGAAGCTTTCCGTGGGTCTCGGGGACCTGGAGGGCCGCAAAGGATCCGTAAACGGCTCGCGGCAACGGTGCCACGGCCCCAATGAGAACTGCCGCGCCCACACCGATGATTCCGGGGCTGGTGGCCAGCTGCTGGTTCCGCTGGCCGGCAGCGAGCAGCCGAGAGACCATGCGCCGACGACTGCCGTTAAAGGAGGCCAGCAGGACTCGATCCGCAGCACGATGACGCACCAGAGTCTCGGCCATGAGCTCGGCCGCGGGGCCCGCCTTGATATCAACGTTAAAGCGGGTGCTAGGGAACCTTTCCAAAAGCTCGTCAAAGGTGGGAATCGGTTCCCCCGCCACCCTGAGCTCGGCGAGTTCGGCGGCGGTGCAGTCCCGCACGCGACGTGGATCTCCGGTGAGCCGCACAAGGTCCTCATCATGGAAGGCCACCAGGACACCGTCGCGGGTGGCGTGAACGTCGGTTTCTAGGTAACCGAAGCCCAGCTCGGTGGCAGCGGTGAAGGCCTTCACGGTGTTTTCTTCACCGGCGGGTGCGAATCCGCGGTGCGAAAATGCGAGGGGGAATCCGGCCAAGGGCCGATGCGGGGTATTGAGCAAAAACGGTGGATTTCCTACGCGTGGGCAATTCATGTGATCCTTTCACCAACGTTGGTGTTGCCGATCCTACTCAGCGTTCGTCCGGTCCCGGGCTCTCCCACGGCTGCGACGCGTCCCCGTCAAGAAGCTGCTCCAGTATCCTGGCGACCCCATCCTGTTCAACGCCGGGGGCACGATAGCTGGCGGCGGCGATGGCCGCTAAGTGTCCGGATGCCATGGCATAACCGTGCCCGGCCCAGGACAGCATTTCTAGGTCGTTGGGCATGTCGCCGAAGGCGATGACTTCTGCCGGTCCGATGCCCAACCCTGCCGCGTAGTCGCGCAGCGCGACCGATTTGTCCACGGCAACATGGGCCATTTCCAGCAGCGAAATCCCAAACGCTGAATGAGTGACCGACACCAGATGACGCAACGAATCACCCACCGTATCCAAGAAGTCATCGGCACTGCGGGTGCGGGACTTCGCCAGGAATTTCACCACGCCCTCGTTCTGCAGTTGGGCCGAACCAAGCTCAAGCAATGTGCCCGGTTCGGTGCCCACCGGCTGGGGGTGTTCGGCGAATCCTGCACCTAGGTGCAGGCCGCGAGTGGTTTCGGCGGCGAAGGTGGCACCGGGTTCGGCCTCCAAGATGATCTGTTGCGCCAGCACCAGGTCCGCTGGCGCGATGGTCTTGGCACTGAGCAGGCGTTGGGCCTCGAGGTCGTAAAGCACCGCACCGTTGGAGCAGATCACCGTGCCCAGCTGACCGAAGGCGTCACGCACCGGATCCAACCAGCGCACCGGCCGTCCGGTGACAAAAACGATGTGTATTCCCGCGGCTCGGGCGCGATTGAAGGCCTCGATGGTGCGCGCGGAGATACTCCCGTCGGCACGGATGATGGTGCCGTCCAGGTCGCTGGCCACCAACCGCACCTCCGGAGCTACTCGCATGCTCGAGGACTTCAGTGAATTTCGCTGCGCGTCGGTGGATTGGCCCCGGGGCGCGAGACGGTGATGGCTGCGGCCTTCGCAGCATAGTCAAGGATCTCGGTGAGCGTGGCGGGGTTCAGTGCGTGCAGCTTCTCGCGCTGCTCGCTGCCCAGCAGCCCGCGGACCTCCATCGCAGAGATCATCGCGGCCATAAAGGAATCTCCCGCGCCCACAGTGTCGGCAACGTCAACCACCGGAGCGTTGGTTCGCGCGCTGCCGGCCTTGACCAGCCCCAGTGGACCGCCGGAGCCGTAGGTGGCAACAACCATCGCCGGGCCCATGTCCAGCCATGCAGTGGCGGTGTCGGCGGCACTGCGGTGCGGGTAGAGCCATTCCAGATCGGAATCCGAGGCGCGCACCACGTCGGATAGTCTCACGAAGCTTTCGACATTCACGACGGCTGCTGCGTGATCGGTGATCAGTGAGGGCCGGATGTTGGGGTCATAGGAAATGGTGGCGTGCGGACGGGCAGCCTCGATGAGTTTGCGCACCTTGTGAGCACCGGGTTCCAGCAACGTGGCAAGCGACCCGGTGTGTACCAGTCGGGCATCTGCCAACGCCGAGGTATCAGCGGGCAGCTCGGGCAAATCCCAGTGGATGTCAAAGGTGTAGGTGGCGGCACCCACCGGGTCCAGGATGCCTCTGGCCGTGGAGGTTGCCAGCTCATCCGGACCGCCCACGTAGCGCACGTCGTGGGTGGTCAGGGCGTGCTCGATCATGGCTCCGTAGTCATCACGGCCCCAGCGTCCGATCAGCGTCACCGGGTGGTCCAGCTTGGCCAGTCCAACGGCGACGTTTAACGGGCTACCGCCGACGAAGGAGCGCGGAGCGCTGATCCCTCCGGACAGTACATCGACCAGGGCCTCGCCTATGACCGTCAGCACATCGGGCTCCTCATGTTTCTTGGGGTTGTCGACTTCAATATACCGGTCGGTAGCCAAAGGACCCCCAGTTTGTGAGGCTAGTCGCGCAGAGGATTCGCCGTCCCAAGTCCCAGCAGGGCGGCAACACATTCTTCCCACGCCGCATCCCCCGGGGTGATGAGCCCGTAATGGTCCCCGTCGAATTCGCGATAATCCACCTTCACCCCGGCCAACCGGGCGGCGGCGGCCACCGATCTGGCCACGGATACCGGCACATCGGCGTCATTGCGTCCATGCAACATCACCAACGGAATACCCGTGGCGAGCCGCAGTGCCGGATCGGCGATGGCCCAGGCGCTCGGGTCCGACTCTGGAGTCGATCCCATAAACTCACCCGCGGCATCGGCGCTCAGCTCCAGCCGGTGAGCCAGCGCCAAGTCCAAGACCCCAGCCTGTGAGATGACCCCGTCAAGCCGTTCGGTCTGTGCGGTACTGGCTCCGGGGGCACCGGCGGGCAGCAGCGATCGGCCAGCCGCCCACAGCGCAAGATGGCCGCCGGCCGAATGCCCGATGGCCACGCGCGGGCCCGGGGACAAACCCGCTGCAACAAGTGCCGGGGTTAATGCATCAATGCCTGCCGCCACGTCAAGGAAGGTTTGTGGGTATCCCCCGCCATTGCCGTTGCGGCGATATTCCAGGTTCCACGACACGATGCCGCGCTCGGCCAGATCCGCGGCCAGCGGGCGGCCCAACTCGGCGTCGTAGGCCGAGCGCCAGAAACCACCATGAATGACGATGGCAATGTGCTGATGCACCCGAGTCTCGGGCACGCACAATTCGGCATATTGACTGGCGTCCGGGCCATAGGCGAAGCGTCGCAGCGGCACCGAAGCGGACATTAGTTCCCCGGGAAATCCGGAACGGACTTGGCCACAAATGCCGCGCGTCCGATGACGGAGTCCTGAGTTTCGAACGCCTTCACGAAGGAACGCGCCTCGGCCTCCAGCCCGTCCACCACGTTCAGCCCGGCGATCTCATTGAGGGCATCCTTGACGTTGGCCACTGCCGTTGGTGCCTTGGAAGCGATTTCGTTGATGGTTTCCTCAGCGGCGGTGAGCAGCGCCGCGTTGTCCTCTAGGACGCGGTTCACCAAGCCGATGCGCAGTGCCTCGGCCGACTTGATGCGTCGGCCGGTGAAGATGAGTTCACGAGCCATGGAGATGCCCACGCGTTGCTGCAGGCGCACCGAGCCACCAAAGCCCGGGACCAGCCCGAGGTTGACCTCGGGCTGCCCAAAGCTGGCGGTGGCGGAGGCGTAAATGAAATCGCACGCCAGAGCCAGCTCGCAGCCGCCACCCAGGGCGAAGCCGTTAACTGCGGCAATCACCGGGATGGGCAGTGATTCGAGCGCTAGGGTGACCGAGTGCATGCGTTTGCCGTAGGCCAGCGCGGCTGCGGGGTCCATGTCGTTCATTTCCACGATGTTGGCACCCGCTACAAACGACTTTTCCCCCACGCCGGTGATGATGACCCCGCGCACCGGCCAGTGTGCGTCGACTCCGATGCGAGAAAGCACCCCGGTGAGTACATGAAGGTCCTCAACCACAGCGGCGGCCAAGGCATTCATCGAGGCCGGCTGGTTGATGCTCACCAGTAGCGCGGAGCCCCGCTGCTCGACTAGCAATGTCTCGTAGGTTCCGAACTCCATGTGCACTCCTTGTGTGATTGGTCTCTCACCACCAGCGTCTCACGTTCGGGCTGAGCACCTGGCCATGGCGCGCGAGCCGCTCACACTTTAGCGTTTGCGGCCCTTGGCTCCTGGCTTCGCGCCGCGCCGAGTGCCGCCGCGGGCACCGGCTTTTTTCTTAGCTTCGGCCTTCTTCAGATTCTTGGCCGCTTCGGATTGGGAGATTTGACGCTTTTTGCGCGCCTCCACTGCCTGCTCCTGTTGGCGTTGAGCCACGGATGCCTGCCGTGAGGAATTTTCCCCTCGGCCGCGCACCACACCAATGAATTCCTCGAAAACGGGGTTGGTGGGGTCATCACCCTCCGGCGCCAACCAGGCGATGCCGATGCTGGTGGAGGGGACCTCGGAGAGTTCCTTGTGCACCACATCCTTGCGGCTATGCAGCCGAGCGACGCTGAGCGGCAGCACCAGTAGTGCGGCGCCCGAGGAGCAAACCTCCATGGCCATGGCCGTACCGCCCACAGATTCGGGGTAGTCGGCTAGGTCCAGGAAGTTTTCTGACTCGATCGTGGAGTAGGGCAGCGGCTCATCATAGAGTTCGATGTCACTGTCCTTGGCCCCGCACACGACCTGAGTTTCGTCGTATAGCGGGATCACATGGATCGATGGGGTCTTGGGCGAGGTGCCTGTCGCAAAACGAACAAAAACGAGGTCTGAATCCCCTGTGCCAAGGCGCTGGAGAATCCCCTCGCCGTCGTAGCGCAGGGCCTGCAGCGGGTTTTGTGGATAGCGTTCGTTCCACCGGGTCAGCCATTTGCCGGGCGTGACGCCCGGTACATAGGCGATTTTTAGTCCTGTCACTACCCCAGCGTACCGGTACGCTTATGCACATGAGCGAGAAAACCCCACAGAACATGAAGCCGGCGACTGCCGCAAAGAAATTGAGCATCTATTTGCCCGCGTCCCCGGCCGAGTTCCAGGAGGGCCAGGTTTCTCGGGCAACGTTTGATGAACTAGTGGCAAATCCACCGCAGTGGCTGACGGATCTGCGCGCCAATGGCCCGCACCCGCGTCCGGTTGTGGCGCACAAGTTGAATGTGTCGATCGCGGGTTTGGCGCGTGCCGAAATCACCGAGGCATTAACCACCGAGCAGATCGATGCCTTGCTGGCTGACCGTCCGCAGTGGCTCCAGGAGGAGCGTGCCTCGCTGGCGGCCGTGCGTGCCGAAGAAAAGCGTGCACGTGACGCTGCGGCCGCCAAGGGCGACCGCAGCTAATCACGGAAGGGCCGTGGAGTAGTTACTTCACGGTCTTGACGATGTAAACATCGCAGGATGCTGCGTGGGCCACCGAGGTAGCCACCGAGCCGAGCACGCGGCCCAGGCCCTTCATGCCGACGTTGCCAACCACGATCAGCGTGGCCGACAGGCGCTCGGCCTCGGAGACCAGCACTTCCTGTGGCTTGCCGTGGGCGGCCGATGCGGTGATCTTGGCGTTTGGCTCTGCGATGCGCAATCCGGCTGCACACTGTTCGGCAACCTTGCCGGCCTGCTCGGCGTCGTCCAGAATCCAGGTGTCGGTACCGATCTTCACAACTTCGGTGTTATCCGAGGTGTGGGCCGTCACGACGACCAATTCTGCATTCATGTTGGCGGCGATACGTGCTGCACGTTCTGCTGCACGCTGTGCGGTTTCGCTGCCGTCAACGCCGACGATGATGGTTTCTGCCATGTTATGACGCTCCTTGTGCTGTGGCCACCGACGGTGACCGGGTTTGAGTGGGTAAAACTGTTGGGGTGACGTTCTTCCGCAGGAAATCCACGGCTCGCCCCCAGGCTAGAGCTGCGGCCTCGGGCCGGTAATTTCCCGACGGGTTTCCATCGTTGTGGAAGGCGTGCGGAGCATCATAGTAGAAAAACTCAACCTCGCGCCCAGATTCTTCGCGAATCTGGATCTCTTGCGCCTGCGCCTGCTCCACGGGATACGAGGTATCACGATTGGCATAATGCCCCTGGACGGTGGCCCGAAGGCCCGCATAGCTTGACGGAATGCCCTGACCGACGCCGTAGAAGGGCACTGCCGCAGAAATCTTTTCTCCCTGCTGGGCCGCCAGGGCCAGGACAAATCCTCCGCCCATGCAGAAACCGATGGTTCCCACGGTGGCACTGGTGACGGCGGGCAAACTTAACAGATAGTCCACGGCACCCGCCAGCAGTTTCGCGCCGACGGCCTCGGGCAGATTCGACATCATCTCCGCAGCTTCGTCGCCGTCATGAGCCACCGAGCCACCGAACAGGTCTGGCGCTAGGGCTACGAACCCCTCCCCCGCCAGACGGTCAGCCACGTCACGGATGTGGTCGGTGAGCCCCCACCACTCCTGAATGACAATGACGCCTGGTCCGTGGCCACCCTTTGGCAATGAAAGGTATCCATGGGCATCATTACCTTCGGAGGGGAAGGAAACATTTTGGTGCGGTGTCTGGGCGGCCATAGATCCTATTGCTCCTGCTCTGCATGCATGGTGGGGTACCGAAGGAAAAGCTTGAACAACTTCCAGTCTATGCACGGGTACGGGGCGACCCGCCATGAATCGCCGGTAGTTTCCTCACATCGGTACCGCTCAATCACAAACCGGACGCATGAAATCACCATTAATTTCTCCTTTCACGGGATGAATTTCCGCGCTTACTAAAGACATCCACGCTCGCGGGTAATACCTTGTAAGAGTCATCACCTTGCAGATTCTAGAATTGGAGCCACATGTCCCATCCCATGTCATCGCGCTTGGCGGCCGAGTTTCTCGGCACCGGCGTACTCGTCTTCGGAGGCTGTGGCGCGGCCATATTCTCGGCCAAGGTCGTCGCATCCAACACGATCAACATGGGGATCGGATTCCTCGGTGTTGCGCTCGCGTTCGGCCTCACGGTCCTGGTCATGGTTTATGCCGTCGGCCACGTTTCCGGTGGGCACTTCAACCCGGCGGTGACATTGGGGGCTGCGCTGGCGGGACGCATTGAATGGAAGGCCGTCCCCGCCTACATGATCACGCAGATCGTCGGCGCCTCGGTTGCCGGCTTGGCCCTCTTCGCCATCGCTAGCGGCAAGCACGGATTTGATCCGGTCACCTCGGGCTTCGCATCCAACGGTTACGCCGACCGATCCCCGGATGGCTACAGCATGCTCTCCGCGCTGCTCGCGGAAATTATTCTCACGGCCATCTTCCTCTACGTCATTCTGGGTTCCACCGATGATCGGGCGCCCAAGGGTTTTGCTGGAATTTCCATCGGACTGACCTTAACCCTGATCCACCTGATTTCCATCCCCATCACCAACACCTCGGTTAACCCGGCTCGCTCACTGGGCGTTGCTTGGTTTGCCGGTCCGGCGGCCCTGAATCAGGTCTGGCTGTTTATCCTCGCACCCTTGGTTGGCGCGGCGATTGCGGGACTAACCTACCCATTGCTGTTCGCTTCGCCGTTGATCGAATCCGCTTTGAAGTCCGCGGATGATCAGTCGACCACAACCTTGACGGAGGACGCCACCGCAACGGAGGCGAAGGCCGGAACCGACCGCGCCTAAGCTCCGGCAACAACCACGCCCACGCCGGCGATCCCCCCGGGGGTTCAGGAACGCACCCAAGGCCATGGTGGTGCCAGCGCAGGGGTGTGAGTTGGCTTTCTGACTCGGCTCGGCGGTGAGCCTCTCGTAGGTGTTCACCGCCGAGCACCGCGCCATCCTGATCCAGACCACGATCCCGCCGGCACAACAAAACACCCTCCGGTCTAAGACCGGAGGGTGTTTTTCATATGTGCGCGAAGGGGGACTTGAACCCCCACGCTCTTGCGAGCACTGGCACCTGAAGCCAGCGCGTCTACCAATTCCGCCATTCGCGCATATTTACCGCTATTTTCGTCAATGACTTCAACAGCGATAACAATCATATACATGATTTGCCCCGAACCACTAATCGGCCCCGTGTTTGTGATCAGGGTCATGATGGGGCAACCTTTTGAGCCCCCCACTCGTTGCAGATCTCGGGGCCTCTTTCACCACATTTCGCCCCAAGGGATTTTCAAGCCAAGTAGTATCGAACAAGGCGCACTGGCATCCATGCCGTGCGCCGTAAGACCAGCGACCGTGTGCGAACACGTGTCAGTACCAGGAAGGGAGCGAAGCGATGGGCATCATTGACAATGTCGAGCGCGGACTTGAAAAGCTTGTCACCAGCGTCTTCCGTGGCTCCGGCAACTCCGAAGTCAAGCCCGTTGAAATCGCCTCACGCCTGCGCAATCAGATGGACGCGAAGTCCATGACCATTTCGCAGTCCCGCACTCTGGCGCCCAACAACTTCGTTATTCGTCTTTCGGACGATGATTTTGCTCGTGCCCGTGAATGGGGCTCACCGCTTGCTCAGGAGCTGTGCTCCACAGCCCTGAATCATGCCAAAAGCCAGGGTTACACCCTTCAGGGCGCGGTTGAAGTCAGTTTCCGCAAGGACAGCTCTCTGCGTTCGGGTGATTTTGAGATTGACTCAATGATCTCCGATGCCCCTCCCGCTTCGGTTCGACCATCGCCCGCGGCTCCGGCAGCACCTCCCACACCACCTCGGGAGGCGCCCAAGCGCCAGCCGGTGCTGGATATCGCCGGGCAGCGGTATGCACTGAACCATGCAAGCATTGTCTTGGGTCGATCGGCAGAGGCCGACATTCCCATCGATGATCCGGGAGTTTCCCGTCGCCACCTGAAGATCGAACAGCGCGGCACAACTACTTGGGCCGTGGATATGGGCTCTACCAACGGTAGCTTCGTTAATGGTCGAAAAATTGTCGGTGAGACCCAGTTGAACGACGGTTCCACCATTAGCATGGGGCAGTCGCGAATCACTTTCCGACTCCTCCCCCCAACCCAAGGAGACCGTGCGTGAACGACTTAGTGTTCACCGTGCTGCGGCTCGGATTCCTCATTCTTCTCTGGCTCTTGGTTTTGAGCATCATCGGCGCACTGCGTCGTGACCTTGCCATTGGCGGCAAGGCACGTGTTGGTGCCCCAACGGCGAGAGAAATCCGTAAGAACCCTTCACTCGCACCACCTCCGGAGGTTCCTGCCAAGCAGCAGGCCAAAACTCTGGTGATCACCGAGGGTCCACTCACGGGTCTTGAGCACCCGCTCACGGCAAGCCCGGTATTACTCGGACGCGCCCAAGAAGCCACGATTGTGCTCGAAGATGATTATTCCTCGGGTCGCCACGCGCGGCTATTCCCTCAGGGCACCCGCTGGTTCATTGAGGATCTCGGCTCCACCAACGGCACTTTCCTCGGTGATGCCCAGCTCACCCGCGCCCAGCCCGTTGAACTAGGTCAGAAAATCCGCATCGGCAAAACCGTCATGGAGCTGAGGCCCTAGATATGGCCTTGATGCTGAAATTTGCGGCGCGCAGCGATGTTGGCAAGGTGCGTTCCAAAAACGACGACTCCGGCTATGTGGGCCGCTATCTGGCTGTCGTGGCCGATGGTATGGGTGGCCACGTCGGTGGCGATGTCGCCAGCGCCTCGACGGTACTGGACTTGGTTCATCTCGATCTGCCCGAAACTCCCGATCCCGAAACCGTGCTGCCCGATGAAATTCAGGCAGCAAATCTGGTTTTGAACGAATTGGTGAACGCTAACCCGAAACTCTCGGGCATGGGAACCACCGTGACTGCCATGCTGCTCACCGGCGACGTCCTGCAATTTGCACACATCGGAGATTCACGCGCATACCGTCTGAAAAACGGCGTTTTTGAGCAGATCAGCCACGACCATACCTTTGTCCAACGGCTTGTTGACGAGGGCCGTTTACGGCCCGAGGAAGCCGAAATACATCCGCACAAGAACGTCTTGCTCCGTGTGCTCGGTGATTCAGATGCCAGTCCCGAGTTGGACGTCGCGAAGTATCCCGTCCAGGTCGGTGAGCGGTGGATGTTGTGCTCCGACGGCTTGAATGCCGTTGTTCCCGACTCAATCACCGAACGCATCATGCGCGGCACCGCATCCCTCGAGGAAACCGTTGAGGACCTCGTGGAAACCACGCTGGCCCACGGCTCCCCCGACAACGTGACCATAGTGGTCTTTGAAATCGTTGAGGACAGCCCCGAAAACGTCCTAGAACCAGAGACCCAAGCCGATGGATTTGCGGAGCCAGCTCCCGATACCGGACAGCTGACCATCGCCGTCGGCGGAGACCTCGAGGCCAGCGCAGCGCTGATCCGCCACGAAATGTCCAAGCGCCCCCATTTGTTGGTGGGTTCTGCCGAGCTGGCGACCAAGACCGGCAATCTGCCGATCGTCACCCAGCGGTCGGGGGAAAAGCGTGCTGCGGCCATCCTTACCCACAAGACCCCCGATGAGCAGTCTGCGGCGGGCAACAACGCGGCCGCAACGGCCACGTTCCGACAGCGGCGCTGGCTGGTACCGACCTTCCTGGCTCTGATGACGCTGATTTTGGCAGTGGTGTGTGGCTGGGGCTACTTGTGGACCCAAACCCAATACTTCGTTGGCAACCAAGACGGTCACGTCGCGATCTTCCGTGGTGTGGCCCAAGATCTTGGCCCGATCAAGCTCTCGCACGTGGATTCGGTGACGGATATCCCGCTGGATGCTCTGCCGGTGTACACCCAGCAGCGCATTAAGACGGCTATCCCCGCACCGGATCTGGCCCACGCACAAACCATGGTCAACGAGTTGCTGGTCACGGCCAAGCAACGTTGCCCGGTCATCGTTCCAGAGAATCCGCAAGCGGCGGGCAACGTGCCGGTACTGCCCCCTTACTGCCAGGAGATCACCCCGTGAGCGAGTTGGAAACCACGCCCGTCTCCAGGCGAAATATGGAGCTGCTGCTTTTGCTGCTCGCCCTGGCCGTTGCCATGGCTGCCTACTATTTGGTGGGCATCAACAGCGATGGTGGCATGAGTCAGGAGTTCATCAGCCAAGGCCTCATCTTGGCCGCTCTGTCCCTTGTTTTCCACGTGATTCTGCGGATCTGGGCCAAGTATGCCGATCCGGTAATACTTCCGGTGACTGTTGCCCTTAACGGCATTGGTCTAGCCATGATCCACCGAATCGACCTGGCGCGCACGACCGACGCCGCCTTCCGCCAGATCCTGTGGACGGGCGTCGCAATGGTGATTGCCATGATCGTTTTGTGGGCCATCCGCGATCATCGCGTACTGCGTCGCTTCACTTATATCGCCTTGGCCGCTTCGGTCCTGTTGCTGCTGCTTCCACTGATCCCAGGCTTAGGCGTCATCATCAATGGTGCTCGGATCTGGGTCCGCGTGGGTTCGGTCCTGTCCTTCCAGCCCGGCGAATTGGCGAAGATCACCCTGGCAATATTCTTTGCCGGCTATCTTTCCTCAAACCGCGAGCTGATCCTGCTTGCCGGCCGAAAGTTTGGCCCCCTGCAGCTGCCTCGAGCCCGAGATCTCGGCCCCATGGTTGTCGCTTGGCTGGTCAGCATCGGTGTTCTGGTGATCCAACGTGACCTTGGTTCGTCGATCCTGTTCTTCGGCCTCTTCATGGTGATGATTTACGTTGCCACAGCGCGCGTGAGCTGGATCGTCATCGGCGTGCTCATGCTGGCAGGCGGCGGAACCTTTGCCTACCTGACCATGAGTCACGTGACCCGACGCATCAACGGCTGGCTGAACGCCTTTGATCCCGAGATATTCCATGCACAAGGCGGCAGTAGTCAGATCGTTGAGGGGCTTTTCGGGCTCGCTAACGGCGGATTGCTGGGCACCGGGCTGGGTAATGGCAGCCCCTATATGGTGCCGCTGGCCAACAGTGACATGATCGTCGCGTCTTTGGGCGAGGAGCTGGGACTCATTGGCCTCAGTGCCATCGTCCTGTGTTATCTCATTCTGGTCAGCCGCGGTATGCGTGCAGCCCTGGGATCCCGGGACACCTTCGGCAAGCTCTTGGCCACCGGATTGTCTTTCACCGTCGGCCTGCAGTGCTTTGTGGTGATTGGCGGTGTCACCCGGTTGATCCCGTTGACCGGCCTCACCACACCCTTCATGGCTGCCGGCGGTTCATCGTTGCTATCGAACTGGATCATTGTTGCCTTGCTGCTCTTGATTTCTCATAATTCCCGCAGACCGATCCTTTCCGGTGTCTCGGCCACCGCCGAGGTCGCCACCAGGGCCCCGCGCAGCGGCGGCTTGTTTGGCAAGCGAAAGGAGTCACAGCGATGAATCAAGCCATCCGTAACACCTGGATCGCGGTGATGCTGCTGTTCGTGTTGAGCCTCGGGTCGCTGAGCTACGTTCAGTTCTTCGCAGCCAAAGATCTCAGTGAAAATGCCCTTAACAACCGGCAGCTGTTTAAGGAATTTGATCTCCCTCGCGGGGCCATCCTGGTTGACGGCAAGCCCATCGCCGAGTCTGTCCCCTCCGATGGCCAATTCGACTACCAGCGCGTTTACACGGATCCGGAACTCTACTCACACCTGACCGGCTTCTACTCGTTGAGCAACTCGTCAACGCAGCTTGAATCTAAGATGAACGATGTTTTGACCGGCAACAGTCAGGATCTGTTCTTCGACCGGATGATCAACCTCTTTACCGGCAAGGCCAATGAGGGCGCTTCCGTTGAGTTGACCATCGATGGGGACCTGCAAAAGTACGTTTATGGTCTGATTCCCGACGGCACCCGCGGAACGATCATCGTTTCCGAGCCGAAGACCGGCAACATCTTGGCCATGGCATCAAAGCCAAGCTATGACACCAACCTGTTGGCCGTCCACAGCTCGTCCAAGGCTGCTGACAATATGTCCAAGCTGCTCAAGGTTGATGGTTTGAGCCCCTACCGGAATCCTGCGATCGGCAATCTCACGGCGCCGGGCTCAACATTCAAGATTTTTGACATGGTTGCCGCCCTTGAATCTGGCAAATACACGGCGGACACCATGCTTGACAACCCGGCAAAGGTAACGCTCCCAGGCACCAATACGCAGCTAGGGAACTTCTACGGCGGCAATTGCGCAGCTCAAACGAAGGCAACCTTGGCGTTCATCGTGGCGCAGAGTTGCAACACCCCGTTTGTGAAGATGAGCCAAGACCTTGGGGCCGAAACCTACCAAGACGTCACCGAACGCTTCGGCTTCGGACAGCAGGTCGAGATTCCGATGAGCGTTGTCCCCAGCGTTTTCCCGAGTGAACTGAACGCAGCACAGCTCGGACAGTCAGTCATCGGCCAGTTCGACGTAAAAACCACCGCCATGCAGATGAACATGGCTGCCATGGGTATCGCCAATGACGGGGTCATTATGGAGCCGAACTTGATCAAGCAGGTGATCGCCCCCGATCTTCGGGTGCTTTCGGAAAGCAAACCCAAGGCGTTCAGCACCGCCACCACGAAGGACGTCGCGGACAAGGTCACCGATCTGATGCGTGGCCCGGTTAAGAGCGGTACCGCGGTGCGAGCACAGGTTCCTGGGCTGGATATCGCAGCTAAGACCGGTACTTCACAAATTGGCGACTCCGATCTGGTGAACTCCTGGATCACTGGGTTCGCTCCGGCGGATGACCCGCAAGTGGCCGTGACGATTGTTTTTGAAAAGATTGATTTCACAACTGGTTCCTCGTTGACCAGTCCCAATATGAAGAAAATTCTAGAGGCGGTGTTCAACCAGTGAGGCCAATTTCGGGAATCACCTTGGGCGGTCGGTACAAGTTGACCGAACGTATTGCTATCGGGGGCATGGGCGAGGTGTGGAAGGCCAGGGACCAGGTCCTTGGTCGCTTGGTGGCGATCAAGATCCTGAAGGAGGAATACACCGGCGACCCCGGATTCCTCCAGCGCTTCCGCGTTGAGGCTAGGCACACCGCGCTGTTGAACCACAACGGGATTGCCAGCGTCTTTGATTACGGTGAAGAAGAGAGCTCGGCGTACCTGGTCATGGAACTGGTACCCGGCCCGCCGCTTTCTACCGTCATCGAACGTGAACGCGTGCTTTCTCCGGACCGCACCCTCTCGATCATCTCGCAGACCGCCAAGGCTCTTGCCGCCGCCCACGTTCAGGGACTGGTACACCGCGACGTGAAGCCGGGTAACTTGTTGATGTTGCCCGACGGACGGGTAAAGATCACCGACTTCGGTATTGCCCGCATCGCCGACCAGGTCCCGCTGACGGCAACTGGTCAGGTCATGGGCACCGCCCAGTACTTGGCTCCCGAGCAGGCTACTGGCCAGCAGGCCACCGGTTCCTCCGACATCTATGCCCTCGGCGTGATCGGCTACGAGCTGCTCGCCGGGCGTCGTCCGTTCACCGGCGAGTCACAGATCGCAATTGCCCTGGCCCAGGTCAATGACACCCCACCCCCGCTGCCGGAAAACATTCCGCTGCCGGTGCGCTCCTTGGTGATGTCGATGCTGGCCAAGGATCCCGCCGATCGGCCGGCCAACGCCGATGCCTTGGCCGTGGCAGCCGATGCCATTCGTGCGGGTAATCCCGAGACGGCTACGCTTGCTGTCCCCGGAATGCTCCTCTTCTCCGGCTCGGATGCCTCCACCCAGGCCATGAGCCAGACCCCCATGACGCTGGGTAATCAAACCGTTGCTCTTCCGCCGGTCGATTCGTCCGCGCCGGCTCCCACCACCAACGCACTGCCTCAGGTTCCGGTTTCAGGAGCCCAGAGCGGCGCGGAGAGCGGCAACTTCGATTCCGTCATGGGTGCCTCCCAGCATTGGGAAGACGAACCAGCCGGTGACTACGAACCTGTATACGCAGAAGAACCCGCACCAGAGCGCAAGCGCCGCAGTCCTTGGACCACGCCCTTAATCGCGCTGATCATCTTGGTTGTCCTAGCGCTCCTAGGTGCCTGGCTGCTGCCCATCCTCACCAGCTCTAATACCCCTGAAACCTCCCAGAGCCCGGTAGTTACCTCCTCCGGCCCCGAGTCATCGGCGCCAACCACGGAGGCTTCCTCGGAGACCCCTTCGGAGACACCGACGCCAACACCCACTCCAACGAGGTCCAGTCCCACTTCCAGCGCGCCGGTTGCGACCACGGTATCGGTTCCCAACCTCTTCAGCATGGATGGCGAACAGGCCGCGGCGGCGTTGGAGGAGCTGGGCCTGAAACCTAACGAGGGCGAGGCACAGGAAAGCGACCTGGCTCGCGGTACCGTCATTGGCCAGAGCCCGCGCGTCGGTGTCAAGGTCGAAGAGGGCACCACGATCACCTACATCCTGTCGCTGGGCCCCCCGGAGCCAACATCGACGCCAACGCCCACGCCAACAACTCCGTCTCCGTCCGAAACCCCGGCGGAAACCTCCTCGACTCCAAGCACCGAGACCACGGCGACTACTGCGACAACGCCTCCACCATCGCCGAGCTCCGGTGCTGCCAAGTCCACCGGCCAGCCGCCGGTAAATAACTAGGTGACATCGGTGGTTTCACAGTGAGTGAGGAACGGATACTGAACGGGCGCTACACGGTGGGGGAACTCATCGGACGTGGCGGGATGGCCGACGTGCACCTGGGCGTAGACCAGGTGCTGGGGCGCAAGGTTGCCATCAAATTGCTGCGTGCCGAAATGGCGCGTGATCCCATGGTCCAGGCGCGCTTCCGGCGAGAGGCCAAGGCCGTTGCGGGACTAAATCACCCGAACATCGTTTCGGTCTTTGATACCGGCGAGGAAGCCCACGAATTTTCCGGATCCACGGTTAACTTGCCCTTCATTGTGATGGAATACGTTCGCGGCCGAACCCTGCGCGACATCATCAAGGCCGGGGAAATGACCAGGGATCTGGCCGTCGAGTACGTCCTTGGGGTGCTCGAGGCACTTGCCCACTCACATTCCATGGGTATTGTTCACCGCGATATCAAGCCCGCGAACATCATGGTCACCGAGCGCGGTGCTCTAAAGGTCATGGACTTCGGCATCGCCCGGGCCCTGGCCGACTCATCCAGCACCATGACCCAAACCCAGACCGTGGTGGGCACCGCCCAATACCTCTCACCCGAACAGGCCCGTGGGGAGAGCGTTGATGCTCGCACCGACCTGTACTCCACCGGTTGCCTGCTGTATGAACTGTTCACCGGTCGCCCGCCGTTCACCGGCGATTCCCCCGTCTCTGTTGCCTACCAGCATGTTGGGGAGAAGGCACCGGAACCCAGTGCGTTGGTTCCAGAGCTGGATCCCATCTTTGATGCCGTGGTCCTCAAGGCCTTAGCCAAGGACCGTGAGGACCGCTACGATGACGCGCAGGCGTTTGGTGTCGCCCTCATTAACGCCTGTCAAGGCATCGCACTGTCACCCGAGGAGCTCACGGCTTCGCTACCGCATGCCGCTGACCAATCTGCGGCTGCTCAGGATCTTGCCACCATGGCTACTCCGGCGCTGGTTTCCTTGGCTTCATCCCCTGGATCGAATTCTGGGGATGTTCAGCACACCGGAAATCTTGAGCCCGTCGGCGAGCAGAACCAGCATTGGGCCCAACCGCCGATGTGGGAACAAAGCCTGAAGCGTGAACTCGATGAGCGTCGGGCAAAGTCCAAGCGCTCCTGGACCATCGCTATTTCCGTCATCTTGGTTTTCGCGATGTTGGTCTCTGGATTGTTCTTCTACAACTGGATGCGTGCGGAAGCCGAAAGAAATGCTCCCGTTGCCGTACCAACACTCACCGAAATGACTCAGGCCAAGGCCGAATCAACCCTAAAAACACTGCAACTGGTGCCCAAGGTTGAAAACGTCTTCGACGAGGATGTCGCCAGTGGGCTGGTGGTGGCAAGCGATCCAATGACCGCCGTAGAAGTCCGTAAGGGCAGCACAGTGCGGTTGATGGTTTCTAAGGGTCCAGAGGCGCTCAAGCTCCCCAAGACACTGGCTGGTCAGTCCGAGGCCGGAGCCCGCCAAATCCTCGCGGATATGGGGTTTTCCATCGGTTCGGTATCTCGGGTGAATGACCCCGACATTCCCACCGACTGGTTGGTGGGAACCACCCCGGAGATCGGCAAGCAGGTCAAGGTCGGAACCACGATTGACTTGATCCTCTCGACGGGAGAGGTGACGGTACCTCAGCTGATCAATCTCACGATGGACGAAGCAAAGAGCAAGCTTGATGACCCCGAGATCAAGTTGCAGATCACCAAGGTAGAGGAAGAAGACAGCGCCGCTAAACCCGGCACCATCATCAACCAGAGTCCGGAAAGTGGGACAACCACTGACCAGGGCGGAACCGTCACCGTCACGGTGGCGGTGAAGCCGGCCGAGCCGACGCCCACTCCTACGCCAACACCCAGCGAGACGCCAGCGGAGACCCCTGCGGAGACACCCACTACTCCGCCGGCATCCAGCAACACTTCTTCCACGCCGGAGCCGAGCACGAAGGCCAAACCAAGCAAACCTGCGAAGGCCTCGAAGAATCCGAAGGCCGACTAGTAACCCAAGCATGCTGGGACATCGCCACGAAAAGAGGGCAGGGAGACGATTTTTCGTCGCCCTGCCCTCTTTCGTTTCGCTTGCTTAGGCCCCGATGCCGCGGATCAGTGGGCTAAGGGTGGATGCCTGCTGTGCAGCACCGATCAATCCCATCGATTCCAACCAGTTACCGAGCATTTGGTAACCACCTTCGGTAAGAACAGATTCGGGGTGGAACTGCACACCCCACAACGGGGCCTCACGGTGAGCGAGCCCCATGATGACACCATTTTCCGTTGCGGCGGTAATCTCCAACATCGCGGGGATGGAAGACCGCACAGCGGCCAACGAATGGTACCGCGTTGCGGTAAATGGGCTAGGAATATTTGCAAAGATCGGGTGCTCGGTGTGGAAGACCGGTGAGGTCTTGCCGTGCATGAGTTCCTCGGCGTGAGTGACTACTCCGCCATAGGCCTCGGCAAGGGCCTGATGCCCCAGACAGACACCCAACATGGGCTTGTTATGAGACCCGCACCATTTGACCATCTCGATGCTGACCCCGGCCTCCGCCGGTGTGCCGGGTCCGGGGGAAACCAAGACCCCGTCACGAGCTTCAGCCAATTCGATGACCTCGGAGAGTGCGAGATCGTCGTTGCGGATGACAGTGGTTTCGGCACCCAGCTCCTGTAGATATCCCACCAGGGTATAGACAAAGCTGTCGTAGTTATCGATCACCAGGATCTTGGGGGCGTTCACAGCAGCATCATGCCAATCGTTGATTCGGTCCAGGGACTGTACTGGCTCAGCCACGGGAAGACATAGTTCATAAGCAATAATATGACGGCTGCGATCAGCACCAGTGCCAGGACAATGCGGACCCACAGCGGGCCGGGAAGATGCGAGAAGATCCATGAATACATATGAGGTGTCCTAGTTACCCATCGTCTTTTGCACCAAGTCGGCAATTTCAGCCGGGGCGCCGGCATCGGCAGGCCGCCACGATTCGAGCTCCGAGTACGCGATGATGCGCATACGGGTAGTAAATGGCGGGTGACAACTAGTCATGGTGAGGATGGACGTCGTTGGCTTGACCCCCGGCCGATGCGGTACCGGGAAGAGCACATCACCGGCGGAAGGACTAACAATTTCCGTACTACGCCATTCGTAGGTGTAGAAGCCCTTGCGTGTCTGCAAGTAGATCTTGTCACCGTCTTGGAATTTGTCGATGTCCCAAAAGACCTGCCCGTGGGTTTGCCGGTGCGCCGCAACGGCAAAGTTTCCGAGTTCTCCAGGTGACTGGGTGTCCGGGTAATGCCCGATACCCACGGTGTTCAGCACATCCATGCCCACGCCGTTGGTCACGGGGTGGGCAAAGTTGGATCCGAATCGTGGGATATAGAAAATACCGAAGGTTTCCCCGCCCGGAATCGCGGTGATGGGAGCAGGTCCGAAGTCCTTGCTCTGCTCTTCACCTTGCTCATCACCCTCGTTAGAGTTTTCGTTCGGGTTCTGATTTGGGTTCTTCTCCGGCGCATCGCTGAAGTTCGGCGCTGCCACGGTGAGGTCCTTCAAAAACTCCGACGTCACCTGAGATTGCGCGCGGTCGGCGTCGAGGTTTGTCCACCAGAGTTCCCACCCAACAAAGAGAATCAGCAGGATCCCCAAGGTGATGAGAATTTCACCGAATCCGCCCATGAGTCGCTGCCTGACGGTCGCTTTGGGCCGCGACGGCGTTGCGAATCGTGTCATACGAACTTCCCTCACAGCTCTCCGGGGCAGCTTGTACCCCGGCGGCTTTCAGTTAGAGCGGATAGTATTGGAACTAAGTGTGGCGTGAGGAACTAGTTCCTTGTGACACAGTGACAAGCCTACCGGTCGAGCACGTGCACGTTCGTTCGTGTCGATGCCCGATGATCATCCAAGGAGCAGCAGTGCCTGAATCCAAGACTCGTCGCAAGAACAACAAGCCGCGAGGCGGCAGCGATGCTCAGACCTACGACAAGCCATTGCCCAAGTGGTACAAGCCTGTCATGTTTGGGCTGATGATCCTTGGCTTGATTTGGATCATGGTCTACTACATCTCCCAGACGGTACTGCCGATCCCGATAATCGGCGGCTGGAATATCGTCATTGGCTTCGGCTTGGCCATGGTCGGGTTCTTCATGACCACCGGCTGGCGCTAGCTACCACTCTTCGATCCGCGGATGCTGCCGGCGGTTTCACCGCCGTAACCCCTTCCGCGGCCCTCAACCAATGTCTGCTTAGTTCTCCAGTCCAGACTCGGTGAGAACCGGTCGTGAATCGGTAACGGAGAGAATAGACCGCACGATCTTGGTGCAGGTCTCCAGAGCCCCCAGAACATCGAGGGCAGATCGCTTCCCGAAGTCAAAGACAAAGACAACAAACGCAATGCACGATGAGTTCTAGCTTCCGCATTTTGCGGTCGTCATCTTGTTCGTCGAGAGCGTGAGGTTTCCCTTCCGAGGGGTGCCGCCCGCCCGCTTTGCTGCACCCAGCCTCGCCATTTTGTGCCTCACAGATGCGCATCGTGCTGACACCAACTTTATGAAAGGCATGCCAGCACTATGGTTAGCCCCACTCCAGAGACAAGTTCCGCTTCCGTGCTCACCCGTTCCAAGCTCTCCCCCAAGCGCCTGTACGGTTTTCTGGCAGCAGCGGAAATGGTTACATGGGCCTTGCTGATCATTTCCATGGTCCTCAAGTACGCTGCGGATTTACCCGCATTTGTCAGGGTCTTCGGCATGGTCCACGGCGTGGTTTTCATCTCCTACATCTTGGTGACAATCTTCGTCTGGGCTAACGAACGCTGGAGCTTCGTGCAAGGACTCCTCGGCATGGGCTCGGCCGTCATTCCCTTCGCCACTTTGCCCTTCGAGCGGTCCATCCTGCGTCGTGGAATGCTCAGCGACTCATGGCGCCTGGCACCGGGCGGCGATGATCCGCACGGCATCGTGGAGAAACTTCAGGCCACCGCCCTGCGCAAGCCACTACTTGCTGCACTTGTAGGGATTGTTTTAGTTGCGGTTGTCACCTCCGTCTTGTTAGTTGTGGGTCCGCCCGGCGGTAGCAAGTAACCAGCTGAATCTCGGGGAGAAGCCATCGGGAGCATTCCCACCCGTGGGCACGGATGTCCCCTGCGCCGTTGCTGGATGACCGAGGTTCCGTGCAGAGGTCAGGGTGCGGTGTTCTCCATCCGCTGCAATCCCGCCTCTCGAGCCGCATCCACCACCAGTGTGGTGAGTAGCTCCAAGGTTTGAGACGGAACTTTCCACCGCTGCCAATAGAGGTGCACGTCGCTGGTCCACGCGGAGTCTAAGTTCTGCAACCTCCCATCCAGCGGCACCTGGACATCGGGAATCATTCCCCAGCCCAGGGATGCCGCCACTGAGGCGACGTAAACACGCGAGTCTGGCACGAAATGTTCCACCGGATCGACATCGAGATCGGGGCCGATGACGGCTCGGCGCAAATCCCGTTGCAGCCCATCTGTCCGGTCGAAGCTCACCATCGGTGCCGCCGCTAGTTCTGCCCGCGGTTCGATACCCGGTAGCCACCGCTGTCTAAACGGGGCCGTGGCCATGGCCCGATAGTGCATCGTACCCAGATACAGCGAGGAGCACCCCTGTACGGGCGTGGCTTTGGTGGTCACGGCGCCCATGACCCTGCCCGAGCGAAGCAGTTCAGTGGAGTGTGCCTCATCGTTTCGCAGGATCTCGCAGTTCATCAGATCTTGATGAGCCAATCCTATAAATACCGGGGCAAACCAGCTGGCCAGCGAATCTGCATTGACGGCGATACTCACCTGTGTGCGATTCGATTCCCTTTTAGCACCAACTTTCATCCCCAATGCCCGCTGCGCCTCGATCGAGAGCAGCTGCATCTCTCGGGCCAATCGGAGCAGTACATCGCCACTGCCCGTGGTGCGGATCGGACGAGAACGAATGAAGAGGATGCTCCCGGCCTGCTTTTCTAGGGCCTTAAGTCGCTGGCTGACGGCGGAGGCCGTGATGTTCAGTTCCCGAGCTGCACTCTCCAGAGTGCCCGCCTCGATTACCGTCTTGAAGGTTTGAAGGTGCTCCGTGGGGAAGTCCATAGTTAGGAATTCTAAGGGATACTAAGAATCTTTAGCTAGACATGGCTTTATTGCGCCACCTAGTCTCGATCGGTGACCTACTTTCCCTTCATTACCGGAATAGCTACCGGCCTGTCCTTAATCGTTGCCATTGGCGCACAAAATGCCTTCGTCTTGCGACAAGGAATTCGCCGGGAGCATATCGGCATCACCGTGTTGATCTGTCTGTTCTCCGATGCTCTGCTCATTTTCGCCGGTATTGCAGGACTGGGCAGCTTACTGAGCGTCGCTCCTTGGTTCATCACCGTTGCTCGCATTGGAGGTGCTGGATTCCTGCTGGTCTATGCCTTCTTTGCCGCACGCCGGGCACTCAAACCCCGGGGGTTAGAAGATTCCGCAGTGCTAACCCGGAGCACACGAGGCTCCGTGGTGCTGACCGCGCTCGCTTTAACCTGGCTCAATCCTCACGTCTATCTGGATACCGTTGTTTTGCTCGGTTCCATCGCCTCGGCCCAGGGGGACCCCGGACGCTGGATCTTCGGCGCCGGTGCCGTTCTCGGCAGCATACTGTGGTTCACCGCCCTCGGATTTGGCGCACGCTACCTGCGCAACTTCTTCGCAAATCCGCGTTCCTGGCGCGTGCTCGATGCGGTGATAGCAGCGCTCATGGCGGTACTCGCCACCTCGCTACTGCTCCCACTTCTTGGCTGATCTTGGCTTCACCGTGAGCTCTCAAACCGTTAACTCAGCTGGCGAGGCAAGACTTTCTAAACATCGTGCCTCGGCGAACCACCGCGAAACCCAGACGCTCATAGAGCCCCACGGCTCCAGTGGGGCTCTCCGTGTCCACCGAAAGGTCCACTTTCACATAGCCTCCAGCAAAGGCCGCCTCAACAACCGTGGAGAGCGCCCAGGCGGCATAACCGCGCCCGCGAGCGGATCGAGCCGTGCCCACGCGCGAAATATAGAGCTCCTTGGGCACCCATTCACCGCTCAGAACATAACAAAGCCCACGCTCTTGATCGGGACCATCCCCAACCTCCAACAAAATTCGAGAATATTCGTTACGGAAGGATCGCGCGCGCGTCATGGCATCCCATTCAGCAACACTTTTGGGCGTGGAACCCCAGTGGTCTGCGAATGCCTCATTGTCCAGCTCCCGAACCAGCTCAGCCAGATCAGCGGAATAGTGAGCCAAGCGTAAGTTAGTGGCCGTTCCGTGAGTTCGATCCTGCCGGCGAAATTCGACAGGTGTAACGGCCATATCCTGGAAGTGTCGTGCCGGTTCATAGCCCCGTGACACCGCAAAGGCTGAGGCGCTGTGCCCCGGCGCATTTCCCCACATATCGATGGTGAAATCGACGCCTGGGTGGATTTCGCGCATCTTTTCCACCGCCCTAGCCTCGAGGGCACCCATGATGACCGTCCCAAGCCCGCGCTTTCGGTAGTCTGGCGCGACGCCTCCCCCAATAAAAACTCGTCCTCGCCCGTCGCGAAGGTGCTCGCTCAACCTAAGCTGCCCGTATGCAACCATGGCACCGTCAATCCACAGTCCCAGAGTGTCCAACTCCGGATTAACCCCAGGTTCGGCGAGTTCCTCGGCTAGGTCTTGCTCTTCATAGAATTCCTCGGTGTCATCGACCTCCGCCAGTTTGTTGGTCAAAGCGGTCCATGCGGATAAGTGTTCGGGATGAATCCAGTCGTGGCGCACGGTCTGCCTTTCGTCTCGCTGTGGATATGGGGATAACAAGCACGGGTGTGGAATGTTCAGTCTCTCAGGATTCAAGATTCCCGCCCAGAGGTCCAACAAACATCTTCCCAAGACTTAATAACATGCTGTGCACTAAAGTTATCCACAGGTGGGGATAAGGCTGTGGGTTTCACCCTAAAACACCTAAGACCAAGGGGAATGTTGGGGTTGAGTTATCCCGTGGTGCCTGTGCGTAAGTTATTAACAGTGTGGATAAGGTTTGTGGACAACAAGAGCATGAGGTGTCCGGAAAGCTTAAATTTCCGCATGTTCTCGCGGATTCGTTCAAACTTTCGAAGAATCGTCCTAACTCTACGTGTCAGTAGCTTTCACAACACTGCACAGGTTGTGCACTAAGTTATCCACAGCTGTGGATGAAATTGTGCATATTCTTCGCTTTTGTTCAGAAAACACATCGGACCGGCGTCAGCGCGGGCGCTACAGCCGGTCCGGTTCATGTGAATTACACGGTTGTGAGTTATTAACAGTGTGGATAACCAATGTGGACAACTTTTCTTGTTGCCTGCTCCACGGGGCTACTGGAGTCGAATGTTGAGAGCGCCGTAGAAAGTCAAGGCCACCACGAGGAGAACCAACAATGCCGTTCCTGCCCACTGCATCATGGTGCGTTGCGGCCCCTTAGGAGCATAGGCAAATACAGCAGCACTGGCGGCACCCAACACCAGTCCACCAACATGCGCCTGCCAGGCGATACCGGGGAAGATGAAGCCGATGGCCAAGTTGATCGCAATGAGGATGACCAACTGGATCGTCTGTCCACCACGTGCACGGAACAAGACAAACATCGCCGCAAAGAGGCCGAAGACGGCTCCCGAGGCGCCAAGGACGGGTACCCGGGGGTCGGCGATGAGCAGAACTGCCACGGATCCTCCCAACCCGGCGATGAGATACAGGGCAATAAAGCGCAATCTGCCAAGCATGGGTTCCAGCACACGTCCGCAGATGTATAACGCATACATGTTGAAGGCGATGTGCCCGACGAATGACGTTGAATGGGCGAAGACCGACGTGAGCATGCGCCAGGGTTCGGGTTCAAGATATCCACTGGTGTACAGACCCGCATAAACAAGGTGGCTGGTGACGCCGGGGAAGACCATTTGCAGGCCAAACACCACAACGTTGATGATGATCAACGCATAGGTCACCAAGGGGCGCCCATCGGTGGCCTTGCCGCCAAAGACGGTACGGGTGCTGGGTACCATTTTGCTGGCTTCTCGCACACAATCCACGCACTGGGTTCCCACGGCTGCCGACACTTGGCATTCGGGGCACATGGGCCGCGCACACCGCTGGCAGGTCACGTAGGAAATGCGGTCGGTATGCCGTGGACACACGGGAGGCGCGGCCGCCGGATTTGGGTTGGGGAGTCCAAATGACATGGAAGTAATGCTCCTGTTGAATTCGTTCACGGGATCGTGTTCTGGTGTTTCGTCCTGTGCCACCATGCAAAACGGCCCCGGCCGCATCCCTCCGCATCGTTATTCACTTTGCAAGGCGAGGTGAAGAACAAACGAAGAAGGACGGCGGACGGGGCCGTTGGCGGTCAACGACACGAAAGGTCGCGCCGGAACCTAGAAATTAGACAGCTGCAATATCGATGCTGGAGATAACAACATCTTCCAGCGGCTTGTCGCGGCCGTCGGTGGGAACGACGTTCAGTGCGTCAACGAGCTTGCGGGAAGCCTCCTCGGTGACATCACCGAAGATGGTGTGCTTACCCTGCAGCCAGGTGGTCGGGATCGAGGTGATGAAGAACTGGGAACCGTTGGTCCCCTGACCCATCTGGATGCCGGCGTTGGCCATGGCCAGCTTGTACGGTTCGCGGAAGTCGAGGTCGGGGTTGATCTCGTCGTCGAAGCGGTAGCCCGGTCCGCCGGTGCCCTGACCCAGCGGATCGCCGCCCTGAATCATGAAGTCGGAGATGATGCGGTGGAAGATCGTGCCGTTGTAAAGCGGAGTGTTGACCTTTTCCTCGCCGCTGCGCGGATCGGTCCAGGTCTGCTCACCGTTGGCCAGGCCAACGAAGTTCTTCACGGTCTTGGGGGCGTGGTTGCCGAACAGGTTCACGACGATGTCGCCCAAGTTGGTGTGGATGGTGGCTGTGTGCGTTGGGATTGCAGTCATGACTGTCATTCTTCCATGACCGACTTGACCGCCGCAGCGAATGGCTACGCGCTCAGTGAACAATGAATTTCGTGGGGGGATCAGCGAGGCAGACAATAGCCGTAGTTACGGTGAGGTCGTAGGCTAAGACCAAGCAAACGAAACGATCGAAGGGGTTCACTGTGATGTCGAAACGTACTGCCCGGGACTTTAGCGAAAGCGTTGCCACCAGCGCGGAGCAGGCAAAGGATTGGGCCGCTCCGAAGGTGGACACCGCTGTGAAGTGGGCTGTTCCTCGCATTGAAAAAGGAATCGAGAGCGCATCACCTAAGATTCAGGAGGGCTTGCACTGGGCAGCACACGAGCTTTCCGAGACCGTGGCCAGGGTCAGCCCCATGATTCAGGATTCCCTCGATAATCTCGGTCCGCGGATTTCCGCCGCCATCGACGAGGCAACCCCACGGGTCCAGAAGGCTGTCGATCGCGCCACACCTGCACTGAACGAGGCCCTCGGAAAGGCAACTCCGGCGTTGAGCCATGCCCGGGACGTCGTCTTGAACGAATACCTGCCGGCCGCCAACGAAAAGATTGGTCAGGCTGCGGAATTCACCGCACGCAAGCTTGATCAGGCCAAGGTGCCGGAGGCACTTGCCCAAGTTTCCGAAAAAATCACCCCCAGTCCCGAAACCATCGAACGTCTCCAAAGCAGCGCTAATGCCGCAGTTGGACATGTCAGCAAGGAGCTGGAAAACGTCCAGAAGCCCGCTAAGAAGAAAAAGGGGTGGCTGGTCTTTGCCGTCGTTGCTGCAGCTGGCGCCGCGGCCGTAGCCGCCTGGCGTGCATCCAAGCCCATCGATGACCCGTGGAAGACCCCGACCCCGGTGGAGCCGACCACGGTTCGTGCCAGCGGCCCCGTAGAGGCTCCGGCAAGCGTTGAAGAAGTTCGCGAACAGGTCGCAGAATCAGCCGAACAGGCCAAGGAAAACGCCGCCGAGGCGGTTGCTGAAGCTAAGGAGAAAATCTCCGAGAAGGCAGCCGAGGTTTCGGCCGAGTCTACGACGGCCAAGCACAAGGCCGAGGAAGAACTCGAGGCAAATCAGGACAAGACCACCGAGGCAAGCGATGGGGACGACGCACCGAAGCCAGGTCCGCGCGCCAAGAAGTAACTAGGGTTTCTGCCGACGCGGCGGCAATCCACCGTGGGGCAGCACCATCCTCCGAGCCAGCGCAGAAGATCGCGGGGCAGAGAGGATGGTGCTGCCCTTTTTATTGTTCGGGGTCAGCAACCCGGGGCACCGCAAGTATCCGACCCTGACCGCGGACCACAAAGAATAGTCCGCCCAAGATGACCACGAGTCCAATGACCGTCCCGGCCGGCAATACTTGACCAAGGAACACCGCCGCGAGAATCGCTGCGCCGGGGATTTCCAAAAGAATCAACGTGGAGACCGTCAGCGGCCCTAGGGACGTCAAGAGATGGTTCAGTGCAGAATGTCCCAGCACCTGGGAGCAGATAGCCAGCGCCAAGATGCCGATCCAGCCCTTGGCATCAAATCCCCATACCGGGACGCCAGCAATCAGACACATGGCCAGCAGCATGATCGAAGTCATGCCGTAACACGCGGTGGTGTAGGCGCTGGTGCTCATGGTTTCGCGCGCCTTAGCCCCAGAAAGGGTGTACGCGGCCGCCAAAACCCCACCGATCAGGGCATAGACGTCACCGAGCAGCGCGTCGGTTCCCGAACCAACGTCCAACCCCGTGATGACAACAACTCCCCCGAAGGCTAGGAACACCCCTAGGCCAACGCGCCAGCCGTACTTGGCCCCGCGCAGGAACTGGAATAGGGCAATCCACGCGGCCTGCAGGCAGACCAGCGCCGTAGCTGCGGCGACCGTGGTCATCCTGATTGAATTCATGAAGAACGCGAAGTGTAGAGCCAGTGAGAAGGCTGCGAGGGCGCTCCAGCCCCAATCTCGGCGCTTTAGCCGGCTAAAGGTACGTGGCTCAATCAATAGCGCAGGAACGGCCATGACGGCCGTTCCGATGGCGTTACGCCACAGCGCCATGGAGAGGGCCGGAACGGCCGGGAAAGCGGCAATGAGCGGTCCCGACGCTGCAACGCCTAGGACTCCCACCAGGGCGAATATAAAGGTCATCTGCCGACTCCATGATTTCTGACGGCCCCGGATCCACTCCGATGGCCCCTCTGCGATGTTAACGCAGAAGGTCCGGAACTCTCGTTCCGGACCTTCTAATTTCTGTGGAGACTAGGGGGGTCGAACCCCTGACCTGAAGCTTGCAAAGCTACCGCTCTACCAACTGAGCTAAGTCCCCGTATTTTTTTGTACATCTCCTGCGAGGCAGTAAATGCTTTACTACTGAATCTAACAACCGACTAAATCATGATACCTTATCGGTACCGTTACTCCAGACAGCCTTTTCAGCAGTGGAATCCTTGTATTTACGATAGCCGATAACGCCGGCGACTACTGCCACCAACACTAGAAATTTCCGCATGGAGATTTCCTTTCACCTACCGCTTGGACGAGGTAATCCGTGGGCGTACCTGGACTTGAACCAGGGACCTCTTCGTTATCAGCGAAGCGCTCTAACCGCCTGAGCTATACGCCCTCTTTGTTCCCGTTGGGAACGAGATAAAACAATACCCGAGAAACCGCCTAAGAAACAAATCGGCCCTCGGGGGTACCTGTGCAGGAATCCCCGAGGGCCGAAAAAGCGCTTGTTTCCGCGACTTAGTCGTCGGTGAGCGTTACACCGATTCCGCCAACCAGGGTTGCAGAGAGGTTATAAAGCACCGCTGCCAGCATCGAAAGAACGGTGATAAGCACCACATTTACGACGGCAAGGATAGTTGCGAAGGAGGCAACCTGCCCAAGGGACGCAATTTCCTTGAGATCGAACCCACCTTCGGTACCGACGATTTCGCCGATCAGGCCGTTGATCGACGCGAAGATTCCGGTCAAATCAAGAATCGACCAGAAGACCACCGAAGCAACCACCGTCACGATGCCCAGGGCAACCGACAAAAGGAATGCCATCTTCAAGACGGACCACGGGTCAACCTTGGAAACGAGCAGGCGGGCCTTGCGGACCTTGGCCTTAGGTGCCGGCCGAACCAGCTGCTGCGGGCGTGCGGCAGGGGTTCCGGGGCGCGCAGCGCCTGCCGGACGCTGGGCCGCTCCCGGGCGGGGGGTCGTGCCGGGTCGCGGCGCGCCTACGGGGCGCTGGGCCCCTGCGGGTGCCTGCCGTGGCGGTGTGGGACGGGTGCCACCAGTGCCGCCCGCCGGGCGGGGCGTATTTGGGGTGCTCACGCGTTACCTCCGTCGTTGGTGGCCTCGTCGTCGTGCCCAAGGTTTTCCTCGGTGCCTACCGGGCGTTCTTCGCTCGGAAGGCCCTCAGAGGCCAGTTCTTGTGTCTTTTCCGCGTCCAACGGTACTGCATCTTCCTCGGGATTATCTCCGAGGCCGCGCTCGGTGTTCTTCGCGACGGCAATGATGCGGTCCTTCTTATCCGGCTTGGCAAAGATGACGCCCATGGTGTCGCGGCCCTTGGCAGGAACCTGCGAAACGTCCGAACGAACGACCTTGCCGCCCTCCATGACCACCAGAACTTCGTCCTCATCGTGGACAATCAGCGCACCGACCAGATCACCGCGGTCTTCGGCAAGCTTGGCCACCTTGATACCCAGGCCGCCACGGGACTGTACGCGGTATTCACTCACCGAGGTGCGCTTGGCGTAGCCACCCTCGGTGACGACAAACACATACGAATCCTCAGTGACAACGTCCGCGGCCAGCAGCTCATCCTCATTACGGAACTTCATGCCCGTTACGCCGGAAGTGGCTCGTCCCATGGGGCGAAGCGCATCATCGGTGGCGGTGAATCGGACCGACTGACCCTTGCGGGAGACCAGCATCATGTCATCACTGTCGGAAATCAGCTGCGCGGAAACTAGTTCATCACCCTCACGCAGGTTGATGGCGATAACACCGGCCGTGCGGTTGGTGTCGTAGTCACTCAGACGCGTCTTTTTGACCAGGCCGTTGCGGGTGGCAAGCACCAGATATGGAGCCTGCTCGTAGTTGCGCAGGTCGAGGACCTGGGCAATGTGCTCATCGGGCTGGAACGCCATCAGGTTGGCCACGTGCTGTCCCTTGGCGTCGCGTCCGGCCTCGGCCAGCTCGTAGCACTTGGCGCGGTACACCCGCCCGTGGTTGGTGAAGAAGAGCAGCCAGTTGTGCGTGGTGGTGACGAAGAAGTGCTCCACCACATCGTCTCCGCGCAACTGTGCGCCCTTGATGCCCTTGCCGCCGCGGTGCTGCGAGCGGTAGTTATCACTTCGGGTGCGCTTAACGTAGCCACCGCGAGTGATGGTGACGACCATTTCTTCTTCGGGGATCAGGTCCTCGATGCTCATGTCTCCGTCGTAGCCCATGAGCACCTTGGTGCGGCGGTCATCGCCGTGCTTCTCGACGATTTCGGCGAGTTCCTCGGAAATGATGGTCCGCTGGCGCTCCGGGGAGGCAATAATGATCTTAAATTCCGCGATCATCAGCTCCAGCTCGGCGTGCCGGTCCTGGATCTTCTGACGTTCCAGGGCCGCCAGGCGGCGCAGCTGCATGTCCAAAATGGCGCGGGCCTGGAGATCATCGATATCCAGCAATTCCATCAAGCCGTCGCGCGCGGCTTCGGTGGTATTGGAACGGCGGATCAACGCAATGACCTCGTCGAGGGCGTCGAGGGCCTTGAGCAAGCCACGCAGAATGTGCGCCTCTTCCTCGGCCTTGCGCAGGCGGAACTGCGTGCGACGGATGATAACTTCCATCTGGTGTGCGACCCAGTGACGGATGAAGGCATCGAGCGAAAGCGTGCGGGGGACCCCGTCAACAATCGCGAGCATGTTCGCGGAGAAATTGGACTGCAGTTCGGTGTGCTTGTAGAGGTTGTTCAGCACGACCTTGGCCACTGCATCGCGCTTGAGCACGATGACCAGGCGCTGGCCGGTGCGTCCCGATGTCTCATCACGCAGATCCGCGATACCGGAGATCTTGCCGTCCTTGACCAGTTCGGCGATCTTCACGGCCAGGTTATCCGGGTTTGACTGGTAGGTCAGCTCGGTGACCACTAGGCAGGTACGTCCCTGGAGTTCCTCAACGGAAACCACGGCGCGCATGGTGATCGAGCCGCGGCCGGTGCGGTAGGCATCGGAGATGCCCTTGGTGCCAAGAATCAGGGCACCGGTGGGGAAATCTGGGCCCTTGATGCGCAGCATCAGGGCATCAAGGAGTTCCTCACGGGAAACGTCGGGGTTTTCCAGGTACCACTGCACACCCGCTGCAACCTCGCGCAGGTTGTGCGGCGGGATGTTGGTGGCCATACCCACGGCGATGCCGGAGGAACCATTGACCAGAAGGTTGGGGAAACGCGCCGGCAGGATGGTGGGTTCCTGGTTCTTGCCGTCATAGTTGTCCTGGAAGTCCACGGTGCCTTCGTGGATGTCGCGGACCATTTCCATGGCCAGCTGGGACATTTTAGTTTCCGTGTAACGCGGTGCGGCGGCGCCATCGTTGCCCGGGGAACCGAAGTTGCCCTGGCCCAGGGCCAGCGGGTAGCGCATGGTCCAGTCCTGGATCAGGCGTACCAGGGCATCGTAGATCGAGCTGTCACCGTGCGGGTGGTACTGACCCATGACCTCGCCGACCACACGGGCGCACTTGTTGTAGGAGCGTTCCGGGCGGTAACCACCGTCATACATCGCGTATATGACGCGGCGGTGCACGGGCTTCAGGCCGTCACGCACGTCCGGCAGCGCACGGCCCACGATGACCGCCATGGCGTAGTCAAGGTAGGAGCGCTGCATCTCGGTCTGCAGATCGATCTGGTCGATCTTGTCGTGACCGGTGAGCACCTCCACGGCGTCATCGATCACCGCACCCTCAACGATGTTCTCGTCGGAGGTGACGCCGTCCTGCGGGTTTTCGGGAGTCTGATCGCTCATCGATTTCTTCCTCTAATCAAAAGTTTGTGTCTAAACGCTTCGGGAGTGCGAGAAATCGAGGACTAGATGTCCAAGAAGCGCACGTCCTTGGCATTTTGCTGGATGAAGTTTCGACGCGATTCGACGTCCTCGCCCATCAGGACGGAGAAAATCTGGTCGGCGGCGGCGGCATCATCCATGGTGATCTGACGCAGCGTGCGGTGTTCCGGATCCATGGTGGTGTCCCAGAGTTCCGAGTAATCCATCTCGCCCAGACCCTTGTAACGCTGGATGCCGTTGTCCTTGGGCAGGCGCTTGTTCTTCGCTGCACCGGTGGTTAGAGCGTCGTCGCGTTCCTTGTCCGAATACACGTATTCGTGGGCGGCATTTGACCACTTGATGCGGTACAGCGGCGGCTGCGCCAGGTAAACGTAGCCGTTTTCGATCAACGGGCGCATGAAGCGGAAGAGCAGGGTCAGCAGCAACGTGGTGATGTGCTGGCCATCAACGTCGGCATCGGCCATCAGCACGATCTTGTGGTACCGCAGCTTGGCCATGTCGAATTCTTCACCAATACCGGTGCCGAAGGCGGTAATCATCGCCTGGACCTCAGCATTGCCCAGCGCGCGATCAAGGCGTGCACGCTCCACGTTCAAGATCTTGCCGCGCAGCGGCAGGATGGCCTGGGTGTGCGGGTTTCGTCCGCGCTTGGCCGAGCCGCCTGCGGAGTCTCCCTCCACGATGAAAACTTCGCACTCGGAAGGGTTCTTCGAGGAGCAGTCCGAGAGCTTGCCCGGCATGCCGAAGGATTCCAGTGGGGACTTGCGGCGGGCGTTGTCCCGTGCCTTGCGTGCGGCCATGCGAGCCTGCGAGGCCAGCTGAGCCTTGCGAATGATGTCGCGGGCGGTGGTGGGGTTGCGCTCGAGCCAGTCGCCGAGTTCCTCGTTGACCACACCCTGCACAAAGCCCTTGGCCATCGAGTTGCCGAGCTTCGTCTTGGTCTGCCCCTCGAACTGTGGTTCGGCGAGCTTGACCGAGATGACAGCGGTCAGACCCTCACGGATGTCATCACCGGTGAGGTTCTCATCCTTTTCACGAAGGATCGTCTTCTCACGCGCATAGCGGTTGATCAGCGAGGTCATTGCGGCGCGGAAACCCTCTTCGTGGGTACCGCCCTCATGGGTGTTGATGGTGTTGGCGTAGGTGTGCACCGACTCGGAGTACGAGTTGGTCCACTGCATGGCCACCTCAACGCTGATGCCCTTGGAGTTATCCTCCGATTCGAAGGCGATGACGTCCTCGTGAACGAGTTCAACCTTCTTGGAGGAGTTCAGGTGCTTGACGTAGTCCAGCAGCCCGTCCTTGTAGAGGTAATCCACGACGCGGTGCTTCGGGGTAGCGTCGTTTTCCTCGTCGGCGTCCGTGGCGATCTCATCACCGTCGACCACCAGGGTGCGCTCGTCGGTGAGCGTGATGCGCAGTCCCTTGTTCAGGAACGCCATCTGCTGGAAGCGCGCGCGCAGCGTCTCAAAGTCGAACTCAATGGTGTCGAAGATCGTGGCGTCGGGGTAGAACGTCTGGATGGTACCCGTGGCATCGGACTCTTCGCCCTTGACCAGGGTGCCCTGAGGCTTGCCGCCATCGGCGAAGGACATCCGCCAGACGCTGCCCTGGCGGCGGATCTCGGTGTCCACACGCTCGGAGAGCGCGTTAACAACGGAGATGCCCACGCCGTGTAGGCCACCGGAGACGGCGTAACCGCCGCCGCCGAACTTACCACCGGCGTGCAGGATGGTCATGACGACTTCGACCGTGGGCTTGCCCTCGGTGGGGTGAATGTCCACGGGGATGCCACGGCCGTTATCTTCAACGCGCACACCACCGTCGTTGCGCAGGGCAATTTGGATGTGATCGCAGTGGCCAGCCAGCGCCTCATCAACGGAGTTATCCACGACCTCATAAACCAGGTGGTGAAGTCCTCGAGACGAGGTGGATCCGATGTACATGCCGGGGCGCTTACGCACCGCTTCGAGGCCCTCAAGAACCGTGATGTCCTGCGCGCCGTAAGTGTGTTCCACTCGGCCGCTGATCTGGTCTTCTGCAGGTTTCGCGGCGGGGGTTTCACCGGCTTCTACGGAATCGATTGGTTCCTGGGGTGTGGTGTTATCGGTAGACACAGGTGCTACAGACTCCTCAAACAGTGGAAGGCCGAACACTGGGGGTGTTCGATCATGAACCGACGTCTTGCCGAAGCGACAAAACGTCTGTGTCAATTCTACCGTGCGGCTCCAAATAAACCGGTCATTGACGGGCGAGAATGTGCCGCTATTAGCCAACAATCCCCGTTAGGAGCGATTCGATCATCCTCAGGTGGGGGGCTATGTGGTTTGGGCGCTCGGAACGCGCCAGTGGGCCAGCTACGCGTTCCGGTCTTTCTTATCCATAGGTGTCGCGCGGTCCGCGCCCCTTGACCGAACGTCCGCCATGGCGCCAGGTGGGTGCGGCCGGGCCCAATACCCGGATGACGGTGATAACGCCCGGGCCCAGTTCCTTATCAAAAGTTTTGAGCAATTCGTGAGACAGCAAGCGCAGCTGAGTGGCCCAGGTGGTGGAATCGCAGCGCACCACTACGGTGGAATCCTCGAAGGATTCGGGGGTGCAGTGGGCAGAGATTTGGGGTCCCACCAGTGCGCTCCACCGCGATAGGACCGATCCGACGGCAACCGGAGCCGTCCATCCTCGGTCGCGGACAATCTTGCCAAAGAGGTTCCCGATTTCTTGCGGGTCACGCCCATCGGCGTATTTGGCCGGCGCCGAGCTGGCTCGCCGGCGCTGTTTGCGCGCAGCAGCATTGTCTTCGTATCTGGCGGCCTTTGCCGCATCCATGCGAGCCTCGCCGCGGCCCAGTGCCGATTCACGCATGCGATTGAGGATGGCGCGAGCAGCGTCCATGGCCTCGGGCACATGTGGATCCCGGTCATCACTCACGAGTGCACTACTCCGGGGCTGACCCGCAGGAAGGTACCGCCAAGTTCTTGGGGGACATCCCCGGCTACCGCGGCAGTGACAATGACCTGGTCCGCACCGGCAACAATTGAGGCCAGCCGGGTGCGCCGGGTGGCATCCAATTCGGCAAAAACATCGTCCAGGATCAGGATGGGGCCGGCACCCGGGCGCGGATCGTCTTCTCCGAGTACCTTGTAGGCGGCAAGACGTAAGGCCAGGGCCAAGGACCACGTTTCCCCATGGCTGGCGTAACCCTTAGCCGGTGCACTGCCCAAGGTGAGTAAAACATCGTCGCGATGCGGGCCAACCAGCGTGATGCCGCGTTCAAGTTCCTTGGCGCGCTTCTCCAATAAGGCGGCTAGAAACATCTCCTCAAGTTCTTCGAGGTTCGCATCAAGCAAGACGGCCGGGGCCACGGGGGCGGAATCGCCGTCGGTCAGGGGAGGGTCTGCGGTGGTGTCGTCTTCGTCAAAATCGGCGACGATGGTCGATTGGTAGTGCGCCTTGGCCACCTTGTTGGCGTCGGCCAAGGAGGCATAGGCACCGGCCATATAGGGGGAGAGCATCTTCAGCACATCAAGACGTCCACGCACCACCCTGGCACCGGCTCGAGCCAGATGGGTATCCCAGACGTCTAGCGTGGATTCGTGTGCTGTGGAGAGCTTGCCACCGGCGCGCGCCGATTTCAGCAGGGCATTGCGTTGCTTCAGAACTCGTTCGTAGTCCCCGCGCGTGGCCGCTTGTCCGGGCCTGAGCGTCACGAGGAGCTCATCAAGAAAGCGACGACGATTCGAAGGATCTCCCTTGATCAGGGCGAGGTCCTCAGGTGCAAAGAGCACGGTCCGAACTATGCCCAAAATGTCACGGGCTCGCACGGGATTTGCTCGGTTGATGCGCGCACGGTTTGCTTTGCCTGCGGTGATCTCGACTTCAAGCGTTGTTACTTGCTTGGCGCGGTGGACACGTGCTCGAACCAGTGCTCGCTCGGTGTTGAAGCGTAACAAGGGGCCGTCATTGGTGACCCTATGCGATGAAAGCGTCGCAAGGTAACCGATGGCCTCAATGATGTTCGTTTTTCCGACTCCGTTGGAACCTACAAGAACATTGGTGCCAGGTCCCAGTTCAACATCGGCTTGCGCATAAGAGCGAAAGTCGGTGAGAGAGACATGTGAGATATACACCTAGACGTCCTGCGATGGGCTAAAAGGGTGGGTTGCCGTTGATCGGGAGGCCAATGATTGGCGATAAAGCGCAATAAAAAATGTGTTCGACCACCCCTGTAGGAGCGATCGCGGGGCGGCCGAACACGAGATTGCAGCGGGATCAGAAACGATTTCTTCTCCCGTGGGCAACCTAATTGGGCAAGTTTGGAAGGCGTACCGGCATAACCAGGTAGCGGTATTCGTCGCTGTCTTGGCCGTCAAGCGATGACTGAGCAGTCATCATTGCCGGCTTCGGTGCGCTGGTGAAGGAGAAACGAACGAATTCACTGGAGAAAGCGTTCAATCCCTCGCTCAAGTACGCAGGGTTGAAAGCGACGGTGATTTCTTCACCATCAATCTGAGCCTCAATGGACTCTTCAGCCTGAGCGTCCTCTCCGGTCCCGGCGTCCAAGGAAAGCTGGCCACCGGTGAAGGAGAGACGAACGGGTGTGTTGCGTTCAGCAACGACAGCAACGCGACGGACCGCTTCCATCAAAGCCGAGGTACGCACCGTTGCGTGAATCGGCGTGTTCTCTGGGAAGAGCGAGCGGATCTTGGGGTAGTCCCCATCAACGAGCAACGAAGTGGTGCGTCGGTTTCCACTTTCAAAACCAATCAGTTCGTTACCTGCACCGAGGGCGATCTTGAGTTCGCCTGCCGAACCCAAAGTTTTTGCAACTTCGTTTAAGGTCTTTGCCTTCACCAGCGCTGAGGTCGAAATACCTGCTTGAGATGGCTTCCAATGCACTTCACGCATCGCGAGGCGGTAGCGGTCGGTTGCCAAGAAGGTAATCAGGTCATCTTCAATTTCCATCTTGACGCCAGTCAGGATGGGAAGAGTATCGTCCTTGGAAGCTGCAACGATGACCTGGTTGATTGCGTGGGCAAAAGCTTCGCCATCAACTACACCGGTTACCTCGGGAAGTACTGGAAGTTCCGGATATTCAGCAACGGGCATGGTTGCTAGGTGGAACCGACTTCTGCCGCAGGTCAAGGTGACCTTGGTGCCATCTGTTTCGATGACGGCGGTTGCGTTGGGAAGACTGCGGCAAATTTCAGCCAACAGCTTTCCAGAAACCAAAATTGTTCCCTCGGTTGCCACATCAGCGGCGATCTCGAGATGTGCAGAAATCTCGTAGTCAAACCCAGCTAACGAAACCGTGCCATTGGTGGCCGTAATCAGAATGCCCGACAGTACCGGGGACGGAGGTCGTTGGGAAAGTGAACGGGCGGTCCAGGATACGGCTTCGGCCAATACATCCTTTTCAACGCTGAACTTCACGAAGTGGTCCGCCTTTCACGACGACGTCGATGGTACTTGGGCTAGAGCAAGCTTAGCGTCTTGACGGAAGCTAAAAACCAAAAAGCTCGCCTGGAATGGGCTTGCGTTCGGTGTCCTTGCTATGTGAGCCAACTGCAACTGAGGCAGAACTGTGGCACAGCCTTCGAGCATACCGGTTTTTGAGGACTCATGAAGTTGCCAGTTCCCAAGGGGCATTGGCAACGAACAACGAGCAACTAGAAACGCACGTACATATCGGGGATCAGTGGGATCCAGAGGTGCGATGGCAGTGATTCAACCGACAGTCCGTTATTGAGCCGGAGCTCTTCAGCAAATAGAAACCCTCCCGTACGAACTCAGCTGTTGCTGTGGAAACGAAAAATTCAACGTGCCGGGGGAGTGCACTTCGTGAGGAATGGATGGTTAGTTCGGTGCTGCTGAAAGAAGCCTCTGAAGGTTCCTGAGGAGATCCATCGGGGATAGATCTTCCTTGGGTCAAATTGAGAGGTTGCTGATTGCTCGAGCTGGATACATCCAAGGTGTCGTCGTGATCCCGTGAAAAGTGTTTGAAGCAAGTCTTCAAAACTGCGTTTGGAGATGGTTTGCACGCTTGGTGCTCGTAGGGGACTTGTTATTTGGATGAATAAGAAAAATGGGGTTAGTAGTGTTAATAACCCCTGTGGATACTGTGGATAAGTCCCTGGGGCCGCGGAACCGTACCGATTATGCATGTGCACAACATGTGATTGGGCGTGACACTGAGTGTCACGCCCCGGTGGACAACTTTTTGAGAGAAATTAACCGTCCACAGCCCACTGCATGGTTATCCGCAGTTAATTGCAGTAGTCCACTTAATGATCCACAGGTTTATCCACACCTGTGGTTATTGGATTTGAGGCTCGTCTATCCCTCGCGCTGACGCTGTTTGATCCTGTTGGTGAGTTCGGTGACCTGGTTGAAGATGGCTCGTCGTTCGGCCATGAGTTCACGGATCTTGCGGTCAGCATGGATCACCGTGGTGTGGTCGCGCCCACCAAGCTCTTGGCCAATCTTGGGCAAAGACATATCGGTGAGTTCACGCAGCAGATACATGGCAATTTGTCGAGCAGTTACTAATGTTCGGGTTCGTGACTTGCTGGTCAGTTCCTCGATCGTGAGATTAAAGTACTCAGCCGTCTGCGCAACGATGGTTGCCGGAGTAATTTCCTGGGCACCCTCGTCGGTGATCAAATCCTTCAACACCGTTTCTGCCAGGCTCATATCGACAGTTTGGTTGTTGAGTGAGGCGAATGCCGTGACACGAATCAATGCACCTTCGAGCTCACGGATATTCGTGGAGATCTTGGAAGCGATATATTCCATGACATCGTCTGGCGCCGAGAGATTCTCTGCCGTGGCCTTCTTGCGAAGGATGGCGATGCGGGTTTCAAGTTCCGGCGGCTGAATATCGGTCAGGAGACCCCACTCAAAGCGAGAACGCATACGGTCTTCGAAGCCCGAAAGCTGCTTTGGCGGCAAGTCTGAGGTGATCACGACCTGTTTGTTGTGATTGTGCAGCGCATTGAAGGTGTGGAAGAACTCTTCCTGGGTGGCATCCTTGTTGGCTAAGAACTGGATGTCGTCAATGAGCAAAATATCGACGTTTCGATACGTTTGCTTGAAGCTTGCTCCCTCGTCATCACGAATCGAATTAATAAAATCGTTCGTGAATTCTTCGGAGTTGACGTAGCGAACACGAATGCCGTTATAGAGATGCCGCGCGTAGTGGCCAATAGCGTGAAGCAGGTGTGTTTTACCCAACCCCGAATCGCCGTAGATGAACAACGGGTTGTATGCCTTTGCGGGGGCTTCTGCAACGGCAACGGCTGCTGCGTGGGCAAATCGATTCGAGGAGCCTATAACAAACGTATCGAAGATGTACTTGGGGTTTAGCCGGCCAAACTCCTGAGAATTCGAAGGTGGAGACGGCTGGGGGAGAACATCACTGATGCGCGCCTTGGGAACTGGAGGCAGTTCGACCGGTGGCGCTGGCACCTCATCCGGGAGCAGATCCGAGTCAATGCTGAATGCGCAGCGGATATCTGACTGAAAAACGAGCTTCAGGGACTGTTCTAGCGGATCCTTGAGCTGGGTCTGGAGGACGTCTCGAGTCAACTCGTTAGGGACGGCCAGCAAAAGGGTGGTTCCGATGAGCCCCTGCGGCTGAGCCAAGGCGGCGAACGCGCGCTGCAT